>NZ_JACESV010000002.1 GCF_013911645.1 Allomuricauda sp.
ATACCCATAGAAGACTGACCGACAGAGAACCGGTTCAGTCAACACGGCGTTCATGCTGGGTCGTACCGACCACACGAACGCTAGTTATTGCCAGTAGTTTTTTATTCCGTTTAATATGGTTCAAATTTTCCGTTTTTAGGAAATCCGTGATAATAAATGACTTCTATATTAAAAGCTGTTGCTCCATTCCAACGTTTAAATTCATTCCATTTCAGCGAGTCTAATAATTTGTTCGATTTAGATAATACCTAGGAATCCAATTTCGATAATTTTTGATACCCAATTTGGGCATCTAATTCTTTTGGTATTTCTCCATAGAATAAATCGATAAACCGAATTCTCACTCTTTTTCGTGCGTTTATTAATTCCGTCTGAATACAAACTAAATGTAAGAAATTTCAATAGATTAATAAATCTGAAATTCCGTAAAGATTCCAAATAGTTTTATCCTATTAAGGATCATGGCAAAAAATACACTTAGATTTCAGACTTGAATAACATTGTATTTTTGTTTAGCAGTGCTAAGAGGAAATGGTAAAGCAAGAGGGCAACACGGCAGGCCGGTGTTGCGTAGAATAATTTTCGAATAACCTACTGTAAAACAGCGGTATATTATTCAAGAGGTTTTTGAAAAGTGCTCCTAGCGATTGAAATTTGCGGCAAATACTCTTGAAAACCCTATAAACAGGCCTGAATTTGCGGCAAAATTCAAAAAACAAACTTAATTCTTTAAATAGGGTTTAGTAAGTGCTCAAAATTAGGAAAAGAAAAGCTATAATAAGATATACTCCATAATGTCGTGGTCAATTCCCTTACAAATAAAGAATTGTCATTCATAATGGTGCCATGGTGGGCAAAGGAATATTCTTTAAAGCTTTGGTTTGATATGCTCATTATAAATCGTTCGTGCTATTTCAAAATTCCTAGGTTCACCGGAATAGATTAATTCGGCATATACTAAAACTGGAGGTACAACATTTATATCATTTAAAAAGTTTGCCACACTATCCCTTTGGCTGGTTTGTAACCAAAACGGTTTGTATAATTTGACATTCCCTTTGGAATTTGGAACAAGCTTTAATGTTTGCATTATGTCCTTATTACTTTCAAAGGTCGTGAACATGCTGAATTTTTCTGGAAAAAAATTATTCGTAAGCAGAGCCGCAGCTGGTTCCCCACTCCAAAACATCTGGGGGCGTAAATATTTTTTATTCCACTCATTTTGCATACCCCCCGAAAAAGAAAATGTACCAATGTGGTATTTGGGCAATATCTTTTCGTTGACCAATGGAATCCATCGATCTAAAAGTTCTTCATACTCCAAAAGTTGGTATTTATCATTCCCGTCTTGGGAAACTAGATACCCATACTCAGAGAGACCCTGCATAATCTTACTAACGCTGCCCAATGATATCATGCTATTATCCGCCAAATACCGTTGTGTTTCATTGACCAGTTTTGGATCTTGTAGAAATTGAAATATTAATTGTCCCCCTGCTTGGGTAAATATCTTGGAAGAAGGTTTCACATAGGGCGATGCATTGTTGTTTTCCAAATACACTTTTAGCGGAGATAGGTTCAAATAGGCATTACCATAACTGTCCAAATAATTGAACCTACATTCACGTAACATTTCCTTGGCCTTAGGTGTTAGGTAGTTGGCTACAACTAGAATAGGAAGTTCTTGTTTTTCCCTAATTATGGCCGGAATATTGTGCTGACGGATTTCATTTCTAAAATACACGGACACTTTATGGCCTTCAAGTGAATAGATTGGCAATTCTGAAGTTTGTTGAGCATCCAAAAATTTGCCCTCGATTTCAATATCCAGGGCCTCTAAAAACTTCATGAATGTTATAAAATCAAATGATATGTTCACTTTTTTTATATGTTCATGAAACATGAACATATAAATATAATGAACAAAATTAAAAGATTAATCCCGTGAAAGAAAAATAATAGCTGTTTATATTATCATTCATCCCTTTTTTATGCTGAAAGACCAGCATGCTCCTATCATCATTCTCGGTTAAATGGAGGCTTTCATTTTGTCCCGCAAGCTGAACGAAAAAAAAGCAAGAGGATAGCACGCTGGCGCGGTGCTATTGATTCATTTTCCTTCCGAAAAGCCCATATTCAGGCCATTTTTCAAAAACATTGATCAATGCCTTTTCTCTCATTTTTGACTAAAAAAGGCCTCAATCCCAACAAAATCAATGGATTTTTGACTAAAAAGATATTCTTTGGTGTGTGCATAGGGTGGTGATTTGCCACAATTCATGTAATCAACTGAAATTTCAGGATTGATGCCATTTTTAGCATAAAAACCCGTTTAGCCCAGTAGAATCGGGGAATTTTTAGCGTAAGAATCGAAACAACCACACTTTTAAGGATATATTATCTTTGTAACCTCCTAAATAGCCACTTGTATTTTATTGAATCTGATTTGTAAATTACCATCGGTTTATTGTGGGAAACACCCTATATTTGAGATATGCAGACAAAGACCAAGAACAACCATATAGGTAGAAAGATTAGTAGGATCAGGGAACTCCGTGGAATGAAACAGGAGACGTTGGCCGAGGAACTGGGCGTCAGCCAGCAAGCCATTTCCAATTTAGAAAACAGCGAAAAAGTAGATGATGCCAAGCTGGAGGAGATTGCTAAGGCTCTTGGCGTATCCAAAGAGGCTATTGAAAATTTTTCTGAGGAATCAATGATTAACTATTTCAACACCTTTAATGAAAAGGTGTCCAGTAGCAACTTTGGCCACAATAATACTTGCACATTCAATCCTTTGGATAAATTAATTGATGCATACGAAGAAAACAAGAAGCTTTATGAGCGTTTGTTACAAGCTGAAAAGGATAAGGTTGAATACCTAGAAAAACTTTTGAATAAGGAGTGATTCCAATACTTGCCTCGCTCAGTAGTATTAGTTTGTGTAAGATTTGGGGCTTGCAGCACTTCGCTCCGCTTCGTTCGCTTTTTTATTCAGTTTCCTTTTGCGACCCGCCGGGAGCAAAAGCAAGATTGTCATGACAATGACACATCTTGAATTTCCACTTCGTGGAAAGCTCCAAAGATGATATAATCCTTCAAAACATATTCGTTGAAATGTAATTTCTGGTCTGTTGGGAAATAGAGATTTGTACCTTTATACAGTGGATAAACAACAAAATATAGCGAGTATTTTCCCAAAACACCTTTTTTGGGACGTTGATATGAACAAGCTAGATCTTCAAAAGGATAAAGGCCTCATTATTCCCAGAGCTTTGTTTGCCACAACTGAGAGTACTTTTTCAAGAGACATAACACGTCTGGAGAGCTTGTATTCCCAAGAAGAAATTTTAACTGTTCTGAAAACCACCAAAGAACTCATAAGCAACAATGTTTGTAAATGGGTAGCTGACAGATATGCCGTAAATGGATTTGAGCGTTTCAAGTTATAATTTCCTTGTTCATATTTTTGTTTATAATATACTGTCTTCAAAGACTTTAATTTATTGACTTTCTCGCGAATAAAAACTAACTTCGATTCATCATTTTTAAAAAATGATGGAAACCAGACCCACCGGGCACTTGGCTGTTGTCCAACAGCCAAGTGCCCGGTATAATTTAATGCCCTTTGTTACTTTCCAACAATATCACACCCATTAATGATCTGTCACAATTTTTCATTAAATTTGTGACAAAATTTACTTGCATAACACTTGGAATCTATTGAAAATACTATTAGAAAGGTAATTTCGAACCATAAGCGTGGAAAAATATTTTTCCCGAATAGTTTTACGAAATTTGGTTCACCTACAGCCGTCAGACAAGCCTTGAACCGATTAGAAAAAAAAGGCTTGCTGATTAGGCTGGCCCAAGGTATTTATCTCTATCCCAAAAAACATAAGGTACTCGGTATTCTTTATCCTTCGCTGGAAGAAATAGCCGTGGCCATATCCAAAAGAGATAAGGCAAGAATCATCCCCACTGGAATTCAAGCTCTCAACAAACTAGGACTTTCCACTCAGGTTCCGATGAACTTAGTTTATTTGACAGATGGAACTCCAAGAACAGTAAAGATTAAAAATAACACCATAAAGTTTAAGATTGCTTCTCCAAAAATTCTTGCTGCCAAGAATGAAACAAACATTTTAGTGATACAAGCATTGAAGGAGATTGGAAAAGAAAACATTGATAAAAAGACAATTGAACAGATAAAAAACATTCTTAGACAAGTGGATAAGGAATCCATAGTTCATGACATGAAACTAGCTCCTGTTTGGATTTCTCAAATAATGGAAAAATCGCTAACCGAAAAGAATCAGGATGAAGGAATGGTTTGACTTATCGGAAGCGGACAGAAGAGAGATCATCGTTCAAACCAGTATATCCAAAGGTCTGCCACAGGCTGCCATAGAAAAAGATTGGTGGGTAGTCACAGCTTTACGCGCTCTTTTCGAAACTAAGTATGCTAAACATCTAGTTTTCAAAGGAGGGACTTCTTTAAGTAAAGCTTGGAGATTGATTGAACGTTTTTCAGAAGACATTGATGTAGGGATGGATAAAACTTTCTTTGGGTTCGAAGGGAATCTTTCACGTAAACAGGTCAAAAAACTCAGGAAAGCATCATGCAAATTTGTCAGCAAAACTTTTCCTAAGGATTTAGAGGACAAACTCCATGAAATGGGAGTTAAAGATTTTACTGTCCATGTTCGTGAATTTGAGGAATCCGACACCGACCCCTTGGCAGTAGAAATACAATACAGGTCATTAGTTGAGAAAGTTCCCTATTTAGAACCCAGAATTCTGGTGGAAATAAGCTCCAGATCCTTAAGGGACCCTTACGAAAACATGGAGGTGATATCTTTTATTGGAGAAAAGTACAAAGGTAGCCCATTCGCCGATAAGGTAATTAAAATTCCTACGGTGTTACCTACTCGAACCTTTTTGGAAAAGCTCTTCCTTTTACATGAGGAATTTCAAAAACCAAAAGGAAGAGGAGCCATAAGAAGTCATCGAATGACAAGACATCTTTATGATATATCCAGAATTATGGATACAGAATATGGTGAATCCGCTATAAATAATAAAGAGTTATACAATACAATACAATTGTAAAACATCGTCAAGTATATGCACGAATATCATGGATTGATTATACAAAACATGCTTCGACCACTTTGAATTTCATACCACCAAAAAAAATACTGACCGAATGGGAAAATGATTATAAAGCAATGAAGGAGAGCATGTTTTACGGCAAAACTGAATCCTTTGAAGATTTAATCCAAAAACTTCAAGGCTTAAGGGATAGATTTAATAAAGAATAGTAAATATTGAAATTTAGCTAACCGGTGCCCCCTATTTGGGTTGTACTTTAATCTAGCTATAAAATATAGCTTAAGGTGAAAACCTATAAAAACCGAATTTTTTTATCCATAATGTTCATCCACTTCCCACATAGCGCTGTAGCTAATTCGTTTAAGCCCTAAAATCCATCATTGAGAAAGAATATTTCTCGGGCCAGACTTCTTCCCTGTTCCATCTAGGTTTTTAGTAGCAGTAAGGCCAGTATTGAGAGCAGCAGTCAATTTTTCCTTTTTTCATGAGTATTATCAGGTTTTCACCTTGCCTTCTATAGCACTTAGACTGCCAGTGAAAGAAAAAATAGTCAATGGGCAGGACAATATTGATAGGGCCTCCCGTCATATTTGGCCCGGAACCAAGCTTCTTTATTCGTTTTCGGGACTGGAAAGGCCAGCGTGGAAACTATGTCAATGTTGCGGGCTTTTTCACAGTCTATGGCATTTCTATTTTTTTTTCTCTCATTGTCTCAAGTTTTGTTATTCCTCCTACCTTTTTACCTAACCCAATGATGACCCGGGTTTACAAGCTAGGTCAGATGTTTTTTCAACTTACCTATCGTACCCTTTAGGTAGGTTAGGTAACCTTTCGGTAAGATGGAAGTTATATATCCTACCTTAGGTTTTGCCCCATGACCATTGGCTTTATTCTGCTTTAGGTAACTAGGTAGGTATTATTCTTCTTTCTTTGCAAATTCCATTTCCCAAGGGCTTCACCAAAGAGTAATCTGGACAAATAGCCGTGAATCTGTCTTTAGGGGTGCTTTCTCTCTTGATTTATTTGTTCCTTTCGCTCTGCGTTCCGTTTCCAACGAAATTTTGATGATTTGATGACAAACCTCTGGGAGGCCTTATAAATACTGGTAGTTCCCCCGTCATCATTTTGTCATCGTTTCATCGTTTTTGTTTTTTTCTTCATTGTTCCTGTCATCATTTTTTATTTTGATGACAGAATGATGACAAAGTGATGACAGCCTGAGCCCTTATAAGCACTGGGCTACTATCAATCTGTCATCAAATCATCAAATTTTTGGCATGTAATTTTATTTTTTCCTCAGTTCATCATCCATCTAACCGAAGTGTAAATAAAAAGCCTATTTTGCCCTAACGACAAAAAGGGGTACAGAATCGAGCTCCCAACTTTGGCCTGGACACTAAAAATTGATCACACTGTCCAATGCCTCATCGGCTTCCTTATGGATAAAATTGGCTTGGTAGTTCAAGGTAGTTTTTAAATCGCTATGGCGATAGAGTTTTTGAAGCATCAACGGATGAATCTTGTCTCCGGCAATATTCCCAAAACTGTGACGCGCAATATGGTTTGAAAGGGGTTTTTCTATTTCACAGAGCTCAGCGATTCGCCTGAGATATTTATTACATAGTTTTGTTGCATTTCTTGTTTTTACAAAAACAGCTTTGGTGTCCTTGGGATTGACATCCTTTAGAAAGGTAAAAACATAGCCATTATTTAACTCTTTGTCATTCGTATATAAATCCAAAATGACCTGCGCTTTATCCGGGATTTTTAAGCTTACCGGTTTAGAGTTTTTGCTCATAACATAGAACAAGCGATTGTTTTTAAAATCACTCCACTTAATCTGTACAATATCCGAAATACGTATTCCGGCAAAATAAAACGCCATTAACCATACATTACGCGTGTGCCAAATAGAAGTCCCTGGCTCTAACTCCAATTGCTCGATACTTTGAACTTCTTTAATCGTCAGACCGATTTTATGGCCTGAACCAATCCTTATTTTTTCCTTGTCACCAGCAAAGGGGTAGTATTTAGATGGAACTATTCCGTCTTTTATAGCTACATTGAACAAGGTACGGATAAAGATAAGTTGATTAGTTATGGTTCGTTCTTTATGCCCGAGATAAATAGCACAAAAATTCTTAAACTTTTCAATAAAGCGCTCATTGATATCTATAAATCTAAGTGAGGGTTTGTTTTTGAAATAACGTACGGAATCATAAAAATCGGTTTTCGATTTTCGTCCATCACTGATGCGTTTTTTTCTTCGGCTTTTAATGCGTTCAATGATTTCATCCTTCTTCAAGGAGCGTTTAAGGTTTAAAAATTCATCAATATTGAAAAGAATTGACATCTCGGCCTTGGCAACAGAAATGGTTCCCCTATCGTATTTATCCTTTATACGTTCTGCCGCTAGAACAAAAAATGGTTTTTCCCCTTCTACTCCCTTCAATTTTTGCTTCGCCTGTTTTGGAGTTAGGCTTTCTTCCTTCAAATCAAAATAAATATCATTGGCCTCTATCATCTTTTTCATAAGAAAGTTGTTCAACTTTTTATAATTGGGATGTGATCTTTTAACCGTGGAAGTAGTTTTATTCCAATCCTTTTCAAGGATGTACTGGCCCAAAAACCGATAACTTGTTCTGTAATTATCACTTATTCGCAATGCAAGTGGCGCTGAACCGTCCTTTCTTTCTTTATTTTTTCGTCGAACAATCTTAATACTGGCCATAATTCTCATCTTTTATCCTTAATAAAAGTACAACTTTTAACAAAAAAAAGGGGTACAGAATAGGTACAGAATAATTTGATATCAAATGTATTTATTTGATATTATTTAACATTTAAAAAATATTAATTAATTAATTTTCAGTGTTTTAAGTGTTTATTGATGTATAGCTTATGAAGCTCATAACCCGAAGGTCGCTGGTTCGAGTCCAGTCCCCGCTACTAGAAGTAAAAAAGCCGAGAAGATTTTCTCGGCTTTTTTTGTATTCTCACCTCAGTCCCTCAGTTTATATAGCTTTCTAGGGGTAAACTTTTATCGGGGCTTACCTACTTTAATAGTTTGTTAACGTTTTTAACACAGTATTTTCATAAATTGTTAATACTAATTCATCATCAATCAAAATGAGACAATCTACCAACTATATTGTCTTACTGTTTCTATGGCTAAACCTCATGTTTGCCTATGGCCTTACCCTTAACAGCGGTTATGGTGGTTTTCCTGCACCCACAGCAGAAACCTTTAAAGACTCCCTCGATTGGGCAGACTACTATTTTAATATTCACCGGTTTAAGGAAGCAGTACCCCTCTATAAAAAAAATCTTGATGTAACCGATAAGGAACAAAAAATTCACATCTTAAAAAAGTTAGCGCTTAGTCAGGCAGCATTGAAGAAACCAGAAGAATCAATTGGATATATATACGATTATTTCAAAATAGATTTTCAGCCCACTTTTTTATTGCACGAGGATTTTGACCACATCAGGAACAATGAGGATTTCATCAAACTATCAGGAACCGTATTACCAAAATTCACAGGTTGGTCAATTTTTTACTTTTTTGTTTCCCTAATTGGCTTTTATGTCACCTTTATTTTATTGATCAACAAAAAAATTGACAAACAGGCGAGAATTCTGATTGCCATTTTTGTCTTTATCCATTCGCTTTTCATTTTAAATATATGCATCAACCAGACCAATTATGTGTTCGAGTTTCCACACACCTATCTCATGTCAACTTGGTCTTCCTTTTTATATGGCCCCTTACTTTTCCTATATTTTAAGCGCGTTTCAAAGTCAACGAATCTTAAAAAAAACGACCTATGGCATTTTTTGCCCACATTGGTTTTAACTGTATATCTAATTTTTACAGTTTATGGTTTTTCAGGATCAGAAAAAGTGAACCAAATGCTGCAAAGGTTGCAAGAAGGGTTAAACCCAGGGGATTCTACCAAATTATTGTTGATGGTCGTTCTCAAAGCAACTTCATTAGGGGTTTATGCATTTTTTGTACATCTGATTTTAGCCAACAACAAAATGGGACTGAGCAAAAAAACCAGAACTTGGCAAAAAAATATCTATTTTATACATGTAAGCTATGTAATGGTTTATATAATCTATGGTATATACATTAATATAGGGGTAAATAGTGGTGTATTCTATCATGCACCTATTGTTTTGATGAGCACCATGGTCTTGTATGTAGGATATGCCGCTAATGTACAACCCGATGTGTTTAGCGGTTTATATGCCTATACCAATCGGCTGTTCCCAAAATATGTAAAATCCGGTCTAACAGACAGTCTTTCACAAGAGCTCAAAAAGAACCTGACTGACCTATTTCTAAAAGATAAGCTATATCGCAAAAATGACATCAATCTTGACATGGTGGCCGAAAAACTCGACACTACCCGACACAATGCCTCGCAACTCATCAACGAACATTTTAATATGAGCTTTAGGGAGTTTGTAAATTCTTACCGTATACAAGAAGCCAAAGAACTCCTTGAAAAAGAAAATGAACTCAACATTATAGACATCGCCTACGAGGTGGGTTACAACAATAAGGTATCCTTCAACAAAGCTTTCAAAAAAGACACCCATCTCACTCCCAGCGAATACCTCAACCACTTAAAACAGGGGTAAACTCTTATCGGGAACACCTAAAAACAGGGGTTTTATTGCTAACTAGTGGTCATCAATCAAAAATCATCAATCATTATGAAACGACTACTAAAACAACTCGTTTTTAAGTACATTGGGCAGAAGGAGCTGACCTCCGGCCCATTAAACAGTCATGAAAAGTACAAGAAGTCCGGACTTACGGAAGAAGAAGCCCTTGCTATTCGAGGGAAAATTAAAAGGGCCTTTGAGGAGGACAAGATTTACAGGAACAACACCATTTGTCTTGACGAACTTTCGGAACACATTCAAGACAATAGGTACAAGGTGTCCCAAGTAATCAATACTTACTTCTCCAAAAACTTTTATTCCTTTTTGAACGAATACAGAATAAAAGAAGCCAAACATCTTCTGGTATCGGACCCCACTTTAAGTGTAAAGGCCATTATGTACGAAGTAGGTTTCAACAGCAAGAACAGCTTTTACGGTGCCTTTAAAAAAGTAACAGGGCTTAGCCCCAACGATTACAGATCTGTTGCCACTACTGTGGATTTCAATCAAAACAACATACAGATGGCGTAGCAGAACCCATTAAATCGTTCAGAGTTATTCGCAAAAACCTCTTGGATTTCCAAGAGGTTTTTTCACATCCCATTATCAAATTGTTATCAAATCCATTTTTATGTGTTAAAAACGGTACTTCCCCATGGGCACCCTTGCTTTTCAGGTTCTTGCCGTTTAAAAAGTACCTACTCCACGACACTTATAAGTTGATTTGTTATGCAATTGTAAAGGTAGGGCGGTGAGAGGCTCTGCTTCTTAAAAAGACAAAATCCATTAAGTTTTGTTCACTTCCCAGAAGTATTATTTGAATTAGCTATCATTTTCCCAGTGCCGTCCACCTTTCTCAGTTGCCCTAACTCATTTCAAATTACTAACAAAACTTTATTCGTATGAAAGTAAAGAAACTGTTTGGAGCACTGGTGGCCATGTGTCTATCGATAGTATTTGCCCATGCTCAAGAAAAAACGGTCACCGGAACGGTCACCGACCAAGAAGGGGTACCCTTGCCCGGTGTTAACATTGTTGTTAAGGGAACCGTTCGAGGCACACAGTCCGATTTTGATGGCAATTATGCTATTGAAGCCAGTGAAGGAGATATTCTTGTATTCTCCTATTTGGGACAAAGAACGCAAGAAAGAAGTATTGGTGCAGGGAGTACCATTAACGTACAAATGGCCGAAGATGCATCCCAACTTGAAGAAGTAGTGGTAACCGCTCAAGGTATTGTTCGAGAGAAACGATCCCTAGGATACTCCGTAACCACTGTGGAATCCGACAAAGTGGAATCCAGACCGGAGGCCGACGTTGCCCGTGTATTGAACGGAAAAGTCGCCGGGGTCAACATTACATCCAATAATGGAATGTCCGGTTCAGGCACCAACATTATTATCCGTGGATATTCCTCAGCAACACAATCCAACCAACCGTTGTTTATTGTGGACGGCATCCCTTTTGATTCTGGCACCAACACACAGACCAACTTTTTGGATGGAAACACCGAATCCAGTCGATTTTTAGACCTTGATCCGAACAATATAGAAAGTGTAAGTGTATTAAAAGGGTTGAGTGCAACCGTATTGTACGGTAACCGAGGTAGAAATGGTGTGATTTTAATTACCACCAAAGGTGCCGCCACAGGTGACACCCCCTCAAAAACCGAAGTTTCCGTTACACAGTCGGTATTTATGTCGAATGCAGTGCTCCCAAAATTCCAAGATAATTACGGAAGTGGGTTTCACCAAGGTTTCGGGTTTTTCTTCAGTAACTGGGGACCTCGTTTTGATCGTACAGATGATGATGGCATAGCCACGGCAGCACAATATATTCGTACTGGTCCAAACGGAGTTGCATTGACGCGACACCCATTCAACTATATTGCCGACCCTACTCTGATTGCAGGTTACGAAGACCTTTTGGACGACGAATATCCTTATAAACCCTACAATGGCGTCGAAGAATTCTTCAGGACCGGTTATGTGTACAGTACATCCGTTAATGTTCGCGGAGGTTCGGAAAAAGTAAACTTTAATGCCAATTATGGCCGCACAGAAGATATTGGGGTTACTCCCGGGAACAGATTATTGCGCAACAACTTTAGTTTGGGAGGCAATGCTACTTTGTCCAACAACTTTACCGTTTCAGGTGTTTTCAATTTTGCAAGGACAGGATATAAATCACCTCCAAATGCAGTAAGTACCGGTAGTGGGGCCGCCTTTAACGGTTCTGCCATTTTTGGGGATGTGCTTTATACCCCAAGGAGTGTCGATTTAACCAACATTCCGTTCCAAGCAGCAGATGGCAGAAGTTTATACTATCGCTCAGGAAACGATATCCAAAACCCATATTGGACCGTGGCCAACTCAAAAACCTCTCAGGAAACCGACCGTTTTACAGGAAATGTTTCCATGAGCTACGCCATTAACGATTGGATGAACCTCACCTATCGTGTTGGTTTGGATACCTACACCGAGTTAAACTCCTATGGACAAAACAAAGGTGGAGTAGATGGGCCAACCTTGGGTATTTTAAGGACATCATCAGTAAGGAACTCCATTTGGAACCATGATTTGATTCTAAGTGCTGAAAAAAGTCTTTCCGAAGATGTAAACCTTACCGCAACTTTGGGTGCCAATAGCCGTAGGGACACCTATGCACAAGATGGTATTGAAAGTCAAGGACAATTGGTGTTTGGAGTGCTCGAACACTACAACTTTACCACCCCATCATCTGTTAACTCTTTCTCTGGAGCTAATTTGAATCAAAATTTTGAGGAAAACCTAGTTGGAGTCTATTTAGATGCAACCCTCTCATATAAAGATTTGCTCTACCTCAATGTGGTAGGAAGAAACGATTGGTCCTCAACATTGGAAAGGGAAAACAACTCCTTGTTCTATCCAGGAGCCAGTTTATCCTTTATTCCAACAACCGCATTCCCTGCACTGCAAGGAAACGTACTGAACTATGCCAAACTTAGAGTGGGCTATGGTTCCTCCGCAGGTTTCCCTACCCCATTTAATACACGGGATGTCCTCACCTTGGGCGCAAGGACCTTTGTAGATTTCAATGGCAATGTAGTATCAGGAAACACAGTTTCGGATGTTTTGGGGAACAGGGATTTATCACCAGAGAGAGTTCAAGAACTGGAAATAGGTTTGGACACTCGATTGTTCAACAGCCTCAATTTTAATGTGAGCTTGTACCAAAAATCAACAACCGACCTGATTACCAACCGTACTTTGGACAGTTCCACAGGTTTCCGTTCCACTTTTGTTAACATTGGTGAGGTAGAGACCAAAGGTGTCGAGATTGATTACGACCTTAATCTATTAAGGGAAAGTGAAGCTGGAATAGGATTTAATCTAGCTGGAAACTTTACTGCCAACGAAACCATTGTTACCGATTTGGCCGAAGGCACCAACAACATCCTATTGACGTTTGCCGTAGCCGGCGAAGCAGCCAACTACGCCGTGGAAGGCAGACCCTTTGGTGTTTTGCTCGGAAGCACCATTCTAAAAGATGACAATGGCAACAAAGTTGTAGGCCCAAATGGTCGCTATTTGGTAGACAATAATATTACCGAAATCGGTGACCCCAATCCAGATTGGACCACTGCATTGATTCCAACCATTACCTTCAAAAACTTCACCCTATCGGCCAACTTACAGTATCGCCACGGCGGTGATGTTTACTCTGTAACCACTGCAGGATTGATCGGTCGTGGTGTGGTTGATCTGGACGATCCGATCCACAGGGAGTCCAATTATATTCTACCGGGAGTTTTTGCTGACGGCACACCCAATAATGTTGCCATTTCGTCCACAGAATTCGGATTCAACACCCTTTTTGCCGGTGGCATCAACGAAGCAAATATTTTTGATGGCACCACTATCCGTGTCCAAGAAGCTTCATTGGGGTATTCCATTCCTAAGAAAATGTTGGATAAAACACCTTTTGGCAGTTTATCCTTTACACTATCTGGCACCAACTTATGGTACAAGGCGGTAAACTTCCCAGATAATGTTCGTTACGATACCAACTCATCAAGTACCGGTGTGGGCAACGGGCAAGGAATTGATTTCTTCACAGGCCCTTCCACCAGAAGGTATGGTCTTACCGTAAGAGCATCATTTTAAAAGCAGCTAACTAGAATCAAAAAATATATTATGAAAAAAATATCAAATATACTAAGTCTCATAATCGCTGCACTGACAGTTATGCTGGGCTGTGAGACCACATCCTTGGATGTTGTGGAGAGTCCGAATGCATTAAACCCTTCGCAGGCGAGCGTTGATTTCTTTCTAAATCAAATACAACTCATGACCGCGCAAATCCATTCCGGTGAAGAGGGGCGCGCCGAAAACGGCCTCAGTCAATTTGGAATGGAACCGGTAAGAATGCAACACGGGTTTGGCCCAACGTATCGTGAAAGTTACGACCCATCGGATTTTGATAGGGTCTGGGACAATGTTTACGCAAGGGCTTTGATCGATATCAGAACCATGAACCCCTTGGCAGAAGAAGCTGGACAATACACCCATCTTGCCATTGGGCAAATTTTAGAGGCCTACATCATGATGTCCATGGTGGATTTCTTCGGAGATGTGCCCTATTCGGAGGCAGTATCTGGCGGTGAAGGTATTCTAAACCCCACCGTGGATTCAGGAGCCTCCATCTATCAAGCAGCAGACCAACTTTTAGTCGATGCCATTGCCAACCTGAATAAAGATGAGACGTCCTTACCATCCAATGACCTTTTTTACGACGGCAACGAAAGTCAATGGAAAAAAGTCGCCAATACCATGCGATTGAAGCTATACCTGCAAACACGTTTGGCCAGTGCCGATGGGTTTGGGGCATCCGTTTCTACCTCGCGCATCAACGAGTTGATCAGTGGAAACCAGTTGATTTTAGATCCTTCCGATGATTTCTTGTTCCAATGGGGCACCAACAACGCCTCCCCAGATAGTAGACATCCATATTTTGATGCCAACTACGATGGCGCAGGGCCAAGTTCAGACTTTTATACCTGTAACTATTATATGGATTTGATGGCCAATCAGTATAGTGACCCAGACCCAAGAATACGGTACTACTTTTACCGACAACAATCAGATTATTCAGGTGCCGATGTTGTTACCAAAGAATGTGTTACGGAAATATCCTTGCCCGCTTGGTGGGATCCTTCACAACCCTATTGCTTAGTGCCCGCAACCAATGGTTTAAGCGGATATTGGGGAAGAAACCACTTGGATGATGACGGAATTCCACCAGATGACGCCTTTAGAACACTACATGGTACATACCCTGTTGGCGGACCGTTTGATGATGACTCATTTAGAAATGTGTCCGGTTCCGGAGCTATAAATGAAGGTTTGGTAGGAGCCGGTATTTCACCCATTCTAATGTCCTCCTACACCTATTTTATGTTGGCCGAAGCAGCGTTGACATTGAACACCACTGGAAATGCCAGGGACTACTTGGAAACAGGAATCAGACAGTCCATAGGCACCGTGGTTGACTTTGGAGCATCTTTGGCAAGTGGCACGGGATACGAACCCACCTCAACGGCCATCGACGATCATGTAGCGGAAATATTGGCCAATTATGATGTCGGGGATGATACGGACAAACTTCGCATTATTGTAGAGCAATACTTTATAGCATTGTGGTGCAACGGAATAGAGGCTTATAACACCTACAGAAGAACCGGTCAACCGGACAACCTAACTCCTGCTTTTACCACCAACGACCCGGGGCCGTTCCTAAGATCTATGTGGTATTCGCAGACCGCAGCGGACAGCAATACGAACATTACACAGAAAAGTGCCCCTAGCACTCCTGTGTTTTGGGACACCAACCCAGACGGATTCGTTGATTGATTCAAAACTAAAAAACAATACAGATGAAAAGTAATTTTAAATACATATTAGGTCTTATTCTCCTAATTTTGGGAATTGTAGCTTGCGAGGACAACGACAAAAATCCGATCAATGTTTTTGAACTGGAAGATTCAGCAGCTCCTTATGTTAGGATTTTGTTGGATGAAACCATTGTTGCTAAAGGCGATTTGGCCAATTCCACGTTTTCTGGTACAGTTGACGACCCTAGCGACAATGTAGCTTCGTGGGATTTAAGCGTAACCTTGGAATCGGGCGGAGTCTCCACCGACACAGTACCGTTGGCAACAATAACGGAATTTCCAAGTGACATTTCCATTCCCTATACCGATATCGCAAGTGCCCTGGGCATAACCGTTGATGATATTTCGGGGGGTGACTTTATCCGATTTTTAGGCAAATCCACTGGAGTTGATGGTACAGAAACTACTGCGGAAAACTATAGTGCCACCGTAACCGGACAGCCAGAACAGTTACAGGCCTTTAATTTTATAGTACTGGTCAAATGTTCCCCAATTTCCGGAACCACAGTTCCCGGGACTTGGGTAATTGATATGCAGGACCTTTATGGCGATGGATGGGATGGTGCCTTTGTTACTTTTGAAATTGATGGCGTAACTACGGACTATACTTTTACCGGAGGTGATGCAGCAACTTTCAATGTGGATGTACCAGAAGGAACAAGCTCATTGGTAATTTCCTATACCAGCGGCGCTTTCGAAGAAGAACATGTTTACACTATTGAAACACCGGATGGCGAAGTACTGGGACCTTTTGGGCCCAACCCGTCACCCTGTATCAATTGATCTTTACATATTGTTCAAAAAAAGTCCCGACCTAAATGGATCGGGACTTTTGTTTTTGGAACAAATAGGTTCTACTAAATCGGGAATGGTACTTGTAGTTGAGGATTTCCGCAAAAAATAATCCATCCACGTAATTTTAGCGTATATAAAAAGTAATCCTCATAACAGCCTTGAACCCAAAATATCTTTTCAAAAGTATTTGTTTCATTTTTTGAATGTATTTGAATTAGTCCAATCCTCAAGGCTGTTTTTCTTCCTCAGGTAATTCAAAATAGAATTAAGTAAAAATCCTTGCAACTTCTTCCTGCAATAGGACTTACCTTTGCGCTTTAAGAAAATAAGCTTGGACAACACTTCTCGATCAACCAACAAAAAAGCACTTTTATCTCTTGCCATAGGCGGTTTTGGTATAGGCCTAACGGAATTCGTGATTATGGGAATTCTTCCCAACATTGCTGAATCCATGGAAATTTCCATACCTAAAGCAGGACATTTTATCGCCATCTACGCCTTGGGCGTGGTAATCGGTGCCCCTGTAATGGCTCGGATCACAAACAACTTAAACCCTAAAAAAACTTTGTTGTTCCTGATGTTGTGGTTTACGGTTTTCAATACCTTATCCGCATTTTCCGGCAACTATTGGGTCATGATGCTCTTTCGGTTTTTATCCGGAATGCCGCATGGTGCTTTTTTTGGTATAGGTGCCGTAGTATCGGGATATTTGGCCAAACCGGGCAAAGCGGCCCAAGCCATGGCCATTATGTTTTCCGGATTGACCATTGCCAATATTTTAGGAGTTCCTTTGGGTACCTATATTGGACAGGAATTACATTGGAGCTATTCGTTTATGCTGGTGGGCATTGCAGGTATTGCCACTTTATCCAGCCTTTATTTTTGGATGCCCAAAGAGGATTTGGAAGAAAAGGTCGATGACCCACACGCCAAAAGCGCATCACCAGGTTTAAAAAACAAAAAACTATGGGCCTTGATTGCTTTGACCACTGTGGGAACCGGTGGTTTTTTTGCTTGGTACAGCTACATTGCCCCTTTAGTGATCTCCGTAACAAAACTGCCCGAAGCAAACGTAGGATACGTGATGATCGTGGCTGGGCTGGGAATGTTTTTTGGCAATTTTTTGGGAGCAAGGATGGTAGAAACATTCAACCCCGTAAAATCGGTGGTCATTAGCATGCTGTCCATGACGATCATCTTGATCCTCAACGCGCTTTTTGCCAGTAATGGCATTGCCATATTTGTCTTAAGCTTTTTTGTTGGGGTCATTACGTTTACCATTGCAGCACCTATCCAAATTGCAATAATAAAAGCCGCGAAGGGTGCAGAAAAATTAGGTTCTTCCATGAACCAAAGCGCTTTTAACATGGGAAATGCCTCGGGTGCCTATTTTGGTGGACTGCCCATGGTTTTTGGTCTCGGGGTTAACTATGCCAGTGTTGTGGGAGGTATTTTGGCTTGCATTGGAGCCTGTATCGGAATTGCAATCCTTTATATGGATAAACTTTCCAAAAAGAATAAAGGATAAAAAAATTCTTGCTGAAATAACACTTTGGAACAAAACCATTAAGCATCTAAAAAGAGCTCTAGTTTTATACTTAACTTTATCTTTATAAGTTTCGATGCATATTTAAAATAGTTCGGTTTGAAGCCCCACATTTTTTATTTTCTGTTGTTCTTTTGCTTCACCCTGGTGGGTCAAGAACTGCCGCCTATCCGAAATTATACCCCAAAAGAATACAGCGGGGAGTTTCAGAATTGGGGAATAACGCAATCCCCTTCAAAAAACATCTACGTGGCCAACCATACCAGCCTTATGGAGTTTGATGGGAGCAAATGGCATCAATATAAACTGCCAACCTCCCCCATAATTAGATCGGTAAAGGCAGTTGGGGATAAAATCTATACCGGCTCCTACCGTGAATTCGGCTTTTGGACAAAAATGACAAACGGTGAACTGACCTACACTTCATTATCCCAAAAAATGGAAATACCCATGGCCGAAGACGAAGAGTTCTGGGATATTTTGGTCGTGGACCAATGGATTCTTTTTCAATCCTTGGATAGAATTTATATTTATGACAGTGCAGAGGATACTTTTAAAGTTATAAATGCAAATTCGGAAAAAGCGAACCTTAGCATTGTAAACGGTGATGTTTATTTCCAAATAGCCCGGAAAGGGCTGTTTACCATTCAAAATGGGGAGCCCAAATTGGTAAGTGACAACCAAGTTTTTACAGACCAACCCATTATTGGGCTATACACCATGGGCAATGATCTTTTGGTAATTACCGAAGGTTCCCGTTTTTACAAATATAATTCAGAAACCATCATGCCGTTGAAAACAGCTATGGATTCCATCAATGTAAAACTCTACAGCAGTATGCAACTTAAGGATGGTTCTTTTGTGCTGGGCAGCATTTCCAATGGTTTTTATCATCTTTCGCCAAACGGACAGACCATCATCCGGAACATTGACCAAGAAAAAGGGCTAAACAACAATACGGTATTAACACTTTTTGAGGATTCGGAAAATAATTTGTGGTTGGGGTTGGACAACGGTATTAGTGTCGTAAACCTTTACTCTCCCTTTAACGAATACGTGGACAAACTTGGGAACCTAGGTTTGGTTTATGCGGCCTTAAGCCACAAAGGGTACTTGTATTTGGGCACCAACCAAGGTCTGTTCTACCGCAAAACCGGTTCTGAGGATGCCTTTCGTATGATTGAAGGTACAGAAGGCCAAGTGTGGAACATTCAGCTTGTGGATTCCACTATTTTTTGTGGGCACAATAATGGTACGTTCGTTGTGGAAAATAACTTGGCTGAACTTATCTCTGATTTTCCGGGCACTTGGGGCGTAAAACCTATACAAAATCGTAAAAACTTACTTCTTCAAGGAAATTACAATGGGTTGAGTATACTCGAAAAGGTGCAAGGCTCATGGAGATTCCGAAATACCATTGATGGTTATACAATTTCCAGTCGTTTTTTTGAAATGGATTCGCTTGAGGTAGTCGTGGACCACGAAAAAAAAGGGCTATATTTTATTGAGCTGGAGCCGAACCTGAGAAAAGTTAAACAAGTTACCAATAAGGAGCGAATCGGCCACAGTTCCAATATTTTCAGTTTTCAGGATAAACTCTATTACAAGACCAATGCAGGAATCTATAATATTGATGGCGAAAACAACATCGTCCTGGACAGTACTTTGACCCAGTTGATTTTAGATGAAAATGATGGACAGGTCAGCATCATAATTCCTGAAAGTTCGGAACAACGGTTGTGGTTCTTTACCAACGATGGCATCCAGTACGTTACCCAAAGTACACTTAGCAACAAACTGAGTGCCTCCCATATTTCCATACCCAAGGACATTAGGGCCAATTTGGGAGTTTCAGGTTTTGAAAATATTTCAAAAATATCCGATTACACTTACTTGATAGGAAGTTCCAACGGCTACGTATCCTTGGACCTTACCAGAGTGGAGCCCACGAACCAGCAAGTGCACATCAATTCGGTTTATTATGGGGATTACCAAGAAGTATCCTCCAAGGCATCTATTGACACAACAGGCACTTTTAAATACTCCAACAACAACGTTAGGTTGGAATTTAGCGTACCGGAATTCGATAAATACACCGAGGTAAAGTACCAGTATAAAATGGACAACGTATACGATGATTGGAGCGAATGGTCCGAAAATACGGATGCCACATTCAAAAACCTATCTTTTGGTGATTATACCTTTACTGTAAGGGCCATGGTAGGCAGTACCATGAGCGAAAATACTTCTTCGTACAGTTTTAGCATATCCCGACCATGGTACCTTTCCAATCTTGCACTTATCCTTTATATGCTGTCCATTGCATTGCTGTTTGTACTTGTACACAGACTTTACAACAACTATTATCAAAAAAAACAAGAGTCCCTCATAAAAAGGAATAAAAAAGAATTGGAGCGCAGGGAACTGGAAGAAAAAGAACGAATTGCCAAAATACAGACGGAAAAACTCCAAAACGAAATTGACAGTAAAAACCGCGAGTTGGCCATTTCCACGATGAGCCTGGTAAAGAAAAATAAATTCCTCTCTGCACTAAAAGCGCAACTCAGGGAAGTTCCCAGCAAGGATAAGAACATAAAATATGTAATCAAGGAAATAGACAGGAACATTAACAGCGAAGACGATTGGAAATTTTTCGAAGACGCATTCAATAATGCCGACAAAGACTTTTTAAAAAGAATAAAAACAAAACACGACAGCCTTACCAACAACGATCTTCGACTGTGCGCTTATTTAAGGTTAAACCTTTCCTCTAAAGAAATTGCACCATTGCTTAACATTTCTGTAAAAAGTGTGGAAATGAAACGTTACAGGCTCCGTAAAAAGTTTAACCTACCACACCACGACAACCTTATAGATTACATTTTAAACTTTTAATAAGCTCTACTTTTGCACATCATTGCCCTACAAACCTTAAAATTACCTCTACAATAACTCTACATATCCTCATTTTGTTCCGTTTTACCACATTGTTCAGGATGATTGCAAAAACGCTAAATATTTTAAAATCCTCATATTTTATAGGGTTTGAGTGATAAAAAATCAATTTTACCCCTTTCCAATTAACAATGTAGGTTTTTTATAGAGGTACATCATTTGTTAACAAGACGTTAAGCCATATACCTTTAACTCAAATTAAATTCACTCAAAAATGAGATATGGCATTTTAACCTTAATGGTACTTTTATGTACTGCTTATGGATATTCACAAACAAAAACTGTTACCGGCACCGTTTCTGATAATATTGGGCCCATGCCGGGTGTTAACGTACTTGTTAAGGGAACAACCAATGGGGTTGTCACCGATTTTGATGGTGAATTTACCATTGACGATGTTTCCAATGAAGACATCTTAGTTTTCAGCTACATTGGTTTTGTGACCCAGGAGGTTCCTGTCGGGACCCAGGAGGAAATCAACATTGTATTGAATGAAGATACCCAAGCCCTCGACGAAGTAGTTGTTGTGGGATATGGTACCCAAAAGAAAAGTAATGTAATCGGATCTGTGGCCAGTGTTGAAGTAGAGGAAGCCACCAATGTACCCACAACAAACGTATCCGAAATGTTAAGAGGTAGAGCGGCAGGGGTTCAAGTAAACTTGGGCGATGCACGGCCAGGAGGTAATTCCAATATCGTAATCAGGGGTAATGTATCCGTTGCACCCGGCGGAAACTCTCCGCTGATCATCGTAGATGGACTTCCTTTTGACAACCTAAATGATGTGGCTCCCGATGACATTGCCAACATTGAAATATTGAAAGATGCATCCTCAACGGCCATTTACGGTTCCCGAGCATCCAACGGTGTAATCTTGGTGACTACAAAATCAGGAAAAGTAGGAAAGGCAACCATAGATTACCATGGATATACCACCGTACAAACCTTGACCAAAAACTTCAACCAATATACTGGACAGCAATTTATCGACCTAAGAAGAGAAGCTAACAGAAATAGGTTTACCGGGGATTACCTGAACGATGAGAACATTTTCTCGCCATTTGAGCTGGAGGCCATAGAAAACCAAAACTTTGTGGATTGGGAAGACTTGGTGCTTCAAGATGCCATTATCCAGAGCCATTCGCTTAGTTTTTCGGCAGGTAGCGAAAAAACGAAGGTCTTTTCAAGTGTAAATTACTTTTCGCAAGAAGGTATTATTCCCAATTCGGGTTTTGACAGAGGCACATTTAAACTAAACTTAGAACAAAAAATATCCGATAAGTTATTGTTCCGTGGAATAATCAACTATCAAAATGCAAAACAGGACAGGGAAACAGGTGGAATCAACTTTACCACAATTACTCCACTGGCACAACCTTATACAGCAGATGGCGAGCTCCAGAAATTCTACTTGGGGCCATCCAACACAGCAGTCAACCCATTGTGGGACCAAAGAGAGTCTGTGGATGAGACCAAAATCAACCTTACGGATATAAACCTGAGCCTTATTTATGACATTGCACCAAACCTGAGCTATACCCTAAAAACGTTTTTAAGGAACCGTAACTCCAACCAAGGTGTTTACAGGTCTTCTCTTCACTCCGCTGGGGATGAAGGAATTGATGGAATCGGAGTATTATCCAACACCCTGTTCAAACAGGTGCTGGTAGAAAATATTTTGAACTATACACCACAAATCCATGATGATCATAGTTTGGACTTAACGGCTGTTCACGCATTTGATGAACGCCGTACCGAGTACACCCAATTGGACAAATCCGGCTTTACCAACGATGCCTTACGCTTTAACGGAAATGCCACCAACCTGCTAAACAACGTAAGGGATGTTTCTCAACGTAGGCTTTTGTCCTTCTTGGGCAGGGTACGATATGGTTATCTGGACAGATATCTTTTGGAGGCCACCGCTCGTGCCGATGGTGCTTCGGTATTTGCCGAAAACAACAAATGGGGTTTTTTCCCGGCAGTGTCCGTAGCATGGAAAATGCACATGGAACCTTTTATGGCTGATGTAGATGCCATCAACGAAATGAAGTTTAGGGTAAGCTACGGTGCCACGGGTAACCAGGGAATCAACCCTTTGGAATCTTTGGGCGTTGCGGACGACCTACCTTATGTTTTTGGAGATGAAACAGTGGCCGGCGCCACAGCATCGTCTCGTTTGCCCAACCCAAACCTAAAATGGGAGACCACAACAACTTTGAATGCAGGTGTGGATTTCAGGTTGTTCAACAATTTTTTCCAAGGAACTTTTGAATACTACAAAGCCAACACCAACGACCTATTATTGGATAGATCCATAGCAGGAACCACCGGATTCAATGTAATCCGGTTTAATTCCGGTGAATTGCAAAACCAAGGTATTGAAGCCTCTTTGACCTCGAACATTATTCGTAAAGAGAACTTTAGTTGGTCTTTGGGGATGGTTTTCTCCAGAAACAGAAACAAAGTAATCTCATTGACAGGAGAACTGGATGATAATGGCAACCCCATCGACATAACCGATATTGCATCGGGAAGGCGTTTATCCGTAGGGCAGTCCATCAACAACATTTGGCTCCCCAAATATGATGGTATATACCAAGAAGGTGATGATATTGCAGGGTCAGGAAACCCATTGGCCCAGCCCGGTGATGTCCGCGTGGTGGACCAGGATGGAAATGGACAGATAGACAATCGCGATAACGTATTCACAAATACCGATCCCGATTGGTATGGTTCCATTACCAACACCATTACCTACAAGAACTTTGATCTGTTTGCCGATATTTATATTGTTCAAGGAGCAACAAACCTAAACCCTGTTCTTGCCAATGGAGAACTTTGGAAGGGTGCCATAAACGGGATCAGAACCAAATATTACACACCGGAATATCCATCTACCGAATACCCAAGACCAAAGCCGGATACACACTTGCACCTGTTCCCTTTTGCTGTGAGGGATGCATCTTATGTGAGGTTGAGAACCCTTACTTTGGGATACAACATACCCAAAGATGCCTTCTCCAAGCTTGGGTTGCAACGGGCCAAAGTATACCTCACGGGGACCAACCTGTTCACTTTTACCGATTTTAGATCGTACAGCCCGGAACAAACCCCACTAAACAATGACCAAAGTGGCTCTGCATTCCCTGAGACCAGAAACATAACCCTAGGTGTAAAATTAGGATTCTAAAAAAATTGTCATGAAAACCATATTTCAATATTTAACATCAAAAAGAATATGTGCAATACTACTTGCTATTGCAACATTTACATCGTGCGAAAAGGATTTGTTGGAGGATGAACTGTTATCCAACACCTCTGTCGATTTTCTATACTCCACGCCCGAAGGTTTGGAGAACGCCGTTGTAGGCCTGTACACCCTCAACAGAAACTTATACCAAGACTTGAGCCTAAATGGTACTTATCCTCTAATTCCACAAGCCAAAAGTGATCTTGGGGTTGGGATTACAGGGGAGGTTTCTTTATACAGCCGTTTGCTTTGGGGGGCTAGTCTAGGGGATTTCGGTACTACCTCGGGAATTAATGCATACTGGGTCAACTACTATAAAATAGTGGATAGGGCCAACGCTGTGATTCAGGGAGCAGAAAATTTGGAAGATATCGAGGAAGGCAGAAAAAATCAGATTCTTGCTGAGGCCAAATGCATGAGGGCCCATGCCTACTTTACCTTGTACCGCCTTTTTAACAACATCTTCATCACCACGGAGCCCACTACCCCAGAAAATGCCTTTGATGTACCACAGGACAAATCTTCGGAAGAAGAAATCTTTTCGCTATTGCGTTCCGATTTGGATTTTGCCATAGACAATTTGGATTATTCCACGGCACAATTTGGACGTTGGGGACAGGGAGCCGCAAGACATCTCAGAGCAAAAGTGGCCATGTGGGAAAACGATTGGACAGAAGCCGCTGCCCAAACCGATGCCTTGATCACTAGTGGAAGTCATAGTTTGACCACTACCACGGCAGAAGTATTTGCCGGTGAACTTAATCATCCTGAGACTCTCTTTGCAATCAACTTTGAAAGAGAAACCATTGGTGGCGGGAGTCCACATATCTTGAACTGGAACATGGTCTCCTCCTATGCCGATGCACCAGGCCTTGTTCAATCCGTAGAGAATGGCGGTGCGGGAGCGGGATTCATTTCATTAAACCAATACACCATCGACCTGCTCAATGAGGATCCGAACGATGACCGAAAAAACAACACCTATTACATTTTTGAGTATGCCTACAACGACGAAACTGCTTTACCGGAAGGGAAAGAGTTAGGCGACCCATTGGATTTGTACGAAAACAGTGAAACGGACCAAAACGAGTTTATGCTCTATTACAGAAGGCAGAACCCGGGCATCCTTAAATTTTTTGATGAAACCGTGGAACCTACAGACAGAAATCATTTTAAAAATATTATGATCTACAGGTTGGCCGAAACCTATTTGATCGGTGCCGAGGCCCACATGATGCTGAACAACACCACCAAAGCCCTTGAGTACCTAAATACAGTGCGAACAAGGGCAAATGCAGCTACTGTAAACAGTATCGACCTTGAAATTATTCTGGAAGAGAGAGCAAGAGAGTTAGCCTTTGAGGGGCAGCGCTGGTTTACCTTAAAACGTACCGGATTGTTGTACGAGTATCTTTTGGACCATATGAACAATGATAACATGAACGAGTCCTATCCTGAAGGAAATCCAAAGGATATTCTAAGGGAATACATGCAAAACTGGCCCATTCCACAACAACAAATGGACCTTTTGGGACCAAACTACCCACAGAACGACGGGTATAACTAAATCGGCACTAACTAGAATTAACTTATAACATTGAAAAATGAAAAAGCATAACAACAAGAAGAACCTCAACAGCACAAGATTACCCATCTTGTTCCTGTTGACGGCCATAGGTATTTTGGGCACTATCATTTCTTGCGAAACCGAGGACGATTTGCCCCCACCCTCTGCCTATGTTCCACCAGAACCGGAACCAGAGCCAGAACCAGGCGAGGATTGTACATTCTCCACTATAGTTCCAGAATTGGCAGATGGAATGGATTTTGAGTGTGGAGGACCGGAAGTGACCTTTTTTGGGGAAAAAGACGGTTCCTTTACCCTTGATTATGTTGAAAATCCGGATCCATCCGGCATCAACACCTCTGAAACCGTTGTTGAATATACCCAAACAGCCGATATTGAACCTTGGGCAGGCTTCTTTTTTGATTTGGCCAGTAAAGTGGATTTTAACGAGATGCAGACGGTCAAAATTAAAGTGTACTCCCCTGCCGCAGATCAAATTGTACTGATGAAGTTTGAGGACAAGACCGATAACTCCATTGCAAAAGAAGTTCAGGCAACCACAACTGTGGCCAACGAATGGGAAGAACTGTCCTTTGTTTTTTCACCCAGTGATTCCGATAAGTTTGATCGAATGATTTTGTTCTTTGACTTTAACGGAGAAAAGAGTGCCGAGACCACCCACTATTTTGATGACATCGAGATGAGTGAAGGTGGCGAAGTAGAAGAACCTGTTGAAACTGGCGAACCGACCGCCACCGCACCCGACCCCACTATTGATCCATTGGAAGTGGTTTCGTTGTTTAGCGACGTCTATACCAACGTTGCCGTGGATACCTGGAGAACCGATTGGTCCGATGCCACATTGGAAGACATTGAAATTGAAGGCAATGCCGTTAAAAAATACAGCGAACTTAGTTTTGTGGGCGTAGAAGCGGTGTCCAACACTATTGATGCTACCAACATGACCCATTTTAGAACTGATATCTGGACCGGTGACGCTACAGAATTCAGAATAAAGTTAGTTGACTTTGGTGCTGATGGCGCTTTTGATGGCGGTGATGATGTAGAGCACGAAATAGTGATTGAAGCACCCACGCAGCAAGAATGGGTAACGCTGGATATACCGCTTTCAGATTTTACAGGACTGACCACTAGGGGCAATATCGCCCAATTGATATTCGTGGGAGCACCATCAGGCGCAAATACAGTATTTGTGGACAATGTGTTCTTTTACAACGAAGCAGGTGTTTCCAACGCGCCCACATCGGGTGCCCCTGCACCTACACTAGCGGAAGCAAGCGTGATCTCCGTGTTCAGTGATGCCTATACCGATGTCGCAGGAACGGATTATAATCCAAATTGGGGGCAGGCCACTATAGTTACACAAGAGGAGATTGCAGGGAACAACACCTTAAAATATGAAAACCTTAACTATCAAGGAACGCAGTTTGCAGCTCCATTGGACGTTTCTGGAGCTACTATGGTGCACGTGGATTATTGGACACCCGATTCCTCACAGCTAAATTTATCCTTGATCAGTTCAGGACCTGCAGAAATTCCATATTCTTTTGATATCACCAATGGTGAATGGGTAAGTGTGGATATTCCATTAACAGTGTTTTCGGATGTAGTGGATCTTACCGATGTGATACAATTAAAATTTGATGGTAACGGAACCATTTATTTGGACAACATCTACTTTTATTCACCACCTGCAACGGAACCAACAGCCGCAGCGCCAACTCCAACTGTTGCAGAAGCGGATGTGATATCAATGTTTAGCAATGCATACACTAATGTTTCCATTGACACTTGGAGAACAGATTGGTCGGTTGCTACACTTGAGGATATTATGATCGATGGTAACGATGTAAAAAAGTATAGCGACTTAAATTTTGTGGGGATAGAATCCGTAACCACTCCAATCGATGCAACGGAAATGACACATTTTCATACCGATGTTTGGACAGCGGATGCCACTGAAATTAGAATAAAACTTGTTGATTTTGGTGCCGACGGTGCTTTTGATGGAGGAGATGATGTGGAGCACGAAATTACCATCGCCAACCCAGAACAAAACACTTGGATTTCATTGGATATCCCGTTATCAGAATTTGTTGGACTTACCACTAAAGCAAACATTGCACAACTTATCTATGCAGGCCAACCCGCTGGTTCAACCACAGTATTTGTGGACAACGTATATTTTCACAAATAATGGATAAAAAACAAATCGTAATTTGAGTTAGTTAATTAAGGGAAAGGTTCCACTCTTTAAAAAAGGGTGGAACTTTAATCCAAGCAATGTTTTCTATGAAAAACAAAACATACATTTATCAAAAATTAAAAATGAGCATTTTAAACATATCCTTATTATCCTTGGTATTTGCGCTTTCGTGCAGCTCTGGGGACTCCGACTCCACCGATGTTCCCACCAATTTAAATGTGGACATTTCCATCATTGGTTCAAACGACAATAACCCGAATGGCGATGGTTCTGGGACTGTACAGGTATCCGCATCGGCCAATAATGCGGTACGTTATGCCTTCCGTTTTGAAGGTGGCGACCAAATTAACAGTGAAACGGGATCCATCGAACATACCTTTACCCAAAATGGCACTAATACATACAACATAACTGTATGGGCTTATTCAGAATCCGGTGGGTTCATTAACCAAAGTTATAGTGTGGATGTATACAAATCCGATGAAGCTTTTGCCACTTTGGTCTTTTCCGATGAATTTGATAACGAAGGTAGGCCAGATGACCAAAAATGGCATCATCAGGTTATTCCCCCGAACAATGGAAGCTGGCACAATGATGAACTACAACACTATACGGACAGGCCAGAAAACTCCTTTGTGAACGATGGTTCCTTAAAAATCAAGGCCATCAAAGAACAATATTCGTATAACGGAAGCACCAAAGAATATACTTCTGCTAGATTGAATACAAAATTTGCCTTTACCTACGGCCGGGTAGAGGTACGAGCCAAACTTCCAAGCAATGCAGGTACTTGGCCCGCTATTTGGACCTTGGGCGCCAATGTAAACGAAACCGGAAATTATTTCGGGGACCAATACGGCAGCGTTGGCTGGCCGCTTTGCGGAGAGATTGACATTATGGAGCAAACGGGATGGGACAAGAGCAATACCATATCCCACTTTCATTGGGGCGACCTAAACACCGAGGAATATATGGATACCGGTGGTGAAACTACTGTTGCCAATGCATCCTCCGAATATCATATCTATGCTATGGAATGGGATAGTGAAAGTATTAAGACCTATGTTGACGATACCTTGGTTTTTGAATTGCCCAATACCAATAACAAACCTTATAATCACGAACATTATTTGATTCTGAACATTGCCATAGGCGGAAATTTAGGTGGTGATGTACCAAGCAATTTTACAGAAGATACCTTTGAAATTGATTATGTAAGGATATATCAGTAGTACCTGAGAAATTGGCAAGAGGTGGATTACTGTTTACGATCAACTTCAAGATTTTGGAAAAGGGTTCCATCAACTTATTCCAATCAACCCAAAGCCGGAGTTTTAGACCTTCGGCTTTTTTTATTGCCCTGACCCGTCCTTAACATCAAAAAAAACAAGTTCCCGATTATTAAATTTCGCCGTGGCCTCAATAGGGTTGCAGCATACTTCACAATCTTCCACATAGGTTTGATGCGGCACAGAACTATCCAAAAGAAAGGATATTTCTTCCCAACAGTATGGACATTGAAAAAAATGCTCGTACATCTTCTAAAAATCTACATTGAGCAACTGACCGCTAACTTGAAGCATTTGAAGTTCCGCCAATTTTGCATTGTATTTGGCCTGACTTTTGGCCAGTTCTGCATTTAACAAGTTCAACTGGGCCTGCCTAAATTCTATTGAGGTTATTTGCCCCAGTTTGTAGCGCTCATCGGTACGCTTAAAGTTGTTTTGGTTGGTCTGTAGGTTTTTCTCCTGAACCTCCAGTACGTACAGCGCATTGGTATAGCTGTCCCAAGCATTGCGAATATCCCTTTCTACTTCCAACTGTATCTGCTTTTTCGCTATCTCTTGGTTTTTATAGGCGATTTTGGCATTCTTTATCCCAGTTATGGTAGTTCCGCCATCAAACAAATTCCACGTTAAGTTTATAGTTCCCGTAACCCCTGTAGAGGTGTTTTGCAAAACAAAAGCCAGTGGACTGTTGTTGTTGGACTCGTTCCAACCGTAAGTTCCTGTCAATCCAATGGTAGGCAAATAACCGCTTTTGGCTACCCGAATGTCGTTAAGGCCCATATTGATGTCCTTTTCCACAATTTGAAGCCTTACATTGTTCATTTGGGCCTCATTGTACATATTTTCCATTTGAAGTCCAGGAACAAAGGTTACCGTGGTATCCGCAGCAAATTGGGCAGATAGATCACGATTCAATATCAAATTCAAATCCCTCATGGTATTTCTGAGCTGTTGCTTGGAGTTCAATAAATTAATGCTATCCGTGTTGATGTCCACTTCGGCATTCAATACATCCAACCCTGTATTTTGTCCGTATTCAAATTGATATTGCGCCCTTTTTAATCTATCCTTGGAAATCTCCAGCGCTTGCTCCAATGTTGCGGTATTTTCGGTAAGGCGGGCTGCTTCATAATAAACTGTAAACAATTGTAAAATGGTGTTTTCAATGGTCTGCCTGACCTCTAGCTCGGATTGTTCGGACCGTTCTTGAAAACTTTTGTAATTATAATACCTTCCCAATCCATCGAACAAAGTATAGTTTACATTAACCGCAGCATTATACCTTCTGGTTTCGGCCCCTTCTGCTGTACGGGTATCTCCATTGCCCAGAACCCCTTCGGAATTTTGCTTGTCTATACTTCCGCTGGCATTTCCTGTTACCGATGGCAAATAGCCAGAGTTAAGGATATCGGCATTATTGTCATCTATCAGTTTGGTATTACGGGCCACTTTGATATCCAGGTTGTTTTCCAAAATCAAATCAATGGCTTCTTGTTTGGTGAGTATTTGATCTTGGGCGTTTGCCATTGGACCAAAAAACAACAAAATCAGGGATACTGTATAAAAAATGCTTTTCATTATGTGGTCTCTTCTACAACTTTTGAGGTTTCTTCTCCATTCTGAGAAACGTTTTTACTATCGGTTCCGTTTAAGGCAACGCCATCTGCTTCCATCTCTTCCTCTTCATGCTGTTCGCGAATGGCCCGTTCCACTTCTTCGGACGTAACCTCTTCCCCTGTCCACAACTTTTTGGCCGCAACCTTTACATTGTTTCCAAAGGAAAGCAGCAAGGGCAGCAGTAACAAAGTCAAAATAGTGGCAAAACCAATTCCGTAGGCAATGGAAATAGCCATTGGCTTTAAAAATTGGGCTTGACGGCTTTTCTCCAAAAGCAATGGTGCCAGGCCTGCAATTGTGGTAACCGAGGTCAAGAATATGGCCCTAAAACGGGAACGGCCTGCTTGGTACAAGGCATCATCGAAATTCATCCCTGTTCGAAGATTGGTATTGAATTTACCTATTAGTACCAGTCCGTCGTTTACCATAATCCCAATTAATGCAATTATTCCCAACATAGAAAGAATGTTCACCGGGAATCCGTGCAGCCAGTGTCCCCAAGCCACGGCAGTCAAACTAAAGGGCACCATAAAAATCAATAATAAGGGTTGACTTATACTCCTAAAGGTGAAGGCTATGACAATAAAAATCAGAAACAATACAATTGGTCCTACAAACCCTAAGGAACCGATCAATTTATTGGCCTCTCTGTTCTGTCCTTCATAAGATGGGCTTATGGATGGGTATTTGGCCAGAATTTCCGGCATCACCTCATTTCGTATCCACAGCATGGCATCGGTTCCACTTGTAGTTTCCGGGTCGGTCAAATCTGAAGAAACTTGTATTTCCCTTCTACCTTCTAGGTGGTTGATGGCCACATCTCCCCTTTCAATGGTATAGCTTGCAATCTCTTTTAAGGGGATACGGTCTCCGCTGGGTGCCAAAATCCGCATTTCATCCAGATCTGAAATGGATGATCTGTTCTCTCTATCGTACCGGACCCAAACCCTAATTTCATCCTGCCCTCGTTGAAAACGTTGGGCCTGCGCCCCAAAGAAGCCACCTCTAACCTGGTTCATCACAGTTCTAAGGTCCAGACCGAGCAAATACGCATTTTCCTTAAGTTCCAAACGTATTTCCTTGATTCCGGCCGGGTCGTTGTCCGTTACATCCTTTAGGTTGGCATTTTCTTCCATGGCTTGTTTGAGCTCTTCTTTTGCTGCCTTGAGCTCGGTAATATTATTGCCCAAAAGGGAAACCGAAACCGGACTTCCACCAAAGTTACCTCCAGAACCATAGATTAAACTCTCTACGCCAATCACGGGGCCCACCAGTTCTCGAAGTCTGGTGGTCACCATATCGGCACGAATGCCATCAGGACGTTCTTCACCGGGCAGTAGGTTTATCTCTAATTCAGCAGCAGAAGAACCTGGTCCCAAGTTCTTGATCATATTTACAAAAAGCATCTTATCCATGCCTTGTAAATATTGATCTGTGAGTTCCTGATTTACAATATGTGCTTTTTCCTGAATAAGGCTAATGATGGAATCCGTTACTTTTTCGTTGGTACCATTGGGCATGGTAAGTTGTATGGACACCTGATCACTTGCAATTCTTGGAAAGAATGAAGTACGGATAACTCCTCCCCCAATGGAACCTAAAGTTAATGCCAAAGCCATAAAGAACAGGGCAAAGGTCAAAAACTTATAGTTCAACATAAAGCGAAGTGCAGGGCTGTACCAGTTATCCCTCATGTAGTTCATTAACCTATCGCCCATTTTATTGATAACCCTGAGTTTTGCAAAAACCTTTGCAACACCTGTTTTGGGTTTGGTATTTTTAGCTCGAAGCGCTTTGGAGTGCGCCAAGTGAGCTGGCAAAATAATCAATGCTTCTACCAAGGACACCACCAAGGTGAGAATTACAATCACGGACACCTCGCTAAAGAATTCACCGATACGGCTATCCAAGAAAAGGAAAATGGAAAAGGCCAAAATTGTGGTGATTATCGCTGAAATAATCGGTGGTATCACTTCCATGGTGCCATCCAAAGCGGCCTGTACCGGAGATTTCCCATCTTCATAATGTTGATAGATATTCTCTGCGATCACAATTCCATCATCCACCAAAATACCGATAACGATAATCATCCCGAACAGGGAAAGAACGTTAATGGTAACGTTGAACATGGGGGCAAAAACGAACATTCCCAAAAATGCAATGGGAAGTCCAAAGGCTACCCAAAATGCCAATCGGGTATTTAAAAAGAGGGATAAAAACACCAATACCAAAATCATCCCTACGATGGCATTCTCGGTTAAAAGTTGGGTACGCTGTGTTAAAGTAGTTGAACGGTCATCTATAACGTTCAACTGTACATTGGTATACTTTTCGTTGAACTCTTTAATGTACTGCCTAACTTTTTCTGCAGAGCCCATTAAATCCTCTGTATTTGTACTGGTGATGGTTATGTTAACGGCCAATTCCCCATCAAAATAGGAAGCATTTGGAGTCTCGGAAAACCTGTCCCGTATCGTAGCTACATCTGTTAAGCGTATGGTACGGCCTGCTGCATCACCTCGAACTACAATATTGGAAAGCTCATCTCCATAATACGAACGGTTGTTGGCGCGTATTAGATATTCTTCGGTAGCGGTTTTAATATTACCTCCCGTTACCAAAATATTTGCATTGGAAACGGCTTGTGCTACATCGGCAAAAGATAGGTTATAGGCCAAGAGGCTGTTCTCATCTACAGCAATCTCGATTTCTTCATCGGGATAGCCGGCTATTTGAATTTGAGAGATTCCATCAATGGCCCTAAGGTCGTTTTCTATTTGGCGGCCAATTTGTTTTAAGGTAGCCAAGGGAATATCCTTTCCGCTTACGGCAAAACTTATGGTAGGCCTGACCGGTTCTTGCTTGGCAACAATCAAAGGTTCCATGCCCGTAGGAAAGGTAGGTACCCTATCCACGGCATTTTTAACCTCTAACAACATGAAGTCTACATTCCTCTCTTTCTCAATCTCCACATTGATTGTACCACTGTTTTCCCTTGATGTAGAGGTTACCCTTTCCACACCTTCGAGCCCTTTTAGGTTATCCTCAATTTTTAGGACGATACCTTCCTCGACTTCTTGTGGCGAAGCACCTGGGTAAGTAATGGTAATTGTAATGTTACGTGCCTCGGTAAGAGGAAAAAAGGATGATTTTAAGGAAAGTATTCCCACAACCCCAAAAACAAAAAATGCCAAAATAAAGACATTCACTGCCATGTGGTATTTAATAAAATACGAGATAAGTTTTCTCACGGCTGGGGGATTTAGGATTTACTTTCGTCAAAAGTTTTAACCAACATACCTGCGTAGGCACCGGTAATGGGTTTTGCCACTATAACTTCTCCATCGGGAACGTTCTTAAGCACTACGGTTTTGTCCGTAAAAAAGATAGGCTTTACATCCATTAGGTCTAAAATGGAGTCCCTGACCACAAAAATCTGGTTGTTTTCCAACAACAAGGACCGACTGATTTCTATGGCATCTGGCTCTTCTTTTGCTTCTAGGTTGGCTTCAAGATACTGACCTTCTTTTAAATTATCGCCACTTACTTCAATGTAAACCGTTATGGTCTGGGAGTTTTGGTCCACTCGGCTGTTCACACGGGTTACTTCGCCCATGTATGTCTGTGTTTTTTCAAGATTGGACAATTCCACTTTTCTACCCACACGCAAAAAGTCTCCGTAGGTCTTGCTGACGGAAACTTCCAGTTCGTACAGTCCCGTATCAATAAATTCTCCTAGTTTTTGTCCCGATCTGACCAATGTTCCCTCCGTGACCAAAGCTTCGGTCAATACTCCTGTAAAAGGGGCGGAAATGGTATACTTGGACAGTCGCTGTTCCAAATTCTTTACGTTATAATATGTAGTGATAATTTCTCTTCCCGTTATGAAGAATTTTTCTTTTTCTGAATCCATCTTGGGTAACTCGGGAGTGGTTTTCTCCAAATCAAACCCATTGAGGTATTGTTGCCATTTTGGATAAATTTCTGGGTAATCCAACCGTAAATCTGGCATTATGGACGTAAGCAAGTTATATAGATTGCTTTTGGCCGATTGCACGCTAGCGTAATACTCGTTTGCATCTATTCTGATAAGCGTTTGTCCTGCCGTATATTGCTGTCCTGTTCGGAACAATTTGCTTCCCGATCTAAATACTCCTTGCACTTCGGAGTAAAGTTCTACGCGTTTTTTGGCGGTAAGGTTACCATTGGCAGGCACCATTATGGGAATGGTCGTATTTTGTACTGTATCCACAAAAACAGTTTTTACCACCTTTTGGGAAGGGGGCCTTTTATTGTCCTTGCTGCCAGCAATAAGGCCAGCAAAATATAGAGAGGCCAATATGATAATACCTCCGGCAACTGCCGATATTATAAGCTTTCGCATTCGTTAGTTGGTTTAATAGCTACAAATCTATTCCCTACTTTTTTTACAATGGTTAAATATTTCATAAAATGCATTTTTAACTGGGTCAAATGCAAAAAGGGGACCCCAAACGGCATCCCCAAACCAAACAAACTAAAGTAATAACTAACTACTCGTTTTCGTTTTCATCCTCGAATTTGGTATCTGCCATTCGAGTACGGTCTATTTGAATATCCATAAATTTTGGGTTCAATGTTTTATCATCGGTATCGAACACCAAAAACTGTTTCGCATCCATACCATGTAAGGCGTTGAAAGAGTTGAACCTATTATTTTGAAGTTGTAATATTTTTAAGTTTGCCAATTGGCCAAACTCCTTGGGAATTTCGCCTCCCAATTGATTATTCGACAAGACCAATTCCTTTAACTGGACCAAATTCCCAATTTCTCGTGGTATCTGACCTTCCAATTTGTTTTCAAAAAGACCCAATGCCTCTAAGTTTGATAGGTTTCCAATGGATTCGGGTATTGTTCCTTTGAGATTGTTACTGGATAGGTTTAACTCTTTTAACTTTTTGAGTTCCCCAAATGTTTCTGGAATAGGTCCGGTTAAAAAGTTGTTGAACATAGAGAATACCTCCAACTCCTTAAAATTGGCGACTCCTGTTGGGATACCACCCTTGATTCGGTTCATCTCCAAACGGAAAACCTTAAGCTTTTCCAATTTCACAATATCTTTAGGAAGCACTCCGGTAATCTGGTTGAAAGCCAGATTCAAATTGGAAAGGTGCCTTAAATCTCCTATGCTTTCTGGAAGTACGCCATTTAAATTATTCATAAACAGTGTTAGGCCCACTACATGCCCTTTATCGACCTCTACACCCTTCCATGTGTCCACGGGTGCGGTCAAATCCCAAGAAACATTCCAATCTTCGCCATTGGTGCTATTGTACAAATCTACCAAGGCAGATTTTTCTTTAGGGGAAATCTGTCCACTGGCAAAAGATATACCCGCAGAGAACATCAAATAAAAGAAAAAAAGAGCCGCTCGAATCATTAATTACTTATTAAATCACAACGAATTTACTTACAAAATACAATAAAGAAGAAATAACTTACAAATATAATCGTCAAATACACTCCGATTTGTTGTGAATTCGGTAAAATTCGATGTAAAAACTGAAATGTTAGGTTAATCAAGAGCCTCTAAAGCTTCGGACAAGTTCTCCCAATCTTCCATTAAGGACTCCAAATCTTTCTTTTTTCCCTCGTAATTATCAAAAAAATTAGGCTTTGCAATGGTGGCATCGTAGTCCATGAGCAAGTCGTGGTCAATATCGGCAATCTGTTTTTCCAGTTGGGAAATCTTCTTCTCTACCCCACTAAGCTTGTTTTTGAGGGATTTTTGCTTCTTTTGGATTTGATAGTCGTTCTCCTTGCTTTTTTCCTGTGGTTTGTCTTCTTTCTTTGTGTCCCCTTTTTCAACACTTCGGAAATCCTCCATCTTACGCTGTTCCAAGTAAAAGTCGATATCTCCCAAATACTCCTTTATACCTCCGTCCTTAAACTCGTAAACCCTATCGGTCAACCCTTGAAGAAAGTCACGATCGTGAGAAACGAGAATCAATGTCCCCTCAAAATTTTGAAGCGCTTGTTTTAAAACATTTTTGGATTTAATGTCCAAGTGGTTGGTAGGTTCATCCATTACGAGCACGTTAAAGGGCTGCAACAACATTTTGGCCAAGGCCAATCGGTTTCTTTCGCCCCCGGAAAGCACTTTTACATACTTGTCCACCTCATCACCCCTAAACAAAAAGGATCCTAAAATATCCCTTACCTTACTGCGGTTCTTCTCATTGGCAGCATCGATCATGGTATCCAAGACGGTTTTGTTGCCCTCGAGGTATTCGGCTTGGTTCTGGGCAAAATAGCCCAACTGTACATTGTGCCCTGTTTTTAAATCGCCCTTGTAATCCAGTTCACCGACCAAAATTTTGGCAAGAGTTGTTTTTCCTTGGCCGTTTTGACCTACAAAAGCGGTTTTGCTTCCACGATCAATCATTAGATCTATATGTTGAAGCACTTTTTTGGGGCCGTAGTTTTTGGAAACACCGTTTAATTCTGCCACTACCTTGCCGGGGTTTACTGAAACAGGAAACCGAAGATTCATCACACTATTGTCCTCTTCATCCACCTCGATGCGTTCCATTTTATCCAGTTTTTTAACAAGGGACTGTGCCATGGATGCCTTGCTGGATTTTGCCCTAAATTTTTCAATCAACCTTTCGGTCTGCTGTATCTGTTTTTCTTGGTTTTTTTGGGCACTTAATTGCTGTTCCTTTATTTCCTTTCGGTGCACCAAAAACTGGGAATAGGGCTTGTTGTAGTCGTAAATCCTTCCTAATGAAATCTCAATGGTACGGTTGGTTACATTGTCCAAAAACATTTTATCGTGGGAAACAATCACCACGGCACCGGTAAAGTTTCGTAAAAACTGTTCCAACCAAATAATGGATTCAATGTCCAAGTGGTTGGTAGGCTCATCCAGCAGCAATACATCGTTATTTTGAAGCAAAAGTTTGGCCAATTCAATACGCATACGCCATCCACCGGAAAAAGTATCGGTTGGTTTATTGAAGTCTTCTCGCTTAAAACCCAACCCAAGAAGTACTTTTTCGGTATCACCTTGATAATTGTACCCTCCCAAGATTTCATACCGATGCGTTACATCGTTCAAATCTACCATAAGCTGATGGTACCCGTCGCTTTCATAATCGGTTCGCTCCGCCAAAGCAGTGTTGATCTCATCCAGTTTAAGTTCAAGCTCTTTGATTTCTGAAAATGCCTGATAGGATTCCTCCAAAACGGTTCTTCCTTCTTCAAAATCAATATCCTGTTTAAGAAAACCGATTTTTATGTTTTTTTCAGTGGCTATGGCCCCTTCGTCCAAGGGCATTTCCTTGGCAAGGAGTTTAAGCATAGTGGATTTACCCGCACCGTTCTTTCCGATCAGACCTACTCTATCCCCGCCGTTAAGACGAAACGATATTTCCTCGAACAGATATTCTCCTCCAAAGGCTACGGAAAGATTATGAATATTTAGCATTTAAATGTGACCTTGATTACAAAACATTAGTTGGCGAATTCATACTTTTGTACAAAAGCCCTGCAAATGTTAAAAAAAGGAACCAAAATGTACAGCATTTTAACAGGAAACTGTCCAAGATGCCACCAGGAGAGCATGTACGAGAAATCCAATCCGTACACACTTTCCAAAATTTTCAGTATGAACGAAAGGTGTTCGCATTGTGGCTTAAAATACAAGATTGAGCCCTCCTTTTTTTACGGTGCCATGTACGTGAGCTACGGTGTGGGCATTGCGTTTGCAGTTGCCGCCTTTGTAATCTCCTTTTTATTTATTGGCACTTCTTTATTGACCACCTTTATTGCTATTGTGGGTACTTTGATTGTTTTTATGCCGGTAATCATCAGGTTATCCAGAAATATTTGGATCAACTTTTTTGTGAAGTATGACCCCACTTCGGTTAAAAAACACGAAGCGGTAAAGAGTTAACTGGAATAATATTTTTTGGTAAACCTTATAACATCCATTTCCGGATCCAAGTCGGTATTGTTTTCAATATAATCGAACAATTGCCTTGATGCATACGGCCCTATCAACACACCCCTAGAACCAAATCCGTTCAAAACATACAAATTTTGATACTTCGGGTGCCTGCCCACCAAGGGTCTGCGATCAATAACAGTGGGGCGAATGCCCGCTACGTGGTCAACAATCTCAAAATCACATTTTAAAAAGGACTTCAGTTTTTCCAATAGTTCGTTCTTGGACGCTTCGGTAGGTTCATTGGTCTTATCTTTCCACTTGTACGTGGATCCCACCAAATACGTGTCATCTTCCATTGGAATGGTAAAAACCGAGGATTTGATTACATTGTCTTCTTTGTAATTGGGCGCATGGATAATCAATAGCTCGCCTTTGGTCCCATTTAAGGGGAGGTAACCGAAATATGGATTTTGTTTGAGGCCGTAACCGCATGCAAAAACAATGTTCTTGGCGGCAATGGACTTATAAGCGACATGATCCTCTGCTATAGAAAGTGAATCAAAATCCATAGATTCTGATAAGAGTTTGCCTTTTACTTCCAGATAACTTTTGTACGAACGCACTAAAGTACCCGTATCTATTCTTCCTGTATATTTTACTTTGCCAAATCCATGTGGTGCATCAATGGCCGGGTTATTGTTGTGCAGAATTTTGGTTGAAAGAAAATAGTCCAACTCTGGGCGGTCAGCGGCCTCGAACCATAGATTTTGCTCTTCAATGGATGCAAACTTTCTCAGAACGGGATGCTCGAAATCCAATTTTACACCCAGTTTTTCCTCCAAATTTTGATAAAATGGCTTGGCCCCTTCCAACTGTTGCTTAGCCTTCCATGCCATGGTGAACCGTTTTAAGATTATGGGATTGTATAGGCCACCAGCCACTTGTGAAGCTCTTTGTGATTCGTCCGTGATCACTGTAAAAGCTTTTCCCTCTTTTTCCAAAACTTCGCAGAACGAAATCCCGGCCAAACCTAAACCTACTACTATATAATCCAACATACTGCAAAATTAGGCATCTGATCGATCAATCATCCATTCAAACTTTAGTTTAATGCAAAAAAACGCCGCACTAGGTGCGGCGTTTTACTGTATTGAATTGGAAATATTCTATGGACTTACTTAATATGCCCACATATCCTGCTCTCTGTCGCGTATACCCTCTTTTATTCTTTGGGATTCCAAGAGCTGGAACAATGCATTATCAAAAATGTAATCGTTTATTTCACGATCTTCGTGAACGTTTTCCTCCTTGTAGATAACTCCGTTGAATCGACGTGCGTTCAACAACATATCAAAGGAAATGGGTCTTGCCGAGTTCCGCTGGTTGTACACCTTGGCATCGTGCAAAATTTGCCTAGCCGCAGGGTACCATACCCAAAACAATTCTACTTTGTTCTGTCCTGGATCAATAGACTCATCATCGATAAAGTTAACATCGGGCGCAACCGGTGCAATTCCCAATAAACGATACTTAAGTTCTCCCTGGCGCTTGTCGAAATACCAGATTCCCTTTATACGAAACTCCTCTATGTCGGCAGCAGTAATATCCCTTTTGTTAATAAACTCCGGGGAAACCTGCTCACCAGCATTTACCTGCTCGTAACCAAGATCGGTGGTATCTACCTTTCTTAAGGTAGCCGAAAGGTCTTCCAACTTTCTTTTTTCGGTAAAGTAGGAGTCTGCATAAACCTCGGTAAGGTTTCCATTTTTAATGTTTTTCATCAAAACATGGTACAGCGACCTTCTATCTGCCCCAATACCTATGGTATCGGTTGGGTAATACAATGGAAAGTTAACTCGTTCGTCAAGATCGATGATTTCCCAAACGGTCTTGGACCATAGGATATCCCTATCATCCACATAACCGTACGCTAAAGGCTCATCGGCATCTTGCTCTATTTGAGCTTGGGTTTTTTTACCTATATCCTCTGGCAACTTGGCATTTAAAATATTTGCCTGCGCCATGATTGATACTGGCAATACGCCCAACAATCCAATTAATAATGCGTTTTTCCAATTCATGATCACTTGTATACTTTTTATACTTCTTAGTTAGTAAGCTCAACCATAACAGGAGATACTTTCTTTAACTTGTAGCTCTTGTTGTTTGTGATGTAAGCTTGGATATCGAATATCTGGACAGACTCGCCTCTACCTGCTCTCGCAAGTACAGATTTGGCTCTGCCATCCAATTTGTTTCCATTTACAACTACGGTAGGCTGACCCGGTACTTTAAACTTAAACTGATTAACAGCTAGGTTCAAGTCAAAGTCGAAATCTTCCAACATTGCACTAACAGTTGCAATTTCAAGGTTTTTCCTTGGCATTTTAATGCTACCTGATTCTCCACGAACGGTACCACTTGGCCTTGGAATATCCTTGATACGGAATTCGGACGAAGTACGGATTCCCTTACCATCGGGCAACGTTCCAGAAGCTGTAATGGTTACAGATCTACCTGTGCCGGGGTTCATTATGTAATTGCTGCCACTTCTTCTGCTCAAACCAGGAGCTGAAGCTGAAACCTTATTATCTGGAATACCAGGAATAGAGATGGTCATTGGGTTGGCAACACCACGGTAAACCACGTTCATCTTATCCGCAGAAATTACTGCTGCGTTAGGCATGGAGATGGTTGCAAAAGTGTTGTTCACTTCCACTGGCACCTCTACACCATCTTGCATGTATGTCATGGTTCCTTTAATGGTATGATCCCCTGGGGTACCGGCACTGATCAACATTTTGATACCACCAGCTTCCAATTCATAGTCCTTACCCTCGGTCAATGGTCTTCCGTCCAAAGTCAATTCTGCTTTTACAGGCGTGGAAGTCTTGTCAGTTTTACTAACAATGATCTTACCATCGTACTTTTCCCCTGCGTAGTAAGCGGTTTTTGGAGCGGACAATGCACTTGCAAAGTTGGTCAAGGACACAGCCTCGGTCAATTCACCCTCCAAAAGGGTTTTCAACACTTCTTGTTCCGTGGTTTTGATATCTGCCTGCAACTGGGTCATTTTGGTCAAAGAGGCCACCAATGGGAACCCTTCGTAATGGTAGTTGATCCAATCTTGACGTGTGCCATCTCTCTTCTCAACTTTACCATCTTCATCACCAGTGGCAAAACGGGTTTCAACACCGGTTTTCAAAGATTTGTATTCATCTGGCAAAGCATTGATAACACCTTCACGGTAGGTATTGATCTGATCCATGAACTTTTTTCCTTCTGGGCCCAAATTGTCGCCTTGAAAGAATTTTTGGTCCAAATAATCAGACTTGTCCATAACCACATAGTCTTTGGGATCTTCCAAATCTGCGGTCATTTCTTTTTTCAATCCTTCCAAATAGTTATAGTAATTATCGGAAAGTTGTTTGATCTCTTGAGCATTTTGGTACAATTCTCCGTACTCCTCTTCATTTTCACTAGCCTTTGTTTCTAAGCTGGCCATAAAACTAGAGTTATTGGAGTCCATATTGGAATTGGAAGTTTCCAGCTTTTCGTTCATAAGTCCGAAAGCTGCAAGTACTTCCTTGCTCATATTAAGTGCCAACATCGCGATGAAGATCAAGTACATAAGGTTGATCATCTTCTGACGTGGTGTTTGTTTTCCTCCTGCCATGTTTTTCTAATTAGATTTAATAATTAATTTGATTTGGTTTTGTTTTCTGTTGATTTGAAAACTTCTAATTAGACTTTTCCGCCCATGGCTGTAAGCATACCTCCGTACACTCCGTTCAAAGAAGATAGGTTGGTGGCCAAAGACTCCATTTGGTCTTTCAACGCACCTGCGTTCTGTACAACTTCTTCGTTAATGGAAGCTTGTCTGCTAGCACTTTCCAATTGTACTTTGTACAAACTGTTCAAAGATTCCATTTGAGCTGCTGCGTGAGACAATTCCTCTGAGTACTTTTTAGTGTGCTGAATAGCATCTGTAGTTGGAGTGATGTTCTTGGCAGCACCTTCAAAACTCTTGATACTTTCTCCAAGGTTGGTAAAAAGTTCAGAATCGATTTTTGCTTCTTTAAGAAGGTTATCCAGTTTTTTGGAAAGCAATCCTTCAGCTTCTTGAGCATCTTTGGCTTGTTGTTTTTTAGAAGCGTCCGCTTGGCCACCGGCCAATTCCGGGTACACCAAAGACCAATCGAATTCATCGTCAACTGGTTCAAATGCAGAGATAGCAAAGATCAATGCTTCGGTAATAAGTCCAACCGCAAGAAGAAGTCCACCTGTAAGGGGCCCGAACTCCCAGTGAAGGATCTTGAACAATGCACCAATAATTACTACCGATGCCCCTAGCCCGTAGGCCATGTTAAACAGCTTTTTTGTTGATTTTGACTGCGCCATAATTCTAGTTTTAATTAAGTTATATAAAAAATAAGTATTTGGTTACTACTCTTACTTGTTTATATAATGTTCTCTCGTGTTTTTGTTTTATTATAGTCCGCTTCGGCTACCGTTGGTAGAGTCTTCCTCTCCCATATAATCCTGGACCGTTCTAAATCCTATGTAACTTCTCGCAGAATCTTGATATTCATAATCTCTGGTACTTACTTGAAGGAAGTAAGCTACATCTTTCCAAGAACCTCCACGAATCACTTTACGTTTGTTGTCCTGTGAACCAATATTCGGGTTCATCGTGGATAAATATTGGTAAGCACCTGGATCAAAACTGGAGTTTGTCCATTCCGATACATTGCCTGCCATATTGTACAAATTGTATTCGTTAGGCTCAAAGGATTTTGCTTCTACCGTATATAAAGCGGCATCTGCTGCGTAATCGCCACGTTGTGGTTTAAAGTTGGCCATAAAACATCCTGTATCGCTGATCACATACGGACCTCCCCAAGGATATGTCCCGCCTTCGATTCCTCCCCTGGCAGCATATTCCCACTCTGCCTCGGTGGGCAACCTAAATTGGTTCACAAACTGTTTTCCACGACTTTTTTGATCATCGTTCTTAAATTTTGTTCTCCAATTACAGAAGGCTTTGGCTTGCATCCAGTTTACCCCGACAACAGGGTAGTCGCTATAGGCATCGTGCCAAAAATAATCGTTGTGCATTGGCTCATTGTAGCTGTATTCAAAATCTCGAATCCACACAGTGGTATCTGGGTAAATTTCCAGTTCTTCTTGTTTAATGAAGTCCTTTCTATTACCCGATCGTGCCCTGGCCGCAGCTTCGATGTCCATCCAGTTGTACTTGTACTTGATTTTGGTAACATCTATGCTTCTAAGGCCATTATAGCTTTCTTCTTCTGGAAGATACATGGAATCCATAACCTCTGCATAGTACTCATCCGGGTATTCCGATGTATCCCATATCAAATCCACATCTTTGTTCAATGCCCTGCCTTCATAATAGTTATCTCCCATACCCGCATAATTATCGAGCATGTATTTGTCGTAAACGGAAAGTTCAGTCGTATCGGTATCCTTAAATCCGTACTCACCGATACCTTCATCTTCGGGCCCAATACCCAACTCGTCGGCCAAAATGGCCAATCTGGTTCTTACTATGGAATCCTTGACCCACTCCACAAACTGTCGGTACTCACTATTGGTGATTTCCGTATCGTCCATATAAAAGGAACGTACGGTAACCGTTCTTGTGGGAGCATTCAATGTTTTTGCTTGATCCTCATGGGCTTTCCCCATTACAAAGGCGCCTCTGGGAATCAATTCCATTCCATAGGGTTTTTCTGGATGCCATTTTTTTCCCTTTACCCCAACTAGTTCACCTTTTGACCTTGATTTAGAGCCACAACTGGCAAGCAAAAAAACAAGTGCTAGAGATGAAAAGAATAGCTTTCTCATACTTTAGGTTAAATTGTTCGATTCAAGATTTTATAACTGTACTACACAGATTCATTACTCTCAAAACTGATTTTTGAATGAATTATTGTGCAAAAACAATTAATGATCAAAATTTAATTTATTTAGTTCAAGCCTTTTCTGTAGGCTTTGAACCACCTTTCAGGAATGTTCTGGTTGCAAGCATCCAAATAGTCCTCTTCGGTGCAAGGTAATAACGCCACCGAATTTGTTTTAGTATGCTCTGCCAAAATTGTTGGTACTTCTACCCACCACCGTTCTGTGACATGGCTTTTGAAAAAAATCAACTCTTCCGTGTCCGTGGGTACAGTAAACTTTGTGAAGTCTTCGTTCTTTGAACTTGGGTACTCTTTGATCCTGAAGCTTAGGCCCTCAATAAAATACCATATAATCTGGGCAATCATCTGAAATGCCTGGTGCGAGTTCTCCCCTTCGTAAATTCCAAACAGGGAAACTTTGTCGCTAATACCGGCGTAACGGGCAATGGTACATATCTCTCGACCTGTAAAACCATTTGGGGAAAAGTTACTTGTCATACCCATTTCGCTGGCCCGGATAGCCCGCAGGTCCAAGCTTACAATATCACTGCTTCGCAAAACAGGTTCCGCCAGTTCTATATTGGCGGCAATCTCACCTAAGCGATAGGCATCAAAAAAAAGGCGCTCCATTAAATCCTTCTCTTCCTGGGCATTGAAATAACTCTGGTATCCAATGTTTGAAAAATTAAAAAGATTATTGGGCTTATCCGTAATAATTTTGCTCATATAAGAATGTGATGAAATCAATTCATCGTCCTCACCAAAGTCGAACCGACTATCAATGGAGACCAGATTCACCATATTCTTTATTTTATCAAAAGCGCGGTAAGTAGGGAAAGTAATATCCTGGGTAAGACCCAATACTATGGGTATTATGTTTTCCTCAAGTAATCCAGCTACAATTTCCTTTACAACAAAGTAGGTATCCTCCACAGTGTCGCCTTCCTCCACATCCCCTATATCAATAATGGTGGAGTTCCAATTGCCCATCATTAAACGGTAGAGCTGAATACGGACTTCGTCCAAATCCAGTTTTTCTGGTTTTTTCTCAAAGGCATTTCTGGATTCCAATACGCCAAAAATGGCCACATCGGCATGGGCGAATACGGGAAGCCCATCCTTTTCGGTATGCATGTGGATGTTTTTTCCCAATGCTTGTTCTGGCAACAATTCGGAATGTGCCAATACCTTGTCCTTTACCGGAACCAGAAAATCGAAGGCCATACTATTTTTTATTCTTAGCTTTTGCTTTTGACTTGGCTTTTTTCTTTGGTGATTTTTTTTCCAATAGGGCTTGTGCTTCTTCCAAAGTTACTTTTGTGGCGTCCACATCTTTGGAAATTTCAACTTTTACCTTACCTTTTATAATATTGTGTCTTCCCCAACGGGCTTTTTCTATCCTGATTTTTTCTTCGGGCCATTCTTGAACCAGTTTTTCGGCTTCCTTTTTCTTTTTGGCCTCGATCAATTCAGCAATATCGCTTTCGGAAAGATTATCAAAGTCATATTTTTTGTTCACATTGATGAACATACCGTCCCATTTGATAAAAGGACCAAACCTACCTTTACCTTTGGTAACTTCCTTTCCTTCATACGTGGCAATCGGTGCATCGGCCTTTTGTTTTTCCTTGATCAGTTCTATGGCACGGTCCATATCCACATCAAAAGCACTTTCGCCTTTGGCGAGTGAAATGAATTTTTTCCCAAACCGTACATAAGGGCCATAGCGGCCTACATTCGCCTCTACTTCCTCACCTTCGTACACGCCCAATTTTCTTGGAAGCTCAAAAAGCGTCATGGCTTCTTCAAAAGTGATGGTGCCGATAGACTGGTCTGGCAACAAACTTGCAAATTGTGGTTTTTCCTCATCGTCGACCGTTCCAATTTGTACCATGGGGCCAAAACGGCCCAATCTTACGGATACCTGTCTGCCCGTTTTGGGGTCCGTTCCCAACACACGCTCACCACTGGCACGTTCGGCATTTTCCTCGACCTCCAACACATTGGGGTGGAAATCCTTGTAGAAATTTTTCATCATTTCCTGCCAATCTTCATCACCAGATGCTATTTCATCAAAATCCTCTTCTACCTGAGCTGTAAAATTGTAATCTAGAATTTGGGTAAAGTGGGTCACCAAAAAATCATTTACTATCATCCCGATATCGGTCGGAACAATCTTCCCTTTCTCAGACCCCACCATTTCGCTTAGCTGGCTATCGGACACTTTTCCACCCTCCAATACCAACTGTGTATACTTGCGCTCGGAACCTTCAACGGTACCTTTTTCCACATATCCCCTATTTTGAATGGTGGATATGGTAGGGGCGTAGGTAGATGGTCGGCCAATGCCCAATTCTTCCAACTTCTTCACCAAAGAAGCTTCTGAATAACGGTAAGGCGGTCTTGAGAATCTTTCTGTGGCCGAAATAAATACATTTTGAAGCGGCTCCCCCACAGCCATGGCCGGTAACATACCTTCTTGTTCCTCCCCATCCTCATCATCAGTTCCTTCCAAGTATACTTTAAGGAATCCATCAAACTTCACCACTTCTCCGTTTGCTGAGAATTCCTCGTTGTGGGTACTTGCCTTTATTTTTACATTGGTGCGCTCCAACTGGGCATCGCTCATCTGCGAGGCAAGGGTACGTTTCCAAATCAGCTCATATAATTTTGCTTGGTCGCGCTCCAATTGGGGCGATTGCAATTTCATATCGGTTGGGCGAATGGCCTCGTGAGCCTCTTGTGCCCCTTTGGATTTCCCTGTAAAATTTCTGGTTTGACTATACTTTTCGCCATAGTTGTCCAGTATGGCACTTTTGGCGGCGGACAATGCTTCGTTCGAAAGATTAACACTATCTGTTCTCATATAGGTAATGAGACCTGCCTCGTATAGGCGCTGGGCTACCTGCATGGTGCGGCTCACCGAAAAATAGAGTTTTCGCGATGCTTCCTGCTGTAAGGTAGATGTGGTAAATGGCGCCGCTGGTGATTTTTTGGCCGGTTTTTGGGCCAAATCGGAAACCGAAAAATCCGCACCAATATTCTCTTTTAAAAATGATTCGGCCGCCTCTTTGGTCGGGAATGTTTTGTTCAGCTTGGCTGCAAATGTATTCCCCTCATTGGTTTTGAATTCCGCCTTTATCCTAAAAGATGCTTCGGGCGTAAACCCTTCGATCTCACGTTCACGCTCCACGATCAAGCGTACCGCAACGGATTGAACCCTACCTGCGGAAAGTCCCGGTTTTATTTTTTTCCAAAGTACCGGCGATAGTTCGTAACCCACCAATCGGTCCAGCACCCTACGTGCCTGCTGTGCATTTACCAAGTTATAATTAATGTCCCTTGGATTTTCAATCGCCTTTTGGATGGCCGATTTTGTGATGGAGTTAAATACGATCCGCTTGGTCTTGTTCTTGTCCAAACCCAACTCTTCTGCCAAGTGCCAAGATATGGCCTCCCCTTCGCGGTCCTCATCACTTGCCAGCCAAATAGTTTCTGCTTTTTTAGCCAAATCCTTAAGCTTTTTTACCAAAGCTTTTTTCTCCTTGTCTACAGTGTATTTTGGCTTAAAATCGTTCTCCACATCTACACCGAGCTCTTTTGAGGGAAGGTCGGCAATGTGCCCAAAACTAGACTCTACTTGAAATTCTTTTCCTAGGAACCGTTCAATGGTCTTAGCTTTAGCGGGGGACTCTACAATAACTAAATTTTTTGGCATGCACTTGGTTTTGTGACAACAAAAGTATATTAAAATTTAAACTTCAGCATTTACAGGATAGGTTTTAGTCTTCAGAACCAAAAAAATTATCAAGCAAATTCAAAAACCCACATTAATGGCTGATCCATTACAACTCAGGGTGAAATATTTGTTATTTTTATGAAGACTAACTCATAACTCAACTAAAAATGACCAACCGCTACTTGATCATGGTACTTGCCGTACTGTGTTTTTATCCCTCGAACGCTCAACGAAAAAAGAACAAGAACAACGCTCCCCTATACAAGGAATCCCTTTACGATGGAATGAAATGGAGAATGGTGGGCCCACACCGGGGAGGAAGGGCCGGAACCGTTGCAGGTGTAGCCAACGACCCCAACCTATATTATATGGGTACCGCAGGTGGAGGTGTTTGGAGAACTACTGATGCGGGCAATTCTTGGGAATGTATTTCCGATGGCTATTTTGGTGGTTCCATCGGGGCCGTCACCGTTGCCGAATCCGACCCTAATATTATATATGTAGGCGAAGGCGAGCAGACACTAAGAGGAAATGTATCCTCGGGCAAAGGACTTTGGAAAAGTATGGATGCCGGTGAAACCTGGGAATTTATAGGCTTGAAAGATTCCGAACATATTTCCCGAATCCGAGTTCATCCCAAAAATCCGGACATTGTTTACGTAGCCGCCATTGGAAACTTGTGGAAACCGAACGAAACCCGGGGTGTATTCCGTTCTATGGACGGAGGAAAAAATTGGGAAAAAATTCTATACATAAGTGATAAAGCGGGTGCAGGGGACCTGATTATGGACCCGAACAACAGTAGAATCCTCTATGCCGCCACTTGGCAGATGAAACGAAACGGTTATCGCATGGACAGTGGTGGTCCAGACAGCAAAATGTTTAAAAGTACCGACGGTGGCGATACTTGGAAGGATATTTCAGAACATTCAGGATTGCCCGGTTTTCCATGGGGAATTGTAGGGATAACCGTTTCCCCATTGGATTCTGACAGGGTATGGGCCATTATTGAGGCCGAAGACGGGGGCGTTTTCCGCTCAGATGATGCAGGGGCAACTTGGAAAAAAGTCAATGAAAACCGAGGACTAAGACAAAGAGCTTGGTATTACAGTAGAATTTATGCCGACACCCAGAACATTGACAAAGTTTGGGTAATGAACGTGAGCTATGGGGTTTCCACAGATGGAGGAAACACCTTTACACTTAAAACAGCCGGGCATAGTGATCACCATGATCTATGGATCGACCCAAACAACAATCAAAGAATGATCATTGCCGATGACGGAGGCGCACAAATTTCCAATGATGGTGGAAACAACTGGACCACCTATTACAACCAGCCGACCATGCAGTTCTACCGCATTGCGACGGATAGCATTTTTCCTTACAGAATATATGGAGCGCAGCAGGACAATACTGCCTTGCGAGTTTTCCATCGCTCCTCGGGCTCAAGCATCACAGAGGATGACTGGGAACCAACGGCCGGAGGCGAGAGCGCCCACTTGGCACCCGACCCCAAGAACAACCAATTGGTTTATGGGGGAACCTACAAAGGCTACATGAACCGTTTGGACCATACCACCGGTCAAACTATCTCTACAAATATATGGCCCGACAATCCCGCTGGTTCGGGTGCTGAAGTAATGAAGTACCGTTTCAACTGGAACTATCCTTTGACGTTTAGCCGACACGACCCAAACGTACTCTATGCAGGGTCCAACTATTTGCATGCCACTACGGATGGAGGGCAATCATGGAAAACCATCTCACCTGAATTGGCCAGAGGTATACCCGAGACCATTGAATCTTCAGGAGGACCCATTACGCAGGACAACACGGGTGCAGAATTTTATTCCAACGTTTTTGTGATTACTGAATCCATTCTGGAAAAGGGCGTGATTTGGACAGGTAGTGATGATGGGCTCATTCATGTAACTCGTGACAACGGAGTTACTTGGGAAAATGTCACCCCACCAGAATCCATGTCCCCAAAATTGAACATGATCAACTCAATAGATACCAGTCCATTTGATGCTGCCACTACATATGTTGCAGCTACGTCATACAAATTTGGTGACTACACACCTTATTTGTACAAAACGGATGATTATGGAAAAACGTGGAAATTGATTACGGATGGCATCAAGGACAATTACTATACCCGGGTCATTCGTACCGATAAGGTTCGCGAAGGCTTATTGTATGCTGGTACCGAATGGGGCATGTATGTTTCTTTTAATGATGGAGAAAACTGGACACCCTTCCAGTTAAATTTACCTATCACTGCAATACGCGACCTACATGTTAGGGACAATGATTTGATTGCTGCCACCCACGGAAGAGGTTTTTGGATGATTGATGATTTAACACCACTTCACCAGCTTTCGGAAGAAGTTGCAAACAGTGATTTCTATTTGTACAAGCCAGATATGGCATATAGAATGCATCAGGATCGTGCTTGGCGGAAACCCAACACCAAGTTGGTGGGGGAAAATCATCCTGATGGAGCCATCATCAACTATTACCTAAAAAGCTTAAAGGAAACCGATACAGTGACCATGGAAATTTTGGAAACTGATGGCAGTGTCATCCAAAAGTTTTCCAACCATGCCAAACCAGATAGGTTAAATCCGGCCTCAACTCAAAAATTAGAGGTTACCGAAGGAGGCAACAGATTTATCTGGAATATGCGATACCCAGGCTACCAAGAGTTCGAGGGAATGGTGTTCTATTCCTCGCCCAACATTGGACCAAAGGCGGTACCCGGCAATTACAAAACAAGACTCACGGTCAACGGAAAATCTATGGAGCAAGCGTTTGCCATAGTCAAGGATCCAAGGGTATCGCTCAGTCAAAAAGATTTTCAAGATCAATTCGACTTTTTAATGAAGGTACGTGCCCAAGTAAGCCGTGCCAACAATGCCATCATCAATATTAGAAGCATTAAAAGGGATCTGGACTATTTAAAGGGGAAAACCAAGGAAAATGCGGAAATCCAGAAAATGGCCAAGGATTTTGAAACGGAGCTTTCCATAATCGAGAACAACATTCACATGACCAAAAATCAGAGTAGGCAAGATCCATTAAATTATGGTATCCGAATAAATAACAGATTGGCATTTTTGATGGTGGACTCGCAACGGGGCGACCAAAAGCCAACACAACAGGCCCAAGAGTTTTTTGTGGAGGTGACCAAGGAACTCGACAAGGAAATCAACGACTTAAATATGCTGGTGGAAAAACAAGCCACCTTAATCAATCGGAAAGTGGAAGAGAATCAAATTAAATTGATTTCCACCCAATAAAAATGTAATGCCGGGCAGCAAGTGAAAGCGCCCTTTTTTTAGAGGGCGCTTTTTGTTTATGGTCATTTACACATCCATGGAAATTCCCACGGCCTCTTTATAAATAAAGTAGATGGGTATTTTACTGAACATTGCGGTAAATAAAACCCCGACCAAACACAATATTACTCCAAGTTGAGCAACCATTCCGGTCACAAGTATCAAAAGAAATATCATCAACCAGTTTTTATTTCCAAGGGCAAACCCGGCTTTTACAATTTCCATGGCGGTAAGTTCTTTATCAAAAGAAAAAAATGCGGGGAACAAAGACATGGGCACCATTAAATAGATAATACCCAATCCGCAGACCAATAAACCCAGCAGCGATAGCCCGACCATTATCAAAGAAAGAATCAATGCCTTTGACAAATATTCTTTTTTGAAGTAATAAAAATAATCGTCCCTCCCCTGCTCCTTTAAATCATATTTTCTGCAAATCCTTAAAAAAGCAGCGTTCAAACAAACAGCAACGGTCATTCCACCAATCATAGATATGGGCATTACAAAAGTCATTAGCACGGCAAATGCTGGTGGCATTTCCTGTTGGTCGAAAGCATTAGGATCGCTGATACCCATAGCTATCATTGGGAGGTAAATCAGCAAATAAAAAGGAATTATGCTAACAAAAGTCAATAATAAGGTAAGAGACCCCTGTAGCCACACCTTTTTGAACAATTCAAAAGAGTTGTTGAACACAGACCCAAATTCTACTGGTGCACTTTGTTTTATTCTTTCGGATAGGTTGGTAAAATTCATTTTAAAAAAATAGGTTATGTTTTTAGTTTGAAGGTAACACTAACAGGCGATTCCGCAATATCTTCTTAAAAATTACTGCCAAATTGTCACTAAACTGTAATAAGCATTATCTTTGCACCCCATTGAAACATTTATGATCGAGGAAAAAAGCGTGGAAAAAGTAATAGATGAAAGCCAACAAGGGAGCACCTTGTCGCTGGAAAACAACGAAAAGAACGGCCGAAAGCTCTACATAGAAAGCTATGGTTGCCAGATGAACTTTTCCGACAGCGAGATTGTGGCGTCCATATTGGCCAAGGAAGGTTTCAACACCACCCAAAACTTGGATGATGCCGATCTCGTTTTGGTAAACACCTGCTCCATTCGCGAAAAGGCCGAACAAACCGTTCGCAAGCGACTGGAGAAGTTCAATGCCGTAAAAAGAACCAAACCCAACATGAAGGTTGGGGTACTGGGCTGTATGGCCGAGCGATTGAAAAGTAAATTCCTGGAAGAGGAAAAAATTGTGGACATGGTCGTGGGGCCCGATGCCTATAAAGACCTGCCCAACCTTATCCAAGAAATTGATGAAGGTAGAAATGCCGTAAACGTTATCCTTTCCAAAGACGAAACCTATGGCGATGTAGCGCCTGTCCGATTGAACACCAACGGAGTCTCCGCCTTTGTTTCCATTACTCGTGGTTGCGACAACATGTGTACTTTTTGTGTGGTTCCCTTTACACGCGGAAGAGAGCGTAGCCGCGACCCACAATCCATTTTGGAAGAAGTGAACGACCTTTGGGAAAAAGGGTTCAAGGAAATCACGCTTTTGGGCCAAAATGTGGACAGTTACCTTTGGTACGGCGGTGGATTAAAAAAGGATTTCGACAAGGCTTCGGACATGCAAAAAGCAACTTCCGTAAACTTTGCCGGATTGTTGGAACTTGTAGCACAAGCCCAGCCCAAAATGCGTATCCGTTTTTCAACATCCAACCCACAGGATATGACGCTGGATGTTATCGAGGCGATGGCCAAGCACGAAAATATCTGCAAGTATATTCACCTTCCAGTACAAAGTGGGAGCAACCGCATTTTAAAGGCAATGAATCGTTTGCACACTCGCGAGGAATATTTTGAGCTTATCGACAACATCAGAAAAATTATACCCGATTGCGCCATCAGTCAGGATATGATCACGGGCTTCCCAACAGAAACCGAGGAAGACCATCAAGATACCTTAAGCCTGATGGAATACGTGAAGTACGATTTTGGTTTTATGTTCGCTTATTCCGAACGCCCCGGAACCTTGGCCGAGCGTAAAATGGAGGACGATATTCCAGAAGCCGTCAAAAAAAGACGTCTTACGGAGATCATCGAACTGCAGCAAAAGCATAGCCATTGTCGCACGCAAGAGCATTTGGGCAAGATCGAGGAAGTGCTCATCGAGGGAACTTCCAAAAAATCGGACGCCCACTGGATGGGACGAAACTCCCAGAATACCGTTGTGGTTTTTCCAAAGGAAAATTATAAAGTAGGGGATTTTGTCAACGTCAAAATCAACGAATGTACCTCCGCCACCCTTATCGGTGAGGCAGTAGGTTTAAGCTAAGTGAAAAACATGCCGAAAAGCAAAAAAATAAACGTTAAGGGAATTGATATTGTATTGTACGAGCAAAACAATAACGATTTTATTTCCCTAACCGATATCGCCCGGCACAAAGACCCCCATCATACCGACGACATTATTAAAAACTGGATGAGGAATCGAAACACGATTGAGCTTTTGGGCTTTTGGGAAAGTATTTATTACCCCAATTTTAAACCCGTCGAATTCGACGGGTTTAAAAAGCAAGCAGGGCTTAACAGTTTTGTAATGACCCCAAAACGTTGGATTGAAAACACGAATGCAATTGGCATTGTTTCAAAGGCCGGAAGGTATGGCGGCACCTTTGCCCATAAAGATATAGCTTTGGAATTTGCTTCTTGGATTTCCATAGAGTTTAAGCTCTATGTCATCAAAGAATTTCAACGCTTGAAAGATGATGAAAACAATCGCCTAAAATTAGAATGGGACCTACAGCGGGCCATTTCCAAAATCAATTATCAAATCCACACAGATGCAATAAAGGAAAACCTGATTCCAAAAGAAATTACCAAGAAGCAAGCCAATTTTGTATATGCCACTGAGGCCGATTTACTCAATACCGCTCTTTTTGGAACAACTGCAAAGGAATGGAGACAAGAAAACCCAAACAAAAAAGGAAATATACGAGATTTTGCCACTTTGGAACAATTGGTCGTTTTAGGCAACATAGAAAGCATTAACGCTTTACTTATTGAGCAAAACCTTCCTCAGAGCGAAAGACTGATCCAACTCAATAAAGTTGCAATTACCCAAATGAAATCCTTAACTGAAAATACCACTATCAAAAAATTAAGATAAGTTCACTTAACCCTATGGAATCAGTCCAAAGCATAAAACAACGGTTCGAGATTATCGGAAACGATGTAAAACTCAATCGGGCCATAGAAAAAGCCATACAAGTCGCACCTACCGATATTTCGGTTTTGGTGACCGGTGAGAGTGGAGTGGGAAAGGAATCCATTCCAAAAATCATCCATTCCCTGTCCCACCGCAAGCATGCCAAATACATTGCGGTAAACTGCGGCGCCATTCCCGAAGGAACTATAGACAGTGAATTGTTTGGTCACGAAAAAGGGGCTTTTACCGGCGCCACCCAAACCCGTAGCGGTTATTTTGAAGTGGCCGATAAAGGCACCATCTTCCTGGACGAAGTAGGTGAACTTCCGTTGACGACTCAGGTTCGATTGCTACGTGTACTGGAAAATGGCGAGTTCCTAAAAGTAGGATCCTCCCAAGTGCAAAAAACCGATGTTCGTATCGTAGCGGCCACCAATATTAATATGTTCGAGGCCATTAAAAAGGAAAAATTCAGGGAAGACCTTTATTATAGGTTGAGTACAGTTGAAATAAATCTGCCCCCGCTTCGCGATAGACGGGACGATATTCACCTGCTGTTCAGAAAATTTGCATCAGACTTTGGACAAAAATATAAAATGCCCACCATCCGATTGGAGGACGATGCCGTGGAGCTTCTTTTAAAATATCGCTGGCCCGGCAATATCCGTCAACTGCGAAACATTGCAGAGCAGGTTTCCGTGCTGGAAGAAAACCGAAATATTTCAGCAGCTACACTAAGCAGCTATTTGCCCAATGCAAGCAGTTCCAATTTACCTGCCGTAGTAGCCCAAGCCAAAAAGGAAGGGGATTTCAGCAACGAGCGCGAAATCCTGTACAAGGTTCTTTTTGACATGAAGGGTGATTTGAACGACCTCAAAAAATTAACCTTGGAGCTTCTTAAGGATAATGATTCCAATAAAGTTCAGCGCGAAAACGAAGGCTTGATTCGAAAAATCTATGGAAATCAGGAAGAAGAGGATGTAGAACACGAGGAGAAACCTACGGCGGAATTGTTACATCTTCCGGAACCTGTTGTTGAAGCATCGGCACCGACCACAACACATCAACCCCCAGAAGACCGCTATCATTTTGCCGAAGAGATCGAAGAGGAAGAAACCCTATCTTTACAAGAAAAGGAAATCGAGCTGATCAAAAAATCGTTGGAGCGTAACAAGGGGAAAAGAAAGGCCGCTGCTGCGGAACTTGGAATTTCCGAAAGGACACTCTACAGAAAAATAAAACAGTACGATCTTTAATTTACACTTAAAATTTTTAATGGGAACAATGAAAAAAAATGGACTAAAGGCCGGACTGTTGGGATTGGTTTTCTTCCTACAGAGCTGTGGAGCATATAACTTTTCTGGAGCTGACATCGGAACCGCTGAGAGTTTCCAAGTAAATTTTTTCCAGAATTACGCGGATCAAACACCCGGTTCAGTTATTGTACCGGGATTAGGCAGGGATTTTACCTTGGCACTGCAAGACATGATCAATAATCTTACCAGCCTATCCCTCACCGGTAGTAATGGCGATTTATTATACGAAGGGGAAATCGTGGAGTACAAAGTGGTGCCCATGACGGCCACGGCCGATCAGCGGACTGCCCAAAACCGGCTTACCATGAGCGTAAATGTCCGGTTTTACAACACTACAAAGGAAGATGCTGATTTTGAAAAAAGGTTTTCTTTCTTTTACGATTTTGATGCAGCAGCACCGTTGCCATCCATACAAGCTGCTGCGCACGAAGAAATTTTTGAACGACTTACCCAGGATATTTTTAATGCATCCTTGGGAAATTGGTAAAAGTATATGAACGTTTCAGATTTTATACACATTCTTCAAAACTCGAATGCCATCCTATCTCCCAAACAAACAAGGGAGCTGGAAGGCATTATTGAGGAATACCCTTATTTTCAGGCTGCTCGTGCCTTGCATTTAAAGGGACTTAAAAATCTGGATAGCTACAAATACAATAGTGCTTTAAAAGTAACCGCCGCCCACACAGCGGACAGGGATGTACTTTTTGATTATATCACCTCCAAAGAATTTATCCAAAACAATATTGCAGATGCCATTGCCGGAAGGGGTTCCAAACTTGAGGACCAAGAAGCCGTTTCGGAAGAAATACGGCCCAATCCAAATGCGGCGAGTATGCTATCGGAATCCAACGAACCTGCCCTGCCCCAAAATCTGAACGACGCAGAGCAAATTCTGAATCCAGAACTTTTCAAATCAAAAACTCCTGAAAAGCAAGCTGAAAAAGTTGAGGAAACCATAAAGGAACCGGACACTGATTTAAATTTGGGCAAACCCATCCCGTTCACCAAAAAGGAGAAGCACTCCTTTACCGAATGGCTCCAATTGACCTCAACCTCGGAAGAACCATCAGAAGAAAAGGAGAACAATATAGACCATCAGCAAGAAAATGTGATGGACGAGCTGGAGCGTAAAAAGAAATTTGAACTCTTGGACAAGTTTATCGAGAACAACCCCAAGATTGTTCCAAAGGAATCCAACCCCAAAGTCAAAATAAAAGAATCTACCAAAATCAACCAAAACGAGTTGATGACAGAGACCTTGGCCAAGGTTTACTTAGAGCAAAAAAAGTATAAAAAAGCTATTCAAGCGTTTAAAATATTGAGTTTGAAATATCCAGAAAAAAGTGGTTTCTTTGCAGATCAAATTCAGGCAGTGAAGAAACTGCAACAAGAAAAAGATAAGAAATGAGCACGTTTGCAATTTTTTTGGTACTGATAATTATCGTGTGCCTTTTGTTGGTCTTGGTCATTATGGTCCAAAACCCTAAAGGAGGAGGATTGTCCTCATCCTTTGGAGGAAGCGGCAACCAAGTTGTTGGTGGTGTAAAAAAGACCGGGGACTTTTTAGATAAAAGTACTTGGACCCTTGCCACCCTCTTGATTGTTTTGATATTGCTTTCCAACGTTTCCCTAAAAGGAAACTATAGCCAAGCAGATTCCAAACTACTCCAAGGCGACGATACGGAAATACCAGAAACGGTTCCAGAGGAAGTACCCGAACAACTTCCACCTGCCGACACAACAAGTCCAGTGGACACTATTGGATAACAAAAAGTGACAAAGCATAGAAAAATGCCAGCTTGAAATGACAAGCTGGCATTTTTGTTTTCCAGAATGTCAGTTTTTGGGCATTGGCACAATTTCTGTCCTTTACGTTCATGAATTTTTAAAACAAACACCTAAATAATTAAAATATGGCTAAAGTAAATATCAAACCATTGGCAGACAGGGTTTTGATCGAGCCTCTACAGGCCGAGACAAAAACTGCCTCCGGTATCATCATCCCGGACAACGCTAAAGAAAAACCACAAAAAGGAACTGTTGTGGCCGTTGGACCTGGAACCAAGGACGAAAAAGTGACCGTTAAAGTAGGCGACACCGTTCTTTATGGGAAATATGCCGGTACCGAACTTAAGTTCGATGGCACCGATTATTTGATGATGCGCGAAAGCGATATTTTGGCAATAGTGTAACGCAAAATTCCAAAAACCAATAATCAAAATCCAAAGCAATCCCTATCAATACTTCCAGCATGGAATTTGGGAATTGAGTTTTGGAAATTAATTTTTTCAACTAAAAAATTTAAAAATGGCAAAAGATATTAAGTTTGATATAGATGCACGTGACGGACTGAAACGAGGCGTTGACAAATTGGCCGAGGCCGTTAAGGTAACCTTGGGGCCAAAAGGCAGAAACGTAATCATCAGCAAGTCCTTTGGAGCACCACAAGTAACCAAAGATGGTGTATCCGTTGCAAAAGAAATTGAATTGGAAGACGCCCTGGAAGATATGGGCGCACAAATGGTGAAGGAAGTTGCTTCCAAAACCAATGACCAAGCCGGTGATGGTACCACTACCGCAACCGTATTGGCTCAGGCCATTGTAAAAGAAGGCCTTAAAAACGTTGCCGCTGGAGCAAATCCCATGGATTTAAAACGCGGAATCGACAAAGCTGTTGAAGCTTTGGTGGCCGACTTGGAAAAACAAGCCAAAAAAGTGGGCAACGATTCCGACAAGATCAAGCAAGTTGCTTCTATTTCCGCAAATAACGATCAAGCTATCGGTGACCTTATCGCCAAAGCATTCGCCAAAGTTGGAAACGAAGGTGTAATCACCGTTGAAGAAGCAAAAGGTACCGACACTTACGTTGACGTAGTTGAAGGCATGCAGTTTGACAGAGGATACCTTTCTCCTTACTTTGTAACCGATACGGATAAGATGATCGCCGACTTGGAGAACCCATATATCCTTCTTTTTGACAAGAAAATCTCTAACCTTCAGGAAATCCTTCCTATCCTTGAGCCAGTAGCACAATCTGGAAGACCTCTTTTGATTATCGCTGAAGATGTAGAAGGGCAAGCCCTAGCTACTTTGGTAGTGAACAAATTGAGAGGTGGACTTAAGATTGCCGCTGTAAAAGCGCCAGGTTTTGGTGACAGAAGAAAAGCCATGTTGGAAGACATCGCTATCCTAACCGGTGGTACCGTAATCTCTGAAGAAAGAGGATTCTCTTTGGAAAACGCTTCTTTGGATATGTTGGGTACTGCTGAAACTGTAACCATTGACAAAGACAATACTACAATTGTAAACGGTAGTGGAAATGCAGATGACATCAAAGCTAGGGTAAACCAGATTAAAGCTCAAATTGAGACTACAACATCCGATTACGACAAAGAGAAACTTCAGGAGCGTTTGGCCAAATTGGCCGGTGGTGTTGCCGTACTTTACGTTGGTGCTGCTTCCGAAGTGGAAATGAAAGAGAAAAAAGACCGTGTGGATGATGCCTTGCACGCAACCCGTGCCGCTGTGGAAGAAGGTATTGTTGCCGGTGGTGGTGTTGCCTTGGTAAGAGCTAAAAAAGTGCTTGAGAAATTGGCAACCGATTCTTTGGATGAAACTACAGGTGTACAAATTGTGGCCAAAGCCATTGAAGCTCCTTTGCGTACCATCGTAGAGAATGCCGGTGGCGAAGGTTCCGTGGTTATCGCCAAAGTATTGGAAGGTAAAAAAGACTTCGGTTATGATGCCAAGTCCGACCAATATGTGGATATGCTCAAAACAGGAATCATTGATCCTAAAAAAGTAACCCGTATTGCCTTGGAAAACGCAGCATCTGTTTCAGGTATGATCTTGACCACAGAGTGTGCATTGACCGATATTAAGGAAGATGCCCCTGCAATGCCTCCAATGGGAGGTGGCGGTGGAATGCCAGGCATGATGTAACAACATCCCATTCGGATTAAAAATAGGAACGCCCTGATTTTCATCGGGGCGTTTTCTTTTTCTTTTCTGTTGTACGGTTCTCTGGGAGAACCTAAAACCACAAGTTACTTCTTCTTACCAGTAGCTTGGGCAGTCTTCTTTGCAACAGGCTTTACTGTTTTTGCAGGAGATGACTTTCCGTTTGACTTTGCTTGTTTCATCAGTCAATAATTTAAATGTTGAAGTAAATGTATTTCAGTTTTGAATCCGAAAATTTTATTTGGCTAAAAATTAACTAAAACAGCTAGTCGATTGTTCCCACCACGCTACCACATGTCAGCATAGCATCCCCATAGTAGGGATTTCGTATTTCTTCCTCCAAGCTGAGCCAATTGGCTCCATTATCATTATTAGCCATGGGGCAGTGCTGTACATACAGTTTTGTCTCCAGCATATTCATTTGTTGTGCTATCTGAATTATATTTTGAGAAAGTTGCACAAAATCATCACGTTGCTCCTCCAAATTATCTTTTGAAGCAATTTCTGAAAGTTGTTCGGCTAATTTTGATATGTGACTCTTGCCCATATCATCCATTGGCAAGCCGCTTATTTTTGAAGCAATCTCCGTACCCTGTTGTGCCAACATTTGTGTTTGCTCTTGGTCTGATGCAACCAAGGCATCTTTCAAATTCAGATAAATATTTAAAAGATTATTGAACTTTGATTGTGCCTCTTTAGAAAATTTCATTTCCATGGTGCTGTCCATACCTGAATGCCCGTCATGATTCATGCTGGTTGTGGCTCCATCTTGATTCATCATGGATTTTTTGCCCTGCAACTGGGCAGCGGCATCTACCGTAAAAGTTCCTTTTGCCACTACCAAGTCTCCCGGTTTCAAGCCCGAATTAATCACATAACTGCCATTTCTCAAATTTCCGAGCTCCACCTCGCGCATTTCAAAAATGGCATTGTCTGGATTTGGCTGTACATAGACCAAGGAACGCTTTCCCGTCCACAAAACCGCACTTTCCGGTATGGTCAACGATTCGTTTTGATTGTTTGAAACCTCAACTTCGGCCTGTACAAACATTCCAGGTTTGAGCAACCCCTTTTGGTTATCAAGTTCTGCACGAACCTCCAAGGTTCTTGTATTCTTGTTCAATGTGGGAGCAACAAAGGAAACTTTGGCAGGGAACGTTTCATTAGGGTATGATTTGGTGGTAACGTTCAACGTCTGACCTTCCTCAAACAAGCTCAATTGGTTTTCATACGCATCAAAAATGGCCCAAACCGAATTCAAATTGGCCACTTTCACCAAAGGTGAACCCGTTTTGATGTAATCGCCTTCCTCTACCATAATTTCGGAGATTACACCGCTTACATTGGAGTACACCGGAAAATTTTCAAGTACTTGTCCAGAGCTTTCAATTTGGTTGATTTGTGCTTCGGACAGTTTCCAAAGTTTCAATTTGTTGCGAACGGCCTTGTACAATTGCGGTTGGGATTCCTTTAAATTGGACGCCGTCAACAGTTCTTGTTGAGCCGAAACCAAAGCCGGGGCATAAATAGTGGCCAACTTTTGACCTTTGCGCACCGTTTCGCCTTCAAAATTGATAAAAATGTTTTCAATCCTCCCATCAAAATAAGCGGATTGTACCGCATCCGACTCTTGGTTGACAGCTACTTTGCCCGAAATTTTAACTTGGTTGTCCCCATCAGCCCCGGAACCTACCATAACGGTTTCCACACCAGCCAAAACCATCGCGTTCTCGGTCATTTTAATTTGATTCGCCATCAGTCCCTCTCCGCTGCTTTCTGCTGGAATAAGGTCCATGCCACAAATGGGGCAAGATCCCGGTTCCGGTTGCATAATTTGTGGGTGCATGGAACACGTCCACATTTCGCCCGAAGCAATTTCCGTGCTATGGTCATGCTCCGCTCCGTTTGTGGCATTGGCACCATTTCCAAATATCAGGTATCCGGCCAATAATCCCACCACAACAGCAATTCCAATGTATATGATGTTTTCCTTTTTCATGTGTTTATTTTTTTCTTTTTACAACTTTTCTCATCGTTGGTGACGAGGTAAACCAAAGCAAAAATCCGCTCAACACGGTAATCAATCCCAAAAGGGAAAATGCCCGTAGCAAAGTGGTATTAAAATCATCACGACTTTCATAGTCCATCGTGTGGGTCATCCAAAGAAAATCGAACCATCTCCAATTCCGATGTCGCACCGTTTGAAACGAACCATCGGCCACCGAAACGTAGGCCTTAATATTTTCTGGTGAATCATACGTAATCACATAAGCAGGCAATTTCTTTTCCCGATACTCATGATGCTTATCGGCCTCATGGATCACCTCAACCCCTTTAACATTTAATTCTGGTGACATTTGACGCTCAGCTACCGCCAAAGCCTCTTGTTCCGAAACACCTTCTTTTATGTTTCCGTTTTTAGCATCTACCAAATATTCGTTATTGATCCAGTAATACGGTTTTCCCGCTATGTCCTTCAGATTCAACGAACTTATCTTTGATGGAATATTGATTTGTGAAAGCCCAATGAGTCCATCAAATGCAACGGGTTCATAATCCATGTTTCTGAAATGATCTCCATGGATTTCATCAATGTCGGTCCAGCTGAAGTAGAGTCCACTGGCTGTCCACATGATGAATTGAATGCCCAAAAATATTCCCAAATACCTATGGGCTTTTCTAATCTTAACCGCTGTTGTTCGTTTTACCATTTTATTTTTAGTCGATTGATTTAGTTCGTAATCGCAATGCATTGGCTATAACCGACACCGAGCTAAAGCTCATGGCCAGGGCCGCGATCATGGGCGAAAGCAAAATCCCAAAAAAGGGATAGAGCACCCCTGCAGCTACTGGAACACCAATGGTGTTGTATATCAATGCAAAAAATAAGTTCTGTTTTATGTTTTTCATCACGGCCTCACTAAGGTTCCGTGCTTTTACAATGCCGTGCAGGTCACCTTTCACTAAAGTGATCATGGCGCTTTCTATGGCCACATCGGTACCCGTACCCATGGCAATACCCAAGTCGCTTTTGGCCAATGCTGGGGCATCGTTGATCCCATCACCAGCCATGGCGACCACTTTGCCGTTGTTTTGAAGCTGTTCCACTTCTTTCATTTTATCCTCGGGCAAGGTTTCGGCCTTAAAATCATCCAAATGTAACTCACTGGCCACTGCTTTTGCGGTGGTGGCATTGTCTCCCGTAAGCATGATCACCTTTATCCCCTTATCCTGAATTGCTTTGATGGCCTTGGCACTTGTCTCCTTGATTTTATCACCAATGGCTACAAAACCGTGACATTTACCATCAATGGCCAAATAGGAAACAGTTTTACCTTTCTCTTGTGCTTTTTTGACCTTTTCCATCATATCATCAGAAATGTCAACATTGGCTTTTTCCATCAATTTGATGTTCCCCAAACGAATTTTAGAATCCTTGATCTTGCCTTCAACACCCATACCCGTCACAGCATTGAAAGATTCTGTTTTCAGAATTTTGACACCTTTCTCTTTGCCATATTTTACCGTGGCTTGTGCCAAAGGGTGTTCGCTATTAGCATTTACAGATACTAAGTATTGCAGCAAATCCTCTTTTGAATATTCATCTGAAAACACCTCTAAATGATCAAAAGTAGGCTTGCCTTCGGTAATGGTTCCTGTTTTATCAATGATCAGGGTGTCCACATCGGCCATTTTCTCCAAGGCTTCGGCATTTTTGATCAACACCCCATTTTGGGCACCTTTTCCTACCCCTACCATTACGGACATGGGTGTGGCGAGACCGAGTGCACACGGACAAGCAATAATCAATACGGCAATGGCATTGATCAAAGCGTAAACATAGGTTGGCTGGGGACCCCATATCGCCCAAACTGCGAATGTCAAAATAGAAATGATGACAACTGCTGGCACAAAATAAGCGGATACTTTATCAGCCAAATTTTGAATGGGTGCACGGCTTCGGCTGGCTTCGTTCACCATCTTGATGATTTGTGAAAGCAGGGTGTCGCTGCCCACTTTTTCAGCTTTCATCAAAAAGGTTTGGTTACCATTGATGGTACCACTGCTTACTTTGTCATCCACTGTTTTTTCAACTGGAATGGGCTCTCCTGTGATCATGGATTCGTCCACTGAAGTGTCTCCCTCTGTAATGATGCCATCCACAGGAATTTTTTCGCCAGGTTTCACACGGAGAATATCATCCTTTTCTATATCATCAATACTTACCTCAACTTCTTCCCCATCCACAACTTTGATCGCTTTGTTGGGCGCCAATTTCAATAATTCCTTTACCGCATTATTGGTTTTGCTGTGCGCCCTAGCCTCTAACAATTGACCCAAAAGCACCAAGGTGAGGATTACGGTTGCTGCCTCAAAATACACGTGAACGGCACCTGTTTCCCCCTTGAACTGGTCAGGAAAAAATCCTGGGAACAACAATGCTAGCACACTAAATATAAAAGCCACGCCCGCACCAATACCAATCAAGGTAAACATGTTCAGGTTCCACGTTTTAATGCTTCGATAAGCTCTTTCAAAAAACATCCAAGTAGCGTAAAAAACTACAGGCAGTGATAACGCAAACTGAACCCAATTCCAAAATTTTGGCGCCATTAGCTCATGCAACGGATTATTGGGAATCATATCGCTCATGGCTATCAAGAAAATGGGCAGCGTAAAAGCTACTGCTATCCAAAATTTCTTGAGCAGTTTTTTATAGGTTTTTTCTTCCGCGCTGGCTTCGGGCTCCTTGGGCACCAACTCCATTCCACATTTTGGGCAGGAACCTGGGCCATCTTCCACCACTTCGGGATGCATGGGACAGGTCCATTGTTGTTTGGAGCTGGACGAAGTGTTTTGTTCCTCCACCAAATCCATCCCACAAACGGGGCAATCCCCTGGTTCATCATAGGTTTTGTCTCCCTCGCATTGCATGGGGCAATAGAAGGTACCATTACCGTTGGAAACCGATTTTTTCTCTTTTTTCTTCGGTTTATGATGATGGCCTTCGGCATGAATACTGTAACCGCCTCCATCTTTTTCCAAAGCTTCCTCGAACTTTTTAATTGGAATGTGCTCCTCCATCTCAATCACGGCCTCGGCTTTTTCCAGATTTACCTCAACCCCGGTAACCCCCTCCACTTTGGAAAGGGTTCCTTCTACATGATTTCTACAGCCATTACAGCTCATTCCGTGTATGTGATAGGTATGTTTCATCTTGTTTGTTTTTTTTTATTCAAAACTAGCTGAACACCAGCAGGAAGCTTTTCACAATTCTGGGTATCTTTTATACAATTTGATCTAAAGGCCTCCGATTCCAATCTTGCACTTTTCGGTATTCACTCATGGACATTCCTGTTATCGATTTAAACTGTTTGGCCAAATGGCTACTGCTCTTATAGTTCAAATCATAAGCTATTTCAGAAAATGTCTTGTTATCCATCTGGATTTCTTCCTTTACCCGCTCAATTTTCAAGAGGATAAAGTACTTTTCAATGGTCAGGCCCTCCTTGGCACTGAACATTTTACTGAGCACCGAATAATCTTTGTTCATTTTTTCTGACAGGTATTTCGAGAGATTCCGGTGCAAATCGCCATCCAAAGCATTGATCAAGTGTTTTTTAATGTCAGCTATATAACTTTCATTCACACCCTCGATCAATTCAAAACCATTTTTGACCAAAATCTCCCGAATACGCTCCAATTGATATTGGGCTCCGTCATAAAATTGGACTTCTCCCAAATCCATATGTACCACCTTGATGCCCGCATTCTGAAACTCTTGTCTCAGAACACCTTTGCATCTATCGCAAACCATATTTTTTACTTTAATCCGCATCGCTGGTACACAATTCAAGCTTTAATTAATTGTGGGTATGTCCGTCCGCCATGTGCTCCTCGTTCAACACATAGGTCATCCCGCAAACTGGGCATTTACCCTCTTCATCGCTTCCACTGCCTTCACAATGCATTGGGCAAACATATGTGGAGGTATATTCCTTGCCTTCCATTTTTGCGGTTTCCATGCCTTCCATGTCATGCCCTTCATGGTCCATCTTTTCCATGTCATGGCCTTCTTCATGTTCCATGGTTGCTTCCGTAGAAGTTTCTTTTGCTTCCTCCGTTTTTCCCTTGCACGATACCGTAAGTACCAATACTGAAGCGAATGCGATTCCGATAATAGTTCTAATGTTTGTTCTCATTTTTGACATTTTAAATTTACTTGTTAATTAAATAATTGATGATGGCAGATTGTAGATAATACAACTGCACTGATTGTATTTGATTGGTTTGAAACTTGAGCTGCAACTCCTGAATGTCGAGGACATCGTTAAAGTCGATGGTGCCCGTTTCGTAGTTCTTGATCAGGATTTCTTCGGCATCCTTGGCCTGTTTTAGGTTTTTTGCTTGGGTTTGATGCGCAATACGAGCCTGATTCCGTTGCGAAATGGCATTGGCATAGGCATTTTCCAGCACGTTCAGCCGCTCCTCTTTTTGGAATTCAATCTCTTTTTGACGAAGCTCGTTCTGTTTGGTGGTCGATTTAAACTTATTGTTGAAAATGGGAACGGAAAAAGTGACCATCGGCATTACAATATCCTTGCCGTTATCACTAAAAACCATATTATCCCGTTCCGAAACAGGTATATAATCCAACCCTATCCCAAAACTTGGAGCATTTTCCTTTTGGTTCAGCAACTCCGATTGGGTGACCGATTCATACAACTGATCATACTTGAGCAACTCTGGGTTGAGGCCCAAATCTTCTTTGTTGAAAATGGGCTCATCCATAGGAATATCCATTTCATCCACCACCTCAACCCCAATACTTTCATCTCGATGCAGCAAATTATTGAAGACAGCCTGCTCTGCTAGGTACGATTGCTCCAGCACTTCTTTCTGCTGTTGCAATTCATTTTGACGAATTTGAAGCTTTAAAACATCAACCGCGGAAGCCTTTCCCACTTCAACAGAGGTCAAAGCCAAGGTCTCGTAGGTTTTAAGCAGTTCTATATTTTCCTGCAACACTTTTTGCTTCGACTGAATTCCATACAACACATAATAGGATTGTGCCACGGACAAGGCCAATTTTCGTTTGGCGATTACAATTTCTGCATACTCGGTCTCCGCCATGGAACCTGCATAGTTTTCCCGTGCGGTGATCGTTCCGAACCAAGGTAACATTTGCGATACCGAAAATCTGGCACGCTGTGCCCCTGTTCTGGTCTCTGGTTCGCTCACAAAATATCCTGCCGCTATGGTGGTATTGGGCAAAGTGTTCATTTCGACCACCTTTTCCTTTGCGATGTTATAGCGAAGTTCCAAGGCTTGAATCTTGGGACTGTTCAACTCAGCTTCTTGCAAATAGCTTTCCAAGGACTGGGCGTTAACCCCAAAAGCTGTTAAAGCAAATACTATGTATATGAATCTCCTTTTCATCTGTTTTGCATTTTAAGTTGCAACTCACTTTTCCAACTGAATAGCACGGGCACCACAAACAAGGTGATCAATGCAATCAACATCCCTCCAAAACTTGGAATGGCCATCGGAATCATAATATCACTCCCTCTTCCTGTACTGGTAAGCACGGGCAAAAGTGCCAAAATGGTGGTCGCTGTGGTCATCAAACAAGGCCGGATACGTTTTTCGCCTGCTTCCAGTACCGAGGTACGGATGCTTTTTAAATTGTTGGGTTTGTTCTTGTCAAAAGTTTGGGTAAGGTAGGTGGCCATCACCACCCCGTCATCGGTAGCAATACCGAACAGGGCAATAAAACCGACCCAGACAGCCACACTCAGGTTAATCGTATGCATTTGGAAAAGGTCACGCAGGTTCTCACCCATAAAACTGAAGTTTAGAAACCAATCCTGACCATAGAACCAAATCATTAAAAAGCCACCTGCAAAAGCCACCGTAATTCCAGAAAAAACCATTAGGGAAGTAGCAACCGACCTAAACTGAAAGTAAAGTATCAAAAAGATGATTAATAGGGCCAAGGGAACCACCACGGACAAAGTTTTTTCTGCACGTAACTGGTTCTCATACGTCCCGGTAAATTTATAGCTGATGCCTTTTGGCACCACCAATTCGCCACTTTCTATTTTTTCTTCAATCTTGGCCTGTGCATTTTCCACCACATTGACCTCTGCATAGCCATCTTGCTTATCAAATAGCACATAGCCCACCAAAAAGGTGTCTTCGCTCTTAATCGCTTGTGGTCCCTGCTCGTATCGAATGGTTACAAGTTCGCTCAATGGAACGGGACTTCCTTTTTGCACCGGAACATAAATATTTTCCAAATCGGTTGGGTTTTCCCGAAGTTCCCTTGGGTAGCGCACCCGAACACCATAGCGCTCCCTTCCTTCCACGGTTTGGGTCAAATTCATACCTCCAATGGCCACCTCAAGAATTTGTTGCACATCTTCAATTACAAGTCCGTAGCGTACCAATTTTTCACGGTCAATATCGATGAGCAGATAGGGCTTCCCAACGATTCGGTCTGCAAAAACAGCTTCATCTTTAACTCCAGCCGCTTCTTTTAAAATGGGTTCCAATTGAAGGCCAAAATTTTCAATCTCCTTTAAATCCTGACCTTTTACCTTAATACCCATCGGAGCACGCATTCCTGTTTGAAGCATCACCAAACGTGTTTCGATGGGTTGGAGCTTGGGCGCCGAAGTGACGCCGGGCAACTTGGTCACCTTTACAATTTCATTCCAAATATCATCCGGACTTTTGATCTCGGGACGCCAGTTTCGGAAATATTCCCCATCATCATCTGGAATTAAAAGATTCCGATTTATTCGCAACGGTTCGCTTACATGATTTTCAGTATAGTTTTGTTCGTTGCTCACTTTCAAGTTTGGATTGGCCAATACTTTTCCGTTGCTCAGCTCAAAATATCCATCGGGATTGATTTTGAATCGTTGTGGACTTCCAGCATCATTTTTCTGGTACTCTGACCGATACTGAATAATGTTCTCGTACATGGAAAGTGGTGCAGGGTCCAATGCAGATTCGGTCCTACCAGCTTTACCCACTACAGTTTGAATCTCGGGGATGGTGGCAACGGCCATATCCAGCTGTTGCAACACCCTTTTGTTTTCTTCAACTCCTGCATGGGGCAAGGAAGTGGGCATCAAAAGGAATGAGCCTTCATTGAGCGAGGGCATAAATTCCTCCCCTGTGTTGCGCATGATCATAAATCCGAAGACAACTATTACAGAAGGAATAGAAAGAAATAGCAGTTTGTTTTCCAATGCCCATGTTAAAATGCGGCTGTAATATTGTCTGAATAGGTAAAATACGCCCAATAAAACACCACAAATCAAGCCAACAAAAATTAGGTTGATGGCAATACTGCGATCAAAGCCCAAGGGTCTCCAATAGGTGGCCAACAAGAAAATAATTGTAGTAACGCAGATACCCACATTGAGCATTCCAGCTTGTTTAGCATCTAGAATTTCTCTCAACTTCAAGATTCCAGAAACGCCAAAGGCGATCAAGGCCAGTCCCGACCAATATCCGAAAGCGATGGCCACCAATCCCAAGACGACCAAAACCCCATTCCAAATGTGTTTGAAAGTTTGATTTGCACTTTGCTTTCTAAAAATGATGGCTGCAAAGGGTGGAATCAAAAAGAGGGCGACGATAATCGAGGCCGTCAAAGCCATCGTCTTGGTAAAGGCCAATGGACGGAATAGTTTTCCTTCGGCCCCAACCATGGTAAAGACTGGAATAAAACTGATGATGGTGTTAAAATAGCACCTGATACCTCAGCTGTGGCATTGTACACTACTTCATTTATAGATAGGTTTTGGTCATTCTCATCCATGTGACGAATAATGTTCTCAGAGAGAATCACCCCGACATCGACCATGGTTCCAATGGCAATTGCGATACCTGATAATGCAACAATATTGGCGTCAACCCCGAACATTTTCATGGCGATGAACACCATGAGCACTGCAACAGGCAACAAACCTGAAATCAAAACGGAAGCCCTCAAATTGAACACCATGACCACAATCACCAAAATGGTGATGAGGATTTCCAGGGTCAAGGCTTCATTGAGCGTTCCCAGCGTTTCTTGAATGAGTTCGGTTCTATCATAAAAAGGAATGATAGTAAGTTGCGAAGTGGTGCCATCTTTCAACTCTTTGGATGGAAGTCCCGCACTCAACTCTTTTATTTGATCTTTTACATTGTTGATGACCTCCAAAGGATTCGCACCATATCGAGCCACGACTACACCACCAACCACTTCGGCGCCTTCTTTATCCAAAATTCCTCGACGAACCGCAGGCCCCAAAGAAACCTGGGCCACATCCTGAACCCGAATGGAGGTAAAATCAGTAGCGGTCACCACTGCGTTTTTAATGTCGTCCAACGATTTGATGTAGCCGAGCCCACGCACCAAATATTCTGCTTTATTGATTTCCAAGGTCTGTGCACCAATATCCCGATTGCTCTGCTTCACGGCTTTGACAACTTGGTCCAACCCCACATTGTATTGCTTCATCAGTTCGGGGTTCACATCCACTTGGTATTCTTGAACAAACCCACCAATGGAAGCGACTTCTGATACACCGGATGCTGAGGACAAAGCATATTTTACATAGTAATCCTGTACGCTTCGCAGTTCCTGCAAATCCCATCCGCCCGTTACATTTCCGTCTTTATCGCGCCCCTCCAATGTGTACCAAAATATCTGTCCAAGGGCAGTGGCATCTGGCCCCAAAGCAGGGTTTACACCATTGGGCAACAAGTTATTGGGAAGCGAGTTGAGCTTTTCCAAAATACGGCTTCGGCTCCAATAGAACTCCACATCCTCCTCAAAAATGATGTAAATGCTCGAAAACCCAAACATAGAGGAACTTCGGATTGTTTTTACCCCAGGTATCCCCAATAAGGAGGTGGTCAAGGGGTAGGTAATCTGATTTTCGATATCCTGTGGAGAGCGCCCGGGCCATTTGGTAAAAACTATCTGTTGGTTTTCACCAATATCAGGTATGGCATCCACAGCAACGGGATTACTAGGCAAAATGCCACCAGTATCCCAATTAAAAGGTGTGCTTACAATGCCCCATGCCATAAATAATAGCAGGAGCAACACGGCTACCAATTTGTTTTCTATTAAAAATTTGATGCTCTTGTTCAGCATAAGGGTTTGATTTAAACATTAGATCAACTCAAAAATGCGCATAAACGCAGCCGCCCAACCACTCTGGGGTCGGGTACAGTCCAATCTATGTTAAATCAAATAAGGAAAGTCTGGTCAAGAACCTGCACATCCCGTATCAATGGTGGCGGATTATACTCATTAAAAGAGCTAGGTTCTTCGGAATCAATTTCGAAAAGTTGAAAATAGGTATGGACAAAACTCACAAGAAAAACCTGTTGGTCCAGACTAAAGTTTTCAAAGGAGATTTTTAGGTCGTCCTGACCTTGAACAGTGAACGACTCATCATCACAACACGATTTTTCCATATCCATGTCCATACCGCAATCGTCGGCATGGGCAAAAAAGGAAATATCCATCACACGGCCCATACAGATATGCTTGTCCACCGTCCACGAAACCGTGGAGGCCAACAGCAAAAGTGCCATTACCGAGGATCCTATTTGATGGAAAAACTGTTTCATTCGACTACAAAACTACAAAATATTAACATTTATTGTTTTGCTTAACAGAACTTTATCTGTTTTTAGGCTGTAAGCTTACTTTCTTTTGTTGTACAAAACCACTATTCAATACATTTGCAAAAAAAATTACCTCATGCTAAAATCATTGGAACCCAAGGTCCTCGAAATCATAAAAGATGAAAACAAATCAGTAGATGCCCGTTTGGGGGAAATCTGTGAACTTTTGCGCAATAATGTCGATTATTACGATTGGGTCGGGTTCTACTTTAAAAATGGCGACAAGGCAGAATTGAAATTGGGCCCCTACGCTGGTACTCCTACCGACCATACTATTATCCCCTTTGGCAAAGGCATCTGCGGACAGGTTGCCGTGAGCAACCAGAACTTCGTCGTACCGGATGTGGCAGCCCAAGACAACTACATTGCTTGCAGCATCACGGTAAAAGCAGAGATTGTTGTTCCGCTATTTGTGAATGGCGAAAATGTGGGGCAAATCGACATTGACTCCAATACACCAGACCCATTTACGGAAGAAGATGAACGTTTTTTGGAATTCATCAACCAGAACGTTGCTGAAATTCTGTAAAACTTCTCCCATTTTGTTGATAAACCGTTCTGCTTTTTAGCTTCAAAAAAGGTACTTTTGTGCGCTTAATAAATTGATTTTAAGACATAGAAGATGACTGCCAAAAAAGCCTCTGCCGCATTAATTTCCGTATTTCATAAGGATGGACTGGAACCCATCGTGAAAAAATTGGACGAACTTGGTGTAACTCTTTATTCCACAGGAGGTACCGAAAAATTTATCCGTGATCTAGGTATCAACGTGGTACCTGTTGAGGATGTTACCAGTTACCCGTCCATTTTGGGGGGACGCGTAAAAACACTGCACCCAAAGGTTTTTGGTGGCATTTTGAACAGACAGGACAACGAGAGCGATGTTTCCCAAATGAAGGAATTTGATATTCCACAGCTGGACATTGTAATCGTAGATCTTTACCCATTTGAAAAAACCGTTGCCAGTGGCGCATCGGAACAAGATATTATCGAGAAAATTGATATTGGAGGCATCTCTCTCATCAGGGCCGCTGCCAAAAACTTCAAGGATGTGCTTTGTGTATCGTCCATGGAGGATTACGAAGACTTTTTGAATGTGATTTCCGAAGGAAACGGAAGCACTACCCTGGAAGACCGTAAACGTTTTGCGACCAAGGCCTTCAATATTTCCTCACATTACGATACGGCCATTTTCAACTACTTCAACCAAGAAAAAGAAGAAACCGTGTTGAAAATAAGCGAGACCAAAGGTCAGGTATTGCGTTACGGTGAAAACCCACACCAGAAAGGATTCTTCTTTGGTGATTTTGATGCGATGTTCTCCAAAATGCACGGTAAGGAATTATCCTACAACAATCTATTAGATGTGGATGCTGCCGTAAATTTGATGGTAGAATTCAAAAACGATGACCCAACTTTTGCGATTTTAAAACACAACAATGCCTGTGGGTTAGCCACCCGCAGCACCATTAAACAAGCCTATGTGGATGCATTGGCAGGTGATCCAGTTTCAGCTTTTGGTGGTATTTTAATTTCCAATGTTGAAATTGATAAACCTACGGCCGAAGAAATTCACAAATTGTTCTGCGAAGTAGTAATTGCTCCAAGCTATTCTAATGATGCTTTGGAAATCTTGAAAGGCAAGAAGAATCGAATCATTCTTGTCCAAAATGAAATTGACTTGCCAGACACTTTGGTACGGACTTGTTTGAACGGTGTTTTGGTTCAGGATAAGGATTCCAAAACCGACACAAAGGAAGACCTGAACCCCGTGACCGACAAAAAGCCGACTCCAGAAGAAATTGAGGACTTGATTTTTGCTTCTAAATTGTGCAAGCACACTAAAAGTAACACCATTGTTTTGGCAAAGAACAAACAATTGTGTGCAAGCGGAACTGGGCAAACATCGCGTGTTGATGCATTGAACCAAGCCATCCACAAAGCACAATCCTTTAACTTTGATTTGAACGGTGCGGTTATGGCCAGCGATGCTTTCTTCCCCTTTCCCGATTGTGTGGAAATTGCGGACAACGCGGGCATTAAAAGTGTGATTCAACCCGGGGGATCAATCAAGGATCAATTGAGCATTGATTATTGCAACGAAAATGGATTGGCCATGGTGATGACGGGTACAAGACATTTTAAACATTAATTTTAGTACTTTAGCCGTTAAATTTTACCGTTAATCCGAAAAACAGACAATTTGTATGGGATTTTTTGATTTCATGACCGAGGAAATTGCCATTGACCTTGGTACTGCAAATACCCTGATCATCCACTTGGACAAAGTGGTTGTGGACAGTCCTTCCATTGTGGCAAGGGACCGTGTATCGGGGAAAATTATCGCGGTGGGCCGCGAAGCCAACATGATGCAGGGGAAAACCCATGAAAACATCAAAACCATACGACCGTTGAAAGACGGGGTAATTGCCGATTTCGATGCTTCGGAAAAGATGATCAGTATGTTCATCAAAAATATTCCGGCACTCAAGAAAAAATGGTTCCCGCCGGCACTTCGCATGGTCATTTGTATTCCTTCTGGGATTACTGAAGTGGAAATGCGTGCGGTACGCGAATCTGCTGAACGTGTAAACGGTAAAGAAGTATACTTGATTCACGAACCAATGGCCGCTGCCATTGGTATTGGTCTGGACATTATGCAACCGAAAGGAAACATGATCGTGGATATAGGCGGTGGTACTACGGAGATTGCGGTCATTGCACTTGGTGGTATTGTTTGTGACAAATCCGTAAAAATTGCTGGTGATGTGTTCACCAACGATATTATCTACTATATGCGGACCCAACATAACTTGTACGTGGGCGAAAGCACCGCCGAGGCCATCAAAATAGAGATTGGTTCGGCTACCGAGGATTTGAAATCCCCACCAGAGGATAAATCCATACAAGGCCGCGACCTATTGACGGGAAAACCAAAACAGGTCCATGTTTCCTACAGAGAGATTGCCAAAGCACTCGACAAAAGTATTTTAAGGGTAGAGGATGCCGTTATGGAAACCTTGTCACAAACCCCACCCGAACTTGCAGCGGATATTTACAATACAGGTATTTATTTGGCAGGTGGTGGATCCATGCTCCGAGGTTTGGACAGAAGGCTTTCCCAAAAAACCGATTTGCCCGTGTACATCGCCGAAGATCCTTTGAGGGCCGTTGTGCGGGGTACGGGCATTGCTCTTAAAAACTTGGAGCGCTATAAAAGTATTTTAATAAAATAGACTTGTATTTTCTGCGGTTCTATTACCTTCAAGGAGTTGAAAAACCTTCTTAACGATACGATTGCATGCAACGCATCATCAATTTTGTTTTACGCTACCGAAATGCATTTTTGTATGCTTTTTTTGCGTTTATCGCATTGGTGATGACGATTCGCTCCCATTCCTACCATCAATCCAAATTTTTTAATTCATCCCGATGGGTGTCTGGAAGTATTTACGGTGCTGGGTCAGATGTGTCTTCGTATTTTAATCTACAAGAAGAAAATAAACGATTGGTCGAGGAAAATCAGCAGTTGCGCAAAATGCTATTCAATGCCCAATATGACAGCATTGAACCTTTGGATTCCACCCTGGCCATCTATCAGGTATTGAACGCGAGGCTCATCAAGAATAGTTTTACCTCTCCCAGAAATTATGTTTTAATTGACAAAGGAGAGAAAGATGGGGTACAACAAGATATGGGCGTAATTACCACCGATGGGATTTTGGGAATCGTAGAGAATGTCTCCAATAATTTTGCCACGGTACAAAGTGTGCTGAACACCAAATCCAACATCAACGCAAAAATTAAGGGCACCGAATACTTTGGTTCCTTGATTTGGGACACTAAAGATTATAAGGTGGTACAATTGATAGATATTCCAAGATTGGTTCCCTTGGTCGTTGGCGACACTATTGTAACTGGGGGCATGTCCAGTATTTTTCCAGAAAACGTTCCCATTGGGATCATTAAAAAATACGACTTGAACGCATCAAAGAGCTTTTACGATATAGATGTGGAACTGTTTTCGGATATGGCCAACATCAAAAATGTATATCTTATAGAGAATAAGGACAAAGAGGAGATTGAGGAATTAGAATCCAGAACCATAGAATGAACAATACCCTGATCATAAATATGCTGCGATTTGTGTTATTGGTCATCACACAGATTTTGATATTTAACAATCTCAACTTTCTGGGTTTTATCAACCCGTTTATATATGTGATTTTCTTTTATTGGTACCCCATCAAAGGGAACAGGGCACTTTTTATGCTTACTGCATTTTTATTGGGGCTGGTCATTGATATTTTTTCTGACACCCTTGCCTTGAATGCTTTGGCCTCGGTTACCATTGCCTATGCAAGACCCGCCATTATGCGGTTTTGTTTTGGTGTAAACTACGATTTTCAAAGTTTCAGCTTTAAGAACACCACCAAGGTACAGCGTATCACCTTTATGGCTTTGCTCGTTTTTATCCATCATCTGATATTCTTTTCGTTTGAAATTTTAAGTATCGCCCATATCCTATTAATTTTGAAGAAAGTTTTCGCCACAGGTATTGTAACTTTAATACTTTGTGTATTATTCAGTTCACTATTTAGTCCAAAAAGCGAATAAAAACGTAGTTTTTATCGTTGGGGTATATAAGAAGCCCTAGAATTTAGGTTGGTCATGAAGAAATTATTGCTGTCATCCATTATTGTACTTATAGGATTCACCTTTATTGGCAGGTTATCCTATCTGCAATTGTTTCGGTTTTCGCCCGATCAAATTTTGGATGATCCCGCCATAAAAAAAGTCTACGACTATCCTGAAAGAGGCTACATTTACGACAGGGACGGCAAACTATTGGTAGGCAATCAGCCTGCATACGACGTTATGGTCATCCCAAGGGAAGTAAAACCTTTGGACACTCTGGAATTTTGCAGTCTTTTGGGTATTGATAAACTTGAATTCCTTTCCAAAATGGAAAAAGCGAGAATTTATTCTCCTCGGCTACCCTCTGTTTTGGTGCCCCAACTCTCCAAAGAGGATTATGCCAAGCTTCAGGAAAAAATGCGGCACTTCACCGGTTTTTATATTCAAAAGAGGTCGTTGCGCTATTACAATACCAAAAGTGCGGCCAATGTACTGGGCTACATCAGTGAGGTAAACGAATGGGACCTAAAAAACAATCCGTATTATGTTGCCGGAGAATTAAAAGGACGTACAGGTATTGAAAAGCAATATGAAGAAATATTGAGAGGCCGAAAAGGTGTCAAGCATATTCAGAAAGACCGTTTTAACAGGGATATTGGGCCTTACAAAGACGGAAAATTGGACACCCTTCCCAAACAAGGCAAAGAGATTCACATTACCTTGGACAAGACTCTGCAGGAGTATGGGGAAAAATTGATGCACGGCAAACGTGGGGGCATTGTGGCCATTGAACCCAAATCAGGAGAAATATTGGCCATGATTTCGGGCCCGACCTACGACCCCGCCCTTTTGGTAGGCAGGGAACGCTCCAAAAATTATAGCAAACTACATTACGATACCATATCCAAACCTACTTGGGACCGTTCTATTTTAGCACAGCCTTCCCCTGGATCACCTTTTAAAACACTTAATGCCTTAGTGGGCTTACAAGAAGGCGTAATAGATACCAACACCAAATTTAGGTGCTATCACGGGTTCTACGTAGGCAATACGCTCAGGGGATGCCATTGTGGTGGTGGTATTCGAGATTTAAATTCAGGTATTTACCAATCGTGCAACGCCTATTTTGCCGGAGTCTTCCGAAAAATATTCGACAAATACGAGACTACCGACGAAGGCATGGATATGTGGGAAAAGCACATGAAAAGTTTTGGTCTTGGTGATTTCTTGGGTACCGACCTCCCTACTGGAGCCCCGGGAAGAATTCCAGATGTGGCCTATTATGATAAGTGGTATGGGGATGGCCGGTGGGCGGCATCCACGATCATATCCAATTCCATTGGTCAAGGGGAAATTGCGGCCACTCCTCTACAATTGGCCAATATGACCGCTGCCATTGCCAATCGTGGATATTTTTACACGCCACACATAATTAAGAACGTTGGGGATAATGGTAAGATTGACCCCAAATACACCGAGCCCCGATACACCACCATAGACAGAAAACATTTTGAACCTGTAATTGAGGGCATGGCCAATGTGTATAATTATGGAACAGCAAGGTGGGTCCAAATTCCAGGTATTGAGATAGCTGGAAAAACAGGTACTGTGGAAAATTATATCCGTATTGATGGAGAGCGAATGCAATTGACCGACCATTCCGTTTTTGTCGCCTTTGCCCCTATTGAAAACCCCCAGATCGCATTGGCGGTCTATATTGAAAATGGGTATTACGGATCACGCTATGCGGGTCACATTGCCTCGCTTTTGATAGAAAAATACATTAAAGGGGAGATTACCCGAAAAGATTTGGAAAAGCGCATGCTGGAAAAAACATTGGAACACGAGTATGCCAAACCATATAGTGGAGAACCTTTTGAAATAAACGAATATGAGTGGTAGGGGGCCTTTTGGCAGATTGGATTGGATTACCGTAATCCTCTACGCACTTTTGGTATTTATTGGTTGGATCAATATTTACTCCACATCGGTGGGCGAAGCCAGTACCTCCATTTTTGATTTTTCCACTTTATACGGCAAACAGCTATTTTTTATAGGCCTTGCCGCTTTGGGCATCATCTTCGTGCTCTTTGTAGAATCACAGTTTTTTGAACGCTTTGCTTCAATCTTCTATATTGTTTCGATTGTTTTGCTTTTGGGCTTGTTTGTTTTTGGAAAAACCATAGCTGGGGCAACTTCTTGGTACGACCTTGGTTTTTTTAACCTTCAACCTTCGGAGTTGGCGAAAGTGGCAACCTCCTTGGCACTGGCCAAGTTTTTAAGCGACATCCAAACGGATATTCGGACAAGAAAGCATCAAATTTATGCCTTGATCATCATCTTATTGCCCGCGTTATTGATATTGCCACAGCCCGATCCAGGAAGCTCACTTATTTACTTTTCTCTCTTTTTTGTGCTATTTAGAGAAGGGTTTCCCATCTATTACTTGGGCATCCTCATTTTTGCGGTCGTTTTATTTGCTACAACTTTAATGTTCGGAACTGTTTGGGTCACCATAGGGTTGATCATTTTAACCCTATTGATCTACACATTCAAAAAGGCATCCGTAAAAATTCCTATACTCCCCGTTGTAGGGGTGATTGTTGTTTCGATACTCTTTTCCCTATCTGTAAATTTTGTATTTGAAAATGTATTTGAACAACGTCACAGAGATCGTTTTTCATTATGGTTGAGTTTGGAAAAGGACGAAGAAAAGCTTGATGAAATCCGAAAGACCATTGGCTACAACACCTATCAATCCGAAAAAGCTATCGAATCGGGCGGTTTTACCGGAAAAGGATTTATGGAGGGTACACGGACCAAAGGGGATTTTGTGCCCGAGCAGCATACGGATTATATATTTAGCTCGGTGGGCGAAGAATGGGGGTTTTTAGGCACTTCTGCCGTAATTCTATTGTTTTCATTATTCTTTTTACGGTTGATTTATATTGCGGAGCGGCAAAAGAGTGACTTTAGCCGAATGTATGGTTATGGGGTGATTTCCATTTTGGTGTTCCACTACTTTATAAATATTGGAATGGTAATCGGGCTGTTACCCACTATCGGGGTTCCATTGCCCTTTTTTAGCTACGGTGGCTCTGGTTTGATTTTCTTTACGATGTTATTGTTCATCTTCCTAAAACTGGATTCCAACCGCTTGAAGGACGGTATTTAAAATTTCCAATCTTGGGTATCAACCCGAGCTTCTATTGCTGATTGCCAATTTTCAGGTTGGTTTTGAAAAAAATCAATACCTGTTTTCTCCTCGATTTCATCAATGGGCACCACAAAATTTTGAAGTGGTTCTTGACTTTCTTCTGCTGGCATCAAAAAGGCCAGTACTTGCGCTCCTTCACCATTACCTTTCAACACAATCTTGTAAAAAGTGCGCGGCACATCTACATCCTCGATTCCAATCTCTTCTAAATCATTTTCCAACACCCCTCCGGTTATCACTATTAAATCACCATATTTTTTGCACCAATAACGGACTTTCTGCTCCAATCGGTTCCAAATTCCGGCATTGAAGTGTTTATCCTGCGGACTTATGTTACTTGTATAAAAAGTTTCGTTGTACGCTTGTTCAGAAAACCGTCGGTCACCAGCAGGAAGCAAATGCCCCCTATTGTACCCAGAACCTCTGTAATTCCGCCAATCTGCCGATTTTGTTTTCACCATTGGGTCTTCAATAAAATAGGGGCGTTCCCTATCATCATAGGTAAGATGCTCCCTTTTAAGGGTGTATGCCACCCACTCTGCTTGTTCGTGGGTTTCACTATAAGAAAGTGTATAGTAGGTATGTTCCACTACTTCACCTGTTGTGGAACTGGGCAAAAAATCGGTTTGCACCAAGTCTCCCTTTGTACCATTTGGATTGGAATAGGTTGCCGGGGTATAGAAATTTTCAAACAACCAAAAGCCAATAACACATAGTGTTATGAGCAGGGCATAAATTGTTCTGTTCTTCATTGGTCACAATCGTTAGTTGAAACCCCGCCTGCGGCAGGCAAGTATGCACTTTTTAGTGCAAGACTTTGAGTTTCTACAAATCTCATCGTCTTAAGAGTTATTAAATTATGGATTATTGAGTTATTAAAACGTCTAAACAACTGAGTAGCTTAATAACCCAATAACGGTTTGCAATTTCATTGTTTTTCAAAACCTATGGATTTTTAGTTAGTCAACTATTGTACTGATAGAACTCGTCTGGAGTTCATAACGTTGCATAAAAAAACCAACCCATAAGAGTTGGCTTTTAATACTATTTTTATAAACGACTATCCTTTTACGCTAGCCAATTTATTTTCTTCTCTTTTGATATTGTTCTTGTGAAGGTCCTTTAGCACATTTACAGCTTCTTCAACATAAATGTCTCGTGCTAGGTCTTTATGCCATCTATCTCTTTTTTCCCTGAGAACAGAATCTTGGGTAAATAGTTCCTTCTCGTATTGCAAGGAACTAAAAGACAGTTTGGAATCGTAATCCCTCAGGCTCTTGAACTTTTCCGAACGCTTTTTGGCTTCTTGTTCTTTGCTTACATAAGCATCGTATTTAAGGGAAATGGTGTTTTCATCTTGCTGCTCTTTCAACCATTTCGCATTTTCCTCAATAAGCTTGATCTGCTCATTTTTCGCCATACGCTCTTTACTGTTTTTTACGGCTTCATCAAAATCAATATAGCCATCCCAAACTTCGTAATCCGCAGGGGTAATTTTATCCCAACCAAGCGGGTTTTGCTGGTCGCGTTCTCCAAGATCTATATAACTGTACCGGTCCGGAACCACAATATCGCTCTTTACACCTTCCAACTGGGTAGACCCACCGTTGATTCGGTAGAATTTTTGGGTTGTCAATTTAATGGCACCCAAATCTCCATGTTCGTTGCCCCTTACAATATTGTCCAAAGGAATTACATTTTGAACGGTTCCCTTTCCGAAAGTTTGTTTGCTTCCAATGATTACCGCTCTTTTGTAATCTTGCATGGCAGCGGCCAATATTTCCGAGGCGGAGGCGGATAGTTCGTTCACCAAGATAACCAATGGTCCATCCCACTGGATACGCTCATCCTTGTCCTCGTGAACTTCTTTGCGTTGGCCAGAGGAACGAACCTGAACGATAGGTCCATCCTTAATGAACAATCCTGCCATTTCGACAACCGTTTTTAAAGATCCTCCACCGTTGTCGCGCAAATCCAAAATAATTCCTTCTGCGCCTGCTTCTTTTAAACGTTCCAATTCCTTGGCCACATCGGTTGCTGCGTTTCTTTCGGAGTAATCTTCAAAATCCACATAGAATTTTGGAAGATTGATCAATCCATACTTTTGTTCACCAGCATCAATAGTTGCTGATTTAGCGTAGGATTCTTCCAATTCCACAACATCTCTAGTTATGGAAACCGTTTCAATGGTTCCGTCTACTTTTCTTACTGTCAAATCAACCACGGTTCCCTCTGGGCCCTTAATCAATTTAATGGCATCTTCCAATCGCATGCCCACAATATTGATGGGTTCCTCACCCTCTTGCCCTACTTTGAGTATTTGATCTCCAACTTCCAGCGACTGATCTCTCCAAACGGGGCCACCGGAAATAATTTCCACGATTTTGGCTCCTTCAGGCTTTTTCTGCAATCGGGCTCCGATACCTTCAAACTTACCGGACATACCAATGTCAAATTTTTCCTTTTCTTCTGGAGCAAAGTAAAAAGTGTGGGGATCAAACTCCTCTACAATGGTGTTCAAGTATTGTACAAACCAATCTTTGCGTTCCAAATCACCCACAAAGTCGAAAAACTCGTCCAAGGTGTTTTTGGTTACTTCCCTTGCTTCTTCCTCTGTAGTGACCTTATCAACAGTACTAGGAATATCATTAAAAGCCAATATCTGATCGGTATTCGAAGCTGCTTCCTGATTTGCATCAGAGATCATATTGTCTACCTTATTGTCAAAAACGTTTAGGGTATTGTACTTTAGCTGTTTTCTCCAACGTTCCTTAAGTTCTTTTTTGTTGGCCGCAAAATCTTGTTCGTCATAATCGATTTCAATGGATTCATCAAGTGTATAGTCAAAAGGGGTAGCAAGCACTTCTTTATAAATATCCTTGGCTTCCTCCATTCGCACCATTAAACGCTGGTATACGGTATTGAAAAATTCGATGTCGGTATTTCTGATCTCATCATCGATCATAAACCTGTATTTTTCAAATTCCCTGATGTCACTTTTTAGAAAGTATCTTTTGGTAGGGTCGATGATGTCAATAAAATCATCAAAAACATTGGAGCTGAAGCTATCGTTGACTTCTTTGGGTTCATAATGCCCTTTTTCCAAAACGTAGGAAATCAGTTCCAATAAAAATTTATCCTTGTCGTCGTTATCAAAAGACTTATTGGTAAAACTGCAGGAGGCAACTGCAACAAGAATAACCAAAAGTGCCAAAATAAAGTTCTTTTTCATAATGTGATTTTTCTAGAGCGAAATAATCTGACCTCATACTGTCAAATCTTCATTACATCACCCATCGTTTCTACTTGTATGAATTCTCTAAGATACAGAAAAAACCGTGCCAGTCCTTTCCACCGCATTTAATTTTTTGTTAAACGCCCAAGGCTTCATATCCTTATGAAAAACGTATTTTTATGGCTTAAATTATCCAAGATGGAAAAACCGCTTATTCTGGTTACCAACGATGATGGAATCACAGCTCCAGGACTTAGGGCGTTAATCCGCACCATGAAAGAACTTGGTGATGTTGTGGTAGTGGCTCCCGACAGCCCGCAAAGTGGTATGGGGCACGCCATTACGGTGGACAGCACTCTGTTTTCCAAAAAGGTGGTCGTTGACCATAAAGAAGGTGCACCAAGCGAGTACAGTTGCAGTGGAACCCCTGCCGATTGTGTAAAATTGGCACTTCGGGTAATTTTGGACAGAAAACCCGACATTTGTGTAAGCGGCATCAACCACGGGTCCAATTCGTCTATCAATGTGATTTACTCAGGAACCATGAGCGCAGCCATTGAGGCCGGTATCGAAGGTATCCCTGCCATTGGATTTTCGTTGTGCGACTATGCTTGGGATGCCAATTTTGAGCCTGCGTTGGGTTCCATCAAAAAAATTGTTTCCGAAGCTTTGACCAATGGAATTCCAAAGGGAACTGTGTTGAATGTAAACATCCCGAAAACGGAAACAGTACCCAAAGGAATACGGATATGCAGGCAAGCAAGGGGAAATTGGAAAGAGGAATTTGACAAAAGAACTAGTCCTTCTGGAAAGGATTATTATTGGTTAACGGGAGAATTTGAACTTTTGGACAAAGGCGAGGATACGGACGAATGGGCCTTGGCACAAGGCTACATTTCGGTAGTGCCTACCCAGTTCGACCTTACGGCACACCACGCCATACCACAAATAAACAACTGGAACTTAAATGAACAATAAGAAAGAAATCATCATAGGATTTATCGTAGGAATTATTGCAAATACCTTTGGAACTTTGCTCTACATTCTCATGTTTTCCGATTTGGGCATTGTGGAGACCTTTAATGCCGCCATAGAGCAAGGCCATATTGGCAGCTTATTGGCATTGGGCGCCATCTTGAACTTAGTGGCGTTTTTTGGATTTTTACGGATCAAAAGAGATCAACGGGCCAAGGGAGTTATGTTGGCCACTTTGGTAACGGCATTGGTTATATTGTTGTACAAAGTGATGTCGTAAAAAGCGAAGAACACAAGAGCTAGTTCAAGATTAAACGGTTTCACTGAAAACTTTTGAACTTGAACTTGAACTTGATACTTGAACTTGATACTTGTCAATGAAATATTACATCATAGCTGGTGAAGCATCGGGGGACCTGCACGGTTCCAATCTGATCAAGGCCCTTAAAAAAGAGGATACCTCGGCAGCGATTCGTTGTTGGGGCGGTGATTTGATGCAACAAGCTGGCGGAGAATTGGCAAAACATTACAAGGACATGGCCTTTATGGGTTTTTTGGAGGTGCTGATGAACATTCCCACCATCTTCAAAAACATTTCATATTGTAAAGAAGATATTCAAAAGTTCAATCCAGACCAGATTATTTTTATTGATTTCTCCGGTTTTAATCTTAGGATTGCAAAATGGGCCAAAGAACACGGCTTTAAGACCAATTATTACATTTCACCTCAAATTTGGGCATCAAGAGAGGGCAGAATCAAAAAGATTAAGCGGGATATTGACCATATGTACGTGATCCTTCCTTTTGAAAAGGATTTTTACGAAAAAAAACACGGTTATCCAGTACAGTTTGTGGGGCACCCTTTAATTGATGCCATAGAAAACACACCGCTCCAGGATAATGAAACCTTTAGAAAAGAAAACAGACTGGATCCTGAAAAACCCATAATTGCCCTGCTCCCAGGAAGCAGAAAACAGGAAGTACAAAAAATGTTGGAGGTGATGCTTTCCGTAAAAAAAGATTTTTCCGATTATCAATTTGTAATCGCGGGCGCTCCCAGCCTACCCGATGATTTTTACACGCCATTTCTTAAAGGCGATAAAGTGGAATACGTTTCCAACAAAACTTATACACTTTTAAAGCATTCGCATGCTGCTATGGTCACAAGCGGAACCGCTACTTTGGAAACCGCTCTTTTTGGCATCCCTCAAGTGGTGTGCTACAAAGGAAATTGGATTTCTTATCAAATTGCGAAGCGAATAATCACGTTGGATTATATTTCCTTGGTGAACTTAATCATGAAAAGAGAGGTTGTTAAAGAATTGATTCAAAATGATTTATCAACAAAAAACTTAAAAAGAGAACTTTCCAAAATCGTAGATGGGGCCGAGCGAGAGCGTATGTTGTCCGACTATACATTGTTAAAAGAAAAATTGGGCGGGAAAGGCGCCAGTGAATTGGCCGCCAAATTAATTGTGAAAAATGCGTAGTTTTATCTTCCAAGAATGTAAATCTATTCTTGGATGTTACGAAAAACCATAATCTTACTGTTGCTTTTTGCCGTTACCGCTTGTGGTCCCGGTAAAAAACGACGCACCTACAGCAAGACCCGAACCGTTACGGTAGAGGGGTCCAATGAAGACACTTCCCCTTTAAAAGAACCTGAAAAGGAACGTAAAAAGAAGGGGCGTAAAAATGCTAAGGCCAATGAAATTATCTCCACCGCATTGACTTTTTCCGGAACCCGTTACAAATACGGGGGCACCACCAAAAGGGGCATGGATTGCTCTGGATTGGTCTATGTTTCCTTACGGGAAAATGACATTATGTTTCCACGAACCTCCTACCAAATGGCCATGGAAGGACAAAAAATAAAGGTGAACCATGTAGAAAAAGGGGATTTGCTCTTTTTTAAGACCAGCAAAACCGGAAGGCGCATCAATCATGTTGGCTTGGTAGTGGATGTGGATGGCAACGACATTAAATTTATACATGCCACAACCTCACGGGGCGTGCTGGTATCCTCGTTACGGGAGGGGTACTGGAACAGCGCTTTTGTAAAGGCCATGCGTATCCTGTAAAATGCGCCAACTTAATTTTGTGTCCATAAAACTCACGATGTGTGTTATTTTGGGCATTGTTGTCGGTTTTTATTTTGAAGTTGCTCCGCTTTTGCCCCTCGTTTCAATGTCTGTTTTGCTACCCGTGCTTTACTGGGTCGCCAAAAAACAACAAAGAGAAGGGTTCCCGTATTTTGAGGTGCTTACTTCGTTCATTACGATATGCTTGGGTGTTTTTGTTGTGGGCATTTCCATGAACAGAGGAATGTCTCAACACTATACTGAACAGGCCCTCGACCAAGAAAAGGTCTGGCACCTCAAAGTGAGAGAGGTACTCAAACCAAATGCCTACTCCCACCCATATATTGCCCAAATTATTGCTTTGAATGGTGACGTAGCATCTGGAAAACTGCTTTTCAGTCTCTCGGTGGATTCCACTTTAAAAGAATTACAGGTTGATGATGAACTTGTGGTCTATGCAAAACCCGATAGTATTCGGCCCCCTTTAAATCCACACCAATTTGATTATAAAAGTTATCTGCAAAAACAGGGGATTCAACACCAAATAAGAACCAATTATGCTGCTATCATAAAAAAGCAAGGTGCTCCAAAAACTTTATTCGGTCTTGCATCCAACTTTAGGGAACACATCATATCCAAATTGAAAAAGGAAAACTTCGGAGAAGAAGAATTGGGCGTAATCCAAGCATTGCTTTTGGGTAAGCGCGACGATATTTCTGAGAACACCTATAACAATTACACCAATGCAGGAGCCGTTCATATTTTGGCAGTATCCGGGCTACATGTGGGCATTATCCTTTTGCTGCTGGAATTTATTTTAGTCCCGTTGGAACGTTTACCTAAAGGTAAAACCCTTAAACTCCTATTGGTTGTCCTCCTACTTTGGGGGTATGCTTTTGTGGCGGGACTTTCGCCATCCATTGTGCGTGCCGTTACCATGTTTTCTTTTGTGGCCTACGCGCTTTACCTCAACCGACCTACCAATTCATTCAACATTATTGCGCTTTCCATGTTGTTTATATTATTGGTAAAGCCCTTGTTTTTGTTCCAAGTGGGGTCCCAAATGAGTTACGCTGCGGTGTTTGCCATTGTCTGGATTTACCCCAAATTGCAAAAACTTTGGTTTCCAGATAATTTGATTATCCGTAAAACATGGCAGTTGCTGTCCGTGAGCGTTGCGGCACAATTAGGGGTTTTACCGATTAGTTTGTTCTATTTTCACCAGTTTCCCGCCTTGTTTTTTATTTCCAACCTGCTCATTGTTCCTTTTTTAGGTTTGATTTTGGGTCTAGGAATTTTAGTCATTGCACTGGCTTTGATAGATCTTTTACCCACATTTTTGGTCGATAGTTTCAATGGGGTCATTAAAATGATGAATTCCATTATTGGCTGGGTTGCCCATCAAGAAGGTTTTATTATAAAAAATATTCCTTTTGATTCGATTCAGCTGCTATTGGGTTACCTCATCATCATTGTTTTGGTGGTGTTTTTATCCAGACCCAAATGGAGGGTGGCTTTAGTGTTATTTGGTGGAGTTATCATCTTGCAAAGTTGGAATATTTGGAATCAAACCCAATTGCATAAAAAAGAGGTGGTTATATTGGCGCATCGGTCTCGAAATACGGTTCTGTTGCATCAATTGGGGGATTCTCTTTCCATTATTACTCCTGATAGTTCCAACTTTGGGAGCATAGCAAACAATTATTCAGTTGCGGAACGTATTCAAAAAATGAATACATCAAAATTGAAAAACAGTTATCGCCTTGGTGATAAAAAGTTATTCGTTGTGGACAGTTTGGGTATTCTTCCTTTGGAAAAGCAACCAGATTATGTGCTGCTCACCCAATCCCCGAAAATCAATCTAGACCGGTTTCTGGATTCCATCCGACCCAAAACAATATTCGCGGACGGAAGCAACTACCCAAGTTTGGTCAATAAATGGAAACTAAGCTGTGCACAAAAAGAAATCCCTTTCCACTATACTGGCGAAAAGGGATTTTATGTTTTTAAGTTTTAAATCTGTTTTTAATGTACTTTGCCCATCAACCTTTTGATCAATGGTGAAGCTAAAATCACTAAAACACCAGCTCCCAAAGCATATTCGGCTATGAGCATAAAACCATCTGTGTATACATTAAGAGTTTCAAAGCCGCTTATATCGGCATCTGTACTTTCTATGGCCAATTGTTTACCGATAAAGCCAACTACCTGAAATGCAAATGCAGATGATAAAAACCACACTCCCATCATAAATGCTACGATGCGTTTAGGAGATAGGTCCGTAATTTTGGACAGTCCAACAGGAGACATGAACAATTCCCCAACGGATAACAAGAAGTACATCAACAACAAGTACGTGAAGGGAACAAAACCGTTTTCGTTGGCACTTGCCCCACTTACGGCCAAGGCATAAAAGCTAACTCCGGCCAACAAAAGCCCCATTCCGAACTTGTAAGGCGTTCTTGGGTTGAGTTTCTTTTTAGAGAGCCATTGCCACATTAAAGAAATTGGAATGGCCAAAATAATGATCCACATGGAGTTCAATGAATTGGTCTGGGAAGCGGACATGATTCCCTCCAAATCCACATTTCGGGCGGCAAAGAGTGTGATTACACTGCCCGAAAGCTCATGAAAGCCCCAAAAGATGGTCATAAAAAAGGTAATCAGTACGGCGACAAATAGTTTTTTACGTTCATCAACGGTTGCTTTGTACATAATGTAACCCAAGTATACCAATATGGATAATCCTATCAATTTGAAAATCACATTGACGATGTTCTGATCGTCAAAGAAAGTTCCTTCTGCACCCAATGCTTTGTAAGCCGACAATAAATAGGCTATCACTGGAACCGAGGCAAAAGCCAAAACCGGCACCAATACTCCTTGTTTTAGACCGAAAATCTTTTTTTCAATGTTTCCATTTGCTGGTGGAAGTCCTTTATCTCCAAAAACCCCTTTTTTGATTCCGCTCCAAAAAACGATCAAACCTGTAAGCATCCCTATTCCTGCTAATCCAAATCCATAATGCCACCCATATTTAGCTGCCAAGAAACCGCAAAGCAATGGAGCTACCCAACCGCCAATGTTGATTCCCATATAAAAAATGGTGAACCCAGAATCCTTTTTAGGATCTCCATCTTTATACAGCGAACCTACAAATGTTGATATGTTTGGTTTGAAGAATCCGTTACCGGCTATAATGAGCGAAAGTGCCAGAAAAAAAGTGATGTTGTTTTCGATGGCCAGCACAAAATGTCCCAAGGACATTAAGATACCTCCCAAAAAAATAGATTTTCGCATCCCAAGAATGCTATCGGAAATACGTCCACCAATAACGGTGGAAGCGTAAACCAAAGAACCGTACGATGAATACACTGCCGCTGTGGCGTAATCCCTTTCCATTAAAGCTGCGAAAATCACATCTACCATGTAAAGGGTGAGCAAAGCTCGCATTCCATAAAAACTGAAACGCTCCCATAACTCTGCAAAAAAGAGGTAGAACAATCCCCTTGGATGCCCAAATATTTGTTTTTCGCTTTCTGGTTTGGATACTTCTGTCATAACAGGTCTGTATTGGTTAAAATTCTATAGATTTTCCTTAACGAAGCTGGTCATTTTGGTATACAGGTGCAATCGGGTATTGCCACCATAAATACCGTGGTTTTTATCGGGGTAAATGGCCCAATCGAACTGTTTGTTGGCCTGCACCAATGCTTCGATCATCCGCATGGTGTTCTGCACATGCACATTGTCGTCTCCCGAGCCATGCACCAATAAATAGTTGCCTTTCAACAATTCTGGGTAGTTGAACGGTGAGTTATCATCATAACCCGTTGGATTTTCTTGTGGCGTCTGCATGTAACGTTCGGTGTAAATGGTGTCATAAAAACGCCAAGAGGTCACGGGTGCCACGGCAATGGCCATTTCAAAGGTGTCGTTGCCTTTTAGCAAACAGTTGGTGGACATAAAACCACCGTAGCTCCATCCCCATATTCCTGTTCTGTTTTCATCAATATAAGAGCGTTCGCTCAATTTTTGGGCTGCGGCAATCTGGTCCTCCACCTCATATTTTCCCAACTTTTTTTGGGTCAATTTTTTAAAATCGCGCCCCTTTAAACCTGTTCCCCTTCCATCTACACAGGCCACAATATAGCCTTGAGATGCTAAAAGTTGGTGCCAGTAATCGTTGCTCCCCATCCAAGAATTGGAAACTTGTTGTGATCCCGGGCCGCTATATTGGAACATGAACAACGGATATTTTTTATTGGGGTCAAAATCCGCAGGTTTGATCATATACATATTTAGGTCGTACCCGTTTATGTTTATGGTGGAAAACTCTTTGGGGGCAACCTCATACCCTTCCAATTTGTTCAGCAAAGCTGAATTGTCCTTGATTTCCTTAAGCAGTTTACCATCAGATGCTTTGTGCAAGGTAAATCTGTATGGTGTGGTCGCACTGGAATAGGTATTGATGTAGTAGGTGAAATCACTGCTGAAAGCCGCTGAGTTTGTCCCCTCATCTGTGGAAAGTGCCTTTTTACGTTTTCCTTTGGTGGAAATGCTATACACTCCCCTGTTGATGGAACCGTTTTCTACGGACTGATAAAAAATACGGTCATGCTTTTCATCATAGCCATAGTAACGGGTCACTTCCCACGGGCCTTCGGTTATTTGATTTTTTAGCTTGCCATCTCTTCCGTATAGATAGAGGTGATTGAAACCATCCGCCTCGCTTGTCCAGATAAAACTGTCATCATCCAAAAAAGTTAGGTCATCGTCAATATCCACGTAGGCATCGTCCGTTTCTTTCAATAAAATGGATACTGAATTATCTTCTGCATTTACAGCATAGAGTTTCAAATCGTTCTGGTGCCTGTTCAAAGTTTGAACGCTCAAATCGTTTGGATTGTGCATCCATTTGATTCTTGGAATATAGTATGGGTCATTCAAATCAACATCCGAAATATTGCCTGAAGCCACATCGTACAAATGCAACGTAACTATGGAATTCTTCTCCCCTGCTTTGGGGTATTTAAATTCATGTTGGTAAGGGTATAGCCCTTTTCCGTATACATCCATCGAAAAATGTGGCACTTCTGTTTCATCAAATCTAAGAAATGCGATTTTGGTTCCGTTGCTGTTCCATTCAAAGGCGCGAACAAAGGCGAATTCCTCTTCGTACACCCAATCCGTCACTCCGTTAATAATGGTACCCTTGCTGCCATCAGTGGTAACTTGTTTGATGGTTCCGGACTTCAAATCCAAAACATAAATGTTGTTATCCAGCACATAAGCCACTTGGCTGCCATCGGGAGAAAGTGTGGGTTCTTGTATTTTGGTCTCGGAGATTTTTGTCAATTCTTTTGATGCAATATCATATACGTAATAGATGCCCAAACGGGAGCGCCTAAAAATAGGTTCCACTTCTGTGGCCAAGAGTACTTTGGATTCATCATCGCTAAAGGTGTAGGATGAAAAATAAGGAATGGCATCGGAAGATGCCACAATGGTTTCCATTTTTTCCAAGGTTTCGTAATCATATTTGTCCAAACTACTGGAACGCGGTGATTGTTCGGTGTTTAAAATGGTGTACTGTGTTCCGTTGTCCATGGACCGAAGGACGTCCATGTGTTCCGTCCTGAATTCTCCTCCCCAAATCTCTTCAAGGGTTATCTTTTTCTTTTGTGCCGTGGTAAAAGTCAAAACTCCCAGAAGTAATAGGAATAGAAAAGACTGTTTGTTCATGAAGTAAAAAAATTGATTAAATATTCTCTTAAATGTCAAAAAAGCGTTTTTGTCATCTTGAGCCTTTCATCTTTGCTCAAGACAAGCTTTGTCTAAAGGTTCAACAAAAATGTCTCGACTGCGCTCGACATGACATTATTTATTCAAAATGTACCGTTAGAAATGCTTTTTCCAATCGGCACATTTGATTAAAAACCCCCAAGTTTACTAATATTTATCGGAAAAATAAATTTTGATGTTGCGTTTGCAACAAATTTTAACCTTTGGAACACCGCTTCGGTTTCAAAATAGATGCAAGGCTCGTCCAAAAGGTCAATATCCGTATATTTGAAAGCTTTAAGCCAGCTTTATGAACACGCCCGTTGAAGGATTTTCCAAACTATCCAAAGCCGAAAAGATTGATTGGATTGCCCACAATTGTACCAAAGACCCAGAAAATACTCGACAATTGTTGGAACAATATTGGAACGGTGACCCGAAAGTGCAAAAATTGCACGATGAATTTATAGAAAACACCATTTCCAATTACTATTTGCCTTTTGCTATTGCTCCCAATTTTTTGATCAATGGAAATTATTTGGCCATTCCCATGGCTATTGAGGAAAGTTCAGTAGTTGCCGCAGCCAGTAAGGCCGCCAAGTTTTGGTTGGAACGCGGAGGTTTTAAAACGGAAATCCTTGGAACGGAAAAAGTGGGGCAAGTACACTTTATATATAAAGGTGACACCAAAAAACTATCCAAATTTTTCAATTGGGTAAAGCCCGAGCTTCTTAAAAGTGTTTCCTCCATCACCCAAAGTATGGAAAAACGCGGGGGAGGCATCAACAATATTGAGTTAAGGGATTTGAGCAATAAAATGGAAGGGTACCACCAGCTCCATTGCACGTTTGAGACTTTGGATGCCATGGGGGCCAACTTCATCAATTCGTGTTTGGAGCAATTTGCCAAAACCCTTAAGGAACAAGCCATTTCTTTTGAAGCTTTTACCGAGGAAGAAAAGAACATTGAGGTGGTAATGAGCATTTTATCCAATTACGTACCTCATTGTCTGGTAAAGGCAGAAGTAAGTTGTCCAATCTCTGATTTGGGCAATAGTGATATGCCCGCTGAGCAATTTGCTGAAAAATTTGTACGGGCCGTAAACATTGCCAAGGCGGAGCCGTACAGGGCCGTAACGCACAATAAAGGCATTATGAACGGAATTGATGCCGTGGTCTTGGCCACCGGGAACGATTTTAGGGCGGTTGAGGCAGGCGTGCACGCCTATGCCGCTAAAGATGGACAGTATTCCAGCTTAACGCACGCCAAAATTGAAGATGGTATTTTCAAGTTTTGGATCGAGGTTCCTTTGGCCCTTGGAACAGTAGGGGGTCTGACCACTTTGCATCCTTTGGTAAAGCTTGCATTGGAAATTCTTCAAAATCCTACCGCAAAAGAATTGATGCAGATCGTGGCCGTAGCCGGATTGGCCCAGAATTTTGCCGCTGTCCGTAGCTTGGTTACCACAGGTATCCAAAAAGGGCACATGAAAATGCATTTGCTCAACATGCTCAACCAGATGGGCGCCACCGAAAATGAAAAAAAACAACTTGTGGAATATTTCAAAAGTCGTACGGTAACGAATGCCTCGGTAAAGGAAGCCTTTGAAAAGATTAAAAAATAACCATGCCCTTTTTTTGTATCTTTATCTTGGTACTATTTAATAGAAAACTTTGAAAAATTTGGAAAAATATATTGAGATAAATCCAGCCAAAAGGTTTGGAAGGCCCATTTTAAAGGGAACCAGAATATCAATTTACGATGTTTTGAACTGGATGGCCAACGGCATGGAGAAATCTGCCATTATTGCAGATTTTCCTGAATTGACAGAACAGCACATCAATGCTTGTCTCGCCTATGCTGCCGACCGTGAAAAGAAATTGAATATTGCTTCGTGAAATTACTCTTTGATCAAAACATTTCCTTTCGGCTAATAAAAATAATAGCGCCTATTTTTCCACAAGCATATTCTGTAAAGGATTTAAATCTGGTAGATTCCTCAGATATTGATATATGGAGATATGCCAAGGACAACCATTTTACTATCGTAACCTTTGATGCAGATTTTTTTGACCTAAGTACATTATATGGTAGCCCTCCCAAAATTATTTGGCTCAAAACCGGTAACATGACTACTTCGTTGCTGGCGCAATTGTTTGAGGAGCACCAAAGTTTAATCAAAGAGTTTATCGAAGACAAAGAGAGTGATTCCCTTTTGCTTTCGCTAAACAATCAATAATGAAAAAATCATTTTACAGCAACGGTAAATTACTGCTCTCCGGGGAGTATGCCATTTTGGATGGTGCCTTGGGATTGGCCATGCCCACCAGCTATGGGCAATCACTCCATGTAACTCCAACAACATCTGGCTTTTTGGAGTGGACCAGTTTGGATGAAAACGATAAAGTTTGGTTCACAGCAAAGTTTGATCTTGCCAATTTAAATGTCGTTTCTACTTCGGACGAAGCGATGGCCAAGACATTGGCAACCCTTCTTTTGGAAGCCAATGCACAAAATCCATTGCTTTTAACCGATGGTGATGGCTTCCAGATAGAAACACACCTTACTTTTCCAAAATCCTGGGGGCTGGGAACATCCTCGACCCTTATTAACAACTTGGCGCAATGGGCTCGGGTTGATGCGTATCAGCTCTTGTGGAATGCCTTTGGCGGAAGTGGCTACGATATTGCTTGTGCCCAGCACAATTCACCCATAACGTATCAGGTAAAAAATGGAGTGCCCCATGTTGAGGCAATCAATTTTAATCCCTTTTTCAAGGATTCCCTTTACTTTGTACACCTCAATCAAAAACAGAACAGCAAAGAAGCTATTGCAAAGTACAGGGAGCAACAATTTGATAGGCCCCAACTCATAAAAAGTATTTCCAGCATCACCCAAAAATTGATAAATGCACCCACTTTGGCAGGGTTCGAGACATTAATGGAGGAACATGAAGCTTTGCTTTCCAAGGTTTTGAACATAGAACCCGTAAAGCAACGCCTTTTTCCAGACTATTTTGGAATGGTAAAAAGCCTTGGCGCCTGGGGCGGGGATTTTGTATTGGCCACCGGTGATGAAAAAACGATTTCCTATTTTAAACACAAAGGGTACGAAACTGTAATTCCTTTTTCCAAAATGATGCTTTAACTATCTCCCACATGCAAAAAAAACTATTTTCTTTACTGATCGTCCTTCTTGTTATTTCATGCAAAACAAAAGAAAAACAAATGGCCTACAAAACGGATTCTTTAGAGATAGGGGCGCTTACGGAGCATGCGTACCAGCACACCTCTTTTCTAGAAACCGAGAGTTTTGGCAAGGTAGCCTGCAATGGTATGATTGTGGTGAATAATGGGGAGGCCATTGTATTTGACACTCCCACCAACAACATGGTTTCCAAGGAACTCATTGAATGGTTGGACACACAGGATATTACAGTAAGAGCTGTTGTTGCCACCCATTTTCATGATGATTGTGTTGGTGGCTTAAAAACCTTTCATGAAAGGGACATTCCATCGTATGCACACCAAGAAACCATAAGGCTCCTTGCTGGAAAAGAAACGGAGGTTCCACAAAACGGATTCACCGATTTTACAGAGTTACGAGTGGGAAACAAAAAAGTAGTTCTCGATTTTATGGGTGCAGGACATACCAACGATAATATTATTGGATATTTCCCAAGTGATAGGATTATGTTTGGTGGCTGCCTAATTAAATCCGTCGGTGCCGGAAAAGGAAATTTGGAAGATGCAAATGTTATGGAGTGGCCCAAAACAGTTTCCAAAATAAAGTCCAAATATCCCAATACCTACATCATTGTTCCCGGTCATGGAAATTATGGGGATGGTGGGCTCCTTGATTATACAATTGCATTATTTAAGAGTTGATTTTTGTTCCTGTATCAATTCAGGCCATGCATCCATTAATCCATTTGGGGCATCCGTCAATTAACCCCTACGTCAAACCTCTCTTTTTTGCAACTTAAAGCCAGAAGACAAAAATGATAGCTATGTCGTTCTGGGAAAATACACTATTGTTCGCTAAGGATAAAGTGAGCTTTTTAACAAGAAGGCTCCTTTTCCTCTTTATTTTTCTGTTTTTATACACTGTTTTTTTAACCATTTACAGTTGGACCACCTCAATTGATGATTTTAAGCTACTGAACATTTATGCACAGCTTGTTCCATTGCTGTTTTATGTAATCATTATTCACATTTTGATTAAAAACCAGAAAACTTTGAACAGAAGGCCTCATCAATTGACTCCTTTGGATAAAAAGGACAAATATGAAAAAACAGGCCTTTCCGAAGCATTTTCAATAGAGTTGAAAAACAAATTGGAACATTTAATGGATAAGCAAAAACTCTATCTAAACCACGAACTCCGACTCGATGATATTGCAGAATTATTAAACATTTCGAGACACCATGCCTCGCAAGTGATCAACGAAAATTTTAACATGAGCTTCTATGAATTTATAAATGCCTATAGAATTGAAGAAGCTAAAAACAAATTATGCTCAGGTTTTGAAAATTCTTCCGAATCCATTTCGGATATAGCCTACCAATGTGGATTCAACAATCGGGTTTCGTTTTACAAAGCCTTTAAAAAGATAACCCATATCACCCCAAAAGAGTTTATCCAAAAGGCCGCATAACCAAACAAAAGCCTGTGATTGTAAATGTTAATCTTGTTCGGCAAATGCGTAAAGGTTAATAAGCGCTTACAACCTGCACGATCACTTTCATTTTTTTTGTGCTGCAATCCACAAGGTGGAGGCTCTAAGTCTTACTTCTTACCGAATTTTTAGTTTTCATTGTTTCGGAAGATTTTTTGAATTAGCCTACAAACAAGATTTACCCTCCCCTTGCCTGGATGCAATAACTAACTCTAAATTAATTTTTATGATAATGAAAAATTATTGGATGATGCTAGTGTTTTTTCTCTCTGTTTTTACAGGAGCACTCGCACAAGAAAAGAATGTTTCTGGTACCGTTACCGGCCAAGACGGATTACCTCTTCCAGGCGTGTCGATAATAGTTGTTGGCACAACTAATGGCACACAAACAGATTTTGATGGAAATTATTCCATTACGGCAAATACGGGGCAGGTGCTTCGTTTTAGCTACATTGGTCAAAAAACAGTGGAAAGAACCATAGGAGCTTCTTCCACCATCAATGTACAAATGGAAGAAGATGCCCAGGCCTTGGAAGAGGTGGTTGTTACGGCGTTGGGTGTTGAAAGGGATCCAAAATCTTTGGCATATTCCGCCCCGAAGGTCGGTTCAGAAGAATTGACTTCAGCACAGAACAACAATGCAATTTCTGCACTTTCGGGTAAAGTTGCAGGATTAAAAATCAATTCGCCTTCAGGAAACTTAGACGGTTCCCAACGAATATTGATCAGGGGAACCAACTCCATTACTGGGGAAAACCAGCCCCTTTTCGTTATTGACGGTATTCCTATGGACAACTCAAACTTTAATACTACCAATGCCCAAAGAGGCGCAGGTGGCGTTGACTTTGGTAGCACCATTAATGATATTGACCCAAACAGCATTGAAAGTGTAACTGTTTTAAAGGGAGCTGCTGCTGCACTTTACGGATCCCGAGCCTCAAATGGCGTAGTGCTCATCACTACAAAAAGCGGCAAATCTTCCAAAAGGTTAGGAGTCACCATCAACACTTCTGTTGCAATGTCGCAAGTTGCCGTACTTCCTGATCTACAAAGAGAATATGGTGGCGGTTCGATTGTAGCTGATGATGAGGGTGGAGTTAATGGGTTTGAAACCGTAAATATCAATGGGACCCAATATCTAATTCCACAATACGCTGTCGATGAGAGTTGGGGGCCTAAGTACGACCCTAACGTAATGGTTTTACATTGGGATGCATTTGATCAAAATAGTTTTCCTGAAGACTATCTCAAACCCAGACCTTGGGTTGCACCAGCTAACGATGTTGATAGTTTCTTTAACACGGGAGTTTCTATAAACAACAATGTAACAGTTACAACAGGAGGAGAAAAAGGAAGTGCTTTGATGTCTGTCGGTAACCAAAATACCACTGGCATCCTTCCTGGTTCAGAAATTAAAAAACATTTCATAAGGTTGAACCTCAAGCAACAACTGTCTGAAAAATGGTTGTTCACCAGTAATTTAAATTATGTCAATTCCAAAGGAATTAGACCTACAATAGGTTATGATGACAACAGTGTTACCCAGAAGTTTTTCCAATGGGGACAAAGACAATTGGATTTTGATAGATTAAGAAACTATAAAAATGATGATGGCAGTCAAAGAACTTGGAACCGAATAGCCTGGAATGACCCCACTCCCAATTATTCTGACAATCCTTATTGGACCGCCTTTGAGAATTATCCAACAGATACACGCTCTAGAATCTATGGCGCGGCCAGCCTCAATTATATGATCAGCGATAACCTAGGAGCCAAACTATCTGTCTATGGAGATACATACAACTTTAGGAATACCGAACAAAAAGCGATTGGCTCCCAAGCACAGTCTTCATATTTGGAAAGAACCTACGATTTTCAAGAGTACAACTACGAGTTTACTCTTAATTATAATAAAGACCTCAGCGATAATTTTGGGATTACCGCCATGCTAGGTGCCAACCAAAGAGATTATCAATTAGATTACAGGGCAATTGCCACAACAGGAGGTTTGGCTCTTCCAGGTATTTTTAATATCAATAATGGTAACGGCCCCCTTGATAAAGCCACAGACACAGAACTGAAAAAGGTGAACAGTTTATTCGGTAGCCTTAACTTGGCTGTGGCAGACCAAATCTTCCTTGATATAACTGCTAGAAATGACTGGTCATCTACATTGCCCAATGACAACAATTCATATTTCTACCCATCGGCAGCTTTGGCCTGGGTTTTTTCCGAAACCTTCGCAAAAGATTCCAATTGGTTCAACTATGGTAAACTAAGAGCTGGTTGGGCACAAGTAGGTAACGACGCCAACCCTTATGCAGCTTCCAGTACTTTATCGGTACTAAACCCTTTCAATGGTGAAGGTAGGGCCACTGCCCCAAGTACTTTGCAAAATGTGAATCTTAAAAATGAGATAACAGAAACTTGGGAGGTAGGTGCTGAACTTAGCTTTCTTAAAAATAGATTGAATCTAGATGTAACTTACTATAACAACTCGACAACAGACCAGATTATTCCCGTAGACCTATCACTCAGCACAGGATATGCCGCACAATGGATCAATGCGGGAGAGATGACCAACAAGGGAATTGAAGTTCAATTGGGAGTAAAACCTATTAGTTCTGAAGATTTTTCCTGGGAATTCAATATCAACTATGCAAAAAATGAAAATGAACTGGTAAAATTGATAGAGGGATTGGAATCCGTTAATCTAACCAACGCCCCATTTAGAGCCCAATTGGTAGCAACCGAAGGACAGTCTTATGGTGTTATCATGGGTACGGATTTTATTTATGATGATGCAGGCAATAAAGTAATAACAGATAGTGGTGCTTATGCAGCCACTCAAGATTTGGTTCCTTTAGGCTCTGTTCTGCCCGATTATACAGGTGGATTACGAAATACGTTCCGTTTTAAAAATGTTGACTTGAGTTTCTTGTTGGAAATGAGCAAAGGAGGCAAATACTTTTCTACTACCCACCAATGGGGGATGTACTCTGGAATGTTGCAAGAAACGGTAGACAACAATATACGAGAAGAGGGTATAGTACTCGATGGCGTTACTGGAACTATTACTTACGATGAAGACGGAAATTATACCGTTACTGATACTGCTGTAAACACAACCAGTATTTCCGGCCAAGCTTATGGGCAACTTCACTACGGTGGTTTTGGTACTCCCGATGCACAAAATGTCTTTGATGCCGACTTTATTAAAATAAGAGAGATAACCTTGGGGTATACCTTTAAAGACTTTGTCGATATTTTTGAATCTGCCAGAATAAGCTTCTTTGGCAGGAACATGTTCACGTGGGGGTTGGATTATGATGGAATAGATCCTGAGACCGTCTCTACCGGTTCTGGTAACATACAAGGTTTGGAAGGTGGCCTGCAGCCGTCCATCAGAACATACGGAATGAACGTTCAACTATCCTTTTAAACAAATAACAATGAAAAATAATATAAAGAAACTTTTGATAACCCTTGGTCTTATGACCATTGTGGTAAGTTGTGACACAGATTATATAGAGGACCCAGACAATCCAGTTTCTGTTCCCTCAATACAATTGTTCAATAATGCCACCTACGATTTGGCATGGGAGTTAAATAATGAATGGGTAGCCGGAAGAGGTACTCTTGGGATAGCCCAATACTGGGCAGGTGCTTTCTATGTGGAAGAAAACCTATATGCCCTACGTCCTTCAATGATTGATGATATGTGGGAATGGCCCTATCGTATCCTAACAGATTATCAGAAAGTCATCGAATTAAACGAAGACCCTGACACCAAAGCGCTTATGGAGCCTTATGGTTCCAACAATGATCAGATTCAAGTGTGTCGTATGATGATGGCCTACACCTTTTATAAGTTGGTCGACACTTTTGGAGATGTTCCTTATTGGAGTTATGGTCAAAAGGACAATCCAGACTTTCAAGCATTAGGTCTATTGAACGAAACCCCGATACCGAATCCAGCTTATACAGATGCAACTGTTATCTATCAAGATTTATTGGCAGAATTATGGGATGCTGCAAAAAAGATAAGTCCAACTGGCTCTACTTTTGGAACAGTATATTCTTCCAATGGAGATTGGATTAAATTTGCCCATTCATTAAGATTAAGGTTAGCTGTACATCTACTTGATGTTAACCCTACCCTGGCCAACGATGTGTTCATGGAATCCAATGAGCTTGCCTTTGACAGTAATGCGGATAATGCATTGTTCACTTTCGGAACAGATGATATTACAGGGGGGCCATGGCATGATGCATTTACAGTAAATGCCCGAAGAGACTTTGCCCCAACTTTATCCTTTGTAGACTTATTATATAACCGTACGGGCCCATTCATGGACTCTGATGCTGACCCACGGGTCGAACTTTATTTTGATAAAAGATTGGAATCAGAAGAAGTAGTTGGAATACCTTATGGTTTTGGGCAAGATATTGCAAGGGCAGTGACAGACGAAGGCATTCCAGCAGAGCGAATATTAGCTCCTGACTTTTCCCAACCATTGTTGACCTATGCGGAAGTAGAGTTCATTAGGTCTGAATTCATGGATTGGGACCAAATGCACTACGAAAATGGTATAAAAGCATCTATGGAATATTGGGGAGCTGCATCGAGTGATATTGACAATTATGTTGGAAGCATTGCAGCGGCTACAGAAGAAACCGTCCTTACCCAAAAATACATTGCACTTTATATGGATGGATTAGAGGCTTGGACAGAATACCGCAGAACGGGTTACCCTACAACATTGAGCGTCCCGGGAGATGTATATAACGGTGCTACTTTTGTTACTAATATTCCCGGTTTAGACATTATTCCGACCAGAGTCACATATCCCCAAAACGAACAGTTATTAAATCGTACCAATTGGGATGCAGCTCGAAGTAAATTAAATAATGGAGATGCAATGTTCTCAAAAATATTCTGGGATGTTGATTAATCAAGCTCAACAAATTCTTATACAAAAAAGCCACCCTTTAAAGGGTGGCTTTTTTGGTCTTAATCATTAAAAGAAAAATCCAAACCCCTATTACATCCATCCAAACCCATCATCCGTCAATTGGTGCCAAAAAAATCCATCTATAGCTTTTAAGTTTGAACATATTCATCAAACTTAAGGAAAGATGTCCCGAATTTGTAAAAACATAGTTAGCAAGTCCTTGGTTGTGATTTTTTTTCTATCTGTCTCTTCTTCATTTTGCCAGGACGATATAAAAGCAACCCTTAGGTTGGACAACTTTTTAAATGAAAGCTGTACAACAAACTATACCGAAATTACTTCGGAGGCGGTTAAAAATATCCTGAAATATAATGTGTTCTACATCACCCAAGAGACCAAAAACATCTATGGTGAAAAGGAAAAACAGGTCAATGAGTTTATTGTAATAGACAATGGAAATCAAGTTAAACCTTTTGAGCGCATTAAAATCAATACCGACTTGCCGGAACTTGCTGGTTATATCAGGGACGATTTTATTTTGAACAAAGAATCCGCTCCTTATTTTCAAGTACTTTTAGATTACATCTACCCTATTGCAGAATGGAAACCCGATAAAAGAGAGTTCTTTTTCAAAAATGGCAAATGGTATTTTCTCCGTGATGCCTACTTCCGCACCAAACAAGGTTTTGAAATTACAGTTGATTCCAAAGGGAAAATCACCCATATCTGCTATAAGATGAAATGGGATGAAGCTGAAAGCAAATAATAATGTAATCAACAAAAAACGCCTCCCGTTCGGGAGGCGTTTTTATTATCTCATATCGCTAAATCCTAGTAGAACGTAGCTCTTTTATCTTCAATCTCGGCTTTGTCCTTCAAAGCGTTGTAAACCGCACCATTCACTCTGGCCGCTGCACTTGTCTGCAAATTTTGGGCATAAGTGCTATAGTTTTCTACATCTGGAGCTTCGGTTTTGTTGGTAACCTTGATCATGTACACCCCTGTGTTTCCTTCAATTAAATCGGAAGTCTGGTCTTTATCCATGGCAAACGCTGTTCCGACCACTAAAGGCTCCCTACCAGCTCCAGGCAAGGTTGGTGACGACAATGTTACGGCAGAGGCTGTACTTTGACTTACATTGTTGTCCGAAGCAATGGCATCCATGGCTTTTCCTTTGTTTGCTGCTATGATTTGTTTTGCCTTTAGTTCTTTTCTAATAGCTGGCAATGCTGTTGCTGAGGCATCCTCGGGGGCCATAAGTCCTTTTTTGTACTTTTTGGTCAACTGTACCACGGCATAACCGTTGTTTACATTAAATCGTTTGATATCCCCTACACTGGTATCCTCGTTAAAGGCCCATTGTACAATGCTTCGCTGTGAACCAAGACCTGGAAGGTTCTCTTCCATTTCCTTGATTTTGTTTACGGGCCTAACTGTGTAGTTGCTTTCTTTGGCAATATCCCCAAAGTTTTCCGGTTCTGCATCCATAACGGCCATTTCGTACTTGGTCGCATCGGTAAACAAAGTGTTGATGGTCGTTTCCGATGGTTCAATTTCTCTTGCCAAGGTAGCTACCTGTATCACATCTTGTTTGTCGTCAACTTTAATAACGTGGTATCCAAATTGCGTTTCTACCAAACCTATGGTTCCGGTCGGATTTCCAAAACAAAAATCGTTGAACTCATCTGCCATTACTCCTTCTTGGAAATACCCAAGGTCTCCTCCACGTGGCGCAGAAGGCCCGTCTGAGTTGTCTCTCGCCAAAGCAGTGAAGGTTACATCGTCTTTTCTGGCCTCGGCCAATAATCTTTTTGCTTCGGCCTCGGCCTCTTCTTTGGTTCTTGTAATGGATGGGTTCGCGCGCTCGGCTCCTTCCCAAGTTATAAGGATATGACTTGCTTTTACGGTTCCATTTTCTTTTCGATCCATTACTTTGGACACTTTATAAGAATCCCCATCCTTGTACGGCCCGTATACTTCTCCAATGCTCATCGCCATCAAAGTATCGGCCACTACAGATGGAAGGTCCTTTTTAGCTTTGTAAATGGTATCGAATTTGGAATCGGAATATCTGTCCAGAAACGCGGCCATATCGTTGGTATTTCTAAAACCAAGTATGGTATCGTTGCTATCCGTTGCCTCTGAATATTCAACAGAATCATCCATCAAAGCGGTAATCTCTTCTTTTACACTGTTCTCATCTTCAGCAGATGGCTTTTCCTCAAAATACACAAAACGGATATCGCGTGCCTTATCTTGCTCGAACATTGCCTTGTGGTCGTTGATGTACGCTTCTATATCACCTTTGGAAATTTCGACCGTACTATCAGCAATGGAAGTGTAAGGAATGCGAACGTATTGCAAATCCACCTTATCGTTGGCCATGTCGTAGTTCATCTTTCCTTCGGTAAGGGTAGCAGTAACCCCTCCTTTTACCAAGTTGAAGTACATGCGCTCCTTGGCCGCTTGTATAATGGATGCCTCATCTTGCAACCAGGCATCGTAACGCAAAGGGTCGTTTGCTCTCCAATCGGCAATGGCACTTTTAAATACTTGTTCGTTAAATACTCCGTTCTCGTCCTGGAAATCTGGAATTTGGGCATAACCCGAAGTTCTCACAAACTCAATGATCTGGTCGCTTTCCACATCAATTCCCAATTCTTCGAACTGTTGGTTCAAAATGGTCTTTCTTACTTCTTGATCGTACACCATGTTCACCAACTGGGTTGAAGTAACACTGGGCCCATATCTTCTGGAAGCCGTTTCTACCTGAGCTCTAAACTCGTTGATGGGAATATTTTCTCCATTTACCTCTGCAACCGTGGAGCCTACTTTTCCGCCAGAAAAATTATCGCTGCTGAAAACTCCCGATATTACGAATGCGAACAACGCCAAACCAATAATTAGAATAAGAACTGTTGTCCGTTTTCTAATATTCTCTAATATTGCCATTTTACTGCTTGTTTTCTTTAAATCCCTCATTGAGGGGTTTATTCCCCGACGTTCTACGTCGAAATGAATTATTTTTTTGTTTGAATACCTCGTGGCCCTGCCCCGGGGTAGTTTATTTCAGTGGGCGAAAATACCACTTTCTTTTCAAATAGGAAAGCTAAAAAAGGGACGGAAATTATTAATCTTCAGCCTGTAGTACATTATTGGACACATATCGTCAATTCCTGTGGTTTTTCAATGTGGAGTAGTGAAAATTGTATGTAGAATACGATTTTTTACCCTAAAAACACTTGTTATGGCTATGCTCCGCACTCGTGCTGAAGTGTTTATTGGGAAAAATGAAAACATCATGCAGAAGGGGTTAATCTTCTGTATGGACGCGCACACTTACCAAATCTATTTTGGTAGTGGATACCTCCAAAATTTTGAAGGTGAAGTTGCCGACGGTCACTTCTGAATCCTGTTCGGGAATTTCGCCCGTTTTGTTTACGATCAATCCTCCCAAGGTTTCATATTCTTCTCCTTCGGGCAGCTCCAATTTATAGTTTTCGTTAATGTAATCCACCTCCAAACGGGCCGAAAACTTATACTCGGTCTCACTTATTTGCTCTTCATAAAGATCGGTGGAATCGTGTTCGTCTTCGATCTCCCCAAAAAGCTCCTCGATAATGTCCTCGACCGTTAAAATACCCGATGTACCCCCATATTCGTCCAAGACCACTGCCATACTTTTACGTTTTTTGGTAAGCACATTCAATATGTCCTGAATGAGCATGGTCTCGGGAACAAATTCAACGGGAAGCAATATACTTTTGATGGTCTTTGGCTTTTTGAACAGCTCGTAGGAGTGAACATAACCGATTATTTCGTCAATGCTGTCTTTATAGATCAGAATTTTTGAATAACCGGTTTCAGAGAATAGTTTGGCAAGGTTTTTTGGTGTCTCGCTAATTTCAACCGCGGTAATCTCGGTACGGGGCACCATTACCTCCCTCGCTTTTACGGTTGAAAACTCCAATGCATTCTGAAAAATCTGAATCTCGGAATCCACATCATCCTCTTCCTCAACGGTTTCCATTTGCTCGTTGATATAATCTCCCAATTCCAGTTTGGTAAAGGATAGTTGTACCTCATCACCTTCGGTTTTGAAAAACACCCTCAAGATAAAATCGGACACTTTGATTACAAACCAAGATATGATGGAGAACAAGAGGTAAAAGAAATAGGCAGGTATTGCTAGAATCTTAATCAGTACATTGGAATATATCTGAAAAAATACCTTGGGCAAAAATTCCGCTGTCACAAGAATCAACAAGGTTGAGATGACCGTTTGGGAAAGCAAACTAAAATCTGTTAACAAGGCATTTAGGAACTGATAATGTGTAGGCAACAAATTTTGGAACCATTCCATAAGCACATCTCCCATAAAAAGTCCGTATACAACCAATGCAATGTTATTGCCTATGAGCATGGTGGCAATAAATTTTGAAGGTTTATCGGTGAGCAGGGTAAGCACCTTGGCCAAGAAACCTTCTTGCTTTTTTTCTATTTCAATATGAATTTTGTTGGCTGAAACGAAGGCAATCTCCATTCCTGAGAAAAATGCCGAAAACAGCAGGGAAAGAACTATAATTATAAGGGAGGAATCCAATGTTATTGTTGATTATCCTTTTTTCGTTGTTCAAAGCGTTTCCGATACCTTCTTCTGAAAACGAACATGGCAATGGAAACCACTGCAAAGAAGATAAATATGTAGGTCTCCTTTGGGTTTATGCTCCAAAGTGTAACAATCTTATAAATGGAAATGACCGCTACGGCCAAGTATAGATATTCTGTGTATCGTAAAATTTTGATCATCCTATTCTTCTTCTTTAATCGTCATTAATCCGTAGGTCTTGTGGGCCTTGAAAAAAGTGAAATCCTTATTAAAATCCATTCCTTCGCCGTCCATTACGGTTCCGTCTTCAGGATTGGTGTATTTAAATGCGGCTTCGGTAAAGATCCAATTGTTCTTTCTGTCAAAGTACAACTGGTCTGTCTCCAGTTTTTTGCCATCGTGGCTTTCAATCACCACATTTCCTTGCAAATCTATCAAATTGGTCTGTGAATATACAATACCATAATCGGCCACAATAACACTTTTTTGGTTTTTTTCATCGTAAAAATCAACCTGAAGTCCTTTTGGGAAGGTACGGAATTTAAATCTTTGATTGTCAAAATCCTCGGACAATGGACTACTAAGCACGGCCACCACCCTCGAACTGGCAGAATCTTGGGTACTCATGGTCTCAACCGTCTCCGTATAGGTCAAGGTAAAATTTTGTGCCACGCCTTGTGGAAACAAAGGTTTAACGGCTTCCTCACCCACCCTTTCATAATCGTCACCACAGGATATAAAAAGGATTGCCACGGTAAAAACCGTGGCAAAGCTCTTTAAAATATGTTGTAATTTCTGTTTCACCTTATAGATTAGGTACGGTAACGCTACCTCCTACCCAACAGCTAAAAGAAATGCTTTGACCGGCTTTTCCTGAGCTGAAAATCATCTCTTTGGATGGTGCCTTGGCAGCATAACTGGCCGCTGTTTGATTTGCACGACTGCTCAAAGCAGGGTCTACCCTACCGGCTTTTCTGGCCATGTCGGCAGCTTTCCAATAGATTGCTCTTTTCTCGAACGGTGTACTACCGCAGGAGTTGGCACTTGTTGCATAAAGGTTGGCGATCAACAAATATGCTTTACCGTTGGCCGGGTTTGCATCTATTGCTTTAAGCGCATAGCTTCTTGCTTGTGATTTACTACTGTTTCTAACGGTAGTGGCAATTTTATAAAGGATTTCAGATTTCTTATAGGAATCTGTTTCCAGTTCCACTGCTTTGTTAAAGTCAGCAAGGGCACCGTTCATATCTCCAGACTTTTGTTTAAGTGCTCCACCGTACATGTATGCATCGGCAGATGGATCTAGAGCCAACTGCGCTTCGAACAATTTTCTGAACATGGGGTCGTCTATACACTCTTTTGAGAACATTCTTCCTACGGCACGTTTTACCCACTTAACATCGGTTTTCTTTTCCTCAAAACTCTTTTCGTACAATGGAATAAGGTTGTCACAGTCGGCCAATGCACCCAATTTGGAATCTACACTGCTTGCAACTTTACCATAAGACTCAGAATTAACTGTTGCTACTCTAAGTGCTCTTTTTTCCTTAGATGTCAATGTACCCAAAGAATCTTTTGGAAGAAGTTTGGTTACCACATCGGTCAACTGTTTATTTTCCTCTTCTATTTTTCCGGTAACATCATCGTAAGTATTAAATACATCCTGAAGGTCTTTTTTACCGGCACCATGTAAATCTACAAGGCTAGAGAAATATAGGTACAAAGCTCTTGGGTTCTTGAAATTGGCTTGATCTTCCTGGAAGGCTTTGTCCAACATATTGAACAACTCTTCATCTGAAGCCATTTTGTTTTCGTACATCAACAATGCCTTGTCTATCGCTACACCAGCTTTACTGTATTTTGTTGGGAAGTATTTTAGGCTATTATCGTACAGGTCCAACAAATCTTGGATATAACCATCTTTTTCGGCTCCTGTTGAACTCTCAACTTTGGCCTTCAGAATTCTTTCTCCATAGGAGAAATTGGCTTTATTGATATCCGGGCAGCTTTCGTAAACCATTTTCCATGGCTCGTATGCCGCATCATAATTTTTAACCTTTACGTGTTCTGCATAAATAGATAGATTGGTCATGCACTCGGGGTTCTGTGCTTGTGCCATACTTAATCCCGTCAACATGGTGACCATTATCATTGTTAAGTAGTGTCTCTTTTTCATCTTACTAGTTTTAAAGGTGTTAAAGTACAAATTTTCATTAAAAAATCCTCTTACAGGACCTTCTATGGGTGGTTATTTATCAAATTTTTAAAAAAATGGCCTATCAATTTATTTTTCTCTGCTGAAACCATCTATCGTTTAACGATAAGCCTACATTGATTTTGAAATAACTTTCTTCAATTAAGTTTTGATCGGTAGTTCCACGTCTTCCCAATTCAAAACCTACATTAAGATTGGAAAAGTTTGCTCCTACGGGTAATCCTAATCCAAAAGTTATGCCAAAGTTGTTTATTTCTTTGTTGTTTACCGTCATACCACTTACATCGTACCGTAATCCGGCACGATAGGTGACCCGCTTAAAGTAACCGGAAAGCGAACGGTAATCGGGCACCCAATACCCTCCAAAGGCGTAGGTGCTGGCATCGTTATATGTTACGTTGTCCAAACCCAGGAACGTATTGTCAAAATCTCTCATTTGCTGAAAACTGTACTCCGCTCCCAAAAACCATTTTTTGTCCTCCCCAAAACCAAGGCCAACCGTTGTTCGCGTAGGTATCTTTAACTCGGTGTTCCGAAGGTTGGATGCATCGAGGTTTACATCCACTACCTCTACATTGTTTCCGTTTGAAAGTGAAAAGGACCCAAGCGTTTGTGTGTTTTTTGATACCAGATTACCTTGGGTGTTTACCAAAACCGAGGTGTAAAGTGTATATTTATCTTTTATTTTAGGTGTATAGTTTAGGGCATATTTAAAATCGTAACCGTTTATTTTAGATTCACGATTGTCCAGAGTTCCGAACTGCACCCCTTCCACACTCTGGATTCTTTCGTATTCCAAAGTTCCAAAATTAAAGTTGGCGGTAACTCCCAAACTAAGATTTTTGATAGGCTCAAACCCAATGGAGGCATATAATCTGTTAAGCCCTCCTTCTCCCGTAAAAAAATTGGCCACTTCCGCACCTTGGCTGTTTTCGGAGGAGGAGTTTAAACTGTAGCCAACAGAGGAATAAGGCATTAGGCCAAAACCAAAACCTACATTTTTTGCCAATGGAAAACCAATGGAAAGGTAATCCAGATTGGTCACCGATGTATTTTGCTCTTCCGTCCAGTTCTTAAGTCGGTATTCTTTATGGGACAACCCTGCTGTATATGCTGTTAACCTAAGCTTGGAGTATGCCGCCGGATTGGATAGATTAATATGGATGCTGTCCCCATACATACTTATGCCGCCCATCATTTGGTTGTCCACGGACCCGTTGTCCCGGTGGTCGCCAATTCCAAAATAAGAATATGGCGAAATAGTTCCATTTTGTGCGAACAGGCCATGGGCGGTCACGCAGAAAAAAGCGATCAGAATTTTTTTAATCATTCAGTTTGTATTGTATTCCAGCAGGCAATTTAGCCCCTCCAAGAGAAATTTGGAGTTCGCAAATATGGTGTTTTTTAGCCTTTTGGCAAAAAAATGGGAGTCTCCGCCTGTTAAAATAACTGTTAAATCTTGAAAACGAGATTGATATTGGCCAATTACTCCGTCCACTTCTTGCGTTACACCGTTAATTACACCGCTATGCATGCACGATTCCGTAGAGTTGCCAATGAAATCCAACAAATCGCTCGGGCCAAGCAAAGGAAGCCCTGCCGTTTGGTTGTGCATGGCATTGTACCTCATCCTAATGCCCGGGGATATGGCACCACCTACATATTCTCCGGCATTGTTTACCATATCGTAGGTAATACAGGTGCCAGCGTCTATTACCAAAGTATTTCCGCGCGGATTCTGGTAAAATGCCGCTGTGGCCAAGGCCAACCTGTCCACTCCCAAGGTGTTTGGGGTGGCATAGCTGTTTTTAAAAGGGACTTTGGACTCACTTGTGAGCACGTGTACCTTACAAAAAAGGGCCACGACATCCCTTTCCTTTCGGTCCAATTTGCCTACGGATGACAGTATGGCGTTGTTGATTCGCGGATATTTCTCGAACAGCTCTTTAATTTTTGACAGGAACAGGCCAGATTCAAAGCTATGGTCGTAAATTATCCTTCTATTCTCAAAAACAGCGTATTTGATCAGGGTATTACCTATGTCGATAACCAAATTCATACAGCAAAGATCGGCAATTGGAAAAAATCAGGGCCTTTTTTTCGGGTTTTTGTTTGTATATCCTAATTTTGAAATTATATTTGCACCCGCTTAATACAGCATGGTACCTTAGCTCAGTTGGTAGAGCAACGGACTGAAAATCCGTGTGTCCCTGGTTCGATTCCTGGAGGTACCACTTAGAAAAACCGCATTCACTTAATAATCAAAGTGTTGCGGTTTTCTTGGTTTTATAGGGTGTTGCACAGGGTGTTTTTAAATGTAAAACCTGTAATTCTTGAGCATTACTTTAAGTCTTCCAAATCCTTACCCAACCTATCAATTTGTTTTAATGCATCTGAAATTTCTGCTTTTACGGCTTTGAATTTCTTTTTCAAATCTTCTAAATCATTCTCCCTTTCAACATTTTCCTTTTTTAAAATGGAAATTTCATTTAAAATTATCCTACGCTTGTGCTTCTGTATTTCACTCCAAAGGTATTTTTTATAGCTATTTATGTGTTTCTTATAAGATCCATCATTTAAGTAAACCCAATTTTTGCTATTATCAATAAGCAACCATTCCTTTAAGTCGGAGAGATTAAATTTAAACTTAGTAAACCTTATAAATTCCATAAGACTTATGGACAAAGTTGGAATATTTGTTGTCTTTATTTTTTCTTTTTTATCGTCTTTTATAGCATTTGAATAATATGGTTCAATAAAAAGCATTTTGTTTCTCAAATGAGCAACTACATCAACTCTTATATCTCCTTTAGGGGTTTTTATTGTCCTTTCAATTTCAACATTATCAATTTTAACTTTTTTAACCTCAGTCAAATTTTTCTTTAATCCTATAGTGAATTCACGCTGTTGATTTAAGGGTATATTAGAATCAAGAAGCCCATACTGCATTTGCAGAAAATTCCGTAAATGCTCTTCGGGCAAATCCTTAATTAACAGTTCAGGAAGCTCGATTTCAGTTATCGTTTTAAACATCTCTTTAACCACCTTATGTATATAGGATTCAAAAGCTCCCGAACATTCACGGTCTCCGTAATGTTTAAAATGAGGTGTTTGATGATTTATTACTGCTACAAATCTTGAACTACATTCAGGGCAAACTACAAAATCTCTATTTTTCTCGGTAATATGACTTAAATCAACCAGTTCCTTACCAAGTGAATCAAATGCTATTGGGTATTTTACCACCCTTTTTTTGGAAGGTTTATTACGCATCAAAAGATAATAATGGTTTGCAATGAAATTATTTAAAATTCTGAGGTTTCAAAAATCTAAATCAATCTATTAGGTTTGATAGGGGGGTGGGAAGTTTAGTGTTTGCATAACTAGAGGGGCAGTAACGGACGTATATGATAAGGGGGAGAGCCCTAAAATTGCGATTATGCAATGCGTGCGTGTAGGGCGAAAATTCGGAAATAAACTATTTGTAAATGTGGGGTAAAATTTTGGTTTATTCGGGTAGGTCGAGAAATTCCTTTACATCCACATCCAAGACCTTTGCGATTTTGTAAAGATTCAGAACATTTGTTCCCATTTCTCCCCTTTCAACACGAGATACAAGATTACCATGGACTTTGGCATGGAAGACCAGTTCTTGCTGGGTCATATTTTGGCTTTTTCTTATCTCACGAACACGATCCCCTAATTTCTTCAGGAATTTTTGCTCGTCTTCGGATAGATTTTTTGCCATATCCGAATTTGCAGCAATAGGTTCATCAATAAAAACACTTTAAAGTACAATTTTGGACAATAATTACCGATTCTCCCTGTTATATGTAGGAATCAAACTATAAAAATTAAAAACATGAACCCTAACCAGACACCTATTCAAATTGCAAAACCTTGTTTACTTGCATTCCTGTTGCTAGTTTTATCCTGTTCCGAATCCGATGACACCAATAACCCCGAAGAAACACCCAACCCACTAATCGGCACTTGGAAAACCTATTATACCCAATTGACAACCTACGAAAACGGAGAAAAGCAAGAAGGGGAAAAGGAATACTTTGACGATACTGAATACAGTACCCTTGAATTCAACGAAGATGGTACCGTGATTGAGATAGACTACTATAACTCCGAGGTAACAGAGGTTGAAGAAGTGCCTTATGAAATGGTATCGGATACGCTCTACATACATTGGGCAAACAATGAAACCGAGACCACCAAATTTTCAATGACCAATGATGAACTGCATTTGCTATCCATCGATGAAGTCGAATCCAATGAGGAATACATCGAGGTTTATAAAAAGCAATGAAACTAATTCCCATAACCCTAATCTTTCTATCCCTTTTCACAGCAACAATCACTAATGCACAATCAGTTAGCTGTCAAGATGCCTATGATTATGTTGTGAAAAACCACGATCATCGAGATTCTACAAGTTGTTTTGGTTCATCCATGTTAACCAAAGTTGAATATTATCAACTGGACGGACAGGGGTATGTTGTAGCCTACATTAAACAAAATGATTATGACATTACAGGCAGACCATACCTATTTTGCAATATTTCAAAGCAACGGTGGAACACCTTTAAAATTGAAGGAGCGTATTATTCATGGGGCAAAAAATTCCATGAGTATATTATCGATAATAAGTGTAACTGTTATTAAAACCTAAAAACTGACGTCATGAGGGCAATTTCCATACTATACGCCTTATTCTTCTTCTCAATTACTACAAACGCACAAATAGAAGATAAAACAATATATGATTTGACATTGGCTATCGATGCTCTTGACTACACCCCCCAAAAGAGACTAGAGGGTTTTCAAGGGAAAGAATTGAAAAAGGCTCTATATTCAATTATTGACGATTCATTGTTGAAGCAGCTAAATATTGACGGGTGGTATTTATGTAGCCAAGACAAAAGGAAAGGGTATGAGGTTTGGAATTTGTACTATGACAGGATTGATTGGGAAACCTATGCCAAATATTGTAAAGAAATTAACATTCTTCTTGAAATTGATGGCCTAATCCCGCAACCTAAATGACTCCTATGAAACTTTTATCAATAGATATAATTTCAAAAAATTAATTCTAAAATTAAAATCATGAAGCCAATACTCACATTATTTCTAATATCACTAGCTACAATCACTTATGGTCAAACCCTTATCGCCACCACTGAGGATGGTAGGAGAGTTGTACTTAATGAAAACAAAACTTGGTCATTTATCGATTCGGCACCAAAGGCTAATTTAACTTCAAGCAACGAATTTCCAGATTGTAATCTTCCAAATGATTTTCAAGAACCAGAGGGAAATAGGAAAATTCAAGGGACGTTGAAAAGAGTAGATGCAACCGCTATGGATTTAAAAAAGCATGTTGCCGTTGACAATGACTGTTCAATAGATGATATAAAAATCACCAGTATATCTGAACAAAAAGGAAATGGAAATTATGTATTATGTGTAAATGGCAAGGAAATGAGGTATAGACGTACTGGAAGTGTTTTTCATAGACAGGGAGTAAGTCCAATAGGTAAATACTAAATGAACCTGACAGTTACGGTCAAGTCTGACACTCAAAAAATATGAAAGCCCTAGCGATAAAAATACTCCCAACACCCATCTTTTTTATTCAATCAACCTTAGTATTTGGACAAGGCCAAGGAGCATATCACGATGCAATAATGGAAGAAAAAAATGGGTCTGGCGGAGGCATTATAACGGGTCTTCTGATAATCATTGCTATTCTGTATTTTACATCGGACAAAAATCGTAAATAAAGTAAAAGCCATCCTTTGCAGGGAAAAGGCATTTTTACACATAGTCTTATATCCTGAAAAGTTGCCCAAGTTTAAGTATTTATCGATTTCTCCTTGAACTTTTGAATTATATAGGCCAAATCAAAACCGCAATAACTTACAATAGGGGACATATAAAAAAAGGCCTTAATAATAGTCCTTTGTTAGGGAGAACGGTACAGACACTTTTTCTTAATTAATTTTGAAAGTCAAAAACCTACAAAAAGTATATCCGTGCGTAAGAGATTAAAAATAATTTTGGATCCATTGGGGAGGGATTTTCCCATTTTGAGCAAATCAAGGGTTATCAAGTGGTTTTGACCATGAACCCAGTCAATTTTAAAATTTCACAATACCTACAAAAAGACTTAATATACCAACCAAGGTTTTACTCATCAGAAAACAATGTAATTAATTATATAACAACAAAATAGATGTGATATTTTTTTATAAAAACAAAAATGACATCGAACGAAAAAATCATACCCACAGACAGGAATCACATGCTAATTTATGGGGCTTGAAGATGGATCCTCACACAATTGACCAAATTAGGGTGAGAAATAGATGATAGTATTTCAACAATTTGCTACATCTGGGGCAGATTTTCAATTAATAATTAAAAAGTTCATTTTTTTGACCTCCAAAGCATTGATTAGGCTACTTTTTGACCACAATCAGCATTACAATTTATTAAGTGGGCAAATTTCTCCCTAAGCAGTTTCCCGATGGCTTCTTTGGTGTTGAAAATCCCCATCTTATTCCCATAGTTCTCAAAATCCCTAATATGTCGCTGATATACCTTGTATGAGACTTCATCTTTCAGGACTTTCCAATGGTTAGGATTGTAATATGCCTGCACCCATTCTTTATTTTCAGGGGTTTTAAGCCCTTTTTTCAATTCGTTTGAATCAACTATCATTAGTTCGTCAAACTGCTCCAAAAGAAAAGCAAACAACCCGTAATAAGCTTCTTTGACCATTAAATCGGATAAGTTCTCAATCCCTAAACTGTTCAGCTTCCTTTTATCCGTAATTTTGACCTCAATCCTTAATATATGGTCATCCAGCCCGAACTGTTTGGACTTATTATATAGCTTGAAAGAATAGGAATACTTTTTAAATTCCTTATAATCGCCCTTTCCCTTAAAATTTTCGTGCCTGGTATGGGCATTAAAACCATACATCAGCAGGTTATCATTGATAAAGATTTCAGGGTCATATCCCAGAGATACATTCATACCAAATTCAAGATTGGTAATCTTAGTCTCGTTGGGATTCAAATAAAACTTATTACAAAGATTCTCAATGGCCTCCTTTGCCTGACAAAAAGAAAAATCGTTATGGTTATGTTCTTCCCCAAGGACATCCATATTATGGTATTTATGCAAACTGCCCCTTATATAGCTGGAAGCTTTATTGATTCTGAGTTCTAAATTCTTGTAACGTGCCTTTTTAGGGTACTCGAACATTTCCCCTGTCGAGCGGTCATATTCAGAAATTAAATCAACTGGTTTCTTGGTTTCAATCTGGTAATCAAACCGATTTTTGTCCAAAGGATATACTTTAATGTTATCTATCATAGCAAAGCGTTTTTAGGGTTGGACAACTCGATTTGACTTAATACATCCTCCAATAGATAAAGAGGTTTTCTCCCAATCTTATGGGAAGGTTTCAAAATCCCTTTCTTTTTGTGGTTGTGTAATGTCACCAATGAAATGCCGAGCATTTCAGCGACTTCTTGTCGAGATAAAAATTTCTTCATCGTCAATGTATTTGATTAAACTTCAATTGAGTGAACCTAACATTTGTGCGGTTCATTGCGACAAAGAAAGAATGGAATATCGAGGCATTAAACAACTATAGGCTAATGCCCCTAGCCTACCAAATCGGGTAACAATAATATAGGGCAACTCTGTGCTTTAAAGAATTTTAATGGTCAGAGTGGTCAGAGTTGGATTCATCGTCCTTCAAGTAGATTATTCAGCATCCTATCCAACTTTTGTCTTGAACTCTCTGATATGGTTTCAGAGTTTTTAGAGAAAGTTTTGCCCATGACCCTACGACCTTTCAAGCTAAAGCAATTGGACGCATCAGTCCATTTTTTTTGATAACCTGATTCTACTATAATATTTTCGGCAAGTAATTTTTTTACCAAGTACTTCAAATCTGGTACAGTTGCAATCCATTCAACTTGCGTTATAATTCTTTGAGTTTGGTCATTTTTAAAAAGATTTTGAAATGTATCGCTTCTAGTTCTTTCTGCAATATACTCGTGTTCAATCAAGGAACTGCAAAAGATGCTTGCTCTACGTGGTGTTATTCTCAACCTATCCCCCAAAATGAGGCCATTTCCATAATGGCCGTTGGGTTTTTCCTCTTTTGATCCTATACTATCAAATTTCGCCTTAAAATTTTTAAATTTTTTAGGGTAGGTATCACCGTATGCACTCTCCAAATTATTGGACAATGAATGGTAACTAGAAATGAATTGATTTGAAATTGTGGTCTGTATAGCGTTGAGTTCAATTTGCAAATTCATTTCTGTAAGCTCATCAATACTTTTACATATTTTCTCCAATTGATTCTGCAAAAGTATATCAACCTGAATGTTTGTAGTTGCCTGAAACAACAGGCTTTGTAATTCTTGAAGGTATTTGGCTTTGAGAAGTTCAGTAAATTCCTGAAACGAATCTTTGAGTATGCCTATATCAATTGATTTTATCAGGGCCGAGTAATCAACATCAATATCTAAATTACTTAACTCTACGTTTGGCATACCCTGTAATTCTGCCATCGTAAGGCAATCATAGGTTATGTCAAACTCATCACTATAGCTAAAATGATACAGTACATTTTGGAAAACGGCATCTGACAAATCACCAAAAGGTAGTGAATGGGTTGACATGATACCAAATTGCGAATAATCATAAGGTTTGAACGTTTCCTCAATTGATAGGAGGTCAGTCTTGAAATAAAGTTTATCAAAGATTGAAATATCCACTTTTGGCAATGTTAACGGCTTTTTGTTCCTTTTCAATACGAATGTACTTATAAAACTCTCGTTCCGTAGAATGCCCACTAAATTGCATAATATCATAAGTTGGCATTCCCCTTTTGTACATATTGGTACAAAACGAACGTCTGGCCGTATGTGTTCCAATCAAATCATATTTGGGGGTACTTTCAACGATTTCCTTCCCTCCTTGAGTGCGGGTATGGGTAATCATTTCGTTTATTCCTGCCTTTTTACCTGCTTTCTTTATATACTCGTTAATGTCCTGTTCATTCATCTTTTTAGGTGGTTCGCCATTGTTTTTTGGCTTGCTTAAAATTTGTTGTATTTCAGTGGTTATTGGACATAATACTTCTTTCTTGGTTTTCTTTTGTTTAATCTGAAAAAATGGTATCCCATCCCTTACAACCATATTTCTTTTGGTTAGTCCATTATAATCACTAACTCTTTGCCCCGTATAACACCCAATTAAAAATATATCCCTAGCCTTATCAAGATTTGGAAATGCAGACAAGTCATGGTTGGCCAGTTTTGTCAGTTCTCCATCATCGAGATATATTGCTGTTGTTTGCTCTTTCGGGGCTTTAAAATCGCTTCTTGTAAAGACCATGTTCTTGTTAATACCGTCTTGTGTTGCACTCCGAAGAAAAACCTTAAGATTTTTAATATGCTTACCAATGGTATTCAATGACTTATCATCTTCCTCCAAGAAAAGAACAAAATCATCATAAAATTTGAGGTCAATGCTGTCAAAATCAAGATTTGGGTTGAATCTTTCAAGCAATTTCTTTGTTTGCTTGTAGGAACGCAGAGTAACATCTGCAATTTTTCCCTTTTTATGGTCTAAGAATTTATCCATGTATTTGTACAACCCTATTGGCTCATCAATATCTTTGGGTTGACTTTTACCCGTAACTTGGTCTAGCTTTTGTTTCAAATGCTTATTGGTAACGGGAGTACGGTTTGCATCCAAAGTGCTTATTTCCTTATACAACTCGGTTTCAAGCATATTTAGATAATCGTTTACATGGCCCCCATTCAAAATATGGGCTTTGTTGCGAATACGCTGTTTTTTCAAATCCCAATCTAAAAAGCAAGAATAATACCCCGTACTATATTTGAACCGTTGGCCTCTTCCATAATTAAAGTGAAGCATTATCAAAGATTCCTTTTTAGGCTCTTTTTTAAGGTTGGCAATACTTTCTTTAAATGAAAAACGGATTGTACCCTTTGAACGCTGAACTGCTGGCATTTTTTATTTTAAAAGTATAAATAAATCTCGTAAAGGGTGCTACAAAGGGTGCTATTTTCGATTAATGAATCAAAATTCTGATTAATGAAAATTAATCTTGATTAATTGTTGAAGCATTGTTTTTATTGACAATTTAAGAGCATTTTAATGAATCGAAGTTAATTCCAATTAAAATATAATATGGTACTGGAGGTACCACAAAAAAGCCCGCGAACTATGTTTGCGGGTTTTTTGTTTTTTGAACAAGCGGTGAAACTGCTTCGACATTGCACAGTCAAAGCTACCCTACAATGAGAATCATATGAGATTTGGCTTAAACGAATTTCATTTTAACTAAGTTCTTTGATTGGATGTGTTTATTATTTAAATAAATTGATATATTCTTCGAACCAATATTGTTTCCCTCGTTTAGCACCTGTTATTTCCTTTAGAATACCAAGTTGTTCTAATTCATGCACTAGTTTATATGCTGATGGTAAGGAAAGATCTGTAAGATCTGCCACCTTTTGGACATTGATAAGCGGTCGAAGATAGAGTTTACTCACTACAGCTCTAGCATTGCTCGTTCTTGCACCAAGTCCTTGAATTTTCAAATCAACCTCTTTTTGCAACTTCATAATATTGTTAAAAGTATCGATACTTCCCTTTGCGGTTTCTATAACACCCACCAGAAAAAACTTAAACCATTGTTTAATGTCATTGGCAGTTCTAACTTTCATCAAATTGTCATAATACAATTGCCTATTTCTTTCAAAGAAATCAGATAAGTATAAGATTGGTTTTTTCAAAATACCTTTCTCAACTAAATAAAGAGTAATCAAGAGGCGCCCAACTCGACCGTTGCCATCTAAAAAGGGATGTATTGTTTCGAACTGGTAGTGAATAAGCGCAATTTTCAATAGATGTGGCAGCCTTATTTCAGCGTTGTGAGAAAACTTCTCCAAATCCCCCATTAACCGAGGGACTTCAGTATGCGGAGGAGGAATGAATGTTGCATCGGCAATTGAGGCACCACCGATCCAATTTTGACTAGTTCTGAATTGTCCTGGTATTTTATGTTTCCCTCGAACTCCTTGTAGAAGAACTTTATGGGCTAATCTTATTAATCTCGAAGATAACGGTAATTCATCCAGTGATTCAATAGCTTTATTCAATGCTTTAATATAGTTCTGAACTTCTTCCCAATCGTCCCGTTCTTCTTCAGCTATCTCTTCTTTATCCTGTAGCGCTTCTTCTATATTGGTTTTTGTGCCTTCTATTTTACTTGATTTTGTTGCCTCCTTTAGAATATGCATAGAAATGAAAAGATCTATATTAGGCGTATGTTCGGAGTACATATCCAATCTTCCTAGCTGTCTGTCCGCTTGGCTTAACAACTCTATGACCTCCATGTCGTCTAGAGTCCAATTTCGATTGATCTCTTCGGGAATAAAACTATTGAAGGTTCCCTGACTGACGTAATTCCCTGCTTTAAAGTTCTGCATTATATATTAACTAGCGCAGCTCCTAAATTAAGAAAAAAATAAAAAACTTAAATAACGAATGGGTAATTTTAAGTTTATAGGGAAATTCTTTAAAACTGACCGTTCTTAATAAACATACTCCAATGGTCTAGCCTATAATTTTATTAGACTAGTAGTCGACGAGCAATACTGCGGACGGCGTGCGGGGTGGTTCTTTGTATGTACCACAAAAAGAAGCTGTCTAAAAAGCAACAAAAGTTTGAATTTGTCAGGTTGAGCACAGTCGAAACCCATTGATTATCAAATTACTTTAGGTTCTCGACTGCGCTCGAACTGACAGATAACGGGCTTTTTAGAATTCACCCTCTTTTGTTTTTTGGCTACTTCGAACCTATAGTTCCTCCTTCTGAGCACCTTTCTTGCTGTTTATGAACCCTTCTATTACGAGTTTATATATGTCACTTTTCATTTAATCACTAACACTCGCAATTCCAAGTGTATTCATTTTGTCCAGAGTGAAGTCGAAGGGTAGTCGAATCCACCGTAATTACAGTTATAAATTGTCGTGCGTAGTGTTTTTAATCACGGAATAATGCAATATCAATAATAAGTTGCTTTTTATTTATTTCTAATTTTTTTGATAACAATTCAATATTATAGTTATCCTTTAAAGGAATTATTTGAAGTCCATAAATATTCAAATCAAATCCGCTAACAGGGATTTCATTCTTATCTTGTTTCAATTTTATTGGCCGAAATAATACTTGACTTAAAATCAACTGTATATATTTAACCCAATATTCTTCAAAATCTATTTTGCTAACAATTACCTTATTGTTAAGATTTTTCCATAGAATTTCTTTTATTTCAACGATTAATTTTTTTAATGATATTGCTTCATTAATTTTTTTTATTAAATCATTTTTGGAATGGAAGTTTTGAAATGAATTGGTAATGTTTTGAATTATTGTTGATGGTAAATTTGTTCGGTCAAGTTCCTTGTGTAAAAGCCAATTACAGTATAACGTTGTTATTGGATATTTAGATTTACAATCATCAATTTCTATTAAAATTCTTATGGATTGCATAATATAGCAAATATTGGGAATTGATAATTTTTCCCACACTAAAGATTGTTCGATTTGCTTTATAACATTTTCTCGTAAATTCATTTAGTATTCAAATCTTGCGTTTAAGTTAGAACATTACGCATAACTTGCTTATATGGATGTAAAATACACCTCTACACACCCAAATTAAGAATAAAGTTGATATTATTTTTTACTTCGATGAAAAGATGATGGTATCCTATTCATCAAACCCTTCAGCAAAAAATTCGGTGATGCTTAAATCAAAATAGGTAGAAATTCTTTTGATGGTGCTGAATTTTGGGTCCCATTTCCCAGTTTCTATCCGTCCAAAATGGATTCCTGTATCGTTGTAAGCATCTTCTTGGGTAAGGTTTCGGGCTTCTCTCAACCCTTTAATCCGGTTGGCTAAATCCTTCAAAAAATCAACATTTTGGTCGTCGTTGTCAATCATACGACAGCAATGTCAAAATTTTGCAAGTCGAAATTAATGACTTAAACGTCATTTTTGTTTAATTTTGGGCAATCCCATTCACTAAAATGACCTATTATGCCAACACTTCCCATTTCATCCACTTTTACCAACTTCCTCCATCAAAATTCCCATGCACCCCTGCACATCACCTTTGCAGCGCTGGAAATCATAAACCACCAAAACGGGCAGTCCCTTAACCGGGTGCAACGGCCCCAGAGCCGTATCTTCCTCCAAAAAATGCCACAAACGGGCCTGGCCAAGATGACCGTGCCGGACAATCTGGTGTTTTGTTTTTCCTTCCAGTTCCATATACCCAATGCTGGGGAATTCCACCATGGCGAAATGCTGTGCCTGCCCCGGCCCTTGGATTGTGGTAGGCTGTTCGTGGATGACGAAAAACTGCTGCTATCCTTTAGGATAGATGCCCCGGACCCCACCCTACGGGTGGAGGTGACCCATGTGTACCAAGGTATCCTCCGCCTAGAGCATTTTTGCACACCGCTGTGTGGGCAAACCCACTAATTTGCCGGGTTCTTTGTTTTATGCGAGCAAAGTAACTTTAATCCACTACCTGTGCGCCCTTTTTACTGTTCTTGAATTCACTTGGGCTTAAACCATATCTTTCCTTAAAAATCTTGGAAAAATAACTCCGGCTGGTAAATCCAATGGAGTATACCACCTCGGAAATGTTCATCTCGGTGGTGGTGTAACCTTCCCTAAAAAGGGTAAGGCCATGGGGCGAGAAAAAGACAAAATGCGAGCGCAAAGATAAATTTACAGCAATATTGGGAACTTAAGACGAGTTCTATACCTACAATTATCAATTTGTCAAGTTAGAAGGTATAAATACCAAGAGTTATTATATCGAAGAACATCGACTTTATATTAAAGAATATCGAAAAAAACAAAAATAACTCTTGAAGGTAGAATTAACTGAGTTTATTTGTTCATTACCACATCGAACATTAAATAAAATAAATGCTTCCGATTCGAATAATAAGCAGGTATTTTTTATGGCTATGGTTCCTCCTTATTTGCATATGCCTTTCCTGTAACTCCGGCCATAGAAAAGAAGATGAAAAAGGAGTAAAGCTTTTAAAGACTTCCGAGGGCTTTGGTCTATTTAGAAATGGCAAGGAATTCTATATCAAAGGAGCTGCGGGCAACGGACATTTAAAAGAATTGGCAAAGGCTGGGGCAAATACCCTGCGCGTATATGACACAATAGGCTTAAAGAACAAATTGGATTTGGCCGATAGTTTGGGCTTGGCCCTAGTTGTTGATTTACCCTTGATCATATCTAAAGGACAAATAAAGACAACCACAGTAGAAGCTGTTATAAGCACTGTGGAAAATTATAAAGACCATCCAGCACTTTTGTATTGGGTCTTGGGCAACGAGGTCTATTCTCCAAGATTTAAACCAGGGATTCTTGATGAGGAATTCAATCAACTAGTCGAAAAAATACGCCAAATTGACCCCGATCACCCTATAACAACCACGGTAACGGCAGGAGCAGTTGAACATATGATTTTGATCAATTGGCGATGCCCCGGTATCGATTTTATATCGATAAATATATTTGGTCGCTTAAATCAAATCGATTTTTTGAAAAAGCTTTCGTTCGTTTGGCAAGGCCCTTATGTCATTTCAGAATGGGGCAATAATGGACCTTGGGAGTCGAATAGTACCACATGGGGCGCCCCTTTGGAACAGACGAGCACCAAAAAAGCTGTACAGATCAAACAGAGGTACCAAGATTATATTGCCACCCTTGATGATGGGAGATGTTTGGGCAGTTTGGCCTTTTATTGGGGAACAAAACTTGAGACTACCGAAACGTGGTTCAGTTTGTTTCCCGAAAATGAAAAAAAAACACAGGCAATATTTGAACTGGAAAATGTTTGGACCAATAAGGACCGGAAATATACAGGACCGGAAATTGACCATATTTTAATCAATGGGCAAAGGGAATGGAACAGTATCATCAGCTTGCCAGGGCAACCGATAACCGGTCAGGTGGTTTTAGTTGGCAACGATCAAGATGATGCCTTTTTCTGGGAAGTGAAACCTGAGGCCTGGTCTACACCATCAAAAGTATACCTTAAGGATAAGGACCGACCAAAAGAAGTGGTTCAGATTGAGGAACAAAACAATGTCCAGATAACTTTTAATGCTCCTTTAAAGGAAGGTCCGTATAGATTACATTATACAGTCGAAGGAAAGGATGGCTATGTGGCCACTGCGAATGTTCCATTTTATGTATTAGAGGAAGAGGAATGAACGATGTAATGCTCAAGACCCCAAAACGACGGGAATTCCTGATTCTTCGAACTATGATATGCATAGGGCTGTTCAGTATATTCCAGTTTTTCTATTTTTTTTTCAACCCAGAATATAGGGGTGCTCCCTTTTTGTATTGGATGTTATGCGTTATAATGGTCTATGGTGCCCTGAAAAATATATATCTGTGGTACCATTACAGCAGCATGTCGGCGCCGAAAAAGCCAGTAGGGGAATTTCGGCCCACAGTCGATATATTAACCACTTATTTCCCTGGGGAACCTTATGAAATGACCTTGGGAACCTTGGAGGCCATACAGAAAATAACATACCCGCACACAACCTATTTGTGTGATGAGGCCAATGATCTTTTTCTGAAAAAAGAATGTGAGCGATTAGGCGTAGTGCACGTGACCCGCAACAATCGAAAGGATGCCAAAGCAGGGAACATAAATAATGCCCTAAAAATTGCCACAGGGGAAATTGCCTTGGTCTTGGACCCAGACCATGTTCCGAAACCTGATTTTTTAGATCGAGTGGTGCCCTATTTCGCCGATGAAAAGATTGGGTTTGTTCAGGTGGTTCAAAGCTATTATAACAAGGTGCATTCACTGGTAGCAAGGGGAGCGGCCGAGCAGACTTTTCATTTTTATGGCCCCATGATGATGACCATGAACACCTATGGTACGGCACAGGCCATAGGGGCCAACTGTACATTTAGAAGATCGGCACTCGATAGCATTGGAGGGCATGCGCCAGGACTGGCAGAAGACATGCATACATCAATGCTATTGCATGCTAAAGGATGGAAATCCGTGTATGTTCCATCACTCTTGGCCAAGGGTATGGCTCCTTTGGACCTTACATCGTATTACAAACAACAGTTAAAATGGTCAAGGGGCGTCTTTGAATTGTTGTATACGGTCTATCCCAAAATTTTCAAAAACCTGACTACGCGGCAAAAGCTTCATTATGGATTGCTGCCCATGCATTATTTGATCGGCTTTGTCTATCTATTGAGCTTTGCGATTCCAGTTGTTGCATTGTTTACCTCAAAAATGCCTTGGACCGGAAACTTTTTGAACTTTTTAATTGTTGGTGCACCTGTTTTTATGAGCAGCTTTTTCATTCGCATTTTTGTTCAAAAATGGGTGATAGAGAGAAGTGAAAGAGGGTTTCATGTCATTGGGGGGCTATTACAGATCATCACATGGTGGGTGTTCATTCTTGGGGTTGTATATACCTTTGTTCGAAAAAAAGTCCCTTATCTACCAACACCCAAACAGGAGGAAGGGACCAACCTGTTGATCACAATCCCTAGCCTTGTTGTCGCTATCGTGTCAATTACGGCCATTTGGTATGGGCTGAATACCAATATTACCCCCTTCAGTATTGCTATGATGGGGTTTGCTGCCATAAACACACTCTTTATGCTGTTCAGCCTGTATTTGGCGACCAGGGTGACAAATAAGAACCATATATTGAGGAGTACATTGGAGCGAAATGCCATAGACTTCCTTGTAGGCGTCAAGCAAAAAGTCATCCATATATCAGATTGGACTTTTCGCTTTACAAGAAACATTGTCCTTCCCATGGCTTTTTTGACTTTGATAGCTTCCAACTTGGCCATTAATAAACTCCACAAAAACCAATGGGAGAACATCGAGGCCCCGGTTGTAGAAACCCAAGACTATCTGTACAGGGGAATTTTTTATCCTACTGGGGAAAATGGTTTGACGGACTTAAAGGCCATGGACAGTCTTGAAAAAAATTCGGACATCAAGTTTGATATGGTCTCCTATTATATTGCATGGGGAGATTCTGTGCAACAAGGAATATCATCAAACGATATAGCGATTTTAAAGGAAAGAGGGGCCAGCATAATGATTACTTGGGAGCCATGGCTGAATGCCATGCCAGCAACTGATTCCCTTGATCGGACAACGGCACAGAACAAAGGCCTTGCCAGTATTGGCGACGGAAGCTTTGATTCATATATCAAACAATTTGCCACACAGGTCAGAGCATTGGATATCCCTGTTTTTCTACGCTTTGCCCATGAATTTGACAACCCTGCTTATCCATGGTATAGTGATGACAAATATGCGGATAGGGAATTTGTAAGTGCTTGGAAATATGTACATGATATTTTTGAATCATTGTATGTTGATAATGTAAAGTGGGTTTGGAACCCATGGAAACCCGAAGATTTCGAAAATTTCTACCCAGGAGATTCCTATGTGGATTATATGGGCGTCGATCTATTGAATTATGGTTCGTTCAATAGCGATGGTATCTGGTATAATTTTGAGGAACTCTACCTGCCCTATCAATCGGCATTTAAAAAAATAGCAAAGAAACCGGTGCTTTTGTCCGAATTTGGGTCTTTGGACATTGGAGGAAACCGAACAGAATGGCATAAAGAAGCCTCCGAACAAATTCTGCATCAATTTAGGGAAATCAAAGGGATCGTTTTTTTCAATTCAAGTTTTGACAACAACTTCCCCGACAACGTTCAAAATATCAAAACGTCCTATCTCGATTGGAGCTTACCAGGGGAAGAATTGTCGGAACTTCCAGTTTTTTCAAAAGATTTTATGACGACGGAAATTTCAAGGGAAGCCCCCGGTTCAACGAAAGACACAACATATCAAATTGTCAATTTCCCTTCAAATGTTAGAGGCGCGGTGTATAGAAAAGCAGAGAATTGGTTTTCCAATAACTACGTGCCCGACAATGATGTACTTGAAAAGGATTTTAAAACGATGTTGGATGTTGGCATTAATACCATTGGTTATCGACATTCCGAAATGTACGATTTTAATGTATTGAAATATTCCAAAGAAATAGGAATTGACATACTATACTCCTTTTGGATACCATCGGATATCGATTTTGTAAACGATTCTACACGGTTGGAACACCTGCATAAGGAAATAATCGAGACTGTTACAAAGTACAAGGGCCAAGAAAATATTATCGGATGGAATTTTTCCAATGATGTTTGGCAAGGCCTGTCCGATCGTTACCGGCTTAATGCATTAAAGGAACAACGTAGGGCCTATCATCTTTGGTTGTACAACCTTTTGGAAGATGTGAAAAAAATTGATCCCATACGGCCCATTGCCAAAGATATTTCCATATCTCAAGTAACATCGGCGCTTTTGGAAGATATGCAAACCTATGGTTTTAAAATAGATGCCTATAGCCTAATAGTTGAAAAGCCGTTTTGGTTGAACGATAATTTGACCTATTTGGAACGTGAAAAGAAGCCATTTATATTGGGGGGGATCAATGTGGGGGATTACAAAAAATTTCATGCCCTATGGCCGAACAATGTACCTGTGCTGCTTTCAAATTGGCAAAACCGTTGGGAAAGCCATGCGGTTTCGTTTGATGGGCTACTTGATTTTAACGGGAATAAGACCCAGGCCTATTCAACAATCAAAAATTTATGGACGCCCAATGGCGTGGAAGCCCAACTGCCCAAAATTCGGATTTTGAAACCTTCACAGGTTTTAAAACGAAACTTTACGGCTACCTACCATGCCACTTATCTGAAAAATGGCAGTTGGCATTATTTTGATGAACAGGAAGGAGAGCGGTTGCAATGGTTGCTGTGTAAAAAAGATGTCAATGGTAATGATCTGGCCATTAAGATAATGGGATATGGCCCTAAAATGGAAGTAAAAATACCCGAAGATTATGGTAGATATACTATAGTATTGACCTATATGAAAGATGGTTATTCAAAATCGTCCATTGAAAAGTTGAACACGCCTCTGTATTAGTTACTGGCTTTAAAAAAATCTCCACAGAAATTTGGAACTCTGAAATCATATCACTTTCGTGTATTTTGTAAATCCGCAACCTTGAGAATTGACTGAATCATTAACGGAATCGAAGTGTATGCTGGGCTTAAAATCGGTCTTTTTTCTACTGTTCAAGGGCTTGTGCAACGTTTACCATTGTTGTGTGTAGTTTTTATTCTTCAGGAATCTTTTTAAGGTATTCCCTCATATAATTTCTATATTCTTTTTCATAAGGAATATTCAATTTCAATCCTTTAATCATCTCACTACTATAGTTTTCGAAAATAGCTTCTCTTTTTTCTAATAGCTCACGATGTCTTTCTGATCTTTTATCAATATTCTCTTTTGTATCTACAGGCATTTTTTCGTGCTGTTCAAATTCGTAATTGCTACGCTTTAAATCAATCAAGAATTTTGAGGGATGGCCCGATAACTCTTTAAGGGTATTTATTTTTAAATCACTTATCAATTTTATCAATGCAACATCCTCCACATAAAGCTCTAACAATGCTTCTCCAGCTAAAACTTCTTGATAAGCTTGATGATACAAGTGTATTTTAGCTTGTATTTCATCGTTATCGGAATCATTAACTAAGGCTGGTGATGATTCGGTTAAAAGTCCAATCCATTGTTTTAAACTTTTATGGAAATCAATTAGTGCTAATCTTTCATCATTTTTATGGCTGATTTGTAAATTAGTCAGTAAATCTAATTTCGCTTTCAAATTGGCATTTTTTTCAAGAAATTGTTGTTTAACAGATTCGACTTTTAAAGTTAATTCCTCAATATCTTCACTCGTTGCAATATTTTTTCCTTTTTCTTGAAAATATGACTTAAATAGGGCCAAATATAGTCCTATGATAATTAAGATTATTTCTAATATGATTTCAGTATTCATTGGTTTTTATCAAATTACATACAACTTGCTTATATGGATGTAAAATACACTTCTTTACTCCCAAATTAAGAATAAAATCACTGATAATCAGCGTGATTTATTCTATAAATCAATCCCCAAACTCAAAAAGCTGTGAAACATCCACATCCAGTGCTTTGGCAATTTTATGAAGTTGAAGAATATTGGCTGCCCGCTCACCACGCTCTATTCGACCTATCATATTTCCATGAACTTTAGCCTCAAACACCAAATCAGCTTGGGTCATGCCTTTTTCTTTGCGTAAGCGTCTTATCTGTGCACCGAATGCCACTAGGAATTGTTCTTCTTCTTTTGTCAAATCTTTCAGCATAGGGGCAAATTGCCTATTCCTAAAACCGAATAAAAACACCAAATGGTGTTATTTTGTATTATTTTGCTTACCTTCTACCCATCAAAATCCCAAAAATCCAATAATCTACCATGCCCACACTTCCTATTTCCACCACTTTTACCGACTACCTCCACCAAAATTCCCACACACCTCTGCAAATCACCTTTGCAACCCTTACTATCCGCAACCACCAAAACGGGCAGTTCCTTAACCGGGTGCAACGGCAGCAAAGCAGTATCATCCTCCAGAAATTGCCACAAACGGGCCTGGCCGAAATAACGGTACTGGATAATCTGGTGTTTAGTTTTTCCTTTCAATTCCGCATTCCTCGTGCCAAGGAGTTCCATAATATTGAAATGTTGTCCATGCCCCGACCCTTGGATTGCGGCAGGCTGTTTGTGGATAAAGAAAAATTGCGGCTATCCTTTAGGATAGATGCCCCGGACCCTTCGCTTAGGGTAGAGGTTACGCATACCTACCAAGGCGTTTGTGGCCTAAAAGAGCTCTGCGCGCCCGTTTCAGGACAATCGGTGTAGCTGCAAAACCATGGCTAGCCCTCCACTTGAGCACCCTTTTTACCGTTTTTAAATTCACTTGGGCTTAAACCATAGCGTTCCTTAAAAATCTTGGAAAAATAACTCCGGCTGGTAAATCCAATGGAGTATACCACCTCGGAAATGTTCATTTCGGTGGTTGTAATATAATCGCGGGCCAATTCCAGCCTTGCATGCCTTATATATTCCGTTACCGTTTTATTGTACAACAACTTAAACCCTTCTTGGAGCTTTGCTTGGGTAAGGCCTGTTTCGGCAGAAATGTCTTCCAACGAAAAATCCTTGGCAATGTTTTTCTCTATTTTTTTGGCATAGCTGCGTATCGTTTTCAGCTCCCTTTTTAATAAGCTGGTCTGGGGCCTTTTGTTCATCACCTCTTTGTTATGCTGCATCATGTGCATGGATAGAATTTGATAAACATAGCCCTCGATCATCATAATGCGGATCATTCCCTTTGCCTTGATCTTTTTTATAGCGGATATCACCTCGGCTATTTTCAAATTGTAAGAACCGTAGTAAGCGAACACTTTTTCCTGGTCAGTATCCAAAAATACTTTGTACAACTGTTTGTTGAGTTCTTCTCCCTGGTTTAACCTTTTGCGCAAGAACGGCTTTCTACGCACCTGTATTACGGTTTGGGAAACCTTCACGTTCTTGGGAAAATACCTGTCCGTAATGCCACCATCCCGATTGGTAAGGATAACGGACTGGAATTGCTCCATGATCTTGATCTTATCTTCCGGCTGGTACCCGAATTTATGTCCGCAATACCCCTCCAGGCAATAATAAAAATTGATGGGGTTAAAATTTGAAGTGTCCACCTCAATCAATACCTCATCAAAAAAAGTAATGTCCAGTTCCAATAAACTTACCCCCCAATCGAAGGTAATGAAACGGATACTCCCCTTTGCCTTATCGTTGGAAACACTCAAAGTGTACTGCCCCCATCGCTCTTCTATCTTCCCTCCAATCACATTTTTTATTTGTTCCACCGATTCGGCGGTATCTTGGGCGTCAACCTTGATTTTTATCATTGGAATATTATACTGCTGTTTGTTTAATTAATGCGTTTTTATCTTATAAAGATAGTCTTTGTTGTTACTTGGACAACCATGGGCACCCACCTACGTCCACTTTTATAAAAAGTTTATCAAAAGCATCACAATAAAATTTGTTTGAGTCAACCTTTTCACCAACTTAATGCTTATTTGTGGATAAGATTCCAGATAATTATGATTTACAAACTTTCAAATGAAGCAGGGAGAGAAGAGATAGAAAAAGAGTTTGGAATCCCGTTCAGATATCCAAATTTATACCTGCCAAACCCCATTATCAATGGTTTTCATGAAACAAACTTATGCGTGGTGACCATGGAAAATCCCAATAAAATATCGTTTGCCATTTGGGGACTTATGCCCCAAGACTTTAAAGAAGATTGGCAAATATTTCAGGACAAGACCAATACATTGAACGTACAGATGGATGAGCTGCAAAGCATTGGCTGGATGCAGGATTCCTATAAAAAGAGGCGTTGTTTGATCATTGCAACCGGTTTTTATACCCATCTTTTGGAAAATGGCAACACATGCAGCTACTATATTTACCAGGCATCCGAAAAACCTTTTTACTTGGCAGGCACATATAACAGGCTAAACGATGGTTTTTTGTGCGCGGCGTTAACGGTGGGCAAAACGGACCCTTTCGTTTCCAGTTACCACAACATTAGCAACCTCGCTCCTGTTATTCTCCCCAAAGAACAGGCTTACGATTGGCTTAGCACAGATTCCGACACAAAAAAACTGGAAGAAATTATCCAAAATCCCAAAAAGATAAAATTGAAGGCCAAACGCCTGTCCAACGAGTTTTTTCTAAAAAATTTGAGCTCAAACACCCAATTGGGACCATTATTTGTTGGTCTGCAACATTGAAAAAACAAATCCACAACCTTCTCACAAAAAGATTTTTACACCAAAAAGCCCAAAATGTTCCTTTTGAGTCAACAATAACACGAAAAGCGGCAAGCCACGGACCAAAAGCAAGCTACATTTGTAATGTACTGATTAACAATTGATCAGACATTAACTTAAAACACTACTATTATGTTACGTTGGACAGTCACCTTTATCATATTGGCCATTATAGCCGGTATATTCGGATTTGGTGGAATTGCAGCAGGAGCCGCAAGTATAGCTAAAATTCTTTTCTTCATATTTATTGTACTATTTATTATTTCGTTGATAACAGGAAGAAAAAAGTTGTAGAAACGCACACTAATTAAAAATCATTAAACTAAAATCGAGAACCCATGAGAAAATCAATAAGTTTATTTACAATGCTAATTGCAATGGCACTTACCTTGAGTACAACCAGTTGCAGAGAAACAAAAGAAGATAAGGCCGAAGAGGCCATTGAAGATGTGAAAGACGGAGTGGAGGATGCTGCCGATGATGTGGAAGATGCCGCAGAAGATGTTGGGGACGACATTGAGGATGCTGCCGATGACGTGGAAGATGAAGTAGAAGATGCCACAGACGACAGTCCACAATAATTTTCACATTATACCACATAAGAGGATGTCTAAAAAGCAATAAAGTTTTGACTTTGTCAGGTTGAGCGCAGTCGAAACCTAAAGAAGTTTGATAATCAATAGGTTTCGACTGCGCTCAACCTGACAGATAATTTACTTTTTAGACAGCCTTTTTTTATTGCCCTCCCCCCTAATTCTCTCCCCAAAGTGTTGATAAACCAATATTCGTTTATACCTTAGAACAAATAAACACCACCATTTTTTTGAAGACCGTCCTTACCATCCTATATGTTCTGACCTCCGTTTGGGCCATTGGGGCCATAATTTATCACGGAAGAAGGCCGTCGCGCTCCATAAGCTGGGCACTTGCCATTATAACTTTGCCCATTTTGGGAGCAGTTCTCTACTATCTGTTTGGGATGAATCGCAGAAAGTTTAAATTCTTCAACACAAAAGAATTTGAAAAAAGAAACAGATACACTCCCCCTAAAATTTCTGCCCAAGAAAAATTCCTGACCCATTTTGATGCAGATATTCGAAAAGAAAGACTCAACCGATTAATAAAAGCCAACTCCAACACCACTGCAAAAACAGGGAACAAAATAATACCTCTTCAAGATGGCGAGGAAACCTTTAATGTACTTTTCAAAGCCATGGAAGAGGCCAAAAACTTTATCCATGTACAGTACTATATTTTGGAAAGAGGCACCCTTTTGGACAAAATGTTGGAACTTTTTGAAAGAAAAATCAAAGAAGGTGTAGAGGTTAGGATTATTTACGATTCCTTGGGCAGCTACCAATTAAGGGGGCGACCCAGGAAAAAGTTTCAGGATGTTGGGGTAAAAATCTATCCCATAATGCCGATCCGACTTAAAAACCTACTGTTTTCGCTCAATTTTAGGAACCATCGAAAAATTGTGATCATAGACAACAAAGTGGCTTTTACCGGGGGTGTCAATGTTTCCGATAAATACATTAAACGAGAAAACGAACTGGGCAAATGGAAAGACACCCACTTAAAACTCGAAGGGCCTATTGTAAACGATCTACATCTGATTTTCCTTAAAGATTACTTTTTTGCAAGCAACAAAGAGGATTTTCATATCGCAGACTACCTATCCGAGCAACAAACGGCAGGCGATGTTCGTGCACAAGTGGTGGCAGGGGGGCCAGATTCCAAGCATCCGACCATTATGCAACAATATATTGGCATGATGAACCAAGCCAAAAATTCCATTTGCATAGCAAATCCTTATTTTGTGCCAGGGGAGGCTTTTTTACAAAGTTTAAAAATTACCGCAATGGAGGGTGTAAGCATCTCCCTTTTGGTACCCAAAAAATCAGATTCCAAAGCAGCTAAGTTTGCCATGTTCTCCCATTTTGAAGAATTGCTTCAGGTTGGCGTAAAAATATATCTTCGAGAAGATTTCTCCCATAGCAAAATAATGATTGTCGACGATGATCTGGTGTCCATCGGATCTGGAAATTTTGATATCCGAAGCTTTGAACTCAACTACGAGACCAACATCCTTATTTATAACAAGGAAATTAACACCGAAATGACAGCAGAGTTTCAAAAAATATGTAACAAATCGGAACCCGTTACCTTGGAGCGCTATCAGAACAGGACCATTTGGTTCAGATTTTTGGAAGGATTGTTCAAATTCTTCAAACCGCTGTTATAAGCCCATCTCAATTCTTATTTGCATCAATCATTGATTCAATAGAGATAAGTCAACCCCAGTACAAAACTATCTTTGTATCAAAATAAAACAATCATGAAGAATCTATTTTTAATACTATTTTTAATTGGAGCAACAACCGTAAGTGCCCAGAGCATATCAAAAAACGCATTGGGTATAAGAGTAGGCGACAACGACGGATTTGGAGGGGAAATCTCCTATCAACGCTATCTTAAGGAAAACAACAGATTGGAGTTTGACCTTGGTTGGAGGGATTCTAACAACGTGGATGCATTTAAATTGGTAGGTCTTTATCAATGGGTAATGCCAATTGACGGAGGTTTTAACTGGTATGTTGGTGCCGGTGGCGGTGTAGGGTCTTTTGATGCAGGCGATAACGATGGCGTTTTTGCCCTTGTCGCCGGTGATATTGGTATTGAGTATGATTTTGAAATCCCATTGCTCATTTCGCTGGATATGAGACCTGAACTAGGTTTTAACGACAATTATTCCGATGACCTCGACTTGGATATAGCACTTGGACTCCGATATCAGTTCTAAACAACATATAATCACATGTATAAGGGCAAATCATGATTTGCCCTTTTTTTAACCCTTTAACCTTGAAAAGAAAACTAAAGCTACTTTTTCTACTACCCATAGCCGTATTTTTAGTAATCGTAATTTTGAAAGAACCCAAAAACACAATCCCCAACAGTATAAAGCAAGAGGTTGAAATTGCATTGCAGCATTTTCCAGAACTTAAGGGCATTCCCATTAAATTCAAGTTTAAAAAAAGCATTAAAAAATCGGTGATGCAGGCCCAACCCACGTGGAGCGGCCTTCTTAAATCCAAAAACAAGCGCAGCTATGTAATTTTAATCAGTGAAAAGTTTAAAATATCCGGGGAAGAGTTTAAAACGGCAGATGTTCCCAAAGATGTTTTAATTGGATGGATAGGCCACGAACTCGGTCATGTTATGGACTACCAACAGCGGAGCAACCTTAACCTTATTGGTTTTGGGATTCGCTATGTGCTTTTGAAGGAATTTGTTAAAAAAGCGGAACGTGCTGCGGATTCGTTTGCGGTATCTCGGGGTATGTCCGAATATATTTTGAAGACCAAACGGTTTATTCTTAACCATTCCCAAATTGATGAAACCTACAAAACAAGGATAAAACAATATTACCTCTCTCCTGATGAAATTATGGAAATGGTAAAGGAGCAAGACTCCATTAAAGACAACTTCTTATGATTGTTGGGATACAAAATCCTCCCATTCCTTAAAGCGATCCTCCCCCATTACCCGTTCCATTTTTACCTGACCGCCCTTTTTCTTGTTTGCCCCGTTCCAATCGGCGAACATTTGTTGGGGCACAAAATTCACTTTTACACCTTCCAAAGCTTTGCTTCGGGCCACTTTATAGTTTTTATTGGCTTCTTTTAGGTAGTTGTCCAAAACAGTTGCTGTTTTTTCTTCATCCAAACTTTTATCGGACCCCAAATACCAGGAGTGGTAAAAACCATCATCAAAACGTTTGGCGCAAAGGGTATATTCGGGAATCTTGATATTCAGTTCTTCTTCCAAATGTTTCACGGCATCATTCAACTTGTTTACCGAAAGTTGAGAACCTACGGTATTCAAAAAAAACTTGGTGCGCCCTGTAATTTTTATTTCAGCACGTTCCACATCAGTAAAGGCAATGGTGTCGCCAATAATGTACCGCCATGCTCCAGATACGGTGGATATGATCAGAACGTAATCCACATCTTCTTCCACCTCATCCAACGCAATAGAGGGTGCATCATCCGTTAGGGAGCCATCTTGATTCACATATTGCGGGTTAAACGGTACAAACTCAAAATAGATACCATTATCTGTTATGAGTTTCATCGCCGAGGTCTCCGGACGATTTTGGCAGGCAAAGAATCCTTCGGAAGCCAAATAGGTATCAATAATTTGTATGGGATGATCCAACAAGGCATTAAAACTTTTTTCGTAAGGATCAAAAGCTACCCCTCCGGAGGTGTAGGCCTGTAAATTGGGCCATATCTCGTGAATGTTTTCCACATTATGATAATCTATAACCTTTTTGAGCATTAGCTCCATCCAAGAAGGAATTCCACTAAGCGCACCAATATCCCAATTTTTGGCATTTTTGGCTATGGAGAGGACACGCTCGTCCCAATCGTCTATTTTGGCGATTTCATCTCCGGGTTTATAGTATTTTTTAAACCAAAACGGAATGTTACTGGCACTTATTCCGCTAATTTCACCCTCCTTTTTACCGTCGCGCTCCTGTAGGTTGGTGGAACTCCCCAACATCATGATTTCCTTCTCGAAAAAATCCGCAGGCATATCAAAATTGCTCATGGCAAACACTTGGTGCCTGCCTGCCCGGGTAATGGAATCCAACATATCTTTGGTAACGGGTATTCTTTTGGGTTTTTTTCCCGTGGTACCGGATGATAGTGCAAAAAAATCAGGACTGCCCGGCCAGGTAATGTCAGCTTCGCCCTCAATGGTCTTGTTCCACCATTCCTCGGTGATCTTGTTGTAATCATGATAAGGTACGGCTTCGGAAAACGCCTTTTGGGGGTCATCGGATTTTAAAATGGAAGCAAAATTATAGTGCTGTCCAAACTGCGTATCCTTGGCCTTGTCCAACAATTCTTCCAAAACTTTTTGCTGTTCCTCGACCGGGCTTGTTTCCTTGCTTAGAGCATCTCGAGCTTCGATAACGCCTTTTATAATGTTTCCTATGATTGCCATATTGGGTAAATTATTGAATCAAATTTACCTACATAGCTGCAATCCGATTTACTCAATCCATTTTTAGATTGACTTAAATGATCTTAAAGATTTATTGTTGCCTCCAAGGATGGCGATAATCTGGAAGCTTTTTGGGTTTCGGGCTGCACAAAGTTATTGGCAATTTTGGAAAAAAGAGGCTCTGGAGTTTCTTCGTGTACGCAAACATGCCCACTGGATGAGTTGACCTCAATTACGACCAAGGAAAGATAATCCATAAGGTGTTCTGCCTCATTGATCAGGATTCTTACAACTTGTAACCGTACAGCATATTCCAAATTAACAATATGCAGATGGCTCAACTTGCTTTTGCCCGCTACATTTTTCCAGATAATTTTCAAGCCTAGTTTTTATACAAAAATAGTTCAAATAATATTTACCTTACATTTAAGATACATTAATTTAACATTGAAAAATAACTTGTCCCAGAATTGACTTGCAATAGAAGATGGACAGATTATCAACCAGATAGAAGTGAGATTAACCCAATTCCGTTATTTTTTTAGATTTCAATAGGACTTATTGGATTCAACTTCTTAATCTTTTCATAAATATGAAAATCAAATGGTTCCATAGGCAAAAAATATCAAACTAACTCTTATATTTAGCCGATTACGAATAATTTTAAAAACAAAAAATGACCCACGAGTTACTAGAAAAGGCGGAAGAGTTTGAAAAAAGGCCCATGAGCCACATGTCTACCAGCGATAGGGTTAAGGCCTCAAGGGAAGCAAAGAGCTTGATTCTTTCCATTAACGAGATCTACAAGAAAACCAAGGATTCCAAATTAATGGAAACCATGAAGAACATTACAGCTAAGAAGCGTAAAATAGAAAAACGACTTAAAGGTTCTCCTTTGGTTTAATTACTAAAATTATATTCTTTTTGTGGAAGGATATTTGTACTTCCAAAAACAAATATCCTTCCCAAAACTTTTGCTCTCCCACTTTCCCTAAAATCGTAAACAGCTGAATTTCAGCAAATAAATCCTTATTTGTTAGGTAATTCCTGTCCCATACGGAACACTTTTTCCATTTACATAAGTTTTGCGACCAATTATGTCTTAATTACTGCAATCAATAAAAATATGGATTGCAGTTGGTTGTGTTTTAGATAATTTAGGAGTGTAGTTTTAACTCAACTAAATAAACACTCAGAAAAATGAACACTATAGAAGCAAAGCTAGGATACCTTTTTTGGTATGTTGTAATTGCACTATCCGTCTACTCTCTTTTAAGCAGTATCTACCTTTACATTAGTTAGCTATATAAACACTAGCACATCAATCAAAATACCCAGTATAGTTAGTAATGTGTCTTCATGGGGCCCCTATTCAGGCGCCCCTTTTTTCTATTCCATTCTTGAAAGGAGTGCCAAATTCCAGTTTTACTCGTTCTTTTAAGTTGCTCACATCCCTTACAATAACTAGAGCTGGACATATACTATTTCCTTGTAAAGGAACCAATATCGTTTATCCTTACCAAATCGATTCCATCTTCTTTATGGATTCAATTGCAATGGGAGCCTGTTTATCCTCATTTACAATAATTAAGGTATTGTAAGGGCTTGTTGGAAATATTTGTTCAGTCATGGCAAGCATCCCCTTGTCCACAAACAACTCCATGGACGACCAATCCATTAATATTTTGAACTCTTTTACATCTCCCGCTATACCGTTTAAAGGTGCTACATGCTTTTTGGCTCCAAAATCTTCCTGAAAATCAACCTTACCCGATAAGGCCCTATCTACCGAAAAAATCCGGTTCCCCGAATCCATGCCCAATACAAGTACCTCATCCAATTCATTTTTAAATAATAGCTTGAACTTTTTAGCGGCCGTCCTAAGCCGAATCTCTGATTGATTGAGCCCTTCTACCTGCAAGGTATCCGATGTATTGGGTGCTACCTCAACCTCATTGACCAGTGTTGAACTGGTCAAATCACTTATTTTGTCAATTGGGTAATTGGCCAAAAAGTAATTATCCGCAACTTTGTGCAACGACAATTTTCGAGGAACCGTCATTGCGCTTCGCCATTTTTTGGTCGGGGTGTCCTGGGCATAGTTCCAGTTGCTCATCCAACCAATAAAAAATCGACTGTTTCCTGGAACATTGTTATAGGTAACCCCTGCATAATTATCCGTGCCATAGTCCAACCATTTAGTCTCTTTTTGATCGGAAGTAAAGACCTTACCATCAAAATCCCCAACAAAATATTGGGTTCCGCTACCGCCATTGGGCGCTCCGGGATTTATACTTATGATCAGCACCCATTTTTCCTCTTCGGAACCATCTACTTGTAATGGAAAAAGGTCGGGACATTCCCATACACCGCCGTGGGCACCCTGCGATTTGCCAAAATCGCTCAAATAAGTCCAATCCTTTAAGTTCTTAGATGTATAAAATTTGGCATGGTCACCGGCAACCAAGGTCAAAATCCAACTTTGTGACGACTCGTGCCAAAATACTTTGGGGTCCCTAAAATCTTTAATGCCATCATTCTGTATTATAGGATTGCCTTCATATTTATTCCAAGTATCCCCATTGTCCAAACTATAAGCAATACCCTGTGTTTGAAAATCCTTTCTTCCTGCCTCTTCTCCTTCCTTGGAATGGTATGTGAAAATGGCCACCAAAGGTGCTTCCCCGTTTTCTCCAAAACCCGATGTATTTTTCTTGTCCACAACTGCACTTCCGGAAAAAATATAGCCCTGTTCATCAGGGTAAAGCGCAATGGGCTTGTGCTTCCAATGCACCAAGTCCTCACTTACCGCATGTCCCCAATGCATGGGCCCCCAAACAATATCCTCTGGGTAATATTGGTAAAAAAGATGGTAAACCCCTTGGTTAAAGACCAAACCATTGGGGTCGTTCATCCATTTTTCCTTTGGTGAAAAGTGGAATTGCGGACGATATTCCTCATTGTACCATGATTCTTCTTCCGGTTGGTTCGGCACTTCTTCCCTTTTTTCCTTACAAGAGAGAAGTGCAACCACCACTATACAGCTAATAATTAGTCTTAACATCACCTTGGGTTAAAATTCTTTTTCAAGATAAACAAATTATATCTCCCGCCTTATATGCTTCATACACCATTTTGAATGACAAACAACGCTACGTTCAAAAAAATAATTCCCCCTTTCATGAAAGGAATGAAACCAAAAATCTACCTATCTTTAAACAGCGTTTTGCAAACCCCAACTAAATCTAAATAAGTTGAGCAAAAACCTACTTTTAATCCTGACCCGAAACCCCGAACTTGGCAAGTGCAAGACCCGATTGGCAGCCAAGGTAGGCGACAAAACGGCTTTGGATATTTACAATTTTTTGTTGGACAAAACCGTATCGTTTACCAAGGATTTAAAAGTTGAAAAATGGGTGTATTATTCCGAAGAGGTTTGGGAAAATGATATATGGGACAACAAGGTGTATCAAAAAAAGCTTCAGAAAGGAAAAGATTTGGGTGAACGGATGATGAACGCCTTTAAGGAAGGATTCCAAGCCGGTTTTGAAAATATCATCGTTATTGGAAGCGATATGTTCCACCTAAACCAGTCCGATTTGGAAGAGGCTTTCTCAAAATTCAAAGATCACAACTATGTTGTGGGGCCTGCAGAAGATGGCGGATATTATCTTTTGGGCATGAAATCTTTGAGAGAAGAATTGTTCCAAAACAAAACTTGGGGCACAAACACCGTCCTTTCCGATACATTATCGGATTTAAAATTAGAAAAAATAGCCCTTTTGGACGAAAAAAATGATGTTGATTACTACGAAGACATTAAAGACATAAAGGCCTTTGAGCCATTTTTAAAACATATAAGAAAATGACACAGAAACAGATTGATGAATCCGTTGAATACTTAAAAAAACGAGGGTTTGAAACTCCAGAAATAGGCATTGTTTTGGGAACCGGTCTGGGGCAGCTCATAGATAGCATTGAAGATCCCATCGAAGCCCATTACAACCACATACCCTATTTTCCTTTAGCAACGGTCGAATTCCACACAGGCAAACTGATCTACGGAACCATAGAGGGTAAAAAAGCAGTGGTAATGCAAGGACGCTTCCATTTGTACGAAGGCTACGATTTTTTGGATATTACCTACCCCATTCGGGTAATGCATCAATTAGGTATCAAAAAATTGTTCGTATCCAATGCCGCGGGAGCCATTAACCTCGACTTTAAAAAAGGGGACATTATGTTGATAGAAGATCATATCAACCTACAAGGAGGTTCGCCATTGGCTTTTAAAAATGTTGCAGAATTTGGGGACAGGTTTGTAGATATGAGCGAACCTTACGATCCAGAAATGCGCAAAAAAGTGGAAACCATAGCTGCACGCGAGAATATTTCTTTAAAAAAAGGGGTATATGCCTCGGTGGTAGGACCTCAACTGGAAACCAAAGCCGAATACCGTATGCTCAAAATTATGGGTGCCGATGCCGTGGGCATGAGCACCGTTCCCGAAGTAATTGTTGCCAATCATTTACGACTACCCATTGTAGCGGTATCCGTTTTGACCGATGAATGTGATCCAAATAACTTGGAACCTGTTGATGTTCAGGAAATTTTAAAGATTGCAGGGCAAACGGAACCTAAAATGATCAAGCTGTTTAAAGAATTAATCAAAGAACTATGAGCTATTTAGACGCGACCCAAGACCTATATAAAGATGCTGCATTGACCCCCGATGTTGGGCTTTGCTGCACCACCAATCCAATATGGCAATTCCCGGGATTGTCCATTCCCAAAATCATGCAGGAGATGAACTATGGTTGTGGAAGCACGGTTTCCGCCCAAGATTTGGTGAACAATCCCAAGATTCTGTACGTAGGCGTCGGTGGTGGAATGGAACTATTGCAGTTCTCTTATTTTTCCAGACAAAAAGGTGGTGTTGTTGGTGTGGATTCCGTGGATGAAATGCTGGAAGCCTCTCGAAAAAATTTCAAAATAGCAGAAGAAGAAAACGATTGGTTCAATAGTGAGTTTGTCAACTTGGTAAAAGGAGATGCCCTACATCTTCCTGTAGCGGATGAAAGTATTGATGTGGCCGCCCAAAACTGTCTCTTCAATATTTTTAAAATTGAAGATTTGAAGAAAGCCGTTTCCGAAATGTACCGTGTTCTGAAACCGCACGGCAGATTGGTAATGAGCGACCCCATTTGCGAACAGCCCATGAGTGATGAACTCCGCAACGATGACAGGTTAAGAGCGCAATGCTTGAGCGGGAGTATCCCATTGAAAGATTACGTAAAAGTATTGACCGATGCAGGTTTTGGAACCATTGAAATAAGAGGAAAAAGATCGTACAGGGTGTTATCGCCCAATCATTATCCTACGGATGAACTCATCCATATCGAATCCATTGAGATTGCTGGCATAAAAGACCCAATGCCCGAAGATGGCCCTTGCATGTTTACAGGAAAAACGGCCATCTACTACGGAGAAGAGGAATATTTTGATGACGGAAAGGGCCATGTGCTGCTCCAAAACCAACCCTTGGCAGTTTGCGATAAAACGGCTGCAGCTTTGGCCAATGCCTCTGACGAAATTTTTATAAGTGAGAGCACTTACCATTATAATGGTGGCGGATGCTGCTAAATTATGTGAATTTATATTACATTTGAAAGTTATCTGTTTTTCGGGTCAACAATAAATCATACCTCAAGACTTTTTAAAGAATCGTTTTTTAAAAGATTGAATGTATGGTGCCTCCAGATTATGTAAAGCAATTAAAATTAAGTGAACTCCCTGTTCATTTTAAAGACCTACCCCTCAAAAGATTACCAATAGATGCTGTTTTGGCAAGAAAATCTTTGAAATTATCGCCTAGAGGGGTAATCGCACTTGCAGCAGCTATGTCAGAATGGGTAGTCTGGCGTATTGATGCACATCATGACTTTGAAAGTGAACGGCTGGTGGAAGCAATGTGGGCATGTTCGGTACATCCATCTTATTTGGCTCCATTTCAAATTGATAATTGGCCAAAACCATCTGACCCAGTATGGGACTCACCTCCAAGCAAAGCTTTTTTGAGTATTCAGCATCATTTTAGAAAGTTGATCGAGGGCATGATTGGGTATCAACAACTACATGATATATCAAATTGGTGCTACAATGTTTTAGAGACAGGAATGTTCAAAAACAAAAAGAATAGGTTGGAGTCGACAATTGGAAAAGAACTTGCAACCACTTTTCACAGTTGGTTACACGAGACCACGGACAAAATATCAAGCCTTTCCCCTGCTAATGAAATCACCTATAAATGCCTAATTGAACAAACACCTTCCCAAGAATTGCAAAGTAAATTTTCTTGGGGAAGCCCAATAAGTCGACGTGATATCCATGAAGAAATTTTGAGTCATTCAGAAAGAACCAAGACAATAGATTCCTTTCTAAAAGGAATAAAAGACAATCCGTATCTGTGCAATAAAGATACGATCCAAAAAAATAAATGCTGGGTTTTCAGCAAACATGGCATTCCAATGCCTAAAGGCGCCCCCTACACATTCAATGAAGAAATGTTTTGAACACAAAGATCATAAAGATGCTTCAAGATGAACAATTACATCGATGGCTGGTGTTGTTGATGCATTATTTGGAAACAGCTTCGTTTGAAGATTCATAATCCAATAGAATTCCTTCGGAAATCCAATTGGCCAAAGCCTGCCTGTTATCTGGGTTTAGAATCCTACGCTGGTCCTTTTTGCTCCTAATGTTCCCTATCTCGATATAAGCCATGGCCGGAAGCGTATTTTTTACAACGTATAAACTGCTACGTTCCATAAAAGTACCATTGTACAATCGATTGGGCTGAAATTTTTTGTACTTCCTCAAAAAGGTCTGGTGGATACGCTCAGCCAGTTTTTTACCGTTCTTGCTTTTTTCATGATGGTAAAAGAACACATCAATATTGGCACCCTCGCCCCTACTATCCACATGGGTAACCAATAAGCGTTGATATTTCCCCGAATTCTTCAGGTACAGCCTATTGACCGCCTCGCTACGCTGCTTTAAACGTTCTAGTTGATCTAGAGGAATACTGTTGGATAGCACTGTTTCGTCCGTATCCAGCTCAAGAAGCCTTTCATCCCTGATACCATCATTTTGATCCTGCACAATAATGTGCACTTCTGCGCCGTGTGACAATAGTTCTCGGGCCAATCTAAGTGTTACATCGTATGCGTACTCATCTTCGGAAATTAATTTGCCACGGTACTTTTCCACAGCGCCCGGGTCTGGCCCACCATGTCCTGAAATTAAATAATAGACCGTATTGTCCAAGCGTTTGCTTACAGCATCAACTTTTTTAAAATCATCCCCAAAAATGGGGTAAGTAATTCCGTGATCAATCTCCTCCACCTTCTTCGTTGCCAAAGTATCCGGCAACACATAGGAACGTCCCATAAACAACGATTCATCCTCCCCCAAATCTTCTGCGTTCAACGTCACAAACTTGTTGTAATGCTTTGTTGGGCTCACGCCATGTCTCCGCAAAAGTGAATAGATGCCATCTCCTTCTTGTGCAACAACTTTTGGGAATTCCTCTTGGGCCCATATTGCTCCTTGAAGCAAAAGGATAAGTAAAAAAGTAAACTGAAAAGGTTTCATGTTAATTCTCAAATTCTAAATCAACGTAATCATTCAGAATGCCATCACTGATTAAGTTTGCAAATTCTTTTTTGTTGGGTTTGAGGGAAATCTTGCTGGCCGATGTATTGGAACCACTTTCAATAGTAAGTAAACTAATGGCCGGCAGCATGTTTCTTGCCAAATACAAACTATTCAAATCTTCGAAAATCAAGCTGGCTTCATTGGAAGATCTACTGGAAATACTTTTTTCCTTAAACACATTTTGAAGGTTTTGTGCAAAACGTTGCCCTTGGGTGCTTTTGTTGTAATGATAAACGGCGACGCTCATGTTGCTGCTTTCCGTAATATTTTTGGAACGAATAATAAGCACGCGTTGATATTTACCTGTGTTCTGCAAGTAACGTTTGTTGATTACTTTGATGTAGTTGCCCATTGGGTTGTTTTCGGATGCAGTATCTTCCAGCACATCGTTGGGAGTATCTTCTCCCATTATGTAGACCTGTGCTCCATGCATCATTAACTCTGCCGCCAAGCGTTGGCTAACATCCTTTGCGAAACTTTTGTCCTTATCCGTACTGTTTTCAGTGATTAAATAATAAACGGCATCCTTGAGTTTATCACTTTTAAGGGACATTTGGGCAAGTTCCTTATCAAAAATCGGTTCTTCCGCATCTGCCATGGCTTCGACAACCACTCCGGTCTTCTTAAAAGAATCATCGGCATAGGGAATTTTGTATGCCTCACCCAGTTTTAGCGCACTTCCTTTTTTTATCTTGTCGGAATTGAGTTCCAGAAATTCTCCGTAGTGTTTGGCAGGGTCCAATCCTTGTTTGCGAAGCAGGGAAAAAATACCGTCTCCTTGTTCTGCAACCACCTTGTAGTATGTACTTTCCTGTCCAAAAATGAATGTACAGGCCCAAGCCCAAAAAAGAAGGGTTAATCGTGATTTCATTACTGTATGTTTTTGGGTGGGATGTACTACAAATATGAGGAAAAAACACGTAGCGTGTTTACAAATTAGCGCAAAATTTCTGACAAATTAATTTATCAATCCTGAATACTGGATTCTTTTACATTTGCAAACTGCCTTCGGATCACAGATTCGGCAGGTTTGTTTTGGGGAGTAAACCGGTTATCCTCGTGTCCCCCTACCTGATCGTGCTGCATAAACCACTTCCAAACAAAGCCGCCCGCAAACCAATCCTCATTCCAAAATTCATCAAAGATAACCTGTGTAGCATCTGCTTGAGCCTTAAGATTTACATCCATTTGGTTTCGGTCCACCAACCAAGGTTTTTTGCCGGTAAAGTCCATGCTTCGGTACCCAAATTCCGTAAAAAGTATTGGTTTATCCACTTGTGCAGCCAGTTCCCGCATTTTGGTTTTCCAAGGTTGCCAGCCCTCGGTCAATGTTTCAATGGTAGGGTTTTCCTTTTCGCACAATGGAAAGTAGGCGTTCACCCCAATATAATCCAACTGCGACCAAAACGGAGTTTTAGCATACTCGTCCCAGTTGGCGGCATAGGTAAGCTGACCGTGATACACGCTTTTTACTTTTTTAATAAGGTTGTTCCAAAACCCAGGTCGTTCATTCACAAAGGTTTTCAACTCCGTTCCTATGCAAAAAATATCACTCTGTGTTTCTTCGGCCAATGCTGCATATAGCAAGATAAATTTTTCGTATGATGCTTCGAGTTTCTTCCAATCCTCCTCCGTAGGCATCTTCATATTACCTGTAAATTCACCCCTGTGGATCCAGATTTGGGGCTTTACCATCACGTTTACCCCGTTTTGATGCATTTTTTCGATATACTGCTTGGCTCCTTCCCTCCGCTCCCCGTACCATTGGTGGTCCGAGTCAAAAACCAACTCGGGCGAATCCAAATCACGAATAAAGCCAAAAGGCATAATGGCCGCATAATTAGCTTGGATATTAAGGACAGGATCTATGTGGTGTTGCGCCACTTCTTCCCGGGACGACACAAAACTGACACCGTTGACTTTGGCTAATTTGCCACTACTGCAAGAAGCAAAAATAAAGACCCATAATAGAACTACCTTCTTCATAAGAATTGTGAAACCCTCTAAAATAATAATTTTAAAACATCATTTAGCTGCCAAATTCTTATTAAATTTCATTTCACTGTTAAGTTATTCCCGTAAGACTCGACACATAAATACAATCAAACCCAACCCATGGAACACATTGTTATTATTGGAAATGGAATAGCCGGTGTTACTGCCGCAAGGCACATCCGAAAACTATCCGACAAAAAAATCACTATTGTTTCCGCCGAATCCGAGTATTTTTTTTCAAGGACCGCCTTAATGTATGTGTACATGGGCCACATGAAGTTTGAACATACCCAACCCTACGAAAACCACTTTTGGAAGAAGAACAGGGTTGATTTGGTGAAGGGATACGTCACCGAGATCAATACCCAAGAAAAAAAGTTGCAGATTGATGGTTCACCAGACCTCAACTACGATAAACTAATCATTGCTACAGGCTCCAAACCCAACAAATTTGGATGGCCCGGTCAAGAGTTGGACGGGGTCCAAGGTCTTTACTCCAAACAAGACTTGGAGCTTTTGGAAGTAAACGCCCCCAACAATAAAGTATGTAAACGCGCTGTAATTGTCGGAGGGGGCCTAATTGGCATTGAATTGGCTGAAATGCTTCGAACACGTGATATTCCAGTTACTTTTTTGGTACGCGAAACCAGTTTTTGGAACGGAGTGCTTCCCCAAGGTGAATCTGAAATGATCAACGAGCATATTCGGGAACATCATATCGACCTGCGTTTGGGTGCCTCTCTCAAAGAAATTGTTGCAGATGAAAACGGAAGGGTAAAATCTGTTGTGATTGAAGAAACGAAGGAAGAAATCGAGTGCAGTCTAGTTGGATTGACCGCAGGAGTTACCCCTAACATTGATTTTTTACACGATTCCGGGATTGAACTCGACCGTGGTGTTAAAGTAAATCGTTATCTGGAAACCAACGTAAAAGATGTGTATGCCATTGGAGACTGTGCCGAACAGCACGAAGCCATTGGCAACCGCCGACCCATTGAAGCCGTATGGTACACAGGCCGGATGATGGGAGAAACCCTTGCCCAGACCATCTGCGGGAACCGAATGGAGTACAATCCTGGGCACTGGTTCAACTCGGCCAAGTTTCTGGATATCGAATACCAAACCTACGGTTGGGTGTTTCCTGAAAAAAATAAAAAAGAATCGGAAGTGCATTTTCACTGGAGACATCCCAACGAAAAAATTTGTATCACCATCGCTTTTGATAGAGATTCCGAAACACTTTTGGGCATCAACACCTTTGGTATCCGTTTACGGCACGAAGTTTTTGACCGTTGGCTCAACGAAAAAAGAAATGTCGATTATGTAATGGAGCATCTCGTAGATGCTAATTTTGATCCGGAATTTTATAAAAATTTTGAATCTCAAATTGTGTCGAAGTACAATACCGATTTTGGAAAATCCATCAAACTGAAAAAGAAAAACCTAAAACGCATTTTCCAATTGGGTTGATTGGTTTACGTTTTAATAAAAAGTTTAAATCAGCACAAAGGAACAACAAACTATGAACAATCAATCACATAGTCCAAGTATGGCCCTGACCGGGGAACCACCAAAAAGCTTGAGCATCGGTCAAAAAATCGCTGTTTTTTTAGGAATGTCTGGTCTTGGCATTCTATTATTGGTCGTTTTCAATGTCGGTTTTCCGAACAAAACGTTGTGGTTAACGCTATCGCTTTCGGCTATTACCTTTGGCATCATTTTATTCTCTTGGGATGCCTATTCCAATAAGCTCCCCGGTATCAAAAACGATGGGATTTGGTTCAAATCCATTTCCAGCCGCGGTTTATGGGGCTGGATGGCAGGTCTTGCACTCACAGGCTTTTACATTGTGCTCTACTTTTATCCTGAATATCTGGGTTTGGTCAGTGATGGAGATAACAAAGGTGTAATCGGACTTTTTGATCCTCTCAGCAAATTCTTAAGTGGCAATCCAGCCAGTCAATGGTTTGTTTACGGAACCCTCTACACCCTTGCCATTTTAGCTTTTGGCATAAAGTTCCTTTGGAAATATCGCCACAGCCCTTATCAGCGGTTGCGTACTTTGAGCGTGATGTTCTTTCAATTGGCATTTGCCTTCACCATACCCGAGTTGATGGCGAGGTTGAACGGCCATAAAATTTTGAACGGTGGAAGCCTACCCTATTTTGACTTGAAAAATATTTGGCCCCTCAACTATTATAATTTTGAGGGCTATCGCATCAAAGGCTTTTTAAGTTCGGGCGATATTGGTTTTGCTTTATTAATTTTTGCCATCCTATCCATCTTCGTTATCACTCCGATCCTTACTTATAAATATGGAAAAAGGTGGTACTGCTCTTGGGTCTGCGGCTGTGGCGGATTGGCCGAAACGGCCGGGGATTCCTTTAGGCAATTGAGTGACAAATCTACATTTGCTTGGAAAGTGGAACGCTGGGTGGTACATAGCGTAGTCGTTTTTGTGACTTTGATGACCACCGCCGTGATTTATTCCTATTTGGGAACGGACACCAGCAAATATTGGTTGACGAAAAGCACTTTTTTAATCGGCGTAGCGGTTTTACTCACCTTGGTTTTTGGCTGGGCAATGATTTTTAAACGAGATCAGCTTCAAAAAGATGCCAAGTACGGAGCCATCGGATATTTTGTGATTATAATGGCGTTGATCGGATTCCACTTTTTTAGTGGTGATGGGGAGGTTTTCCTTTTCAAATCTGGAACGCTTCGCAAATCGTACTCCTTTTTGATTGGCAGTATTTTCTCCGGAGTTATCGGAACCGGCTTCTATCCTATCTTTGGAAGTAGGGTATGGTGCCGATTTGGTTGCCCAATGGCCGCCATCCTAGGCTTTCAGCAAAAATTGTTCTCACGATTCAGGATTACCACCAACGGTGGACAATGCATTTCTTGCGGAAACTGCTCAACGTACTGCGAAATGGGCATTGATGTGCGTGCCTACGCACAAAAAGGTGAAAACATAGTCCGGTCGAGTTGTGTAGGTTGTGGTATCTGTTCCGCAGTCTGCCCGCGGGGCGTCCTTAAATTGGAAAATGGTCCTTTGGAAGGAAGAATTGACAGCAATCAAGTGCTATTGGGCAATGATGTGGATTTAATGACCCTCGTAAACAAGAAGTAAATCACTTTTCTTTTTGAACAATTCAAGGTAGAATCCATGGAAAATTTTAGTTTTGGCAACTTAAACATTAACTAAAACCTGTTGTGCATTTTGAAGGCTTCATGTATCAAAAGCCGTCAATTCGAGTGAAATTCCAAAGGAATTTTGTATCGAGAATCGGGTTTTGACTTGAAATTCTGGTTCTCGATACAATTTTTCTTGCGAAAAATCACTCGAACTGACGAATTTCAATCATAATGCACAATGGGGTAACTAAAATTTATTTCCAACCAATGGCGGATATCAAAGTCATTATCCCAGCAATCAATGAAGGAGATTCCATTGGTTTGGTCGTCTCGGAAATCCCTGATCACGTATCCGAAATTGTGGTGGTCGACAACGGTTCCTCTGACGATACCATTGCAAATGCAAAAAAAGCGGGAGCAACCGTAATCACCGAAAACCGCAAGGGCTATGGGTTTGCCTGTTTAAAAGGATTAAATTATATATCCGAGCGATCCAAAACACCCGACATTATCGTATTTATCGACGGAGACTATTCAGATTATCCAGAGGAATTGGATAAGATCGTCGCCCCAATTTTGGAAAATGACATTGATTTTGTGGTCGGAGCGCGAAAAAAATCACTTCGCGAACCAGGTTCCATGACTCCACAGCAGGTTTTTGGGAACCAATTGGCCACATTCTTAATGCGGTTGTTTTTCAGGTCAAAATTTACGGATTTAGGACCTTTTAGGGCGATAAAATATGAAAAGCTCAAAGAATTGAAAATGCAGGACACCACTTATGGCTGGACAGTGGAAATGCAATTGAAAATTTTACGAAAAAAAATGTCATATATCGAAGTACCAGTGCGTTACAAACGAAGAATTGGTGTGTCAAAAGTATCTGGTACGGTAAAAGGTACTATATTTGCGGGCATAAAAATATTGGGTTGGATCTTTAAATACAGTTTAAAATAATGGGACTCGCTATCGCTTACATCATCATTGCTATTTATAGTTTCGCCTTACTTTTGATTTTCTTCTATAGTCTTGCTCAACTGAATCTTTTGGTCAATTATCTCGGGTATAAAAAGCGAAACGAAGAAGCCCCAAAATTCAACCTGCTCGACCCCAAGGAAATTCCATTCGTAACCATTCAACTTCCAATTTATAACGAGGAATATGTAATGGAACGTTTGTTGGACAACATCGCCAAAATAGAATATCCCAAGAGTAAATTGGAAATCCAGGTATTGGACGACTCCACCGATGATTCTGTCAATGAGACCGCCCGAAGGATCGAAGAGCTTCAAAAAGCGGGATTGGACATTCAACATATAAGACGGGAAAACAGACAAGGTTTTAAAGCAGGAGCCCTTAAAGAAGGACTGGAAATAGCCAAAGGTGACTTTATTGCCATTTTTGATGCCGACTTCCTTCCCGAAGCCGATTGGCTTAAAAAGACCGTTCCATATTTTAAGGATGAGGAAATCGGTGTGGTGCAGACCCGTTGGGGGCACATCAACCGAGATTACTCTACCCTTACCCGTATCCAAGCCTTTGCTTTGGATGCCCACTTTACCCTAGAGCAAGTAGGAAGAAATTCCAAAGGGCACTTTATCAACTTTAACGGTACCGCAGGTATTTGGAGAAAAGAATGCATTTTTGATGCTGGTAACTGGGAAGGCGATACCCTTACAGAAGACTTGGATTTGAGCTACCGCGCCCAATTGAAAAACTGGAAGTTCAAGTATTTGGAAGACGTGGAAACGCCAGCCGAACTTCCCGTGGTAATCAGTGCAGCGCGCTCACAACAGTTCCGCTGGAACAAAGGTGGGGCCGAAAACTTTAGAAAAACGGTTTGGAGCGTCATTACGGCCAAAAACATACCTTTTAAAACCAAGTTCCATGGAGTAATGCACTTGTTGAACAGTTCCATGTTCCTTTGCGTGTTTATCGTGGCTTTGCTGAGCATTCCCATGCTTTACATCAAAAACACCTACGGACATTTGGGTTGGGTATTTGAGGTAACAAGTTTTTTCATCCTAAGTACCATCATCCTGTTTGTCTGCTACTGGTTTACCTATAAAAGTATTCAGGGCAGTAGTTTTGATAATTTTGTGGACTATATTAAACTCTTCTTTACCTTTTTCTCCGTAGCATTGGGCTTTTCCTTGCACAATACCGTTGCTGTTTTGGAAGGACACTTGGGCAAAAGAAGTGAGTTTGTAAGAACCCCAAAATTCAACATCAACAGCATTAAAGACACTTGGAAGGGCAATAAATATTTGACCACCAAATTATCGCCCAACATGATCTTGGAGTTTGCCTTAATGATCTATTTTCTTTTCGGAATGTACAGTGCCATACCATTGAACGACTACGGATTGTTCCCTTTTCACTTGATGTTGTTCCTAGGTTTTGGTTTTGTATTCTTTAAATCCATAACTTCCAAGGCATAACCCACCACTATGCAATCTTATTGGCGACTGCACAAATACCCGATACTATTTGCTGTCGCCTGTATTTTATTTTACTGGAGCTTCGCTTACAACTTGGTGCGTACCGACTTTGTAAAGTTGTTCATGCTCTTTGGAGCACTATTTTTTCTGTGTTACAAACTCATCCAGTTCGAAAAATGGAACTTTAAGTTCCTCTTGGTCATAGGAATTCTGTTTCGACTGGTATTTTTGATTGCCGAGCCCAATCTTTCGCAAGACTTTTATCGCTTTATTTGGGATGGTGAACTCATTAAAAATGGCATCAATCCCTACTTGTTCACCCCCGACCAAATTATGGAGCAGGGTACGGTAACATTTGCCAGTATGAATGAGCTCCATGAAGGCATGAGCAATCTTAACGCAAGGCATTACAGCAACTACCCCCCAGTTAATCAAATTTTGTTTGCACTCGCATCAATTTTAGGGGGAGGAAGTGTGATGGGTTCCATGATTGCCATGCGTTTGACAGTAATCGCAGCGGACTTGGGCGTACTTTATTTTGGAAGAAAGCTATTGCAAAACCTCAACAAGGCCAACCACATGGCGTTTTGGTATTTTTTGAATCCATTGGTCATTATAGAATTAACAGGTAACCTCCATTTTGAAGGGGTGATGCTCTTCTTTTTTGTGTGGGCCTTATACCTCATATCAAAAAACAAATGGCTATGGGCAACACCTGTATACGCCATTTCCATAATGGTAAAATTGATGCCACTACTATTTTTGCCCATCTTTATAAAGTATTTTGGGTTTAAAAAAAGTGTCGTTTTTTACACCCTTATAATATTGGGATGTGCAGCCCTACTACTACCATTTTACTCTCCTGTTTTTATCGATAACTATGCGAAGACAGTCGGACTATGGTTTTCCAATTTTGAGTTCAACGCCAGTATGTACAATGTGGTAAAAAAGATTGCCGTTATCTATTACAAAGCCAAACCTTGGGAACTTATCGATGCCTACGGCTCCATGCTTACAAAGGCCATCATTGTGATTGTGTTTTTGTTTGCTTTCTTAAGAAAAAACCAAAAACTGGAAAGTGTCATTACCTCCATGGTGTTTGCACTGGCCTGTTACTATTTCCTTTCCAGCACCGTTCATCCGTGGTACGTGGTGTTCTTGTTGGGCTTTGCCATCTTTACCGATTACAGGTTCCCTCTGGTATGGTCCTGTACCATCATTTTAAGTTATTATGCCTACTCCAACCCCGACTACAAGGAGAATCTTTGGTTGTTGGCCGTTGAATACATTTTGGTAATTGGCTTTTTTATTTACGAAATGATAGGTAGCAGGCCAAAAAAGTTATATTTCTTCAAAAAGTAATCGCAACTTTAGCCCAATTCGAATTAATTTGTACATTAGCCCCAGAATGAAAGGACAACTGTACATATTATCTACTTTGAGCATCGCTGCTCCCATCAGTCCGTTTACTCCCCGTCGTCGTCGCCCGTAAGGGTGCAACATAACTATTGGAAATAGGTGAGTCCATTTCCGCAAAATCTCCAAATACATTTTTTAAATTTTTACAGAACAATCGCTTGCAATGGAAATTATTGTTGCTAACGAATCACATTTTAAATACGCACAGATCATCAGTGATACCATTACCGAATCGGCCAAAGTTCGAGGTACGGGTATCGCCAGACGTACGCCCGAGTACATCATAAAACGACTCCAAAATGGCAATGCCATTATTGCTTTGGACGGGGATAAGTTTGCTGGTTTCTGCTACATTGAAGTCTGGGGAAACAAAGATTTCGTGGCCAACTCCGGATTGATTGTGCATCCCGATTATAGAAATCAAGGACTTGCCAAGAAAATCAAGAAAGCAGTCTTTGACCTATCACGAAAAAAATTTCCCGATGCCAAGATTTTTGGCATCACCACGGGACTGGCCGTAATGAAGATGAATTACGAGCTCGGTTACAAACCCGTTACCTTTTCCGAACTTACGGACGACCCCGAATTCTGGAAAGGCTGCCAGACTTGTAAGAATTTTGACATTCTCACACGTACCGACCGAAAGATGTGCCTGTGCACCGGCATGTTGCACGACCCAAAAGCACAAAAGCAAGAACCCGAAAAAATCAACAAAAAGGCCTTTAAAAGATTAAAAAGTATAAAAGAAAGCCTTTTTCTTAAAAAGAAAGACAAATAAATATCAGTTCGATCAAAGTCGAGAGCAAATACATCTCGACTGCGCTCGATGTGACAACAATACATAAAGAATCAAAAAATGGAAAAATTAGTTATAGCCTATAGTGGCGGATTGGATACCTCATATTGTGCCAAATACCTTTCCAAGGAAGAGGGGTTTGAAGTGCATGCCGTAAGCGTGAACACAGGAGGCTTCAGCAAAGCTGAAATCGAAGAGATAGAGGAAAAAGCCCTTGCTTTGGGTGCCACCTCATACACCTCCATCGATGCCGTTTTCACTTTCTATGACAAAGTGGTGAAATACCTCATCTTCGGAAACGTACTCAGGAACAACACCTACCCGCTTTCTGTAAGTGCGGAACGAATTGTTCAGGCCATCGAAATAGTAAACCATGCCAAAAAAATTGGCGCCAAATACATAGCCCACGGAAGTACGGGAGCAGGTAACGATCAAGTTAGATTTGATATGATTTTTCAAATCCTGGCGCCTGAAATCCAAATCATCACACCGATCAGGGACAAAAAGTTGGCCAGGGAAGAAGAAATTGAGTACCTGCAACAGAACGGTATCGATTACTCATGGGAAAAAGCAAAATATTCCGTAAACCGAGGTTTGTGGGGAACTTCCGTTGGAGGTGATGAAACCTTGACCTCGCATTTATCATTGCCCGAGAGTGCCTACCCGAGTCAATTGGAAAAAGAATTGCCCAAAGAATTAAAATTGACCTTCAAAAATGGGGAATTGGTGGCTTTGGACGGTGAGACCGACACGCCAGTGGCCAATATCGAAAAATTGTCCGCCATAGCATCCAAATATGCCATTGGTAGGGATATTCACGTGGGCGACACCATTATCGGAATCAAGGGGAGGGTCGGTTTTGAGGCAGCAGCCCCATTGATCATTATAAAAGCACACCATTTGTTGGAAAAACACACCTTGAGCAAATGGCAGCAATACCAAAAAGAGCAAATGGGCAATTTTTATGGGATGCTATTGCACGAAGGAAACTATCTGGACGAGGTAATGCGAAACATTGAAGCCTTTTTGACCGATACCCAGAAACATGTTTCAGGCGATGTATTCGTGACTTTGCATCCGTACCGATTTGAATTGAACGGAATCACTTCCAAACACGATTTGATGAACGCTTCCTTTGGAAGTTACGGAGAAATGAACAAAGGTTGGACCGCCGATGAAGCCAAAGGATTCATCAAAATTTTGTCCAACTCAGGGAAAATTGCAAACCACGTAAACAATAAAGTTTAGGGACCTTCACCCTGAGCGTACTTGCCTGCCGGCAGGCAGGGTCGAAGGGAGAGACCTAATTGGATAAGATTCCCGCCTTCGCGGGAATGACAAAAAGAAAATTATGATAAAAGTAGGAATCATAGGAGGTTCGGGATACACAGGAGGAGAGCTGATCAGGCTGCTGCTCAATCATCCCGAAGCAGAAATCGACTTTGTGTACAGCACCACAAGGGCAGGCAAACCCATTACTTCCGCTCATCAAGATTTGTTGGGACAGACGGAATTGAAGTTCTCCGGTGAGGTAAATCCAGAAGTGGATGTTGTTTTTCTTTGTTTGGGACACGGTAATTCGACCTCATTTTTGAACGAGAACAAATTTTCAGCATCAACAAAAATCATCGACCTCAGCAACGATTTCAGATTACAGGCCGATGCTATTTTTAATGGTCAACGATTTATTTATGGACTTCCCGAATTGAACAAGTCTGCCATACAAGTTGCAGAGGCCATCGCCAATCCCGGTTGTTTTGCCACTGCGATTCAATTGGCATTATTGCCTTTGGCAAAAGCAGGTTTGCTAGGTGATGATGTCCACGTAAACGCAGTTACAGGAAGTACCGGAGCAGGTGTTGGACTGTCCACTACTTCGCATTTTAGCTGGAGAAACAACAACGTTTCCTGGTACAAACCTTTCACCCATCAACATTTGGGAGAAATCGGTGAGAGCCTTGCCTCCTTTGGCAATTCGGTAGGGAAATTATTTTTTCTACCCAACCGAGGAAATTTTACGAGAGGAATTTTGGCCACGGCCTACACCAAATACGATGGCACTTTGGAAGAAGCTCAGCAGTTGTACAACGATTTTTATAAAGATGCTGCTTTTACCCATATCTCTGACGAAGCCTTGCATTTAAAACAAGTGGTGAATACCAACCAGTGCCATATCCATTTGCACAAGCATGATGACCTCCTTTTGGTGACCTCGGCCATTGATAATTTAATAAAGGGCGCATCTGGACAAGCGGTGCAAAATATGAATCTGATGTTCGGTTTCCCTGAAACTGAAGGTTTGTTATTAAAAGCAGGAGTATTTTAAAATAGGTGCCCTGAGCGTACCTGCCTGCCGGCAAAGGCAGGGTCGAAGGGATAAACTTTGAAATAAAATAGATTCCCGTTTTCACGGGAATGACAAATAAAACAACAAATGAAAATAGCCATCATAGGAGCGGGGAATTTAGGACTGGCCATAGCCAAGGGCATTTTGCACAGCAATGGGGCCACCACCATGTACCTCACCAAACGAAACACCAAATCCATTCAGGAGTTTGAAAAATATGGAAATGTAACCGTCACTTCCGACAACCAAGAAGCCGTCAAAAATTCGGACATCCTTGTTTTTGCCGTGCAACCGGGGCATTTTGCATCCATTTTGGAAGAAACCAAAGACCTGCTCACCGAAAAGCATGTGGTGATCAGTACCATTACGGGTTTCAGCATTTCAAAAATTGAGGAAGTCATCGGTACAGATAAATTTATTATCCGAAGTATGCCCAATACAGCCATTTCGGTGGGTAAATCCATGACGTGCATCTGTAGCAATGAACCAGGCAAAAAACGGGTTGACTTGGCCAAGGCCATCTTTAACCGGATGGGTCACACCATGGAAATTCCAGAGTATCAAATGCAGGCGGCGACGGTAATTTGCGCCAGCGGAATCGCGTTTTGGATGCGATTGATACGAGCCACGACACAAGGAGCCATTCAATTAGGTTTTGATGCCAAGGAAGCCCAAGAACTGGCTATGCACACCTGTAACGGAGCTGCAAGTTTATTAATTGAATCCGGTAGCCATCCCGAAGAAGAAATAGACAGGGTTACCACTCCAAAAGGATGCACCATTGAGGGCTTGAACGAAATGGAACACCAAGGATTGAGCTCATCTTTGATCAGAGGAATTGTTTCCTCATTCGAAAAAATCAGCCAAATCAGAAAGGGATAAAAATGTCAGGTCGAACTGTCACATCGAACGGAATCGAAGGACAATTGAGAACGATTTGATACGATTCCCACCTTCGTGGGAAGGATAAAAGAAAAAATATGAAACTATTCGACGTATACCCACTTTACGATGTTACCCCAGTAAAGGCCAAAGGCATTGAGGTCTGGGACGACAAAGGGGAAAAATATCTGGATTTTTATGGAGGACATGCCGTAATTTCCATTGGTCATACCCATCCGCATTATGTAAAGCGAATTAAGGAGCAATTGGACAACATGGCGTTTTATAGCAATTCTGTCCAAAATCCACTGCAAACAGCCTTGGCCCAAAAATTGGGCGAAATGTCCGGATGCGAAGACTACGACCTTTTTATGTGCAATTCAGGAGCCGAAGCCAATGAAAACGCTCTGAAACTGGCCTCGTTCCACACGGGGAAGTCCAAAGTCATCGCATTTACAAATAGTTTCCACGGGAGAACATCTGCTGCGGTCGCTGCCACGGACAACCCGAGCATAAATGCCCCTATCAACAAACAACAAGAGGTAACTTTCTTGACATTGAACGATTTTGATGCTTTTGAAAAGGCCATCAAAAGCGATGATTATTGCGCCGTTATCTTGGAAGCCATCCAAGGTGTGGGCGGATTGGATGAACCTACCACGGAATTCTTCCAGTTTATCGCCAAAAAATGCAAGGAAAATAATGTTGTTCTTATTGCAGATGAAGTACAATCAGGCTACGGACGAAGCGGTAAATTCTTTGCTTTTCAACATCACGGCATTCAACCCGGCATTATTTCCATAGCCAAAGGTATGGGGAACGGCTTTCCTGTTGGCGGTATCTTGATTCATGAATCTTTTAAACCATCGTATGGCCTTTTGGGCACCACCTTTGGTGGCAACCATTTGGCCTGTGCGGCATCTCTGGCAGTTTTGGAGGTTTTGGAAGATGAAAACCTGATAAAAAACGCTGCTGAACTTGGCTCCTATTTCAAGGAAAAAGCTGCGGAAGTACCGGAAATCAAAAATATAAAAGGAAAAGGGTTGATGATTGGACTGGAGTTCGATTTTGAAGTTGCCGCCCTACGTAAAAAAATGATCGTGGAGCAGCATATGTTCACCGGCAGTGCCAAAAACAAGCATTTGTTGCGGTTCTTACCGGCCCTGAACATCACAAAAAGTAATATAGACCTATTCTTTGAAGCCCTCAAAAAAGCATTGAAATGAAGCATTATCTAACAGTTGACGATATAGCATCCCTGCCCGATTGGGTGGACGAAGCAATCAACCTAAAAAAAGACCCGTATCAGTTTGAAGATTTGGGCAAAAGGAAAACCATCTGCTTGTTGTTTTTCAACAATAGTCTCAGAACACGTTTGAGCACACAAAAAGCGGCCATGAGCCTTGGCATGGAAGTAATGATCATGAATTTTGGCAATGAAGGTTGGGCCTTGGAATACGGGGATGGCACTGTAATGGACCAAGGCACTTCGGAACACATTAAGGAAGCTGCGCAAGTGGTTTCCCAATATTCAGATATTGTTGCCATTAGAGCGTTTGCAGGATTAAAGGATAAGGAGAAAGATGAGGCCGAAGAAGTCATCAACGGATTTTCCAAGTATGCTTCGATTCCCGTGGTAAATATGGAAAGTTCGGTGGGTCACCCGCTTCAGGCTTTGGCAGATGCCATCACTTTGAAGGAGAATGAAGCCAAAAAGAGATCCAAAGTCGTGCTTTCTTGGGCTCCGCACCCAAAAGCGTTGCCACATGCTGTTGCCAATTCATTTATTCAGATGATGAAGAAGCAGGATGCTGATTTTGTGATTACCCATCCAAAAGGGTATGAACTCAATCCAGAGATAACCAAGGGTTGTACAATTGAGTATAATCAAGATGAAGCGTTGAAAGGTGCCGATTTCGTCTACGTAAAAAATTGGAGCAGTTATTCGGATTATGGAAAAGTGTTGAGTACCGATAAAAATTGGACCATCACCAAAGAAAAACTGGGCAATGCCAAATTTATGCACTGCCTCCCTGTTCGTAGAAATATGATTGTGGAGGATGCTGTTTTGGACAGTGGGCAATCTTTGGTGGTGGAACAAGCCAAAAACAGGGTTTTCTCAGCACAAATTGTATTAAAGAAAATATTGGAAGACATATGAAACTAAAGGATAAGGTCTGTATAGTTACAGGAGCAACAAGTGGAATGGGAAAATCCATTGCCAAAGGACTTTCTGCCGAAGGAGCTAGGTTGGTACTTTCTGGTAGAAACCAAGAAAGAGGAAAGGCTTTGGAAGAAGAATTGGACAATGCTGTATTTCTGGCAGGTGACATTACGGACCCATCCTATAACAAAAAATTGGTGGAAACGGCCCTGGAGGCCTACGGAAAACTGGATATTCTAACATTGAACGCTGGTATTCTCGGATTAGGGAATGTTCAAGAGTTGTCCATAGAATCTTGGCAAAAAACCATCAACACCAATTTAAGCTCCATATTTTATCTTTGTAAATACGCTCTACCACACTTACAGAAACAACCGCAAGGCAATATATTGATCAATGCATCAATTGCAGCATTTAAAAGTTTTCCAAATCACCCGGCGTATTGTGCTTCAAAAGCGGCATCTGTTGCCCTAATGAAGCAAATGGCGGTTGATTATGCGCCAAAAATTAGAGTGAATGCCATTTGTCCCGGCCCTGTGGACACACCTCTATTATGGGAGTCCGCCAAGGCATTTGAACAACCAGAAACTGCTGTGGAAAATGCGAAAAGGACTACATTGTTAAAAAGGTTGGGCACGCCTGAAGATATTACTAAACTTGTACTTTTTTTAGTATCTGATGACAGTTCATGGATTACGGGAACTACAGTTACCATAGATGGAGGGATTATAAATACATAGCATGAAACAAAAATTATCCGTAGTTAAAATAGGCGGAAACCTTATAGAAGATGCCGAAGGGTTCAAGCACGTATTAGAGCTTTTCTCTAAAATGAACGAAAATAAGATTTTAGTTCACGGAGGTGGAAAAAAAGCCACGGAATTGGCAAATCAATTGGGTGTGGAATCCAAAATGGTGAACGGGAGAAGGATTACCAATGCCGAAACCCTGGACATTGCCCTAATGGTGTACGGGGGGTTGGTAAGCAAAAAAATAGTGGCCAAATTACAGGCATTGGGTACCGATGCCATTGGAATGAGCGGAGCCGATGCGAATGCGATCAAAGCCCATAAAAGGCCTAAAAAGAATGTTGATTTTGGTTATGTGGGCGATGTGGATATGGTAAACACCTACGGTATCTTTAAATTGCTTCAGGCTGGTTTTACCCCTATTTTTTGTGCACTTACCCACGATGGCAAGGGACAAATGTTGAACACCAATGCCGACACCATTGCTGCCGAACTTGCAATTGCCATGTCCGACCAATTTGAAACAACACTTTATTATTGCTTCGATAAAAAAGGTGTGCTCCAAGATGTTGAAGATGAAAACTCCGTAATTCAGCACATAGATTCCAAAGGCTATGATGAACTTTTGGCTTATGGAATCATTGCGGACGGAATGCTCCCCAAAATGCACAACTGTTTTTATGCCTTGCGCAACCAAGTTGCCAAAGTTTGCGTAGGAAACACCAATATGCTGGAGGCAAACAACTCAGACTATACCACATTGACCTTATGAAAATAACCCAGGACATATTAACGGAAAAAGCCATTGAACTGCTGAAAAAACTCATAAGCATACCCTCTTTTTCAGGTGAGGAAGATAAAACAGGTGATGCCATTGAAGCCTTTCTGCAAAGTTTTGGCGTAAAAACCCAAAGGCAGCACAACAACATTTATGCTTTCAACAAATATTTTGATGAGAGCAAACCCACCTTGTTACTAAATTCGCACCACGACACGGTAAAGCCGAACAGCGCCTATACCAAAGACCCTTTTGATGCTCATATCGAGGACGGTAAACTGTACGGAATTGGCAGTAACGATGCCGGGGGGTGTTTGGTATCGCTATTGGCCACTTTTGTTCATTTTTATGAGAAAGAAGGTCTAAATCATAACATAATTATGGCCGCTACGGGCGAGGAAGAAGATGCTGGAGAAAAAAGTATTAGAGCATTGCTCCCTATCCTTCCAAAAATAGATGTGGCCATCGTGGGCGAACCTACGCTCATGGATTTGGCCATAGCCGAAAAAGGACTGGTGGTTTTTGATGCTGTGGTGGAAGGAACGCCATCCCATGCGGCACATCCCAACGACAACAATGCCATTTACAACACTATTGAGGTGTTACAATGGCTCAAAGATTATTCCTTTGATAAGGTTTCCGATGCGCTGGGGGAGGTAAAATTGACCACTACCCAAATCAATGCCGGGAACCAACACAATGTGGTGCCCGGCCATGTAGATCTGGTGATTGATGTTCGCGTGAACGATTGTTACAGCAATCAAGAAATTGCCAATATTCTCCAGAAAGAAGCACCGTGCAAAATGACGCCTCGATCCTTGCGACTGAATTCATCGTCCATTGATCCCAATCATGATTTGGTGAAAAGCGGGCTGGCCCTTGGAAGAAAAACCTATGGTTCCCCTACCTTGTCCGACCAAGCTGCACTAACATGTCAATCGGTAAAATTAGGCCCTGGTGATAGCACACGCTCCCATTCGGCCAACGAATTTATATTCGTCAACGAAATAGAGGAGGGAATAGATATTTACATCAAAACCCTAACGGGATTTTTGCAATAGCACAAAAATTGGGCCCTGGGCTTAGTCGAAGGGCAATACATATCGAAATCATAAGATTCCCGTTTTCACGGGAATGACAAAACTGAAATTATGAAACTCTGGGACAAAGGATTCAGTACCGATAAAAAAATAGACCATTTTACCGTAGGTAACGACCGTGAATTGGATTTGGTATTGGCCAAATATGATGTGATCGCCTCCAAAGCACACGCTAAAATGCTGGGCAAGGTCGGCCTGATTTCCGAAGAGGAAGCCAAGGATTTGACCAAAGCATTGGATGGTATTGCCAAAGACATCCAAAAAGGAAAGTTCACCATCGAGGATGATTTTGAGGACATACACTCCAAAATCGAGTTTATGTTGACCGAAAAATTGGGTGATACCGGTAAAAAAATCCATTCCGCACGCTCTCGGAACGATCAAGTTTTGGTAGCCATGCAGCTATATCTTAAAGATGAGCTTACCGAAATTAAAAATCAGGTAAAGGCTCTTTTTGACTTGCTGATGAATCTTGCGGACAAACACAAAAATGTCTTGCTGCCCGGGTACACCCATCTTCAGATTGCAATGCCGTCTTCTTTTGGGCTTTGGTTTTCTGCTTATGCCGAAAGTTTGGTGGATGACCTGTACTTTGTACAGGCCGCCCATAAAGTTGCCGACCAAAATCCTCTGGGCAGTGCTGCGGGTTACGGCAGTTCGTTCCCTATTGATAGGAGTTTCACCACTGCCGAAATGGAATTCGCTACCCAAAAATACAATGTGGTGGCCGCCCAAATGGGTCGTGGCAAGGTGGAAAAAGCGACGGCTTTCGGGATTTCGAGCGTAGCGGCTACCCTATCCAAAATGGCGATGGACATTTGCCTGTACATGAGCCAGAATTTTGATTTTATCTCCTTCCCCAACGAATTGACCACGGGAAGCAGCATTATGCCGCACAAGAAAAACCCAGATGTTTTTGAACTCATCAGGGGCAAGTGCAATAAGATTCAAGCGGTGCCCAACCAATTGATCATGATAATGAACAATTTGCCCAGCGGATACCACAGGGACCTTCAATTGGTGAAGGAGGTCATTGTTCCTGCGTTGCAAGATATGCATGCTTGTTTGGAGATGATGACTTTTAGCCTAAAGGAAATCAAGGTAAACAAAGCTATTTTGGACGACCCCAAATATGATTACCTCTTTAGTGTGGACACCTTGAACGAACTTGTAAAAAGTGGCATGCCTTTCCGCGATGCCTATAAAACTATGGGCAAGGCCATAGAAAATGGCAATTTTAAACCAAAACGCGACATTGACCATACCCACGAGGGCAGCTTGGGCAATTTATGTCTAGAGCAGATAAAAGAGAAGATGAATGCTCTGTTCTCTTAAAAAAGGTGCCTACCATATGTAAAACTGACAACATATCATACTTGATCTCACAGGTTCTCCTTTACTAAAATGTCATTTTGACATTTTTCTGAAAAAAAATTAACATTCTGAAAACCTGAATATTAAAAAAATATAAAGAATGCAGCACTGCTGAATTTGGCATTTGATTTGAATGCTTTCATGTGAACTATTTGAATTATTGTCTAACTTTAAAATTTAGCAGTTATGAGTAATTTAGTTGCAACAAAAAATGGAAGTACGGCAAAATCTAATTCGAATGGGCCAACCTTCCCCATGTGGTCTTCTTGGATTGATGAATTGTTCAACAAGGAGTTGCCAACCGTATTTACCTCCAACTTTAACACGGGAATCACACTTCCTAAGGTAAACATTAAGGAAACCAAAGATTCCTACTATGTGGAAATGGCCGTTCCCGGGTTGAAAAAATCCGATTTTACGGTGGACTTGGACAATAAAATTTTGTCCATTAGCGCTGATTCCAAAACAGAAAACCAAGAAAACGAGGACAATCTCATTCGAAGGGAGTTTGGGTATTCATCATTCAAGCGTTCTTTTACGTTGCCAGAAACGGTAAACGAAGACAAGATAAAAGCCGAGTATAAAAATGGTATTTTGAGCATCCATTTGCCAAAGCTGGAAGAAGCCATTCAAAAACCGGCGCGCACCATCAAAATTGCATAAAATTGTTTGGGAGAGGGACCGAAATCGGTCTCTCTTTCAACACAATGTTTTTCACGTGTTTTGTTTAACCAAAATTTGATCCCATGAAAAAATTCGTTGCAGTTTTTTTGCTTTCATTGGTTGGTCTTGGCTGCAATGGTCAGGAAAACACAACTGGGAAAGTTGAGGAAAATCAAAATATGACAGAGCAGCCCAAAGGAAATTGGGAAGTGAAAAAGGAATTTGACAAAGAAGGCAATCTGATTCGTTATGATTCGATTTACTCGTGGTCCTCATCGGATTACACGAACAAATTGGGCGATTTGAACCGGGATAGTTTGTTTTCATCATTTAAATCCAAGTTCTCCAAGCATTTTTCATATTTCAATCAAAATGACTTCAATAATTTTTTTGAAGACGATTCTATTTTTGCCAAACATTTTTTTGAGGAAGACTTTTTTGAAAGTCCTTTGGGCAAAGACTTTATCAATTTAGACTTATTGCACAAACGCATGGAGGAAATGCATAAAAGATTTATGGGGCAATATGTGCCCGAACACAAAGAGGAAGAAAACCAATAAATATAACGTACTCATCCCACCAAAAAAATACCCCTGCACCTTGTACAGGGGTATTTTTTTGATGAAAAATGGATGAAAACAGAAAAGTTTTGGCATAAATTGGGCTGAAAAATTAACCCATCAACTTTCTAACTAGAATTTAAGTCAAACAAAATTGCACTCAGCGTATTTCAGCATAGGCACAAGCATGATACTTGTGCCGGCGAGGGGACGCAAAAAGTCCTTGGTTTTTAAATTACAGCTTACTTTTTTTAATCTTAGCTCAAATCCATCAATCCAAAAGGGCCATTCGTCAATTGGGCCTTGATCTAAACATTAAATTTCTCGAACTTCCCTTTGCTGAACAAGCATTCACCAATTTTTTTGACCATACATTAAAAAATGAACCCCTATTTAGGCAGTGATACTGGTTTGGAAAAAAATAAGAGGAGTCCGCATTTTGGACGCTATCGCCTATGTTTTAATCAAGTATATCCTTTTAGGGAACCATTACATAACAGGCTGGTAATTAAAATCAAAAACACTGTTGAAGCAAGAACAGTTTTTGACAACCTTCCAGAGCACATCCAAATCATCCACTTTTTTAAGCAAAAAAATATACGGGGAAACAAATATTGGGATCTCGATTTTTTTGAAGATGACGATACGTTTTTGGTATTTGAAATGCTTTCCGATGTTATATACATTGCTCTGGAAAATATATACTATAGTGTGGTGGAGTTAGCTCCTTTTATGGAGGATTGCCAATTTTTCGTCTTTTCCAATGGAGATGGAAATACACATTGGATCGATGCGTATTGCATTGAAAGCAATAACGTCACTTTAAACAGAAGTTATACCGAAAGTGGAACCTATACCGAGCGCTTGGATTTTTATATTAAAAAAGCAGAAGAAAATCCAAAGGACAACAACTTTATAAAGTTTGTTCTGTTTCAACTTTATAATAGTTTGCATTCTTGGACAAAAGATTTGGAAAAGTATCCCACAAAAAACAGTGCCAACAATTCATCCCTAAAGGGTTCCTACATATACTATTTGAATAAATTGTACAGTATTGATCAAGATTGTCAAGATTTATTTGCTTTGAACAATAAATACAATTTCGGTTCCATTGTATAATTTCACTTTTATAATTTGTTTACAAATGTGTTATGCATGGGAGACTTTCCAAAGTATAGATTGTTTACGCACTTTATGAAAATCTACTTGAAAATTATAATTTTCAACAATACAGACACCTCTGTTTTGATGCATTGTTAAAAATCAAAGTAAATTATTACTTTTGCCTCACTAAACAAACAATGATCAACCGACACTTTTCAACCCCCGTTCTCGTGGCTTTTGCCATGCTCTTTTGTACGCTTTCATTAGCCCAAAAGAAGAATGCCGATTACAAAATCCACCTATTTAAAACCAATGAAACCTTCACCATAGATGGTATCGGTGACGAGGCCACTTGGCAAAAGGCAGAAACTGCCAAGGACTTTTTTATGGTATTGCCCATGGACGATCGCAAGGCCACACAGCCATCCGAAGTAAAAATGGCCTATGACGATAAACAACTCTACCTCTTGGCCACCTTTTTTAAAACGCCGGGGAATACCTATGTGGTGGAATCGCTCCGTAGGGACTTTTCCTTTGGAGGCAACGATAATTTTCTATTGTTCATGGACCCGTTCAACAACCAGACCACGGGTTTTAGCTTTGGTGCAAACGCCTATGGAGCGCAGTGGGACGGCACCATGTCCAATGGAGGCAGCATAGACCTTAATTGGGACAGTAAATGGGTGTCCGAAGTACAGAGTTATGAAGACAAATGGGTGGTGGAAATGGCCATTCCCTTTAAATCCATCCGGTACGAAAAAGACGTAACGGAATGGGGCGTCAATTTTTCGAGATTGGATCTCAGTACCAATGAAAAATCGAGTTGGACCCCTATTCCAAGGCAGTTTCCAACAGCTTCTTTGGCCTATACCGGCACCATGGTGTGGGACAATCCACCGCCAAAGCAGGGTCTCAATTATTCCCTTATTCCTTATGTTCTGGGCACGGTGGGCAATTCCAGCATTGACGATATTGATTATGACAATGAATTTAAGGTAGGTGGCGATCTAAAACTGGGGCTTACCTCATCCTTGAATTTAGATTTGACCATCAACCCGGATTTTTCGCAGGTAGAAGCAGACCGCCAAGTGGCCAATTTGACCCGATTTGAGCTCTTTTTCCCGGAAAGACGCCAGTTTTTCCTTGAAAATGCCGACCTCTTCGCCAGTTTCGGGTACGATGAGATTCGTCCTTTCTTTTCACGTAGGATAGGACTGGGCGTACCCATTATTGCAGGTGCCCGGGTAAGTGGAAACCTTAATAGAAACCTCCGTTTGGGCTTAATGGACATGCAAACCGAGAAAATGGACGAAACAGGGCTTCCCAGTCAAAACTTTGCGGTGCTTTCGTTGCAACAAAAGGTTTTCTCGCGTTCCAATATTGGTTTGATGTTTGTAAACAAGGAATCCTTGGACTACGAAGCTATGGCTGACAGCTTAAAAACCGAATACACCAAATTCAACCGAAATTTAGGGTTGGAGTACAACTTGGCATCTGCTGATAACAAGTACAACGGAAAGGTATTTATGCTCAAATCCTTTGGACCCGATTCCTCTTATAACGGTTTGGCACAAGGCGCACATTTGGAATACAGCAGCCGAAATTGGAACTGGCGCGTACAACAGGAATATATTTCCCAAAATTTTACCTCCGAAGTAGGTTTTGTACCCCGTAATAATTATATCAAGCTGGAAGGTTCCGTAGGGTATCTGTTTTTGCCCGCAAGCGATAAAGTAGTGAGCCATGGTCCGCAGTACACAGGGTTTTATTATTTCAACCCAAGCATGAAATCTACGGATTATGTATCCATTCTGGGGTACGCAGTAAACTTTTTGGACCGTAGCTCTTTAGGGGTAGATGTGTTTAACGAATACGTACAGCTTTTGGCTCCTTTTGACCCCACCAATACCGGCAAAGAGGAGTTGGCAGCCGGTACGCAACACCACTGGAACGGGGTTTATATTTCATATAATTCACGTCCTAAAAGTTTGTTTACCTACAATATGACCACGCGATTGGGCCGCTATTTTTCGGGAGGTTACCGCACCAATATAAACGCGGAATTGGGCTATCGTTTTCAGCCGTATGTGAGTTTGGGTGCTAGACTTAGCTACAATAATTTAGATTTGCCCGAGCCTTGGTACACTACCGATTTTTGGCTTGTGGGCACCGAAACCGATATTACCTTTACCAATAAACTGTTTTGGAACACGCTGTTCCAGTACAACGAACAAAACAAAAATTTTGGCATCAACTCCAGATTGCAATGGCGTTACGCCCCTGCCTCCGACCTGTTCCTGGTTTTTAACAACAACGAACAACTATCCCCACTGGAAGGTAATTTATGGTCGTTGACGCTGAAGTTTACGTATTGGTTTAATCGGTGATTGGAATTATTTTGGCTAACTTCACTTACCTGTGCCGAACTCCTGCCTGCCGTAGGCAAGGTGTTTCGGTGTAGTGTGCTAAAAATCATTGAAACGATGTTTAGCTAATTGTTGTAAATAAGCCCCAAAAAATGCAAATTAATCAAGAAGATTTAAAAAAGTTAGTGTCTGACTTCAAAAAGGAATCTAATATTCTAGAAGCCATTGTCGAACCTATTTTAAATAAAAATACTCTTCCAAAAAAAGAAATATTAGAAGTATGCCAAGTAGCAAAATTTTCAAAAGACATTGATGAATCTATCAAAATTCTTAACAAGGGATTACCTCCAAATCCAGATTTTATTATAGAACACAATAAAATTTTAAAAGGATTAGAACATACTCGAATTTTAAATTCTGAAGCTAAAAATATATTAAAAACAAAATCTTTTGTTGAATATATAGAAAATAGATTTCTTGAAATTTACCCCAAACTAAATATCCTAGTGTATATATCATTTCAAGAGAACTTTACTTTTATACAATCTCAAAAAAGAGATATCGCCAATATAATTATTGACACCATTTACAAAATGTATAGTGGTGAAAAATATCAAATTCCGCATTTTCTAACTCAATTAAGAATTATGTCTCATTCTTTACTTGTTTTCGAGTATGAAGAAAACTATTCGTCACCAAAATATTTACCCAAAGAAGAACTAATAAATGGAATTAGGAAGAAAGAAAAGAATATAAAAACATATAAACAAAGTCAAAAAGGATTAAAAGAATTTTGGCTATTACTTCTACTGGATACAACATCTTCCACATCTTATATTATTGATGAAAATACTGATTATACAGTCTCAACTATTTTTGACCGAGTCTATTTAATGGAAGATTTAGGTTCTAAAATAGTAAGAATTGACTAAAAGCAAGTGTCCCCATATTAGCGCGAGTGTCATACTCGTGCCCTCTGACATCCTATAAACAACCCCTAAAGGGATCACTTTATATTCTTCAAATTGATCACCTCCTGCTCGGTCAAGTGTCGCCAATGGCCTCGTGGCAAATCCTTTTTGGTAAGTCCGGCGAAAATAACGCGGTCCAATTTGGTAACATTATAACCTAAGTGCTCAAAAATACGGCGTACAATACGGTTACCCTTGTTGACGCGAGTGTCACACTCGTGACGTACACAAAGACATTATGAAAAGTTTGTAATATCTAATATTTGTACATAAATTTGTACCTAATTAAGTGTTATATTATGCAAATCACGACTGTTTCGGACTTCAGAAAGGATATTAAGACCTACTTGGACAGGGTAGTGAAAGATTTTGAAACCTTGGTCATCAACCGTGGAAAAGATTCCGGGATAGTAGTTATGTCCTTACAAGAATACAATTCATTAATGGCTACAAGCCATGAATTATCCTCTCGAAAAAATGAAATGAGATTGGATTCTGCCATTGAGAAACTAAAAAAAGGAGAATCTTTCGATAAGGACCTGATCAAAGATTGACCATGAAGTATGTATTTGTGGATGAATCTTGGGAGGATTATTTGTATTGGCAAAAAACGGACAAAAAAAAGGTTAGGAAAATAAATGAGCTTTTAAAGGATATAGCTCGAAACCCTTTTCATGGAATTGGAAAACCAGAACCTTTAAAACATAAGTACGCTGGATTTTGGTCAAGAAGAATTGATAGCGAGCATAGACTAATATACCAATACAAAGACGAGGAAATATTGATTGCAAAATGCAGGTTCCATTATGACTAAATAGATAGAAACCCCCATATTGGCGCGAGTGTCACACTCGTGCCCTCTGACATCCTATAAACAACCCCTTAAGGGATTACTTAATATTCTTCAAATTAATCACCTCCTGCTCGGTCAAATGTCTCCAATGGCCTCGTGGTAAATCTTTTTTGGTCAATCCAGCGAAGATCACACGGTCCAGCTTGGTCACGTTATAGCCCAAATGCTCAAAAATACGGCGCACAATGCGGTTACGTCCGCTGTGAATCTCCACCCCTACTTCACGTTTTGGTGCTCCTTGGATGTAGCTTACACTATCCACGGTAATTGGGCCATCTTCCAATTCAAGACCAGCTTCAATTTTGTGGAGGTCGGCCAAACTTAGGTTATTATCCAAATGCACATGGTAGATTTTACGCACGTTATGTTTGGGATGCGTGAGTTTTTTGGTGAGGTCTCCGTCGTTGGTGAACAGTAAAAGTCCGGTAGTATTTCTATCCAAACGACCCACGGGCAACAAACGATTGTTCGAAGCACTGGAAATCAGCTCCATAACGGTACGGCGTCCCTTTTCATCACTTGTTGTGGTAATGAAGTTCTTGGGCTTGTTCAGTAAAACATACTCCTTTTTTTCCAAACTGAGTCGTTTCCCATCAAAACGGACGTCATCGGAACGTTTCACCTTAAAGCCCATCTCGGTAATCGTCTTTCCATTTACCGTAACATTTCCAGCGGCAATATAGGTATCTGCTTCCCTTCGGGAACAAATGCCCGCATTGGCAATGTAGCGGTTCAACCGAATTTCATCGGGATTGGATTTTTTCTGCGGTGCGCTCTGCCTTGGTTTTGAGGAAAATTTTTTATCAAACGGCTTCTTTCTGTCCCCGCCCTTGAAGTTTTTGGAAGGTCTCCTGCCTTTGTTGTTGTCTGATTTCGCCATCAGTCTAATTTTTTGCAAATGTACTCTTTTTAAGTTCCAAAAATCCTAAAGAACAAAGAATTACAAAATTCGGTTCAGCACCACATCCACATCAATCAAAAGGATACTGAAAACGCCTGCCACAATTATAAATTTGATGATATTGTGCAGCCAAACGTAGTGCTTTTTTCCATTGGCCCTCCACAGCAAGAACAAAAACAAAATCAAAAAAGCGATGCAGGCCATGAAGTATAGGTACATATACCCTACATCAAAGGTTTTGATGAGTAAAAGAGCAGGAAACAGGGTAAGGACAATGAGCAAGGATATGATGGTTTTTGATACGTTCGGACCATAAATAATGGGAATGGTCTTATAATTCTGGGCCATATCCCCGGCCATATTCTCCAAATCTTTGATCATTTCGCGGGCCAAAATCAACAGAAACAAGAAAACGGCGTGCACAAAAATCACCGTTTGAAAGTTTTGATAGTACACAAATACCACAAAAAATGGGGCAATGGCCAAAGTAGAGGACACCAAATTCCCCAAAAAAGGGATACGCTTTAGTTTGTGCGAGTAAATCCAGATGCCAAAAATATAGGCAGAAAAAAATAGGACTGCCTTAAACGAGATATAGCTTGCTGCAAAAACGGCCAAAAAGTTAAGGATAAAATAGGTGGTCAATTTAAAACGCTGGCTCACTAAACGATCCAACATACTCTTGGTGGGCTTGTTGATGAGATCCTTTTCGGCATCGTAAAAGTTATTGATGATGTACCCGCTGGCAATCGTAAGTGCCGAAGCGGTAACGATCAGGAACAGATTTAAGTCCAAAACTACCTTGCGTAAAGGAATATTGGGAGCCAAAATATAAACGGAGGCCAAGTACTGCGCCAAAGTAATGACCAGGATGTTATAACCCCTCACCACAGAAAACAGACTCAACAGCTTAAAAAGCAAGAGTTTGTTTTTTCTACTAAGCATGTATTTGCTTTTAGAAGTTGTACACTACTTCCAAATTGTGGCCTTTGAGTGCTTTTTTGGCTTTTTCCAAGTCTTGGGTAAAGCCCAAAATATAGCCGCCACCACCAGAACCACAAAGTTTAAGGTAGTAATCGTTGGTTTCGATCCCCTTTTGCCAAAGTTGGTGGAATTTGGACGGAATCATCGGTTTAAAATGGTCAAAAACCACGTGCGACAATTGTTTTAGATTTCCGAACAACGATTTTACGTTGCCGTTTAAAAAATCTTCCACGCAGGCATCGGTGTGTTTTACAAACTGATTTTTTATCATGTTACGGAAACCTTCCTGCTTCATGTTTTCCATGAACAATTGCACCATAGGTGCCGTTTCCCCGGTCATACCACTATCCAACAAGAATACTGCTCCTTTTCCTTCGGTATTTTGTGAAGGAATACTGGTGGACTCGATATTGTCCTTGGAATTGATCAATATGGGAAGGCTCAAATAACTGTTCAAAGGGTCCAATCCTGAAGATTTGCCATGGAAGAAAGATTCCATTTTCCCGAAAATCTTTTTTAACTGAAGTAATTTTTCACGGGTCAAGTTCTCCAAAACGGTGATTTTGTCCGTAGCGTAGCGGTCGTAAATAGCAGCGACCAAAGCACCACTGCTACCAATACCATAGCCTTGTGGAATAGAGCTGTCAAAGTACATTCCATCTGCCACATCTTTTTCCAAAGTATCAATATCAAAAGAAACCAAGCCAGGCTCTTCAGTCTCAAGATTTTTTAAATATTCGGCAAAAGCCATTAGGCTTTTATTGGATTTTAGGGCCATTTCGGAATCGTTCTTGTCCCTTTTCAATGCCCCTTTGAAAAAATTATAGGGTATTGACAGTCCTTTGGAGTCTTTAATAATGCCGTACTCCCCGAACAATAAAATCTTGGAATAAAATAATGGACCTTTCATATTGTACTACTAAGATACAAACAAATTTTGTTCAATGTTTGATAAAATTCGATAAACAAGTTGGTTTTATCTATAAAAAACTGTTTCCACGGTCAAAAATCTTGGCAAATAACGTAAAAAAACAGCTTAGCTGTTCATTTTTAGTCGTTTATTTTGATGGCTCCCGACCCTACTTGATCGTGAATGTATTGACCATTTTCGCAATGTTCCGCCAATTCATCCTTTATAAAGTCTAAAACTTTTTCCTTGTCTGCTGATGGGTAAAGCAAATGCACATTGGCTCCGGCATCTAGCGTAAAGCAAACCGGTGTTTTGGTCTCTTCGCGATACTGCCAAATTTTATTGATGATTTCCAAGGTGTCCGGTTTCATCAATATAAAATAGGGCATGCTCGTCATCATCATGGCATGCAAGGTCAATGCCTCACGCTCCACCAGTTTAATGAATTCCTCCAGATTGCCACTCGTCAAAATGGGTTTTAGCTTATCCAGATTGTCGAATGCCTGTTGAAATCGGTTTTCGGCATATGGGTGTCCATGCATTAATTGGTGCCCAATGGTACTGCTGACTTGTTTTTGTCCTTTGTGCACCAGCAAAATTGTATCGCAATAGCTCTTAAAAACCGGGTTGACCTCAAACGGATATTCAATGCCGTACAAATCGGAGCTTTGAGGTATGTTTGCATGCCTTCCCCATTGTACCAAACTGCCTTTTACGCTGCGACAGGCACTTCCCGAACCCAATCGTGCCAAATACGATGCTTTTGAATTGAACAAATCCTCATCCAAAGACGGGTTCAGTTTTTTTTCAATATCCATCAAACATAGCGAAAGGGCCGCCATTCCACTGGCCGATGACGCAATCCCACTGCTATGTGGAAAAGAATTTGAGGTTTCAATCGTAAAATGGTATTCCTTCAAAAAAGGTAGGTACATCTCAACACGCTCCAAAAAAGTGCGAATCTTTGGTTTAAAATCCTCCTTGGGCTGTCCTTCGAACAGTAAATCAAAAGAAAGCGCTTTATTGTTATCCTTCTTCTCAAACAAAACGGAAGTTGTTGTCGCACAAGCATCCAACGTAAAGCTAATGGATGGGTTGGCAGGAATCTGAACGGGTTTTTTTCCCCAATATTTTACCAAAGCAATATTGCTGGGCGCTTTCCAAGTTACTTTGCCGTTATCAAGCAATTTTTGATAGACGCCTGGCAAAAAATCTTTTTCCGTCATTTGGAATGGGTATTTTGGACAAATATAAGCAGGGGGAAGCGTACTGGGCATCGGATTGAAATAAATTCTTATTTTCGTTGGAGTTGCACCGACCATGAAAAAAAGAATTGTTTACATAACCATCTGTGTTTTGATTTGCCTTGCCATAGGATTCCTTTCCAGCATAGCCACCCAAAGTTCGGTAAACGACTGGTATCTTAGCCTCAACAAGCCATCCTTTACACCTCCAAACTGGCTTTTTGCTCCTGTTTGGACTGCCCTATACATTATGATGGGAATTGCCGCAGGTATTATTTGGTCCAAAGGCTACCACCATATTTGGGTAAAGACCGCCCTGTACCACTTTGTTTTTCAGTTGTTGCTCAATGCGCTGTGGAGCATTGTTTTCTTCGGATTAAAAAATCCGCTTGCAGGCATGGTGGTTATTTTGGCTTTGCTGACGATGATCATACTTACCATAAAATGGTTCAAGGTCATTAGCAAACCTGCCGCACTTTTAATGATTCCCTATGTGCTGTGGGTGGCCTTTGCCGCTGCTCTGAACTATAAAATTTGGGAGCTTAACCCTTAACCCGAAGCCATTTCCAAAAGCTTCAACATGGTTTTATGGTTACGGGTAGTAGCCTCTACTTTTAACTTCTTTTCAATAAAGTTGTTATTGAGTTTTGCCTTACCGTACCCATTTTTACATAATAAATACACACATTGGTTCGTAATTTGGTATCCCTCATGTTCAAAATGAAGTTGATTGAACTGATTGACCAATTCCTCTTTTGAAGGAGTTTTGAGCAAAACGTAGTACAGTTTATTTTCTTCACTTTCCTTTGCAAAAGGATTGGCCTCCAAAATGGCTTTCACATCTTCCTTTTTAACCACCAAGGTTGGCACATCAAACCCAAAGCGCTGATGGATTGCATCAGTTATAACCTCCTGAAGTTTTTTTCGGTCAGCTTGTTCACTTTCAAAAACAATGTTACCACTTTGGATGTATGTTTTTACGTTTTTTAGTCCAGTAGCTTCCAAAATACTACGCAACTCCGCCATTTTTATCTTCTTTTGTCCGCTAACATTGATTCCCCTAAGTAGTCCTATAAATGTATTGCCCATAATAATCGATTCAGAACTCAAAATTATTTTAGTAAATTCAAACGCACTTAAATTAACAAAATGAATCAATATATCCTTGCTTTGGACCAAGGCACCACTAGTTCCCGTGCCGTGGTCTTCGACAAAAAGGGGACCATTATTTCCGTAGCACAGAAAGAATTCACACAAATATTCCCAAAACCAGGCTGGGTAGAGCACGATCCCGATGAAATTTGGTCCACCCAAGCGGGAATGGCCGCAGAAGCTGTAAGCAAAAAAGGACTCAAAGCATCCCAAATGGCCGCCATTGGCATTACCAATCAGCGGGAAACCGTTGTGGTTTGGGACAAAAACACTAGCGAGCCCATTTACAATGCCATTGTTTGGCAAGACAAGCGTACAGCGGATTATTGCGACCTACTAAAGAAAGAAGGAAAATCCGATATGATCCGTAAAAAAACCGGATTGGTGATTGATTCTTATTTTTCGGGTACCAAGGTAAAATGGATTTTGGATAATGTGGAAGGTGCCAGGGAAAAAGCAGAGGCCGGTGATTTGGTACTCGGAACCATTGATTCGTGGCTTATTTGGAAAATGACGGATGGAGGGCTTCACATTACGGATGTAACCAATGCTTCACGCTCCATGCTATTCAACATCAATACCATGGATTGGGATGATGAGCTTTTGGAACTGTTGACCATTCCCAAGAGTATGCTTCCCGAAGTGAAACAGTCCAGTGAAGTCTATGGACACACCACTCCCAACTTATTCGCCACCCCAATCCCGATTGCAGGAATTGCCGGTGACCAACAGGCTGCTTTGTTCGGTCAAATGTGTACCAAAAAGGGCATGGTAAAAAATACCTACGGCACAGGGTGTTTTATGTTGATGAACATCGGCGAAAAACCGATAGTTTCCGAAAATAACCTCCTTACCACGGTAGCTTGGAAAATCAACGGAAAAACTCATTACGCACTCGAAGGAAGCATTTTTATTGCTGGTGCGGTGGTGCAATGGCTTCGTGATAGCTTAAATATTATAAAAACATCTTCGGAAGTGGAAAAACTGGCCAGTTCGGTGGATAGTTCGGACGGTGTGGTTTTTGTTCCCGCTTTTGCCGGTTTGGGCGCTCCACATTGGAACCAAAAGGCCCAAGGAACCATTTTTGGACTCACTCGTGGAAGTACCGATGCACATATTGCGCGTGCCGCTCTGGAATCCATTGCTTACCAAACCATGGATATTCTAAAAGCCATGGAAGCCGATTCGGGAATTTCCATAAAAGAATTGCGGGTTGATGGCGGAGCAACCGTAAATGATATGCTGATGCAGTTTCAGGCCGATGTATTGAACACCGTTACCGTAAGGCCCAAGATTGTGGAAACCACAGTGATGGGTGCCGCATATTTAGCTGGTTTGGCCGTAGGTTATTGGGAAAGTCCAGAGGAAATCCAAGATATTTGGCAGACCGATGTGCATTTTAACCCAACCAAAGAACGCAACACCATTGAAGAAGGCATCAAACGGTGGTACAAGGCCATTAAGGCACTTGAATTTTGGACGGAGAACCCTTAATTTTTCAAATAACACAAACACTAACATTCCCTTATATGACTCCTTTTGTTTCTGAAATTGTAGGTACTTTTTTGTTGATGGTACTCGGATGTGGCGTAAATGCCAACGTATCCCTACAAAAAACCTACGGTAATGGTTCTGGCTGGATTGTAATTTCCACTGGATGGGCTTTTGCCGTGTATACCGGTGTTGTGGTCGCTGGGCCGCACAGCGGTGCGCATATTAATCCCGCAGTAAGTATTGGGTTGGCTGTGGCCGGTGAATTTCCTTGGAGCCAAGTCCCAAGCTATGTTTTAGCCCAGTTTATCGGTGCGATGTTCGCAGCGTTTTGCGTATGGCTGGCAAACAAAGATCATTTTAATGCCACCGAGGATGGAGGTACAAAGCGAGGTGTTTTTTGTACGGCCCCGGCAATCCCAAATACATTTATTAATCTATTCTCCGAAATCTTGGGCACGTTTGTTTTGGTCTTTTCTGTGCTTTACTTTACGGATGCGGTGCTTTCCACGGACGATGCAATTATTGGCCTAGGTTCGTTGGGAGCCTTGCCCGTAGCTTTAATTGTTTGGGGCATAGGTTTATCCTTGGGCGGCACCACGGGCTATGCCATAAATCCTGCCAGGGATTTGGGGCCTCGCATTGTTCATGCGCTATTGCCTTTAAAAAACAAGGGGCACAATGGATGGAACTATGCTTGGGTTCCTGTAATCGGGCCCATTTTGGGAGCTGCTATAGCTGCTTGGATTGCTATCACTTTACAATAGTTCCTTTAGGAAACAATGGCCTGTGCGGCAATGTACGCTCCTGTCCATGCATTTTGGAAATTAAATCCACCGGTAATGGCATCTACATTGATGATTTCACCAGCAAAGTATAGGTTGGGGTGCAATTTGCTCTCAAAAGTCTTAAAATTGATTTCCTTTAAATCCACTCCACCAGCGGTGACAAACTCTTCTTTAAAGGTGCTCTTCCCCTCTACTTTAAATGATGAAGCCGTTAATTGCCTCGCCAAGGCTTGCAATTGTTCTTTGCTCATGTCTGCCCAGCGCTCTTCAGGTTCAATTTCGGCCGTTTCCACCAAACGCTTCCACAACCGTTTTGGGAGTTCGGTCACATTGGTACGCATCACGGTTTTTTTAGCTTCAACGCCTTTCAATTCCTTAAGGTAGGCTTCCATGGATTCTGTGCTATAATCGGACAACCAGTTTACCTTTATTCTAAAAGAATAATTGTAATCATGCAGAAGGTTGGCACCCCAGGCTGAGAGCTTCAAAATGGCGGGGCCGCTCAAACCCCAATGGGTTATCAAAAGTGGGCCATCGGCATAAAGCAGGGCATCTTCCTTAATCTTACTTTTTAGGTTTAACGATTTTTTGTCCGTGTTAAAGGTTTTCTTGGACATTACCTCAACAGTGGCATAGGTGCTTATTCCTTGGATGCCCTTAAGCCTTTCATCGTTGATATTAAATGTGAAGAGAGAGGGCACGGGCGAAACAATATGATGCCCCAAATTTTCCAGTTGTTTCCAAATTTTGGGGTTACTGCCCGTGGCAAGCATTAGTTTTTTGGTTTGATAATGCTTGTTCATGGTAGTTACCTGCCAGCCTTCCTCTGTTTTTCTTATTGCCTTTACGGCACTGTTTTTCAAAACTTGCACACCCAATCGGTCTGACTCGCCGACCAGACAGTCTATTATACTTTGAGAAGAATCGCTTTTTGGGAACACGCGACCATCATCTTCAATTTTAAGCGGTACGCCTCTTTCCTCAAAAAAAGCCATGACGTCCATTGGGGCATATTTGTGGAAAGGGCCCAAAAGTTCCTTTTCCCCTCTTGGGTAGTTCGTTGCCAACTCTTTAGGTGAAAATTCACCATGGGTCACATTACAACGTCCGCCACCCGAAACCTTTACTTTGGAAAGTACGGTTTTACCCCTTTCAAAAATGGCAATATTAAGTTGTGGCGACAATTCCGCTATTTGAATAGCTGCATAAAATCCAGCTGCACCTCCTCCTACTATTATAACGTCGAACATTAATTCACACGTTCCGGATAATTGGTAATAATGCCATCGACCCCGAATTCAGTCATTTTTTGAATATCCTCGGGTTCGTTTACCGTCCATGTATAGACTTTTAATCCCTCAGCTTGGATTTTTGCCGTGTTTTCTTGGGTAAGCGTTTTGTAATTTGGGTTTATTGCAACTGCTTTTAGTTCTTTGGCCACTTCAATTGCTTCGAGTGGATCTTTGGAAGTTAAAACCGCAATTTTTATATCCTTGTTTTTCGCTCTCATGGCTTTGAGCTCATCCCATTTGAAACTTGAAATTACGAAGTTTTCGGGGCTCCACCCTTCCTTTTCGATATAATAGTTGACAATATGATTGACTCTATCGGCTGTTCCAGCTCCTTTAAGCTCGATATTTAGAGCAACCTGATTGTTCATAAGCTTTAACACATCCTGGAGCATTGGGATTTTGTGTCCACCATCCAAAGTGAGTTGCCTTAGTTGAACAATATTATATTCTTCAATATTTCCGCCGGAATTGGCCAGCCTGTCCACCGTTTCATCATGAAAAACAACGATTTCTCCGCTATCAATTTTAAACACGTCAATTTCTACCATATCAACGCCAAGGTCCATCGCTTTTTGAACCGATGCCAAAGTATTTTCGGTCTCGTGACCCATGGCTCCTCGGTGGCCTATCACCAATGGTTTTGATTTTGTCATTTCGCAACTGGTTAAAAGCAGGGCAGCTGTAAGAGCTACAAGTAAGTTTTTCTTCATTTTGGGTTGGTTTTGATGGTTAAAAATACGATTTGCAAACGAAAAACATCAATTTCCTACCTTAAAGATATAGGATTGAAGCGGTTCTAATTCCAAGTGTATCTGGCCTTGTCCATTGTTAACGTACATCTTCTTTTTAACCTTTCCGTACAACTCCTCCGTCAATGGACATTCCCCATCCGGTAGTTGCCATTTGGCAATAACATCTTCGGGAATTTTAAAGTCGAAGGAATAGTGTTTGTGTCCATCAAAATTGGATAGGATAATTAGTTTTTCCCCGGCGGACCATCTCACATAGGAAAGCACTCTGTGATCGTATCCTTCCGTGTTGTCCTTATTGTAAAAATGAATCTCTTGATACCCGCCCATCAAAGCTTCACTATTTATAGTGAAATTCAAAAGTCGTTTATAGAAATCCCTTAAACTTTTTTCCTCTTCCGATAATTGACCGCCATCGAATTTTTTGTTGTTGACCCATCGTTGATGGTGCGGCACTCCAATGTAATCGAAAATTGAGGTCCGGGTCGGTTTGCCGAATCCGGCATATTCTTCTGCGGGTTCACCAACTTCTTGTCCAAAATAGATCATGATGGGCGAGGTGCTTATGGTAGCGGAAACGACCATGGCGGGTTTTCCCAATTGGGCATTTCCCACAAAATCGGGACTGGCGATACGCTGCTCATCGTGGTTTTCCAGAAAGTGGATCATGTGGTGCTCTATATCGGCCATTCCTTTTTGCACTACAGGAATGTGGTCTGTCCATCCGTAGCCCTTCATTATATGTTTGATGCTATCGTAAAATTCTACCTTATCGTAGAGGTAATCCATTTTACCTTGATGAATATAATCACGGTACAAACTTGTGTTATAAACTTCGGCCAACAAAAAGGCATCTGGGTTTTTCATTTTGATGTTGGAATTGAGGTAACTCCAAAACTCTACTGGAACCATTTCGGCCATATCAAAACGGAAACCATCCACACCAAAATCCAGCCAATACTGGGCAATATCCTTAAATTTGTACCAAGAATCCGGCAGGGTCTTGTCTTTCCAAAATTCGTAATGGGCCTCATACTCTTTTTGACGGTATGCTTCGGGCAATTGTTCAAAGTCTTTGGTTCCATCTGGACGAACTCCGTAGTTGATTTTTACGGTTTCGTACCAGTCGTTAAAATGAGGTTGTGCCAGTCGAGAGCCGTTGCCTGTCCATTTTGCGGGAACTTCTTCAAACTTGGAGTCCACTAACCTATTTTTATCTCCTCCCAAAGGCAAATATCCATCTTGCCATTGAGGCACTCCAAATGCTTCATTGGGGATGTAGTAAAAATTGTTGTTTACATCATATTCTTTGGATGTATCATCGGAGGCTCCAAAATCCTCCACTCCTTCGGGGTTGGTAATTCCTTTGTAATTTCTGGCAACGTGATTGGGAACAATGTCGATGATTACTTTTAGGTCAGCTTGGTGCGTTCGTTGAATCAAATCCTTGAATTCTTCCAATCGTTTTGATGGGTCTGTGGCGAGGTCGGGATTTACATTGTAGTAATCCTTAACGGCATAGGGAGAGCCCGCCCTTCCTTTGACAATATCGGGGTCGTCATTCGAAATTCCGTAGGCGGTATAGTCGTTGATTACGGCATGGTGAGGCACTCCTGTGTACCAAATGTGCGTAACGCCCAGATTTTTAATCTCGCGGAGAGCCTTGTCCGAGAAATCGGCGAACTTGCCCACCCCATTTTCTTCGATGGTACCCCAAGGCTTGTTGGTAGCATTGGTGTTTCCGAAGAGACGGGTAAATACCTGATAGACTACTTGTTTCTTCTTCATTGGTGGAGGGGTCGACTTTAGTTTGGTTTGTTGCTTACATGAAGATAACACGGTGAGTACAATAAAAAAAGTCAGTATCCCGTTTGTTTTCATATCACAAAGAAGGGATTCTTAAATCAATGTGCAATAGAATCCCTGATCACCAAGGTGGGTTCCAAGATTTTGGTTTGATAGGTTTCTTCCTCCGCTTCGCTCTCTACTTTATCTATCAACATTTTTGCGGCCTCTTCGCCCATTTTTTCCCCATGTTGTGCCACAACGGTAAGGCTTGGGTTGGCATATCTGGACAGTACCCCATCGGTAAATCCTATAAAAGATATATCTTCTGGTATCTTTAGTCCCTTTTTCTGTGCAAATCGCATACCGCACACCGCAAAGATTTCATTTACGCACAAAACGGCATCCGGTTCCTTATTGTCCAAAAAGGTTTTTATGGCCCCTTCGTCCATTTCCATTGAGGGCATTTTCAATATCATGGATTCATCGATTCCAAGGGGACTCTCCTTCAATGCTTTGAGATACCCTTTGGTGCGGGCCTTGCTAACGCTCAAATAGTCATCCGTAGTGATCAGGGCTATTCGTTTTTTTCCCTGATCGATAAACTTTTTTGTTGCCTGGTAAGCGCCCAGCTTATCATCAATGATTACTTTATCACATTCCACCTCATGGGTGATCCTATCAAAAAGCACCACGGGAATGCCTTGCTCCGTAACTTCTTTTAAATGATTGTAATCGCCTTTCTCTTGTGTTTCGGAAGAGAGTGACATTATAAAGCCATCAATGCTGCCATTGGCGAGCATTTCCATGTTAATGACTTCCTTGTCGAAGGATTCCTCGGAAAGACATACAATAACGTTATATCCCCTGGCATTTGCATATTTCTCGATACCCCGAATGACCGTTGTAAAAAAATGATGTACAATATCCGGGATTACAACCCCAATATTTTTGGTACGCTTATTTTTTAAGCTTATTGCAATGTTGTTGGGCTTATAGTTGTACAGTTTTGCAAAGGCCTGTATTTTTTCTTTGGTATCCCTACCTATTTCCTCACTGTTCTTAAGTGCTTTGGAAACCGTTGATATGGATACTTCGAGTTCTCTGGCTATATCTTTTAAGGTAATCTTTGATTTCAAGGGATAGATAATTTATGCTTTTGGGATACACTCAAATAAAAATAAGTAACTGACCAAATTACACTTTTTAACAAAAACAAAACAACCACTTAAAAAACCACTTCTTGAATTAGTTGCCTCAATCAAAGAATAAAAATGTTATATTAGTAGCAATATTGCGGAATCCGTAATTATGAACACACTTTTTAAGATTTAAGCAAGTAAGTTGTTTAAGTTTTGTAAAAAATACACTTCTTAAAGTTATCAACACGAAACCGTTTTCGTTGTGTTTTGCAATATAGTTAAATTTAGATTAACCTTTTTTTTATATATGTTTAACACTTGAATTAAAATTAACTAAACTTAAATTAATTATTTATGAAAATTACGCTACTAAGAAGCTTTTTGTTGCTTGGGGCATTTTTATGCTTTGGGATGGCGAAAGCTCAGACAGTATCAGGTACTGTTTCGGATGCGAATGGGCCGTTGCCAGGGGCAAGCGTATTGGTAAAAGGTACTACCAATGGTACGCAGACCGATTTTGATGGCAACTACACCCTTAACAATGTTGAAGATGCCGCAACATTGGTTTTTAGTTACATTGGTTACAAGACCCAAGAAATTGCAGTTAATGGACAATCCTCTATTAATGTAACCTTGGAAGAAGACGCACAAGCTTTGGATGAAGTGGTGATTATCGGTTACGGTCAAACCACCGTAGATGATGCTACAGGGGCAGTTGCCGTTGTTAATTCGGAAGATTTTAACCAAGGGGTTATTTCATCTCCGGAACAGTTGATCCAAGGTAAAACAGCCGGTGTACAAATTACCCAAAGTAGTGGTGAGCCAGGTGCTGGTATCAATGTTAGGATTCGAGGTACAAGTTCTGTACGTTCCAATAACAACCCTCTTTTTGTGGTGGACGGCATGCCTCTTACCGGGCAGGATACTTCCGCAGGCGGGGCTGATGTTGGTACCGGAACAAGTTCTTCCAAAAACCCATTGAGCTTCCTTAACCCTAACGATATTGAGAGCATCAGTATCCTGAAAGATGCATCGGCTACGGCAATTTATGGTTCCCGTGGTGCGAACGGTGTTGTGATCATTACCACCAAAAGTGGTAAAACAGGACAGGGAAGGTTTGAGTTTACATCAAACCTAAGCTACTCAACGCCCGCAAAAACTTTTGACCTTCTAGACAGAAACGAGTTCTTGACTGCACTGCCAGAATATGGAGGGGATCCCAATGCTTTGGATTTTGGGTCTAACACCGATTGGCAGAACATCATCCTTAGAAGCGTGGCTTCACAAAACCAAAACCTTTCCTATGCCAAAAATTACGGGAGCGGAAACATTCGTGCTTCTTTTGGGTACGGAAAACAGTTTGGTGTAGTAGAAGGCTATGCACAAGAAAGGTTAACAGGTAGGATCAATGCATCTCAAAGATTCTTTGACAACAAATTGAAGATTGATGCCAACCTAACCGTTTCAAGAATCAACGATGATGGCGGAGCGATTAGCAACAACTCAGGTTCTACAGGGGATTTGCTCGGTGCTGCTTATTTTGCCAATCCTACTTGGCCGGCAAGAACAAGCTTTTCTACCGGGGGTAGTGAAATCAACCCACTCCAACTACTGAACTATTACGATGATGTGACCCACACCGATAGATTTTTGGGGAACGTTTCCGCAGAATATAGTCTTACCGATGAATTGAAGGCCAAAGTTGCTGTTGGCTACGATGATTCAAGTTCAGAAAAGTACCAGGTCCAATCCGCTTTATCAACTGGTATTGGCAACGCTCCTGGACAAGGGCAAGGTGCTCTAAGTACTGTGGAGGTAACCGGTAAACTTTTAGATGTTACCCTTAGTTACAATAAGGAGTTCGACAATTCTAAGTTGACCGCTTTACTTGGTTACTCTTTCCAGAGCTACCAAAGAGCAGGTAAAAATATAACTGCATTGGGATTCGGATCTACCGATTTAAACTCAATGATTTCCGATTTAGGGACTGCCACTTCGACCATAGAAAGTCAACTTGATGGCAGATACCAACAATTCGGTTACAACAACACTGGAACCTTTGTAAATCGTTTGTTTGTTGACGAACCTGGAACTTTTAATGTAGCTAGTCCTACAGGTGTTCCCATTAGTGCTGTTGCGGGAGACTATTTTGATTCTACCGACGAGTTACAATCTTTCTTTGGAAGAGCCGAATATTCCATTGCCAACAAATACATTATTACTGGTACATTAAGAGTTGATGGTTCTTCTAGATTTGGACCAAATAATCAATATGGTTACTTCCCTTCAGGTGCATTTGCATGGAAATTGAATGAAGAGGATTTTATTGGAGATACTTTCTCTACTCTTAAGCTTCGTTTAGGTTATGGTATCACAGGTAACCAAGAAGGTTTGGGATATGGTAACTTTACCGTAAGGCAACGATTTGCAGGTATTGGCATCGATCAAAACCAGAATATCAATGCACCGGGACTTGCGATACAATCCTTTACAAATGATGATTTGAAATGGGAAGAGACAGCACAAGCCAACATCGGTCTTGATTTTGGTATAAATAACAACAGGTTTTCCGGTACATTGGATTTTTACCATAAAACCACAAACGATTTGCTACTTCAGCAAGAGGCGGCACAGCCTTCACCTCAACCATTTTACTTTGGTAATTTAGATGCCAAAGTAATTAACCAAGGTGTGGAACTTTCCATGAACTACGATATCATCCAAATGGAAGATGCCAATTGGAATCTTGGGTTCAACGTAGCCTACAACGATAACATGGTAGAAGATTTCGACGGACAAATTCAAACAGGTGAAATCAACGGTAACGGACTTACCGGAGCTTTCGCTCAATTGTTGGCCGGTGGACAACCATTGTTCTCTTATTACTTAAGAGAGTTTGGTGGATTTGATGAAAACGGAATCTCTGTATATCCAAATGGAGATGTACAGGAGTTTGTTGGGAAAAGTGCGTTGCCAAAAGTTAACTTGGGTATCAGCACAAGTGCTTCCTATAAAAATTGGGACTTCAACGCATTCCTTGCCGGACAGTACGGCTTCTATGTGTACAACAACACACAAAACGCTTACTTTACAGCTGGTATTATCGGTGTAGGTAAAAATGTAACGCAAGATGTACTTACCAACGGTGAGTCCAACGCCAATGCTGCAGATGTCTCAACAAGGTTTTTGGAAAAAGGTGACTTCTTAAGATTGCAAAATGCCTCGTTAAGCTACAACGTGCCACTAAGCGGAGATGGAACCTTACAAAGTTTGCGTTTATCCTTGATTGGCCAAAACTTGTTTATCATTACAGATTATTCAGGTCTTGATCCAGAGGTTAACGTACCAAAATCTTTGAACAACATACCATCTTTGGGAATCGATTATACCGCTTTCCCAAGATCTAGAACAGTTACATTAGGTATTAGTGCAACTTTTTAAAAAAATTATTCTATGAAAGCTATCAAACTAAATAAAATTTATATCTGGACAATCGCATTGGCGATGTTTGGTTGTACAGATCTGGAAATTGAACAGACAGATTCCATCTTCACCGACTTGAGTGGAGAATTTACTGGAGTCCAAGCTGGTGCCAGCCTTACTGCACTTTACAATTCAGTAAGGGGGCAGCTGCAAACACAAGAAAACTTGTACGCACTTGCAGAAGTAAGTACAGATGAGTTTGTAGTTCCTACCCGTGGTACAGATTGGGGAGATAACGGGGTTTGGAGAACATTGCATTCCCATACCTGGAGTCCAACACACCAAAGGGTAAAAAATACTTGGAACGATCAAAACAGTAATGTGTATAACGCTACCACCATTATTGACAGTAGAAGTAACCCAACACCTCAACAAGCTGCAGAAGCCAAGTTTTTAAGAGCTTACAGCATGTTTTGGCTGATAGACCTTTTTGGTCAGGTGCCTTTTAGAACACCGGATGAAGGCCCAGATGTTAACCCAACGGTTATGACGCGGGCAGAAGCTTTCGACTTTGCTGTAAAAGATTTGACAGAAGCAATACCAGACCTACCATCTATAGGGCCAAGTGAAGATTTGGTCGGAGCTTCCAAAGCTTCTGCCATGTTCCTTTTGGCCAAATACTACTTAAACAAGCATATTTTTACAGGTACCGGAACCCCAGAAACCTCCGATATGCAACAAGTAATTAGCTTGGTAGATGATATTGCAGCTGAAGGTTTTGCCTTGCAAGAAGGTTATTTTGAACTGTTTACCGATGATGTGGACACTGAAACCATTTGGTTTACCACATCAGGAGTTGGTGAGAACATCTGGAACACTTTGCACTACAATCAAGTCGTACCTGACCAGGCAGGTGGATGGAACGGGTTTACCACCATTGCAGAATTTTACGATTTGTTCGAAGGTGATCCAAACATCAATACTCCAGGGTCGGGACAAGAAGAGCGTAGAGGATTTGTGCCAACGGACGGTACCAACTTTGGTATCGGTAACGGTTTCTTGATCGGTCAACAATATGATGCCAACGGAAACCCTTATACCGATAGGACAGGAGCCCCCTTGGTGTACACAAAAGAATTGCCAGGGCTATTGGGCAACAACGAAAGAACTGGTATTCGAGTAATTAAATACAACCCGGCCAATGGTGCCTTCGCCAACCACAAAGTAGTGTTCCGTTATGCAGATGCCCTTCTTATGAAAGCAGAGGCCCAAATGAGGTCTGGGGGCGACCCAACCACATTGGTAAATGAGCTTAGGGAACTTAGGGATGCAACACCTCTTGGAAGTGTTACCGAACAAGACCTTATTGATGAGAGAGGTAGAGAGCTTTACGGTGAACTTTGGAGAAGAAACGATTTAATCCGTTTTGGACAGTTTACCACTCCATGGTCTTACAAAGAGGTTTCTGGGGATGACACTAAAAACTTGTTCCCTATTCCTGCTACAGCAATTATTTCTAACCCTAACTTGGTTCAGAACCCAGGCTACTAATAATTCAAAGTTTAAGCTGTTTTTATATATGAAAAGACCACCGATCGGTGGTCTTTTCTTTTTAACTCAACATATATTAATCAAATATTAGTCTTTTCTTAGGTTAATATTAATCGTTTACACCTTATAACATACTGAGTAAATAGTTATATTATCCCGGCTATCGATGAAAGAAATGAGAGGACAGCTCTGTATTATTTTTTTATTACTGTTAACCTTGATAAGTTGTAATACAAACAAGCAGAACAAACTGTTTGTTTTAAAAAGCTCCAAGGATACAGGGATAAAATTCAAAAATCAACTCAAACAAACCCCGGAGCTCAATATCCTAAACTACCTTTATTTTTATAACGGAGCAGGTGTTGCAGCAGGGGACTTCAATGGAGATGGCCTTGTGGATCTATACTTTACCTCTAACCAAGAATCGGACAGATTATACTTAAACCAAGGTGATTTCAAATTCCTAGATGTTACCGCTCCGTCGCAAACAATCAACAAAACAGGTTGGACCACCGGAGTCACCCACGCCGATGTCAACAACGATGGTCTTCTCGACATATACGTATGCAAAGTCGGAGATCATGAATCCATTCGAGGTCAAAATCTCCTCTTCATCAATCAAGGAAATAACGAACAAGGTATCCCAACATTTAAGGAGGAAGCGGCTAAATATGGATTGGACTTTATAGGATATTCCACCCAAGCAGCCTTTTTTGATTATGATCTGGACGGCGATCTGGATATGTACTTAATGAACCATTCCGTAAATCCAAACCGCTCTTATGGAAAAGGCTCCAAACGAAAAATAGTGGATTCCATGTCCGGCGATATTCTGTTTAAAAATGAAAATGGCCAATACATAGATGCCTCCAAAGAAGCTGGAATATTCCAAGGTACCATTGGCTATGGATTGGGACTTGCCATAAGCGATGTCAACAACGATGGATTCCCCGACATATATATCGGCAACGACTTTTTTGAAAACGATTACCTCTACATCAACCAAAAAGATGGCACATTTAAAGAAACCATTTCTGAAGATGATACAAAACTTGGTCACACCACCCACTTTTCCATGGGTAACGATATAGCGGACATTAACAACGATGGCCTTTCCGATATTTTATCATTGGACATGCTTCCAGAAGATTTGGAAGCCTATAAAACATCTGGGCTGGAACACCCCTACCCCGTGTATCAACAATATCTAAAGAATGGTTTTGCACCTCAATACATGTCAAACGCACTGCATTTAAATTTGGATGGCGAAAACTTTGGGGAAATTGCCAACTTAAGTGGCATTGATGCTACGGAATGGTCTTGGGGAGCACTTTTTGCCGATTATGACAACGACGGTTTCAAAGACCTTTTTATTTCCAACGGAATACAAGGCGTCACCAACGATATGGATTACATCAACTATATATCCAATGAGGAAATTCAAAAAAACATAGAACAAGGCTTGTCCGACAAGGATATGGAACTTATTGACCGTTTGCCCAAGAAAAAAGTACAGAACTATTTCTACAAAAATAAAGGAGGAACGCAGTTCAAAAATGTTACAACTACTTGGGGGCCACAAATAGATTCTTACAGCAACGGCTGTGTATATGCCGATTTGGACAATGATGGCGATTTGGATTTGGTGGTAAACAATGTGAACCAAGATGCCTTTATCATGGAAAATACCCTAAAGGGCAACAATTATCTTAAAATCCAATTTGATGGGAGCCCTAAAAATAAATTCGGCCTTGGTGCAAAAGCAATTGTATTCGGTAAAACCGGAAAATCGGTTCAAGAAAACATCCCTACCCGTGGATTTATGTCGGCCAAGGACAACAGTCTAAACTTTGGTGTTGGCAAAGATTCCATAATTGATTCCGTTCAAGTTATTTGGCCTCAAGGAAAGTATCAAACCATTAAAAACGTAAAGGCCAACCAAGTGTTACAACTGTCTTATTCAGATGCATCTGGAAACTATTTTGCAGAAAAAGACAGAGGGTCAACACCCAACTTTTATACCTCATCAGGTAATTTGAACTTTGTCCATAAAGAATATACAACACTGGATTTTGACCGTAACCCTCTCATTCCCTTTGCCTATTCCAACGAGGGCCCATCAATTTCCGTTGGGGATATCAACAACGATGGATTGGATGATATCTTTATCAGTGGGGGCAAAAAACAGGCTTCAAAACTTTATTTACAAGATGCTGAAGGCAATTTCAAAGAACATCAAAATGACCTTTTTGAAGAAGATGCCATCAATGAAGATACCAGCCATGTATTTGCGGATATTGATACGGACGGCGACCTTGATTTGGTAGTGGTCAGTGGCGGCAACGAATTCACCAATGGCAAACCACTCCAGCCCAGACTGTACCGCAACAATGATGGTCGGTTTTTAAAAGAGAATACCTTAACACAGGTTGAAGTCAACGCCTCCAAAGTGGATACCGTTGATTTTGACAATGATGGCGATTTGGATCTATTTATTGCTTCCAACGCGGTACCAACACAATTTGGGGCAAAAGCAAAGCAATACCTATTGGAGAATGATGGTACAGGACGCTTTAAAGAAGTGACCAACTACTTTGCACCGGAACTTCAAGATGTTGGAAACATAAAAGACTTTGTTTGGAAAGATATTGATGGCAATGGATTCCTAGACCTTATTGTAGCCGGGCATTGGACACCAGTGACAATCTTCCTGAACAACGGAAAACAACTTTCTTCACAAAAAAACAACGGACTTAGCAACACCAACGGCTGGTGGAACACCATTGAATTGGCCGATTTGGACAATGATGGAGATTTGGATATCCTCGCGGGCAATTGGGGGCTCAATACAAAGTTCAGTGCATCCCTAGAAAAACCCCTAACGCTCTACATTAACGATTTTGACAATAACGGCTCCATTGAAACTGTAGTAACCCATTTTCACGGGGATCGCGAAACCGCTTTCGCCTCCAAAGATGAGCTGGCCAAACAAATGCCCTTTTTAAACAAAAAATTCCTCTTCTACAAAGATTTTGCAAAAGCCTCTTTGGAAGAGCTTTTTGGAAAAGATAAATTGGAAGAAGCCTCCAAAAGAAAGGTGTACACGCTAAGCACTTCCTATTTTGAAAATGATGGCAATAATAATTTTACAGAAAAACAATTGCCACATTTAGTGCAATCTTCTACCGTAAACGATATTTACTTGGCAAAAAACAATAAAGAAAAGATTAATGAAATATTAATGGTCGGCAATAATTTTGAGATAAGCACCCAACTTGGTAGATTGGATGCTTCACACGGATTTTTACTTGAAAATGACAATCAGGGAAATGTGAGTTGGAAGCAAAACTTGGGAATTTCCGGTGCAGCCAGAAAAATTGAAAAAATAGTTATCAATGGGAAAGAAGCGTTCATTATTACAATGAACAATGATGCCCCCACTTTTTTGGTCAAAAAACAGAACGATAAATGAAACTGAAATATATAGCCGTAAACCTTATTTTGATAGCCCTGGCAGCATGTAACAACCAAGAAACTGCCCAATCAAAAGAAGAGGAAACAACAAAAACCCTTTTTACTCTGTTGAAACCAGAGCAAACAGGTGTGGATTTTATCAACAATGTAGAGAACAAGAAAAATTTCAACATATTCAAATACCGAAACTTCTATAACGGAGGTGGTGTGGCCATTGGCGATATCAACAATGATGGTCTCCAGGATATTTACCTGACCGGGAACATGGAGCCCAACAGACTTTATTTGAACAAAGGAAACATGAAGTTCGAGGACATCTCCAAAAGTGCAGGTGTTCTGGGGAACAAACCTTGGTCCACAGGGGTGGTCATGGTAGATATCAACCACGATGGCCTGTTGGACATCTATGTCTCCAATGCCGGAAACATGGAAGGCAACAACCACGATAACGACCTCTATATTAATAACGGCGACCTAAGCTTTACCGAAAAAGCCGAAGAATATAATCTAGCAAAAACGGGGTTTTCAACACACGCTTCCTTTTTTGATTACGACAAAGACGGTGACCTCGATGCATACATCCTAAACAACAGCAACATTCCCGTAAGCAGCCTTGGATATGCGGAGCAGCGCGAAGTGAGGGCACAGGATTGGGAAGGCGTCCCCGACATTTTCAAGGGTGTTGGCGATATGCTTTTGCGCAACGACAACGGTAAATTCGTGGATGTAAGTGAAGAAGCAGGGATCTACGGCAGTTTGATTGGTTTTGGACTTGGTGTACTGGTCACGGACTTTAACGGCGACCTTTATCCTGATATCTATGTTTCCAACGATTTTTATGAGAGAGATTACCTCTACATCAATCAAAAAGACGGTACATTTTCCGAAGAAATCAAAGATTGGACCTCCCATCTGAGCCTTTCCGCCATGGGAATCGATATTGCCGACATCAACAACGATGGACATAACGATATTTTCATCACCGATATGTTGCCCGAAGAAGAATCCAGGGTAAAATCCGTGATGGAGTTTGAAGGATACAATGTTTTTGATTTAAAACAAAGTAAAGATTTTGGTCAACAATACATCCAAAACACCTTACAACTCAATAACGGAAACGGCACATTCTCCGAAGTGGCCTATTACAGTGGCGTAGATGCTACCGACTGGAGCTGGGCCGGACTCATGTTCGACATGGACAATGATGGCCTCAAGGACATATTCATTACCAACGGTATCAACCACGACCTTACCGATTTGGACTTTGTGGACTTTTTTGCCAACGAAATAGTCCAAAAAATGGCCTTGACGGGCAAAAAGGAATCCATAGATTCCATCATCAATAAAATGCCCATAAAACCACAACCCAATTACGCCTACAAAAACAACGGCGATATCACCTTTAAAAATGCCAATAAGGAATGGGGCTTTGAGCTACCCTCCCGCTCCAATGGTGCTGCATATGCCGATTTGGACAACGATGGCGATCTGGATTTGGTAATCAACAATGTCAACACACCAGCCTTTATCTATAAAAACAATACCGAATCGCAATTGAACAACAATTACATCCAATTGAAGTTCAAGGGGCCAAAAAACAACCCATTTGCAGTGGGCACTTTGGCCAAACTCTATTTTGATGGCAACATTGTAAACCAAGAACTGATTCCTTCAAGGGGTTTTCAATCATCCGTTCAGTACGATATGACCTTTGGTTTGGGCAAATCTGAAAAACTGGACTCCATTCGCATTGTTTGGCCCGATGAAAAAACCCAAAAGTTGGAAAATGTAGAGGTCAATCAAGTATTGACATTAGACCATGCCAATGCCACAGAAACTTATACAATTCCCAAAAAACAAATAATAAAATCCTTTTTTAACGAGTTGGATACCGATTTGGTAGCAGCGCATAAAGAGGATGGATACAACGATTTTGATTACGAAGGACTGATTTCCCATAAACTATCACAAGAAGGTCCATCGTTGGCCGTTGCCGATATAAATGGTGATGGAAACGAAGATTTCTTCATCGGAGGGGCCAAAGGACAACCTGGAACCCTCTACCTACATACAGGACATGGCAAAGTAACCCCAAAGAAAACAACAGCTTTTGAACAGGACAAAGCGTTTGAGGATGTAGCAGCAGCATTTTTTGATGCAGATGGTGATGGTGACCTCGATTTGGTTGTAGGTTCTGGTGGAAACAATGTAGGAATGGAAAGAAATTATAGGGCACGCTTGTACTTGAATGATGGAAACGGAAACTTTTTAAAATCGGAAAACGAACTTCCATCAACATTCAAAAACATATCCACAATATCTCCCCAAGATTACGACAATGATGGAGATATGGATCTTTTTATAGGTTCTCGAAGTGTTGTGGGCGTTTATGGGATATCTCCCGACCATCTATTGTTGGAAAACGCAGGAGACGGTACCTTTAACAATGTAACCGAAAGGTTGGGCTACGACCTCAAAGACGCTGGAATGGTAACCGACTCCAAATGGGAAGATATGGACGGGGACGGCAAAAAGGACTTGATCGTAACCGCAGAATGGGATACACCAAAAATCTATAAGAACACAGGCAGAAGGTTATCCAAAATGACCAGTTCGTTGGATAGTCTCTATGGATGGTGGAACACCGTGGAAACTGCTGACCTCGATGGCGATGGCGACCAAGACCTTATTTTGGGCAACCAAGGTCTAAACCTTCACTATAAGCCAACGGAATATGCTCCAATGAAGATGTATATCAACGATTACGATAACAACGGCACCATTGAGCAAATTGTTACCATGCAAGAAAACGGCGGCGATTATCCCATTCATCAAAAAAGAGAGCTTACCGAGCAATTGCCCTCGCTTAAGAAGCAAAACCTAAAGGCATCAGATTACGCCCACAGGACCATCCATCAACTTTTCCCAGAGGAAGTGATGAATAAATCCATTGTAAAAAAAGTGGAAACATCAGCATCGGTAATTGCAATCAACGAAGGCGGGGGAGAGTTTACCATCAAAAACCTGCCTCCACGCGTTCAGCTTTCCTGCGTGTGCGATATTACCTGTACCGATGTGAACAATGATGGCAATCTAGATTTGATCATGGCAGGGAACAATTACGAATTTAAGCCCCAGTTTTCCCGATTGGATGCAAACCAGGGCAACCTTCTTTTAGGGGATGGCAATTTGGGTTTTACATGGCAAGATTATGAGACCAGCGGATTCAAGGTCAGGGACGAAGTGAAATATTTGAAACAGTTCAAGGATAAAAATGGCAAAACTTACGTAATTGCAGCCATCAACAACAAAAAACCAAAGATTTTTGCCTTAAATGAATAGGTTTCTCATCATATTGTTTATTTCAGCATTGGTTATTTCCTGTAAAAAGGAAGGTAGTCTCTTTGAAAATCCCTCCCCCAAGGAAACAGGGGTGGATTTTACCAATACGCTTACTTCTTCCAAAGATTTGAGCATTTTGGATTACCTCTATTTTTACAATGGGGGTGGCGTATCCATAGGCGATATCAACAACGATGGCCTTCCCGATATCTTTTTTACTGGAAACCAAGTCAAAAACAAACTCTACCTCAACAAAGGCAATCTTAAATTCGAGAATATTTCCAGTTCGGCCGGGATCCAAGGAAACAGTAATTGGAATACAGGAACCACAATGGCCGATGTAAACGGCGATGGGCTTTTGGACATCTATGTCTGTGCCGTAGTGGGCATCAACGGGTTTAACGGGTTCAACGAGCTCTATATCAATAATGGTGACAATACCTTTACCGAAAGTGCCGCCAAATATGGGCTGGATTTTGATTCGTACAGTTCCAATGCAGCTTTTTTTGATTATGACCTGGACGGAGACCTTGATCTGTACTTGCTCAACCATGCCGTGCACACCCAAAACTCCTTTGGCCGTTTTGATCTAAGGTACGAACGCCGTTATGAAACGGGGGACAAACTATTACGCAACGATAATGGAAAATTTAAAGATGTTAGTGAAGAAGCCGGCATTTACGGAGGTATCAATGGTTATGGGCTAGGTTTGGCCATTGCCGATTTTAATCAAGATGGGTACCCCGACATTTATGTGGGCAACGATTTTCATGAAGACGATTATTATTACCTCAATAATGGCGATGGCACTTTTACCGAAAGCCTAAAAAAATATTTTGGTCATACCTCTCGCTTTTCCATGGGCAACGATGTGGCCGACATCAACAATGATGGCCGACCGGATTTTCTTTCCTTGGATATGCTTCCCGAAGACGAAGTGGCCTTAAAATCTTCCGAAGGAGATGATAATATCCAGACCCAAAAAATGCGAATAGACCGTTTTGGGTACCATTATCAGTTTACACGTAACATGTTGTTCGTAAACCAGCCCGATGGAAACTTTATGGAAACCGCATTAATGAGCGGCATTGCGGCCACTGATTGGAGCTGGAGTGCCCTTTTCGGTGACTATGACCAAGATGGGCAACAGGATGTGTTTATTTCCAATGGGATTCCGAAAAGGCCAAACGACCTGGATTTCATCAAATTTGTTTCCAATGATCAGATCCAGCAAAAGATGGACAATACCAAGCTTGTAGATCAACAAGCTCTGGAACTAATGCCCTCGGGCAATGTCCATAATTATGTCTTTAAAGGAGGTAAAGACCTTCATTTTGAGAATATGTCCGAACAATGGATTGCCAAGGACACCTTGGTCTCTGGTGCAACTGCCATGGGCGATTTGGATAATGATGGGGATTTGGATTTGGTAACGAACAACATCAACCAGCCCGCATCCTTGTATATCAACAAAACGAACGACAAGGGCAATTACTTAAAACTGAAGTTCAATTACACCGAAAAAAATATTTTCGGGATTGGAACCAAGGTTTATTCCTATCAAAATGGTAACCTACAATTCAAAGAATTGTTCCCAACACGAGGTTTTCAAGCATCTTCTGAACCAATGATACATTTTGGTTATAAAAATGTATCAGAAATAGATTCGATTAAAATCATTTGGCCCAACAAGACTTTTCAAGTATTAAAAAATGTAGCCGTAAACCAAACGCTTACGGTAGCACCAAAAAACACTAGACCTTTTGATTACAATTCCCTTCGAGAAACTAAAAAACCGTTATTCAGTCCAGTCGACGGCAACCTAGGTTTGGATTTTACGCATACGGAGGACAATTACACCGACTTTAACCGCGAAAAACTGATACCCTACCAAATATCCGATAGAGGTCCAGCATTGGCCATAGGTGACTTAAATGGGGATGGAATGGGCGACATTTTCTTTGGAGGCTCCAAATACGAGCCTTCGCAAATTTTTGTGCAACAAGATTCAATCTTTATAAAGCAAAAGTTCGACAGTCTCCAAAAGGATTCCATTCAAGAAAATGTTTCGGCAACCATCGCTGACTTTAACGGTGATGGAAAAAATGATTTGATCACAACTTCGGGGGGCGGTGACTTTTATGGAAAATCCGAACCATTATTGGATGCCTATTATGTTCAAAAGGATACCGTTTTTGAACATATAAAACTGCCAGAATTCTATCAAAATTCATCCGTTGTAAAACCTTTTGATTTTGACAATGATGGTGATTTGGATGTTTTTATTGGCGGACACACGATTACCGCCAAGTTTGGAGCGCCAGCCAATTCTTATCTGCTCGAAAATGAGAATGGAAAATTCAAAGTCAACACAAATTTTGATGAGTTTTCCAAAGGAATGGTAACCGATGCCATTTGGAGCGATTTTGATGGGGATGGAAATACCGACCTTATTTTGGTGGGAGAATGGATGTCTCCCAAGTTTTTAAAGCAACAAAACGGTTCTTTTACCCAAGTAGAGCAGGTTAACATTTCTGGACTATGGCAAACCATCGAGGCTTTTGATATGGATGGTGACGGAGACATGGATTATCTGCTTGGCAACTGGGGCACCAATTCCAAGTTCAAGGCTTCAGAAGAACATACGATGAAATTATATTTCAACGATTTCGATGATAACGGTCAAACCGAAACGGTAACGGCCATGGAGAAAAATGGCAACTATTATCCTTTGGAGACATTGGATGGCTTGGCATCACAAATGGTGTATTTGAAAAAGAAATACACTACATACAAATCTTTTGCCGGTGACACCATGGAAGAAATATTCGGAGGGGATGTATTGAATTCATCAACCTTATTGGAGGTCAATACATTAAAATCGGGATATTTGCGAAATGATGACGGCAACTTTGTTTTTGTCCCCTTTAAAAATGAGCTTCAAGTAGCTCCAATCATGTCATTTTTAATAGATGATTTTGATGGTGACGGCAATACCGAGGTGCTCGTTGGCGGCAATTACTTTGGAGTAAAACCCTATCACGGTAGATTGGATTCGTTTCCAGGGGCACTCATCCAAAGTGAAAGCAATATTATTTTGGGCAACCTATTGGGATTGGATTTTACCAAAAAATCAATTCGACATTTAAAAACAATAACACTTAACAATCAAAAATATTTGTTAGCTGTATTCAATAACGATAAAGCACAAGTCTATAAAATCAATGATTAATCGCAAGGCCATGAAAAAAAGAATAAGTTTAATCGCAGCACTATTGTTGGTTTTGGCATCATGTCAAAAAAAACAGGAACCCGTTGAAGTCTCCCCGGAAGAACTCCATGCATCCGTGGACAAAGTGATCGAAATAATGATCCATGATATATTCTCACCTCCTGTGGCCAGTAGAATATTTGCGTACTCCAATATTGCGGCATACGAAATTATAGCCAAGAAAAACGATAAATACAAGTCCTTGGCGGGTCAGGTTACCGATTTGAAAAGTATTCCAGAGCCAAAAAACAGTGAGAACATCAATTACGAAATGGCCGCCTTGATCGCTCATATGGATATTAGCAAAAGACTTATTTTTTCCGAAGAAAGGATGGAAAGTTTTAGGGACAGCCTTTATACCATTTGGATGGATAAAAACGAAACCGTTTTTAATGCCAGTAAGGAATATGGATTGGAAGTGGCCGACTTTGTTGGGAAATGGATGAACAACGACAATTATAAGGAAACACGTACCATGCCCAAGTTTTCCGTGGACTCCGACGACCCATCTCGTTGGCAGCCCACTCCCCCGGCCTACATGAACGGTATTGAGCCACATTGGGATAAAATACGTCCTTTTGCCATTGATTCCGCTCAGCAATTTAAACCCATCCCACCACCAGAATTTTCCATGGAAGAAGACTCCAAATTTTATGAAGAGGTGATGGAAGTCTACGAAGTGAGAAAAAGTATGGTCGGCAAAGGTGACAAGTCAGATGAAATAGCCATCGCGCAGTTTTGGGATTGTAATCCTTATGTTTCCGTAACCCGTGGACATTTAATGTTCGCCACAAAGAAAATTACCCCGGGAGCTCACTGGATAGGCATTGCCAAAATAGCATCCAGAAAATCGGGTGCGGATTTTGCCAAAACGGTTTACGCCTATACCAAAACTTCTATAGCGATTGCCGATGGCTTTATTAGCTGTTGGGCCGAAAAATACAGGAGTAATCTTATTCGTCCAGAAACAGTTATCAACGAATATATTGATGACAGTTGGGAGCCTGTGCTTCAAACTCCCCCATTCCCCGAATACACAAGTGGGCATAGTGTAGTATCTGGAGCAGCAGCCATAGCACTTACGGACATCTTTGGGGACAACTTTGCCTTTGATGATGACACCGAAGTTCCCTATGGTCTCCCAGTACGTTCCTTTACCTCCTTTAACCAGGCATCCGACGAGGCTGCATTAAGCCGGATGTATGGTGGAATCCACTATCGTGCAGCCATTGAGGTCGGTATTAAGCAAGGTAGGGATTTAGGAAAATTTATAGTGAACAAATTGGATATGACAAAAGGCTAATCCGTATTTTTGCTCCTTAGTTATGAGGAAGATTATTTCTATAATCCTTGCCCTTGTGGTAGGAGTAATTTTATGGTATCTTTTTTTGAAGCCCCAGGATTATCAAGTCAATTTTAAGGCAAATGCAATCCCTGGAACCATCTTTGAAACGGTAAAGGCCTGGAACCACGGTTTTGATTCCGTAGTCCCTTTGGAGTACATAAGCCCAAGCCACTTTAAGCAAACCATTGTAGTGAACGATTCCGTTTATGTGTATGAATGGAAAATTGGTCGGGTACATGATTCCCTGAGTGAAGTTCAAGTAAACATCAAGGATGTTGACAATTCAATCAACAATAGGTTAGCTGTACCTTTTTCAGATACCAACTTTGAGAAAGGTTCCCGAAAACGCCTTTTGGATTTCAACAGCTTTTTAAAAGAGCACTTGGAAGGATTCAACTATACGATTGAAGGAGAAGCGGAGATATTTTCATCATTTTGCGCTTGCGTCAAACTAAAAACCACGCCCGAAAACAAGGCCAAAGGGATGATGGCCAACTATAGCTTCTTGGATGGTATCCTTGCCCAAAATAAAGTTCAACTGAATGGACCTCCATTTGTTGAAGTATTGGATTGGGACTTGGAAAACAATAGCCTTTCCTATAACTTCTGCAATCCCATCATCCGTTCAGAGAAACTTCCAAACCACCCTGATATTGAATACAAGCGCATCTTTGGTAAAAATGCCATTAAAGCGGTTTACCATGGAAACTATATCACTTCCGACCGCGCATGGTACGCACTATTGGATCATGCCAATGAAAATAATATCCCTGTAGAGAAGAAACCTATTGAGGTTTTCCATAATAACCCTAACATGGGTGGTGATGCGTTACAATGGACTACCGAGGTATATATGCCCATAAAAGAATCCAATGAATAAATTTGCTCTCGTTTTTTTGCTGATAGTGGCCCAAACCTGTGCCCAAAAGACCTATTTGAGTGAATTGGACCCCTTATCCAAATTTCCATCCAATCTCAAAGAAGTTTCTGGGATGGAAATTGCTGCTGATGGGAACATTTGGGTCATTGAGGATAGCGGCAATAAGGACAAAATATATAAGGTTGGCAGGGATGGTGATATCAAAGAATCCTTAAAAATAGACCATGCCAAAAACAGGGATTGGGAAGATTTGGCAAAAGATGTTAATGGCAACCTTTACATTGGTGACTTTGGCAACAATGATAATGGACGTAAGGATTTGGTCATTTACAAGGTGCCAAGTGATGAAATGGGCAAAAAGGAACCCAATGCCCAAAAAATTGAATTCAATTATCCACAGCAAAAAGATTTTCCACCTAAAAAAGACAGTTTATATTTTGATACCGAAGGCTTTTTTCACCTAAATGATTACCTGTACATCTTTACCAAAAACCGTACGAGGCCCTACACCGGAAAAACACTACTGTATCGCGTACCGGACAAGGAAGGTGAATACGAGGCCGAGTTCTTGGGTTCTTTGTTTCTCTGTGCAGACCAGGACCATTGCTCGGTGACCAGTGCGGATATTTCTCCCGATGGCAAGACCATTGCCCTATTGAGTTATGGCTTCGTGTTTTTGTTGACTGATTTTACTGCCCCGGATTTCACTAAGACATCCATCAAAATAATTGATCTAAACACTCCCACACAGGTTGAATCAGTTTGCTTTGTGGATAACAAAACACTTCTTATCGCTGACGAAGAGAACAACCATGGCGGTAGAAATCTTTATGAATTAAAGCTCGATTAAAACCCAAAAAAGTATTCTACGGACAGGCCTGAAGATTTGTATTGATATATACAAGTCATTATATTTTTTGTGGCTTCAATACTTCACTTTGGGCAGGACAGAACTAAAACAACACCACTTAATAAATTGCCTAATTTGCTTTTACTCATTTTATTCTTGACATTTGGGAGTTATGATTCCCAAACAACAACATAGCCTACAGCTCTTAAAAAAACACTTTGGTTTTGATACTTTTTTACCCAATCAGCAAGCCATTGTCAACAGTACTCTAGAAGGAAAGGACCTTTTGGGCATTATGCCCACAGGAGGTGGAAAATCGGTTTGTTTTCAGTTGCCCGCACTTCTGCTTCATGGAATGGCCATCGTGGTTTCGCCCCTGATCGCTTTGATGAAGGATCAGGTGGATGCCCTACAGGCCAACGGTATCCCTGCGACATTCTACAACAGTAGCCAAGCCGCCGAAGCGCAGAGCGAAATCCTAAAAAAACTTCGGGCACAAGAAATCAAACTCTTGTACGTAGCGCCCGAAAGCCTGCCGCATTTAATGCCTTTTTTAACCGAGAACAACGTGAGTTTGTTCGCCGTGGACGAAGCCCATTGTATTTCGGCTTGGGGACACGATTTCCGTCCGGCATATACGCAGTTGGGGAAACTAAAGGAAGTTTTCCCCAATGTTCCCATTGCGGCTTTTACCGCCACGGCCGACAGTGCCACGCAAGACGACATTCTAAGGCAGCTCAACATAACAAATGCCGAAAGGCACATTGCCTCCTTCGACAGGAAAAACCTGTTCCTCGAAGTGCGTCCAGGCACCGACCGCTTCCCGCAAATAGTCCGCTTTTTGGAGCAGCGCACAGACCAAAGTGGAATCATCTACTGTCTAAGCCGAAAAGGTACTGAAAAGCTCGCTGAAAAATTAAACAACAATGGGTTCACAGCACAAGCATACCATGCCGGAATGGATACCGAAGCCCGTAATCAGGTACAGGAAGACTTTGTTAATGACCGCACACCTATAATCGTGGCTACCATTGCCTTTGGGATGGGCATTGATAAAAGCAATGTACGCTGGGTGATCCATTACAATATGCCCAAAAACATAGAGAGCTACTATCAGGAAATTGGTCGTAGCGGGCGCGACCGTTTGCCCGCACACACCTTGTTGTTTTACAGTTTTTCCGATGTGATACAGTTGCGTAAGTTTATAGATGAATCGCAAACAAAAGAAGTGCAATTGGCCAAATTGGAACGCATGCAACAGTTTGCCGAGGCCTTGAGTTGTCGCCGTATTGCCTTGTTGAACTATTTTGGCGAGCATATTTCAGAAAATTGCGGTAATTGCGACAACTGTAAAACACCTCCCCAATTTTTTGACGGCACCATTTTGACACAGAAAGTCTGTTCGGCGGTGTATCGATTAAGGGAACAGGTAGCCTTGACCATGCTCGTGGATGTGCTTCGCGGCGCACAAAATGCCCAAGTGTTCGATAAAGGCTATCAAAACATAAAAACCTACGGCATGGTAAAAGATATCTCTTGGCAAGATTTGCAACAGTATATCATCCAAATGGTCAATCAGGGTATTTTGGAGATCCGATTTCACGAGAACGGACGTTTGTTGCTCACACCTTTGGCCAAGCAGATTTTATTTGAAGGTCGAAAAGTCCAGCTCGCCACACTTCAAAAAGCAGAAAAAACAACCCAAGGCAAACGAACCGAAAAAACACAAGTAGTTGGTTTGTTCGATAAGTTGAAAGCCCTTCGTACAGAAATAGCCCTTGAAGAAAACGTACCCGCCTATATTGTGTTCAGCGATGCCGCTTTGCGAGATATGGAAGCCAAACTCCCCGAAACCGAAGCCGAGTTTATGCAAGTAAGCGGTGTGGGCGAAGCAAAAAAAGACAAATATGCCACACGTTTCCTTAAAGTTATCAACGCTTGGGCAGCATCCAAGAAAAGTACGCATGAACTCTCGTTTTCACTGTTTGAAAAAGGCATGACGGTGGCTGATATTGCTACACAACGGGAATTGAAAGAAGATACCGTTTATGGCCATTTTCAAAAAATGCACGAAGAAGGAAAGCCAATCGATCTATACCAATTTATTTCCGAAGAAGAGGTTACGAAAATACAAGTCGCCAACACCGAGCTCGGCGATAAAGTTGAAGGGTTAAAACCTTATTTTATGCATTTTGAAGAGCAGATTCCTTACTGGAAAATCAGAATGGCACTGTATCTTCTGGAAAACAATGGTTGACGGGCTGGTGAATGGGCTGATTGGCAAGGTTTTGAAAATTTCACATGGAATCTTTGTACCTTTATAAGCAACAATTCAATATAAAAAATGGAACCTAAAGCCATTACAGTAAAAGAAGAACTCATCGCCTGGATACGCGAAATAGAGGATATATCCGTACTGCAACATTTGGAAGCCATAAAAAACCGCAGCGAAAAACCCTTTGATTTTGATGAAGAATGGGAAAAAGGCTATACCGTGGAGGAGGCAAGGGCAGAATCTATCCGAAGGATTAAATCGTGGTGGAAGGACAGAAAATAATTGTAACCGATGATGTGGTTGCGTATTTAGACGAATTGGTAAAAGTATTGTATGAAAAAGGAATACTTTGGATTTATTGAAACTATTCCGAGGGAAATACACAAAAAATCTCCAGGTGCACTAGCAAAATATGGAACGTATTATTCTTTTTTCAATACTGGTTCCCGAACCACATGGTACCTCTTTTTTGAAAAAAAGGACAACAACTACATTATTACAGGTATCTTGAATAATCATTGTGAAGAAGCAAAGCACATTGTGCCCAACCCATAGCGCGATTTTGAGTTAATTCCTAAATAATATTAAAACCCAAATCCAAGACCAAAGGCAAAACGCAGACCATCTGTACTGTTGAAAAGTCCAAGATTTGCAGACACTACATCGGCACCGTTCAAGAAAAGTCCTCCTCCGTAAGAATTATGCCATTTGTCCGAATCCTCCCCTGGAAACCATACACGGCCGTAGTCAAAACCTCCATAAACCCCGGGGGTAACAGGTAACAACCCTGTTTTTACACTTCTAAAACTGTATCGAACGTCCGTGTTTTGAAAATATGCCGTTTTGCCCGTAAATCGTTGAAAGCGAAATCCACGCAAACCATTATTGCCCCCAATACTGGCGGCTTGATAAAACTCGTAGCCATCCCCAATGGTAAAATGCCCTTTGAACTTGGTTGCCAAAACCAAACGGCCATCGGCCGTTAGCTTATGGTCCAAGGAAAATGATGGAATTACGTATCCAAACGACCTTGAATCATCCAGATTGGACTTGAATCCACCTTCCAAAGAGAATCCCATTCCCAAAGTGGGAAACGCCTCGTTGTCAGTATTGGAGTAACTATACACTGCATCGACCCCAAAGAAACTCAAATGGTTTTCTTCCCCGTTTTCGATATAAAATTCATTGATGAACCTGTTCTCCGTCTCTTCAATCTCAATATTTTCGTAAGCTATTCCCAACCGAACCTTAGACCCTAAAAATCCGCGCCAAACCAAGGAAGGTGCAAACTTTAAGGTCCGAATCCGTACCCTGTTGTAGTCCAACCCCAAGGGTTCATCATCGTCATTGTTTACTGTTTCATTACCAAATCCGAAAAAATTACGGGTAAAGTTGGGACTGGTAAACCGAGCATGGAACTCAAGGTTGACCTTATTAAATATATGGGCAAACTCACCCCTGTACCCTAAATCAAATCCATCCGTTGCAAAATAATAGGCCGCGTTGAATGTGTGCTGTTGTGTAAAGGGGTTTTTCCTGAATCCATTAAAGGTATAGGTATCGGTCAATCCTATTCTGACACCATCATCGGGATTGTAACCAATAGTGGGCAATACTTGGTTATTGCTGCCTTTTACATTTAAAAATTCGTAGGTGTTGGTATCGTAATCATTAATGAGTTTTATACTACCTCCGTAAGCATCATCAAAGGTATTTTTCTTGCTCTTAAAGTCGTAAACCAACAATTTTTTGGAGTTTTCCGATATTTTGTACTCGTCATTGTTTTGCCCTCCGGCAATGCGTATCTTTATTTTTGATGTTTCCGTATCGGCATCGAACACATCATCATCATCCAAACCATAAATCCAAATTTCCTTGGTATAATCCGGGTCATACACCTTGTTGAAAAATAAATCCGTGTACTCCCCTCCCTTGATTCGATACGCCCTTACCTCAACATTACCATTGGGAAGTGAAACTATATTGAAATAATCATCCTTGTCCGTTCCCGTAACCACGCTATATTTGTTTAATACGGCATAATAGTCCTTTGCCGTTTGGACAAGTGTTTTTTTTCTGGCCAGAAGAATATTCTTGATTTCAGTCAAAGTTTCGTCTCTAACCTCTTCTGGAAAGGCCAAAAATGCCTCGTCAATGATGTCCCCATTCAAGTTTTGCTGGATAAACTTGGCCTGGTCTATCCACATGTTCAATTCCGTTTCAGACAATAGCGCCATATCCAAAGCGAATGTTCTGGGTGATGATGTAAGTCCTTTTACACTTCTTATTTTTTCGTGAAATCCTTCAAAAATACGTAGTGCAGGCACTGCTCTGGAACCAAAATTCATGATAAGGCCATCGCCCCATCTAGAAAAAACTTGATCTCTATCCCGTGCAATGGGTTTATATACTTTATTGCCCGCCTCTGTTTCAAACTCGGCCCAACGCCATTGGTCCACATGCCTGTCCCAATCCCCAATGAGGATATCGAAAAGTCGGGCCTTTACATATTCTTTTTGGTCGATACTATACTCCTCATCTTCCCGGAGCTTGTCCATAAGATCGTACGTACTTTCAATTTTTTTGGTATAACCAAAACTTTCCAGATTATCGTGATCATCCGAAACATGCTCTTCGATCATATAAAGCTCATCCCCAAACTCCTTGTTAAAGTCCCCCAAAACGGATTGCTTGGGCACATAATACAGCTTAGGATTAGTATGGTACATGCCCAGCGCATCAGAAAGTTTACCTATGGTAAAAGGAGCGTACGGGTGCGCTCCCGTATATAGGTCCAGCAATAATTTTTCCGTGTACGTATCCGAGAACTTCCCAATAATGTACTGGTCTTGGAAGGCAATGGCCTGGAGGTACCTTTCGGCTCTTTTTCGCAATCCCCTCATCACATACTCCCTGCCGTCCTTATCAGCTAATCTCAAAGAGTTGGATTGATTGCCTCCTCCCTTCCTTACAACGGTCAAACCTCCAAAAAGGGTGTCCAAACGTACGGTTGGAGCTTTTACCTTGGTCCCATAATATTTTCTATATCGTTCCCCCCACAACAATTTATGAAAGCCGCTTTTATCCACTTGTTCTGGGGTATAAACGGATGCCATTTTGTACGATGGAAAATCACTGGGCAATTCCACTGGTTTTGTAGACCTATCTGCTGGAAGTACTTCAGTTTGATACAATAAGGTAGTTGAATTGGCATCGGCGCCATAAAATTCCACCTGAGATGAACCGTCTTTATACACCTTCAATATGGCGTATCCATTTTTTCCTGTTGAAAATTTACTGCCGTTCAATAATCGGGTTGCACCTGTTTTTGCACCGGAACCACTCACAATCTGTGGTTTTCCTTCTTCCTCTATATATTGAAGCGTGTGCTCATGGCCTGAGGCAAAAATAATTTTGTCCGAATGTTGCGAAAGCGTTAAGATTCTATTCTTAAGGTCATTATACTTTGTATTGGAAAGGTCTTCAATCGTAGCTCCTGACGTTTTTCTCAAAAGATTGATAGCTGCTCCCAAAATAGGCAAGGGTACTTTACCTCCGCTGGGATACAATCCTTGTTCAAAGGAAAATTGCCCTCCATGCGGACCGTAGGAAAACATGGGATGGTGAAGGGCAATTACCACTGTTTTATCCCTATTTTTTTTGATTAAGCTCTCCAGTTCTTCAAAAAATCGCCCCCTGTCCTTTATTTCACATTCATCGTTGATGGTCGGGTGCTTGTCCCAATCGACAAGGTACCATTCCGTATCAATGGCAATGACCATAACTTTATCATTGATTTCTATTTTTTCAATGGGGCAACCATTTTCCGGTTGAAAAGCGTCGTTGTTGTCCAACACATCTTCAACATATTTTTCCTCCCGTTTGAGCCCATCCAACCCATTGCTGTACCAGTCGTGGTTCCCAGGAATAAAAATGGTATTCCCTTTAAAGGATTCCAAAGTGGCCAACTGTGCGTCCAAATAGTGTTTGGAACGTTCATGGCCTACAGGGTCATCGTCCTTGTCCACAAATCCGGCAGGATATATGTTATCTCCCAAGAAAATGGCCGTACTGTTCCCATCGGCAGCATCAAGAACTTTTTTAAACTTTATTAAGGTAGGGTTCAATTCACCCATTGGGGATTTACCCGCATCACCTATTAAATAGAACGTGTGTTCAACTTCTTTTTCAACCAAGGTGGTATTCGTAGAAAAAGGCGCTGCATATTTTGTTTCGTAGGTCGCACAACCGGACGCCAAAACAATCAAAAAAACCAACAAGTAATGTTTCTTCATATCCACGAGGTTGATTCCAAAATTTTGTAATTTGGATAATTCAAACATACAGCTATGTCGGAAATTGTTGAAAAAACCAAACACTTCGTTTCTAAACTGTTAACGGAAGAGCTTGACCCCAGGTTCTTGTACCACAACTTGCGACATACCCAACGAGTGGTTAAAAGTACTAAAGAATTGCTCAATTACTACAAACTGGAGAGGGTTGAAAACGAAAGGTTATTGTTGGCTGCGTGGTTCCACGATGTTGGCCATGTAAAAGGCTGGAAAGACCATGAGGAAAATAGCTGTGAAATTGCCAGGGATTTTCTTGGTAAAAACGGCTACGATCCCGAAGGCATTGAGCAAGTCTGTTCCTTGATCATGGTCACAAAAATGTGCAACGAACCCACCAACCTTATGGAAGGTATTATCCGTGATGCCGATATATCCCATTTTGCAAAAAAAAGCTACTGGGAAACCACGGATTTTTTAAAGGAAGAACTCAGAGAACTGGGGATTGCTGATTATTCAGCTAAAGAATGGCGGGACAAGAACATTAAAATGTTCCGAACGAAACATAATTTTTTTACCGATTATGCCAAGGAGAATTGGGAGGAAGGAAAGCAACAAAATTTAAAGAAGCTCCTAAAAGAAAAGAAGGAAGAAAAAAAGATTGCCAAAAAAGAAGCTCTAAAGGCAAAATACAAAAGTGAGAGTCCGGACAGAAGTGTGCAGACTTTGTACAGGGTCACTTTGAGGAACCACCTTAAACTGAGTGATATTGCCGATACAAAAGCGAATATTTTATTGTCCGTCAATGCCATTATAATTTCGTTGGTGCTGGCCAACTTGCTCACCAAACTGGACAATCCATCCAACACGTATATGATCTATCCCACATTTATATTGATCATGTTCAGCGTTGTTTCCATGGTCCTATCCGTTTTGGCCACACGACCAAACATTACAAGTGGTAAGTTTACAAAAGAAGATGTGGAAAAAAAGAGGGTAAACCTGCTGTTTTTTGGCAACTTCCATAAAATGGAGCTTGAAGAATATGAATGGGCCTTGCAAGAACTTGTAAAGGATAAAGATTACGTGTATTCCTCACTTACCAAGGACCTTTATTATTTGGGTATTGTCCTGAACAGAAAATACAAGATACTTCGGATTACCTACAATATTTTTATGATAGGCATGATTATCTCCGTAATTTCCTTTGGGATTGCCTTTCGGTTTTTTGGCCCCGATAGGCTTATGTTCTAAATTTTAGGAGCTCAGTTCCTCCATGAGGTCATCGTAGGTATAGGTGCGCTCGGATTTTTTATCTTTTTGATATAAAATTTCTGCCCTGATCGCCTTTAAACCAGATACACCCTGTACACCCTCCAACTCTACAATTTCGATATTGTTGGTAAAATACCCTTTTGCCTTTAAAAAGCTGATGTAGCGCATATACTCCTTTTCATCCTTGCGCTGTGAGTATACAATGGCAAGTTTGCCTTTTTGCGTAAGACGTTCATTGGTGCCTTTTATAAAGGACTTGTCTATACGTTTTTTAATGACTTCGTATCTGGCATTGTAGGTGCCATCAACATCAAAACGCTTTTCATCCATTCTAAAGCGGATAGCCAACGAGGTACTATATACCAAAACCAATGATGCCACATCCAATTTGACCGGCAGGTGCGGTTTTAGGCTGTAGTATTTGTTCTCCATTTCGCACATTACCTGGAGCTGCCACAACCTTAGGTTGCTCAAGAAAAGTTCGTTGAACTCCTTATCCTTGGTTATGGATTTTCCAATGTACATATTGTGTTCCACGCCATCGGTTTTGTAACGCTCAAAATAGTGTGGGAACATCTCTTGGGCTTCTTCCTGTCTTTTATCCAGAAGAGCTGCGAGTTTCATGTTGGCCTCCATTACACTGTTGTCGTAGTTTCTACGATGATCATAATAGCTTTCGGTGGCCTTGTCAATCTTCTCGTTGTATTTTTCCAGTAAACCGGCAATTTCGGCATCTTCTTTTTGAAGATGGTCAAAAACGGGATCCACTTCTTCTTTCACAAAATCAAAAACAGCCTGTTCGGTGTGTGTAAACAAGGCTTCTTTTACCTCATTCAAATAATTGTTTACCCGAAACATCAATTCCTCATAGATGGGCAGCTTGTATTTTTTAAAAGCAATCTCCAGTACATCATTGATTTCTGACAGTTGGATCATAAGATCTCTTTGTATGGCTAGATTGCGCTCTTGCGCAGAGTCTTTGATGTCAATCTGTCCATATAAAGGATACACATCCTTGAAAACAATTTCCTTGAACACAGGTTCGTTGCCCGTCAATTCATCTGCCATAAACCGTTTGGCCTCTTCTTGGAACTTCCAATACACGGATGGGTGCACGGAAGTACATTCGTGCTGGATTACGGCATCGATCAAGTTCTCCTCTTCCTCTATGGTTCGCATTACGGCCGCAACAATGTAAGGCATTACATCATCCAGCTTGTTTGCATTAACGCTGTTGAGCTCGTTCACTTTGCCGGATACCAGCTCCAATACTCCCAATAAATTTCCATTTACGGCGATCGGGGCCAAAATAGCACTTTTAATGCCCTGTTCCATCAAGCTTTTATAGGGCTGAATCTCTCCTTTTGATTCTTTAAAATATTTTTCGACATTGGATATGGCGAAGTATTTGTTCTCTTTAAACAACTTTTCGTGAGTATAATTACAAAAGGTACAATCACAATCTTCCATATCCTTGCCATTAAGGATGTAACTTTCCATTCCCTTGCCATATATCTTAAAAAAGCGATTGGCGCTGGAATCGTACCCAGAAAAACCCACTTTTATATCGCTAAGATTAAAAAAGGACCTAAAGGTATCTTCAAAGCTCTCCATAAAAGTCGTATTTCCCCTTTGGGCGCGACCTATCAAAGTTGACTTTATCTCCGAAACGGAATGTTCGGTAGTTATATCGAACATATTGGAAATAACAAAACCTTTGGCAATAAAGCTATTTGGCGGAATTTTCTCTTTCCAAATATCCAGATTGTAAAAATTGTCCAACAACTCATCCACATCATCTTGAGAAAGCTCCTTTGCCTTTTCGGTTGGAATGATTTCCATAAAATCCGCATTGTACAAAATCCTGTACCTGCGCATCACCCCATTGGTATCCGGTATGTCGTAAAAGAAAGGACGTTTAAAGTCCAATTTAAAACCGTAATAAAACTGGAGGATTACAGCACACCTCATAATGTAATCGAACTCCCTGGGAATATTGGTTATTTCAAGGTCAAAATCCTCACCGGCATCTGCCAATATCTGACGAAAACGCTCGGATGAATTGAACACCAAGTTCTCAAAAGGAGTAGATGCGGTTTTAATTTCATTTTTTGTCAAAATCGGAGAAAAAGAATCTTCCAAAATAATTCGGATAACATCCTTGTATTTATCCAATAAGGACAAATCGGTAAAACCATCCCTCAACTCTGGGTAGGGCGCCTGAGCATCCAGCACATATTTTGCCCTTTCGGCAATATGCGGATTGGAGCTTTCCAATTGCTCATCGTAATGCTCCAACAACTTATTGAAACTTACCAGTTGAACCAGAGGGCTTTCCGAATTGAGGTTGTGCTTCATACCCTTGTTAGTCGAGGTTTAGACATCAAAGTTACAAAAAGTAAAAATGCGGGGCCATTAATGGATATATTTACGGACAAATCGTCATTTTTAAGGATATTTAACAAAAACTTTTTCATGTCCTCTTCTACCCGATTAGACCGAGCCTATAAAAACGCGAAGACCATTTCGTTCGATGAGGGTTCCAAATTCATTTTTTTTAGTGATTGTCATCGCGGGGACAACAGTTTTGCAGACGATTTTGCCAATAACCGGAACATTTACTTCCACGCACTGAACCATTACTACCGTGAGGGCTTTCATTACATTGAACTGGGCGATGGTGACGAACTTTGGGAAAATATAAGCTTTGACTCGATCATTGAAGCGCACAAAAATGTGTACCAACTTTTGCGAAGATTCCATTTGGAGAAACGACTCCACATGCTATGGGGCAACCACGATATGGTGTATCGGGACCCTGATTATGTGGCCAAACATCTTTCGCATTATTTTGAGCCTATTGATGGCTCGGACAAAGAGCTTTTTGAAGACATTACATACCATGAAGCCCTTATTTTAAAGCATTCGGATACCGGTCAAGAGATTTTTTGCGTCCATGGCCACCAAGCAGATTGGTGGAACTATGTGTGCTGGCGTATTGGTCGATTTTTGGTTCGGGTTTTATGGAAGCCGCTCCAAGTTGTGGGCATTGCAGACCCTACCAGCCCTGCCAAAAATTACAAAGAGCTAATCCGTATTGAAAAGCGCATAAAACGATGGATTTTGAAGAAAAACCTGCTCATCACCCTTGCGGGACATACGCATAGGCCACGTTTTCCGGAACCGGGTCAAATTCCCTTTTTTAACGATGGTAGCTGTGTTCACCCGAGGAGCATCACGGGCATAGAGATCGAAAAGGGCAAGATCTCCCTCATTAAATGGCACATTGACACCAAACCCGATGGAACTCTTCAAATTGTACGGGTTTTATTGGAAGGACCGGAAAAACTTCAGGATTACATCATCCCTTGAGCATGGAAAGCCTTGATACCATACTTGACCAAATTCCCATTAGGCACGACCTTGCGTCGCACATTATGCTTTTGGGCATTGTTCAAGGCTTTTTCTTGGCCCTAGTTATTTTTTTGAGGACCAAACGAAAATCGGCCATCAATTTGTTTGGTTGGTCGCTTTTGATACAATGTCTGGTTTTTTTGGATGTCTACCTCTGTTACACCGGTCTCATTAAACATATAATCCACCTGAATGATTCTACCGAATTTTTGGTGCTCCTGATTACTCCGACCCTTTATTTTTTCCTGTATACTTTATTGGAACGAAAGCCCATCACCCTAAAAAAACATTGGCCCCATTTTGTTTTGCCCGTATTGTATGCCGTTTCTCAAATCAACTATTATTTGAGTCCCATTGAGGTAAAGCTCAATGCCTACTTGGGAGCTTACCACCGAGATCTGGGCTTTGTGGACATTCCTGGAAACATGAATTATTCCTACCTCTTCATCAAAGATCAGTTTAGGTGGTTGGTGCTTTTTAGTTTTGCATTTTACATGGTGCTGTCCCTTTTATTGGTGATAAAAACTAGAAAACGGGGGTGGACGTCGCCCAAAAACATAAAAGTGGACAAGTATATTTTTTCCAGGAATACGGTTGCTTTTTTTATGGTGTTGATGCTGACCCTACTTTTCATTTTTCTAAATTACGAGGACGATGGTGGTGATCATTTTATTGGTATCGTGCAGACGGTCACCATTTTTATCACTTCCTTTTTTATGCTGTCGGAATCACGCTTTTTTGAAAAATCATGGATTACGGACAAATATGAGACCCTCGCCAACAATTCCATCCAATTTGAAACCATTGAAAGTTTTATATCCGAAGCCCACTACTATGCACATCAAAATATAAGTTTAAAAAAAGTAGCTGAGGAACTGGGCACCAACAGCAATATTGTTTCCAAATTGATCAATTCCGAAACAGGGACCAATTTCAACGACTACATCAACCAAAAAAGAATTGCATTGGCCCAAAAAAGATTATTGGATGATGCATTTAAACAGCTTACGGTGGAGGCCATTGGGCAATCCGTAGGGTTCAAATCCAAATCCGCCTTTTACAATGCTTTTAAAAAGCATGCTGGGCAATCGCCTTCCGCATTTATGAAGCAAAAAGGAGTGTAATTTCTCCATAATTGCAATTCAGGACGTTTCTCGAACCAAAAAACAACCCTGTTTAAACCGCGCTTTTCATCTTTGGAAAAAATTTTAGGATGAAAACTACCATCAGGCGTTACGATTTGGATTGGCTACGGGTCATTGTGTTCGCGCTTTTAATATTTTATCATGTAGGAATGTTTTTTGTACCGTGGGGCTGGCATGTAAAAAACAACGAAATATACGATTGGCTCCGCTGGCCCATGTTGTTCCTGAACCAATGGCGCTTGCCCATACTTTTTGTGATATCCGGTATGGGCACCTACTACGCTTTGGGCAAAAGAAGCATGGGTAAATTTGTGTGGGAACGTTTTCTCCGTTTGGGAATTCCCTTAGTTGTCGGTATGGTTTTGATTGTACCGCCACAAGTGTATTTTGAACGGCTGGCCGAGAGTACGTTTTCAGGTTCGTACTGGGAATATTTTACCACGGTTGCTTTTGATGGCGTCTACCCCGAAGGTAATTTGAGCTGGCACCACCTTTGGTTTTTACCTTACCTCTTGGTCTTTTCGTGGGTTTTGGCACCCCTTTTTGTTTATCTAAGAAAATATAAAACCCGTTTTATTGGATGGGTCAAACATTTGATTCAAAAAACATGGGGCATTTATCTATTTGTAATACCACTTTATCTTGTTGAATCCTTGGTGGAACCTTTTTTCCCGATTACACATGCCTTGGTAGATGATTGGTTCAACTTCACATTCAGTATAATCCTGTTCTTTTATGGCTTTGTTCTAATTGCCACAGGTGATGTTTTTTGGCAAACATTGGTCAAAGTGAAGAAAAAAGCACTGACTTTAGGGGTGATGTGTTTTTTCTGTCAGGTAATTATCTGGTTGTTTTTTGAAGATGGTTACGTAATCCATTTTACGGAAGCCCTTTTAAAAGTGGTGAATATATGGTCTTGGATACTGGTGCTTTTCGCCTATGCTGCCAAATACCTGAACAAGCCCAGCAAAGGAATCGCCTATGCAAACAGGGCCGTTTATCCCTTCTATATTTTGCACCAGACCATTACTGTTGGCATTGCCTATTATTTGAGGAATTTGGATTGGGGATTGGTACCTAAAACATGTGTATTGGTGGTTGGGACATTTGGCATCAGTTGGCTCATCTACGATCTCGTTATTTTAAGGGTTCCTTTGTTGCATCCGCTATTTGGTTTAAAAGGAAGGAGCAAAAGAAAGCCTGCAGATTAACGATTTAACTTCAATTTATAATGCTGATGGCAAGGTATTTGCTAAATTTATATTTGGATTATTGCCTTTGTTACCATGAAAAAGAGAGTTTTTGTTTTATTGGGAATCATTCTTTTCACCTTGCCCATGTTCGCACAGGGTGACTTGCCCACCACGCGACCATTGAAGATTGGCGACAATAACAAACTAGATGTAAAAGCAAGCAACCAAGGTACTTTACTTCGTATGCCTTCGGTACTGGATGAAAACCTAACCTCCAAAAACGAAAAGCCCGGAGTTAAAATGTTGCCGGACAGGGAACTTTTACAAGCGGGTCACGATATGGTAATCGACCCTAAAGTGATGGAAAAAAGGGAAAAAGGTGCCAACGAACATTTTGGCAATCAATATTTGGGAGACTTCAAAACCACGGCCAAATTTGTTGGTATCGTTGCCAGAGACCACGAGTACGTGGATGGCGACCGCATCAAAATTTATGTAAACGGAGAAGCGGTAGAATACAATATGCTTTTATCAGGTTCCTTTAAAGGAATTAACCTTGATTTAGTGGAAGGATTCAACCGCGTAGAGTTTGAAGCCCTCAACCAAGGTTCGTCAGGTCCAAACACTGCACAAGTAGTGGTGACAGATGATAAAGGCGTGGTTATCCACAACAACCGCTGGAACCTTTCCACAGGCTCAAAGGCCAGCCTAGTTATTGTTAAGGAAGAAGATAGCGACATAGAAAAGAACAACTAAGTTTCCTAATCAATGCTTCTCTCCCGGCGAATAGGTTACTTCCGCTCGCTTCAGCACATCTTCCTTGTAATACGCAGCATCTTTAAATTCCATATCGGCGTAGCGCTGCGCTTGGTCATTGAAATGTGGCGACTCAGGGTCTCCGCTTTGTCCACCTGCCAGCATGGTCTTTGCCTTTACTTTATCACCAAATTCCACCGCAGCTACAAAACTGTTGCCACGGGTACCATAAATCTTTTTGGTATTGTTATCGTATCGTGCACCATAAGCCGCGAGTGCGCCCCAGCGCCCACTGGCAAAACCGATTGGAATACTTGGTTTGGCATCATCAAAAGCTTGGCGAATATCCCCATTTAAACGTTGGTAACGGTTTACTTCACCCCAAGGCATTTTCCAAGTACCAAAATCTTTTTGAAGTGTTTCGACCGCCTCTTGAAAAAGACCTAATTGACCAACATAATCACCTTGCACATTAACCCAGTCATAAATTAATTCCATAGAAGAAAGCCCTTCTTTTCTCTCCATCCTTTCGTAAACCAAAGTCCCATAATAATGAGCTAAAGTCATGGCTATGGATTCTTTTGATGTTGTATAATCCCAGTTCCGTAAAACTTCAATGGCTTCTTCTAATTCTGGGGTTGGATTTGCATCATACGCTCTCACTAACCCGGGAATCAATGCCTCAAAAGCGGGTAAATAGGGGTCATGGGCCATTTCAATAAGGCTGTCCAAGGTGTAACCCCTACTTCCGGTCAACAATTTAACGGCGTGGATACCTCTAAAGTTTTCTTGGTCTCTGGACATGTATTTTGGATAGTCTTCTCGCTTTGGACTGAACTCAAGGGCCGAAGTAAAAGGAGTGGAGTTACAATTTTGAATCCAACCATTTGCTGGGTTCAGCACCAAAATATTTTCATCCACCGTGTGCAATCCTTGCCAATCCGTTTTGGGGTTGCTCCCATCCACGGGTTCGGTATAATCAAAAATGGTGTCGCGCTTGGGAACAAAATTGCCGTGGAAATAGGCAATGTTTCCTTCGGCATCGGCATAAACGGTATTGTTGGAGGAGTTGGTCCGGATATCCATCATCTCTCTAAAACCATCATAACCATCCTGCTTGGTTCGGATATAAGATTGCTCCAATGCCTTTACGGGTTCCCACATCATCGCCGATGCTGTCCATTGGTCATCAACCTGATGCGTAATCGGACCATGATGCGTTCGGTACATGGGGAATGTCTTCTCTTTTAAGCTTTCGCCATCTTTGTACTTCAAGGTTACTTTGCTGGAATCCACGGGGCGTAATTCCTCGCCATATTGATAAAACAGCTTCCCGTCATTTTTTACAATGGTCTCTTTGAACTCGTCCATTACATCGGTATAGGTTGATGTATGCATCCACCCCGTTTTTTCGTTGAAGCCTTGGTACACAAAAAACTGACCCCAGGTGACAGCGCCGTAGGCATTCAACCCTTCTTCGCTCACCACATGCACCTCGCCCCTAAAATAAAATGAGGTATGTGGATTGATCAAAAGCATGGCATTGCCCGATTCGGTCAAATCCCCTGAAATGGCAATTCCATTGGAGCCTTGTGGTTCGGCCATTTCCTCTTCTTTCTTGAGTTGAAGAGCTTCCATTTTGGGCAATTCCATCCCGCTTTCGTAAAAACTTTTGATTTTTCGCGTGGAAATGCGCTCAATATCCCCTCCAATGGAACCTTCACTAAAATACATGGGCATCCAAGGCTCAAAACGGGTCAACAGTTTGGGTTTTACCTCTGGGTGGGTATGCAGGTAGTAATTGATGCCATCCGCAAAGGCATTACAAAGTTCTTTTAACCATTCGGGACTTTTCTCATAATTGGCCTTGGCCTCTTCCTCCGTCATAAACAGTTTTGCACGTAAATCACTGTACAAGGCATCTTCTCCTTCAACTTCGGCCAAACGACCTGTGGCCCAGATATAATTTTGCTCAACCCGGTTAAAATCATCTTCACATTGAGCATACAGCAATCCAAAAACAGCATCGGCATCGGTTTTTCCGTAAATGTGCGGCACACCAAAATCATCTCGGATAATCGTTATGTCTTCAGCTTGTGCTTCCCATTTTTCAACTTCGGATCGAGGGTGTTCGGAACAGGATAAAAACAATAAAAGTATGGCAAGGATCGTAATTCTCATCTCGGGGATTGGTTTAGTTAGTTTTGTGAAAATACGTTAAATCCAAAACAATTACCAACTTCCGCTGGCTCCGCCACCACCAGAACTTCCCCCGCCACCGGAAAAACTGCTGGACGAACTACCTCCGGATCTGGAACCGAAGGAATGGCTCCCGGAGGAGGAAAAGGTCTTGCTCATATAATCTTTATTGGATTTAAAAAATGATAGCTTAAAATCCTCGTTGCCTTTTTTCCTGATTTTTATTATGACCAATATGATGGTTAGACAAACAAAAGCGGCAAAAACAAAGAGCACCCAAGAAAAATCTTTGACCAATCCGCTAAACAAGTCATCGAAACCAAGCAATAGTGCCATAAAAAATAGTGGCATTCCTATAAAAATCAATCCAAAAATTAGGGGAAGCACCATAAAAGCGGCCATTAATATACCTTTAACTACCGCTAACTTTCCTATAAACATCCCACGTATGATCTCGATAAGAGTGGAATAGCCCTTATAAAGAACAAATCCTCCCGCTGCAATAAACATCAATAAAAACAAGCCTATTACCACCAACATCCACCATGGCATTTCGTTTTCCTTCTCAATCTCCTTTTTAAACTCTTCCAAGGCTTCTGGATTGTTCAAAAATTCAATGATTTGGTCCGTGGCATTATCCAGTCCGCTGAAGTAATTTTCTTCCTTAAATCTGGGGATCATGGTATTTCGGATAATCCGAGAAGCGACAGCATCTGTTATATAAGGCTCCAGACCGTACCCGACCTCAATGCGGACTTCCCTATCCAATTTTGAGAAAAGAATCAGAATACCATTGTCCTTCCCTTCCTGCCCCAATTTATTTTGGTTGAAGACCTCAAGGGCGTACTGTTCAATGGTTTCGTTACCCAACTCATCTATCGTCAAAACCACCAATTGATTGGTAGTCTCCGATTCAAATTGATAAAGTTTGGTTCTAAGCGCCTCAAGTTGTGGCTGTGTAAATATCCTAGCATTGTCCGTAACAATTTCAGTCAATTCTGGATACTCCTTTTGAGCAAAGCACATGGAGAAAATCAAAAACAAAAGACCGAACAATTTCGCTTTTAGCATAATCCTTTCAAAATTTGAGCATTTAAATATAGCATTTGTAATCTTGCCAAGTACAGAAGCACTTCAATTAGGTGTCCTCTTAAATTGCCGTAACTTGCAACTTCTTTTGAAAAATTGTTATGCCAGAAAAAAAAGTAAGCATCCTCACCGCTTTTAAAACCATTATTTGGCCAAAACGTAAACTCGTTTTTTTGGGTCTATTTCTGATTGCCATTAGTAAAGGCGCCAGTTTTGTTGCACCTATTGCTTCCAAATACCTTATTGATGATGTCATCGTAAACAAAGACCTGGATATGCTCAAATATTTGGTCGCTGGAGTAATGTTGGCCATTCTTGTTCAGGCGGTCACTTCCTTCTTATTGACCAAGATTTTAAGTGTGCAGGCCCAATATTTGATTTCTGAACTTAGGGCACAGGTGCAGAAAAAAGTGCTTGCCCTTCCCGTGCGCTTTTTCGACAATGCCAAGTCGGGAGCTTTGGTATCCCGTATTATGTCCGATGTTGAGGGGGTCCGAAATTTAATCGGCACTGGGCTGGTGCAACTGGTGGGAGGCATTATTACCGCGGTTGTTTCCTTGATTTTGCTTATGGATATCAGCGTTTTTATGACGCTTTTCACCTTTATTCCATTGACCATTTTTGCCATAATTGCCTTAAAGGCATTTAAGATAATTCGGCCCATTTTTAGGAATAGAGGCAAGATAAATGCTGAAGTTAAAGGTAGGCTGACGGAAACCTTGGGAGGCATACGCGTCATCAAGGGGTTTAATGCCGAAAAACAGGAAGAAGAAGTTTTTGAAGTTGGTGTGGAACGCTTATACGAAAACGTAAAAAAGAGCCTCACCACTACCGCTTTTATGACGAGTTCGTCCACCTTTTTGCTAGGGGTAGCGACCACAAGCGTAATGGGTTTTGGCGGATACAAAATTATCCACGATACCCTTACCGTAGGTGAATTTGTGGAGTTTACCGTGTTATTGGGGCTTATGATTGCCCCGATCGTGCAAATGAGCAGTGTTGGGAGTCAATTAACGGAGGCTTTGGCGGGTTTGGACCGCACCGAAGAATTAATGAATTTAAACGAAGAATCGGACGAGGAAAACCGTACCATTTTATTGGACGAAGTAGTTGGAAGTATGTCTTTCTCCAATGTTTCTTTTTCTTATGAGGAAGACAAACAAGTACTGCACAATATTAGTTTTGATGTGGCGCCTGGGCAGGTTATCGCTCTGGTGGGGAGTTCAGGTTCGGGAAAGTCCACCATAGCAGGGTTGGCCGCCAGTTTTTTAAATCCTGATTCTGGAACCATTACCATTGATGGGCACGACCTTTCCAAAGTTAATCTGAACAGTTTTAGACAACATTTGGGCGTGGTGCTGCAAGATGATTTCTTGTTTGAAGGCACTATTCGCGAAAACATACTTTTTCCACGACCTGATGCCAGTGAGGAAAAATTGCTCGAAGCCGTAAAGGCAGCCTACGTAAATGAATTTACCGACCGTTTTGACAAAGGTTTGGACACCTTGATCGGGGAACGTGGCGTTAAACTTTCGGGAGGACAACGCCAGCGAATTGCCATCGCAAGAGCTATTTTGGCAAATCCGAAGATTTTGATTTTGGACGAGGCCACCTCAAGTTTGGACACGGAATCCGAGGCGCTTATCCAAAAAAGTTTGGGAGAACTTACCAAGGGCAGAACCACTTTTGTGATAGCCCACCGATTGAGCACCATCCGCAAGGCGGACCAAATTCTAGTGATTGAAAACGGCCATATTCTGGAACAGGGCACCCACGAAAAACTGATAGCTTCCGAAGGAAGATATTTCAACTTGTTTACCTATCAAGCTAGGATTTAAGCTTCTTCCGGTGCCAACTCCACCTCTAGGCCATCCAAATCCTCGGTAATATGGATTTGGCAACCCAAACGGCTGTTGTCCTTTACAAAAAAGGCTTCGGCCAACATGGCTTCCTCATCATCCGACTTTTCGGGCAGTTGATGATCGGATTTTACGTAGCATTGGCAAGATGCACACATGGCCATACCACCACAAATCCCAATGGTTCCCTCCGGGGCAAGTTCATAGGAACGCACTACCTCCATCAGGTTCATATTCATATCGGTCGGGGCGTCTACCTCGTGTAGTTCGCCGTCTCGGTCTATAATCTTTAACTTGATATCACTCATAATCTTTCTAGAGATACTCCCTAAAGTCCTCAAGGGGACATTTTCACTTAATAATTAATCTATTGCCTTAACTACTGCTTTTGGTGCTTCTTTTTTACTTCCGTCAAATCCTGTAACGCCGCCAACGGTGGTATATTTCATTACGTATTTCTTATCTGGGAATATCTTTTGATAGGCACTTTGGCACATCAATGTGGCCTCATGGAAACCGCAAAGAATCAATTTTAGCTTGCCTGGATAGGTGTTGACATCACCAATGGCATAGATTCCAGGAATGTTGGTCTGGTAATCCAAAGAATTATTCACCTTGATGGCATTTTTTTCTATCTCCAATCCCCAGTTGGAAATTGGACCCAACTTTGGAGACAATCCGAACAACGGGATAAAATTGTCAACGACAACATCGGTTTCTTTAGAAGTTGTGGTGTTCTTCACGGTCACTTTCTCCAATTGATCTTCACCTTTTAGGGCCACCACTTCTGCCGGGGTCATCAAATTGATCTTGCCTTCGTTTTTGAGCTGTTGTACCTTCTCAACGGAATCCAAAGCACCTCTAAATTCATTTCTGCGGTGTACCAAGGTTACTTCTTTGGCAACATCCGCCAAAAAGATGGACCAGTCCAAAGCGGAATCGCCCCCACCGGCAATCAACACTTTTTTACCTCGGTATATTTCGGGCTCTTTGATCATGTAAGCCACGCCATTATCTTCATACTTCTCCAAGTTTTCCAACAACGGTTTTCTTGGCTCAAAACTACCAAGTCCACCTGCAATGGCTACTACGGGAGCGTGATGTTTGGTTCCTTTGTTCGTTGTTACTATAAAGGAGCCATCATCCAATTTTTCTATGGTCTCGGCACGTTCTCCCAAGGTAAAACCCGGCTGGAACGGTTTGATCTGCTCCATAAGGTTGTCCACCAAATCACCTGCAAGTACTTCGGGAAATCCGGGAATATCGTAAATGGGTTTCTTCGGATATATTTCTGCACATTGACCACCTGCTTGCGGCAATGCATCTATTAAATGACATTTAAGTTGTAAAAGGCCTGCTTCAAAAACAGCAAAGAGACCCGTAGGTCCCGCTCCAATTATCAGAATATCGGTTTTAATCATAGACTAAGGATTTGGCTTGCAACTTAATGCTTGCCCAAAAAATGATTTATGATTTTAATCAGTTAGGAAATATTGATTACCTCTTCAATTTGGGGTGCATACTTTTTAATGGTCATTTCTACGCCACTCTTTAGTGTCATTTGGTTCACGGTACAACCAATACAGTTGCCTTCCAAACGCACTTTTACGGTATTGTCTTCAATGGAAATCAAAGTAATATCTCCCCCATCGCTCTGTAAAAACGGACGTATCTCTTCCAACGCCTTTTCTACATTACTCCTTGTTTCTTCTGATGTCATTGTTGTCATGGTCACTTCTTTTTAACAGCGGAACAACCTGCCATTGTTGTAATTTTTATTGCTTCTGTCGGGGGAAGGTCTGTGTTCCTTCTCACCAACTCCTGAACCACATTTTTCGTAAGCTCTTCAAAAGCTTCTTCTGTTGGAGTAGCTGTCTGCAAGGCGGCTGGTCTTCCAACATCACCTGCTTCCCTAATGCTCTGTACCAATGGAATTTGTCCTAAAAATGGAACCTCAAGGTCTTCCGATAGATTTTTTGCACCGTTCTCACCAAAAATATAATACTTGTTATCGGGTAGCTCCGCAGGTGTAAAATACGCCATATTCTCCACGATTCCCAATACAGGCACATTAATCGCCTCTTGCTGGAACATGGCCACACCTTTTCTGGCGTCGGCCAAAGCGATTTCTTGCGGCGTACTTACCACTACGGCGCCCGTTACGGGCAAAGATTGCATAATGCTTAAATGAATGTCCCCTGTTCCTGGTGGCAGGTCTAACAATAGGAAGTCCAATTCGCCCCAATGCGCATCGAAAATCATTTGATTCAATGCTTTGGCAGCCATAGGTCCCCTCCAAATCACCGCTTGGTTGGGCTGGGTAAAAAATCCGATAGAAAGCAATTTTACGCCGTAGTTTTCGATGGGCTTCATTTTGGCTTTTCCATTCACGTTGATGGACAATGGTTTTTCCGTGGCCACATCGAACATAATGGGCATGGACGGTCCGTAGATATCCGTATCCAACAGGCCAACTTTAAAGCCCATTTTGGCCAAGGTTACCGCTAGGTTTGCAGTTACGGTAGATTTGCCTACGCCCCCTTTACCAGATGCAACGGCTATAATATTTTGAATTCCCGGAATCGGGTTCCCCTTGATCTGGTTAACTTTGGGTTTTGCCGGAGCATCAACTTTTAGGTTGACCTTTATTTTGGCCTTCTCGTATACTTCTCTGTGAATACACTTCAATATTTCAACCTCTGTCTTCTTTTTTGCTTGAAGACTTGGATTTTTGATCGTAACATCCACTTCAACCTCATCACCGAATACTTGAACATTGGTTACCGAACCGCTCTCGACCAAATTTTGGCCTTCGCCGGGAGCCGATATCTTTTCCAACGCCTTGAGAATGTCTGCTTTTTTCAACTTCATCTATCAAAATTTTGTAATCAGCTGTTTGAACTGATTCTAAACTACAAAGATACGGTGTTGGTGTTAGATTAAGAAGTTGTATTGCTGAATTTCAAAAAAATCACATCTTGAGTTACGGGGATCCGAATAAATAGCCCCGACAGACACAAAACCGATGGATTATCGTGTTGGTTTTTTTGAAAAACTGTAGTTTAGAAGCTGCTATTTGAAATTATCGACCAACATGCTACCAAAAACCAGAATCCCCCAACTAATTTTATTGTTTTTTACCCTAATATGGCTCTCTTGTTCCACTAATAAAAGCTCCTTTACCAAACGGGATGTGAAAAAGTCGGAAAAATTGATCGGGCTTCATTTTGAAACTAAATATCGTGACACCCTCTACCCTTATTTGAAAAGAAACCGAAGTGGGTTTGATTCGTTAAGAAAATACCCTTTGGACAATGATGTTTTCCCTGCTATCCGTTTTGACCCCACTCCTTTTGGCTTTACCATGCCAGAGCAACAAAATGGGACCGAATGGAGCATACCGGATAATGTAGAAATCCCTGAGCCCTATGATTTGTTGGCTTTTTACACCATTCCGCAATTGGCTTCGTTGATCAAAAATCAAAAAATAACAGCCACAGAGCTGACAAAATTTTTCTTGGATCGATTGAAAAAATATCAACCTGCCCTTCAATGCAGCATTACCATTACGGATAGTTTAGCCTTGGCACAGGCCAAGCGAGCCGACGAGGAAATCAAAAACGGAAAGTATCGTGGTATTTTACATGGAATCCCATACGGCACCAAAGATTTGATGGCGGTCCCCGGATACCCCACCACCTGGGGAGCTGCTCCGTACAAAGACCAAATCATAAATGAAACGGCAACCGTAGTGAAGAAACTGGAGGATGCCGGGGCCATTTTAGTGACTAAACTGGTATCGGGGGCCTTGGCCCGTGGCGATGTTTGGTTCGATGGTAAAACCAAAAATCCCTGGGACACTACCCAAGGTGCCAGTGGTTCTTCGGCTGGATCGGGTTCTGCAACATCGGCAGGCCTAGTTCCTTTTGCTTTGGGGACTGAAACTTTGGGTTCCATTACTTCTCCAAGTACCCGAAACGGAGTTACCGGTCTACGACCAACCTACGGTAGAGTTAGTCGCCACGGAATTATGAGCTTAAGCTGGTCCATGGACAAAGTGGGGCCCTTGGGAAGAAATGCCGAGGATTGCGCCATTGTGTTTGATGCCATTCAAGGGAAAGATAAAAATGATCTGACCACCGTTGACCTTCCTTTTGGGGTTGATTGGAAAAAAGATGTGAAAAGTCTGAAAGTGGCCTATCTAAAAAAAGATATTGAAAAGGACACCACGGAAACTGGTGAAAATCTTAGAAACGCACTCAAATCACTCAAAGAATTGGGCATTGAACCCACTGCAGTAGAAATGCCCGAAGATGTTCCTTATCGTGGATTTGATATTATTTTAAGAGCTGAAGCAGGTGCTTTCTTTGATGAACTTGTCCGTTCGGGCGGGGTTGATGTGATGGTGGAGCAAGACCAGCGTTCCCGTGCGAATTCCTTGCGGCAAAGCAGATTTATTCCCGCCGTGGAATATATTCAAGCGAATCGACAACGACAGGTACTTATCCAAAAAATGCAAGATTTGATAAAAGATTACGATGTGTTGATTTCACCCACATTTGGAAACGATCAACTTTTGGCAACCAATCTTACCGGGCATCCCGTAATTGCCGTTCCAACGGGCCTGGATGACGAGAACCACCCTACGAGCATGACTTTTGTGGGCAATTTGTACGATGAAGCGAGTATTTTATTGCTGGCAAAAGCATTTCAGGATGCCACATCGTTTGACGAATTGCACCCACCGGGATATATTGATTAAAGCTCCAAGGCTGGATCCCAAAAGTATTTTTGAAAGTCTACGATTTGATTTTCCTTTACCGGGATGCCCTCGTTTTCAAGAAGTTGCTGCATAATGTTGCTTCCGTCAAAATGATGTTTGCCCGTTAACACCCCTACGCGATTTACCACGCGATGCGCAGGCACATCTTTTGCCAAAGAATTGTTCATGGCCCAACCGACCATTCGGGCACTTCGAGCTGCTCCTAAATATTTTGCAATGGCTCCGTAAGAGGTTACCCTGCCGTAGGGAATTTGTTTGGCCACTTCATAGACTTTGTCAAAGAAGTTTTTCTCTTCCATATCAGCGGTACATTATACGAATCAAGGTAATCACGAGCAGCAAAAGCATCAAAGCGCTTAAAATGTAATTGGAGTTCTTGGAAAAACGATTGGTCTTGGTCTCCATCTTATCAAAATAAAAGGTGTAGAGGTACAGAACAGAAAAAGTACCAGCTCCTGCGGCGACCACAAAAGTGGTAATGTCCTTGGCTTCAAACTTTATCCAACCCGCTTCGTTCCACATGGCATTTAAACCACTGTAATACGGAATGGTCAACAAATTAAGGGCAGCCAACAAAACTCCCTTGAAAAAACTGTTCTTTTTACTCAGGTTGACCTCTTTAATGGCTTGTGTCTTTGCTCTGTTACGCTTTGCAATCACAAAAAAGTAAACAGCAAAAAAGGCGAATACGGCCACAGCAATCTTGAACAGTACATCTATCACCGCTGGATTACGGTATAAAAATTTAGAGATATACACAGCAATATAAGCCTGCACCATAATGGTACTGGAAACACCCAAACTAAAAATAACACCGTTCAATTTTCCTTTTTCCACACTAACCTTGGCTGCATTCATATTGAGCAACCCCGGCGGCACGGTAGCCATAAAGGCTGCCGAAAATGTGGCGAAAAAGAGAATGAGTACGTGGGTCATTGGTTAGTTGATCCTAAATTGGATGTATGTAATTGGTTTTCCTTTTTCAAGATACTGATTTTCGTAGAAAGTTTGGATTTTGAGTACTTCGGGAGGTGCTCCCTCATTTTTGTACACATCGTGATTGGCATATATAATTTCGTGCCCCAAGCCTTGCAAAAGCCCAAGGGTATACCCGTGCATGTACTCGCTATCGGTCTTTAGATTGATAAGCCCTCCTGGCTTCAGGATTTTTTTGTAACGCTCCAAAAAAACGGGATTCGTCATGCGATGTTTGGTGCGTTTGTACTTGATCTGCGGGTCGGGAAATGTAATCCAGATCTCACTGACCTCCCCTTCGTCAAAAAGATGGTCCACCAGTTCAATTTGTGTCCGTAAAAAGGCCACATTGTTCAATTCTTGCTCCAAAGCAGTTTTGGCCCCTCGCCAAAATCGTGCTCCTTTTATGTCTATGCCAATATGGTTTCTGTCCGCGTTCATTTGAGCGAGGCCAACGGTATATTCACCCTTGCCGCAGCCCAGTTCCAACACAATGGGATTGTTGTTGCCAAAAAAGGATGCCCAACTGCCCTTGTACTTGAATCCGGCCAAAACTTCCTCCCGCGTGGGCTGTACCACATTGGCAAATGTTTCGTTTTCCTTGAACCTTTTGAGTTTGTTCTTACTTCCCACGTTCGTATTAAATTGAGCAAAAAGTTAATGATTTGGCAAAACTAAGGAAATCTAAAAGCAATTCGCATTTTGTTTTTTTGTTGATATGAATTCTTCCAAACGTATTCTGGTCGCCCCGTTGAACTGGGGACTGGGACATGCTACTAGGTGCATACCCGTAATCCATGAATTGATACAACATGGCCATCAACCCTATTTGGCTTCGGACGGGGTGGCCTTATCCTTGCTAAAAAAGGAGTTTCCAGAATTACCCGCTTTTGAATTACCTTCCTATAAAATTTCCTATGCTGAGAAAGGGAAGAATTTCAAAATTAAAATGATTTGGGATTCCCCCAAAGTACTCAAAGCCATTGCCATGGAAAAGAAAGCCGTGAAGCGTTTGGTAAAAGAGCATGGCCTGGACGGAATCATTTCCGATAACCGATTAGGAGCTTATTACAAAAAAGTGCCTTGCGTATTCATCACACACCAGCTCAACGTACTTTCGGGCAACACAACTTGGATGAGCTCCAAAGCACATCAAAAAATTATAAAAAAATTTGATGCCTGCTGGGTTCCCGATGTGGAGAAAAAACCCAACTTGACAGGAAAGTTGGGGCATCTAAAAAAAACCAAGCTAAACATTGTCTATTTAGGTCCTTTGAGCCGATTTGAGAAAAAGAAACTCCCCATCACGAACGATTTGATGGTTCTACTCTCCGGTCCTGAGCCTCAACGCACTTTGTTGGAAGAAAAACTACTGGTTGAATTACAGGGATTCGAGGGCAACATTCTTTTTGTTAAGGGCAAAATCAAGGATGAACAAGTCCAGGAAGAAATTCGGACGTCAAAAGGGAAAATCCTTCATTACAATTTTATGAAGTCCGATGAACTGGAAAACGCCCTGAATCGAAGTGAAAAAGTGCTATGCAGATCGGGTTACACCACTGTTATGGACCTGGCAAAATTGGAGAAGAAGGCCTTTTTTATTCCGACCCCTGGCCAATACGAGCAAGAATATTTAGCCAAAAGAATGCAGAAACAAGGGCTTGTTCCTTTTAGTAAACAAGAAGATTTTACCCTGGGTGATTTATTCCGAATTGATGATTTTAAAGGATTGGCTCAATTTGAATCCGTTGTGGATTTTTCTTCCATGTTCGAGATTTTCTCCGAAACTGGTGGAACAGCAGCTTTTTCAAGGGTAAAGGAGAACTCGGAACCTACGTCAACTTCGCTTTCCACATAGATTTTTTCGCCGTGGGCCTCCACAATATGTTTTACAATGGAAAGCCCTAGGCCTGAACCGCCCTCGTTTCTGCTTCCACTTTGATCTACGCGGTAAAAGCGTTCAAAAAGTCGTGGAATGTGCTGTTTTGGGATTCCACCGCCATTGTCCGTTACTCGAACGATTACCTTGTTTTTAATAAGATTTTCCACACTTACCTCCGTAGTTCCTTTTGGCAGACCGTATTTGATGGAATTGACCAGAAGATTGCTGATTACCTGCTGGATTTTTTCCTTGTCCCCATTCACGTAAATAGGCTCGGTATACTCCATATCAAAAGTGAGGGAGATTTCTTTTTTGGCCGCTTTCATCTCCAGTAGATCAAAGGTGTTTTCAATAAGCTCAATAATATCAAAATCCTCTCGTTCCAACTTTAACTCACCTGCTTCCAGTTTGGTAATCAAATCGAGGTCCTTTACAATATAAATTAAGCGTTCTACACCTTTATTGGCACGTTGTAGATATTTTTTTCGAAGTTTCTTATCCTTCATGGCACCGTCCAAAAGCGTTAAAATATAGCCTTGAACGGTAAAAAGCGGTGTTTTTAATTCGTGGGACACGTTGCCCAAAAAATCCTTTCGGTACTCCTCACGAATTTTAAGGGTGTCTATTTCTATTTTCTTTCCTTCGGCGAACCTTTCAATTTCCTGAACCAACGTTCTCATATCCGTGGTTACGGGTTTGGAAGAGAAGGATGAGGATTCCAAAAGGGACACATCATCGTAAATTCTTTTGATACGTCTGTATATAAAACGCTCCACCCGAATCTGGATGATAGCAAAACAAATTGCAAAACAAATTAGTGCAAAAAGAATGGTATGCGGCCAATTCATGTAATCCGCATCCAAATGAAACCCTACGAATACAGCAGTGATCAAAACGGTAATAACCAAAGAAGATCTTAGGGCAAATTTGTATGATTTCTTTAGTTTAATGGCCATTAGAGCACAAACTTATACCCCACGCCCTTAACGGTTTTAAAGTGGTGGTCACCGATTTTTTCGCGCAGTTTTCTAATGTGAACATCGATGGTTCGACCGCCAACAACAACTTCATTGCCCCAAACTTTGTCCAAAATTACTTCGCGTTTAAATACTTTGTTCGGTTTGGATGTCAGCAAAGACAAAAGTTCAAATTCCTTTCTGGGAAGCACCATTTCTTCTCCGTCATTCACAATTTTATATTCTTCCCTGTTGATTATGATGTCACCAACCTTGACAATATCCTCTACTTCTTTTTTGTCATCTTTCAACCTTCTCAATAAGGCTTTCACCTTACTGACCAATACTTTTGGTTTTATAGGTTTTGTGATGTAATCGTCCGCACCAGCATCAAAACCTGCTACTTGGGAGTAGTCTTCCCCACGTGCGGTTAAGAAAGTAATGATCGTGTGATCCAGTCCGGGTGTGTTACGAATAACCTCGCATGCTTCAATACCGTCCATTTCTGGCATCATCACATCCATAATAATCAGGTGGGGGCCCTTCTTTTTTGCCTTGGCAACGCCTTCCGCTCCATTTTTGGCGGTAAAGACCTCATACCCTTCCGCGGAAAGGTTATAGCTTATAATTTCCAGAATATCAGGTTCATCGTCTACCAATAGAATCTTAATGTCCTTGTTTTTCATGGGATGGTATTTCTATGTTAATCGCCCAAATGTAAAGATAATACACTTACGGGATAAACGCTTAACGTTCATTTAATCTAGTAACGTTATTGTAACACTAACAACAAAAACACTTAACACACAACTAACACGGCTTTTACAACCCCCACCTTTCTTTGCAACGTTCAACATAAGGATCATATCCTACTTATTAAACGACAAAACAAAGAATTATGAAAAAATTTATTTCCCCTTTATTAGCGATTGCCATGCTTTTTATAGGAGCGTGCAGTGGCGATGATAACGGTACTACACCAGAACCGGAACCAGAGCCAGAACCATCCGGTGAGGAGATAACCAAAACAGGTGTTCTTACTGAGGACGAAACTTGGACAGCCGAAAACGTATACATATTGGACGGTAAAGTAGTGGTGGACGACGGTGTCACCCTTACCATTGAGGCAGGTACCATCGTAAAAGGTGAACAAGGACAGGAAACACTTGCCTCTGCACTAGTTGTTGACCAAGGCGGTACATTGATGGCCGAAGGTACACCTACAAACCCAATCATCTTTACATCCGTACTTGATGGCATAGAGCCGGGACAGACCACGGGAACGCTTACCACTGCCGATACAGGCCTTTGGGGCGGCGTGATAGTTCTGGGCAAAGCACCTATCTCTGTAAACGGGGATGTGGAAACCGCCCAAATTGAGGGAATACCAGCCGATGAATCCTACGGACAGTACGGCGGTACAGACCCAGCAGACAATTCTGGTTCTCTAAAGTACATTTCCATCCGCCACGGTGGAATTACCATCGGACAGGACAACGAGATCAACGGATTGACACTTGGTGGTGTCGGTTCAGGTACAACTGTGGATCACATTGAGGTTGTTGCCAATCAAGATGACGGAATCGAATGGTTCGGTGGAACCGTGAACGTGACCAACGCATTGGTTTGGAGCCAAGGCGACGATGGTTTCGATGCGGACCAGGCTTGGTCGGGAACGCTATCCAATGGTGTAGTTGTAATGTCCTCAGAATCCGGTTCAGGTCTTGAACTTGATGGACCAGAGGGTAGCGTTGCAACCGAAGACGGCTTTACGATGGAGGACATAACACTTATTGGTGCAGGTACCTCCAGTATGTACGCCGACCTTAGGGACGGGCTTATCGTCAACCTAAATAATATTTTCGCTTACGATTTTGGAGCCGAAGCCACTGTGAACATCAACGGTGAAGATTCTGCAACAGAACTTACCAACGACCGTATAACTTTCTCTAACTGGGAAATTGTATTGCCCGAAGGTCTAGTTATGGCCGATATTTTCGCTGGAGACTATACTGAAGGTGATGAAAGCAAATTCTTAGATAATGCAACAGCGGTAGGATCAGGAACCGTAGGTGCCAATATTGATGCATTTTCTTGGACATTGGCCGCTTCCGAAAGCGCCATTCCCGCAGAACCTCTAGGGACTACTATCACAAAATCCGGTATCCTTACTACTGATGAAACATGGACAGCAGAAAACATATACATCTTGGATGGAAAAGTAGTTGTGGACGATGGCGTAACCTTGACCATTGAGCCAGGTACCATCATCAAAGGTGCCGAAGGACAGGAAACACTCGCCTCTGCACTAGTTGTTGACCAAGGCGGTACATTGATGGCCGAAGGTACAGCAGATAGCCCCATTATCTTTACCTCAGTACTTGATGGTATCGAGCAGGGACAGACCACGGGAACGCTTACAACTTCCGATACAGGCCTTTGGGGCGGTGTGATAGTTCTGGGCAAAGCACCTATCTCTGTAAACGGGGATGTGGAAACCGCCCAAATTGAGGGAATACCGGCCGATGAATCCTACGGACAGTACGGTGGTACAGACCCGGCAGACAATTCTGGTTCTCTAAAGTACATTTCCATCCGCCACGGTGGAATTACCATCGGACAGGACAACGAAATCAACGGATTGACACTTGGTGGTGTCGGTTCAGGTACAACTGTGGACCATATTGAGGTTGTTGCCAACCAAGATGATGGTGTAGAATGGTTCGGTGGAACCGTGAACGTAACAAACGCATTGGTATGGTCCCAAGGGGATGACGGTTTTGATGCCGACCAAGCTTGGACAGGTTCTTTGACCAACGGTATGGTAATCATGTCTGCGGAATCAGGCACTGGTCTTGAACTTGATGGACCTGAGGGAAGTGCAGCAACAGAAGGAGGTTACACCTTGGAGAACATCACCCTTATCGGTGCTGGAACATCCAGCTTTTACGCTGACCTTAGAGATGGACTTATCGTCAACCTGAACAATGTTTTGGCGTACGGATTTGGTACCGATGCCACAGTAAACATTAGCGGTGCGGATTCTGCAACCGAACTTACAAACGACCGTATTACTTTTTCCAATTGGGAGATAGTTTTGCCAGAAGGTGTTGTTTTGACCGATATCATTGCTGGTGACCTAGCTCCTGCCGATGCAATAAAATTCACTGATAATGCAACATCAATAGCAGTGCCCGGAGATGCTTCCATTGGTGCGGATATATCCGTATTTACTTGGACTTTTGCATCCTCCGAAGAGGCGTTGTAAACCTTAGTTAAATACCAAATAAAATAATGTCCAAAGGTTCTTTTTTAAGGCCTTTGGACAATTTTTGTTAAATAAAAATGCTACTTAAATCATAGAAATGCTAAAAAATATTCTTTTGGCGACCACCTTGTTTCTTGCACAATGGTGTTTTGCTCAAACTGGGACCATTAGTGGAAAAATAATGGATGGAGAGTTTAACGATGTTCTGCCATTTGCCAATGTACTGATAAAAGGAACCACCAATGGAGCTACTTCAGATTTTGAAGGGGCCTATGCTTTGGACGTAGAGCCAGGAACCTATTCCGTTACTTTCTCTTACCTTGGCTATACCACACAAGAAATAACAAATGTTGTTGTAGAAGCCAACAAAACAGTAGAGGTAAATGCAACGTTAGAGCCTGCAGCTTCCCAATTGGACGAAGTGGTCCTGACCACCACAGTAAGACAGAATACCGAAGCTTCGGTGTTGAATCTTCAAAAAAACTCGGTCACCCTTATGGATGGTTTATCTCTAGAATCAATAAAATCAACCGGGGCCAGCAATATTGCTTCCGCTATTAAACGAGTTCCGGGGGTTTCTGTACAAGAAGGCAAGTACGTATATGTTAGAGGTTTGGGAGACCGATACACTAAATCCATACTGAATGGAATGGACATCCCCGGATTGGATCCTGACAAGAACACCGTACAAATGGACATTTTTCCGACCAATATTTTGGAAAACGTAATTGTTTTGAAATCCGCAGCGGCCGAATTGCCCGCAGACTTTACCGGTGGTGTGGTGAACATTGTCACCAAGGATTTTCCAACACAAAAACAAATGTCCTTTTCTGCATCCGTGGGTTACAACCCAAGTATGCATTTTCAGGACAACTACTTGAGCTATGAAGGTGGTGGCACGGACTTCTTAGGTTTTGATGATGGCACAAGGGAATTGCCCATTTCACCAAACACTGATGTTCCCAGCCCTTCAGATTCACAAAACAATAGTGCTTTGGAAGGTATTACACGTTCTTTCAATCCAACTCTGGCGACCGAAGAACAGACCTCAAAGCCAGATTTTAGTTTAGGTTTCAGTTATGGCAATCAATTTAATGTCGGCGAAAACAGATTAGGTTTCATCGCTTCTTTGGATTATAAGAACACCACCTCTTTCTATGATGGTTTTGAAAATGGAATCTACCAAAAAAACCCCGAAAACGATATCTACGAACTGCGTTTTGACAGAAGACAGCGTGGTGACCTTGGAACCAACAATGTTTTGGCATCTGGGCTAGCAGGACTTTCTTACAAAACTGGAAAATCCAAGTATAGGTTAAACTTGTTGCACATCCAAAATGGAGAATCCAGGGCAGCCCTTTTCGATCAAAGAACGGAAATATCCAATGCCATTGATGTGGTAAAGGACAATTTGGAGTACTCCGAACGTTCTGTGAGCAATTTGTTGTTATCCGGAAAACATACCTCTGAAGATGCTTCTTTTACTTCGGAATGGAGTCTTTCCCCGACATTCACCAGTGTTCAGGACAAGGATGTGAGACTGACCACTTTCATCATCAATCCAGATGGCTTTACCATTAGTTCCGATGCTGGTTTCCCTGCTCGCTTATGGCGCGACCTCGAAGAAGTAAATGCCGTAGGTAAAATCGATTTTTCCAAAAGCTACGAACTTTTCGGCAACAAGTCGATGTTAAAGTTCGGAGGGCTTTATAGCTACAAACAAAGGGATTATAGCATATATAACTACAATGTTGCGTTTTTTAACTTTGGCACGGCAAGTTTAAACGGAGACCCAAATGCGATTCTTGCCGATGAGAACATTTGGACAACGGAAAACAATTCCGGATCCTATATTAGAGGTAACTTTCAACCCGCCAACACCTTCGATTCCGAACAAAACACAATGGCATTCTATGCATCCAACGAGTTTAAGTTCGCCGATAAGTTTAGGGCCATATTGGGATTAAGAGCAGAACAATTCACCACTTATTTTACCGGACAGAACAATACAGGGACCGAGGTTTACGACAATGAAAAAACCATAGACGTACTGGATTTCTTCCCTTCTGCCAACTTAATTTACGAGTTCAAAGAAAATACCAACTTTAGGCTTTCTTATTCAAGAACAACAGCTCGCCCAAGTTTCAAGGAACTATCCATTGTACAAATTCCAGACTTGTTAACGGGAATTCTATTTTTGGGAAACCTTGATCTTCGGCCTACATATATAAATAATTTTGATTTCAGGTTTGAAATATTTGGCGAAAAAGCCCAGATGCTGGCCTTGAGCAGTTTTTATAAAAAGTTTGATGATCCGATAGAAATTATTGCCTTTGATATTACTGCGCCCAACCAGTTTACCCCAAGGAACTCCCCCTCGGCAACGGTTATCGGCGTAGAGTTGGAAGCCAGAAAAAACTTCAGGTTTATTGCAGAAGACCTGGAAGATTTGAGTGTAAACCTTAACCTGTCCATAATTGATTCAAAAATTGATATGGCACGAGGTGAAAATCAGGAATACGAATCCCGTCAAATCTTTGCAAGGGATGGAGAAACCATTGAAGATAGTAGACAGCTTCAAGGCCAATCCCCCTATCTGATCAATGCAGGCCTAAACTACGACAACAGAGCAATGGGCTTGGAAACGGGAATCTTTTACAACGTACAAGGAAAAACCTTGGAAGTGGTCGGATTTGGTGTAAACCCAGATGTGTTCACACAACCGTTCCACAGTTTAAACTTCAATTTCTCAAAAACCATCGGAAAAGAACAACGTTCCAAAATCAGTATCAAGGCCAACAACATTCTCAACGATGATAGGGTGAGTTTATATGAGTCTTTCGGCGCTGCAAAACAAAACTTCTCTTTCAGAGAGCCGGGAATGTCCTTTTCACTAGGTTATAGCTTAAATTTTTAAGATTTAACACCTGTTTCACAATGGAAGCCCCCGACACTATCGGGGGCTTTTTTTGCATTTCATCGAAAAGTAACCCCCTATTCGTCAAAAGGTTCCGGTTTGGCATTGCAATTTTTATATATTTGTGGCATACCGTTTGCAACCATTAACGTATGAAGCACTTTTACTTCGTCATTTTATTATTAGTCTGTACACTTGGCTTTTCTCAGGAAAGTGCCAAATCAAGTGCGGATATTGACGGGTTTAAGTTATACCCTAATCCTGTTACCCAAGGAAAGGTTTATATTGAGACAACTCAAAATTCCCCTAAAAAAATCCTTGTTTTTGATGTATTGGGTACACAAGTGCTCCAAACCACCATTATTGGAAAGGAACTCAACCTTTCCGAACTTACTAAAGGAGTCTACATTCTTAGGGTTTTTGAACAAAATAAAGTAGCTACTAGAAAGCTCATTGTGAAGTAGTTCAGTCCATTTTCGTTGCTTTATAATTTCTCTTAACAACAGTTTTCAACGCTTTACAACCGGTTTTAGTACTTTCACAACATAAAATGGTCAGCATTGCCCTGTTTACCTACTTTTAATCTGCGCATATACCCCAAATCAGCATACATGAAGAAAATCTACTTTGTTTTACTTATGGCTTTACCTTTATTTTCTTTCGGTCAAGACCTGGTTACAGTTAATAATGAGCCCGTACAAGAGCTCAAGGGTTTTAAAATGTACCCCAACCCTGCTTATGGGAGTGAAGTTTACATTACAACGGAAACCAACGGAACCAAGGATGTTAAGGTTTACGATGTTTTCGGCGAAGTTGTTCTCACCAAAAGAATCAGCACCAACACTTTGGACATATCCAGATTGGTACCAGGTGTTTATGTGCTTCAAGTAACGGAACTTAAAAAAACAATGACCCGAAAACTGGTCGTTAAATAATATAACACAAGATATTTTGAAGCCCTTTTTTGCGAAGGGCTTTTTTATTTTTGGGTACTTTTGCCCATGAATGAAGCAGATTGACACCCATCGGATTTTTAATATCAACAATGCGGACGAATTTGAAAAAGTCGCATTGGATATTTTCAAGTTTCAATACGAAAACAATAAGGTGTACAGGGACTTTTGCATTCATTTAAAAAAATCTCCCAAAAATGTTTCAAGCTCATCGGAAATACCTTTTCTACCTATTTCCTTCTTTAAGACACATAGGATCGTTTCAACTCAAAAAGAACCGCAAACCATTTTTACCAGTAGCGGAACTACCCAAAGCACCACAAGCAAGCATTTGGTGCCAGACATCAAACTGTACGAAGAAAGTTTCCTTGAGGCATTTGAACTATTCTACGGTAAACCCGAAAAGTTTTGTATTCTGGCGCTTTTACCCTCTTATCTGGAAAGAGAAGGTTCCTCTTTGATCTATATGATCAACAGTCTCGTTGAAAAATCGGAACACCCCAGTAGTGGGTTTTATCTTCATAATTTGGAAGAACTCCATCAAAAACTACAGGAATTGGAGCAAAAAGGCACCAAAACCTTATTGATCGGTGTTTCGTTCGCCCTCTTGGATTTGGCTGAACAATTTCCCACAACATTAAAAAATACCATTGTTATGGAAACCGGGGGCATGAAAGGACGTCGCAAAGAGCTTATCCGTGAAGAACTGCACTACATCTTGAAAAAGGGATTGGGTGTTGATAAAATCCATTCCGAATATGGCATGACAGAATTGTTGTCCCAAGGATATTCCAAAGGAAACGGTATATTTCAAACCCCACCTTGGATGAAAATCATAACACGTGACACCGAAGATCCTTTGACTATTCAGCCCAACGGAAAAACAGGGGGCATCAACGTTATTGATTTGGCCAACATCTATTCCTGTTCCTTTATTGCTACGCAAGATTTAGGCAAAACACGTCCCAACGGAACTTTTGAGGTATTGGGCCGTTTTGACAATTCAGATATTAGAGGTTGTAATCTAATGGTGCTGTAAACTACTCCACTACCAGAACAAAGTAATTCTTCTTGCCCCGCTGAAGCAGCACAAATTTATCATTGATCAAGTCTGAAGCCTTAATCAAATAATCCTCTTTTACCTTTTCCTTGTTCACAGAAATGGAATTTTGCTTCAATTCCCTTCTGGCCTCGCCATTGGAACCCAAAAAACCTGTTTTAGCTGCCAAGGCCCCGATCATGTCCAAACCAGATTCAAGTTCATCTTTACCAACCGTTGCTTGGGGAACGCCATCGAAAACATCCAAAAATGTCTTTTCGTCAAGTTGTTTTAAATCATCCGAAGTGGATTTTCCAAAAAGGATGTTACTAGCTTTAATGGCATTGTCCAAATCCTCTTGGGAATGCACCATCACGGTAACTTCTTCCGCCAATCTCTTTTGCAATGCCCTCATGTGAGGTGCTTCTTTATGTTCAGCTACCAGACCCTCAATCTCCTGCTGAGTCAAAAACGTGAAAATTTTGATGTATTTTTCGGCATCCTCATCGGAAGTGTTCAACCAATATTGGTAAAACTTGTAGGGAGATGTTCTTTCAGCATCCAACCAAACGTTTCCACCTTCGGTTTTTCCAAACTTGGTTCCATCTGCTTTGGTAATCAACGGACAAGTAAGGGCAAAACCTTTCCCTCCGCCGATTCTTCGGATAAGTTCCGTACCCGTGGTAATGTTCCCCCATTGGTCGCTACCGCCCATTTGCAACGTACAATCATGGTTTTGGTAGAGGTACAGAAAATCATAGCCCTGAACCAACTGATAGGTAAACTCGGTAAAGGACATTCCTTCCTTGGCGTCCGAAGAAAGACGTTTTTTCACGGAATCCTTCGCCATCATATAGTTTACGGTAATGTGCTTACCAACATCACGGATGAACTCCAAGAATGAAAAGTTCTTCATCCAATCGTAATTATTGACGAGTACCGCCGCATTGTCCTCCCCACTTTCAAAATCCAAAAAACGACTCAATTGCTCTTTTAAAGCCTCTTGATTATGACGAAGTGTTTTTTCGTCCAAAAGATTCCGTTCGGCCGACTTGCCAGATGGATCGCCGATCATCCCCGTCGCGCCGCCCACAAGAGCATAAGGTTTGTGTCCTGCCAACTGAAAGTGCTTGAGCATCATAACCCCCACTAAATGGCCAATATGAAGAGAGTCCGCCGTAGGATCTATTCCCACATAAGCGGCACGCATTTCTTCCATAAGGTGTTCTTCGGCTCCTGGCATAACATCGTGTACCATTCCCCTCCATTGCAGTTCTTGAACAAAATTCTTCGTCATGATCAGTTTTTTGGAATAGCTGCAAATATAAAATGAAGTTGGCATTTCGCTCAATTTTTCCACTACAAATAGGTACTTTTACCTTATGATTTTGGTTACAGGAGGCACTGGACTGATCGGTTCCCATTTACTTTTCCATTTAATCAGCAATGGGAACACCGTCAGAAGTAATTACAGGACCGAAGCGTCCATGGAAAAAGTCCACAAGGTTTTTGGTTATTATACAGACAATCCATCCGTTTTAATGGATAAAATTGATTGGGTAAAAGCCGATATTACCGATGTGGGCGGATTGGATTCCCTTTTTGAAGGTGTTGAGCAAGTGTACCATTGTGCCGCTCTGATCTCTTTTGATCCAAAAGATTACAAGATTTTGGAACGTACCAATGTGGAAGGCACGGCCAATGTAGTGAACCTTTCCTTAAAACACGGTATTGAAAAACTATGTTATGTAAGTTCCATTGCAGCCGTTGGCCCCAGCATCAAACAAAAAGAAGCAACTGAGGAAAATGAATGGAACGAAGCCAAGGCCAATGTCTATGGCATTACAAAATATAATGCAGAGCTTGAGGTTTGGCGAGGTTCGCAAGAAGGGCTCCCCATTGTTATTGTCAACCCTGGAGTGGTCATTGGGCCCGGTTTTTGGAAATCGGGCAGCGGAACTTTTTTTACCTATGCATCCAAGGGGAAGAAGTATTTTATTCCTGGCGGAACCGGTTTTGTCACTATAAACGACGTCATCAATGCGATGACCAAATTGATGGATTCCAACATCCGAACGGAACGCTTTATTCTGGTGAGCCAAAATATGACCTACAAAGAATTATTCCAAAAAATCGCGCCTCAACTAAGTGTAGCTCCACCGACCAAAGAGGTCTCCAAATTTATGCTCGAATGTTTTTGGCGATGGGATTGGGTACGCAGCAATGTGTTCGGTAAAATAAGAAAACTCTCCAAGTCTGTGGCCAAAGGATTGTACCGTCAAAAAATATTCAGTAACCAAAAAATAAAATCCGAATTGGATTTTACATTTGAGGACATGGACAAGGCCATTACTTTTTGCTGTGATAGGTTTAAGGAACAGGCGTAGGCTTCTTCACTTCCCCCTTTTCTTTAAGTGCTTTCAAGGAATCGCTTCGCCTCTGGTTTGCCTTACGGACACTATCGTTTCTTCGTTTCCCAATAGCTTCCAAGGTGTCTTTTTGACGCTTTATCCGTGTTTCCACCTCTTGGTAGATGGTTTGGTATTCCAAAGGAAGTGATGCATAATACAGGTCGCTTTGGGAAAACTGGGTGCTATCTATACCATATTTTTTATAAAGAAATTCCATAATATCGACACCCGAATCTTCAAACTTTCTTGCGGCCCCGGATTTAGCAGCATTCAAAATGGCCAAATCATGAAGAATCTCGGTCATTTTTTCTTTTGGTATCAGGTTTTCCGGTTCCTCCACCACCCGCTCCGCGCAGGAAAGCAACAACATCATACCAAAAAACAATGTGACGATATATTTCATGCCTTAACGATTAAACGTAAGCCTCTTTGCATTCTTTTCCGAACTGAATGTACCATTTTCATAGGCCAATAAACCATTCACAAAGGTTCGTCTTACTTCGGAGTCAAAAGTAACACCTTCAAAGGGAGACCATTCACATTTATAGAAAAGATTATCTTTTTTAACCTCATTTTTGGAATTTCGGTTGACCTGAACCAAGTCTGCATAATAGCCTTCTCGTATAAATCCGCGACGGTCAATATCAAACAACTTTGAAGGGTTGTGGCACATTTTTCCCACTATTTTTTCCAAACTTATTACACCTTCTTTTTCTTTTTGGAGCATGGCCAATAGTGCGTGCTGCACTAAAGGCCCCCCAGAAGGTGCACTGGTGTACGGATTGTCTTTTTCTTCGAGCGTATGCGGTGCATGGTCGGTGGCAACTACATCTATACGGTCGTCCAACAGGGCTTCCCAAAGTTTATCCCTATCATTTTTGGTCTTTACTGCGGGGTTCCACTTGATCAAAGTTCCTTTTTTAGCGTAATCCTCATCAGAAAACCAAAGGTGGTGGATACATACCTCAGCGGTAATCTTTTTTTCTTCCAAAGGAATTTTATTGGTGAAAAGGTCAGTTTCAATACCCGTTGACACATGGAACACATGCAATCTTGCCCCAGTTTTTTTGGCGAGAGCAATGGCTTTTGATGAAGATAGGTAGCAAGCCTCTGCACTTCGGATGATGGGGTGCATCTCTATAGGGATATTGTCACCATACATTTCTTTGTACTTGGCCATATTGGCCCTAATGGTCCCCTCATCCTCGCAATGGGCAGAAATTACCATTTCGGTATTCCTGAAAATCTGTTCCAAAACTTTCTCGTCGTCCACCAGCATATTTCCTGTGGAAGAGCCCAAGAACAATTTAACCCCAGAGCAAGCATTTTTGTCCAATCGTTTCAGTTCTTTCAAATTATCATTGGTTCCTCCAAAAAGGAAAGAATAGTTTGCTGAAGAATCCTTGGCGGCAATGGCAAATTTTTCCTCTAGCTTTTCAATGGTCGTAGTTTGTGGATTGGTATTGGGCTGCTCCATAAAAGTGGTGACACCTCCGGCTATTGCGGCTCTACTTTCGGTAGCAATGGTTCCCTTGTGGGTAAGGCCCGGTTCCCTAAAATGTACCTGATCGTCAATAATGCCCGGTAACAAAAGATCCCCTTTCAAATCAATTACCTTGGCATGGGCATCGGAAATATCAGCATCTATTCGAGCAATAAAGTCGCCTTCCAACAGCACATCGGATTCAAAAATGCTGTTCTCATTGACAACTTTGGCATTCTTCAACAGTATTTTTGACATAACTAAAAGCTCTTTTTAAAAAATATACTTCTAAACTTCATGGCTATCACTCCAAAAATGGCTTCCCTAATAATGGCAGAGTTCATTTTTGATTTTCCATTTACCCTATCGGTAAAAATAATCGAAACTTCCTCTATCTTGAATTTCTTGAGATAGGCCCTGTATTTCATTTCAATCTGAAACGCATAACCAATAAAGCGTACCTTATCCAAATTAATAGTTTCCAACACCTTTCTTTTGTAGCAGACAAACCCAGCCGTAGGGTCGTGCACCTTCATTCCCGTAATCAGCTTTACATAAAACGAGGCTCCGTAAGAAAGTAAAATCCTTGCCAAGGGCCAGTTCACTACATTGACCCCTTTTTTGTAGCGTGATCCAACGGCCACATCTGCGCCATTAAGACAAGCTCGGTGCAAACGGGAGAGATCGGCAGGTCGGTGCGAAAAATCCGCATCCATCTCAAAAATGTATTCATACCCATTTTTTAAGGCCCATTTAAACCCGTGGATGTATGCCGTACCCAAGCCCGATTTTTCCTTTCGAACCTCCAAAAAGAGTCGCTCCGGAAAATCTTTTTGCAGGGTTTTTACACAATCCGAGGTACCATCGGGAGAGTTATCATCTACTACCAGCACATGAAAATCCTTTTTTAGGTCGAAAACCGTTTTTACAATGGCCTCGATGTTTTCAATTTCATTGAATGTGGGTATAATGACCAAGCCGTCTGCCATTCGCACAAGATTAGAATGTCAAAAATACGGTTTTCTAGCTTGCCTACACAAGTTCGTGTTAGTAAGGCGGGTTGGCACTTGCCCAATATTTGTAACTTTGCCATTTTAAAATCCATTTTGATGTCTCAAAAGTTTCCCAGACTTTTTTTTATTCTCTTAGCGATTCTTTTTGCACTTAACCTTTTACAAGCATCCTTCACCGAGCTTATTTACGATGAGGCCTACTATTGGTACTACGCACAAAACATGGCCTGGGGGTATTTTGACCATCCGTCCATGGTTGCCTTTTTGATCAAGGTCAGCAGCTTGTTTTTTGATGGTGAGCTAGGGGTAAGGTTTATGAGCTGTGTGCTATCCGCAGGGACATACATGTTGCTTTGGTTATTGATCGATAATCCGAAGAAGAAGGATTATGTAATCCATTTTTTTCTTTTGGTGTTCTCCTTCACCTTAATGAACGCCTATGGTTTTTTGACCCTTCCGGATACATCACTTTTATTTTTCACAGCCCTGTTTTTATGGTTATACAAACGCTTCTTAAGGGATGAAGGTATAACGACCGCTGTGTATTTGGGATTGGTAATGGCCGCTCTTATGTACAGCAAGTACCATGCGGTGTTGGTTATTTTGTTCGTGTTTTTGTCCAACTACAAACTTATTTTTAACAAAAAAGCATGGTTGGCGGTGGTTTTGGCCTTGGTTTGCTACATTCCGCATTTTGTATGGCTCTATCAAAACGACTTTGTTTCGATAACCTTTCACTTGTACGAACGCCCCAACCAAGCCTACCAATTCGATGAGTTTACCCTGGGCTACTTTTTGAACATCATTGTAATTATTGGCCTTTTGTTTTATTGGATTTACGGGTCACTTTTCAAATTCAAGATAACGGACAAGTTTTCCAAAGCTTTGGTTTACCTGGTTTATGGGGTATTGATCTTCTTTTTCATCTCCAGTTTTAACAGACGGGTTCAGGCGCAATGGACTATTGTAATCTCAATTCCGCTTGCGGTAATAGCTTTTAATCATCTTTTGGAGAATGCAAAAAGCCGAAAATGGATGTACCGAATCGGCTTGGTGAGCTTAGTACTTTTACTATATGCAAGGGCATGGATGGTATATTACCCCTTGTTTCCCATGTATTTTGAAACCCATGGCAATGAGGAATGGGTAAACGAGCTTAAAACAAAGTCTGGTGGGGTACCCATCCTTTTTGAAAACTCCTATAGACGATCCTCGATGTATAGTTTTTACTCGGGTATTCCTGCCACATCATTGAACACTTATATGTATCGAAAAAACCAATATTCCATTGATGATTCCGAAGAACAAATGCGAGGCAAAAAGGTCATGTTTGTTTCCAAATACAGGAAAAGTGGGGATATTTCCTATGTGCATTTGGATAGCACAGTTTTTCATGGAATCTACATCAATGATTTTCAATCGTACCGAAAATTGGAATGTATTGTGGAAAAACCGGAAACCGGCATCAAATATTCCCTGAAAGTTTACAATCCATACCCGTTTGATGTACCCTTGGAGCAATTAAAATACACGATTTCGTATTCCAACAAACACAAACAGGTTAAACAGATGCGCTCCTTAAAGGTTAAGAACACCTCGCCCCAGCAAGCATTGTTAAAACCCAAGGATACGGTTTTTTATTCGTTTGAACTACCATTGAGCACTATGGAAAATCCATCGTACTTTAGAATAGGAATTGCAGAAAACGGCCTTCCTCCCGGTCTTAACGGAAAACCCATTAAAATAGAATAATGGAACCCATTGAAAAAACAATCACCTCATTGGATTGGATGACCATAACATTGTTTGTGGGTCTGGTTGTTTTGGCCCTTGGCAAATATTTATTCCATAAAAAGTTTCTGAACTTTATCATTCTCCCATTTAATGATAAGTATATCCTGCTTCACAACAAAAAAGGACAATTTTCGCATTGGTTCCATCTCCTTCTTACCTTGTTTCAACTTATCAACCTCTCTTTATTCATTCTTCTTGTTCTTAATGCTTTTGACCTGATACCCTATAAAAAAACAGTCCTTGTCTATTTAATAATCTTAGGTTTTTTGGCGTTGTTCGAATTGGTGAAATTCTCCCTTCAAATGTTCGTAGGGCTTGTTTTTAATAATTTAAACCTTGTTGGCAGCCTTATTTTCAGTAAAATATCTTACCTCAATTACAGCAGTATAATAATTTCCATTGCCAACATTTTACTGATATACATCGCAGCAAACTCAAAAACAATAATATACGTGGCTTTAACGCTGATTATTCTAATAAATGGCATTGGCATGGTAAAGCTGTTGAAGAACCATCAAAAAGCACTGTTCCCGTATTTTATGTATTTTATTTTGTACCTTTGCGCACTCGAAATTGCGCCCTTGGTGTTAATTGGAAGCTATTTAAAAGGTTGAAAACTTATGAAAGTAAAAACAATTTTGGTTTCCCAACCAGAACCCAAAGTCGAAAACTCCCCCTATTCGCGATTAATTGAAAAGGAGAAGGTTAAAGTAGATTTTAGACCTTTCATACACGTTGAAGGCGTAGAGGCCAAAAATGTGAGACAGCAGAAAATCGACTTGAACAACTTTACGGCGATTATCCTGACCAGCAGAAACTCCGTGGATCACTTTTTCAGGATTGCCGACGAAATGCGCTTCAAAGTTCCGGATTCCATGAAATATTTTTGTCAGTCAGAGGCAGTAGCCTACTATTTGCAAAAATATGTGGTGTACAGAAAAAGAAAAATTTATGTTGGGAAGAGAACTTTTAACGAGTTGACTCCCTTGATCAAGAAATACAAGGACGAAAAGTTCCTGTTACCATCTTCCGATTCGCTAAAACCAAGTGTTCCTGAGCTATTGGACGAGGTTGGCGTGAATTGGACTCGTGGCATCTTCTACAAAACGGTAATAAGCGACCTTTCGGATCTAAGGAATGTGTACTATGACATTTTGGTTTTCTTTAGCCCTTCAGGTATTGAATCCTTGATGAAGAACTTCCCGGATTTTGAACAAAACGATACTAGGATTGCCGTTTTTGGCAACAGTACAGTTAAAGCAGCTACAACGGCTGGGCTACGAATAGATATTCAGGCACCGACGCCCGAAACCCCATCCATGACCATGGCTTTACAGAAATACATTACCAGCGTTAATAAATAAAAACGAACTGGTTTAAAATAAAAAACGCCCCCGGACAAAGCTGGGGGCGTTTTTATTTTTGAACTGATTTAGAAAGCGTACCGTTGCGGCCCTCCCCTTCGGATTTCCTCACTGGCGTACTCCTCAAACTTTTTAAAGTTCTCCCTAAAGGCATTGGTCAGCTTAAAGGCCGTTCTGTAATAGGCCTCGTCATCGTTCCAGGTGGCCCTTGGGCTCAGTACCTTGGTGGGCACCCCGGGGCATTCCCTCGGTTGTGCCACCCCGAACACCGAATGGATATGGTATTTCTCGTAATTGTACAGGCCAAGTTCGCCGCTGAGTGCGGCACTGATCATCGCCCGTGTGTATTTCAGCTTCATCCTAGTGCCTACGCCATAAGGTCCTCCGGTCCACCCGGTGTTCACCAACCAAACGTCCACCCCGGATTCCTTCATCTTTTTGCTCAGCATCTCGGCATACTTTGCCGGGTGCAAGGGCATGAACGGCGCTCCAAAACAGGCCGAGAACGATGGCTGCGGCTCCACCACACCAGCTTCCGTGCCGGCCACCTTGGCCGTATAGCCCGAGATAAAGTGGTAGGCCGCCTGCGATGGCGTCAACTTGGAGATGGGAGGCAGCACGCCAAAAGCGTCCGCGGTAAGGAAGAAAATATTCTTTACATTTTTCCCTATGGATGGTTGCTGTATGTTCTCGATATGATGGATGGGGTAGCTCACCCTGGTGTTCTGGGTAATGGAGGTGTCCGAAAAGTCTACGATTCCGTTGTCGTCCATCACCACATTTTCCAAGATAGCGCCCTTTTTGATGGCCCCGTAGATCTCCGGTTCCTTGTCCTTGGAAAGGTCGATTACCTTGGCATAGCAGCCCCCTTCAAAATTGAACACGGTATTGTCGGGCGTCCAGCCGTGCTCGTCGTCGCCGATCAACTTTCGGTTCGGGTCGGTGGACAGGGTAGTCTTTCCCGTTCCCGATAGGCCGAAGAAAATGGCGGTATCGCCCGATTCCCCCACATTGGCGGAACAGTGCATGGGCAAGGTGTTCTTATATACAGGAAGAATAAAGTTCAATGCCGAGAATATTCCTTTTTTGATTTCCCCGGTATAGCCCGTTCCCCCGATCAGGGCGATTTTCCTGCCAAAGTTGAGGATGGCGAAGTTGTGCTGGCGGGTGCCATCGACCTTGGGATCCGCCATAAAGCCTGGCGCGTTCACCACGGTCCATTCCGGGTCAAAGCCCTCCAGTTCCTCTTCCGTGGGGCGCAAAAACATATTGTGGGCGAACATGTTGGACCAAGGATATTCGTTGATCACACGGATGTTCAATTTGTAGTCCGGGTCTGCACAGGCGTAGGAGTCCCTGACATAGAGCTCCTTGTCGTTGAGATAAGCAATGACCTTATCATAAAGTGCATCAAACTTATCACTCTCGAAAGGGATGTTGATCTTCCCCCACCAGACCTTCTCCGAAGTAATCTCGTCCTTAACAATAAAACGGTCCATGGGCGACCTGCCAGTGAACTCACCAGTGTTCACGGCCAAGGCCCCGGATGAGGCCTCCTTGCCCATCCCCTTTTCAATGGTAATGTGGTGGAGTTCCTCAGGGGAAAGTTGATAGTTTACATTATCATGATTAATTCCGTATGACTTTAACGAAATCGTTTTCGTGGCTGAAGCAGAATCCTTCATAGTTTAGCTTTTATGTTGGTACAAAACTAGAAAATATTAACTTTTTGTCCTTTTAATTCTTGCTTAATCGAGTACTTTTTGGGTTAAAATGTTATATCCTAAGTAAAACCACCCAGAAATCATCAAAACACCTCCGATTGGTGTTAAAAATCCGATAATTTTAAAATCAAAAGCGGTTAAGCTGTTCAATGCCAATAAGTAAATAGAAAAAGAGAAGAGAATCACCCCCAAGAGCACAAGAATAAAAACAATTTTTTTTGACTTTAAGGCCAATCCGCTCCATATTCCTAAAAAGAGAAGAAAAAGGGCATGATACATTTGATATGTAACACCGGTTTCAAAAGTGTCAACAGCTTCGGCATCGACCAATTTCTCCAATCCATGGGCTCCAAAAGCCCCTAAAACAATGGCCAACAGTCCCATGATTGTACCAACCAACAAAATTGTTCTGTTCATAACTTTAACTCGCTATTTTTTTATAAATATAACATTTTAATACCTTAGTGTCCAGTTAAATCAAAAGTAAACAAAACACATGGTCCGTACTATTTTAGTTGTTGGAGCAGGTAAATCAACCTCATACCTTCTAGATTATTTCCTTAAAAAATCAAACGAAGAAAAGATTCATCTCAAGATTGGAGACCTTCATCCAGAAAATATCCCAGATAAATTCGCCAAACACCCAAATTGTACCGTTTTTCCTTTGGATATATTTAACGAGGAGGATAGAAAAAAGGCTGTTGCCGAGGCATCTATTGTTGTATCAATGCTCCCAGCTCGAATGCACATAAATGTTGCCCATGATTGTATTGAATTTGAAAAGCATTTTATTACCGCTTCCTATGTAAGTGATGAACTAAGGGCCCTGGACGAAGAAGCGAAAAAGAAAAGCCTTGTATTTATGAATGAGATTGGCCTGGACCCTGGAATTGACCACATGAGTGCTATGGAAGTGATTGACCGGATTCGTGATGCCGGTGGTAAAATGCTGCTATTTGAATCTTTTGCCGGAGGTTTGGTAGCTCCGGAAAGCGACACCAATCTTTGGAACTATAAATTTACCTGGAACCCAAGAAATGTAGTGCTTGCAGGCCAAGGTGGCGTCGCGAAATTTATACAGGAAGGCACGTACAAGTACATCCCATATCAAAAGCTATTTAGAAGAACCGAGTTTATGGATATTAAAGGATATGGCACCTTTGAGGCTTATGCCAACCGGGATTCTTTAAAGTATCGCAAAGCTTATGGGCTAGAGAATGCTTTGACCCTGTTTCGGGGAACCATGAGGCGAGTCGGTTTTTCCAAGGCGTGGCAAATGTTCGTGATTTTAGGCATGACGGACGACAGCTATACCATTGAAAATTCCGAAGGAATGTCGTACCGAGAATTCGTCAATCTATTTTTGCCCTATTCGCCTACCGATTCGGTGGAACTAAAAATGCGGCACTACCTTAAAATTGACCAGGACGATATTATGTGGGGAAAGTTGCTGGAATTGGATATATTCAATCCTTCCAAGAAGATACCCCTAAAAAATGCCACTCCCGCCCAAATGCTCCAATACATTCTAGAAGATACTTGGACGCTCAAGGAGGATGAAAAAGACATGATTGTGATGTACCACAAGTTTGGTTATGAATTAAATGGCGAAAAGAAGCAAATTGATGCCAATATGGTAGTAATCGGTGAAAACCGGACATACACGGCCATGTCCAAAACTGTAGGGCTTCCCGTAGCCATGGCCACACTACAAATATTGAACGGCAAGATAAAAACCCCAGGGGTACAAATCCCGATCAACAAAGAAGTGTACAAGCCCATACTTTCCGAGCTTCATAAGCACGGAATCCAGTTTAAAGAATATGAAAAACCCTATTTAGGCTATAATCCGGATTCGGTAGCCAGTTAATTTTTGTTGGATTTTCAATACCTTTAACTTCAAATTAAAATCATTGTTGTGAAAAACAATAACAATTCAGTTAAAATTGACGGTATTGATAAAAAAATCCTAAGATACCTGATGGAGGATGCGCGTAAACCCATCCTCGAAATTGCCAGAAACATAGGAATCTCGGGGGCGGCCATCCACCAAAGGTTACGCAAACTGGAAAGCTCCGGTCTTATAGCGGGCTCCAAGTTTGTTATCAATCCAAAGATACTGGGCTATTCCACCATGGCCTACATTGGAATTTATCTGGACAAAGCCATGGCAAACCCCAGGGCGGTTAGGCAATTGGAAGAAATTCCAGAAGTTTTGGAATGCCATTACACCACCGGAAATTGGTCCATCCTTATAAAAGTGCTCTGTAGGGACAACGAACACTTAATGCAGGTACTCAACAAAAAAATACAGCAAATAGAAGGTGTTTCACGTACCGAGACCTTTATTTCCCTAAACCAGCAAATAGATCGCCAAATACAGATCTGATATTTGTATTGAATCTAAATAAATATTACATTTGCCCCCATGAATGTAATATTCCAGTCTACATATTACACCTTGTATCAAGCTGCCAACGAACGCTGCTATTATATAGATTTCGGGCAGAAATTGGTCCGCATGTCTTTATGCCAACTACTTTCACTTCGCCATAAAGTGAACACTATTGCAATTGAGAACCATTTTGACAGCGATTTGAATGCCCACGGGTTTGAGGTTCTTATGCTGTGCAACAAAGAGCATCTCTTCATCTTGAACACTTTGGAGGTACTTGACCTTAAAAATCTTGTGGATCATGGTTTTGTTGCTATAGGTCTTTCTGCAAAAACTGAAGTACTAAGCCAGTAACGCTATTATTTTTATCCAGTCTTAGTTCTCTTTTAAATAAAGAGTTAACTCTTTTAAAACAGATAAAATTCTGTAACTTTATAGAACAATTTACACTAGAAATTTACACCATGAAAGATATAGCAAGACAAAGTATGAGCATTAAAGTGGAATCCATGGATTTGCTCAACGGACAGATAAAAATGGAAGCCCACGCCTCGGCCACCTATTTGGCCATGGCCTCTTGGTGCGAACAAAATGGTTTTTTTACCAGCGCCAAGTTTTTCTTTAAACAGGCCGAAGAGGAACGGGAGCACATGATGAAGATTTTCAACTTTTTGGTAGATACCGGAGGTAACCCCATTTCACCTGAGGTAACCAATATTAATCATGATTATTCATCTATTACAGATGTTTTTGAATCTACCTTGGAACACGAGGTTAAAGTCACAAAATCAATTCATAACATTGTGAAGAAAGCCCGTGAAGCTGGTGATATTGCCACTGAACGTTTCTTGGATTGGTTTGTAATGGAACAAATTGAAGAAGAGAACACCGTTAGGGATATCTTGGACATGATAGAAGTTACCGGCACCGAAGGTGTAGGGCTACAAATGATCGACAACCAAGTTGCCAATTGGATTGATTAAAGCGTCAATCAATATCATATACAAGAAAAGGGGCCAAAAAAAGGCCCCTTTTTTATTGAATAGCTTTAAATAAACTATCATTAATCTCTTCCCCCGAACACCTGCACGGCCCAGTAAAGCAATGAGGCCAAAGCACCCAGCGCTGCCACCAAATAGGTTCTCGCCGCCCATTTCAGGGCATCTTCCGCACCTGAGTATTCTTCTTGACTTACCATATTCTTCTGCTTTAACCAAACCAATGCCCTTTTGCTTGCATCGTACTCCACGGGCAGGGTTATAAAACTGAACAAGGTCGCAAAGCCCATCATAATAAGTCCAGCTACGGCAATATAAAACCCTAAACCTCCAGCAACTCCAGTTGCCGCCATCAACATAATACCACCGAACACCACCCAAGTCGACATTCCAGAGGTTACGCTAACAACGGGAACCAATTTGGAACGCATCGTCAACCATTCATAAGCTTGTGCATGCTGTACGGCATGTCCACATTCGTGTGCCGCCACCGCAGCCGCAGAAGCGTTACGCTGATTGTAGACGCCTTCACTGAGATTTATCGTTTTGTTTTTTGGATTATAATGATCCGTCAACATTCCGGGAGTGGAAATCACCTTTACATCCCGAATTCCATGGTCGTCCAGCATTTTCTGGGCAATTTCAGCACCGCTCATGCCATTTCGTAAATGAACCTTGGAATATTTTTTGAACTTACTCTTTAATTTATTGCTCACCAGCCAGCTGACCAGGGCAATTCCACCGATCAATATATAATATGTCATCATAGCCTTATCTCTTTTAATTGAATATAAATATACCACATAATGCAAAAACCCCGCCAAATAAATGGCAGGGTCTATTTGCTGTCAAAATGTTAGTTGGGTTAGGCCAACACAGGTTCCAACTGGAAGGTTTCGGCAATTTCGTTGTAAACAATCTCCCCTTCGACCACATTTAATCCTTTTTCTAAGGATCTATCCAACTTGCAGGCACTACGCCATCCCAAATTGGCCAATTTTAGCACATAGGGCAGTGTTACATTCGTCAAGGCAACTGTAGAAGTATAAGGCACTGCCCCTGGCATATTGGCTACACAGTAATGGACCACATCGTCAATAATATAAACGGGGTCTTCATGGGTTGTTGGTTTGGTGGTTTCCACGCATCCGCCTTGATCCACCGCCACATCAACTATAACGGTTCCGGGATGCATGTCCTTGAGCATGTCCCTAGTGATCAGGTTAGGGGCTTTTGCTCCTTTCAATAGGACACCACCAATTATCAAATCATTTGTTTTTATATGTTTTCTGATGTTGAACTCGTTGGAAAAACCGGTCACTACATGGCTCGGCATAATATCGTTCACATACCTGAGGCGTTTCATGTTTACGTCCAAAATGGTTACTTGGGCTCCCAAACCAGCTGCCATTTTAGCAGCCTGAATACCAACGGTACCGGCTCCCAACACCAAAACATGGCCTGGGGATACCCCGGGCACCCCGCCCAAAAGCACGCCTTTGCCCTTTACGGGTTTTTCCAAATATTTGGCTCCTTGCTGAATCGCCATCCGACCCGCCACTTCGGACATGGGGGTAAGCAAAGGCAATGTTCCATCTTCATCTTCCACGGTTTCGTAGGCAATACAGATAGCTTTGCTCTTGATCATGGCCTTGGTCAAAGCTTCGCTTGAGGCAAAATGAAAGTAAGTGAATACAATCTGCCCTTCTTGAATCAAGCCATATTCCTCGGCAATAGGTTCTTTCACCTTCACGATCATATCGCTCATGGCATACACCTGACCGATAGTGTCCAAAATAGTGGCTCCTGCCTGTTGGTAATCCTGATTAAAAAAACCACTGCCCTCGCCTGCGCCGGATTGTACATATACGGTATGGTTGTTCTTTGTCAATTCAAATACCCCGGCAGGTGTCATGCCGACCCGACTCTCGTTGTTTTTGATTTCTTTAGGTATCCCAACAGTCATTTTGTTGTTTTTAATGGTTGATGGGCCAAAGTTGAGCAAAAAATTAGAATAAAACACAAAAAGTAGATAAAAAGTAGGGGGTAAGTGTAAAAATAATCGTTTTTAAAAGTTTATACCCTATTTTTTGTAGGGGTATAAACAATATTTTAATGAATAAAATTATGTTTTTGTAGGGGTATAAGCTTTAAAAAATAAAAAAAGCATACCAATCGGCATGCTTTTTAGGGGTATATCTGTAAAATTCGTACTTGTTTTATCTTAAAATAAGGATTTCGTAAATCTGATGAGATTCCGAAACAAGTTCGGAATGAGGGAAAAAAACAAATTTTGAAACTATCCTACAATGTTTACAATTTTCCCGGGTACCACAATTACCTTTTTGGGAGTTCTGCCTTCCAATTGGGCCTGAGTTTTTTCGTGAGCCAAAACAGCAGCTTCGATTTCTTCCTTGCCCATATCCAACGGCAACTCCAATTTAAAGCGCATTTTACCATTAAAGGATATCGGATATTCCTTGCTGCTCTCCACCAAATATTTCTCCTCAAACTTGGGAAATGGTGCTTCGGCAATGGACTCTGAATGGCCCAAACGCTCCCAAAGCTCTTCGGCAATATGAGGTGCGTAAGGTGACACCAAAATGGCCAAGGGTTCCAAAATAGCTTTGCTAGTGCATTTTTGGGCCGTCAATTCGTTGACACAGATCATAAAGGTGGACACCGAAGTATTGAACGAGAAGTTCTCGATATCCTCCTCCACTTTTTTGATGGTCTTGTGCAAGGTTTTTAGATTGTCTGCGGTGGGTTCTTTGTCCTCAATAGTGGAATACAACTTCCAAAGTTTCTTCAAGAAAGAGTGTACTCCAGTAATACCTGCCGTGTTCCAAGGTTTGGATTGCTCCAAGGGTCCTAAGAACATTTCGTACAAACGCAACGAATCTGCCCCGTACTCATTGCATATATCATCGGGGTTTACAACATTAAGTTTTGACTTTGACATTTTTTCAACTTCACGTAAGACTTTAAAAGTCCCATCCTCTTCACAAATAAACTCGGCATCTTTAAACTCATCTCGCCAATTTTTAAAGGCTTTTATGTCTAATTCATCCGAGGTGTTAACAAAAGAAACATCAACATGAATCCCTTTACGTAAACCAACTTTATAAGTATCTATATTGGCAAGTGCTTTATCATAAATTTTAATGGCTGTATCTGATTCAGGTTTATACTTCACAAATAATTCTTTTAAAAGCTTTTGATCTTTTGCCTTCTCTTCAGATATATAAATATTTGAATTAATGTTATATAGCCCTTTTTTGGTTCCATTCTTATCTTCAAAATACACCCCATCTAATCTTTTTGCGAAAGCACTCGTCCCCGTAATCATCCCTTGGTTGATCAACTTTTGGGCAAATTCATCTTTGGGCACATAGCCCATATCAAACATAAACTTCTGCCAAAAACGGGAATACAACAAGTGGCCCGTAGCGTGCTCGCTACCTCCGATATATAAGTCCACATCTTGCCAATAGTTGATGGCTTCGGGAGAGAAAATCGCCTCGTCGTTGCGTGGATCCATATACCTATTAAAGTATTGGGAGCTTCCTGCCCAACCTGGCATGGTGTTCAGTTCTAAGGGGAAAACTGTTTGCTCCCCCTCTCGGTCTCCCCCAGAGGGTGAGAGGTTTTCATTACTTACCACTTTATTCCGTACCGTGTCCCAAGCCCATTCCGTAGCATTGCCCAATGGCGGTTCGCCTGTTTCAGTGGGGAGGTATTTTTCCACTTCGGGGAGTTCCAACGGCAAATATTTCTCATCGATCATTTGCGGCATACCGTCCACATAATACACGGGGAACGGTTCTCCCCAATACCGCTGACGGCTAAATACGGCATCGCGCAGACGGTAGTTCACTTTACCTTTACCGTGACCAATCTTTTCCAATTCAGATATGATCTTCTTCATGGCTTCTTTATGAGGAAGACCATTCAAAAAGTCGGAATTGGCAATTACCGTAGTTTCTTTATCGGCAAAAGCCTCTTCGGAAATATCAACCCCTTCAAAAATGTTGGGAATGGGAATATTGTAGTGTTTCGCAAAATCGTAATCGCGTTGGTCCCCACAAGGCACGGCCATCACCGCTCCGGTTCCGTAACTGGCCAACACATAGTCGCCAATCCAGATGGGAATAGGTTCCTTGGTAAATGGATGCTCTGCATACGCGCCCGTGAACACTCCCGAAATGGTTTTTACATCCGCCATACGGTCACGTTCGGAACGTTTTGCCGTAGCTTCCACGTAAGCATCAACCTCAGCTTTTTGTTCTGGGGTAGTGATTTTGGCCACCAACTCGTGCTCTGGTGCCAAAGTCATAAAGCTTACCCCAAAAATGGTGTCGGGACGGGTGGTGAAGACTTCGATTTGATATGGGTGATTATCCCCTCCCCAGCCCTCCCCTGTGGAGAGGGAGTTTAAAACGTCTTCTATCTTTTTTATAACGGCCTCTAGGTTTGAGATAACCTCATCATTGGTAAAACGGATAACAGTAAATCCTTTTTTCTGTTCCAATTCCAATGTTCGTTGGGCATCTTTATCCAACTGGTAATCATGGATTTTTCCATCAACTTCAATAATCAGCTTTTTTTCAAGACATATAAAATCAACTATATATTTATAAACTGGATGCTGCCTTCTAAACTTAACATCAAGATTTTTTCTTCTCAATGCTTGCCACAATTTGTCCTCAGCAGGCGTTGGGTTCTTTCGCATTTCTTTGGCCCGTTCCAACAAAATTCCAATCATGGAAGAATCACCTGTCAATCTTGCATTAGCTCCCCCTCCGCTGGAGGGGGTTGGGGGGAGGACATTAAAAGTAACAGACGCCCCCACAGAACGTCCAATCCAGTTGGTTTGGGAGTCCTTTAAAGGTTGTGGCCAATCAACTTTATCCAAACCGTCCAACAAACGCTGAGCATAAGCGGTGATGCGCATGCTCCATTGCGTCATTTTTTTACGGATTACGGGATGACCTCCACGCTCAGACACGCCATTCACGATTTCATCATTGGCCAAAACGGTTCCCAAAGCGGGACACCAGTTCACTTCGGTATCGGCCAAATAGGTCAATCTGTATTTCAATAGGATTTCTTGCTTTTCCTTATCGGAGTAGCCATTCCAAGTTGCGGCATCAAAACTTGGGGTATCATCATCACAAGTTGCTTCGACATTGGCATTTCCTTCTTTTTCAAAAATGGAAATCAAGCTGGAAATGTTTTCTGCTTTGTCGGATTTCTTGTTGTACCACGCATTGAACAATTGGATAAAGACCCATTGTGTCCATTTGTAATATCTTGGGTTGGATGTACGCACTTCGCGGCTCCAATCAAAAGAAAAACCGAGCTGATCCAACTGTTCACGGTATCTGTTGATGTTATTCTCAGTGGTAATGGCAGGATGCTGACCCGTTTGAATGGCGTACTGCTCCGCAGGCAATCCAAAGGAATCGTACCCCATTGGGTGCAATACATTGAATCCCTTATGTCTTTTGTAACGCGAATAGATGTCCGTGGCAATATACCCCAGCGGATGCCCCACGTGCAACCCTGCCCCTGATGGGTAAGGGAACATCGAAAGCGCATAAAATTTAGGTTTGTCGGAATCGTTGGATGCCTTAAAAGTTTCATTTTCTGCCCAATACTTCTGCCATTTGGCCTCAATCTCGCGGAAATCGTAATTCATTGTTAATCTTATTCAATTTCGTGTGCAAAAATAGGTTTAATCCCCTAAATACAATTTACTTTTCTATTTTTACGTACTGATTCTACTATATGAGCCAATATATTGAACGATATCAGCGTCGAAAACTGATTTCCTCTTACTTTTCCGTGGCTTTGAGCATTGCCTTGGTCCTGTTTCTTTTAGGTGTTTTGGGCCTTTTGGTGCTCAATACCAAAAAATTGGCAGACCACTTTAAGGAGCAAATCACGATTTCGGTGTTTTTGAAGGACAATGCCAAACCTGTGGAAATAGATCAACTACAAAAAAGTTTGATGCTAGCGGAGTACACCAAATCTGCCGAATACATTTCCAAAGAAGATGCCGCGGAACAATACAGTGAGGACATTGGCGAAAATTTTGAGGAGTTTTTGGGCTACAACCCTTTAAAAAACTCCATCGACGTCAACCTTAAGGCCGATTTTGTCTCCCCTCAACAGATCGATGAGATTGCAGAGGAATTGGCAGCCAAGGCCTACGTGGACGAAGTGAGCTACGACAAACCCTTGATTTCGCTGCTCAACAACAACGCACGGAAAATAAGTCTGTGGATCTTGATTGCGAGTGCGGTTTTTACGATCATGGCCGTTTTGCTGATCAACAGTTCCATACGACTGTCCATATATTCCAAACGGTTTATCATCAAAACCATGCAAATGGTGGGAGCCACCAAAACATTTATTCGAAGACCTTTTATTTGGACGAATATTAAGCTAGGAATGGTCGGAGCCGTTGTCGCTTTGATCGGATTGGGCGTTTTGGTGTATTATATCGACAAAAATTTCCCCGAACTCAATCTTTTGCAAGATTATATTGTTCTCATTATTTTGTTCGTTAGTGTATTTGGTTTGGGCGTGATTATTTCTTGGGCGAGCACCCATTTTGCAACCCAACGCTTTTTAAACCTGAGGACGGACGATCTTTATTATTAACTTTGCAGCATGAGCAAGAAAAACGACAACGGCAAAAAACCACCTAAAGACTTTGTTTTCCAAAAGAAAAACTACCTCTTTCTATTTATAGGTATTGCCTTTATAGCCCTTGGATATATTTTGATGAGCGGCGGCGGAAGCGACGACCCCGAAGTATTCAATCCGGAGATATACAACTTTAGAAGAATCCGCCTAGCGCCGACCTTGATCCTTATCGGTCTTGGCATCCAGGTTTACGCGATATTGTTGAATCCTCACAAGAAAAACAAGGAGTAATTTGGAATTAATAGACGCCATCATCCTTGGCATTATTCAAGGATTGACTGAATTTTTACCAGTTTCCTCCAGCGGTCATTTAGAATTGGGAAAAGCCATTTTGGGAGCGCAGGCCGTTCCAGAAGAAAGCCTGTTGTTCACCGTAGTGCTTCATTTTGCAACTGCATTGAGTACCTTGGTGGTGTTCCGAAAAGATGTTTTCGATATTTTAAAAGGTCTTTTTCAATTTAAATGGAACGAAGAAACTCAATTTTCCTTAAAAATCATTATCTCCATGATTCCTGCCGCTTTGGTCGGACTTTTTTTAAATGATTTTATTGAAGTATTTTTTGATGGTGCCATTGTCATCGTTGGAATTATGTTGGTGATTACGGCATTTTTGTTGTATTTGGCAGATTTGGCCAAAACTACCGATAAAAATGTATCGTTCCGAAGTTCTTTTGTAATCGGTATGGCACAGGCCGTAGCTATTCTCCCAGGTATTTCACGAAGTGGCGCTACCATTTCGGCAGCAGTGCTTTTAGGTGTTGATAAAACCAAGTCGGCACGTTTTTCCTTTTTGATGGTGGTTCCGTTGATCTTGGGAAAAGTGGCCAAAGATTTGATGGGTGGCGATATTGCTTTCCACGGTGACCAAGCCATTGCCATGGGGGCAGGCTTTGTTGCTGCCTTTATTGCTGGTCTTGCTGCTTGTACTTGGATGATCAAATTGGTACGCCAGAGCAAGCTCACCTATTTTGCCATATACTGTTTGGTTGTAGGGCTTATTGCCCTGGCGTGGAGCATTTGGGGATAGATCAGTATATTTGTTGTAAAACCCCAAGTTTTTGAACACCAAAGAAGATTTTTTGAACGGTCAGATTCTATTGATCGACAAACCGCTGGAGTGGACTTCGTTCCAAGCGGTAAATGCCCTCAAGTGGGCCATTCGTAAAAAATTTGGCCTTAAAAAGATAAAAATTGGTCATGCAGGAACCTTAGACCCCTTGGCTACGGGTCTATTGATTATCTGTACGGGGAAATTCACCAAAAAAATCCCAGAGCTTCAAGGGCAGGTTAAAGAATATACGGGCACTTTCACTTTGGGGGCCACCACCCCCTCTTACGATTTGGAGACCGAAGTGAATGAGACCTTTCCCATAGAACATATCACGGATGCATCCATCAAAGAAGCCACAACACAATTCTTGGGCGAAATTGACCAAGTACCTCCCATTTTTTCAGCATTAAAAAAAGATGGTAAGCGACTCTATGAATTGGCCCGAGAAGGAAAAAAAGTTGAAGTAAAATCAAGAAAAATAGAAATTCTTGAATTTGAGATTACCCGAATCGCCCTTCCCGAAGTTGATTTTCGAGTAGTGTGCAGCAAAGGGACCTACATTCGTTCCTTGGCTCACGATTTTGGCAAAGCTTTGGGCTCAGGAGCTCATTTATCCAAGCTCCGAAGAACCAAAATAGGGGATTTCAACGTAGATAATGCTACAAGCCCCAATGTTTTCAAGGAAAAACTTGAAGTAAATACCTCGACCTAGGCCAGTTGGGATAAAATATTTTTGCAAAAAAGCGGTTATAGTAAAACCATGAACTTAAATAGGCGTCAATTATCTCTTTTGATTACCTTCTTCTCTATGTCCATAGTGATATTATTACTTTTTAATATTCACTTGGGTGGCATACAAGAGGATGAGTACGTCATTGAAATGAGCTTGGCCGATGAGGATATTGAAGAACTTCTTAAAGAGGAAGAGGAACGATTGGAAGAAATGGCCGCCAACAACGACCCCATTAAAAGCCACATGGCCGTAAATGAAACCGCTAAACCAAGCGTTGGAAACCCAGAGCCTTTAAAAACTTTGGAAGAGCTTATGGAGGAACGAGCCCTCAGTAGCGAAACCGGGGAATATGCCGATAACTCTGGTTTTGAGGAGCAATTAAAACAGTTAAAGGCCCAGCGGGACGAGAAAAAAGAAAAATTGGGCGAACGTGATGCCCAAAAAGAGGAGTTCACCAATTACCTAAAGGATAGGCGCACTTCCATTTCCTACTCTTTGGTCGAGCGAAATGCCCGCTCTCTACCTCCACCCATTTATACCTGTATTGAAGGCGGCAAGGTTGTGGTAAACATTACCGTGGACAACAACGGTTATGTAACCGAAGCCACATTCAACGATAAAAGTTCGGGAACCAGCAATGGTTGTTTAGTGGATAATGCCATCGCCTATGCCCTTAAGGCCCGTTTTAGCCCGGATTCCAAGAATTCTCAGATCGGCACAATTACTTACCTATTCCAAAGCAAGTAATTCCAAGACGTCTTCTAAGATATTTTGCCCTTTGTTTTTGTTATACCAAACCTGAAGCTCTTGTTTGAACTCATCTGTCAATTTGCCGTGTTCCCTTTTACATTCCTCCACCATTTGAGTGGCAATACTAGGTCTTGGTCCCCATTCCCCAATAATTTCTTTGTTGGCTTCGTCCAAAACAATTAATTTGGGTATGGAGCGGGCACCATTGGTCAAAAACATGTCCATTAAATCGATACTTTCATCACGTAAAACCGCTTTTAAGGTAATATTAGGGCTTGTTTCGGCTATTTTATGGATTATGGGCAAACTTGCTGCCGCATCCCCGCACCAACTTTCTGTAAGCACTAAAAACACCAGTTTTTTGTCCAGGACTTTCAGTTTTTGCTGAATGTCTTCGGAAATTTTAAAGGTCTTCTCCCAACGGGCCATTCTGCGATCGCCCAGCTTGGTATAGTTGATCATAGCTTCGGATTGGTTTGGGCCTGTGGACTTTCCCATTTTTGCCAGTTGGCCCACCAACTCACGGTATCTTGGGTAATCCATTCCTTTTGAAATATATTCTTGGACTACTTCCAATCTATTTCTCTCCAATACTTCCATATAAAAAACGTTTCTGCAAAAGTACAATGGGCAGTTGGCCCATTTGGTGACTTTTGTCATTGGTTGTTTTCACAATCTGTTCCTTACAATTTTGATGCTTTCTATATGCCAAAAACCGTCAATTCGTGTGAAATTCCAGTTCTCGATACGATTTCTCTCGGTTTCGACTTCGCTCAACCACCAAAAAATCATTCGAACTGACAAATCTCAATCATAATTGCAAAAGGTTCCTACAAGCTCTTGGGGTTTATGGCCAAACTCTTGAACAGCATGGCCTTGGTGTAAAAATATTTGTTCTGCATTTCGTTCCGTTTCAAGTAAGCATCGATTAATTTACTTTCCCTGGAATTGATCAGAAACAAAGAACTCTCCCCAAAACTGAATTTTCGTTCCTCGGCACTCAATAGGGTTGAATAATCTTTTACAATATCTGCAATCAACTGGTTTTGTTGGGTATACGAATCCAATTCGTTATAAATGGCGATGACCTTGTTCTGTATTTCCACTTGGGCATTGTCCCTTTCGTATTCGGCATCCCTAAGTTTAAATTTGGCCAGTTTTAGGTCTCCGCGCTCTTTCCGCAGAAAAATGGGCATCTGAAAACTTAACCCGGCCTTATAGTTCTCGGTAACAAAGGAATTCATCAACTCGGGGGTTTCTGTTATAAAATTGTATTCTGCCTTTAATTTTGGCAATAATTTATTCGATTTTAAACGCTTATCCACTGTCAACCCTTCAATTTTATAGTCCAAAGACATTAGTTTGGGATGTGTTTCCAGATTAAAGCTGTCCAATGGCACACCTTCTATTTCCAAGGTTGAATTGATATCCATTTCTGGTTCCAAGTTTGGTCTTATACCTGGCTGAAGCTCTACCGGCACGTCCTCGATCCATAAAAAGTTGCCCAGCTCCAATGATTTTTTCATCAATTTGACCTTGGCCTGCTGATAGCCCAAGTCCCTGTTACGAACGGCAATTTTAGCCTCTACGGTATCAATCATGGCAATATCCCCAGCCAAGGCACTCTCTTTGATGCCTTGAAAACGCACTTCGGCATTCTCTAAAAAATCTTTGTATACCTCAGCATCTCTATAGGCTTGCAACCAATCAAAATAGGCGAGCGAAGCATTGTACAAAACCTTGTTCACCTGTAAATCCTGTTCTGCTTTGGATTGTTCCCTGAAAAATTTGGCTTTTCTTAGAGTGGCCATACGCTCGTTTATCCAAAACCCCTGCAAAACGGACATGGATACCCCTGCACTGTAAAGACCGTCATCGGGCAAGGTTTCATCAGGATTTAGATAATATCCTTCATTCTGCTGAAAATTTCCCTTAAGCTCAATACCAAACCAAGTTGGGATTTTAAAAGTAGTGTTCAACCGATCCCAGTATTCGGTTCCCTTAAACTCCTTTCTATCAAAATCCACCTCTACCTTGGGGTCAAAACCTCCTCTGGCCTTCATAAGTTCGGCCTGCCCAATAGCAATGTTCAATTGGGCCTGTTTGGCAATGGGATGGTATTTTTTTACATAGCCCAAGTACTCCTTAAACCCAAGCACCAAGGAATCTTGCTGAGTGTAAGAAAAGCTTACAGTAAAGAAAAAGAGGGTACAAAATAAAAGTAATCTTCTATTTCTTTTTGGCATCTGCACTTATATTTTGTGGTTGATAATAGTTTGGAGGGAAACCGTTGAGCTGTCTCCACAGTTCGTACCAAATGGGAACATCTTCCAACAGGGCCATGGTGCTGGCCCCTGAACCTACACGAATGTCTTTTGGCCAAGGAGCCTCTTCCTCGTCTGGGGCCAATAGCACACGGTATTTCCCATTTGGGCTGATAAAGTTCTCTATAGCGACCACCTTACCTCCAAAGGTTCCGTAGGAAACGTTGGGCCAACCGCTGAATACGATAGCGGGCCAACCATCAAACTGGATACGCACCTTTTCGTCCACATGGATCAATGGAAGATCTATGGGATCAACAAAAGTTTCTACGGCGATATCGTAATCCGAAGGCATTATCCCGACCAATTGTGCCCCTTCCTTAAAAGTTTCCCCAATACCGGATTGTATGGCTTTGGTGATATAACCATTTTGGGGAGCTCTTATGTAGAGCATTTTGTTTCTCATTTCATAATTAGTGTACTGGTTCTCCAGTTTGGTGACCTGTGCTTCGGAATCAAATTGGTTGGATTGAGCCGTATAGAGATCACTTTGCGCTTTGGAAATTTTGTCGGAATACTCTGCGCTTACCCTATTTATTTCCACTTGTGCATTGATCACATTGTTTTTACTGGCCAACAACTTGTTTTCTTGGCTTACAAGTTTTGCCTGCGTCTCCTGCAGTTTCAATCGTTTTTCTTCTACATCGGTAACTGCCTTCAATCCTTCTTCCTGTAACTTTTCGGTACGGTCGTACTGACGCTGGGCTATTAAAATATTGGTCTTGGCCGCTTCAAGGTCAATGCTATCGCTTTCCACTTTCAATTTGGACTGCATTAGTTTGTTTCTGGCCTGTTGCAGTTTTAGTCCGAGTTCTTGATTAAGGGCCCTGATCTGTTGGTTTAAGGCTTTTACCTTTTCTTGGTACGAGGACACGGACATGGTTTTCGCCTTGATCTGTTGCCCGGTACGCTCCACTAGATCGGGGTCGAAGTACTCACTTTTTATCTCTGATATGAATAGGATCGTATCACCCTTTTCAACATAATCCCCTTCCCTAACATACCACTTTTCAATGCGTCCGGGAATCGGGGATTGAATGGTCTGTGGCCTCTGATCCGGGGTTAAGGTAGTGAGGTAACCCCTACCAGAAATATTCTGGGTCCACGGTAGGAACATCATCAAAAGTACCATAATGGAAAAAGAGGCCAAAAAACGGTTAAATTGTTTGTAGTGCCTTTTATGAAAGACTTTTTTACCTGCCTTATAGCCGGTAAGATCTACTTTCTCGTTCAATTTATTATTTGAAGAAATGTTCAGCATGAACTTTATTTTACGTTGATCAATCTACCTTTATCCATTCGAATTACTTGATTGCAGCGACTTGCCCATTTTGGGTTTTCACTTACTACGACCAAGGCCCATCCATTGGCAGGATCGGCCAAAAAGTCCATCATCCTTTCCGTATCTTCATTATTATATTGCTCCAGGGGATCCTTTAAGATCATTAGTTTAGGTCTGGTTACAATGCTCCTGGCCAATACAATTTTTCTGGAAATAAAATCAGGGATCTTTTTCCCTTCAGGATATAAAATGGTTTTAAGTCCATGCGGCTGCTCTTTTACAAACTGTGTAAGACTTACTTTTTCGAGCGCCCAATACACATCTTCCATGGGAATATCCTTATTACCGAATGTAATATTGTCCAATAGGGTTCCCTCAAATGGATATTCCTCGTTTAGGGAATGACCTAAATAGGAGCGGTATTGGCTTAATTTTATTCCTTGGATCGCCACATTGTTCACATATATTTTTCCTTCATCCGGTTCTAGGATGCCGGCTATCATTCTTAGCAAGGTGGATCTTCCCGATCCGCTCTTTCCTTGTATCAATAATTTGGTATCTGGCCGGACGGTGAGCGATAAATGGTCTATTATCTTTTTGTCCATTCCTGGCACTTTGTAAACAATATCCTCAAGCTCTACTGTTAAGCCCTCGTTATCTTTAAATGGGGTTTCTCCGTTTTGGGGCTCTATTTCCTTATCCACGACCTGTCCCATTTTTTCCAAAGAGGTCAATAAGTCGTAAAACGTTTCGAGACCCAAGATCATTTTCTCAACAGAACTGATTACCAATAAAATAATGATCTCTGCCGCTACAAACTGACCAATGTTCATCTGCTGATCCAAAACCAACAAACCTCCAATCAACAATAGACCTGCTGTAACCAAGACTTTAAAGCCTATCATTTGAATAAACTGTAAGACCAATACCCTAAAATGGTTTTCCCTGGCTTCCAAATATTCATCGACCAGAATATCGTTTTTGTCCAATGCGTGGGAGGTTTTTCCCGAAAGCTTAAAACTGACAATGGAACGGGCAATCTCCTGCACCCAATGTGCTACCTTATATTTGATTTTTGACTCGTCTAAACTGGTATCCAATCCCCTTTGTGCCGTAAACTTGAACACAATGTAGATGAGCAAAAGGAGCAATAAACCATAAATGATAAAGAAAGGGTGGTAAAAAGATAGCAGTAATAGCCCAAATACGATCTGCAACAATGCCGCTGGAAAATCAATAAGTATTTTGGACAGCGATTTTTGCACCGTAAGCGTATCAAAAAAACGATTGGCAAGTTCTGGCGGATAATAATATCGGAGTTCGCTCATTTTTATTTTTGGAAAACGGTAGGCAAACTCAAACGAAGACCTTGTAAAAATTTTTTGCTGAAGGTTTTCAATAATCCGTATCTGCATTAACTGAAGCATCCCCACAAACGCAACCCCAAGGGTAACCAATACCACGAGCACGATCCAAGATGTACTCACCCTAGCCCCCTGGATAAGGTTTATGATGGCCTGTATACCCAAGGGGAGCGATAGGTTGACCAAACCCGCAAAAATGGCGTAGTAAAATATTTGAAAAATGTCCTTTTTATCCAAGGTAAGCAGCCCCATTAATCGCTGCCAAGCTGTGAGTATTTGTTTAGCCATTTACTTTTTGATTTAGTGTCCGGAATATGAGGTCCGTAAAAAACTCCGTAGGGGTAACCTTTTCGTTACAGTTTGTAAGCGTCGGAAAATGTGCCTTTAAAAAATACTGATGAAGCGAACCTTCCAGAACGGTACTGGCCAAACTTACGGGGTATTCGTAATTTTCATCCACGGCCGAAATCATCTCGCTCAAGCGGTTTACCAATCTTTTACAAATAATAAAATAACCGTCCTTGCTCTCTTTGTTTATTTCTTTAACCAAATAGGATTTGGAATATTCATTGATAATAAGTCGGTTCAGTGCTACTTCGTTCACATGTGTGATTGAACTATCCTCCTCAACATTTTGAGTAAGGACCTCCATCGCTTTCTCCAATTTCTTGACCGGATCGGAAATACCGTTTGTGGCAAAGACCATGCGATATTCTACCCACCCCCAATACCAAGTGGCCAAATAGAGCAACAGCTTGTGCTTGTTCTCAAAGTAGCGGTAAATGGAACTTTCGTTGGAATTTATCTGTACACCCAATTTTTTGAACGTAAAGTTTTCAAACCCCATTTCATCGATCATCAAAATACTTTGTTCAACAATATTCTTCCCCAAAGTTGAAGATTCGGGATCCTTTATATAAAGCTTTTCATTGACCCCAATTTTAAGAGATTGCATCAATAACTCCATTACATCACTTTTAAAATATAGTCTCGCAAATATAAAAGTATTACTATCAATGTATAATACTTTAACTTTCAATTAACTCTCTTGTTTTTCCCTTATTTTTGATGGAAAAACAAATAGAAATGCAAAAACATAGATGCGGATGGTGCCTTGGAGACCCTTTGTATGAAGCCTACCATGATACGGAATGGGGCGTTCCCGTAAAGGATGATGCCACATTGTTCGAATTTTTGATTTTGGAGACGTTTCAGGCGGGGTTGAGTTGGATTACTGTGCTACGAAAGCGTGAAAATTTTAGAAAAGCCTTTGATCATTTTGATTACAAGAAAATTGCCCGCTACGATCAGGGAAAAATTGATGAACTACTACAAGACCCCGGGATCATCAGAAATAAATTGAAGGTGAACGCCACGGTTTCCAACGCAAACGCTTTTATGGAAATTCAAGAGGAGTTTGGTAGTTTCAGTAAATACATATGGGGCTTTGTGGAGAACAAACCCATTAAAAATAAGCTGCAAAATTACAAAGATGCTCCTGCAACCACCTCTCTTTCGGATACCATCAGCAAAGATTTGAAAAAAAGAGGGTTTAAATTTGTAGGCAGCACAGTAATTTACGCCCATATGCAGGCGACGGGCATGGTAAACGACCACGAAGTGAATTGTTTTAGGTACCATGAAGTTTAACTATATCCTCCAAAAATGCTTGGTATTGTGCAATTACGCCTGTAAAATCTCCACAAACTCTTTTCTGGGAATCAATTCAGCGCCCAAACTTTCCAAATGATCGGTATGCACCTGGCAGTCAATAAGCTCATATCCTTTTTCATCCAGTTCCTTCGCCATTTTTATAAATGCAAACTTGGAGGCATTCGGTTTAAAACTGAACATGCTCTCCCCGCAGAACACATGGTCTAGATCAACACCGTACAAACCACCCACGAGCTCGTCGCCTTCCCAAACCTCAAAAGATTTGGCATGCCCTTTTTTGTATAAATTCATGTAGGCTGTTTTCATTTCGGGGGTTATCCATGTACCGTCTTGTCCTTTTCGTTCAATTTTGGCACAATGGTCCATTACCTGCTCAAAACAAGTGTTCTGGGTAAGGGCAAACGCTCCATCACGAATTATTTTCCGCATACTTTTGGACACTTTTACCTTTTTGGGAAAAAGAACCATACGCGGGTCGGGGGTCCACCAGAGGATCAAGGAATCATCATTGAACCACGGGAAAATTCCGTTTTTGTAGGCCAACAACAATCTTTCTGGAGACAAGTCACCTCCAACGGCGAGCAACCCATCTTCACTGGCAGTATCAACAGGGGGAAACTCCAATCTTTTGCTCAAAAAATGTAATGGGGTATTTTCCAAGGTCAATTTTTTCTAAAAATACAAATAGAGCTCATTTAAATTTTTAGGATTGAAGCGAAAATTAGTCAATTTGTGCCCAGTTGAAGACTTTTTCAACTTGCATAGCAGAGCTACGGAAGGATAACCTGCCTGCCGGCAGGCAGGAAAGACAAAAAGTGGGTGCAAAAAGGCAATTTTTTAGCCAACCCGCCTGCCGGACGGGCAGGTTGAAAAAGTTTAAATGAGCTCATAGGTCCAAAAACAAGAAAATCCGAACCAAGAGGTCCGGATTTTTATTGTAAAATATCTTTTTCTTCTAAAAAGGAAGGTCGTCGTGGTCGTCCTCATTCAAGTCATCTGCTGGTTCAAAAGCTTCCATTGGCGGAACGGGAGGCATATTATCCGCATTTTGTTCTTGTTGCAGGTTTTCAATTCTCCACCCTTGAATAGAGTTAAAATATTTGGTTTCCCCTTGTGGGTTCACCCATTCTCTTCCTCTTAGGTTTATACTGATTTTTACCATTTGACCAACGCTGTAGCTGTTAAGCAAATCGCACTTATCCTGAACAAATTCCACCAATATGTGTTGTGGATATTGCTCCTCTGTTGTTACGACCACCTCTCTTTTTCTGAAACCGTTGTTGCCGTATGTCTTGGTCTCATCTATCATTTTGATTCTTCCCTGAACTTCCATGCAATGTTAATTTTTGTTGAAAATTCAAAAGTACATAAAATGAATTCCATGGGCAGCCGTTATTTCAACTAACTATCAACATGTTTTCCATTTACCTATCTTTAAACAGAATTTGACCACCAATGAACTTTAGTCCTAAAAGGAAAACTTCCAACATTACAATGCTGATTGCGGCATTTGTTATTGTGAGTCTTATTTTATGGAACACCAATAGTTTTTTTAAAAAATTCAAGGAAGAGGAACGCCTAAAAATGGAAATCTGGGCTACGGCCCAATTGGAACTCATCCAATCCTCCGTAGATCAAGAGTTGGGAAACCTTACCCTTAAAGTTTTGGGAAACAACACCTCCACCCCCATGATCTTGGTGAACGAAGAGGGTTCTTACAAAACACATAATATTCCCGAGGACAAGGTAACCGATAGTGTATACATTCGAAAAAAGATTGCACAGTTCAAAAATGAGAACGAACCGATACAGATAATTCAAGAAGATGAATTATTGGAGACCTTGTACTATGGCAATTCTGAGGTTTTGAACAAATTAAAGTACTACCCATTGGCCCTTCTGTTGATCATTTTCTTGTTCGGTGCGGTCATCTTCTTTTTCTTTAGAACAAACCGGGCTTCGGAACAAAACAAACTTTGGGCGGGAATGGCCAAGGAGACTGCACATCAAATTGGAACACCGCTTACCTCCTTATTGGGTTGGAACGAACTCTTGAAATCGGAAGACATCAATCCCGAAGTAACCCAAGAAATTGCGAAGGATATTGATCGTTTGCAAACCATAACAGAACGCTTTTCCAAAATTGGGTCAATTCCCGAATTGCGTGAGCACGATATTGTGGACGAAACCAAAAAGGCCTACGAATACTTGAAACAGCGCAGTTCCAAATTGGTACATTTTTCTTTTAGCTCCAATGTGGATGAGGCCCATGTACTGATGAATCCTCCCTTGTACAACTGGAGTATAGAGAATCTTGTTAAAAATGGCATCGATGCCATGAAGGGCAAAGGTAACATTGCCATCCAAATTGAAAAAAAGGGACAAAATATACATATTTTGGTGTCGGATACAGGCCACGGCATACCCAAAAGCGACTTTCAGAACATTTTTAATCCAGGGGTCACTTCCAAGCAAAGAGGCTGGGGATTAGGACTTTCGTTGGTAAAAAGAATTGTTGAAGAGTACCATAAAGGAAAAATTAAAGTATTTTCGTCTAGTAAAGAAGGAACTATCATGCAAATTTCCCTGCGAGCAATAGAAAAATAAGTTATGGCCAAGGAAAAACAACTTGTAATACAAGAAGCTGATATCACCAACAATTGCCCCGAATGTTTTAATCAGGAACTTAAGATTACATTTTACCAAAAACACACCTTTAATGCACTGTACCATAGGACTACGGGCGTCGTAACACATGAAATCAAGTGTAAAAAGTGTAATTCGGTTATTTACCCTGTAAACTGGACACAGGATATTGAGCGGGTTTTTGACTATTACAACAAACTGGTAAAGCCAGATAGACCCGCGGTACGGTTTACCATGCTGTTCTTTATTGTTTTGGTATTGATGCTATGCTTGGTAGCAGCAGGTGTATATTTTTATTTAGAGCGCTAAATATAAATATTTGACCTGATGGCTTTGGCCACGGCCTCGAACTCTTCTGTAGTAAGGCTCTCCTTATGTTGGAAAGTGGCATTCGCCATACTTTGAAGCGGAATGAGATGAACGTGCACATGGGGCACCTCCAAGCCAATAACCGACATTCCCACACGTTTGCAAGGCACGGCCTTTTCAATGGCAAGTCCCACTTTTCTTGAAAAAGCCATGAGTTTCATGTAAGATTCCTCATCAAGGTCCATAATCTTGTCCACTTCTTTCTTGGGGACACACAAGGTATGCCCTTTCGAGTTAGGATTGATGTCCAAAAAAGCAAAGTTATCATCATCCTCCGCAATTTTATAACTGGGTATTTCCCCATTGATGATTTTTGTGAAGATACTGGCCATTTTGATTCGGTTTTAAAATAAAAAATCCCGTTCTAAGACGGGATTAAATATAACCAATTAGTTGCTGTTACTCTCGTGTAATCTCTAAAACTTCAAAATTCAGGGTTCCGTTCGGCACCTTGATTTCTGCCACATCACCTACTTTTTTACCCAACAATCCTTTTCCTATGGGAGAGGTAACAGAAATTTTACCTGTTTTAAGATCGGCTTCGCTTTCTGCCACCAAAGTATATTTCATTTCCATGCCATTGGCTTGGTTTTTAAGCTTAACAGTGGAAAGTACCAATATTTTGGAAGTGTCCAATTGGGATTCATCAATTAAGCGGGCATTGGCCAAAGTCTCTTCCATTTTGGAAATTTTCATCTCCAAAAGTCCCTGGGCTTCCTTGGCCGCATCGTATTCCGCGTTCTCGGAAAGATCTCCTTTGTCCCTTGCCTCTGCGATAGCTTGGGATGCTTTGGGACGTTCCACATCTTTTAAGTGGTTCAGCTCTTCCCTCAATTTCTTTAATCCTTCTGCTGTATAGTATGAAACTTTGCTCATATCGTTAATTTTTAATGCAAGGAAGCATTGAAGAAAATCAAAAAATTTCCCCAATGTACTCTTTAGCTGCAAATACAAAAAATCCTCAACTATACCGATGACCTGCATGGTATTTTTGCGAGGATTTAACGCAAATATAGGCAAATTTTCATCAACTTTGCTCAAGAAACGTTTTCAAACATTGACTATGAAGCTCTTCTGGGCCATTATGCTTTTGGTACTGATTTTGTCTTGCAGCTCGGACACAACCAATCGAAATCCATATTTGCAAGATGTGGGGTTTCGATTTGAAATTAATTTGAACCTTCCGTTATACAACGACCTTCAATATCCTTTAAATCCAATTTATGTGGGTAACACCGGCGTGGGAACAAGAGGTGCTTTTGTTATCAATACCGGGTCTGGTTTTATGGCATGGGAAGCTAGTTGTCCCAATCATGCGCCCAATGACTGCTCCACAATGACGATTGATGGACAAAATGTAGTTTGTAGTTGTGAAGGTTATACGTATGAGCTTACTACAGGGTTATTGTGGAGTACGCCCGATGATGAAAACCGGTACTATGGACTTCTTCCTTATAGGGCCACTCAAAGTGGCAACGTAGTAGTGATTTCCAACTGATTTTTGGGCAAATAAGAACAATGAGGTTCTGTAATAAATGTACAGAACCCCATATTATGTGTCTTAAAAATTAACTGTCGCCCCTAAAAGGAAGTTGATTCCTGCTTGCGGATAGTATCCAGCACCCTCAATGGTTGTGATAGTTCCAGGGTTGGAGAAATCATCATCAAAGGTGTAGAAATAGCCGTTGGAGACAATGTCCGCATCAAAAATATTGTTCACCAGACCGGAAATCTCAATACTTTTTACAAAAGAGTTTATGTTGATGGTATACTGAACATTGAAATCCGTTTGGGTATAACTATCCAAAACAGAAGCCTCCGAGTCGATGTTGCCCATATATTGCTTCCCAACAAATTTTGACAACAACGAAACTTGAAAATTTGCATTGGGTTGATAGGAAATAATATTGCTCGCTATCAATTGTGGTGAATAGGCTATGTTAGTATTCCCCAAATTCTGAAGTTCTCCATCACGCTCAAAAAAGAAGTCGATATTTCGGTTATCGCTCAAAGCAATGTTTGGTCTCCACTGAAACGCATTGGACAGCCTGATGCTTGCATCGATTTCCAGACCCAAACGGTAACTATCGCCCACATTGGACCTCAACGGTGCCCCTACATCGTTCAACTCGCCGGTCAATACCAATTGATCCTTGTACCGCATATAGTACACATTGGTATTCAGTTGGAAACTTGGTGAAATGAAACGCCATCCCAGTTCAAAATCGTTTAATTTCTCAGGTTTTGGACTTCCGCTCTCATAATCATTACGGTTGGGCTCCCTATTTGCTCTCGCATAAGAAAAATAGAAGTTGTTGTTGCGGTTTAAATCGAAGGTAATACCTGCCTTTGGATTAAAAAAGCTGAAGGAATCATACACCAAACCCGTATCTTCACCATTGGCTTCGTAGGTTACCCCACGGTATTGCACATCTCCGAACAAGGACCATTGGTCCGTTAATTTGTAGTTGGCCTTGGTATAAACGTTGAAATCGGTTTTGGTGGAATTATCATCGTAATACCTGTCCCTTATTTCGCTGCCGCTGGCATACTCGGCCCAAATGATCTCACCAAAGTGGTCGCCTTTGTACTCGTTGTAACCACCTCCCATAATTAGTTCGAGATTCTCGTTATTGTAGGTAGCTGAAAAAATGGTTCCGTAAAAATCATTGTCCAACCAGCGACGACGTATCAAATCCGTGTTTTCAACCAAATCGCCGTTTACCGTGATGGGCTCCAAACCATACGTAGCAAAATCGTCGTCTTCCCTAAATTGTTCAAAAAAACCTTTTCCACGCGTGTAGTGTACGGCCAAATGGGTGTTCCAAGCAGGGTTCCATGTTTCATACCAATGCAGTTGAAAGTGATCTTGCTTGTAATTGTCCACCTCATTTTCGTAAAATTGAGTGTTACCGTTATCATCAGTATAAATTCCTGCAGAATTAAAAGTACGGTCGTTTTCCAACTGTTCTGCTGTAATTCCATTCCAAGCTTGATAAGTAATCTCATGTCCCCCAAAAAGCAAAGCCTTGATCAAGGTGTTGTCATCTTGATATGCACCTTGCAGGAAATAGCCATCCAATTCCGAAGCCGCTCGGTCCACATATCCATCGGATGTAACCCTGGATAGTCGCCCAGAGAATTCAAAATGATCATTCATCAACCCTGTACTGAACTTGACATTGTTCCGAAGGGTACTAAAACTTCCCACAGAAGAAGAAATTGTAGCATAGGCCTCTTCGGAAAAAGCATCTGTGAGCATGTTCAAACTAGCACCAAATGCCCCGGCCCCATTGGTAGAAGTTCCCACACCTCGCTGTAACTGCAAACTTTGGGTGGAGGAGGCAAAATCGGGCATGTTCACCCAAAAGGTACCATGTGATTCAGCATCGTTGTACGGAATACCGTTAATGGTAACATTTACCCGTGTTGCATCGCTACCACGAACGCGCATGCTCGTGTATCCCACGCCAGCTCCGGCATCCGAGGTGGTAACAACCGCGGGCATAAAATTCATGAGAATGGGAATATCCTGTCCTAAGTTCCGCGGAGCTAGTTCCACCTTGTCCAAATCGGAAAAAGTAATGGGAAAATCCTTGGTTATCCTTACCGATTGTACCAAAACTTCGTCCAGCACCACTTTTTCTCCTTCAAGACTGTCAATCGGTTCTTCTTGGGCGCTCATGGTAAACGCCAGCCCACCTAGGGCCACTGTTGCACATAATGTTTTAATGCGGTTCCCGTAATTGTTTTTTGTCGGTCGCATTGAGCCAAAAACGGCTCTTTTTTGAATAATTGAATAGAGTTTCATTCGTAAAAATGTTACGAATAAAAGGGGTCATTATTCTTTGTTAATAATTGATTGTTGTTTCTAAAAGAAACATAGAAATTCCAAGATGCGACTTGCGCATTCCCTTGGCAGCATTACCCGCCCAGGTTCATTGGGTATAATCTCAGCCTTTTGGTAAAAAGCACCCCTTTGAGATGCCACAAATGTATGATGCGAATATTGATTTTCATAAAAAACATCTTGGAAATTTAACTTTTGATAACAACCATGACCCCCAAGTGCCTGCGTATATAATGGTATGCACCCTAAATCCAAAAAAAGGTTTACCCTTAAAATTATACTGAGTTATGCAGTGCTTGGAGTTTTGGCAACCTTGGCTGCATTCTTTATCTATAATGAGTTCAAAAGCTATGCTTCTGCAAAAAATCAAGGAGAGAGCAACGAAAAACTACTGAAGACCAACAGGTTGCTCACACAACTCTATGATGCCGAAAACTTATCCAAGTTGGCCTTACAGACCAAAAAACCGCAGGATTTAAAATACTATGCGCAAAAGGTGGACTCCATTACCCAGTTCATCGACTCCCTTAAACCACTGGCGCAAACCAACAGTGGCAGCCTAAACCTTAGGTTGGACAGTGTTCAAGAATTATTAAAGCAAAAGGTTTTTAATAATGCCGAGCTACGAAAACTAAAAGTTAGGAACGAAAATAAAACTTCTTTGGACTCAGTTTTAAAGGCTTTCCATGAGATGGAAGTGGACATGGGCAGAATTACCCCGGAGACCTTTGCTCCGAATTTTGACAAATTGCCTACTAGAACCCAAGAATACATCAAAGAGTACGTCGCCATACTCAACAAGAATATTCCAAATTCCGACGGTAATACGGCCGCCAAAAATATCGACTCCATTTTAGAAGTATCCAAAGCTATTTTAAACAAAGCCAAAACCGAAACAGTTACGGCCGAACGTACCGTATTGCAAAAAGAACTTCAAATTTATAGGACCGACCTAGAGCTTTCACAAAAAATGCGGGGCATTTTATCCGACTTTGAACAGGAAATGGCACTGAATACCTATCTGGACAGTCTTAAGCAAGAGCAGGCATTGAAAAAAAGCTCTCGCTTGGCAGTCGGAGCTGTTATTCTAGGGCTAATAACAGTGATATTGTTTACGCTCATGATTTCCAAGGATTACTGGAAAGCACAGCAATACCGAGAACGGCTCGAAAAGGCCAAAAAATATTCCGAATCACTTTTAAAAAGCAGGGAACAATTAATCTCGACCGTTAGCCACGACCTAAGAACACCGCTGAATACCATCAGGGGCTATTCCGACTTGATCGAGCAAAGTGGATTGAGCACGAAACAACTGAACTACCTTAAAAAAATCAAGTCCTCTTCTGGCTATGTAGATAATTTGGTAAACGACCTTTTGGACTATTCCAAACTGGAGGCGGGAAAAATCCAGTTGGACAAGGTGCCTTTTGCCCTATTCCAATTAATAGAAGAAACTGCGGTTGATTTTGAAGAAATACAATCCAAAAAAAGAGTATTGCTCCAATTAAAAATAGCAGACGACTTAAAAACACCTATCATCAACGATCCTTTTAGAATACGGCAAATACTTACCAACCTCATTGGCAACGCCTTTAAGTTTACAGATTCCGGCCATGTTAGGGTTGCTGCGGTAGTGGAAGAAAAAAACAAAGCCACATGGGTGAGGATTGATATTGAGGACACAGGTATAGGGATCCCTGTTGAAAAACAGGAAGCTATCTTCCAAGAATTTACACAGGCAGAAGCTCCTTCCCAGAAAGCCCAGATCGGGTATGGGCTGGGGCTTACCATTTCCAGAAAACTGACAGAATTATTGGGAGGTGCGTTGAGTTTAAAGAGCGAAGTAGGCAAAGGGAGTACGTTTACTGTTCGGATTCCTGTTGAGTTTTCTAAAATCGAAGTGGTTGAAAATGATTCCAAAGCGTTTATTTCCAAACCCAAAGAGCTTTCCATTTTGGTTATTGATGATGATGAAAACATGCTTGGTCTTATCTCCGAGGTTTGTAAAATCAACCACATCAAAACAGAAACTATTTTAAGTTTTGATGATATTGAGCTATCAAAAATCCACCAGTTCGATGCTGTACTGACGGACATTCAAATGCCCACCACAAATGGTTTTTCTGTGCTAAAAACAATTAAAAGCATTGGATATAAAAATCCCGTAATTGCCATGACCGGACAACAAATCGGCAATAAAACGGACTATTTAGGCCCTGGTTTTTCGGATGTGCTACAGAAACCATTTACGGCCAATTCCCTACTGCGTGTTTTAAAATCGACAGAAAAGGTGGCCTTGTCCAATGCAATTCCCGCTTCGGAGTCTTCCATGTTCACTCTTAAAAATATTTCCCCCTTTTTGGATGATCCAAATGCCATTCAGGAAGTTTTACAAGTGTTTTTGGAGAACACGAAAAAGAATCTAGCGTTTTTGCTTTCCGCCGTTGGCGATAAAGATTATACAGATATCAGGTCTACATCCCACAAAATGTTGCCCATGTTCAGGCAGTTGGAAATAAAAGATGCCATCCACTTATTGGAACTTTTGGAAAATATTTCCGATGATGCAAAAGGAGAAAAAACGTTCAATATTCTTTCGGAACTAAAAAAAGTGCTGTCCCATTTGGAAAGTGAAATCCAAAATTATTTAGCTAAACATTCAATTGATATTGATTGATTTTGTTATAAAGCGTCTTGCGGGTGATTTGCAGTAGTTTTGCCGCTTTGCTTTTGTTAAAGTTGGTCTGTTTTAAGGCGGTCAGAATCCGCTCCTTCTCATAATCAGATTTAGAAAAATTGACCTCTTCATATTTACTTGCTCCTTTTACGACCCCTTCTGCCAAAGCATTTGGGAACATGGTTTCCGTTTCAGAAAAAAGAACGGCCCTTTTGATCACATTTTTCATTTCCCTCAAATTTCCCGGCCAATCATACTCCTGAAGGATTCGCTTGGTTTCATCGGAAAACGTTACAATATTTTTATCCAATTCTGAATTGGCCTTGGCCAAAAAATAATCTGCAAATAGGGGAATATCCTCTCGCCTATCTCTCAAGGATGGCACTTCAATGGAAAACTCGTTGAGTCTGTGGTACAAATCCTCCCTAAAACCACCTTCTTCCACAGCTTCGGAAAGATTTTCGTTTGTGGCAGCAATAATGCGGATATCCAACTGGGTTTCTTTGGTACTGCCCACTCGTTTTATTTTACGCTCTTGAATGGCCCTAAGTAGCTGAATTTGATGTTCGTAGGATAGATTCCCTACCTCATCCAAAAAAAGGGTTCCTCCGTTGGCCGCTTCAAAATGGCCTTGTTTATCATCTATGGCGCCCGTAAAACTGCCCTTTACATGGCCAAAAAATTCGCTGGTGGCAATTTCTTTTGGTATGGCACCACAGTCTACCGCTACAAACGGTTGATTATTTCTCTTGCTTGCCCGGTGAATGGCCTTGGCGGTGACTTCTTTTCCCGTACCACTTTCGCCCGTTAGTAAAACGGACATGTTTGTAGGAGCGACCAGCTCCACATACTGTTGGAGTTTCTTGGATTTTTCTCCTTGACCTTTTAAAAAGTTGATCGGGCCCTTCTTCGCTTCAGATGGTTTTGAACCTTCGCGAGAAACTTTGAAATCCGTCACTTTGGTTCGCAAGGCATCTTTAATTACGGAAAGTATTTCTTCTGGTGTAAAAGGTTTTGATATATAATCGAAAGCACCCTTTTTAATGGCATTTACCGCAGTCTTCACCTCGGCATATCCTGTCATTAAAATAACTTGGGTCTTTGGTGACTCGCGTTTTACCTGGGGAAGCAAAGTAACCCCGTTTCCTTTCGGCAATCTAACATCGGATAGGATTATGTCGAAGGTAGATGACGCTAGATATTCCTCTGCCTCTTTAATGGAATAACTTACTGATACGGCAAAACCGTTCTTGGTCAAAAACTTTTGAAGCATTTGACAAAAAGCAGTATCGTCCTCAATTATTAAGATTCTGGGCATATCTCAGTTATTTAATATACGGCCCTGACTCTTTTTGGGACTTTTCCATTTTGATAAAATTATCACAAAAAAAGGACTGCCGAAGCAGCCCTTTTCCAACCAAACTAACTATTGTGGGGTGATAAAACTAATTACATGTCAATCCAATTCCCCTCGGCATCGGCATACACAGTTCCTGTTGTACCGTCTTCAAGGGTAAGGTCCAATTTGTACTGATCTTGGTCATTTTTGTACGCCTTACTGATCGTAGCCGTAGGGTAATCTGATTCCACAGCACCTGTTACTGCCGATGGAAGGTCGGACACGCTGATCTCTTCAAAATCTCCCTGTACGATTTCCATTGCGTTATTATTTTCCAATTCTGGAGTTTCTACATTGGCAAATGCTGTGATTCCTACAAATGATAGTACTGTTGCTAAAGCTAAATTTTTCATGGTATATGATTTTAATTGTTAAACTTGACTAACTATGTGAAAACATAGTGCCAATTCTAAAATCACACATCAAATACACGTACATTGTTGTTTATTAGTTAGTTATAATTTTCAGCTGTTTTGAAGCACTGTGTAAAAGTGTGTAATTCGGTAAACAGCCTGTGTAATTTTTATACAAGAAAGGCTGCCGAAGCAGCCTTTCATTTTTGCCAATTATACGGTCACAAGGAAAAAAGACCACGGTACAACTTGGCAGAAATGGATAATACATGGATAGTGTTTATATAGCATCATCCTGATTTTGCATGTCCTTATCCTTATTTCTGCTTATTAAATACGATATCAATATGTAAATGGCCAAAGCCAATGATATTAGATTAAAGAACAGGACTATTTTATAAATCATTTTAATGTTGTTGCCTATTGTTTCCGAACACTATGAAAAGAAAGCCGTACAAAATGCACGGCCTCTTCCCAAACCAACCAACCTAGTTGAGACAACCCACAAGGATTATCAAAATTTAATCATGTCATCGAAAACAATTTCGATTGTACTTTTAAGACACACCTTTTAATGATAGGTCACGCCAGAACACAAAAAAATCCGCTATCCATTTAGGAAGCGGATTAATTCGTTGTCTTTTAAGTTTTTATGCTTGGTGTGTGGGTTTTAAAAGGTCGTTTACCGTTTTAACAGGGTTAAAGGTTACCAATGGCACCTCTACAAAAATAGTGTTCCAAAAGGCCATGCCCCCGTTCCACAGACCAGGAAGTTCCAAGGCTTTCAATTCCTTGCCTTCTTTGGTTTTTCCTGTAATAAAACCTTGCTTGGTGTCCACAAATTCCAATAGGTTGAATTTTTCTCCTTTATGGTTTCGAACACCGCAGACCAGGTCCACGGGATTAAAATGTGTTGCGTTCTGTACTATTGCAGCTTGCTCTTTGTTGTCCATATCAATTTGGGCGGACTCTATGATTTGAAGCGATATGTTCCCTTGACCATCTTTGATCCAAAAAGGACCTCCACCGGGTTCTCCCTCGTTTTTAACCATGCCACAAACTCGGATGGGGCGGTTTATCCTATCTTTTAAAACCTTCTTTTGTTCGTCCACGCTGAAATCATCGTAATTTTTGGGCATACGAACATTGAGGTCTCTTTCCAAAAAAGCTTTTATTTCATCCGATTTTTCAATGGAAACATCGTCTTTTTCCAAAAGTTTGGCATAAGAAAAAGCCTTATCCTGTACTTTTTTTAGGACACCGGCCAACATTTTTTTGCTGTTGGCCACGGTCTCCAAGTTTTTATCAACGACTACGTTATCAATATTTTTAATGAAGATAATGTCGGCATTTTGATCATTAAGGTTTTCGATGAGCGCCCCATGCCCTCCCGGACGAAACAGAATGGTTCCATCGCTATTTTTGAATGGCTGGTTCTCCATATCCACCGCAATGGTATCCGTTGAAGGTTTTTGGTTGGAGTAGGACACTTTAAAAATGGTATCGGTCAGCTTTGAAATTTTTGGCCCTACCAAGGCTTCTTCCTTGGCGAACATCTCATCGTGCTGTTCCGATACGGTAAAATGAAGATTGGCCCTGCCCTTTGTTTTCGCATAAAGCGCAGCTTCTTTTAAATGTTCCTCGAACGGGGTTGCCGTCCCTGTATCATATTCATGGAAAGGCAATAGCCCTTTTGGATAAAAACCGTAATTGAGCCCGTCCTCGGCCAACATCTCCTTTACAAAAAGATAGGCTTCTTCATCCTTATTGGATGCTTTGCGTTTTATTCTTGACATAATGAGGTCGTAAAAAGGAAAATCCGAAAGATTTTCGGTAAACTTTTTTGCATCCTTGTCACCAGTTCGTTCTATGTATTCGGAGAGTTTTTCTTTTGATGGATCATAACTGTCCAAAAAATTAAACATGGCCTTGAACATTCGGGATGCCGCTCCCGAAGCGGGCACAAACTTTAATAGTTCCAGTTCTTTTCTGTTGTCCTCAAAATACTGAAGCAGGTCGAGTTGTTCTTTTTCGGAAAACCTAAGTATGCCATTACCCACCACAGCGGCTTGCGATAGCTGAACAAAGGGGATGCCCTCTTTAAATGTTTGTATTTGGTTTACTACTTTTTCTTTGGAAATTCCTTTGGAATCCAGTTGTTCCAAGTCTTTAGGACTTAATTCAATCATGTTTTTGGAGAAGTTTATCTATATATTTTACTGCTGTGGATAGCCTTGACGCTTTATCCCCCCTTAAAATAACGAATTTCCTGTTATTATTCTCCAAAGCTTCCTTGAAATACGCAAACATTCGTTCTCTTTCATCTGGCTTGTCCCTCAAATCATCCGCCTCCCATGGAGTATCTATATATGTCAAAAAGTATAGGTCGTAGGTGTTTTTTAGGGCATACTCCTCCAAAAGTGGGTCGCAGGTACTATTGTAATAAGCCTCCGAATATACTTTGGTCTCCAAAAGATCGGTGTCACAAATAAGGACTTGATTTGCCTTTTTGGCCAACTCATTTTCCAAACGCATTTGGCCGTAGGCAATAGGGACCAAATCGTGGGGTTCGCAAGTTTTTTGCTCCCTGTCCCATTTCTCTTGAAGATATTCCCGTGCATATTCGGGCACCCATTGCGTATTGTAGTGCTCGGCCAATTGCTGGGCCAAGGTGGTTTTTCCGGTAGACTCGGGTCCAAAAAGGACTACTTTTATGAGGTTTGAGGGCTCTTGCCCAAGTTTTTCTTCCATGCTAGATATCCCTGTATTGCCAACACAGTAAAAATGAGGTATTGTAAAGAGAACATACCCCATCCTCTATATGCGTACAAAGGTACAGTTATTAAATCACCCAAAATCCAAAGGGTCCAGTTTTCCAGTTTTTTATTGGCCATATACCACATCGCAGTAAAGAAAATCCCCGAAGTGAATATATCCACGTAATTGGTCCGTTCTATTTCCGCACCAAACATCCTGTATACCCCATAAGTAACCAACATGGTCAGTAGGAAAAAGCCAAACCCTATCCATTTTTCTTTGGTATTGGTTCTCGTAATATTGACCACCAACCGTCTATCATCTCTTCTTCTGGCCCAGTTCCACCATCCATAAATGCTCATAATGGAGTAATAAAAATTCATCATCATATCACCATACAGACGATCCACAAGAAAAATATAGGTAGTTATTACGGTAGCGACCAATCCCGTGGGATACACCAAAATATCTTCCCTTTTGGCATAGACCACGCTGGCAATTCCAAAGAAAAAAGCAGTGGCCTCTAAAATGATCAGGGATAGCTCTCGGTCTTCGTAGGGGCCGAGGAAAAAATCAAAAATGGGGTTCATACTCGCTTCGGTCGGATTTTACCATTTTCATGGTAAGTACTACATGGTCCAAGTTCTCAAAACTTTCCTTGATTTCGGAATGGAGCAGCTCCATTACCTTATCATAATCACCAAACACCTGTGTACTCAATGGGTTTTCTAAAACGGTGAGTCCCGAATCGCGCAACTTTTTGATGAAATCAATGACAGGAGCTTCAAAATTGTCTTGAAGTGGTGATAAGGTTAGTTCAACTGATATTTTCATGGACAGTTATAGTTTCAGCAAAACTACAAAAAGGAATCATCATCCCCCCATCATTTTAAGCGCATAAACGCATGTAAAACCCTCAAACTCTATAAATTCAATTTCGTAATGCGATCTTTTTCCCTCGTACAATATCTCGGCCACGGTACGGGTGTCCTCAAAAGAAAAATCAATCACGTTAATATGCCTTAAAAAACTGAGTCCCTGCTGTGCATAAATTTTGTAGAGCGATTCCTTGGCACCCCAAACAATGGTGAGCTTTCGCATCAATGCTTCTGAATTGGCCAAGGTTTTGTACTCTTGGATGGGCGTGAATTTGTGGGCTATCTTTAGAATTTTATCACGTTGCATCTCAATATCGATGCCTACCTCATCGGTTTCACTGATAATTATTCCGGTAAAGTTGTGTGAATGGGTAATGGAGATAAATTTCCCATCCTTAAGATGGGGTTTTCCAAAATCATCATAATACAGGTCATGATCTACATAGCCCGCCTCTGCCATAAGGTGACGAATACTCAAAAAAGCCCTTCGGTGTGCCTCCGATTTCATGCCGTCCATCCTGTTTTGGCAATGCGTTGTAAGCTCCACACCCTTAGCAAGTTCAGCCTCTGGCTCGGTAACCTTCCAAATGTAAACTTTGGTCGTTGGCGAAACTGTTATTGTTTTGTAAATGGGCATGAACTAAAGTTAAGTGAATTCGTATCTTTGTCGCACTATTTAAGCGAAGCTACAAAAGTAAATTTATATAAAATATGAGCACAAAGACAATTCCGCATGTACCTTACAAAGTGAAGGATATCTCTCTTGTAGACTGGGGAAGGAAAGAAATTGAGCTTGCCGAGGCCGAAATGCCAGGACTCATGGCCTTACGTGAAGAATACAGGAGCCAACAACCTTTAAAGGGCGCAAGGATTGCCGGTTGTCTTCACATGACCATCCAAACTGCGGTACTTATCGAAACTTTGGTCGCGCTCGGAGCTGAGGTAACCTGGAGCTCTTGCAACATCTTTTCTACTCAAGACCACGCTGCTGCGGCAATAGCTGCTGCAGGAATCCCGGTTTATGCATGGAAAGGGATGACCGAAGAGGAATTTGACTGGTGCATTGAGCAAACCTTGTTCTTTGGTGAGGCAAGAAAACCATTGAACATGATCTTGGACGATGGTGGAGATCTTACCAATATGGTCCTTGACCAATATCCCGAGTTGGCAACCGGAGTAAAAGGACTTTCCGAAGAGACCACAACCGGAGTACACCGTTTGTATGAAAGAATGAAAAAGGGAACGCTTCCCATGCCAGCCATTAACGTGAACGATTCTGTGACCAAGTCCAAATTTGACAATAAGTATGGATGCCGTGAGAGTGCCGTGGATGCTATCCGCAGGGCCACGGACACCATGTTGGCCGGTAAACGTGTTGTGGTTGCCGGTTATGGCGATGTTGGAAAAGGAACTGCCGCATCGTTCCGTGGGGCAGGTGCCATTGTTACCGTTACCGAAATTGACCCAATTTGTGCTTTGCAAGCCTGTATGGACGGTTTTGAAGTGAAAAAATTGGAAACCGTGGTGTCCAATGCCGATATTGTAATCACTACAACAGGCAACAAGGACATTATACGTGAAGAGCATTTTAGAGCCTTAAAGGACAAAGCCATTGTTTGCAACATTGGCCATTTTGACAACGAAATTGATATGGCTTGGTTAAATGGAACCTACGGCGATACCAAAGACGAAATAAAACCACAGGTTGACAAGTACACCATTGATGGCAAAGATGTAATTATCTTGGCCGAGGGTAGATTGGTAAACCTTGGATGCGCCACAGGTCACCCAAGTTTTGTAATGAGCAACTCGTTCACCAACCAAACCTTGGCACAAATAGAGCTTTGGAACCACAGCGACAAATATGCCAACGAAGTTTATATGCTTCCGAAGCATTTGGACGAAAAAGTAGCCAAATTGCACTTGTCCCGTTTGGGCGCTGAGTTAACCGAGCTAAAGCAAGACCAAGCAGATTATATCGGTGTAAAAGTCGAAGGACCTTTTAAGCCAGAGTATTACCGATACTAAGCACGGAAGATCTATAAAACAAAAAACCCATGGTCAAAACCATGGGTTTTTTATTGGAATTTATTTTTTAATCCGCCAATAGGGTTTCACCATAGTAGCAGGTTTTGCTTTCTTTCAACAAGGCCAATCCTTCTTCCCTAGTACTCATAGGGTCAATTTTAACCTTTTCTCCGTTTGGCATATAAACAATATAGAAACCTTCTTCAAAAGAGGATAGTTTAATAATCTCACCATTTGGACGAATGGCATTCCAAGATTTTTCATCTGGTTTGTATACCAAATCAATTTTCTTTCCTTTTTTTGGTCCCTCCACCACGGTAACTTGAATTCTATTTTTGGTGGCCACCATTTTAAATTTGTTTCCATCGTGCTCTACCATTTGGGTTTCGGATTCCCCATCTTTCATCGCAATTGGGTTAGATCCCGACCAAAACTCGATTACGTTAAAAATAAGGGTATCTCCAAGAAAGAATAGGCCGTAAACAGGAACTATGTTCAATCCCCAAAAAATCAGGTTGTCCAAAAACTTGCTATCCGTTAATCCTTGGTTCCAATCTTTTAAGTTGTTGAAGGCACTAAAAGAGCCTAAACAGCTAGTAAACAAAATAGAACAAGCCAATAATGATGAAATGATTGCTTTTTTCATGATATAAGATTTATGGTTAATGCTATTAAAACTACAAAAAAACTTTGTGTAAAAGCCACAATGGTTTATCAAGGAGCTTTTTTTGGTATCATTTAATTGGTTACATTGCCTCGGCAACTTATATTTCAAAACAATGGATAACTGGTACAACATACAGAATGTGGAAACGGTGGATTCTCCCTCAATTGCATTATACTTGGAACACCTTGAATACAACATAAAAGAGATGATTACCTTGGTTGATGGCAAAACAGAACGGTTGATGCCGCACATCAAAACCAACAAAATGCCCAAGGTAATGGAACTATTGTTGGCATCCGGAATCTCCAACTTTAAGGCTTCCACCATTGCTGAAGCGGAAATAGCTGCTGAAGCTGGAGCTAAGTCTGTTTTGATTTCCCATCAACTTGTTGGGCCCAAAGTAAAACGCCTCCTTAGTTTGATGAAACACTATTCTGAAACCCAGTTTTCCTCTATTTTGGACAATATGGATAGTGCCGAGCTTTTAAACCAAGAGGCTTTGGACCATGAACTCACCATCGATATTTATATTGACATCAATAACGGAATGAACCGTTCAGGCATTAAAGTTGGGCACAGCCTCGACGAGCTAATGGCTTTTCTTAATACTTGCAATGCATTACATTTTAAAGGGTTCCATGTGTATGATGGCCATTTACGCGACACCGATTTTGAGGAGAGGAACCAAAAAATTGAAAAAGGGCTGGAAGAAGTAAGCGCATACTTTAAAGCGGTTCAAGAAAAGTACCCGGACTCCCAAATGATCTGTGGAGGAACCCCGTCCTTTACATCCCACTTGATCAACAAAAGTAGAATTACCAGCCCGGGCACTTGTGTGCTTTGGGATTGGGGATATGGTGAAAAATTAAAGGAACAAAACTTTAAACATGCCGCGCTTTTAGTTACAAGGATTATTTCCAAACCCACCGAGGGCATTATTACAGTGGATCTGGGCCATAAATCCGTGGCAGCCGAAAACCCGATTGACAAACGGGTCAAATTTCTCAATCTAGAAAATTATGAATTGCTTTCACAAAGTGAAGAACATGGTGTAATCAAAGTAAAAGATTGGGACAAACATAACGTTGGAGATGTTTTATATGGCATTCCGTATCATATTTGCCCTACTATTAACCTTCATGATGAAGTTTCTGTGATTGAAAACGGTAAAAAAGTAAACACTTGGGAAATTACAGCCCGAAAACGGAAATTACGCTTCTAATACAGGTCCAAGATTTGCCCAAATCCTAAAAATAGAGGTTCTTTTCAATATTCTACAAGATAAGAAGGTCAAGGTCACTCCCCATCACTCCAAAAATATCACCATTAGGTTATGAAATCTTTAAAAATGATGACAAATAAAAAAGGCTCCGCAAATGCAGAGCCTTTTCCAAAAAATTTTTATTGCTTATTAAGCTTCAAAAGGTTCGATGGAAACGTAAGATTTACCACCAACTTTCTTTTCAAACTTAACAACACCATCTACCTTGGCGTGCAAGGTATGGTCTTTTCCTGCGTATACATTTTCGCCAGGGTTGTGCTTGGTACCACGTTGTCTTACAATAATGTTACCAGCAATGGCTGCCTGACCACCAAAAATCTTAACACCTAAGCGTTTCGATTCTGATTCTCTACCGTTTTTTGAACTACCTACACCTTTCTTGTGAGCCATGATATATAAATTTTAGTTCTTTTCTTATTTGCTTAACGCTTCGATCAACTCGGCCTTCTTCATGGAAGAGTAACCGGTAATTTCCTTGGCTTTTGCCATTTCCTTCAATTCAGCAACAGTTTTGGAACTCAAATCCTCAGTTGCCTTTGGAGCTTCTTTTTTTGGAGCCTCTGCTTTTTTCTCTGCCTTTTTTGGTTCGGCAGCTGGTTTTGCTTCAGCTTTGGCTTTTGCGGGGGCCGCTTTTTTGGCTCCTTTTGCCAAGATACTCTCAACAACGATTTCAGTCAAATATTGTCTGTGACCGTTTTTCTTTTGGTATCCTTTACGTCTTTTCTTTTTAAAGACGATTACCTTATCTCCTTTAAGGTGTTTTACAACTTTGGCTTCAACAGCCGCACCTTCTATGACCGGGGCGCCAATGGTTACGTTACCACCATCTTCCAAAAGAAGCACTTTGTCGAAAGTAACTTTTTTACCTTCTTCTGCTTGTAAACGGTGAACGTACACTTTTTGGTCTTTTGCAACTTTAAATTGCTGCCCTGCCATCTCTACAATTGCGTACATAATGCGTTAATTAGATTAAAATTACTGCGCTTTATCAAAATTAGCGGGTGCAAATATACTGCTAAATCCTTAATCTACAAGTAATCTTCCCTGATTTAACCCATAATTTTTTTTGAATTGTTACTGGTTTTAAAGAGTTGCATAAACGAGAGGGTCAAAACCAAAGTCGTGGCAAACCCCATAATGGCTACTGTAAAAAAAACAATGCCTTGGAAATTCTTATAGTCGTTGGACCATGCCGAGGAGAGTTTATCAAGAAAAGCACTGTCCAACTCCGTTGCATAGAGGGCAAAGAAGATGGTGAACAACAACGTGGCAACAAAACCGGTTGTAATGCCTGCGGTAAATCCATTTCCATAACTAAAACTCTTGCCCTGCCTTATTTTGGTATACTTGATTGTCTCATATATACCAAAACCAGTAATCACCCCATTGAACAGGCTGTAAAAAACATTGGTATGCTTTCCCATCAAGGCCAAAATCAAAAAATATGCGATCAGTACAGCACTGGTAACTATTCCGAAACGGATTGGAAGGGTTAAATTTTTCATATTTCAATTTTTGGATTCATTGTTTAATTTACTGAATGTTTGTGAATTATCCCACATTTTAAATCTAAAGACTTTTATATATTCATGGGATCGTCATAAAAAATTTTATATTTAGCGTAACATCGATTGGAAAATCGATACCAACCTCTTAGCAATATCAATTTTTAAATACTGACTATTAACATGAAAAAACATTTGTTTTCTGCATTTACAATGCTCTTTGCAGTAACGCTGCTTTCGGCACAGGAAGTGGTTTTTGAAGAGTATGATCTGGACAACGGTCTGCACGTTATCCTACATCAGGACAACGGTGCGCCTGTGGTTACCACATCGGTTATGTACCATGTGGGATCCAAGGACGAGGACCCCGAAAAAACGGGTTTTGCCCACTTTTTTGAACATTTATTGTTCGAAGGCACCAAAAACATTGAACGAGGTGAGTGGGACCAAATCGTTGCTTCCAATGGAGGAAGGCATAATGCCAACACCTTTTTGGATCGCACCTATTATTATGAAGTTTTTCCCTCCAACAGTTTGGAAGTCGGCCTTTGGCTGGAATCGGAACGCTTGATGCATCCTATAATCGGGCAAGTTGGTGTAGATACCCAAAAAGAAGTGGTACAGGAGGAAAAGAGGCTTCGGGTAGATAATTCTCCCTACGGTGCCTTTTTTAATGAAATCCTGAAAAATCTATATACCAACCATCCATATCGCTGGGGGGTTATCGGGTCTTTTGAGCATTTGGCAAGTGCCACTTTGGACGATTTTAAAAAGTTCAATAAAACCTATTATGTGCCCAATAATGCGGTTTTGGTTGTAGCTGGAGATTTTGAAACCGCCAAGACCAAAAAAATGATCGAGGATTATTTTGGCCCTATTCCAAGAGGTGCCGAAATCCAAAGACCAAACGTAAAGGAAGAGCCTATCACCAAAACCAAGTTTGCCAAGTATTACGACCCCAACATCCAAATCCCTGCAATTTTATTGGCTTATAGAACACCAGGGCAAGGGCAACGGGATGCTTATGTGATTAACATGATTTCTACTTATTTGAGCGATGGGGAAAGCTCCAAACTCTACAAAAAATTGGTGGACGAGAAAAAAATGGCACTTCAAATACTTTCCGTGCCCATTGATGCCGAAGATTACAGCTCGTACATCGTTGGAGGGCTTCCTGTTGGCGACAATTCCATTCAGGACATCAAAAAAGAGATCGATGAAGAGATCCTAAAACTTCAAATGGAGTTGATTTCCGAAAAAGATTACCAAAAACTTCAGAACAAGTTCGAGAACCAATTTGTAAATGCCAACAGTAGTGTTGAGGGCATCGCCAACTCATTGGCCGAAAACTATATGCTGAAGGACGATACCAACCTCATCAACACCGAGATTGATATTTACCGTTCCATTACCCGTGAAGAAATCATGGAAGTGGCCAAAAAATATTTGAAGGTGAACCAACGTATCGAGTTGGAATATTTACCAGAACAAAAAGATGCTAATTAAGATGAAAAAGTATTTAATTTTAGCTGTGCTGTCCTTATGCATGACAGCCTCATACGCACAAATTGATAGGAGTACGCAACCAAAAGCTGGTCCTGCTCCCAAGATCAACTTAAAGGAACCTGCCCGTTTTGAGCTTAAAAACGGCTTGAAGGTCCTTGTAGTGGAAAACCACAAATTACCCAGGGTTCGCATTCAGCTTTCCATTGACAACCCACCTATTTTAGAGGGTGACAAAGCTGGGGTATCCGCACTTACGGGAAGCATGTTGGGCAAAGGGTCCAAAAACATCCCAAAGGACGAATTTTATGAAGAAGTGGATTTTTTAGGTGCCAATGTTTACATTGGTGAGCAAAGTGCCTTCGCAAGTTCTTTGTCCAAATATTTCCCAAGGATTTTGGAGTTGATGGCCGATGCCGCACTCAATCCAAACTTTCTCCAAGAAGAATTTGATAAGGAAAAAGAGAAAATCATAACAGGCATCAAATCCGAGGAAAAAGACGTTTCCGCCATTGCGGACAGGGTTCAATTGGCCTTGGCCTACGGAAAAAATCACCCTTTTGGTGAATTTATGACCGAGGAGACCGTTAACAATGTAACCCTACTCGATGTGGAGCAATTCTACCGGTCTTATTTTGTTCCCGCCAATGCTTATTTGGTCGTAATCGGTGATGTAGAATTTGAAAACGTGAAAGAATTGGTGACCAAGGCGTTCACTCCCTGGTCCAAAGCAGCCCCGCCTTCTTTTAGCTATTCCGACCCAAAAGATGTGCAGTACACCCAAATCAATTTTGTGGATATGCCCAACGCTGTGCAGTCCGAAGTAGCGGTGGAAAACATCACCCACTTAAAAATGAAGGACGAGGACTATCTGGATGCCCTTTTGGCCAATAGAATATTAGGTGGCGGTGGACAGGCAAGGTTGTTCAAAAATTTGAGAGAGGACAAAGGGTACACCTACGGTTCCTATTCCGGATTAAGGGCCAATAAATTTAGTCCAATGCGTTTTAACGCCTATGCGCAAGTTAGAAATGCCGTTACCGATAGCTCCGTGGTCGAAATCTTGAAAGAGATAGATAAAATAACTTCCGAGCCTGTCTCCGATGAAGAACTGGCTAATGCAAAGGCCAAATATGCAGGAAGCTTTGTGATGGCCCTCGAAAAACCTGAAACCGTTGCCGAGTATGCACTGAACATAGAGACCGAGGATCTTCCAAAGAATTTTTACGAAACCTATCTGGAACGATTGGACGCCATTACCAAAGAAGATGTGCTCCAAGCAGCCAAAAAGCACTTTTCCACCACCAATGCCCGCGTAGTTGTTACCGGAAAGGGAAGCGATGTTTTGGAAAACTTGGAGAAAGTGACCTTTAAAGGAAAAGATGTTCCTGTACTGTATTACGATAAGTATGCCAACAAAACGGAAAAACCTGATTATAGTGTCGCCGTTCCCGAAGGGATGGATGCCAATACTGTATTGAAAAACTATATTGAGGCCATTGGCGGTAAATCCAAACTGGAAAGTGTGGACTCTTATTCCATGTTGGCCGAAGCAGAAATGCAGGGCATGAAACTGGAACTTGAGATGAAGAAGACCTCCCAAGACCAATTCATGCAAGATGTAAAAGTGCAAGGAAATTCCATGCAAAAACAGGTTTTGGATGGCGATTCCGGTTACATGGTGGTGCAAGGTCAGCGTAAAGACCTTTCTCCAGAGGAAATTGCAAAAATCAAAGAAGAATCTGCCGCTTTCCCTGAATTGAATTACTTGGCTGCAGGGGATGTTACCTTGGAAGGTGTTGAGCCTGTGGGCGACAAAAAGGCCTACAAGCTAAAAATAAACGACAGCAAAACCGCTTTCTACGATGTGGAAACCGGTCTAAAAGTTCAAGAAATCAACACTCAGGAAGTACAAGGTCAGCAAATGACGAGTACATTGGGGTACAGTGATTACCAAGAAGTTTCAGGTATCAAATTCCCGTTCAAGCTGATGCAAAGCATGGGACCTCAAAACTTTGAATTTAATGTGAAAGAAATCAAAGTAAACGAAGGGGTTGAGGCATCAGACTTTAAATAAGCAGAACTCTTGATAAAGATAAAAAGGCGCTCCTACCGAGCGCCTTTTTTAATGTTCATCAATTTGCTAAAAACTGTACTGTATAAAGGCAGATAGATTCCTGCCAGGATTATTAATCGGCACCCGTCCATAATCTGCTTGGTTCACAAAAGAGAAGTTTAAGTGATCATTGTAGGTCTCATCAAAAATATTGGATGCTGCAATGCCTACAGTCAAATGCTCAAAGGGTTTAGCCCCAAAACGCAAATCCATAACTCCGTATCCGTCCGTTGTTTGCTCTCCAAAGGAATTAGCAATATTGGACTGTTCCGAAGTAAGCGTATAGGTTGCCCTGGCCCAAATCATTTCTCTCTCAAAGCTTAAATTGAAACGGCTCACCAAAGGTGGTGTCAACGGAAGGGATTCATCCAAATCCTGATTCTTAGCATAGACATAGGACAACTCCGTTTTAAAGGCAAAATCTTCCAAAAAAGCCAATTCTCCGAAAACCTCAAATCCTGTTTTGTAAGCATCATTCAAATTGGTGAACCGTTTTACCTCGGTGGGCTCTGCCATGGGCATATATTTTTTGTCCAATGATGGATCTATCACGGGAACAATATAATCGTCATAGATAGCATAATAGACAGAGGCTCCATAATCCAATCGGTTGAAAGCATATCCCTCAAAATTGGCATTTGCTTTCATACCCAACTCAAATTGATTGTTTATCTCAGCATTCAAATAGGGGTTTCCTACATATTCATAAGGATCCTGACCTACTGTAAAATGATTGATGAAGCGCTCGATCATATTCGCGGAACGCACTCCTCTACCATAGGCCAATTCCAACAAAAGTTTGGACGAAGCCATATATTTAAATGATGCTGTTGTACTAAAATTATGCTCCGTTCTTGTATCCAAATCGGGATATTCGGCAACAAAATCATCTGCTGGTGCATCTGTTTTGGACAGAACCATGTCATACCTCGCCCCTACATTCAACAACAACTTTTTGGATAACGGATATTTACCCTCTACAAATGCTCCGTAGTCATCAATTTGGGAATCTTGCCATACCTCATCAACAAACTCCATGGGAGCAGGGAGTAAGCCCCCATTCATGTTTCTCTTTACCAAACGGGTTCTCTGCCCTGTCCGTCCTACCGAAAATGCATCAATCCCTGTATATAGTTTAAAATTACTGATCGGTCTCCATTCCAGTTCCACTCTTCCACCAAGGGTTGTGGCCTCCACTTCGGAAACGGCTTCCATCATCATAAAGGTTGGACGCAATTCATTGGTCATTAGATGGTCTACTTTGGAGCGATACACCTTTGCGCTCAATGCTTTTAAACCATCAGAAATATTATCCAACTTATAATCGACAGAAAGAACGTTGCTATCATCTATTTCTGTATCCATGGGCAGTCCGGCATGCAGTACATCCCTTCCAAAAGATTGCCGGAATCCTACCTGAATCCTCTGGTTTTTCGTTGGATTGTATCCTACTTGAACACCATAATCGGTACTTTTAAAAGAGGAAGGCACCTCATTGCCATCGCCATCTTCATAGTTGCCGAAATCTCGAAATCCAAAATTGAGGTTGGCATCAAACTTTTCACCAACATATTTCACATTTGCGTAACTAGTAATGGCATTTCCATTGTTTTCACCACCAAAGTTTACCTTACCATGATATCCTTTTTCTTGTTTTTCAACTTCTTGAGTCACCAAATTTACAATACCGCCAAAGGTGGGCCCGTATCTAAAGGTATATGGCCCTTTAACCACTTCTACCCGCTCTATCTCTTCTGGGGTCACATGAGTGGTAATGGGGTCCATCCTATTGGGACAGGCATGCATCACCTTGGTTCCTCCATTAAATTGAACATTGAGCTGCTCATATTGAGAAGCCCGAAAAGACGGATCTATAGCATAGTTACCGCGTTTGATCAGATTGAAGCCATTGATATCCTTAAACAAATCGGCCACATTCTTGGATTGGACAATTTTCTTTTCCGGTTCGCTCTTAAATGAGGACAAAACCGGATCTGTTTTTCGTTTTCCTTCCACCAGTACCTCATCCAATTGTACCGGTGCTTTTGATAAGGTATCTTGCGCATTTGACACTTGCGCATAGGACACACTGGCCCCAAAAAGCAAAACACAAAGTTTTGCCATCGCACTTTTATTCATTTTGATTCTATGTAAAGATTATACATGTTCGGCAATGGGTGTTTGCCGTTTTTATTGTAAAACCTTAAGCCATAGGTGGTTTAATGAGGGTATCGCTAAAACGATATGAATAGGATTCTGAGTAATAAAATGAGTTAGGATTATCCTCAATGCTATTTGGTATGTTGTAGCTAGGTATTTCCATAAAAAAAACCCTGACTTCGTCCCAACCGATTACTGGCATGGGCTCTTCATCCTCTGCTTGGGCACGAAGCATTTGGGCCAACATACATTTGCCATCGCAATTAAGCTCAGGTTTGTCCTTGTTTTCGCAAAGTTGCTCTATAAACCCATCCCTATCCAAACTGTAATACACGTACATTGATGAAAAACGGAGATTGCTTATCATTATCAAAACAATGAAAAGACAAGCAAAAAGGTTTTTGGGACTAAATATGGACTGTATCCTTTGCAACGAGTTTTATTTAAGTTGCAAAGATAAATCTTACTCAATGGTAAGAATATGAGAATAATCATTAATTAACACATATTAGTCCTTTATTATATAATGATGTTTGACAGTTGTTTATTTTTGTAGACAAATAAAAATCCATGAAAAAAACCTTTTTTATCCTAAGCTGTGCCGTTTTATTTTTGAGTTTCTCCTGCAAAGAAGAAAAGAAAACTACCGAAAGCACAACCCAAATGGAAAAAGTGATGGCCATCCATGACGAGGTAATGCCCAAAATGGGAACCATAGGTAAATTGGTCGGGGAGCTAAAACCTAAAGTGGATTCCACCAAAACGGGGCAGCAATACGAAATCGCCATGAAAGACCTTCAAGATGCACATAAAACCATGATGGACTGGATGAAGGATTTTGGTGATAGATTCAATCACGAAGAGATTTTAAACGGCAAGGAGCTTTCCGAAGAAAAACAGCGATGGTTGGATGAGGAAGAAGAAAAAGTGAAAATCGTCAAGGAAAAAATAAATGGCAGTATTGCAAGGGCCGAAGCGCTACTTGCTAAGGATTCAGTGCAATAAATCACTTTTTCCACCGCAAACTTTCCATAATTTTTCTGATATCGTTCTGTAGGTACATGGCTGCGGGAAGAATGGAATCGTAGTTGGGTTTTGCGTAAAAATACAGAGAGCCAGTTACAAAATGGTTGATACTGTCTGTTACATAAAATTGCGATTGCGATGCTGCATTGCCACTTACTTCGTAGAACATTCCATACACGCCATCTTCTTGATTAATAAATGGTTGTTCCGCAATGTTATCGGCTTTTACCACGTGCTCGTAAGATAGTTTCTGTGCATCTACAAGCAAGGTGTCCAAATTGCCTTGAACCGGTTTGTAAGTGAGATAGATTGACCCATTCATCATTGGATAGTCCAGAACCATGGAACAATCCCTACTTTCCTTGATTTCAGAAAGGATGTTTTTATCAAAAGTATACACACAATCAGGGCCGGACTTTGCGTACTCCGCAACCGGATAATCCAACCGAAGCATAGCTTTGGGCTTTGGTAAAACCTCATCCTTACAACCAATAAAAAATACGGCCAGACCAATAAAAAAGAAAATGTTATGCTTCATGGGGCAATGTTACTTTTATACGTTTCAATCTTTTTTTGTCCATACTTTCCACAATAAACTTGTAATCCTTGAACAAAACCTTCTCTCCTATTTTTGGGAAACTACCTGATATTTCAAGCACAAACCCTGCTATAGTTTCCGATTCGCCCTTTTTGCTTTCAAACTCATCTTCCTCCTCTATTTTTACCACACGATAAAAATCCTTTAAGGCTGTTTTGCCATCAAACACATAATTGTAATCGTCCAATTTGGAGAATACCAGGTCTTCATCATCAAATTCATCGCTGATATCTCCCACGATTTCCTCAATAATATCTTCCAGAGTAACAATTCCAGATGTTCCGCCATACTCGTCCACCACTACGGCCAAATGATTTTTTTTGTCCTGAAACTCCAACAGCAAATCGTCCAACTTCTTGTTCTCTGGCACAAAGTAAGGTTCGCGGATCAGCGACATCCAGTTAAAACTCTTCCTCTCAATATAGGGCAATAAATCCTTCACATAAAGTACGCCCATAACATTGTCCATATTTTCCGCAAATACGGGAATCCGGGAATATCCGTTCTTTTTGATTTCTTCGAGTATTTCTGGAAACTTCATTTTCTCGTTTACCGCGAAGATGTCTATTCTTGGCCGCATTACTTGCTTGGTGTCGGTGTTTCCAAAGGTTACAATACCCTCCAATATTTTCTGTTCTTCCTTTGTGGTATCTCCTTCAGAGGCCAGTTCCAAGGCTTGGGAAAGATGGTTGATGCTCAAATTGGATTTTTTCTTTCCCAATTTATCTTCCATAAACAAGGTTACGGAGCGCATAGGTGAGCTCAATGGCGTAAAAATATAGCTCAATACTTTTAGGGGAACCGCTATAAATTGCGAAAACTGCACTCGATTACGGTTGGCATAGATTTTTGGAAGGATTTCCCCAAACATCAAGATCATAAAGGTGGCCACAACAACTTCCAACAAAAAACGCAATGTTCCATCAATTCCTTCAAAAATGGTATCGCCTATGGAACTGAACAGCAATACAATTCCGATATTAATGGCATTATTGGTAATCAAGATGGTGGCCAATAACTTTTTGGGCTTGGTCAATAACTCCACAATCAATTTGCTTCGGGAAGAATTGCTCTCCTGCATTTCGTTGACATCGGTCTGTGACAGGCCAAAAAGTGCCACCTCTGCGGCCGAAATCAAAGCTGAGCCGGCCAAGAGCAGTATCAGCACAACAATTTTTAAAGTGAATATTCCACTAAATGTGGTAAAATAAATTGCCAAACAATGGGGCTCGGGATCCAATTTAATATTGCTTTTTTAGTGTTTTATTTAGAATGGTAGGTCGTCATCCTCTCCCTCCGAATTATCGGTAGGCGCAACAGGGCTTTCAGCCTTCGATGGTTCTTGGTAGTTAGCGGACGAACCTGATGATTGTGCATTGGCCATGCTTTCCTTTTTGGTCGTTAAAAAGGTAAAATCCTGTACGTGCACTTCGGTGGTGTATCGGGTATTACCGTCCTCACCTTGCCATTGCCTGTTTTTTAAACGGCCCTCCACATAAACCTTGTCACCCTTACTAAGGTACTTTTCGCAAATTTCAGCGGCCTTGTTGCGCACAACAATATTGTGCCAATCCGTATTGGTCACTCTTTCGCCGGTTTGCCTATTGGTATAGGTCTCGTTGGTGGCCAAAGGGAATCTGCCAATACAGTTTCCGCCTTCAAAATAGTGCATTTTTACTTCGTCTCCCAAATGCCCGATCAGCATTACTTTGTTCAATGTTCCGCTCATATCTCTCTTAATTAACGAACTCGTCTTAAGTTATCCGAATCCGCTGCAAATTTATCTTTTGCACCCATTTCCTGCCTGCCGGCAGGCAGGTTTACCTTTTTATCTTTCCGTAGCTCTGCTATGCAACTCAAAAAAGCCTTCAAATGGGCACAAAACTTTACATTTTCGCTTGAATCCAACAACTCAAGACCAGTTCATCAAAAGTACTAAATTTTCAATGTCTTGATGAAATCTGCTATCAAAACTGGTACTGGAAAATCACCAATTTGTTTCCATGGTGTTCCTTCCTTTAATATATGAGAAGTTTTTAGGATCCAAAATTGTGTATGCAAATGTTGGTGAGATAGTTTGTGCACAATGGGTTCATTATTATATAATGACAGTGATTTGATTGCTGGAATATCCTCTTTTTCCTTGATCAATGGCCTCAATGCTTCGGCCTGAAGCCTTTTATCCGACTCTATCAATGGAAACTGGTACAGATTCTGCCAAATGCCCTTCCCCTTTCGTTGCTCTAATATTGTATTCTCATCCCCATCCAACAATACCAAAAAATTAAAGTAGCGATTTCTAACCTTGGTTTTGTTTTGCTTTACAGGTAGACTGTCCACTTTATTCTCTTTTAAAGCAACACAGCTGTCTTGAAGCGGGCACAATAAACAGTACGGTTTTTTGGGCGCGCATTGTATGGCACCAAACTCCATTATCCCCTGGTTATAATCTCGTATATTCCTTTCATCCATTACCTCCCGGGCGAGTTCCTTAAAATATTTAATGCCCTGTGTGCTATTAATAGGTAAATCCACCCCAAAATATCTGGACAGCACACGATAAACATTGCCATCTACCACCGGTTCGGCAATATCAAAACAGAAAGATGCGATGGCACTGGCTGTATAATCGCCAACACCTTTTAAAGATTTCAATTCTTTATAGGTCTTTGGAAATTCCCCGTTAAAATCTTCCACGACCATTTTGGCCGTGGCGTGCAAATTGCGTGCGCGGGAGTAATAACCCAGTCCTTGCCAAAGTTTCAGCACCTGCTCTTCAGGGGCGTTCGCAAGGTCATAAACTGTGGGGAAAGCCTCCACAAAGCTATAATAATAGGGCATCCCCTGCGCCACACGGGTCTGTTGCAGTATAATTTCCGATAACCAAACTTTATAGGGTTCCCGCGTTTCTCTCCAGGGGAGCTCACGTTTATGTTTACGGTACCAATTCAGGATTTTTGGGGCAAAAGTCATTCGATAAAGTAATAAAGCTCAAATGTATCAGTTTATATACTTAAAATTAAAGGGTTAAAGGGAAAGATTAATTTTAATGTTTATATTTGCAAGCCGAAAAAAATTAGAAAATTAATTAGAAGTAATGACGAAAGCAGATATTGTAACTAGGATCTCAGAAAAACTAGGTATTGAAAAAGGAGATGTGCAAGCGACAGTAGAATCCTTTATGGAAGAGGTAAAATCATCCTTGGAGAATGGTGATAATGTTTATTTAAGAGGTTTTGGTAGTTTTATCATCAAGACCAGAGCGGAAAAGACAGGTAGAAATATCTCCAAGAACACTACCATTAAAATTCCTGCACACAATATTCCTGCATTTAAGCCGGCCAAAGTTTTTGTGGAAGGCGTAAAGACAAACGTACAAGTAAAATAATATAATAACAACACTAAAGCAAGAGCCATATGCCGAGTGGAAAGAAAAGAAAAAGACATAAGGTAGCCACGCACAAGCGCAAGAAGCGCAGAAGAGCTAACCGACACAAGAAAAAGTAGTTGTTTCAACTACTTTTTCGTTTTACCCTATCACGTTCTTTGACATAGAGATTCAAGAAACGAATTTCAATCGGTTCGAAAAATAACCGATACTATATATTGTTTAATCATTTATCCCAAAATTCATGTGGGATAAATAAAAATCGATTCAGGTGAATAGAGAATTAATAGTAAGATCTACGCCCGATGCAGTCGATTTTGCCTTACTAAAGGATGGAAAATTAGTAGAATTACACAAAGAAGAAGACAACAATAACTTTTCCGTAGGGGATATCTTCCTAGCCAAGATCAGAAAACCCGTTACAGGCCTAAATGCAGCATTTGTTAATGTAGGTTATGAAAAAGATGCGTTCCTGCACTACCATGACCTGGGCCCGCAACTGTCTTCCATGTTAAAATTCATTAAACAAGCTAGAACAGGGAAACTAAAAGATTACTCCCTGAAAAATTTTCCATTTGAAAAAGACATTGACAAGAATGGCAGCATCAACGATGTACTAAAAGCCAATCAGTCACTACTGGTACAAATAGTAAAAGAACCCATATCAACAAAGGGACCAAGAATAAGCTCCGAGCTTTCCATAGCAGGGCGATTTTTGGTCATGGTGCCTTTTTCCGATAGAGTCTCGGTATCCCAAAAAATAGCGAGCAAAGAGGAAAAGGACAGACTTATAAGGCTTGTAAAAAGTATTAAGCCCAAGGGATTTGGAGTAATCATACGTACCGTAGCAGAAGGCAAAAAGGTTGCAGAGCTGGACAAAGATCTACAGAACTTGTTTTCCAAATGGACAAACATGTGCAAGAAATTGCAGCGGGCGTCACATCCATCCAAAGTTTTGGTGGAACTGAACAGGGCGTCATCCATCCTTAGGGATGTCTTCAACGATTCCTTTACCGGAATTCATGTTGATGAAGAAACACTCTACAACCAGATCAAGGATTATTTGCATGAAATTGCACCTCAAAAAGAATCCATTGTAAAGTTGTATACCGGTTCGGCCCCTATTTTCGAAAAATTTGGGATAGAACGTCAAATCAAGACCTCTTTTGGCCGAACAGCATCCATGAGCCGTGGGGCTTACCTTATTATTGAACATACCGAAGCTTTGCACGTAATAGATGTAAACAGTGGTAACCGTTCCAATAAGGCAAAAAACCAAGAAGATACCGCTTTAGAAGTAAACCTTTTGGCCGCAACCGAAATTGCTAGACAATTACGTTTGCGCGACATGGGCGGAATTATTGTTATTGACTTTATTGATATGACCAAAGGTGACCACAGACGAAAATTGTTTGACCACCTTCGGGACGAAATGAAGGACGATAGGGCAAAACACAAGATTTTGCCGCCCAGTAAATTCGGTCTTGTACAAATTACAAGGCAAAGGGTTCGTCCGGAAATGAATATCAAAACCAGTGAGGAAAACCCGAATGGCACAGGGGCCGAAGTTGAAGCTCCAATTGTATTGATCGACAAAATTCAGTCAGATTTAGAGCGAATCCTTAAGCCAGACCGCAAAAACAACGGAATTGTATTGAACATACACCCGTTTATTGCAGCTTACCTTACCAAAGGGTTCCCTTCTATCCGTTCCAAATGGTTTAAAACTTATAAAAAGTGGATTAAAATCCAACCAAGGGATGCTTATAAGTACCTAGAATATCGTTTTAAGGACAAAGACGGCAAAACAATACGACCGTAATAAGAAGCGACTCCAAAAATGGGGTCGCTTTTTTGTTTTATGTACATTTGGAATATGAATCATACCAAAAGCTACACCCTTACCGAAGCAACCAAAAAGATGGAGCGTTACTGTGCCTATCAAGAGCGTTGCCACAAAGAGGTTGTGGAAAAACTGAAGCGTATGAACATGATTCCCGAAGCGATAGACCAAATACTGGGACACCTCATCCAAGAGAACTTCCTCAACGAAGAGCGCTTCGCCAAAGCGTTTGCTCGAGGCAAATTCAGTATTAAAAAATGGGGAACGAACAGAATCATCAGAGAGTTAAAATTCCGTGATATCTCAGCTTACAACATTAAAAGTGCATTGGTAGAAATCCAGAACGAGGATTACCTAAAAACGTTTGATGAATTGGCCAAAAAACGGTTAGGACAAATCAAGGAGACCAATTCTTTCAAAAAAAAGAAAAAATTGGCCGACTATCTCCTATACCGAGGTTGGGAAAGCCATTTGGTCTATGAAAAAGCGAACGAACTCATCAAATAGATTAATCCTGCACCAATAGTTTTTGTGTGCGCTCCACTGCCTTTTCATTTTTCCAATCAATCCATTCTTGGCCTTTAAGTCTACGCATCAGGTTATCAAAATGACGCATCACAAAAATGTTGTAAACTGCCTTACCAAGATTTTTAGGCTTTCGTGCAATCGCCCTCAGACTCATGGAAAAACCAGGGGTAATGTATTTCATGTGGTGCCAATACCCTTCGGGTATGTACAAAACATTCCCGTGCTCCAAGTGTGTAATATGCCCTTTAGCATATTGCAATGCGGGCCACTTATCCAAATCAGGGGCTGCAAAGTCGATATCTTCACGTGTAATCAGCGAATGCGGAATCTTGTACAAGAATTTGGTCTCGTCCTGCGAGAATAGGATACATTGTTTTTTTCCTTCAAAATGAAAATGGAAAATATTGGCCAAATCAATGTCGTAGTGCATAAAAGTATGGGAATCCTGCCCACCAAAAAAGAGCATGGGCAATCCTTTCATGAGCCGTAATCCGAAATCTGGATACTTGAAATCTTTCTGGAGTTCCGGAACTTCTTTTAATATATTCCAAAGGAAAATACGGTATTTTGTGGGGCCGCTTTTTAGTAAATCCACATAATCGGCCAGCTTCATTTTGGCGTGTGGTTCGTTAAAACCCTCGTCATGTTTTACTGGGCGATCATCATACAAAGGAACCTCCTTATCTCCTGCTACCTCTTTAACATAGTCCAAGCTCCATTTGGAATACGCCGGCCAATCCTCAATAAAGCACTCAATTACAACAGGCTTTTGGGGCCTGAAATATTTTTGGATGAACTCTTTCTTGGAAAGGGTTTTCTCCCGAGGTATCTGTTCAAGGTTCAGCTTCAAAATTTCAAGGAATTTGAAACCACTAAATTAATAAAAGGATTTGAAATGGTTGTAGCACCTATCCCTTTGAAACCAATTTACCTTTCTCCTTGGCCGCTTGGTTCCTTTCAATTTAATTTTATGCCCAGGTCTGGACCATTTTGGTTTTTGGTCTCCCTTGGATTGTTGCGCCTATTTAAAACTATAACGCAGACCGAAAAGCACGTTACTTGGCGGCATTGGAACAAATCCAGACTCTATGTAATCTGCATCAAAAATATTGCTTGCAGTAATGGTAAACTCTGCTTGCTTCACTTTGATCGACAATGAAGCGTCCCAAACATTATACGTTTGCCCCGTAGTTCGCTCTGCATATTTATAAATTATATTTTGACGTACGTTTTTGAACAACTGCATACTTAAACGTGTTGTGTATTGGTGTTTAAGCGTATTTAAAGAGTAACGCGACAATTCTTCATTCTGGTCTAAAATATTGTCATCTAAAAACGCATATCCCACACTTAAGGTTTGTATAAAGTCTTTGAAGTTAAAATTATAGGCGGCATCCAACTCGAGACCTTTGGTATTGACCTCCGTAATGTTTGTCGCTACAAATACATCTTCAGAAACATCGTTTCTAATAAAATCTATTAGATTGTCTGCGTCGCGATTAAAAACGGCAACGCTGGCATTAAACTTGGGTGTGGTGTACTTTAACCCCAATTCTTGGGCAAAAGCTTCTTCCGGTTCCAAATCTTCGTTACCAGTTGTAACCGGGTCGTTATAGAACAGATCTGTATAAGTTGGTATGCGGTAGGTATAACCAATATTACCATAAACCTTAAAATTGTTGGTAAGGTTATAGCCTAAATCCAATCCAGGAAATGCTTTAAACTTAAAGTCTGAAAAATAAGTTAACGCAACACCTGGGGTAATGTCCAACTTATTGTCCGCAATGCTAAAACGATGTTCTAAAAACACATTGGACATGAAACGGTTTCGGCTACCAAGATTATTGCTTCTTAGGTAGATTTCTGAAAACTCTACTCCAAATCCCGTAATTCCCAATTTAGAGGCATACGATGCATTGGTTTCTACGCCAATCTTGTTGGAAATATGCATGTTTCGGTAAAAACCAGGCTCATTTCGTCTCAAGAGAAATAAGTCTTGATTACGTTTCCAATAGATTCTTGGCTGTATTTTTAGCTTGTTTTTCTTAAAGGTGGTAGAAAACGCCAAAAGGCTGTTTTGGGTTTCTTCGTATTCATGAAATGTGGGATTGGTGGTGTAAAAGTTCTCAGCTCCAAAATTGCGCTCCATGAAAGTAGCTGTCATTACAATAGGTTGTGCATTTTTATTGAAAACACTTTTTAAAAAGTAATTGCCATTATCGTAATCTGAGTTATTTCTATACCCTTCAGATGTCATCCTTCCCACATGTATGATATGAGTCGAGTTTTTCTTATCCACACCAGCGGTAACGCTACCATTCAATTGCCCAAAAGAACCAGCTTCTACATTTAAGGAAACAGCATTATCCAAATTCTTCTTGGTAATGATATTGATGGCCCCTGCAAAGGCGTTTTGTCCAAAAACCCTCGCCGCAGGGCCCTTTATGATTTCTATTCTTTCTATCACTTCTAATGGCAGAGCCGCGTTCATGGTATGGTGACCCGTTTGCGCATCGTCCATTTTAACGCCATCAATCAATAATAAGGTTTGGTCAAAACCACCACCTCTTATGTACAAATCTGCTTGGCTACCACCCGTGCCTCGTCTTCTAATATCTACGCCCGCAACTTGTTGCAATAAATCCGCAACATTAACCGCTGCACTATTTTTAATATCATTAGAGGTGATTATGTTTATAGTTCTAGAATTTTCTTTAAATGGAAGGTTGATCCGGTTTGCGGTCACCACAACTTCGCTTAACGAATCTACCTTAACAGCATCGTCTTGTTGTGCTTGTGCTTGTAAAGCACCCACTAGTAAAATCGCAGAAAATAAAATTGATTTCTTCATTATTTAAGCTTGTAACGTAAGTTCTTAAAATTAATGCTACAAAAGTCCTAACTTTCCGGACGATTAAACTAGTCCACTTTTAAAACAATGAATAGTCCGGTTTCTGATTTGTTGATTCAGCTGGTATCTATAGATAAATCTGTAGTACAGCCTGTATATGTGCAAGTGGCCCAACAAATAATGAATGCCATACAACGAGGCTATTTGGATAAAGGCAGCAAATTACCCGGGACAAGGGTTTTAAGTGAGTTATTGAATGTTCATCGTAATACTGCCGTGGCCATTTATGATGAATTGGCCTCGCAAGGTTGGGTAAACATTATTCCCAATGAAGGAACTTTTGTGGTGGTTCCTGAAGGTTCCGAGGTAAAAATCAAGGCAAATACGCACCACATCAATCAGGCATACGAGTACCCAAAAAGTCCAGGGTTCCCGTTCCAACAATCCTTTAATCTAGCATCTACCAAAGAGGAGAGCCCTGCCAAATATTCCATAAATGATGGTAAGCCCGATTTAAGATTACATCCCGTGCACCAATTTTCTAGGTGGTATAGCGCTGCAATGAAACGAAAGCCATTAATCAACAAATGGAATAAAACCAGTGCCTTGATGCCTTCTGTTTTTAGCACGCAACTTTGCAACTACCTAAATGTCACTAGGGGCTTCCATATAAAACCACTCAATTTATTGAATACCCGAAGTACGGAAATGAGCCTCTATATTGTTTCGCAAGTATTGATAAATCCAGGTGATTTGGTGCTGGTTGGACAACTAAGTAATTATGTAGCCAACATGATATTTCAACAAGCTGGGGCAAAAATAAGAACAGTTCCTGTAGATAATGAGGGATTGGATATTGGTTATATAAAAAAACATTTTATACATGAGCATATTCGTTGTATTTATGTTTGCTCCAACAGGGACTATCCTACAACCACAACATTAAGTACCAAAAGAAGACTACAATTATTGGAATTGGCCAAAATCCATGGTTTTGCTATAATTGAGGACGATTATGACCATGATTTTCAGTTTGAAGGTTCTTCCATGTTGCCTATGGCAAGCGCAGATGCTCATGGGAATATTATTTATTTGGGTAAACTGGGCCAGTCTTTATTTCCGAGTTTTCACACAGGGTTTGTCGTGGCACCAGAACAATTAATTACCGAAGCCAAGAATTACCTGCAATTATTGGATACCCAGGGAGATTTAATACAGGAACAAATGCTTTCTGAATTGATATCCGAAGGCGAAATATATCGGCTCAAGAAAAAAAATATTGTTACCTACAAACAACGTAGAGATGCTTTATGCGCTTTATTAAATCAGCACTTTGCCAATATCCTTGATTGGCAAATACCCTCTGGAGGACTTGCCCTGTGGTTAAGGTTTAAAAATCCGATATCCTTGGTACAACTAGCCGAAGAAGCTGAAAAATTGGATTTGTTCATGCCAAAAACCATTCTTTATCAAGATAAAAATACCTGCGCCATACGTTTGGGTTATGGGCATTTAAACCAAGATGAACTTAAAATTGTAATTGAAAAGCTAAAGCAAGCGTACCTAAAGTTGGTAGCCGTTTAACCATTCAAATTTATCTATATTGCAAATATGATAATCAACGACCAAAAAGCTGAATACCGCCGTGCTTAAAAAATTACGTTCTCCAAGGTATCAAGATTTGGACTGGAAAACGGTCCTTTTTATTTTGGTCGTGGTATCCATCTTTATCCGCTTCCCATTCTTTTTTAGGGATTATGTGGATCGCGATGAGAGCACTTTTATACTCATGGGACAGTCTTGGGTGAACGGATATTTACCGTACATCCAATTGTGGGACCTAAAACCACCGATTACCTTCCTATATTTTGCCACCATTATTAAACTATTTGGAAAAAGCTTCTTTGCCATCCGGCTTTTTGGCTCGTTCATGGTAGCTCTAACAGCTTTGTTTACCTATGGAATCGCAACAAAGATCACTTCCAAAAAAGTTGCGTTTTGGGCGGCCATTTTCTGTGTTTTTTTCCAAAGCCTGTTCGGTAGTTTGCAGGGTGTAATGTCCGAGCATATCTGTACGCTCTTTTTTGTGGCCGCCCTGTTTATTCTATTTTTAAAAGAAGACGGAAAATGGTTTTTTACTACCGGGCTTTTGTTGGGGCTTTCGGTAATGACTAAACTGAACATGGCCTATCCTGTTTTAAGCCTGGGCATTTATTTTTTGTGGGAGGGTTTTCACAAAAAGCAGGTTTGGACAAACATTAAATACTTGATTTTTATGGGAATCGGGTTTTTGGCCACCGTTCTTCTCACGCTTCTTCCTTATTATCTTCAAGGTGAATCTGAAATTTGGTGGAAATCCATTGTCGAAGCTCCCTTGGCCTATTCTGAAGGTAAATTTCATTCTCCTTGGAAAACATTGCCTTATGTTGGGACTATAGCCATACTTTTAGGGTCAGGCTATTATTTTAAATTAATTGATTGGAAATCAAAACAACTACGGCTATTGATCGTGGTCGTGGTCGGTATCCTACTTTCTTATATCCAAGCCGGCAAAGTGAACGGGCATTATTTAATCCAGTTGTATCCTTTTATATTGATTCCCTTGGCAATGGCTGTGGCCAAACTGCCCATTATCACTAAAAAGTATCGGCCTTTGATTATTGCCTTACTGATTTTAATCCCCATAGAGTCATATCTGGAATATGGCAATATCATATCCAACAAGATAAGAAATGGGGCTTTTTATAATGGCGAGGGTGTTGATGTTCCAAGATATATTTTGGAACATGAGCTTGAAACAAAGAACATTTTTTTTACTGAATACCACATTGGGTATTGGGTGCTGGGAGTAAATCCGCCTACCAAAGCCGCTACGCACCCGAGCAATATTACCCGTGAAGAGTTATTTCCGTACATGGATAATCCGAGAAAAACCGGTATTGAAGAATTAAAATACATCATGGAGGTTATCCGCCCCAAAGTCTTAGTAGCTAGGGAGGGCAAGAAAATTTTTGATAAAAAATTGGTGGAATACAACACCTATATTGATGCTTACCTAAAAAAGCATTATAAATTAACGGCTACTGTTGGTCGTGGACTTATCTATCAACGGTTATAAAAACCTACTTCCCTTTAATACTTCCAAATAATATATCTGAAGTTTTTCCGTTGAAGATATGGGTTACCTTGGTTGCCCGCAGCATATTTATTGCCCCATTACTTTTTACCAGACAGGTTTCCCTTCCAATTTTGGAGTTGTCTAATACCAAATCTTATATGCTGCGATGGTCAAGAACCTGTTTTCCCTTCTCAATAAGGGAACCTTTTTCACAATTATATCCTTATCCTTTCTTATACTTTATGTTGTTTCCCTCTTTCTCAATTTAGGGGTCGCTCCTTTTTACAATGAAGAGCCCAGGCGATCCATAATCGCCATGGAGATGCTGTCCAATAAAAATTTTGTGGTGACCACACTTTTCAATGATGTGTTTTACGACCATCCTCCCTTGTGGAATATAATTTTGGCAGGGAGTTCTTGGTTGTTTGGAACCGATACCGAATTTGCATTTAGGTTTCCCTCTGCATTATCATTGCTCTTGACTGGTATTCTGGTCTATTTTATAGGCAAAAAATATGTAGGACATGTATTCGGTACTGTTTCGGCCTTTTTATACATGGTTTCCATAGACCTCTATTTTTTCTTTTCCAATACGGCTGAAATCGACATCTTTTTTTCCTTGCTCATCTTGGCAAGCATTATGGGAATTTATCACTTTTATGAACAAAAGAAGTTTGTTTCCCTATATCTGTACGCCTACTTTTTCTGCTTTTTGGGTTTTTTGACTAAAGGTGTCGTCTCTTTGGTTTTTTTGGGTATATCCCTGTTGGTGTTCTTTATTTATAAGAAAGATTATAAAAAACTGTTTCTCCCTGTGCATTTTCTCTCCATATTTCTTTGTTTGGGAGGCATTGCAGTATTCTTTTATGTTTATGGGCAGTATGATGATGTTTATGCATACATAGAGGGAATGTGGAGAATTACACGAAACAAATCATTCTTGGACGAACAAAACAATGCCTTTTTCTCCCACTTTTTATGGTTTCCATTAAATATGCTTGGGAATCTTTTTCCTGCCACCTTACTTATTCCCTTTTTGTTCAAAAAATCAGTCATTTTGAAAATCAAGGAAAACCCATATATAATCTTCCTGATCTTGATTTTCTTTTCAAACTTTATTATTTACTGGTTATCGCCAGGGGCTAAAGCACGATACACTTATATGTTTTATCCCATACTTATCAGTATTTTAACCTTTGCCTTTTTGATAGAGAAAAATAAAAATGGATGGAAAACAAAATTGCTCTTTGGTGTCTTGTCCGCCATATCATTGTTACTTGGCATAAGCTGTTTTATTCTCCCTTTTATTGATTATTTGGATACTGTAAAAGGAGTAACTTTCCTTGGCATTCTCTTTGGGTTTGGCGGGTTAACTTTATTCCTGTTGCAACTTAAAACATATAACATCTGGAACAGGTTAGTCTTTGGGTTAATGGGAATTGTAATGTTTAAATTAGTGTTCTCACTTACTGTTTACCCATTAAAGCAACAGAAAAGCTCTTCATCCTCCTTCAAAAAACATGCTAAAAACATTTTGGGAATAACAAAAGACTCTCCTATTTATCTGTTTTCAGAGTTAGGCTTCTTCGGTCATCACGAAATCGGAAAATTTTATACAACAGGAGCCTATTTGGAGCTTTTAGGGAATCAAATCCCTAAAAAAACCTCATCTTACAAAGAAAAGGGATACTACATTCTACATAAGGAAGAATTAAAAGGGCAAAAGGTTTTATATACTATTGATAATCGGACAAGCTGTCTTGTATTGATTAAAAATGAAGAAGAACAGGCTAAAACTTGGTCGCATATTCCAGAATTACCGCATAATCAAAACGAGGCTCTGCCTTGATTCGTCCCAAGCACTTCACCCCTGTTTTCTTTAGAATGATTTCCTCTGTGGTCGGGTTTTCATTCCCACTGCAAATTATCTTGTTTTCCTCTTTCTTCTGCTGTGGTTTTTCAATAATCCGCCTGCAACGATCCCCCCCCCAATCAATGGCCGATGCGAACTTTTTTCCTACTTCTGTTAAGGTCCCGGTTATAAATAGTTTCATCTAATGGGTCTGGTAATAAAATTGCACTGCATGCATTGATACTTTCTGGGCTCAAAGAAAGGAAACAGTTTATAGAAGACGGTGCTCCGAGAATAATAAATTTCGGATTTGGTCGCTTTACAGTTCGGGCAGACCACTGGATTGCCAAAATCGTCGGTAGCATAATTTCGGACTTCATCAAAAATTTCCTTGGCCCGTTCCTTATCGATTGAATACACCTGAAGCTTTACACCTCCCAAAGCTGCACTGATCAAAGGGTCTGAATTAATAGTAGCTTCATCCCTCAAAAAAACAGGGATGCCCTCCGCTTCCAATTTGCCTTTGATAACCACAGCGTCTGCAGGAAACTCAAATGTCCCCAACGTATGAAATTCGGTTTTCATGCTTCCATATATTTTTTGAGCGTTTGCAATACGCTTGATTTTTTTTTGCATTGAAGACGTACAGATATAACCGCAATCGCTCAATTTCTTGTTAAAATAGTCGATATTTTCAAATAGTTACTGAAAAAAGTTCCCTATAACGCAAATGTAGTACTTACGCTGATTATACAGTATCTTAGTTGCTCTTAAACCTATTCTAAAAATGAAATTTACCCTTTCTTTTCTAGCACTATTTACCGGGCTATGGATGACGGCCCAAACGAATACTTACAAAATTTCCTTTGACAATGCCGTCCATCACGAAGCAGTTGTTGAAGCTACTTTTCCCGACTTAACTTCGGATACCGTGGAGTTTCGGATGAGCAGGACCTCCCCTGGACGCTATGCACTTCATGAATTCGCCAAAAACGTTTACGGATTTGAGGCTACGGACAGTAAAGGAAACGCTTTGACCGTTACCCGTCCCAACCCCTACGCCTGGGAGGTCAGCGGACATGATGGCACCATCAACATCAAATACATTTTGTTTGCCAACCGTGGTGGGGGCACCTATTCGCAAGTGGATGAAACACATGCCCACCTAAATATTCCAGCAACCTTCATGTTTGCACCTGAATTGAGCGAGCGCAAGATTGAAGTGACCTTTAACGCCCGTGAAGATTTGGATTGGAAAGTGGCAACGCAGCTTCCTTTGGTCTCGGGCACTACCTATTCGGCCCCGAACCTTTATTATTTTATGGACAGCCCTACGGAGATCAGCAACTACATGCTGCGATCTTTTGAGGTGGACGGAAAAACCATCAACCTTGCTCTGCACCACAACGGAACCGAAGCAGAGGCCGATGAATATTTTGAAAAGGTGAAAAAGGTAGTGCTGGCGGAAAAAGAGGTTTACGACGAACTTCCTGATTTTGATTATGGGAATTACACCTTTCTTGCCTGTTATATCCCCAATGCCTCTGGTGATGGTATGGAACATCGCAACTCTACTATATTGACCAGTACCCGTAGCTTGGCCGATGGAGGTATGGAACGTAATATCGGGACGGTATCCCACGAATTTTTTCATGCGTGGAACGTGGAGCGTATTCGCCCCAAAAGTTTGGAGCCTTTTGACTTTGAGGCGGCCAATATGAGCGGTGCACTTTGGTTTGCCGAAGGCTTTACCAGTTACTACACCAATTTGATTTTGTGTAGGGCGGAGCTTATTTCGTCCAAAGAATATGTGGAAGGTTTGGCGGGTACTTTCAACTATGTTTGGAATTCTCCTGCACGGCAGTTCTTCAATCCTATTGAAATGAGTTACCAAGCTCCATTTGTGGATGCGGCTACCTCGGTAGACCCGGTTAATCGTGAGAATATGTTTATTTCCTATTATTCCTACGGAAGTGTTTTAGGTTTGGCTTTGGATCTTTCTTTAAGGGAAAAAGGACTGAATCTGGATGATTTTATGAAACTGGTTTGGAACAAATACGGTGCAATCGAAATTCCGTATACCATCCAAAATCTTCATGATGCCTTGAACGAGTATGCGGGAGACGCATTTGGAGATGATTTCTTCAACAATTACATCTACAAAAGCAATATGCCCGATTATAAATCGCTAATGGAATCTGTGGGCGTTGTGTTGGAACAACCTGAGACTTCACCCTATTTTGGGGCGTATGTTACCATGAGTGCGGATAAATCTGGCTATATGATTCTCAGAAACACAAAAATGGGGAGTCCGGCATACAAGGCTGGTCTGGATAATGGGGATGTAATTTTAAGCATCAATGACAAACCTTTCACAGAAGAGCAATCTTTTAATGATTACTTAAAACAGTTTACGATAGGTGAAATTTTAACCGTCAACTTTACCCGATATGGCGAGCAAAAATCCACGGAACTGGTATTAACACCCAACCCTGATTATTCTTTTAGTTTGATGGAGGACAAGGATAAAAAACCGTCCAAAAAGATGCTGGAACAGCGCAAAGGGTGGCTCAAAGTGGAATAGATGGTCGTTTACAAACAAGCGGAATCTTTGAAGGAACTAGAGCAGATTCTAGACCTTCAGCAGCGTAATTTACCCAAAAATATAAGTCAAGAGGAAAGCACAAAAGAAGGTTTTGTGACTGTGGAACACACCTTGGGCCTTCTAAAATCCATGAACGATGTGTGCGGACACATCGTTGCGATGGATGAAGGTCAAGTTGTGGGTTACGCCCTCTCCATGCACCCCCAATTTGCTGAGGATATCGAGGTGCTTCGTCCCATGTTCCTTGAAATTGATAAAGTTCTTAAAGGCAAGAGAAATTACATGGTGATGGGACAAATTTGCGTGGCCAAAAGCCATCGGGGACAGGGTGTTTTCCGAAAGTTGTATCAAACCATGAAAGAAAAATTGCCCGAGGGCTTTGATACCATTGTTACCGAAGTGGATGGAAAAAACAATAGATCTTTGACCGCGCACGCAGCGATTGGGTTTAAAACCTTGACCATATACCATTCGAGTGAAAAAGAATGGCACATTATTAGTTTGTAATAAGTAATCTTTACAAATGGATTTTGGTTATCAAAGTAGGCTATAAATTAAACTCTGTTCCTAGCCACCTTCGCTGGCGCAAGCATCATGCTTGTGCCGTCACTGAAGTTTCTATTTTAAACTCCAACCATAAAAGTAAAAAAGGTTACTCCCCAAACAAGAACAACTCATGCAACTGAACCTTGAGGGCCTTGGCTATTCGGTTAAGGGTAACAAGGCTGGTATTCCTCTCGGCACGCTCTATTCTTCCAATTTGATTTTTGGTCAAGTCTGCCTCAATCGAAAGTTGGAATTGAGACATTCCACTCTCTTTACGAAGTTGTCGGATTTTTTTACCAACAACTCCCATCACTTCCATATCTTCTTTTGTGTATTCTTTGAGCACATGCCAATTTGACTATTGTTTGATAAAAAATAGACACCCACGATGGGGTATTTTAATTATTTTTTCATATCATTGCTTAAGAAATTGCAGCAAACCCCTTCTGTAATCCTTTTGACAATGGCCGACATACATGTATTGGGGGAAATCAGGCATTTTCTAAACCAAACCCCGGTTACCACTTTGGAGCTAACATTTTCCTCCCTGGAAATCCACTCTGTTTTTAACGACAGATTGCTCCATGAGCTTACCAAGCCAAATGGCAAGATTCGTATCTATTACCAAAAACAACCAGAATCGGCCCAGATGGAAGTATTGGACAACCTGGTCTTTCAATTTTCTTTTGGTTTTATTTTACCCAATACAGCAACTGTTTACCAAAGTAATATGCTGCACCTTCCAAGACCGTTGATGGATGGTAACCTATTATTGGATGCGGAGCAACTACTCTTGGAATTTATGATTCACACTCCAAACAAAGAGCACAAAATACTTGTAAAACATCGCTACACCCATATAGTGGAGATAAGTAAAGCCTTGCCACACCCTTGACCTAACATGAAAAGCCACGAACTAAACGGCCATGGCCTCCCATTTTTACTGTTACTCATCATCAACGGCACGAGCCTAGAGGCTCGCGCTAGCGAATGACCATCAAAAATACTAATACCCGAAGTCTCCTCTCGTTGGCGCAAGCATCATGCTTGTGCCTTCACTAAGCTTCTATATTAAACTCCAACCATTATTATCTATTTTCAATACTGTTTCATCTTCGGCATAGTTCCTTGCACTGCTGTATTTCCAATCCACTGTATCTGTCACAAAACCTGCTTCTACGGGATTGTTGTGTATGTAGTCTATCTTTTGCTGTATAACCCTATCACTCCATAGCTCTATTGGTTTGTTGTGCTGTTGCCAAAATTGGTACTGCTTCACATTACTTTTCTTCTTTCCTGCCCTTTCAAACATTTCCAATAGCCATTCCTTTCGACTTTCCTGTGGGTTTTCGGCAATTGTCCGTATCAATTTTCGGGACGTATAACCTTTGAAATCCCTTATCAATCCGGATGGATCTCCCACTGCTGACCTGAAAACCAAATGTACATGACTGGGCATAAAACAATAGGCAAACACTTCCATTCCCTTTTCTGCCCGGCAATAGTTAATGCTTTGTTCCAAAACATTAAAATAAATCTGTCTGGTAAACACATCAATCCAATACACCGTTGCAAAGCTTATAAAGTAAACTGCCTCCTGATTATGGAACTTGTGTTTACGGCTCATCTATTTTATTGTTGTTCTTTTACTTTTTTCTGCACAACTCATACTTGGCACGAGCGTGACGCTCGCGCTAGCCACGGAGCTATAAATTAAACTCTGTTCCTAGCCAGAGCTTTCCAATTATCTAAACATTTAAAATTCTAATACCCGAAGTCTGCTTTGAGGGCATCAATTTTTTCGAGGGCCAAATCCTTGGTCAAAAAGTCGATTTCTTCCAATTGGAAGGCTTTTTCGAATGTTTTGAATGCTTTTTTGGGCTCTCCTATAAACTCGTAGTATTCTGCTTCAAAGTAAAAGCCCATCATGGTGTCGGGATATTCCTTTTTGCAAAGATCGGCCAAAGGTTCCAGTGACTCGTAGTCTTCTTTTTTCAGACAGGCGGCATAAATGGCCATAATATCGTTGAGTTCCACTGGCTTCTCAAACCCGAATAGGTCTTCTATGGTTTGGTATCTATTCTCTAAATAATTGAAAACAGGTTCTTCAGAAGTAAGAATGTCTGATTTGTATTCGGCTGGTGTGATAGGCCTGTAGATGCTGAACACATTATCAAAAGCTTTGCTTATGCCATAAGCAGCAATGGAAGTGTGGTCTGCATTTTCGTATTCATCAAAAAAGTAGTGCAATGATTCTTTGGTGATGGAGTTGATGCTGGTGTTCATCTGAAGGATACGCTGTCTATCGTCCGTAGGCTGCTTTTCCACAATCAGATTGTAAAAAATCACTTGGTCCAGTTCAGATAAACGAGCAGGAACCCTGCTTTCCATTTCGGTAGCCATTACTGGGGATATGTTAATATATGAATTGAAAAGCGAACGCTCTTTGAACAAATAATAATTACCAAAATTAGCGGTGATATCGTACCCCACAAACATTTTGAAGGGTGCAATATTGTAACTCGTTTCTAGGTAGGGAATCAGTTCCGTGCCCAAGAATTCGTAGAACATTTTACCTTTCTCGGTCGGCAGGCCCGATACATCTTCGTATGCACAATCTTCCCATCTTAGGTCGTTTTGTAATTGATGAACGCCAACTACGATGGCTTCGGGCATACGGTCGAACCTGCTTTGGAATTTTACATTGGCCACAACAAGGTCGAACAGGTATTCCGCATCCAAAACCACGATGAGCGGGTATGTTTTTTCTTCGGTGTAATCTTCTGGGAAATAATAGGATACATCTCTTCGCTCTTGTAGTTTGAAGGATTCAAAAATCTCCTTTTTTACTTGGGCACCTAGGTTCAAGCACGTGAAGCCTATCAGTAGAAATAGACATTTTTTCATTGGTTAAGTTTTATGCGGTTAGGGCTTACCGATTTCTATTCAATAACGGTAATACAATGAATGATATTGTGCCAAAAACTACGACCATGAAGGTTTGTGCAATCCACATGATCCACCCAAATGCATCTCCAGAAACCGAGCTTATTCCGTAAATGCCCAAGGCAGCACTCACAGCAATAGGGTAAAGGCCGATTCCACCGTTGGTTGTGGACATGGCGAAGGCTCCTGCCACAAAGGCAACCAATAATTCCCCCAAGGATAGGGGAATGGTTTCTTCAACGGTGTGTTTTATAACCCAGAACATGCCAAAATAGGCAATCCATATAAAGAGCGTATGGAGGATGAACGGCCATTTGTTCTTCATTTTAAAAACACTGAGCACGCCATCTTTTAGACCGTTTAAAAATCCTTTGAGCTTTATTGCCAAAGGTGATTGGGATTTACGGATGATGAACGACCCCAAAAACAGGCCTACAATGCCTACGAACAATATTCCGATGGCACCGATGATGTTTACTCCTTTTTCTTCCAAGAAACCAAGGATAAAGTCGGTTTGAAGCACCAAGGTGATCATGATGATGATCAGAAGCATCAAAAGATCGATGACCCTTTCGGTAACGATGGTCCCGAACCCTTTTTCAAAAGGGACATTTTCGTAAGTGGTAAGCGCGGTTGCCCTTAAAATTTCACCGGAACGGGGAATCCCCAAGTTGGCAAAATAGGATATAAGGACAATAAATATGGTGTTGACGGTTTTGGGCCTGTATCCCATGGGTTTCAAGAGGTATTTCCAGCGAACCGCCCTCGAAATATGACTCAAAATCCCAATAATCACGGAAACCCCTACCCAAAATGGGCTGGCATTGGAAATATAATGGATAATCTGTTTTCGTTCTTCTGGAGTGGTGGAGTTGTAAGAGTACCAAATCAAAAACAGCCCAAAGGCAATGGGTACAAATATTTTAAGGAATTTTTTTAGGGATTTGCCCAAAATTTACTTGAGTAGATTGGTTTCCTCGTTAGGAAAAACCAATGCTGGATTAAATGTTTTTGCCTCTTCAATATTCATCCAAGCGTAGGTGATCAGGATCAATACGTCTCCTACGGCCACTTTTCTGGCGGCAGCACCGTTAAGGGTCAGCTCTCCGGAGCCTCTTGGGCCGGGAATGGCGTAGGTTTCCAATCGTTCACCGTTGTTGTTGTTCACAATCTGCACTTTTTCGCCCCTAATTATATTGGCGGCATCCATTAGATCTTCGTCTATGGTAATGCTACCTATATAGTTAAGGTCGGCTCCGGTAACTTTTACTCGGTGAATTTTAGATTTTACGACTTCTACTTGCATGGTGCAAAATTATCAATTCAATCTTAGATTATCAATTAAGCGGACGCCATCTGCGTAAACGGCTATAAATGCTCTATATTTTTGGTTGTCCTGTATTTTTAAAGCTGGGGTGAGCGTGTTCTCGTCGGCAATTTCAAAATATTCCAGATCAAACAAAGGATGTTCCACAAATTTGGATTTTACCCAATCCGTTATATATGCTGCACTTTTCGTGCCAAATTTAGCTTTGGCAGCTTGCAGTGTATTATGAATAAAACCAGCTTGTTCGCGGGTTTTATTTGACAGTCTCTCATTACGGGAACTCATGGCCAAACCGTTCGGTTCCCTTTCAATGGGGCAACCTATAATGGTGTAGGGCAAATTCTTGATTTCAGCCATTTTTCGGATAATCTGCAATTGTTGAAAGTCTTTTTCTCCAAAATAGGCGCTGTCCGGAGCTACCGTTCTTAGTAAAAGTTCCACGATGGTGCCGACACCGTCAAAATGACCTGCTCTGAACTCGCCTTCCATTACTTTATCCAATCCATCAAACTCATAGGATTCAGAGGTAACTTTCCCTTCATAGATTTCATCGACCGTAGGCGCAAATACCACAATGTTTTCCGAAACCTGTTTTAAGAGGTCGATATCCTTTTCAAAAGTTCTTGGATATTTATCAAGATCGTCCTTTTTGTCGAACTGTGTAGGGTTTACAAAAATGCTTACCACCACCAAATCATTTTCCGAAAGGGCTTTTTTTATCAAGGAGATATGACCGGTATGGAGTGCCCCCATAGTGGGTACAAGACCAATGGTGCGGTCTTTGTTGCGCTGCTCCAAGGTAAAGGCGTTGAGTTCTTTTTTACGGTCGAATATCTTCATATACAGGTACAAAAGGGTGCAAAAATACTATAAATACAGCTAATCAGCATAATTTTTGTACTTTTGCAGCTATGTTTTTCGGATAAACAAAAGAAAGTGTTTATGAATGGTAAAAAGGTATTGTTTGTATCTTCTGAATTAGTTCCCTACCTCCCAGAGAATCCTGTTTCCTTAATGTCGTACGAAGCGCCTAGAATGGTGAACAGTAACGGTGGACAAATCCGCATATTTATGCCAAGGTATGGAAACATCAACGAAAGGAGGCATCAATTACATGAGGTAATACGTTTATCGGGGATGAACCTGGTGATCAACGATATGGATATGCCCTTGATCATTAAGGTGGCATCCATACCAAAAGAGCGCATCCAAGTCTATTTTATAGACAACGACGAATACTTTAAAAGAAAGGCAACATTTGCCGATGCTGATGGGAATTTGTTTCCGGATAACGACGAGCGCGCGATATTCTTTGCAAAAGGAGTTGTGGAAACGGTAAAAAAATTGAACTGGTCCCCAGACATCATCCATGTGCATGGATGGATGGCTTCCTTGGTGCCGCTTTACCTGAGAAAATACTATGCAGATGAGCCTTTGTTCTCTGAAAGTAGAATTGTAACATCAGTATATGGTAAAGATTTTGAGGGAGAGCTCGATACTGCCATGATAGATAAAATAGCTTTTGATGGCATAGACAAAGAAGAAATTTCTGCACTGTCCCATCCCGAGTATAATAATTTGTTAAAGGTTGCCGTAGATCATTCCGATGCCGTTATTTTAGCCGCGGAGGAATTGTCCGATGACCTAAAAAGCCATATAGACAATCTTTCCGTACCTGTTTTGCCCTATGTTTCGCTTCAAGAAGCAGAAGAGGCATACACAAATTTCTATAATACAGAGGTTTTAAAATAGATTTAATGAGATTTTCCAAGATTATCAAAGTTTCGGCACTGTTTGGAACTTTGTTTTTACTAATTGCCTCTTGTGAAGACGAATTGGACACCATAGGTGAAGGTGTTATTGCAGGAGAGCCTTTCACAACCGGTAAAGTGGAGTACGATGTGTTTGCCTACAACAAAGGCATTACAGCGGTACAGACCAATAAACTGCCACTGTACCAATTGGGCACCTTTAATGATCCCATTTATGGACAAAGAAAGGCCAGCATCATTTCCCAGCTTCAGTTGTCCACAACATCGCCCACGTTTGGTGATATTTCCCAAGCAGACGAGGACGATCCAGATAACGATCAAGAGAACGAAACCGTAAAGGAGGTCTATTTATACATACCTTTTCAAACATCACCTTCGCCCGATTCGGATGGAGATGGCGTACCCGATGATTTGGAAAAAAGCGACGATGACGTTGACGACCCTAATTCCGATTGGGACGGTGATGGGGTGACCGATAACCAAGAGCGGGTCCAAGGTTCAAACCCCTATGACCCCGATGAGGATGGAACTGAGGATAATTTTGTATCAAACAATTATCCAAATAAGTTCGATTTGGACAGTATTTATGGCTATAGCGATGAAGAACAGACTTTTAATTTGGTGGTTTCTAGATCCAATTACTTTCTTCGGGACTTAGATCCAAATTCCAATTTTGAACAGGCGCAGGAATATTATTCCAATCAGGATTTTTCCAGTTTTATAGGTGAAACCTTATTCAGTGGAGAGGTAACCGTCGATAATGAAGAAATTATTGTTGATAATAAGGAGGATGATCCGGACACCGAAGATGTTGATGAATCCACACAAGTAGACACGAAGCTCAATCCCGGTATCCGTGTAGAGCTAAACAAGGAGTTCTTCCAACAAAATATTTTGGACAAAGAAGGTCAAGCTGAGCTATTGAGCAGTTCCAATTTTAAAAATTTCCTTCGGGGAGTACATTTATCGGGAACCGATATGGAGCAGTTAATGTTCTTGCTGGATTTGTCCGAAGCAAATATTACCATTACCTATACGTACGATGATTATGACGCCGAAGCCGAGGAAGAAGTAACATCCGAAAAGGATTTTGTATTAAACTTTCTTGTGAGTTCCCAAACAGGGGTTACTGGAAATGCCGTTAATGTTTTTGAGAACGAAATGTTACCGCCAGAAGTAGCGAATGCTATGAACAGTGGAGAGAATGCTTCTAGAATATATGTAAAAGGCGGTGCCACACTTGCCGAGGTACGCTTGTTTGAAGAAGTGGAAAACGGAGGGGCAAACATTATTAACCAAATCAAGCAAAACAATTGGGTGATCAACGAAGCTAATTTGGTATTTTATGTAGATCGTCAAACGTTGGACGAATCGGTTGTAGAGCCGCCGAGGCTTTATTTGTACAATGCAGAAACCAATCGACCCCTATTTGATGCATCTAATGAAGACCCAACAGTTAATTCCGGTTCAAATCCATTAACATACTTTCTAAATCATGGTGGACTTTTGGAGAAAGAAAATGACAGGGGCGTAAAATATAAGATCCGTATTACAGAGCACATCAATAATATTATTGTCAGGGATTCTGCAAACGCCAAATTAGGGCTGACTTTGACTCCTAATATTAACCTTATAGGTGTTCAAGAAGCGGTTGGTAGCGATATGCAGGGAATTGATTACCCTGTTGCGGCAGCCATAAGTCCTTTGGGTACGGTTTTATATGGGAGCAATGTTTCCGATGGAGAGGAAAGTAAGAAACTTAAATTGGAAATTCACTACACCGAAGCCAATTAAAAGTACGAATTTATCGTAGTTTTTTGGGCGTTTATCGTTTTAAACAACCAGAACTGCATATTTTAACGTATACCTTTTAAATTTGATGACCAGCCCCCAAATGGTTATTAACTAAAAAAAATCTTATGTGTGGAATAGTTGGCTACATTGGTCATAGAGATGCCTATCCAGTTATAATAAAAGGTCTTCAAAGACTGGAATATAGAGGCTACGATAGTGCCGGAGTTACCTTGTTCGACGGAGAAAACATACATCTTGCCAAAACAAAGGGTAAAGTTGAAGATTTAAAAAACAAGGCCGAAGCTTCTATTCCCACTAAAGGAAAGTTGGGCTTGGGGCATACAAGGTGGGCAACCCACGGAGTTCCAAACGATGTAAATTCACACCCCCATTACTCCAATTCAGGTGATTTGGTGATTATTCATAATGGAATCATAGAAAACTATGAGTCCATTAAACAAGCACTTATCAAAAGAGGGTACACCTTTGAATCGGATACCGATACCGAAGTGCTCATCAACCTCATTGAAGAAGTCAAGAAAAAAGAAGGGGTAAAACTGGGGCACGCAGTTCAAATTGCATTGAACCAAGTTGTAGGGGCTTATGCCATTGCTGTTTTTGATAAAAACAAACCTGATGAAATCGTGGTAGCCAAGTTAGGTAGTCCACTCGCCATTGGGATTGGGGAAAACGAATACTTTATTGCCTCGGATGCCTCACCGTTTATAGAATTTACCAACAACGCCGTTTACCTTGAAGACGAGGAAATGGCCATTGTAAGGATTGGCAAGGAAATCAAACTACGTAAAATAAAGGATGATTCCATTGCCTATCCAAACATTTTAGAACTACAGCTCAACCTGGAAGAAATAGAAAAGGGCGGGTACGACCACTTTATGCTCAAAGAAATTTATGAGCAGCCCAAAGCTATATTGGATACCTATAGGGGTCGTTTGTTGGCCGATAAGGGCATCATTAAAATGTCCGGCATCGATCAGAATCTGGAAAAACTCCTCAACGCCAACAGAATCATTATCGTAGCCTGCGGTACTTCGTGGCACGCCGGTTTGGTAGCAGAATATATTTTTGAGGACATGGCCAGGATACCTGTTGAGGTGGAATATGCCTCGGAATTCAGGTACCGTAACCCGGTAATTACCGAAAATGATGTGCTCATAGCCATTTCCCAATCAGGAGAAACAGCAGATACTTTGGCGGCCATTAAGCTGGCAAAAGAAAAAGGAGCTTTCGTATTCGGTGTGTGTAATGTTGTGGGGTCCTCCATTGCTAGGGAAACTCATGCAGGAGCATATACCCACGCAGGACCTGAAATTGGGGTGGCATCCACCAAGGCATTTACAACTCAGATTACGGTATTGACCCTGATTGCCTTGAAATTGGCGCAAGAAAAAGGAACCCTCTCTCAATCCAAGTACCATGAATACTTGGCAGAATTGGAAGCTGTACCGGCTAAAGTGGAAAAGGCATTATTGTCGAATACGCTAGTAGAGGAAATTTCGGAAATCTATAAAGATTCATCTAACTGCTTATATTTAGGTAGGGGGTATAATTTCCCAGTTGCATTGGAAGGCGCACTGAAATTGAAAGAAATTAGTTATATCCATGCAGAAGGCTATCCCGCTGCAGAGATGAAGCATGGACCCATTGCTTTGATCGATGAGCAAATGCCAGTTGTAGTAATTGCCACCAAAAAAGGCCACTACGAAAAAGTAGTAAGCAATATCCAGGAAATAAAATCCAGAAAAGGGCGAATCATCGCCATAGTAACAGAAGGTGACGAAACCGTAAAAGAATTGGCGGACCACGTAATCGAGGTTCCGGAAACTTCCGAAGGCCTTTCTCCGTTACTCACAACAATCCCCTTACAATTGCTTTCATACCATATAGCTGTAATGAGAGGTTGTAATGTAGACCAGCCAAGAAATTTGGCTAAATCCGTTACGGTGGAATAGAAAGTAAAAACATACGATCAAACAAAAAAGGTGCTGTTTCCAGCACCTTTTTTGTTGAAAACATATATTTGAACAGGATTTTTTGCCAAAAAAGTATTATGCATGCATAATTTTTTTCAAATTTGTATAATCGAAATAAAAAAAAATGTATCTTCCCGATTGATACTTAACATGCACAATAACTAAATTAACTCTAATCCATAGCAAATGAAAAAACTTATGTTTCTTTCCCTAATGCTGTTGGGTTTGGCAACTTATGGTCAGACCACCGTACAGGGAAAGGTAGTTGATGAAAATAACGATCCCATACCGGGAGCCAATGTGGTCTTGGTAGGGAAAGCAGAAGGAACCACTACGGACTTTGATGGAAATTTTACCTTTAATACTGATGAAGCCCCCCCTTTTCAGCTTCAATTTTCCAGTATAGGTTTCTCGGATTTTACAGCCAATGTCACTTCAAACAACCAGACACTTACCATCACACTTTCGGAAGCCAACACCATGTTGGATGAAATTGTGATTTCAGCATCAAGAACACCGGAACGTATTTTTGAGTCTCCCGTGTCCGTTGAAAGATTTGGTCTTAGGGAAATTAAAAACACTACGGCAGAATCCTTTTATGGAGGTCTTCAAAACTTGAAGGGAGTGGACATTAATACAAACAGTTTAACATTTCAATCCGTCAATACCAGAGGTTTTGCAACTTTTGCCAACAACAGGTTCTTGCAGTTGGTAGATGGTATGGACAACACCGCACCCGGACTTAATTTTGTACTGGGTAACCTTGTGGGGATGTCGGAACTGGATGTGCAGAGTGTAGAAATTCTTCCAGGAGCTTCATCTGCACTATATGGTGCAGGTGCCTTTAACGGTATCCTATTTATGAGAAGTAAAAACCCCTTCGATTTTCAAGGGATCAGTGCCTACGCCAAAGGCGGGGTAACCACCCAAGACGCTGCGGGAAGCAATTTTTATAAAGATTTTGGCGTGCGTGCGGCCCATGCATTCAGCGATAAAGTAGCCGTTAAGGCAAACCTATCGGTTCTGACCGGTGAGGATTGGCATGCCAACAGCAGAGCGGATTTGAACAATCCCGGAGCAGACCGTTCCAATCCAGCCTACGACGGATTAAATGTGTACGGTGATGAGGTTTCTACAATATTGGACTTTGATGCTGCTGCTGGCTTACCATCAGGAACTGTTGGATCTGCACTGGTTTCCAGAACAGGATATGATGAAGCTGATTTGGCCGACTATGGTGCGGAAAGTGTAAAAGCGGATTTTGCATTGCATTACAGGCCGTTTGCCGATGATTTGGAAGTGATTCTTAACAGTAGAATTGGTCGCGGTACCACCATTTATCAAGGAGCTAACCGGTATGCGGTAAGTGGGTTTACCATGCAGCAGCACAAGTTGGAAATCAAAAACGATAACTTCTTTTTAAGGGGATACATTGTTTCCGAAAACTCGGGCGATGCCTACGACACCCGTTTCGCGGCCATCAATGTGAATAGATTATGGAAACGGGATGCCCCAAACCCAGATGACCCTACCGAAAGATCTTGGTTCGGGGATTATGCTGGAAGATATATACCAACCTTTTTAGGACTTGTTCAGCAAGGAACTTCTCGTGAGGATGCATCTGTACAAGCACATGCCGCGGCAAGAGCTTATGCAGATGAAGGAAGATTGATTCCCGGGACACCAGCTTTTGAAAGTGCATTCAATAAGGTTATCAATGATGGGGACTTAACCACAGGGGCAAAGTTCATTGATAAAACCAAATTCCGTCACGTAAACGGTAATTACAATATTGCCCACCTGATAGATGATTGGGCCGATATTCAAATCGGAGGCTCTTTCAGGGAATATGAGTTGAATTCCAATGGAACCATTTTTACAGATATTGATGGTCCCATCAAATACAACGAGTACGGAGCCTACCTTCAAGTACAGAAGAAATTTTTGGATGACCGTTTAAAATTTACAGGTTCTGCCCGTTATGATAAAAATGAATTTTTTGATGGATTTCTTTCACCAAGAGTTTCCTTTGCCTACACATTGGGAGAAGAAAGAAACCATAACCTTAGGGTTTCAGTACAGCAAGGGTTTAGAAATCCAACAACACAGGACTTGTTCATTGGTTTAAATGCAGGACGTGCTATTTTGGTAGGTTCCGCACCATCAAACTTGGACAGGGATGTGAGAACATTTGATATAAGTGAGAAAGCTCAGGAGGATCTTGGTCAACCCGCTACGGTGGAAATTGTAGGTCGTGAAGCCTATGAAAATGCCTATTCCGTAAGTTCCTTACAAGCTGGAGCTCCTGAAGTAGTCAATACACCACTTGTGAAACCAGAGGAAATCATAGCTTATGAAGCAGGTTATCGTGGGCAAGTGGGTAAGTTCACCATTGACTTGAGCGGATACTACAATAGCTATTCCGACTTTTTGGCCAATACCACCACAGCTGTTCCTTTTTATGGTGAAGCAGGAGATGGAGGTCTTTCCTTGTTGGCACTTCAGAACGGAGATTACCAAGTGTATCAAACCTATACCAATTCCGAGGCAGATATCAATTCCTACGGAGGTACCGTTGGTGTAGATACCAAACTTGGAAACTTTGATCTAGGGGTTAACTACACATTCGCCGAATTGGATATTGATGAAGGAAAGTACCCGGACCTTAGGACAAATTTCAATACACCAAAGCACAAGGTAAAAGCATCTTTCGGGAATGCGGCACTCTTCAAAAACTTTGGTTTTAACGTTAACTACCGTTGGAGCGACAGCTATTACTGGGAAGCTTCGTTTGCCGATGGCAATATTCCAGCATACACTGTGTTGGATGCCCAGATCAACTATTCGGTTCCATCCATCAAATCAGTTTTCAAACTGGGGGGATCTAATCTGTTGGGTGATGAATATTACACGGCAATCGGCACAGGATTTATCGGTTCCATATACTATTTGTCTTGGAGCATAAACCCTTAAACAACAGATAACAAGCAAAACTAAGGGCGTTGGGTTTTCCAACGCCTTTTTTCTTTAAAAAAAACTGAAATCGGTTTCTGAATAAAAATGTAAAAGCATATCTTTGCAGCCGAAAAAATAGCGGTCATTTTCCGCGTATTCAATTATAAATAAACATACTAATGTCTAAAGTAACAGGTAAGGTTGCCCAAATTATAGGCCCGGTCATTGATGTTGAGTTTGAATCAGGGGTAGAAATCCCAAGAATTTATGACTCACTTGAAATAGCAAAAGCTGATGGCTCAAGATTGGTTCTCGAAGTACAATCACACATTGGTGAGAATACCGTAAGAACCATCTCTATGGACTCTACCGATGGTTTGAGCAGAGGTGTAGAGGTAGTAGCTACCGGAAATCCAATTCAAATGCCAATTGGCGAAGATGTTTACGGACGTCTTTTCAATGTGATCGGTGATGCCATCGATGGTTTGGAAGAACTGCCTAAAACTGGAGACAACGGACTTCCAATTCACCGTGAAGCACCAAAATTTGAAGACCTTTCTACTTCTACAGAAGTACTTTTTACAGGTATTAAAGTAATCGACCTTATCGAACCTTATGCAAAGGGTGGTAAAATTGGATTGTTTGGTGGTGCTGGGGTTGGTAAAACCGTATTGATTCAGGAGTTGATTAACAACATTGCAAAAGGCCACGGTGGTTTATCCGTGTTCGCAGGTGTTGGAGAGCGTACTCGTGAAGGAAACGATTTGCTACGTGAGATGTTGGAATCCGGCATTATAAAATACGGGGACGATTTCTTGCACTCCATGGAAGAAGGAGGATGGGATTTGTCCAAAGTAGACAAAAGCGCCATGAAAGAATCCAAGGCAACCTTTGTGTTCGGTCAGATGAACGAACCACCGGGAGCACGTGCTCGTGTGGCATTGTCTGGATTGACCATTGCAGAATATTTCCGTGATGGATCGGGAGAAGGACAAGGTAAAGACGTTCTTTTCTTCGTAGATAATATTTTCCGTTTTACCCAAGCAGGTTCCGAGGTATCGGCACTTTTAGGCCGTATGCCATCCGCGGTAGGTTACCAACCAACATTGGCCACAGAAATGGGTGCCATGCAGGAAAGGATTACATCAACAAAAAGAGGTTCCATTACATCGGTACAAGCGGTTTACGTTCCTGCGGATGACTTGACGGATCCGGCACCGGCAACAACATTTGCCCACTTGGATGCCACTACCGTACTTTCACGTAAAATTGCCGAGTTGGGTATTTATCCTGCTGTAGATCCATTGGATTCCACTTCAAGGATTTTGACCCCTGAAATTTTGGGTAAAGAGCATTACGATTGTGCACAACGTGTAAAAGAGTTATTGCAACGCTACAAAGAGCTTCAGGATATTATCGCCATCTTGGGTATGGAAGAACTTTCTGAAGAAGATAAGTTGGCCGTAGGTAGGGCAAGACGTGTACAACGCTTCTTGTCACAGCCATTCCACGTAGCAGAGCAATTTACCGGTATTCCTGGGGTATTGGTGGACATTAAAGAGACCATCAAAGGATTCAACATGATTATGGACGGTAAACTAGATCACCTGCCAGAATCTGCCTTTAACCTTAAAGGTACCATCGAGGAAGCCATAGAGGCTGGAGAGAAAATGTTGGCAGAAGCATAGTGTCATTCCTGCGGAAGCAGGAATCCCATAGTTAATTAAGTCAAAGTGTAAAAGATTCCCGTTTGCACGGGAATGACAAAAGAAAATATGTATTTAGAAATAGTATCACCCGAAGCCACCTTATTCTCAGGCGAAGTAACCGCGGTTACCGTTCCTGGTATAAATGGTGAGTTCCAAATGCTGGAGAACCACGCACCTGTTGTTTCTTTGTTGCAAAAGGGAAGCGTAAAAGTAAAGGGCAACATCACTATAGATGAAGCCTTTGCCGATAAGTTTTCCAAAGGAAAAAATGGAGAAACTGTTTTGGCAATCTCAAGCGGTACTGTTGAAATGAAAGACAATAAAGTAATCGTTCTGGCCGATTAAAAAATGAATTCTTGATTAACCTAAAATAGGTTGATAGATTTAATCCTGTGAAGCTAGCTTCACAGGATTTTTTGTTGCTATAAAGTCAGGTAGTTTGAGTTAATTTGCACAAATCGGATAAAATCCAAAAATCCATATCTTAGACATCTCATTTATTTTTAATGGCCAAAACAAAAACAGCATTTTTTTGTCAAAACTGTGGGACCCAATTCCCAAAATGGATTGGGCAATGTTCCTCTTGCAAGGAGTGGAACACCATTGTGGAAGAAGTGGTCCAAAAAGAAGACAAAAAAAGTTGGAAGACCAACAAAACTGCCAAACAAGCCAACAAACCCCTACGTGTTTCAGAAATTACACAAGAAAAAGAACTCCGACTGGATACCTTGGACCAAGAGTTCAATCGTGTTTTGGGAGGTGGATTGGTACCGGGTTCGCTTACTTTACTGGGAGGAGAACCAGGTATTGGAAAAAGTACCTTGTTGCTTCAAATTGCGTTAAAACTGCCCTACAAAATTCTATATGTTTCAGGGGAAGAAAGTCAACGGCAAATAAAAATGCGAGCCGACCGCATTCAACCCAACAGCGAAAATTGCTACATCCTTACCGAAACCAAAACCCAGAACATTTTTCAGCAGATATCGACCATTGAACCCGATTTGGTTATTATTGACTCCATCCAAACCCTCCACACCGATTATATCGAATCCGCAGCTGGAAGCATTTCACAAATCCGTGAAAGCACCGCGGAGCTCATCAAATTTGCGAAAGAGAGCCATACACCCGTTATTTTGGTAGGGCACATCACCAAGGACGGAACCATTGCAGGCCCCAAGATTCTGGAACACATGGTGGATACCGTTCTTCAGTTTGAAGGTGATCGCAATTACGTGTATCGTATCCTTCGTTCCCTCAAAAACCGATTTGGTTCCACAGCCGAACTCGGTATTTACGAAATGCAGGGAAGCGGTTTGCGTGAAGTGAACAACCCATCCGAAATATTGATTTCCAAAAATGAGGAAGACCTCAGCGGCACTGCCATTGCAGCAACTGTTGAAGGTATGCGACCTTTGCTTATTGAAATACAGGCTTTGGTGAGCACCGCTGTTTACGGAACGCCGCAACGATCCGCAACAGGTTTCAATGCCAAAAGGTTGAACATGCTTTTAGCCGTTTTGGAGAAGCGAGCGGGTTTTAAACTAGCAGCCAAGGATGTTTTTTTAAATATTACCGGTGGAATCTCCGTGGACGACCCAGCCATTGATTTAGCCGTAATGGCCGCTATTTTATCCAGTAACTCCGATATTCCCATTGAAAAAGGTACTTGTTTTGCAGCTGAAGTAGGACTTGCTGGTGAAATTAGACCCGTGCAACGGGTGGACCAACGCATTCTTGAAGCGGAAAAATTAGGTTTCTCTACCATATTTGTCTCCAAAAACAACAAAATCGGCCTAAAAAAGACAGGGATACAGGTACAAAAAGTATCCAAGATTGAAGATGTGGTCGCCCATTTATTTGGGTAAACCAGTAATTGTAGGTTTCTTTCTATATTTAGGGAACATTCAAACTGCACATGAAAAGATATTTTCTTTTTCTTCCAATAGCAATTTTGGTTTCTTGCTCCAATCCAGATTCAAATAAGGCCAACAAAACCTATTTCACCACTTGGGAACATTATTTGGGAGACCCCGAACGAACGCATTTTTCCAATCTTGATCAGATCAACACCTCCAATGTAAATCAATTAAAACTCGCTTGGAGCTATAAAAGCGGAGGACTGAAAGAAGGAAGAACAACACAGATACAGACTAGCCCCTTAATGGTAGAAGATGTACTTTATGGGGTAAATGCCGCCATTGAGTTGTTCGCAATCAACGCAAAAACAGGAACAGAAATCTGGAAATTTTCGCCAAAAACCAAGGATGAATCAGGTTTGGGACTCAATCGTGGACTGAATTATTGGAAATCGGATGGCAAAGCACCCGGTCGTATCTTTTTCTCCTCCGGATCAAAACTGTACGCCATCAATATTGAAACAGGCAAGCCCATTACCGATTTTGGCAACAACGGCAGCATTGACCTCCGTGACGGCTTGGGCAGAGACCCCAATAAGTTGTCCGTAGTATCCAATACCCCTGGAGCCGTTTTTCAGAACATACTCATTCAAGGTACTCGTGTGGGCGAAGGACCCGGCTCTTCACCAGGACACATACGGGCATACGATGTACTCACAGGTAAAATTTTATGGACTTTCCACACCATTCCCCAACCAGGAGAATTTGGTTACAACACCTGGCCTGGCGAAGCCTATAAAAAAGTTGGCGGTGCCAACAGCTGGCCGGGCATGGCCTTGGACAAGGAGAAGGGCATTGTTTATATTCCTACGGGTTCGGCCGCTTTTGACTGGTATGGTGGCGACCGCGAAGGATCCAACCTTTTTGCCAATTCCCTGTTGGCGCTAAATGCCACTACTGGGGAACGTATTTGGCATTTTCAAATGGTACACCACGATATTTGGGACAGAGACTTGCCCGCACCGCCCAACTTGGTGGATATTGTTAGGGACGGACAAACCATTCCTGCGGTAGCACAAGTAACCAAAAGTGGGCACATATTTGTGTTCAACCGAATAACTGGGGAGCCTCTCTTCCCTATCGAGGAAAAGGCCTATCCAAGTTCCACACTGCTTGGTGAAAAAGCGTTCGAAACTCAACCCCTACCCTTAAAACCAGCTCCTTTTGCCCGTCAAATTTTAACAGAAGACGATTTATACGCACCGAACAGAACTGCTTTTGTTGATGATTTGGTTCAAGGGAATGAAACCAAGGATAATCCAACTGTGTTGGAAAAATTCAACTCCATTACATCACAAGGGCAATTTATACCGATGGATACTACGGGAGTGATTTTATTCCCAGGTGCCGACGGTGGCGCCGAATGGGGCGGAGCAGCGCTCGACCCCAGAGATGGTGTGATGTACGTTAACGCCAATGAAATGGCTTGGATCATTAAAATGAAAGAAGTTGGTAGTGATGGAGAAGGTTCCAGCGTGGGGCAAAGTTTGGCACAAATTCACTGTGCCAGATGCCATGGTGGCAATTTACAGGGTTTAAACGGAATTCCTGAGCTCCAAAATGTGAAGTTGCGATTGAAATCCGATTCCATAAAAACCATTATCCAAAAAGGTCGCGGTGCCATGCCGGGCATGCCCAATCTTTCCGAGGAGGAAACCAATGCCATTACCGAGTTTGTTATGGGTATGGAAGAAGCGAAAGACCATAGGGTAGAAAAATTAAAAGTTGATGTACCCTATTCTGTAGCCAGTTTTGCCAGATTTAAGGACGATAGGGGTTATCCTGTGGTAAAACCGCCATGGGGCACCTTGAATGCCATCGACCTTAATTCAGGGGAATATCTGTGGTCGGTGCCTTTGGGGCATGAAGAAAGTTTGGAAGACCCCAATGTTCCCGTTTCTGGACTTGAAAACTATGGAGGTCCAGTGGTCACCAAAGGTGGGGTGCTCTTTATTGCGGCCACCAAGGATGAAAAAATCCGTGCCTTTAACATGAAAACCGGCAAACAACTTTGGGAAGACCAGCTTCCTGCCAGTGGTTATGCCACACCCATTACCTATCAAGTCGATGGGAAACAATACGTCGTGATTTCCTGTGGAGGAGGCAAAATGGGTACCCCTTCGGGTGATGAATACCGTGCTTATGCTTTAGAATAGTTTATGGTGCGGGATTTGGAATCTCTCTATGGATTTCTTCAATCCCGTCCAAGACCGCATCGGATAGGTCCACATCTATACTGGCAATGTTCTCCTTGAGTTGTTCCATACTGGTTGCACCAATAATGTTACTGGTAAGGAATGGTCTGGTGTTCACAAAGGCCAAGGCCATTTGTGCCATGCTCAAACCGTGTTCACTGGCCAATTGAGCATACTTCTCGGTAGCCTGTACAGCTGTATCGCCGCTATATCTGTTGTAATTCGGAAACAAAGTCACCCTTGCTTTTCTTGGCGGTATTTCGGTCAGGTATTTTCCGCTCAACACTCCAAATCCGAGTGGGGAATAAGCCAACAAACCTATTTGCTCACGCATGGCAACCTCGGATAGCCCAACCTCAAACAATCGGTTCAAGAGATTATATGGGTTTTGAATTGTTAGCATTCTAGGTAAAGACTGGTGCACCTTGCTTTCTTCCAAATAACGCATGGCACCCCAAGGAGTTTCATTGGACAATCCTACATGGCGAATCTTGCCTTCGGCAATCAAATCGCGCAATGTTTCCAATACTTGGTGGATATTATCATCCCAAACATCAACCGCATGGGCATTGTAGCCACGTTGTCCAAAATAATTGGTGTTCCGCTCCGGCCAATGGAGCTGGTACAAGTCGATATAATCGGTTTGTAAACGTTTTAAACTGCCTTCAACAGCACTGATAATGGATTCCTTACTGAACCCCGTGCTGCGAATGTGCTTCGCAGCGTGTCCAGGCCCCGCTATTTTAGATGCAAGCACCACTTTGTCCCGATTGCCTGTTTTTTTGAACCAGTTCCCTATAAATTCTTCGGTTACCGCGTACAGTTCTTTCTTTGCCGGAACCGGGTACAGCTCGGCCGTATCAAAAAAGTTCACACCTTGATCTAAGGCATAGTCCATCTGTTCATACGCCTCATCTTCATTGTTTTGGCGGCCCCAGGTCATGGTTCCCAAACAAATTTTGGATATTCGGATATCGGTATGTGGAATTCTGGTGTATTTCATCTTTTTTGGTTTAGGACAGTTAAAGGTACTGAAACAAAAACTTCGGCCTTTACGCCAATGTTATTTCTCAACTTCCAATAAAATGGGGCAATGGTCGCTATGCTTGGCTTCGGACAAAATCACGGAACGTTTGAGCCTATTTTCCAAGGGTTCTGCAACCATTCCATAATCCAAACGCCAGCCCTTGTTATTGGCCCGTGCATTGGCCCGGTAACTCCACCACGTGTAATTATCTGGTTCTTTGTTGAAATGTCTAAAACTATCAATAAAACCACTTTCCATAAAATTGCCTATCCATTCACGCTCCACGGGCAAAAATCCTGATACATTTTTGTTGCGAACGGGATCGTGGATGTCTATTGCCTCATGACAGATATTGTAATCCCCACAAACAATTAGGTTGGGGCGTTCTTTTCGAAGTTCCTCCGAATACTTTTGGAAATCGGCCATGTACGTCAACTTAAAATCCAAACGATCCATATTGGTGCCAGATGGCAAATACATGCTCATTACAGAAAGGTCTCCAAAATCGGCACGGATGTTTCTCCCCTCATGATCCATATAATCTATTCCCGTTCCGAATTCTACGTTATCCGGTTCGTTTTTACATAGTAAAGCCACACCGCTGTATCCTTTTTTCTGTGCACTGAACCAGTAGTGGTAAGGGTAACCGGCTTCTTCAAAAAGATGGGTATCCACTTGCTCTTTCATGGCCTTGGTCTCTTGCAAACAAACTACGTCTGGACCAACGGATGTCAACCACTCCATAAACCCTTTGTTCATTGCCGCCCGGATTCCGTTAACATTGTATGATGCGATTTTCATATTATCAAATTTGTTCAAAAATAGCTATTGTGAACGGCTCCCTAAAATTGAATTTACCAATGGATGTATCGATGGAAAGAATGAACACCTGCTTTCTTGATGTTTTCCCGTATTTTTAGATCCAAATTCATCCTCATGACCGCACTTGTTCTAATAGATACCCAACTTGGGCTTCAAGAAACAACATTTTATGGTATGGAGCGGAACAATCCCGAAGCTGAAGCAAATTGTGGCAGACTACTCAAACACTTCAGAAAAAAACATTTGCCCATTTTCCATATAAAGCACAATTCGACCAACCTTAGTTCACCCTTGCACCCCAATAAAATGGGAAACGAATTCCACCCCGCGGTGCAACCAATGATCAACGAACCTGTGTTTGAAAAAACCGTGAACAGTGCTTTTATCGGAACCAATCTGGAGGCAAGTTTAAAAGCTCAAAATATTTCCAACTTGGTGATTGCGGGACTCACCATTGAGCATTGTATTTCCACTTCGGTTCGGATGGCCTCAAACCTTGGTTTTAATGTTATTTTGGTTTCTGATGCCACTGCTGCCTTTGATAAAATTGGGTTTGATGGAAAAAAATATAGTGCAGACATCATTTTTCATTCGGAATTGGCCAACTTAAAAGATGAATTTGCAACAATCAAGAACACCGAAACAGTACTAAACGAACTAGACAAATCATTTCAATGAGTTTTAAAATCAACTACCTTGAGGTAAGCCCAGGAGGTCTTCAAACAAAAAAAATCAATTTATTTCGATGTAGAACGTCGGGGAATAAAACCCTCAATGAGGGATTTAAGGGATTCTCCCTACTTTTCACACTTTTATTTGCACTTCAAATAATAGCACAGGACACCCAAAAAGACTCCATAACACAATTGGATGAAGTTGTCCTTACCCAAGATGCCATTCCTAAAAAAGCTACGGGAATTACATCTTCATCCAAGATTGCAGGTCAGGCTTTTGAGCGTTTCAATCCCACGGACATCCCTTCTGCCATCAATCAGATTTCGGGTGTTTATATTCTATCGGGAGCCATCAACACCAACCGAATTACGATCCGCGGCATCGGTGCAAGAACACCCTACGGAACCAACAAGCTACGCATGTACTTTAACGGTATTCCCGTTACCAATGGCACTGGCTCCTCCACCATCGAGGCCTACGATTATGAGAATTTAGGTGCCGTAGAGGTTATAAAAGGCCCAAAAGCCACTGCGTATGGTTCCAATTTGGGCGGTGCCATTTTGCTGGACACCAAGGCATCCGTTCAAGACAAGACCCAACTCATTAATTCGTTCGCGATGGGGTCTTACAATATGTTGAAAGACAACTTGACATTCTCCCATTCGGAAGAAGGTTTTAACCTCAGTTTGAGTTACAATCACTTGGAAACAGATGGTTATAGACAGAACAGTCAGTTCCAGCGTGATGGTTTACTGTTGAACACCCAATTCCAAACCGGGCAAAAAAGCAGCATGGCCATTTTGGTAAACTATATCGACTATACAGCGCATATTCCGAGTTCCATTAATAAAACAGATTTTGAGGAAGACCCTACGAGGGCACCATCAAACTGGTTGGAATCACAGGGCTATGAGGCCAACAATTATATTTTAACGGGCGTGTCACATACCTATCAGTTTTCCGAAAACCTCCAAAATACCACAAGTGTTTTCTATACTTACTTGGACCATTACGAACCTAGACCTTTCGATATTTTGGATGAGTTTACCAACGGATTTGGTCTTCGGAGCCGCTTTGCCGGCAATTGGGGGAATGCACAGTTCACCTTTGGTGGCGAGTTCTATAAAGATGAATACCATTGGGGCACTTTTGAAAATCTGTATGAAGAAAATAATGGCAATGGTAGCCTGCAAGGGAGTCAACTAAGCGACAATACAGAGTTTAGGCGGCAATTCAACCTTTTTGGGACGCTTACCTATCCTTTAATGACAAATTTTTCCGCCCAATTGGGACTAAACTTGAACAAGACCCATTACGATTTCAGGGACTTGTTCAACCAAGGAAATGCCAATGCTTCTGCAGAACGTGATTTTGATGCCATTTTGCTACCAAATCTGGGGCTCAACTATCAATTAAAAAACGGGAAAATCTATGCAAACATCAGTAGGGGTTTTTCCAATCCCAGTTTGGAAGAAACACTTACTCCAGAAGGAGTCATCAACCCGGACATTGCCCAAGAAACGGGAACAAACTATGAACTTGGAAGTGAATTGGCACTATTTGAGAAAAGGCTTTCGGTGAATATCGGCCTGTACCGAATGAACGTGAAAAACCTGTTGGTGGCCCAACGTGTGGGAGAGGATCAATATATTGGCAGAAATGCCGGGAAAACGCGTCACCAAGGGTTGGAACTGGACTTGCAATACCGAGGAAAACTATCACAGTCGGTTACCTTTTCCCCATATCTCAGCTATACATTGAACGACCATAGTTTTGTGAATTTTGTTGACGGCGACAACGATTATTCGGGCAATCCGCTCACCGGGGTGCCAAAACATCGATTAAGTTCGGGTATCGATTTAAGGCATTCAAACGGGTTACTGCTTAACTTGACCCATCAGTATGTGGACGAAATTCCCTTAACGGATGCCAATTCCATAAGCAGCGATTCCTTTAACGTGTTCCATGCCAAGTTGGGCTTCCGCACCTCACTTTCTTCGCATATCAGTTTAGGTATTAATGCGGGGATCAACAATATTTTTGATAGTAATTACGCCCAATCCGTATTGATCAATGCCGTTGGTTTTGGAGGCGCACAGCCCAGATATTTTTATCCGGGAAATGCACGCAATTATTTTGGAGGTATGCAATTAAATTATGTTTTTTAAAATTTGATCAATGACACCAAAAATAGAAACCCTACCTCCTACAAAATTAATTGGCAAAAAACTGAGTACATCTTTCGCTGATGATAAAACTTTTGATCTTTGGACTAGCTTTTCACCAAGGAAAAGGGAGGTCAAAAACTCCATTAATAATGACCTTTATTCGGTAGAAATTTATCCCGACACGTCCTTTTTTAAAAATTTTGACCCTACCCAGGCATTTGAAAAATGGGCCGCCATTGCCGTATCCGATTTTGAACAAATTCCCGACCAAATGGAAAGCCTAGTATTGCCCAAAGGCCTATATGCAGTTTTTCCATACAAAGGAAAACCGAGCCATGCCATGGAAACCTTCAAGTATATTTATTCAGAATGGTTACCCAATTCAGAATATGAAATGGACAGCAGGCCCTACTTTGCACTAATGGGCGATAAATACAAAGGAGAGCACCCCGAATCCGAAGAGGAGTTTTGGGTGCCTATAAAAGTCAAACAGTAAGCAATATTGGGTGCTAGAACACAACTATTTTGAAATTTCAATTAACATTTAGATATTTGCCTAAATAGCTAAATATAAAAAAATGAATTCCCTGTTCAAGGCCCTGAATGATGAAACACGTAGAGAGATTGTAGAACTACTCAAAGAAAAGGATATGAACGCGGGAGAGATTGCCGAGCGGTTTCAAATTTCGAAACCAAGTATTTCCCACCATTTGGATATATTAAAACAAGCCAATCTGGTCACTAGTGAAAAAAAAGGACAGTTTATGGAATATTCACTTAACACCACCATTTTAGAAGATTTGCTTAACTGGATACTAACCCTTAAAAAATAAATTATGAAGCTTAAAAAAGAATTGCCGCTCATCGGAATTGTATTGCTGCCCTTTCTCTACTTAACCTACGTTTGGAAGCAGTTGCCCAGTGAAGTTCCCTTGCACTGGAATATAAAGGGGGAGGTGGACCGCTACGGCGATAGATCGGAACTTATCCTTATCCCTATTTTAACTTCTTTGTTGATCTACGTGATATTTTTGGCGGTACCCTACATCGACCCGAAAAAACAAATCCAAAAAATGGGCAAGAAATATGATACCTTAAAATGGATTATTACCACTTTTATGTCGGTTTTGGCATTGTTTATCATATACACTGCAAAAAATCAATCCATTGCCAATCCCAATTATATTTTGTTGTTATGCGGAATCCTTTTCATCATATTTGGCAACTATTTCAAAACAATCAAAACCAATTATTTTATAGGTATCCGAACGCCTTGGACCTTGGAAAATGAAAGTGTTTGGAAAGAAACCCACAAATTGGGAGGCAAAATCTGGTTCGCAGGCGGTTTGCTTGTCATTCTATCCAGCCTAATTTTTAATGAACAGACCAATTTTATCATTTTTATGACCATCATCGCTGTAATGGTCTTGGTTCCTGTAGTATATTCTTATCTGTTATTCAGAAAGCAAAAAGACTAATTCATCAAATAAAAAAGCTTTGAATAGGATTGTGAGTAATCCGTATCTTAGTTACCAATTGCAAATCATATGACACGAAATTATATTTCTTTCCTGTTTTTGCTCCTGATTTTTTCCTGTACCGAAAAAAACAAGAAAGAAGTGAGTTCCATCGACCCTGTAAACTGGAGCAATCGCACGGCCCATATCTCCGAGCAGGATTCTTTGGTGCAAGGCATTTCGTATCTCTCCGTGTATTCCGAGATTTATAGTGAAACCGAACACCGCACCCACAACCTTACCAGTACCATAAGTATGCGGAATACCAACCTAAGAGATACCATCTACATCCACAAGGCGGAATATTTTGATACCAAGGGCAATCCCATCAGAACTTATTTTGATGAGCCCATCTACATAAAACCGATGGAAACCGTTGAAATTGTGATTGATGAGAAGGACAAGTCAGGCGGAACAGGTGCCAACTTTCTTTTTAATTGGTCCATTAAACCCACTTCCCACGAGCCTTATTTTGAAGGGGTCATGATTTCCACTTCGGGACAACAAGGTTTGTCTTTCACCACCGAAGGTAGAAGAGTCGAATAGTCCTCTCGAACCTACAAATATCATAGTTTTACTCCCTCGATTATGTATCTTGTATAGCAATTAGGGGAAGGATACACCTTTTCCTTGCGCATAAAAACTAAACTATGAACGATTTACTAATCGCCAAAGGTGTTTCTTTGAAACACATATCCACCATTGCAGAAAAATTTGGAATCGACCCAGAGCACATTGAAATGTTCGGGAAATACAAGGCCAAACTTCCTCTTAAGGCCATTAACCGAGATAAAGCCAAAAACAGTAATTTAATTTTGGTATCGGCCATTTCCCCAACCCCAGCTGGCGAGGGAAAAACTACCATGTCCATAGGCCTTTCCGAAGGATTGAACCGTTTGGGCAAAAAAACAACCGTGGTATTGCGGGAGCCATCATTGGGACCTGTTTTTGGAATTAAAGGAGGTGCCACTGGTGGTGGTTATTCCCAAGTGTTGCCCATGGAGGACATCAACCTGCACTTTACGGGCGATTTTGCCGCCATTGAAAAGGCACACAATCTTTTATCGGCCATTATTGACAACAATATTCAGAATAAAACCAATTCTTTACGATTGGATCCTAGAACCATTGGCTGGAAACGGGTAATGGATATGAACGACCGTTCCCTGCGCCACATCATAGTGGGGCTCGGCGGTACCACTTCGGGTGTACCAAGGGAAACTGGTTTTGATATTACCGCTGCCTCCGAGATCATGGCCATTCTCTGCTTAGCTGAAAGCCTAAGCGACCTAAAAAAACGATTGGGTAACATTTTTGTAGGATATACTTTTGACAAAAAACCTATCTATGCTAAAAATTTGAAGGCCGAAGGCGCTATGGCCGCCTTGTTGAAGGATGCCATAAAACCCAATCTGGTGCAGACCATTGAGGGAAACCCCGCCATTATTCACGGAGGTCCTTTTGCCAACATTGCCCAAGGAACCAATTCGGTAATCGCGACTTTAATGGGGATGTCCCATTCTGATTACACCGTTACAGAAGCTGGATTTGGATTTGACTTAGGGGCCGAAAAATTCTTCGACATCAAATGTAAAAGTGCTGGTTTAAAGCCCAAGGCCGTTGTGCTTACCACAACTATTCGGGCATTAAAATATCATGGGGGCGCAGATTTAAAATCGTTGACCGAACCCAACGTAGAGGCCTTGAAAAAAGGGCTTCCGAATTTGGAGAAGCATTTGGAAAACATCGCTAAATTCAACGTTGTTCCCGTAATTGCCATCAATAAATTTGTTACAGACACGGATGAAGAAATTGCGGTAATCAAGGCATTAGCAGTATCAAAAGGTGTTCGAGTAGCCGTTGCCAATGTTTGGGAGAAGGGTGGTGATGGCGCAGAAGAATTGGCTAAATCCGTAATTGAGATTGTGGAATCCAAAGCCTCCGATTTCCAACCACTTTATGATTGGAAATCAACAGTAAAAGACAAAATAGCCACTATTGCCACCGAAATTTATGGTGCGGAATACGTGGATTACACCGCCAAAGCCAAAGCTGATTTAAGAAAAATCGCAGACCTTGGTTTAGATCAACTGCCCGTTTGCATTGCCAAGACCCAAAAGTCATTATCGGACAATCCTAAATTACTGGGCAGGCCCAAAGATTTTATCATCACCGTGCGAGAAATAGAAATTGCCGTTGGGGCAGGTTTCCTTATTCCGATAACGGGCAACATTATGCGAATGCCCGGATTACCAGCACATCCATCATCCGAAGGTATCGACATTAATGATGCTGGGGAGATTACCGGATTGTTCTAAGCCTTAGATTTTCTGTAACCAATAACGCATATCCACTTCTTTGGAGATGATTTCCTTCACCTCTGAAAGCTTTACACGTTTTTGATCCATGGTATCCCTATGGCGGATGGTTACCGTATCGTCTTCCAATGTTTGATGGTCTACGGTAACACAAAAGGGTGTTCCCGCAGCATCTTGACGGCGGTAACGGCGCCCTACGGCATCTTTTTCATCATAATCCACATTGAAATCCCATTTTAGCTCATCCACTAATTTTTGGGCAACTTCTGGCAGTCCATCCCGCTTCAACAATGGCAAAACGGCCACTTTGTTGGGGGCGAGCACAGCCGGAATTTTAAGTACGGTACGTGTAGAGCCATTTTCGAGCTCTTCTTCTTGCAAAGAGTTAGAGAACACAGCCAAGAACATACGATCTAATCCAATGGAAGTTTCCAACACGTAGGGCGTGTAGCTCTTATTCTCTTCGTGGTCGAAATACTGTAGTTTCTTGCCCGAGTATTCCTCATGCTTGCCCAAATCAAAATCGGTACGGGAATGGATTCCCTCCAGTTCTTTGAAACCAAACGGAAACCTAAACTCGATATCTGAAGCTGCATCGGCATAGTGCGCCAATTTTTCGTGGTCATGGAAACGGTAGTTGTCGGCTCCCATTCCCAAAGAAAGGTGCCATTTCATCCGTTTCTCTTTCCACGCCTCGTACCACTCCAATTGGGTGCCTGGTTTTATAAAGAATTGCATCTCCATCTGTTCAAATTCCCTCATACGAAAGATAAACTGACGGGCCACAATTTCGTTACGGAAGGCTTTTCCTGTTTGGGCAATCCCAAACGGAATTTTCATCCTTCCGGTTTTCTGTACGTTCAAAAAGTTCACAAATATACCTTGTGCGGTTTCAGGACGAAGATACAGGTCCATGGCACTATCGGCAGAAGCTCCGAGTTTGGTGCCGAACATTAGGTTGAACTGCTTTACATCGGTCCAATTTTTTGATCCTGAAAGCGGACATGCAATCTCCAATTCCTCGATTAAGGCTTTTACATCAGCCAAATCTTCTTTTTCCAAAGACTGACCCATTCTTTTAAGAATGGAATCGGCTTTCTCTTGATAACCTAGTACCCTATTATTGGTCGCTAAGAATTGCTCCTTATCAAAGCTATCTCCAAAGCGTTTTTCAGCTTTTTTGACTTCTTTTTCGATTTTGGCTTCGATTTTGGCTACATAATCCTCGATCAAAACATCGGCACGATACCTTTTTTTGGAATCTTTATTGTCTATCAAAGGGTCGTTAAAGGCATCTACGTGGCCAGAGGCCTTCCATGTGGTGGGATGCATAAATATGGCGGCATCAATCCCCACGATGTTCTCATTGAGCTGCACCATGGCCTTCCACCAATATTCGCGAATGTTCTTTTTTAGCTCGGCACCATTTTGACCGTAGTCATAAACTGCACTGAGTCCATCATAAATCTCACTGGATTGAAATACATATCCGTATTCCTTTGCGTGGGAGATAACCTTCTTAAAAATGTCTTCCTGATTTGCCATTGGGCAAAAATAGAATTTTACCCAAAAAGAAGTATGTTATTTCAACTGAAATTCAGTGGAAGCCAGCAATCTTTCATCTTCAAAGACATTTAGGGTATAAATTCCTTCTGCCAACGACCCTTCGGGTACGGTAATGGCATCACAAATACTGATTTCCTTTCCGGTGTAGACAATCTCAACTTTTTTGCTGTATGTATTCCCGCTAACCGAAATTGTATTGGCGTTATCCTCGATAATGGCCATATTGGGATCCAAAAACTGGAGGTATAGCACTTTTATGTCCCCCTTCGTGTTAGGGTCGCTCAATATGGTAACGCATCCTCTCAACTTTTCGATCACAGAAGCCTTATTGGTTTTTATGGGTCTGCCAGCCCTTAACCTAAAACCACTGCCTTCGGCATCTTGTAGTTTTAAATAGCTTTTAATTTTGAGTTCCTTGGCAAGTTCCTTATTGGTCTCGCGAAGCAAAGATTCTGTTTGTTGCATACTATTGGCCCTGCCCCGTAGTTCTTCCAACCGCTTCAAGGTCTCGTCGTACTTGCTTGCCAGTAAACTATTGTTGTACCTAAGAAAGTTGTTTTTGAGCTTCAGGCTGTCAAAACGCAACTCCAATTTACGAAGTTCCTTTCTGGTTTCCTTTAATTTGGTGATACTGAAGTTTAATCTGCCGACGGAGTCCAAAAGTTGTTGCACCCTAAAACGGGAGGTTTGCAACTCGATTTCGTTTACCTCATTTAATCCCGATAAACGGTCAACCTCTGCCCTCATCAATGTTAAATCCTTTACCAAAAGTGATTTTTCCTCCTCCAAATAGATCATTTGGTTTTTGGATTGGGCGTAGCTGTAATAAAAGGCAATAAGAATCCCCACAATTACCGCGGCCATAGCGGCAAAAATAATTTTGTAGTTGAAATTGTTATCTTGGGAGTTCATGGGGTTGACAGACTACTCTAAAAATGTATAAGATTTGACACCAAAAAGGTTGGCTAAGATAATAAACGAGATTAACAACATCCTATTGCCAAGGGTATGTTTTGGATGTAATGCGCAATTATTCAGGGATGAACATGTTTTGTGTGCCGTTTGTCGACATGATGTGCCACTCACCGATTATAACTATCTGGAAGAAAATGCCGTGGATCGTATATTTTATGGTAGAATTCCCATAAAAAAAGCTGCATCGTTTGTTTTCTTCTCCAAAAATGGGCTGATAAAAAATTTATTGCACTGGCTCAAATACAAAAACCAAGAACAGATCGGAGGTTTTTTTGGGGATTGGTGCGGTGCCCAATTAAAAGAAAGTGGTCAACTCGGCCATATTGATGCAGTAGTACCGGTTCCTTTGCATCCCAAAAAGCTGAAAAAGCGGGGCTACAATCAAGTAGCTTTATTTGCGCGTACAATTGCGGAAAATTTAGGTGCTGAATATTGTGATGATTGGTTGATAAAAGTGAAGAACATAAAAACCCAGACAAAAAAAGGCCGACAAAGTCGCTGGGAAAGCTCTAAAGATGCCTTTGACCTCAATGCATCATACAACAGAAAATTTAAGCATGTGCTTTTGGTGGACGATGTTATCACTACCGGGGCAACCATTGAATCTTGTGCACAAACACTTCTCCAACAAAAAAACATAGCGGTTTACGTATTGAGTATGGCCATGGTACCGGAGGGTTAAATTTTATTAATGCGTTGTCCCGTTTTTCAAATTAGTTGTTTCTTTGTTCTTCATTGGTTTTAGGCATGGTGTACTTAAAAAAACTGTTGGGACTTCTTTTTTTCGCCTTTATGGCCCTTGCTATGTGGCAATGTGCCAAACGAGGTTCCCCTAGCGGTGGCCCAAAGGATATTACACCTCCAAAACTGGTACGCAGCGAACCTGAAAACTTTACCACTAATTTTAAGGCAACAAAAATACGGCTCTATTTTGATGAGCTGATCAAGTTGGAGGACGTGCAGGACCAGTTGGTGGTTTCCCCACCCTTTAAGAACCCTGCCACCATAACCCCAATGGGCGCTCCGAGCAAGTATATTGAGGTTGTTATAAAAGACACGCTTAGGGAGAACACTACCTACACCATAAATTTTGGGCAAAGCATTGTGGACAACAATGAGGGGAACCCCAATAGCTTTTTGAGCTACGTATTCTCTACGGGAGATTATTTGGACTCCCTGTCGTTATCCGGTGCTGTAAAAGATGCCGTTAACAGAAAAGCGGACGAGTTTATTAGCGTAATGCTTTACGAAATGGACAGCACCTATACAGATTCTACCATTTACAAAGAGCCCCCGTTGTATATTACAAATACTGGAGATAGCGTTCCCTTTTTTGAATTGAGGAACCTAAAAGGTGGAAAATATGCCTTATTTGGCCTAAAGGATGTGAACAAGAACAACATGTTCGATCAAGGGCAAGATAAAATCGGTTTTATAGCCGACACGATTACAATTCCAACGGATTCCATTTACTTATTGAATCTATTTCGAGAGCAGGCAAATTATAAACCTTCGGTGCCCAGTTTGGTGGCCAACAATAAAATTATATTTGGGTATCAAGGGGATTACAGGGATTTGGACATTGAAACTTTGACCCCGATGCCCGATTCCGTAAAGACCACTATTTTGAAGGAACGGAACAAGGACACCCTAAATTATTGGATGACCCCAACCGATTTGGATTCCATTATATTCACGGTCAGGAATGACAAAGCCCAGGTTGTTGACACTTTTACAGTGAAAATGCGCGACCTTCCCATGGATTCCTTAAAACTCTCTACCTCCGTTAGCGGGAAATTTAATTTTGAGGACACCTTCAGTATTTTGGCCAATACGCCTATTGCAGCATTGGACACCAACCATATTTCGCTAAAAGTAAGCGATTCCATTCCCGCATCGTACTCCTATGTGTTGGACAGTTTGAACAACAAAATTGATTTCGATTTTGAGGTGGAGCCGAACCAGAAATATACTTTTTCGTTTTTGCCTGGGGCTATTACCGATTTCTTTGGAATTAAGAACGATACGTTGGCCTACAATTTATCTACAGGCAGTTTTGCAGATTATGGCAATCTAAGAATGATTTTAGGTGGCGATGTTACCTATCCTGTGATTGTACAGTTGACCAACGAAAAAGGAGAAGTGCAGCGAGAGATTATTGCTGCCGATGCACAATTCTTCGAATTCAACTACTTGAATCCGGGCAACTATGTAGCCCGCGTTATATTGGATAAAAATGGAAATGGCAAGTTGGATACCGGCAGCTTTCTCGAAAAAAGACAGCCCGAAGAAATAAGCTACTATCCTGGTGTTATTGAGATCAGGGCCAACTGGGAAAAGGAAGAAACCTTTATCCTATCAAATTAAAACTATCCCTATCTTCTAAAAACCTTAATTTTTTTCTTGTATTTTCTATGTGTTCTTTATCTAATGTGGCATATAGTATCTCTTCTGCTTCAGAATAGGCCAAAAGCTCCCCGAGCACATCATACACGGCGGAATGCCCAGGGTATTCAAAATCCGCTCCATCCGTTCCTATACGGTTAACACCAATACAATAGGCCATGTTTTCGATAGCTCTTGCTTTTAACAATGTGTCCCAAGCATTAATTCTTTTCTTGGGCCAATTGGCCACATAAATCAATACATCGTAATCTTCGATGTTTCTGGACCAAACGGGAAACCGCAGATCGTAACAGATTAATGGATAAAAACTAAATCCTCTAAAATATTCAATGATTTTTTTGTCCCCTTTTGAATAAACCTTGTCTTCTCCAGCTAAAGTAAATGTATGTCTCTTATCATATGTTGACATACCCCCATCAGGCTGAACGAACCATAACCTGTTATAAAAATTATTTTCTTCTTGTGAAATAATACTTCCTATTATAGCTGCATCCTTTTCTCTTGCCTTTTGAAGCATCCATTCTACAGTTTTGTGCCCTTCAATAGGATTAATGTTTTCAGGCTTCATGGTAAAACCGGTCGTGAACATTTCGGGCAGTACAATCAAATCCACACGGTCAGCAATAGTATCAATCTTTTCCTCGAACATTTTCCTGTTTTTTGCTGGGTCTTCCCAGTATAAATTGGACTGAATTAAGGCAATGTTCAAAGTTGTGGACATCTAGTATTTTTTTAAAATTTCTTCCATTTCGCTATTTCCCTGTTCCAAAACAAGGTCCATGGCTGTTTTCCCCTTGGCGTCTTTTACGGTGGTATTTGCCCCATGCTTTAGAAGAAGTTCTGCTATACTTTTGCGGTTAAATGTTACGGCATAAATAAGGCAAGTTGCCCCCATGGCGTTTTTTTGGCTGATATTAGCTCCAGCTTTTATTAATTTTTCGGCAATGCTTGTAAACCCTTTGAAACATACACCCATAAGAGCTGAATTTCCAGAACTGTCCAAAGCATTCACTTGAGCACCTTTATCCAACAAAAAATCAACTATGTCCTCGTGCCCATAATAAGCTGCCAATATAAGTGGCGTAGAGCCTCTTTGATCTTTGGCTTCCAAAAAAACAGGCTTCTTCCGTATTAGGTTTTGTACGGCTTCTAAATTACCGTTTCGTATTTGGTTAAAGAGTTCTTCCTTGTTGTTCATTGTTATGCAGAAAGTTATAAAAAACTGCCATAACCTTTTTTTAGCTACGGCAGTTTTTGTTGGTATAAATTTTCTATTCTATTTTTTTGGTTATGATTTGGGTCTACTAATCCAAATCGAAACGGTCTAGGTTCATTACTTTGGTCCAAGCGGCTACAAAATCTTTCACAAATTTCTCTTTGCCGTCTTTAGAAGCATACACTTCGGCCAAGGCACGCAAAATGGAATTGGAACCAAATACCAAGTCCACACGGGTACCGGTCCACTTTAGATCACCAGTCTCACGGTCACGGCCTTCGTACAACGATTTTTCATCGTTGGCGGCTTTCCATTCAGTAGCCATATCGAGCAAGTTCACGAAGAAATCGTTACTCAAAACCCCAACTTTATCGGTAAGCACGCCGTGCTTTGAGCCATCAAAGTTGGCCCCCAGTACACGCAAACCACCTACAAGAGCGGTCATCTCGGGCGCGGTAAGGGTCAACAATTGAGCCTTATCCACCAACAAATGCTCTGCTGGCACTTTTACGCCTTGTTTTACATAGTTACGGAAACCGTCATATTTAGGTTCCAAGTAATTAGTGGCCTCAACATCGGTTTGGTCTTGGCGGGCATCGTTACGCCCTGGTGCAAAAGACACTTCGGTTGGAACACCGGCATCGCTAGCAGCTTTTTCAACTGCGGCAGTACCGGCTAAGACAATCATATCAGCCAAAGAAATTTTCTTTCCTCCACTGGCATTGCTGTTGAATTCGTTCGTAATGGCTTTAAGCGATTTTATAACTTTTCCTGTGTCTTTGTTTACCTCCCATCCGTTCATGGGTTCCAAGTTGATACGTGCACCATTGGCACCACCACGCTTATCACCACCACGGAAGGTGGACGCAGACGACCAAGCGGTGTAAACCAAATCGGAAATTGAAAGACCGGAATCCAATACTTTTGCTTTCAAGGCTTTTATATCGGAGGCATCAACCAAGGTGTAATCTACCGCTGGAATGGGGTCTTGCCAATTCAATTCTTCTTTTGGTACTTCAGGCCCAAGGTAACGGGAACGTGGTCCCATATCTCGGTGTGTCAACTTAAACCAAGCCCGGGCGTAAGCTTCGGCAAAAGCTTGTGGGTCATCCAAGAACTTACGTGAAATCTTTTCGTAGGCCGGGTCAAAACGTAACGACAAGTCGGTGGTCAACATGGTTGGTTTTCTGTTGGGACCGCCAAAAGCATCGGGGACGATGGCTTCGGCATCTTTGGCCACCCATTGGTGTGCCCCTGCGGGACTTTTGGTCAATTCCCATTCGTATTTAAACAAGAATTGGAAAAAATCGTTGTTCCAACGTACCGGTGTGGAGGTCCAAGTCACCTCAAGTCCAGAAGTAAAGGCATCACCTGCCTTTCCTGAACCATTTTTATTGACCCATCCCAATCCTTGCAATGCCAAATCTTCTGATTCGGGGTCAACTCCCACCAATTCTGCATCGCCATTACCGTGGGTTTTACCGATAGTATGTCCCCCTGCAATAAGGGCTACGGTTTCTTCGTCGTCCATTGCCATTCGCTTAAAGGTCTCTCGAATGTCGTGAGCAGCAGCTACAGGATCAGGATTTCCGTCAGGTCCTTCAGGGTTTACGTAAATCAATCCCATTTGCACAGCTGCCAATGGGTTTTCCAAATCGCGTTCTTCTTTGTTGTGCGAATAGCGGCTGTTTGGCGTATCGCTTAAGGCCAACCATTCGCTTTCGCTTCCCCAATATACATCTTGGTCTGGCTCCCAAACGTCCTCACGGCCACCTGCAAAACCAAAAGTGCGGAATCCGGTTGATTCCAAGGCAACGTTTCCAGCCAATATCATAAGATCTGCCCAGGATATTTTCTGGCCGTATTTTTGTTTGATGGGCCACAACAGGCGACGGGCTTTGTCCAAGCTCACGTTGTCCGGCCAAGAGTTAAGGGGCGCAAAGCGTTGTTGACCACGGCCTCCACCGCCACGACCATCTCCTGAACGATACGTACCGGCACTGTGCCATGCCATACGGATGAACAAACCGGCGTAACTGCCAAAATCGGCAGGCCACCAATCTTGCGAATCGGTCATAACCTTTAAAAGGTCTTTTTTAAGCGCTGCGTAGTCCAGTTTTTTGAACTCTTCGGCATAGTTGAATTTCTCTCCCAGCGGATTAGATTTTTCTGAATGCTGGCTTAAAAGTTCCAATTTAAGACGGTTGGGCCACCAATCTTCATTTTGTGTGCCGCTCCCGGCCACTTGTTTTATTTCTCCATTCAAAAAAGGACAAGCGCCCTCATCTGCACCATTTGCCAATTCTTTACTCATGATAGTATATTGTTTTAAATTAAGTTTTTAGTGATATATAAAAATACAAAAACAGCAGTCAAAAGAATAGATGATTAATATTAAAATACTATTATAATATAATCTTAATCTATTTAGCTATTCTGTGATTTGCTTTCAATTGCTCTGCCTTATTTTTCAAAATATATAAAGCATTCAAATAATACTTTTGAAATTATTTTTCGTTCTATTTAATTCCCATTAACTTTAATACATTATGAACCAATAATTTACAACAAAATCAATAAATACCACAACTCATGAAAAAATTAATCATCCCTTTAGTTGCCCTAGTGCTTTTCAGTTTTTCCACGGATTATAGCACAAAGCTTAGTACAGAAGACCGAAAAATGATGATCAAACATTTAACGGAAACAAGAGAACATATGAACGAGGTATTGGATGGTCTTACGTATGTACAATTCAACTATAAACCTGACCCGACATCGTGGTCCATTGCCGAATGTGTGGAACACCTTGCCTTGACCGAAAAGATGTTTGTCCAAACAGTACATAAAAGTGTTGAAGAGGGCCCAAAACCTACACTTAAGGACTCTTTAGTTTTTAAAGACGAACAAATTATGCCCATGGTGGCGGACAGGAGCCAAAAGGTGAAGACCTCCAAACCGTTCGAGCCAAGTGGAAAATTTGGTTCCACCGAAGAGACTTTGGAAGTTTTACTTTCCACCCGAAGCGAACTTATGGAATACGTTAAAACAACGGACGATGATTTGAGAAACCGTTACAATAGCGATCTACCTTTTGGAACTATAGATGGGGTTCAACTTATTGTTTTTATTGCTGGCCATATGGAAAGGCACGTACTACAAATGGAAGAGGTAATGAAAGACGAAGGTTTTCCAAAAATACAGTAACAAATTATATACTTTCCTTAACATTAATTGGCAAACCCTTTCCAAAAAGGAAGGGGTTCTTCATTTAATTTTGAATGAACTTAAAAACAAGAACATTATGAAACTGATAAAAACCTTTGCTTTGGCAACCTTTCTTTTAATAATATCGGTTGCCTCAGCTCAAAATAAAAAGGACAAGAAAATAATGAAGGACGCCCAAAAGGCCAAAACCACCCTTTTGGAAACAAGTCCAAGTTTGGAGCATTTTTTTGACAATTCTGCCGGATATGTCATTTTTCCCAATGTTGGGAAAGGTGGTTTTATTATAGGGGGTGCATCGGGCAATGGGGTAGTTTATGAAAATGGAGATGCCGTAGGTATGGCCGACCTTAAAAAACTGAACATTGGTCTACAAGCTGGCGGACAGGCCATTATTGAGGTTATTTTCTTTGAAACAGATGTAGACCTGCAACGATTTAAAACCGAAAAGTTCCAGTTTGCTGCTGAAACTTCTGCTGTTGCCCTAAAGTCCGGTATTGCCTTTAATGCAAAATATAAAGATGGTGTGGCCGTTTTTGCCCTCCCTAAAGCTGGGCTTATGGCCGATGCATCGGTAGGTGGACAAAAATTTAGCTACAAGGCTTTTTAAAAGTTTAATCCCTAATCCCTGGGGTAAAATCCTCGGGGGCATTATGGGGTTGTTTAATGGTTCCGGCATCTCCGGAATCGTTGAAAATAATCCATTCCGAAAAAGTATAAACAGAATTCCCTACTGTAATATCGCTGTTCCGTACTGCTCTTCCATCCTCAAACTCGTGGTCGGTGCCCGAACCGTCCTCACCAATTATTCCGTAAACATCGACAACAGTGCCAAATGGGTCCACTAATTCCAAATTGTCATCCCCGTTGGAATCTGCAGGGCTGTTGGTCGACACTCCTAAATCGGGGGCAAATCCGTATACCAGCTCAAACTCCTCTGCTTTTGGTGAAATGACCAAAGTGCTCTCAGCACCAATAACCAAACCAGATAAATCGATGGTGGAACTTACTTCGGTATTATCGTTGGTATATCTCCTAAGTGTCCACAGGTTCAAATCCAACGGTTCGTTATCTGAGTTATACAGTTCCACAAAGCGGGCGCTGGAATTGTTGTCCGGGTCGGCCAATTCTGAAATAAAAATGCGGTTGGATGTAAACTCCGTTATAATTTCTGGACAGCGCTGTTCCGTAAAGTTCACATCTTCCAAAGTCCGAATTACTAATTGCGGGGTGTCTCCATCCCTGGCCAGTACAGCAGTTATAGTTCCGTTTTGCTCTGGCAATGTTTCATTTTGAAAATCGGCATAGCCACTGTTTAAAAGAACGATTTCATTTTCTTTGCAATCCATGAGTGCTCGTTCGGTCTCTTCTTGGGCAATGGCATAGGTTTCACCAAATTCATCTTCCGTAAACTCCATACTTTCCAATTGGACCAATACGTTCGTTGGTATACTGTCAATTTCAGGAATGGTTGTAACCAAAGGTGCTACAAGTCCTCCACCATCACAGGATAAAAAAAGATGGTCCAACACTTTTCCTCTGGGTAATCTACCTATGGAAAGGTTGCCAAACGATGAGAAAACACTTCCTATTCGAAGTGTACTTCCTTTTTTGCCCAAATAGAGGTCTTTTAGCTTTACCATGACCTTGCTCCCCGCTGGAAACAATAAGTGGGATTCCCGCAAATCCATTTCGAGTTGTAGCCCTTTTGATGGATTGCTCAATGCATCTTGCAGGTAAAGCACACCAAAAAAATTCCCCGCTCGGTCGGACGAGATTACGTAGCCTTCCAAGATCAGATCTTCTTGAATCTGTATCACATCATCTTGTACCAATGCATCCAACTCGGCAAAAGTGATGTTCGCAGAAATATCGGCTGTACAACTCCCATCAATTTCATCAAACTCTCTGCCATCAACACAACATAAAAGAGTCATCAAAGTGATGGTTCCAAAGATTTTATAAAATAAATTTTTCATAAGTAATGCGATTAAAAGCTTATGGCCAAATTCAAAAAATAGGTTCTTCCGTAGCTGTACCAATATTTTGGGGCAAAGGAGGGCGAGCCACTTAAGTTATCTTGCTTCAATTGACCAAAATTTCCGTTTCTGCTCTGCTCGTAGCCACCTGTTCGGAAAACCGTATCAAAAACATTGTTGACACTTGCAAAGAAGCTGATATACTTTCCATTGATCAACCAAGATTTGCCCCCGACCAAATTGAGCAAATAGATGTCGTCCAGCTTGTTTTGCTTTAGCAATTTGGCCACGTTTGCATCTGAGGCATCGGGAAAACGCTCGCCCGTTTCGGGGTCCAATAGAAAACTGGAAGTTCTGGTTATTGTCGATAGATTAATGTAATTGTTCGTGAGAAAATTGGTTGTTCCGCTGATCCACCAATATTTTGGAGCTCGGTAGGACACTCCCAGCGCAAGCGCAGTTTGTGGACCTTGCGCCAATTTTAAATCCTTGAGGTCGGCAATCCCCAAATCTATATTTCCCTCTGGGGCAATTAGGTCTTCTTCGGCACCTGCCGTATCAAAATTGATTTGAACGGATGGGTCGCTGGCATACACATATTGACCTATGTTGCCTGCCGCTGTCAATTTTACGCTGGAAGATGCTTCGTACTCAAATCCAAACTCGATTCCTTTGTGAAGCCTGTCCAACTCCGTTATAACTTCCTGTACAAAATCGGAGCCTAAACCTGAGTCCACAAAAAAGAAATTGATATCGGTGGTATGTTGAAACCTCGTATAAAAAGCACTTATACGACCTGTTAGGCTGGGCAATCGCACAAAATAACTCAAATCCACACTGCTCACGACTTCTTTTTGGAGCTCGGGAACCGTTTGATTATTCTCCCGTGGGTTAATAAAAATATTTTGAATGATAGGAGGCCGTTGCACCAGCGCAGCATTCGCCGTGAACCAATGTCGCCCTGTTAAAAAGTAGCTGAGCCCTCCTTTGTACGAAAGGTTGGCAAACGAGATTTTCTCGCCCGTTCCGAAGGAGTTTTCCAAAAAGCGCTCGTTTTTGAAGAAACCATTGCGCTGCACATTAAAACTGGAATAGGAAGCCGATGCAAAACCGTTCCATTTTTTTGAGGTCAATTTTACCTGGGCAAAACCTTCCATTTGAGAAGCATCCAAATTGTAATGGTAGTTGAACTTTTCCCCTTCTGATTTTTGCAGATTACCATCAACATTGTTCAAGGTGCTCGAAAAGGTGTCCATATCCTCATGGTAGGTAGCGCCCAACAAATCTTGAATTTGTGCATAGTTTTCGGATGCTGTGGTCTTGTAATTCCCGCCAAACCCTAGTTTTATAAAATCGTTCAACATATAGTTAAAACTGGTAGCGCCTGAAAAGGTTGTATTCTGAGCAACATCATCATAAAGCAAATAAGCCGCTTTTTCACCATTGTTGGCGTTGGCGGCATAAAGTTGTTCCCAATCCAGTTGTGGTGCTTCCAAAAAGGCCTCTTTTACTAAATTTGCATTGATGAAGTCCGCTCCAATAGAACTATTAATGTGGTAACTGGGCAAATATCTGTAGTAGGTTGGGTCGGGGTTTGGTGCATTGTAATAGCCAAGTCTGCTTCTGGAGTTGATTCCTGTTTGATAGGCGACGCCAACATTCCAATTGATTTTTTTCTTGTCCAAGGAATAATTGAGCAAAAACAAGGGCTCAAAAATCTCACGTTCCCTTGAATTACGAATTTTACCGTCTTGCTCGCCCCAATACGGATTATATTGGCCGCCCATCAAATCAAAAACCTCTTCGGTCATGGCAGAGGAGCGTCCACGTCGGTTCCTTGCCAACATTGCAGTAAATGTGATGCTGTTTTGTGGGTTGAATTGATATTCCAGCGCACCAAAAAATGAATAAGCATCATATAAAGTGCCCTCCACAAAGCCTTCTTTGGCCCATCTGCGCGAAGCGGATACCGAATAGGCCAATCCACTTTGTTTTTTTCCTGAATTGTAGGTAGTCATCAACCTGCCGCGATAGGTGCGATTGGACAGTGATGACGAAAGGCGTAATCCCGGCCTCATTCCAGAAGGTCGGGTATTGATGTTGGTATTGCCCAAAATTCCGCCGAATGTATATGGGTTTATAGAAAGGCTGTTGGTAAATTCCTGATTCCGAACTACATCGTTGAGTCCGCCCCAATTGTTCCATTGTGGTCTGCCATCAAAAAATTTGTTCATGGGAACACCGTTGATCAGAACCGTACCGTTTCGCGAATCATAACCACGCACCTTAAAAAAAGCCTGCCCAAAATCAAAAGCGGCCCGATTCAGAAAAATATCTCGTGTAGATTGCAGCAATCCCATAGAACTGGATACCGATTCAAAATCGTCGGAAAGGTCTCCATCGGTAAGTGAAATCAGGTTATCTGTTTGTTCGTGGGCAATATCCCTTTCCAGATAAATTGTGCCCAAATCGATTGGGTTTCCATCCAGATACAACGAAAATCGCTTTGTGATATAATCTACGGCAGAAATATGGAGCATTTGCTCGCCTATTTCCGTTAGATGAATTATAAACTCACCGTTATTGTTTGTTGTAAATTCTTGGGAAGTGCTTTCAAGGATAATTATGGCATTCGAAATGGGGATATCCGAACCCTTTTCCATTAATTGTCCTGTAACCGGAGTACTTTGTTGTCCATACTGCAGTTTGCAACAACAAAGCGCGGCCAATACTATGGCTAGCCTCATAGCTTATTGTAGGTTAATTAGTAAAAAAGGGGCTGTAATTGCTGTACAAACTGCTAAAAAGCGGACAATTGTACTTATTTTAGCTGCAAAATCAAAATAAAATGCGATTATTAATATGCCTACTTGTATTAATATCGACCTCACTTTATGGACAAAAGTCCAAAACATACACCTTAAGAACCATTGCTTTTTACAACTGCGAGAACCTGTTCGATACGGTAAATGATTCCCTCACTTTTGATGATGACCGTACTCCCGAGGGGCGTTACCGTTGGACCGAAGAGCGGTATCTTCAAAAGGTTGAAAACCTATCCAAAGTTATTTCCCAAATTGGTGCTGAAACTTCCAAAACCTCGCCGGACATTGTGGGACTGTGCGAGGTTGAAAATTTGGATGTGCTGGAAGATTTAGTACGGCACCCAAATTTACAGGAGAAAGATTATGGCATCATCCATTTTGATTCGCCCGATGAACGGGGCATTGATGTTGCCTTACTTTATAAAAAGGCCTCTTTTATCCCATCTTCCTTTAAAAGTCATAGGCTTTTATTGTTTGATGACATGGGGGAACGGGAGTACACCCGTGACCAATTGGTGGTCGGGGGCACCATGGACCGAGAAAACATCTATTTTATTGTGAACCATTGGCCATCCCGAAGGGGCGGAGCTGCAAAGAGTTCGCCGTTACGTGTTAGAGCTGCTCTGCTGAACAAACGGATTATTGATTCTATCCAAGAATTGGATTTGGATGCGAAGATCATTGCCATGGGCGATCTGAACGACGACCCTATTGATGATAGTTTGAAAAAAATTCTGAAAACGAAGGGTAAAAAACGTCAACTGGACAGTGTAAGCCTTTACAATCCCATGGAGGCCATGTTTAAAAAAGGGGTGGGTTCGTTGGCGTATCGGGATAAGTGGAACTTGTTCGACCAAATGTTCTTCACAGCCAATTTGGTGACCGAAGACCGAACCACGCTTTCTTTCTGGAAAGCGGGCATTTTTGCCCCATCCTTTATACGAACGGAGAAAGGACGATTTAAAGGCTATCCGCTACGCACTTATTCGGGTGGTACATACACGGCCGGGTATAGCGATCATTTTCCTGCGTATTTGTTTTTGTTGAAGGAGGTTAAATGATGGATTCCCAACTGAATGTCACATCGTGTCCTTCGGCTTCGCTCAGGATAAACTAAAGTCGAGATGTTTTGCCTACCTTTCGACTGCGCTAAAGATGACAAAACATTTTCTATCTTTATCTCATGACTGTAAGACTTCCCAAGGACGAGGACAAACATATATCTGGCACTGATGATATTGCCCGCATTATGCAAAAGGTGCTTTGGCGCCAAAATAAAATCCACAGACAAAAAGAATATTTTTGGACCATAGGGCTCAATGCTGCAAATGATATTGAATATATTGAGCTTGTGACCATTGGCTCCAGCAACCGAAATATTGTTACGCCAGTGCAAGTTTTAAGTTTGGCCGCAGCCAAGCAATGTCATAAAATTGTCCTCTGCCACAACCACCCCTCAGGAAAATTGGAGCCCAGTGAGGCAGATATAGCATTTACAGAACGTATGGAAAAAGCTGCCGCTATTTTAGAAATAGAACTGCTGGACCACATTATAATCACGGAGGTAAACTACGTGGCTATTTAAGGCATTTAAAATTATTGAGGGATAAACAATAAGATTCCTGCTTTCGCAGGAATGACATCAAGCAAACCACTGCCCCCAAGGAATACGGCTCAAAATCAATAATAGACCAAGGCCATAGAAAATGGAGATGGTCTTGAACTTTTTATTGCTTTCCATGAATTTTTTGTGCCGGGACCAACCAATGGTTATCAAAACCAAGGCTATGATATTGATAAATGGATGCTCCACGGCCAATAAACGTGCTGGCGCATTTAATCCGCCCATTCCCAAAGTTTGAATGGCTTTTAGACCATTACCGGATATAAAGTATAGCAATAGTCCAACCAGTAGCTGAATATGGCTTAAAATAAGTGCAAATAGACTAACACGTAGGTCCTTTTGCATGGTAAAGTCCTTTTTGCCCAACCAGCCTGCTATGGCATTGATTACGGCAATAACTAAAACGGCCAACACCACATAGGCCAAATAAGAGTGTAGGTTCTTGATAATTTCCATTAGGTATAGTTTGTGTGTTTAAAAGTACGGAATTTTGGGCATAAAAAAAGCCCCTCGCCAAAGCGAGGGGCTTTTGATTATTTCTATTTTAAATTGAATTAGAATCTGTAACGAAGACCAAAGTTCCAAGTTCTCCCGAAGCCCCAGAATACATTGTTGGCAACGTTGACCCCATTCCAAGTTTCATCTCCTGCTTCTGCTTCTCTGTTAGAAGTAGACTCTGAAATGTAGATTTCGTCAAAAACGTTGTTTACGTTCAACCTAAGGTTAAGGTACTTGGTTTTCTCTTTACCCAAACTCATGCGGTAAGATAAACCAGCATCAAATAAGTCGTATGCAGGCAATTTCAACTGGAAATCACCTCCGTCAGGAAGGCCATCACTATTCTCATCTTGGAAAGACGGCACATCAAACTGAGCGTATAGGTCAGCAGCATGGTACCAACTAGCATCAAAGAACAAGTTTTCAACTGGCTCCACAGTAGCTCCTAATCTCCAAGTAGTCTGCGCAGCATCATCAACTTTCACCCCATCTAATATAATCCTAGATTGACCAACTAGATTTTGTCCTTCATCAAATACATTCGCTGTTGGGTTTCCATTATATGTCCAATCACCTACAGACAACATACCATTAAAAGTCAAGAAAGATGTAGGACGAGCTGTAAAGTCTACCTCAACACCCATGTGCACTTGCTCAATACCATCGTAATTTGCAGTTCCCTGGAACAATAGGTTACCTTGAGGGTCTGTAATATTAACTCCTTCTGAAAGGAATCTGTCCGACCAAGAAGTTCTATACAAGTTTACGTTTGCACTAAAGAACTGACTTCTGAAACCGTATCCTAATTCAACACCAAGTATTTTCTCGTTTTGATAGTTATCATTAATATCATTCACATAGTTTAAGAAAATAGCATCAAAAATTGGTTGCTTTAAGTAATATCCAGCATTAGCAAAAACATTGTGTTTTTCATCAATATTATAGTTTAAACCACCTTTGATGTTCCCTCCTACTATGTTTATCCAATCAGTCTCTTGCTCTGGGTCGGAATCCAAATAGTTGAAATAATCAATTCTTTTGAATCCTTGATTAGAGACACCTCCCTGAAGGAACGCAGAAATCTTTTCTGTTTTATACTCAACTTGTCCGAAAGCACCCAACCAGTTTACTTTTCCATCATTGTAATAATCAATTTTGGTTTCATCGTCCACATTTTTGAAAACATTCCATGTGTTTCCGACAGTTGGCGAATAGGTGTCTGTGGTAAAGTTGTAAGTATTGTTGATGTTATCGTTATCGACATACACATCCGCTCCCAACAAATCAACCAGCCTTCGATAATGAATACCTTTATACATCCTAGCATCAATACCTGCGTCGAAAGACCAATTTTCATTCACATCGTTGTGGAAGTTTATGATGGTGCCATACCAGTTATGGGAATTAATGGATGAACGCTGCGAGATACCGTTCTCAGGTCCATAGATATGATCACCATCTTCAGCAAAACCATAATTGTAATCTCCACCGTTAACATACATTCCTTGAAAGGCAGGATCCCCACCTCCTGTGTAACCTTCCCTTGGACCACCAAAAGCTGAGCTAGACCCTTGGTTCCATGCAACTATTTCATCCATACGGACGTGACCGTTGGCATCCTTAAATGTACTTGAGAAAGACCTATCCCCGTTGATTCTACCGATAGACCCTATAGAACCACCACGACCAAGTGAAGCGTAAACTACAGAGGACAAAGTTGATTGGTTGGAGATTTTCCAATCCCAATTGAACATCGCCTTTGGCTTATGGTAGAAGTTACCAGAGAATGTATCTTCTTTTCCGTTTCTATATCCGTAATCTGAGTTGTAACGTATATTAGGATCTATACCATTATTTCCGTATCTGATGTAGTTGCTGATAGATTCAGCATAACCTCTTTGGAAATGTTCTTGTGGAGCACCAGTTACCATAAATTGGAAATCGTGTTTATCGTTAGGTCTATAACCAATGGCAACAAAGTAGTTGTATGCTTCAAATGGAGTTCCTTGAACATAACCGTCTCCGGCGGTACGGCCAAACAATGCGCTTACAGAAAGTCCATTTTCCATAATTCCAGTATTGTAGCCCATTGTGGTTTTTAAGTAATCGTTGTTACCAACAGTTGCAGCAACAGTACCACCTTCTTGAAGGTCGGCTGCTTTTGTGATAACGTTGATAGTACCACCCACAGATGAGATAGCCAGTTTGGAAGAACCAAGACCTCTTTGTACCTGCATTGCAGAAGTCACATCGGAAAGGCCAGCCCAGTTACTCCAATAAACCCACCCATTTTCCATATCGTTAACAGGAACACCGTTAATCATTACTGCAGTATTTCTTTGATCGAATCCACGAACGTTGATTCTGGAATCACCAAAACCACCACCCTGTTTTGTTACATAAATAGAAGGTGTTGATCTTAAAATCTCAGGAAATTCCTGTGAACCAAGTTTTTCAACAATTTCCGATGCTTTAATTGTGGAAACAGCAACAGGCGTCTCTCTATCTTTTGCAATATCCATTACACCAGTTACAACCACTTCTCCAAGTTGTTCTGCATCTGGCATTAGTACTATGGTACCTATATTGCCTGTAGAAGAGAAAGCGACTTCTTTCCTAAGAAATCCAATGTATGTTACCACCAATGTTCCAGAGCTTTGTTCTACTTCCAAAGTAAAGTTTCCATCAAAATCGGTAGATGTTCCTGTACTGGTCCCTTTAACCATTACAGTTGCTCCTGGCAGTGGTCCGCCCATGTCTCCATCGGTAACCGTTCCAGTAAGAGTTCCTTGTGAAAATGCTATTGCGGAAACAAAAATAGCCACAAAAGCCAAGTAGATTCTTTTCATTTAATTCAGTGTTTAAGTGTTTAATTAGCCCTGCAAATGTGATTCATTTTTGACACTCTGCGATTAAGTCAAAGTTAAAATCGGGCAAATATAGTTAACACTAAATTAACAAATAAAGTTAACTGACAAACAATTGTTTACGGTTTTGTTCCTAATTTGAGAAGATGGCAACCTACTCCTTAAAAAAATGTAAAAGGTTCAATGTGGAACTGTCGTGCTTACCAATTTTTGAATTTTCGATGTCGACCAAAATATTTTTGGCCAATTGCTTGCCCAATTCCACGCCCCATTGATCATAGCTGAAGATATTCCAAACTACGCCCTGAACAAATATCTTATGCTCGTAAAGCGCAATCAATGCGCCAAGGCTTTTGGGCGTAAGCTTTTTAATTAAAATGGTGTTGGTAGGCTTGTTTCCCTCAAAGATTTTGAAAGGAAGCAGTTTTTGAAGTTCTTCACCTGACAAACCTTGGGATTCGAGTTCTTGTTTTACCTCATCGGCGGTTTTCCCGTTCATCAAGGCTTCGGTCTGTGCAAAAAAGTTGGCCATTAATTTATTATGATGGTCCACATCGCCATGCAACGATTCCTTATACCCGATAAAATCTGTTGGAATCAGTTTTGTTCCCTGATGTATCAACTGAAAAAAGGCGTGCTGCGAATTGGTACCTGGTTCTCCCCAAATTATGGTTCCAGTTTCATAGCCTACTTTACTGCCAGACCGATCCATACTTTTTCCATTGCTCTCCATGATACCTTGCTGCAAGTATGCGGAAAAACGGTGCAAGTATTGTGTATAAGGGATAATGGCTTCGGTCTCTGCCCCATAAAAATTATTGTACCAAACACTAATCAATGCCAACATCACCGGTATGTTCTCCTCAAAAGGAGTTTCCTTGAAGTGGATATCCATTTCGTTGGCTCCTTCCAAAAGTGATTCGAAGTTTTCGTAGCCCACTGATAGGGCAATAGACAAGCCAACGGCGCTCCAAAGTGAGAACCTTCCACCGACCCAGTCCCACATAGGGAACACATTATCTTCGGCAATACCAAATTCCTCAATTTTTTCAAGGTTAGTGGACACCGCAACAAAATGGGCAGCTACATCTTTTTCGGATGCACTTTGCAAGAACCACTTTTTAATGGTCAAAGCATTGCTCAAAGTTTCTTGAGTAGTGAACGATTTTGAAACAATCACGAACAATGTGGTCTCCGGATTGAGTTCTTTTAACACTTCGTGGACCAAATCACCATCCACATTGCTTACAAAATGGGTTTTTAAGTCATTCTGATAAAATTTGAGTGCTTCGGTCACCATTACAGGTCCAAGATCCGACCCGCCGATTCCAATATTAACTATGTCGGTAAAAGCTTTGCCTGTATGCCCTTTTCGTTCTCCAGAAATAACAGCTTCCGAAAAGGATTTTATTTTTTCCTTTACTTCAAAAACCTCATCAACAATATATTTTCCATCCACCAAGACCTTATCACCTTTCTTGGCGCGTAAAGCGGTATGCAACACAGCCCTACCTTCGGTTTGGTTGATGAGTTCTCCACCAAAATAACTTTTTATCGCATCTTTTAGTCCCACCTCATCGGCCAGTTCCAAAAGCAACTTCAGGGTTTTATCTGTAAGCCTATTCTTTGAATAGTCCACCAAAAAATCGTTCCAAAGTATAGAAAACTTTTTTCCACGATCTTCTTCTTTAGAAAACAATTCCCTTAAATGTACATCTTTGGTTTCTTGGTAATGTTTTTGGAGTTTTTTCCAGGCTTCTGTTGTGGTAGGGTCGATTGTGGGTAGTGCCATTACTGGGTATATGATATTAAGGTTTCTTCAGGTTCTTCCGGGGTTAGGTCTACAAATTCGACACAGTCCAATTGTTCTTTTAGGGGGGCAATATATGCCATATAATCTGCGCGTAACGAATCTGCAATGGGTTCAGCAGCGGGAAGTTCCTCCTTAAATGGGTCCACCTGTCTTCCATTCTTCCAAAAACGGTAACAAACGTGAGGGCCTCCAGTATTTCCCGTCATTCCAATCCAACCAATTACATCGCCCTGACGTACAAAGTCACCTCTCTTTACATTTTGTGCCTTCATGTGGAGGTATTGGGTGCTGTAGGTACTATTGTGCTTGATCTTTACATATTTTCCGTTGCCACCTCTTCGGGTCGATTCCGTTACGGTACCATCAGCGGTGGCTACAATTGGCGTTCCTATTGGTGCGGCAAAATCTGTTCCTTTATGGGGCCGTACCTTATAACCATAGTAAGCTATCCTTCTTTTAAGGTTATAGCGAGATGACAAACGATACTTAAATTTAACCGGTGCACGTAAAAAGGTACTGCGTAAGTTATTGGCATCTTGATCAAAGTACTCCAAGATGTTGTTAGTTGCATCTGATATATATGGAAAAGCATAAATGGTTTTTCCTTTGTGCTCAAAATAAGCTGCCTTTATGGAACCTATGCCCGCATAAATACTGTCATTGATATATCGCTCATCAAAAACCACCTTGAACTTGTCTCCTTTGTCCAATCGTCCAAAATCGATGGTCCATGCATATATATCGGAAAGCGCAAAGGTTAGATTGTAATCCACTCCCAAAGTATCAATGGACATGGACAAACTATGATCGATAACTCCTCCTATCTCACGCTCTACCAACGTTACTTTTTTCTTGCTCTTATAGGCTTTGGTAGAATCGCGTAGGTCTACCACCGTATAGTTTATTTTATCGTTTTGATAGATAAAGACTTCGGCAACCTCAGAAGTGTCCTTGGATTTAAGGATTAGATAGGGTTTGCCCACCATGATCTTGCGGACATCGAAAGTATCTCGATATTTTTCGGAAATGGCGGCAATTTTTGGGTAATCTACTTTGTTCTTGAGCATAAGCTCACCAAAACTATCGCCACTACGGACAGTATCGTGGACTACATTGAACTCATCCAAATTAAAGCCATAGCGAAGCACTGGAAGTTTTTCTATCGGTTCTGCCTTTGCTACTTCATTAATAACCGGTTCTTTCGTCTGTTTACACGATATGAGCACTGCCAGCGTCAATATCGCCCCAATAATTTTCCGCATTTCTCTTCTTATTCCTTGTATTCTTCTTTTTCGGGATTAAAAACATGATCGACCCATTGCTTGCCCCATGTATCCAACTCTTCTTTGGTATGCAAAGTTGGGAAAAAAATTATTTTCTGGAAACTTGGCGGCAAATAGTCCTTCCAATTAGTGCCTCCAGTTGCCTCCACATCTTGGCCTTCCCTTGCCAAATATCTGTGTGCCGATCCCATGTGCATCAACGGCCAATTTACATTGGCATTCAAATCCAATGTCTTTAACGCAGAAACCAGCTCTTCATTGTTTTTGGATGCATCGGGAAGCTGCAAATATTTATGATATATGGTACTGTTCTTTACCTGATTGGCAATCCGCAAGAGTCTGGGCGTGTATCTTACCTCAAACTGTTTCAGGGTAAGGGTTTTTTCGCCTGTTGCCAAATCGGTTGCTCCTTTTTTCCAATATACGTGTTCAAAAAGTTCTTCTATGCTGTTTTCCGAAGAAAACAATCCCCTTTCTGATGGATGTACCATATTTTCCAATGGAGTGGCGTAGAACTCTATCATTCTATATTGCACTGATTGGAACCCACTTGCCGGAAGCAAAGCCATTCGGTAACGTAGGAATTGTTCCCTTTCCATACCCTTTATCATAATACTAAAGGAAGATATAAGAGCCTTGAAGTAACTGTTGATTCTTCGAACTTTTTCTATAAAAAAGGCTACATCCTGGGATTTGTCTTCAACAATCTGTTTTTGTTCATGTAGAATAAGTTTGAAGTACAGCTCTGTAATCTGGTGGTACATGATGAAGATTTCCTCATCTGGAAAATGTGTTCGCGGTACTTGAAGACTGAGCAAGGTATCCAAGCGGATATAATCCCAATAAGTAAGATATCTCTCGTAAAGGAGTCCATCCAAGTAAGAACTTAAGTCCTGCCCCGAGTTTTTGAACTTTTCCTCTAGTTTGTTGATTTGGGAAGCGATTTTTGCATCCTTATCCATTAATCTCGATACTAATCCATTATTATTTTAAACTGGTTCTTAAGTCCATTATAGCCATCTAAGTCCGCCTTTAATGATCCTACGGCCAAATCTGCCTTGATCCGAATGGGTATTTTGTTCCAATCGTTGGAAACCCATAGCGTAAGACTCTCTTTTTCCTTAAAAACACGACCGGACTGAACCAAAGGTCTAAATTTAAGACATTCTACCTTTCCAAACTTGGTCCTAAGGATTTCTTTTCCCAAATATTTTAACTGGAACTTAAAAACCCCGTCATCGTCAAAAAGCATATCCAAATTAATGGATTCTCCTTCTTCAAACTCTTCAAGATTGTAGTTGCTTCTTAAATAATATGAGGCGGATATCAAATCCTGGATCCCATCATGTATGGCAATGTTCTTTTTTATATCATTTTTGTTGTCAATCAGAATCGCTTTGTCCTTATCGTAATCAAATTCTATTTCTATGTCCTTGGTATAACCTCCTTCATCTATTTTTCGGATAAATTTGTAGGGTTTACCGTGTTCACGGCCAAAATAGCTTTCGTAGGTATCGTCGACCTTAAAAAAGATGCTTGCAAATCCGGTAGTCCTCCCCTTGCCTACAACGTGATATACGGGAATATTGTCCAAGTTTTCGGAAGTCAAGTGCAATGTGGCATAACTGGCATTTAGGATGCCATAGTGTATCCTAAATTTTAGCCATTCACCTGGTTTAAAGGCAGGGCGTGAACTTTGACCCATAACGGACATTGACAAAAGAAGCAGTAGTGTAGGTATTATAGTCTTTTTCATTTGCAATTTTATTGGTATAAAATTAGTAAAATCACTTTAGGGGCCATGCTGTTCACATATACTTAAACAAAACTTATTCCAAAATAGTATAAACAAAAAAAGCCCAGTCTTGAGACTGGGCTTTTCCTAAATAACCAACCAAACTTTAAATTATGAAAAACCAATACTTAAAGTTATAAGGGAACCACCCCTTATGTGGGTCAAAGATACGGCAAGCTTTTGTAGGAAAAAGTGTTTTTAACGGACTTTAACTAAACACTTATATTATTGGTTGATTTTATCGGTTTTTTTGACAAATTATTAAGAGAATTGGGCTGATTGATCGAGTGATTTTTATTAGAACCAATACCCGACACTGAAGAAAATATTGTTTTCACTAATCTCCGGAGACCACGAATAGTAAACTTGAATTGGCCCTAGAAAAGATTCGAAACCATAGCCTACCCCATATCCTGAAAAACTCGGCTCTTTGAACCAATCCCCTGTTCTAAAAAGATCGTCGTTGATATTGGCATAATTTGCAGAAAACAAAAAGTGGTGCTTGTAGGTAAATTCGTAATCCAAACGACCATATCCTTTAACGTAACTATTGCCTGGCAAGCTAAGAAAATCGTAACCGAAGAAGGGCACAAAATTGTTTACAAAGTCGTTGCCAAAACCTCCCAGGATAAAATCAAAAGAAGTTACTTGCGAAGTTCCAAGCTTTACACCTCCATCCGCTTCCAGCTGCAAGCTTAAGTTATTTAGCATTGAAAATGTGCCGCCAAACTTAGTCTTTGCTACGGCAAACTGGCTAAAATTATTGTTATAATCGGAAGAGAACGCGTAAAAGTGAAAATCGCCATCGAACAAAAGCCCTTTGGTGGGAAAGTATTTATCATCGTACGTGTCCAGTTTTATTTGAGAGAACGCGCTAAAATAATTGGAGTTTTCAAAAGTAGTCCTTTTGTTGGATGCCGACATTGCAACCTCCCCATCTGTATCTATTTGGTTTAGTGTTCGGGTACTATAGTTCAAGAATTTGTGCTCTGCTCCAATGGTAAAGGCAAACTCTTCTTGGAGAACGGTTTGCAGATATACTTGGTTGGTAAGGTCGGTCACATCTATATTAATTCTTTGGATATTGGGATCGTTCGGAACATTAAAGTTACCTTGAATCAAAGAAAAATCGGTTTCGGCATCAAAATCGGTCAATTTTGAATTTATCCCAAGGCTCCAGTAATAGCCTTTATCCAAATAGTACTGCATGTTGTACCTAATATGGTCGCCTAATATAAAATCAAAGGAAGCCACATCATCCTTCATTAAAAAATTCTTTTTGGTGAGATTGATCAATGCCGCACTTTTATATAGATCATCATAATGGGCGGACATTTTAATGAACATTTTGGTGGGGTTCTCTTTGAGTTTTAGAATCAAGTCCGTGCCCAGACCGTTCGATACAAGGTCGTACCGGATTGCCTTAAAGTTTCCCGTTGCAGAAAGATTGCTCATTCCTTGCTTTAAATCATCAAACGAAATCTTCTCCGCCAGATTAAACCTCAACTTACCTTTAATGTACCCTCTGGTGTACTGGTCGTTACCTTTAATGATCATCCTGTTAATGGTTAAGCTGTCCACCATCTTTATTCTTTTACGGGGTTTTGGGGCCTCATTTTGACTTTGTGCTATTTGTTTTAGCTCATCCATTTTATTTTGGGCCGCAGCTTCCCCGCTCTTCACAATTTGTTTGCCCTTATCAAAAGCAATAACGGAAAATTCGTCAATGTCCGGCCGGATATACAAATCGGTTTCCTTGGATTTTTTCTTCATATCGTTTACCGTACGATAATTGTTGATCTGGAGCAATATTTCCGTAGCCGAAGAAAGTGATTCCCTTGTGGCCAGATCGTGTTGCACGTCAACCCCAATAATAATGTCTGCCCCCATTGCCTTTACTTGATTTATAGGGTAATTGTTCACCACACCGCCATCGATCAAGATCTGTCCATCAATCTCAGCAGGTTCAAAAAGTGAAGGGAATGTCCCACTTGCCACAATGGCCTCGGGCAGATATCCTTTGTCCAGCAGAACCTCTTCCCCAGTTTCTACATTAGTGGCCACACACAAGAAAGGTGTAGGCAATTTTCTGAAATCCTGCACATCCTTTACATGGTACAAGAGCTGAACCAATAGGTTGTATATGTTCTGTCCGCCAGAAATAGCTTGCGGGAAGGTTACCTTAAAATTTTCGAAGGGCAAGGAAAGGGCATAGCGTTCGGAATCCTCTTTCTCGTAAAATGTTTTTGCACTTCGGGGAACATTGTCCTGTATCAAATCGGTAAAATCGGTACTCCTAAAAATGGAATCCAATTGCTGGGCGGAGTAGCCCGATGCGTACAAAGCCCCAACAATGGCCCCCATACTGGTTCCGCCAATATAATCCACTTTAACACCAGCTTCCTCAATAATCTTTAATGCGCCAATATGAGCCAAACCCTTGGCGCCGCCTCCACTTAGTACCAGCCCAACTTTTGGCGACTTTTTGTCTGTAGTGTTTTGGGCCATCCCCACCACACCTAGTAAAGCAATTAAAAGTGTTGTGATTGTTAGTTTTTTTCGCATTGCTTACTTATGAAAAGTTTTATAAATCTTCTTTGCCTTGGACACCCCAACGGAAGCTGTTAAAGTTTCCAGGGACGCTTCTTTGATTCGTTTTACCGATTTAAAGCTTTTTAGTAGTTGCTGGGCGGTTTTTTCTCCTATCCCCTCAATATTAACCAATTCTGAACTAATTGCACCCTTACTCCTTTTGTTCCGGTGATGGGTGATCCCAAACCGGTGGGCTTCATTTCGGAGCTGTTGGATTATTTTTAAACTTTCCGACCTTTTGTCCAAATACAACGGTACGGGGTCGTCCGGAAAATAGATTTCTTCCAAACGCTTTGCAATGCCAATAATGGCAATTTTTCCACGTAGCCCCAAAACTTCCAAACTCTTTAACGCCGACGACAATTGCCCTTTTCCTCCATCTATCACAATAAGTTGGGGCAGGGATTCTTCTTCTTCGAGCAATCTTTTGTACCTCCTAAACACTACTTCCTCCATACTGGCAAAGTCGTCCGGCCCCTCCACGGTTTTTATATTGAAGTGACGATATTCTTTTTTTGAGGGTTTTCCGTCCTTAAAAACAACACAGGCCGCAACGGGATTGCTACCTTGTATGTTGGAATTATCAAAACACTCAATATGTCGTGGCTCCTCCGAAAGCCTTAAATCCGACTTCATTTGTGCCATGATCCGTTTGGTATGGCGGTCTGGGTCGGTAATTTTGATCTGCTTCAACCTATCTTGACGGTAAAACCTTGCATTACGTTCTGACAGGTCTAAAATTCTACGTTTATCGCCCAACTTGGGCAGGGTCACCTTTACATCATCTTCCACGGTAACCGGAAAGGGCAAATATACTTCCTTGGATTGTGAGTTGAAGCGCTGCCTGATTTCCGTAATTCCCAATTGGAGCAATTCTTCATCGGTTTCATCAAGCTTCTTCTTTATTTCCAAAGTATGCGACCTAATTATGGCTCCGTGGGAAATCTGTAAAAAGTTGACATAGGCATGGGTTTCATCAGAAATAATCGAAAACACATCAACATTGTTGATCTTCGGGTTCACTACGGTGGATTTGGCCTGATAATTTTCCAGAACTTCGATCTTGTCCTTCACACGCTGTGCCTTTTCAAACTCCATTTTTTCGGCAAAATCCTTCATTTGCTGCTTAAAGGTCTGTATGGAGTTTTTTAAGTTTCCTTTAATGATCTGCCTAATATCTTCTATCTGGTCATGATACTCTTTTTCGCTCTGAAGTCCCTCGCAAGGCCCCAAACAATTGCCCAAATGATAGTCCAAGCATACTTTGTATTTACCTGCATCTATTTTTTCTTCGGATAGGTCGTAGTTGCAGGTACGCAATGGGTACAGGCTTTTTACCAGATCCAGAAGTGTCCTCACCGTTTTCATACTGGTGTAGGGGCCAAAGTATTCGGAACCGTCCTTGATCAGTTTTCGTGTGGAAAATACTCTGGGAAATCTTTCATTTTTAATACAGATCCACGGATAGGATTTATCGTCCTTGAGCAAAACGTTGTATCTGGGCAACAGTTTTTTAATGAGATTGTTTTCCAGCAAAAGGGCGTCCGACTCCGTAGGCACCACAATATGTTTAATGGAATGGATCTTCTTTACCAGCACCCGGGTTTTGCCATACTCTTGTTTTTTATTGAAATACGAGGAAACCCTTTTTTTAAGGTTCTTGGCCTTGCCCACATATAAAATCTTTCCATCGGCATCATAAAATTGATAAACTCCAGGATTATTGGGTAGCGAACTTAACTGTACTTCTAAAGATGCTGATTTGGACATAAGTAGTTCTAAAATGAACTGTTTTTGACTTTATAACAAAGTTATATTTTAATTGTGGTGATAATTGTTAAACTTGATGAATTCACGTTTTGCGTTCATATTTGACCGTTTTCACTTTAAAATCCGTCAAAAAGCACACAAAATCAGAATTTTGGCTACCCTATCCCAAACAAGGGTTTGTCCCTAAAAAAACTATGGAAACTGTACAATTTAATGATTGAGGTTGGATCTAATTTGTTAAACAGTTGCTAAAAATTATGCATTTCGTCGATAAAAAGTGCATTTCATGGTAAAATTTTCAATTGTTTTACTTACATTTAACCATATAAATACAATCCAATGGAAAACTATATTATCGTTTTGGGAATGTACTTGATTTTGATGCTTTTCTTCAAAATATTTTTCTCCGTTGCAACCAACAAGGGAGAATAATGTTCCATTGCCCAAAAACAACCCCAAAACCTTCAACAGTTAAATGTTGAAACGTGAACTTAGAAAAAAATACACAAATCTGAGAGCTGAAGTTACTTCTGAACAAGCCTCTGATTTTAGTTTGGCAATGGCCAACAATATACTCCAAATCCCTATCTGGGATTTTTTTTATTACCATATATTTCTAAGCATAGAGGAAAAGAGCGAAGTGGACACTTTGCCTTTGATAACACTTCTCCAAGGAAAGGATAAAAACGTGGTGGTCCCCAAAGTGGTAAGCAGCAATTCCATGGAAAATTATTTGCTCACCGACAATACTTCTTTAAAAAAAAGTGCCTGGGGCGTACCCGAACCTGTGGATGGCATTGAAGTCCCTGAAAATAAAATTGATGTAGTCTTTGTACCCTTATTGGCTTTTGACTCCTTGGGCAACCGGGTGGGATACGGAAAGGGCTTTTACGATACCTTTTTGAACAAATGCCGCAAGGAAACCATAAAAATTGGCTTATCGTTTTTTGAAGCTGAAAATGAACAAATTACCGATGTCCATGAAAACGACGTAAAATTGGACTATTGCGTTACCCCAAAAAAGGTTTATACATTCTGATCGGCAACGGCCTCTTTCTTATCTTCCTCCTTTGGAAATGCTTTTTTATTGAAAACGATCAAAATTCCTACCCCTGTACTTATTGCGGTATCGGCAATGTTGAACACTGGCTCAAAAAAACGAAAACGTTGACCTCCCCATGAGGGAACCCAATCTGGCCATGTGGTATCCACCAAAGGAAAGTAAAGCATGTCCACCACTTTGCCGTGAAACAAACTTCCATAAGGCTCTTCGGCAAAAAGCGTAGCAACTTGTCCGTTGCTATGATCAAAGATAATTCCGTAGAAAACAGAATCGATAATGTTACCTACCGCTCCGGCAAAAATTAGGGAAACCGCCAAAATCAAAGTTTTGGGTGACTGTTTTCTAATAATGTCCCACAACCAATATCCAATTCCAAAAACGGCAAAAATCCTGAATATCGTCAAAACCAGTTTTCCCACTGGCTCGGATATTGGCAGTAAATCACTCAATTTTGTGCCCCAAGCAGCACCTTCATTCTCAATAAAAAGTATTTTGAACCAACTGAAAACCTCATGCGCCTCACCCAATATAAAACTGGTTTTGATATAGATTTTACTGATCTGGTCCACCAATAGGATCAGAATGATGATAATAAGGGACTTCTTTAAATTCATTCTTCTATTAAAAGGATTGCAAAAATATGGATATTATTTTGTTTTGGTTAAGAAGATGTCTCCTTCTATCGTCTTCAGAACAAATTGATTGTGACCAAAGGGTATTGTTTCCTTCTCTACTTTTCCGTAAGTGCTCTCCGCAACAATATCTCCACTCGGTGCAGTTACCATAATATCCCCTTTTTGGGTGGTTACCTTAACAGATTCGGAAACATTCTCCAAGGTACAGCGCCCATCGGACAAGGTAACGTTCAAATCTTCATATTTACCCGAGACATACAAATTGGTATTGGTTCCAAATACATCCACACTTTTATATTCGGGAACACTAATTTCCAAAGCTATGGAAACAACTTTGTGCGCACTGAGTTTGTCGTTGGGGTTTATAAAAAGGGGTTGAAAGCCAGCGCTTATCATAGCGGTGATCCCACTTTGCTCAATGGATATCAATAAATCTTTAGCATATTCCCCCTCCATACTTGCAGCGACTTGGACCTCATCGGACGATGTGGTCTTTAAATCAATTCGGTAGCAATATTGGGCATCAATCTGAATGGTTGCTGTTCGCGGACCAATAAAGGCTTTCCTTACCAATTTTTGCCCGTGAACATGCACGAGCGTAAAAAAAACGAACAAAAACAATAGTGCCCTCATAAATAAAAAACGCCCGAAGGCGTTTCAATTATTTCTGCATGTTCTTCGCCTCAATGCTCAAAGTAGCATGGGGAACAAGCTTTAATCGCTCCTTGTTAATGAGCTTTCCGGTAACCCTGCAAACGCCATAAGTCTTGTTCTCAATTCTCAATAGCGCATTCTTTAGGTCGCGGATAAATTTCTCCTGACGGATGGCCAATTGGGTGTTCGCTTCCTTACTCATGGTCTCAGAGCCTTCCTCAAATGCCTTGAACGTTGGTGAGGTATCATCTGTACCGTTGTTACCATCGTTCATGTAGGAGCTCTTTAAAAGTTCCAAGTGTTTCTTGGCCTTCTCTATTTTTTCCTCTATCAAAGCCCTGAATTCTGCAAGGTCCTTGTCGGAATATCTTACTGTTGAATCTTCTGCCATTTTCTAATGTTTTTGAATAAACAATTTTGTATTCACTTCATCAAAGGCAATTGCTATACCTTCTTCAAGTTTTTCTTCAAAGTTGAGCTCAGCGGTCAAAGTTTCCGTTTTGATGTAATCCTCGTTACTGGAAACCGCATTCTCCACAAAGCCGTCCTTCAATATCTTAATATCAATTTTATCAGTCACCTCAAACCCTGATTCCTTTCGAAGATTCTGGATTCGGTTCACTAGCTCTCTCGCAATACCTTCTTTTCTTAAGGTTTCATCTATAGTAACATCCAGCGCTACGGTCAATGGACCGGAACTAGCAACTAACCAACCTTCAATATCTTGAGAACTAATATCTACATCGGTTAACTGTAAATTAACGGTTTTATTTTCCAACTGTAGCAATAATTCTCCCTCGCGTTCCATTTTTTGTATGTCCTCTTGGCCCAATTTTGATACTCCGGCAGCAATTGCTTTCATATCCTTACCAAATTTTGGGCCCAAAACCTTAAAGTTGGGTTTTATTTGTTTTACAAGAACTCCTGAAGCATCGTCCAACATCTCGATTTCCTTCACATTTACTTCGGATTTCACCAAATTGGAAACGGCTTCAATATCACTCCTTTGCTCATCATCCAAAACTGGAATCATGATTTTTTGAAGCGGTTGGCGTACCTTTATTTTCTCCTTCTGACGGATGGAGAGTACCAAAGATGAAATTTTTTGGGCCAACTGCATTTTACGCTCCAAGTCCTTGTTCACCATATTGGCATCAAAAACAGGGAATTCTGCTAAATGTACACTCTCAAAACCATCTTTTTTAGTCGTCGCATCCAAATCCCGGTACAATTGATCCATAAAGAAAGGAGCAATAGGGGCCGATAGTTTGGCTACTGTGGACAAGCAAGTGTAAAGGGTCTGGTAAGCCGAAATTTTATCCTGTTGGTAATCGCCTTTCCAGAAACGTCTTCTGCTCAAACGAACATACCAGTTGCTCAAATTCTCCTGAACGTAATCGGAAATCATCCTGGCAGCACGGGTAGCTTCGTAATCACCGTAGGCTTCGTCCACATTTTTGATCAAGGTATGGAGTTCGGACAAGATCCATTGGTCTATTTCTGGCCTCTCCTTCAACGGAATATCAGCCTCGGAATAATCAAATTCATCAATGTTGGCATAAAGTGCCATAAAGGAGTAGGTGTTGTAGAGCGTTCCAAAGAACTTTCTCTTTACCTCAGCAACGCCTTCAATATCAAACTTAAGATTGTCCCAAGGGTTGGCGTTGGAGATCATGTACCAACGTGTAGCGTCCGGGCCGTGCTCTGGCAACACCTCAAAAGGATCTACCGCATTGCCCAATCGTTTGGACATTTTTTTGCCTTCCTTATCCAAAACAAGCCCGTTGGAGACTACATTTTTGTAGGCAATGCTATCAAAAACCATGGTGGCGATTGCATGCAGGGTATAGAACCAACCTCGGGTCTGATCCACACCTTCAGCGATAAAATTGGCCGGAAATGCAATTCCGTCATCAATGAGTTCCTTGTTCTCAAAAGGATAGTGCCATTGGGCGTAGGGCATGGAACCACTATCAAACCAAACATCGATAAGGTCTGCTTCGCGCTTCATGGGCTGTCCGGATGGGGAAACCAAAGTGATGCCATCCACTATATTTTTATGCAGGTCGATTTTATCGTAGTTGGACTCGCTCATATCACCCACTACAAAATCCTCAAAAACATCTTTCTCCAACACACCCGCCTCAACGGCTTTGGCCATTTCTGATTTCAATTCTTCCACGGAACCAATCATTAGTTCCTCCTTGCCATCTTCGGTGCGCCAAATGGGCAGTGGAATACCCCAGTATCGTGATCGGGATAGGTTCCAGTCGTTCGCATTGGCCAACCAGTTTCCAAAACGACCTTCGCCAGTGGATTTTGGTTTCCAGTTGATGGTCTGGTTCAGCTCGAACATACGGTCTTTTACATCCGTTACTTTAATGAACCAGGAGTTCAACGGATAATATAGAATGGGTTTGTCCGTACGCCAGCAGTTCGGATAGCTGTGCACGTATTTTTCAACCTTAAAGGCCTTATTTTCTGTTTTTAGTTTGATGGCAATCTCAACATCAACAGACTTTTCGGGCACTTCGCCCTCATCATAGTATTCGTTCTTTACATATTTGCCGCCAAACTCTTTCAATTCAGGTCTAAATCTCCCTTGCAGGTCCACCAACGGAACTGGATTGTCATTTTCGTCCAAGACCAGCATCGGAGGCACTTCTGGTGTGGCCTGTTTTGCCACCAAAGCATCATCCGCACCAAAGGTGGGCGCGGTATGCACAATTCCCGTACCATCTTCGGTGGTTACAAAATCTCCGGAAATTATTCTGAAGGCATTCTCAGGATTTTGGTAAGGTTGCACATAATCAATCAACTGCTCGTACCGGATGCCTACCAAATCCTTGCCCACAAAAGTTTCGCCTACAAAATATGGAATCTTTTTGTCACCTTCCTTGAATGATTTCAGTTCTTCCTCAGTCTCCACTTGGGTAAACTTTCCAGAAAAGTTATAGTTCACCAAGTTTTTGGCCACTACCACATTGATTGGCTCGAATGTATATTGGTTGTATGATTTTACAAGGACATAATCAATTTTTGGCCCAACGGTCAATGCCGTATTCGATGGAAGCGTCCAAGGCGTGGTCGTCCATGCCAAAAAGTAAATATCCCCATCAACTTTCTTCAAAAATTCTGGAAGTGAATCGGTTTTGGCCTTGAACTGGGCCGTTACCGTGGTATCCGTCACATCTTGATATGTTCCGGGTTGATTCAATTCGTGGGAACTTAATCCCGTACCCGCCTTTGGCGAATATGGCTGTATGGTGTAGCCTTTATAGATAAGCCCTTTGTTGTAAATCTGTTTGAGCAACCACCAAACGGACTCCATGTACTTGGGCTTGTAGGTGATGTACGGATCATCCATATCCACCCAATACCCTACTTTTTCGGTCATCTCGTTCCAAACGTCCGTGTAACGCATTACCGCTTTTTTACAAGCTGCGTTGTACTCTTCTACCGATATTTTCTTTCCAATATCCTCTTTGGTGATGCCCAGTTCCTTTTCCACTCCGATTTCCACAGGTAGGCCGTGGGTGTCCCATCCCGCTTTTCTTTTAACCTGAAACCCTTTCATGGTTTTGTACCTTGGGAATATATCCTTAATGGTACGTGCCATCACGTGATGAATCCCCGGCATTCCGTTTGCGGACGGTGGGCCTTCGTAAAACACGTAGCTCTCCTTGCCTTCCCTCGTGGAAACGCTCTTTTCAAAAATCTGTTTGTCCTTCCAAAAGTCAAGAATTTCTTCAGATACTTTTGGCAAATCCAATCCCTTATGTTCCGCAAACTTCATATACTGCTTCTTCTACTAGAATTCAAGTTTGCAAAATTATAAATTTAGATGGAATTACACCCTCCCTTTTTGCATTAGAATTCACTTAATTCCCTTAACCTAAATATGATAAGCACCAAATCAATTCTTAACATAAATTTCCTTATATTGATTCCTCATTAACACTTAACCATATATATCATGAAAAAAGTACTAATTGCCGCAATGGCACTGACCTTGTCCATGTCTGTTATGACTTCTTGTAGGGACACTAAGGACAAAACCGAGGAGGCTTCGGAAGAAGCTGCAAAAAGCTTGGAGGAGGCTGGTGAGGATTTAGAGAAGGCCGCCGAAGATGCTTCCGACGCCATGAAAGAAGCTGGCGAAGATGCCAAAGAAATGGGCGAAAAGGCCCTGGACAGCATTAAAAAAGCTGGTGAAGAAACCATAGATGCTGCAAAAGAGGCTGGCGAAGATGTAAAAGAAGCTGCGAAAAAAGCTATTGATAGCATCTAGCTTTATGCTAACTCAAGACGAAATCTCAACAAAAAAAGGAGGCTCGGAAATTTCCGAGCCTTTATCTTTAAAACGCATACCCTAATCCTACAACCAAATTGGTTCCCGGGGCGGTTATACCGGATGAGTACATTCGGTATCTTTGGTTTGTCATGTTTTCCAGACTCACAGATGCCTTTAAAGCATTGGTTATTTGATATTGCGACCTAAAATTTAAAGTGTACCATGATGGCGAATAGGGGTTCCCGTTGGCATCGCTCGCATACATATAGGTTTTGCCCTGTTCGGAAATCGCCAAATCATCGTTACTTACCTCTCCGTTATAGTTGACGAATACATCTGCTTTTAACTTTTGATTTTCCCAAATCAAATGTACATCGCCAAAAGTGGGCGCGGCGTGGCGGGATGGGCTATCGGTTCCATCATCGTCCTCTTCAATTCCTTTTGTTAAGGTTAAATTGGTGTTTAAGGAAAGATGTTCGTTAAAATAGGCTTCCAATCCAAACTCAAAACCATACACATAGGCCTTGGCTGCATTTTGTATTGCCTGCACATTGCTTGGTTCTCCATTGTACTCAATTTCGGTTTGCCCACCGAAGGTGAAATCTCTTCGCACTAAAGCATCGACCAAGTAAGTGTAGTAAGTGGCACCTTTTAAAACCAAAACATCATTAAAGTTTTTTCTGAGCCCCAGCTCGCCATTGTAGGCATATTCGGGTTCCAAATCGGGGTTGGGCACTACTACCGAGCCAGGTTCGGAGTCAAATATTTTTCCGATATCATCAATATTGGGTGCTCTAAACCCGGTAGATCCGTTCAAAGTGACCTGTAAATCGGACCTTGGGAACCAGCTAAGCCCCAAACTTCCGGTAAGGGCTCCGGTTACAATATCTGCCTCATCAAAAGGAAAGGGGTAATAGGTGGTATCGAAAATAGCATCTACCCAAACTTGGCTATACCGGATTCCCGATAATAAAGTAAGGTTAGGCTTTAATTGATACTCTCCATTTATATACCCGGCCAAGGTTTGCCATGTGGAACCATCGGGATATCTTGAAGCTGTTTCCGCTACTTCATCCGTTTCAATATTTTGCATGCTTCCTTTGGAATCGACCTTGTTGAAAACATACTCGGCGCCATAATACAAATGCAAGTTTCCTATTTTCTTGTTTTCAAAATCCAAGTTTACGGATAGGGCATCTACTTTCTCCCTGGTTGAATAAAGTTCAGGGTCTTGAAAGCCCCTGTCGTGCCTACTTTCTTCAAAAAATTGATAGGCCGTGGTCAGTTTTACCCCGTCATAGAATTTGTTTTTTCCTTTTTGGGTGATTTGAAAATTTCCCATGAACCATTTTTGTGGGCCATAGTACCATTCTGCCGAACGAAGCCCCTCACCATCGTTGGTTGGACGAATCAATCTGTCATACCTTGGAAAATCCGATGTTTCGGAATAATACAATCCCAAATCGTAGTTCCAAGTGCTATTGGGTTTATAGGTGAACTTTTGTAGCAGATTGACCTGGTCGTATCCTGAACCCACTTGTTTTTTAGGTTCATCATTCGCAACCAAAACATCGGTTCCGTTCTCACGAACCACATAATTGTTTCGCAAATAGGATTCAGGCCCGTGCTTGCCCATCTTCAGATCATCAAAATTGTTGTAGGTAAAGCTGGTGTAGGATGCCCACTTTTGCTTTCCAAAATTAAAATCAATGTGGGCGGTGTTCTCATTATTGGCGGTCGAATATCGGTAGTTCACATTTGCAGAAAAAGCGAGGCTATCTGTAAAAGAAAAACGTGGCTTTTGTGTGTAAAAATTCATTACACCTCCAATGGCATCACTACCGTAGATTACCGAACCCGGACCAAAGGTCACCTCTGTTTTTTTGATGGTGAACGGGTCAATGGATATCACATTTTGAAGGTTTCCGCCTCGGAATATGGCATTGTTCATTCGAACTCCATCTACGGACAATAGTATTCTGTTGGTGGCAAACCCCCTGATCATGGGGCTGCCGCCACCCAATTGACTTTTTTGCACAAATACTTTTCCGCTATGCTGCAAAAGGTCTGCGGAGGTTTGGGGGTTTGCAAACGCTATACTACGGGCATCAAAAGTTTCAATTTTTTGAGGGATGTGTTTTTTCTGCTGCTCCCATTTGGAGACGGACATCACTACTTCTTGAAGTTCTTCTGTTTTTAGGTGGAGATAGACCCGGTTGCCTCGCCTTTCTATTTGATTTTTGGTAGTGGTATAGGTTGCATAACTAATATGTTTAAAAGTGATTTTTTCATCAGACGAAAAAATATCGAGCTCACTTTTTCCATTGAAATCTGTTACCGTAGTCTTACTCTGATCTTTGTTGAAAATCGCAATGTTGTCCACTGGCACTCCAGTATCTGCATCCAAAACGGTTACTTCTTGGGCATAAAATGTTAGGGTGAAAAATAGAAGAATTAGAGGTAAGGTTGATTTTAGGTTTTGCATTGTTAGGTAAATACTACATTTAATACGGCGAGGGATTTTGGTTCCCGAAATCCATATACATGTAAGCGGAAATACTGGACTACCGTTTTTAAGAGTTCTCGCCTGTTCGACTTAGTTAGTTGTATTCCTTGTAGTGCCTCAAAATTCGTGCCTAAAAATTTCTTAAAGTTTTCCAGATTTTCATTCTGAATCAAGGGATTAAGCGATGGCTCATTACAGAAATGGCCTTCCAAAAGATCAAAAAATAGCGAGTTTTGGTAAGAAGTGTCTGGATAGAAGCCCAAATACTTGGTAAGATTGAGCAAAAACAGGATGTGAAAATTAGGCGAGAGCTTATGCGCATCCATCCAATGGAGGGCATACTCCAAATAGTTGAAAAGGCCTTCGTCCTGTTCTTGTTCCTGAATACTGTTTCCCAACATTTCGGCCAAAAATAGCACCACACTGTTCTTTACAACATCGGTGTGCATGGTTTGGTAAGGAATGGCCACCCTAACATCGCGGATACTTTCCAAAGTGCCCTTGTTTTTATGATTGGCCACAATCTCCAACTGCATCAGGGGAAGAAAATAAGCAGGTCTAATTTTAGCCTTTTTGGAAGCGAGAACTCCTTTTAGCAAATACGATTTTACCCCATCGGACTGTGTAAAGGCCCTAACAATAAGGCTGGTGTCCCCATATTTTAGGGAAGAGAGAACAATGGCCTTTGTTGTGATTTGCATGGGCTAAAAAAAACAGTTACCAGAAGTGTAAATGTAGCCACTACTTCTGGTAACTGCCAATCTAAAATTATTTTGGTAACCGGATTAATGTCCCACTCTGGGCATGGGCGAAAATCCCTCGCCTTAAGGCGAGGACTTCAGTTTGTTTTTATTTCACGAGTTCCCACCTAACCTCCCCAAAGGGGAGGAACTGTTCTCCCCTCCGTTGGAGGGGTTGGGGGAGGACTCTTTAGTTGCCTTTAGGCAAAGGTAGTTTAAATCACTCCTTGGGCCAGCATAGCATCTGCAACCTTGACAAAGCCAGCAATATTGGCTCCTTTTACATAGTTACAATACCCGTCTTCCTCTCCATATTCCACACAAGAGTCATGGATATCGGCCATAATTCCTTTCAATCGTTTGTCCACTTCTTCCCTTGTCCAGCTAATACGAAGTGAGTTCTGGCTCATCTCCAATCCCGAAGTGGCCACACCACCTGCGTTTGAGGCCTTACCTGGTGCGAACAGAATTTTCGCATCGTGGAATGCATGAATGGCTTCTGGGGTAGAAGGCATATTTGCACCCTCTGCCACGGCAATACATCCGTTTTTGATCAAGGTAGCTGCATCGTCCCCATTCAATTCGTTTTGGGTGGCACATGGCAATGCGATATCGCAAGCAATCTTCCATGGTGTTTCTCCCTTGTGGAACTCTGCCGATGGATATTTATCTGCATACTCAGAAATTCTTCCTCGTTTGTTGTTTTTCAAATCCATCACAAAGGCCAGTTTTTCGGCATCAATACCGTCCTTATCATAAATGAATCCTCCTGAATCAGAAATAGTTAACACGGCACCTCCAAGTTGCAATACTTTTTCTGCGGCATATTGGGCCACGTTACCGGAACCTGAAATCACCACTTTTTTACCTTCAAAAGTCTCGTTTCTGGTTTTGAGCATGCTATCGGCAAAGTAAACCGTACCATAACCGGTTGCTTCAGGACGAATCAAGGAGCCTCCCCAAGAAAGTCCTTTCCCTGTTAACACGCCGGTAAATTCGTTACGTATTTTCTTGTACATCCCGAACAGGAACCCGATTTCACGGGCACCTACACCTATATCACCTGCTGGAATATCTGTATTTGGACCAATGTGTCTGCACAGCTCGGTCATAAAAGCATGGCAAAAACGCATAATCTCATCGTCCGACTTACCTTTAGGGTCAAAATCGGAACCCCCTTTACCTCCACCCATGGGCAAGGTTGTCAAACTATTTTTGAAAACTTGTTCAAAAGCCAAGAACTTAAGCACACTGGCGTTTACGGTCGGGTGAAAACGAAGTCCCCCTTTGTACGGCCCAATGGCCGAGTTCATTTGCACACGGTAGCCACGGTTTACATGGATTTCTCCATCATCATCTATCCATGCCACACGGAATGAAATCAATCGCTCAGGTTCTACCATTCGCAATAGAATGTTTTTACCGTGGTATATGTCGTTCTGTGCTATGTAAGGTATCACGGTTTCCGCAACCTCTTGCACGGCTTGTATGAACTCGGGCTCATGACCATTTCTGGCAATTACCTCATCCATAAACGCTTTTATTTTTGCTTCCATGTATGGGTTAAAATTAATTGTCTTTCCGCTCGCGAAAAGTGTTTTTTTATTGAATTATGAATTTGAGGGCAAAATTATATTATTTCAATAATTTGAATGCATTTATTTTATAAGTTTTTCAAAAAATGTTATTTCAGCGCCTGATCCAAATCAGCAATCAAGTCAGTTACATCCTCAATGCCTACGCTAAGCCTGATCAGGGCATCGACTACACCATTTTTTTCTCGTTCTTCCTTTGGAATACTACCGTGCGACATGCTCGCCGGATGTCCCACTAAACTTTCGACACCTCCTAACGATTCAGCTAGGGTAAATATTTGAAGGTTCTCCACAATTTTGATGGCATTCTCATAGTTACCGCCCTTGGGCACAAAAGAAATCATCCCGCCAAAGCCCCTCATTTGATTTTTGGCTACCTCGTGGTTCGGATGGTATTCAAAACCAGGCCAGTACACCTTATCGATTTTAGGATGATTCTCCAAATATTTGGCAATCAATTCCCCATTCTCGCAATGTCGTTGCATGCGCACGTGAAGGGTTTTGATACCACGAAGGGTCAAAAAACTATCCATAGGACCACAAATACCTCCGCTGGATTTCTGGATAAAATAGAGTTGCTCGGCCAATTTTTCATCCTTTACCGCCAAAGCCCCGACCACTACATCGCTATGTCCGGCCAAGTATTTAGTGGCAGAATGCATCACTATATCTGCACCGAGCTTCAAAGGTTGTTGCAAGTAAGGTGTGGCAAATGTGTTGTCCACCGCTAACAGCAACTTATGCGATTTCGTGATTTCTGAAACGGCTTTAATATCAATAATGTTCATCATGGGGTTGGTAGGCGTTTCCACCCACACCAGTTTGGTATTTTTATTGATTTGCGAAGCTAGTTCCTTTATATCCGTCATTTCCGAAAAGCGAAACTTGATTCCATATTTTTCATACACTCCTTTAAAGAGTCGATAGCTGCCTCCGTATAAATCACTTGTGCAAATTACCTCATCACCTGGGCCCAACAGCTTCATCACGGCATCTATAGCGGCCATTCCACTGCCGAAAGCCATACCAAAATTGCCGTTTTCCAAGCTGGCCACCGCATTTTCCAAAGCAGTTCTCGTAGGATTTGCCCCTCTGGAATATTCGTATCCTTTATGCCCTCCAGGAGTGGATTGCGCATAGGTAGAGGTTTGATAAATGGGAGGCATTACCGCACCATAGGCTTTATCGGGCTGCTGCCCACCGTGAATGGCCCTACTGTTGAACTTTAACTCTTTTTTGCTCATGCCAAAACTATCTTACTACAAATGTATCGTTATCTTTCCGAAGTATTATTTTTGATGACCCAAAAACCTCGACCCATGAAAAAGCACCTTGTAACAATCTTTTTTTTGTGCCTATTGATAAGTTGTCAAACAGAGAGCAAACTTACTTTTGAGCCAACACAGTTGTTGGGCGAAAACTGCAATGGTTGTCCAAAAATAGAGATCAACATTCCCAATGCGTTGGACGACTCCCCAGTTTCCGAGGCTATAAATATTGCGCTACAAGAAGAGATTATCAGTATTTTGTCCTTTAATGACGATGAAACCATTGATAGCGTGGACAAAGCCCTGCAATCGTTTACTGCGAGCTACAAGGAACTTAAGGCCAAATTCCCCGATGAGGTGCAATGGGAGGCCGAGATAGATGGTACAGTAGTTTATGAGGATGAAAACATTATTACATTAGTGCTAAACTCGTACTCATTTACCGGAGGAGCACATGGATATGCTTCCACTTCTTTTTTAAATTTTGACAAAAAGCAGGGCAAGGAACTGGAAAACTCGGAACTTTTTGATGATTTGGAAGGTTTTGAAGATTTTGCAGAGTCCAAGTTCCGAATTCAGGAAAACATCCCACAGAACAAAAATATCAATGCCACGGGCTTTATGTTCGATGGAGATGCTTTTCATTTATCGAACAACATAGGATATACCGAAGAAGGCATAGAGCTCATATATAATCAATACGAGGTAGCCTCATACGCCGATGGACCCATTATTTTAACATTGCCCTACGGTGAAATCAATACCTATTTAAAAAGAAAAGTGAAGCACTAACGGTCTCGTTCCAATGCCTTTTTTAAAGCCAAAATGGCCCCAAGGTGAAGCCCTTCGTGAAACACATTGAAAGCCAAAGCATCTTTCACATTGCTTAAACCAATTTTGGGGGTTGTCATATATTCCTTAAAAGTTTTGAATTTGCCGTGCTCATAGTCCAACTGGATAAGCTTTACCGTACTGAATAGATAGGCCGATATTTTCTCCATCTCCTCCTTTGTCGGCTCTCCTTCGGGAAATGTTCCTTTTCGGTACTTATCTATCAGTTCTTTTTCGATGGTAAACTCCATACCGCTCAATCCGTAAAACAATAATTGGGGCGTAACCACTACATGGGCTATGTTCCACCAAATATTGTTGTTGAAACCTTCGGGAATTTTAAACAAATCCTCCCTCGGTGTGTGTTCCAAATGGTCGTGAAGGATTTTTCTGTTCTTGAGAAGAATATCGAATAACTTTTCCATGGGATGGCAATTGGTTGATGTAAAACTAGTCCTAAAATCTGAAAAAGTATCCTCCAAGCGTCATTAATCCATCATCAAAAAAACAAACACTGCCTTTAAAAGCTGTTGAATTTACATGTTCGTAATGTGTTTTGATTGTTTTTTGATTTCCTTTGTCCATCCAAAATCATTGTCATGAAAAAAATATACCATTTGGGCAGTTGCTCAACCTGCAAGCGTATCCTTAAGGAATTGGAACCGTTGAACGGCGTGGAACTCCAAGAAATAAAGTCCGAGGCCATTACTCCCGAACAATTGGAACAAATGGCAGAGCTCAGCGGAAGCTATGAATCGCTTTTTAGTAGAAGAGCCATGCTTTTCCGCCAAAGAGGACTTCAGGAAAAGAATCTCTCCGAAAGTGATTACAAAGACTTGATTCTGGAGCATTATACTTTTTTAAAAAGACCCGTAATTGTAGTGGATAAAGAGATTTTTGTCGGCAACTCCAAAAAAACGGTAGAAGCTGCCAAGCAAGCCCTGCATTGATGAGCAAAAGAACCCTAGCTATTTTGGCCGCTATTGGCGCCACTATAATTTACGGTATCAACCACACCTTGGCCAAAGGGGTCATGCCCACGCATGTTAAACCCTTTGGGTTTATTTTCCTCCGTGTTGGGGGAGCTGCGCTTCTTTTTTGGTTAATTTCCTTTTTTGGCCCAAAGGAAAAAATCGAGAAACGGGATTGGGGCCGCATGTTGGTTTGTGCCCTATTGGGTATGTCCATAAATATGCTTTCGTTTTTTAAAGGCCTACAACTTTCCACTCCCATCAACAGTGCTGTTCTGGTGACCATTACTCCTATAATCGTAGTGGTTATCTCAGCCCTTTTTCTGAAAGAGAAAATTACCTTGAACAAAGGCTTAGGGATTTTTTTGGGGTTTGTAGGTGCGGTGGGGCTTATTCTTTTTGGAGCTGAGGCGCGTCAAAATGCGCCTAACATCCCTTTAGGCAACTTTTTGTTCATTATAAATGCCACTTCCTATGGTGCTTATCTAGTTGTCGTCAAAAAACTGATTGAAAAGTATCATCCTTTTACTCTAATGAAATGGTTGTTTACCATTGGAGTGGTCATTAATCTGCCATTGACACTTCCCGAAGCAATGGAGATTCAATGGTCCGCCATGCCTCTTTGGGCTTATGGTTCTATTGCCTTTGTGGTTATCGGGACCACATTTTTGACTTATCTGTTCAATATTTTTGCGTTAACACAGCTCAAAGCTTCGTCCGTTGGGGCTTTTGTGTACATGCAACCTTTGGTTGGGATACTTTTCGCATTGTTTGCTGGCAAAGATGAATTAACCTTGGTTAAGATTACTGCAATGGCCTTTGTGTTGTTGGGCGTTTATTTGGCGAGTAAAAAACCGAAGCCCAGATTAAGCTAAATTAGTTCAAACTAAGATTGAGCCACCTCCAAATCTTTCGGCACCTGCACATGCTTTCGGGTATCCGCCTTGGTCAATGTTTTAAAATCTGCTGTTTTTTCCATGGACTCAAAAGCCTTGAGAAACTTATCGGGCAATCCTGTTAGTTTCCTTTCTTTCAAATCTATCCAAGCGCCCATCATCTCACAACGTGCAAAGTTTTTGCCCTTATGGTCGTAAAAATTGTGCCGGAACTCAAAAAACATACCATCCTCGCTCATTCCTACAAACTCCAACGAAACTTTTACGGGCATGCCAGGAAATGCTTCTTTAAAATAGTATACGTGCTCGTAAAAGACCACGGGACCAATATTATGGGCGGCCATACTCTTTTGGTTAAAGCCAAGCTGTTGCAAATAAGCCATTCGGGTATGGCTCATAAAATTGATATAAGCGGAATTCGCCAAGTGCCGATTAGCATCCGTATCGCTCCATCTGATCTCAAATTCTTTAAAAAACATAGCGGGTTATTTTGTTATGCATGCATAATAATTGTAAAAATACCATAGTTTTGATAACTGATTCCAATACGGAAGAAGAATTGTTCCTATTTTTAAACATAGTTTAACACATAATCCATGAGCCAAAAAGCTGAATTCATCAAAAATCTATCACTTCCTGTAATTGCCGCACCCATGTTCTTGATTTCGGGACCAAAATTGGTGGTGGAATGTTGCAAAAATGGAATAGTGGGCACCTTTCCCGCATTAAATCAGCGTACAAGCGAAGGTTTTGAGGAATGGCTCATCCAAATAAAATCCAAACTAAAAACATTTGAAGAGGAAACAGGTAAAAAAGCGGCTCCTTTTGGTGTCAATCTTGTGGTACACCCTACAAACCCGAGATTGGAGGCGGATGTTAAACTCTGTATAAAGCACAAAGTACCATTGGTAATCACTTCCTTAGGTGCTGTGAGCCAAGTGGTGGATGCCATTCACAGTTATGGTGGCTTGGTTTTTCACGATATCATTAAAAAACGTCATGCGGAAAAAGCGGCCGAAGCAGGCGTGGACGGACTTGTTTTGGTGTCAGCCGGAGCAGGCGGGCACGGTGGTACCATAAACCCAATGAGTTTGATAGCGGAAGTAAAGAAATTCTTTGACAAGACCATTATTCTGTCCGGATGCATCAGTACGGGACGAGATGTTGCTTCTGCCATGCAAATGGGAGCTGACCTGGCCTACATGGGCACCCGTTTCATCAACACGGAAGAAAGCAAGGCTACAGAAGAATATCGAAAAATGATCATCGATGCCGGCGCCAGCGATGTTGTTTACACTGCTGCCATTTCGGGCGTTCACGCCAATTTCTTGGCCGCTAGTTTGCAAGCAGCAGGCATCTCAGAAGAAGATTTGAAAAAAGATACGAAGGTTGATTTTGGCAAAGAACTGGATACCGAAGCCAAAGCATGGAAAACGATTTGGTCTGCCGGACAAGGGGTAACGACCATAGACAATGTATTGCCCGTATCAAAACTCGTTGCAAACTTGAAAGGCGAATTTAAAACAGCCGTTGAAGAACAAGCAAGCATTTTAAAAACCTTCCCGAAAGAGTAAACTGCCCCGGGGCTAGCCTGTCTGCCGACAAAGGCAGGCCCACGAGGCATTGATAGGGAAACATATTTTGATTTCGAGGCAAGCCTCGGAGCAACTTGCCTAACGGCAGTCAGGTTCAAATCTCGATTATCGAGTAATTTTTAAACTAAAATTGTACCAATGCCCCAAGTCAATTCCGATTACACTCCGCCTTTTCTGTTTAAAAATGGTCATTTTGCCACCATTTACTCAGGCATTATCCGTTCGGTAAACGGCGTGGTCCAAAAAAGGGAAAAACTCACCCTTTCCGATGGGGACTTTTTGGATTTGGACTGGAGTGATTCTCAAATGCCGACCCAAAAATTAGTGGTCCTTCTCCATGGGTTGGAAGGAGATGCGCAACGACCCTATATTACCGGAAGCGCCAAAATACTCAACCAAAATGGGTACGACACCTGCGCCGTAAATTACCGCGGTTGCAGTGGCGAGCCCAACAAAATGTACCGTTCCTATCATTCCGGGGCAACTGAAGATTTAATCGAGGTGCTCGACCATATCCTAAATACAAGGGATTACTCCGAAATTTACTTGAAGGGTTTTAGTTTGGGAGGAAACCTACTGCTTAAATATTTGGGGGAAGAAAACGATGTTCCAAGGGAACTGAAAGGTGCTGTTGCGGTATCCGTACCCTGTAATCTTCACGATTCTTGCCAGCAATTGCTCAGTCGAAAAAATATTCTCTACGCCATCCGCTTCAAAGGAAATTTATTGGGCAAGCTCAGGCAAAAGCAACAAATGTTTCCCGAAAAAATAAGCGAAGCCGACATCAAAAAAATTAAGACTTTAAAAGATTTTGATGACATCTACACCAGTAAGGCGCACAATTTTAAGGATGCCTTGGATTATTACCACAAATGCAGTTCCCTTCAATTTTTGCCGAACATCAAAGTCCCGAGTTTGATCATTAATGCAAAAAACGACTCTTTTTTGGGACCGGAATGCTATCCGATCAAAGAAACCGAAAACAACCATTCACTTTATTTGGAAACCCCAACCTATGGTGGACATGTTGGTTTTTGGGGCAAAAAAAACATCACCTACACCGAAAAAAGAGCTTTGGATTTCTTTAATTCTATCTAACTACAACGTTTTCTGATCTTATATTGTGATGATCAACACAGAAATGCCCATAATATTATTGGCTAATTACCTATCTTAGTGCCTACGTTTACACAAACAAAATTCAATAGAATCAGAATGAAAAAAATTGTAATGTTCTTGGCCTTGGGTGCCTTGATAATGAGCTGCGGCGGAAAAAAAGAAGAAAAAAAAGATGGTTTTGAGGTGAGCCGTACCAAAACTGAAGAAAAAAAAGCTGAAGAAAAAGAAGGTGTCCCCGTTGATTTGGACAACAAAGGAATTGGACCCATAACCAATTTGGAATTCCCCGATGAAATCAATGATGAAATGGCTGCGCGCGGAAAAGCTAAATTCGATGCCATTTGTGTGGCTTGCCATATGATCGATAAACGCATGATCGGGCCTGCCCTAAAAGGAGTTTACGACAGAAGAAGCCCTGAATGGGTAATGAACATGATTCTAAACCCTGATGGGATGCTGAAAGAAGACCCTATTGCAAAAGCTTTGTTGAAAGAATACAACAATGCGATAATGCTTAATCAAAACCTAACTGAGGACGAGGCGAGAGATATTGCAGAGTACTTAAGAACGCTCTAACAAACCAACCTAATTATATAGAAAAGCTGCTGTTTTGCGATAAAACAGCAGCTTTTTTTTATCTTAATAAAAACTTTTAGGCCATGAAAAAATCAATATTGCTTGCTGTTTCTTTATTAATCGCCCCTCTTGCACATGCACAGGACTTGCATGGTGCATGGACCACAACAGAATCTGACAATACGGGAGACCAAACGGAACACACCCTTATTTTTGCGGGTACTTTTTTTTCGGAGGCCATTTTTGGAAAAACCCACGGAAAATTTATAGGCACCAAAGGGGGCAGTTACACCTTGAATGACGGAATCCTTGACCTTACCTACGAGTTTGCCAACCAAGACCCAAACTTGGTCGGGGAAACCAGATCCATTTCATACACCTTAAAAAACAACATCCTAGAAATGGGCGGATTGACTTGGACCCGAATTGACGACGGAACCCCAGGCGACCTGTTCGGGGCATGGCTGATATCCGGCAGAAAACGCGATGGTGAAATTGTAAAGCGCGATACCTCGGGGCCACGAAAAACCATGAAGATATTGTCCGGCACCCGTTTTCAATGGATTGCATTTAACACGGAAACCAAACAATTTATGGGAACAGGTGGCGGCACCTATACCACTATTAATGGCAAATACACCGAAAACATAGGCTTTTTTTCCAGAGATGATTCGAGGGTCGGTGCAAGTTTAGAGTTCAACTACGAACTGAAGGACGGCGATTGGCACCATTCTGGACTCAGCAGTAAAGGACAACCCATTTATGAGGTTTGGAGCCATAGAAGGCTATAAGTTATACGTTTGATAATCATTTTGAGAAAATACCATGAGAAAGATTGTTGCAGCATTGAATATGACAATTGACGGGATATGCGACCATACTGCTGGAATACCCGATAAGGAAATACATCAACATTATACGGAATTATTAGGTCAGGGAGACGCGATTTTATATGGCAGAACTACGTATCAACTTATGGAATTTTGGCAGACGTTTTTAGAAAATCCCTCCGAAGAAAAATCAATGAACGACTTTGCTATGGCTATAGACAAAATTCCTAAAATAGTTTTTTCCCGCACGATTAAAAATGTAGCATGGGAAAGTGCAACAATAGCAAAACGAGACTTAAAAAATGAAGTTATAGAACTCAAGCATCGACCGGGTAAAGATATTTTTGTCGGTAGTCGCAGTTTAATCATACAACTGATAAAGCTCAAATTGATCGATGAACTCCAACTTTGCATTCATCCAATGGTTGAAGGAAAAGGCTTGCCATTGTTTGAAAACTTAAACGACAGGACTATTTTTAAGCTTGTTAAGAATAAAACCTTTAAGAGTGGGGCTATAATTCTATATTATCAACCAAAAAACGAATGACAAAGAAAACAAAGACGGTTATACGTAATTGTTTCTGCCCGTTTACTCCGAAAATTCCTGCCACCGCTCGGCCAATACTGCAAATGAAACAACGCTCCGAGCCGTTTTACCCAACAGAATAGATGCTTACAAGCAATATTTTTAGTATTTTACTGACACATTAACCACTCATTTCTGTAAAATGAAATTATCAGTCATCCTCTTTTTTACTACTGTTCTACTGGCTGAATCCTGCGGTGGACCAAAATCCAATGAAGAAGCATTGTACGGTCCCACTTGGGAGCTCGAATATATTTCTGGGCCACGGATTGCTTTTGATGGTCTTTTCCCGGAAAAAAAACCACAAATAACCTTTAACAAAAAATCCGGTAAAGTATCCGGCACGGATAGTTGCAATGGATATGCTGCAGATTATATGCTGGAGGGCAGCTCCATCTCTTTCGGAGAGCCAGGACCAACCACCATGATGTTCTGTGGGGGCAGCGAACGCCAATTCTTGGAAATGATGAAAAAAATAGATGGCTACTCCTTTGAAGACGGCAAACTCAACCTATTAATGGGCGAAGTGCCCATGATGCGCTTCAAAAAAGTTAAACCATGAGAAAAATACTCATTCCAATCTGCGCTTTGTTTTTGTTTTCCAACTGTATTGAAAAGAAAAAACAAGAAACTTCCGAACCTGAATCATTAGAAATGGAAACAAAGGACACGGTTCAAGTGAAGGAACAAATCCGGCAAATGGAACCTATTACCATAAAAATTGATGGAAGCTATTTTAAGGCCACTGGAACCGAACCTTTTTGGGGGCTCAAAATTTATGATGATAAAATTGAGCTTCAGACCATGGAGGACACTATTGTAACACCTCCATCGGAAGCGATTAAGGCACAAGATGCCAATATTAAAATGTTCCGTATTAAAACTGAGGCTACCCAAATGGACATTATTATTTCGAACAAGGAATGCATCAATGCCATGTCGGGAGAGGTTTTTCCCTATACCGTAACCGCTTCGTATAAAAATACAGACGGAGACGAAACGCGTGTTCTGGAGGGCTGTGGGTCGTACATAACGGACTATAGGCTTCACGATATTTGGGTTTTGGAAGAAATGCAAGGAGCACCCATATCCAAAAAGGATTTTAACGGGAACGATGTTCCCAATATGGAAATCAACATCAACAACAATAGATTTTCAGGTTTTTCTGGCTGTAATAGGATGACCGGCAGTATTTTTTACGAAAAAGATGTGCTACGCTTTACCCAAGTAGCCTCCACCCGAATGGCCTGCCCGAATATGGAAAAGGAATCCGAGTTTTTAAAGGCATTACGGCGCAGTACCAAACACAAAGTGGAAAACAACAGATTGTACCTATCCAATGGTTCCAAAGAAAATCTTCTTGTGTTTAAAAAAATAGACTGATCATGAAAAATGGTTTCCACTATCAATTTGCCACCATTCTCTTTATCTTGATGGCCTATTCAAACCTTCAAGCACAAGCAATGGAACTACCTTACAAAGAAATCCCTGCCTATCCCCCAGATTATGCTTCGGGCAATGTGGTGTCCCGAATGATTGATGGATTGGGATACCGGTATTATTGGGCCACGGAAGGTTTAACGCAAAAAAATCTTGACTATAAACCTTCGGAAGATGGGCGTACCGTTATGGAAACCTTGGAACATATCCATACAATGTCCAACAATATTTTATTGGCACCTGACGCAAAACCGTTTGAGCGCCCCAAGAATCCTCCAAAATACTCCTACAAAGAGCTTCGCGCTCTCACCCTGCAAAACTTAAATGCTGCGAGCAACAAGGTGTTGGGCAAAAGCCCCGAAGAAATGGAGCATTTTAAAGTGATTTTTAAACAAGGGGAGAGGGTATCGGAATTTCCGTATTGGAACATGATCAATGGTATGATTGCAGATTGCATTCAACACACTGGGCAAATTGTTTTGATGCGAAGGGCAAGTGGAAACCCACAAAACCCAAACGTAAATGTGTTTTTGGGAAAAACCAGAGAATAAAAAAGAACCGCCCCAAGTTTAAATACTGGGGGCGGTTCTTAACTAAATAACCAACCAAAAAACTTATTTGTAAAGTCGAACAATATTGTTTTTCCTTACATATTTCGTTGACGGGTAACGTTCATTGTTGGATTTTTGGTTTTTGAACGTTTTTTGCCCGTTACATCACTCGATTTCAAATATTGAATGTATCCTCTTCCTGTGAATTCATAAACCGTTCCGCTGGATACGTGGTACAACTCTATGGTACTATCATTGATAACGTACAACTCAAAATAATCATTGCCCAAGAAGTCATAATCGAGTGTTAAAGTTTTCAATGAGGCATCGTTAGCCACATCATACACTTCATAACCTCCTTCATAATCCCATTGTATATTGGTAAGTGGAATTCCTTGTGCATCTACGGATGACCTGAAAATCCTTCCTCCATCAGCAAAAAATTGTAGGTAGTTTTCCTCATCAAACTCGTTTAAGGCACCAACTTCGCTGGTATATGTTTTTTCCCAAACTTGATATTCCTGCAAAAAGTAGTGGATGTTATCGTAGAACACCATATCGTAATCAAAGTTGTTTCTTTGGTAACCTTCCAAAATGTAGGACGTATCCGAACGTGGGTCGTAAAACTCCAATGTGTTGTTGTCCAAGGCGAATATCTCCATCAACCAAAGACCGTCCACATCGTGGTCTATTTCCACCTGACCGCTGTAGGTGGCGTACGCACCCACATCAATACCCAATCCGTTGCCTGTTTTTCCCAAGCCAGAAAGGTTATTGTTGGCATAAACGATTCCCCTATCAAAAGAAATGGTGAAAGCACGTTGCAAAAAGGGAACTTCTCCATTTCCACGGGTTTCGTTGATATCCACATACCAAAGATCATGCGATTCCAAAACCAAGGCGGTATTGACTGGTGGTTCCGTGATCAAATCATCCTCCACAATAACCTCGGTGTAGCAAGAACTGGTCAAAAGACCTATGAATAAAATTCCAAAGAGTAGTTTTCTATTTTCCATAATCGAGGTTTTAAAGTTCTCTTTATATAGACCAAGCACTATGCCAAATTCTTTAACTATTTGATAATCAAACAAAAAAAGGCTGATGATTTTATTTTTTAGCTTTACACTCTAATTTAAATGCATGAAAGACAAACTTACGTTTGGAGTATTTGGAGGTGGAAGCTGGGGAACTGCTATCGTAAAAATGTTGACCGAAAATTTGGATCAGGTAAACTGGTATATGCGAAGCGATTCCGCTATTCGTCATATTAAAAAAGAGTGGCACAATCCCAATTATTTGAGCTCTGTGGAGTTTGATGTGGACCAATTGGTAATGAGCCATGATATTAACGAGATTATTGAAGCATCTGACGTGCTCATTTTTGCTATTCCTTCTGCTTTTTTGGATAGGGAACTGCAAAATTTGACGGTTTCTTTGAAGGATAAAATTATTTTCTCGGCCATTAAGGGCATTGTTCCCGAAAGTGGACGGATCGTTGGGGAACATTTTAATGAGAAATATGAAATTCCTTTTGAGAACATAGGTGTGATCACGGGACCTTGCCATGCCGAAGAGGTGGCTTTGGAACGCCTATCGTACCTAACCATTGCCTGCGCGGACGCCGACAAGGCCAAAATGGTGGCCAAACATTTAAAAAGCGACTATATCCGCACTAAAATTTCTGATGATATCATAGGAACGGAATACGCAGCTATGCTGAAAAATATTTATGCCATTGCTGCTGGAATTGCTCACGGGCTTGGCTATGGGGACAACTTCCAAAGTGTGTTGATGAGCAATGCCATCCGAGAAATGAAGCGGTTTATTGACCGTGTGTACAAAATGAAGCGTAACATCAACGCCTCTGCTTATTTGGGCGATCTATTGGTGACGGGCTACTCCGTTTTTAGTAGGAACCGTATGTTCGGGAATATGATCGGCAAGGGCTATACCGTAAAGAGTGCCATGATGGAAATGAACATGGTGGCCGAAGGCTATTACGCCACAAAAAGTGCCCATGATCTTATGGACAAACTGCAAAAAAAGTCCAAAACGCCGATTATCAATGCGGTTTACCAAATACTTTATAAAAACAAAAACCCCAAAAAGGTGTTTGAAAAGTTGACGGAGAAGTTGGATTGAATTATAAGGTCAAAACTTGGCAATGTCAATACTGTAGCTTATAAATGGTACCATAATGGTCGCCTTTCCTTCAAAATACTTTGTATTGCGAGATATGTAAATACCCATCATTATTTTGGATTTACCTTTTCCATAACCAACGGAAATTTTGTTTGCACTAAAATTATAATTATCCATGGATGTCTTTGACCCTACGACATCTCCTTCTTCATTGAAAATAGGTTCGGTACGAGCATATTCACTATTTCGATTGAGCAAGCTAAGCCCAGCATTGACCAACAAATCTCCTTTTTTAAAAACTTGAAAATGATAGTTAAAACCAAAATGATAGCCGAACATCAGCCCCCGCTCTGTTTCTGAAGATGTTTCATCGATATGGGTCGTTATCAAATCATACCGAACGGAGGTTTTGAATCCTACGCTAAAATTTTGAGTAAAAAAATAATCCAATCCGATATTAAGTACTGGGCCAGAATTTTGTAAATCAGGATTAATAAAATTTGTGGCTACTGCTTGATCTCCAGATTTGTAAATGGGTGTAATCCTGAATTCAGCACCCAAATTGAAAAAGAATTTTTTCTCCCTTGAATTATTTTGGGCAACAAGATATAGTGGTAGTAGGAATAGGAGTATTAATGGTTTCTTCATCGGAAAACATAGTACTTTCATTAACAAAATTTTCTACCATCTGTTTTTGGGTGAGAAAAAACCTGTATTGATACCTTTTGTTCTATCATCATACTCCTCTTGGGTGAAAATCTTCCCTTTGAAAGGTTTAATTTCAATGTTCTTCTGTATAGTTTTAATTTCCACTGCTTGAAAAGTAAAATGGGTATCCTTAAGCTCCAAAATAAGCCCAGGAAGACTATTGAATTCTTTAGGTCCAAATTGACCAGGTATTTGGGGGCAATACCATGCAACAATATCAAAATCAAATGTTCCTTTTGAGTTTGTTATCATTTTATTCTTTACTGCCTTGAACGTTTTATATTTTCCAATGAATTTAAATTCATCAGTCAACTCCCAATCTTGGGAATCGATTGGATATTTTATCAGAACTTTTTCTCCATATGCATCTGTTTGCCTATAAACCATATTTTCTTTTAAGTCCGTATAATAACGACCGTTAGCCACAATGTTTTCTGCCCAAGACTGGCCTATTGGCGTAATGTCATTTTCTAATGTAGTTGCTATTTCAAAAACCGATTTTTTTTCTGTAAAAGATAAAATAAAAGTGACTCCCTCCCCCTGTTTATGAATTTTATCGAAAAAGTCATCTCTATCCTCAGTAAAATCAGATTTATTTTCGATAAACTTATAAGTTACTTTTCCTGACCTTATTTGATTTTGAGCATTTACACTCAAAATGACTATGGTAAATAAAGTCAAACAAAAAAGACATTGCTTCATACAACCAATATTTTAAATTGGGTGAGAAAACTTAAACTCAGTTTCTCACCCAATTATAATTATTTACATTTTAATTACATGTTAACATCCCCCATTGAATATCCCTCACAGAGGGCATAACTTACATTCATATACCATGTAGATGCCTCGTCACTTAGACCCGCTGCGTGTGCTTGCTGACCAACCATCAGGGCTTGGTCCATGCAATCTTTGGCCTCCGCTTTTGAGAAATTTGCATTCAAATTAATGGTAAATAACATAATTGCTATTACCATAATGAAACTAATTTTCTTCATTTTAAAAAATTAATGGATTAATACTAGTTTTCTCTTACCATTAATTTTGCGCAAAAATGTAAGATTGGTGTCAAGCTATGTAAAAATTATCTTTCAAAACTCCCAAAATCAACAGATGCTACTTTTGGATTGACGGAAAAGGGTTTTGAGTTGACGAATTGGCAATTATGACGATTACAGCTTATATGAAACTTTAAACATCACAATCCTCGGCATAATGGCAGTAGATTGGTCACTGATCAAAAAATCGGAAAAGGAGTTTTGTCTTTTAAACCTCACATCAAAAAGGTTGTTTACCGAAATTTCAAATCCCCAGGGGCTATCTTCTTTTTGATAAAAAAGTGATGCATTGGCCACATCAAATACATTGGTCAGGTTTTGTCCTTCGTTGTTGTATTCAGTTCGTTCATAATCTCCTTTCAAATGAAAATCATTGAAAAACACATAATCCAGATTTGCGAAAACACTGGAGTTGGTAAAGGTGTTTTTACTCGTTGAGGTGGTATAAACCGATGGCTTGTGCGTGTAACCCAGCTCCAAATTGGGCCATTTATCGAAAAGGGTCTCTACCTTCCCGGTAGCAGAAATGGAGCGGGACAGGTTTTTGGAAACATTGTCGTTCACCAATTGGAAAAATTCGTTATAGTTTCCTCTACTTTCTACGCTTAGTTTAATCTTGTTAATCCTCTTTCCAAATCTAAAATTGGCATTCAACGAATTTTCGGGCTGGTTGAACATCGTATAGGTCACAAATTGATTTATCCCATCCAACACCGTGTTGTTTTTTACACTCTGTGTCCTTTTGGTGTAGGTCAACCCTGCATTTAAATTCAAACCTCGAAACAGACTGAACTTATAATAGCTCAAGGAATAGGAATGGTTTCTTCCGTTTTGCAAATCGGGTGTGCCCAAACCCACCGAATTGAAGGACCTCAACATAAAATTGGTCCCTAATTGGTCAATCGTCGGGAATTGCATTCGTTGTCTGTATCGGAATCGTATTTTTTCGCTACTGTTGAACTCCGCCTCTGCGTTAAAAGCAGGCAACAGAACTTGAGTGGTGTTATTTATCGACAGCCCTTCTTGCTCATTGTCCCAGATGTAATTGTGATAAAACAGTCCTGATTTCACGGTGAAAATCCCTGCCAAGAATTTATATTCCAGTCCCAAAAATGTATCATTGAACCAATAATCAATATCGTTTCCAAAGCCATTATCTGAAAAATCATTTACGCTTCCATTGGTGAGTTGTTGTATTTCCCCACTCGTGAAATCATCGAACCGTAAATTGGTGCCGAAGGTGGTGTAGATGTGGTTAAAATTGTTGAGCACCCAATAGTCTTTCAATACCAAATCAAAAGATGCGGTCTGCGTTTCCTTCTGCTGAAAAACTTGATAGGAATCGTCTTCTTCCAAAGGAATCAACCCTTGCAGAAAAACTTGATCGGTTTCCCAAGTATTCTCCGGAGTGTTGTTTTGAAATACCAGGGAAGCTTCCAAGCTAAGCGTCTGCGCTCTTGAAAAACGCTTGCTGTATTCCACATTCTGTTTTAGCTCCAGTGCCAAAACATCGTGCAAGGTGTTGAAGAAAGTATTTTGATCGTCACTCTGAGTCAAAATGATACCGTCGCCCTTGTTTTTGGTGAGTTTTGCAAACGAATTTAGCGTTACATTCTCCTCCCGGTTGGGTTCGTGTTCCACCGTCGCCTTCCCGATCAAAAAGAAATTGTCAAAATCATTAAGTTCTGTTCTGTCCTCATTTAGCAATCCATTGGAGTTGTTGTATGTGTTCAAGGTGTTGAATTCCGTTTGTGTATTGCTGCTGTTTGCTATTACATAACTGTTGATGTCCGTTTTGGAAGAAACCTTCTGTCTTAGATTGAAAGCCCCAAACCGATTGGTGTTGGCCCTGAAATCGGTGTTGTTCAAAAATTGCGAGAAATCGTCCCTGCTCAACGAAAAGTAGCCTCCAATATCGTCCAGAAGCTTGCCAAACCCTCCATTGAATTCTAAATAATCGGAAAAGGAAAAACTTTTGACTCCTATGTTGTTCAAGTCCCCAATAAAATTGATATTGGTCTTAGGACTGTAATAAAACAGATTGGGATGCAGCAAATATCGATCTTTAACACCGCTTCCTACTTCCATATCGCCAAAAGCGAACTTCTTTTTGTCTTCTTTAAGTTTGATGTTGAGGGCCAGCTCATCGGAATCTTGTAGTCCTTTGAGAAATCCGATTTTGTTGTAGTTGTCCAACACTTGAACCTGATCTACTGCATCGGCCGGGATGTTATTGACAGCGAGTTTGCTATTGCCCGTAAAAAAGGTCTTATCCTCAACCAGTACCTTGGTCACTTTTTTGCCCTGAGCGGTTACATTGCCTTCTCGGTCCACTTCCAATCCCGGTAATTTTTTGAGCACTTCGCGCAGTTTGCGCTCCTCGCCCGTAACAAAGGCATCGGTTTGGTAGGTTATGGTGTCCTCCTTTACTGTTATGGGAATTTTGTATTCCAGCACTACCTCATCCAGATCATTGGTTTTGGGCACCATCATTACATCTTTGGTGGCATTTTGGGCTGCGGTATGGTCAAAAGAAAGTTTTTGGTAGCCGAGATAACTGACCTCAATGGAATAGGCCACCTCTTTTTTTAAGCGCAGGGTATACCCACCCTTATCGTTGGTGATGGCAAATTGGGTACGCTCATCGGCATTTTTGGGGAAGGCCAAAATATTGGCATTGACCATTGGTGTTGTGGTGGAACTATCCGTAATAATCCCACTTAGGACTACATTTTGTCCAAATAAATTTGTGATACCAAAAAAAAGAATGCCTATTTTAAGAAGGCATTTCACTGAAACCGAATCTTTAACTTTGAGCAATCTGTATAGTTCTTATTTACATTAATTAAAAGCCGTCTTTCTCTACTATCGTTTAAATTTTTCCCGTAATTTTTCAAACTCTTCTTGAGTTATTATGACTCCTTTTTTAGGTTTAACTATTTTATAATCGGATTGGTTCAATGAAATTTCTGTAGCACTGTATGTGCGCTTATCATCAGTCAATTCCAAAATTAATCCTGGTAGACCAAAAAAACCAGATGGCCCATACGAATATGGAATTTCTGGACAGTACCATGCGATTACATTTTTTTTAAAACTTCCTGCATCGTTTTCAATTGTGTAGTATGTAGTCGCCATATAACATTTATATTTCCCAATCATTTTTGAGCTATTGGATAGTTCCCAATTAGGCCTGTTAATTGGAATAAGAAAAGTTTCTCCGTAAGCCACTTCTTGCTTTAGAAACTCTTCAGTTTCTAAGTTGAGATAGAACTTTTTCATACCCCCCAGCATTACTTTGGCAATCTTGGTTTGAAAATCATTTGCCCCCATCCTACCCTTCATTTCAAAAAAAGCCTTTCCCTTATTAAAAAGTAATTCAAAATCCATTGGATTATTTTTAATAGCTTTATTTATAGCGTCAAATTGTTTATCCTCTTTGCTTGCACTATTTTCTAATTGAAGTTTTGAGGTTGCTTTATAAATGATTTTACCGGTTTGTGCTGTTGTAGAAAGCACCATTGCAAAAAAGAAGAATATGTTTAAGTGTAAAATGGTTTTCTTTTTCATGGCTTTCTCAGTTTTTACCACCCTCTATCCAACTGCGCTTTAATCTTATCACCTTCTTTTTTGTATTCCTCCTCCGTCATGGTTTCGATATTGGTTGGCCAATCTATTTTTATATCTTTTTTGGAGTTCAGCTCAATCTCGCTAGCGGTGTAGGTAGCTATGGGCAATTTTAGTTCCAAAATAAGGCCAGGCAAGTTACCAACGTAATCTGCTGGGCCAAAAGAAACAGGAATTTCCGGTGCATACCATGCTATAGTATCTTCATTTAACCCAGTGTTGGATTTATCAAGAATGGCTTTATAACACAAGAACTTTCCGATTTTTTTCTGTTCCTTGGTCAATGTCCAATCTTGTTTTTCTACTTCTGAACCTACATTGTATTTCCTATCTTCATAATAGGTCTGCAATATTTGTTCGCTGTTAGTTAAGTTCGTAAAATAAGTTCCCTTAGAAGTAAGATACTTAACAAACTCGTCTAGTTCTTTATAATCCGAAATACTAAGTCCTTTTTGGTGTTGAAAAATACTTTTTGCATTTTTAAAGAATAATTCAAGTCGAATATTCTTGGCAGCGTCAGCGGTCATTCTATACATCCGCTTCAATTCGGGTGATGCTTTTCCGTCTTTTACACCATCTTTATAAAAACCCTCCATGCTTACTTTATAAAGGATTTTTCCGTTTGTGATTTGGGCAAAGATTGTATTGACCCCAAATAAAGTCAGAAAAACATACAGACAATATTTTTTCATAAACAGTTTTTCAAGAAGTATGCCTGAAGCTTTTCAGGCATACTTACAATCAATTATTATTTTAATTTTATTGTGAATACGATTCACATAAAATCATTGCCGAAGTAAATGCGCTTCCTGCTGCGAACCCATCGCCAGTTGATTCATAGACTACATCAGCCCACTCCATTGCAAAACTCTCGCAATCCACCGGCATTTCAGGTGTTGCCGCATTCAAACTGCTAGAGGTAAAACCAATAGCAAAAAACAATACTTGCTAAAAAATCACTTTTTTCATTTTAAAAAATTAATGGTTAATGTTCAATTTCCCTTACTTGTTTTTGCGCAAAAATTTGTAAGACTTAGCGTGAAGCTATGTAAAGTTTATCTTTCAATGGCTATTAAATTGAATTGAATTGAGGGATGTCCCTTTTGAGTTGACAGATGGTGGTTTTCAATTGATAGATGACAATAGGCATACTAAAAGTAGATGCCAAAAAGCATCCCTTAATTAGGTGAAATTGTCCAATGATTGTTTATTAACCCCGTTTTTTAATTTCTGCCATATTGGTTTCCAGCATCTCGAAATACTTTTCAAAAGTCATTTCTTTTGAGCCTTTTGGGAGCTTGATATCCACATCTTTTTCTTCTATTTCTTTTAGTTTGAAAACGACCTTACCTCGATACATTTCGAGTATAAGACCGGGGAGGCCATTATAACCCAAAGGGCCAAAGGAATAGGGCAGTTTTGGTGCGAACCACGCTTCAATTTCTTCCAGATAACTGCCCAACTTTCTTGTTGTGGTGGCCTTTAGCACTTTGAACTCACCAATGTATTTTGACTCGTTGGTAATCTCCCACTGTACTTTTTCATCTAAAGTTAAAACCGTAGAAGGATTAGAGTTTAGCAATGCAATTCTTTTAATGGAGTCATCCTTTTTTGTGTGCCAAACTTCGTTTCCAGAGCAGAATCCTGATGCCAATTCATACTGCATCGGGTTTATATCATCTCTGACCAATTGTTTGGATTGTTTAAAAATGGACTCATTACCATCAATCAATAATTGAAACTCGAAATCAGACATGACCTCGGCTGCCATACTTGCCATGGTTCTCGTCTGTTCATGCTGCATTTCACTCAAATCAAAGTTTGATTCGACATCATATGTGATTTTAAGTGATTCTTGACCAAAAACAGTCCCAACGATAGAGAAGAAAAACAATGTTACCGTAAAATTTTTCATCATAACTATTTCGTTAGTTGAAAGCTAGCTATTAAAGAGGGTACCTTCGATTGAATATCAATTTTTTTAAAACTTTTACTCCCGCTCCAACGAAAAATCGGAATGCTCTTTCAGTTGTGCCTCCAATTCCTTGGAAAAGACTTCCATTTCTGCTGCTGAGTAGTTGTACGCTTTCTGGAATTCCTCGAACACAGGCTCCTGAAATTTTCGAACGCTGTCTATATCAAAATACAGTCGGCCTGTTCTTCTAATAAAAAAGTCCAAGGGATTTAAAGCCATTTCGTGGGCGATGGCAAATTGAGCTTCGGCCCTGATCATCCGTACTTTGGGTTCATCACCCTTTATTTTCGCATATCGTTCTAAAATGGATTCGGTTTGTTTACCATAAGTGGTCACTAGATACCATCCTTCATATTTCGAAAAACCATCCGCTTGCAGTTGCTCTTGTACCTTGCCAATGTACTTTTTTACGTGCTTATACTTTTTAAAGTCGTTTCCACAAAGTGGAATCTTGTCCGTGGTGCATGGCTTCAGTTCCATATCGTGGTCTTCTTCCATTTTTTTGGCGATACGGTTTACCGCACGCTCGGCCATTTTTCGGTATCCGGTGAGCTTGCCCCCAGCAATACTCACCAAACCGGTATCGGAAGTGAAAATTTCATCTTTTCGTGATAGTTCGGACGCCGATTTTCCTTCTTCGTGAATCAGAGGACGCAATCCTGCCCATGAGGAAATGATATCGTCCAACTCCAATTCAATATCGGGGAACATATTGTTCACCGCGGAAACCAAGTATATGGCATCGGCAATATCGGTGGTCACATGGTCCTTGTCCAAATTATAGTTGGTGTCGGTGGTACCAATGTAGGTGACCTTACCGCGTGGAATGGCGAACATCATCCTGCCATCAGGGATATCAAAATATACGGATTGTTTTACAGGGAGTTTCTCCTTTGGAAACACCAAGTGCACACCCTTGGTCAAATGCAATCGCTTCCCTTTTTTGGACTGGTTCACGCTCCGGAGTTCATCTACCCACGGCCCAGCGGCATTGATTACATATTTTGATGAAATGCTATATTCACCTCCAAAAACCTCGTCCGTAAATTTTACCCCTGCTACTTTTTCATCCTCGTAAATAAAATCGGTTACCTTGGCATAATTGAATAGCTGTGCGCCAAATTGAAGACTGGTTTTTAGGTTTTCCAAGGTAAGTCTAGCGTCATCGGTACGGTACTCGGCATAATATCCTGCTCCGTTCAAAATCTTCTTGGGCAAAAGGGGCTCTAGCTTCATGGCTTCCTTCTTCTCCAGCATTTGCCTTTTATCATCCCCTGAAACTTGTGCCAAAATATCGTAAACCTTCAAGCCGATGGACGTCAACCATTTTCCGTAGGAACCACCTTCAATGAGTGGGAGCAACATCTTTTCGGGAAGTACCAAATGTGGTGCCAATTTATGTACGATGGCCCTTTCGGAACCTACTTCTTTCACCAACCAAAAATCGAACTGCTTTAAATAACGTAGCCCACCGTGAATAAGTTTTGTGGATTTACTGCTGGTGCCCGAGGCAAAATCCCCTTTTTCGAGCAAAAGCACTTTCATGCCGCGAGAAGATGCGTCCAAAGCAATGCCAGCTCCCGTGATTCCCCCTCCAATTACCACAAGGTCGTAAGTATCCTTGGTAATCTTTTGCAGGTTGTTCTTTCTATCTACGTTTGAAAAAGCAATGTTCTCGCTCATGAGTCTATTTATTGAATTCGTATTCGCGTTCCACCCTGCAAATCCTAACTTTATACCAAGAATACCATGTTTTTATCCCATTCTTCTGCGCCTGCTTATGGTCCATATTGGCTTTCCAGTCGGCAATGGCCTCCAAACTTTCCCAATAGCTCACCGTAATGCCCAATCCGTCCCTGGCACTTTCAATATCCAAAAACCCCGGTTGTTTTCGAGCCAGGGTTTCCATTTCTTCCGCCATTTTTGCGTAACCTTGGTCCCCTTCTGTCCTCAGGCTGGTGAAAATTACGGCATAGTACGGTTTTTTAAGCTCCATTTATGTGATGTATTCTTTTTCCAAGAAATAATTGACTACGGCTTCTTTCATTAAAACAGCCTGTTCCCCGGCCTTGAGCGGTGGCAATTGCTCTTTAATTTTATAATGTGGCCATCCATCATCATCGAAAAAATCAAAATCGTAATAGCCATAGGGTTCCAATAATCTACAAATGGCTATATGCATTAGGTTGACTTTTTCGTCCTTTTTAAATTTGCGATGAAAATTGCCCAGTTCCTGTACGCCCACCAAATAGACAATTCCATCCAACTCCAAGGGGTCGCCATCAGAAAATTGCGCGGACAATTTTTCCACCAAAAATTCCCACCGTTCTCTTAATTGTTCGTCTCTAGACATGTTTTTGCAATGAATAACAAAGGTACAAATCAATATTCTATATTTGTTAAAACCCGTGTATGAGCTTTTTGGATATTATCATCGGAATTCTTTTGGTCTGGGGCCTATACAAAGGCTTAAAAAATGGCCTTTTTGTAGAATTGGCCTCCTTGATTGCCCTGATTGCGGGAATATACGGCGCCATCCATTTTTCGTACATAACAGGCGATTACCTCGCCGAACGGTTTGACTGGAGTGACCAGTACCTGAAAATTGCTGCATTTCTGATTACTTTTTTCGTCATCATTATTGTAGTGAACTTGGCGGGAAAATTCCTGACCAAGATTGCCGATTTTGCCATGCTGGGCCTTTTAAACAAGATTGCCGGTGGTATTTTTGGTGCCCTTAAAGTTGCTGTAATCCTTGGGGCATTTCTTATTTTCTTCGAAAAGCTTTCCTCTCCCCTCGGATTCATTAATGAGGAAACCAAAGAAGAGTCCATTTTCTACGAGCCCATCAAGGAAATAGGTGCCTTGGTTTTTTCCTATGTTTTTGATGATGAAGAAAACAATCCTTCAAACCAAATCGAGGTAAAGGAAGAGGTTATATAAACGGTACACTTTTGCCGATAAAGGGACCCGGGCTTCATCAAAAAAACACTATTGAATGCAGCTTCCTGTATTTCAACGTAATAATCTGTCCTAACATGGAAATTTCATGGAAAAGGGAGGCGTCTCCTTTAGTTTAGCAACGAGAACACTAGGGAATTTAGAACACTCCCTGAAAATACCCCGAAAAATGAAAAAATTTTCTAGCGCAACGCTGGTACTGGTCTTTTTATTGTTGCTTGTCAGTTGCAGCGACTCTTCATCAGAAGAGTTTGAACAAATGTACTCTGAAACCAATCTTGAAAACCAAAAGGTTACTGTTGATCCCAACAAGATGGAAAAAGAATTATTGGGCCTAATCAACGAACATCGAACATCGATAGGGTTAAGTTCCTTGGCAGATAGTGCGCCAGCTTACAAATATGCAGAGGAACACAACGATTATATGATTTCCAAAAACAGCCTAAGTCACGATAATTTTGAGGCACGGGCCACGAAAATCGCCGATGAAACCAATGCGCTAAAAGTATCTGAAAATGTAGCGAGATTTTATACCACTGCCGAAAAAACATTAAAGGCATGGGTAGAAAGCGACTCGCATAGAAAAGCTATGGAAGGAGATTTTAGCCATACAACCTTAAGTGTTCAATTGGATAAAGATGGCAGACCATACTACACACAAATTTTTATCAAAGTGGAGTAGCCAACCAAAAATATATAAGAAAGAGACCCGCCGATCAGCGGGTCTTTTTTGTTAATTGCTATGTTGCCAGCAAGGTTTTTTTTACCTTTCGTAAAATCTTTGAACATGGCAATACAGGAACCTTTCAACCTTAATAAATGGATTGAGGAAAACCGAGAAACCCTAAAACCCCCGGTCGGGAACAAAAACCTTTACAAAGCGTCTGGCGATTATATTGTGATGATTGTTGCAGGACCAAACGCCAGAAAAGATTACCATTACAACGAAACCGAAGAGCTTTTTTATCAGCTTGAAGGCCATATAGAAGTGCACATTCAGGAAGATGGCCAGAAAAAAACCATGAAACTGGGGCCGGGCGATATGTACCTTCATCCTGCCAAAGTGCCCCATTCACCTGCCCGCCAAGAAAATTCCATTGGCTTGGTTGTGGAACGCAAACGTGCAGATCTCGATGCTGAAGATGGCCTACTATGGTTTTGTGACAACTGTAATCACAAATTGTACGAGGTCTATTTTAAACTGAATGATATTGAAAAGGATTTCTTAGGACATTTTAAGCACTTCTATGGTTCGCAAGAATTGCGTACCTGTGATAAATGCGGAACCGTTATGCCCGTTGATGAACGTTTTGTAGCCAAAGAAGAATGATTCTCCTTTTAGCAAAAATCATTATCGGAATTGTGGCTTTGCTCCACATCTATTTTCTGTGGTTGGAAATGTTTGCTTGGACGACAAAAGCAAAAAAGGTATTCCGTACTTTTCCCGAAGAACTGTTTGAACCCACAAAAACATTGGCAGCCAACCAAGGTCTTTACAATGGTTTTTTGGCTGCAGGGCTTATTTGGTCATTGATTGTTCAAGATGCAGTATGGCAAGTTTATGTGGCCATGTTCTTTTTGGGGTGTGTGGCAGTTGCCGGTATTTATGGAGCTGCAACAGCATCAAAAAAAATATTTATGGTACAAGCACTTCCTGCCTTGGTGGGAATTCTTCTTCTTTTGATCCATCAATTCCTCTAAACCGTTTATCCTCTTCTATATTATTTGTAATATTGTAATAATATAACAATACATCGCTAAAAAGTTATAAATGTCAAAAATAGCAACTGATTTTGGAATTGAAGAAGCCTTAAAGGAACTTGGCTTAAACAAAATAAATAATGGTACTTCCACAGGAAAAGATTGGTTTTCCGAGGGAGATATCATCGAATCCTATTCACCCGTAGATGGTGCGCTTATTGGAAAAGTGAAAACCACTACCAAAGAGGACTATGAAAAAGTAATCACTACAGCCCAAAAGGGGTTTAAAACTTGGAGAACCATGCCAGCCCCTCAACGTGGTGAAGTGGTTCGCAAATTTAACGACGAGCTTCGCCGTTTAAAAGAACCTTTGGGCAAATTGGTATCTTATGAAATGGGGAAAAGCTACCAAGAAGGTTTGGGCGAGGTACAGGAAATGATAGATATCTGTGACTTTGCCGTAGGCCTGTCCCGTCAATTGCACGGACTCACCATGCACAGCGAACGTCCCGGACACCGCATGTACGAACAATACCATCCACTTGGTGTTGTGGGGATTATTTCTGCCTTCAATTTCCCCGTGGCCGTTTGGTCCTGGAACACGGCTTTGGCTTGGGTTTGTGGTGATGCCTGTATTTGGAAAGGCTCAGAAAAAACCCCGATGACCTCCGTAGCTTGCCAAAACATTGCGGCTCGTGTGTTTACCGAAAACGGAGTGCCAGAAGGTATTTCCTGTTTGATTACCGGCGATTATAAGGTAGGTGAATTTATGACCAAAGACGAACGTGTTCCATTGATTTCGGCCACAGGTTCCATCCGTATGGGAAAAATAGTTGCAAAAGCAGTAGCCGAACGTCTTGGAAAATCTTTATTGGAGCTTGGTGGTAACAACGCCATTATCGTAACCCCCGACGCCAACATAAAAAACACCGTAATAGGTGCTGTATTTGGTGCAGTGGGTACGTGCGGACAACGTTGCACCTCTACACGTAGATTGATTGTCCATGAAGATGTGTACGACAAGGTAAAAAATGCCATTGTAGATGCCTACAAACAAATACGCATCGGAAATCCCTTGGATGAAAACAACCACGTTGGACCGCTAATAGATAAGGATGCTGTAAAAAATTATTTGAATGCCCTTGAAAAAGTTAAGGAAGAGGGCGGAAACATTTTGGTAGAAGGTGGCGTGCTCGAAGGCGAGGGCTACGAAAGCGGTTGCTACGTAAAGCCCGCTATTGCCGAAGCCAAAAACCACTTCGATATTGTACAGCACGAAACCTTTGGTCCCGTTTTATATATTTTGAAATATAAAGGTGACCTACAAAATGCTTTGGACATGCAAAATGGTGTTAGGCAGGGACTATCCTCTGCAATTATGACCAACAATCTGCGGGAGGCGGAACGTTTCCTCTCAGTAGAAGGATCGGATTGTGGTATTGCCAATGTTAATATCGGTACTTCCGGAGCTGAAATCGGTGGAGCCTTTGGTGGCGAAAAAGAAACCGGTGGTGGCAGGGAAAGTGGTTCGGATGCTTGGAAGATCTATATGAGAAGACAGACCAACACCATTAATTATACCACCGAATTACCGTTGGCACAAGGCATTAAGTTTGACCTATAAAAATAAAAAGCCGCCCATTTAGTGTCTAACCTAAATGGGCAGTCTTTAAAACCAACTTAACTAACTCAAACTTAACTTTAAAACCCTATTTCAATGCCGGATCTTCGTCGGGAGAAACAGGGTTCTTCACTTAATATTGATTTTCAAATTTCTAAATATTTTATCAAGAAATTAAAAGGTATCTTATAAGTGGTCATAAAAAATGTATAATCGGTAATTTTAGTTTTGTTTTTGGCCTTGGATTTTTCCTACAAAAGCCCCCTATTTTCAGAAATCCCTCAATTTTAGGTGGTTTAATTTAGAATTTTAAGATTTTTTTAATATTTTAAATGAGCAGTTTCTACTGTTTATTTTGTGTGAAATATGGATTGGATAAGTTCTACAATTTGGTATTGGATTGTTTTGGCCATAACGGGAATCATTTCTGGGGTTCTTGGTTATTTTTTTGGAAAATCCAGCACACCCTCAGCAGCCGAAAATTCAGTTCAACTCAATATCCTTGAAATTGAAAACGCCAAGTTAAAATCCGATCTGGAAACTTGCAGAAAAAGACTGGGTATATCCAAAACAAGGCAACTAAACCTTGAACGGGATAAAAATCTTCCAAAAAAAGACGCTTTCTTCTTTGATGCAAATAGGGCAAAGACAGCTTTTGGGGAAAAAATCAAAGAAAATGATTTAAAGCTTGTTGAGGGCATAGGCCCAAAAATTGAAGCCCTTTTTCACAATTTTGACATCAAAACATGGAAAGATTTGGCCGAAACTTCAGTGGACAAATGCCAAGAGGTGTTGGATTCCGGCGGTAAGCGCTATCGCATCCACGACCCCGCCTCATGGCCCATGCAGGCAAAAATGGCTTACGAGGGCCATTGGGAACAGTTGTTCGAGTGGCAGGAAAAACACCGTGCCGGCAAATATTAATGCCATCGGACAGACTTAACTTGATTCCTACAACATTCCGTTAGCCTCTACCCATTTAAAAGTATGCTGCTCTTGGGAAAATTTCATACGTTCGGATATACGTTGTAGCCTTTCGGGGAGTTTCATCAGATAATCCCTGGCCTTTTCTGCCTGATCAGAAAGTCCGCGAAGGTTTCCTATATCCCAGTAATCGTTCAATTTTTTCAAAATATCAATATAGTCTTGTGAGGTATACACCCCCAACCGTTGGGCACAATTGGAAAACTGTTCGAATGCCTCTCCTATACTTCCGCCCGATTCCCTAAGAAAATGGGCCGGCATCACAATTTTTTTCTTCATCATATCTGCAAAGGCCAAGACCATTCCATCGGGGTCCTGCCCCATAATTGTCTTTACAAATTCGCGATATGCCAAATGGTGCCTCATTTCATCACCTGCAATTATGGTGCACATTTTTGCGAGCAGTACATTACCTTTCTTTCTAGCCATTTTTCCCACTCTTTTGTGCGAAATATTGGTGGCCAACTCTTGGAAAGTGGTGTATACAAAATTCTTGTAGGGATCCCTGTCCGTTCCAATATCAAACCCATCAGAAATCAAATGTTGGGTAGTTATCTCAATTTCACGCATGTTTACACGGCCAGAGAGGTACAAATATTTGTTCAAAACATCTCCATGGCGATTTTCCTCAGCTGTCCATGCACGCACCCATTTGCTCCATCCATTGTCCTTGCCATTGTGCTGATCAATGCCTTCCACATCCATCAACCAGGATTCATACGTGGGGAGTGCTTCTTCTGTAATGGTATCGGCCACAAGGGTTACCCAAAAATCGTATCCCAATTCCTTGGCCTCACCACGAAGCTGCTCCACCTCATCAAAAAACTTATCGCTTTGGGAGTCTGGCAAAAAATCGGTGGGTTGCCATATTTTTTCTGTTGGAATAAGAAATTCATCAATAAACCCTTCAACTTTGGGTTCAATCGCCTGCATTACTTCCAATCTTACATTCTTTATCGACATAGTACGGGGTTTTTTACAAAGTTCTATATAAAATAATGAAAACTACGCTAATTTCTTCCTCTTTCGCCGGGATAAAATGTGTGTACGGGATCACTTTGCCAATATTCCTTGGTTTCCACATCCAACATGGTCAATCCGCCCATAAAAGCGGCCCCTGTATCCACGTTCCAAACATTGGCTTTGTTCTGTGGTTCTACAAACCCGTTTTTGGACAAAGGGGTGTGGCCTATGTAGATTTCTTTGTAGTGGGTCAAGCGTTTTGGAAACTTGGGACTTGTAGGTTCCAAATCAGGGTCAAGTGCGGTTACCAGTTCCCATAATGTCCTGTCCCAGTAAAAAGATTGTTCAAAATATTCGTAATCTACTCCCTTAAGGTTTGTGTAGCCGGCATGCAAATACAACCGGTTGTCATCTGCGAGATAATAATTTTGCAATTCGTTATAAAACTTCAAATGTAATTCCCATATATCCCTATCTGCATTCAAATAAGAATCTCTGGTTGCAATGCCGCCGTGTGCCAACCATTGCGGGTTTTCTTTTTGATCTACCAACCAAGCCCTACAGAGTTCATCGTGATTTCCACGAATAAAAGTGCAGTTATATTCACTTTTGAGCTGTATCAAAAAATTTACGGTTTCCACTGCCGTGCTCCACCCATCTACATAATCGCCCAAAAATATGATATGATCTTTGGAGGTGACATTGGCCTTGCCCATTAATTGCTCCAACGCCCGCACCCCTGAATGGATGTCGCCCACAACAAGTGTTCGCATAGAAAAGTTTTTGACAAAATTACGCACAAATGCTTGGCCTATGAAAAATCACGGTGGCTTTATCAAGCATTTAACCTATATTTCAAATTAACCTAACTGTTTTTTGGACATGGTATAATTTTCTATGTACCTTAGAATATTCCGAAACAATATGAAAAAAGTATACTGCATTGGTGAAGTGTTGATTGATTTTGTTGCCGAACGGCAAGGAAGCGACCTTTCCAAAGCAAACGAGTTTACCAAAAAAGCAGGGGGAGCTCCTGCCAATGTGGCCTGTGCCATATCCAAGTTGGGAGGAAACGGAATTTTTATTGGTTGCGTAGGGGACGATCCGTTTGGGAAATTTTTATTGGAAACCCTGAAAGAGGTTGGCGTTGACGTTTCGTTGGCCCAATTATCGGATACTTTCACCACGCTGGCCTTTGTATCGCTTTCGGAAGATGGAGAACGCGATTTTGTTTTTAGCAGGGGCGCCGATAAGGAATTGAAGTATAATCCCGACCTAAGAAAGAACCTTCCCGGAAATATTCTTCACTTGGGGGCCGCGACCGCTCTTTTGGGCGGACCTTTGGAAAAAACATACAGCAAATATCTTTTTGATGGCCTTACCAAAGAAATGTTTATCTGTTTTGACCCAAATTTTAGAAGCGACCTTTGGAAAGATGACCAAGAAACCTTCATAAAAAAGTGCATGCCCTTTGTGGAAAAATCACATTTGTGCAAGTTTAGCCAAGAAGAAGCACAGCTTATTTCAGGTAAAGAAGATTTACATGAAGCCTGTGATGTTTTGCACAAGGCCGGAACGAAAATAATTACCGTTACCTTGGGGAAAGACGGTACCTTACTGAGCATGAACGGCACCAAAAAAGTAATTCCGAGTATAAAGGTAGCTCCCTTGGACACTACTGGTGCCGGCGACGCTTTTATAGGGTGTTTATTGTATCAAATTTCCGATTTGGGCAATTTTGGGCCTGTTTTCGAAGATTTTTCGTTAGTGGAAAACATGGTCGCCTTGGCGAACAAGGCCGGGGCCATTACCACTACTAATTATGGTGCCATTGTTGCTTTGCCCACAAAAGAGCAGCTCGAAAAATAAATCAACCAAGCGACTATGCGTACCTTACTTTCCTTAGAATTCGTTGGGATTCCTTTAAGGATTGGTAAATATTGCTGTCGTAAGTTTTTAACAACGCCCTTGAACTGTCCATTTTTTCCTTGGCCTCCTCAAAACCGTTCAGGTAACAAATAAGATACGTTGCTGGGAGGTGGGTCATATCCGTATGCTCCGAATCTGTTAACGGAATATGGTTTTCCAACTTTTTGAGCAATGCATTGTTGGCATTGTACACATGATACAGCGTTTTTTTATCAAATTGAGGTGGTTCAAATATTAATTTACTGTTGATGGTGTACTTGCCATTGTCCGAAAATGTGATGACCACTTCTTCCAAAGGATAATATTTTTGTTGAGAGCCCAAGCCCAATTGCACATACTCCAAGGTTTTGAAGTGGTCGTCATCATAATCAATAGTGATTTCGTCCAAAGCGGAATAAAACAGTTTTACCTGTTCGTTGATGAGTTCAATATCCACTCTGGAATAGTAGATCTTGCCTTTCACTTTCTTCTTGTTTCCCGCCCAACAGACCACAAATTGTTCTTTAAAGACTTTGTAATCGCTTGTAAGGTCGGGATGCCTGGTATTGAAGAATTTTATGACCGCATCCAGTGTCAATTCTATGTTATTCCGCGCGTGCTGTTCAATCGTCGCCACCTTATCGGAGTTGATGTCCTTTAGCTCAATATCAAAAGCTTTGGGCAAGCTGATGCTGCCTTCCCTAAAAAAGACCGCTCCCCCGTAATACTTCCAAATATTTTTGCGAAGGGCACAAACTTTTCCGTTGGACCTAATTGTTACGAGACCAACCACCTTGCCTTCGGGCAAATGGGGAAAGGGAATATTTTCATAGGAAATTAGAGGCGGATTGTCCAAATAGGCATTGACGAGGTTCTGAATTTTGCTGTCATCAAAAAAATCAACGCCAACAATGGTATTGTCCTCATCCTCCACCCCGATCACAATAAAGGAGTTGTTTTTTGGGTTGCTGTTGGCCAAGGCACAGACATGTTTTAAAAATTTGGCCTTGCCCTCCTTTTCCCCAATGGATATAAAACGCTTTTTATCGTAAAAACTATTCTCGTCGTTGTGGGCCAAAAGATTTTTTACGAGTAGGCGTTTATTGATCATATTTTAAGGTTTCGAGATTTTATAAACCAAAGGAAAATTCGTCATTTCGAGTGGTTTTTTGAACCTAAGTTCAAAAAAATGTATCGAGAATAGAATTTTTAATCGTACAAACCTTGTTCTCGATACTTTTTCCTTCAGAAAAAACTCGAACTGACGGTTTTGACCTTTAAACATCAACTATGAACCATTTTTGTTGACAATCGTACTGCTGGCCTGTGCAGTAGGCATTACCACAAGGTCGGCAATGTTCACATGGTAGGGTCGAGTTACCACAAACAGGATAATATCCGCGATATCCTCTGGTTTTAACGGTTGAAAGCCTTTGTATACATTGGATGCTCTTTCGGAATCCCCCTTAAAGCGAACATCGCTGAACTCAGTTTCCACCAATCCAGGGTTTACGGCCCCTACGCGAATTCCGTAAGCATTCAAATCTATCCGCATACCTTGGTTAATGGCATCCACGGCATGTTTACTGGCACAGTACACATTTCCGTTGGGATATACTTCCTTGCCCGCCGTGGAACCAATGTTGATGATATGCCCAGATTTGCGTTCCACCATTTGAGGAATAACAGCTTTGGACATATACAGCAACCCCTTTACATTAATGTCCAACATGGCATCCCAATCATCTGGGTTGCCCTTGTCAATGGGGTCCAATCCATGGGCATTGCCCGCATTGTTGACCAAAATGTCTATCTCAGAAAATTCCTTGGGTAAACTTTCTATGGCAGAGAACACAGCTTCTCTATTTCTAACATCAAAATTTAAGGTAAAGATTGCTGTGTCTCTTCCCAATTCATTTTTAAGCCCTTCCAAACGTTCCTGTCTTCTTCCACAAAGAATTAAATTAAATCCTTGCTTTGCAAAAAGCTCTGCCGTTGCTTTGCCTATTCCACTTGTAGCTCCTGTTATTAATGCTGTTTTTCCCATTTCCAATTTTTACGGAACATCGTGTCCTTGGCTCGCTACCAAAAGGGCAAACCAATCTTGAAGTTCCAATTCTATATCTATGGCTTCTGCGGCCATTTCCATTCTTTTTTTGTTTGTGGTTCCAATGACCGGATGCACTTTTGCAGGATGTTTTAAAATCCAGGCCAAGAGCAACTGGCTCTCATCAGCATCATACTTGTCCATCAAAGGCCCCATGGCCTCTTTAATGCGATCTGCTTGCTCATCATCTTCCCTAAAAAGTGTTCCCAACGGGCTCCATGCCATGGCCAATCTTTTGTTGGCAATGCAATCATCAAAAGTTCCATCGTACATAGGATTGTGATGCGTCAAAGAAAATTCGACCTGGTTTCCTTCAACGGGTATGGCTGTTTCCAACATGGCCACTTGAGAGGTTGTAAAATTGGATACCCCAAACTGTTTTATTTTTCCACTTTGCAATAACTGCCGGGCAGCTTCCGCCATCTCTTCGGTTTCCATCAACGGACTTGGCCTGTGCATTAAAAAAAAGTCCAAATAATCCGTTTTCAACTTTTTTAAAGACGCTTCCGCAGACCAAATAATATAATCCTTGTCATACTGGTAATGATTGATTCGGTTATTCCTGCCACGGGTCATTTGAATACCACATTTGGTGATCAGTTGAATATCCTCCCTTTTAATTCCACTATTCCCAAATGCCTGTCCAAAATCGGCCTCGGTGGAATAGCTTCCATAAATATCGGCATGGTCAAAAGTGGTTAAGCCACAAGCAATGCTGTGATGCATTAATTCGATCATTTCCTTTTTGGAAAGTTTTTTCCCCCAACTTCCCCATGTCATCGCTCCCGATATAATGCGGGAAAAATTCGTTGTCCGTTCCATAAGTGCTGAATGTATAAAATTAAAGCCTTAAATCCTTCATAAAACTAGGGGTTTAGCGTTTTTTTTAACCATTAATTAACAGCTAGGTTTTAAATAAATTTTCATTTTGCACACCTTAGCAAAAACCCCGACATTAACACCAAACAATAAAAGTATATAATGGAAGAAAACACTACTATTGATATTAGTGCTGTGAATGAAAAAATTGCCCAGGAAAGCGCTTTTATTGACCTTTTAAGGGTTGAAATGAACAAGGCCATTGTGGGGCAGACCCACATGGTGGAGCGCTTACTGATAGGTCTACTGGGAAAAGGCCACATTCTGCTCGAAGGTGTTCCCGGACTGGCAAAGACATTGGCCATCAACACTTTGGCCAAAGCGGTGAAAGGAAGCTTTAGCAGAATACAGTTTACACCCGATCTTTTGCCCGCTGATGTTATTGGTACATTGATATACAATATAAAAGAGAACGATTTCTCCATTAAAAAAGGACCCATCTTTGCCAACTTTGTTTTGGCAGATGAGATCAACAGGGCTCCCGCAAAAGTACAGTCGGCGCTTTTGGAAGCCATGCAGGAAAAACAGGTGACCATCGGGGACGAAACATTTGTGCTGGACGCACCTTTTTTAGTAATGGCCACCCAAAACCCTGTAGAGCAAGAAGGTACTTACCCGCTTCCTGAAGCGCAGGTGGACCGTTTTATGTTGAAAACAGTAATCGACTATCCAAAGTTGAACGAGGAACAACTCATTATCCGTCAAAACCTAAAAGGTGCAACCGAGGCCGTTAACCCCGTAGTTTCCTTGGAGCAAATTCTAAGAGCCCAAGAAGCTGTTGGCGAGGTTTATATGGACGAAAAAATTGAAAAATATATTCTCGACCTCATTTTCGCTACGCGTTACCCGGAAAAATACAACTTGGAAAGCTTGAAGCCGCTTATCAGTTTTGGTGCTTCTCCCAGAGGTAGCATCAACTTGGCGAAAGCGTCCAAATGCTACGCGTTCATCAAGCGAAGAGGTTATGTGGTTCCCGAAGATGTTAGGGCCGTGGTGCACGATGTACTGCGTCACCGAATCGGAATCACCTACGAGGCCGAGGCAGAAAATATTACTTCCGAAGAAATCATCAACAAGATTGTAAACGAGGTAGAGGTGCCTTAGCGGTTCAATGTTTATCGGAATAAGTAGCAATACTTTTAACCAACCCGAAAACCTATTTTTTTGAACCAAATGGATACAAAGGAACTACTAAAAAAAGTACGTAAAATTGAAATAAAGACCCGCCGTCTTTCCGACCATATTTTTGGTGGGGAATACCATTCTACGTTCAAAGGTCGGGGGATGACGTTCAGCGAAGTACGCCAGTATCAGTTTGGCGATGATGTACGAAGCATTGACTGGAATGTTACCGCACGCTATAATGAACCTTACGTAAAGGTTTTTGAAGAAGAGCGTGAACTCACCATGATGTTGATGGTAGATGTGAGTGGGTCGGAACTTTTCGGTACGTCCAATCAGTTCAAAAAAGAAATCATCACAGAGATTTCAGCCACGCTCGCATTTTCTGCACTTCAGAACAACGATAAAGTAGGTTTGATTCTGTTTTCCGATAAAGTAGAGCTTTATATCCCGCCTAAAAAAGGAAAAAGCCACGTACTTCGAATTATTAGGGAATTATTGGAGTTCCATCCAAAAAGCAGTGAAACCAATCTTGCCGAAGCTTTGAAGTTCCTGACCAACGTGATGAAGAAAAAAGCCATTGTTTTTGTGCTATCGGATTTTATTGCGGATAACTACGAGAACACGCTTCGCATTGTGGGCAATAAGCACGATGTTACCGGAATAAGGGTTTATGACCAACGTGAGGAAGCCATCCCAAATTTGGGAATGGTACAAATGCAAGATGCCGAAACAGGGGAAATACAGCTGGTGAACACCCAATCCAAACAGGTTCGGTTGGCTTATGGACAACACTACAAAGACAAAGTGGCCTATTTCACCAATTCCTTTAACAAATCAGGCTGCGGGGTCATCAATTGTAGGGCAGACGAAAGCTACGTAAAAAAGCTATTGGGGTATTTTAAACGAAGAGGATAATGCGAATGAACGGTCTACATAAAACAAGAAGCAAAGCAAAGCTCCGATCAGTTTGGGGAACCATGTTGTTTCTATTGCTGATGTCCACGGTCGGTTTTTCGCAAACAGGACCCAAAGTCGATGCCGAAGTGGACACCTTGGCCATTAAAATTGGGGAACAGATTCAATACAAAATTACAGTAGAGATGGATTCCACCGATGTGGTCTTCTTTCCCGAAGGCCAAACCTTTTCACCATTGGAAACCGTAGAGGCCATTATGGCCGATACCCTCAAAAATGATGATAAGGTCATCCTTCAAAAAATATATTCCCTAACCCAGTTCGATAGTGGCGCCTACACGATTCCCCCGCAGCGAATCGCTATTAACGAGCAACCCTTTTTCACGGATTCCTTTCAAGTAAAGGTCGCCGATGTGGTAGTGGACACCACCAAACAAAAAATGTACGACATCAAACCCTTGATAGAGGTAGAAAGAAGTACCGCCGATATGTGGCTTACGGCACTTTGGATTCTTTTAGGGTTGATTGTGGTCGGGGGATTGGTCTATTGGTTCTTTCTAAGAAAGAAACCTTTGACCGAGGAAGAAAAAGTGGCCTTGCTCCCACCCTATGACCGAGCCCTTATGGAGCTTAAAAAGTTGGAGAACTCCAAATACCTTATTCAGGACGAATACAAGCAGTACTATTCGGAACTTACCGATATTGTGCGGTCCTATCTGGAAGAAGATGTGCACGTTACTGCCATGGAAAGCACCACGTCAGAACTCATCACCAAACTGGAAATGTTAAGGGATGCCGGAGAGCTTAAATTGGACGATGATACCATACAACAGTTTCAAAAAATATTACAAACGGCCGATTTGGTAAAGTTTGCCAAAAACAAACCAGCCACAACCGTTGCCGAACAAGATAGGAGATTGGTCGAAGAAATCGTGACCAAAACCCACGAAGGCCTTCCGGAACCAACCGAAGAAGATTTGTTGTTAGATGAAGAATATTTGGAAGAACTTGCCAGAAAAAAACAGCGCAAAAGAATTTACTGGGCCGCGGCCATTTTTGCAGGAATTATTGTTTTGGGCGGAATAGGGTCAACCATTTATTTTGGTACCAAAAAAGTAAGGGACACCGTTTTTGGTTACCCGACCAAGGACATGTTGGAGGGTGAATGGGTCGCCAGTACGTACGGTTTCCCTCCCATTCAAATAGAAACACCAGAAGTTTTGGTCCGTCAAGAATTGGAACTTCCCAAAGAAACCGAAGAGCTCATTAAAGAGCTTCAAGCATTTTCCTACGGTAGCTATGTGGGGATATTTTCGGTAAGCACAAGCTCCATCACATTCAAAGAACAAAAAGAGGAACCTCAATTTGATGCAGTAATCGGTTCCACCCTGACCAATTTTGAACAATTGGGACTAAAGAATATCATCACCAAACAAGAAGAATTTGTGACACAATCCGGTGTAAAGGGCATGAAAACCTATGGCACGGGAACTTTGGAACGACCCAATGGCGATTCCAAAAGGGCCAGGTACAATATTCTAACTTTTGGAGGTAAAGGTTTCATCCAACAGGTGGTGATCACTTGGGAAGAGGACGATGAGTATGCGCAACAGATCGTAGATCGAATTTTGAACAGTTTAGACGTAAAAACACAAGTGTAAATGTTTGAGAATATAGAATTTGCAAATCCTGAATTTTTCTGGCTGCTCCTTTTGCTGCCATTGGCTTTGCTATGGTATGTTTTCAAACGGAAAAATGAAATGGCCTCCCTGCGCATTTCCAGCATCAAAGGGTTTACGGTAACAAGTTGGGCGTCCAAATTAAAACCTGTTTTGTTGGCCATTAGATTGTTGGCCTTGGCCGCTATCGTAACCGCATTGGCCAGACCTCAAACCGAGGATATTTCAACACGGACAAAAACAACAAAGGGTATCGATATTGTAATGGCCATTGATGTGTCTTCCAGTATGTTGGCCCGCGACCTAAAGCCGAACCGGTTGACCGCATTGAAAGAAGTAGCCGCCGATTTTATCGAAGGTCGCCCGAACGACCGTATCGGTTTGGTGAGCTATGCGGGCGAAAGCTATACCAAAACCCCTATTACCAGCGACAAGGCCATTGTTTTGAATGCCCTAGAAGAAATCACCTATGGCGTATTGGAAGATGGAACCGCAATCGGAATGGGCTTGGCCACTTCGGTAAACCGACTAAAAGAAAGCAAGGCCATAAGTAAAGTTATCATTCTTTTAACGGACGGTGTCAATAATTCTGGCTTTATTGAACCTAGAACCGCAGCCGACCTTGCCGTTGAGTTTGGAATCAAGACATACACCATTGGTCTGGGAACCAACGGAAATGCATTGTCTCCCATCGGCTACAATAGGGATGGTTCCTATAGATACGGAATGCGACAAGTGGAGATTGATGAAGAATTACTCAAAGAAATCGCAGAGGTAACAGGAGGAAAATATTTCCGTGCCACCGATAATGAATCCTTGGAAGCCATTTATAACGAGATCAATAAGTTGGAAAAAACAGAAATAGAGGAATTCAAATATTACAAATACGAGGAAAAATTTAGGCCGCTGATTTTCTTGGCCGGAATTTTATTGCTGTTGGAATGGGGGTTGCGAAACTCCATCTTTAAAAGTTTTATTTAGCGAATGATTCAGTTTGACGAAAAAATATATTTCTACCTCTTGGCCATTATTCCGGTAATGGTCCTGACGTTCTTTTTTCTTCAAATCTGGAAGAGAAAGACACAAAAACGTTTTGCAGACTCAAACCTATTGAAGCGTCTGGCACCCAATAAATCCAACTTTAAGTCAACCCTTAAACTGATATTTTTATTGGGAGGGCTTACGTTTTTGGTATTGGGGTTGGTCAATCCAAAAATCGGTACAAAACTGGAAACCGTTAAACGCGAAGGTGTGGATATCGTTTTTGCCATCGATGTTTCCAAAAGTATGCTGGCAGAGGACATTGCCCCCAACCGTTTGGAAAAAGCCAAACGTATTGTTTCTGAAATCATCAACCAATTGGCGAGCGACCGTATAGGAATTATTGCCTACGCAGGGCAAGCCTACCCTCAATTGCCTATAACCACGGACTATGGCGCCGCTAAAATGTTCTTACAGAGCATGAATACCGATATGCTCTCATCACAGGGAACCGCCATTAACGCAGCCATAGATTTGGCCAGTACTTATTACGATGATTCCCAACAGACCAACAGGGTGCTTTTTATTGTTTCTGATGGGGAAGACCACTCCGAAAATTCCACTATCGATGCAGTTGAAAAAGCTACTCAGAACGGAATCCGTGTTTATACCATTGGAGTGGGCAAAGTCAAAGGAGCTCCGATTCCCATCAAAAAGAACGGCATTGTAGAAAGTTTGAAAAAGGACAACCAAGGCGAGGTTGTCATCACAAAATTGAACGAAAACATATTAACCGAGATTGCCGATAGGGGCAATGGCAATTATATTGATGGCTCCAATACGGAAAATGCCGTGGAGTTCATCAAAGAGGAACTGAACCGGATGGACAAAACAGAGTTTGAAGCCAAACAATTTGCAGAGTACAAGGACCAATTTCAATGGTTCCTGGCCGCTGGCTTTTTATTTCTATTTTTGGACATCTTCGTTTTGGACAGAAAAACACAGTGGTTGAAAAAACTGAATCTTTTTAATGAGCATGATGATGAGCAAGATTAAGTTGATGGTTGGACTATTGCTATGTTTTGGGATGGTCCAAGCACAGGACGACATGACCGAAAAAGCGAACAAAGAAGCGGAAAAAGCATTGCAAGCCTCTACCAATCTTACCTATGAGGCCAACGAAGAACTTACCGCCAACGATTTTGTTACGGCAGAGGCCGATTACAGAAGGGCCATTTCCAAAAGCAACAAAAATGCCGCCGCCCGATTTAATTTAGGGAACGCCTACTATAACAGGGAAAGTTATGGAGAAGCTTTTGGAAGGTACAAACAGGCAGGAGAAGTTGCCGAGGATAAAGGAGAAAAACATAAGGCCTTTCACAACATGGGCAACGTGTTCATGAAGCAAAAAGACTACAAACAAGCTGTTGAGGCATACAAACAAGCCTTAAGAAAAAATCCTAACGACGACGAGACGCGCTATAACCTTGCTCTGGCCAAAAAGATGCTAGAAAAACAACAGGACGAGCAAAAGAACGACCAAAACAAGGACAACGAAGACAAGAAAGATCAGGAAAACGAGGACAAGGATAAAAACCAAGACCAGAAGAACGAAGGCGGGGATAACGAGAAGAAAGACGAAGGCGAGCAAAAAGAAGACGAAAACAAGGACAAAGGCGATCAAGGTGAAAATGGAGAGGATAAGCCTAAGGAAAATCAAAAAGGCGATGGGGACAAGAAGAAAGAGCAAGAGAAAAAACCCAATGAGGGTGACCAGCCCGAAGATAAAAAGCAGCAACCTAGACCCAATCAATTGTCTGAACAACAGATTCAGAATTTGCTAGAGGCCATGCAGAACGAAGAGAAAAAAGTACAGGAGAAAATGGAGGCCCGAAAAGTTCGAGGCAAAAAAATTAAAAACGAGAAAGACTGGTAATGAAAGTGTTGAAGGGCAACATATTGTTTATTCTGGGAATGTTACTCTTTACGGGCTTACATTCACATGCCCAAGACGATGCGGAAGAGATTTCGTTTACCATGAACTTGAGCAAAGAGGAATTGGGGCTAAACGAACGTCTTCGGGTAGATTTTACCATGAACAAGGATGGCGACAACTTTAAGCCGCCTCAATTTAATGGTTTTAATGTGGTAATGGGGCCTTCGCAGTCCATTAGTTCTTCTTGGGTAAATGGCAAACGCAGTTTTTCCAAGACCTATTCTTACATATTAAAGCCCACGGCGAGAGGGAGTTTCACCATAAACCAGGCCACTATCGAGATTGATGGCCAAACATACAAGACAACCCCCAAGCAAGTAGAGGTTACAGCGGCAGTGGACAAGCCTAATGCAGAGAAGACCGTGGATGATGTGGCCGACGAAAGCCTTCATTTAGTTGCAGAAGTATCAAAGGGGAATCCTTATTTAAATGAAGCTGTTACCGTAGTCTATAAGCTCTATGTAAGTCCAAACATAAGTGTTACGAATTACCGTCCGTTGGACAATCCTACCTATAACAATTTTTGGAGCCAAGACATTCCGGTTACCAAGCACACCGCGCAAAACGGTACTTACCAAGGTAAACCCTATAGATATGTAGTTTTAAAACGAGTGGTACTTTACCCCCAAAAATCAGGACAGTTGGACATTGAGCCGCTCTCTCTCGAGATTTTTGTTGATGTACCCACCAACAGAAGAGACTTTTTTGGTGGCCGAATTTATACCTCAACCAGTAAAACCGTTTCTGCAGGTAGTAGAACCATCAACGTAAAACCATTGCCAGAAGCTGGAAAACCGGCTAATTTTAGTGGAGCTGTTGGTGAATTTGATTTTTCGGTGACCACAAGCAAAACCCAACTGAATGCCTCGGAGTCGCTTCAGGCCAAAGTTGAGGTTACCGGGAAAGGGAACTTGAAATTGTTCCAACTTCCAGAGCCAGAACTGCCAAGCTCTTTAGAAGTTTATGATCCCGAATACGAGGAATCCATCAATACTTACAGTACCGGTATGGAGGGCAAAGTGGCGAATAATTATACCATTGTACCTTCATTTAGGGGAAAATACCCCATTCCAAGTATTTCTTTCAGTTATTTTAATCCGAGTACTGGAAACTATAAAACCATTAATTCAGAAGAAATCAATATTGAGGTAATCGAAGGGCCTACAAGTGGCTCGGCCAATATAACAAGTCCCTCTGCCAACAAGCAATTGGTTGTGCCGACCGGGGAGCAGTTTCATTTTATCAACATAAATCCGAACCTAAGCCCTATTGGTTCTGACCGCTTTTTTGGCTCAAGACTCTTTTTTATTCTTTTGCTTGCCCCGTTATTGTTGATTCCAATAGCCATTTTCACATTTAAGAAGAGAGAGGCCATTGCCAGTGATGTGGTGGGGAACAAAATAAAGAAAGCCAACAAGCTGGCCAGAAAATATCTTTCAACCGCCAAAAAGGAGCTCGGGAACAAAGAAGCCTTTTATGTGGCTCTGGAAAAAGGTTTGCACAACTACCTGAAGGCAAAATTACACATAGAAACTTCGGAATTCAGCAAGGATAAGATTACAAGCATTCTTTCGGAAAAAAATGTTGACCAAAAGGATGTTGATGGCTTTATAGCCTTATTGACCAGCTGTGAAATGGCACGATATAGCCCGTTTTCCAATGTGCAGATGCAACAAGATTATGAAAAAGCAAGTGAAGTAATTTCTAATTTGGACAAACAGTTATGAGCATGAAAAAGATAGTCCTTTTATTTTGTATGCTTTCGCTCTCTTTTGGATTTTCCCAAAACGAGGCTCTGTTTAATGAAGCCACCGAACTATACAACAATGGGGAGTATTCCGCTGCCATAGAAAACTACAAGCAAATTCTGGAAAATGGCGAGCATTCGGCTGCACTGTACTTTAATTTGGGGAATTGCTACTACAAACTCAATTCCATTGGCCCCAGTATTTATTACTACGAAAAAGCATTGCTTCTTGACCCACCTAATAGGGAAATCCAAAATAATTTGGCGTTTGCCCAAAATATGAGGCTAGATGCCATTGAGGAAGTTCCTACAACGGGGATATCCAAAATCTACAAATCAGTTGTGGGCTTGCTCTCCTATGACCAATGGGCTTATTTGGCCATTGGATTGGTCTTTTTGTTTGTTTTGGCCTATATGGCCTATTATTTTCTTAGACCGGCCAACCAAAAGAGGGTTGCATTTATTTCAAGTATGTTCTCTCTTGCTTTGTGCGCCGTCTCTGTTTTAATGGCCTATCTTGGCTATCAACAATACAAGAACGATGACCCGGCCATAGTTTTTGAGAAAGAAGTCAATGTTAGTTCAGAACCCAATACCAACAGCAGCACTATCTTTACCATTCACGAAGGAACCAAAGTGAATATTTTGGACGAGCTGGACGATTGGAAAAGAATACGTATTGCCGATGGGCAAACAGGATGGTTGTTGGGGGACCAGATTAGGTCGTTAAAGGATTTTTAGACATAATTAACAAATAAGTGCATATCTTATCTTAAATTTACCCCCAATTATTATGATGCGAACACTGGCTATACCGTTTATTTCCTTTGTGATGGTCACAATTTTGTTGACCTCACCTTTTGTCCCACTTATGGGGCGGGAATATAGTATTGCCTTTATTCTTGGTTCTTCCGAAGAGGAGAACAATACGCATGATACTTCGAGCAGTAAAACATTTGATATTAAATATTTTATGTCAAAAAGTTTTATTTCAGCGGATCCATCCATAAATCAAGAAAAAAATAATGATGCATTAGGATATGCATTCGCTGTATTGGAGTTTACCCTTGAAACACTAGACCCCCCTCCCCGAAAATTGGTTTAACATTCTTATTCTCGTTTAAATCAAATTTTAATTGTCCTTTACCACCAAATTTTATCTGATGTAGAGGACTAATCTTGTTTATTATTATGTTCAAGTATATAAAAAATGACTTGCCTGCCAGTATTGTGGTCTTTTTTGTGGCACTACCGCTTTGTTTAGGTATTGCCCTGGCCAGTGGTGCCCCTTTGTTTTCGGGGCTAATTGCAGGTATTATTGGGGGAATCGTTGTAGGTGCACTAAGTGGTTCCCAAATAGGGGTAAGTGGCCCAGCAGCAGGACTTGCAGCCATTGTATTAACCGCAATCGGTACCTTGGGTGGGTATCAAAACTTTTTGGTTGCCGTAGTATTGGGCGGTATAATCCAGCTAATTTTCGGATTTCTAAAGGCTGGTATTATTGCCTATTATTTTCCATCATCGGTAATTAAAGGTATGCTCACGGGTATTGGAATCATCATCATTCTAAAACAAATTCCCCATTTTTTTGGTTATGATGCCGACCCGGAAGGTGATTGGGCCTTCTTTCAAGTAGATGGTGAAAACACCTTTAGTGAAATTATAAACTCCATCAATTTTATTAGTCCTGGTGCAACCCTTATCGCTGTTGTTGCCTTGGCCATACTTATTTTATGGGGTCAGGTTTTAACGAAAAAATCCAAGATCTTTGAGCTTATACAAGGGCCTTTGGTCGCTGTGGTCATTGGAATCGTGTATTATTCATTGACCCAGGGCAATGGCACATGGGGAATCTCGCAGGAGCATTTGGTAAGCGTTCCGGTACCGGATAGCTTTGATTCGTTCTTGGGCTTTTTTAGTTTTCCCAATTTCTCCGCCATATCCAACCCAGAAGTTTGGATAACAGGTTTCACCATTGCATTGGTGGCCAGTTTGGAAACATTGCTATGTGTAGAGGCAACGGATAAATTAGATCCTGAAAAAAGAACAACGCCCACCAACCGCGAACTTAGGGCCCAAGGAGTGGGGAACATGCTTTCTGGTTTGGTCGGAGGGCTTCCGGTTACACAGGTAATCGTTCGTAGTTCGGCCAATATTCAATCCGGAGGTAAAACAAAGGCTTCTGCTATCATCCACGGATTCTTTCTACTCGGTTCGGTAATATTGATCCCTACCTTGCTCAATAAGATCCCGCTGTCCGTTTTGGCCGCCATATTGTTTATTGTTGGTTTTAAACTCGCAAAGCCATCGCTTTTTAAAACCATGTACCAAGCGGGTTGGAAACAATTTGTCCCCTTTGTAGTAACTGTGGTAGGTATTGTTTTTACAGACCTTTTGGTCGGAATCAGTTTAGGCCTTGGGGTTGGTATCGTAGTTGTTCTTATTAAAAGCTACCAGAACTCCCACTTCCTTCATATTGAAGATAAGAGCAATGGAGCACATAAAATTAAAATGACCCTTGCGGAAGAGGTTACCTTTTTTAACAAAGGAGCCATTCTAAAGGAACTGGATAGTCTTCCTGAAAACTCCTATCTTGAATTGGATGTTAGAAAAACACGTTTTCTTGACAATGATATCGTGGAAATCCTAGAAGACTTTTCAAACAAAGCGAAGAACAGGAACATCGACATTAAAATTATCTCGGAAAAAGGCGAAATTGAAAATCCGGATAGTTACATCGAATTTTTTAATCTAAGACCGAAAAAATCGGCATAAAATATTTTAGCATGAAAGCACACACAAAAGAAACCCAGGCAACCATGACGCCAGAAAAAGCCATTCAATTTTTAAAGGAGGGCAATCAGCGTTTTCAACAAAACTTAAAAGCGAACAGAAACCTGTTGGAACAGGTGAACGATACAAAGGACGGTCAATTTCCGTTTGCGACCATTTTAAGCTGCATTGATTCAAGAGTATCCGCTGAGCTTGTTTTTGACCAAGGGTTGGGAGACATCTTTAGTATAAGAATTGCAGGGAATTTTGTTAACGAAGATATTTTGGGCAGCATGGAGTTTGCCTGCAAATTGGCAGGGACAAAAACCATTGTAGTTTTGGGGCATACTGCCTGTGGAGCGGTAAAAGGAGCATGCGACCATGCTCGCTTGGGCAACCTTACTGCATTGATCAATAAAATTGAACCTGCCGTGGCCGCTGTCCAAGAACCTAAAGATGAATCTTTAAGAAACTCTAAAAATTTAGAGTTTGTGGATGCGGTTTCGGTCAAAAATGTTGAAATGACCTTGGAAAACATCAGAAATCAAAGCAACGTTCTAAAAGAAATGGAAGACAATGGAGAAATTGCCATAGTCGGTGCCATGTATGATATCTCTGATGGTAAAGTTACCTTTCTGTAGCACAGAATAACTTTATGTAAAAAATGCCGGTGTATTTTACTACCGGCATTTTTTATTCATAATATTGTTATATTAAAGCTACGCAAACAACACTATACCATGTTTAAGCACCTAAAAGGAGATTTGTTCGGGGGAATTACCGCAGGCATTGTGGCCCTTCCTTTGGCGCTTGCCTTTGGTGTAAGTTCTGGGTTAGGCCCCAGCGCCGGTTTGTACGGGGCAATTTTCATTAGTTTTTTTGCCGCTCTTTTCGGTGGAACCAACACACAAATTTCGGGCCCAACCGCTCCAATGACAGCCGTGAGCATGGTAGTTGTTGCAGGGATCATTGCCGTTAACGACGGGGATATCAACAAGGCACTTCCCGCTATTTTAACCGTTTTCCTATTGGCAGGGATTATGCAGGTTGGTTTGGGCCTATTGGGCTTAGGAAAATATATAAAATACATTCCATATCCTGTGGTTTCAGGTTTTATGACCGCTATTGGAATCATCATTTTAGTTACCCAAATATTACCAGCCGTAGGATACTATCCAGAAGAAGATGAAGCCTACGTCAACCAATTTATGCCCCAGGCCGAAGAGGCTATTTTAGAAAATATACTGCATGAAGAGGCCGGAGAGGGTATTTTGGTTTTAGAGAACTTTACGGAAACCATTAAGCGTGCCGAAAAAATTTCACATTCCGATATGTTAAAAGAAGCCGGTACCTTGGCTTCAAAAGATGCATCGGGGGTAATGGGAACATTTAAAGTACTGCCCAGGGCACTCAAGGACATTGATTGGCTGGAATTGGCCTTGGCCTTGGCAACCATTATCATTATTTACGGTTTTAAACGAATAACCACGACCATCCCCAGCACATTGGTTGCCCTGATCATAGTTTCTGGTGCGGCTTTTGGATTTGGGTTAGATTATAGGCCCATTGAACAGATTCCAAGTGGGTTACCCATCCCCAATTTTGAAATTTTTACAGCCTTCAACCTTAATGTTGTCACGCCCTATATTTTTACTGCACTTACATTGGCACTGCTTGGTGCCATAGACTCACTCCTTACCTCCGTGGTCGCGGACAATATGACCCAAACCAAACATAAACCCAACAAGGAGCTGGTGGGCCAAGGCATTGGAAACAGTATTGCAGCTATTTTTGGGGGGATTCCTGGCGCTGGTGCCACTATCAGGACAGTGGTAAACATAAACTCCGGGGGTAAAACAAGACTATCCGGTATGATTGCCGGCTTACTATTACTTGTTATTTTACTTGCCTTGGGGCCAGTAGCATCACAAATACCCGCCGCAGTATTGGCAGGTATTTTGGTAACAGTAGGTATTGGCGTGATGGATTACAGAGGGCTAAAAGCCATTCCCCACTTGCCCAAAGACATAAAATTGGGGCCTTTAAAACTCAGTTCCGAAGTTATCATCATGTTGGTAGTAATGGTATTGTCATCCATTTGGAATTTGGTCTATGCTGTTGGAATCGGCCTTGTAATTGCCTCTTTAATGTTTATGAAAAAAATTGGAGATCTGACAGCACAACGTTCCAATGTGAGGGCCTTGCGTGAAGAAGCGTGGTCCGATGAAAAAAATATTCCCCAAAAAATCAAAGATGAAGTTTTTATAAAACACATAAAAGGTCCTTTGTTTTTTGGATCTACCAACGAATTTCAACAACTGGCCTCGCAAATCCCCGATGATGCTTCAACAGTAATAATACGAATGGGCAGAATGCAGTATATGGACCAAACGGGCCTATATGCCATGGAAGATGTATTGCAAGATTTAAAACGAAAAGATATTCTTGTACTCTTGGTGAATATTCTGGATCAGCCCCGTTATATGTTGGAACGTATTGATATTATCCCGGACCTTATTCCAAAAGAACATATCTTCAAAAACTTTAAATCCTGTTTGGATTGGGTTGATAAAAACTTAAACCACCAAGAATAATATACGTTTTTGATGCTTCTTCAAGAGTTCCCACAAGATTCAGGACCTATATATCTGGAAACCGTTGAGGGTAGATTTCCCATTGAACCCTTTAACACCTATAGCAATCTCATCTTTTTGTTCCTGATTATTTATTGGGGCATAAAAGTGTATAAAAATCCAAAGCAACATCAATTTTTAGCATGGGTGCTTCCCATAATTGGCACCAGTTATATTGGTGGAACCATCTACCATGCCACCCGGAGCCGCGAATTCTGGTTGCGTTTGGATTGGATGCCCATTATGCTCTTATGTGCTGCTTGGTCATCCACTTTATTTTTAAGCTGGTTAAATCTAGGTGGAAGAGGTTGTTCTGGGTCGTCGTGTTGCTCGGGGGTTCTTTTTTATTTCGGATGCTGCCCATTCCATCTGGATTGAGAATTTCTTTAGGGTATGTAATAACGGCTGCAACCATACTTGTTCCCATAGCTTGGTATTTGGTCCGGACCAAAGGAAGGAACATTGTTTTTGTGATTGTCTCCTTCGTAATTTTTGGAGTTGCGATTTTCTTTAGGAGCATTGATCTGCATCAAAATTTCTTTCCGATGGGAACACATTGGCTGTGGCATCTTTTGGGTGGAATTGCAGTACATTTTCTTATTGCCTATATATTCAAGGACAATTTGCTAAATTTGTCCGCCAATAGCGTAAGCAATCATGATTGACACCATAAAGGAACATATCGCCGAAGTAGAAAAGTTTACTTCAACCTCAATAAAAGAAATTGAAGCCTTCCGAATTAAGTATTTAGGAAAAAAGGGGCTTTTGAACAGTTTCTTTGCCGAATTTAAGAATGTGCCCAACGAACAAAAGAAAGATTTTGGCAAGGTTGTCAATCAATTGAAAAATGCCGCTACCGATAAGGTCAATGCCCTTAAGGAAGCCTTGGAGAGCCAAACAGAAACTGTTGGCAAATATGGGGATTTGACACGCCCCGGGGAGCCTGTTGAAATTGGTTCCCGCCACCCAATCAATATTGTAAAGAACCAGATCATAGATATTTTCTCCCGAATCGGGTTCAATGTTTCCGAAGGTCCCGAAATTGAGGATGACTGGCACAACTTTACGGCACTAAACCTTCCGGAATACCACCCAGCAAGAGATATGCAGGATACTTTTTTCATTCAAACAGATCCGGATATCCTTTTGCGTACCCATACCTCATCAGTTCAGGTAAGGTATATGGAGAGCAATAAACCTCCCATCAGGACCATTTCCCCTGGAAGGGTTTATAGAAACGAAGCAATTTCGGCTCGCTCCCATTGCTTTTTCCATCAGGTAGAAGGCCTATATGTGGACAAGAACGTATCCTTTGCCGATTTAAAACAAACCTTGCAATATTTTACATCGGAAATGTTCGGCAAGTCCAAAATTAGGTTGCGCCCTTCTTATTTCCCATTTACGGAGCCCAGCGCAGAAGTTGATGTTTACTGGGGCCTAGAGACCGAAACGGACTACCGCATGACCAAGGGAACCGGCTGGCTGGAAATTATGGGCTGCGGGATGGTAGACCCCAACGTACTTAAGAATTGTGGTATAGACCCCGATGTATATTCTGGATTTGCCTTTGGAATGGGAATAGACCGTATTGCGTTGTTGCTCCATCAAATTTCAGACATTCGCCTGCTCAGCGAAAATGATGTTCGCTTCTTGGAACAATTCAAAAGCGCATTGTAGACCATTTTATGAAAAAGGATATTGAAATTCCCGTAGCCAAGGATGTTCATGTTGCTGTAATCCGCGAGTGGAACGATGAATTTCTGTCCAAAGACTGGAATGCCTATCTGATCAATAACAGAACAGATGTGATTGAAATGACCATTGTTGTTTCCAAAGGTTTTGACGAGGATAAAAAAACCTCTACCATGCGACACGGCATAGGGGTTGTTGAACCCAAGTCCTTTAAAAAAATTGAATTCCTGCAAGAAGAAGTGCTGGCGCTCAACAATGAATTCTTTGTTACCTTTTTTGCCGAAAACAAACTGTTTGAAAAAAGGTTCCTATTCCCTAAACATACTATTGCCGAAGACCATCTTACCACAATTCCAATTATAGATAAGGAAGGGATTCTCGCTAAGGATTGATGGGTGTTTTGTCAACGAACACTTTCTTTTAACAAAAATTTAGTTTTTGTTAGTTCGGTTTGTTCCGAACCAATATTAATTTTGCACCTTCAAAAATCCATCTATGGAAAAAACGAAGGAAGAAATAATAGAAACTTTAGGGCTTCATTTAGAGAAGGAACACAACTTACCTCCCCTGGCCGCCCGGATATATGCAATACTAATTTTAACCGATGAGGACGGAATCACCTTTGAGGATTGTTTGGAAAAACGGGGTGCAAGCAAAAGCTCTACCTCTACCTCTTTGAACCTTTTATTAAACATGGGCCTGGTTACCTATTTTACCAAACCCGGTGATAGAAGAAGGTATTTCACCACTGCTAAGAAAAAGAACTTCTTTCTTTCCAAGCTTCAAGAAAACTTGAGTCGTATGGAAACCGAAAAAAGTATAATCACCTTGGTTTTGGGCTATCATAAAAAAAATAGCCCTAAAAAATATGAAGAAGGTCAAGTAAGAACCAAAGTGTATCTGGATTATGTAAGCGACAACGAAAAAATCCTTAAAAAATCAATCAAAAAATTAGAATCCATTATAGATGAGTAATCTCTCCAACAGTCATAAACCCAACAATAACCCTAACAACCTTAGTTTGTTCATGAAAACAATCAAATCAATAGTAGTAGCAACAGGTGTGCTCTTGTTAATGTCCTGTGGGGGTAAAAACCAACAGCAAGCCACTGCGCCTCAAGCACCCTCGCTCAAAGTCAGTACGCTTAAAAAACAGGATATTACAATATATAATTCGTATTCCACCAATATTCAAGGTCTACAAAATGTAGAAATCTGGCCAAAGGTTGCTGGATTTGTTCAAAAAATATATGTAGAAGAAGGACAACAAGTAAAAAAAGGGCAGTTGCTCTTTAAACTGGAAACACAAACGCTTTCCCAAGATGCCGAAGCTGCAAAAGCGGCTGTAAATGTGGCACAGGTGGAAGTGGACAAGCTGGTTCCCTTAGTTGAGAAAAACATTATTAGCGAGGTGCAATTGGAAACCGCCAAAGCTCAATTGGAACAGGCAAAAAGCAACTACAACAGTATTGCCGCCAACATCGGCTATTCCAATATAGTGAGCCCCGTAAACGGATACATTGGTGGGATTCCCTATAAAGTGGGCGCTTTGGTTAGCAGCACCATGGGGGAGCCACTAACCGTGGTATCAGACATTAGTAGCGTTCGTGCCTACTTTTCCATGACCGAGAAGCAATTGTTACAAATGAAGAGTGAAATGGCAGATAAAGGAACTCCTATTTCATCTGAAAATACTCCGGAAGTAGAACTTGTAATGGTCAATGGTGAGACCTATCCACAAAAAGGAAAAATTGCCATGGTGAACAACATTATCAACCCAACCACAGGAAGTGTAACCCTTAGGGCGGATTTTGACAACCCCAACCAATTGTTGAGCTCTGGCAGTACGGGAACCATAAAGGTGCCGTCTACCTACGAAAATACTTTTGTTATCCCTCAATTTGCCACGGTTGACCTCCAAGGAACCAAAATGGTATTTATATTGAATGATGACAACTCGGTAAATACAAAACCATTGAACATTGTCGCACAAACCGATAAGGAGTTCATCGTAAACGAAGGTTTGGAAGAAGGAAGCACCATCGTAACCGAAGGAGTGTCCAAACTAAAAGATGGTCAAACCATCAATCCCGTAAAACAATAATTGCCATCAATCATTTATAGAACAAATTATATATGTTCCAAAAATTTATAGATCGTCCTGTACTTTCCACTGTAATATCCGTTATTATTATGATATTGGGTATTCTGGGGCTTAGTACTTTACCCGTAGAACAGTATCCGGAGATTGCTCCGCCAACCGTTCAGGTTAACGCCAATTATACCGGAGCCAATGCCGAAACAGTACTAAAAAGTGTAGTGATTCCACTTGAAGAGCAAATCAATGGTGTGGAAGGCATGACCTACATGACCTCATCCGCCAGTAACGATGGAGCGGCCAACATCAGTGTATTTTTTGAACTTGGTGTTGACCCCGACATTGCAGCGGTAAACGTTCAAAACCGAGTTGCAAGGGCCAACAGCTTGTTGCCGCAAGAAGTTATAAACACAGGGGTAACTACCCAAAAGGCCCAAAACAGTGCATTGCTATTTTTCTCCATTTACTCTGAGAATGAGGATTACGATGCCACCTTTGTGGAGAACTATGCCAAAATTAACCTGGTTCCGCAATTACAACGGATTAAAGGGGTTGGTAACGTTAACGTATTTGGGGCCAAAGATTATTCCATGCGGATATGGATCTCTCCTGATAAAATGGCTGCATACAATTTGGTGCCAGCCGATATCCAAGCGGCATTAAGAGAACAGAATACCGAAGCGGCAACCGGTAAAATTGGAGAAAATGCCGATGGTATTTTTGAATATGTGATGAAATACAAAGGACGGCTCTCCGAGGTAAAAGAATATGAAAACATTATTCTAAAAACTACTGAAGACGGAGGGTTTCTTCGCTTAAAAGATGTTGCCGAAATCGAGTTGGGGGCACTTAGCTACGTTAGGAAAAACTCTGGTATGGGAAACCCCGGTGTTGCTGTGGGGGTTTACCAAACATCTGGATCCAATGCAAAGGAAATCATCGACGAAATTGAAACCATCTTGGAAGAATCCAAAGCAGATTTTCCAAAAGGGTTGGATTATGTAATCCCCTTCAACTCCAAAGATTTCTTGGATGCCTCCATCGATCACGTTGTAAAAACATTGATCGAGGCATTTATCTTGGTGTTTATTGTGGTGTTCCTCTTCCTTCAGGATTTTAGATCTACACTTATTCCCGCCATTGCGGTGCCCGTGGCCATTGTAGGTACCTTTTTCTTCCTACAATTATTCGGATACTCCATCAATATGCTTACCCTTTTCGCCATGATCTTGGCCATTGGTATTGTGGTGGATGATGCCATTGTGGTGGTCGAGGCGGTACACGCTAAGTTGGAAGAAGGAGCCGACTCTGCAAAAACCGCAACCAAAAATGCCATGAGCGAGATATCTGGGGCCATTATCTCCATTACCTTGGTAATGTCGGCAGTATTCATCCCGGTTTCCTTTATCAAAGGGTCTTCAGGTGTTTTCTACCAACAGTTTGGTATTACCCTTGCCGTTGCTATTTTAATATCAGCCGTTAATGCGTTGACCTTGAGTCCTGCCTTGGCGGCATTGTTCCTAAAACCTCATAATCCAGAAAAAGGTAAAAAATCCAATTTCTTGAACCGTTTTTTTAAGGCCTTCAACATTGGTTTTACGGCCATGACAAATAAATACACCAATACCATTGGTACTTTGGTGAAAAGAAAATGGATAACCCTTGTTCTTTTACTTGGTTTTAGTGCACTGGCCATATTCCTGTTCAAATCAACCCCCTCTGGTTTTGTGCCAGATGAAGATCGTGGGATGATTTTTGTTAATGTGAGCATGCCTCCGGGAACAACCATTGAAAAAACAGAGGAAACCATCATGAAGCTGGATTCCATATATGAATCCATGGACGTGATCGACGCTAGAATGAGTGTGGCCGGGTTCAGTTTATTGAACCGAGTAAGTGCCGGGTCTTATGCATTCTCTATCATGAAGCTGAAAGATTGGAGCGAAAGAGATGCAGATTCTTTGTCCGTTAATGCGACCATGCAAAAGCTTTACGGAATTACGGCAGGTTTCAATGATGCCGAGATTATTTACTTTACGCCTCCGAGTATTCAAGGTTTTGGTACCAGTTCCGGTTTTGAAGTACAACTTCAGAGCAAAACGGGCGAAGATTGGAATTCCATCAACGATGTAAAAAACCAATTTTTGGGAGCGCTCAATGCCAGGCCGGAAATCCAGTATGCCATTTCGCAGTTCGACCCCGGTTTTCCACAGTACAATTTGGACATTGACATGGAGAAGGTGAAAATGGCCGGGTTGACAGCAACCGATATTTTCAATTCGCTCCAAGGTTATTTTGGAGGTATTTATGCTACCGATTTCAACAAATTTGGTAAGCAGTACCGTGTTATGATCCAGGCCAAACCCGAAGATCGGGCCAACGAGAACTCTTTGAACCATATTTTTGTTAGGAATGCCAATGGCGAATCCGTCGCTGTAAGCCAGTTTGTGGACCTAAAGAAAATTTATGGTCCCGAGGTCGTGCAACGATTCAACTTGTTGAGTTCGGTAAGCATAACAGGAGTTCCCAATCCGGGCTACAGTACCGGTGATGCCATTACCGCTATTGAAGAAGTGGCAGCCCAAGTATTGCCAACTTCTTACACCTACGATTACTCTGGACTTACAAGGGAAGAAAGCAATGCCGGTTCACAGACCATCCTCATATTTATATTGAGTTTGGTGTTTGTTTACTTCTTGCTGAGTGCACAATACGAAAGTTATATACTACCGCTTTCCATTTTGTTGTCCCTGCCCTTTGGTATAGCAGGAGCCATTCTTTTCATCAACTTGGCAGGCTTGCAGAACAATATCTATTTCCAGATTGCCCTGATCATGTTGATCGGTCTGTTGGCCAAAAACGCCATTTTGATCGTGGAGTTTGCCCTGCAACGTAGACGGGCAGGACTATCACTTTTTGATGCTGCCGCAGATGGGGCACGTGCCAGGCTCCGCCCAATTTTGATGACATCTTTCGCTTTCATATTTGGTCTATTGCCATTGGCCCTTTCATCAGGAATCGGAGCCGTAGGAAACCAATCCATAGGTGTAAGTGCTGTTGGGGGAATGCTGGTCGGAACCATTTTGGGAGTTTTTGCGGTGCCTGTGCTCTTTGTAGTGTTCCAAGCGCTGCAAGAACGCATATCAGGAAAACCGGAATCCATCAAAGTAAACAATGCTTAATTACAAAGCTTAAAAAACATGAAAATAAAATCCATATATAAATTCATCCTGTTACTCTCGGTACCGTTATTGCTACAATCTTGTTTTGTGGCAAAAAACTACGCTAGACCAGAGGTAGAAACTGAGAATCTATACAGAACGGACAACCTTCCACAGGACAGTATTTCCATGGCAGATGTATCTTGGAGAGACTTGTTCAATGATGAACAGTTGAAATCGTATATTGAAGAAGGGTTAGAGAATAATATTGACATTAGGATTGCCCTGCAAAACGTAATGGCCGCCGAAGCGTATGTAAAACAAGGTAAAGCGGGGTATTATCCAACCCTTTCAGGAACGGCCAGCTTCACACGGACAAAAAACTCGCGAAACAGTCAGTTTGGGAGCTTTTTTACTAGTGCCCTGGAGCAGTACGAACTCTCCGGCGCCCTATCGTGGGAAGCCGATGTTTGGGGCAAGATCAGAAGTAATAAAAGAGCTTTTGGTGCGGCCTATCTGCAGAGCGTTACCGCGCATCAAGCCGTAAAAACGGAATTGGTGGCGAACATAGCCAGCACCTACTATCAATTAATGGCATTGGATAAACAATTGGAAGTTGCCAAACAAACCTTGGAAGCCAGAAAAAACAGTCTGGAAACCACCATCGCCCTAAAAGATGCCGGTCAGGTGACCGAAGTCGCTGTAAAACAGACCGAAGCACAGGTCCATACCACCGAAATTATTGTAATCGACCTTGAGAACAACATCAAACTTTTGGAAAATGCCTTTAGTATGCTATTGGGAGAAGCTCCACAAAAAATACAGCGTGGCAACTTGGACGATCAAACCATTGATACGGAATTGAGCACCGGGGTGCCTTACTTGCTGCTTGCCAATCGCCCAGATGTGATGCAGGCAGAATATGGCCTCATTAATGCATTTGAATTGACCAATGTGGCCAAAAGTAGTCTATATCCCTCTTTGAGTTTATCCGCTTCGGGAGGTTTTCAGAGTTTGGAATTTGATAATTGGTTGGATGCAAGCTCACTCTTTTCAACCTTGGTAGGTTCTTTGACACAGCCCCTTTTTAACGGAAGACAGTTGCGCACCCAAATGGAAGTTGCCAAGGCCCAACAAGAACAAGCATTGTTGAGCTATAAACAAGCCTTGCTCACGGCAGGAAGAGAAGTGAGCGATGCTCTTTATACTTATGAAGCGGAAACCCAAAAAATGGAGGCTCGTTCCAAAGAACTCGAAGCCTATTCAACAGCCGAAGATTATTCCGAAGAGCTTTTGAACAATGGCCTCGCGAATTATTTGGAAGTATTGACCGCACGTCAAAATGCATTGAACTCCGAACTCAATTACGTAGATACACAATACGCCCAACTTAGTGCCATTGTGGAACTGTACAGGGCCCTTGGGGGAGGTTGGAAATAAAAACAATAGTATTGGGGGATAAAAACAACATATTGGCCTACGCCATTGAAAACTTCACCAAGTTTGGGAGCAAAAGGTTCTCCATGGACGAACTGGCCAAAAATCTGGGTATTTCCAAAAAAACCCTCTACAAACATTTCAACAGCAAAGAAAAGCTGGTAAAGGAAAGTCTTGGGTATTACTTGGACAACATTCGGGCCAATGTGGACAATTACATGCTCGAAAACCCCAACGAGGACCAACCCCTTACCACGGTAATATTTATATATAAGCAAGGGTTGATCACCTTTCAGGAAATCAACCCCGCTTTTCTGCACGGGCTCCACAAATATTATCCCAAGGCTTATGAAATATATGCCCAGTTAAAAATGGACATTGTATGGAATGTTGTATGCCCCCTTTTAAAAAAAGCCCAAGAATTGGGGCAGGTCAGAAACAATGTCAATGTTGAATTGGTCTGTACATTATTTTTGTCCCGAATGGAAGAGACCGTGTATTCAAAGGCCAATCTATTCGATGAATATAGCATCCACGAATTGCTGGATCATATCATTATCAATAATCTACGGGGCATTCTTACATTGGAATATCTTCAAAAAAGCCCCTTACAATAGTACTCCTTCCTATCAATTTTAAGAGATTTCCCTTTAAATTACTGAACGGAAATTGATGGACCATGAATTAAAATCCCCCACTAGAAAAAACACTGCCTAATTTTTTGAAAATAGTTATTCCTAAATTCCTATCTTTCAAAAAAGCAGGTAATTATGAAACAATTGCTCACATCTATATTGACCATTTTTTCCCTTGGAATTTTAATTGCACAACAATCAGACCTCAAAGTAAACCAACACCGGCTAGAAAAGAGGATATTTAATCTTGCTGAATTTGGACTGCAGGAAAATGGCGAAACCGAACGGGTTGCCTTTAGCGATGCGGACATTGAGGCCCGAAATTGGGTGATTAAAACCCTAAAGGGTTTTGGAATGGAGGTAAAAGTAGATGCAGCGGGGAACATTATTGGAAAACGGGATGGAACAGATTCGTCAAAAAAGCCAATTGCTTTTGGCTCCCATATTGATAGGGTACCCAATGGTGGGAATTATGATGGCTGTGTGGGCTCTATGGCGGCTTTGGAAGTGATTGAAACCCTAAACGAGAATAATATAAAAACCAACCACCCGATTGAAGTCATCATTTTTCCGAATGAAGAAGGTGGTGTGATGGGAAGCAGGGCCATGGCAGGAAACCTTGGAAAATCGGCCCTATCGGTGGTAAATTCTACGGGATATTCCATGGGTGAGGGCATTATGCGAATTGGTGGAGATACCACGAAACTGGAAGAGGCCAAACGCAAAAAAGGTAGCCTAGCAGCCTTCTTGGAACTTCATATTGAGCAAGGAGGCAAACTCGAAAAAGAAAAATTGGATATTGGCGTTGTCGAAGGTATTGTTGGCCTTAATTGGTGGGATGTTGTCTTTACAGGCTTTGCCAATCACGCAGGCACCACGCCCATGAATGCCCGTCAAGATGCACTGCTGGCGGCAGCCAAATATATTGTGGCCGTAAACGAGATTACCAATAGCTTCGAAGGTTCTCAAGTAGGAACAGTAGGTCGGATTAAGGCCGAGCCAGGTGCTCCAAACGTAATACCTGGTAAGGTCATTGCAAGTTTAGAGATACGTGACCTATCCTCCGAAGTGATTCAAAAAGTATATCATGCCATCAAGCAAAGAACAGAGGAAATAGCCAAAGCTTCCGATGTGTCCGTGGAATTTTTGCCCTTGGACACAACGGCAGAACCCGCCTTGACCGATACAAGCATTCAAAAGGAAATCGAGGCATCGGCAAAGGCTCTTGGATTAACCTATAAATATATGCCCAGTGGTGCTGGTCATGACGCGCAGGACATATCAAGATTTGCACCCGTTGGGATGATTTTTGTGCCGAGCAAAGGGGGTATCAGCCACTCGCCCAAAGAGTTTACTTCGGCAGAAGACATGGCAAATGGTGCCAATGTGCTTTTGCATTCCATTTTGTCCTTGGACAAGAAGCTGGATTGATTTGTTTAATCTTTTCCTTTTAAAACTATTTGGCGAGTAGCGTTCGCAATCAAACTGATGCTTAACCAATATGTGGCCAAAATCAACGGCCCCGATAGGTAAAACGGTGTCTCGAACTTGGCAATAGCCAATAGAGTGTCCGAAAGCATAAAAAACAATACCCCCATAGCCATACATGCATGCGCATTGTTCCTTTCACGCAGGTACAAACCCACCCCTTGCAATGCCATAAACGTGATTATCACCACATAAATGGAAACGGGCAGCAGCAAATCTCCCAAACCTGGCCTTAACCAGAAGAACAATACCCCGCCTATGCCAAACAGCACCAAAAAGGAAATCCAGTTTTTGTAAAATCCCTTGTATTGGATAAATGACACTACAAATAGAATATGGGCCATTAAAAACGCCACAAGGCCAAATAAAAAGTAGTTTTCAAAAAGCAACAATACATCCCCTAGCAAAAAGAAAGCCAAGGCGATAGTTACCATTCTACCCAATCGTACGCAACTCTTTTTTGGGGTAAAGAATAGTAAAACAATCACCAAAATCGTGGTCAACGGCTTAAATAGCATAAAAAGTTGCTTGTGGTCATAAAGACCAAAGTAAATGGCCAAAAGGGCACTAATTACAATCAATATATTGACTGCTCCTGTTGCTTTTCGGGATTCGGTTACCATTCCCTGAACGGTTTTTTACTTAACTGGGAATTGTAGTATTGGATTTGACCAGTTACTTCTTCACCCAACCATTCAGGCTTTTCAAAACGTTCGTCTTCATGGTTCAGTTCTACTTCTGCCAAAATGAGGCCTTTGTTCTCGCTCAAAAACTCGTCCACTTCATACAAATGATTTCCAAAGGGCACCTCAAAACGTATTTTTTCCAAAATGCCTGCTTCGCACAAATCAATGAGGTTGGTCGCTTCTGCAGCAGTAATTTCCGTTTCCCATTCAAATCTTGTGGTTCCCGATTCGTTGCTGGCCCCCTTTACGGTCAAAAAGCCCTTATCTCCCTTAATCCTGACCCTTACTGTCCGATCAGGGTCTGTATTCAAGAATCCCTGCACTATTCTGGTTTGAGATGTGGCTTTCTGCTTAAACTCATCAGATTTAACTAAAAACTTTCGTTCTATTTCCAAATGTTCCATCAAACTAAATATACCCTAAATTTGAAAATGGACTTCGATTTTCCGTTAAGAAAAATTATTCATGTGGATATGGATGCTTTTTACGCATCTGTAGAACAGCACGATAACCCGGAACTAAAAGGGAAACCCATTGCCGTTGGTGGAGGTTCCAAACGCGGTGTGGTATCGGCTGCGAGCTATGAAGCCAGAAAGTTTGGGGTGCGAAGTGCCATGGCGGGTACCATTGCCCGAAGAAATTGTCCTGAACTTATTTTTGTAAGACCCCGTTTTGATCGCTACAAAGAGGTTTCCAAGCAAATTAGGAGCATCTTTTTTGAATATACGGATTTGGTTGAACCCCTTTCCTTGGACGAGGCTTATTTGGACGTCACCGAGAACAAAAAAGGAAATCCATCGGCCACCCTTATCGCGCAAGAAATACGTAACAAAATCTTTGACAAAACAGGATTAACGGCTTCGGCCGGAATCTCTATAAACAAGTTTATAGCCAAAGTTGCCAGCGATTACAACAAGCCCAATGGGCAGAAAACGGTAAACCCTGAGGAAGTCATTGAATTCTTGGAAAACCTGGATATCCGAAAGTTTTATGGTGTGGGCAAGGTAACTGCCGAAAAAATGTACCGCTTGGGCATTTTTACCGGACTGGACCTAAAGCAAAAGCCTGTTGAGTTTTTAGAAAAGCATTTTGGCAAAAGCGGTAGCTACTACTACAATGTGGTACGGGGAATACACTTGAGCGGTGTAAAGCCCCATCGGATTCCAAAATCGGTTGGAGCTGAGCGCACTTTTTTTGAAAATCTGAGCAGTGAAATCTTTATGCTGGAAAAATTGGAGCATATTGCCTCGGAGCTGGAAAGAAGACTTCAAAAATCGAAAATAGCGGGCAAAACTATCACCCTAAAAATTAAGTATAGCGATTTTACCTTACAGACCCGTAGCAAAACACTGCCCTATTTTATTGCAAGCAAAGACCTTATTTTGGAAACAGCCAAAGAGCTGTTGTACCAATCACCTTTAGAAAATTCCGTGCGCTTGTTGGGCATTTCCTTGGCCAACCTGAACACCGAAAAGAAAAAAGAGAGCGAGAAAAAGGAGTCGGTACTTGTTCAGCTTAAATTTGATTTTTAAAAAAGAAGCTGTCTAAAAGCTCAAAAAAAATGACTTTGTCAGGTTGAGCGAAATCGAGAACTTATAGTGATGTTCGTAATCAATGGGTTTCGACTTCGCTCAACCTGACAATCTGAAGCTTTCAGACAGCCTCCTCTACAATTTAATTTTTAATATCCGTTTCCACGGGTTTTACCGCAGGTTTTTTGGGATTGCCATCGGCATCAATTTCTATGATGTTATCAAAACCGAGTTCGTCCAATTTGGTAATGATTTCGGCTCTATCGCCCACCATAAACCAATTTACTTTTTCTGGCTGTACCACTTCGTTGCTCACTTTTTTGATATCGTCCACAGATAGATTTCTCACGTTTTGATCATACTTCTGATAATAATCGTCCGGCAAATCATATCGGACCAAATTCCTGACCGAACTGTTGACCGAGCTGTTGGTTTCCCATTGTCCCGGAAGTTTCAACACTTGATTGGTTTTTACTTTTTCCAGTTCTTCACTGGTTGCGGGTCGAGTAGAGGTAAACTCGGATATTTCCTTTCTTATCTCGGTCACGGATTCAGCCGTTTTATCCGTTTGAACCGGGGCATACACAATAAATGGGCGTTCTTCCTTGGAGCCAATTACAAAACCTCCAGCTCCGTAGGACCAGTGTTTGTCTTCCCTTAAATTCATATTGATTCGGGACGTAAAATCACCTCCAAGAATATTCACCATTTGCTCCAAGGCTATCTCGGAAACATCCCCGTACTTTTCGGTTAAATGCCCTGCAAGGATCACGGATTGCTGCGACTCTGGTCTGTTCATTAAGTACAGGGTGTTTTTTGTATTGGTCTTTGGCTCATTAAAAACAATGTTGGGCACATCTCCCTTTTTCCATTTGCCCAGTGTTTTTTCCAATTTGGACTTTAACTCGTCCATCTCCACATCCCCAGTAACAATTAAGGTAGAATTATTGGGTTTAAACCAAGTATTGTAGAACGCAACAACATCTTCCCTGGTCAATTTGGAAACCGTATCCTCGTATCCCGTTCCGGTATATGGGCTGCTGTATGGGTGGTCATCGCCGTAAAGATATTTGTTCATTACCCGTAGGGCCATGGAGATGGGTTGTGATTTTTCTTGTTTTATATCATTGATCTGCTCTTTTTGAAGCCGTTCAAATTCTTTTTGCGGGAAAACGGGGTTGAGCACAACATCCATAAATAGATCTAGACTGGCATCAAAACTCGGTTTTAATGTGCTCATGTATACGTTTGATTCATCTTGGCTGGAAAACGTGCTCAAAGATGCTCCTAGCAACTGGAGCTGTTCGTTGATTTCCAAGGCATCCATGTCCTTGGTTCCCTCATCCATCAAATTCATGGCCAACTTGGCCGTTCCGGGGCTGGATAAGTGATCGGTCTTGTAACCTGCATCGGCCACTAAGTTTATCACTATGGTCGGTACTCCTTCGCGCTGGGCCAAAACCACATTGAGCCCGTTGGATAATTGGGTGCGTTGCAGTTCTGGAAATTTTGAGCTTTTTGGCGCTCCCAGTTCTGGCAATTTGCTTCTGTCCACTGAAGACGCGACGACATCGTATTCCGGAAATGGTTTGCACACCAAAACGTGCTTTCCTTTGGTAAGCCATTTGGCCGCAGTTTTCTTTAAATCTTCAATGGTCGCTTCTTCCACATACTTCAACTTGGTTTTATAATAGGATGCATCGCCATGGTAGGTTTGATTGGATGCCAGGATATCCGAAACCCCTCCGAAGCCTCCTATACGTTCCAAACCTTTGATAAAATTGGCAAAGTAATTCGCCTTTACCCTTTTGAGTTCTTCTTCTGTTGGACCCTCTTTGATAAATTTATCGATTTCGGCCTCAAGTTCTTGCTCCAGTTTTTGGGGATCCTCTCCTTCTTTTACATTTAAATACGTAATAAATCTACTCGCTATCTCACTCGAGGCCTGAAAAGAAACGGCGGCACTTGCCGATTGATCTTGGTAAATGAATTTTTGATATAATCTTGAGTTTTTTCCACTGGTAAGAATGGCGGAAATTAAATCAAAGTGAAGGTCTTCCTTGAATCCGAACGGAGGTGTATTCCAAGCAAAGAGCACCCTGGTCTCAGGAACACGGTCTTCATATTCCTGACGGGAGTCGTATATTTTGTTTGGAATATTAATCTCTTGGCGTTCCACGGTAGGCCCCGAAGGAATGTCTCCAAAATATTTGATTACTTTTTGATGGACTTCCTCAGCATCAATATCCCCCGCCACGGCAACTACCGCATTGGCAGCACCGTAATAGGATTTGAACCACTCCTGTACGTCTTCCAATGAGGCAGCGTTCAAATCTTCCATTTCGCCAATAACCGTCCAGGAATACGGATGTCCTTTAGGGTACATGGCCTTGGTTAAATAATCCCACTGCATCCCGTAAGGTTGGTTTTCCCCTTGTCTTTTTTCATTTTGAACAACGCCTCGTTGCTCATCCAGTTTTTCCTGATCAATGGCTCCCAACAAGTGCCCCATCCGGTCAGATTCCAAAAACAGTACTTGATCCAAGGCGGAAACAGGTACGTTCTGAAAATAATTGGTGCGATCGGTGTTGGTGGTTCCATTAAGGTCGGTTCCTCCGATACTTTCCAACGCTTGAAAATAATCGGTGTTGTAGTTTTCGCTTCCATTGAACATCAAATGCTCAAATAAGTGGGCAAAACCACTTTTCCCGGGCTTTTCATTTTTAGACCCTACATGATACCACACATTTACGGCAGCGATAGGGGCTTTATGGTCTTCGTAAACCAAAAGTGTAAGGCCGTTTTTTAAGGTGTACTTTTTGTAATCGATGTCAATGTCATCTGCTTTGAACTGAAAACTCTGTCCATAGTTCATAGGAGCGAAGAGTAGGCCGACAATAAAGGCCAGAAGTAACTTTTTCATTTTAGGTAGTGTTTTAATTATTTGATTGATAAAATTTTATATACAATATAGGAAAATCTTTACAATCAGCAGCATATTAAATAGTTAGCATTTGTTTAGGGTTTTAATAAAGCTAAGATTGCCAACTTAAACCCATATAATATTTTACGGTGGAACTATAGGTTACATAATTTCTTTATTAATTTGTAAAAGCATCCCCGTTAAAACAACCATTACATCTTTTCTATGCAGCGAAGCGATTTGCACCAACATATTATTACCACGGCGGGCAATCTTTTTTATTACCAAGGATACAATTCAACAGGCATCAACGAGATCATATCAAAATGTGATATTGCCAAAGCCACACTGTACAGCCATTTTAAATCCAAAGAGGATATTTGTGTTGCTTATCTTAACCAGCGGCACGGTGCCTTTATGAATAGCTTAAAAGACTATGTGAACCAACGAACAGAAAGTAAAAGTCAACTGCTCGCCATTTTTGACCTTTTGAGGGATATGTACCTTGAAGAAAATTTTCAGGGGTGTTGGGGCATTAAAACGCTTGGGGAGCTTTCTCCCGACCAAACCAAGATTCTGAACGTCATCCAGCAACAAAAAAAGGAGTTGCTACTGTATTTAGGAGAAGTTGTAGGAGAAAACATTGCCAATCTGTCCAAAGCGGAAACTGAAAAAATATCGAGCGGTCTTTATCTTTTGTACGAAAGTGCCGTTACCGAGAGTCACCTGTTCAAAAACGACTGGCCCATTTTTATGGCCAAGAGCATTGCTCCCTTGCTTATTACAGACATGGATTTAAAATAATCTGCAAAAAAAGTGCGCAATGTTTCCACTGCGCACCCTAAAGATTGTTGATTGGTACTGTTTAGAAGTTACAGTTTTCAATCTCGGTCACACGCAAGGTGTTTACCATTCCTTTTTCTTTGATCGGCATTGCCGCTAGGCTCACTAGCATGTCCCCAACGTTCAAAAATCCTTTTTTACAGGCTATTTGGTTTACATCCTCAATGGTCTGATCAGTGGACACAAATTTGTCGTAATAAAATGCTTTTACTCCCCAAAGTAGATTTAACTGTGTCAAAATCCTTTTGTTGGATGTAAAAACAAGAATGTGCGCAGCAGGCCTCCAAGCCGAAATCTGAAAAGCAGTATAGCCACTATTGGTCAATGTGGAAATGGCCTTTGCCGAAATTTCGTTGGCCATCAGTGCTGCATGATAGCAAACAGATTTTGTGATGTATCTTTTAGTACGAATGTGTGGTGGATTCTGGGGTACTTTGATCAAGCTAGAGCCTTCCACACTAGTTACTATGCTTGCCATTTTCTCAATAACCTGAACCGGATAGTTCCCTACCGATGTTTCACCGGAAAGCATTACGGCATCGGCACCGTCCATTACGGAATTGGCCACATCGTTCACTTCCGCGCGAGTTGGTGTTAAACTGGTAATCATGGTTTCCATCATCTGGGTGGCAATTATTACCGGTATTCTGCCTTTTTTGGCACTTAGTACCAATTGTTTCTGAATCAATGGAACTTCCTGTGCCGGAATTTCTACACCTAAATCCCCACGTGCGACCATAAGTCCATCGGAGGCCTTCACAATCTCCTCTATATTTTCAAGGGCTTCAGGTTTTTCTATTTTAGAAATAACCGGGATTTTGTGTTCGGTGTGTTCCTTGATCAAGTTATGAAGGTCGTATATGTCTTGAGCGTGTCTCACAAAGGACAAAGCCATCCAGTCCACATCTTGGCTTATTGCAAAAATGGCATCTTTAATGTCTTTCTTTGTAAGGGCTGGCAAAGAAATATCTGTATTGGGCAGGTTTACTCCTTTCTTGGATTTTAATGGTCCCCCTTGTATTACTGTTGCTACGACTTCATTCTCTCCATTGGTGGCCTTTACTTCAAAAATAAGTTTGCCATCATCCAATAGAATACGCTCTCCCGCTTTTACATCCTTTGGAAAGCTTTTGTAGTTCATGTACACCCTTTCGGCGGTTCCTTCAAAAGGCTCACCTGTGGCAAAAGTTACTTCATCACCGGGGGAAACAATTACTTCTCCGCCCATTACCCCCACTCTTAGTTTGGGCCCTTGTAAGTCGGCAAGTATAGCGGTGTTGATTTCCAACTCCTCATTAAGTTCCCTTATCATTTTAATTCGCTCAGCAACATCTTCGTAGGCGGCGTGGGAAAAGTTAATTCTAAAAACATCCACTCCTGCCAGGATCATTTCCCTTAGGGTCTCCTTTTTACTGGTGGCAGGGCCAAGGGTCGCTACAATTTTAGTCTTCTTTCTAGTTGGCATTGTTAAAAGATTAAATTTCTTTTTGATTTTAAGTTTTGTGTTTCTAATGGATACGCTGTTATCACCTTGGTTATTTGGTTGATTGATTTCAATTTTTCCGAAAGAAAGATTTCTTCATCTGCTGCATCAACTTTTAGAAAATAATCCACATCTTTCCGCTCTTTCACCAAATAATCTGTTCTTCTGGAAATGTTGTTCCCAAACAAACCCTCCGAAGGCATCACTTCTTCAATTTCGCACTTGTTCGAAATCAGTGTCCAATACACATCGTTCATTTCATCGTCCCAATCGAATACGGAGAAAGACATATTTTCATTGAGATGAAGGTCTTTTTTCATCCGTTTCAAATATAGCCCACAGGTGGAATTTATGGCATAGGTAATGGCATAATCTTCCAAATCACAGTGTATGGCGATGAGCGAAAAACTGTCATCATATAGATCAGCTGATATCTTGTGCGTTGTTAACATGCCCATAACACGAACGGTAAATATAGGCTTAATCCTAATGAATGCCTAGTTAATACAAAACAATACACTTACAAAAACGAGCGAAAACGTTTGAGTTTACCTTTATTTAAAATTACTGGTTCTCTATCTTGCTCTGCAATGCAAAATAGGCTCGTTTGGATGCCTTTTCTTCTGCCTTTTTCTTGGATGTGGCCCTAGCTTTTGCCAACATTCTATCCCCAATGGTAAGTTTTACGGCAAAGTGTTTGAGCTCATCGTTACCTGTATCCTCGTACACATTGTAATTGAAGGGTTTCTTTTCTTTTTGGCACCACTCGATCACCAAACTCTTGTAACTGATTACCTTGCCTTCAAGCTGCTCAATATCCACATAAGGCTCTATCACCCTTTCATCAATAAATTTTTCGCAGTAAGTGTACCCTCTGTCCAAATATATGGCTCCCACGAGCGCCTCAAAAACATTACCATGGATATTATCGCCAAAATGGGCTTTGGGAATCCTGCTTTCCACAAATTTTAATAGTCCCAGGTCTTTTCCTAATTCGTTCAGGTGCTTTCGGCTCACTACTTTGGATCGCATTTTTGTGAGATAGCCCTCATCGCCCTCGGGTACTTCGTTGTACAAATATTTTGAAATGATGGTACCCAACATGGAGTCTCCCAAAAACTCCAAACGTTCATAGTTGACAGGATTTCCATTGCCGTCCTTTTGGTTCATGGAACGATGAAGGAACGCAGTCTTGTAAATCTCTATGTTCTTGGGCTTAAATCCAAGAATTCTTTTGATTCCCAAAAAAAAATCCCCATCCGCGTTTGGATGGGAATTGAATATTTTGGAAGTAAGTTTCATGTTACAAAACTACCCTATTTTTTTGAATAACACACAAGCATTGTGTCCTCCAAAGCCAAATGTATTGCTCATGGCAACCTTTACCTCTCGTTCTTGGGCCTTGTTCAAGGTCAAGTTGAGCGAAGGGTCTATTTGATCATCCACAACACTATGGTTAATGGTAGGTGGAACCAAATTGTTTTCCATTGCCAAAATGGATGCAATGGCCTCAATGGCTCCCGCCGCACCCAACAAGTGTCCGGTCATGGACTTGGTGGAGTTAATGTTGATCTCTTTGGCATGATCCCCAAATACTTTGGAAATAGCTTTTAATTCGGCTACATCCCCAAGGGGTGTAGAAGTTCCGTGCGTGTTGATGGCATCTACATCCTCTGGCTTCATTCCTGCGTTCATCAAGCAGTTTTCCATCACTTTTACCACTCCTATACCTTCTGGATGTGGTGCGGTCATATGGTAAGCATCACTGGAGAGTCCTCCACCCAATACTTCTGCATATATTTTAGCTCCTCGGGCTTTGGCGTGCTCATACTCTTCTAGTATAAGCGCTCCTCCGCCTTCTCCCAATACAAATCCGTCGCGCGTAGCGTCGAATGGCCTGGAAGCGGTTTCTGGACTTTCATTTCTGGTAGATAACGCGTGCATGGCATTGAATCCGCCCATTCCTGCAAGGGTAACGGCAGCTTCACTACCTCCAGTCACAATAACATCACAGTGGCCCAAACGAATATAGTTCAGGGCATCAATCATGGCGTTGGCCGAGGATGCACATGCAGATACCGTGGTATAGTTGGGTCCCATGAATCCATGTTTGATGGAAATATTTCCCGGTGCTATATCGGCAATCATTTTTGGGATAAAGAATGGATTGAAACGTGGTGTGCCATCGCCCTCGGCGAAATTAATCACCTCATTTTGGAAAGTTTCCAATCCGCCTATTCCCGCTCCCCACACAACGCCTACCCTAAACTTGTCCACAACGTTCAAGTCGATTCCAGAGTCTGCTATGGCCTCATCCGAGGACACCAGGGCATATTGGGCAAACTTATCCAGTTTCCTGGCTTCCTTCCGATCAAAATAATCTGAAGGATCATACCCCTTAAGCTCGCAAGCAAACTTTGTTTTAAATTTTTCGGTATCGAAATAAGTAATGGGGGCAGAACCGCTCTTACCGGTCCGTAGTCCTTCCCAATAAGCTTCCAAATTGTTACCTATGGGCGTTAACGCTCCCATTCCGGTAACCACAACTCGCTTTAACTGCATTGAACTATTTTTTTTACCCTTTAGACCTAAATTATAAAAAAAATTATCCATGTGATAACCACCACATGGATAATTTAAAATCTTCAGCGATATATCATATAATTACTTAGCTTCTTCGATGTAGCTAATGGCCTGACCAACAGTGGCAATGTTCTCTGCTTGGTCATCTGGTATTTGAATATCAAATTCTTTCTCAAACTCCATGATAAGTTCAACAGTGTCCAAGGAATCCGCTCCTAAGTCGTTGGTAAAGCTAGCTTCTGCAACTACTTCATTTTCATCTACACCTAGTTTATCAACGATGATAGCCTTTACTCTTGATGCAATGTCTGACATAATTATTGTGGTTTTAAAAATTTAAATCGTTGGCAAAAATATAAAACTTTGGATTAAATACACCATTTGTCGATAAAATGTGCTCCAAATTAAACATCTTAAATTACTGTACCTTACTTTAGCCGACGTAATTTAGTCCAAAATCATATCAATTCCTAACGAATGAAACGAATTGTAATCTTTGCATCGGGCAGCGGGTCGAATGCAGAAAATATTATTTCCTTTTTTCGTGAAAAACCAGAGGCGACCGTAGCTGCGGTGCTCACCAACAAGAGCTCGGCCAAGGTTCTTGAACGTTGCGACCGTCTTGGGGTGCCCGCCTTTTATTTTAATAAACCCGCTTTTAAAGATTCTGATGCGGTCCTAAATATTTTACAAGGACTTAATACAGATTTAATTGTGCTTGCCGGTTTTCTTTGGAAGATTCCATCAAACCTTATTAATGCCTTCCCCAATAAAATTATTAACATTCACCCTGCCTTATTGCCCAAATATGGCGGAAAGGGCATGTATGGGAGCAGGGTCCATCAGGCCATAAAAGAAAACAAAGAGACCGAAACCGGCATTACCATACATTATGTAAATGAAAATTATGATGAGGGTGCCATCATCTTTCAAGCTAAAACCATAGTGGAACCTTCGGATAATGCAGAAGTTATTGCCCAAAAAGTACACCAATTGGAATACCAGCATTTTCCTAAAGTGATTGAAAAAGTTTTATCCTAAATGGCCAAGAAGAAAAAGTTTTATGTAGTCTGGAAGGGCAAGCATCCCGGCATTTTTGAGTCCTGGGCCGATTGCAAAGCCCAAATTGATGGCGTAAAGGGGGCTCAGTACAAATCGTTCACCACTTTTGAAGAAGCCAAAAAGGCCTTCAACAGCAATTATTTGGAGTACAAAGGCAAATCCAAGGGCAAAAAAGAGCTTAGCCCGGAAGAGCTGCTAAAAATCGGTGACCCCAACTACAACTCCATTGCCGTGGATGCAGCATCGAGCGGCAATCCGGGAAAAATGGAATATCGCGGTGTGGATACCAAAAGTAAAAGAGTTCTTTTTCACCAAGGTCCTTTTGAGCAAGGAACTAGCAATGTTGGGGAGTTTTTGGCATTGGTGCATGGTCTTGCGTTTTTAAAACAACAAAAAAGCGATCGCATTCTTTATTCCGATTCCAGAATAGCAATCGGGTGGGTGCGAAAGAAAAAGTGTGGCACCAAGCTGAAAAAAACAGCCAAGAACGCCCAACTTTTTGAGCTAATAGAAAGGGCCGAGGAATGGCTCAAAAAGAACCGGTTCAACACTCCGATCGTGAAGTGGGAAACCAAAGCTTGGGGCGAAATTCCAGCCGACTTTGGCAGAAAGTAGCTGTGAGATGCTAGACACATCCTCTTTTGAGCTTGAACTTGATGCTTGAACTTGTCTTTGGGTCCGAAGTCGGGAGTTACTCAGTTATTGAATTGTTGGAATTTGGTGTTTGATGTCGGAAGTCGGTTGGCAGTAACAGTGAGCAGTAACACAATAACTCCAAACTTGAGTCTTGGTTCTTGCCTTTCCGTTCTATCTTCCCTTTTGACACTAATTTCACAAATCATCACGAATAGGTTTGCTCTTGAACTTGATGCTTGTACTTGTCTTTGGGTCCGAAGTCGGGAGTTACTCAGTTATTCAGTTATTGAATTATTGGAATTTGAAACTTGATTGTTGGTATTTGGTGTTTGATGTCGGAAGTCGGTTGGCAGTAACAATACGCAGTAACCCAATAACTCCGAACTTGATACTTGAGCTTGTCTTTCTGTTCTTTTTTCTCTGTTCTATCTTCCCTTTTGACACTAATTTCACGAATCATCACGAATAGGTTTGCTCTTGAACTTAATGCTTGTACTTGAACTTGGGCTTGCTCCACTCTTTTTCTTAAATCCTCTGCCAATGATTCCAAATGGAATATCAAAGCGTATATTTGCAGCAAAAAATAGGGAATGGGCAAATTACTGATCGTGGGAACCTTGGCTTTTGATGCCATCGAAACACCGTTCGGGAAAACAGGAAGAATTTTGGGGGGCGCAGGCACCTTTATCGGTTTGGCAGCTTCACAATTTAAAATAGACTCCGCGATTGTATCCGTAGTGGGAGATGATTTTCCACAAGCTTACATGGATATTTTAAAAAATAAGGACATCGACCTATCCGGGGTCGAAGTGGTAAAGGGCGGCAAGACCTTTTTTTGGGAAGGAAAGTATCATAACGACCTAAATTCCAGAGATACTTTAGCCACCGAACTCAACACCTTGGCCGACTTTAATCCCATTGTACCAAGTGATTACACCGATGCAGATATTGTGATGTTGGGCAATCTTCACCCAAACATCCAATTGAGTGTAATTAATCAGATGGAAAAACGACCAAAACTTATAGTTTTGGATACCATGAATTTTTGGATGGACAATACCTGGGATGAATTGATGACGGTGATTTCAAAAATCGACGTCATTACCATTAACGATGAAGAGGCAAGACAAATGACCAACGAATATTCCTTGGTCAAGGCTGCCGCGAAGATTCAGGAAATGGGTCCCAAATATGTGGTGATCAAAAAAGGGGAGCACGGGGCGCTTTTGTTTCATAAGGATAATATTTTCTTTGCACCGGCCCTTCCTTTGGAAGAGGTTTTTGACCCCACTGGAGCAGGAGACACCTTTGCCGGTGGTTTTGCAGGATATTTGACCGAGGCAGAAAACATTTCTTTTGAAAGTATGAAGAATGCCATTATCCATGGGTCCAATTTAGCCTCGTTCTGCGTGGAAAAATTTGGCACGGAGCGCATGGTGGATTTAAAAAAGAGCGAGGTAGACACCCGCTTGGCACAGTTTAAAGAATTGACACAGTTCAATATTGAATTAACATAAATTGTTTGCCCTGAAAATTTCGGGGCTTTTTTATTTGATTTGTTATGAGTGATCCCATTAAGCACGAATGCGGAATATCGTTGATCCGTTTGCTTAAACCTCTGGAGTACTACAAAGAAAAGTACGGCACCGCTTTTTATGGTGTAAACAAAATGTACCTGATGATGGAAAAGCAGCACAACCGCGGACAAGATGGTGCCGGTTTTGCCAGCATTAAAATGGATATGGAGCCCGGGGAAAGGTACATGAGCCGCGTACGATCGGCCCAACAGCAGCCCATTCAGGATATTTTTGCCCAAATCAACAGCCGTATCAATACCGCGTTGACCGAGCATCCTGATCGTGAAGACGATGTGGCTTGGCAAAAAAAGAACATTCCCTACATTGGTGAACTTTTGATGGGGCACGTTCGCTACGGCACCTTCGGAAAAAACAGTATTGAGAGCGTACACCCATTTTTAAGGCAGAACAACTGGATGCACCGCAACCTTATTGTTGCCGGAAACTTTAACATGACGAATGTTGATGAACTCTTCCAAAACTTGGTGGAGCTGGGGCAGCACCCCAAGGAAAAAGCCGATACCGTTACGGTAATGGAAAAAATCGGTCACTTTTTGGATGATGCCGTGGCCAAGCTCTACAAACAGATCAAGAAAGAAGGATATACCAAAAGAGAAGCATCTGCATTGATTGCAGAACGTTTGAACGTAGGCAAGATATTGAGGAAAGCCTCAAAAAATTGGGATGGCGGGTATGCCATGAGCGGACTTATTGGCCATGGTGATGCCTTTGTAATGAGAGACCCTGCGGGAATACGCCCAGCTTATTACTACCAAGATGATGAAGTTGTGGTCGTGGCTTCGGAACGTCCGGTAATACAAACGGTCTTCAACATTAATTTTGATGATGTAAAAGAACTGGACCCCGGACATGCCATTATTATTAAAAAAAATGGTTCCATGGCGCTCAAACAAATTTTGGAGCCCACCGAACGGAAGGCCTGTTCTTTTGAGCGCATCTATTTCTCCCGTGGCAGCGACAAGGAAATCTATCAAGAAAGAAAAAAATTGGGGAAACTGGTATTTCCGGAAATATTGAAGTCCATAGACAACGATTTGGAGAATACGGTTTTCTCGTATATCCCCAACACGGCAGAAACGTCTTTCTTTGGAATGGTAAAAGAGGCCCAGAACTACCTCAACAAGAAAAAGGAAGAACAGATTTTGGCCTTGGGATCAAAAATGACCGGGGAAGAGCTTCATAAAATATTGAACATTAGACCACGAATAGAAAAAGTGGCCATTAAAGATGCGAAGCTCAGAACCTTTATCACCCAAGATAGCAGCAGGGACGATTTGGTGACACACGTTTACGACATTTCTTACGGTTCGGTAAAACCTACGGACAACCTTGTTATTATAGATGACAGTATTGTTCGTGGAACCACCTTAAAGCGAAGCATCCTCAAAATCTTGGACCGCTTATCCCCAAAGAAAATAGTGGTGGTGTCCTCCGCTCCGCAAATACGTTATCCGGATTGTTACGGTATTGATATGGCCCGATTGGAAGATTTTGTAGCATTTAGAGCGGCATTGGCCTTACATGAAGAACACGGTACCACTCATAAAATAAAGGAGATTTATGAAAAATGTCTCACACAGACCAATCCCTCAAATAAAAATGCGGTAAACTATGTACAAGAGTTCTATGCCCCGTTCTCTGCCAAGCAAATTTCAAAGAAAATCGGTGAGATTTTAAGCCCCGAAGGTATCAACGCAGAAGTAGAGATCATCTATCAGACCATTGAAGGCCTGCACAGCGCTTGCCCAAAAAATCTTGGTGATTGGTATTTTACGGGCAATTATCCAACTCCCGGAGGCAACAGGGTGGTCAACAAGGCTTTTGTCAACTTTTTCGAGGGCAAGAACGAAAGGGCTTATTAAGTAATCGAGAAAAAGGCAAAAGTGCAGTTCATCGATGAAACTAGTAGAACAGCGGGTTTTTATACAATGGCAAATCTGCAATCCTACTTTAGTGTCTGCCATAGCATAAGTAGGTTAAGTTCATGGTAAGATTTGGGGCAAAAAAGGTGGAAGCTATTCCACCTTTTTTATTTTCTGTATACTCGTAAACCTTTCGCCCTCCCTTAATTTTCTTGACATTTATCAATAATCAGGCTGTGTTGCACACTTCAACGCATTTAAGGGAGTTTCATCTAAAAGCTTGGACACAAAAACATCGCTTGGCTTACTTTTGAATCACCATAGCATAAGTAGGTTAAGTTCATGGTAAGATTTGGGGAAAGAAGCCGGAGCATGCTCCGGCTTCTTTATGTTTGACTACCAAGGTTTTATCCATTTTATCGACGAACTGCACAATTTCTTTTTCTTCATAAAAACAAAATATTTTTTAAAACCCTTTGTTATTTTACACAATACCAGTATTTTAGTGCCGCCATAGCATAAGTAGGTTAAGTTTATGGTAAGATTTGGGACGAAAAGGGTGAGGACTTCCTCACCCTTTTCTATTTAAAAAAACAGAAACAAAAAAAGCCGTGCACTTGGTGCACGGCTTTTCATATTATTATTGAACCAGTTCTTATTTACTAGCTGCGTAGTTTTCAGAAACTTTGTCCCAATTGATTACATTAAAAAATGCTGAAATATAATCTGGTCTCAAGTTTTGATAATGCAAATAATATGCATGTTCCCATACATCCAATCCCAAAATCGGGTAACCACCACAACCCACTCCTGGCATAATGGGGTTATCTTGGTTAGGGGTGGAACAAACTTCCACTTTTCCTCCTTTGTGCACACACAACCATGCCCAACCTGATCCAAATTGGGTAGCGGCGGCAGTGGAAAATTTTTCTTTGAAAGCATCAAAAGAACCAAAAGCCTCGTCAATTGCAGAAGCCAATTCCCCTGAAGGTTTTCCGCCTCCGTTTGGGGACATTACTTCCCAAAAAAGGCTATGGTTAAAAAATCCGCCTCCGTTGTTTCTAACAGCGGCATTGGACATATCCAAACCAGAAAGGATATCCACGATCCCCTTTCCTTCCAAATCTGTTCCTTCGATGGCTCCGTTCAATTTAGTGGTGTAGCCATTGTGGTGCTTGGTATGGTGGATTTCCATGGTCCTAGCATCTATATGAGGTTCCAATGCATCGTATGCATACGGTAATTTAGGTAATTCAAAAGCCATAATTATTTTTTTTAGGTTATTACTTTATTTACGTAAAAATACAAGTTTTAACATTTATATTCCGCTAAAAGCATGTTAACATCAGGTAAGGAATCCTTATTTTGCAGGAAAAACATCCTTGGAGGGGTCTAATTTTAAAATATATAGCGCATCTGCAGGTTCGGGCAAGACCTATGCCCTGGCAAAAACATACCTTACATTATTGCTGTCCAACGATGCTGCCGTAAAATTTCGCCAGATTTTGGCCATTACCTTTACCAACAAAGCGGTGGAGGAGATGAAAACCAGAATCTTGGACAATCTTTACGCCTTTGGTCAGGTTTCGGTACCCGAAAAGCAAAAAGATCTTTTCCGATCACTTTGTGATGAACTTAATGTATCTGAAGAACAATTGCGGCAACGATCCCAACTCATTCTAAAACGGATTCTGCACAATTACTCCTTTTTTGAGATTTCTACCATAGACAAATTCAACCATAAGATCATAAAAACATTTGCCCGAGATCTGCACCTGTCCCAAAATTTTGAGGTAGAGCTCAATACCGATTTACTATTGGAAGAAGCCGTGGGAAGATTGTTGGAACGAGCCGGAAACGATGAAAAACTTACCGAAGTCCTGATTGCCTTTTCACTCGAAAAAATTGATGATGACAAAAGTTGGAACATCGCCTACGATTTGGTGGAAATCGGGAAACTCCTTTTTCAGGAAAACCATGCGGAACATGTGGAGCCGTTGCGTGAAAAATCAATCGGGGATTTTCAGGACATTCAAAAACGGATAGCCTCAGAAAGCAAGTCCATTGGGGAAAAGGTAAACCAATTGGCTCAAACTGTGCTTCAAGAAATAGAGAATCAAGGTTTTGATTTTACCGATTTCCCTAGACAAACCTTGCCCAATCATTTCAAAAAAATGGTTGATGGGGAACTCGACCCAAAAAAATTATACGCCGCCAAAACCCTGGAGCCCAATCTGGTCGAGGGAAAATTACTCAAGGCCAGTGACAAAAGGGACGTCACCCAATTGGCCGTAACCATTTTGGAAAACTATCTCATCATAAAGCGACTTGTCTATCGGCACAGCTATCTCCAAAACATTTATGGCAATATAGTGCCGATGACAGTTTTGAACGAAATCGCCAAGGAAATCAAGAATATTGAGCAGGACAGGGATATTGTCCCCATTTCTTCCCTGAACGCCATCCTCTCCAAAGAGATCAAGAATCAGCCTGTACCTTTTATATATGAACGGATGGGCGAAAAATACCGTCATTATTTTATAGATGAGTTTCAGGACACCTCCAAAATGCAATGGGAAAACTTGGTGCCCCTCATTGGCAACGCCTTGGAAAGCGAGGACGAAAAGCATGAACGTGGTTCCCTTTTTTTGGTAGGCGATGTAAAACAGGCCATTTACCGCTGGCGTGGCGGCAGGGCGGAGCAGTTCCTCGATCTGATCAATGGAAAATCGCACCCATTTGTAGTGGAACACAGTATTCATTCGTTGGACACCAATTGGAGGAGTTATGACGAAATCGTGAGCTTCAACAATAGTTTTTTTACCGAAGTGGCGCCTGTGCTCAACAATGAAGATTATCGGAACCTATTCTTAAACGACTCCCATCAAAAAACGAACGACAAGCCAGGAGGCTACATCCAAATGTCCTTTTTGGATAAAGATGTGGAGGATAAGAACGAGGTGTATTGCTCGGAAACGCTTAAGCACATCCAGCACATCATTTCGGAAAACCATGCCTATGCCGATATCTGCGTTTTGGTTCGCGATAATAAAAAGGGAATGTTGCTGGCAGATTTCTTGGCGCAGCACAACATTCCCATTATTTCTTCGGATGCGTTACTGTTGAGCAAAAACGAAAAGGTCACTTTTTTAATTTCCATCCTTAGGATTTTTGAAAATGTAAAAGACCGAGAAGCGGCCTACCTTATATTAATGTATCTGTCACCCAATGAAAACGGCAAGCACGACTTCATTTCCAAAAACTTGGAAAATATTGAAGCTTTCCTAGCTACAGCATACAACTTCAACATGGATCGGTTAAAAGGTGAACCTGTGCTCACCATTTTGGAAACTGCCATTGTACAGTTTGAGCTTTATAAAGGTTCCGTTGCGCATATTTCCTTTTTAATGGACGAAGTGCTCGATTTGGAAAAAAGGGAAGGGCCCAGCGTATATGCTTTCCTTAATTATTGGGAAGTAAAAAAGGAATCCCTCTCCATTGCGGCTCCCGATGGTGTGGATGCCGTAAAAATTATGACCATCCACAAGGCCAAAGGCCTTGAATTCCCATTTGTGATTTTTCCGTTTGCCAATGCGATTCTGGACGATAAACGTAAGAAAAAGAAAGCTTGGGTGCCTGCCACTAGTGCCGATAAAACTTTAGGGCTGGATGAATTCCTCATAAACAACAATAAAGATATGTTGGAGTACAATGAGGTGGCCCAGCAAAAATACCTGGACGAAGAGCAAAAAACCTTGTTGGATTCCATGAACGTACTCTACGTGGCACTTACCCGACCTGTTAAAGGGTTGTTTGTGATTACAGAAGCAGGTAAAGAAGTTGCTTCTGTTGAGTCTACTTCTTCCTACGCCGACCTTTTTCAGTTATTTGTTCAACAAAAGAACATACCTGAAAACCAGAACGGGGTTTATACCATTGGAACTTTTCCATCAAAAGAAATAGCAAGTTCACCTTTGGAATCCAACGAAAACTATATCTCCTACGTTACCCGCCCAAAAGAAGATGCGGGGTTTACGATTTCCACCAAATCGGGCCGTTTGTGGGATGATGAACGCTTGGAAGCCATCGAAATGGGGAATGTAATCCACTTTGCGTTGAGCCAGATTGAAACTGTAAACGATGTTGATTCGGTTTTGGAGCGATTGGAAATTGAGGGGCATTTCCCCAAAGAGGCCGCGAGCGACATCAAACAAAAAATTATGGCTGTTGTAAATCATCCGAAGCTGAAAGATCTGTTCTTGGAGAACCTTCACATATTGAACGAACAAGAAATCTTGACAACGGATGGACATTCCCTTCGGCCTGATAGAATTACAATTGATGGGAACCAAGCGACCATCATAGATTATAAGACAGGTAAACCATCGCCAAAGCATAAGGAGCAAATCGCAAATTATGCCGATATTTTAAAAGCAATGGATTTTGAAATCAAACAATCCATCATTGTTTATATTGACCAAGAAATAGACCCTATTTTTGTATAAAGTTAAGTTGTTGTGTATTTTGAACATTAAAGTTCAAGGCGTCAGTTCGAGTGATTTTCGGTGGTTGAGCCCTTCGACTATGCTCAGGATAAACTAAAGTCGAAACCAAAGAAAATCGTATCGAGAACCTTTTTTAGATAAAATTCTTTTTCTCGATACAAATTTCACTCATGCTGTCGTGAAATCCACTCGAAATGACGAATTTTATAAAAATGCACAACGGATAAAGTTAAATCAAAGATATGTACGGAAAAATAAAAGAACATTTGGCCAAGGAATTGAAGGAGATTGAAGAAGCCGGCCTATTTAAAAAAGAACGAATTATTACCTCGCCACAAGGAGCGGTCATAAAAATCTCCACAGGGGAAGAAGTCATTAATTTTTGTGCCAACAACTATTTGGGACTTTCCTCCCATCCGGATGTAATCCAAGCCGCAAAGGATACGATGGACACCCACGGTTTTGGAATGTCTTCGGTACGTTTTATTTGCGGAACGCAGGACATCCATAAAGAATTGGAACAGAAAATCGCCAATTTCTACGGTACCGAGGATACCATATTATATGCAGCCGCTTTTGATGCCAACGGTGGCGTATTTGAACCCTTGCTCACAGCGGAGGATGCCATTATCTCAGATTCATTGAACCATGCCTCCATTATTGACGGTGTTCGTTTATGCAAAGCTAAGCGGTATCGCTACACGAACAACGACATGGCCGACCTTGAGGAAAAACTCAAACAAAGCATTGCCGATGGGGCGCGCTTTAAAATTATAGTAACCGACGGAGTGTTTTCCATGGACGGACTGCTCGCCCCTCTGGACAAAATATGTGATTTGGCAGATAAATATGATGCCATGGTCATGATAGATGAATGTCACGCTACGGGCTTTATCGGGGAAACAGGCCGCGGTACCTTGGAAGAAAAAGGTGTCATGGACCGAATCGACATTATCACAGGCACACTCGGTAAAGCTCTGGGCGGGGCCATGGGCGGTTATACCACCGGAAAAAAGGAAATTATTGAAATGCTCCGCCAGCGTTCCAGACCTTATTTGTTCTCCAATTCCTTGGCACCCGCTATTGTTGGGGCATCCATTAAGGTATTTGAGATGTTGGACAAGGATACTTCTTTGCGGGATAAGCTACAAAGCAATACAGAATACTTTAAAAAAGGAATGAAAGATGCAGGCTTTGATATTATTGACGGTGATTCCGCCATAGTACCGGTAATGTTGTACGATGCCAAATTATCACAAAATATGGCCGATATGCTCTTGGAAGAAGGAATTTACGTGATTGGTTTCTTTTATCCCGTAGTTCCTAAAGGCAAAGCGAGAATTCGTGTACAGCTCTCAGCAGCCCACGAAAAAGAGCACTTGGACCATGCGATTAATGCATTTATAAAGGTAGGAAAATCGTTAAATGTCATCTAAATTCGTCGAAATGCAACAAATCTTCTGGCAAATGAGTCAAAAAAAAAGAAATTTAGATTTTGTTAATAAGTCTTAACAACTTACATTTGCTGCTGATAAACACTTAAACTTAAAATTTTGAGCATGAAACATCTTAGCAAATTATTGGTTGTTGCTCTTGTATTTGTAGGGATCAACAGCATACAAGCGCAAGACGAAAATAATCCCTGGCAAGTTAGCATAGGGGTAAATGCAATAGACGCTTATCCTACTAACGATAGTGACAATCCTTTTTCCAGTACTACTTTATTTGACGAGTACTTTAATGTATCCGATCATTGGAACATTTTACCATCTGTTTCTTATGTTTCTGTTTCCAAGTATATTGGAGATGGTTTCTCTGTAGGAGCAAGAGGTTCTTTGAATAGAATCGAAAAATTAGGAGACTTCGAAGTTGACGATTTGTCTCACTATGCTATAGATGGTACGATTAAATACAACATTCTTAAAAACACTACTATTGATCCTTTCGTAGAAATAGGAGGTGGTTACACTTGGGTTGATGAAATCGGAGCTGGAACCGTTAATGGTGGTGTAGGTGTTAACTTTTGGTTTTCAGACAACCTAGGTTTTACACTTCAAACTCAGTACAAGCACGCTTTTGAAGATTACTTGGTTAAGCATTTCCAGCACATGGCAGGTATCAGCATCAAGTTTGGTGGTACAGACACTGACGGTGACGGCATCTACGACAAAGACGATGCTTGTCCAGAAGTTGCTGGTTTAGAAGCATTCAACGGATGTCCTGATGCTGACGGTGACGGTATCGAAGATGCTAAAGATGCTTGTCCTAACGAAGCAGGTTCAAAAGAAATGAACGGATGCCCTGATGCTGATGGCGATGGTGTTGCCGATAAAGACGACGCTTGTCCTAGCACTCCTGGTCTTCCTGCACTAGCTGGTTGTCCTGATGCTGACGGTGACGGTGTTGCCGACAAAGACGACGAGTGTCCAAACGAAGCAGGTCCTGCTGAAAACGACGGATGCCCTTGGCCAGATGCTGACGGTGATGGTGTTCTTGACAAAGACGATCAATGTCCAGAAGTTGCCGGTACTGTTGCTAACAACGGTTGCCCAGAAGTAACTGAAGAAGTTCAGAAGCAATTGAACGATTACGCTAGAACTATCTTGTTCGACACTGGAAAGTCTTCTATCAAAGCAGAATCTACTTCTGTAATGGTTGACATCATCCAAATCTTGAACGAGTATCCTAACGCTAAGTTTACTGTTGAAGGACATACTGACAGTGTAGGTAGTGAAAGCTTGAACCAAAAACTTTCTGAAGAAAGAGCTAACTCTGTTAGAGATTTCTTGATCGACAAAGGAATCGATTCAAGTAGATTATCTGCTATCGGTTATGGTGAAGCTAAGCCAATTGCTACTAACAACACAAGAGCTGGTAGAGCACAAAACAGACGAGTTGAAATCAACTTGGTAAAATAATAAGAAACAAAGTTTTCTTGAAAAAGGCTCCGCAAATGCGGGGCCTTTTTTATTTTTAGTCCATGCATGATACTTTCCTAGAATATGTGCTGGACGACCTCCACAACAAACAACTGGATATAACCCAGTGTACCTATGTGCTTCCCAGCAAAAGATCGGGTACATTTTTAAAAAAACACATTTCCAACAGGCTGAAAAAAAACATATTCAGTCCACAAGTATTGTCCATTCAAGAATTCATCGGCAACCTATCCGATTTGAACCAAGCATCGAACATTGATTTGTTGCTCCTCCTGTTTAAAATCTACAAAGAATCGCAAATTGACGAATCGGATGACTTTGCCTCCTTCATTAATTGGGGACAAACACTTTTACAGGATTTCAATGAAATTGATGGTTATCTAATACCGGCCGAAGACATTCTGAACTACTTATCTGCCATCAAGGAAATCAACCATTGGTCCGCAAGCAAAGAGAAATCAGAACTGGTCGAGAATTATCTGCAACTCTGGAAGAACCTCGAAACCATCTACAATGATTTTTATGCTGCTTTGCTCGTACAAAAGAGAGGCTACCAAGGAATGATTCAACGTGAAGCGGTGAAAGCAATTCAAAATGGAAACCACCGAAAAACTAATGCCGGCCCCATCATATTTATTGGTTTTAATGCGCTCAATGCAGCAGAATCCACCATTATTCAACATTACTTGGAGCAAGGTAATGCGCATATTTATTGGGACATCGATTCGTATTTTTTAAACGACCCCATTCACGACGCTGGCTTGTTTGTGAGGGATTATCAATACAATTGGCCTTACTACAAACATCAGCACAAAATAGAGCCGCAGCACAATTTTCTAACAAAAAAGAATATCACCATAACTGGAGTGCCCAAAAGTATATCCCAAACCAAATATGTGGGCCAATTATTGCAGACGTTGGGCCAGAGCGAAGAAATTGACCTTAAAAAAACCGCTTTGGTACTTGCTGATGAAACTTTGCTCAACCCTATGCTCAATGCCATTCCCAACAACATCCCTGAAGTGAACATTACCATGGGGATGCCTTTGAACAAAACGGTTTTATATTCCTTTTTTGTGAATTATTTAGAGTTGCACCTCAACGTTTCCGAGCGAGGATGGTTTTTTAAACGTGTGTTGGAATTTATCTCCAATCCCTACGCTTTGGTACTATCTTCCGAAGATCAAGGTAATTATGCACAGCGAATGTCCAAAGACATTAAAGAAGGCAACCTGCTCTACATTAACGCAGAGATCCTATCAAAATATCCAAAAGCACAAGGTTTATTGTCCATTATATTTCCGTCGGCAGAAATCTCCCCCATGGAATGGATAAACAACTGTTTGCTTCTCATCAAGCGATTAAAGACCATCTATCAAGACGAGAAAAACCCCTTGGAACTTGAATACCTGTATCGATTCTATGCACTTTTCAATCAATTGGGTCAATATTTGGACAAAGTGGATTTTATGGGCAAACTCAAATCCATCAAAAACCTCTTCAAACAATTGGCCAATATGGAAACCTTGGACTTTATAGGCCAGCCATTGACCGGCTTTCAAATTATGGGAATGTTGGAGAGCCGAAACCTCGATTTTGAAACAGTGATCATAACTTCGGTGAACGAAGGCATATTACCATCAGGAAAATCGAACAATTCATTTATTCCCTTTGATGTAAAACGGGATTATGGCCTACCCACCTACAAAGAAAAGGATGCCATCTACGTGTACCACTTTTACCGATTGATTCAACGGGCGAAAAACATATACATTACCTACAACACGGAGCCCGATGTGTTGGAAGGCGGGGAAAAAAGCCGATTGATCACACAATTGTTAACGGACGAAAATCTAAAATCAAACATTACCCATACCATTGCTTCGCCCAAAATTTCCATTGAGTCGAAACCGCTCATACAAATTGAAAAGGACGATCGGTTTATGGAAGATCTGAAGGCATTTGCCCAAAACGGTTTTTCGCCCACATCTTTGACCAATTACATTAGAAACCCTATTGATTTTTACACTCGGAATATTTTAAAAATCAATGATTTGGAAGAAGTGGAAGAAAATATTGCGGCCAACACTTTCGGAACCATCATTCACGATAGTTTGGAGCAACTCTACACCCCCCTCATCAATGAATTGTTGACGGAAGAAAACGTAAAAGGCCTAAAAACACAGGTTGCCGGTGTGGTTCAGCATCATTTTGAAAAAAAGCTTTCAGGAGTGGATATTTCCAAAGGAAAGTTTCTGTTGGTGTACAATGTCATCATAAAATACCTTCACAATTTTTTGGATGACGAACTCAAGCAGCTACAACGGCACCAAATCAAAATTTTAGCGCTGGAAGAACGCTACGAAGAATTTATTACCGTTCCTGGGGTAGCGTTTCCCATCAAATTAAAAGGAACCTTGGACCGTGTGGATGAGTTCGACGGCACCATCAGGATCATTGATTACAAAACGGGCAGGGTAACCCCAAAAAACGTAAAAATAACGGATTGGGAAGCCCTTATTACCGATTATGACAAGAGCAAGGCGTTCCAATTGCTCTGTTATGCCTATCTCTATGCCAAAAAACACGGAATAAGTGACGTACAGGCGGGAATCATCTCCTTTAAAAATTTGAGCCAAGGATTGTTCCCGTTTTCAGAGGACAAGAACACCCTGATAAATGCCGATACACTGGCCACTTTTGAAAATTACCTGTACCAATTGATTGGGGAAATTTGCGATGCCGCAGTTCCCCTCATGGAAAAAATCGACTGATTATTTTAAATCGGGTCGTGTAGGGCGTACCTCTATTTTACTTGGCAAAGTTCGTGGGTGCATGGTAAGCAAATCGATGACCAATTTACCAATGTCCTCGGGCTGAATTTTCCAAGCATCTTTTTCCGATGGTTCGTTGTCGTTAAAATGACTCGCCACGGAACCGGGCATAATCGTGGTTACCTTAATGTTGTACTTTCTCAAATCCAGCATGGCAGCCTGTGTAAAACCGACGACTCCAAATTTTGTGGCGTTGTAGCCCGCTGCTGTTGCAAAAAAGTTGGTTCCCGCCAAACTGGCCAAGGTCATGTAATAGCCTTCGGATTTTTTCAAGGCCTCGACGGATGCTTTTAGTGTATGGTACACCCCGTTTAGGTTGGTATCAATCATTTGATGCCATTTTTCGTCCTCCATTTCATCAATAGGGGCAAAATGCCCTACACCTGCATTGGCCATGACGACGTCCAATTGTCCCCATTTGTCGAGTATCGCCGCTACGGCCTTTTTCTCATCATCCAATTTGGCCACATCGGATACCAAACCCAATACTTTATCTGGATTGTTCAAGCTTTTTACGGCAGCGTCGGTACTCTCTTGGCTTCTACCGCTAACGGCCACCTTCATACCCTGCTCCAACAAGCATTCGGCAATACCGTATCCTATCCCTTTGGTTCCTCCTGTGATGTATGCTACTTTTCCTTCTAGTTTCATGTTGATGTGTTTTGAAGTAAAGTTCAAAAAAGCAAGTGCCAAATACAAAAAATCCATCCTAAAGGATGGTTAATGTTTGAAGGGAGAAATCAGAAAAGACCAATTATGTAGTTTTCCTACAAAAAATGCTACATTTATGATGCATCCAAACAGATAGTGGAGAAGATTCCTGATATCCAGTACAGTTACTGTGACCTTTAATTAACACGGTTAGTCCTTTAATAGCTATGACGACTTGGACAAAAGAGAAGATAAATATTGAAAGAAGCTGTAAATGAAAAGAAAATGGATAAAGTAGAATTAGAAAAACTACATGCTGATATACTAACCGCTTGGAATAAACAAGATGCAACCAAAATGGCATCATTCTTTACTGATAATGGAATATCTATAGGGTTTGACGGGAGTCAATACAATGGTAAGAACAAAATCGAAGCTGAAATAGGGAAAATATTTGAGCACCATCAAACCGCAGATTATGTTTGGAAGGTTAAAGAAGTCCGTTTTTTGAACTCAGAAATTGCTACCCTTCGAGCCATTGTTGGTATGAGACCTCCCGGACAAGAAGAAATTAATCCAGCAGCCAATGCTATCCAAACCATAACAGCAATAAAGCAGAATAACGTTTGGAGAATTGAGCTTTTTCAAAACACACCAGCACAATTTCACGGCAAACCAGAAAAGGTAGAAGAGCTAACAAAAGAGTTAAGTGCAGTATCCAAAAAATAAAATAAGCATGAAAGCAGAATTTGAAGCAGGAATTAATATTGCGATAAAGATTCCCAAAAGTAAATATGAAAAAACCATTGCTTTTTACAGGGACATTCTAAAGTTGGAGGTCGAAGAAATACCCATTGATAATCCAACCGTTTCAAAAACACACAAAGTAAAATTCGGAAACAATGTAATATGGTTGGATTGCGTGGACAACTATACACATTCAGAAACTTGGTTACAGCTTACGGTTCCCGATGTGGAAGCAGCTACAAACTATTTGAAATTAAACGGTGTGGAAACGTGTGACGAACTTGAAGAGCTTCCTGAAAATATGCATTGGATTCAAGACCCCGCAGGAACAGTATTCAATCTGCAAAAAAGAGAAATTGAACAATCTGAATAAAAAACGAACCCCCAACAGCAATATCGGCAAACCGAAGTTGAAGTACATATAATTGACCGTCTCCAAAAGCCTCACAATACATCAATCCCAACGAAACCCATACCGTCCCCAACCTTGACAAACCCCAACGGTTACAGGAATATGGCGTAGGTATTTTTGAGGCCGTAGCTACAAAATCAGCGCTTAAAAAAGCCATAAAGAAAAAGTATATTACCGTAAATGGTGACATTGCCACGACGGCTACTTTAATTACCGGAGGGGAGCGCATCAGTTTTTCCGTTCCAAAAGAGACCAACCCAAAGAAACAGCTCATTTTTCCGCTTGCCATATTGTTTGAAGATGACTATTTAGCCGCCATCCATAAACCTGCGGGCATTGAAGTGAGCGGCAATAAATTTAAGACCATAGCCAATGCCTTACCCCAAAATCTTAAGGCCAGCACGCTTCCCGATGCTACGACACCGCAACCCGTCCACCGATTGGATTATGCCACTACGGGTATTGTTTTGGTCGGGAAAACGAGCAGTTGCATCCGTGCTTTAAATAAAATGTTCGAGGACAAAACCATTGCAAAAATCTATTATGCCGTTGCCATTGGTAAAATGAAAAGCAGCGGAACCATAACATCAGAAATAGACGGGAAACCGTCAGAATCAGATTATAAAGTAATCAAATCCGTACCCTCGGAACGGTTCGGTATCCTTAATTTGGTGCAATTGCATCCCAAAACGGGCAGAAGACACCAATTACGCAAGCATTTGTCCGGTTTGGGCCATCCCATACTCGGAGACAAAGAATACGCATTAGAAGACTTAATTTTGAAGGGTAAAGGTCTGTATTTACATGCTTTTTCGTTGGAGTTTAGGCATCCGTTTACCCATCGGCCCATCAAAATAACTGATGAGCTACCTAAGAAGTTTCGGAAGATATTCAGCTAAGACCAAATAAAAAAACACCCCATTTGTGAGGTGCTTTTACATTTTTGGTGGAGAATACAGAATTCGAACCGGTGACCTTTCCGAACGCCTTCGGAACGCTCTAGCCAACATCTTTCCCGACCAGAAACTCAATATATTTCCTGCTTTTCTTCCTTTTAATATCCTTTTCCCGAGCCATTGCTTCGCTCCGGGTGAAATACTTTTCTGTATACTTTATATCCCAATCCTTTGCAATTTTAGTGTATTTGGTCCTGCCACTATTATGGCGATTCATCCTATCATCCAAATCTTGACTGTGACCCACGTAATAACGCTCCAAAGATTTACTATAAATGATGTAGACAAAATACTCCATAAAAAAAGCACCCCGTTTGTGAGGTGCTTTTACATTTTTGGTGGAGAATACCGGATTCGAACCGGTGACCTCTTGCCTGCCAGCAAGAGGATTACCATATCAATCCAATACAAATAAATACATAATAAATTGTTTTTCAGTATTTTAAATAATTTCGTATTCATTTAATTTCAAATAAAATCACCCATTTGCGTGCAAATTGCGTGCAAATTTTTTTTACCTTTGATTAGGATGAATACCAATATAAAACTTTCTTTAGATACGCGTAGGAAGAAAAAAGATGACTCCTATCCTATTATTTTACGGTTAACCCATTTTCGAAAAACAACTTCCATAAGCTTAGGGCAATCAATAAAAAAGGAATTTTGGGATAATAAAAACGAGAAAGTTAAAAGAGCATTCAAAGGAACTTCATCAGTTAGTAAACTCAATAATCAACTCTTAAAAGAAAAGACCAGAGCGGTCGACATAATTAATGACCTGAACGAAAAGGACGAGCTTAACTTTTTATCCATTTTGCAGCTGAAGAAGAAGATTGTAAAAACCGCATCATTGGATTCATTTTTTAAGTTTAGCGAGGATATTGTCGATGAGTTAAAAGCAGCTGAACGTTATGGTAATGCAAACACATACTACGCGGTAATTAAGGTATTGGAGAAATTCGCTGATGGAAATGATATCAAATTCAACGAAATCAATTATGATTTTCTCAAAAGATTTGAGAACTGGCACTTTTCCAAAGGTAATTCTGTTAACAGTCTATCGACGTATATGAGAACAATCAAAGCGGTCTTTAACAAGGCCATTAAGTCTGATGTTGTTTCTAGAGATGCTTATCCTTTTACACATTATAAGATTAAAACTACTCCTACAGAAAAAAGAGCGCTTGACATTAAAAGCATCAAATCAATTATGCTTTTAAAACTGGAAGAAACGGATAGTCTGTTTCACTATAGAAATTACTTCCTTGCCTCTTACATGCTTTATGGTATTTCCTTTATGGACTTGGCTTTTTTAAGGGTTCAAAATATCATTGACAACCGAATTAAATTCCAAAGAAAAAAAACGTCAAAGCCTTATGATATTAACATCACGCCTCAGTTAAAGGAAATCCTCTCGTTTTATCTTAAGGATAAAGAGAGGTCTGAATTTATATTTCCAATCATTAAAAGAGCCACATTTGAACTTCAATATAAAGACGTCTTATGGGCACGGAAGAGATATAATAAAGGGCTTAAAGAAATTGCAAAAAAATGCAAGATAGAGCAGCGGTTGACCTCATATGTATCTCGTCATAGTTTTGCAACCCAAGCTATGCTGCAGGACGTTCCCTTACAAGCTATTTCTTCCATGCTTGGCCATAATCGACTATCAACTACTCAAATATATCTGAAGTCCCTGCCGAATAATATACTAGACAATTATAATCAGAAATTGGTTAAACTGTAACCTTAACCCTTCCTAGTCCCAAATCCTTACTCACAACTTCAGCGCATGGATCCTGGCCTATTTTTGCAGTGTTTGGGAAGATAAGCGTAAAGCAAAAATAGGATAGGGCGCTGTCCTACTTTTGGCCATTATCCTCCAGCCATTTTTGATATAGTTCCTTTGCCTCTGGGCTTTCTTCAAAGAATGTCCTGTAGTGTTCAATTGCATCATCTTGACCTTCTACATATGCAACCTGTTCTTTCTTGGATATCCTTGACACCTTGTAGATTGAAAAACCAAGGACCAAAAGGACCGTGACCAACAACCCCCAAGTAAGTTTTATGGCCCAACTGGGCAAGAGAACGGACCGCTCTACTTTATGAAGAATCCTTTCCATCAGTCTTTGTTGTTCCTTAATGTCGTTTTTTTGTTTGTTGCCATACTCTTTTAGAAGAGCATTTAATTCGCTGGTATCTGGCCTTAATGGAAGGTTTTTGAAATCCTCATGAACCTTTTCCAATCGGCCGATACTCTTTTCAAATCCGTTGATCTCCTCAGTCAACAGTTCCGCTATCTCGTCCAGTTTTGCCATATTGTTTTGTTTAGATTCCTATTCCAGTGTCCCTGACCACTTTGATGGCCAGTTTGATGGTCTTTTTTATGATGGTCTGGGTCAAACTTTTTGGGACATTCACTGTCCTCCCCAAAAGCTGCATGCTCTTGTCCTTGGCAATCCGCTGTGCCATGTTCCTTTCAAAGTTCATTTGACGGGCGATCCTGCCCATGGACATGGACCGGTGCACCTCGCTTCCCTTTAGGTTCGTTCCCTTATGCTCAAAACGGAAGCCCTGCAACTGGTTCTGCCTGTTGATGCTCGGGATGACTTTTACATTGTTCTGCTCCATCGATTTGATATACTGGTCAAAATCCCTTGGCCGTTCCTTGGCCATGACCTTTTCATGGATCTTCTGTATTTCCGATCGGACATATTGCATCCGGTACAGTTTTTCCTGCTGAACTTCCCTTACCGTGGTCAGGTCCATTTGTTTGGCCACCCTTTCCGCCACTTGTTGGCTCCGCTTGCCGATGAAGCTGTCGTTATAGGCCTTCCCCTGAAAGTTTATCCGGTTGGCATACAGGTGGACGTGCACGTGCTCTTTGTCCCTATGGACAAAGGCAATGGCCTGGTGCTGCTTGAGGTTCATTTCCTTGAGGAACCGTTCGGTCATTTCCTTGAGTCGTTCGCTTTCCAGTTTCCTGCCGTCCTCGATGGTGGGGCTCAGCACAAAGCTGAGCGTGTTCTTCCGGCAGAGTTCATTCTGTTCTTGGATGACCTTGAACTCCTCGGTGATCTCCCTCGGGGTCTCCCCGGCCAGATATTGGCTGTGGATAATCTCCGATCCCTTCTCCTGGTTCATCCCGTAGCTCATGGAGGCCGATGTGTGCGATATGGATTTGCCCATGCCTATCATTTCTTGAAATTTAAAAAGTGTTGTCGTATCTCTTTGGCCAACTGGGCCGTTTCCTCGGCCAATCTAGGGTTACGCTTGCGGAACATGTTGGTGATCAGCTTGAAGTTCCGTTGGTATTTGACCAATAGCTTATAGGCCTCTATCTGTTCGTCCGTCATCCTTTCAACTATCCTATCATCGAATGCGGCACGGCGGCAGTACTCACTGATGGAAAGACCGCTCTTCCGGGCCTTGATCCTCAGCAGTTTCTTCTCGTAGACCGAGCACCGGAACTGTACGAACTCTTTCTTCATTTTCACATCATCTTTTGCGACCTACGGGAGCAAAAGCAAGATTTGTCATGACAATGACACATCTTGAATTCGTTTCCGAACTTCATCCTTCGCGCTTTTTACCTTCCATTCGTTTATATCTTTAAAACCTTCATAGAGGAAGGATATATCCCTACTGTTCGGGCACTTTTCCAGTAACAGTTCCGTCATCCCCAATCCCGTTTTGTCCCTATCAAGAAACAGTTTTACATTTTCATAATCCTCTATTTCTTTTATCATCCGTTTTACAAAGGCAGTTGTGTTCAATACCAGAAGGTCATGGCTGTTTACGATATCCGCCATCAGCTCAATTAGGGTGAGCATATCGAACATGCCTTCTGTAATCGCCAATTTCTTTGATTTGTTCCCCATCATCGAAACATCCTTTGGCGAGGTGGAGCCTTTCCAATAGCTGTTCCGCAGTTCCCAGCCTCCAGACCTGTTTTGGAGTCCGATGCCAAAGTATGTCCGTCCTCCTATTCGATAATGGATTTCCTTGCAAAGTATTCTTGCGGTTTTGATCGAGATACTTCTGGAGCTTAGATAGTTTTGCAGGGCCCTGTGCTCGATTTCCTTTTCCTCGATGATTTCAATCGGGTTGACTCTATGTTCCGCTTTGGTTGGATTCGGCCGCCGGTGAAAAGAAAAATGGTCCATGTTCCCGGACAATCGTTCCAATGCCTCCTTTACGGAACAGTTCTCCATTTTCATGACCAGGTCTATGGTACTTCCCCCCTCAAAGGTTCCGAAGTCTATCCAATAGTTCTGTTTCAATGATACCTTGAAAGAGGCTTGGGTCTCGATCCGGAACGGGCTGAGGAACCAAGCTTCTTTTTCCGTTTTCCGGACTGGAAAGTGCCCCAACTTGGCCAGCGTGGAAACGATGTCAATGTTGCGGGCTTTTTCGCAGTCCATTCTTTTTTCTTTCATGGTTCTGTTTTTAATCGATTTTTGATGATTTGATGACAAACCTCTGGGAGGCCCTTTAAATACTGGTAGTTTCCCCGTCATCATTTTGTCATCGTTTCATCGTTTTTGTTTTTTTCTTCATAGTACCTGTCATCATTTTTTATTTTGATGACAGAATGATGACAAAGTGATGACAGCCTAAACCCTTATAAATACTGGGCTTATATCAATCTGTCATCAAATCATCAAAATTTTGGACCAAAAAATTCTTTTTTATGGTAAAGTACCTCCCTTTTGCGTCCTCGGTGTTGATCTCACCGTTGTTCCAGATGGTGATCTTTTGGTACTTGTTGGAATTGGGCTGGTTGTCCAGTTTCCAATCATTTTTCAGCAACCGCCTCAATTGGGTCAGGTCGGTCTTGACCCTTGTGCGGTTGAGCATGTGCAGGGCATCGATGGGACAAAGGTCCACGGAGTCCATCTCGAACTTTTCCATGGCACTGAGCAGTAGACTGGCCAGTTCCTTCTCCACCCTGTTCCGGTTATTGTTTACCAGTTTCTTCAGCGCTGGTGTATGCACCTGTTTTGGAGTGAACCACATTCGTGTTCTTTGCTTGGTACTGTATTCCCTTTTTGAAAGGAAATCCAAAAAAGCGGGCACCTCCCGGGCCAGTTGGTCCAAGAAATCGGTGTCCTCCCTTTTAAGGGATGGGATCTTCCTCACCCAGAACCGTGTCTCATGGGCATCGATCTTGATAAAACTGTCCTCGTTGTTGCTGCAGAGAATAAATTTTCCGAAGAATTCCACTTCCCGTTTGTCCTTGCCCTTGGCCTCAAGCTTGTTCCGGTTGGTGGTGCTCAGGTACTTGATTCGCTCGGTGAGTTCCTCCTTGTTGAACAGTACCTCGTCGACGCATATCAGCAACTTGTTGGCCCAGTCCGCATTGAACTGGCTTGCAAAGCTGTCGTTGGTCAGATAGGTCAGGTTGTTGCCAAAGATTTCCTTGAGCCATTTGAGAAAGGTGCTTTTCCCGGTGTTTCTTTCGGTGGATACCAGACAGAGGATGGGGAGCACCTGCACCGGTCTTTGGTACAGGAGTTTCAGATAGTCCAGTCCCAGCTCCAGTTGATTTCCGAAGATATGCTTCAAAAAGCCCCGTGTCCTTATTATACATCCCTCTTTCGGTTCATGCGTCAAAGGGGAATAGGTATTGTAGAAACCATGGTGTTCCTTTTTAAAATTCACATGGCAAGGAATACAGGCGAACCCGTCATATTTGGGCACCTTGCCCAGATAGTCCTTGCCATGGTCCTGCTTGATGATATGCTCGTTCCACGGAACCAGCTGCTCGTTGAAATGTCCCGAAATGGTAGGATACTTTACAATTTTATAGAAAGACGTGCCCACCCTTATATAAGGTACTATTTTCATATTTTGAAATTTTTGAAATCTTAGGGTTTCTATGAAATTATCGTGAGTCCACAAATAATTTAAAGAGGAATTCGACTAGGGAATCGAATCCCCGATCGTTTTGCTTTCCGGTAAAGGCTTCTGTTGGTTCTGCAGCAGCCAACGCACTATCTTTTTCCTTTCGAAGAAAATCAGTTTTCCATTGGGCTTGGAGTGCGGGATATGCCCCGCAGCGGTAAGCTTGTACAGATAGCTTCTTGATATGCCGGTATAGTCACAGGTCTCATCGAAGGTCAGCACTTCTTTATTGGCGATCAATAGCCTTTCCAAACGGTCGAGCCGTTCCAGTATTAAAAAATTGTCCATTTTATTTCTTTTTAAAGATTAGAAATGAACAAAAGCGCTTTTGTTTTCTTTTGAAGAATTCTTTGGATAAAGATAAAAATAAGGAGGAGGGAAAGTAAGATTGACCGATTGATTTTATTCACAAATAATTGATATACAGTTTTTTATGTTAAAATAGTTCAAATATAATGGTATTGATAAACCCTTAGTTTTATTTGGTTTCATTTGATACCAAATGGAACTGTTCTTATTTTGGGCAAATAGGTGGTTTAATGGAAGAAAGCAGAGTTATCAACAATTAAGACTAGGGGAGTTAGAAAATAGGCACTTTAAAAAAGCATGTTTTAATCTTTGGATTGTCTTAATGAAGTCTGATACTTTGATACTACTTTAAGAAAGTCTAGCGCTTTTTTGAAAAATACTGTCTTGAAAATCGTTCCTTTTAAAAAACTACGCTCAAAGCCATTCTTTGCAACCCAATTGCACTATAATTCTTTTACCTTTGCAAGGTGAAATTTTTTGCGATTATATTATCCATCTACTTTCTGGCACTCAATTTCGTGCCTTGTAGCGATGCCAGCAGTGTTGATGAAGGCACACAGGTCGTTTCTGTAATGGATTTCGATGGCGAACACGGACAAGACTGTGAACTGTGTTCCCCATTCTGCCAGTGCCAATGCTGTCATTCACATACCATCGATTTCCGTTTGGCTATTTTTGAACCCATCGAGCCTATCGTTTCGCTAGAAAATTTTATCCACTTCGATAGTTTGGGCAAGGATATTTCACTTTCCCTTTTACAGCCACCTCGGGCATAATCCAGTTTTCATAGGATAGCTATATCCTGTTTTGACGTGTCCATCTATTGGATTCGTCAACATTGTGCATTGCTTTTTATTCAATGTGCTCAACAAGAATTTCAACTGAATTAACATCCTTATCTATGATTAACAAAATCATTGATTTTTCAATCAATAACAAATTTATAATCGGTCTGTTTACATTGACTCTTATAGGTGTCGGTATCTGGTCAATGGCAACGGTAAATCTTGGGTCTGTGCCAGATATTACCAATAATCAAGTGCAAGTCATCACACAATCGCCCAATTTGGGAACGGAAGATATTGAACAGTTCGTAACCTATCCCGTAGAACTATCTATGGGTAATTTACCAGGCGTTACAGAAATAAGATCTATCTCACGCTTTGGCCTTTCCGTAGTTACTATCGTTTTTGAAGACGATATGGGAACCTATCTTCCTCGACAGCTGGTACAGGAAAAACTAAACGAACTGGGCGAATCTATCCCTGAAAAATTTGGAAGTCCATCTATGGGTCCCATCTCTACTGGTTTAGGTCAGATCTATGAATACACTATAAAGCCAGAGGAGGGTTTTGAAAACAAGTATTCGCCTATGGAACTGCGCACCGTGCAAGATTGGGTTATCAAACGACAACTCACATTACTGGAAGGCGTGGTAGAGGTCAACTCTTATGGAGGCAGTATTAAACAGTATGAGGTCGCTGTCAACCCAGATAAGTTGAATAGTTTGGGTATTAGTATTTCACAAGTGTATGAGGCTCTCGCTCGGAACAATGTGAATACAGGCGGTGCTTACATAGAAAAAAATAAAATGTCAAATTTCATAAGAGGTGAAGGTCTTATTCGCTCTTTGGAAGACATTAAAGATATTTCGATTATTAACGAGGGCAACATTCCCGTAACTATTGGAGATGTTGCAACACGCGTCCATTTTGGGAATCAGGTACGTTATGGTGCTTTTACGCAAGACGGTAAGGAAGCCGTGGGAGGAATAATAATGATGCTAAAAGGTTCAAACCCTAATGCGGTTATTCAAAATGTTAAGAATCGTATGGCAGAAATTGAAAAATCCCTGCCAGAAGGTCTCACTATCGCCCCTATCATTGATCGTAGTGAGCTAATTGCCAGAACGACCGATACCGTTAAAACCAATTTACTGGAAGGTGCCCTAATCGTGATATTTGCCCTTGTTTTATTGTTGGGTAGTTTAAGAGGTGGCATCATAACGGCCACGACCATACCGTTGTCCTTGCTTTTTGCCTTTATCTTAATGAAGCAATTTAATGTATGGGCAAACTTAATGAGCTTGGGAGCTATAGACTTTGGGATTATTATAGATGGTGCCGTGATTATTATAGAAGGAACGGTGTATGAGATCCAAAAACGGATTAGGTCTGGAAAGCTAAAATTCAATCAAGGCGTAATGGATAAAGTAGCCTATGATGCCGGAACCACGATGATGGGTTCTGCTTTTTTCGGGCAGATCATTATACTTATAGTTTTTACACCTATACTTTTCCTTACAGGTGTAGAGGGTAAAATGTTCAAACCGATGGCATACACCTTTGGTTTTGCTATGATAGGTGCAATTATTCTGTGTCTTACGTATGTCCCAATGATGTCTGCGCTTTTTATGAAACCAGTTCAAAACACCAAAAGCTGGTTTGGCAAATTTGAGCGTTGGCTTGAAAAGATAAGTGATAAAATTATTGGTGCTATACATAATGCTTATAAGCCATTATTAAAAGGCGCACTACGGCTTAAGCTTATCGTGTTATCATCTGCTGCTGTTCTGCTTATTATTGCTGGATTTATATTTTCTAATATGGGTGGAGAATTTGTGCCGCAGCTCGATGAAGGAGATATAGCAATGCAGGCGTTTATAAGACCAGGAAGCTCGCTCACAGAATCCATTGAAGTTTCAAAGAAAATAGAAACTATCCTATTAGAAAATTTTCCTGAAATTAAAACGGTAACAGCACGTATGGGTGTGGCAGATATACCTACAGATCCTATGCCTATGGATATTGCAGATATGTATATCATCCTTAATAAGGATATGGACGAGTGGACAACTGCTTCTACTAAAGAAGGTTTGATTGAAGCCATAAGGGATAAACTGGATGATGAACTCGTCGGGGTTAATTTATCATTTACCCAACCGGTCGAATTAAGATTTAATGAGCTTTTAGAAGGCGTAAGAGAGGATATTGCAGTAAAGCTATATGGCGAAGATTTAGAGGTGTTATCAGACAAGGTTCAGGAAATGGCAGCTATTATAAAGACCGTTCCTGGCGCGGGCGATGTGAGTGCAGAACGTACAGCTGGACTACCACAAATGACCGTAAAGTTCAGACGAGATAAAATGGCGCAATATGGACTGGATATTCAAAAAGTAAATGATTACATAAGTACTGCTTTTGCAGGTGGTACCGCTGGCGTCATTTTTGAAGGCGAGAAACGATTTGATCTGGTGGTACGATTTGATGAAAGCCATAGAAAAAGTATTGATGACCTGCGCACGATGTACATCGATCTTAAGGATGGAAGCCAGGTACCCATTATTGAAATAGCAGAGATTGAATACGTGCCTGGACCTATGCAAATCTCACGTGACAATACGTATAGAAGAACCTATGTAGGTGTAAATGCACGAGGCAGAGATGTGGAGTCTGTTGTAAAAGATATACAACAAAAGTTAGATGAAGAACTGGACTTGCCATCAGGATATTATATTACCTATGGTGGAGAGTTTGAAAACCTACAAAGCGCTAAGGATCGTTTAACAATTGTTGTGCCCATCGCCCTGTTCTTGATATTTGTACTGTTATACTTTGCCTTAAAATCCTTTTCACAATCGCTAATGATTTACATCGCGATTCCCTTGGCGGCCATTGGTGGTGTGTTTGCTTTATGGCTTCGAGATATGCCATTTAGTATTTCGGCAGGTGTAGGATTTATTGTGCTATTTGGTGTCGCAGTTCTTAACGGGCTGGTACTTATTAACCGATTTAATTCTTTAAAGGAAGAAGGTGTTACAAGCATAAAGGATAGAATATTTCAAGGGACTAAAGAACGTATTCGCCCCATTATGCTCACGGCTACCACAGATATTTTTGGGTTTTTACCTATGGCATTTTCCACATCAGCCGGTGCAGAGGTGCAACAACCGCTCGCTACGGTAGTTATTGGTGGGATGCTTACGGCCACCCTACTCACGTTGATAGTACTTCCTGTACTCTATATCTTTATAGAAAAGCGACGTGAGCGCAAAGACCAGAACAAGATTGGTTCGTTTAATCCGCAAGCATTGACCACGATTTTAATACTTGGTTTTATGTTAGGTGGTACCGCTTTGGCGAAAGCGCAACAAACACAAGCACCTGTGCCAGACCTCATTGTTCAGGATAGCATTACACCCATTACCTTATCTCGGGCTGTAGAAATTGCCAAAGAGAATTATCCAGCACTCAAGACGAGCCAACTCGAAATAGAAAGACAGAGCGCACTCACGGGCAATGCCTATGACTTCGGTAATACTAAAGTATTTACAGGTGGCGAAGAAGTGGCAGATGGTCAGGGCATTTATACCTTGATAGGTATCGGGCAACAAAATATTGATCTATTGGGAATAGGTGCCAAAAAACGCTTGCAACAACAACGCATCCAGTTAGCCGAAACAGCTTTTGACCTATCTGAAATCCAGATAGAACTGGAAGTCAAAAAAGCCTGGTCAGAAGCTTTTCAGGCAAAGAAGAAATTTGTTCTTTATCGAGAACTGGACAGCATTTATGGTCAATTTGCACAATCTGTAGAACTCAATTTTGAAGTCGAAGCCATTTCGAGACTGGAATATGCTGCTGCGCGCAATCAAGCGTTACAGATAACCAACAGGTTTCAGCAGGCAGAAACAGATTATTTAATCGCATTACAAAAACTCAATCTTTGGTTGACACCAGATACGATGTACACCGTAGCTGATGAATTTGAAGCTACCGAAATTTCGGTGTTAGAGACTGATGATACATTGGATGAACATCCCGAGTTATCGCTTTCGCGAAAGCGTATAGACGAAGCACAAGCAAGCTATGATGCAGCAAGGGCAAGCTTACTGCCCCAGTTTAATCTGCAAGGTGGCCTGCAACGTGTAAATGGCGATAGTGGTTTCTACACCTATCAGGCAGGGATTTCCATACCGCTGTTTTCTGGCCCAGACCGCAGCCGCGCAAAAGCTGCTAAACTGGATGCACAGATTGCAGAAACCAATGCCGCATTCAAACAACGCGAGCTGCAATCCCAATATACACAAGCACAGCAAAATTATACACGATGGCGAGATACTTGGTTTTTCTATAAAACCGAAGCTCTGCCACTTGCCATAGACCAGCGCAAAGGCGCATTGCTCGCCTACAAAGAAGGTGCGCTTGATTATGCAGCATTCACGCAAATTATACGTGATGCCATACAGACCGAAATGGATGCGCTGGACGCACTCGATAATTATTTAGAAGCCTTGTTTAAACTACAATATTTCCAAAACTAAAAAAAGATGAAAAAATTAAAATATATACCGATTACCACAATGCTTATGGCATTGACATTATTCAGCTGTGGCGAGTCAAAAACTGAAGATGGCCACGATGAAGCCACCCATTCTGAAACAGAAGAAAATCACTCTGAAGGGGAAGATGAAGAAGATAATATGGAAGGCGAAACTAAGGAAGTAATGCTCACGGCACAGCAGTTTGAAGCCTTACAGATGGAAATTGACACGCTCTCACAACGTTATATGAGCGGTTATGTAGAAGCAAATGGCACGCTGGAAGTACCACCCCAAAACGAAGCATCCATTACCGCCATAACAGGAGCAAATGTGGCATCCATAGAAGTAATAGAAGGTGATGAAGTGAAAAAAAATCAAGCGGTTGCCTATCTCTCACATCCCAGCATCATACAGATACAGAGCGATTACTTAAATGCACACAGCAACAGTCGGTTTTTAAAACAAGAATACGAACGTCAAAAAAGGCTTTATGAAGCTGGTGTGGCATCTGGTATGAATTTCCAAAAGGCAACGGCAGACTATCAGTCATCTACCGCAATGGTAAACGGGCTGGAAGCACAATTGCGACAGTACAACATCAATGTGAATGGCGTGCGCAATGGCACTATCTACCAGCGTGTTGCATTGCGCAGTCCCATTGCAGGGGTTGTAGAAAAAGTTTTTATAAAAACTGGACAATATGTGGAGCCACAGACCAACCTAATGGAAATAGTAGATACAGACCACGTACACGCAGATTTAATGGTTTTCGAAAAAGATGTTGATAGGGTAAAGAAAGGTCAACAAGTACGATTTAGCGTTCAATCAAGACCAGGAACGGAACTCGTTGCCGAAATTTATTCAGTAGGAAAAACCTTCGAGCAAGATCCTAAAGCGGTGCACGTACACGCAGAAATTGAGAACAAAGGTGGTGGTCTTATCTCAGGAATGTACATTAAAGGTAGGATTGAAGTTGATAACGATGAAACCGCTGAAACCGCATTACCAGAAAGTGCCATTATTACAGAAGGTGGTAGGGATTATGTGTTTAAAGCGCAAAGGGAAGGCAACACTTGGAGTTTTATACCAGTAGAAGTCACTACGGGCGAGAAGGATGGTGACTGGATAGCCATACGTTTTTTTGAAACCCCAGACCCAAATACTCATTTTGCCTTTAATAATGCCTATTACCTTATGGGAGAGATGAAAAAAGGGGAACTTGGTGACGATGATTAAAATGGAATGAAAGAAAAAAGAAAGAAAAACTTAAAAGTAGCAAGAACCTTACAGATTTGGAACGTCATCTACGATGTTATTGAAGTTGCGGTCTCGCTTATTGCTGGATTTACAGCAAATAGTTCGGCTCTGATAGGTTGGGGATTGGACAGCACGATTGAAGTGGTTAGTGCGGGAACATTAGGCTGGCGACTACACGGCGAGATTAAAGGTATCGATGAAGAAAAAGTAAAACGAAGACAAAAAATCACGTTAAACGTAATTGCAGTTTCCTTTACGCTCATCTGTATTTTCATTTCCTACGATTCCATTACAAAGCTTATAAATAAAGAAACCGCAAACTGGAGCACGATGGGACTGATTATATTATTGGTTTCCCTGGTTGTAAATCCTATCCTGATCTATTTCAAAAGAAAGTATGGAAAGAAATTAGACAGTCCAGCCTTGCTGGCTGATGCTAAAGACACCTTTATTTGCTTATACCAAACCGTGGTCGTACTTATAGGATTGCTATTGGTCAACTGGTTAGGCTGGTGGTGGGCAGATCCTGTGGCGGCATTACTTATCGTTCCGTACGCTGCAAAAGAAGGCTATGAAGCCTACAATAAAGCTAAAAATATCAATTATAACACCGCACAAAATGACTGAAATTGAAAAAACATTAAATGACCATAACGTGCGTCCCACCGCAATGCGCATCTTGATTTATAAGTATATGGCCGATAGGGATGCCGCCATCGCCCTGACTGATATTGAGAATGCTTTCGCAAAAGCGGATAGAACCACATTGTACCGAACCCTAAAAACGTTTGAAGAAAAAAACGTGGTGCATCACATAGATGACGGAACTGGAATCTCTAAATACGCACTTTGTGAAGAAGGCTGTAATTGTGAAATAGAACAGGATTTGCATTTACATTTTCATTGCACTAACTGTGACGAAACAGTTTGTTTAACGGAACTAAAAATCCCGCATATCAATTTGCCAGATGGATATTTGGCAGAGGATGTTAATCTCGTGGTTACGGGAATATGCGAAAAATGCAGCAGTAATTTACTTTAATAAACAAACGAACAAATTAGATTGATTTTGAAAAAAAGCACTTTTATAATAACTAAAATGGACTGCCCTTCAGAAGAGCAGATGATTCGGATGAAGTTAGAGTCTTATGCTCAAGTAAAACACTTGGATTTTGATATTCCAAACAGAAAATTGGAAGTATATCACGTGGACGACGTCAAGGCGATAAAAACGTCTATAGCCAGCTTAAAACTTGGGGATTCCTTAGAAGGAACCACAGAAGCCGAACCACCCGTAATGGAAGACCAATCCAAACAAAAAAGAATCCTATGGTGGGTCTTGGGCATCAACTTTGGCTTTTTCGTTATCGAAATGACCACCGGTTGGATTTCTTCTTCGATGGGTCTTGTGGCAGACTCATTAGATATGCTGGCAGATTCCATCGTATATGCATTAAGCCTATTTGCGGTAGGCGGTGCCATTTCAAGAAAAAAGAAGGTTGCGAAATACAGCGGATACTTTCAGATGGCATTGGCAACACTTGGGTTTGCAGAGGTCTTGAGAAGGTTTTTTAGCAATACCGAAACACCCTTGTTTCAATGGATGATTATCGTTTCAATTTTCGCATTGGCAGGTAATTTGATATCGCTCTGGCTCATCAACAAGGCAAAGAGTCAAGAGGCTCATATGCAGGCAAGTGCCATTTTTACATCCAATGATATTATTGTTAATGGTGGTGTTATAGTAGCTGGGGTGCTGGTTTATTTTCTGAATAGTAAATGGCCCGATTTAGTGATTGGCGGCATCGTTTTCACTTTTGTAATGCGCGGTGCATTGAGAATATTGAAATTATCGAAGTAGTTTTTAAAATGATATCAAACTTGATTAGAACATATGAAAAAGAAAAAAATAAACTTACGTGACTTAGAACCAAAAAAACAACAAGGCGAGCACAGTCACGACGATGGCCATAACCATAGCAGCCCTGAAGAAATTTCAAATTTCAGAACCTATCTACCGGCTATTTTCAGCTTCGTAATGTTGATAGCCGGAATTGCTATTGATTACTTTGATGCGTTTCCTTTCTTCAAAGGATGGATTCGCGTAGTATGGTACACGGTAGCCTATATCCCTGTGGGATTCCCTGTAATAAAGGAAGGCTGGGAAAGTATTAAAAAGGGGGATTTCTTTACTGAATTCTTCTTAATGTCCATTGCAACCCTCGGTGCTTTTGCCATAGGCGAATACCCTGAAGGTGTAGCCGTTATGCTATTTTATGCCGTGGGCGAACTCTTCCAAAATGCGGCCGTTAACCGTGCTAAGGGAAATATAAAAGCCTTACTCGATGTAAGACCCAATGAGGCTTTGGTTTATCGTGATGATGATTTTGTTTCAGTAAATCCCGAGACTGTTGAGATTGGCGAAAAGATACAGGTGCGTGTAGGCGAAAAAGTTCCGCTTGATGGCATTCTGCTTTCTGAAAAGGGTTCTTTTAATACTGCTGCCTTGACAGGCGAAAGCAAACCTGATACTATTGCTAAAGGTGATACTGTTTTTGCAGGAAGCATAAATCTTGATGGCGTAATCGAGATTGAAACCACAAAAGAATTTAAAGACAGTTCCATTGCACGAATTTTGGATATGGTGCAGAATGCAACCGCCAGAAAATCAAAGACCGAATTGTTCATTAGAAAATTTGCACGGATTTATACACCAATCGTGGTATTCCTCGCTATCGGACTTACTTTTCTGCCTTACTTTTTTATAGATGATTATGTATTTAGGGATTGGCTCTATCGAGCATTGATATTCCTCGTAATTTCCTGCCCTTGTGCGCTGGTCATTTCCATTCCTCTGGGCTATTTTGGCGGATTGGGTGCGGCATCGCGAAACGGTATTCTATTCAAGGGTGCATCCTTTTTGGATGCAATGACCCAAGTAAACACGGTCGTAATGGACAAAACAGGAACCGTTACCAAAGGCGTTTTTAAAATCAAGGAAATCAATTCCATCACATTTGAGGAAGCCGAATTTATGAAATACCTGATGGCGATGGAAGAACAATCTACTCATCCCATCGCAAAAGCAATTCTCGAATACAAAGCGGACGGGTCAGATTATGAAGCGACAGATGTATCGGAAGTTGCCGGAAAGGGATTGAAAGGAAAGGTCAACGGGAAAACGGTATTGGTAGGTAACAAAGCCTTGATGACCTCAAACAGCATAGAAGTCCCTTCGGAAACAGATGGTATTGTAGAATCAATCGTTATGGTGTCCATAGATGGAACATTTGCAGGTTATGTTACCATTGCAGATGAATTAAAGGATGATGCGCACCAAGCCATTAAACAAATTAGGGATGCAGGAATTTCCAAAATTATAATGCTATCGGGTGACAAAGACTCAATTACACAACAGGTTGCAAAAGAGTTGAAAATCGATTGGGCAAAAGGCGGACTGTTGCCTGAAGATAAACTCAATGAGGTTGAAGAGCTCAAAAAGCAACCCGAAACCAAAGTAGCATTTATTGGCGATGGTATTAACGATGCACCCGTTTTGGCAGCAAGTGGTGTAGGTATTGCAATGGGTGGTTTGGGTAGCGACGTTGCTATAGAAACAGCCGATGTTATCATACAGACCGACCAACCCAGTAAGATTGCAAGAGCGATTAAAATTGGTCGTTCAACGCGACGAATTGTCTGGCAAAATATTGCGCTTGCATTTGGTGTCAAGGTCATAGTCCTCATTCTCGGTGCAGGTGGATTAGCGACAATGTGGGAAGCTGTTTTTGCTGATGTGGGTGTGGCGTTTTTGGCTATATTGAATGCGATACGATTGCAGAAGATGGAATGGAATTAGTACATTCATGAAAATTCATTATTTCATGTATGGCTAAAAACGAACCCATCAAGCAACAATACATACCACGGTCTTACCTGAAAAATTTTGGTGTTGAAGGTAATAACGGCAACTATTTTGTTGATGCTTACAGATTGGAAGATGATTTGCTTCTTGAACAGATTAGTACAAAAAGTATTTGCTTTCAGAAAAATCTTTATACGATTCCGAATGCCGAGATTGATAGGAAATACGATTTGGAATATCATTATGCCGAACACGTCGATTCTGAATTCCCTAAGATTTATAAACTACTTGTCGATGAAAATGTGAAGATATTGACCTCTGAGCAAAAAAGGCAAGTACTATACGTCTGCCTATCCCTTTATTTTAGAACCCCGAGGTTTCTTAATCATCAGAACGCATTTACCGACCAAATTTTAGATAGAATGTTATTGTACGCCGACGAAAACGGCGATGTGAAATTTACATTTGAAGAAGAAAAGCACGAATTCAATATTAAGGATATTGGTAAAGTTAGACACGAATTTAAAGAGCGTAACAGGATTAAATTCTTGGTTCAACATTTGGAAAAATGGAAAGAATTTGTGGATTTCAAATATGATTGTACTATAAATGTCCACCGAATCAATGATGAGGATGCACCATTAATTACTTGCGATAATCCGGTATCAATACGCGGCGTAAAATCAACTCGATTTGAAGGCCTTTTTAATCCTGACTCAGTAATAACTTTGCCTTTAGATACCAAATACTACTTAGAAATCTTTCCAAACAGTATTGCTGATGGTCAAACCAGAATTAATAGGATGGTTCACGATAGGGACTATGTTTTTACTACAAATGGAATCGTTCAGATTAATGCTGAGAAATTGATAATTGGAAAACCGGGTACGATAGAACGACATTTTGAAATTCAATCGAGTTACGAGGATTCTGAAAATGGGGAACAATTTGTTGAAAAGGCAAAGTACAAGTTAGAGCAACTTCAGAAATTTACCGAACTTTTTGAAAAAAAGGGATTAACTTCAAAAGAAACCGTTGGTCAACTGAGAAAAATGCTAAGTCATGAATATTTCAAAGATGAAGACCAACTTATTCAAATGAAAAGGCTACTTATTGCTGCCGGACATTGGAATCAGAATCCGAAATAGAAATATCATAGTCCCCTATTTTTTTCACTGGTGCTACAAAAACTCGGTAGGCATTCGTCTATAAAAACTAAAACAAAGAACCAATCCAACTTCCTAAATAATATGTCTACAGTTTTAGTATATAAGTATTTGCTTAAATAATGATATATTTGTAGACGCGTTAAGTTAAAATTGATGAGCTTGGAAATAACCTGTACCCGGAATGAAGCCGACCATAAACAAATATCACGGTGCAAGAGGACAATAGAAAATTCTTCCGATAGTTTTAAGGCCATGAGCAAAATTTTGGCCCTTGCCGGAAGTGAGGTACGACTGAAAATCCTATTTCTTTTGAACATAGAAAATGAATTGTGTCCTTGCGATATTGCTGACATTCTTGAAATGAGTGTCCCCGCGGTATCCCAACATATCCGTAAAATGAAGGATGCAGGAATTATCACATCGAGACGTGAAGGTCAAACATTATATTATTCGTTGGTAAAGAGTGAGGATAATGTTTTAAATGGAATTTTCAGTTCAATTTCGATAAGAAAGAAAACAGCTTAGAAAGTTTAAATTATGGCATCGAATAATACTTCAAACACCGCGGCCTATACCAGTATTTTTACCGCAGTTGCAGCATCAATATGCTGTATTACCCCTGTCTTGGCACTGATTGCTGGAACAAGCGGCATTGCATCTACCTTTTCCTGGGTCGAGCCGTTTAGACCCTATTTTATCGGCTTGACCATTATTGTTTTGGTATTTGCATGGTATCAGAAATTACGGCCAAAAACAAAGGAAGAAATAGATTGTGCCTGTGACGATGATGCGAAACCTACATTTTGGCAATCCAAACAATTTTTGTTCATCGTAACCGTATTTTCGGGATTGATGCTGGCCTTCCCGTACTATTCCAACTTATTTTATGCACAGCCCACAAAGGACATCGTCTATGTCTCTCAATCCAATATCGAAAAGCACACGTTTTATGTTGAGGGAATGACTTGTGTGGGTTGTGAGGCACACGTAGAAAGTGAAGTCAATAAGTTGGATGGAATTATTTCGGTAAAAACCAGCTACGAAAATGCCAACACCATAGTGGAATTTGACAAGACCAAAACCGATTTGCCCGCAATCAAAAAAGCCATAAACAGTACAGCTTATAAAGTAGTCAAATAATGAGACCTCAGTTAATATCAACAATTACTTGCCCAAATTGCGGGCTTGAAAAAGAAGAGGAAATGCCAACAACGGCCTGTCAATTCTTTTATGAATGTGACAATTGCAAAAAAGTCCTTAAGCCAAAAGAAGGGGATTGTTGTGTCTTTTGTTCCTACGGTACTGTCGCTTGTCCACCTATTCAGAATAACGAAGATTGTTGCTGATTGATTGCCTACACAGTTCTCTAGTAAAAGAAAACTTTTTCGGTGCATTTAAAAACAGTTCATTTTAACGGCCCTTTTTTTGAACTTCTTTTCTATTTCAAAAATTCTGTTGTCATTCGGTCACATTTGTGGTCTCTTTTATTTGTTTCGTTAATTGACCTTTTATGGGACTTAGATTCATAAATCTAATACTGAAGCTAACGCATGTAATAAATGTGATACTTTTTCAAAAAATTATGCTATAAAGGATTAAAAAGCATAGAAATAGCCCAATTTGAATCAAATAATACCGAGCTTAATTTAAAACCAGTTTTGCGTGCAAATTGCGTGCAAATGAAAAAAGCTCCAAAAGTTAAAAACTCTTGAAGCCTTACTGTTACTGTGGAGAATACCGGATTCGAACCGGTGACCTCTTGCCTGCCAGGCAAGCGCTCTAGCCAACTGAGCTAATCCCCCAAAGAGAGCGCAAAGGAAATACTTTTTTCCGAAAGTATCAAAAATTGCGCCGTTTCCTTAATCTTTTTTAACGCTGAGAACCAGTACAGGTATCTTTGCAAAGAACTCCGACTTAGGTATGGTGTTCTTTTCCCATAGTTTTTTAAAGAATCCTCGCTTTCTTCTAAACACACATAACATGTCGGGGTGCTCCTTCTGGAAATACTCCGTCACACCCAAATAGGTGGTTCCATTTTCGGTAATCGTCAATTGGGTGCTCAAGTCCATCAAAGCTGTGTTCACTTTAAGGTCATCCTCGGTATACCCCGGTCTTTTCACCAACAACAGGCTTACTTCAGACCTAAATTTATTCTTGATCATCACCAATGGGGTCAGAATACTGCTTCTCTTTAAAATACCGGACCCAAAAGCCGTCAATATTTTTTTCATTGGTTTAAAAGTTGTCCCCTTAGGCACAATTAGCGTAGGTATTTCGGTTTGCTTAATGATTCTTCCAGAGGTATTTCCCAAATAAAGTTCTTCTTGGATATCATTACTTTTTGGGGCAATAATGATCAAATCAATCCCCAATTCTTTGTTGATGCTCTTTAAACCATCAATAATATCCCCATTATAAGTGGCCATTTTTACCTCTACACCTTTGGTGTCCACCTGGTCTATCACTTCTTTTAAATGTTCCTTGCTGCTCTTGGCAACCTTTTCTTCCACATTGGCCAAGCTGCCCACTGCGGTAGTTACGGAGAACACATCCATCACATAAACTTTGGCCCCAAATTCCGAGGCAAAATCAACGCCATATTGCAAGGTTTGATGTGAATCTGGAGAAGTTCCAATGGGTACAAGTATGTTGTTCATGGTTTGGTGATTACGATTAAACCTTAAATTTACAATTAAATTGAAACGAATCAATGATAAGACGCGCAAAGATATCCGAAATCCCCGATATCTTGACCATAACTCGGGCCTGTGCCAAAAAAATGCAGGAGAACGGTATTTTTCAATGGAACGAGTACTACCCTTCCAAAGAAGCATTCATCAAAGACATTGAACGCGATGAACTTTTCGTAATAGAAGAAAACAACATCGTACAGGGCACTATCGTCATATCAACCCTTATGGATGATGAGTACAGACCCATCCAATGGTTGACCCCAAACGGAAACAGCACCTATATCCACCGCCTTTCCGTTCATCCAGACCTTCAAGGGAAGGGACTGGCCCAACAAATGATGGATTTTGCCGAAAATTATTCAAGGGAGAACGATTTTATCTCGGTACGCCTCGACACCTTTTCACAGAACAAAAGAAACCAACGTTTTTATGAACAGCGCGGCTATCAAAAATTGGACGATATCTACTTTCCCAAACAAAGCGACCATCCTTTTCATTGTTATGAATTAGTGCTGTAACTTGCCGCCGATTTGAGCACACAGGTAAACTTTAAGAGCATCAACCAATTGGCGATTCCCGCAACAATCTCGGGTATTGCCGAACCCTTGCTGTCCATTACGGATACAGCTATTGTGGGCAATATTCCAGTGGACGGATTGGAATCCTTGGCGGCAGCCGGGATTGTTGGCTCTTTTTTGTCAATGCTCATTTGGGTGCTCGGCCAGACCCGTAGTGCCATTTCTGCCATCATATCTCAGTATTTGGGTGCCGGCAGGTTGTCCGAGGTGAAAAATCTGCCTGCTCAAGCCATATTTCTGAACATCTGTTTGAGCCTTGTGGTCCTGCTCACCACCATTTTTGTAATCGAAGAGATTTTTGCACTCTTTAATGCTTCGGGCAAAATATTGGACTATTGTGTTTCCTATTATTCCATTCGGGTTTGGGGATTCCCGCTTACGCTGTTCACTTTTGCCATTTTCGGTATTTTCCGTGGGCTCCAGAACACTTTCTACCCTATGGTCATTGCCATGTTGGGTGCCGGGCTCAACATCCTGTTGGATTTTGTTCTGGTTTATGGAATTGATGGTTTTATTCCAGCACTTTACTTGGAAGGTGCCGCATGGGCCAGTTTGATTGCCCAAGCCATCATGGCCATCTTGGCTCTTATTTTATTGGTTAAAAAGACGGACATCAGTATGAAATTGACCCTTCCGCTCAACAAAGAGATCAAACGGTTGATTTTTATGAGCCTCAACCTTTTTGTAAGGACCTTGGCACTCAATGCCGCCTTGATGCTGGCCGTTCGCGAAGCCACTACCTTGGGCGACCGCTTTATCGGGGCACACACCATTGCCGTAAACCTTTGGTTGTTTGCCGCATTTTTTATTGATGGGTATGCCGCAGCGGGCAATAGTATGGGCGGAAAACTTTTGGGCGCCGCCGATTACGACGGCCTATGGAAATTGGCCAAGACCATATTTAAATACGGGATGGCCGTAAGCCTTGCCCTTATGTGCTTTGGGTTTATTTTTTACCGGCCCATCGGGCACCTTTTTTCTAATGAGGAAATTGTGCTCAATACCTTCTACAGTATTTTTTACATCGTAATTCTAGGGCTGCCCATGAACACCTTGGCCTTTATTTTTGATGGTATTTTTAAGGGGATGGGCGAAATGAAATATCTTAGAAATGTACTCTTGGCTGCTACCTTTTTAGGATTTATCCCATGTCTGTATTTGGGCATGTATTTGGGGCTCGGTTTTTATGCCATTTGGATCGCTTTTGTGGTTTGGATGATGATTCGCGGATTCTCTCTGGTATGGAAATTTAGGAGAAAGTTCAGGCCCTTGGTACAAAACCCTTAATTTAGTGCTCAAAGACATCTGATAATCAATTTTAATGACAACAGATAGAACCAACGGAAGTTTATACACCAAAATAGAAAACAGGATTGCCATGGTCGAATTTGGTCACCCTGCCAGTAATTCCTTTGTTTCCGAGCTTTTGGCCCGACTAGCAAAGGAGTTTCACGAGCTTGGAGAAAACAACGAGGTTTCCGTGATTGTTTTAAAATCTGAAGGGGAAAGAGCTTTTTGTGCAGGAGCTTCTTTTGATGAATTGGTAGCCGTTTCCAATTTGGAAGAAGGAAAACAGTTTTTCAGCGGGTTCGCCAATGTCATCAATGCCATGCGTAAATGTCCCAAACCCATTATTGGTCGGGTACAAGGAAAGACGGTTGGTGGCGGTGTCGGCTTGGCATCCGCTTGCGATTATGTGCATGCTACGGTAGAAGCCGCCATCAAACTATCCGAAATTTCCATAGGAATTGGGCCCTTTGTGATTGCGCCCGCTGTAGAACGCAAAATGGGAAAAGCTGCTCTCGCCGAGCTCACTTTATATCCTACGGAATGGAAAAATGCGTATTGGGCCAAGGAACATGGACTCTATGCCAAGGTATACGATTCCATTTCCGAAATGGACAAGGAACTGGACATTCATCTGCAAAAATTGGCGACCTATAATCCTGAAGCTCTGGCCGAAACGAAAAAAGTGCTCTGGGAAGGAACCGAGCATTGGGACGACCTATTGTTGGAGCGTGCCGAAGCATCTGGAAAATTGGCGCTGTCCCCAAACACTAAAAAAGCATTGGAAAAGTTTAAAAAATAAAAGCAGTTATGAATGATTTGATTTTTCCCATATTGGCCCTTTTTGTAATCGTGGTGTATGTGGTCAATAGAATACGAAGCAACCGACGTTACAAAAAATAATATATATAATATATATTTTATACATTTGCTGGTATAGAATTTGAGGGACCAAGTTTTATGGAACATGTTAAAAAACTGATTGAAGTCGATAAGTCACTTGTGGTAAAATTAAAAGTGCTTTCCGCTTTTGAAAACTTGAGCGTTAAAGCCTTGATGGAAAAGGCTGTGGTTGAATATGTGAAAAACAAAGAACTGGAACGTTTCGAAAAGCTATCAGAAGAGGAAAAAGAAGATTTAGGGCTTTTACTTTTGATGCAACAAGCAGACAAAGAAGACTTTGTTAGCGAAGACGATGTCTTTAAAATTCTGGATGAATGAATATCAAGTATCATAAATTACTTGAAAAAGATTTAAGAAAGATTAATGATAAAAAGATAAAGCAAAAGTTAAAGCTTATCATTCTTGAAATGAAAGAGGCACAGGTTTTTGATGAACTTAAGTCCGTAAAGAAATTAGCAGGACACCCGAACGCCTTCAGAATGAGAATAGGTTCTTACCGCCTAGGTTTTTATTATGAAAACAATACCTTAATATTGTCTCGTTTTGTTAAACGAAACGACATCTATAAACTTTTTCCGTAGACCCATTGGACAATATCTCACTTCCTAAAGGCAAAAAAGTCTATTTCGCGAGCGATAACCACCTTGGGGCTCCCTCCCGAAAGGACAGCTTGCCGCGTGAGAAAAAATTTGTGGCCTGGCTCGATTCCATAAAGAAAGATGCCGCTGCTATTTTTTTGATGGGCGACCTTTTCGATTTTTGGTTCGAATACAAGACCGTAGTCCCAAAAGGCTTTACGCGCACCCTGGGCAAGTTGGCGGAACTCTCCGATATGGGCGTCCACATCAACTACTTTGTGGGCAACCATGATCTTTGGATGAACGGTTATTTTGAAGAAGAACTCAACATACCGGTCTATCACAAATCTCAGCAATTCCTCATCAACGATACTTCGTTTTTTATTGGACACGGTGATGGATTGGGTCCGCACGACAAAGGTTTTAAACGGATGAAAAAGGTGTTTACCAACCCCGTTGCCCAATGGTTTTTTAAATGGTTGCATCCTGATTTGGGAGTACGCTTGGGGCAGCATCTATCCGTGAACAACAAAATGATTTCCGGCGAGGCCGATGCCAAATTCTTGGGAGAGGACAAGGAATGGCTCATTTTATACGCCAAACGCAAGCTGGAGGAGCAGCATTACGACCATTTCATTTTTGGTCACCGCCATCTGCCAATGGAAGTCAAGCTCAACGAAAAATCCACTTACACCAATCTCGGGGATTGGATTTCGTATTTTACCTACGCTGTTTTTGATGGTGAAAAGTTGACCTTGGAGAAATTGGAAGACTAATCTTCCTTTTCGTGCTCGTCAATATCTTTTTGAAGGTCCAATCGCCTGAAGCTCGGTGAAACAATGGCTGTTGTTCCTGCCGTTAAAAGTGTCATACATCCTCCAAACACTACCGCGGTGACCGTTCCCAATAGTTTAGCAGCCACTCCGCTTTCAAAAGCCCCCAATTCGTTGGACGAGCCAACAAACATGGAATTAACCGAAGCTACCCTGCCCCGCATATTATCAGGTGTTTTTAATTGCAAAATAGTTTGGCGTATGATCATGGAAACACCATCTACGGCACCACTTAGGAACAGAGCGATTACGGATAACCAAAATAGTTCCGACAGTCCAAACACGATAATACAGACTCCAAAGGCGAAAACCGCCATCAATAATTTTTTGCCCGCATTTTTGTGCAATGGAAATCGGGTAGAACCCAACATGGTAATGGAAGCTCCCACAGCAGGTGCTGCCCGTAAAATTCCAAATCCTTCGGAGCCTACATGCAAAATATCTTGGGCATAAACGGGCAAAAGTGCTACGGCACCTCCAAAAAGCACCGCAATCATATCCAAAGTAAGCGCTCCAAATATCGCCTTGTTTCCAAAAACAAATTTGAGTCCATCCCGTAAACTTTGAAAAACGGGTTCTCCAAGTTTCGGGTTCATAATGGGCTTTCTAGGAATTTGGAAAAGGAAGATCAAGGCCATCAAGGAGAAACCGAAAATAACGCACATGCTCCAGTGCACTCCTATCCAACTAATGGAAAATCCTGCCAAAGCTGGACCCAAAACCGATGCCAATTGCCATGTGGAACTGCTCCACGTAGCTGCATTGGGGTATATTTTTTTTGGAACGATCAATGCAATCAGGGAAAAAATGGTCGGTCCCAAAAAAGACCGTACAAAGCCACCCAAAAACACCAAAGCATAAATGGAATACAGGATTGTTTTGGATTCCCAAGTATCTTCAAGCCCGGGCCAGCTCAACAAAAAAAGCCCCAGGCTGATGACCGAGAATCCCGCAATACAGGTAATTAAAAGGTTTCGCTTTTCTTTTTGATCCACAATATGCCCGGCAAAGAGTGCCATGCTCACCGCTGGGATCACTTCCATCAATCCAATAATGCCAAGGGAAAGTGGGTCTTTGGTCAAAGAATACACCTGCCACTCAATCACAATAAATTGCATGGACCATGCAAATACCATGGCAAAACGCACAATCAAAAATATGTTGAATTCCTTATAGCGGAGGGCAGCGTAGGGATCCATAAATAGCTAGCGAATATCTCTTAGTTTTAGTTGAAGGCTCACCGTTCCGTTCCATTCATTTTCATCCAACGAAAATACGGCATCAAAAGATTGTACGCCCTTAACTTTGTCTATTTTATTGCCCAAATTAAATCCAATGCCACCAATGGGTTCGGAACCGGACTGATACACACTGCATTTTAAATGTTTTCCCTCTTCACCTACACCGCGGGCATACCCTGTGTCCTTTAGTCCTTCGGCCATAAAAATGGGGGTCATGTTCCCAGGACCAAAAGGGGCAAATTGTTTTAAGATGCGCATCAGTTTTGAGGTAATCTGGTCCATTTGGATTTTTGCATCCACAGAAATTTCGGGCTTTAACAATATTGGGTCGATGGTTTCCGAAACCACTTTTTCGAACTGATTCTTGAAGGTTTCGTACTGTTCTTCCAACAAGGTAAGGCCCGCTGCGTACATATGACCCCCAAACTGTTCCAGACAATCCGAACAGCCTTCAAGGGCATTGTAGATGTCAAACCCTTTTACCGATCGTGCGGAAGCTGCCAATTTATCCCCACTTTTGGTAAAGACCAGCGTGGGCCTGTAATAGGTTTCGGTAAGGCGTGAAGCCACAATGCCTATTACCCCTTTATGCCAATTTTCATTATAAACCACAGAGGTAAATTTATCCTCTTCCTGGTTTTGTTGAATTTGAATTAGGGCTTCTTGTGTAATCTCTTGATCTAAACTTCGTCGCTCGGTATTGAACAGTTCTATCTCGGAAGCAAACTGCTTTGCTTGGGCAAAGTCTAATTCGGTTAGCAGGTTTACTGCATGCTGACCGTGCTTCATACGCCCAGCGGCATTAATGCGCGGCGCAATGATGAAGACCACATCGGTTATGGTGAGTTCCCTTTTTTTGGTCTGATCAATCAGCGCTTTTATGCCTGTTCTTGGGTTTTCGTTGATTACGAGCAATCCATAATAGGCGAGTACACGATTTTCACCTGTAATCGGCACTATATCTGCAGCAATGGCCGTTGCCACCAAATCCAAATACAGCATTAAATCATCGATGGTTTTACCCTGTTTTGAACCCAAGGCTTGGATCAGTTTAAAACCAACTCCACATCCGCAGAGTTCTTTGTATGGATATGCACAATCATCTTGCTTTGGGTCCAAAATCGCCACGGCATCGGGCAATGTCGCTCCCGGTCTGTGGTGGTCGCACACAATCACATCAATCCCTTTTTTCTTGGCGTATGTTATCTGGTCAATGGCCTTGATGCCGCAATCCAAGGCAATAATAAGGCTTATGTCGTTGTCCGCGGCAAAATCAATTCCTTGAAATGATATGCCATATCCTTCCAAGTAACGATCGGGAATGTACGTGGCCACATTCGGGTATGTTTCCATCAGAAAGGAGCTCATCAAGGCTACCGACGTTGTTCCATCCACATCGTAATCCCCATACACCAATATGTTTTCTTCATTGGCCATGGCTTGTTGAATCCGTTCCACGGCCTTGTCCATACCCTTCATCAAAAAAGGGTCGTGCAAATGGGACAGCTCTGGCCGAAAGAATGCTTTGGCTCCTTCATAATCGGTGATGCCCCTTTGAAGCAATAGCTGTGCTATTAGGCCTTCTACTTTTAATGCATTGGAAAGATGGTCTATGGCCTCTTGTGCAGGTTTTGGTTTTATGGTCCAGCGCATGGTTTTATAAGTTCAAGTTCGGGTTTCAAACTCAAGTTCAAGCTCAAGTTCAGGTTCAGGTTCAAACTCAAGTTTCAAGTGCTTGTCGTTTTTTGTTTTTGATTATTGTGGCCATGATTTTAATCAATTGCTCATCTTCATCCAGTAAACTTTTACGTATTTCTTCATCGCCATAATCTATTTTATTCAAAATTTTGAGGTTCACTCTTGATTCTTTCAGTTCCCTTAACGATATAGTCGCTCTGTGGATATAATCTCTGTCCGAACAGGTTCCTTGAGTCTCACCAAAATTCAAAGCTGCACTACCCGCTGAACGAAGCAGTTGATTACCATAATACTGGCCAGTAAAATTGTTGGGTAGGTCTTTACAGAAGAAAGCAATATTGGCTGCCAACTCAACAAATCTTTCCTCTAAATCAAATTTTTTGTGGGTCATAAATCATGTTGATTTGATTTTGAGGTTGACCTAATTGTTAAATATAATCGATTTACTCGAATTTAAACTTGGTGCCCGTACTTAAAATTGAACTTGCACTTGAGCATTGTACTTGGGCTTGTATTTAAATTTTACTTATGATGAAAAATGGTCTTGATGTCCAATTTTGCAAATTTTCGGAACATTTCCATGACACCGCAATATTTTTCCACGGAAAGATTTACGGCTTTTTGGAGTTTGTCCTCATTGAGGTTGGAACCCGTAAAATGATATTCAACAACAACGGAGTCGTAATGTTTTGGATGTTCATCGGTAAGATTGGCTATAGTCTCAATCTTAAAATCATCTACTTCCAGCTTCATTTTTTTGATAAGTGATGCCACATCAAGACCGGAACAACCGGCCAAACTGGATAACATTAGGGCTTTGGGGCGCAATCCTGCAGCAGAGCCACCACTTTCTTCCCCGGCGTCGATTCGTACAGTATGTCCAGATGGGTTGTTGCTCTCAAAAGCCATTTCACCCAACCATTTGGTAGTTATGTGATTTGTCATGAAGTTTAATTTTTGTTTCTTGTGGAGTTCAAAAATACAATTTATAACTCAACCATGGCTTTAGTATCCCCCCTTGCCCCTAATCACGACCCAGAAACCAAACAACTGGCGGAATTCTTTAACGAAACCCTTGGGTTTTGCCCCAATTCCGTTTTGACCATGCAGCACAGGCCTGCGATTTCCAAGGCGTTTATTAACCTTAACAAAGCGGTGATGGCCAATGAGGGCAGGGTGACTTCCGCACTAAAACGGATGATTGCCTGGGTAAGCAGTAACGCAACAGGGTGTAGGTATTGCCAGGCCCATGCTATTCGAGCGGCGGAACGATATGGTGCCAAACAAGAACAACTGGACAATATTTGGGAGTACAGAACACATGAAGCCTTTTCTGAAGCAGAAAGGGTAGCCTTGGACTTTGCTTTGGCTGCCTCGCAGGTACCAAACACCGTTAACGGGAATATAAAAAAACGCTTGCATCAGTTTTGGGATGATGGTGAAATAGTTGAAATGATGGGGGTTATCTCTCTTTTTGGATTCCTTAACCGCTGGAACGACTCCATGGGCACAACCATTGAAAATGGCGCCGTGGAAAGTGCGGAAAAATATTTAGAGGAAGTAGGTTGGCAAAAAGGAAAACACGATGGATCTAAATATTAGACTAAGCTCAAGAAATAAGGCTACTTGAAACCCTTTTCCTTAAATCCGGTAGTACATCTTTATCGAACCAAGGATTTTTACTCAACCAAAACCGATTTCTGGGCGATGGGTGGGGCAACACAATGCAATCGGGCAAATATTCCCGGTAGTTATTCACCGTTTCCGTCAAGTTTCTTTTCATGGTATTGCCCAAATAGTATTTTTGGGCGTATTGGCCTATCAGAATGGTGAGTTTTAGATCGGACATTTGATTCACCAAAGCTTTATGCCACAGGGGAGCACATTCCGGTCTCGGGGGCAAATCCCCAGATTTTCCCTTTCCCGGATAGCAAAAACCCATGGGGATTAAAGCAAAGAGTTGTTCGTCATAAAATTGCTCATCCGTGACATTCAGCCATTTTCTGAGTTGCTTTCCACTGGGGTCGTCCCACGGAATACCTGTTTGGTGCACCTTGGTGCCGGGTGCCTGCCCAATAATGGCAATCTTGGATTTGGGATGGGCAGCAACAATGGGTCGGGGACCCAAGGGCAGATGCTCTTCGCAATGGGAACAGTTCCGTATTTTGGAAAGTAATTCATCCATCTTGTATAATGGGTCGTAAAGTTGTGTTGAAGTTAACAACTATTTTTTGCCTCCAACCACAATAACAAGCTCACCCTTGGGTGGTTTATCGGTAAAATGTTCCAGCACTTCGCTTGCGGTTCCCCGAACGGTCTCCTCGTACAACTTTGTCAATTCACGAGATACAGAAACAGGTCTGTCCTCTCCAAAATACTCAGCGAAATGGGTCAAGGTTTTAAGTAGCTTGTGGGGAGATTCATAAAAAACTAGGGTCCGGGTTTCTTCGGCGAGTTCCAAAAGTCGGGTGTGGCGGCCTTTTTTTATGGGCAAAAAGCCCTCAAAAACAAATCTATCGTTAGGCAGTCCGCTATTTACCAAAGCGGGCACAAAAGCAGTTGCGCCTGGCAAGCATTCCACTTCAATATCGTTTTCAACACAAGCGCGGGTCAATAAAAATCCTGGGTCGGAAATAGCCGGTGTACCTGCATCGGAAATGAGAGCGTAAGTAGTTCCCTCTTTCATTTTTTGCACCAAGCTATCAACTTGTTTATGTTCGTTGTGCATGTGGTGGCTTTGCAGAGGGGTGTTTATCTCAAAATGCTTGAGCAATTTGCCGCTAGTTCGGGTATCTTCCGCCAAAACCACATCCGCTTCCTTGAGCACCTTAATGGCGCGAAGTGTCATGTCATCCAAATTTCCTATTGGTGTTGGAACCAAGTATAGCTTTCCCATACACCAAAGTTACGGTCTTCTTCCTATTAAAATAAAATTGAAAATCGGATTTATGCGAATCTTCTCTCGATAAGTGCCAAGAATCGGGCTTCGTATTCTTCTTTGCCCTCCCAATTATTATACTCGGGTTTTACCATATTGTTGATAAACGCGATGGAACGTTCCTCCGAATCTATTGTTGTGAGTTGAGAGAGAACACGGGTATAGTCTTCCATGTCGTTATTGAACAGATGTTTTACAAATGCTAGTTTATCGTTTAGCCCTACCTGGAAATCTTTGCCAAGTCGATCATTTAAGGATTTGGGCTTTATTGATTTAGAAGGTGCACTGGCACTCTCATTGGGTGTCACCTCATCTTTGTCGTTTTTCATAAGGTCGGGCTTGGCCACGAACTCGGCAAACACCTGTTCCAAATCTGCATTGGACGGCATTTCGGAAACCATGTCCTTAATGGTATCCATGCCCGGAGTCATAATATCTTCCTTGTGTGGATTGCTCTCGGGCACCGATGTGTTACCGCTCAATACCGCATTGGCCATTTTCTCAAATCTTGAGGCTATTACGTTTTGGGAAACATCTACCTCAACATCGCTCAATTTTTCATCAATAAACTTCAACACGGCCAACTTTTCGTAAATCTCTCTCGATTTTTTATAAAGTGCCGCAAGATCGGTATCCTCCCTGGCTGTGATTATTTCAGTGGACAACTTAATCAACTCTTCCCTCAATTTCCGTATCATAGCTTTTCTTCTTTTCTATAAAAATATAATGATTTTGCAAAAACCCTATCAACAAAAGGTTAAAATCTTATTGAAAACAGGGGGGCAATTTTTTAGTAGCTTTGTGGTCGTCCCAATATAACGGGAAAACAAACAATTTCTTTCAAAAATACGGTATGTTTCTCGAAAACACAGTAAACCCTAAAGAACAGTTTGGATGGATTGAGGTTATCTGCGGTTCCATGTTTTCGGGAAAGACCGAAGAATTGATCCGACGATTGAAACGGGCTCAATTCGCCAAACAAAAAGTGGAAATATTCAAGCCCATTGTGGATACCCGCTACCATGAAGATATGGTCGTATCCCACGATTCCAACGAAATCAGGTCCACCCCCGTTCCGGCCGCAGCCAACATTCGTCTATTGGCGGACGATTGCGATGTAATAGGCATTGACGAGGCCCAGTTTTTTGACGATGAAATCGTGACCGTATGCAATGACTTGGCCAACCGTGGGATCCGTGTGGTGGTCGCTGGTCTGGACATGGATTTTAAAGGAAACCCATTTGGCCCTATGCCCGCATTAATGGCAACGGCAGAATATGTGACCAAGGTACATGCCGTATGTACCAGAACCGGAAATTTGGCAAACTACAGTTTTAGAAAATCCCTTAACGACAATTTGGTGCTGCTGGGCGAAACCGAGGAATACGAGCCCTTGAGCAGGGCCGCATTCTACAAGGCCATGCTGCGCGAAAAAATAAAGGAAATGGATGTGGAATCGGAAGAAGTGGGCACCAAAAAAAAGAAATCCAATGAGTAAGGTCGGAGAAACTACCTTGGTTTTGGATCTTTCGGCCTTGGAACACAACTACAACCATTTGCATTCCCAAATAAAACCAGAAACCAAATTTTTAGGGGTGGTTAAAGCTTTTGCCTACGGAAGCGATATGATTGCCATTGCCCAAAAACTGGAACAAATGGGTGCCGATTATTTGGCCGTTGCCTATGTAAGCGAAGGTGTATTATTGCGCAAAGCAGGAATTAAAACACCTATTTTGGTGTTGCATCCTCTTGCTTCAAACTTTGAAGATTTAATTGTACACCACTTGGAGCCCAGCATTTATTCCAAGAATATTTTGAATCAATTTCTTGAAGCCGCCAAAGAAAAACAACAAAACGATTATCCTATCCACATTAAATTCAATACGGGATTGAACCGTTTGGGTTTTTCTGAGGATGATGTTGATTTTATTGCTGAGGAAACGCAACGCAACGGATACATCAAAATAGTTTCGACTTTTTCACATTTGGCCGCTTCGGAAGATTCCAATGAAAGGGATTTCAGTTTGAAGCAAATCAACTCCTTCAAAAATTTGAGCAGCAAACTCATCGAAGCCTTGGGCTACCCTTTAATTCGACATATGCTTAACACTTCGGGCATCATCAATTATCCCGAAGCGCAGTTTGAAATGGTACGCAGCGGGATCGGCCTGTATGGTTATGGCAATCACGCCAAAGTGGATGCACAATTAAAACCTGTGGCCACACTCAAAACCACCATCTCACAAATCCATCAAATTGATGCCCACGAATCCGTAGGGTACAACCGGGCCTATAAATCCAAACGACCCATAAAAAGTGCCACACTCCCCATAGGCCATGCAGATGGCATTGGGCGACAATATGGAAAAGGTAAAGGTTTTGTTGTGATCAATGGTGAAAAAGCACCCATCATTGGAAATGTTTGTATGGACATGATCATGGTAGATGTAACAAAAATAGACTGCCAAGAAGGGGATGAGGTTATTGTATTCGGTCCAAACAATTCTGCGGAAAGCTTTGCTTCGTCGGCAAACACCATATCCTACGAGATTCTCACCGCCATATCCCAACGGGTAAAAAGAGTTCTTATCGGGGCTTAATATTATCTTTTTTGCTTAATTTGTTTACGATTAACCAATACTCAACTATAAAATGGGATTTTTAAAAGAGTTTAAAGAATTTGCCATGAAGGGGAACCTGGTGGATATCGCCGTAGGTTTCGTCATGGGTGCCGCTTTCAAAGAAGTGGTTTCTTCATTTACCGGGGGAATTGTTTCCCCCCTGATCGGATTGTTGTTCAAATCGGATTTCAACGATTTGAAATATGTGATCACGGAAGGAACTCCGAATGATGCAGGTGAAATCGTTGGGGAAATAGCCGTGCTCTACGGTGCATTCCTTACCAATGTCATCGACTTCATCATCGTCGCATTTGTTATGTTCCTTGTAGTGAAGGCCGTAAACAGAATGAAGAAAAAAGAAGAGCCTGCTCCAGAAGCTCCAAAGGGTCCGACCCAAGAGGAGCTGTTGGCAGAAATCCGCGATTTGTTGAAGAAATAAAAATCGTTGATGCTGAATAGAGTTCGGCAGTCCGCTACATCACAATAACCATTAAAAACCATCAATGTGTTTCGCTATCATGTTGATGGTTGTTTTATTTGTAACATTTTGTTATTTTTTGATTATTCATAAAGAAAAAGCTTGTTTAAACCGCTGACTAAAGTACCTTTGCGACAAGAAATAATTTTACGATGAAAGTAGCAGTAGTTGGAGCCACCGGAATGGTAGGCGAAGTTATGTTGAAAGTCTTGGAAGAACGCAACTTCCCTATTTCAGAATTGTTGTTGGTTGCCTCGGAACGTTCCGTGGGCAAAAAACTCACCTATAAAAACGAGGAGCATACCGTAATCGGTTTGGCAGATGCCGTTGCCGCCCAACCAGATATTGCCATTTTCTCCGCAGGTGGAGACACCTCGTTGGAATGGGCGCCAAAATTTGCCGAAGTGGGAACCACAGTAATCGATAACTCCTCCGCTTGGCGAATGGACCCGACCAAAAAATTGGTGGTGCCGGAAATCAATGCAAGTGAACTTACCGCAGAGGACAAAATTATAGCAAATCCTAACTGCTCCACCATTCAAATGGTATTGGCGTTAGACCCGCTCCACAAAAAATATCAGATGAAACGTGTGGTAGTTTCTACCTATCAATCCGTTTCGGGAACGGGGGTTAAGGCCGTGGAGCAAATGGAGAACGAAGCGGCTGGAATCGAAGGCGAAATGGCATATCCTTACCCCATCAACCGCAATGCATTGCCCCATTGCGATGTGTTTTTGGAGAATGGCTACACTAAAGAAGAAATGAAATTGGCCCGTGAGCCACAAAAAATATTGGACGACCGTACTTTTTCCGTAACTGCTACCGCAGTTCGTATTCCAACGGCTGGTGGACACTCGGAATCCGTGAACGTGGAATTCCACAACGATTTTGATTTGGCCGAAGTTCGAAAACTGCTAAGTGAAACTCCAGGAATTGTGGTTCAGGACAACCCGGACACCAATACCTACCCCATGCCTGTTTTTGCCAATGGCAAGGACGATGTTTTTGTGGGCAGAATCCGTCGGGACGAAACCCAGCCCAACACCTTGAACATGTGGATTGTGGCGGACAACCTAAGAAAAGGGGCGGCCACCAATGCTGTACAGATTGCTGAGTATTTGGTGGAGAACAATTTGGTTTCGAATACTTCGGAGGCTCTGTCCTAGTTTTTAAATAAAATAGAAAGGGTATAAAGCACAATGTAAATAGTTAACGTGGCATCTGTGCTTTAACCCTTTTTTTGTAGATACTATCATATTCTTTCTGGCTCACAACATTGCCTTTAATTGGATTTTCAACTTGAACTTCCTTACCGAGGTCTAAGTCTTCCAATACCACACTTCTTCCCTTTAAATCCAACTGAAGCACCAAACCAGGGAGTCCAACGGCCTCAAAAGGCCCTGTCCTAATCGGTATTTCAGGGCAATACCATGCAACTACTTCCGTTTCAAAAGTCTCATAGTTTTTGGACATTGCATATCTTTTTCCTATCGCTTTGTAACATAGGTAATCTGAAACTTGTTTTTGATCATCAACCAATTTCCATTCCACATCTTCCAGGTCTGTTTTAACCTGAAACTTTTTCCCCAAAAAGGTTTTTTGTTCAATTATATAAGCCTCTTTTAGGTTGGTATAGTACATTTTGTCCCCATCAAAAATTGTGATGGCCATTTTTGCGTTAAAATCATTTTTATCAATGGGAAGGTTTTTAACCAAAGAAAAGGCAGAGGCTTTTTGATTAAAAGCAAGCTCAAACCTTAATTTTTGAGCTTGCTTTTCAATATTATCAATATCACTCTTGTATGGTCCCTTTAACTTGGTATTCGTATTTTGTTGCAGTATCACCTTATACTCGGCCACTCCTGAATTTATTTGAGCAATTATTGCCAAAGGGAAAAGAAGTGCCCCAATTAAAAGAATCCTTGTCGTTTTTAAGATATACATAAAAAATTAATAAGCAGCCTCAATGCAATCGCCATATACAGAAAAATAGACTCCGTAATAATCTGTGCCATATGCTAACTCATAATAGGTGGCTAGCTTATGGGCATAGTCACTGCACACAGTAAAATAATCCTCCTTTTTCAGCACTTGATAAATTTATGCTAAAAATCATAGCTAATAATAAAGTAAGTTTTTTCATATCGTAAGATTTTATTGGTTAACTCAATATTAAAAAAAAGCAAGTCCAAAATTTCCTTGAATTGATGGATGACCCTTTTCAATTGACCAATACCCTTTTTTGATTTGACCGAAATTGATTTAGCTGAATTTCAAAGGTTAAAAAACGTTAACTAGAGAGTTCCTTTTCCCCAAAACATAATATTCATTGTATTTTTATCCGAATCAATCCAATAAAACATGAAAAACATTAGTCTGTTGGCTGCCTTGATTTTATTCACAGCCTGCCAGGAAACCACTAAAAAAAGAGAGCCCATTACCGTGAACTACCCTACGACCAAAAAAGTTGACACCGTTGATAATTATTTTGGAACCGAAGTCCCTGACCCCTACCGTTGGTTGGAAGATGATCGAAGCAAAGAAACCGAAGCTTGGGTAAAAGAGCAAAATACGGTCACTTTTGGGTATTTGGACAAAATCCCGTTCCGTGAAGACCTCAAAAACCGATTGGAAAAACTCTGGAACTACGAAAAAGTGGGGTCCCCGTTTAAAGAGGGTGACTATACCTATTACTACAAAAACAACGGCCTGCAAAATCAATATGTCGTTTACCGAAAAAAGGATGATGGCGAAGAAGAGGTCTTTTTGGATCCCAATACCTTTTCCGAAGATGGCACCACATCTTTAATGGGCCTTAGTTTCACCAAGGACGGTTCCAAAGCCGCTTATCTTATTTCCGAGGGCGGAAGCGATTGGCGCAAGGGCATCGTTATCGATGCCGAATCCAAGGAAATTGTGGAGGACACCTTGGTCGACATCAAGTTCAGTGGAATTTCTTGGAAAGGAAACGATGGTTTTTTCTACTCCAGCTACGACAAACCAGAGGGAAGCGAACTTTCCGCAAAAACGGACCAGCATAAATTGTATTACCACAAACTGGGCACACCTCAATCCGAAGATAAAATCATTTTTGGCGGTACTCCGGAAGAAAAACACCGTTACGTAGGTGGTTCTGTTTCCGAAGATCAAAAATATCTGTTCATCTCTGCATCCGTTTCCACTTCTGGGAACAAATTATTTATGATAGATCTTTCCAAAACCAATCCTGAACTCATCACCATTTTGGATGATACGGATTCCGACACTTACGTTATCGACAACGAAGGGTCCAAACTTTATTTGGTAACCAACCGAGAGGCTCCCAACAAAAAAGTGGTGGTGGTCGATGCTGCAAACCCAACCCCCGATAATTGGGAAGACCTAATTCCAGAAACCGAAAACGTATTGACCGCTGGAACGGGTGGAGGTTATCTCTTTACCGAATATATGGTGGATGCCATTTCCAAAGTGCTTCAGTATGATTATGAAGGAAATTTGGTCCGCGAAGTGGAACTTCCCGGCGTGGGAAGCGCAGGAGGTTTTGGTGGCAAAAAAGAAGACAAAGAATTTTATTTTTCCTTTACCAATTACAACACCCCAGGTTCTTTGTATAAGTATGATGTGGAAACTGGCGAATACGAGCAATACTGGAAACCTCAAATTGATTTTAATCCAGATGATTACGAATCAAAACAGGTTTTTTATACCTCAAAAGATGGCACCAAAGTGCCCATGATCATCACCTATAAAAAAGGAACCGAGCTTAACGGTAAAAACCCCACCATCCTTTATGGTTATGGCGGTTTCAATGTTAGTTTAACACCGTCCTTTAGCATTGTAAATGCCGTTTGGATGGAGCAAGGCGGTGTATATGCCGTTCCCAACCTTAGGGGAGGTGGAGAATACGGTAAAAAATGGCACATTGCAGGCACCAAACTTCAAAAGCAGAACGTTTTTGATGACTTTATCGCCGCTGCTGAATATTTGATTGACAACAAGTACACTTCCAAAGAATATTTGGCCATCCGTGGCGGTTCCAACGGAGGTTTGTTGGTAGGTGCAACCATGACCCAGCGTCCCGACCTAATGCAAGTGGCATTGCCAGCCGTGGGTGTATTGGATATGCTGCGCTACCATACCTTTACCGCAGGAGCAGGATGGGCCTACGATTATGGGACTTCCGAGGATAACGAAGAAATGTTTAAATATATTAAAGGATACTCCCCTGTGCACAATGTAAAGGAAGGCACGGAATATCCAGCAACCTTGGTTACCACAGGAGACCACGACGACCGTGTGGTTCCTGCGCATAGCTTTAAATTTGCTGCAGAATTACAGGAAAAACAAGCTGGTGAGCAACCTACCCTTATCCGAATCGAGACCAATGCAGGACATGGAGCCGGAACACCGGTGAGCAAAACCATTGAGCAATATGCTGATATCTTTGGGTTTACTTTTTATAATATGGGATACGATGAATTGCCCAACCAAGCCGTGCTCAAGGAGTTTAAAGATTGATCAAATCCATAAACAATTGCTCAAACACTATAATGTCAGTTCAAGCGCAGTCGAGAACAAAACACGTGTAAACCAATTTAGGTTTTGACTGCGCTCAACCTGACATATTTTAGATATACACGCCCTTTATATTTATGCTAAAAGTCCAAGTAGATTCTTTCGGTTATCAAGACCAAAATATTTTAAAGGACATTTCTTTTGAAGTGGCCCCAGGGGAACATGTGGCCTTAATGGGCGAAAGTGGTTCGGGCAAAAGCACCTTGCTAAAAATTATCTATGGTCTCCTTCACATAGAAGAAGGTTCGGTTTTTTGGGGTGATATCGAAGCATTAGGTCCCAACTTTAATCTGGTTCCCGGTGAACCGTACATGAAATATCTGGCTCAGGATTTTGATTTGATGCCTTTCATTTCCGTTGAGGAGAACATTGGTCAGTTCCTTTCCGTGTTCGAACGCGAAACACATGAAGAACGCATCAACGAACTTTTGGAGTTGATTGAAATGAAGCCCTATGCAAAGACCAAGGTAAAATACCTTAGCGGTGGACAGCAACAACGGGTGGCCCTAGCTCGGGTTTTAGCGCAGGAACCCGAGATTCTCCTTTTGGACGAGCCTTTTGGCCATATTGATAACTTTAAGCGCAATTCCCTCCGAAGAAATCTCTTTTTGTACCTCAAAAAACAGGGGATAACTGTACTAACCGCAAGTCACGACCCAAATGATGTGCTGCCCTTTGCAGAACGCACCCTAATTTTGGAAAAAGGCAACATTATTGCCAACCAGAACACCCAAGATTTATATAAAAACCCGCCCAATTACTACACGGCCTCATTGTTTGGACAAGTAAATAAAGTTCCCATGAAACTTTTAAAGTCCTACGCACAAATCGATAGGTCGGTACTGGTGTATCCCCACGAGTTCAAATTTTCCGATGCCTCTGGGCTAAAAGTTGAGGTTACAAACTCGTTTTTTAAAGGAAGCCACTACCTTAACGAAGGTAAAACAGAAGACGGAACCGTTATTTTTTTCAATACACAGAAAAAACAAGCGAATGGCGTTCCTATGTTTCTTAATGTATCTTTGGACACCATCAACATGAGACTTCAGGTTGGACAAAAAACAAATAAATAGGGAGTTACAGTTTAAGGCCATGCGCAGCAGCGGGGCCGGAGGGCAACATGTAAACAAGGTTTCCTCCAAAGTGGAACTTACTTTCAATATTCCTGCTTCCGAAGGACTTTCCGACAGAGAAAAACAACGGATTCAACTAAAGCTCCAATCTCGACTCACTAATGACGGTGCTTTGGTTCTTCAATGTGATGAAGCCCGAAGTCAGCACAGAAACAAAGACTTAGTGGTGAAACGTTTTTTTGAGCTTTTGAGAAAAGCGCTCACCATACCCAAAAAGCGAAAGCCCACCAAACGCACCAAATCGTCCATAGAAAAACGGTTGCGGTCCAAAAAGAAAACTGCAGAGAAGAAGGCCAAAAGAAAACCGCCTGATTTGGGACAATAATAATCTGTCCATCTTATTGCAAATCCATCAAAAAACCTCATCCACAACAATTCTAATCGACTGAATTTAATATCCTCGCTACAAATGCTTAAATTTCAGTCAAATTATAACTAACTCAAAAAAATGATTTCTAAAACTACAAACCTCAAAACATTGCTGCTCTCCGTGGCAATGGCTTTGTCTTGTGCTGCTTTTTCCGTAGCACAAACAGTCCCCTCCCCCGAAGATGTATATGGATTTAGGGTAGGAGCCGATTACAAACTGGCCGATTATTCACAAATTGAAGATTATCTGTCCCAATTGGACGCCGCTTCCAATAGGGTAAAAAAAATCGAAATTGGAGAAACCGTTCTAGGTCGTAAAATGTACCTATTGTTCATCTCCACAGAAGAAAACTTAGCTCAGCTTGATAAGTGGAAAGACATCAGCACCAAACTTGCCCGTGTTCAAGTTGACGACGAAGAGGCCGTAAAGCTTTCGCAAGAAGGAAAAGCCATTGTTTGGGTAGATGGTGGAATGCACTCCACGGAGCTGGCTCACGGACAAATGACCTCCGAACTGGCTTATACCCTAGCGACATCTGAAACAGCAGAAATGCAAAAAATCAGGGAAAATGTGATTACCCTTTTAATGCCGGTAATGAACCCTGATGGTCTGGACATTGTTGTGGATTGGTACCGAAAAAACCAAGGCACTGCTTATGAGACTTCACGTCCCCCGATTTTGTACCATTACTATATGGGCCACGACAACAACAGGGACTGGTTTATGAACATAATGCCGGAAACCTACAATGTTACCAAAATACTGTACAACGAGTGGTATCCACAAATTGTGTACAACCATCACCAATCTTCTCCTTCTTGGACAAAGATTTCACTTCCTCCATACGCCGACCCGGTGAACCCAAGAATTCACCCAGCCATTACAGCAGGTGTTAGCGAGGTAGGTTCCGCCATGACCAAGCGTTTTTCCCTTGAAAATATGCCAGGAGCCATTGCCGATAACTTTTATACCATGTTCTGGAACGGTGGAGGACGTACCGTGCCCTATTACCACAACATGATCGGTATTTTAACCGAAACAGGACATACCTCCCCGACCCCAAGGTATTATGATCCCGAAAAATTACCCAAAACCGTCGCTGGGGGAACACCGACCGATGGCACGGACATTATGTACCCAGACCCATGGAAAGGGGGCGAATCCCATTTTAGGGATGCCGTAGATTATATGTTAACGGCAACTTGGGCCACATTGGACCTAGCTGCCGACCGAAAGAGCAACTACCTGCACAATATTTATAAAATGGGTAAATCTGCTGTTGAAAAAGGTACAACCGAAGGTTTGTTTGCCTACATCATTAGTAAAGAACAATGGGATTCTTTTGAGGCCGTAAACTTGGTCAACGTATTGCTCCGAGGTGGCATCGAAATTGAAAAAGCGACCAGAGATTTTACGGTTAACGGTAAAGAATACGAAGAGGGATCTTATGTAATCTACACTGCACAAGCCTTTAGACCTTACTTGATGGACCTCATGGAAAAACAAAACTATCCAACGCGTTTCCAATACCCAGGAGGCCCTCCAGATACCCCTTACGATTTGGCCGGATGGACCTTGCCCATGCAAATGGGCATCGATGTGGATAAAATTTCCGAATCGTTCAAGGCCCCGACCGAAAAAATCACAGACCTTGTAAACTATTACGAAGGTGAAGTAAACAGAAATGGTGCATTTGGATATGCCCTTAGCGTTAACACCAACGCCTCGGTAGTGGCCACAAACAAAGTGCTGAAAGCCGGGGGAACCGCATACAAAAGCATGACCGAGTTCAAAGCTGGCAAGCAAACTTTTCCCGCAGGATCCTATATTGTTTCTGGAGAAAAAGAGATGATGGAATCCTTGGCCGATGAGTACGGTCTTGAATTTACAGGTTTGTCCGCCAAACCAGAGGTACAATTGAAAAAAATCCATTTGCCCAAAGTAGGCTTGTACAAGTCTTGGGTGGCCAATATGGATGAAGGATGGACGCGTTTTGTAATGGACGAATATGAGTTTGATATGGACACCCTGCACGATACCGATATTAAAACCAAAGATCTTTCCCAGTATGATGCCATCATTATCCCGTCGCAAAGGCCAAGTTCCATTTTGCACGGACACAGTAATTTGAGCATGCCCGAAAAATTCACGGGCGGAATCGGCCTTAAAGGATCAGTGGCCCTTAGTGACTATGTGGAAGAAGGCGGAACCTTGATCGCTTTTGATGCTGCCAGCAATTTTGTGATCGAACAATTCGGATTGCCATTGCGCGATGCCGTAGCGGGTGCCGACAGCAAAGATTTTTTTATTCCGGGATCTTTGATCAAAGCTGGTGTGGATACTTCGCACCCATTGGCTTTTGGCATGAAAGACACGGTTGCCGTTTCATTTAACAGAAGTAGGGCCTTCACCATTAACAAACAAAGCAAAAAAGGTGAAGGTGGTGTAGAAGATATAAAAGACGCACCCGCACCCGATGTCGAAGTAATCGCTACCTATGCCGCCAAAGATCTATTAATGAGCGGTTGGGCCATGGGAGAAGATAAATATATTGCCAAAAAGCCTGCGATGGTAAAAGCTAAATACGGAAAAGGATCGGCCATTTTGTTTGCGTTCCGTCCACAGTTTAGGGCGCAACCGCGCGGAACTTACAAATTGATCTTTAACGCGATTTACGAAGGTGCTTCGGAATAGCTCAAAATCTATTAATGTATAAAAGAAAGCCGCATCAAGTTGATGCGGTTTTTTATTGAATTGTATTCTGGTCTATCTAAACAAAATCGCCACCGCACCAATCGCCGTCACAATCAAAATAAAGCGTTTGTAGTTTTTTTCGTTGATTTTCTTCACTAAAAAAACACCCAAAACCAAACCAACAAAAATAGCTGGGAGCAATCGTAGATTGATCAAAAGACTTTCCACCGTAATGGTCTTCCAAACAAAAACATGAAAAGGCATCTTAAACAGATTGGTGATAAAAAACAACCAAGCAGCCGTGCCTACAAATTCATTTTTGGGCAAGCGCATCGCCAAAAAGAAAATATTGGTAAAAGCCCCGGCCAAATTTCCAATCATGGTGCAAACACCTGCGAATACCCCCATGGAGCCAGAAAACAACCAATGGGTGGGTACTGTTTTGGACTTTCTTCGGTCCCAAAAAACCAACATGCCCAAACTAATAAATATCACCACCACCATGGCCCATTTAAATTCCTGTTCGGGTAGGTCTTTTCCAATCAAAACACCCAGTAGAATTCCCAAAATCATCCATGGAAGAAATTTTATAATGTACTTCCACTGCGTGTGTCGATTGTAATAAATCACGGCAAACGTATCGCCCACGATCAACAAGGGAATAAAAAGCCCCGTGGATGCCTTGGAACCAAATGCCAATGCCATGAGCGTTACATTAAAAATGGACATTCCCTTGAGCCCTGCTTTGGAAACTCCCATTAAGAAAACAGCAGTAGCGGCCATTGTCCATGCAGCAACGGAAATATCTGAGAATGTGGAAAGAAACATGAAGACTTTTTTCTGGTTTACAAAAGTAACTCAAAAAACCTATCTTTAGCTCCAGCCAAACTAAACAAATGAAACTAGAACTTTTAGATTACATCATCATTTTTGGATTCTTCGCCATAGTCCTTTTCATCGGAATCTATGTCTCCAAAAAATCAGGAAAAAACACAGCAGAATACTTTTTATCTGGCCGTAGCATGCCTTGGTGGCTTTTGGGGTTCTCCATGGTGGCCACCACATTCTCTACCGACACCCCCAATTTGGTCACGGATTTTGTCCGTACCGACGGGGTTTCCGGAAACTGGGGCTGGTGGGCCTTTTTGCTCACTGGTTTGCTTACCGTTTTTGTATATGCCAAGCTTTGGAGAAAATCCAACGTCTCCACCGATATGGAATTTTATGATCTAAGATATGGTGGAAAACCCGCACATTTTCTCCGCGGATTTAGATCATTGTACTTGGGTGTGGTATTTAATGTGATGGCCATGTCGGCCGTAACTTTGGCCGCCATCAAAATCGGACAGGTAATGCTGGGTCTGGAACCTGTTGAAACTGTGCTTCTAGGTGGTACCATTACTGTAATATTTAGCGCCGTAGGTGGCTTTAGGGGGGTAGTTTATACCGATTTCCTGTTATTTTTTGTTGCCATGGGCGGTGCTATTGGAGCTGCGGTCTATTTGGTAAACATGCCCGAAGTTGGTGGTTTGGACAATATTTTGGCCAATGCACAGGTGCAGGAAAAAATGTCCATCCTACCCGATTTTTCAGATACCGAAGCCTTAATTGGTCTGTTGATCATACCCTTGGCGGTGCAGTGGTGGAGTGCGTGGTATCCTGGTGGTGAACCAGGTGGGGGCGGTTACATAGCCCAACGAATGCTGGCAGCCAAAAATGAAAATCATGCCATCGGGGCCACTTTTTTCTTTAATATTCTGCATTATGCACTAAGACCTTGGCCATGGATTTTAGTGGCATTGGCCTCCATTGTGGTATTTCCGGATTTGGAGAGTATTCGTCAAGCATTTCCCAATGTGCCCGAAAACATCCTCAAAAATGATTTGGCCTATTCCGCCATGCTAACCATGTTGCCCACTGGCCTATTGGGCCTGGTAATGGCTTCTTTGGGAGCGGCCTACATGTCAACCATATCAACCCACCTTAACTGGGGTTCCTCATATATTGTGAATGATTTTTACAAACAACAAGTCAACAAAAACGCTTCAGAAAAAGAATTGGTCAACGTGGGAAGGATTTCCACTGTTATTTTGATGGTCTTGAGTAGCTTGTTTGCTTTGGAACTTAACAATGCCACCCAATTGTTTGACATTATCATCATGTTCGGAGCCGGAACCGGGCTTATCTTTTTATTGCGATGGTTCTGGTGGCGCATCAATGCCTGGAGCGAGATCGTTGCCATGTTCTCCTCGGGTATTATCTCTATTTTGTTCTGGAAGTACGAAGACGTGCTCTTTTTGTCAGAAGCGGCACCATTTCCAGGCTGGAGCAAATTTCCACTGGTCGTGCTTATAACCACTATACTTTGGTTGGCAACGACCTTTTTAACCAAACCTGAAGAAAACAAGGTATTGTACCGATTCTACAAAATCACAAAACCGGGAGGTCCTGGCTGGAAAAAGATTCATGAAGAAGCTAAAGCCGAAGGGGTTTCTTTAGACGACGGTAATGAAAAATGGACAGTTCCATCAGGTGTATTGGCCATGATCGTGGGCTGTATTTTGGTGTACGGTTGCCTTTTTGCCACAGGAAACTGGATCTATGGCAATTATCCGTTGGCCATGGGGCTCACTGGTTTGGTATTGGTCGCAACATTTTTCTTGATAAAAATATGGCGCGGAATGCGGAGTGTGCTTTGATGGGTATTAACCCCTCAACTCCAATAACCTGGAAACATACTTCCCGACCACATCAAACTCCAAGTTTACCGTTGTCCCCACTTTGTAGATATGGAAACGGGTGTGTTCGTGGGTGTAGGGAATAATCGCTACGCTGAAACTATTTTTTTGTGAGTCAACCACGGTCAAGCTCACCCCATCCACCGTAATGGAGCCTTTTTCAATGGTTACATTATTGAGTTTGGGGTCGTATTCAAAAGTGTAAATCCAACTGCCGTCTTTTTCCTCGATGGATTTGCAGGTAGCGGTTTGGTCCACGTGCCCTTGAACAATGTGACCGTCCAAACGGGCACCCAAAACCATGGCACGTTCCAAGTTCACTACATCCCCCAATTCCAAATCGCTCAAGTTGGTTTTGTTCAGGGTTTCTTCAATGGCCGTTACCGTATAGTTGTTGCCGTCAAGAGAAACCACGGTTAAACATACCCCATTGTGCGATACACTTTGGTCTATTTTTAATTCTGAAGTAATATCGGAAGCAACGGTAATGTGTAGATTTCCGCCCTCTTTTTCCAGCTTTTCAACCTTACCCAAAGTCTCTATAATCCCTGTGAACATGTGTCTTATTAATTGACTAGATTTGTAATGCAAAAGTAGCCATAACGGCATTCATTTTATGAAGGAAAATCAAAAAATAAAGTTAGGGATTTCCATAGGGGACATTAACGGCATTGGGTGCGAGGTAGCGCTCAAAACATTCGAAGACCCAAGAATGTTGGAGTTTTGCACCCCAGTGATATTTGCATCGAACAAAATCATTTCACAACAAATCAAAGATTTGGGGATTGACCTCAAATTCAATGGTGTTCGGGATGCGGGCCAGGCTCTGGAAGGCAAGGTCAATATTGTGAATGTATGGAAAGAAACACCGAAAATTGAATACGGTCACGCCACCAAAGAAGGAGGCGATTTTGCTATTCGCTCCCTGAGGGCTGCAGTTTCTGCATTAAAAGAAGACAAAATTGATGTCTTGGTCACGGCACCCATCAACAAAAACAATATACAGTCCGAAAATTTTAAATTTCCCGGCCATACCGATTTCCTTGCCCAAGAACTGGAGGGTGAAAGCTTGATGTTTATGGTAACGAACTCCTTGCGTGTTGGATTGCTCACCGACCATATCGCCGTAAAAGATGTGGCCAAGGCCATTACCCCCAAATTGATTCGGAACAAGGTCGCCACCATGGAAAAATCCCTTAAAATGGATTTTGGTATCCGCAGACCCAAAATTGCCATGCTGGGAATTAATCCCCATAGTGGTGACAGTGGCACCATTGGCGAAGAGGATGATAAAATTCTAAAACCTACCATAGAAGAACTGTTCAACAAGGGCACTTTGGTATACGGACCTTATTCGGCAGATAGTTTTTTTGGCTCCAACAGTCATCAGAATTTTGATGCCATCTTGGCGGCCTATCACGATCAAGGTCTTATTCCCTTTAAGACCCTTTCCTTTGGAAAAGGAGTAAATTATACGGCAGGATTGAACAAAGTACGTACATCTCCCGACCACGGAACCGCTTACGAAATCGCAGGAAAGGGCAAAGCGGACGAGAGTTCTTTTAAAGAAGCCGTATTTACCGCAATGCAAGTGTTCAAGAACAGAACGGAGTATCTGGAATTGACCAAAAACCCCCTGCAAAAGCAGAAAATTAAGCGCGGGGGATAAAAAGTTGACTGCATTTTGGATATTTGTTGTAGCTAGAATTGCAGTTTTGTAAATTAGTAGTATCTTTGCACCCGCCTTTAAAGGCTGGTACACAAACCTTAAGTGTAGAAATGATGAAGCTGAAAGAGTTTTTTATCCCTTTTTCAGGTCTGAAGTTGGGGAAACATAAATTTGTGTACGAGATTGATGATGCGTTCTTTGAATCTTTTGACTACCAAGAATTTAACGGAGCTTCCGTTCAAATAAGTGCCGTTTTGGAAAAAATGAGCACCATGATGGAACTTCAGATTGAAGCGAAGGGTACCATAAATGTGGATTGTGATTTGACAGGCGAGCCTTTTGACCAACCTATCGACTCCAGTTTAAAACTAGTCGTCAAGTTTGGCGAAGAGTACAACGATGAAGACGATGAAATCTTGATCATACCACATGGAGAGCACCAGTTCAATATAGCACAGTACATATACGAAATGTTAGTGCTTGCCGTTCCCCAAAAAAGGGTTCATCCCGGAGTTGAGGACGGAACGTTGCAATCGGACATCTTGGACAAGCTGGAAGAATTACAGCCAAAAGAGCATACGAAATCATCAGAAAAAACAGATCCCAGATGGGACGATTTAAAAAAGTTACTAACGGATAAATAGGTTTATAATGGCACATCCTAAAAGAAAAACATCAAAAACCAGAAGGGACAAAAGAAGAACCCACTACAAAGCAGTTGCGCCAACGATTGCCAAGGACTCTACTACAGGTGAAATGCACTTGTTCCACAGAGCTCACTGGCACGAAGGCAAATTGTACTACAGAGGTCAGGTTTTGATTGACAAAACAGAAGAGGAAACTGCGGCCTAACCGCAAATCCCTTGTAATAAAGCAACTCCCGTTGAATTTTTGACGGGAGTTTTTTTATGGACCCGTCTTAACACCCAAAAACGGTTAATTTTACCAATAAAGTCATATAAAATGACTAATTTTCACCGCTTTTGGGTCAAATTTCAATCTTTTTGACAGTAAAGAGAGGCTAAAATGAAAAAAACAACAGCAGCAATAACAGCTGTAGGAGGGTATGTTCCAGATTTTGTTCTTTCCAATAAAGTATTGGAAACCATGGTGGACACCAACGATGAGTGGATTACCACAAGAACAGGGATCAAGGAACGAAGAATCTTAAAAGAAGAGAACGCGGGAACATCTTTCATGGCCATCAAAGCTGCGGAAGATTTGCTTCAAAAAAGAGGCATTGAGGCTTCCGAAATAGATTTTGTACTCGTTGCCACCGCCACCCCCGATATGCCTGTTGCTTCCACAGCGGCCTATGTAGCTTCAGAAATTGGTGCGGTTAACGCTTTTGCTTACGATTTACAAGCTGCATGTTCCAGTTTTTTGTACGGGATGTCCACCGCGGCCAGTTATATAGAATCCGGCAGGTACAAAAAAGTATTGGTCATTGGGGCCGATAAGATGTCGTCCATAATAGATTATACCGATAGAACAACTTGTATTATTTTTGGGGATGGAGCTGGAGCGGTTCTTTTTGAACCCAATGAAGAAGGCTTAGGTTTACAAGATGAGTTTTTGCGCTCGGATGGGATTGGCCGCCAGTTCTTAAAGATTGATGCAGGAGGTTCTATTTTGCCGGCATCAGAAGAAACGGTAAAAAACAAACAGCACTACGTCTTTCAAGATGGGAAGTCTGTTTTTAAATTTGCTGTCTCTAACATGGCCGATGTTTCAGCTTTGATCATGGAGCGGAACAACCTAACAAAAGACGATGTACAATGGTTGGCGCCACACCAAGCCAACAAACGTATTATTGATGCCACGGCCAACAGAATGGGTCTTGAGGCCGAGAAGGTTCTTATTAACATTGACAGATACGGAAACACGACATCCGCCACACTGCCCTTGTTGCTCTATGACTTCGAGAAGCAGTTGAAAAAAGGAGACAATATCATATTCGCCGCCTTTGGTGGTGGTTTTACATGGGGTTCCATTTACTTAAAGTGGGCCTATAATTCTTAATCACACAACTAACTAAATTATATTCCATGGACATTAAGGAAATTCAAAGTTTAATCAAGTTTGTCGCCAAATCGGGTGCCAGCGAGGTGAAGCTGGAAATGGAGGACATTAAGATTACCATTCGAACGGGAAGCACTAGCTCCAGCACACCAGAGACCACCATTGTTCAGCAAATACCCGTAGCCCAAGCCCCGAGCGCCGCTGCCCCAGCTGCGCAAGCACCTGCAACAACCCAAGAAGCTGCGTCGCCAGCACCATCGGATTCTAAAAAAGGAGATGATGACTCAAAATACATAACCATCAAATCGCCCATCATAGGAACATTCTATAGAAAACCATCCCCGGACAAACCGCCATTCGTTGAGGTTGGCAGTTCCATCAATAAAGGAGATGTTCTATGTGTGATCGAAGCAATGAAACTTTTTAACGATATTGAATCGGAGGTTTCAGGTAAAATAGTTAAGATATTGGTTGATGATTCCTCTCCTGTTGAGTTTGACCAACCTTTGTTCTTGGTAGACCCATCGTAGTGAGTTTTAAATGATAAATTTTGGGGGCGTTTCGTCACCTAAAACCATTTAAGATTTAGAATTCAGAATTTAAGATTGTGTTCTATGTTTAAAAAAATATTGATTGCAAATAGGGGTGAAATTGCCTTGCGGATTATAAGAACCTGTAAGGAAATGGGCATCAAGACCGTTGCCGTTTACTCCAAGGCCGACGAGGAAAGCCTCCATGTCCGCTTTGCCGACGAAGCTGTTTGTATTGGGCCAGCGCCCAGTAGCGAATCCTATTTAAAGATTCCAAATATTATAGCCGCAGCGGAAATCACCAACGCCGATGCCATTCACCCTGGTTACGGATTCCTTTCCGAAAATGCCAAATTCTCCAAAATATGTGCCGAGCACGATATCAAATTCATCGGTGCTTCGGGCGAGCAAATTGAGAAAATGGGAGATAAGGCAACCGCCAAGGAAACCATGAAAAAAGCAGGTGTTCCCACGGTTCCCGGTTCCGAAGGTTTATTAAAAGATGTTGATCATGCCAGAAAAGAAGCCAAAAAAATGGGCTATCCGGTAATGATCAAAGCTACTGCCGGTGGTGGTGGTAAAGGAATGCGCGCCATTTGGTCCGAGGAGCAAATGGAGAAAAATTTCAACAGTGCCGTAAACGAAGCAACCGCTGCCTTTGGCAATGGTGGCATGTACATGGAAAAGCTGATTGAAGAACCCCGGCATATCGAAATCCAAATTGTGGGCGACCAGTATGGCAAAGCCTGTCACTTGTCCGAAAGGGATTGTTCCGTACAGCGTAGACACCAAAAGCTTACCGAAGAAACGCCTTCCCCTTTTATGACGGACAAACTCCGTGAAGATATGGGGAAAGCGGCCGTAAAAGCAGCCGAATACATAAAATACGAAGGGGCGGGCACCATTGAATTTTTGGTGGACAAACACCGAAATTTCTACTTTATGGAAATGAACACCCGTATCCAAGTAGAGCATCCGATTACAGAACAGGTGGTGGATTACGATTTGATCCGTGAGCAAATTTTGGTTGCTGGTGGAGTACCGATCTCGGGAAAAAACTATTATCCCAAATTGCATTCCATTGAGTGCCGGATCAATGCAGAAGATCCCTATAACGACTTTAGGCCTTCCCCTGGGAAAATCACAACACTTCATACTCCTGGCGGACATGGTGTTCGTTTGGACACCCATGTGTACAGTGGTTACATGATTCCTCCGAATTACGATTCCATGATTGCCAAGTTGATAACCACAGCACAAACAAGGGAAGAGGCCATCAACAAAATGAGAAGGGCCTTGGACGAATTTGTGATCGAGGGCGTTAAAACCACCATTCCATTCCATCGTCAACTGATGGATCATCCAGATTATTTGGCAGGTAATTACACCACCAAATTTATGGAGGATTTTGAAATGGATCCAAAATATCAAGACCATCATTAATACAGACCCCGATAATATCGGGGTTTTCTTTTATGGAATTAAGTTATTGGGAACATAAAAGCTGGTTTTCTAATGTTGATTTTACCATTGTTGGCAGTGGTATAGTAGGAATCAATTGTGCTATCCGGTTGAAGGAAAAATATCCCAATAGCCACATTTTAATTTTGGAAAAAGGCAGTCTGCCCCAAGGCGCAAGCACCAAAAATGCCGGTTTTGCCTGTTTTGGGAGCGTCTCGGAAATTTTATCGGATCTAGACCATCATACCGAGGAAGAAGTGGTGCAACTCGTCCAAAAGCGGTGGGATGGGATTCAAAGATTACGCAATCTATTGGGCGATGAAGCCATCGGTTTTGAATTACATGGAAGTCACGAACTTTTTCCTTTGGAAAAACCCCAGCTTTATAAAAATTGCTTGGAATCCATTCCATATCTAAACAGTTTGATGGAACCCATATTCGGACAAAAACCTTTCGATACCAGCAATAATTGCTTCAACTTTGCCAATATTCAAGAAAAATATATCACGCATCAGTTGGAAGGGCAACTGGATACGGGTAAGATGATGCGTTCCCTGATCCAAAAGTGCGTGTCCATGGAAATACCTATTTTAAATGGGGTTATGGTCGAAGAGGTAATTGAATCCAATGAATGTGCGACTATCAAAACCTCAGACTTCGAATTTTTATCCAAAAAAGTGTTCGTTGCCACTAATGGTTTTGCTTCCTCTTTGCTGAAGTCAGAAACTGTAAAACCAGCAAGAGCTCAGGTTTTGATTACGGAACCCATCAAAAATCTATCTATCAAAGGGACATTCCATTTTGATGAGGGTTATTATTATTTTAGAAATATTGATGACCGTATTTTATTTGGCGGGGGCAGAAACCTCGATTTTAAGACTGAGGAAACCACAGAGTTTGGGGAAACTCAAATCATTCAAGATAAGCTTGAAACATTGCTCCGCAATATGATTTTGCCCAACCACCCCGTTAAAATTGAACGTAGATGGAGCGGCATCATGGGTGTGGGCGCCCAAAAATCGCCTATTGTCAAGCAAGTTTCCAACTCTATTTATTGTGGGGTGCGTCTAGGTGGAATGGGGGTTGCCCTGGGCAGTTTGGCGGGCAAAGAACTTGCCGATTTGGCTAAATAAGCTCAACTTCAAGAACCAAGACACCAGACTTTGGACTAAATTGTTGATTTACTCCGTACTGCAAACTGACTCCCGACTTTGGGCATCAAGCAACAAATTCCAAAACTTCGGACTTCGGACTCCCGACTTCCTATAACTTTTTGACACGAATTTCACCAATGCCACAAATGGTTAATCAGGTCTAGTTTCTTGATTCTAAAAGCGAAGCGGACTTGTTTCTTTGGTTATAGATGCAAAGCTTAAGGGGAGATTTAACGGTCAAACCATCCTGCCGTCCAACAAATTGATGATTCTGGAACCATACTCCGCATTTTTTTCCGAGTGTGTCACTTGAATGATGGTTACCCCCTCTTCATTTAATTGCTTGAACAGCTCCATGATTTCCTCTCCCTGTTTGGAGTTTAGATTGCCTGTGGGCTCATCGGCCAAAATCAATTTTGGATTGGCGATCAAAGCTCTTGCCACCCCTACCAATTGCTGTTGTCCTCCGCTTAGTTGAGCTGGAAAAAGGTCCTTTTTGCCCACAATGTTAAAACGGTCCAGCATATCGGCTACCATCGCCTTTCGTTCCGAACCTTTAATCTTTTTATAGATCAGCGGCATTTCCAGGTTTTCCTTTACCGTAAGCTCATCCAACAAGTGATAGGATTGAAATACAAAGCCAATGTATTGTTTGTACAGGTTGGATCGGTGCTTTTCTTTGAGCGAATGGACGGATTCATCCAAAAAATTGTACTCGCCCTCATCAAACCCATCCAGCATCCCGATAACGTTGAGCAAAGTCGATTTTCCAGAACCTGATGGTCCCATAATGGATATGAACTCTCCTTGCTCTACTTCGAGATTGATGTCTTTCAATAGAAAAATACGCTGGCCACCCGAGTTGACCCATTTGAATATGTTGTTGAGTTGTAAAAGCATGTTCTGATTTTATTCGGTTCTTAAACTTTTTACGGGATTGGCTGTCGCCGCATGGAACGATTGAAAGCTACAAGTAAAAATTGCAATGATTAATGTTATGCATCCTCCACTCAAAAAAATCCAAACGGATAAATCAATACGATAGGCAAAAGTTTCAAGCCACAAATTGCCAAAGTAATATACAAGAGGTGCCGCTATAAAGAATGCCAATGCTATCAAGCCAATGAATTCTTTGGTGAAAAAAGAAAAAAGCTGTAATACATCAGCCCCCAAAACTTTTCGAACTCCAATTTCCTTTTTCTTTCGGGATACTATAAAGGACATCAATCCCAAAAGCCCCAAACACCCTATGCATATCGCAAGTATCGAAAGTATGGTAAAGCCCTTAAAAATAAGTTGTTCTAGAACATATTCCTTCCCAATAGAATCATTCAAAAAACTAAGACTATAGGTTGAACCAGTAAACGTGTTCTTCCATATGTCCTTTATCTTATCAATAGTCTCCGCTTTGTTGCTACCAATTTTTATAAACGCCTGATTTTGAAAAAATGTCCAGTTCATAATAATACAAGGTGTTATTTCCCTTTGAAAAGAATTATTATGATAATCCTTAACGACCCCAACAATGGTACCTGGCCCCTCATTAATCTGAATTCTTTTACCAATTGCTTCTTCTGGGCTCCAACCAAAAGGTTTTAATAGAGTCTCGTTAACAATAAATTCATCAAAAGCTTCCTTATTTGTGGTAAAGCTTCTACCTGCCAAAAGTTCCAGCTCATAAAAATCAAGATAGTGTGAATCCCCTATTTTTACTTCAGCATCCAAAGCTTCTTCAGAAGATTGTTCGGGCAAACGGAACCTTGTTCCCAATTGAAGACCGTCCACGGCCATGGGAGGCCCTGAAGCAATAGTGACGTTGGTAATATTATTGTTCTCCAGCAGTGACTGTCTATAAACTTCCAATTTTCCAAAATCGGGGGCAGGGGTCATCACTACGGCATCGGACGAAAATCCCATAGGTTCGTTCTTGAAATAATTCATTTGCAATGAAACAACGATAGCTGATATTACAAAAAGTTGTACTATCACGAATTGAAAAGTAACTAAAGACTTACGTACACTTACTCCGTCCCTTTTTGAAAATTGAACTTTGTTCCTAAGTGCCCTTATCGGTTTAAAAGCGGACAGAATCAAGGCTGGATAGAATGCGGCCAAAATAATGGTTGAAATGCCAATTACAAGTATTAGACCGATATGATTCAAATCCAATCCCAGTTGAAGGTCGATTACGGACAAATTTTCATTGAGTTGCGATAACAAAATGTTCAGAAACACAACAGAAAGGGCCAAAGACCCAAGGATAACCAAGCTGTTTTCGAAGATAAACTGGAATATGAGATCCAACCGTTTACCACCAAGAACTTTGCGTATACCTACCTCTTTGGATCGTGAAGTTGATTGCGCTGTCAGCAAATTGATGAAGTTTACAATAGCTATGACCAAAATGAACAATGCTACAACAGAAAGGGTGTAAAGGATGTTTGAAGGCATTATATATCCACCAGGGCTACTTCCGTAAAGGGTCTCGTTATGTATGTCGGTAAGGGGTTGGAGAAAATATGAAATACGCTTATCATCCTTGGGCTTGAGATACTTCTTCTTCCATGATGCAATCTTGGATTCAAGTTGTTTTAAAAGACCGGGATTTTGCAGGACTACAAAAGTTGTTCCTTGATGATTTCCTGACCAGTTTTGTGCTAGACCGGGATTTTTTGTTTTGAAGAACCCATACGGAATTAGCATATCGAAACGCTGGCTGGAGTTCCCCGGGATATTTTTGATTATTCCGGTAACTGTAAGGGGTTCATTACCTTTTAAAAGTATTGTCTTGCCCAAGATTGATTCGTAAGCTCCGCCACTAATACCAAAGTACTTTTTTGCAATATCTTCAGTAAGCACTATGGAATTTATACCGTCCAAAGCGGTATCAGGATTTCCAGACAACCATTCAAAATCGAATGTTTTCGGATAGAATTGGTCTACAAAAAGAACCCTTGGCTCTTCGAATCTTTTTAACTCCGCCCCCTCGGTAATACTAAATTCCTGACTTACCGGACCCTGTGTTTGGGTTACTGTTTCAATTTCAGGAAAATCGTTCCTAAGTGCCTCTGCCAAAGGATAGGGAGTAATGTTCCAATACAAGGTCTGGTCTGGTAACTTGTTATGTTGTACCACTCTATATATATTTTCCGATTTCGAGTGATAGTCGTCAAAAGTTGATTCGTACCTAACAAAAATCAGGATGACCATGCAAGCACTTATTCCAATGGACAGTCCAATAACATTGATAAAAGAACTGAGCATATTCTTGACTAGGTTTCTCCAAGCAATTTTTAGATAGTTCTTGAACATGGTCTTTCTTTTTTTTGATTGTGTGGCGTAAAGTTGATCTACTCTGTTCTTAGACTCTTCACCGGATTTACTATGGCAGCTTTTATACTTTGATAACTTACCGTAAGCACTGCAATGATCACGGCTATCATGGCCGCCAGCGGAAAGGACCACCAAGGGATATCAATCCTGTAAGCAAAATCCTCCAACCACCTGTTCATAACAAACCAGCCCAAGGGCAACGCAACAGCAATGGAAATAAAAACCAGCTTTAAGAAATCCATCGACAAACGGTAGGTAATTTGGCTCACACTGGCCCCCAAAACCTTTCGTACTCCAATCTCCTTAACCCTTTTTTGGGCATTAAATGCTGCCAATCCAAAAAGGCCCAAACAGGCAATACAAATGGAAAGCAGGGTGAAAATCATAAAGATTTGCCCCAAGCGCTGTTCGGCATCGTAGCTTTGATTAAAGGAGTCGTCCATAAAATAATACGAAAAAGGTTTACCTGGTGCCATTTGCTTCCAAAGCTGCTCAATTTGCGCTAACGTACCATCCAGGTTTCCATTGCCCATTTTAACCGCCATCCTTCCCGCATTATCACTGGGAAATATCCCCAAAGCTGCAACTTCGCTATGAAGTGTCTCAAAATTAAAGTCTTTAACAACACCTATAATTGTGTAAATTAGTTCTCCATTGCCTTGGTTGATATCCACCAGCTTTTTACCCAACACCTCGTTTAGGGTACTGTTCATCTTTTTAACAGTAGTTTCGTTTACAATGATTGCCATGGAGTCCGTACCGTAACGAGAGTCAAAATCCCTTCCTGCGACCAGTTCTAGTCCCATCGTATTGACATAGTCAAAATCTGCCTGCCACTCCTGCATTTGGACGGCTCTTTCTTGGCTTCGGTTCTCGTTCAATAAAAATGAATTGTCATTCCGGCTGGACGGGGTGGGCAGAAAACTACTCAATGTAGCTTGTTTAGTTTGGGGTATGGCTTTTACCTGTTCCTTGAAGACCTTCCTTTTATTCCCTAAAAGATAAACGTCCTCCACTACAAGAACTTGGTCCTTGGCGTAACCAAGGTCCTTGCTTTTTATATAACTTATTTGTTGATACACTACTAGGGTGGAAATAATCAACAAGACCGAAACAGCAAACTGGAAGATGACCAAAATACTACGGGTCTTGCCCCCACCCAAACTTTGTACGCTGCCTCCCTTAAGTACTTTTACAGGCACAAAGCGCGACATAAAAAGGGCTGGATAACTCCCTGAAAAAAATCCTAAAAAAACGGTCGCTACAACCAAAATAACCAAGAAGACGGGATTGGTAAACGGAATCACCATTGATTTTCCGGATAGTTGATTAAACAAAGGCAAAACCGCAAAGGCGATGCCTACAGCCAACACCAAAGACCCAAATGAAATAAGTCCCGATTCCGTTAAAAATTGGCAGATGAGACTAGACCTATCCGAACCCAAAGTTTTTCTAACCCCTACTTCTTTCGCCCTTTTCAAAGATTGGGCCGTGGACAGGTTCATAAAATTGATGCTGGCCAAAACAAGCAAGAATACTCCTATGGCTCCCAAAACATAAATATTCTGAATTGTACCGTTTGGACTGAACTCCGGACTGCGATCTGAATATAAATGAATATCTGCCAAGGGTATGGTGCTATATTTTATATAGTTGCCGCTTTCCTCAAATTCTTTTAAGGTGATACCTGGAAAATAGCGTTGCACATAGGGAATTACATATTTCCCCACCATAGCGTTTAGGCCTTGGTGAATATCATTGGGCTGTACGCCTTCCCTAAGTTTAACAAGAGTGTAATAATTATGGCTGCCCCAGGCACCAGCACTTGCATCTGGGTATCCAACCATGGACAGAAAAAGATTTCTATTTTGTAAAAAAGAATTTTTGGGAAGATCCTCAATCACCCCGGACACTGTATACTTGCCATAAACTTCTACATCAATGACTTGGCCAATGGCGTTTTCGGTAGAAAAAAGTTTTTGGGCAAGGCTCTTGGAAATCACTGCAGTATTAGGTTCGTCCAAAGCTGTAGAGGTATCGCCATACAATAACTTTAACCCCAACAAACTAAACATGCTCGTCTCTGCATACGCTGTCCGCGGCTCTTTAAAGCTATTGACATCTCCGTTCTTTTTGATCAGTACAGCCCCTGTATTTCTAAATCGGGTAACTTCCTCAACCTGTGAAATGTCATTCAAAACGGCTTCGGCCATAGGTGCGGACACTTCGGGCTGGGTATTTAACTCACCACCAAATTTTATATCGGCGTTTATACGATGAATTCTATCAACGTCCGCAAACATTTTGTCATAGCTCAACTCGTCATAAATGTAAAGACCCAGCAAAAGCCCACCAGCCATTCCTATAGCTAATCCAAATATGTTAAGGAAGGTAAAGAATGGCTGTTTTTTAAGGCTTCTCCAGGCTATTTTAATATTGTTCTTAAACATAATTGTTGTTTTTTGATACTGAAACGAGTTCAGTACAGGTTGATCTATTCCGTTCTCAAACTTCGTGCAGGGTTGGATTTGGCAGCTCTAATTGCCTGAAAACTAACTGTCAAAATGGTCACTGCCATAGCGCCGATCATAGCCAGGGCAAAAATCCACCATTTCAAAATCACACGGTACGGATACTCCTGTAACCAACCGTTCATCACATAATAGGCGATGGGCACTGCAATGAAGCAAGAGATAATGACGAGTTTCAAAAAATCCTTGGACAACATATTCCATACATTGAACACCGAAGCCCCTAAAACCTTACGCACCCCTATTTCCTTGGTTCGCTGTTCCGCCACAAAGGAAGTCAAGCCAAACAGCCCCAAACAACTGATCAGAATGGCAAGAGCCGTAAAAATTCCCGATAATTGACCAATGCGTTCTTCGGCGGCAAATTTTTCACCATATTCATCGTCCACAAAGTCGTATTGAAAAGGAATGCTTGGAAAATGCTCTTTGAAAACTTTTTCGATGACAGCGATATTCTGGCTCGCACTTTGCTCTGGGTTCAATCTCATATTGTAATAGGAGCCGTTACCATATCTATCGAATACATACATGCCTTGTTTAACGGGCTCATATGGAGATTGGGCAATCATATCCTGAACCACTCCAACGATTTTCAAGGGATCACTTGGATTTTCAGCATCCTCATCTATAAGGAGTTTCCCAATGGGGTCTTTGAGTCCCATATATTTTACGGCTGTTTCATTAAGAAGTACGGCCGTTGAATCGGAAGCAAAGTCCCGCGAAAAATTTCTTCCGGCCACAATCTTTAAATTGAGACTTTTGGCATATTCCGGGGATACTTCGGTCCAAGCCAGGTCTTCTTGAAAACCTTCGGGTTTGCCTTCCCATGTCCAACCACTACGGTTGGACCATATATTTGTTGTTGGGCTACTGGAGGTCGACATTTCGATGACCGCTCCCGAATTGATAAATTCTTCCCGCATCAATTCAAACTTTCCGGTAAAATCTTGACTCATGGTCGGCACTTGTACCAAGCCTTCTTTATCGTAACCCACAGGTCTGTTTTTGGCATGGTTGATTTGTTGCATCACGATTACCGTTCCTATAATAAAGGCCACTGAAACCGTAAATTGTACCACCACCAATATCTTACGAGGCAGGCCTGAATGTTTTCCTGATTTAAAGGTGCCCTTTAAAACATCTACCGGTCTAAATGAAGATAAGTAAAGTGCCGGATAGCTGCCCGCCAAAAGTGCTGTAAACAAAATAAAGGTCAATGAGGCAAGCCAAAAACCTATAGACGACCAAGGGAAGTCGATTTCCTTTCTAGCTAGATCATTGAACCCGCTCAAGGATAGGACTACAATAAAGATGGACAGTGCATAGGCAAATAAAACCACTAAAAAGGATTCTCCCAAAAATTGATTGATGAGTTGGCCGCGTTGCGAACCAATGGACTTTCTAATACCAACTTCTTTTGCCCTCTTTTCAGAACGGGCCGTGCTCAAGTTCATAAAGTTTATACAGGCCAGCAACAGTACAAAAGCCCCGATAATCCCAAATAGCCATACGTATTTGATTCTACCGCCCACCTGTTTACCGTTTTCAAAGCGCGATCGTAAATGCCAATCTTCCATCGGCAACAAGAACAATTCCGTGTTGAACTCTCTTGAGTTTTCGTTAAGCTCTTGTTTTACCTTTATGATTTTTGAGGTAACGGATTCCATGGTTGTGTTGTCCGCTATTTGTACAAACATTTGAAAGGAGTTATTACCCCACTGATCTTCAGCATTTTTAATCCATTCATTTATGGAAACATATTTATCCCAAGGCATAATAAACTCAGTATCGTTGAACGAATTGTTGAAGGGTATGTCCTCATAAACTGCTGATACCATCATGTCGTATTGACTATTGACCTCTATGGTCTTTCCAATAGGGTCTTCACCGCCAAAAAGGGCATTGGCTGTCGATTCGTTCAACATAATGGAATTGATTTCCCGAATCCCGTCCTTTTCTCCTTTTAGGATATTGATTTCCAACATCTCGGGGGCCTCACGCTGCATAAAATTCCCGCTCCTCGATATACTGGTCTCCTTGTATTTAAGATATTGCGAAGTGTTCCATGAGGACATTACCAAATGCTTGAAATTGTCCATATACCCATCCCTGAAAGCTTTTTCCAACGGGCGGGGAATAGCGGGTCCGGTCCCTGTTTCCCCATTCATGGTCTGCGATTGAAAAACCTGTGCTATTCGCTCTTTATTGACAAAATAGCTGTTATGGCTCAATTCGTCCGTAATCCACAAACCAATAATAAGGGCTACGGCCATACCTAGGGCAAGCCCCCCTACATTGATAATGGTATAGGCCTTGTTCTTGATAAGGTTCCTCCAGGCTATTTTTAGATAATTCTTGAACATGATTTCTTGGGTTTTTGATTGATTATTCCGAACGTAAACCTTTGGTAGGTTTTAACAAGGCAGCTCCAATAGATTGATAACTGATGGTAACTATCGCAATACCAAGTGCTATGAGCCCTGCGGTTAAAAATATTTCCCAGCCAATACTGATGCGGTAAGCAAAACCTTCCAGCCATCTATTCATTAAATACCAACCAATAGGGATAGCAATACATATAGAAATGATGATCAATTTTAAAAAGTCGAGTGTGAGCAGTTTGTAAATGTTTTTGAAGGGAGCGCCCAGAACCCGCCTGATGCTTATTTCCTTTCTGCGCTGCTCCACCATAAAGGCTGAAAGTGCAAACAGGCCCAAACAGGCCACAAGAATGGCAAAAAGTGCAAAACTGTTGAATATTTTGCCCATGCGTTGAACGTCTTCGTGCATTTGGGCAAACTCCTGTTCCAGAAAAGAATAATTGAGTGCCTGATTTGGTACATTTCTGTTCCAAACTTGTTCAATGGAGGCCAAAGCTTCTGTCGGGTCTCCTTTTTCCAATTTTACGGAAACGGCACCAACATCCTCTCCTATGACCAACGAAAGTGAAGAGATATCCTCTTTCAAGGATTTAAAGTGAAAATCCTCTATGACACCTATAACCTCAAAAACTTGACTGTTATTGTCCAATTTTTTCCCAACTGGGTCTTGTAAACCCAGTTCCAAGGCCATTTTGGTATTTATAATAATGGAATTGATGGAGTCGTAGGCAAACTCTTTGGAGAAACCTCTTCCTTTTTCCAATCGAATACCCAAGGTTTCCATATAATCGTAATCCACCCTCCAAATTTGGGCGGGAATACCCCTTCCGCCATCATCTTGCCCATCTACATTAAAGGTGTTTCCGTTTCTGCTTCCACCATCTATGGGCAAATAATTGGTGGATGTAACACTCTTTACTTGTGATAATGACGCGAGCTGTTCTTTAAAAGATTCTATTTTGTTTCCCAGAATATTGGTTCCTTCAAGCACTACAACACGTTCTTTGTCATACCCCAATTCCTTGCTTACGATAAAATCCATCTGACGGTAAATGATCAAAGTCCCGATAATCAAAATCACCGAAGTTGTGAATTGAAAAACCACCAAGCCGCTCCTTAACCTTCCGCTTTTACTTCCTACACTCAACTTTCCTTTTAAGACATTCGCAGGTCTAAAAGCTGATAAATAGAACGCTGGATATAACCCTGCCAAAACTCCGACCAGTAAAGCTGACACCAACAACATAGGGGCAAACCACCATGCGGACCAGGGAAGCTCCATGTTTTTGGAAGCAATTTCATTAAAAGTAGGTAACAACACCCAAGCTAGTACAACTCCCAGAACAAAGGAGATAACGCTAAAAACCACTGATTCTGTTAGGAATTGGTTTACCAGATTGTTCCTAAATGCCCCAATGGTTTTTCTAAGCCCAACCTCTTTGGCCCTATTGGCCGATTTAGCCGTGGAAAGATTGATAAAATTGATAATGGCCAAGAGCAGTACAAAAATGGCAATGGCAGCAAAAAGCCAAACAAACTTAACATCGCCATGCTTGAGTCCATCCTGCATTTTTAGGTCCGATTTTAAATAGATGTCCGTTACGGGCTGCAATTTGTACTCCGCTGTTCGCAACACGTCTATAAAACTGGCCGATCGCCCCCGCTTTATTTGTGCCGGGATGATATATTTTTCAACGATCAAAGTCATTTTTTGCTCCAACTCTTGAATATTGGTATTGGGATTTACCAAGACGTAGGTAAAATAATTCTGGTTGGTCCAGCTCTGGTTGGTATCTTCAATGGGAAGAAGGAAATCGAAATCAAGATGGGAGCTCTCGGGTACATCCTCCATTACCCCTGTTACGGTATACGGGGTTGAGGTGTCGTTGTCCAAAAATATGGTTTGCTCCAAAACATTGCCATTAGGAAAGTACTTTTCGGCCTTGGATTTGGAAATAACAATGCTTTTGGGTTCCGTTAAAGCTGTTGCAGGGTCGCCCTGCTCCAATTGTATTTCCAAAATATCGAATGCTTCTTGATCGGCAAGAATAAAGTTCTCCTCAAAGGTGTTCTCCTTTTTTCCTGTTAACCTAAACCCGCGTTTGCCGGCACCAAATATCTCTATGGTGTTTACTTTTCCCGCTTTGATTATTTCGGGAAAATCGGATTGAAGCGCATCGGCAAAAGGCAGCTGAAAATGCGTGCTTTTCATGACCTCCCCTTGGATCTCTCCCTGAAAAACTACTCTGTAAATTTGATTTTTCTTGGCATAGTGCTGGTCGTAGCTGACCTCGTTACGAATAAATAACGCAATTAATAGGCAGGCGGCTATACCTACGGCAAAACCACCTATTTTGATAAACGTAAAGAGTTTATCTTTTTTGATGGTCCTCCAAGCAATATTTAAGTGATTTTTGAACATGTGATTGATTTGATTGTTTTTTGATTGACCCATTACTTCGACTACGCTCAGCATAAACTCGCTCAGGGCAAGTGAACAAACTCCTATACCATGCTTTTCATTGGCTTGTTCTGGCTTTCGGTCACAATTTGGCCATCGAAAAGGTTAATGACCCTGTGCGCGTAATGCGAATCGCGATCGGAGTGCGTTACCATAACAATGGTGGTGCCCTCTTGGTTCAGTTCCGTTAACAGGTTCATTACCTCGATACCGTTTTTGGAATCCAGATTACCCGTAGGCTCATCCGCCAAGATCAGTTTTGGGTTGGTAACCACGGCACGGGCAATGGCCACTCTTTGCTGTTGCCCCCCGGAAAGCTGCTGCGGAAAGTGTTTTTCCCTGTGCGCAATCTTCATCCGTTCCAATACCTTTAGCACTTTTTCCTTGCGTTCTGCCTTGTTCATTTTAAGATAGATCAAGGGAAGTTCCACATTTTCAAACACTGTGAGTTCGTCGATCAGGTTGAAACTTTGGAACACAAAACCAAGGTTCCCTTTTCTAAGCTGGGTGCGTTGGCTTTCCTTTAGTCCGCCCACTTCGTGCCCTGCAAAATTGTAGCTACCCTCGGTTGGGTTGTCCAGCATCCCGATGATGTTCAGCAAAGTGGATTTTCCGCATCCGGACGGACCCATGATCGCCACAAACTCACCTTCTTCCACTTTTAGGTTTACTCCGTTCAAGGCCAAGGTCTCTACCTCCTCCGTTCGGAAACTTTTTTTAAGGTCTGTTATCTTTATCATTTTTTGATGGTTGTTTTTTGTTTTATTATAAAGACTGTTCGTTTTTGATGATTGTTACATTTCCACGGATTACTTTAACACAATCCGTTCTGCATCACCAAAACTGTCGTAGTTGCTGGTAATGACCTGTTCCCCTGGTTGAAGCCCTTCTAGGACCTCGTAGTATCTGGAATTTTGTTTTCCCAATCGCACATTTCGCTTGATGGCTTCGTTTCCATCGGGGTTTATCACAAATACCCATTGTCCGCCAGTGCTCTGGAAGAACCCTCCTTTTGGCAACAATAAAGCATCATTGGATTCGCCCAACTGCAACCGTATGTTATAGCTCTGTCCGGCACGTATGGTTTCCGGTCTGTCATCCACAAAAACCAAATCCACACGGAACCTACCGTTCCTAACCTCTGGATACACCTTGCGCAAACGAAGTTTGTACTCGTTGCCGTTACGTTCCAAGGTTGCGGAAAGGTCTCTTTTTACACGATCAATATAATGCTCGTCAATATCTGCTTCAATCTTAAAATCGGTAAGCACATTAATTTGTCCTATACGTTGTCCCTGTGAAATATTCTGGCCAATTTCTGCGTCCAAAAATCCCAATTGTCCGTCCGCAGGGGCCCGCACATTAAGGTGATCCAAACGTTCGTAAACCATGGAAAGCGTTTTTTGCATGCGCTCTAGGTCGGTGTCCAGTCCTTTTAGGGAGGTCTCCCGAAGTTCATCATCTTGTTCCGTTTGTAATTTTACAATCTCCAACTGCTTTTCGGCCAATTGATAATCTTCTTTGGATTTTAGAAATACTTCCTTGGAAACCAATTCCTCCTCGTACAATTCCTTGTTTTGCTCGTATGCACGTTTCAATCTTTGAACATCGTATTGTGCGGTGGCCAAAGATTTTCTGCCTTCGACCTGCCTGGAATCGAAGGTGAGTTTGGTGGAGCGCAGGTCGTTTTGCTTTAATGCCAAGTTGCTTTCGCTGGCCAAAATCTGCTCGTACAGGGCCATGTTTTCCAGTTTTAGGATAATGTCCCCTTTTTTTACCATGGACCCTTCCTCAATCAACTTTTCGGAAACACGTCCTCCTTCGTAGGCATCCATATAAATTGTGGCAATAGGGGCAACATTACCATTTATGGTAATATAATCATCGAACTTACCATTGGTTACGGTGGCAATGGACAGACGTTCCTTTTCTGTTCTAAAGGTGGACATGGAACTGGCAAAAATCAATTTATAGCCAACAAACAAGAGCAATATCCCCAATGCGATATAGCCGTAGTGTTTTAGTTTAAGTCCTTTCTTTTTTTCTAATTGTATATCCATGGTTGTTTTTAGTTGATATTAAAAATGGGCAGCCCGCTATAAAAATCTATGGTGCTTTGGTTGACTTTTAATCTTAGACCTGCCTGCAAATTCTCGTTCTGTGCAACACCGTACAGGTTCTTTGCCTGAAAAAGCTCCAATGCATTGATCAGTCCTTTCTCATATCTTTTTTGGGCTATGGTGAAGGCCAGTTGCTGGGCTTCTACCTTTTTGGTGCTTTGTTCATATTCTGCAATTAGTGCCCGATTATCCTGAACCAATTGCTGCAATAGCTTAAAGAGTTCCTGCTCCTGGATCTCCAAGTTGTTCTTGGCCTGCATATAGGCAATTTTTTGCTGTTTTACTTGAGAGTGGTTCGCCCATCCGTTGCTTATGGGGATGTTCAATTGTGCGCCCACAAATTTTGAAGAGTTGTCGTTGAACTGTGTTTTAAACGGGATAACATTGCCGTTTTCATCCACATTGGTCTCAAAATAGCTGGTCCCATACCCTGCAACAAGCGATAAAGAGGGAAATAGGGTTCCCCTTGTAGCCTGTAACTGCTTTTTGGCCGCTGTTACCCTATACTCTTGCGATTTTACCAAAGGCACAAATCCTCTTGCAGATTGGTACAGGGAGTCCAAAGCAACAGTTTCGTTCACCGAGGCTTGTTCCAGGTTTTCCTGTAGTTTTATATCCGAAGCTTCGGTTAAATTCATTTCCTGTATCAATATCAATTTGGCATTGGTAAGCAGGTTTCTGTTCTGGGTCAATAAAAGTTTGTCGCCCAAAAGATTGGATTCCGCTTCATAAAGATCGGCACCCGCCATTAACCCAAGTTCCACCTGTTTTTCAACCAAATCGTAGTTTCCTTGGGAAATTTCCAGTTGCTCCAAGGAGTTGGCCACTAAACCTTCGTAAAATTTGATGTCGTAGAAAGCACTCATTACCCTAAAGGCCAATAAGAACTTTTCTTGCAGAATATCTTCTTGGGTTGCCTTATAAATAAATTTGGAGGCTCTTATGGTATTCAATTTTTGAAAACCACGGAACAGGTCCAAATTGGCATTGAGCGAATAATTGTTACTGAAGAAATCCGTGTTCACATAATCGTTGGTTTGTGGGTCGGCGGACCTACCATATCTAATGGTATAATTGGTGGAACCACTTACAGTCGGCAATAGATCCCTGATGGACTGTCTATAAGATTCCCTGCTGGATTCGTTGCCAAAAGACGTATTCTTAACCTGAAGATTGTGTTCAATGGCATAATCCACACACTCCTCCAGCGTCCAAACTTCCTGCGAAAACCCGATCAAGGATGCAAATAATAATAAAGTTGTAATGTATGTTTTTAGGCTCATAGTTTTATCCTGTGCCAAATTACTGTCTATTCTTGTGCCAAAATAAATTTAATCTGATTATCAGGTATTTACAATCAAAAACGAACAATTATCAATAAGTAAGTGTAAAAATTTTGTACAAAAAATGTCCAAATATTTTACAGTTATATAAAACATATCAAAGCAATTAGTAGCTTTAGCTTTCAATATGAACCTAAAAGCCCTATGGTTGATGCCAAAATTTTAGTGGTTGACGACAACAAGAGCGTGTTGAGTGCTTTGGAAATTCTTTTGCAGTTTGAGTACAAAAGCGTCCAAACCATTTTTAATCCCAACCAGATTTCCTCTTTTCCTAACTTACATGATATTGACATTGTGCTCTTGGACATGAACTTTTCCGCTGGGGTAAACACGGGCAACGAAGGATTATATTGGCTCAACGAGATTAAAAAGAGATCGCCCAATACCTCGGTGATCATGATGACGGCATACGGTGCCGTGGATTTAGCGGTCAAGGCCCTCAAGCAAGGGGCATCCGACTTTGTGCTGAAGCCTTGGAACAACGAACGGTTGATGACCACGGTGAAATCGGCCTACGAGCTGAGAAAATCAAAACAAGAAATACACAACCTCAAGAAAAAAGAGAACAACCTAAAGCAGGTCATCAACGAAGGACGAAATTATATCATTGGCCAGTCCAAGGCATTGACTTCTGTTCTGAACCTCGTGGCCAAAGTGGCCAAAACCGATGTTAACGTCCTCATCACAGGAGAAAATGGTACCGGAAAAGAATTGATTGCCCGGGAGCTGCATCGATTATCAACTCGAAAAAATGAGGTTTTTATAGGGGTAGACATGGGTTCCATCGCCGAAAACTTGTTTGAAAGCGAGCTTTTTGGACACGCCAAAGGGGCCTTTACCGATGCCAAAGAAGATAGGGCCGGGAAGTTTGAGGCCGCACATCAAGGCAGCCTGTTTTTGGATGAAATCGGGAATCTTTCGCTTCAAATGCAGGCCAAATTATTGTCTTCCATCCAAAACAAATCCGTAGTTCGGGTGGGTTCCAATAAATCCATTGATGTAGATATTCGGTTAATATGTGCCACCAATTGCAATTTGGAGCAAATGGTCGCGGATGGATTGTTTCGGGAAGATCTCCTGTACCGCATCAACACCATCCATATTGAAGTGCCTCCGCTAAGGGAACGGGATGAAGACATTCTGGTGCTGGCGGATTTTTTCCTCAAAAAATTTGCCCATAAATATGATAAGAGCGGCTTGCGAATCAATCAGTTGGCACAGGAAAAACTGATGGAATACCCGTGGCCGGGCAATATTAGGGAGTTGCAGCATACCATGGAACGGGCCGTTATCCTTTCTGATGGCAATGTTTTAAAACCCTCCGATTTTCTGTTGCATGCCAAACCCATGCAGTCTTTTGACAGCGAACCCATGACCCTCAACGAAATGGAGCAACAAATGATACTTAGGGCTTTGGAACAAAATGAGGGCAATTACAGTGCCGCGGCCGAACAATTGGGCATTTCCAGACAAACGCTTTATAACAAGTTGAAGAAAAAGAACGACTGATGGCAAGCAGAAACTTTTATATTCAGCTTATTGTCCGGGTAGTTCTCCTCACCCTAACAGCCATTGTAATGGTCTTTTCACTGGCCTATAAATGGTATTTTACATCGGGGTTTTGTGCCATTTTAATGGTGGTCCAAGTATTTTCTCTGATTACTTTTATAAATCGGACCAATAGAAAAATCTCATACTTTTTTGATGCCATTAAAAATGAGGATTTTACCCTACGCTTTCCAGAAGGTGTTACGATTGAATCTTTTAAAGAACTGAACAAGAGCCTAAACCGTGTAAATGGCCTTATCCAAGAAGTCCACATGCAACTCCAGATACGGGAGCAGTACTATCAAGAAATTTTGAAACAGGCCAGTATCGGCATCATGACCTACAATGAGAAGGGGCATATTCTTTTCGCCAATCCCACTTTAGAGCAGTTGTTGGATTATACTCCCTTGAACCACATCAAACAGTTAAAGCAAGTGGATGAAAATCTGTACGAAATCTTTAAAGACTTTCGGCCTTTTCAACGCAAGTTGTTCCAATTGTCCAATGAGCGCGAACAAACACAATTGGCCCTAAAGTCCACCCCTTTAAGGTTGGACGGCCAATCTTTACTGCTAGTGGTGGTCCAAGACATCCATAAGGAACTGGACGAAAAAGAAACCGAGTCTTGGGTACGCCTCATCCGTGTGCTTACGCATGAAATTATGAATACCATTACCCCCATTGCTTCCATATCGGATTCCATTATTAAATACTACCGAAAAGGAGGCAAAATCACCCCAATGGAAGAGCTGGAGGAAAGCCAGATAAAAAATACGTTGAAAGGATTGGAAGTCATCAAAGAACAGGGTGGAGATCTAATGGATTTTGTGCAATCTTACCGAAGCCTATTGCACGTACCGGACCCGAACAAAACCCTTGTGAAAGGAAAGGACTTGCTGGAAAAGATAGATGTGCTCATGTCCGCCCGGCTGCTTGAAGGAGAAAGCGAGTTCAATATACTTTGCCACCCAGAGGATCTGGAGTTTTATATTGATGAAAAGCAAATTTCCCAAGTGTTGATCAATTTGGCGAAAAACGGACTGCAATCTGTTGAGTCCACCAGCGGTGGAAAAGTGCAAATGGTTGCTGGAGTCGATGAAAACGGCTCAAAATATATTGATATTAAGGACAACGGTCCTGGGATACCCCCCGAGGTAATGGACGAAATATTTGTTCCTTTTTTTACCACCAAAAGCGAAGGCACGGGTATTGGACTAAGTCTTTCCAAAAGGGTGATGCAACTTCACGGAGGAGGTATTCAGGTACGTTCTGTTCCTAATGTTGAAACCGTTTTCCGACTTACCTTTGCTTAATCAAACTATGAAAAAAGCACTTTTAGACTTCTGCTGGAGCCATTTGGACGAGCGAACCGCCCGTCTCAAAAAACAGGGCGATGAACTCCAAGAATCTTTGGGTTCCGAAACCAAAAGTTCTGCTGGGGACAAGCACGAAACAGGAAGGGCCATGATGCAGTTGGAACAGGAAAAACTAGGTCAGCAATTGTTGGAACTCGATGCAACCCGAAGCATCTTGAATAAAATCAATATTGATACACCCCCAGATAAAATACGTTTGGGTTCTCTGGTAAAAACGAGTGTGGCCGATTATTTTATAGCCATCTCCGCAGGTGCTTTTAAGTATACTGATGGTGTTGTTTACTGTATTTCGGCCAATGCTCCCATAGCCAGATTGTTGCTAGGAAAGGAAAAGGGTGAAAACTTTGTTTTTAATGGGAATGCCCAATCCATTTTGGGGGTTATTTGAAGCTTGGAAAACCCTAAGAATCCTTTTCCACCAGTTTCATGCTAGGCTTTTCACGATGGAATACAATAAGAAGAAAAAGTATTCCGATAATGACCAAGAACACTATTTCCAAACGTGACAATAATTGGTTCATGCCAAGAGACCTCTGGGATCGTTGGGTCAATTGTCTTCCTTCTGAAAGTTGGACCTCGGAAAGTTCATCAAGGTCATTGTTAATTCTGGTCAGCTTTGATGAGATATCACGCTTCATTTCTGCGCTTCCGGATGCATTCTTGACCGATAGGTTTTTCTCCATCTCTTGAAGCTCGGAATAGCTGCTCCTCAAATCCGATAAATACCTCGATTCCTTGACCGTTAATTCTGTTTCTGCAAAATCTGAAAGTATTTTTTCAATATCGGAAGATTCCGCAAGCGTGTTCGTGTTTAACTCATTTTTGGCCAAGGCCAGTTCTTTCTTATGAAATAGGTTATTGAGCCTATAAATGTATTCCTGAACCACCAAACGATCTTCAAAAACTGAGTTTACACTTTGTTCTACGGTAGAAAAATTACGTTGGTTCAATCGGTTGGAAGCAAGCACCAGTAAAAATGCCGCAGCAAGTATGAAACCTGCATTTATTCGCTGTTTTATGGACATTTTTTTTGGCATTCTTTGTTTTTTTGTTTCTATCGAATCGAACTTGGATTTATTTTGAATAAATCCGCCCAGCCATTAGCTAACCATCTAATTGAGCAAACCTAAATGCTTTGGGCTGAGCGGAAATCATCAATCAACTACAGTGCACTTAATTCTCCCGACTCAAGTGCATTTTTCAAATCAGCCTTAACCACAGGGTGGCTGTTAAAGAATCTTTTACCGTCGGTCTTTTTTATTCTCACCTCCACGGTGCCATTCTTTTTTTCCTTTATGGCGGTTACCACCACTTTGTTTCCCTCAACTCTTTTATAATTGGCAATGCCTCCTTTTTTAATAATGAAGTTGGCACGGGGGAAATCAATGTGCTTGTACTGGGGTGCATCGGGACGGCCAATTTCCAATATATCGCCAACTTTTACTTCTTGGGGATTTACATTTTGTGCGTTGATATTTGTGGTTGCTACCACGAACAGAATTGCTAAAACTATTATTCTCATAACTATATATATTTAAGGTTTACAAATTATTTTCGCATTGTATTTTTAAAAATCAAAACTGGACGATAATTGGTGTGATTGCTCCACGTCCACTATCCTAAAGGATCTCGAATCCGAAGGAGTGCCGATTTGAACAGTATCATCAACTGCAAGCCCGACCAAACTTGCTCCCATGGCGCTCACAACGGATATCATATTGTTTTTAAGATTACCCCGTGTCGATGGAACCAATTGAAACATTTGACGTGCCCCATTTACAAATTCGACGGTAACTTTTGAGTTTAACCGAACCACATCATCTGGAATATCCAACTCATCCTCCACCAAAGCCTTGTCAATTCTGTCGCTCAACTGTTCCAAGGCATCTTTGTGGGCATAGTCCTCATAATACCTATGAAAGTTCAGTATTCGTTTAAGCGTTACATAATCCTTTTTCTCCATGATTAGGCTTCCGTATTTCATTTCCAGTTCTTAACGGACGGGGCACCTCAACAGCATCCCAGCATTTTGCCCATATAAGCGCAAACCTTGTGCCATTTACAGTAATACGGGCATATCATAAATCATAAATATATGATTATAAGATGCTTAACTTTTATTTGATTCTATGAAAGAAAAACAACGGTGGGTATTTTTTACCCGATCGGGGTAAAATGCCCCGGTAGTTATTTCAGTTTTTCGCGAAGTGTTTTCCGGTTGATGCCTAAAATTTCAGCTGCTTTGGTTTTGTTTCCTTGGGTGGACAGGAGTACTTCTTGGATATACTCTTTTTCCTTTTCTTGAAGCGTTTTAAAGCCTTTTTGGGGGAAGTCAATTTTATACTTTAATTCATTGGGCAAGTGTTCCAAAGTAATTTTACCATCGCACATAATTACGGCGCGCTGCACCACGTTTTCCAGTTCTCGGATATTGCCAGGCCAAGAATAGCGTTCCAATACGTCAAGGGCATCATTAGCAATACGGACAAAGCGATCTTTGTACTCAATGCCATACTTCTGCATAAACTTGTCGACCAACAAAGGAATGTCGGAGGAACGTTCCCTTAGAGGTGGCACATCAATCGTAACCACGGAAAGGCGGTAATAAAGGTCTTCCCTGAATGTTTTTTTTTGAATAAGTTCTTCCAAATCACTATTGGTCGCCGCAATAACCCTTACGTCCAATTTTTCGGCCTTTTGCGAGCCTATTTTGGTCACTTCTTTCTCCTGAAGCACCCGCAGCAATCTATTTTGAACGGGCAGGGTGGCGTTTCCTATTTCATCCAAAAAAATAGTTCCCTTGTGCGCTGCCTGAAAAAAACCATTACGATTTTCGTTGGCACCCGTAAACGCACCTTTGGTGTAACCGAAAAGTTCTGCTTCCAAAAGGTTTTCTGGAATGGCACCACAGTTTACCGCGATAAAGGGCGCCCTGGCAAACTTGCCCGAATAATGGACAGCCCTTGCCACAAGTTCCTTTCCAGTTCCGCTTTCCCCGCGAACCAAAACTGTGGCTCGGTTATCCTTTACCCGGTCTATAATTTCCGTGACCTTTTGGAACGCTTCGGAGGTTCCTATCATGTCCGCATAGCCCTTGGCAATATTTTCTTTGGATGATGTTTTAACGGCCTCCTTGGCATCTTTGCTGGCAAAGGCTTTTTTTACGGCATCTTCCAGCTCTACTTTGGTAAAGGGTTTGGTAAGGTAGTCCGTTACACCATGCTGAATAACTTTTGATGCATCTTCCACCGAAGGAAAGCCCGTTACCACCAATTTGGGCATATCTGGGTAATGTTCGGCAGCATACTTTACCAATTCCAAGCCATCTATCTCCGGCATATTGATGTCCGTCACCAATAGGTCAATCTCTGTATCCTTCAAAATATAGAGCGCCTCCTTGACCGAAACCGCCTTGTAGGTATGGTAGTCCATCGACTTTAAATGCCGTTGCAACAGTTCAAGAATATCGATGTCGTCATCGACCAGCAATATGTTCTCCTTTTTCAACAAGGCGTTTACTTTTTTGGGAATTTCAATGTAAAGATAGTGCCTGTTGGAGTATTTGGCCTAACCGCGATGCTTCCTTGATGGCTCTGTACAATACCGTGCACCACACTAAGTCCCAAACCGGAGCCTTCCCCAACAGGTTTGGTGGTAAAGAACGGGTCGAAAATATGCGCTATGGATTCTTCGGGAATGCCAGGGCCTTGATCGGCAATTTTTAGGATGATGTTTTCCTTTTCGATTCCAAGAGAAACGGAAATAGTGCTTTTGGGCGGTGCAAAATAGATGGCGTTTACAATAAGGTTAAAGACCACTTGGGTCAACTGGATTTTATCAATACGAAGTTCGATGGTGTCTTCGGAATGCTCAAATTCGCAAGAGACATCATTCTGCCGCAAGGTGGTCCGCAGCATATTGATGGCCTCCTCCATCACCTCGACCACATTGATGACCTCCCGGGTCTCTGGCATTTCGCAGGCAAAGAACATCAGTTTTTTTACTACTTCCCGTGAAAATATGGTGTTGGTAATAATTTTGTCCAAATCTTTGAGCGCTTGTTCATCATTACTTATCCGCTCTTTTAAGAGTTCGGTAAAACCTAAAATGTTAGCCAGTGGTGTATTGAGCTCGTGAGCAATACCTGCTGTGATTTCTCCCAAGATTCGGAGCCTGTCGGATTGCTCCACCTGTCTGCGGATATGTTCTTCCTTTTCTTTGATTTCCTTACGTTCCAACAAATTGCCCACTTTTAGGCAGACATTGTCCAACAGTTGCTGTTCTTCTTCTAAAAAATCCTTTAGCTGGTATTTGGGGAACGGATACCCAACCTTAATCTCACCCTTGGGCTTATTGAACACGGTAATAACGGATTCCAAAAAAACATAGGCATCGCCCTTTTCCTCTGTTTTTATAGAATAATCGGGGGTGGACAGGACCACATAAGTTTCCTTGTCGAATTGCCAAGCGCGCTCCAAACATTGCACAATGCCAAGCAATGCGGTTTCCATATCGTCGTAATCACAATTGACAATCAGTGAAGTTACCTCGTACAGACAGGTAAGTTCCTTGATGCGCTCCTTGAGTTTTTGTTCGGCAGTGAGCATAGAATTATCCTTTGTAGCAAATTAGTGAATTCTGGGGATTCAATTGATGTCGGAAAAATGGTGCTTTTTCTTGATAAATGTTCAATTCATTAAAAAACCCTTCCAAATCCAAGACTTGAAAGGGTTTAAAAAGTAAAAAGGTCTATATTTTGATTTAGTGGGAATACAAGATACCTTTTACCCTATTATTTAAACAACATCGGTGCGAATTCCGATAGATAGATTCTCCAATTGGACCATGTATGTCCGCCGGTGCTTTCTCGATAGGTGTAGTCAAAATCGTGTTTGTCCAGCTCATTTCGCATATCAACTACACTTTGGTACAAGAAATCGTCCGTTCCGCAAGCAATCCAATAAAGTTCAGGGTCGGCAGCTTTTAAAGCTTCTATTTGCTCACCTCTTTTAGAATGGTCCACCTCAATTCCAAAACGACTGAGGTCGGCAAATCCCATGCTCATAACACCAATATAATCGAACAGCTCGGGGTTTTCAAAAGAGGTGTTCATGGTCTGCAGGCCGCCCATGCTCAAGCCGGTCAAAGCACGATTCTCTTTGTTGGCTTTCACTCGAAAGTGCGATTCAATGTAAGGAATCACGTCATTGACCAAACTCTTTTCGAACAACATATTTGCCATGCCCCCTGCGGGTTGTGTTGAAGGTTCCAGTTTGGGGCTTACCGTTAAAGCGGCGGCTTGACCTGGGTTACCATTGGTCATCACCACGATCATGGGTTTGGCTTTTCCTGAATTAATAAGATTGTCCAAGATATGGTTTGCAACCCCAAGGGTTGGCCATGCCTCTTCGTCTCCACCTCCACCGTGCAATAGGTACAGCACAGGATAGTTTTCATTGCTATCGGCATACCCCGGTGGGGTGTATACATACATTCTACGGGTTAAGTCCAAGGTCGGGGACTCGTACCAAATTTTGTGAACGGTCCCTTTTGGTCCTGTTTTGGCCCAATAGAGTTCGGAAGCTTCGCCAGGAATGTACAGCACACTTTCTGTTCTAAATGCTCCGTCGCGAGCAACCAATAAATTGGCGGTGTCCAAGGTGTTAACTCCGTCTATGACAAAACTGTACCCGTAAAGCTCTGGTTCCAATGGACCAACCGTGGTGGACCAAACACCATTTTCATCTTTGCTCAGCGCTACGGTTTTTCGAGTCATTCCCATTCCCTCACTGGGTACCATTGGCATCCAATTGCCGGATAAGACTACCTTTTCTGCTTTTGGTGCCTTAATTCTAACAGTTACCGTGTTGTCATCGGCAATTTCAGGAGAGACCAGTCGCTCCATTGAACCAACTTCTTGACCAATGGCCGCCAAGGGCAAGGTCAAGACCACAAGCATCAATTTAATGCGGAACTTACTTAGTTTTTTTAACATTTTTTTCATTCTAATTCTGTTTAGTTGTTTTTTATGCGCTACTGTCAGTGTGTTGTTTTCAAAAGATTGGAAACCTTGCATAGGTTACGGTTACCCCTGGAAAAATCAAATTATCACTGTGGATGATATCACTAAGATATGGTATTTTTCTTTATTGTAACATTTTGTAACAATAAAGATTTGGGATTAAAAATGAAGCCTTTTCTGAATGGGCGCTCGAATTGCTTAAAACAGGAATGGTTCAATTAAACGAATAGGTAACAACATTAAATATGTTCTTTATTCTACTTTGACTTGCTGTTGAAAACGTTTGTGAAAATTATCATATAGAAAGAAAAAATCCGTAAACATTTTTTTATCAATGTATTACGGATTTTAAAAGTGGTCCCACCTGGGCTCGAACCAGGGACCCCCTGATTATGAGCAGCTTTTTTTAGTTGTCATAAATTTTCATTTGGTTTCTTATGTGTTGATTATCAATATTTTATGAAATTTTTCTTTTCATTTAGATGCATCAATACTACCTTTAAATGACCATTTGTTGTACCTATGTTGTACCCAAAATACCGCTGAAAATGATCAATGTACGAACGGTTTTAAGAAAAAAACAGCTTTCCGATGGAACTTATCCGGTATGCCTTCGTGTGACCAAAGGTAGGCGATCCAAATACTTCAAGACCATCTACAATGCATTTCCAAAGGAGTGGGACGAACGAACTGGCTCCTTCAATAAAAACCATAGTAATTTTATTCAGGACAATCGGTTATTGTTGAAGTTTCGGGACAGGGCTTTAAAAGTTATCGCAGAGTTGGAAATGGAGAAAGACGATTTCTCTTTGAGGGAATTTGAACATAATTTTAGGCTGGCATTCAATCCGGTCAGAAGAAACGTTTTTGACTTTTGGGATGAAATAGTGGAGGAGTTGAAACTCGCAGGTAGAATGGGGAATGCCCGTTTCCACAACGATACCAGTAAATCCGTCCAGAGATATTTAAAGTTTGACAAAGACCTTTCCTTTACGGACATTACCCCAGCCTTTCTTGAAAAATATGAGGCCTATCTGCGTTCACGTGGCGGTACGGATGGCGGTATTGGCGTAAGGATGCGCTCCATAAGGGCGTTGTACAACCATGCCATCAGAAGGAACATCGTAAAGGAATCACTTTATCCCTTTCGCGTATACAAAGTATCCAGATTGAAAGGAAGGGGCGCCAAAAGGGCCCTTACCTTTGAGGAGGTAAAACAAATAATCAATGTTGACCTTTCTGAAAACCCAGAGCTTTTGAACAGCAAAAACTATTTTGTTTTTAGTTTTTACACCCGAGGAATGAACTTTGCCGATATGATGAAATTGAAATGGAAGGACATCAAAGGTGGCAATATATATTATACCCGCTCTAAGACCAAGGGGAACTTTACCATTAAAATCCTGCCTCCTGTTCAGGAAATACTGGATCATTATCGTAAAAATTCATTGGGCACGAAATATGTCTTTCCCATTTTGCTCCATGACGAGCTTACCCCGAACCAGATAGAAAACCGCAAAACAAAAGTGCTCAAAAACTATAATAAGGATTTAAAGGCTATCGCTGAATTGGCCGAAATCGAAAAATCTGTGACCAGTTATGTGGCCCGGCATAGTTTTGCCAATTGCCTTAAACAAAAAGGTGTTGCGACAGATGTAATCAGCGAATCATTGGGCCATCAAAACATGGCCATAACCCAAGCCTATTTGAAGGAATTGGATACATCTGTTGTTGATAAAGCCATAGAAGTTCTTTTATAATGTGAGTCACCTATGGCTAACTTAATTTTTTCCGTTGTCTTATAACGTTTTCATTCTAGTGCAATATTGAGCTTATTTTTGGTCTATTCTGTTTCTCAAGAGCAATATCTTGATTTTTGCGGGAATGAAAACTTATTATTAACCTGATATGCACAAATTGATTCCTTTCATTGAAGTATTCCTAGAAAAGATTCTATATCCTTAAAAAAGCTAGGCAAGGAAATAGATTAATCCATTTTTGACTATTCAGTTTAGAGTTATATTTTAATTATTTTCACGCTAAAGACTACTTTTCAAATTATGAGTTCCATTCTCGAAACTATAAAAATGTTAACCCTTCGTGCTTTAGTAAGTGATGAAGAACTAATGTATGGTCTTGTCCTTAAAGGTGGAAACGCTTTGGAGTTGGCTTATAAGATAACAGACAGGGCTTCCAAAGACGTTGACTTCTCAATTTCCGGAGATTTCACCAATGAGGAATACAAAAGAATCAATGACAAAATGCATGGACTTTTGACCCAGGAATTTGAAAAACACGATTTGGTGGTTTTTGACGTAAAATTTTACGAAAAGCCAAGGCAGAATAAGGTGAAGGAATGGAAGGGGTATCAGCTAGCATTCAAAGTAATCGATTACGAAAATTACACCCCTGAAGACGAGGACAAAAACAGAAGAGAGGCTCATGTTATCCAAGAAAATAATTCGACGGTTTTTACGGTCGATATCAGTTCTTATGAATATACAGAGCCTAAAAGGTTGGTGGATGTAGAAGGTGCCATTTTTTATGTGTATACCCCAGAAATGATCGTATTTGAGAAATTGAGGGCGCTATGTCAGTCAATGCCCGAGTACAGGGATATTGTGCCCACTGCCAAAATGAAGCTTAGGGCCCGGGATTTTTATGACATTTGGAACTTGTTTCAAAATTTTCAGATTGATTGTACCTCTTCTGAAAATAAAGAAATTCTTCAACATATCTTCGATGCGAAGAAGGTGCCATTAAAGTTTTTGGATTTAATAGAAAAATATAAAGATACCCACGCCCAAGACTGGCTAAATGTAAAGGATACCATCACCGCTAAAAGTGAGGAGTATGATTTTTACTTTGATTTCGTACAGGAACGAATCAAAGAGCTTCAATCCCAATAGGGTGATATATACCCCATTTTTCATTCAGCTTTTTATTGGATAGATTATAGGCCTGATAGAAATTGATGTTTGTTTTTTTATCCAAAAAGATTTGTAGGTCCTTTTTCGAAAAGCCTGTTAGGTCCAGGTAAAATCCAATGAGTTGGTGGTAAGGATAGATATAGTCTAGTTGAATAAGATATTCGTTCAGTTTTGTCACATCAATATTTGGCCTTGCACTTTTATAAGCTTCCAATACCTCAAAGGCTCCACCAGAATATACGGGACGGACGGCAATGTCAATTAAAGTGCGCTCAAGATCTGTCACGGTTAAATCCCCTCTTTTTATTATGCCTATATTGACAGAAGTATGCTTTCGCTGAAGATAGACATAGCGAAAGCCATCAAAAGTTGATTTATAGGATTCCCTCGCCACACGTTGTGGTTTGGAAAATGCCCTGTCCACTGCATCCTGCTCCAACTCGACATCTTTTGGTTTCAATGCATAGGCATCCTCATATTTTTCTTCACTGACATAAACGGTTTTTGGCAACTGAAGGGTAAGTTGGTGGATTTGCATGGCTGAATAGTAGCTTAAGTATCCATCCTTTTTAACGGTCAAGCCGACATGAAAAGGTGTTGCCTCTTTTTTCCTTAAAATTCGTTTTTCGGAGGTATGGCCCTCATGATTTTGAACGTCCAACAATAGTATTTTACGATCGTTCAAGAAAGTGATGAAGTGTTTGTAGTTGCGATAATTAGCTATTCTCCATTTATCTTTTTTTGAATCAAATATCTGTTGGATGTCATGAGTTGTATAAGCCTTGAAAGGGTGTTTTTCAAAGAAAGTAGCAATATCGGAAGCTGCTCTGTCAAATGATTCTTTCGGCATATTATTTAAAAGTATAGTATCGTATACGATACTATACTACAAAGGTATACATTTTTTTTGAAAAAGTCAAATGTTATTTGTTTTGTAGAAGACCAGAATAGAAAAACGTGAGATCTTAATTACGTTATCTCATATATGAGATAACGATGCGAAGTTATGCTTATTACACCAAAAAAACAACCTTTATAGGTTAATATTATTATCGCTAGATTGACGTTCCTATTCTATATTGTTATTGTTTTGGATTATTTCAATAAACACCTAATCTGGCTTAACATTTTTCTACAGTTTTAACAGCGCGAACTATTTTGTCGTATTTATTTTTTAATCTTGCATTCAAAATGAGAAAACTAGAAATTTTAATCACCGAAGATCAATATCAACATATGATTGCAGAACGGGACTATGGCAAGAGGGTAAATTTGAATGAGGAAACGTTAGGGAGTTACAGTTTGTGTTTACATATCGGCAGTCCCGATGTAATACCGGCAACCTTAGAAATGAAAATGTTAAACACGATTTACTTGGGTGAAATTGAATGGACCATTTCTAAATACTAAACACTGTAGGTTCAAATAGGATATGTGTTAGACTTCTATTTTTTTCAGTTTCTTACAACATTCCTCTGCAAATGGTTTCAAAAGGATATTGTTGATTTCTTCAAATTTAGACTTGAATAATTCCATAAAGTATAGGTCTTCAGTTGTTTCTAAATCGTCTCCGTTTTTTCCTTTGAACTTCTCTATTGCTTCGGCTTTAGATATTAATAATAAATCATCATAATTGAAAAGTGTTACGCTGCACTCCCGGACAAATTCATCCTTTAGATCATCATTATATCGTACAAAGGTTTCGTTTTTGATTTCCTTTAAACTGTCGAAGTTTTTCATTTGAGTGTGATATTCAGTCCTTACCTTTTTTATGGATTCCTGCTGTTCAGATTCCACAATGTCTCCAAATCCTAGTTTCAGCCAAACACGATCTTTATCAATATGAAGTACATAGCTAAAGATATGTTCTCCTCCTCGGGATTTAGCCGCAGGATACTTGAACAAATCTTTAACCTCAGTGGGTAATAGGAAAATCACATTTCTACGGGAAGTTTTTGGAGTAAATTCATAAACTTTCGATTCTTCGAAATATCTCTCAATCAACTCCTTGTAAATGGAGAAATCTTGCTGGTTGTTAATTATGAAATTAATTACATGCCCATACTCTTTATAAATTTCCTTTGCCCTGGCAATTTCTTTACTTGTTTTGGTGAGGTTTTTTTCTACCATGGATATATATTGTTGGATACTTTCTTTAATTGATGGTGTTGAATTGTTGATAATCTCTTCATTGCTTTTTAAAAACCTGAGAATGTCCTTATATGTAATATTAGTGTATTCCTTGCCAGAAACAATTTCCTTGTCTTTATGACGATTGTTTTCCAAAGGGGTCAATGTCAAAAATATTTTCGATTTGATATGTCCATAGTGCGTTATAACATGCTTATAGTATTTGTCCAATTGGTGCTTGGAAAAGTCTGAATAAATTTTGTTTTCAATAACGATGGTGAATCCTAGCTCTTCATTGATAAAAAATAAATCAATATCTTCCTCACATTCACGAATTACCTCAGTCTTTGCCCAAGCTTGATGTGAAAAATCACTATGATATGAATCAATTATTAGCCCCATTTTGTTTAAATGTCCTAATAGCTCTTTTAAAATAGAACTCCCAAATCCATGAGACCCATTGGGATTTAACAACCATCCAATGAAATTACTGTGGCGAATTTCTCTGTATTGAATACCCAAAACGTTGAAAACATTAAATCCGTTTAAGTATGGCGTTATCATATCTGATACATTCTCACATTCCTTTTTGAAATTTTCTAAATCTCGATATGTTACATCCATAAGACTTCTTTTTAGTATTCCTTATCAACTTTGAGGAAGATGATATATTGCGCTCCTACTTTGGTTTTTAAAAATTAATATTGAAATAGGTAGAATCCGCTTTTTCAAATTATATGGTTTTCCAAATTTTAATGACATGATACCACTATATCTCATCAAAAACCAATTGCTTTTCTTTGTGGCTCCTCCATTTGTTGGTTTTCCTTAAAATTAAAGATTTCGGCCAATGTGAGGGAATCATTGGTGGTTTCTTCCACTCCTTCTATTTTCAATAGGGCATTAGCTTTTTGAGAAGTTAGGGCTTTAAATTCATAGCTGCTTTTTAAGCGGCCTTTCCTTTTTAATGCGGGATCGATTTTTTTAAGATCAGTATTAAAAGTTGCGATAATTTGAATGCCCAAGGATTCACCAAGAATGCCATCAGTTAAATTTAAGATCATGGCGAGATTGGAATTTCTTTGGTGATTCCGGGAAACAATTAGCTCTTCTGCATCCTCAATGATTAATATTGAATTTGAATTCGAAAGGAGATAGCGCATCATGTATACATTGTCCATGTTTCTGGCAATCTCTCCTGGTAGAAAAATCACTTTCTTTTTGAGCAATCCGCACAAATATCTAATGTAAGTGCTTTTACCTGTTCCGGGTATTCCGTGTAGTAGATGGAGTCCGCTAGTATCCTCTTCTGAAAGAACCGATAGTATTTGGCGATGGAAGGCATCAAAGTCATCATTGTATAGATGATATAAATCGACTTCAGGTTTTTTGAATTCAATTATTCTGTTTTCAAAGTTGCCTTTTCCTGAAGTTATTAGGTTAATCTGAGCTAAATTGGATTTCTTTTCTTTCTGTCTAAATTTCACGCAGAATTCCTCAATAAGTTGCACTTGAAGTGTCTCTTCTGAAAAAAGCACGCTCAAGCCTCTATAGTTAATCCGCACCAAGATTTCATTTTTTAAAATAAAGACATGGCCATGTTCTGTAACACAATAATTGCTTCTATCAGTCTTATAATGATAGGCCAAAATTCTATTTTCAAATTCCTGACGGAATTCCGGTAAGAGATTTGATGTTTCAATGTCAAAATGACCAACTTCGTTAGGTATTTTTTCAAAATAGCTGAAATAAAGTATCTCTGGGTTCTCAATTATACCGCTTTCGAGAAAAGAAAAATTTTTAAGCGTAAGTTGATTCATAGTATGGTTTTGTTGTTAAAGTTTTTCAGTTCAAATACGGTACTTTCAATAAGTTATTGGATGACCTTTTTCCTAACGGTCTTTAATTGATTCAAAAGTATTTTAAGATGGCGCCAAAAGCTGTCGCTTAATATCTTTTAAATGCATTCATTAACTGATTTTTAATTTGATCTTGAAGTGACTCTGGAGAAATCACCTTCACTTGATTTCCATAAGAAAGTATCTCCATTTTAAAATCGAGGGTCGGTTTTATGAAATAGCCAAAGCGGATTTCATCCCTATTCTCAACAACAACTTGCTGACTGTGATGGATGGGTAGAGATTGTATATATCTGCCCTGTTCTAGGGTAAATGAAAGGATGACTTCAATCGGCTCTTCATCCGAACCATTGATAATCCCGAAGCAATCTTTGAATTCCTTATTGACGTCATAAGTAACCGGTTTAAACTTGTCAGAGGTAATGCTTAAATTACTAATGCGGTCCAAGGAGAAATTTTTGATTTTTCCATCTCTCCCATCTTCGCCTATCAAATACCAACGGTTTCTGGATTCTTTTAAAGAAATAGGTTTGACCTTCCGAGTACTTTTTGATGAATCCCAGTATTTTATGTAGTTGAATTCTACGATTAGTTTTTTCTGTATGGCGTGGATTAACCCTGCCATATGGTTGGTGCCCAAACTTCCTCTTTCCTCAAAGGTTAGAATGTCTCCAAGCCCCTTTGACATTTTGATTGCATTTACAAGTTCATAACTTTCACGCAAACGTTTGGTCTCTATGTCCTCTACGTCTTCTTTGATATAATATCGATTTTGACTTTTATCGGAAGCTATCTCAATTTCATAGATGGATGCGATTGCCAGAATATCCCGTTGTAAAGTGCGTTGGGAGGTGAGCAGTTTATATTCAATGGCATCTGGGTCCGATGACATTTCATCTTGAATCTCCTCATAGCTCATTGGCCTTCTTCTTAGAAGTGAGATAATTTTGGTATAACGTTTAATGGTTTGATCTACGGACATATTGATAGATTTAATAACATAGTTCACTAAAAAAGCGGGTTACTTCATTATTGAACAATTCTATACATCAGTTAGTCGTATACGCAATTTCTAGGCACAAAACGGGATTGGTCTTCGGGGTCTTTATTATTAAAATTAAAAAGAACATCTCGTAAAATATCCAAACACTTTAAAGGGAAAGGTCCAGCGCCAAGTTTTGTCTTTGTCAAACGCTATTTTTAGGGTCAAATATAATGACATGATATTAAAAGAAAGGCTCGCGAGTATGTACACTTTAAAGACATGGGGGCTTATCGAGTCTGGCATACCTGCACTAGACGATAATAGCACATTTGAGCAGGGAAAAACAACATTGTTAGCTGCACGCCCAGGAATGTTTGCCAAACGTTTGATAGATCAGTTAATTTTAAGGGTGTGTATACAAAACAAAAATCCTTTAGCCCATTTTAGCTTTGAAAGATCTGTCAAGGAAACCATTGACCATTTTCTTTGGTGCTTGACCTTGGACACTAGGTTTCTGTCATCAGATTCATACTCTGAAGAACTTGTAAATTCAGAGGCAATTGATAATGCCTTTAAATTGTTTGAACAGTCTCCATATTGGATAGAGACCCGAAAGGAATACACCTGTATTGAAAGTTTGATAGACCTCCTTAGAAAAAGGGTTGAAAATCATAAAATAAGATTAGTCGTAATAGACTACCTAGAGCTTTGTGGTTCAATTGAGCTTTCAAAGAATAAGTCAATGCCCATTGAGAAAAAGAAAAGTATTGAGCTAAAAAAACTAAAGGCCATTGCCCGTGAGCTTGATGTTCACATTATTATAACAAGTGTACTAAGCAATTATGTTGATATAAGACCGTATCATGAAAAGCGACCAGAAATTGATGATATCAACATTGAAAAGCCATTTGATTGTGTTGATAATATTATGCTTGTCTATCGTCCCGAATTTTATGGCATCAAACAATGGGATATTTTTGGTAATAAAAAAGAAAGACTGTCTACTCGTAATTGCTTAGAAATATCTCTGCATCAAAAGGAATCTTTCTCTGGAAAATGTTTATTGGAATTTAATAACCCATGTACCGAGTTTAGAGATATTACACCTTTTTAAAGTACTCTATGCAATCAATTCTAAAAGTGCATTAATATGTAGTTCTTCCTTTTTCCCCATAGGGTGCTCGGTGACAATTATATTCAAATTATCCACAAAGTACTGTTTGGTTTCATATTTGGACCACGGAATAACCATATCTGGCTCGGGTAGGTTGCTTTGTTTATCCAAGCCCATTAGGTTTTTCAGAAAAAAACCCTCCCAACCACCGGTAAACATGATTACGGTCTCAGGTTTGAAAATTTCCAGTTCCTTACGGAATATACTTATGCAATCCTCCCTTTGTAAGTTCCGCAATTTGGGATTTGGATTCATTCCAGTGTTATTCGGTGATACTTTGAAAAGATTGCTCCAAACAACATGCGAAAACCAATCGTCATTTATTTTTGGGAGATGAGCCTCTGTTGTTTTTTTAACAACTCTCCAAAAAGCTGAACGCTTGGTATTATATTTATTTTTATCATGCTCTCGCTCATGTACCCAGCGCATTTGATCCCCTCGATTGAAAATTCTATCGTTTCCCTCACCAAAAAGTACATCGGCATCCAGAGAGTTGTTTATCCAGCCATTTACCGATCGTCCGACAAACATAATACGCTGCTTAGGCTCTAAATCAAAATAGTGTTCGCCCCATTGGGCACAGAAAGCACAGCTATCATTGGTAAAATTGGATTCTTTGACTTTTTGGAGCATTGGGACATACAATTGTTTCAGCTCTGTTTTGTGTTTGTTCAAATCAATCATAATCTTTTGTAAGGTTTTTTGTCAGTTTAATGGTTTGGTTCAATATGGCTTTTTTTACTGAAGGAGGCTCGACAGATATTAAACTGCCACCATAGGAAACCAACTTCATGATAAAATTATGTTTGGGAACAAGTAAAAACCCAAAAGACGTTGAGTCCTTGGCCTTACTGATAATGGTTTGACTATGGTGCAAAGGTACAGCTTCCAAGAAGCTGGCCTGAAATTTTGATAGCGTAATTATTGTTTCCACAGGTTCCTCATCAAGACTTGGTTCAACACCATAGGAATGTTTAAAATAGTCTTGAATTTCATTTTTATCTTCTGGATAAGTTTCATTTAGCAATTCAATGTGATTTATTCGGTCCAGGCTGAAAATCCTAAAAGATTTTTTTTCCATATCGTGCCCAAAAACATACCAGCGTTGATCATGCTCCTTAATGCCGTAAGGGTTTAGTTTCCTTCTCTGAGGTTTTTCTATATAATTTTTATAATGAACAAATGAGAGACATTTTTTTGTTTCAATTGCCTCCAAAACAAGAGAAAGATATTTTGAGGATGCCTTATTCTTTTCTTGTGGAATGATATAATCAGGAAGAGTGCCCGAGGCGCTCAATGCCATTAACACATCAAGGTGGCCCAATATGTATTGTGTGGGCTTTCTAGCATCCGATTCATCGACAATATTATACTTTAAGGTTGATTTGTCATATTCAATAGATATTTGGTAAATCGAATCAATATTCTTTATGTCCCGCTGAAACGTCCTTAATGAGAGCCGAAGGTCCCTGTCCAATAAAATTGATTGTGAATCCAAGTAATCAGCTATTTCATCAAAAGTTCTGGGTCTTGTTCGCAGACACTGTACTATTTTTTGTTGCCGTATAGTAATTTCTTCAAACCTCACGTGTTCTCTTGAATTAGTTGAATTTTTCTCGTGGTAGAGAAATTCGTTTAATGAATTGCTCCATTTTTCAAATATAGACTCCATGTGGTAAATATACAGTAGGACAACGTCAAAACTTGTCGTTCATTTATTTGCCCACAATAAGCCATTATTGAAACATAACTTCACATAGTATAAGAGGTTTTATTCTTAAAGCATATGAATCCCCAGAAACTTTAAGGAGTCTACCTTCCAAAACACATGTGTGACTGGAAGGGCAAATGCAGCGAAGCGAAATGCAGCAAGCGTCCCAAATTCTTACCCCAACTTTTGCGCATGGATCCTGTCGGGTTTTTGTAGCGTTCGGGAAGATAAGCGTAAAACAAAAACACGATAGGGCGCAACCTACTTGTTGGATTTCAATAGCCCATGTCCTCTAGGTACGTTCATATTCAATATTGGCATAGTATTTCAGGTTTTCGGCCTTGACCTGTTCATACACGTCATTTTACTCTAGGAATGCCCGAAATCATTAAACTATCGATGTATCGGCATAAAATTTAACACAACTAATTTTTTTGAGCTTCTATTTAAATAATGTTTTGGCATCAAAAAAATCTCGTAGTATATTCTTTTTTAACAAGCAGCGTTTTTCCTTACAAAAATGTTGTTTCCATAATTCTTACTAACATGCAAATCTTCTCTTTTTACCTAATTATAAGTTTAGTACTAGCCATTGCTAACTCAGAAATGAATAAAATACCATCGTATGATGATATTAGCACCTCAAATCCTGAACGGATAGTTTACATTTTCCTCTAGCCAGCAATCATCATTTATGTTATTTACAGACTTAAAAAGTAACGCTATGTGGCAATTGTTATATGACTCTATTAATAGTATAGAGGTAATTGATCTACTAGATATTCCTCAAGTGAAGGCTTTAGGTATTATCGAACAAATTGAAGAAGAAAACCAAGAGCTTAAAAAGTCACTGATTAACTTAATAGGAACACAGTATAAAATTGACGAAAGTGAAATTCAAAGAGGCTATGCCCTAGTTGAGGAAGATAAATTACTTGGGGTTTTATTCGGAAACCATATACTACATTTACAAATGCAACCGTTCTATAAAGAACTGATTCAAAAAAAAGTAGTTCCTCTTCCGTCTCTAGATGATATTTATAATACAACGGTTGAAAGAATTATAAACAGAATCGTTAAAGAGAAGAATTCCATCATCTCCCCTAAGGAATTTGAAATTTTGAGAACGTCTGCCCTAAATATTAATGACATACAATACACTGGAAACACCTATTGTATCCATACTACTGATTTTTCCGAATTAACGTTATATCATTTATGTGCTGCTCCATACTTTAAGCAAATCAAAAATGAGTTTTCCAAGAAATGGGATACCATAGTTGCCATGAAAGATTTTAAAGTAACCAAATTATATTACAAAAAACACCTTTTAATAGGTTTCTGTTTATATAGACCAGAAGATGGAGAGCAATTCTTTTGGAGCAGTCAATTACAAGAAGTGTTGGAGAGTTTAATCAATAAATGAAATAAATATGACAAGGATTAATCATCAATTATTAAATCAGAATTTTTTTGTTCCTAAATGGGAAATAAATCATTTGTTTTTAGGCACTTTTAACCCTGAAGGGGGGGATGATGTCAGTTATTTTTATGGTCGAAAAAGAAATCAGACATGGAAACTGTTAAGCGAAATTTTTAAGGAAGAATTTAACCCAGAAGAGTTTGATATTTTTTTAACTAAATTAAAAAAACATCAACTAGCCTGTATGGACATGATCAAATCAGTAAAGGTTAGGGAGGAAGACATTTCTTTTGTAACAGGCAAAGGTTATTCTGACTCAAAACTCATTAACAATGTAAATGAAAGAGAACATAACACAGCCAATATAATAGATGTAATTAAAAAAAATCCTGGTGTTAGGGTTTATTCCACATGGGGCAAGGGGCCTAAGATTAAAAATTGGAATATTGAAATTGATAGAATTGGATCAATTATTAATCTCACGTCCCCAAGTATGGCCGCAAGAGTACCAAAAGGAACGAAAAAATATGATTATATGTTTAAAGATTGGTCGAGTAAAATAAAAAATAAACTCTGTATTCCAATAACCTGATGAATACCTAGTTTAATTTAAATCTATATGAAACCCTTAACCAAATCCCGTTTCAAACTAGGGCTAGAATGTCCAAATAAACTGTATTTCACTTCAAAAAAGGAATATGCGAATCAAAGTTTGGATGATAACTTCTTACAAGCCTTAGCCGATGGTGGGTTTCAGGTAGAGGCCTTGGCTAGGTTGCATTACCCAAAAGGTATTTTTATAGATACTGAAAATTATGAATATGACCTTGCTACAAATCTTACCCAAGAACAATTAGAGAAAGATGCGGTTTCAATATATGAAGCTGCCTTTGAGCATCATGGTCTTTTCATACGTACAGACATTCTTTCAAAAAAAGAAAGCCATATTAAACTCATAGAGGTCAAGGCAAAGTCATTTGACCCTAATGATGAATTTCTATTCATAGGTAAACGAGGAGGTATAAACAGTGGTTGGAAATCATATCTGTTCGATTTGGCTTTCCAAAAATATGTAGCTCAAAAAGCTTATCCTCAATTTACCTTTGAAGCTCATCTTTTGATGGCGGATAAAACCAAAACCGCTAAAGTGGATGGCCTTAACCAATTGTTCCGGATTCCTAAAGATGGCAATCCAAGAACAGATCTATCATCAAATATTGATTCTTTGGATGAAATTGGTACATCTGTGCTCTCGGAAATCAATGTAGATGGCATTATCAATGGAATAATAGCCAATGAATACCCCTATTTTGACAATCTCTCTTTTGAGGAAACTATTACGCTATTTAAAACATCTTATCAAAACAATGACTATTTAAATTGGCCGACACAATTTGGTGCTTGCAGAAGCTGTGAATTTAAGACAACACCTGAACAGGAGAAAGAAGGTTTAAAGTCTGGATTTAAATACTGTTTTGAAAAACAGCATTCGTGGAAGCCTTCAGATTTTGATAAACCTAACGCCTTTGAGATATGGAATTTCAGAGGAAAGAATTTGGTTGAAGAGAATCGATTGTTAATGCAAGACCTTACCGAAGAAGATATCAAGGTAAAACCAGAAGCAGGAAGATTATCTGCATCAGAAAGGCAATGGATTCAAGTTGAAAAAGCCCAGCAAAACGATGAATCTATTTTTGTATTGAAGGATGAACTTAAAGAAGAAATTGTAAAATGGAAGTTCCCATTACATTTTATCGATTTTGAAACCAGTACGGTTGCCTTACCCTTCACAAAAGGCAGACGGCCTTATGAACAAGTCGCCTTTCAATTTTCGCACCACCAATTAAATGAGGATGGCAGCATTGAGCATAAAAGTGAATACATCAATAATACACCTGGAGAATTTCCCAATTTTGAATTTGCCCGGGCTTTGAAAAGAGCACTCTCTAAAGATGAAGGAACTATTTTTAGATTTGCAGCCCACGAAAATACCATTGTAAATGCCATTATTTCGCAATTACAATCAAGCTATGAAACTGATGCCAAAGAATTAATTTCATTTTTAAAATCCATTTCAACCGCTACAAAAGACAATGTGAATCAATGGAATGGCGAGCGAAGTATGATAGATTTAAACAAAGTGGTCAAGGGTTATTATTATAACCCCTTAACTAAGGGCTCCAATAGTATCAAGGCAATACTTCCAGCAAGTCTTCATTCCAGCCCCTATTTACTGCAAAAATACTCCCAACCCATTGGTGAAATAAATGTAGGTAGTTCTAATTTTGGGGCAAATCAAATTTGGATAGAAAAAATTGGTGATGAAATTATTAATCCATATGTAATGCTACCATCTCTTTTTGAAGGGTGGAGTATGTTGGACTTGGATGACACTATCTCAGAATTGGATGGTATTGCAGATGGTGGAGCGGCGCTTACTGCCTACGCGAAACTACAATACGTAGACATGGGGCAAAAAGAACGGGATGAAATTACCAGTGCCCTATTAAAATATTGCGAACTGGATACTTTGGCTATGGTGATGGTCTATGAGCATTTTAAATATGACTTGATTAATTAATAATAGTATTTAATTGACACTTCTTGGATTTCAGTAGCCCATATCTTCACCCGTGCCCCTAGCCTTATCGATTCCCCTTCCAAGTGCCTTGATGATCTTGGCCGCCATCTGTATTTTATTGGTCGGTATACTGGGTGCCTTTACACCCATTGTCTTAAGAAGTTTAAAGGCCATATCCTTTTCCTTGGTGGGCAGTCCCATCACCTTTGCAAAGAACTTCCCCGGTTCTTTGGCATGGGCCTTTCTCCCAACATAGGATTCCACATAGTTTCTCTTGAACCCCGTTGTCCTGTCAAAGGTCTTTTCTGCTGCTTGGTAAAAACTGTCCCGATCAAACCCTCTTTTGACCATCTTTCCGTTTAGTTCCACTTCGGAAGCCTTGTGCTTGGCCATCGGGGAAAGTGTATAGGTGTTGGTCACGTCCCTTCTACTGACAATGATATGGATATGGGTCTGTGGCCCCTCTTTTTGCATTCCGGCTGCCACTAGTTGCCCGTTCTGTTTGTGTGGGGCCAATCTTTCTTGCTCTTTGATTCTTTTTTTAAGCTCCTTGACATTCCCTATGGATTCGCCCCGTTCCACTTTTCGTATCTCATTCCTTAGCCTTGCTATCTCCCCTCGGTAAGGTGCATTCTCCTGTACCTGTTTGTCAAAGCCCCGATAGGTGCGTTCATGCTCTATCTTGGCATAATATTTCAAGTTCTCGGCCTTTACCTCTTGGTTGCGATGGAAACTCTTGGCATAGTCCTCCATGAGTTTCCTTGTATATTCCCTTAGCAGATTTGGGTCGTTGCCTATGGTCTCTAGCTCCCTTTTATTGGGACTGACCACTATGGAATAGAATTTAGGGTCTTTCTGCCTAAGTTTGGCGGTATTGGCATCTATTTCATCGATGACCGTTTGAGGGCTTACGCTGTCGTTCTCTTGGTCAAAGAATTCCTCCCTTTGTTCGGGCAATCTGTCCTCGTTTTCCTTTTCCAGATAGTCCACATAGTTACCCACACTGGAGTTGTAGGTACTGCCCATTTTCTGTGCTGAGATGGTAAGGTACATAGGCGTTATCTTAATAGATGTTTCAAGCTTTCAAAATCCCCGATGCCCATATTGATCTTGAGATAGGGTTTCCCAATCATGGGCTCCACCTTTTCAACGCTGCTGAGGATTTCATTGCAGCGATTTTTATATTCTTTGAATTCTTGTAGCATTCTATCATGCTCCACTTTCGGAACGGTGTTTCTTGGCTCCAAAAAGTCCTTTCGTTCTTCCTGCAATTGGACTGGTTCACGTCTGGGTTTCCTCCCATCTTTTACATAGGCCTCATAAAGAATGAGCACCATTTCATAGGTGGGCCGGATACTGGTCTTTTCCATGTTCTTGATAATGGCGATGAGCCTATCGAATTTTTTCATCATCTCCAATTGCAACTTTTTGATGCTATCAAGAATGACCTTTGTTCCCTCTCCAAAAGGGTCAAGGTGGTTCTCCTTGAAGTATTGTATCATTCCATCAAGTACCTCACTATGTGATTTGTTGAACTTTTTGGAATAAGTGCGAAAGCGCAAAGCCGTTTCCTTCTTTACGGTGATATTGGAATAACCACCAGTTACTTTCTTTGTTCTGGCATTTTTTGATTGTTTTTCCATAGGTGCGATTTTGTTTTTTAGTGAAATTGCGTCAATTTTTGCGTCAAAAATTTCCAGTGTTTATTGGGCTTCCCAAAGGGTTTACTGTAGATTTCGGAAAAGTCTACTGTAGGCCCTGATTTTGTACAGTATTCCAAAATCTATTCAATCAACTGATTTTCAAATTGTTGAAGACCCGAAAACAACCGTGATGGCGCAATTTGCGCATCACCCTCTTGCTATTCCTTTTTTCACGCAAGCGTGAAAACCGAAATACTTTTCTTTGGAGTAAAGGGCTTCAATAAATTCAGTGGTTTTTGTTCCTTTGAAGCTGTTGACTGAACTTCTCTTCCAGAAATTCATCGGATAGGTTTGGATCGCCCATAAGCCATTTGTCAATAGTATCCTTGTCAAAAAATATTTGCCGGATATGCTTATTGTTGCTCATAGGAATAAGCTTTAACGAGGTAAGCTTGTAAATCTTGCTTTTGGAAAGTCCCGTATAAGCTGCAAGGTCTTCCACATTCATAACCTTCTTCTGATGACCAAGGATGGTTTTGATTTCTTTGAGTATTGTCAACACATTCTGTTGCTCTTCCATAGCTTTTTATTTTTGGAATTAAAGAATATGTAAACGGCCGCTCACTTTTTTTGTACACGACAAACATATATCACCTGATGCAAGTGAAAAATAGGGAAATGAAGATTGCGCTATAATTGTCTTTTGTTTTCGGGGTTAGGCAAAAAATCATCAATAATTAAGAAATTCCAAGTGCTTTGGCTATTGCTTTTCGTGTATCGTCATAGTCCCCTTCTTTGGTCTTCTGCGACCATTTGGAGTAGCTGGATGCAAAAGTGTTTGGGTTGATTTCGGAACCATCGAAGGAAAATCGTTTTTGAACCAATCTGGAAAGTGAGTCTCTCGATTCCTTTCCAAGTCCTTGAATGCCATCTTCAATAATGTGGTCCAAAAACGAGAAAAGAAACCTAAGATTCCCCGATTGCTTGTTCTTTGGCACTTCCCTCATAACTATCTTTTCTTTGCAGGGCAAAAGATTTGTCAAAAGCTCTAAATTTTCAATATCGGATTCATCAAACCCAAAATATTCCTTGTCTATCTTTTTAGATGATAGCTCTACAAATGAGAAGCCTTCTACATCGGCATTTGCCATTTCTTTGGCCTTAAACCAGCCAATTACAAACACAAGAACTATTAATAATAGGAGCAACTGAAAAATATAGTAAGCCGATATCTGTAACCAAGAATAATTCTTTCCGCTGATAAAAAAAAGAAGGGTTAAGGGAATAAAGCTTATAATGACAATTAAAATGGAGAGCCCATTAAGGGAAAGATGTCTAGCCTTGGATTCCATTTTTCTGGACAGCGTTCTTTGCTTATGAATCCATAAAGCTAAAATGTTGCCCAACTTTTCCATATCCCAAGATAATGATTAAATGGTGGTTTTATAAAATGTTATCTGATCATAAAAAACAATTAGTTGTGATTTACGGACAATCTAGATTACAATTTTTATTAAAATCATTGCGGAATTTTCTTTCAGCTTAGGAAAACTAACTATTTTTAAGAAACCCTAACCATTCACCACCAATGTTGGACCAATCTTTTTCGAAGAAAAACTTCAGAATCATATTTGATATAGAAAATAGAAAAGGCTTTTTCGTAGAAGATAAATTTGGTTTTAGCTCAGTAAGAAAATTAACAAACGACATTAAAGTTTATGGAAATCTAGCCAAAAAGTATAAAAAGAGTGGGGATGAGCGTTTAACGAAGTTTTTCAATGAAGTTAAAGAAGTTACGAGAAAATCAAGGAGTGAAGAAGTCGACAATGCGCTTGAAGCAATTAGCGTCAAAATATTGGAAAGCAGTTTTGGTATTAGGCTTAAACAAATCAAAATTCCTGGAGGTAGTGATTTATATACAATCGACAATAAAGCCGAATATTTCTTTGCAATAAAACAGGTTCAATATAACATTTCTAGACTTTATGGTGTGAAGCAATCTAATCGGCATAGTATTGTTGATCAACTAATAAAATTATTAAATAATAAGTTTCCTAAGGTTGTCATTAGAACGGACATCTCCAGTTTTTATGAATCTATTGACCACCAATCTTTATCACGGATAATTAATCAAGATAACTTATTGAATCCAAAATCTCGAAAAATTGTTAATAGTATTCTTCGAGATTATAAAAAATTATCTGGTTCAAATAATGGTATTCCTAGAGGAATTGGTGTAAGCGCATATTTAGCAGAACTATTTATGCGTAAAATAGATAGCATTATTAAAAACACTCCAAGTGTTAGTTATTATGCAAGATATGTTGATGACATAGTAATAATCTTCACACCGAATCCTAATAACCCAAATAGGTCCTATCTAGATGAAGTGAAGAATATCATTGAACAAAATAGCACGGTCAAAGTAAATCCCACTAAAACATTCTCAGTTGAGATCACGGATAAAAAAAGACATACTTTTGAATTTTTAGGCTATCAATTTATTGTTCAAAATGGAACTGTAAAAACCAAATTGACAACAAAAAAGAGTCAGAAACTGGTAAGTCGAATCAATAAATCATTCAATCACTATACTCATTATTCAAAAGTAAATGAAAAAGAGGCCAGAAAAATCCTTGTAAAAAGAATCCGTTTCTTAACTGGAAATACACGATTAGCAAATAACAAATCCAACATACTGGTTGGTGTTTATTACTCTAATAGTTTTCTCACTGAATTAGGAGATATCAGGCATCTTGACAATATTTTAAACTCTAATATAAATAGGGTTCCTTCTGCTTCTTTAAAAAGGAGGTTAAAAAAATATAGTTTCACAAAAGGTTTTACAGAAAAACGATTCTCATCCTTTTTAGCCTCAGAGTTAAAAGAAATAATGAATATCTGGAAATAATGAGGAGAAGTAAAAAAAATATCACAAACAAAAAAGAAAGGGTTGTTTTATCAGATATTTTACCTTTTGAAACTCCTGCCACATTTTCTAACCGTCACTTTTATGAGTTCCTAGTCGACAATAAGATTGAACTTAATGGAAAAAGATTGACATGGAAAAAAGATGGAAAAGCCTTAAGTACAATCATCAAGTTGATTTTCAGTCTCAACTCAAAAGAAATAGAAACAGAAAAAGATAGCGAGATTGTTATCAAAAATGATGCGCTAAAAGCTATTCCCTTTCAATATAAAATCTCACATAAAAAACATGAATTTAGGGAGTTAACCATTGTTCATCCTAAAAACCAAATAGCAGTTACAGAATTTTACAACTTGTTTAAAGAGCTGATTTTGTATTATAGCAATGAAAGTAATTTTTCAATCAGAAGACCTTTCAAAACTGCACAATTCACATATTTTAAGGATAGGCTACATTATGAAAAATTAGCCCATGACCATGAAATTAAAGGGGCTGAAGAATTTGACAAAGAATATGAGAATCTAAAAACCTTTTTCTCATATAAAGAAATAAACTTTATTCATAAATTTTACGAATCCTATAAGTATCACCGCTGTGAAAAAAAATATAAACACCTCTTTAAGTTTGACATATCTAAGTGTTTCGATAGCATATATTCACATTCTATTACTTGGGCACTATTGGATAAAGGTCTTGTAAAAGATAATATTCCAACTTCAAAAACAACTTTTGGAGGAAAGTTTGACCGTTTAATGCAGGATTTAAACTATGGCGAGACAAATGGAATAGTAATAGGCCCAGAATTCTCAAGGATTTTTGCTGAGCTCATTCTTCAAAAAATAGATAAAAGCGTGGAAATAGCTCTTTACGAAAGTGAAGAGTCATTGGTTCATAAAAAAGATTATGAAGTCTTTAGGTATGTAGATGATTATTTTGTCTTCTATAATGACGAGTTTGTAAAAGATGAAGTTCTTAAGCTTTTCAGATTAAACTTACGAGATTTCAAATTAGGTCTCAATGAACAAAAATCAGAATTATATGACAAACCTATTTTAACAGGAATATCAAAGGCTAAAATTGGCATTGTTAAATTACTTGACGCAAAACTATCGTTAAAATCTAATATAGAACCATTATTAATATCTGAAGAACCGGAAGAAAAGAAAGAAACATTTTATGTAAGTTCAAATGGCTTAATAACTGAATTAAAAATTATTCTAAAAACATCAGATGTTCAGTATAAAGACATACAAAGCTTTACTCTGGGATGTGTAGACAATAAAGTTATAAAGCTAATAGAACATTGCTCTGAAACGCTATACAGCCAAAACTCTTTGACCAAGGTCTTCCTGGAAATACTTGACTTTATTTTTTTTATATATGCCGTTAATCCACGTGTCAATAGTACAATTAAATTATGTTCAATTTTAACCAAGATTATCACTTTTTCAAATTTAAAATTAGAGGCAGATTTAACAGATAGAATTTTTAAAAAGATTTATGATGAGGTTTTTTTAGTTTTGAAAAAATCAAGAATCAAAGAGCATGTGCAAATTGAAACTTTATATCTTTTAATAACCTTACGTGATTTAGGAAGGGATTACAGGTTGGAAGAGGAAGTTCTTTGTCATTATTTAGGTATTGATATAGCGAGTCAAAAATGTAAATTTGAGTTGAATTATTTTACAATAACAGTCTTGTTGTTTTACATTGGTGATAAAATAAGGTATAAGCAAACTAAGAAGATACTTGAAATATATATTTTATCTAAAATATCAAATGTTTCATTTGAGAATAGGACTAAAACCACTGAATTGGTACTACTATTTTTTGATCTAATAAGCTGTCCTTATCTCGATAGAAAATTTAAAAACAAATTGTTCCTGTTATTCAATATTCCTTCAACACAGGGTATACTTAGAACAAAAATTATAAATTTTAAAAAGTATTGGTTTGTAAAATGGGATGATTTTAATTTTGGCAAAGAATTGGAGGCAAAAAAGAGTGAAGAAGTTTATTAAGTAATGGTTACACGCTCCGCTCAAATAACTGATTCCTTAGGGAGTTCACACACAAGCGTTTAGTTTACTCTTCGATAAAAGAAGGTTAGACTTAAGAAAACAGCCTGAGCGGGCTGTTTTTTCTTTAGCCACTAATTAAAATAACCAGTGTAATAGAAATGTTGTACCTATGTTGTACCCGTATAAAAAAGAAAAACCTCCCAATTGCTTGAAAGGTTTATCTTTGTTGAGGTGGTCCCACCTGGGCTCGAACCAGGGACCCCCTGATTATGAGTCAGGTGCTCTAACCAGCTGAGCTATAGGACCCGCATTTTGCGGATGCAATATTAGTGTTTATTTTTCTTCAGCGCAAGGTTTTAACGCCCCTTCCCTTCTTTTATTTCTTGGCAAAGCTCCACCAGCACGCCATTGGTACCCTTTGGGTGTAAAAATGCCACCAGTTTGTTGTCCGCTCCTTTTTTGGGTGTTTCGTTCAAAACAACAAAACCTTCGCCCTTTAATCGTTCCATTTCCGATACAATATCATCCACCGCAAAAGCAACATGGTGAATACCCTCGCCTTTCTTTTCCAAATATTTGGCAATGGGACTGTCTGGATTTGTCGCCTCCAACAATTCAATTTTATTGGGGCCCGATTTAAAGAATGATGTCTTTACCCCTTCCGAGGCCACTTCCTCAATTTTATAATGGGGCACGCCCAACAGCTTTTCAAACAAGGCATTGGATGCCTCCAAATCTTTTACCGCGATTCCAATGTGTTCAATTTTATCCATAGGAGATGTAATATGCGTTAAAATGTTCACCTTTTTTCAAAATTACGCACTGTAAATGGTTAATAGTGTGAGGTTAGTCATTAATTCACTTATTTTTGCAGTATGGAGGAAACACAAAGACAGAAAAAAATAGCGGGAATCATTCAAAAAGATCTGGCCGATATCTTACAACGTGCCGCTACCGATGGTGGCCTTAAGGGAACTTTGATCTCTGTGTCCAAGGTTTCCGTAACCGTAGATCTATCCTTGGCCAAGGTGTATGTGAGCATTTTTCCGAACAAGGGTGCCCAAGAATTGTTGGAAGGCATCAAAGAGAGCCAAGTGGCCATTCGATACGAACTGGCACAGCGTACCAAACACCAATTAAGGCGTGTGCCCGAGCTTAATTTTTATCTGGATGATTCGTTGGAATACATCGAAAAGATTGAAAAATCATTGAAAAGAGAAGAAAACCCTATCGAGAACAGGGACTTGCTCGACAAACGTAAGAAATCCTGATTTTGAACTTTCCGCTTTATATCGCAAAACGTTACTTACGGTCCAAAAGCAGCCAAAATGCGGTAAATATTATCAATTTCATTACTTTTTTGGTGATTGTGATAGGTTCTGCTGCGCTTTTTATCGTACTTTCTGCTTTTGCCGGTCTAAAGACGTTCAGCTTATCATTCTCAAACACATTTGATCCCGATTTGAAGGCTTCACCCTCCATTGGCAAACATTTTACCATCTCTCCAGATGAAGAATTGGAGCTTAGTCAAATAGAGGGACTGGCCAATTTTTCCAAGGAATTGGAAGAGCGCGCCTATCTTACCTATAAAGAAAAAAGCACCATTGCCTATATAAAAGGGGTGGATAAAAACTACCGGGCTGTTACGGGAGTGGACAGCACGCTAATTTTTGGCAATTGGGGATCTGATCAATACAATGGGGTCATCGGCATCGGGATATACAATTTGCTTGGAGTGCCCATGAACAATAGAACGGCCATGGAGGTTTTGGTTCCCAAACCTGGTGAGGGCTCTTTTTCGCAACAGGGATTTAATGCCAAACCCTATGATGAACTCGCTTTGGTGGTAAGCGGCGTTTATGCCGTTGAAGAAAGTTTGGACAAAAAATACGTGTTTGCCCGGCTTCCGTTGGTTCAAGAGCTATTGCAGAAAGACAGTACAGAGGTCTCCGGCATCAATTTTAAATTAATGGAGAATGCCTCCGCAGATGATGTAAGGAGCTCCATTGTCGGAGTTTTAGGAGAAAAAGCATCGGTTTTGACCCGTCGTGAGCAAAATACCTCGCTCTACCGCATGTTGAATACCGAAAACTTAGCGACCTATTTGATTTTTACTTTGGTATTGATTATTGCCCTATTTAACGTTGTCGGGGCAATTATTATGATGATCTTGGACAAACAACAGAACTCAAAAACATTGTTCAGTCTAGGTACAACAATCAAGGAATTGCGCCGTATTTATTTTATCCAAGGCTTATTGGTCACCTCTTTTGGCGGGTTGATAGGTGTACTGATAGGGTCTTTATTAATCGGTTCCCAACTTGCCTTCGGATGGTTAAAAATCACGCCATCTCTGGCCTATCCCGTGGAATTCAATATCATCAACTTGCTGATTGTAATCGGAACAATTGTGGTTCTGGGGGTTATTTCTTCAAAAATTGCGAGCAGCCGAATCACCAAAAAATTGATTTCCGCCTAAGCAAACTGGTAATCCCCAAATTTTTCCTCTACTTCATCAAAAGCGGCAAAAACATCCGCAGCATCATCGTTGGTCACCATTTTCATCCGGTATTCCTTAAAATGGGGTATACCTTTAAAGTAATTGGTGTAATGTCTTCTGGTCTCAAAAACCCCCAGTTTTTCGCCTTTCCAATCTATGGCCATTTGCAAATGTCTGCGGGCAGCTTCCACGCGTTCCTGCATGGTAGGCGGTGCTAAGTGTTCGCCGGTTTTTATGTAGTGTTTTACCTCATTGAAAAACCAAGGGTATCCAATGCTTGCCCTGCCGATCATGGCTCCGTCCAATCCATATTCGTCACGCATTTTTACGGCAGCTTCGGGCGTGTCCACATCACCGTTTCCAAATACAGAAATATGCATCCGTTGGTTGTTCTTTACCTCGGCAATGGGCCTCCAGTCAGCTTCGCCTTTGTACATCTGTACACGTGTACGACCGTGGATGGAAATGGCCTGTATCCCAACATCTTGTAATCGCTCGGCAACCTCAACTATCTTAATGGAATTGTTGTCCCACCCCAAACGTGTTTTAACGGTAACGGGTAATTTAGTACGTTTTACGATTTCTTCCGTCAACTTGACCATCAAAGGAATATCCCGCAAAATACCTGCACCGGCATTTTTACAGACCACCTTTTTTACCGGACAGCCAAAATTGATGTCGATGATATCAGGATTGGATTTTTCCACAATATCCACCGCCTGTAACATAGAATCCAGTTCGGCACCGAAAATTTGGATGCCTACGGGACGCTCTTTTTCATAAATGTCCAGTTTGATGACACTTTTGGCGGCATCTCTGATCAATCCTTCGGAAGAAATAAACTCGGTATACACCACATCGGCGCCCTGCTCCTTGCACAATTTACGGAAAGGAGGGTCGCTCACATCTTCCATTGGAGCTAGAAGAAGCGGAAAATCAGGGAGTTCTATGTTTCCAATTTTTGGCAAATCCTACAGTTTTTTGGACTGCAAAAGTACAAAATAGCTTAGAATCAAAAGCTAGTTCTGCGATTGAAGTCGGTCGCGTTCATTTTTGTCGATGCCCCTTTGGTTATCCTCCAATCTAAAATTCCCAAAATTATAGGTGAAACCAAAGCGAATAAACTGTGTTTCGGGACGTCTTCGGTAAAAGTTGTCTTGATTAAGGTACTGCGAACGGTAGGTGGGCACATATTGCTCCAAAATATCCTCTGCTGCCAGCGATAGGGTTATTTTATTATCAAAAAGGTTTTTTCGGAGCCCGATCGTTAAATTAAACTGCTCGTCGGATACGTAAGAACCAAAAAGAAACTGGGAAATGTACGTTGCGGCCACCTCTGCCGTGAACGTTCCATCACTTGATAACGTTAAGTAATTGCCCAAATAGGCATAAACCCCATTTACTTCGTTCGTATAGGGCACATTGCCACTCTCTTCGGCCAAAAAGGTCTCTTCTTCGTGGAACAAGGAGGTGTAGGCATACATAAACCATGCGGGGGCAATGGATTTGCTCAAGGTAAAATCCAAGCCGTAGGATTGACTCTCCAACACATTCTGCTTAAGCTCCACCAAGGTTTGGTTGTCGTTGTCCTGAAATACCAAATAGGCAATGTTGCTGCCATTGTCACGATAATAGACATCAAAGAAATATTCGCTGTTGAGGGTATAGTTGAAATTGAAATTGTTGCTGAAACTTGGTAGCAACCGAGGGTTTCCTTCCTCATAATCGTTTTCGTTGTAAAAAAAGCGGAAGGGGTTCAGGTCGTTATATTTTGGCCTGTTGATATTTCGCCCGTAATCAAAAGAAAAGCTATGCTTATCCGATGGCGAGTAGAGCAAGTATACGGACGGAAAGGGTTCAAAAAAGTCCTGGGTGTTTGTCTCTCCCAACGTGATGGAATTCCCTTCGGCCTTGGTCAATTCCCCTCGGACACCCAGTTTCATGGACCATTTTTCCCAGTTTTTCACAAAGCTCATATAAGCGGCATATACATCTTCATCGTAAATATACCTGTCCGACTGTGATGCGTCGACCGTATTGCTAGATCCATTAAAATTGAAAAAGTTCATCGTATTTTCCGAGGTAATCGTTGAAATCTTGGCCCCGGATTCAAAAGAAGCGCTCCCAATTGGAGTGGAATAGTCCAGTTGTCCCGTAAAAATCTTGATTTCTTGATCCGAATCGGTATCAAAACCAAAGTCCCGCAAAAAAGTACCATCGGCATCAAAATAATTGGATGCAAGGCGTTGGAACGTCTCCCCGTTAAAATAGGTGTAATGCCCATTGGCCCGTATCTGTGCCCCTTCCTTTTTCAATTTGTGAACATAGGTGAGGTCGAACGCCAAGTTGGTGTTGTCCATATTGGCGTTGTTCTGGGTGGTAAATGTGGAATCCAACTGGGCTTGGGCATCCCTGATTTCGTTACTGAGCAATGTTTGTTGTTCTTGATCTACATTAAAAAGCAGGTTGGAGGTCACATTCAAACTGTTTTTGTCATCAAAATCATAATCCAGAATAAAACTTGCATTTTGCGACTGCGACCTATCCGTTTGATTATAATCCGTATCCCAAACGGAAAAAACATCATTGATATCATCCATAAAATGGATACCTTTTTTCGTTTTGTTCACATCCTTTTTTGGGTTGATGGTATAGTTGGCAAACAGGTTGAGCTTGTCCGTTTTGTAATAATGACTGGTTCCTATACTGAATTTTGGAAAAACAGCCTGAGTGATGGTTCCGTTGACGCTCCCTTTATAACCGGGCACAATGTTCTTACTGGTAACAATGTTCAGAATAGGACCTCCTTCAGCATCATAACTTGCGGGAGGGTTCGCGATTACTTCCACTGATTTTATATTGTTTCCCGAAAGTCCCTGAAGCAAATCCTGAACCTCTTGCCCTGAAAGTTGCACTTTCCTATCATTAAGGTAAACGGTCGCATTTTGACCACGAATCATTAAATCATCTTGGTTTACGATTACTCCAGGGGTGTTTTTTAGAATATCCCATGAGGTTCCTTGGGAAACGACTGTATTTTCTACTGAAAAGACCAGTCTGTCTGGCAATCTTTGCAATTTAGGACGCTGAGCCGATACCACTACCTCATCCAGTTCGTTGTTTTCCAAAGGAATGATCAAAGCGCCCAAGGAAACATCCTTGGCAATGTCCAAAGGTCTGGGCTCGGAGCCCCTGCCCACATAGCTTGCCTGTAACAAATAGAGGTCTGGTTCCACTTCTGACAGGACAAAAAAGCCTTTCTCGTTGGCAGATGTCCCTTGAACAAATGTGGAATCTGTAGCCTGAAGCAGCAAAATGTTGGCGTAGGGAATAACCTGATTCTGTTCGTCCACGACCTTACCAGAAATTGTATAGGTTTGCCCATATGCGTCGCATACTGCAAAAAACACCAATAAAAAAGTAGCGGTGTAGTTCTTCATTAGAGGTTTGGGTTGATTGTCAAATCTATGAAATAATTTTTGAGCGGGATGGGCGGTAATTTTCTTATTGATAAAAACCGTTGGCAGGTATTTAAAACAATTATATTTGCAGTTGATTATGTCCCTTTTTTAGGGTATGTTATTGTTGATATGGAGAAGATCAGGAATTTTTGCATTATTGCACATATAGACCACGGTAAAAGCACCTTGGCAGACCGTTTGTTGGACTTTACCGGCTCGGTTACCGAGCGCGAAAAACAGGATCAGTTGCTGGACAATATGGACTTGGAGCGTGAACGGGGCATTACCATTAAGAGCCATGCCATTCAAATGGACTATGTCCACAATGGCGAAAAGTATGTGCTCAACCTGATCGATACTCCCGGACACGTTGATTTTTCATACGAAGTATCGCGTTCCATTGCTGCTTGTGAGGGTGCACTTTTGGTAGTGGATGCCGCACAGAGCATTCAGGCGCAGACCATATCCAACTTGTATCTGGCATTGGAAAACGATTTGGAAATTATTCCCGTGCTCAACAAAGTGGACCTTCCCAGTGCAAATCCAGAAGAGGTTACCGATGATATTGTGGACCTATTGGGCTGTAAACCGGAAGAGGTAATCCCGGCAAGTGCTAAAACAGGAATTGGTATCGAAGAGATTCTTACAGCGATTATTGAACGCATACCTCCTCCCAAAGGAAACCCCGATGAGTCTCTCCAAGCTCTTGTATTTGATTCCGTTTACAATCCGTTTAGAGGTGTTGAAACTTATTTTAGGGTGGTAAATGGTGAAATCACAAAAGGGCAAAAAATAAAATTTGTGGCCACCGGAAAGTCTTACTATGCAGATGAAATTGGCACCTTAAAATTGACCCAGCTCCCTAAAAACAAGATTTCGACGGGCGATGTGGGCTATTTGATCACCGGAATAAAAGATGCCCGCGAGGTAAAAGTAGGGGATACCATAACGGATTCCGCAAACCCGACCAAAAACCCCATTGGTGGTTTTGAGGATGTAAAACCTATGGTTTTTGCGGGTATTTACCCTGTGGACACGGAAGATTTTGAGGATTTACGTTCCTCGATGGAAAAATTGCAACTCAATGATGCTTCCTTGGTATTTACGCCTGAAAGCAGTGCTGCATTGGGCTTTGGGTTTCGATGTGGCTTCTTGGGAATGTTGCACATGGAGATCATCCAAGAACGTTTGGAGCGCGAGTTCGACATGACCGTGATTACCACGGTGCCCAATGTTAGCTACCATGCGTATACCACCAAAGGTGATCCAGAACCCATAATTGTCAATAACCCAACGGATTTACCAGATCCTTCCACTATAGACCGCGTAGAGGAACCTTATATTAAGGCAACAATCATCACAAAAGCTGATTTTGTGGGCAACGTAATGTCGCTCTGTATTGAAAAGCGTGGGCAAATTGTTAACCAGACCTATTTAACCACGGAGCGGGTGGAGCTGGTTTTTGATATGCCTTTGGCAGAAATTGTTTTTGACTTTTACGACCGTTTAAAAACCGTTTCCAAAGGATATGCCTCTTTTGATTATTCCCCAATAGGAATGCGCACCTCAAAACTGGTTCGTGTGGACATTCTTTTAAATGCCCAGCCTGTTGATGCACTTTCTGCCCTGGTACACTTTGACAATGCTTACCATATCGGTAAGAAAATGTGCGAAAAGCTAAAAGAGCTTATCCCAAGACAGCAGTTCGATATTCCGATCCAGGCTGCCATTGGCTCCAAAATTATTTCTAGGGAAACCATTAAAGCGTTACGAAAAGATGTTACCGCCAAATGTTATGGTGGGGATATTTCCCGTAAGCGTAAGTTGTTGGAAAAGCAGAAAAAAGGTAAAAAACGGATGCGCCAAGTAGGCAATGTGGAAATTCCTCAGCAAGCCTTTATGGCCGTTCTTAAGTTGAACGATTAAAAAGGCCAAGAAAATAGTTTTCTCGGCCTTTTGCAGATTATAATGATGCATCTCCAGCTGCACATAATGATTCTGCAAATTGTTTAGGCGTTAAATCCTCTCCGCCAAAAAACTTTGCATCCATAGTTGTTGTAGACCCGGCCGCTGATACTGTCCAAGTACCATCTCCGTTATCACAAACTTCCACTTTTCCTCCGTCAAGGGTACAGGATTCACATTCATTTGTTGGTCCGTCATCTTTGGAACAGGCGGTCATTAATGCGGTAGCGACAACTACCGTAAGTACAAACTTTTTCATTTTTAAAATATTGGTTAATAAAACACCAAAATACTTGTACTCCATCATTTAATATGCCCTCAATTGACAGATGCCCTATATGAATTGACGGATGCGAAAAAAAGCGTGTCCTTCTTAAATTATTTAAAAGGAAAAAAGTAAGGGATTACAAAAGTGGCGGCAATCCAGATAATGATATTAAGCGGTGTCCCTACCTTTAAAAAATCGTTGAACTTGTAATTTCCCGGCGCATAGACCATGGTATTGGTGGGATAGCTTACGGGCGTCATAAAAGTAAGGGAGCAAGCAAACATCACCGCCACCAAAAAAGGCCGTTCACTCACCTCCATTGCCGCGGCAAGACTAATTACTATCGGAGTCATAAGGGCCGCTGTGGCCTTGCTGGAGAGCACATTGGTGCTCAAAAAAGTGACCAAGTACAAAATGCTTAAGGTAACTTGGGCATCATAACTTCCTAAGGTCTGTTCTATAAAAAGGGCTATTTTTTCGGCCCCTCCGGTTTTTTCAAGGGCCGTTCCCATGGAAAGCACACCTGCCATCATGAAAATAACCTTCCATTCCACTGCTTCGTAAGCTTCCTTTGGTTTTAACGTGGACGTGGCCACCAATAACAGAGCGCCAACCATACTACTAATCAAAATAGAGGTGAGGTTTAGTGAAGCCGCAAGCACTACCCCCACGGCAATAACAAGGGCAGGAATGGCTTTTTTTAAATTGACTTTCCCATGCTTGTGCTCGGAAAGGGCCACCACCAAGTTCTGGTCAACCAATGCATCCACATCGGCCTCGGTGCCCAAAATCAGTAACATGTCTCCTTCTGTCAACTTTACATCAGCGAGCTTTTCATATAAAATCTCGCCACGTTGTCTTATGGCCAGGACCGAGCCATTGTATTGCCTCCTAAAATTAAGGGAGCGAAGGGACCCCTCCGTTAGTTTGGAACCAAAGGGAATAATGACTTCATAAATGTGTTTCTCAAGTTCTGCTTCGTCCAACTGTCTGTCCCCTGTGATTTTATATCCTTTAAGGCTTCGGATGCCGTTAAGTGCTTTCGGGGGAATCATAACTTTCATTACGTCTCCTTCCAATATAAATGTTTCGGGGCCAATGTCGTGCTTGAGCGAACCCGCCCTCAATATGGCCAGAACCTGTACATTGTGATCATTGACCAATCTGGATTTATGCAACGTTTTTTTGCTGTCGGGACAATCCTTTTCCACCAGTAATTCGGTTATGTACTTTTCTGCTTCTTTGGAAAGTGCTTTCTGCTCCTTTTCTGCCTTGGGCAACAGAAGGGGTGCCACAAAAAAGATGTAGGCAAAACCAATTACGGCCAAACAAAGTGCCGCCAAACTGAATTCGAACATCCCAAACCCCTCCAGCCCATATTCTTCGGCATAACTGCTCACCAAAATATTGGTGGAAGTACCGATCAAGGTACAGGTGCCGCCAAAAAGTGCCGAAAACGATATTGGGATCAACAACATGCCCGGGGTTATTTTGGTTTCCCTACAAACGGTAAGCGCTATGGGCAAAAGCAGGGCCACTACTGCGGAATCGTTCACAAAAGCGGAAAACATACCCGCAATAAGGCAAAATGTGATCAGGGCAATGCTGTAATGTATTTTGGCCAGCTTTATGATCCTATGGCTAAGACCGTCCAAAATTCCTGAATTGAACACCCCTGCACTTACCACGAACATGCACCCAAGTGTTAAGGTGGCAGGGTGGTTAAAGCCCGAAAAACCTTCTTTGGGACTAAGGACGCCCGCCACTATGAACAGGGCCATAATGATGATGGATGTGGTATCAATAGAAAAATAGTCCTTTACAAAAAGGACAATGCCTATGCAGATGATAACGATGGTAATAATTAAATCGCTGCCCATGGTGCCCCTAATTTACAATTCCGTTCTTTGTTTGGCCACCTTTTTTCTATCCCGGTTCGGTCAATGATGAGTAAATCCGTAAACTGAACCATTTTCGCCTCTTCTACAGAAAACTATCTTAATCCGTTTTGGAATTCTCTTCCTTTTTTGCCACTTCTATCTCTTTGCCTAAATAAACTAGCTTGTAGCCTTCACCCTTTGGAGTAAAGTCCTTGCTGTTTGCTGGAATGATTTCAATGCTTCCATCGGGCGATTTTGTGAACAATGGAACAATGTCACGTTCTTCGTAGGTAATGTCGATCAACTTGTCGTAGTGTTCCTTATCCTCCAATTCAATTTCGTGGATGACCGGATGCTTTCGCACGGTATCCATCAGTTGGATAAAATCATCCGTATGGGAAAAGAGCCCTTCTTTTGGATTGTTATCCGGGTCATTCACCTCTTCGGTATTTACCAAACGAAACGCTCCGTTCTCGCCAAATTGTTTTTGGAACTTATCGATGGCAAACTTGTTGATATCGGAGTTCCCTGTAAGTGCCATTAAATAACCCATGTCGTTCAACTCAATATTATCTACAAGCGTGTCAGAAAAAATATTGGCAGAAAGGGCTTCCAAACCTAGTTTCTTTGCTTTATCAACATTATTTTGGTTATTGTCTATAAGCACTACGTGTCTATTGTTCTTTCTCAAATAATTGCCAATGAGCCGCGATAGTTTGGATGCACCAATAATTAAAATGCCTTCGGACTTTTTTAAGAACACACCAACCAGTTTGGCGAACAAACGTGCCGTGGTAGCGTTTAACAATACCGTGCCCAAAACAATCATAAAAACCAGAGGGGTAATATATTCGGCCCCCGGTTCTCCCCTTAACATCAATTTAGAGCCAAAAAGCGAAGCAATGCCCGCAGCAACGATCCCTCGTGGACCGACCCAGCCAATAAAAAGTTTCTCGTTGAGTTTTAAATTGGATCCCTGAGAACTTAAAAATACCCCCAAGGGCCGTATTATAAATACGATTACTGCAAAAAGAGCGACCGTGTTCCAGTTGTAGATCAGCTCCATGTCGCTAATATTGATGTTGGCCGCCAATAAGATAAATAGAATCGAAATCAACAACACACTAAGGGATTCCTTAAAATAAAGCAGTTCTTTAAGATTGGGAAGATTCATGTTGCCCATGACCATACCCATAACCACCACGGCCAACAGACCGGATTCGTGAGCAAACAGATCCGACTCCACATAAACAAGGAGTACGGTGGAAAGGGAAACCACGTTCAACAGATAATGTGGAATAAAGTTCTTTTTTATGGCGAAAGCCAGTGCGTGGGCAAACGTAAACCCAAAAGTGGTCCCGAACAGAATAATTTTACCAAACTCGATGAGCGCTGTTTGTGTAAACGCCTGCCCTTCCCCTACACTGATGAATTCAAAAACCAATACGGCAACCAATGCTCCGATGGGATCGATCAGGATTCCTTCCCACTTTAAAACGGCCGACACGTCTTTTTTGAGGGGAATGTTTCTCAAAATAGGTGTAATAACCGTAGGTCCGGTAACTATAATCAGCCCAGAGAACAAAAATGAAATTTGCCACGACAACCCAAAAATATAGTGCGCCGCAACACCGGCCCCAAAAAACGTTACGATCGTCCCAATGGTAATCAACTTGGTGATTACAGGTCCCACGTTGGATATTTCTGCCCGTTTAAGGGTAAGGCCGCCTTCAAAAAGAATAACGCTAATGGCCAAGGACACAAAATAATAAAGCCCCTCTCCCGGGAACAGCCCTTTTTCGCCGTTCCAGATGGGCTCTATTAGTTTTGACCCATCATCTGTATATAAGGTTGCGATGGGGCCTACCAATAAACCGATCAAAATTAAAGGTAAAATGGCTGGCAATTTAAATCGCCAAGCCACCCACTGTGCAATAATGCCAAGAATTATAATTCCCGCAAGTTCGAGCATAGTCTAAGTTTTGTGGAAATTTAATGTTTTTCTTTTAGATAATCGTTCTTGGCCTGGGTCGCCAACTACATTATAGAAGCTTTTGGGGAGAAAACCTTCCCAGATTTAACAGCACTCATCCCATATTTTGTTAAAATACGGCCAATATGTCCTTAATTTTTCGGCATTTGGACTGTGCTTTTATTATTTTGCACCCCATTTTATTTTCTAAATGACAATTTATCCCATAGAGACCGGTAATTTTAAATTAGATGGAGGTGCGATGTTCGGCGTGGTTCCCAAATCTATTTGGAACAGAACCAACCCTGCAGACAGCAATAATATGATCGATCTTGCAGCCCGTTGCCTTTTGATCGAAGATGGCGACAGGCTTATTTTGATTGATAATGGTCTGGGCAACAAACAATCCGAAAAGTTTTTTAGCTATTACTACCTCTGGGGCGATCATTCCTTGGACAAATCCTTAAAAAATGCAGGTTTTCATCGTGATGATGTTACCGATGTTTTTTTGACCCATCTACATTTTGATCATTGTGGAGGCAGCATCCAATGGAACAAAGACCGCACCGGGTATGAACCGGCCTTTAAAAATGCCCGTTTTTGGACCAACAAGGACCACTGGGAATGGGCCACCAAACCCAATGCCCGGGAAAAAGCTTCATTTTTAAAAGAGAACCTATTGCCCATGCAGGAAAGCGGACAGCTTCATTTTGTGGACAGAAAAGATGGTTCCTTTTTGGAAAAGTCCGAACTCGGTTTCGGCATCCACTTTGTGGATGGTCATACCGATAAGCAAATGCTCCCTCACATAAACTATAAGGGCAAATCCTTGGTTTTTGTGGCCGATCTAATTCCGACCGTGGGCCATATTCCCCTACCTTATGTAATGGGGTACGATACCCGCCCTTTACTGACCTTAAAAGAAAAATCAGATTTTTTAAATGCTGCCGTTGAAAACGATTGGCTCTTGCTGTTTGAGCACGATGCCCACAACCAAATATGTTCTCTTAAGCAAACCGAAAAAGGAGCTCGTTTGGATCAGTTGTTTTCCTATAACGAACTATTCAAAATGCAATAACCTTACACTTTTTACAAATACATTCTATGAATCGCACATATAGCAAACTATCATTTTTATCCCTATCTGCCGCCCTATTTTTAATGGGTTGCGGGTCCACCGCCTTGGTCTCTACCCCTGTGGAGAACATTGATGCCGTTCCCTTAAAAATTTCTGAGCTTACCGAAGCGGAGAAAAAAAATTGGGGCCACCTCGACCTTATTGCGGACACCATTCCCGGCATGAGCGTGGACAAAGCCTATAACGAAATCATAAAGAACAAAAAGGGGAAAACCGTTGTAGTGGCCGTTTTGGATTCGGGCATGGATTTGGAGCACGAAGATCTAAAGAGTGTTCTTTGGACAAACACCGATGAAGTCCCCAACAACGGCAAGGATGATGATGGCAATGGTTATGTGGACGATATACACGGCTATAACTTTTTAGGAGATTCCTACAACGAGCAATTGGAATACGTTCGAATGCTTCGTTTGGGCATCGGAGATGCTTCTGAAAGGGCCGAAGCAAGGCTTTTGCTTGATAAAGAATACCCTGAAGCTGTTCAGAACAAACAGCAATATGAGCAAATATTCCAAGTGGTAAAAGGAGCTGACCAATTGGTTAAAACCGAATTGGGCAAAGAAGACTACACCAAAGAGGATTTGCTTTCCATTGAGCCCAAAACCACGCAAATGGAACAGAGTGTTGCGGTGTTGACCCAAATGTTCACCTATGGCGATAGTATTCCTGAAGTATTGGACGAACTCCAAGAAGGCATTAAATACTTTTCTGAACAGGCCAATTACAACCTCAACAAAGATTTTAATGGAAGAACCCCCGTGGGTGATGATCCTTATGATATTACGGACGTTCCCTACGGTAATGGCAACCCAAAAAACATTGTGGACACCGAAAGCCACGGAACCCACGTAGCTGGAATTATCGCTGCCAAGCGCAACAACGGTATTGGGATGGACGGTGTAGCCCAGAATGTGGAAATCATGAGCATCAGGGCCGTTCCCAATGGTGATGAATACGATAAAGATATCGCTCTTGGTATTCGCTACGCTGTGGACAACGGTGCGTCCATCATCAACTGTAGCTTTGGGAAGTCCTTTTCCCCTAAAGCGGAATGGGTTTACGATGCCATAAAATATGCGGCTTCCAAAGATGTTTTAATTGTTCACGCAGCAGGTAACGACGGTGAGGATTTAGAAAACCCTGAAAACAGAAATTATCCAAACGATGATATGGATGAAAGTCAGGAGTTTGTGGATAATATGATTACTGTTGGAGCACTTTCCAGCAACTATGGGTCTGAGATGGTGGCCTCTTTTTCCAATTATGGAAACCAACGTGTTGATGTTTTTGCTCCCGGTGCCGAGATTTACTCTACCATGCCCAATAGTGAATATGAGTTTCAAGGTGGAACCTCCATGGCCGCTCCCGCGGTTGCCGGTGTTGCGGCGCTTATTCGTTCCTATCATCCAGACCTATCCGCTTCACAGGTAAAAAACATCATCATGCAGTCCGGTCTTAGAACAAAACGGTCGGTTATTGTAGCGGGTGACGAGACCAAAGCCACCACTTTCGATAAAATTTCTAAATCCGGCAAAATGGTCAATGCCTATAATGCCTTAATTTTGGCAAACAATATCTCAAAAGGTAAAATGACCTTGGAAAGTAATTCAAAATAATATATGAAGCGTTTACAATCCCTCTTTTTTACAGCCTTTTTCGGCGCCACTCTTTTTTTAAGTGCGCAATCAAGTGACTGGCAACAGCACGTGGACTATACCATGGATGTACAAATGGATGTGAAAACATACCAGTACACCGGCACCCAAAAATTGGTCTATACCAACAATTCTCCGGATGAATTGAGCCGTGTTTTTTATCATTTGTACTACAATGCCTTTCAGCCCGGTAGTGAAATGGATATCAGGCTCCAAAACATCAAAGACCCGGATAAAAGGATGATGGAAGACGGGAAAAGCAGGATCGCATCGCTTTCGGAAAGTGAAATGGGGTATTTGCATGCCAAATCCCTAACGCAGGACGGTCAACCCGTTTCTTTTGCCGAAGAAGGAACCATTCTTGTGGTGGATTTGGTGAAACCTATTCCCCCAGGAGGAAAAACGACCTTGGAAATGTCTTTTGAAGGTCAAGTTCCCCTTCAAATAAGACGTTCGGGAAGAAACAGTAAAGAAGGTGTTGCCCTTTCCATGAGCCAATGGTACCCCAAACTTTCGGAATACGATTTTGAAGGGTGGCATCCAAACCCATACATAGCCCGTGAGTTCCATGGCGTGTGGGGCGATTTTGATGTGAAGATCACTTTGGACAAAGATTACACGGTCGGAGGCTCTGGATATCTTCAAAACCCGCAAGAAATTGGACATGGTTATGAAACGCCCGGCACCAAAGTAAAAACCAAAGGCAAAACATTGACTTGGCACTTTAAAGCACCCAAAGTACACGATTTTATGTGGGCGGCCGACCCGGAATATATTCACGATACTTATAAAATGGAAGATGGGCCAACGCTTCATTTCCTGTACAAAGACAACCCAGAATTCAATGAAAACTGGAAAAAACTTCAGCCCAAAACGGCCGAAGCGATGACCTTTTTTAGCAAAAACATAGGGAAATACCCTTACGAACAATATTCAGTAATTCAAGGAGGCGATGGCGGAATGGAGTATGCCATGAGCACTTTAATCACTGGCGAACGCGAATTTGGTAGTTTGGTCGGGGTAATGGTGCACGAAATGGCGCACTCTTGGTTCCAACATGTACTGGCGACCAACGAGTCCAAACACGAGTGGATGGACGAGGGTTTCACTTCCTTTATCAGTAGCCTGTGCATGAATCAAATTATGGAACAGAACAAGCAAAACCCTTTCGAGGGATCGTATAGGGGCTATTATGCCCTGGTCAACTCCGGTTTGGAAATGCCACAGTCCACCCATGCCGATAGATACCCTACGAATTTTGCTTATGGTGTTTCGGCTTACAGCAAAGGATCCATATTCCTTTCTCAACTGGGGTACATAATTGGTCAAGATAAACTGATGGAAACCATTCAAAAATATTTCAAAGAATTCAAGTTTAAGCACCCTGTGCCCAACGACATTAAAAGAACAGCGGAAAAAGTATCGGGAATGGAACTTGATTGGTACTTGACCGATTGGACACAGACAACCAATACCATTGATTACGGTATTAAAAGTGTTGAGGCCGATGGGGACAAGACCAAGGTAACCATGGAGCGCATCGGTGAAATGCCCATGCCTTTGGATATTTTGGTCGTGGGCGCCGATGGAACACAAGAAACGTACTATGTGCCATTGCGCATGATGTACGGGGAAAAAGACAACCCCTACCCTAATCTAAATCGTACTGTTTTGGAAGATTGGCCCTGGGCTTACCCAACTTACGAGTTTACGTTGGATATGCCTTTGGACAATGTTCAGGCCATTATGATAGACCCATCGCAATTGATGGCCGATGTGGATGGGGAAAACAACGTATATCAGGCAGAGGAATAAGTCCTCCCTTAATCCCTCCAAAGGAGGGAAACCTCTCCCCTTGGAGAGACTGGAGAGGGGACCATCTATAAAATTTATAGAAACAATTAAATTCTAGGATTTTAACCTTTAACTAGATTATTAAGGGCGGCCGATTGGGCGGCCCTTGCTTGTTCTAGGTAAAAATTATGTATTTTGAACATAAAACTTAGTTCCAGGCGTCAGTTCGAGTGATTTTGAGGAACAAAAAATCGTATCGAGAACCCTTTTTTAGATAAAAATTCTTTTTTTCGATACAAACTCCTCTCATGCTGTCGTGAAATCCACTCGAAATGACGAATTTTATCAAAATGCACCACGAGTTATTCAAGTAATTTACCTTCTAAAAGGAACTGTCTCTAAATGCTAGAAGAAAATACAGATTCAAAAAAGACAGATGCTCCCCTGAAGTCCCCTCAAGGGGACAATTTTGATTTATCCTTTCCCAAAAAAGAAAAGCTCACCAACAAAAAAATGTTCGAAGCGCTTTTTGCGGAAGGTAAAAATCTGCGTGAATTCCCTTTAAAGCTGATTTACCTCAACACCAATTTTAAGGATGAGGTGCCTGTAAAAGTTGCTGTGGTCGCCCCCAAAAGGCAATTCAAATCCGCAGTAGACCGTAACCGCATCAAGCGGCTTTTAAGGGAGGCTTACCGGCGCAACAAGCCCCTCATTTTTAACAACATTGAGGGAAATTTTGCGTTCATATTTTTATACCTTGGCAAGAAGACCCCAAGTTTTAATGAAGTTGATGCAGCCATGAAAAAGCTGTTAGAGGCCTTTATAAATAAAGAATTCCATGAAAAGATTGATTAAAAAACAGGTTTTGATTCCCGTTTTGGCACTTGCCGTTTTGGTTGGTGCCAGCAGTTTTAAAAGTGACTTTTTTGAGATTGCCAAACAAATAGAAATCTTTACTACGCTCTTTAAAGAACTCAACATGAATTATGTGGACGAGACCAATCCGGCAGAGCTGATGGATTCCGCCATAAAAAACATGTTGGGTGAACTGGATCCCTATACCCAGTTTTTGAACGAGCAGGATGTTGAATCGTACAAAATCAATAATTCGGGCGAGTATTCGGGCATTGGTGCCCTTGTTCGCTCTTATGAAAATAAATTGGTGGTGGTTGAGCCCTATCAAGGGTATGCCGCCGACAAAGCAGGCCTAAAGGCCGGAGATGAAATTATTAAAATTGGAGAAACCTTGGTTGCCGATTTCGATGATAATGCCGGAGAACTCCTAAAAGGGGCCAACAACTCCTCGGTTGATGTCACCTTTTTAAGACAAGGAGAAACCAAGACCGCAACCATTACCCGCGAAGGTGTAGAGGTAGACGCTGTTCCCTTTTACGATATGATCGATGACAAAACGGGGTATATCGTATTGTCTAGATTCAACAGAAAAGCTTCCAAACAAACCCAATTGGCCATGCAGGACCTTAAAGGCCAGGGTGCAGAAAGATTGGTGCTGGATTTAAGGGGAAACCCCGGAGGGTTGCTATCCGAAGCCATCAATGTAACCAACCTTTTTGTGCCCAAAGGAGAGTTGATCGTTACCACGAAATCCAAGGTAAAAAAGTTCAATCAGGAATACAGAACCAAAAACAAGCCAGAGGATGAAGCCATTCCCCTTGTTGTCCTGATAGATGGAAAAAGTGCTTCGGCCAGTGAAATTGTTTCCGGAGGGCTTCAGGATTTGGACCGTGCCGTTATCGTCGGGGCAAGGAGTTTTGGCAAAGGATTGGTACAACGCCCCCTCAAACTAACTTATGGTACGCAATTAAAGGTAACCATTTCCAGATATTACACCCCTTCGGGCAGATGTATACAATCCTTGGATTATTGGAACCGCGATGCACAGGGCAATGCCGTTCGAAACACTGATTTTAAAGAATTCACCACCAGAAACGGGCGAAAAGTATGGGATGGTGGAGGAGTAATGCCAGACATTACCATTGAATCTTTAAAAACCAACTCCCTTATTGATGCGTTGGAGGAAAACAATATCGTTTTTGATTTTGCCACGGATTATTTCTACGACCACAATTTTGATTCGGTAGAAAATTTTAATTTTTCCGATGATGATTATAGCGCATTTAAAACCTATGCCCAAGAGCAGAACTTCTCCTATCAGACCAAAACGGAAAAGCTTTTGGAAGAATCCATTAATGGTGATGACACCTTATTGGGAGGTGATGTCCAAGAAAAGTACAAAGACCTTCTTTTGGCCGTAAATAAAGGTAAAATAACCGCTTTGGACACCTTTAAAAAGGAAATCCAAAAGAAGTTGGAAGATGAGATTATAGCCCGATATTTTTACCGGGATGGGCTTTACAAATACTATTTGACCCACGACGATGCCATATTGACCGCAAAAGAATTGTTGGCCGATAGTTCCAAATACGCTGCAATTTTAAAGTAGGGCATTGTTTCTTCGGTTCGTCTTTCAATCCATATGCCGCATTCATCAAACCAAATACGGCAATTATCAAATGTCCCCACATTAATCGTCCGATATTCACTAATTTTCCTTTGGATAGCTGTTACAGCTCATTTTAGCAAATAATGCCTATGGCAAAAATTGAACGGGAAGATATACAGACCATAAGTCAGCACAGCAATTGGTCAAAAAGTGGGGTCTCTAAGGCCTTGCTCCACCATATTTATCCCGATAAGACCGCTTGGCAACGTTTTTTATCGCTGCTGTTCCTGGGCTTGGGCCTTTCCTTTTGTATTGCTGGTATTATTTTCTTCTTTGCCTTTAACTGGTCGCAGATGCACAAGTTTTTTAAACTTGGCCTCGTTGAAGCGCTTATTGTTTTGGTTTTTTTGTCCATCTATTTTTTTAGGGCAAAACCTTTTATCAAAAAATCATTGCTTACCGTGGCCTCGGTTCTTGTTGGTGTTCTTTACGCTGTTTTTGGGCAAGTATACCAAACGGGGGCCAATGCATACGATCTTTTTCTTGTTTGGACCTTGTTTATTACTGTTTGGGCGGTTGTTTCCAATTTTTCACTTTTGTGGTTGGTTTATATTGCGCTCATCAACATAACCATTGTGCTTTATGCCGAACAGGTGTCCCTTAATTGGGATGCCATGTTTCTCACCATCTTGCTTTTTGGTGTAAACGCCCTGTTTTCTGTACTTTTTATTGCACTGCCCAAACTAACAAGGCTAAAAGCATATCCAACTTGGTTTACCAATGTTTTGATTTTGGCGGCAACAACCATTGGCACAATTGGAGTATCTGGCGGTATCATGGATAAGAAAGATGCTTCCTTTTATGTACTGTTGGTCTTTGTTCTTTTATTTTTTTGTGCAGGTCTGTGGTATGGGAAAATAACGCGAAACCTATTCTATCTGTCCGTCATTCCCTTTGGGGCCATCATTGTTTTTTGTGCTTTTCTCCTCAATATTTCTGAAGATGCGGGCATGCTATTTGTCATTGGTCTGTTCATTATCGCCAGCATATCCGTATTGATAAAAACCTTATTGAACCTTCAAAAAAAATGGACAGGATAGAAAACATAAAAAATTTGTTGAATACCATACGTTCCTCCGAAGGAAGTGGATTTACTTGTGATGAAGATAAAATCCTTGCCAATTATCACAATAAAAAAGGGGAGAAAGCCAGTTTGGCCATAAAAATCCTTTCGGTTCTTGGAGGTATTTTGGCCTCCGCTGCGTTTATCGTGGTTTTGTTTATTCTTGATGTTTTGGATTCTGAATGGAGCTCAGTGGTCTTGGGTATCGTGCTTATTGGAACGGCCATTGGCATCAACAAAAAATATGAAACATTGATTATTGATACGTTTAGTGTATCCATTTATGTGCTCGGGCTTGTCCTTTTTATTTTGGGTATGGCAATGCATCATAACGTGCAGCAAGAACATATTGCGTTTTTAATAGTTCTAATTGCCCTGAGCAGCCTGTTCTTTACCCAAAACTATGTTATCTCTTTTATTTCTGTCCTCGCCATTGGCGCTGCTTTTTTGTTCTTGATCATTTCATACGACATTCCCGATGCCATACACGGCTATATACTGTTTTACGCGACCGCCCTTTCGTATTGCTTTTTGAACGAGGCCTCCCTTTTGACCGATCATCCCAAATTGGCAAAATTATATGGCCCCTTACGCATTGGGCTTGTTTTTTCCTTGCTTTTTGGTCTTGTTGCCATTGGCAAGAACGGGCTGGTTCCCATATCCAAAAACCTGATTTGGATGTCTTCCGTTGCTTCCTTTTTCTTTATCTTATACTTGGCCTCTTACGTTCTAAGAACGCTACAGGTCCGGTCGACAAAGAACAAATTGGTCGCCTATGTACTGTGCTTTCTTATACTTTTGCCCACACTTTTTGCTCCCGCTATTTCCGGGGCCATGCTTATAGTTCTTTTAAGCTTTTTGGTAAACCATAAAACTGGTTTTGGGGTGGGAATCGTAGCCTTGGTTTACTTTGTGTCGCAATATTACTATGACCTTAACCTAAGTTTATTGACAAAATCCATTGTTCTGTTTTCATCAGGAGTGGTGTTCCTTGTTTTTTATCTGTTCTTCACCAAAAAAACCAAAACCCATGAAAAAGTATAGCTGGATCATTATACTCCTAAACCTTTTTCTTTTTTTGGGGTTTTTCAATTATTCCATCTTCAAAAAGGAAAAGCTATTGGACAATGGAACATTGGTGCTCATGGAACTGGCCCCAGTCGACCCCCGGTCTTTGATTCAAGGTGATTACATGCGCCTGCAATATAAATTGGCAAGCGAAATGGTCCACGACAGTATTCCACCACGTGGTTTATGTGCCATTGAACCCAATGCTGACGGGGTAGCACAAAAAATCAGGGTTTTGCATGATAAAAATGTTATTGGCAAAAATGAACATATCATTAAATACTCCGCAAAAAAATGGTGGGGCATACGCATTGGTGCAGAATCTTATTTTTTTCAAGAAGGGGAAGCGGAAAAGTATGAAAACGCCAAATACGGCGGCCTAAAGATAGATGCTGAAGGAAATAGCATCTTGATAGGTTTATATGATGATACACTAAAAAAGATAGAATAAATTCTATTTTTGGGCATGCAACAACTCAAGGTCTGTGAACTTTTTGCGGGTGTGGGCGGTTTTCGTCTGGGATTGGAAAATACAGGGCACTATTCCGTTGTGTGGAGCAATCAATGGGAGCCCTCTACCAAAATGCAGCATGCTTCTTTGGTTTATGAAGCGCGGTTTGGAACAGGGAATCACTCCAACACCAATATTGAAAATGTAGAAACCTCGGAAATTCCCGACCACGATATACTCGTAGGCGGGTTTCCCTGTCAAGATTATTCCGTGGCCACATCTTTGAAAAACTCCAAGGGCCTTATTGGTAAAAAGGGTGTGCTGTGGTGGTCCATCCATCGTATTCTTTCCGAGAAAAAGAACAAACCAAAATATCTTTTTTTGGAAAATGTAGATCGCCTGTTAAAATCCCCTTCTTCCCAAAGGGGTCGAGATTTTGCCGTGATGCTCCGTAGTTTGTCAGATTTGGGCTATGCTGTGGAATGGCGAGTAATAAATGCGGCGGAATATGGAATGCCACAGCGCCGAAGGCGCGTTTTTTTTATGGCGTATTTTAAGGGTTCTCCTGTTTTTAAAAAGCTCCTAAAATCCCGCCCAAAAGATTGGATTTTGAAAGAAGGAACTATTTCTGCTGCTTTTCCAGTCGACCAAACAGCTCAAAATGTGGTTTCCTTTGATTTGGAAAAAGATTTAGTGGCTTTGTCCCATAACTTCAACCCAGAAAAAGGCCTTTCCCCATTTTTAAACTCCGGGGTTTGTGTTAATGGTAAAGTATCTACCCTAAAAACAATTCCTTCTTACGATGCAAAAAGAACGGTGCTCTCCGATATTTTGGAAAAAGGTTCCATTCCTTCGGAATATTATATTGATGCTGCCGATTTGCCCAAATGGGAATATTTAAAGGGCTCCAAAAAAGAAATACGCAAGACCAAAGCTGGTTTTGAGTACAATTACAGCGAGGGAAGCATGGTGTTTCCTGATGCTCTTGATCAACCTTCCAGAACAATAATAACCGGCGAGGGCGGAAAATCTCCTTCTCGGTTTAAGCACGTGGTCCAAACCTCCAAGGGACTGCGAAGACTTTTACCTGTTGAATTGGAACGGTTGAACATGTTTCCGGATAACCATACACAATTGGAGGGCATTTCTGATGCCAAGCGTGCCTTTTTTATGGGCAATGCTCTTGTGGTGGGCATTGTGGAGAAACTTGGTGCTTCACTGTTCCGGAAAATATCCGAGATTGAAAAGCAAGTTCAAAGCTGACCTATCCAAAGAAAAACAATTAACCCCTTTACTGGATTCGTATTACCAAAAACACTTAAAGCAATATTGTTTTGAGCGGATTTCTCATCTTAAAAAACAACTACAGGGCATAGATCTTATCCTAAAGGATAAGCAGTCAGAAAAGCAATTTTTAGTGGATGAAAAAGCACAACTGGATTATGTAAATGAAAGTTTGCCCACATTTGCCTTTGAGTTGTTCTATCAAAAGAATGGAATTCAAAAACAGGGGTGGTTGTTCGATGCTTCCAAAAAAACACAGTTTTATGCTTTGGTCACCAGCATTTATTCGGATGAAGATGGTGTTTTTACCTCTTGCAACATCACTTTTGTGAATCGGGAAAAATTAATTCTGCGTTTGGAAGAAATAGGTTTATCGCGAAAACATCTAGAGCAACTCATTTTTGAAAATCGCGGCAAGCATGGCAAAATAAATGTGAATCAACTTGATGCCAAAACTGAAGGCTATTTGTTCTTTTCCACTAAAAACAAAGCGGAAAAGCCTGTAAACCTTATTCTTAAGTTGGATTATTTGGAACTGATCGGGGTGGCGAAAAGGTTGGTTTGAATTACTCTTTCAACATCCTCCTATGCGGAATACCGTCTTCCAAGTATTCCTCGCCGAAGGCATTAAAACCTAATTCCGTGTAGAATTTTAATAGATAGGATTGCGCGGAAATTTCTATCGCTTTATCCGGAAATCTTTGATCAATAGCTGCCAAGGTGGCTTGCATGATTTGTTTGCCCAGTCCATATTTACGTTGGTCTTGGCTTACCACTACCCTGCCAATGCTTACATTATCAAAATAATACCCAGGTTTAAAAATTCGTGTGTAAGCCACTACTTCATCATTTTTAATACCGATAACATGTAGTGCTTTTTGGTCTTTATTGTCCACATCTTGGTACACACAGTCCTGCTCCACCACAAAAACCTCACTGCGAAGGCGTAAAATTTGATAGAGTTCTTTGGTGGAGAGTTCTTCAAAGGTTTTTACCAATACTTCCATTAATCCTGAACTATTACGTTTTTGGAATCGCACTTATCAAACTCGGGTTGAATATTTACATGGTTGATACCGTGTTTGTGATAGACGTGCTCCTCTATTTTTTCTAAAATTACATCGAACTCGGAAAGGCGAATATCGTCCTTAAAATCGATGTGGGCCTCCATGTGGACTTCGTCTTCATTGAGTTGCCAAATGTGCACATGGTGCACGTTTTTTACCGGTTCTATGGTACATATAGATTCTACAATATCTTGTATAACCACCGATTTTGGAGTAAAAAGCATTAATACCTTGGTCGATTCCTTCAAAAGGTCATACCCCATATAGATCAAATAAACACCAATAATCATGGTCAATATGGCATCTACCCAATAAATCTGAAAATATTTCATCAAAATACCGCCGATCAATACGGCTACGGATGCCATCATATCCGTAAGTAAATGCAAGTAGGCGGATTTCATGTTCATGTTGTGCTGGGAATCCTTTTTCAATAACAACACGCTAAAGCCGTTGCCCAAAATGGCAATAAGTGCCAACCAAATTACTAAGTTGGATTCTATTTCTTGTGGCTCCATCAACCGTTCAACAGCTTCTCTTATTAAAATAATGGCTACGACCACTAGGGTTGCCGCATTAATGAAAGCCGCCAAAATTTCGGCTCGTTTATACCCAAAGGTTTTGTGGCTGGATGCTTGTCTTTTTCCCAATCTCCTGGCACCATAACTAATCATTAAAGAGAGTACATCGCTAAAGTTGTGAAGTGCATCGGATAGGAGCGCCAAACTCCCCGAGAGCAATCCCCCAATAATTTGGGCCAATGTAATACCTATGTTAAGGACGATGGATATGAGCAAGTTTCTCCCTTTTAGGTCGGGATGCGCATGCGAATTTCCATGATTGTGATGATGGTGGTGACCCATAGGGTTTATCTACAAGGAATTTTTTCGATTCTACGTTCGTGCCTTCCGCCCTGAAACTCTGTGTTTAAAAAGGTTTCTACCATATCCAATGCCTGGGGAAGCGATATAAATCGGGCTGGCAAGCTCAAAATATTGGCGTCGTTGTGTTCTCTGGCCAATTGGGTTATTTCTTTGTTCCAGCAAAGTGCGCCACGAATATTTTTGTGTTTGTTAATGGTCATGGTGGCACCATTGCCACTACCACAAAGCACTATACCAAAATCTACTTTTCCTTCGGCCACGTCAGTGGCTACGGGATGTGTGAAATCTGGATAATCTACACTATCGGTGCCGTCAGTGCCGTAATTTATAATTTCTATTCCTTTTGACTTTAAAAGACCTATAATAGCAAGTTTATAATCGGTTCCTGCGTGGTCGTTTCCTATGGCAATTTTCATGGTATTTGTATTAAAATGGGTACGTAACAAAGGTACAATATCTTTTAATGTTGTGCTGTTCATAAAATTGAGGAGATATTTTCATTGGGTTCACATACAATCAATTAACAATAACCCCGTTTTGTTAACTATTTGCAAAAAACTATTGGTAACGAAATTTTGTTTTTCAATAAAATTGATCAGTAAGGATAATTATTTAATGTTGAGGTAATATTCCATTAAAAATTAATCAACCGATATAAACCTTTTTTTGTGGGTAGTTAACATTAAAAACACATTAACTTTTCAATAAATTGATGTTGATAAGGGTTATTAAAAATCGTGGATAAAAAATCTAATCCATTGATTTTTAATTTTATTATGTTCTGACAAATTGTGAACAACATATTTTGATCGTTCAAAGCAACTTTTTCCCTAAAATTTTATTCCACATTTCAACGATCAATCATCATCATCATTTTAATTAAATTTAAAAAAGAAGAAAAAATATAATATTGATAATTGTTGATAAAGTTGACATTGTTTTGGAATACTCTTCCTTTCCTTGTTGCTCAAGGATTATAATTCGTATTTTTCAAAAAAATAAGGACGTTAATGTCAAAGAAAAAGAAGAGAGCTGGGAGTCAGCGAAAGAATGAAATTACGAAGGGCATTTTTACCGTACTTGAAAAAGAGCCATCAAAAACCTTCAATTACAAGCAAATAGCTTCAAAATTAGGTATTTCCGATACCCAAGATAGAAACCTTTTGATCAAGCGTTTGGGGCAGTTAAAGGCCAGCGAACGAATTGTAGAGCCAGAAAGGGGCAAGTATCAAAAGAAACCATCACTGCATACATATTTTATAGGTAGGGTAGATCTTACCACAAGTGGCAATGCCTATATTGTGGTGGATGAGTTGGAAGATGACATTTTTGTTCAGAGCAATAATTTGAACAGGGCCTTCCATGGCGATACGGTCGAAGTATTTATCAAACCAAGGCGTAAGAGCAAAAAAATGGAGGGTGAGGTTTCCAAGGTACTCGAACGTAAAAAAACATCTTATGTGGGCATTGTGGACAAGCAAGCTCGGTTTGCATTTGTTCGGCCTACGGATTCGAGAATGTACACCGATATTTTTGTTCCCTTGGAAAAGCTTAAAAAAGCGAATGATGGTGATAAAGTATTGGTTAGCCTTGGAGATTGGCCGGGCGATGCCGATTCTCCCTATGGTGAAGTAATCGAGGTACTGGGGAGACCAGGTGAACACCATACAGAAATACACGCCATATTGGCCGAATACGGATTACCGCATGAGTTCCCCTATGAAGTGGAACAGTTTGCCAAAACCTTGGATACCAGTATAAAGGAATCGGAAATTGCGAAGCGCAGGGATATGCGCGATGTGCTCACTTTTACCATAGATCCCAAGGATGCCAAGGATTTTGATGATGCGCTTTCCTTTCAAAAATTGGAGAATGGCAACTATGAAATAGGTATTCATATAGCGGATGTTTCGCATTATGTGCAACCCGATAGCATTCTGGAAGAAGAAGCTTATAATAGGGCCACTTCGGTGTATTTGGTGGACCGTGTGGTTCCCATGTTGCCCGAAGTACTGTCCAATAAAGCATGTTCGCTGCGCCCAAATGAAGAAAAATATACCTTTTCCGCCGTATTTGAAATGGATGATAACGCCAAGTTGGTAAAACAATGGTTTGGTAGAACCGCCATTAATTCCAACGAGCGATTTGCTTACGAAGAGGCACAACACATTATTGAGACCGAACAAAACAAAATTCCGAAGGAAATATCCATTAGGGAAGAAGCGTATTCCGTTTCGGATGATGTAGTAGAAGCCGTGCTCACTTTTGATAGATTGGCCAAAATTATGCGACAGGCCCGTATGGATGCCGGGGCCATCTCTTTTGATAAAATTGAGGTGAAATTTCACCTGTCCGAAAATAATGAACCTGTTGGCGTTTTTTTTAAAGAAGCCAAGGACGCCAATAAGCTGATCGAGGAGTTTATGCTCTTGGCCAATAGAAAAGTGGCAGAGTTTATCGGCAAACAGAAGAAAACATTTGTATACCGTGTACACGATAAGCCCGATGAGGATAAATTGATGGCCTTGAACGGCGTTATTTCCAGATTTGGACATAGTATTAATCTAAAGGATCCAAAGTCCATCAACCAGTCCCTAAACAAGTTGTTGGAAGATGTAAAGGGCAAAAAAGAACAAAACTTGGTAGATACCCTGGCCATTCGTAGTATGAGCAAAGCAATTTATACTACGGAGAATATTGGCCACTATGGTCTTGGATTTGAATATTACACACATTTTACCTCACCCATTCGAAGATATCCCGATGTAATGGTGCACCGATTGCTGCAGCATTATTTGGATAAGGAAAAAACACCAAAAGCTACCTTGTACGAGGAAAAGTGCAAACATTCCTCGGATATGGAACTATTGGCGGCCAATGCAGAACGTGATTCCATCAAGTACATGCAGATAAAATTTATGGAAGACCACAAGGATCAAGAATTCTTGGGCGTGATTTCCGGGGTTACCGAATGGGGCATTTATGTAGAAATTATCGAGAACAAATGTGAGGGCATGGTTCGTATCCGCGACATTAAAGATGACTACTATGTGTTTGATGAACGCCAGTACGCCATAATAGGCGAGCGAACCAAACGGATGTACCAACTGGGCGACGAGGTTTATGTGATGGTGAAGAGCACTGATTTGATCAAACGCCATTTGGACTTTTCGTTGATCGGTAAAAAGAAATAATACTATTTTGGAATAAAATTTGTTATCCTATTGAGAACCAAATTTTTATAACATGAAAGTAATTACGATTGTTCTTATGTTCCTATCGCTTCAATTACTTGAGGCCCAGGATGCAACCGTAACCCAAGACCTACAAAAGTTTACCGAAGTAAAGGGATTTGATGGTATTGCCATCAATCTTATCAAATCCAACGAAAACAAAGCGGTGATCACCGGGGCAAATACCACAAATGTTGCCATTGTCAATAATGAAGGGGTATTGAAAATCCGGATGGAAATCGTCAAAATATTCAGTGGCTACAGAACGTATGTAGATTTATATCACTCTGAAAAATTAGTGGTTATAGATGTTAATGAGGATGCCCGAATATCATCGGATGATACCTATGTACAAGATATTTTGGAACTTAAGGCACAGGAAGGTGGTGAGCTGGAGATAAATTGCGAAGTGGACCAGTTGTTGATAAAGGCGGTTTCCGGTGGAAAGATCTTTGCAGGTGGATTTTCCAATACCCAGGATGTGATCATTAACACTGGTGGTGCTTACAGTGGAAGAACCTTTAAAACAAAATTTACAACCATAAGTGTAAACGCGGGGGGAAATGCCGAAATACATGCAACGGACTACGTTAAGGCCAATGTGAAGGCCGGGGGCGAGGTTTTGGTATATGGAGACCCAAAAACCATGGACGAACACACCCTTTTCGGTGGAAAAATAAAAAGAGTAAACTAAAAAATGATTGACGATATCCAAGCTGCAATCCCTTTGGGATTTTTATTGAGCTTTATGATTGGTCCTGTTTTCTTTGTTTTGTTGGAAACAAGTGCCACCAAAGGCTTTAGGGCTGGAGTAAGTTTGGATATTGGAGTGATTTTCGCCGACATTGTTTTTTTGTTGATTGCCTATTTCAGTAGTTTTCAGTTGTTGGAGAACCTGAGCAACGAACCGGGTCTTTTTGTATTCGGAGGAATGATTTTGTTGGTTTACGGGATATTTCTATTTGTGAAGAAGGCAAAGAAAAAATCCAACGTAAAGGCCTCCAAGGGAACTTATCTTGGTTTATTGGTAAAAGGTTTTCTTTTAAACTTCATAAACATAGGCGTACTGGCTTTTTGGTTAGGTTTGATTATTGTTGTTGGACCTAGTTTGGAAAACAATCCCAATAGGATGATGGTATTCTTCAGTACCGTATTGATCGTTTACTTTATAACGGATTTAATCAAAATACTTTTAGCGAAACAACTGAAACGCTATTTGACCCAAGAGCGCATTGTGCTCATAAAAAAAGGATTGGGGATTATTTTGATTATTTGCGGGATTATATTGATTACCAAAGGTTTTTTGCCCAAGGATAAGTTTGATATCCAAGAAAAAATAGAGAAACTTGAAGACCTGTAAACAAAAAAACCCAGCACAAAGTACTGGGTTTTGAGGCATCGAGCGGATTCGAACCGCTGTACAAGCTTTTGCAGAGCTCTGCCTAGCCACTCGGCCACGATGCCAATTGGATCGCAAAGCTAAAAATATTTTGCGAATTTTTATCGTGTAATCTTCTAAATAACTTATCGCTTGGATGTAAGTATCACCGAAACACTTTCTACATCGCCCCCAATGGGCGGGTTTATTTTGGAAACTTCGACTTCCACTTCGGTTACTTCTTTAATTTCTCCGAATATACGATCAATAATTCTTTTGGCCACATGTTCCAATAAATTGGAACGTACCGTCATTTCTTCTTTTATGATGTTGTTGAGATGGACATAGTCCACCGTTTCGTTAAGTTGATCGGAAGCGGCAGGTTGTGAAAGGTCGGCAGTAATTTCAAGGTCTACCCTGTAATCGCTTCCAATGAGCATTTCTTCCTTTAAACATCCATGATTGGAATGTATTCTAACGTTTTTTAACCTGATTTTTCCCAAAGCTGTGAATTACGAAAGGGCAAAAATAGGGCAAAACGTATAAAATCAATACATACATCGACAGTTACTTATACCCTGAAAGAGATCCATTCCCACCGTAAGCACGTGTGTTCCTGCACTGTATCCCAAAATTTCGTTGGTAATTACCTGATAGGAATACCCAAAATAGAAGTTACTCTTTTTAAAACCTGCAATAGGAGCTATGTATAAAGGTTCTCCCAATTGGTCGTTCAAAAAACGATAGGTAAGGCCTACGTAATAGTAATCTTCAAAGTCGCGAAAACGGAACTTGGTGTTCAGATCGGTAACGGAACGGCCATCACTTTCGAACCATTGAAAGAAAACGGAAGGTTCTATTTCCAATTTGCTGTTTTTGCTCTTGGAAAAACTGTAGCCCGTATAAGCATAATAATTTCTTAGTTTGTTGGGTTCAATACGGATGATATCGGTATTAAAATTGGATAGATCCTTGTTAAGGACGTTTCCTGCATTCAAACTAAAAAAGAACTTGTCGTACCTGTAAAGTACGCCCAAATCAAAGTTATGGTTGGTGGTGGCTTTGTCATCAGCGGGCAATTCATTGTTGTTTTCTTCAAACTGTTCAACATCTACCCTAAACTGGTTAAAGTTATAGGAGATACCGAAGGAAAGGAAAATATCGTCGTACCTGTCCAACGTTAAGTGGTGGGCAAAGGCTACTTTGGCACCTCTTTGTCTGGTATATCCATTACTATCGTTATAGAGCATCATTCCTATTCCAGACCTGTTTCCAATTCTGGCGTCAGCGGCCAAGGTCTGGGTATCCGGGGCGTCTTCGATGCCTACCCATTGCGTTAAGCCGTTTAAACGCACTTTTATATGATCTCCTATACCTGCATATGTCGGGGACATTAAAAAGGGATTGTCCGCGATGTATTGAGATAATTGGGGTACGGTCAACTCTTGTCCCTTGGCACAAAGTGCCAAGGAAACAAATAAAATAGTTGAATATACTTTTTTTAGCATGGGGTCTAAGTAGTAGGTTATGTTATTCTCTGTATAATGTAAAGTGGCCTACAAACTCTCTAAAGTCTTGTTCTCCTTCAAGTTTAACAACATACCAGTAATCTCCGGTAGGCAATGGTTTTCCGTCGTAATTACCGTCCCAACCTTTAACGTTTCGGGTCATCTCTTCCACTACTCTACCATAACGATCGTAAATCTTAATTAGTACATCTGGGAAGCCTTCAAGATTATCGGGTATCCATATATCATTACGGCCATCGCCATCTGGGGTGAAGAAGTTAGGGAACTCGATATCTATGAATTCCATAAAAATTTCAGCAGTGGCTTCACAACCGTTCTGATCTACCACAGTAACGGTATAGGTATCGGTTCTGTTGATATAGAACGTATTATCGGTTCCGTTATCAATGCCATTGAAGTAGAAGGTATAATCCTCCACACCACCTTCTGCAATTGCTGTAATTTGGTTAATGGTGCTGTTCTCCAAGCTTAGGACAAGTGGTTCGAATGTTTCAATGGTAAAGTCATAAGTGGTCATACATCCATTGGTATGTGCAATGGTAATGTAATGGTCGCCCGGTGTCATGTTGGTAAAATCAGCGGATAGTCGCATATCTGCTGGATCTGTCGAATCCAGGGCATACATTAGGTCTCCTGCAATGGATTCATCTTCCAGTACGATGTCCAAGTAATTATCAGGAATATTTTCGGTACACTCGTAAACAGGCGTTACGGTAGCCGCCAAGTTTACTCCTGGATCAATTTCCACAATTACGTTGGTTTCGCAACCTTGGGCATCCCTTACAAATACTACATGCGTTCCTGCGGGCAAATCTTGGAACAAGACCTGATCTTGAACAAAGTTTGCATCGGCACTGGAATTCAGGCTTGTTTGATACGGGGCAGTACCTCCGGATATTTGAATTTCGAACGAACCATCCCCACTTTCAAAACATACCTCATCCATAATGTTGATGGCTTCGGCCACGACAGGTTCTGGTTGTGTAATCTCAAACTGGAAGGTAATGAAACATCCGTTCGCATCCTGAGCGATTACATCATAGATGCCGGGTTCTAGATCAGTAAATGTGTTCGTCGTATCAAACTGATCTAGATTGGGTGAAATAGCGTATTGGATTTCACCTGTTCCCCCCGACACTTCAACAGTAATTGTACCGTCGTTCATTCCTGAACATGTAATATTGGTAAATTCTTCTCTATCTATCTGTAGTGGTGCTGGATCAACTATAGTAATTACAGAAGATACCTCAACACAGTCCTCGCTGGTTACTCTTACATAGTATTCGCCAGCGACCAATTCGTTGAATGTTCCATTGGTTTGCGGTCCATCAACCAAGTTGGTCAAGGCTGCATCGGTGAACAACTCATAACTGTAATTGCCCAAACCACCTGTTGCTTGTGCAATAATGGTAGCGGATGCTTCTCCCATACAGTTGATAATGGCCGCAGACTCGTCGATTTCCAGCATCAATTCCGGAACTTCGTCAACAGTTATTTGGTTTGATATCATGGCATCACAACCATTGGCATCACGCACATAATATTGATAAGTACCTGCACCTACATTGAATGTATGGGTGTCCCCACCGCTCATTGGGTTAAAGGTAACACCATCTGTACTATAAAAATAAGGTGCAGTACCGCCAGATGCCGTTAATTCCAGTTGAGCATCATCGTTGCAGGTCATTCCGCTCAATTGTACCAAAGATGCCATTACTTCGGATGGTTCAGTTATGGTTACTGGATCTGTTGTAAAACTACAGTTCCAACCATCGGTAATGGTGATGCTGTAGGTTCCGGCACCCAGATTGTTGAATCTTGGGCTTCCTTGTTCACCAGAAGTAAACACAATGTTTGTTCCGGTTTCATCATAATAGTTCAACAGGTAGTTGTAAGAACCTTCCCCTCCAGCAACATTGTACGCCCATACGGATGCACTTTCATCTCCAAAGCACAATAGGTCAATTGGAGCAGCATCAATGTCTGCAGTAATTGGATCTACAGGATTTAAGGTTAAAGAAGTATTATCAATAATTTCACAACCTTCACTATCGGTTACCCTTACTTCATAAGAACCAGCGGAAAGACCAGTGAACACATAACTATGTACATCGTTCATGGTGTAGGATTGTGTTGTGGTAATATTGGTCAATACTATATCGTAAGGAGCATAACCACCTGTCGGAGCAATGAGTACTTCGCCCATATTATCGGTACAGGTAACGCTGGCCACCTGCTCTGGGACAACCGCCAATTCACTGCTTGGTGATATAATGGTAACGGAACCAGATCTAGCATGACAGAATGGCGCTTCGGTAGCTTCTACTTCAACATAATAGTTACCACCTACCAAATCAGGATGGGTTATTGCCAATGATCCTGTTGACGTGTTTGCATTATCTGATACAATTAGGGTACCATCATTTCTGAACACTTCATAATTGTAAGCTCCTGTATAGCCCGTTACATCAATTGTCAATTCTCCGGCATCATCAAAACAAACTGCCGGTGATGTGGCGGTGGCCGTTACATCTATAAGGTCATAAGGTTCGACGGTATGGGTGATAAACTCGTAGCATCCAGTACCATTATCCGTTACCTGAATGGTATAGTTTCCATGGTTAGGAAGCGTAAATGTATATCTATCAGTTGAAACTGTTTGTATATCCCCGGTTTCCAAAACCTCAAAGGTCAGATTATAGGGAGATGATTGTCCGCTCGCAATTACCGTGATTTCTTCTCCACTATTGGCACAACTTATATCAACCACATTGGTTATGTTCAAATCCATTTGAGGTAATGGATCTATTGTTTGAGTAGGCAATGCAAAAGTACATCCATTGCTGTCCCTTATAACTATATCATAATCATCGGCCACGGAAGTGTAATAAGTGAAGACATTTCCACCAGTTGGCATAAACGTGCCACCATTTACACTGTAAAAGTAGTTTGGTGTACCACTAGTTGGGTCGATGGTTACTTCTATTTCGGCTTGTTGCGTTCCATTATTGGTATCACAAGCTAATTGTGTAGTTGTAGCCGTAGCGGCCAATGGATCAGGCTCCCCAACGGTTTCGGTTTTGACAGCCTCACACTCCCTTTCAGATACTACGCGCACTTGGTAATCTCCTTCTGGTAGATTTTCGAACAATGGCTCATCTTGAAGCGGTCTGCTCGGTGCACCAGGACTCAAGCCAATCAATTCGTATTGGTATGGTGGATTCAGTGCTGTGGCGGAATCTAGTTGGGCTAAAATACTACCATCACTTCCTCCAGCACAACTTACATCTATAATAGTTGCATCCACTAATTCAGGAACTACCGGGGCATCCAGCTGTTGGGTAACAATGATTTCACAATTGGAGGATGTGGTATTGTTATCCGTAATGGTGAAAGTATATGTTCCCACTTGGTCGAGCCCAGTAAACACCCCATTTGGACTGGTGGCTGTACTATTATCGGGGAACAACACTTCATAGGAATAATCCGAGGAACCCCCTGAGACGGTTAGTCTGACCTCACCTCCTGGATTGCTAGGATCACAGGTTATAGGCTTGACCACCGTAGTATTGGTAAGGGTCATTACATCATATAGTTCCACGGGACCAACGGTTTCAGAACAGCCCCATTGATCAGTAATCAGAACTTCGTAAGAACCAGCACCCAATCCACGGAAAATGTTACTTGATTGGGGAGACCCAAAGTTGCTTCCATCCTTGATCAATTGATAGCTATAGTTACTACCTTGGCCTCCCGTAACAGGATTACTGGCAGGTATGCCGACAACTTCTATTTCCCCTTCAAAGGCAACACAATTGTCGTTATTGATTCTCAAATCTGCCACGATGGGGTCTGGAACGCTCAAGTCAACATCGGGTAATTGTAAAGCACATCCTTCTTGATCTATGATCCAAACCTCATAAGTACCTGCCGTAAGGTTTTCAATCTTAGGATTAGAGTCATAATCTGTAGATCCTGTTGGAGAAGAAACACCTACATAATAGGAGTATCCTCCCCATCCACCAGAAGCTGTTATTTCAATAATACCATCGTTTCCAGGATTACAGGTTATCGGAGTTACAACCCTATTTCCTGTAATTGCCGCATTAGGTCCTGCAATGTTGAAGGCTTCCTCATTGGTACATTCCGGGAATGCATCTTGTGAAATGACCAAGCGGTAACTGCCTGTGGGCAGGCCACTATATGTTTCAGGGCCAGTGGTCGCTGAAATACCGTTGGTTACAGGAATATCATCAGCTGTGTTGACAGGTGTACCATTGGTGTTGTAAATGGTCCAATTAAATCCTCCTGTATATGTGGCGTCCACAAGTTCAAAGGTTACTTCGCCTGTAGCTGTACCATAACAGATGACATTGCTTACCACATTTAGATCTATATCGAATGTGTTGGGGTCGGTAATGGTTTCGGAAGTTGAAACCATACAACCTGTATCCTTGTGACGTATTAAGAAATTGTGGGTATCCGCATCCAAACCACCGAACACATTGGAATCTTGCCAAGTACTACCGTTGTCGTCACTGTATTCAAAACGGGATGTGTCGCCTAAGGTCGATGTTACCGTAATGGTAATTTCCCCATCCCCACCAGGGGCGCAGCTTAAGTCATTTGTAATGTTAGCTTCAGCATCAATTATCTCGTCAAAGGGATTTATCAAGGCATCTATATAACCTGAACAACCGTTTTCGTCGTATACAGTAACCCTTATATCCCTACCATTGGTATCCGTTTCAACATAGACGTTGTTGGAACCATCTTGTAGGACAGTACCAAATATGTTATCCCTGAACTGGTAGCGGACATAGGTTCCGGTTCCACCGGATATGTCGGCCGGATCTACTGTGATCGTGGCGTTGTTCATATTGTTGCCCGCAACACAACCAAACTGAACGACATCTACATCAGAGATTACAACAGGGTCTGGTTCGGTAATGGTTACCGTTTCAGTATCGGCACAATTATTTGCTGCGGTAACCTGAATATCATAGGTAATTCCTGCTACGGAACCAGGTAGATTTTCAAAGATAGCTGTTGTGGCTGTTGAACTAGTAGGAGCAATCGGAGTACTGATAGAGCCATCCGAAGCTGCAATGATTTCGAAAGTATAAGGTCCAATACCGTTGTCCACAGCCTGTACGGAAATGGTTCCATCATCGGCGCCATAACAGCTAACATCTGTATAAGTGTAAGTAAATGATGGATAGGGAGCTTCGGGCACATCTATGGTAACTGTTTTTGGACAGTTTGGCGGTGCTGTGCCCATATCAAAGACGATAACGTCATAACTTCCGGCAGCTCCTGCACCGTCCCAAACAAACTTGTTGGAAGCGTCAAGGGTCAAGGTGCTTTGGGGCATATCGTATGCCGTTCCCGGTCCATCTATGATAAATTCATAATTTCCTGATCCAGAAATCACTTCGATTTCCAATTCTGCATAAGCATTGGTGCCAGACTCGCAATCTAAAGCCACGGTTTGAATTACGTTGAATTCAAGTGGTGGATGGATGTCGAATGTTTCGGAATCAATACAACCGTTTAAGTCTCTTACCTCGATAGTCTGGTTATCGCCTGAACTCAATCCGGAAATCAGATATTGGTTGCTTCCATCAAAAGTAAAGTTCTGGAAGGCAGCACCATTTACACTGATTTGGAAAGGAGCCATGGCATCAGCTGGATTGTCCAAAGTAACCATTACTTCAAATAAACCTTCATCCACACATTCATCCACTACTGCAATGGATATTTCCGGGCTTGGGTCGAGAAGAACAGTTACAGGATCGCTCTGTATACAATCGTTGGCATCTTTTACGTAAACAATGTAATCTCCCGCCTCAACATTTGCTGTTGTGCTGCTTGTCCAACCAGTTGTAGAGGCGGTTGGAGCAGGGTCTAAAGCAGGTAGGTATAGGTACTCATAAGGAGCTGTACCAAATTGAGCATTTGCTGTTATTACCCCAGCATTTGGGGTACAATTGTCATTGGTTGGAGATTCAGCGATTACCTCAAGCAATGTTGGTGATTGTTGTATTACAAAGGAGTCAGATGCTGAAACACAACCATTCTCATCTTCATAAAGAATATAATATTCACCTGGACTTAATCCTGTTGCCGTATCGGTTTCTGGACCACCAACAGCTCCAGAAATCGATCCTGTGATTCCAGTAGCAATGTTGGTTGTAGCATAGAAAATTTCATAGTTCACATTGGTTCCAACATAATCCCAAACAGTAAATTCAACACTACCATCGGCTGCACCAGTACAAGTAATATCAGTAACAGTGTCAATTGATGAATCTAAGCTAGAAGTTGTTGAAACAGGAACAGTGGCTTCTTGAAGGTATTCACATTCCGTATCCTCATCATAAACGATAAATGTATAGGTAACTCCGGGTGTTAAACCAGTGAACAAATGGGAGTTATCAGGTGCAGGGGATACATCCTCAGGAAACCATGCAGGATCCGATGCGTTAAATGTAGGAGCTGGATATAGGGCAAAATAAAAAGTCCCTGTTCCAAGTGTTCCATTTAAAGCATCTGCCTCAACTAACATTTCACCACTACCAGGAGTACAACCAGCAGTGCCTTGTGTGGTTATCAACACATCGGGGCCAGTGGTTATGGTCACCGTTGAGATATTTTGACATCCATTGGAGTCAGTAACTACAACAGTATAATCACCAAAATCCAATCCAGTGAATGTGTGGTCATTGGTACCAGTAGAGGTATCATAGGTTAGATTTACATTATAATCATTGTTAAATACCTCGTATATATAAGTTGGTGATCCTCCCGAGGCATCTACTGTAATGGTTCCTAGTTCTGTACCACTTGCCGCACAGGTTAAATTTGTATGTGTTGTGTTTGGAATGATGGCTGTCGGCTCAGAAATAACTACTGGGAATGGATCTGATACACAACCTTTGGCATCGGTTACAGTTACTTCGTAAGAACCGGCAGGTAATCCTGTAGTCTGGGTGCCGTAAACTGCACCACTAATGGTTTCTACGACATTGATTGTATAAGGCGGAACCCCCACGGAGGTGTCAATAACAATATCCAAAGCACCGGTACTTTCCCCATTACACAATATGTCGGTTGGCGTAACACTGCTTATCACAGGTTGAGAGGCAGGTGTTACCACAATACTGTTGGTCGTTGTTGTACAACCAGCAGAATCGGTTACAAGGAACGTATAGGTTCCATCTGTATTTGTGTTGAACACGTTGCCAGTAAATCCAGTTGAATTATAGGTAGTTCCGCCATCGTTGGACCATTGATAGGAGTAAGGAGTTGCACCTCCATTTGCAGTTATGGTAATAGTTGCATCGTCCAAACAAGTCAAATCGCTGTCGAGGAAGGCCGAGGCAGTCAAGGCAGGGTTGATTGTTGCTGTAGCCTGCTCATCACACCCATACCCATCACGAACATCAATGGTGTAAGTTCCTGCTGTTAAGTTCTCAAAAGTATAGGTTGTATCGGTTGGAGTAGAAGGTGTCATCCAAGCGCCACCATTTATACTGAACTGATAGTTTCCGTTCCCGCTGGTTACATCTACTTGGATGCTCCCATCGTTGTTGCCACTATAACATAAGGTTGGTGTTACATCAAACGTAATATCGGCAGGGGGTACTACGGTTATGGTTCCGGTTACATCCTCACACATATTGGCATCCTGTACCCTTACCACATAATCGCCTGCGGCAAGTCCAGGGAACTCATTGGAAGATTGGTAGGTTACGATAGGCGTACCACTCGTATCTTCCAATTGATATTGATAGGCCGGTGTACCTCCCGTAGCAGTGGCGGTTATGGTTGCCCCACCATTGGTACAGGTTAACTCTGTAGTAACCGAAGCAGAAACATCAACCACATCGGGTTGTGTAAGATCTTGGGTCAGGACAACGGAACATGTAGGGTCTCTTAAATCTCTTATGTTGATGGTATGTGTTCCTGCTGCTAATCCAGTAATGGTTATCGGACTTGTGGTAGAAGTGGTAAACACACCACTATTGTTAATTTCATATTCAAAACCAATACCTGAATCAAAGTTTTCGGCTTCAAAAGTGATGGTACCATCGGCATCGCCGTTACAAGTAATGTCCGTGTGGGCGGTAATGGCTCCATCAAAAGCATGGCCATCCTCAACATTTACATCCAATGTGATAGATCCACCACAAACTTCCGGAATTTGATATGCCTCGATGTCATCTATGGCGATATCATTTCCATTTGTAACGGAAGAGTTTGTACGGATTACGATATCCAAATTGGAATAGGCACCAGGGTTAAGTGTTACACTATAGTCGTGCCAATCGGTGGCGCCAGTATTTTTTGGAATGCTTCCAGTAGTTGTACTTTGAATTACGTTTCCTCCTCCATCTACCAATTGGATTTCTATGGATGGATCTCCTCCATTTTCCCCATTACGTAATAGGTTGAAAGCCCAAAGCGATACGGTAATATCTCTGTTTGGAATTACCTCTACACCTGTTTTTTGATATACAATACCACCTACACCGGCTACTCCTCCCACATTGATGGCCAAGAACCTTCCGTTGGACAACCCAGAATGGTCATTAGGGCTTTCCCAGGTTCCATAAGGATTGGCGATATCTTGTGTTACAGAGTATTCCCCATCTTGAATATGGGTATCGATGGGCGTCCAACCACACGAGTTTAAAGTTCCGTTTTGTGGTTCATAACAATAAACGGGATCTATTTCAGAAATACTTGTATTTGGTCCTACCCCAAAGTTTTCGGAAAGCAAAATACTTGGACTTGGTGCCGAATTACTTACGTAATTTACGGTTATAGTGTGGCTTCCCACAGCTACATCGCTAAATGTATTGGACGTACTTGGTGTGTTCGCAATTCCATCAATTTCGTAAGTGTAGTCAAAATCTGGGCTATCAGGTGTTACTGTAATCGTTCCTTCGCCATCACACTCATAATCAATAGTAGCTGTTGCACTAGGCGGTGTTGGTTCTGGGTCTATAGTAACCGTCATTGGATATGTACACAAGTTGGCATCCCTTATATAAAGGGTGTGTGTTCCCGGAAGCAAATAGCCAATTGATGTTGTATCGTATGTCGAGCCTCCATCAAAACTATATTCGTATGGAGCTGTTCCTCCAATGGCATTGGTGATCCTTACCTCAGCTCCCATACCAGGGTTACATTCTGCCAAGGCCGTTACTGCCGCAGAAGCTGAAAGGGTAATAGGCTCTGTAATGGAGTATATTTCGGTTATTTCACAATTGTTGGCATCCCTTACGCGAATATTATAACTGCCAGCTGGTTGATTATAAAATGTATTGGAGGTTTGATATGTAGCACCATTGTCGATACTGTAAGTGTATGGTGCTTCTCCACCACTTGCTGTTATGGTAATTTGTGCTTGTGACTCACCACTACAAAGAATATCGGTATTGGTCACTGAAATGGCCAACGGATCATCTTGGACAATGGTAATGGGATAAACAGCTTCACAATAATCTGTTCCACCAGCATTGTCCCTTACATAGACATCATAATCGCCTGCAACAACACCTGTAATCGGGTTTGTTGGGGCAAAGTCTGCATCGGCTGGCGTTGCTCCGGCGGCTACCAAGGCATACACATAATTTCCATCTCCACCGGCAGCGGTAATGGTTACATCGGTATCTGTTTCGCAGGCAGCAATATTTGGGGCAGAAGCCACAACGCTAAGTTCCGGATCTATGGTTATGGAAGCGGTATCGGTACAATCGTTACCGTCCCTAACCTCAATCGTGTAATCTCCTGGTGCAAGCCCGGTAAACACATTGTTTGTTCCAAAGGGACCTCCGTTTAAGCTGTACTGATAATTTCCGTCGCCACCAGTAGTTACATTGGCGGTCAAGGTCAATCCTACGGCATCGTCATAGCAAATATCGTTGGGGACAATTTCTAGAACGGGTTCAACAGCCTCATTAATGGTGAATATATCCGTGAATTCACAACCGTTAGCGTCCGTAACTTCAAAGGTATAGTCCCCCACAATGGTCAAATTCCCGAACAAGCCGTTGGATTGTGGTGCTGGAGGAGTATAACCTGTAGGGCCGGAAATAATTTCGTAAGTATAGCTTCCCCATCCGCCTGTGGCCGTAATATTCACCGATCCATCTACTATACATGTAGGCTGTTCAATTGTTGGTGTTGCATCAATGGGTGAAGGTGGAGCGTCAATAGTTACTGTTGCCGTATCGGTACAATTGGTTTCATTGTCTGTTACTGCAATGTTGTAAGTGCCTGCCTCCAAATTACTTATTGAAACGGAAGCATTGGTTTGGGCTGTTCCTGTATTGGAATATGCCGAAGGCCCGGTTATGGTGTAATCGTATGAGGTATTAAATCCGGAAACCGTGAAAAGGGCTTCCCCATCTTCAGCATCAATACAGCTTATATTGGCCATTGCTTGGCCCACAACGCCAATAGGTGTTGTTGGGGCAATGGTATAGCTTTCCGTGTAAACACATCCAGTGGCATCGGTAACCCTGAAGGTATAAGTGTCCGGGTCTAGATCATTAAAAGTAGCTGTATCTCCGGAAGTGGTATTTGGCGCTATGGGAGAGGGGGCAATAATTTCGTAAACAAAGGCAGCTGTTCCCCCAGCAACGGTTACTGTTACATCCGAAGTTTGATCGGGACATCCTGGAACCGTGGAATTGAAGACCAAGTCTGTTGGTGGGTCCAATGGGGCTATTGTAATAGCATCGGAAAAGGTACAACCATTGGCGTCCCTAACAGTTATGGTGTAGGTGCCATCTGTTAGATTGGAGAAAGTAGGGGAACTGTCAAAAGTCACCCCGTCTATGCTGTATTGGTAGGGAGCGGCACCACCTGTTACATTTTGGGCTTCGATAATGCCGTCTTGTAAACAACTGTACTCTTGTACTATAACGGCATCTAAATCCAAGGCAGCTGCAGGGGCATCGATAGTTTGGTATTCAAAATAATCACAGGAAGCAGATCCATTGCTCTGTTCGATTACTATGGCATAATCACCATTGGCCAAACCAGGAAAGTTTCCTGATGAGTTGGTGGCCAAGGCGTTGGCATAGTCGTAATTTTCTTCATCAAAACCTGTGGCATCGAACAAATGGTAGGTGAGTTGGTAGCCATTGGCTTTTACAAGGTTGAATGTAATGGACCCCGAGGATTCGCCATTACAGAGCACATCGATGACCGTGGTGGGGTCAAAATCAGCACCAGGTCTGAATTCAATGGAAACCGTGTTGGATAGGGCATAGCAATTGTTTTTATCAACTACAATAAAGGTATAATCGCCTGGTTCCCAAATATCAAAAATACGATCATTATCGCTTAGAAACTCGGAAGGCGGAATATCCTCAACGGTTGGATAGGAGATAACAGCATTGCCGTCTTCATCCACAAAGGACCAAATGGCATAACTGAAAGGTGGTTGTCCACCATCCCAGTGAAGCTGAATGTTTCCTTCCTTACAGGTAATGTGCTGAGAGACCCTTGCGGTCAGTTTCAGGTTTGATTGATCAAGAATTGTGACCTGTTCCGTATAGACACATCCATCATCAGTGGAAACAGCAACATCGTAAACCCCACTATTTAGGTTTTCAAAGGTATAATTATTGTCTATGGACGGACCATGGGTATCCACCTCTACGCCGCCTTGGGAAATGGTGTAATAGTATTGTGGCTCCACATCCAAAACGGAAATGGAAATTGCACCCAAATCGTTACAACTTGTATTTTGGGCGGTAATGTCCACTTGAAAATCCCTTTCGAGAATACCAATGTTGTCGAGTACAAATACGCAACCATCGGTTACGCCCTCTTGTCTCATTTCTACCATATAAGCTCCATTTGTGGTAATATCGAAGCTTGGGCTTGGTCCGTAGGGAACCAATACATTGCCCGTGGTTTGGTCTACAAGTTGGTACTCATAGCTCAAAGGCATATTGGTTACCGTAATGTTCCCGGGAGTATCACAGATAATATCTCTGGAAGTGTATTGTGGGTCTAACGGGTTTTTGTAGATATTGAAATAGAATCGACTAAAACATCCGTTCTGATAATTGATGACCAATCGGTACTGACCGGAATCCGAGGCTAAAAAGTCATTGCCCGTATCAACCGTGTTCCAAGTACAACTGGCATTGGTGTTGGCGCATCCATCGGTAGCTTCCGTACAGCTGGATTCATCCAACTTTTCCCAAACTATGCTCTGGGCATCTGGAATATTGATTTGAATGAGTTCGGTATCATTTAATCCGCACAAGAAAATTTCCGGCAGTTCGCTGCCATCGTTGGGACATACGAGAATATCTCCGTCTATGGTATTGGAGGTATCGTTGATCAAAGCCGTAATGGGGTTGCTCTGTGTTTCACCAAAAAGCTCAACAACGATTATTTCAGCAAAATCCTTACAGGGGTCGGCAACTTGCTTATCCACAATGTAAGTTCCGGTTTCATCAACCAATATGGTGCTTGGGTCGTTGTCGGAATCACTGTCCGTGATCACCGTATCGGTACCAATGTCGATAGTGTTGTTCCCGTTTTCGTCGCGATACCAGATATAATTGTCGAAATTGTCACCTGCATCTAAAAGCACGTTTTCGCCGCAGAGCTGAACGGTTCGTGTAAAGTTACAGGCACTAAGGTCGTCCAAAAGGAAATTGGTGGCCCCGGGATAGGGAAAACCACAGCCGTCAAAATCGTACACACTGGGGTCGTCGGTTATTGGAGCGGTATTTATTGCACCACTATAAGTTGAATAAGCCAAGTTTTCGATGATGTCGGTACAGGCATCGATGAAGTCAAAACAGTTTTCGGCCACTTGTACCCGCATGCGAATGGAGGCAGCTGGATCATCCTCTTCAACAATATTATCGGGGATAGTAAAAACAATGGTTCGGGTTGCCGGGTCAAAAGTATAGGTTGTACCTGTTGGCATGGTTATACTGGACTCGTCGAGGGTTACATTGATGGGCAGTACGTCCCTGATGGTATAGCCGACTGCATCATCGTTGCCCACATTTTCAAACGCAAGCACATAATCCAAATATTGTCCAAGATGTACCCCTTGTCCGGTAATATCGTTGCCCGCAATATCCTCGACCGTTTTGGCCAAGTTTATCTTGGGCTCTATAATTTCTACATCCATTGAGGTGAAGAAAATGTCGTACTTATCTTGCGTGGACGAAGCCCTAAATGTGGCTCCTGTTTCATCATTGGGAATAACGGAATTGCTCGGGTTGGGAATGGTAAACATATCCACATCCCATCCTAAAGTGTTTACACTATTGGGATTTCGGGTGGTAACAATACTTCCTTCGTTGGTAATATTACTGTTGAAAAAGTTATTGGAGGGGTTAGCGCTGTTGGACAATGTTGTAAAAGAACCATTGCTATCCGCCTTAAAGGCGAGTTGATCTCCAGTAATTCTATTGTCGCCCTCCAAGGTTGCCACGCCCAATTTTGCACGCACAGGAAAAGGAGGGGGCAGGGTGGTAAACCCACTAAAGGGAATGTCCACGGTTTCTCCGGACTTAACACCCGCATAACCATCAAAAGTAGTGATGAATTTTCCTGGATAGGTCGGGTTTTCATAGACGACGACCATGGTCCATCCCCCAGAAACACCACCTTGGATGGAGCTGCCGGAGCTGGCCCTTACGTTGCCAACAAAATAATCACCTTGTGGATCGGTGAGTCCAGTAACAATGGAAGTCACATCCTTATAACATGCGTAAGGGGCATAGTACCCAAAATCGCCATCATTATAACCATCAAATAGGATTTCGTCCGCGGTCAAATCAACATAGGAACCACCGGGAACCCTAAATTTTACTTGGTTGAAATCACTTCGATCACTATCTGTATATACGGCGGACCAATACAGCCCGGCATACCTAATCTTGGAACAACTGGGGTCTGGTACGGACAATGTTGCACTACTGGAACTGAATGTTGATGGGTCCCCATCAATATCAATGTATTGCATATTGAGGTCGTCGTTGTATGCAGACCACCAACCAGTGGTATTATAAGGGTCTTCAGGATCTTCTGACGAGGTATCCCTGTTTACTATATTGTTCGCAATAAACGTTATGTCTCCTTTGAGTTTGTTCTTATAACGAGCGTCAAAGGTGTTTTTTACTTGTGATATACCTGTATACGAAAACAAGAGTATACAGATTAATGTGCCCCACCTGAGTAGTGATTTTTTCATAGGATGGTGGTTTTTAAATGGTTGTGTTTGACTTGATTCGCATAATCCACATATCGTCGTTATACGAAGCGTTAAGTTTGGTATAGTAAGATGTTAAGGCGTTGTTCCATGTTTCGTGCTTTTTCAAATACACGTACCTGTGCTTGTCCTCTGGGCTTATAAAATAGCTTGCATGTAACCCTCTTGCATTCAGTTCCTTTACAAATTCTTTGGCGCTTGAGGAGCTTTCAAAAACATTGGCGATGATGTAAAAGCCTTCTGGCAGTCCGTCAACGGATTGGGATCTGATCACAACATTGCGTTTTCCTTTGGAACTGTTGGCTACATTTTTGGACAATAGATTGTTTTCGTATTTGGAGCTGCGTTTGTTGACCACTCCCGAATACCCCGCTATTTGAGAGTTACCATTGTTCACGTTCATTACCCAGGCATCACCTTGGTATGTGCCGTTCATTTTGCTGTGGTAAGCTTCCAAAACATCCGTTTTGTTGCCAAAGTCCCCAATGTAAACGTAGTTAAGACCGTTTTTTGGGTTTTGGAAATAGTCAGCATCAATTCCCTGAGCCCTTAGTTTTTCAATAAAAGCATTTACGTTGTTGGGGTCTCTAAAAACATTGGCAATCAAATAATGACCGCTTTCCACATTGGGTACGGCATGGGACTTGAAACCAGGTTTTTTGCTTTTTGAAGGCCTATAGGTATTATCCTTTTTTGCACTTGGGTTTGATGCGTAAGTTGCCCTGGCAATGCCTTTTGTTTTGTTGATCTTGATGACCTTTTTGGTTGAGGTGTTGTTGGATAGTCCGTGGTTGGCCAAAGGTTGTTTTCTTTGGGTCACGATATCGGCGCTGTCCATATTGGCAAAGTATACTTCCTTGGCTTTTTGCTCCAAGGCGGGGTTTTGACCCCGGGTTTCGCGTTGGACCATTTTCATTACGGTTTCAAAACGTCTTTCCAAGTCTTGTTTGCGCGTTGATTCTATGGAATCTTGACGCATCAACAACTCATCCAGTATGGCGTCGTTTTCGGCCAGTTTGTCTTTTAGCCGGGCAATTTCAAGATCCTTATCGGTAATATTAAGACTGTCCTGTGGTACTTCCTCATCATTGGAAACCAATTCTTCCCCCTCTGTTTCGAGCATTACACGATCTTCGGTAAGGTTGGGCGTAAAGGAGTATGCCAAGGAGATTTCGTGGGTAACACCAAAATTTTCAAATTCGTTGGAGAGGCCTTTTTCTACGGTATAACCCAGAGATATGTTTTTAGTTAGATTAAAACCAAGTCCTGCCGATGCCCCATAAAAGTCGTCGTACCCTGCTTGCACCCAGCCTAATTTAGGTAGGTCAAGAATTAAGTTTCCACCTAGTGTGATGTTTTCTTCACCTACTTTGCGCACTCTGGCCAAGGGCATTAAACGGGCACTTTCCATAATACCCCTTCCGTTTTCAAACTGATGGGTATATTGTAGGTGTCCGGAGTATGTTTTCTCGTTAAAATCGGTTACAGATTCACTTGTTTTTAAGTTGTAATCAAATAGGTTTTCTGCAAAACCACCAATGTCAAAACGGCCCAGGGAAAAATTAAAGCCGGGTTGAAAGCTTACCAGGGAACTGCTCTCCAAAGTATTCAAAAACGGGTCTACCTCTACGGAATTTACCCTGTCCTGATTAAATGAGCTTTGATAGTAGCTAACATTGGCACCAAAGGTGAATGTGCTTTTAGGGCTCAATCGCACACCATAGGCATAATTGGCGTGTACACCAAAGTTGTTAAAAAGGCCTTCGCGGTTGGTAAACAAGCTAAGACCGACACCACTTCTATCACTCACCCTACCACTATAGCTCAAGAAGTAAACCTGGTTGTTGTCATCAAAAGATACCGATTGGTTTCTGTGGAAAAGGTTGATGTACGATTTGTCCTCCCTAACCGTGGAAAAAGTTGGGTTCAATAAGAACCTATTAAACTTTAAAAGGTTTTGGGAAGGGACGTTATAAGGCACATAGTTTCCTTCTTCCTGTCCTCTCATTCCAGAGAAGGCAAGTAGCAAGATGGCAAGTATTAGTAGAGGTTTCTTGGTTTGCATTGCTGCTTATTTAATAACAGTGATAGTTCCTTGTTTCAGGCTTTTGCCACCACGTGTAATCTTGTAATAGAAAATCATGCTTTGTTTGTTGAACGATGTGGTGGATTGTGGCCAATTGTTTTCATAGCCAGATTGGCTAAATACCTGTTCTCCCCGCTCATTAAAAATGGTGACAAGAACGTTGGGGTCTCTGGAATATGAGTTGGGCAACACCCATAAATCGTTAATACCATCGCCATTGGTGGTAATAACATTGGGTATGGCGAACATATCCCTGTAGGTCACAGTAATCACTTTGCTTATGGTACACGTTCCGAAGCTGGCAATCAACAGGTACTCCCCTTCTTCGGTAAAGTCATAATAACTGCTCGAAGAAATTAGGTTGTTACCCGCATCATACCATTCATAGGAATCTGCACCGCTTGCGGTAAGAGTTTGGGTCTCTCCCTCAATAATGATGAGGTCTTTGGATTTATCCAAAACCAATAGTGATTCATCAAAGGCACTAATGGTTACTTCGTTGGATATCAATGCACATTCGTTGGAAGTAATAACAAGTTGGTAAACACCTGTTTCCGTAACGGTTAAACTCTGGGAAGATGAATCAATTGTATTACCATCTTTCTTCCATTTAAAAGATTCATTGGTTAGGTCTGAAGTGCTCTCAAGTACTATGGCTTCGCCTCCTTCACACAGCACAGTGCCATTGGCCGTTATTTGGAGTGTTTCGTTGGATGCCAACTTTACCTGTAGGTTGTTGGACAATGCCTCAAAAGCATCAATAGAACCAAACAAAGTGTATTCGCCATTGTCCTCTTGGTTGGATATAGTGATGGTTTTTGATGTTTCACCAGAAATATCGATACCGTTCAACTTCCATTGATAATCAAAAGCGTTTTGTAAATCTGCGGTCACGTTGGTAGTGGTGCCGTTATCACTTACGGCATTAATAGTGGTAAGGCTTAAAGTAGCATCGGTATTTTCGCAAGAGGAATATGTTCCAATATAGTCTACCACAAATTCGAATGCATCGGGCGATACAATTGTAATTTTTGTTGAAGCTACTGGAGCAGGGCTACAAGAACCGCCATTTTCCGTAACCTCTACGTAGTATTCACCTATCTCATTAATCGTCAATTCGTTACTCGTCGCCTCCGCGATGGCAGTACCATTCTTGAACCATTGGAATGTTGCACTTGATGCAGTAGTGCTAACGGACAATGTTTTGGTCTGCGAAGGAAGCAGCACAATGTTTTCTTCATTGTTCAGGGTAATATCAAAAGAACCTGTACCCGAAATAGTTACAGGGTCGGATAGTTCTGTACAGATCCCGTAACCGGATACTTCCACCTCATAAGAACCTTCAAAACCGCTAATTCCTGCATCAACGGTAAATGTGCTAGCATCTACGGTTGGTCCGCTTACAATGCTTCCGTCTTTGTACCAAGTATAGGTAAGCCCTTGTCCACTTATGTTGGACTCCAGTATATGTGTTTCCCCAGGACATATTTCCACATTGCTTTCGCCATTTATGGCCAACCCAGAACTTGTGCCTGTAGAAATTTCAATGGTGTTGGATAAGGTATTGGCTGTGCCTGAGCAATCACCATAATCCAGTTCCACATAATATATGCCCGGTTCAGAAACGGTGATGCCTTCTGATTTTTCCGCAAGCAACGTACCGCTACGGTACCAATTGTAAATGTAGTTCGCGGCATTGGGGATGTTATGTGGCTTTAAGGTTACGGAACCTCCGCCGCATAATTGAATAAGGCCTCCTGAAGGAATGTTTCCACTTCCATTTTGACTGATCAATAACGGTGAATTGTAGTCGATATAGTACATGGAAAATGTTTCAGAAGCCGGGCTTGTTTTTGCGGGAGAGGTACTCCGTACTCTCATTTTAAAGTTATCCCCCCTCATATCAGTAGGAAGGGCAAACTTGAATTCAAAATCGAAAATTGTGTTCTTGTCGCTAACTCGGGCCAGTTCAATGGGTGAAGAAAAGTATCCGTCTGCATCCGATAGCTCTAGCACAAACTCGTTGTTGCTATCCACCATAGGTGGGTCCCAATTAAAACTTACAAAGTATTCATTGAAACCATTGGAAGCGCAAACAGCTGTCCATGCTGTATTTCCCCCAAGGTTGGGGTTGGCTGCTGGCTCGGGTTTGTAGAGTATTTGAGCTTGCGCACCAAAAGCACCAAGCAGCATAAAAGCCAAGGCCAGAACAAGAATGCTATACGTTGAATTACTTTTTTTCATCACCGTTAGTATTTAAGAGGTTATGGGCCATAAGCCCTGTTAGTTTGTGCCCCTTAATTGTAATTCGTTCAAAAAGACGTTGTTCAGGCGTCCCTTTTTCATATAGTATTCAATAACAAATATGTCTCTAATTTCGACGAAAGGAAAGATATTGTTGTAGGCTATACCCAAAGTGTTGTGAAATCGCCTATTTTGTATACACAGATGAACGAATAATAGCTATCAACACGGGATTTTACTACATTTGCGCATCAAATTATTGGTATGGCAGAAGAAGCTCGATCGCTCAATTTTATAGAACACATTGTTGAGGAGGACCTTACAAAGGGTTACACACAGAAAGACTTGAGGTTTCGTTTTCCTCCCGAACCCAATGGATATTTACACATTGGGCATGCAAGTTCCATTTGCCTCAATTTTGGCTTGGGATTGCGCTATAATGCACCTGTAAACCTACGTTTTGATGATACCAACCCGGCAAAGGAAGAGAAGGAGTATGTGGAGGCCATTAAAGAGGACGTAAGTTGGCTGGGTTTTGAATGGGCCACGGAATGCTATGCCTCCGATTATTTTCAGCAGTTGTACGATTGGGCCGTAAAGTTGATCAAGGATGGCAAGGCCTACGTTGATAGCCAATCTTCGGAGGAAATTGCCAGCCAAAAAGGGACACCGACCGAACCGGGAAAGGAAAGCCCTTATAGAAATCGTTCTGTTGAAGAGAATTTAAAGCTTTTCAAGGGGATGAAAGAAGGGGAGTTCAAGGACGGAGCGCATGTGCTACGCGCCAAAATCAATATGGCCTCTTCCAATATGTTGATGCGTGATCCCGTAATGTACCGAATCCTACATAAGGCGCACCACCGAACAAATACCGATTGGTGTATTTACCCGATGTACGATTGGACACACGGTGAAAGCGATTACATCGAACAGGTTTCGCACTCCTTGTGCACACTGGAGTTTTTACCTCACAGAGAGTTGTACGATTGGTTTTTAGACCAAGTGGTATCTTCTGATAAATTGCGCCCCAAACAACGGGAGTTTGCACGTAGGAACCTGAGCCATACCGTTGTGAGCAAGCGTAAATTGCTGCAATTGGTGGAAAAGGGTGTTGTATCAGGCTGGGATGATCCCAGAATGCCCACAATTTCCGGTTTGCGAAGAAGGGGTTTTACTCCGGAGTCCATTAGAAATTTTGCGGATACGATTGGCATTGCCAAGCGGGACAATGTTGTTGATGTTGCCCTACTTGATTTTCATGTAAGGGAGCATCTCAATAAAATAGCTCCCCGTGTAATGGGGGTGCTCAACCCATTAAAGGTGGTACTCACCAATTATAAGGAGGGAGAGGAGGAATGGTTGGACGCGGAAAACAATCCCGAAGATCTATCAGCAGGTAGTAGAAAAGTACCATTTTCGAGGGAATTGTATATAGAAAAAGAAGATTTTAGGGAAGAAGCGAACCGTAAGTTTTTTAGACTAAAGCTTGGTGGTGAGGTCCGTTTAAAAAATGGATACATCATAAAAGCAGAAAGTTGTACCAAGGACGAAGATGGCAACATTATAGAGGTGCAGTGTACTTACGACCCCAAAAGTAAAAGTGGTTCCGGAACCGAGGAGAGTTTACGAAAAGTTAAAGGAACCCTGCACTGGGTTTCCATACCACACGCCATAACCGCCGAAGTAAGGCTGTACGACCGTTTATTCTCCGACCCAACGCCCGATAGCCATAAGGATAAAGATTTTATGGATTTTGTTAATCCGGATTCTTTAGAGAAAGTAACGGGTTATTTGGAGCCAAGCCTAAAGAACTTAAAAATAGGTGATCGAGTACAATTTCAACGATTGGGATATTTTAATGTGGACAAAGATTCCACTCCAGAGAATTTGGTATTCAACAGAACGGTAACCTTAAGGGATACTTGGGCCAAATTGGAGCAAAAAAGCTAGCATAATTTTTCCTTATTTTAATTAGTCCGTCCATTGAAGATTCTTATTAAGAACAGATGCTTCAGGAGAGGTATGCCTGCATTTTTTTATTATCATGGTTAATTGCTTGGATGAGGCTGTAATCTGCGCAGAAAAGGCCTTATTCTCATTTTTCTTCAAAATTTAGCTAACGCGTCAAGGTTTGCAGCGATTGAATCAATTTCTGTTTAGGATGTAACTTAATTTTAGAATAAATCGATTGGGTCAGGAAGTTTTCACCTTTCAAACGAGACTTGATCATTTTTCACTGATGTTTAATTAAAAAGTTACAATAGTATGTCAAATAACACTGGAAACGTATTAACTGCATTATTAACTGGAGCCGTTGTTGGAGCTGGAATAGGAATTTTGTATGCACCGGACAAAGGAAAAAAGACCAGAAAAAAAATTAAGAAAAGTGCAGTAAAGGCAAAAGATGATATTGCCCAAAGTATAACACATGCGAAAGAGGAATTCAGCAAGACAGCCGATGCCAAAAAGGAAGAGTTTGAGGAAAAGCTAGAGGACACACTTTCCAATATGAGCTATAAAGCCGATGATATTCTCGTAGCGTTGGAGAATAAATTGGAAGACCTAAAAAAGAAGAACGCCCAACTACAGAAGTAATATATGGCATTCGAAGATATTAAAGAACAGATAGATGATGTAGAGGATGGCGTTAGGTCTTACGTAAAGAACAGCCTGGATTTTTATCGACTCCAAAGTTTTCGGTCCATGATGAAGGGCATTACGATGGCGACCAAAGTGCTGTTAATTGGCGGAATAGCTTCTATTGCTCTACTGTTTCTTTCATTGAGTGCTGCATTTTGGCTAGGCAGTATGCTTGGCAATACAGCAGAGGGCTTTTTAATAGTTGGCGGATTTTATGTACTGATAGGTATAATCATATTCCTGTTGAGAAGCAAAATCGAAAAGCCGCTTTTAAAAGAGTTTTCTAAATTTTATTTTGATGAATTATGATTCACACACAATACACATCATTCAAAGAAATTGATCGCGACCTTAAAATCTTACAGTTACAAAGACAGATTGAGGAGGAAAAAGTGAAGCTTGCGGTTCAAAACACCAAAAAAGAACTTTACCCAACCAATATTCTTGGTGGAATGGCACCCTTATTACAAAAAATTGCGATATCCTTTATTGCGAAAAAGCTGCTTAAAAAATTGGATTGACCCATTGTGCTTTTTGATAAAATTCGTCATTTCGAGTGGATTTCACGACGGCATGAGTGAAATTTGTATCGAGAAAAAGAATTTTGTCTAAAAAAGTTCTCGATACGATTTTTCGTTCCTCAAAATCACTCGAACTGACGCCCAGAACCAAGTTTTATGTTCAAAATGCACTACAGGTTAGATTAGTATATGCTCCTCAAACTTTGTATAGAAGAAGGTCTAAAAAGCATAAATTTTGACTTTGTCAGGTTGAGCGCAGTCGAAACCCATTGATTATCAACATAATTTAGGTTCTCGACTGCGCTCGAACAGACAGATAGCGAGCTTTTTAGGCAACCTCTTCTTTTTTATTAAAATAACATTTAAGAGTCAGATGATGAATCTTTTTCGATTTGTTTGCGCTTCATGGCCTCGCCAATTTGATTACTTGCCGTAAAGGAAGCTACCATATTGTTCAGCATATCGCTGCCTGCCTGTGGAGAATTCGGCAACAATATTAAATTGGTGTCCGTTTCTTCCCCGATGGCCTGTAGGGTATCATAATGTTGGGTTACCACAATAAGGGCAGATGCCTCCTGCGAATTGATGCCCACTTTGTTCAAAACCTCCACGGATTCTTCTAGTCCACGGGCAATTTCCCTACGTTGATCGGCAATACCTTGTCCCTGTAATCTTTTGCTTTCTGCCTCGGCTTTCGCTTTTTCAACAATAAGAATGCGTTGGGCATCACCCTCGAACTGGGCCGCTATTTTTTCTCGTTCCGATGCATTGATGCGGTTCATGGCTGCCTTTACCTGGGCATCTGGGTCAATATCGGTGACCAATGTCTTTATGATATCAAAACCATAGTCGAACATAGCATCTTGCAATTCGGATTTAACGGCGTTGGCAATATCATCTTTTTTTACAAAGACATCATCCAGTTTCATTTTTGGAACTTCGGCACGTACTACATCAAAAACATAAGAGGTAATTTGATCGTGTGGATATTCCAATTGGTAAAATGCTTCATAAACTTTATCGCGGAGAACCACGTATTGAACGGAAACTTTCAACTTTACAAAAACATCGTCCAAGGTTTTGGTCTCGACGATCACATCAAGCTGTTGAATCTTTAAACTCAAGCGACCGGCAATACGGTCTATAATCGGAATTTTCAATTGTAGCCCGGAATTCCGTATGCTATGGAATCTTCCAAAGCGTTCCACGGCCACGGCCGTTTGTTGTTTTACAATAAAGAAGAACTTGAACAGAATGACAAGCGCTACAAAAGCAATAGGTATGAAAAGATAGTTGCCCATAGTGTTTATGATTTTATGTTAGAAATGGAAATTACGAAACTTGGCCATAGTATTGGTAGCCATTCGTCAATTAATGTTACAGATCCATCAATTCTATAGCTGGGCGATGGCGGTTTTTATACGGTTTATACACTCCTCTTTGCCAATAAGTTCCATGATATCGAACAAATGAGGGCCTTTCATGTCCCCAACGATGATCAAGCGGAGGGGAGGCATCACTTTTCCAAAGGAAAGTTCACTGTCGGATATCCATCCTTTCACTTTTTCTTCTATTATGGACGATTCAAAATTTTGAACATTATTCAGGACCGATGCGACCTGTTCCATGATTTCCGGAGTACCCTCTTTCCATTGCTTTTTGACGGCTTTCTCGTTGTATGAAGACGGTGCCTCAAAAAAATAGTCTCCCAGTTCCCAAAAATCCTTTACAAAACTTGCGCGCTCCTTAATCAAGGACACTACTTTTTGAACGTAATCCTGTTCCGACGAAATTTGTTTTTTTGCCAGTTCGGCAGCGAACAGTTCGGCTAGTTCTTTATCAGACTTCCTCTGTAACCACTGCTGATTATACCAATTGTTTTTTTCTGGGTCGAACCGAGCGCCCGATTTGTTTACACGTTCCAAGGTAAAAGTCTCGACCAATTCTTCCAAACTAAAAATTTCTTGCTCGGTGCCGGGATTCCAGCCTAACAGGGCCAAGAAGTTGATTACCGCTTCTGGGAAAAAACCTGCCTCGCGGTATCCTTCCGATTGGTTCCACGTGAGCGGAAAAACGGGGAAGCCTCCTTTTTCGCCATCACGTTTGCTCAATTTTCCCTTTCCAACGGGTTTCATGATCAAGGGCAGGTGTGCAAATTTTGGAGCCTCCCAGCCAAAGGCATCGTACAATAGCGTGTGAAGTGCCAAGGACGGCAACCATTCTTCACCACGGATTACATGGGTAATTTGCATTAAATGGTCGTCCACAATATTGGCCAAATGGTAGGTTGGCATACCATCGCTTTTAAACAAAACCTTATCATCTAAAATACTGGTATCAATTTTAATTTCACCTCGGATGATGTCGTTCAAAAACAACGTTTCATTCTCTGGACATTTAAACCGGATTACGTAATCCTCACCGGCCTCCAATTTAGCTTTCACTTCTTCCTCGGATAGCGAAAGTGAGTTTGTCAACTTTAAACGGTTGTGCCAATTGTATATAAATGTTTTTCCTTTCGCCTCATGGTCTTTTCTATGGTGGTCCAAAGTTTCAGCAGTATCAAAAGCATAATAGGCCTTACCTTTTTCAATAAGTTCCAAAGCGTAGGCTTTGTACAGGTCCTTGCGCTCACTTTGTCGGTATGGGCCAAAATCACCTTCTTTGCCCGGACCTTCATCAAAAGGAATTCCACACCAGTTCAAGGCCTTGATAATATATTCCTCTGCGCCTTCAACAAATCGGTTTTGGTCCGTATCTTCAATACGAAGCACAAAATCGCCACCATGTTTTTTGGCAAATAAATAATTGAACAAGGCGGTGCGCAGACCACCAATATGTAATGGCCCAGTTGGGCTGGGCGCAAATCGAACACGTACGTTTTGACTCATAATTGGGTATGATTGTGTCGCAAAGATACATTCCCGCCAATGAATGGGAAAGTGAATTTATTCTGTCTTTTTCTGACCCATGTGGACTTATAGTATAAAGGTTTAACAAATTTTTTCTTTTGATTTACCAAGGATCAGGTAATTTGGTTGTAATTAGTATCGATTTTGAACGCATATCAAGACATTCTCGTTAAGCTGGAAGACTTTATCAAGCGGATTTATACCAAACAATTGATAAAGGGAGTCTTCTTGTTTTTAACTTTAGGAACCCTGTTCTGGATGGCCATTACGTATTTTGAATACGTTTTGTGGCTGAACGAGTCATGGAGGCTTACTTTGTTCCTTCTCTTTGTTGTAGTAGAACTTTACCTATTGTATAGATACATCGCGATGCCTTTGTTATATCTTTTTAGGATTAAACATGGTATTGGTAATAGGGAGGCCTCTTTATTAATTGGAAAACATTTTCCTCATGTGGATGACAAGCTGCTCAATCTGCTTGAATTATCCGAGAACCAACACAAGTCAGATCTTTTAATGGCCAGCATTGAGCAAAGGGCCAAAAATTTAGGTCCGGTTCCTTTTGCCGAAGCGGTCAGTTTTAAGGACAGTTATAAGTACGCGAAGTACATTTTTATTCCTTTGGCCCTGTTCTGTTTTATCTGGATCACGGGTGATATCGTTTCTTTCTTTAACTCGCACCAAAGGGTAATGCATTACGATTTGGCCTATGAAAGACCGGCACCATTTTCTTTCCAGCTGATGAACGATAAATTGGAAGTATTAGACAATCAATTATTGACCATAAAAGTTAAAACAGTTGGGGAAATTCGACCAGACAATGTTCAAATAGTTGTAAATGGCGAACAGTTGCTCATGCAGAACAGCGGGGAGTTTTTTGAGTATACATTTCAAGCACCCGTTCCTGAAACCAATTTTTACCTAACAGCCAATGGATGGGAATCCAGAACTTATTCCATAAAAAGTTATCGCACCCCGGCCTTGGTCGATTTTGCCATGGAATTGGACTACCCCAAATATCTCAACTTGTCTTCCGAACTGATTACGGGCACGGGAAATGCCGAAGTTCCCGAAGGAACCAAAGTCACTTGGAGAATACAGGGGAACCATGTGGATGATATACAAATGATGACAAAGGACACCACTGTTTCCTTTGAAAAATCCAACAACTTATTTTCAAACACAAGGCGATTGTTCAATGATTTGGATTATGAGCTGAGTACATCAAATGAACGAGTACAGGATTTTGAAAAATTGGCTTATCGGTTAAATGTCGTCAAGGATCAAAAGGCAACCGTTCAGGTAAATCAAGTGCTGGATTCTTTGCATCCAAACCAATCCTATTATACGGGGCAGGCTGCCGATGATCATGGTTTAAAGGAAATCCGGTTGGTTTGCTATCCTTCGGATGATATAAATAATGTTCAGCGGCTTTCGCTCGAATCTCCCAATACCAATGTGTATCAGTTTTACTATACGTTTCCTTCGGGATTGTCGCTTCAGCCTGGAAAAAAGTATAAGTTATATTTTGAAGTAGTTGATAATGACGGGGTTAGGGGTGGTAAAGTTACCAAAAGCGCTGTTTTTAATGCATCTCTTTATGATGATAATGAATTGAATAACAGAGAGTTGGAATTTCAGAACTCCACCTTGAACAAAATGGGAGAATCTTTGCAGCATTTAAAACAACAGCAAGAAGAATTCTCGCAGATTAACAAGCTACAAAAGGAGGAAAAGTCGCTAAGCTTTGAAGACAAGAGCCAGATAAAGAACTTTTTGCAGCAGCAGCAAATGCAAGAACAATTGATGCAGAAGTTTAGTCAGGATTTAAATAAAAGCATTGATAAGAATTCCGAAGACACTAAGATGAAGAAGATGCTTCAAGAACGTTTGGAGCGTCAAGAAGCTGAAGCCAGAAAGAATGCTGAATTGCTTGAGGAACTCAACAAGATTGCTGATAAAATTGATAAAGAAGACCTTCAAAAGCGATTGGAAGAATTAGGAAAGAACCAGGGCAAGAACACGAGGAACCTTGAACAGATTTTGGAATTGACGAAGCGTTATTATGTTACTGAAAAAGCTTCCCAGATTTCTAAGGAACTGGAGGAGTTGGCCACTAAACAAGAGATACTGTCCGAATTAAAACTGGGACAGGATTTTAGTGACAAGGAGCAGAGGAAATTGAATGAAGATTTCAACGAGTTGGAAAAAGACATTCGTGAATTGGAAAAAGATAATCAGAAGCTCCAAAAGCCATTAGAACTTGACACTGATAAGAAAAAGACAGATGGGGTAAAGCTGGATCAAAAAGATGCTCTTGAAGAAATCAATAAGCACCAGGGCCTAGAAGAATCTTCCCAAGCCAAGGAAAAGCAAGAAGCAGGCAATAACGCTTCCAAAAAGCAAAAGTCCGCAGCACAGAAGATGCGGGAAATGAGCCAATCCATGCAATCTAGTTCCATGGGTGGTGGTTCCTCCGATGCCGAGGATGCCGAAATGTTACGCCAGATTTTAGATAATTTGGTCACTTTTTCTTTCAAGCAAGAAAATTTGTTTGACAACATACAGCGAGCGGATGTTGATATGTCCCAGTTTTCCAAAACCGTCAAAGACCAACAAAACCTAAAAAGATTGTTCGAGCATGTAGACGATAGCCTCTTTGCACTTTCTTTGCGTAGGGCTGAACTTTCTGAATTTGTGAACGAGCAAATAACCGAAGTATACTACAACATTGATAAATCTTTGGAAAGCATCGCCGAGAATCAAATTTATCAGGGAGCATCGTATCAGCAGTACGTAATAAATGCTACAAATGCCTTGGCCGATTTCTTGGCAAATATTTTGGACAACATGCAGCAGAACATGATGCCGGGTCAAGGTAGTGGAGAAGGGCAAGATTTTCAATTGCCCGACATTATTAAAGGACAACAAGGTATCCAAGAGAAAATGAACGGTTCCGGAAAAGAGGGAAAAGAATCCGAAGGTAAAGGTGAACAGCAAGGTGATAACGTGGGAGGACAGCAAGAAGGTGATAAGGGCAGTCAAAAACAAGGAAAGGAAGGACAAGATGGTGAGCAAGGAGAAGGAGGCAACAAAGGTTCAAAGCAAGGAAATAGCTCCCAATCCAATGGAAATGGTTTAGGAGAAATGAATCTTGACGAAGTATACGAGATCTACAAGGAGCAGCAGTTTTTACGGGAAAGCCTAGAAAAACAATTGGAGGATATGATGCGTGAATCTGACAAGAATCTGGCAAAAAAATTGATGCAACAAATGGAAGACTTTGAGAATGATCTGTTGGAGAACGGAATCACCGAACGCACCCGAAGCAAGGCCAACAATATTCAACACCAATTAATGAAGTTGGAAAACGCATCTATGGAACAAGGGGAAAAGAAGGAGCGCGAAAGCAAAACAAATGTGAATCAATTTACTAATCCTATCACTACCAAACCCGAGTTACTTCAAGAATACCAGAACAACATTGAAATATTAAACAGACAAGCTTTACCTTTGCGGCAAAATTTTGAGAAGAAGGTAAAGGTTTATTTCGATAATGATTGAGTTTCATTTTAAAAGTGAATTCACAATCCCTGACAAATCCGAGTATGCCGATTGGATAAATAGGGTTATAGTTTCCGAAGGTTTTGTTGTTGGTCAAATAGATTATATATTCTGTACCGACGATTACCTTTTAGAACTCAACAAGGAGTATTTAAACCATGATACTTTTACGGATATTATCACATTCGATTATAAGGATGGAAACACGCTTTCGGGAGATATTTTTATATCCACGGACAGGGTGCAAGAGAACGCTGTAAAGTTTGATGTTGAGTTTTTAAATGAGCTTCGCAGGGTAATGAGCCATGGTATTCTTCATCTAGCTGGTTTTGGGGATAAGACCAAAGAGGAGAAATTGATGATGCGTGAAAAGGAAGAAGAAAAAATTAAAATGTTCCACGTGGAACCATAGGTATGTTTGAAAAGGAATATGATGTTATTGTTGTGGGAGGAGGACATGCTGGTGCGGAGGCTACGGCCGCTGCCGCCAACATGGGTTCAAGCACTTTGTTGGTGACAATGAATCTTCAAACTATTGGTCAGATGTCATGTAATCCCGCAATGGGAGGAATAGCTAAAGGACAAATTGTACGAGAAATTGACGCCCTGGGAGGGTATAGTGGAATTGTTACCGATAAATCTGCCATACAGTTTAAGATGCTCAACAAATCCAAAGGACCGGCCATGTGGAGCCCCCGAGCTCAGAACGACCGTATGCGATTTGCAGAGGAGTGGAGGATGGCTTTGGAGAACACTCCAAATGCAGATTTCTATCAAGAAATGGTCAATGGCTTGTTGATTGAAGGGGATAAAGTTGTTGGTGTAAAAACGAGTCTTGGTTTGGAGATTAGAGCCAAATCCGTAGTGCTTACAAACGGTACTTTTTTGAATGGCCTGATCCATATTGGGGAGAAGCAATTGGGTGGAGGTAGGGCAGGGGAAAAAGCCGCAACTGGAATCACGGAACAATTGGTTGATTTAGGTTTTGATAGTGGAAGAATGAAAACCGGAACACCTCCCCGAGTAGATGGAAGGTCCTTGGATTATTCCAAAATGATACCGCAACCCGGGGACGATGTACCTGAAAAATTTTCTTATTTAAACACCCCGATTCTTAAAACACAACGCGATTGCCACATGACCCATACCAGCAAATTGGTTCATGATTTACTGCGTGAAGGGTTCGAAAGGTCTCCAATGTTCAATGGAAGAATTAAAAGTGTTGGACCAAGATATTGTCCTTCTATCGAAGATAAAATCAATCGGTTTGCAGATAAAGATTCACACCAAATTTTTGTGGAGCCCGAAGGGTGGGATACGGTAGAAATGTATGTCAATGGTTTCTCAACTTCATTGCCAGAGGATGTTCAGTACAAAGCGCTCAAATCCGTAAAAGGTTTTGAAAACGTCAAATTTTTTAGACCAGGTTATGCCATTGAATACGATTATTTTCCTCCAACGCAATTAAAGCATACGCTCGAAACCAAGTTGGTAAAGAACTTATATTTTGCTGGTCAGATCAACGGAACCACGGGGTATGAAGAAGCAGCCTCCCAAGGTTTAATGGCGGGCATTAATGCGCACCTTAAAATAAATGGGAAGGAGCCGTTTATTCTTAAAAGGGACGAAGCTTACATTGGAGTTTTGGTGGATGATTTGATTACCAAAGGCACCGAGGAACCCTATCGAATGTTTACTTCACGAGCAGAATATAGAACCTTGTTGCGCCAAGACAATGCCGATTTAAGACTTACGCCCAAGGGGTATGAAATTGGTTTGGCCAAAGAAGAACGCCTCAAAAGAATGGAGGAGAAGATGAGCAAATCCGAAAACTTTGTCAATTTCTTCAAAAAGACAAGCTTCACTACGGAAGAGGTAAACCCGATTTTAGCGTCTTTGGATTCTGCTTTGGTAAAGCAATCGGATAAACTTTTCAAGGTGTTTTCCAGACCAAAGGTAACTATGGACCACATGCTTCAATTGGATACAGTTTCTGAATTTGTAAAAGAAAATGAATTGGATTCCGAGGTATTGGAGCAAGCCGAAATACAAGTCAAATATTCAGGTTATATAGCAAAGGAAAAAACTAATGCAGATAAATTACAGCGATTGGAAAACGTTCGAATCCCAGACAATTTTGATTACTCCAAACTAAAATCCCTGTCCTACGAAGCACGAGAAAAGTTGGAATCAATTCGGCCCGTTACCATATCTCAGGCTTCACGAATTAGCGGCGTATCACCGGCAGATATTAGTGTATTGTTAGTGTATTTGGGCAGGTAATCCAGAACACTGTTCCACGTGGAACAGTGTTCTTTGTTTCAAGGAATTCGTAAAGGGTCTAATTTTTATTTTTCAGATTGGTCGTAAGAGCAAACAACATAAATCTTACCATCCGTTTTCCATAAATAATAAAGAATTTCATTCTTTTCTTTAAAACTAATGATTTCAAGTCCAAAGTGGTTTGTTTTAGGTTCAGGTAAAACTGTCATTCCTGTGAAAACAGGAATCCAAACAAAAGGATTTTGGTTTTAGATGGGTGATTGTAAAGTTCGGTTCAAAGAGATGTAGTTTTATGCTATCTTCGGGATTTGAAAAGCGAATGTTTGGATATAGATAATTACAATGAAGTTGTTTTTAAAAACTAAAGACTTTTCCGTTTCGGGCGAATCATTTGAGTTGCATTGGGACAAGGATCTGGATATGCTGGTGACCCGACCCCAACCCAAAAACCTAGCTCCTTATTACGAAAGTGAGGGCTACATTTCTCACACGGACTCCAAATCTTCGTTTACAGATAGGATGTACCAACTGGTTAAGGGAAAAAACCTCAAAAACAAGGTTCAAATAATTGAAAATCAAATAGATAAGCCGAATTCGCTGCTGGATTTAGGTGCTGGGACAGGCGATTTTTTGATTACAGCCCAAAAATCAGGATTTAAGGCTGTTGGAGTTGAACCAAACGAAAAAGCTAGGCAGTTGGCCAAGGAAAAAGGAATTGAACTTCATCAAAGTTTGGAATATCTGTCGGGCCAAAAATTTCAAGCCATTACGCTGTGGCATGTTTTGGAGCACCTGCCCAATTTGGAAGAACAGATAAAGACATTGGTAGATCTTTTGAAAGATGACGGAGTTTTGGTCGTTGCAGTTCCCAATTTTAAATCATTTGATGCCAAACATTTCAAATCATATTGGGCAGCTTATGATGTGCCAAGACACCTTTGGCATTTTTCAAAAAAATCCATTTCCAAACTTTTTGCTCGTCACAAACTGGAAGTCATCAAAATTAAACCCATGTGGTTTGATGCTTTTTATGTTTCCATGCTTTCTGAAAAATATCGAGGCAATAGATTGTATTTGGTCAGCGCATTTTTTGTTGGGTTGTGGTCCAATCTTGCCGCCATCTTCACCAAAGAGCATTCTTCGTTGATTTACATCCTTAAAAAGGAGGAATAAGCCATTTTAAAGGCCCCTGCTGTCCAAAACACGGGCTGTATGTGGAATTGTATTCAACAAAAAAGAAGCGCTTAAATCGACCTGTTTCTAAAAGCCATCAAAATAAGGGTTAACAATTAAGCGCACTGGGTTCCATAAAAATTTCTTATATAATGTTTTGAGCCAAACAAACGATTAAAAAAACTTAATGACCAGCATTCCAAAAGCTTTTCTATTTTTGCGCATCTATAAAAAGTAAATGATGAAAAAATTAGTAGTGCTTGCTATTGCCATCACCGCCATGGCATGTCAGCAAAACAAAATTGCCTATGTGGACAGTATAAGGATCATGGACGATTATCAAGAAAAAATTGATGTCGATGCCAGATTCCAAACAAAAGCCGAGGCATTGACCAAAAAAAGGGACAGTATTTCCCAAACGTTCCAAATGGAGTTACAAGAATTTCAGAGCAAGGCGCAGAGCATGTCCCAGAAAAATGCGCAAGAAGAATATTCCCAATTGCAGCAAAGAGGTCAGCAAATAGGTCAGCAGTTGCAGCAAGAAGAGCAACAGTTGCAACAAAAAAGCCAGGCCGAAATGGACAGCTTGGTGAAAAAGGTAAAAAAAGAGATCAGGGCATACGGCAAGGCCAACGGATACACCTACATTTTGGGAGGTGGCGACGGAGGCTCGGTAATTTACGGCGATGAAGCCAAAGATGTAACGGATGCCATTCTTACCATTTTGAACGATAAGTACGAGAACTAAACGCGATAAAAAATAGGTTAAGAAGGCCCACTCATTTGGAGTGGGCTTTTTGTTTTATCGGATGGATGCAAAATAAACCCAGAGGATAAAAAACAACTGTAACGGAATTCGGAACCAAAGGTAAGCAGTTCCTGGGCCGTTCAATTGCCCTGTTTGATAATTGATTTGATGTATTGATGCCTTTACGTTCGCGGGTAAAATCAAAATAAAAAACGCAATAAGGAGCCAACCCACTTGAACCTGATATTGGGGAAACAGAAGGGCAACGGCAAAGATGATTTCAATAACACCCGTTACCACTACCAACTCCTTTTTAAACGGCATAAACGAGGGAATAATCTCGGCCATACCCCTTATAAAAACAAAATGTCCAATGGCAGTGAACACCAACATAGCGGCCATGGCAATGCTACCGGCAAGCTGATAATCCCATTGTTCGCGGGTAAATTTTAAGATTGATGAAGAAATAATAAAGGCGGCAATAAGTACAATGAGTGGTTTCATACTTTTTTGTCAAAATTCCAGCATTACCGCTTCAATAGCAATGAACCCAGGTTAAGAAATACGCTTTCGGATACGGCTCAACGCTTGCGGGGTAATACCAATGTACGAAGCAATATATTTGAGGGGAATCTCACGGATGAGTTCTGGCCGTTCATCAAAAAGATTGAGATAACGCTGTTCCGCGCTATCACGTAAAAGGGAAAGCTCTCTTTTCGATTTTTTCAAGAAAAGCTCCTCGCTGGCCCTTCTCCCGATCAAGTTTCCGATTTTGGAAGATGCATATACCTCCTGAAGCTCTTTATAGTCCAGGCGCCAAAGTACCGTATCCGTTATCGTTTCTACCACATATTCGGATGGTTTTTGGGTCAGGAAAGAGTCATAAGCACTTACAAAGGCCCCGCCAAAAACAAAGCCAAATGTAAGCTCACCGTCCTCTTGTGGAATATAGAGGCGGACAATTCCTTTTTCTATAAAGGACAGATGGTTCTCCACCTTGCCCGCTTCAACCAGCTTACTTTTTTTGGGGAATACATGTCGGCTTAATTTTGATGAAAAAACCTTCCAATCGTTTGATGAAATCCCATATTCCGATTCAAAATAGTGCCTGATCTGTTCCAAACCGCCTTTACTTTAGGGTTGACTCTTTTTGTACGAGAAAAACATAAAAGCCCCCAAACCAATTTCTATGATCGATCCTGTAAAGGCAGAAATGGCAGGAGAAGCCTTCAAAAGAAACAGCGCAAAAGACGCTGCGCCCAATATACCGCCCAAAATCCAATACGTTTTGATGCCATAAAGCGTAGTGAACGTTAAATATCTTCCCCCAATGATCAATAACATGCCCTGAAAAAACCAAGCATGGTCCTGTAGAGAGAGGAGCAGGGCCAAGGGAATGCACATCAGCATAAAAATAGTGCCTTCCATAATAAGCTTGCCCAAAGGGTTTTGTTTAGAATGGCTTCCGGGAACCCCTATTAGTTTGGCCATTAACAATCCTAGGGGATGAATGAGCATACCGCCAAAAAACAAGGTCCAAATAGCGGTTTGTGAAGAAACCAAAAAAGCTACTAAAGCCGCTACCATCCATACCGTTCCAGAAGCTAAAACCCCCAACGCGCCATCAGCATAGCCTTCACGTAAATCAGCTTGTGCACTTGAAATGGAATCAATAGAAGTTTCCTCTATATTTTGTGTTTGTTTGTTCATTTTTGATGATGAGTTATAGTTACCTTTTTGACTTTTTCTCTCGAATCACGGCAACCATTGCCACAATCAATAAAATGTTGGAGACGATTCCCCATAGTGCACTATTGCCTTTTTTCAATTCTATCAGGTTGATAACCAAAAGCGCTAAACTAATCACAATAAGAAGTACAGGAGCAATCGCTTTTTTCCCAAACATGATTACAGTTACATTTAAAGTTCAATATCCAGTTGTCGGCCTTCTTCCTTTGCCTTGTTGTCCATTCGGGATCCCATGGCAAGTCCGATCGACATTCCCACGGGCAGACCAATGCCCAAAAACGCCATATTCCCCAAACTAAGGCCCAAGGCCGCTCCAATGGGCAGGCCAAAAACAGTCATACCCAGAACAAACCAAGTCTTTCGGTAGTAATTAATGGGTACAATTTTAAGTTTTTGGGCCAGGGTGCCTATAATTTTTGATTGTACTTTGCGGATTTCATTTCTTAGAATTTTATCGGAATCCGTTACTGCGTTCAGTGCCGTAATCTGCTTATTGATGACCAACATGATTTCTTCGGGTAGTTTCTTTTTCCTGATTTGGACGATCAAACGTTCAAATTGCCCGTAATATGCCTCGGTCTTTTTCGATAGATTTGGTCTTTGAACGGGTTCAACGATCATGGAAGAACTTTATTATTGCATCAAATACACCAAAAAAACCGTGGGAATCAAGTACACAACAATGGTTTGGGCCCCAACATAATCTTTGGCAACACGTTGCCCCAACAAAAGCATCAACAAAGTTATGGCAGAAAGAACGGCCCCATAAAAACCAAAAACACTTTCTCCATCAACGGCAAATTGAAAAACACCCACGCCGCAAAGTATTCCGGAAAACATTTCGAATACCAGAACAATGCTTAGCAGTACGGGCACCGTTCCTTTAAAAATGGATTTGGAAAAATGGCCCGTTAGCCAACCCAGATTGCCTTTCCAATCTAAAAGTTTGTCAATCCCGCTCTGTAGAAAAGTAATGGTCAAGAACACCAGCAGTAGTATTTCTGTGGCATTTGAAAATAAATCATCCATGATTAGTTTTATTTAGGCGGCCTTTGCATGCAAAAGCCGAGTAAGTTTAATGGAGAGATCTGTGAAAATCAACTTGGAATTTCCGTTGCGTTCCACGTGAAAAATTGCTTGCTCCAACTCCTTTACAATATCCAAAATATTGTTTTCATGTACAAAAGGGGCAAACTTGTTCAGGTCAAAACCCTCCATGTGCACTTTGGCATAAACAAGTTCGTTTGCCTTGTAGTTGAGCATAAGCGCTTGCCGCATTATGGTTAAGCAGTAGTTCAGGAATTTTTTTTGGACTTCGCGCCCTGTTTTGGCGACCTCCTCGCTCCATAAGATCAGTTCCTGTACGGCACCTTTGTTGCCCTTGGCTTTAAAGGCGCTCCGCACCCATTGCACAAACCAACGTTCGAACACCAAATCTTCAGAGTCTTTGTTCAATAGATCAAGAGCCTTGTTAAAATTACCGTTCGCTTCCAGTGCAATGGTAAGTGCTTCGGTTTGTGCCACTCCCCGCTGTATAAGTTCATCGGTAATTACTTGTTCGGCCAAGGGAGGGAAATTTAAAATTTGGCAACGGGAACGAATGGTGTTGATGATTTGTTCCTCATCTTCTGCCAAAAGGAGTAATATGGTCTTGTTCGGGGGCTCCTCGATTAACTTCAAAAGTTTGTTGGCCGCGGAAACGTTCATTTTTTCGGCCATCCAAACAATAAGGACCTTGTAACCTCCTTCGTAAGACTTTAAGGAAAGCTTCTTAACCATGTCCTGAGCTTCATCCACCCCGATTTGTCCCTGCTTTTTTTCAATGCCGATGTGGCGGTACCAATCAAACAAATTGCCATAGGGCTGGTCTTTTACAAACTGTCGCCATTCTTCCAAATAATGATCGCTCACGGCATGCGACTTTACCTTGTCCGAATTGGAAACAGGAAATGCAAAATGAAGGTCGGGATGTGTCAATGAGTTGCATTTAGTATTGCATACGGTGTTTTCCCCGTCATTTTCTCCACCTGTATTGCCACAGAGCAAATATTGGGCATATGCCAGTGCCATGGGCAGCACCCCGGAACCTTCGGGGCCAACAAAAAGTTGTGCGTGTGCGACCCTGCCGGTTTCCGCAGTGGTCACCAAATGGTTTTTGATATGCTCGAGTCCTAAAACATTTTTAAAAAGCATGTTCCAAAGATACATTTTTAAGTGTTGAACCCCTTACGTGTTTGATTTAAAAGAGGAGTGTTATGGTTGCCGATCAATATAATCAGTGGCGGTAATATCCCTGAATTGGACGCCACCTGCTTGGCAGACCTGCAGACCAATGGAGGAAAGTAAAGTGAGTACATAAAAAAAGCCCCGAACCGGGGCTTTTCTCAACAGATCAATATATTTGTTTAGGATGATGTGGTTCCGGTCACTGTTACATTGGCGCTTAACTGTAAAGCGGATGTAATTTGTAAAGCAGATAGGTCGAGCCCAGTGGTCGATTCCACCTCTAATGTTGAATTAAAGTAAAATTGATTGCCATCTTGGGCGTAGGACACAAAAATCAATTCGTATTCCCCAGCCGATAGAAAGTTAAGGCTGAAGGAATTGTTAAGCCCACTGGCCTCGGCACTTGTAATGGCATTGGCAAAGCGCACATTGCTTTCTCCTTGCCCCTGAGTTTCAACTTCTGCATTATAGGTGCCTTTTTCATAGGCATATACCACAATTTTGTCCGATGTGTTTTCTGCATCGTTTATGGTTCCTTCAATTTCTCCAGTAGTTTCCTGGTTTACGGCCCGTATTCCTGCGGAGAGTTCGGACGTCGTCACAAAATCAAAATCCGTTTCCAACGTACCTTGATTTTCCTTTATGGTCTTTCGCAAATCAAAATCGATAACGACCTCATTGGTATTCGAGGCAAACACCTCAAAAGTATCCACAATGTCAATGCTGCTCGCAGAGGATGTTATCTTGTCCTTGGAACCATCTGCCATTTCTACGTAACAGCCCGGGGAATTTCCGTCCATATCGGTTTCGTAGTCCAGCACCAGTTCAAGGTCGGAATATGCTCCAGCCTCCAATTGCAGGTTGCCCAAGGTTTTAGTCTGACCATTGACAAGGGCGGCCAAATCAAAAGTAGTTTTGTTAAAGCCCTCCAGTGATGTGCCATTGACCTTTACATCGGAAACCGTAACAAAAACGGATTCAATTGCTGCGTTGTCCACTGGGGCATCTGTGATTTTAAAGGTTGTGTTATACGATTCTTTCTCTACATTGTCATTACCATTGTCATCGCTACAAGAAAAAGCCAATACGGCTATTCCAATAGCAAATCCTACATTTTTCAAAAAAGGTTGCATAAAATTTGAGGTTTTGGGGTTAATAATCACTTTACCTTATAACAATTAAAAATGGTATAACCCTACTTTTGATCGGACAGCTTCCAAGAGATACATGTCAAATACAGCTTCACTCTTATAAAACGGAATTGGTTTATGTTTTGACCCTTCCATGGTGTTCCATTGTCCATATCTTTGGCCTTGTAAATTGGCTTTTAAGGCCACACTTGGACCGAAAACCCTTCTTTGGTTATCGGCCAAAACGAACAACAAGGAATCCCGCTAGGAACCCTTGCGCAAGCAGGAGCCAGTGTAACATATCAAATTAAAATGGTTAAAAATTGAGAAACTTTAAAATTATGGGGCCGGTCTGTCCATTGAAAAAGCAGGAAATCTTTACATTTGAGACTCTCAAAAAAGACCACACTACATGAAGACGATAGACGATTTTAATTTCAAGGGAAAAAAAGTATTGATCAGGGTAGATTTCAACGTGCCGTTGGATGGCGATTTTAATGTAACCGACACCAGCCGAATTGATGCAGCCAAACCTACCATTCTTAAAGTTTTGGAAGATGGCGGATCTCCAATTTTGATGAGCCACTTGGGAAGACCCAAAGGAAAAGCAAACCCGGACATGTCACTTTCCCACATCACCGAAACCGTATCCGATATCATTGGGGTACAGGTAAAATTTACAGAAGACTGTGTTGGAACAAAAGCAGATGAAGCCGTCGCTGGATTGCAAAGCGGAGAGGTGCTTTTGTTGGAAAACCTTCGTTTTCACGCCGAAGAGGAAGCAGGAGATGAGTCTTTTGCTGAAGCATTGTCAAAGCACGGAGATGTATATGTGAACGATGCTTTCGGAACAGCCCACCGCGCACATGCATCAACAACCATTGTGGCTAAATTTTTCCCCGAGAACAAATGCTTCGGATATCTGTTGGCTAAAGAAATAAAAGCGATAGACAAAGTGATGGAAACTGGAGAAAAACCGGTTACCGCCATTTTGGGCGGAGCAAAAGTATCTTCCAAAATCACGATTATCGAAAACATATTGGACAAAGTTGACAACCTTATCATTGGCGGCGGTATGACCTACACTTTTGTGAAGGCAAAGGGTGGCAAAGTAGGGGATTCCATTTGTGAGGATGATAAAATGGAATTGGCTTTGGAGATTCTTAAACAAGCCGAGGCCAAAAACGTGAAAGTATACCTGCCTGTAGACGTTTTGGCTGCCGACGACTTTGACAATGGTGCCAATACACAATTTGTGGATGTAGATAAAATCCCTGATGGATGGCAAGGACTGGACGCTGGTCCAAAAACCTTGGAAATCTTCAAGCAAGTGATTTTGGCCTCCAAGACAATCTTGTGGAACGGGCCCGTAGGTGTTTTTGAAATGGAGAACTTTGCCAAGGGAACCATTGCCGTGGGCAACTATATTGATCAGGCCACCCAAAGTGGAGCCTTTTCCTTGGTTGGTGGCGGAGATTCCGTTGCAGCCGTGAAACAGTTTGGTTTCGAGGACAAAGTAAGCTACGTATCCACCGGGGGTGGGGCCATGTTGGAAAGCTTGGAAGGGAAAACCTTGCCGGGTATCGCTGCAATATTGGGCTAAGTCTCACGTTGTGAGTTATTGGGGGAAACGTTAAAAGACGAGGGATTTTTGTCTCTGGACTTTATTGTTTCAGAAAAAAAAGCCATTTTCGTTAGTCCCAAAATCAAACCTTGTCCAAATGAGCCAGAAATTGAAAATAGTTGTTTTTGCGGCCATCATGTCCGCAGCTCCATTTTTAAGTGCGCAACAAAAAGCGAACACCACGGGAACGGAGCAGGATTCCACAGCACTTCAAAAGGATGAAAATCCGGCTGTTCAAGTATCCCATATTAAAATTGATGGCCAGCTCATGGCCTTGGAAACCCACGAGGATGGAAAGTTTAGGTTGCATGACCTAGAAGAGGCATGGAAATACGACAGCCTTTGGTTGAACGAGCTTCACAGCAATGCGGATTTGTTCAGCGATATGTTGTTGGAAATTCAGAAAGGCCCTGAACACGATTCCATTGTTGTTGTGGATTTGCCAACGGATACCTTAAAGGCTCGATTGGCTCGATTGGATGCAAAAACACCGTTCAACATTACCTATAATTCATCTTTGGAGAGTGTGATCAAATCTTTTTTGACACGAAGAAGGGATTTGATGCAGCGCATGATTACGGCCTCTCAATTTTACTTTCCTCTGTTCGAACAAGAGCTCGACAACCAGAACATTCCTTTGGAAATTAAATATTTGGCGATCGTGGAATCCGCCCTTAATCCAAAGGCAAGATCCAGAGTGGGCGCCAAGGGGCTTTGGCAGTTTATGTACAGCACGGGCAAAATGTACGGACTGGATGTAAGCAGCTATGTGGACGAAAGACACGACCCCATAATGGCCACCAAAGCCGCGAGCAAATACCTTTCCAGATTGTACGGTATTTTTGGGGACTGGGATTTGGCATTGGCAGCATACAACTCGGGCCCGGGAAATGTAAACAAGGCCATACGCCGTTCCGGTGGATATGAAAACTATTGGAACATCAGGCCCTTTCTTCCACGTGAAACGGCAGGGTATCTTCCAGCTTTCTTGGCCACCATGTACATTTTTGAATATGCCGAGGAGCATGGGTTGCAATACAAAAAAGCGGAGCGCCCCTATTTTGAGACAGATACCGTTCATGTAAAAAACTTGATCACCTTTGATCAAATCTCCAAGCTGGTGGACATTAGCACGGAGGAACTTGAAATGTTGAATCCTGCTTATAAACTCAACATCATACCAAAAGTTGAGGGAAAAGATTATGCGTTGCGCTTACCAAAATCCAAAATCGGCAAGTTTGTATCCAATGAAGAAGAAATCTATGCCTATGTGAAGAAGGAATTGGACTCTTTGGAAAAACCATTGCCCAATATGGTTACGGCCAAAGACCAGATTCGTTATCGGGTGAAGAGCGGAGATTATTTGGGCAAGATAGCAGAGCGTTACGGCGTCGGGGTCAGTCAAATTAAAAGATGGAACGGATTGCGAAGCAACAATCTTCGTATTGGCCAACGTTTGACCATTTATCCAAGAAAGCCGTATATCGCCAAAAATGATTCAAAGAGTAGTAGCTCAAAGTCTTCGGGAGCTGTTGTAAGCGGATCTAAAATTCATACGGTACGCTCGGGAGATTCCCTTTGGACGATTTCCAAAAAATATCCTGGAGTTTCTATAGAGAATTTACGAGAATGGAACGGTATTAGTGGGAATAACCTAAAACCGGGCACAAAACTTAAATTGTGTGATTGTTCTTCGTAAATTTAACACAAGATGAAAAAATTAGGAATACTATTGATTGCCACAGCTTTGTTGGCATTGGGAGCTTGTAAGAACTCAGGTTCAAAGAAAAAATTTCTTCCGCCATCCACAGGAGGCATCAACTCCTTAATGGTTATAATGGACACCGAGCTTTGGAGAGGTCCCGTAGGAGAAAAAATAAGGGACGAATTTGCCGCACAAATTGTTGGTTTGCCACAAATAGAGCCCAAATTTACCCTTACCCAAGTGCCCCCCCAAGTTTTTAAGGGCACAACCACACATTCCAGGTCCATTCTATATGTAGAGCAAGATTCAACTTCTTTGGCGCACATAAAGGACGATGCATACGCAAAGCCACAAAAAGTAGCCGTGGTAACCGGGCCAACCGAGGAAGTGATGATCAAAAACTTGGATTCCTTGGCCGATAGGGCCATAAAAGAATTCAAGGCAAACGAGATTGCCGAAGCGCAAAGGCGTTTTGAACGCTCCTTAAGCAAGGACAAAGCATTGGAAGAAGAGTTTGGAATTCAACTCGACGTCCCGTCACTTTATAAGGTTGGGAAAAGAGAGGACAACTTTGTTTGGATGGATATTCAGATTCCGAAAGGCACCATGAACATCATTGCTTACGAAATGCCGTGGGATTACTTCAGCAACGATTCCACTTTTGTTGAGGACATTGTAAAAATGAGAGATTCCATAGGTGAAAAGTACATTCCTGGACCTTATGAAAACACCTACATGATTACGGAGAAAGCTTTTGCGCCCTATGTGTTTCCAGCTGAGATTGGAGGCAAAAAGGCCGCTGAGGTAAAAGGAGTCTGGGAAATCCACGGATATCCGATGGCAGGCCCGTTTTTAACCTATATCATCAACGATAAGGAAAACAATCGCAAAATGATTATCGAGGGGTTCACCTTTGCCCCTTCAGAAGCCAAAAGAGATTATATGTTTGAGCTGGAGGCGATATTGAAAACGGTGGACTTTGAGCCAGCTACTCCTGCGGCTGACTAGAAAAACATAGTTAACACAAAGCAAAAAGGCCAGAACTTTTATAGTTCGGGCCTTTTTTGTTCTTTTAAAGCTTAGGGGGGTTAATCAAATGCAAAGCCTGTGGATATCCTGTAAATAAAGGCATAAAGCACTATAAAGAACAAGATAAAACTGAACCAAGCGAAAATTTTAAAATATTTTTCTACGATAAAGTGTCCCAAGTTGCGGAACCCTTCAACATAAATTTCTTTGACAAGTAGTAGTTTTTTCATAAGTATGATTTAAGGTTTAAAGACAAGCCAAAGGTTTGATTTTGTGTAGGAGGGAGGAAAACTAAAGGACAAAAGGCGGTAAAAACAGGTTGAAAGCCTTAGGTAAAGCTCCAGAATCCACAAGTACGGCGCTTTGATCGATAAAACGCATATTGCCATAAGCAGTCAAGAGGACAGAAATATCGACAAACTGCATTTGAAAGCGAAAAAGAAAAATAACGGATTGATCAAAATGGTTGGGCCGGTTTATTCAGAGACCAGAATAAATTCTGACCTTCTGTTTAAACGATGTTGGTCCGGAGCACAGGGTGTTCCGTTGGAACAATCGTTCAACAAACGTTCTTCGCCATAACCAATGGCACTAATGATCCTTGAAGGGTCGATTCCATGGGAAACAAGGTAATCACGAGTAGATTTGGCGCGCTTGTCGGACAGATATTTGTTGTAGACTTCTGGGCCAATGGCATCGGTATGGGATGCGATTTTTAAGGACAGGTTTTCGTTCTCTTTTAATAAGGCAACGAGCTTATCCAATTCTTGAGCGGAACGCGGGGTGATTTTAAAACTATCAAAATCAAAGTATACATCGCTGGGCTCAAACAGATCAACTATTGGTTTTTCCTCAACAAGTTTCTTTAAGTATTGGGTTACCGAAATATTTTCGTTTTTCTTGGTTTCCACGGTCATACTGTCCCTAACAAACCCTTTTTTCTTGGCCACAACGGTGTAGTTTGTTATTGAATCAAGGTTTTTGAACAAATAGTTGCCAGTTGTGTCCGAGACGGTTTCATTTATCAGCTTGCCTTCGTTGCTGTACAAGGATATATTGGCTTTGTTCACGGCTTCACCTGTTGACTCGTTTTCAACGGTGCCGACAATGGCATTTAGGTTGAGTATGTATTTAAAGGAGTAAATATCGTCATCACCCTTGCCACCTTTGCGATTGGATGCAAAATAGCCTCGCTCGCCCGTAGCATCAACAATATAGGAGAAATCATCTTTGTTACTATTGATGGGTTTGCCTAGGTTGACCCCTATGCCGAACTCCCCATTTGCCCCATCAGATCTGTACACATCCAAACCACCAAAGCCCATGGGTCTGTTGGAAGAAAAATAAAGGGCGTTTTCTATAACGTATGGGAACATTTCCTTGTCTTCGGTGTTGATGGCCCTTCCAAGGTTTTTTGGCTCAGAAAAGCCCCCGTTTTCGATAATATCAACAACATAAATATCTGTTTCTCCAAAACCACCTGGCCTATCGGACACAAAATACATTTTTGTTCCATCTGGACTAATGGTCGGGTGGCCTGTCGAATAATCTTCGCTGTTAAAGGGAAGCTCTTCTGCCTTGCCCCATTCACCATTGGTAAATTGAGAACGATATATTTTTAGGTGGTTTATACCGTTTTTGCCCCTTTTTAAACGTTTGCCATAGTTGTTCCTTGTAAAATAAATGGTTTTTTGGTCAGGAGAAAATGCCATGGAGGCCTCATGGTACTTGGTATTTATTTTTTTTGAAAATTTTCGCGGGGAGGAAAGGTCACCTTCCTTGTTCTTGCTTTTTGCAACGTAAAGGTCGAGGAAAGGTTGATTGGTACGACGGTAACGCCGACTTGTCAAAAACAAGGTGTCCTTTGCAGAGGCATAAACAATATCGGAACCGTTGTGGAACATGGGAGAAAAATCAGAATATCGGGAGTTAATGCCCAAATTTTTGATTTTAACGGTGTAGGCGCCTTCCCATGTACGAGGGTCTATTTTATTAAGCTCATTTAAGGGCTCGTCCCTTTTTTGCCGCAAGATTTTTGTTAGGGTTGCAGCCCTGCGATACTTTCCTGTTCCCTTTAAAGTTTGGGCATATTTTAAATAAGCATCCTCATGCATTTCCTCTTGATGTTGTCGGTAAAGCTCGTGGTACCATTCGTAAGCCTTTTCAAGATTTCCTGTGTAGTAATGTGAATCACCTGCTTTCCACAGCAAAGCTGAGGTGTGCTCGGTCTCTGTTTTTTCAAGAACAATGTCGAAAACGCGAGCTGCTCTGGCGTACCACATTTTATCAAAGTAATCGTTGCCTAAGGCAATAAGTTTTTCGGTCTTTCCTTTATCACCCAGACCACCTTGATGGTTTGCTAAATTGGAGTCGCTGTTTTCTGAAGGGGCAAATCTATTGGAAGAGGAGGACGACCCATCAATTTCGGACAGGGCAATCTCTTGGGAAAACACCCCAAAAGAGCATAGGAAGAATAAAAGTAAGATAAGTCTTTTCATTACCACTCCATCTGCACAAATGAACGATTGGGTTCATTTGGAGGTTAAGCATAGGGGGCTTAACAGTTTATTTTCAACCGCTAAAATAGGATATGGTAAGTGGGGTGATAATTTTTTGTTGTGAAAGGGGGAATATGCGGCGTTGAATGCAGAAAAGATGTTGTTGATGGTTGAAAACCATTAAAAACACAGTGCATTTCAGGCCACAAGAATCAATTTAGGATTTCGACTCGTTTGTTTCGCCTTCCAGTTTTTCGTCTTCCTTGGTAGCGTTTTTGAATTCTTTGATTCCGCTTCCAAGGCCCTTCATAAGTTCTGGAATCTTTCTGCCTCCAAAAAGCAAAACTACCACGGCAACGATCAAAACAATCTGCCAGGGACCTAACATACCAAGAAATATAGTTTGAGAAATCATATCTTCAAATGCTTTGATTAGAAATGTAAAAGTACTAAAAAGATGTTGAAGAGCACATTCGATTAACGAAAATTAGCATTTGAAAATGATTTTTAGGAATTTATCCCCTACGCTTTTTAAAAAAGCTTAACATGCATATTAAAATCTAAGCCTATCTTTGTTCACCATGGCAAAGGACAAAAAGAAAAGAAAAGAGATAAAGCGAAAGCTGTTGCACAAGTATCGCTTGGTAATTCTTAACGAAAGTACCTTTGAGGAAAAGATATCCTTTAAGCTCAACAGGCTTAATGTTTTTGTTACTGGAACTTTGTTTATTATTGTCTTGATAGGGGTCACCACCTTGATCATTGCCCTTACCCCGCTAAGGGAATATATTCCAGGCTATTCTTCCACAAGGTTAAAACGACAGGCCACCGAGCTTACCTATAAAACGGACTCGTTAGTCACCGTACTTAATTATACCAACAGGTATTTAGATAATGTAAGAAAGGTGCTGCGGGGAGATATCGAGAATAATCAAGTAAATCGCGACTCACTTTTTGAACAATATAAATTAGATCCAACTTCCGTGGACCTTACCCCGATCAAACAAGATTTGTTGTTGAGGGAAGAAGTGGAACTGGAAGATAAATACAATCTTTTTGAAAGAGATATCGAGAACTTGGGAACTCTGTTCTTTTCGCCCGTCAACGGAACTATCTCGCAAGAGTTTGACCAAAAGACCAAACACTATGCCGTTGATTTGGTAGCACCAAGGGAAACACCTGTAAAATCCATTGCAGATGGCACGGTTTTATTTGCAGAATGGACAACGGAAACAGGGTATGTAATCATTATCGAGCATCAAGAGGGAATAACCTCCGTATACAAGCACAATGGTTCCTTGAGCAAATCCCAAGGCGATTTGGTAAAAGCAGGGGAAGTAATCGCATCCATTGGAAATACGGGAGAGCTCACAACAGGGCCCCACCTACATTTTGAGCTTTGGAGAAAAGGAAAGCCTGTTGATCCACAAAACTATATTGATTTCAACTAAATGTCCCTAAAAGCGTTTGCAGCAAAAATATTTGCGAATCGGATAGCCAAAAAAACCGATAAATGGGTAAACCGGCCCGTAAAAACCCAACAAAAGGTGTTTAATCAACTGGTTGCCCAAGCCAAGAGCACTGTATTTGGCAAGGACCATCAGTTCGAAAGTATAAAATCGCACCAAGATTTTGTGGAACGGGTCCCCATTCGGGATTATGAGGAACTAAAAGGATACATCCAACAAATTATTGATGGCAAGAGTGATGTGCTTTGGCCGGGAAAACCCATTTATTTTGCCAAAACTTCGGGCACCACTTCCGGAGCGAAGTATATCCCCATTACCAAACCATCTATAAAAAACCAGGTCGAAGCCTCAAGGAATGCCATCCTCAACTACATTCACGAAACCGGAAACGCCGATTTTGTGGATGGAAAAATGATTTTTTTACAGGGAAGCCCCATTTTGGAGGAGAAAAATGGAATCAAATTGGGCAGACTCTCCGGCATATCCGCCCATTACGTGCCCAACTATCTCCAAAAAAACCGATTGCCGAGCTGGGAGACCAATTGCATTGAGGATTGGGAGACCAAGGTGGACAAAATTGTTGAGGAGACCGAAAGGGAGAACATGACCGTTATTGCGGGAATACCCTCTTGGGTGCAGATGTATTTTGAAAGGCTCAACGCCAAGACGGGTAAAAAAGTGGGCGATCTCTTCAAAGAGTTCCAATTGTTCATTTATGGAGGGGTCAACTACGAACCATACCGGGCCAAGTTCGAGGACCTGATCGGAAAAAAAGTGGATAGTATCGAGCTTTTTCCCGCGAGTGAAGGCTTTTTCGCCTATCAAAATTCCCAAGAGCAAAAGGGAATGTTGCTGCTTTTGGATGCAGGAATCTTTTATGAATTTGTAAAGGCGGATGAGTTTTTTGATGAAAACCCGAAACGATTGACCATTGCGGATGTGGAATTGGATGTGGATTATGCCATGGTAATTTCTACCAATGCGGGACTGTGGGGCTATAATCTAGGCGATACCGTTCGGTTTGTTTCCAAAGCCCCGTACAAAATTGTGGTGTCGGGGAGAATCAAGCATTTTATTTCCGCTTTCGGGGAACACGTAATTGCAAAAGAAGTTGAAGAGGCACTGCAATTGGCCGTGAAACAAACGGATGCGGTGGTAAACGAATTTACCGTAGCACCCCAGACCAACCCGAAAGAGGGAGAACTTCCCTATCACGAATGGTTTATCGAATTTCAGAAAGAACCATCAGATTGGACGAAATTTTCTGAAATCATCGAAGAAAGCATGAAAAAACAGAACAGCTACTATTTTGATCTGATCGAAGGGAACATCCTTCAACCCCTAAAAATCAGCAGCATCAAACCAAATGGGTTTCAAGACTATATGAAATCCATAGGCAAATTGGGCGGACAGAACAAGGTGCAGCGCCTTGCCAACGACCGTAAAGTGGCCGATGGATTGCATCCCTTTAAAATTAGTTGACCCAGAACTGTTTAATTTTTATAGGAAATCACTTATTTTGCCAGAAGTTATGATGGCAACAGAAGTAAAACAGACAACCAGGGCACAAGAGTCCACGAATGCAATCGAGCGTTTGTACATCACTATGCGTCATTTGCTCAACCGTGGGTTTTATAAACCATCGGGCGTTTCGGGCAACGCACTTCGAAATGCACTTTTATTGCTAAGGCCAGAAATTTACGGCACCATTGCAGAGGACAAGGCGGAACTCAACGGACTTATCTATGTCTTGGAACGCTTGCCCGAAGGCATTGAGGAGTGCCGTTTCATCAATCTGACTTCCGATGAGGGCTTTGCCAAATCACACTTAAAACCCATTGTACCGCCCAAAAGGCGAAGAAACTGCTACCGAATAGACGATGAGCAGATGAACATCGAAATCACACGCGGCAGAAGCGATATCTATGATATTTTGACCCACCTTACCTTTTTGTTCGTGGAGTCGGGCAAAATCTCAAGAAGGGTGTTGGTCGATGATGGCAATGCCACCATTCGTGATTGGGACAAGCTTACCGAGTTTGTGCTGAGCGAGGAAAAGGATAATGACCAGCGAGAGGTGGCCCTGATCCACTGTGCCAATATTTTGGGAAGGACCTTTGATGAGGTGGTCGATATCCAAAACAAATTAAAGACCGCGAAGGATCCCGATCGTTTCTTAAACGTGATGTATTGGTTGGGCAAGCTGGCCATCGAAGAAGAGACTACGGGCAATAAAAGAACGATTACCTTCAGCCCTTTGTTGCGGGAGCGTTTGGGGCACCACATCCATGGAGAAAAATGGGCCGATAAAATCAAACGCACCTTACAAAAGCATAACTTATTGGATAGGCCGCTACATATCATCAGTGCCAACATGCACAGTGTTATGAACTCGCTTTTTGCCAAAAAGGCATTGGCCCAAGAGTTTCCCGATAACGAATCATTGGACATTTATGAGGCATTGGGCTCCGAGAAGCATAAAAACCTCAATAAAAAAGTAAAAAATCTTGCCGAAAAGAACGGTATGATCTTTTTGGACGACGAATCCGGAGCAAACATTGACGTTCAAATCTTTGATACGGCCAAGTTCGGAAAGCAGAGTTGCTGCTATAAGTTGCCAGAGGATATTTCGGAGGAAGAAAAACCCGTTATATTTGTGATGGACTATGCCTTTGGGGAACAAGCCTATGAAACCATAGATGAGTTGTTAAAACCTATGGAGTATGGGGAGGAAAAGGTTTTCCTGAATGTTGATTCGGTTTCCATTATGGGAAAGGCTGGTATTTTGGAAGGCGGTAAAGGCGATTTAATGATTCCCTCGGCACATATTTTTGAAGGAACGGCTGACAATTACCCCTTTAAAAACGAACTTAACGGCTCGGATTTTGAGGGCCATGGCCTAAAAGTAATGGAAGGCACCATGGTTACCGTTTTGGGGACATCCTTGCAGAATAGGGACATCCTCCAATTTTTCCATGAATCCACATGGAACGTGATAGGTTTGGAAATGGAGGGGGTGCACTATCAAAAAGCGATACAATCGGCATCCCAAATCCGAAAAAGCATAAAAAAGGATGTTAAGGTACGTTACGCCTATTATGCGTCGGACAATCCCTTGGAAACTGGAAGTACCTTGGCTTCTGGTGGACTGGGAACAACAGGGGTCAAGCCCACATATTTAATTACGGACAGGATTTTAAAACAAATATTCAATTCATAGGAAATGGCAGACCAACCAGTAAATCAGAATAATTCAGATGAAATAGATTTGGGACAATTGTTCCAGATGATCGGGAGGGGTTTTCAGAAGTTCTTCAATTTCATCGGTAGCATTTTCAAAGGAGTTTTCCACTTGGCAATGCTGTTCCTCATTTTTGTACAGAAAAACATCATCGTCATAGGGGCAGCCGTTATCATTGGCGGGGTTGGAGGATTTATTTTGGACAAAACCCTACCGGAAAAGTATATTTCCAGAATGGTTGTGGAACCCAATTTCAACAGTGTTCAGCAGCTGTACAATAATATAGCCTTTTATAATGATTTAGCAGAGGCGCAGGATTCCGTAGCTTTGGCCACGGCATTGAACATTACCGAGCACGAAGCGGCCAGTGTTAAGGAAATTTTCACCGATTCATATTCCGATGAGAACCAGAAAATAAAGCTCTTTGATGAATTTATTCGTGGTTTGGACACTACTACGGTTAAGGCAATTGATTATGAAAACTATTTAAAAAATTTCAATTCGATGGATGCTCGGTTCCATCAAATCTCTGTAATAAGTACGGATAATAAGGTGGCCAAAAAGGCGCAACCGGCCATTATCAATTCGATTTCTGTCAATCAATATTTTAAGCTTCAGAAAAGAATCAACGATGAGAACTTGGACCTCCAGGAAGAAATCTACAAAAAACAGCTTGCCGAGATTGACTCGCTACAGAGCCTGTACAAAATAGTAATGGTTAAGGAGGCAGACAAACCTATGCAAGGGACCAATATTAATCTTGCGGAAAGTTCAGATTCACAAGGCAGGGAGTTGGAGTTGGTGCAAGAAAAAGATGTTCTCAAAGAAAAATTAGTTGCCTTGAACAAAGAACGGGCCAATAAATCCACGATTATCAATGTAATAAGTGATTTTCCCACAAGAGGGGTGGAACTAAAGGGAATTTGGAACAGTTATAAGTTTAAACTTCCCATATTGTTGTTGGTCTTGGTGTTTGGAGTTTTGGCCTTACTTGCGTTGAACAGGTACCTCAAAACATATAACCAAAAATAGACCAATATTTAGAGAGTTAAGTAGTTTTTGACATTGGGCCAATCAAAATAAAAAATGGTATGAGGCGAATCTTGGTAACAGGAGCCGGGGGTCAATTGGGCCTCACATTACAAGAACAGGCCCATGATTTTCCAGAGGTTTCCTTTGATTTCAAAACATCCAAAAAACTGGACATCACCAAACCAAAAGAACTGGAGAAATTTTTCTCAAAAGAAAACTATGATTTGTGTATCAATTGCGCTGCATATACCCATGTAGAGGATGCAGAGAAGTACTCCGAAAAGGCTTTTGAGGTCAATGCGGAAGGGGTGAAAAATTTGGCCGAGGTATGTAGAGACCATAACACCACATTGATCCATATTTCTACGGATTATGTTTTTGATGGGGAAAAAGAAGGCCCATATACTGTTGATGATAAAACCAACCCTATCAACGAATATGGTAGGTCCAAACTAAGGGGAGAAAAGTTTATTCAAGAGATTTTACCGAACCACTATATAATTCGTTCATCTTGGTTGTACAGCAAAAAATACGGTCATAATTTCTATCGTTCAATTTTAAAAAAGGCTCTGGCGGGAGAAGATTTGTACATTACAGATACCCAAAAAGGATGTCCGACCAACACGGAGGCATTGGCAAAATTCATTTTAAATGAAATCGTGTTGGAAAAAAAGGCCTTCGGCATATATCATTTTACGGATGGGAAGCCAATGACGTGGTATGAATTTGCCAAGCAAATACTGGATGAAAACGGGTTAACAGACCAGGTCAAGCTTGTTTTGGACCCGAATTATCGTACTTTCGCAAAGCGGCCAAAGAACAGTGTTCTTTCATGATTAACAAAGAGTTTTCTTTTTTAGGAAACAGGCACATAGGGTTATAAAGGAGCTTACATGGACAAGGGTATTCCAAAAAATATTTTAATCACTGGTGGAGCCGGGTTTATCGGTTCCCATGTAGTTCGACGGTTCGTAACCAAGTACGATCACTACAAAATCTTTAATCTGGATGCGCTGACCTATGCGGGAAACCTGGAAAACTTAATAGCTATTGAAGAAGCCCCGAACTACTCATTTGAAAAAGGGGATATCGCCCATTCCGATTTTATCAATGAACTTTTCTCTAAACATAAGTTTGATGGTGTAATCCATCTGGCCGCAGAATCCCATGTGGACCGTTCCATTTCGGACCCCTTATCTTTTGTGCGAACCAATGTTTTGGGCACGGTCAACTTATTGAACGCTTCGTTGGAGTTGGCCAAGAACAACCCAAACTTCTTGTTTTATCACATAAGCACCGATGAGGTGTATGGAAGCTTGGGAAAAGAGGGGTTTTTTACCGAAAGCACAGCGTATGATCCAAACTCGCCTTACTCCGCCTCAAAGGCGAGCTCCGACCATTTTGTGCGAGCTTATGGAGCAACCTATAAATTACCGTATGTTATTTCCAATTGCTCCAACAATTATGGTCCTAATCAATTCCCGGAGAAATTGATTCCTTTGTTCATTAACAATATCATACAAAACAAGCCGTTGCCTGTTTATGGTGATGGAAATTATACCCGTGATTGGTTGTACGTAAAAGACCATGCCAAGGCAATTGATTTGGTATTTCACAAAGGGAAAAAGGGAGAGACCTACAATATTGGGGGATTTAATGAGTGGAAGAACATTGATTTGACCAAATTGTTATGCCGATTGATAGACAAAAAACTCAAAAGACAAGAAGGCTCCTCAGAAAAACTGATAACCTTTGTAAAGGATCGTCCGGGACACGATTTAAGGTACGCCATTGATGCCATCAAAATAAACCAAGAATTGGGATGGGAGCCATCCGTAACATTTGAGGAAGGTCTTGAAAAGACCATAGATTGGTATTTTGACAATCAGGAGTGGCTGGATCATGTTACCTCGGGAGACTATTTGGAATATTATAAAAAGCAATATCAAGCATAAAACACAATGAAGGGAATCATCTTGGCAGGAGGAACCGGCAGTAGGCTGCACCCACTTACCCTTTCGGTGAGCAAGCAGTTGATGCCCATTTACGACAAGCCAATGATTTATTATCCATTGTCCACCTTAATGTATGCGGGAATCAAGGATATATTGATTATATCCACACCAAAGGACCTCCCGTTGTTCCAGGAACTGTTGGGTGACGGACAAAAGTACGGCTGTTCCTTTTCCTACGCGGTGCAAGAATCCCCAAATGGATTGGCGGAAGCCTTCATTATAGGTGAAGATTTTATTGGGGAGGACAAAGTAGCCCTCATTTTGGGGGACAACATTTTTTACGGCGCAGGCTTGTCCAAACTGTTGCAAGCAAACAATGACCCCGACGGAGGAATCATTTATGCATACCGAGTCAACGACCCACAGCGATATGGTGTGGTAGAATTTGATGAAGCAGGAAAAGCCATCAGTATTGAAGAGAAGCCAAAGGAACCCAAATCCAATTATGTAGTGCCAGGGATTTATTTTTATGATAATGAGGTCATCTCCATTGCCAAAAGCATACAACCCAGTGTAAGGGGGGAATTGGAGATTACTGATGTGAACAAGGCATACTTAAAAAGAGGTAAACTCAATGTAAGTATTCTAGATAGAGGAACGGCTTGGTTGGATACCGGCACGTTCCAAGCCTTGATGCAAGCCTCAAAATTTGTAGAAGTGATCGAGGAGCGACAAGGCTTGATAACTGGGTCGATAGAAGCAGCGGCGTATGAAATGGGCTATATCGGCCAAGAAGCATTAAAAGAGCTGGCAAAACCATTGATGAAGAGTGGTTACGGAAAAAGATTGTTGGGCATATTGAGCAAAGAGGCATGATCAAGGCAACGGAGACCAAGTTAAAAGGGTGCTTTATAATTGAGCCCACAGTTTTTGAAGATGAGCGGGGCTATTTTTTTGAAAGCTATAACCACAAGGATTTTTGTGAAGCGATTGGACGAGAAGTAAACTTTGTGCAGGATAACCAATCCTTTTCCAAGAAAGGGGTACTCCGGGGGTTGCATTTTCAAAAAGGAGAGCATGCTCAAGCTAAGCTAATCCAGATTCTTGAAGGGACAATCCAAGATGTTGTAGTTGACTTTCGTAAAGATTCTCCTACCTTTGCGCGGCATTTCTCCATGGAGCTGAGCGACAAGAACAAAAAACAGTTATTTGTGCCTAGAGGTTTCGCCCATGGGTTTTTAACGTTGAGCGATACGGCAAAAGTAATGTACAAGTGCGATAATTACTATAACCACAAAGCGGAGGGAGGACTTCGTTTTGATTGCCCAGACCTAAATATAAAATGGAAGCTGAATAAAAAAGAAATAGTTCTTTCAAAAAAGGATTCAACTTTGGTGCATGAAAAAAACTTCAATCATATTGATTGGAGTTAAACAGAATATTTATTCTAGTTTTGTCAATGTTTTGAAATGTGCAAGGGTTTGAAGGGCAATAGAAAAAGAAAAGGGTATTAAACTTAGCAGGATTATAATAAAACTACAACAGAATGACTTTTGAAGGAAAATCAGTTTTAATCACTGGAGGCACAGGTTCATTGGGTAAGGCTTTAACCTCTCATATATTTTCTAAACACCCAGAAGTAAGGAGGTTGATTATTTTCTCTAGGGATGAGCAAAAGCAATTTCAAATGGCTCAGGAATATCCTCATAAAGAATATCCACAGATACGTTTTTTTATTGGTGATGTACGAGATAAGGATAGATTGGTAAGGGCTTTTAAAGGGGTTGATTATGTGATTCATGCAGCTGCAATGAAGCATGTTCATTTGGCAGAATATAACCCTGAAGAATGTATCAAAACAAACATTGGAGGGGCACAAAATGTGGTGGATGCCTGTTTTGAAACCAAGGTAGAACGAGTTGTTGCATTATCAACAGATAAAGCATGTGCACCTATAAACCTCTATGGTGCAACTAAATTAACTTCTGACAAACTTTTTATAGCGGCAAACAATATTAAAGGAGACAGACCAATTAGATTTTCGGTAGTAAGATATGGAAACGTCATGGGTTCAAATGGATCTGTGATTCCATTTTTCATCAATAAAAAAAAATCTGAAGGAGTACTTCCTATTACTGATTCCAACATGACTAGGTTTAATATATCGTTGCAAGGTGGTGTTGATATGGTAATGCATGCTCTTGAACATGCCTGGGGAGGTGAACTTTTTGTGCCTAAAATCCCCTCGTATCGAATAATGGATGTTGCTGAAGCTATTGGTCCCGAATGCGACAAACCTGTGATTGGGATAAGGCCTGGGGAAAAACTGCATGAAGAAATGATTACAAGCTCCGATTCCTTTTACACGTATGATCTTGGTAGGTATTATGTCATTTTACCGGCAACGCATAGCTGGAAACTGGATGATTTTATAGAAGCTTTTGATGCCGCCAAAGTGCCAGAAGGGTTTAGATATAATTCTGGAGAAAATACCGAATGGGAAACTGTTGAAAACCTTCGTTCACTTATTGTTAAGCATGTTGATGAAACTTTTAAGGTATGAGCTTGAGCCCAATAATACCCTATGGTCGTCAGTCGATAGATGAAACTGATATACAATCAGTTATAGAAACATTGACCTCTGACTTTTTAACCCAAGGCCCAAAAGTTGCAGAGTTTGAAGAAAATTTTGCCGAATATGTTGGCTCAAAATATGCCGTTGCAGTTAGTAACGCAACAGCTGGATTGCATTTAGCGGTTTTGGCAATGGGTCTAAAACCTGGCGACAGAGTAATAACTACCCCAATAACATTCGCCGCCACAGCTAATTGCGTAAGATATGCTCAAGGTGAAGTTTGGTTTGCGGATATAGACCCAGAGACTTACCTCATTTCGTTTGAAAAAACAAAAGAATTAATTGAAAGTAAGTCCAAAGGCTTTTTTAAAGGAATTATTCCTGTAGATTTTGCTGGATTGCCTATAAATCTTGAAAAATTCAGGCGATTGGCCAAGGAACACGGGTTATGGATTATTGAGGATGCTTGTCATGCACCAGGAGGGTTTTTTACGGATTCAAATGGGGAAAAACAGTTCTGTGGAAACGGAAACTATGCAGATATTGGTGTTTTTTCGTTTCATCCAGTAAAACATATTGCTTGTGGGGAAGGAGGAATGTTGACCACAAATGATGAGAAGCTATACAACAGACTACTGCTATTAAGAACTCATGGGATAACCAAGGATGGCATGGAGGAGAATCATGGAGGGTGGTACTATGAGATGCAAGAACTTGGATTCAACTACAGACTTACCGATATCCAGTCTGCCCTCGGAATAACACAACTTGTGAAGAACAACGAGGGGGTTTTAAGAAGGAATGAAATAGCCGAGAGGTATAAAACTGCATTTAAAGGAAAATTAAAATACCAAGCATTACCAGATGAAAGCTGGAATGCCCATCACCTTTTTGTTGTAGAAGTAGAAAACAGGAAGGGATTGTATGATTTTTTAAAAGAGAACAACATATTTGCTCAAATTCATTATATCCCCGTACATACCTTGCCTTATTACAAGAGAATAGGTTATGATAATGCTGATTTAAACAACGCACTTAGATATTATAGCAAATGTATTAGCTTACCAATGTATCCTTCCTTGAAAGATAACGAACAGAATTTTGTGATAGAAAAAATGCTAGAGTTTAATGAATAATTTGGCAATCATACCAGCAAGGGGAGGAAGCAAAAGGATTCCGAGAAAAAATTTAAAACATTTTTTAGGGAAGCCAATAATTGCCTATTCGATTGAATTGGCAATTCAGAGTAATCTCTTCACAGAAGTAATGGTTTCAACTGAAGACGAGGAAATAGCAGCGATTGCTAAAAAATTTGGCGCAAGTGTGCCATTTTTAAGGTCAAAAAAGAATTCAGATGATTTTGCAACCCTATCTGAGGTAATCGACGAAGTACTATCAACGTATAAAACACAGTTTGATTTTATCTGCTGTATTTTACCAACAGCTCCACTAGCAAGTCTGGAGGCGTTGAATGAAGGGCTAAGTGTACTCCAGAAAAATCAATATGATTCGGTTAGGCCGGTCGTAGAATTTTCCTACCCAATACAAAGAGCAATAAAAATTGATTCTGATAATAGGATGCACTTTTTCTTTCCGGAGCATTATAAATCAAGATCACAGGATTTAGAGCCTTCATACCATGATGCGGGACAATTTTATTGGATGACCAGCAAGGAGAGACTCCATGGCGCCAAAAAGGGAGTTGTAGTCATTAACGGCAACCAGGCTCAGGACATTGATACAGAGAAAGATTGGGAGCTAGCGGAATTGAAGTATAAATTCAATCAGCAAAAAGGAAATCAGTACGAAAGAAAATAAAAAGCAACAGGTACCATGCAATCTTTTTTCTTTATTCCTGCAAATAAGCTACATAAAATTGCTCATATTAAAGAAAAGGGAGCAACTGAAATAGTCATTGATTTAGAGGATGCTGTAAAAACTTCAGAAAAGAATAATCTGTTAGAACGAATTCTGAAATATCCAAATGAGGATATCCGTAACTGCTTTTTCAGAGTTCCATTAATGGATTCTAAGGGAAACTTTGATTTTAAAATTTTTGACAGGTTACTTGAAAATGGTTTTACCCGGTTTGTTTTTCCAAAATTAACGGGCTTTAACGATTTTGAGCTTTGTTTAAAAAGAACAAAATCAACACTTAAAGTTATTTTGCTCATTGAGACTCCAAGATTATATATGGAAAGCTTTAATCATATTTCCAATTATCATCAACATGTATATGGATTGGCTTTGGGAAGCCATGATTTTATATCTGCCATACAAGCAAAGCATACTTTACAAAACCTAGAGGTTTTGAGACAACAAATTTTGTATTTTTCTAAAGCATATGACATTCTAGCCATTGATATTGCCTCAATGAACATTATGGATGGAGAAAGCTTTAGAGAAGAGTTGATGGACGGATTTGATAAGGGCTATGATGGAAAGTTTATTATTCACCCAAATCAATTGGAAATTGTAAATGGAACCAAGTTCTACAGTGATTTAGAATACGAGTGGGCACTACAAGTGGAACAAAAATTAAACAAACATGGTGGAGCAAATGAATTTGACCCTATCTTGATAAATGGTAAAGTTGTGGAAAAGCCCCATATAAAACTAGCAATAAGAATAATTAATGAATTTAGAAAATAACATGGCTGTAACAAAATTTGGAAGATACTTTGAGGATTTTATTATAGGCGAGGAGGTTTTGCACGAAGGATCCAAGACTATTTTTGAAAGTGACAATAATTTTTTCAGTTTGCTGACGATGAATCATCATCCAGTGCATATTAACTTGGACTATGCAGAAAAGAAGCAGCATAAACAGCTGCTTGTCGTAGGGACATTGGTTTTCAGCTTAATAGTTGGAATATCTGTTCCTGATATAAGTGGAAAGGCGATAGCCAATTTGGAATATGAAGATATTAAGCATTTAAACCCTGTTTTTATTAATGATACGCTCTATGCGAAAACCAAAATACTAGCGAAGAGAGAATCCAAATCCAAAAGTGATAGAGGAATAGTTCATGTTGAAACAATTGGATATAATCAACATAAACAGAATGTCATTAGTTTTAAAAGAAAAGTTTTAGTTCCTAGAATGCCTAAGTAGAACTCTATGAAAGATGTTTTAATGAGGAGCTTAATGTTTGTTCCCGCCCACAGTGACAAGCTTATGCAAAGCGCTATGAAGGTAGACGCAGACATATTGCTTCTTGATATCGAAGACTCGGTGCAGCCAGTAGCAAATAAACAAGTCGCCAGAAATAAAATTATAGAGTACTTGGAAAAGGGTATGTTTAAAGGCCGGACAATCTTTCCTAGAATTAATGACAGAGAAAGTGGCCAATTACTAAAAGATGTTAGCCAATTGACCATACCGGGTATTGCAGGTTTTATGTATCCGAAAGCGAAAAGAGGAGAGGACATATATTTTTTTGACAAACTCTTGGAAACAATAGAGTTCGAAAAGGGATATAAGATAGGGTCTTTTAAAATTATAGCATTGATTGAAACGGCCTCTGCGGTAATGAATGTTCAGGAGATATGTGCAGCTTCTGAAAGGGTGGTGGCCATAGCTTTCGGCTCTGAAGATTTTATAACGGACTTAGAAGGAATACATGACCAAGAGCACATGAGTCTTTTTAGTCCAAGGGCACTGATTGCAATGGGGGCTAGGGCACAGAATGTAATTCCAATAGACACTGTTCATGTCAGAGTCAAAGACCTTACAGATTTGGAAAAAAATCTCCAATTGTCCGTTAAATTAGGTTTTGAAGGAATGCTGGTTTTAAACCCTATTGAAATCCCTCTTGTCCATAAATACTATTCCCCTTCAAAGGAGGACGTACAGCATTCCAAAGAGATTTTAATTTCAGACCAACTAGCGAGAAAAGAAGGGTTAGGAGTCGCTATAATCAATGGCAAGTTTATTGGTCCGCCATTTGTGGCAAAAGCAAAAAAGATTCTTGAAAAGGATAAGTTGATTCAAAGAAAAAAGCAATGAAAAAAATTATAATCATTGGAGGATATGGTAACGGAACAGTGGCTTTATCAACAATTGAAGACATTAACAAAAATGAAAAGACATGGGAAGTCTTGGGGTTTTTAAACGACAATGAAACGGCACCCATTAATGGTTACCCAATACTCGGTAAAATAAACAAACCCAACGTCCAAAAATATATTGAAAAACCTGACGTCTATTTTTTCTACTCTTTAATTTCCGTAAAACTTAACTTTAAGTTTCTTTCAAAACTGAACGAACTTGAAATTCCTAAAGAGAGATTTGCCACATTAATACACCCAACGGCTGTTATTTCCAAGTTTAGTGAAATAGGATATGGCACCTGTATTCAACCTTTCGTATCAATAGGCCCAAATACCGAGATAGGTAATCACGTACAAATTTTTGCCCAATCCTTGATTGGTCATGGAGCAAAACTGAATGATTACAGTTATGTTGCCAATAATGCTTGCATTGGTGCCGATGTAGTTTTAAAAGAAGGGGCCTATTTAGGTACTAATGCAACTACATTGGAGTTTGTAACATTGGGAAAATGGTCTGTAACAGGAATTGGGGCGGTAGTATTGAAAGATGTGCCAGATTATGCTAAAATGGTAGGAAATCCAGCCAGACAAATTGGAACGGTGAATTAAATTTAGAATGATAGAAGGCAAGAAGATACTTTTTAGAGTAGATGCTGGTGAACAAATAGGCCTAGGACACTTTTTTAGAAGTTATCATTTAGGAAAAGCTTTAAGAAATAGGGGTTTTTACGTATCATTTGTTCATGCAGATTCTTTATTCTGGAGTCAATTGCCAAGTTTTGAGTTTGAGCACTACAACCTGGAAAGCGGGAGCGAAGAGGACCAAACCGTTGAAATATGTATTAGCGGTAATTTTGACCTTCTCTATGTAGACGCAATTTGTTCTTTTAGAGAGGAAAAATTGAATAAAGTAAAACCAAAGGCAAAAGTTGTGTTCTACCAAAATTTAACTGAATCGAGGTTTTTGGCAGACATTTTCATTTTACCATCAATTCACCAGAAAGACTCTTTTTTTGAGGGTTTTGTTAGTAGTGGAACAAAGGTATACCAGGGCCTAGAGTATTCGATTTTAAATGAAAGGATGAATGAGTTCAAACAATTAAGCAAGAATTATAGTCTAAAAGTCAATGAAATTGGAATAATTAGTGGCGGAAGCGATCCCAGAAATGTATTGGGGTCTGTGTATAATTTGCTGGATTTTAATAGATGGCAAGAAATAATGTTTGTTTTTTATTTTGGAGAAAATTATTTGCACCGTGGGAGTGTTCCAACTTATTTGCCTAGTAACGTTAGCTTTAAGGAGTTTGATTTCGATACAGTAATTGAATCAGATGTTGTAATAGCAACTTTTGGAGTTAGCACCTATGAGTTATTAAGCATAGGAATGCCTGTAATGAGTATTGGGCACCAAAAATCAAACACGGAGGCCTCAGACTTTCTAGCTAATAAGACAGGTGCCCTTTACCATCTGGGACTAATAGACAACATAAACAAAGATCAGATCAATCAAGCAATTAGCCAATTTTTGGATGTAGAGATTAGAGAAAAACTGGGAAATAGGGCAAAAGAAATAGTTGACAATAAAGGAGTGAACAGAGTTATAAAAATAATTGAAGAAATATTATGAATGAAGAGACTGAAAATGGCGTGTTCATAATCGCTGAACTTTCCGCAAACCACAACAATGATTTGGAACTCGCGGTCAGGACCATTGAAGCAGCGGCAAAATCTGGTGCGGATGCGATAAAAGTGCAGACCTACACAGCAGACTCATTAACCCTAAATGTAAACAATGACATTTTTGGGCCCAGAAAGGATGGCTTATGGAAAGGGAGAACATTGTACGAACTTTTTACCGAGGGCAGTTTACTATACGAATGGCATCCCGTTCTAAAGAAAAAAGCAGAAGAATTGGGGATGATATTTTTTTCTTCACCTTTTGATAAAGCAGGAGTTGACCTTCTGGAATCTTTGTGCGTTCAGATGTATAAGGTCGCATCCCCGGAAATTACCGACATTCCACTTATTGAATATGTTGCATCTAAGAATAAACCGGTTATCATTTCAACCGGGATGGCATCGCTTGCAGATATAGAACTGGCGGTAAATACTTGTCGCAAAGTGGGGAACAACGATATTACTCTATTAAAATGTACTTCGGAATATCCTGCAGTTCCTGAGATGGCTAATTTAAAAACTATTCCAAACCTCAAAAGCACCTTCAATGTCAAAGTTGGCCTCTCTGACCATACAATGGGAGCAACGGTTCCTATTGTTTCGGTAGCATTGGGGGCAAGAGTTATTGAAAAGCATTTTATACTGGATAGAGAATTTGGAGGTGTTGACTCGGCATTTTCAATGAACCCTGATGAGTTTAAGGAAATGGTCAGGGCCGTAAGGGAAGCGGAAAAATGTCTTGGACAAATAGACTATTCTTTGACCGAAAGAAATAAGTTGAGAAGAAGATCATTGTTTCTATCCAAGGATGTTAAGGCAGGGGATGTGGTCACAGAGGAAAACCTTCGCTCGGTAAGACCTGGTTATGGGTTACACCCGAAATACCTTAATGATGTTTTAGGCAGAAAGGTCAACAATACCTACAAGGCTGGTACAGCATTAACATGGAGAATGCTTTGCTAAATAAAGATTTATATAACAAGTTACTTACGGTTTCATGCAGGTTGCTGGGCCTTGGCTCGCGATTTTTGCTTACATTTTTGTTGACAAAGGAAATATCGCTCGAATTTCAAGGTGAATATACTTTAATGAGCACTACCGTGGCCTTGTTGATTATTCTTTTTGGGTTCGATTTTTATGTATATGCAAATAGGCTGTTGATAAAACAAAAAAAAAATGAAGTGTTTTTTTTTAAAAACTCCTTGGTTTTTTACTCTTTTTCATACTTGCTTTTGCTTCCTTTTATTTGGTATACAACTAAGAATTTTGATGTAGTTGATGTCGGTCCATTTTGGATACTTTACTTTTTAATAGTTTTTGAACATCTTGGTCAAGAATTGTTCAGGTCTTACATTGCGCTCAGAAAACCACTGTTTGCCAATGTATTACTCCTTCTCAGAACGGGTAGTTGGGCAGGAATCATAGTTTTTGGTCTTGTTTTCATCAAAGATTTTCAAATAAGCATACCCGGCATATTAGAACTATGGTTGCTTTTCGCGTTTATAACTTGTGTATTGGGCATTGCGTTTTATCCTAATATAAAATCATTCACAAGGGAAAGAATTGATTTTAAATGGATCAAAAAGGGTATAGGGGTTGGCCTAACAATGTTTATGTCCACAATATGCTTAAAAGTTATAGAATACTCCGATAGATACCTAATTACCTTTTTTCTTGACAAAACCGAGTTGGGAATATATGCACTCTATTTTCAATTGGCCAACCTCATAAATGTTATAATTTTCACAATGTACATTTCATTCATTTATCCCGATATAATTCAGGGAGTGCACGAAAAAAGCAGGGATAGTACACTTGGCGCAATGAAGAATATTCAAAGAAAAACGCTTTTTATTGTAATTTCATATGCGCTTTTATCAGTTGTTTTAATTCCGATTTTTTTGAAATATATAGGTCGGAGCGAATTGTATCCTAACATACCCATATTTTATATACTGCTTACAGCCTTTTTATTTTTGAACCTTAACTTTTCATATCATTTTGCTATAATAGGTTTTGAAAAGGAAGCTCTTATTTTGAAAGCTACTTTTTTAGCCTGTGTATTTAATATTTTTATGAATATCCTTCTAATCCCATTGTTTGGAATTTATGGTGCAGCAGTTGCGCTATTGACAGGAAATTTCGTGCTTTTTCTTGTTAAGAGAAAATTTGGTAAAAACCTAATGGATCAATGGAGGTAGAAAACATAGCAATAGTACTTACACCCTTTCAAAAACATATGATTGGGGCTGTTGATAAGAACCTCTTTGATTCAGAAACAACTTTGGTCTTTCATAGTAAACATGTCTCTTTTGAAAATTGTAATTGCGCTTTGGAGAGAATAGATGGTTTCGAGTTCTCTAAAAGAAGATTGTTTAGATTGGACATTAGTTATTTTAAAGAGGCAAAGCAGGCGATTCAAAGAATTCGAGGAAAAATAACTGGATGTCAAATGAAGTACTCATTAAAGGACGGGCTTAATCTTTACATAGGGAGTGAAAAAGATGTTTTTTCCCAAATGTTGTTGGCCACTCCTTCAATGTACCGTAAAATATCGAATTTGATTGCAGTGGAAGAGGGTGTTGGATATTATAAAACAGGTAGGACATTCAATACAAAACTGACAAAGGTTGCATACAAATTCCTTACACCTCTACTATTTGGAGAAAGGATAGATTATGTATATACTTTGGGCTTGGATTCTAATATCAACATTGTTTATGCAAGAATGCCGAAACTGTTGCCAAAAAAAAGAAATAAAGTGGAGTATCGGCAGCTTCCGGGCCCTTCTAAAAAAAATAAAGGGTCTTATTCTGCCTCCACGGGAAAAATTCTTATTTACTCGTTCCCAAGTGAGGACTATGGTATAAAAGACCGTGAAAAAAAGAAAATATTTCAAGTTTTAATAGATGCCTTTGCGCAAAAACAGATTGTTATAAAGCCACACCCTAGGGAGAATATGGAATTTTTTAATAATGAATTTATAAATAACAATGTTACCTTGTTGGATAAAAGGTTGATTGGAGAAGCATTTGATTATTTTGAATTTGAGAAAATCATAAATTTTTCATCTTCAATCGTAATTGATATTCTAATGGCAGGTTACCCTAAAGAGAAGGTATATACCATATTTTTTGATAAGAGCCCAAAAATTTCCTTTTTAAAGGAAACCAAGTGTTTGAAGCTATCTAACCTAAATCACAAGGATTTTGAAGATTAAGTTTGGAAATGGATTTTTTTTGGCATCAATTTTAAGCTATCCGGTTCTTTTGGGAGCAATCTTTTTTTTTGACCTTGAGCCATTCAGAGTTACTGCACCATACTTTTTTATAATCTTACTTTTTCTTTCAATTAAAATTGTTAGGCAGAGGAAGTTTATGATTTCCAAGCAAGACTCATCTAACCTTCTAATCATCTTACTAGTGGTCTTGGTTTCAGCAATCAATTTCACCACGGTTCGATATAGTATTCCAATCTTATTTGCAACATATTCCTTCATTCTTTTTTTGTATCTAACTACTGTAGAATCTGGATTTATACTTAAGAACAAAATAGTAAGAAGATATTTGGTTATTTACTTATTAATGGCTGTAATGTTTCTTTTTGTTAGCCATGCATATATGGAAGTTGGGGAAAGATATATCGGATTTACAGGTTCCCCTACAACTTTTGCTGGCCTTTTAGCGGCTCTTTTCATATTATTTGACACGATGACCGACCAAAAGAGATGGATTAGGGTATTAACGTTTCTTTTTGTGCTCTTTTTCGTGGGTTTATCAAAAACTAGGTTAGTAATTATTTTTTTGATCGGGTACCCCGTCTTAAGGTATGTTATCAATAAAAAAGCACTTAATAGAGGAGGGGTCTTTCTTATATTCTTTCTGATTTTATTTTTCGTGTACTCCCTCTATGGAATCGTTGTGGAAAATTACCCTGAGTTGATTACCTTACGGTACAAAGATGCCAGGGATGCATCTTTTGGGCTCAGATACAGATTGTACCAGATAGTTGAAGAGAATTTTTTCTTGGGAAATAAATGGGAAATTCTATTTGGAAAAGGAAATGAATATTCTAGGAATTTAATTATTGAAAAAATCGGATTGGATATATTCCCTCATAATGATTTTATTCGATTGATTAATGACTGGGGCATTCTTGGCGCAGGAATTTTTTTCGTTTTGCTTTACAGACTTGCACTGAAAAACATAACTTCGCTTTTAATTGCCCTGCTCTATATTGTTTTGTGGTATTCAAATATGATTTTCAATTTATACTTGGTTTCCATCTTGATTATATCATCTTTTTATCACGAAAATATGGGTGGCGCTAGGATACGGAAATGAGTGTTAAATGTCTATTGTAGAGCGGATAATGGAATTTGATTCAAAATCACAGTTTAAAAAAAATGCATTGCCTTTTGCAATTTATTTATTTGCGTTTTCTTTTTCTTTAACACCGTTTTTTTCGTCCTTATCCTTACTTCTGTTTTCGGCAACCTCCCTGTTTTATCTGAAAATCAAGTCGCCTAGAAGAAGCGATTTATTATTTTTACTATCATATTGCTTTATTTTTTTGATGTATTTGGCTGGTATGATTTTTACAAATTTTCAAAATCGGGCAATAGAGTTGATTGTAAGGGCTTCACCAATCTTATTTGTTCCATTTTTGCTTTTGTTTACAAAGGCCCCTGCAAAAACCAATTATTTTAAATTAAAGCTTAGCTTTATTTCAGGAGTATTTGTCTCATGCCTTATCTCCATCATTTATGGTGTTTTTAGGGTTTTGCGAGATGGTGATTTACAACGGGTTTTATATTTCGAGTTTGCAGAGCTTTTAGATTTACATCCTTTATACTATTCAATTTATATCATTACTGCCATTGTATTTATTAACAAAATCGTGATAAAAACAAGCTACAAGGCTTTTGGATATCTTGTTTTTGGAAGCTCCCTTCTTTTGTTGCAGTCTAAACTTGGAATTTTAATGTTGGTTTTTTTATTGGGACACTTCGTTTTTATAAGCGTCAAAAAGAAACAGTACATGTATCTTTCTATTGGCCTTTTATCTCTGTGTTTAATCTTTTTTTCTGCTTTTGCGTTTGATGACAATCGGCTGAATGAACTTTTTTTAAGTAGGGAAAGAATGGAACTTGGCACAATTAAAGAGGATGGGGTTTCTCAAAGAATCTGGCTTTGGAAAACAGCTATTATTCAGTTGAAGGAAGAGCCTTTCACGGGTTTTGGTCTGGGTTCGAAGAAAGATATGTTTAAATGGAAGGTTGAGAAAGACATTTTGATGAACAATTACGATTGGCCCACCATTAGAGCCATGAAGTTGATTTCAACTTGGAACTTGCACAATAATTACTTGCAGATTTGTTATGAGTTTGGAGTAGTAGGGTTAATTTGCTTTTTAGTCTCAATTATAACATGTATAAGACTTGCCATTTTAAAATCAAAGGCGTTATTCTTATCGATTTATGCACTAGTATTGGCACTTCTTTTTGTTGAAGTTGCACTAAATAGACAAATGGGAATATACTTTTATGCTTTAATACCCCCATTGCTATTTTGGGAATCAAAAACAAGACGATGAGCAAGAGCTGTTTTTTATTTGCTTTAGTATGCCTGTTTCTTTCCTGCCAAAGTCCAGAAAAGAAAAGTGAAGTCAACCATAAAATTGTTCAGACTGAACTTGACGAAGCCTTTGTCAATGGGTATTTTGAAAAGGGACAGGATGAAACGTACGTGTTAATTAATAAAAAATCCATATATTATTTTTTCAAGGAAAGAGAAGAGTTTCTGAGGTATAAGGTTATGCTGCACATGATTAAAAAGGATAATACGTTTGACAATTTGGATTTCTTTCCAAACCATCAAAGAATATCCCAATTAACAAAAACAGGGTTCGGTGATTTTGATACAATATCCATAAAGTTTGAAAGCAAGGGGTTTGTTGGTATCCGGACAGGGCAATTCAAGAGAACTGAAAATGGCGGCAGTAAAAACATTTGGGCTAAACAAATTCAATTTTCTGAAATATCTACTAATAGCAATAACCCGGCCAAAGAAAAATTCTTGAAAACCATAGGCATGAACAGTCTAAGGAACCATTTTGCAATGAGGTTACATACCGGATCATTTTACAGAAATACTTTTGGGTTTTATGTTTTATTGTCAAAAAATGAATTGTTTATGATAACACCAAAAGAGGTGGCAGCTAAGAATAAGATGATGGTTCATCTAATAAAGGAAAATGGTGATTTTGATAACCTCTCTGGACTTTTTAGCAATAAATGGTATTGTAAATGCGCTAATTCGGAAGAAGGTGAGCTAATTGTTTACAGGGTTGTACTTCAGGATTTGGGGTCCTTCGAAAAATTAAGGTTGGGGGAGTTTAATGATTATGGCAATAAATGGGTGCAAGAGCTTTACCTAAATGAAGTTTTTTCCAATAAATTGCTTCGCTACAATAATGAATTTAAACATTAAAGATGATTAATCAGATTTGCGATAAAATAATAGATGATATTGATTTCGAAAAGAGGTCTCAAACTGTTTCGTACTTGAACATTTATAATTATCAGATTCTACGGAAGACTCCAAAAATCATTGAAAAAATTGATTACTTCACTTTGGATGGTATTATGCTGCTGCTTTTCATTCAAATTTTTATGGGTAAAAGATTTAACCGTATGGCCCCTGATTTTTCTTCCTACTTTGCCGAATTTTTTGGTTACCTCGAAAGAAACAATAAAAGGGTGGTATTTATAGGAGGCTCAGAAAATGATATGTCTTCTTTTATAAAGACGGTCAAGGAGAATTATCCTCAAATGAATATTATTGACACCTACAATGGCTTTGATTTGGATGAAGATCATGTAATCAATGGTCTAATTTCTAAGGAAGTTGATTGTACCATCGTTGGAATGGGCACCCCAAAACAAGAAAGTTTTATTGTAAAGGCTCGCAAAAAAGGCTATGAAGGATCATCTTTTTGCTGTGGGGCATTTATGAGTCAAACAGCAAATAAGGGCAGGGATTATTTTCCAAGTTATATTAACAGATTGCATCTAAGGTGGGCCTACAGGATTTATAAGGAGCCTAAATTATTTAAAAGATACTCAATAAATTATCCCAAGGGTTTGTCATTATTGTTTTTGGACAGGTATTTTAAATAGACAATATGGGTTTTGATCTGTCTTTTTGATATAATTCAAAAAGACCAAATGGCTTAATTGAATCCTAGTGAGATAAAAAGTAATTAAGAAGATTTCTTTACTTATTTTTGAACTTTTAATAAAAATGTGCTTGTTAAAAGTCAGCCGCAATTATAAAATTTAACAATGTTTTTTAAGAAGAACAATCTTTCTGGTTTTATTTATCCGATTTCTCTCTTTTTAGATTTGTTGGCTATTAACATTCTGGTATACTATTTTCCAATTTTATTTAGGTTTCCATTACTTTTTCATGGCTACATAACTTTGATGTGGATTATTGTTTCGTTTAAAAATAAGTTTTATGTTATTTTTAGATTTACCAAAGTCACTTACATATTGAAATTGTTATTCAGACAATTCATTTTTTTCTTTCTAATATTATATGCCTTTATCGGATTTTTTAAGCAACCTAACATAAGCAGGTTTTATCTGGGAGTTTTCTTTTTATCTGTCTTTTTCTCGATTTTCACTTTAAAATTTCTCAATTATTACCTTTTGATGCAATACAGGACAAAAGTGAAAGGGAGCTTACGGGATATTGTCGTAATTGGAAAAAATAGAATGACAGACCAATTAATTAACATGTTTGAAAAGCATGGAGAGTATGGATACCATGTGATTAAGCAATTCTCACCCAAATCAAAGGATTTTGATTTGAAGGAGTCACTTTCGTTTATCAAAAAAGCAGGAATAGACGAAATTTATTGCTCCGTAAAAGAATTGTCCAACTCTGACATTAGTAGATATGTTAATTACGCGGACAATAACTTGATAAAACTCAAATTCATACCTGACAACAGAGAGATTTTCACTAAAAATTTGAGGTTAGATTATTATGAATATTTCCCAATACTTTCACTAAGAGAACTTCCATTGGATGATTCCTTCAATAGATTGTCCAAACGAGTTTTTGATTTTATTTTTTCTTCTGCTATAATTATTTTTTTATTGTCATGGTTAATGCCGATAATTGGGATATTGATTAAGCTCGATTCCAAAGGGCCTATTTATTTCAAACAGAATAGACCAGGGTTTAAGGAAGAAGGATTTGGTTGCTATAAATTCAGAACAATGACCATTAATAATGAAACTGAGAAATCGGCAACAAGAAACGACCCTAGGGTAACGCGAGTTGGTGCCTTTTTGAGAAGAACAAGTATTGATGAATTGCCACAATTTATAAATGTGTTGTTTGGACAAATGTCCGTTGTTGGTCCTAGACCTCATTTATGGAGGCAGAACAAGGAGTATAATACCACAATTCAAAAGTATATGCTTAGGCACTACGTAAAGCCCGGAATAACCGGTTTGGCCCAAGCTAAAGGTTATAGGGGTGAAATTGAAACGAATGAAGATATTGTTAACAGAACTAGATATGATTTTTTTTATATAGAAAACTGGTCTATGTTACTGGATTTGAAAATTATATTTCAGACGTTTATAAACATTCTCAAAGGTGAGGAGAAAGCTTATTAAACCTGATATTTTGAATGCTTGAGGATAAAACTTTTATTCTGTGTTTGTAAAGACTATGTTTGTAAAGTTGAAGATTACAATATAAATAAATGAAAAGAACTCTAATTACCGGAGCGGCAGGTTTTCTTGGTTCCCATCTTTGTGACAGATTTATTGCAGAAGGGCATGAGGTTATTGGAATGGATAACCTTATTACCGGAGACCTTAAAAACATAGAACACCTATTCCCTTTGGAACGCTTTAAGTTCTATAATCACGATGTAACCAACTTTGTACATGTACCGGGAGATTTGGATTATATCCTCCACTTTGCTTCGCCTGCAAGCCCCATTGATTATTTAAAGATTCCCATTCAAACGCTAAAAGTAGGGGCATTGGGAACCCATAACCTGTTGGGTCTTGCCAAGGAAAAGAACGCTCGTTTCATGATAGCCTCCACATCAGAAATATATGGAGACCCCTTGGTACACCCACAAACTGAGGAGTACTACGGTAACGTAAACACCATAGGCCCAAGAGGCGTATACGATGAGGCCAAACGCTTTCAAGAATCCATCACCATGGCATACCACCGGTTCCATGGGTTGGATACAAGGATTGTACGGATATTCAACACTTATGGACCAAGAATGCGACTGAACGATGGTCGTGTAATCCCAGCTTTTATGGGACAAGCACTCCGTGGTGAGGATCTGACCGTTTTTGGCGATGGTTCACAAACCCGTTCTTTTTGTTATGTAGATGATGAAATCGAAGGAATCTATCGCTTACTGATGAGCGACTACACACTTCCAGTAAACATTGGCAACCCCAATGAAATCACCATTAAGGATTTTGCCGAGGAAATTATCAAGCTTACTGGAACCGACCAAAAAATCATTTATAAGCCGTTGCCCAAAGATGACCCCATGCAGCGCCAACCCGATATTACCAAAGCAAAGGAAATTCTGGGATGGGAACCCAAAGTGGGACGTGAAGAAGGCATGCGCAAAACGTTTGAATTTTTCAAAGGGTTATCCAAAGAAGAACTCAAAAAAACGGAACACAGGGACTTTTCAAACCATAACAAAAAGTAATTTTTCTTTTTATTTCGAACGCCCGATTGCCGGACGGGCAGGTAGGTGAGAAATAAAGAGTTGCCTAAAAACATTCGTGGAAATTAGTGGCATTCGTGTCCAACGGATTGATTAATAATGGCATAGCGGAATTCATGCAATTCCTGCCTGCGGCGTGCAGGCGTATAAAAAAGTAAGCGCAGATCATTCACAAATAAGGCCCAAATTATATTTGAATTGCGTTATTTTTGCCAAAACTTGAATCATGAACATCCTGGTCCTGGGTTCTGGTGGTCGCGAACACGCCATTTCCCTTAAAATTTCACAAAGCCCCAAAACATCCAAACTATTTGTAGCGCCCGGTAATGCGGGAACTTCCCAAATCGCCACAAATGTTGAGGTAGGTGTGAACGATTTTGAAGCCATTAAACAATTGGTGTTGAAAGAAAGCATCAATTTGGTGGTGGTTGGACCAGAAGACCCCTTGGTAAAAGGGGTACACGATTTTTTCTTGAATGACGAAGTACTAAAATCCGTTCCAGTAATCGGACCGGAGAAAGCAGCAGCAGAACTCGAAGGAAGCAAGGAATTTGCCAAAGAGTTTATGATGCGGCACAATATTCCAACGGCAGCCTACCAAAGTTTTACCAGTGAGACCTTGGAAGAAGGGTATAGTTTTTTGGAAACCCTAAAACCGCCCTACGTCCTTAAGGCAGACGGACTTGCCGCTGGCAAAGGTGTGTTGATTCTTCAGGATTTACAAGAAGCCAAGGACGAGTTAAAATCCATGCTGGTGGATTCCAAATTCGGCAACGCAAGCGCCACGGTGGTCATCGAGGAATTCTTGGACGGCATTGAATTGAGCTGCTTTGTACTTACTGATGGCACCAACTATAAAATTCTTCCAACAGCCAAGGATTACAAAAGAATAGGCGAGGGAGATACTGGCCTCAACACAGGGGGCATGGGGGCCATTTCCCCGGTTCCATTTGCCGATAAAGCCTTTATGGACAAGATAGAGCGTAAAATTGTAAAACCTACCGTAGACGGCCTTAAAAAGGATAATCTGCCCTATGTCGGGTTTATTTTTATTGGTTTGATAAAAGTCGGTAACGAACCCAAGGTAATCGAGTATAACGTTAGAATGGGCGACCCCGAGACCGAAGTGGTAATCCCAAGACTAAAAACGGATTTGGTTGAGGTGCTTTTGGCCATGGCTAACGGAACCCTGGATCAAGTAGACCTTCAAGTTGACGAAAGGGCGGCAACAACCGTTATGGCAGTATCGGGCGGTTATCCTGAAGCTTATGAGAAAGGCAAGGAAATATCGGGAGCCGAAACCATTGAAGATTCCATTGTGTTCCACGCAGGCACAAAACTGTCCAACGGAAAAGTTGTAACCAATGGAGGACGCGTAATAGCGGTTACTTCCTTTGGAAAAGACTTTAAGGAAGCACTACAGAAATCCTATCAAAATATGGAAAAGCTCCATTTTGATGGCATGTATTACCGAAAGGATTTAGGATTCGATCTATAGGTAGGAGTGAGAGCTGATGCTCTTGTCTTCCTCACCACTTTCATTGAAAATTTTCAATTGGCCCATCCAATAAACCATGGCTACAAAGCCTATGATCATAAAAATCCAGTTAATGGAGTTGGCACCCCACCAGCTGTCCATAAAACGGAAAAAATCCAATGGTGCGAAAAGGTAGTTTACAAATAAGTCTTCTATACCGTAAAAAAACTTGCTCATGTTGGCTATATTTACTTTACAAAAGTAGCAAAAGATAAGATGATTTCAAGCTTTTTCGGAAAAACTAAACCTATAAATTACATTGTCCTTGCCATCATTTTATTTCTTTTTTACTTCACCAATGTCTTTTATCAGTCCGGGGAACAAAGAATCAATGAGGTTATTGCCTTGGAAATCTTGTTGTTTGCAGCCTTGTTGTTTTCCATTTTTATTGTCAATCAAATTGTAAGAACCGAAAAGGCCACGGAATCCAATTCCTATGCCATGCTGTTTTTTTTGCTTTTGATTATCACATTTTCTGATGAGTTCGTCCTTCAAAATGTGATTTTCGCCAACTTTTTTTTGCTTTTGGCTTTTTGGAGGATACTGTCCATCAAATCCATAAAAAATGTAAAGCACAAAATCTTTGATGCCTCCCTACTGATTGCCCTTGCAAGTTTATTTTACGATTGGGCCTTGGCATTTATGTTTCTTGTATTTTTCGTAATCTTGGTTTATGACAGAAAGACCCTGAAAAATTGGTTGGTACCGTTATTAGGGCTTGCCGCTATTTTTATTTTGACATTTACCGTGCTAAAACTGAAGGGCTCTTTGGGCTTTTTTAAGGAACACTATCAGTTCTCATTGGGGCTTTTTACCACCAAATCATTCTTCCAGGTACTTAACATAAAGACCTTGATTTACCTTATTTTAACGATTGTTGTTTCCATTTTGGTGTTTGTGCGCCTGCGCAATGTGAGCGGCGGCAAATTGCTTTTGCTCAGGATAGTATTCTTGATCTTTGTTTTGGGAACGGGCATTATTCTTTTTACCCCGGCCGATGCTTCTCCCGTGTTGATTACTTTTTTCCCCGCAGCCGTTTTTGTTACCAACTATTTCGAGGGTATAAAAAAGCCTAGGCTTCAAGAAATGGTCTTGATCCTAAGCATGGTCGTGGCCTGCTCGCTTTTTGCCATTCATCTTAACTAATTATGGCATAAAGCAATATCTTTGAACAAATTTATGTAAGCAATGTTCAGCGATTTTGCCCTCAAGATATTTCAGGAAAGTATAGATGCCTATCACATTAAGGACGATGTGTACCAAGAATTCATCAACCCTTATCCAAAGGATAAAGTAGAGCACCTGCTTTATAGAAAAAACTGGATCGATACCGTACAATGGCACTACGAAGACATCATTCGTGATCCTGACATCAACCCGGTGGCTGCGTTGGATCTTAAACGAAAAATCGACGCGAGCAACCAGAACCGTACGGATTTGGTGGAATATATCGACAGTTATTTTTTGAATAAATACCAGTCGGTACAAGTACAGGATGATGCCACGATCAACACCGAGAGTCCTGCATGGGCCATTGACCGACTTTCCATTTTGGCATTGAAAATTTATCACATGCAAGAAGAGGTGAACCGAACGGATGCCTCACCAGAGCACCTCCAAAAATGTAGCGATAAACTTGCCGTGCTTTTGGAGCAGAAAAAAGATCTTTCCACAGCCATTGACCAATTATTGGCCGATATTGAAGCTGGAAACAAGTACATGAAAGTCTACAAACAGATGAAAATGTACAACGACGATGAACTAAATCCTGTACTTCGTGGTCAAAAAGGGTAAAAACACCCATATTTTATTGATTCGGTTATCGGCGATGGGCGATGTGGCAATGACCGTGCCCATTATCCGCGCACTAACCGAACAATATCCACAAGTACAACTTACCGTACTTACCAAAAAACCGTTCATGCCCATTTTTAATGGGTTGGAGAACGTTCAGGTAAAAGAAGCCGATGTTAAAAAACGGCACAAAGGCCTTATTGGGCTTTGGCGATTGTACCAAGAACTAAAACCCTTAAAATTTGATGCCGTTGCCGACTTGCATAATGTGCTGCGAAGTCGTGTGCTCAAAAAGTATTTTGTCTTGGAAAGCATTCCGTTTGCTCAGATTGACAAGGGCCGAATGGATAAAAAAGCACTCACCCGCCCCAAGAACAAAGTTTTTGAGCAATTAAAGAGCACACACCAGCGATATGCCGATGTTTTTGCCGAACTCGGTTTTCCCATTGATTTATCCAATGCCAAACCATTGGAACGTGTTCAACTCTCAGAGAAAGTATTGGAACTTGTGCAGCAGGGCACCAAAAAATGGGTTGGGATAGCACCTTTTGCCGCCCACGAAGGCAAAATGTATCCGTTGAAATCCACAGAAGAGATAATCAAAACCCTTAACGATACCGATAAGTATAAAATCTTGTTGTTTGGAGGTGGAACCAATGAAGTGGAGGTACTGGAACGGCTTGCAGCTACCTACAAAAATACCTTGTGCATGGCGGGCAAGTTAAATCTATCCGAAGAATTGCAACTCATTTCCAATTTGGATGTAATGTTGTCCATGGATAGCGGTAACGCGCACATGGCAGCCAACTATGGTATTCCAGTAGTGACGCTTTGGGGTGTTACCCACCCTTATGCTGGCTTTTATCCGTTTGGGCAGCCTTTGGAAAACGCACTTATGGCCGACCGCGAAGCCTATCCTTTGATACCAACCTCAGTTTATGGCAACAAAGTACCCGAAGGCTACGAAAATGCCATGAAAACCATTCAGCCCCAAAAGGTTTTGGAAAAATTGTTGGGGGTTTTGGAGGTTTAAACCATTTTGTAGCCACTAATTTATTTTTAATTGCTTCTGGAGTTTGTTCTCGCAAAATTTCCAAAAATAAATTGGTCAATTAGTTAGGGCCATCCATCAATTGTAATACGGCACCCATCAATTGCGTCAAAACAAATAAGGATTAATTTCTGAATTTGGCCACTTGTATGTTAGATATTCAATCTGACTCGATTAAACCAAATTCGTTATTATGAAAAAATATTTTTTATTCCTTTTCTCTTTGTTGATACTCTCCTGCTCTAAAGATGAAGAAAGTTCCGTTCAGGAATCAATAGTACCTGTGGTTTCCGAAATCACGGCAACTGAAATAACAAGCTCTTCCGCTATGTTGAAATGGACTGCATCTATTTCTGATAAATCCAAATTGAGTTTTAAAATATTTTTGGAAGGTTCTTTAGTGGCCGATAATGTTACATCAAGTTTTTTGAAATTGGAAAATTTGGAAGAGTTGACAAAATATTCCGGAAAAGTTGTTGCATCTAGCAATAAGGGAAAAACTAGCGAGAAGGCGTACTCGTTCACCACAGTTCAGGCACCTAGCCCAACAGGTTTTGAGATAAACGTAAATGAAATAACAAGCAATAGTGCAGAGTTAACATGGACATCTTCAACCATTGAAGGCGATTCTGAAATTAGTTACGAAGTGTATTTAAACGATGACCTTTTGCAAGAGAATTTTAGTGGAACTTCACTTTTGTTGGAAGAATTGGAGTCTTTTAAGGAATACGCAATAGAAGTTGTTGCTGTTGGCTCTAATGGAAAGACAAAAAGTGCACAAAGCTCTTTTAAAACACTTGGTGTTCCGCCTTCAAGTTTTCCATTGTCTGTAGGAAACTCAATTAATGGACTGGAAGATTTAGACCCCTACGGCCTACAAGTCACATGGATTCCGCCTACAGTTGAGGGCGATTATGATTACTATTACGATATTTACTTAGATGGTTTACTTGTATTGGATAACCTTGCTAGTACAGCAGACTCATATATGTTTGATGGTTTAAATGAAGGAGAAACCTATACAGTCGAAATAGTAGCTAAAGCCTTAAATGAGACAGAGACCGTAGAAACCATTACTTTTACCACCCTGACACACCCCGAACTTACAAATTTTGATGTTGAAATCACAAGTTTTGACAGTACATCTGCATCTATAGAATGGACACCCTCCACCTATCCTGAAGACAAGGAGGTGGTTTATAGTGTTTATCTTGATGGGGTGCAGCAGCAACCGTCCAACACCTTTATTTTGGAGACAAATTATCTTATTGAAGGTCTTGAACCAAGTACTCAATACGAGGTGGTTGTTGTTGCCGTGATGGAAGAGGAACATTTCACCAAAACCCTGGAAAAAGAAATCGTATTCACAACAGACTATGCAGAACACCCTACTTTGCAAGTTACGGAAGCAGTTTTGTATACACCAGAGAGTGAATTCTTTGCCGGTCAGCTTTTTGTTAAATTTTCAGAAAATATTGAAAACATAAACATATCAAAGTTTAGTGCGGGCAATATTTCCATTGACAGCTTTATTTTTTACCCCACATCTATTTCCAGTGGAATTTTTTCAGCAGAGGACTATAATACAATAAGCATGGACAAAACAGGATATGTTCATGTTGTGGATAATGGTGAAATCTACAAGATAAACTTTGATATTGTGGAAGAGACGAATTAAAGATTTTTTAACCGAAAAAGAATTCCCCATATGTTTGCATCGGGGTTTCCATCGCAACTGTCATTCCCGTGAAAACGGGAATCCAATAATAGAATTTCGGTTTTTGATCCTGGTGTCAAAATGAAACCAGCGAAATACCCCTGTGGCTTGCCCTGGGGGTAGTTGGTTTCAAGAAATTCTTTATTTTCTTCTAAAGTTTGCTCTCACAAACGTTCCAAAAAACAAATTGGCTAATTGGTTAGGGCCATCCATCAATTGTAATAGGGTAGCTTGATTATAAACGCGGGAATAACGTAGAATAAGAGTTAAAACAATAAAAATGGCAGGTCCTTGCTTCACACTATACTATAAAAACTCAAATTTTGTCCCTATTGAAGCTGTTCGGAACAAATTGAACAATTTATTCTCTGCAAGGCAAACACTTCATAAGCATAATAGGGTGCGTGAACTGGACAATGGTTGGGAATTATTTCTCGACATGTCGCTTATTTCAATGCATCCTTCATCCAAAAGAAGAAAATCCAGGGGCTTGACAGGAATGATACTGTTAAGTCATTCATCGCAAAACGAATTTGAATATATAAGCAATGCCGAAAAAAGAAGTTTGACCGACAATTTAGGTTTTGTTCCTCAATGGAGTTGGACAGGCTGCGCAATGTGCAAAGATGACAAAGATATTGATGGGCTGTATTTTCTAATGGACTTTTTAATCAATGAATTCGGAGGATTTCAGAAATTGAACAAAACAAATGGTAGTTTATTATCAAAGGAAGATTCAAACAGCATTAGCTATGTTGAATTCAGGGATTATGAAGAATACTTTGGTAAAAGAAACATATCAGATGAGGAGAAGCGACAATATGAGCAATACATACCGCTTACATCTTACTACATGATAAATTCAAGCAAAACAAGTTTTAGAAACCTTGATTATTGAATAATATGATCCCCCTACTTGTTAGCTCGACTTTACAGGAATATGCAATAGAGTATTTTAGTGATATAAGTACGATACCCATCTATCGACAAAGACACGCTTTTACCTGCGAGAGACTTGAAAAATAGGCGCGTCCCATCCTTTAAATTGAAAAAGACAAATCCCTATGGAACAGAATTTGTACCTTTATTATAAGAAAAACGAAGCTATTATGGCAACGATGGATTTAAGGGATACTGTAAAGGGGTACGTGGAAACAGCAGATATAAGACTTTTGAAAATGATAAAGGCTTTGGCCGAAAGTTACCAAAAAGATGAGCAAGAACTTGCCTTGACCGAAGAACAATATCAAATAATCGACAAGCGGAGGGAAGCCCATTTAAAGGGGGAAAGCAAATCCCTTACTTGGGAACAGGTCAAACAGAACGCAAGAAACGCCGGTCAGTAGATGACATATATTTTAGAGGTCAAGGACGAAGCCAATCTGGAAATCATCGAGGCCTATCTTTAATTATGAGGAAAAACGAACGGGACTGGGCGAAGAATTTTTGGAACACTTGGACAGTTATTTTGATAGAATCACCACAAACCCGAAACACTTCCCACAAAAGCGCAAACCTTACCGGGAAGCATTCATAAGGCGTTTTCCGTTCCTTATCGTTTACGAGGTCATAAAGAACAAGGTAATCGTTTACTCCGTGTTCAACACTTGGCAAGATCCAGTAAAGAGGAAAAAATAACCCCTGTTAAGCCAGTCTCTTGGCTCGCACCAACGGCAAATCATAGGTACGCCACGTTCATTTAGTTAAAAAGTACGTGTTTAAGTACTTTTATGGTATATTTGCACTATGGAAACAGTAAACTATACAGGCTTTAGATCAAACCTAAAACATTGGTTCGATAAGGTTGTCAACGATGTAAGCGAGGTCATCATCAAGCGCAAGGGCGGCAAGGATCTTGTTTTGATATCATTGGACGAATACAATTCATTAAAGGAAACCACCTATTTGTTGACGGGCAAAAACAGAGATATCCTCTTGAACTCCATCAAAGAACTGGAAGCGGGAAACGGTATTGAAAGAGATATGATCGAGTAGATGAAACTGACCTGGTCCACATCTTCATGGGAAGATTATCTGTATTGGCAGAAAGTCGACAAGAAAATAGTAAAACGAATAAACGAGCTTATCAAAAGCTGTATGCGCACCCCTTTTGAGGGCATTGGAAAACCCGAAGCCTTAAAAGGGGATTTACAGGGCTATTGGTCAAGACGGATAACATCGGAACACCGATTGGTCTACAAATATGATAATGATAGGTTATTGATTGCAGCTTGCCGATATCATTATGGAAAGTAACGTCCCGCTAGTGCGAGCGCGGTCGTTCTGACGTACAAGACGGTCTTAAGCCACCGAACCTTGGCAACTACTTCCCGCTCCCGCGGTACAGCCATAGCAATGCTGTGAGATAACAATGTCCCGATTGTTTAGCACGTCATCATTATAATCCTTAATGTGCTTTACCTTGCTCGCTACCTTTAGGTCCAACATTTGGTTAAAATCGCAATCGTAGAGCCAACCGTCCCAACTTACGGAAATGGTGTTGGTACACATTACATTTTCTACCGCAGCCGGGTTATAGGCTTCCACCAAGGAGTACATATAATCCTCATAATTGTCCGAAGCGATGAGATAATCCAAAAACCTTGAAATCGGCAAATTGGTAATGGCAAAAAGGTTGTGGAAATCAATGTCAAAATCGGCTTTCAGTGCTTTTTTAAAATCGTGTTCCATGGCAGCTTGGTCGGCAGGCAAAAATGCCCCCGAAGGATTGTACACCAAATCCAAACGCAAACCGCTACCTGGCCTCCCATAGCCCACTTCGTTGAGCATTTGCAGGGCCTTTATAGATTTATCAAAAACACCGTCCCCACGCTGTTTGTCGGTTTTTCCACGGGTATAGTGCGGCATGGACGATACCACATGGACATTGTGCTTTTTAAAGAATTCAGGCAGGTCGTGGTACTTTTTGTTGGCCAAAATAATGGTGAGATTGGAACGCACAATAAAATCTTGGATGCCTGCTTTGGATGCTTCCTCTACAAACCATCGAAAATCGGGGTTCATTTCAGGCGCGCCGCCTGTCAGGTCCAAAGTATGGGCCCCAGTATTCCGAATCACCTCCAGACATTGCTCCATGGTCTCCCGGGTCATGATTTCCTTCCGGTCCGGACCGGCATCCACATGGCAGTGCCCACAAACCTGGTTGCACATGTATCCCACATTGATCTGGAGCACCTCCAGTGTTTTGGGCCGTAATGGAAAATGGCCTGTTTCTGCAATTTTATCTTTAAAGTAGGGCAGCTCACCATCCGCAAAAAGCTCCCCATTTAGAACTTCTAGCTGTGTTTGGGTATTGGCAAGTGCGTCTTTCTGTGCCTTTAAGGATTTTTTCGCTGCTTTTTTTAGGTCTGTAAGTATGCTTTGTGCCATTAATCTAAAATAGGTTTACATGGAAAGTTTGTCGTACTTGTTCATCATCTGTACCCCATGTACCAAGGTGGCACCACTTTCTATGGCGGCCCCTGCGTGTACGGCTTCCATCATTTCTTCTTTGGTGATTCCCCGTTGCAGGCCATCTTTGGTATATGCATCAATACAGTACGGGCATTTAACCACGTGCGATACGGCCAGGGCGATCAAGGACTTTTCTCTGGCGCTCAGCGCTCCCTCCTCAAAAACTTTTCCGTAGTAGTCAAAAAACTTGTTGCCCAGCTCTTCGCTCCATTCGGTAATCTTACCAAATTTTCTCAAGTCAGCAGGGTCGTAATATGATTTGGCCATGTCTCTTTATTTAATGTTTCACCTAAACATACAACAAATATCACTATTCATTTTGGTCGAAACGATATGGGATGGATTACATGTTTTGATCGATAAATTGTTGGTTTTGTCAAAATAAACAAGGTTGCATCTGATTATGAGACTTTTAAAATGAAAAAGAGCGACAAATGCCGCTCTTGTACTCATTCAAATATAAACCAACCAAAACTATTTAGACGAAGGAAGTACTACGGTATCCACAACATGGATCACCCCATTGGATTGATTTACATCGGCAATCGTTACGGTGGATACATTACCAGCACCATCCTTGATCATAATGGTGCCATCACCCATCATAGCAGTCAATTTGCCCCCGTTTACCGTCGTAAGCTCTGTCATTCCATCCCCTTTTTTTATCCATTTCATTAAATCGTCGGCATTGTACTTTCCAGCCACTACGTGATAGGTAAGTACACTTTGTAATTTTGACTTATTTTCTGGCTTGAGCAAGGTTGCCACGGTTCCTTCCGGTGATTTTTCGAATGCACTGTTGGTGGGTGCAAATACCGTAAAAGGTCCCTCGCCTTGCAACGTCTCTACCAAACCGGCGGCTTTTACGGCAGCGACCAAAGTAGTGTGGTCTTTGGAGTTTACGGCATTGGAAACAATGTCCTTGCTCGGGTACATGGGAGCGCCTCCCACCATTTTAGTTTGAGAGAATCCGGTTGTAATTGTCATAAATCCAACGCAGGATAATATCAGCGTCAATGTTTTTAAAGATTTCATGTGATTTGAATTTTAGTTTATATAATCACTTACGGAGTTTTTGCGGAGGGGGTTTGGTTTTTGGTAAGATTGATGATTATTTAATCTAAATACGATGTAGGAACAATGTGTCCCAAGCTGCAATATGTTAACTTTGCTCCTTATTGATTTACCCAAATGCTTGAAAACAAATCCATAGGCCTCGTGCTTTCTGGGGGAGGTGTTCGCGGAATGGCGCACATAGGTCTGATCAAGGCCATGCGCGAACACAATCTTGAAGCCAAAGTAGTGGCGGGCACAAGTGTAGGAGCCTTGGTGGGCGCACTTTACGCCAACGACAACTCTGTGGAGGAAATGCTCGCCTTTTTTAAAGAAACACCTTTGTTTCAATATAGCTTCTTTGCCATAAAAAAGCCCGGCTTTATAGACACGGAACGCTATTTTAATATTTTTAAAGAATTTTTCCCGGAGAATAATTTTAAAAGCTTGAAGCGGCCGCTTTTTGTGGTGGCCACGGATCTATTAAAAGGAAATGAAAAAGTGTTTTACGATGGGGAACTCATAAAACCCCTTTTGGCATCGGCAGCTTTGCCACCCGTTTTTAGTCCGGTGGAGATTGATAATGTGCTTTATGCAGACGGGGGCATCATGAACAATTTTCCAAAGGAATACGTGGATCACCTAACGGATTTTATTATAGGGAGCAACGTATCTATAACCGCACCTCTGGAAAAGAAAGATTTGCGAAACTCCTTTCAGCTTACGGGAAGGGTCACCAGTTTAATGATCCATGCTTCAAACAATGAAAAATTGCACCAATGCGACCTTTTTATCGAACCAAAGGAATTGGATTCGATTGGGGTATTGGACAAAAAAGGTATCGAAAACGCCTTCAACATTGGGTATGAGCATGGCAGTAGGGCCTTGGAAAAATTTTTGTAAGCCCCCTATTCCCCGATTTTGTTGTTCAGCTGCTCAGTTGTTGAATTAGTACATCCCGTATTTCGCCCACTGTGCTGTTGACAAGGTTCAAGTGTCAAGTATTAAGTTCAGAGTTCAGAGTTAAGAGTTATTGGATTATTGAGTTACTGCAAACTGCCACTGCCGACTGCGTACTTCCGACTTCGGACATCGTGCATCAAGCATCAAGCTCAAGTTCAAGTTCAGAGTTAAGAGTTATGAGTTACAAAGTTATTGAGTTACTGCAAACTGCCACTGCCGACTGCGTACTTCCGACTTCGGACGTTTCGACTTTAGTTTATCCTGAGCATAGCCGAAGGGCTCAACGTGACATTTCGGACTAAGTTATTGGTCCAGCAACCCGAAACGGACACCCGACATCGGGCTTCTGACATCGAGCATCAAACATCGTCGTAATCCACCTTGATTTTTGATGTGATGGGATGCGACTGACAGGTCAAAACAAAACCTTCTTCGATTTCACCATCGGTAAGGATTTGATTCTTTACCATTTCCACTTTTCCTTCGGTCAAGCGGGCAATGCAGCTACTGCAAACACCACCTTGGCAAGAATAAGGAGCGTCTATATCCTGTTTTAAAACAGCATCGAGGACCAATTCTTTTTTATCCATCACAAAAGTGAAGGTCTCATCATCCAAGATTACCTCCACCTGGGTCTTGCCTTCTAATGTTCCGGCAAGTTCATCTTCGGTATCATCGCTCGTGAAAAGCTCAAAATGGATTTTTTCTTCGGAAACACTGTTTTCTTTAAGTGTAGCGGATACTTGTTGGATCATATCTTCGGGTCCGCAGAGGTAGAAAGCATCAAACTCAGTCCCCTTGAACTTGTTTTTGAGCACAAAGTTTACGGTAGATCGTTCAATCCTACCAAAAAGGGCGTCTTCCTCATGGGACCTACTGTATACATATTGCACAAAAAAGCGGTCGCCATATTGTTCCTTTAGCGACTGTATTGTTTTAAAATACATGGTCTCTTCGGGCGATTGGTTACCAAATACCAATACAAAGGTATTTTCCGGGTTGTTTTCCAAAACGGTTTGGGCAATGCTCATGATCGGCGTAATACCACTGCCGGCAGCGAACGCGGCAATTTTTTTTGGAGAGGTTTCATCAAAAACAAAACGGCCTTCTGGAACCATTACCTCTATGGTATCACCGACCTTTAAATTCTCGTTGGCATATACGGAAAAGGTGCCGCCTTCCATCTTTTTGATGCCTACCGTTAATTTTCCAGAGGATGGCGGTGTGGAAATGGAATAGGCCCGGCGTAGTTCCTGTCCGTTCAATTTATGTTTTAAGGTAATATACTGTCCAGCTTTGAAACGATAAGCTTCTTTAAGATTTTCTGGAACATCAAAAGTAAGGGCCACGGCATTGGGAGTCAATTGGTCCACCGCGGCTATGGTTAAAGCATGAAAATGGCTCATGTAAAGAATTTTGCTGCAAAATTAAGCATTACACTCCTTTTGAGCAGCTATTTTTATAAAAAGCGTACCTCTTCTGTAACAAATCCAATAAATTGGACACCAACTAAAAAAACGCCAACCATGCTCAAACATTTTATTGGACTCCAGTGGAAGTCATTTTTTAGGTCAGCAAGTTTTAAGACAGAGATTTGGTTTAAGATTTTAATGGCCTTGGGAGCACTATACTTTATTGTTGTGTTCCTGGGAATGGGCGTTGGGGCCTATTTTATTATCGAGGACATGGAAATCGGCGATCCGTTGCGGGTGGTCAATCGGTTTATGGTTTACTATTTTGCCTTTGATCTTGTATTTAGGTACATGCTGCAAAAAATGCCAGTAACCAATATTAAACCTTTGTTGTATTTGCCCATTAACAAAACCAAGGTTGTCAATTTTTCGCTGGGTAAAACCGTAATCTCGTTTTTTAACATAGCCCACGCGTTCTTTTTTATTCCCTTTAGTATTGTGTTGCTGGTTGAGGGATATCCACCAATACAGGTTATCGGATGGCATTTGGCTTTAATGGCCCTTTTTTACTGTAACAACTTCCTCAATGTTATGGTAAACAACAAAAATGCTGTTTTTTATGTGTTTGCCGTATTGTTTATTCTGGCCGGAGCCTCCCAGTACTACCAATGGTTTGATATTACCGTTTATACCCAACCCATATTCGATTTTTTCTATGACATGCCATGGACGGCCATAATTCCTTGGTCGGTTTTGTTGGGAATGTACTACGGTGCTTTCTCCTATTTTAAAAAGCATATGTATCTGGATGGTGGTCTGGCCAAAAAACAGACCGAGGCCAAAACAGAGAACTTGGAATGGCTAGATCGCTTTGGCAATCTGGGCACCTTTTTAAAGAACGACATCAAACTGATCAAGCGGAACAAAAGATCGCGAACGGCGGTGCTCATGGGCTTCTTCTTTATATTTTATGGATTGCTCTTTTTTACGGGTGCCCTCGAAGTATACGACGGGCCTTTTTGGAAAATTTTTGCGGGGATTTTTGTTACAGGAGGGTTCCTCTTTAGTTTTGGGCAGTATGTGCCCAGTTGGGACAGTAGCTATTATCCTTTGATGATGAGCCAGAACATCAAGTACCGCGAGTACTTGTCATCCAAATGGTATTTGGTGATCATTGCGACCATCATCTCCACCATTTTGGCCACCTTTTATATCTATTTTGGATGGGAGGCCTATGCTGCGGTATTGGTAGGTGCCATTTACAATGTTGGAATAAACAGTTACTTGGTACTTTGGGGCGGGGCCTATGTAAAAACCCCGATCGATCTCACCTCCAACAAAAAGGCATTTGGCGATAAACAGGCATTCAATGCCAAGACACTCCTGCTCACTTTGCCCAAATTGGTATTGCCGATGGGGATTTATGCCATTGGTCATTTTTTGATCAACCCGACCGCAGGATACGTTTTTGTGGCCGTTTTCGGTTTACTTGGATTTGTGTTCAAGAAAAAGGTGTTCACCATGATCGAGGGCATCTACAAAAAAGAAAAGTACAAAACATTGCAAGCATACAAACAGAAATAACACACCATTAATAAAAAAATACATGATCACAGTTCATAATTTAACCAAGATTTACGGAGAGCAGACCGTTTTGAACATTGAACAACTGGAAATCCCCAAAGGCCAAAGTTTTGGTCTGGTCGGGAACAACGGAGCGGGAAAAACAACCCTTTTCAGTCTGTTGTTGGATTTGATTCAGCCCTCAACCGGGCACATTGTCAACAAAGATGTGCAAGTAGACCAAAGCGAAGCTTGGAAACCGTTTACTTCGGCATTTATTGATGAGACCTTTTTGATAGGCTACCTAACTCCCGAAGAGTATTTTTACTTTATCGGGGAACTGCGCGGCAGAAACAAGGCCGATGTGGATGCCCTACTGGCCAATTTCGACGATTTCTTCCATGGGGAAATATTGGGCCAGAAAAAGTATTTGAGAGATCTTTCCAAAGGAAACCAAAAGAAAGTGGGCATTGTGGCCAGCTTTATTGGCAACCCCGAAGTAGTGGTCTTGGACGAACCCTTTGCCAATTTGGACCCGACCACCCAAATTCGGTTAAAGGGAATCATCAAGGATTTGGCGGCCAAAGAAGGGGTCACGGTATTGGTTTCCAGTCACGATTTGATTCATGTTACCGAAGTCTGCGAACGTATCGTGGTGCTCAACAAAGGCGAAATCGTGAAAGACATCCATACCTCTGCGGAAACCATGAAGGAGCTCGAAGCTTTCTTTGCCGGTTGATGTTTGAAAAGCATCGCCAAAAATTCTTGCATTTTATCGATAAGCCTTATAATAATCCGCTCATTTTTGAGTTTAAGGTTACACAAGATTATCGATAATTTTGAAGCTTCATCACACATTTTTAGGCGCCATGGTTTTGGGAGGACTTGCATTCAATGCATGTTCCACCAAAAAAGATAAATTCATCAACCGAAATTGGCACGCACTCAACACCGAGTACAACACCTTGTACAACGGTAATTTGGCCTTTCAACAAGGATTGGAAGAAATCAATGCCACGTATCGTGACGATTATTGGGAAATTCTTCCCGTGGAGCGCTTAAAGGTCACCGACGAGATAAAACTAGACTCAGAGGACAACAACCCCAACTTCCTTATTGCCGAGGAAAAGGCCACCAAGGCCATCCAAAAGCACAGCATGGACATTAAGGACGAGGAACGAAACCCTCAAATTGATGAAGCATTCCTTCTGCTCGGGAAGTCCCGCTATTTTGACCAACGCTACATACCGGCTTTGGAATCCTTCAATTATATCCTAAGAAAATATGTGGAGAGCGATAAGCTGAACGAGGCAACCATTTGGAGGGAAAAAACCAACATGCGGCTGGACAATCCCGAAGTGGCCATTAAAAACCTGAAGCGCCTCTTTAAATACGAAAAACTGAAGGACCAGGAATATGCCGACGCCAATGCGGTTCTCGCCCAGTGCTACATCAACTTGAACGCTCCCGATACGGCCATTCAAAAATTGAAGCTATCCCAGGCCTACACCAAAAAGAACCCAGAGAAGGGAAGGTACCTTTTTATAATCGGACAGTTGTACGATCAATTGGGCCATAAGGATAGCGCCAACTACGCTTACAACAAGGTGATTGAACTCAACCGTAAATCACCAAGGGTGTACATGATCAACGCACACCTAAAAAAAATCCAGAACACCGAACTTACGGAGGCCAATAGGGAAGAAATGCTGGAATACCTTACGGATTTGGAGGAGAATAGGGAGAACAGACCATTTCTGGACAAAATTTACCGTCAAGTGGCCCAGTACCACATGGCCTACGAATCGGATAGTTTGGCCTTGGCCTATTACAACAAATCGATACAAGCTACGCAGGGAGAGCGCAAATTGAATGCACTGAACTATCAGAGTTTGGCGGATTATTATTTTGATGAGGACGCGTACAGGATGGCAGGTTCTTATTATGACAGCACCTTGACCAACCTGAACGAAAACACACGGAAGTACCGGAGTATTAGTAAAAAGTTGGACAACCTCGAGGATGTTATCAAATACGAAGATATTGTACAGCATGCCGATAGCGTAATTACCTTATACCAGATGCCCGTAGCGGAACGCAAGGCCTATTTTGAGGATTTTATCGCTGAAATGAAGCGTAAGGAAGAGGCCGAAGCAGAGAAACAACAAGAACGTACCAATGCTGGGTTTGCTACGTTTGCTGACAGCAAGGGAGGAAAAGAAAATCAGGGCAAGTTCTATTTTTATAACATTACCAGTTTGGGCCATGGCAGAAACGATTTTAAAACCCGTTGGGGTACAAGGTCTCTTGAAGATGATTGGCGATGGAGCAATAGATCAAAAACCTTGGTTTCCGAGGCAACGGGCGAAGAGGTTGCAGGCAATGATGAGGTCTTGACGGAAGACCAAAAGTATTCCGTAGATTATTATTTGGAACAAGTACCGACCGATATGACCGTTATTGATAGTTTAAAGGGAGAACGCAACTTTGCCAACTATCAATTAGGGTTGATTTATAAGGAGAAATTTAAGGACAATATGCTGGCAGCCGCCAAGTTGGAACGCGTACTTTCCTCAAACCCCGAAGAACGTTTGATACTCCCATCAAAATACAACCTATACAAGATTTACGAAGAATCGGGCAGCCCTTTGGTTATGGATATGAAGCAGAACATCATCACCAACCATCCCGATACACGCTATGCCGAGATTTTATTAAACCCGCAAGCAGTTCTCGACGGAGATTCGGACAGCCCCGATGCCAGATATGCAGCTTTGTTCAAACAATACCAAAAGCAAGAATTTTTAAGGGTGATCACGCAATCCGAGGAATACATCAACAAATTTACGGGCGACCCCATTGTGCCCAAGTTTGAAATGCTGAAAGCGAATGCCATTGGTCGTTTGCAAGGATTTGAGCCCTTTAAGGAAGCCTTGAACTATGTGGCGCTCACCTACCCCAACAACCCCGAAGGGAAAAAGGCCCAGCAAATGATAGACGAGCAACTGCCCAAACTGGAGAACAAAGAATTCTCACCAGAAACAGGTTCCACGGGCGCAGGAAACTGGAAGGTAGTCTTTCCCTTTACCATTAGAAATGATGAAAAGGCCACCAAACTTAAAGAGCGTTTGGCAGAAGTAATCGAAGAATTGAATTACAAGAACATTGTTTCCAAGGATATCTATAATCTGGAAGATGAATTTGTGGTGGTACATGGTTTTCCCTCCAAAGATTTTGCCCTAGGCTTTGCCGAGCTTATAAAAAACAATAGGGACTACCTTATTAAAGATGAGAATTTTGTAATTTTATCAGATAATTACAAAATCATCCAAGTCCATAAGAACTTAGAATCATACAAAGCACAATTTTAATCCCCAAAACCCTAGAACACAATGTTTTCTGACAACAAAAAACCTCGACCTATGAATGAATTTGGCGGACAGCCCAATAGAATTGAAAAAAACACCAAAATTAAGGGCGAGATTACCTCCGAAGCCGATTTTAGGATAGATGGCAAATTGGAAGGCGATGTTACCACATCCGGCAAAGTGGTTATAGGAAAAGATGGCTACATCAACGGAAAAGTAGAATGTGTGAATGCAGATATTGAAGGGCGGTTTAATGGAGAACTTATTGTGAAGGATTTACTTTCCTTAAAATCCTCTGCAACTATTGAGGGTACCGTAAGCGTGGCAAAATTGGCAGTGGAGCCCGGAGCTACATTTAATGCTGCCTGTACCATGGGCAAAGCAGGTGCTACAGCTACCAAACCGGAGTCCATAAAGAAAAATGAGCCAGCAAAAGCCTCCTAACAAACATAAAAAAACAATAAACACAGCAGCCCGTTTGTCTGGTTCGGCCATTCAAATGGGCGTTGTTATTTATTTGGGCGTGTGGGGCGGAAAGTGGCTCGACGGCCATTTTGATACCGAAAAAGTGTTCTTGCCCATCTGTACAATAGTGGCCGTTGCGATTTCCATATATTTGGTGACTCAACAACTGAAAAAAATCAACGATTGAAAATCAGGTCTTACCCGATTGTTTTTATTTTAACTCTGTTTGTGGGGTTATTTGTTTCTTTCTTTTCCCAATCTTGGCTTTTGGAAAACAATGGTCATGACCCTTCTTCTTTTCAACTTGCAAAGAACTATGTGCTCAACGCAATAATGGCCTTGATCGTATTTTTTGCCATTTACATCTTTAGGAACAAATACCGGGATTTGCTTGGTTTCTTTTTTTTGGGAGGCAGTCTTTTAAAATTTGCACTTTTCTTCATTTTTCTATACCCTGCCTTTAATCAAGACGGTGCATTGGAGCGTTTGGAGTTCCTTGCGTTTTTTGTTCCGTACGGATATGCACTTGCCCTGGAAACCTTCTTTTTGGTGAAACTGCTTAATACTGTGTAACAAAGCGGTGAAATCAACCCGAAAAAGCAAAGAAAAAAATAATACTCAAAAAAGCTTTTTTCTTTTGAAGGAGGAATGTATTTTTGCACCAATTTTTGAGGACCCATAGTCGGATCATATGCGATATTCTTTTTTCAGTAAAAAATTAGTTGCCGTAATTTTTTTGATTGCGGGATTTGTATCGGCCCAAAACCATGAGGGAGAAGAAGTTGAAACCGGTGCCCACGATTTAAAGACCCAGATTAAGGAATACATAGACCACCACCTTCTGGATTCTCATGATTTCAACCTTTTGTCATATACAACAGATGAGGGAGAGCATAAATATATTGGATTTCCGCTTCCTGTGATTCTTTGGGACAATGGACTTAAAGTTTTTCTTTCTTCGGAGTTCGAGCACGGGGAAGCCGTGGCCGAGGTAGATGGAAATTATTACGCACTTTATCACAATAAAATTTATAAGACGGATGCCGAGGGGACTATCAATTTTGGTGGACACCACGGTGACGAAACCCACACGGAAGATGCTTTTGGAGAAGATTTAGTGGTGGATGACGCACACCCTACCAATGAGAAACCATTGGATTTTTCGATTACCAAGAATGTTGTCTTTATTATTGCCGTATCACTTTTAATGTTTTTGGTATTCCGATCAATGGCTAAAAGGTACCAAAAGAGTACTATGCCAAGAGGCTTGGGAAGATTTTTGGAGCCTTTGGTACTTTTTGTTCGCGATGAGATTGCAATTCCAAACATAGGTGAGCACAAACACAAAAAGTACATGAGTTACTTGTTGACGGTATTCTTTTTTGTGTGGATCATCAACCTGTTGGGGTTGACGCCGTTAGGAGTGAATGTCACCAACAACATTGCCGTTACTTTTGCCTTGGCAATGATCACTTATCTTATCACAACATTTACAGGGAACAAGAATTACTGGAAACACATTTTCTGGATGCCAGGTGTACCCGTTCCCATGAAAATTATATTGGCACCCATCGAATTGTTGGGAACGTTCATCAAGCCATTTTCATTGATGATTCGTTTGTACGCCAACATTACTGCGGGTCACGTAGTATTGATGAGTATTATCGGACTTATGTTCATTTTTAAGAACTGGATAGGAAGCCCGTTGTCCTTTTTATTGGCCTTTGCACTTTCTTTGTTGGAATTGCTGGTGGCCGCATTACAGGCATATATTTTTACCATGTTGTCCGCCCTATATTTTGGTATGGCGGTAGAAGAAGATCATCATTAATTAAGAGTAGAACGTTTAATATTTAAATTCATATATCATGACAATTCCAAACATCGTAGGTGCTGGTTTGATCGTAATCGGAGCAGGATTGGGTATCGGTAGAATCGGTGGTCAGGCAATGGAAGCCATTGCTCGTCAACCTGAAGCTTCTGGTAAGATCCAAACAGCAATGTTGATTGCAGCAGCCCTTATTGAAGGTATCGGTTTCGCCGCTCTTTTTGCAGCTTAATAACCGTAACAGTATTGATGAAGGCCATAGCGGTTGGCTATGGCCCTTCATTGATTTAAAATGATATAGTTAAAAGATTTAATAGTTAAGATAAATGGAAAAGTTAATCGAACAGTTTTCATTTGGGTTGTTTTTCTGGCAATTGTTGCTTTTTGTGGCCCTTTTGTTCTTGTTGAGGAAATATGCTTGGAAACCAATTCTTGGTGCTGTTGAAAAGCGTGAAGAAGGTATTAAAGATGCTCTTGAAGCTGCCGAAGCTGCAAAAAAAGAAATGCAGAACGTTACTGCAGACAGCGAAAGACTTTTAAAAGAAGCCAGAGCTGAAAGAGATGTTTTGCTAAAAGAGGCAAGGGATATAAAGGCCAGCATTATTTCCGAAGCCAAAGAACAAGCGCAAGTCGAAGGCGATAAGATGATCAAGCAGGCACAAGCCACTATAGAAAGTGAAAAGAAAGCCGCCGTTGCCGATATTAAGGCACAGGTAGCTAGCCTTTCCCTTGAAATTGCAGAAAAAGTGATTAAAGAAGAACTTTCCCAAAAAGGCAAACAACAAAAGTTGGTTGAGGACATGTTGGGAGACATTAAACTGAACTAAGAGCATGAACCAGAACAGGGCAGCCATACGCTACGCAAAAGCAACCTTGGATTTCGCATTGGAAAAGAAAGCGGCAGATGCCGTTGAAAAAAACATGCGGGAGATAGCTGCGACCATTTCCGGGAGTGAGGAGCTTCAGCACCTTTTGGAAAGCCCCATCATAAAATCAGAAGTGAAGAAGAACAGTTTGTTGGAAATCTTTAAAGATGCCAACGAGATTACCAAAGGCCTTCTTCAAACCTTGATAAGCAACAAGCGTATTGCCATGCTACAGGAAGTTGCCTTCAAATACATCATTCTTCACGAGAAATTGAAGGGTGAAGAAGTAGCTTATGTGACCACGGCAGTTCCATTGACCGCTGAGCTGGAAAAGAAAATCTTGGCTACCATTACCAAGGCAACGGGCAATACGATTACCCTGGAAAATAAAATCGATGAGAGCATCATCGGAGGATTTGTACTAAGGGTGGGAGATACCCAATACGATGCGAGCATCGCTAACAAATTGAACGGATTAAAAAGAGAATTTACAAATAGTCTATAAAAATGGCAGGAGTAAAAGCCGCTGAGGTATCAGCAATTTTGAAAAAACAGTTATCAGGTTTCGAAGCATCCGCTTCTTTGGATGAAGTAGGCACCGTATTACAAGTAGGTGATGGTATTGCCCGTGTGTATGGACTTGCCAATGTTCAATACGGGGAATTGGTGGAGTTTGACGGCGGAATGCAGGGAATCGTTTTGAACCTAGAGGAGGACAACGTAGGTGTTGTATTGTTGGGCCCATCGAAAGAGGTCGTGGAAGGCGCCACCGTTAAGAGAACCGAGCGTATAGCCTCCATCAACGTAGGTGAAGGAATTGTTGGCCGTGTGGTGGACACCTTGGGCAAACCTATTGATGGTAAAGGACCTATTTCTGGTGAAACCTACGAAATGCCCTTGGAACGCAAAGCTCCTGGAGTAATTTTTAGACAGCCTGTAAACGAGCCATTGCAAACAGGTATCAAGGCAATCGATGCCATGATTCCGGTTGGTCGTGGACAAAGGGAGTTGGTAATCGGTGATAAGCAAACCGGTAAAACCACCGTTTGTATCGATACCATCCTAAACCAAAAAGAATTTTACGATGCCGGTGAACCGGTGTATTGTATCTATGTGGCCATAGGACAAAAAGCATCAACCGTAGCCGCCATCGCCAATACTTTGGAAGAAAAAGGGGCATTGGCCTATACCACCATTGTGGCAGCCAACGCTTCCGACCCTGCTCCAATGCAGGTATATGCTCCGTTTGCCGGTGCAGCTATCGGGGAGTATTTTAGGGATACAGGTCGTCCGGCCTTGATCATCTATGATGATTTATCAAAACAAGCCGTTGCTTATCGTGAGGTATCCTTGCTTTTGAGAAGACCCCCGGGACGTGAAGCATATCCTGGTGACGTTTTCTTCTTGCACTCAAGATTATTGGAGCGCGCCGCCAAGGTCATTGCCGACGATGAAATCGCAAAGAACATGAACGACCTACCAGAGGTGTTGAAACCCATGGTAAAAGGAGGAGGTTCTTTGACAGCTCTACCAATTATTGAAACACAGGCAGGTGACGTATCCGCCTATATCCCGACCAATGTAATTTCCATTACCGATGGTCAGATATTCTTGGAGCAGGACTTGTTCAACCAAGGGGTTCGTCCTGCGATCAACGTAGGTATCTCCGTATCACGTGTTGGAGGTAATGCCCAGATCAAGTCGATGAAGAAAGTAGCAGGTACTTTGAAACTGGACCAAGCCCAGTTCCGTGAATTGGAAGCTTTTGCCAAGTTCGGTTCTGATTTGGATGCCGCTACCTTGAACGTTATTGAAAAAGGACGTAGGAACGTAGAGATCTTGAAACAGGGCCAGAACGACCCATTTACAGTTGAGGATCAGGTTGCCATCATCTTTGCAGGTTCCAAAAACCTGTTGCGCGATGTTCCTGTGAACAAGATAAAGGAGTTTGAAAAGGATTACTTGGAATTCTTGAACGCAAAGCACAGAGATGTGTTGGATACCCTTAAAGCAGGTAAATTGACCGACGAGGTGACCGAAACATTGACGGCTGTTTGCAAGGATCTTTCAAGTAAATACAAGGCATAACAATTGTCATTCCCGTGAAAACGGGAATCCATAACCAAAAAGATTCCGCATCAAGTGCGGAATGACAAAGAAGCATATGGCGAATCTAAAGGAAATACGGAACAGGATAACATCCATCTCTTCAACGATGCAGATTACCAGTGCCATGAAAATGGTTTCCGCTGCAAAGTTGAAAAAAGCCCAGGATGCCATCACGGCCATGCGTCCCTATTCGGACAAGCTTACCGAGCTTTTGCAAGGGCTTAGTGCCAGTTTGGAAGGAGACGGAGGAAGCGAATACGCTGACAAAAGACCCGTGAACAAAGTTTTGGTTGTTGCCATCACTTCGAATAGAGGTCTTTGTGGTGGATTCAACTCCAACATCATCAAGCAGAGCAACAATTTGGTGTCCAACAAGTATCCGGGAAAACAAGTTGATTTCTACACCATTGGCAAAAAGGGAAACGACATCCTTCGTAAAAGACATACCATATTGGGTGACCAAAGCAAGGTGTACGATGATTTGACCTTTGACAACGTTGCGGAAATCGCTGAATTGTTGATGCGTTTGTTCACCAAAGGTGATTACGACAAAATTGAATTGGTGTACAACAAGTTCAAGAATGCCGCTACGCAAATTGTGATGACCGAACAGTTTTTGCCCATCGTTGGCGCAGAAGGAGAGGAAGCCATTGCGGCGGATTATATTTTTGAGCCGTCCAAAGAAGAAATCGTTAAGGAATTGATTCCTAAATCCTTGAAGACACAATTGTTCAAAGCTCTTAGGGATTCTTTTGCGAGTGAGCACGGTGCGCGTATGACGGCGATGCACAAAGCAACCGATAATGCCGCCGAACTTAGGGATGAGTTGAAATTGACCTATAACAAAGCCCGTCAAGCAGCGATTACCAACGAAATCCTTGAGATTGTTGGTGGAGCGGAAGCGTTGAACAATTAAACCGAATGAAGATGAGGTCAAATTTTCCAACAGAGACGTTGAACAATTAAGCCGAACTAAAGTGAGGCTAAATATTCAATAACGGAAGCGTTGAACAATTAGATTACAATATTTTTATATAATGAAAGGCTACCAAATTCGGTGGCCTTTTTTTGTGCCTTTTTTAGCCGATTTTCAAAGTAATTGTGGAAAAACTCCAGTTTTTTTAAGGTTTTTGTCCAGCCCTAAGTCGAATAAAGTTATTAGTTTAGCCCAACGCAATCCCCATTACTTGTCGAGTGCAGCAAAAGTGTACGTCCAGAGCGGCCGTATGCGGTGTGTTGCATTAATTTTTTAAAGATTTCCCCAAATCTTTTAATATCTAAAACTTGACAAGAATGAAACAACTGAAAAACCTACTGCCCGTAATGCTATTGGCCCTCTTGGCATGGAACTGCGAAAAGGATGATGCTCCATTGAGCCCCCCTCACCATAAAAATGTTGTGAATATACAGACATTGACCCTGGAGGAGCTTAATCAAAAAGAATCCTTAAAAAAACCTTTAGGAAAGATAGACAAGTTGCTGGATGTCAACAAAACAACAAATCACACATCCAAACTCAAAACTACCGACGGCTCTTTCACAGTTTTGACCAAGGATATTGTTGAATTGACCACGAGCAACTCAAAATCGTACAGCTTTAGAACTGAAACTCCTGTGTATCCAGAAGCGGATTTTGAAAATCTAGTAATCTATAAAAAAGACGGGGAGACGTTCAAATTTTATCTTTATAGTTACAAGTACATCTTTTTTGAAGGGGAATGGCAAAATTATATTATTTCCATAGTTCCTATAGATGCGGAAGCATTGGGGCTGGAAAATTTAGTAGAGAATTTTACATCCAAAATGCTATTGGCCAACAATTGTTTATGGAATATAGTCGGATATGAGATAAGTCTTGTATGGTGTTTTGGATCCAATAACGGAAATTTTGGAATGGAAGGGAACGGATCCTCAAGTCCTATTTCTGGATGTGAGGATTGGGTGTACTTTAACCCAGATGGTATTGGAAAATGTGTAAGGACAAGAGGGTGCGTTGACTCCAATGGCAATGTGTATTCCATAACTGAATATAATGTTCAGTGTTCTGGCAATGTTGTGCACGGAGAAAACGGAGGTGGCAACGATGGGGGAAACAATGAAAACTATGATGGGGATGTTGATGATAACTGGGGCATCGAAGATGGGCCGATCAATGATGGTCCCGTAAATGGAGGGGGAACACCCAACAATGATGTTGAAGAGGAAATAGTTCCCGTAAACCCTCCTGTAGACTATGTACAGACCGCCGAACTTTGTTTGGGCCTTTTTGGAAACAATTACAACATTCCCCAAGATACCATGGAAGACTTGGGAAAATACATCTACGAGAACAGTTGTAATGACCCATTTGTATCTGAAGCAATTAATGCCCTACAGCACGGCGACAATGAAGTGGATTTTGAGGAGAAGATTATTTATCTTTTGGAGGACTATCCATGTCAGGCTGACATAATTAAAGATGCCCTTGCGGCCAATTCACCAGTTACTGATTTGGTAATGGATATATTTAATAGCGATGTTAAGCCAAGTATTACAATCCAAGCAGATGATTTAGATGACATTTTTTGGGGAGGATACACAACTGTACAGAATGGCACCCCATTTCATTATTTAATAACTATAAATACAGAACGCTTAGATGTTTCTACTGATATTGATATTGCATCTATAACCATTCACGAAAGTGTCCATGCCTTGTTGTTTTATTTTTATCAAGCAGGTTCGTTTCAATCCGAAAATGAATCGTATGCTCAACTGGTTGAAGATTTTACAATTCACCAAGCTTCTTTTGGAGGCGACCACCATGAGTATATGCAAAACTTAGTAGGCTATATCGCTGATGCCTTATATGAATGGGCAATTAACAGCGGTTATTCTCCAAGTGATTTTCTTAGTTTCAATACAATTGATAACAATAATTATGATGGACTTAGAGAATATTTAGACAAACTTGCTTGGAATGGGTTAACTGACACAGGTACTTTTGAGCTACTATATCCAGAAGGAACTCTGGAAAGACAAAATATAATACAATTAATTAATTCAGAATCTTTGCCTTATGAAAACTCGGCAAATCCCAAAGGGACTATATGTGATTAGTATCATTATAGTTTGTTTTAGTTGCAAGGCGATTAAGCCTAACACCTATATTGTAGGTGAGGCATATAAAGTAGCTAAAGTTTCTATAAACTATTTAATTGAAACTAAACTTGAATATTTAAAAAGGCAAGATAAAGACACCATAATTCTATATCAAAAGGTAGATACTTTCGAAATTAAAGATTTTAAAAAGCATATTGATAATTTCCAAATTCAAAAAGAGGCTAATTTAAACATACCAGAATGTGCTGATTCGATTTATAAAAATTTTGATTTTGCTAATACTCAAAAAGAGATAAAAGGAATTTTAGAATGGGATATTAGTAAATTGGAAACAAAAAAAGTAATCAAAAAAGAAACCTCAGAGATTAAAAGATTAGACCATCGTTTAAAATTGTCAGTCCCGGTTTTTAACAAAAAAATTGATAAAGCTTTGGTACTATTAAATCATATTAATACGGGGCAAATCATCTACTATTTGGAGAAGAGGCCTTATGGTTGGGAGGTAAAGTGTGAAGTCTATATTGCTTTTCATTAGCTGAATTAAATTATTCAATTAATATATTCTGAATCTTCACCTTATGAAAACTAGGCAAATCCACTTGGTACTCCTTGTGATTAGTCTATTCTTATTTATTGCTTGCAAGGCATTGCCCAAAGAAGAAATTTTGGTAAATGAAACATATGGAATCATTAACACAACTCTTAATGATTATAAAAATCCCAACAAACCTTATGTTATAATAGAAGAAACAGTAGGACTGGCAATAGAAGACTTCAACAGTCACATGAACGGCCAAAAAGTATTGAATGATGAGGGCTACAATTCTGACCCGTGTGCAATGCGCTATATTGAAGGCAAAGTGAAATTAAACAAAACCACCTTTAGATTAAAAACGTGGGATAGATCAAAAATCACTTATAATGAAGTAAGTTATATTAGTCGTGAAAAGCTGGGTAAAAACATATCTATGAAAGAGGCCAATGAACTTATGGGCAAACAAATTTTTAGTTTCTCAAACCCGATTTATGATAAGAGTTTGGTTAATGCAGTAATACTTATAAACATAAGCAGGGAAGGTGAAAAACACCATTTTCTAAATAAGGAAGATGGAAAGTGGATATTGAATTGTGAATATTATATTAGCGTATATTAAATATTAGTTAGTACATACAGGCTTCGTAGCTCGCCTAGTGCTACATATTCAATAGCTCAAGCGTTGAACAATTAGAATTACAATATTTCTATATAATTGGAGGCCACCATTTCGGTGGCCTTTTTGTTTTTCTTGACATTACGACTAAAGGCTTTTGCGTAACTTGTAGCCACCTAATCAAGGTTTTTAAAGAAGCAACACCTATTGAACCCATTAAAAAGGCTTTTTAAACAAACATTTATCTATGGTTTGGCCACGGTATTGCCGCGGGTGCTCTCTTTTTTGTTGGTGCCCTTATATACATCGGTAATGAACCCCGAAACCTATGGTGAGATTTCAGTTATCTTCTCGTGGTTTGCCATTTTTAATGTGGTGCTTGCTTACGGTATGGAAACGGCTTTTTTCCGTTTTTTCAATAAGTATTCCAATAAGGAGAACGTGATTTCAACTTCGTTGATTTCATTGCTGATATCCTCCTTGGCCTTTTTTGCAGGATCGCTGATTTTCAAAGAAACCTTTGCTTCGCTAATAGATGTTAAAGCGTCACTGATAATTTATATCATCTTAATTCTCGTTCTAGATGCATTGGCCATTGTTCCCTTTGCTTGGCTCAGGGCAAAGGAGCGACCACTTCGATATTCAATTGTAAAAGTGAACAGTGTGGCGATGAATTTGCTGTTGAATATTTTTTTCTTGACCATATTGCCGAGATTGGCGGAAAATGGGTCGTCGTTTTGGGCGGAAATCTACAAAGAAAATTTTCAGATTGAATATGTATTTATCGCCAACGTGATTTCCAGCGGCGTGGCCTTTTTGTGGGTGAGCGGTATTTATTTTGACACTAAATATAGCTTTGATAAACGTTTATGGAAGGAAATGCTCAAATATTCCCTCCCCATTATGGTAGCTGGGCTTGCATTTACGGTAAACGAGGTTTTTGACCGTATTCTTTTAGATCGATTATTGCCCGAAAACGTTGCCAAGGCAGAAATCGGAAAGTATTCCGCTTGCTATAAATTGGCCGTGTTCATGACGCTGTTCGGCACCGCCTTCCGATTAGGGGTGGAGCCTTTCTTTTTTAGTCATGCGAACACTGAAAATCCAAAGAAAGCCTATGCCCAGATTACCAACTATTTTGTGATTATGGGCAGCCTTATCTTTTTGGGAGTGATGGTATTTATAGATCCCTTGAAAAAACTATTGGTGCGCGATGCCGCTTTTTGGGAAGCCTTGGACGTGGTTCCCATTATACTTTTGGCCAGTTTCTGTTTGGGCATCTACCACAACCTGTCCGTTTGGTACAAGGTAACCGACCGGACCAAGTTCGGGGCCTATATTTCATCCGTGGGGGCAATCATTACCTTGGTCATCAATATAAGCCTTATTCCAAAAATTGGGTATATGGCATCCGCTCTGGCCACTTTGGCGGCCTATGGTAGTATGATGCTTTTGTCCTATCATTTTGGAAAAAAATACTACCCCGTTCCCTACAACATGCGGAAGATAGTCTTCTACCTTTCCGTATCACTCATATTTTCAATACTATCATTCTATGTTTTTAATAGAAATTTAATAGCCGGCAGCATACTGTTTTTGTTATTTTTGGGGTTAGTGTATAAGATGGAAGGAGATAAATTACGAAGCATATTATTAAGACGTGAAGATTAAGATCATCAACAAATCGGGCCACAAGTTGCCACATTACGAGACGCTTGCTTCGGCAGGTATGGATTTACGAGCGGATATTGAATCACCCATAACTTTAAAACCCTTGGAAAGGGCCATTGTCCCAACAGGACTTTTTATGGAGCTTCCCGTGGGTTACGAAGCACAAGTACGGCCACGTAGCGGACTCGCCGCCAAAAAAGGCGTCACCGTTTTAAATGCTCCAGGCACTATTGATGCCGATTATCGTGGAAACGTTGGGGTAATCTTGGTGAACCTGTCCAATGAAGACTTTACCATCGAAAATGGGGAACGTATCGCCCAATTGGTTATCGCAAAGCACGAACGTGCCGAGTGGGAAGAAGTCGAAACCCTTTCGGATACCGATAGGGGCGAGGGCGGATTTGGAAGCACTGGCACCAAATAGAGAAGAATGTCAGGTCGAGCGCAGTCGAGACCCTGTTGAATAAATTATAACCTTTAAAAGACACCTGCGTAGGCAGGTGTGTGACATATGAAAATAATCGTACCCATGGCGGGAAGAGGATCCCGATTAAGACCGCATACATTAACAGTTCCAAAACCATTGATTCCCGTTGCGGGCAAGCCGATTGTGCACCGATTGGTGAGCGATATTGCCAAGGTATTGGGAGAACCCATTGAGGAAGTCGCTTTTATTCTCGGCGACCCGGCCTTTTTTGGCGATGATGTTGTGGAAAGCTTAATGGAACTGGCAAGTGAATTGGGGGCCAAAGGTTCCATTTACAGACAGGACAAACCGCTTGGAACGGGACACGCCATAATGAGTGCCAAAGAATCTTTGAGTGGACCTGCCGTAATTGCCTATGCCGACACCTTGATTCGAGCCGATTTTGATTTGGATAAATCGGCCGACAGTGTTATTTGGGTAAAACAAGTGGAGCAACCGGAAGCTTATGGAGTGGTAAAACTAAATGGAAGCAAGGAAATCGTCGAGTTGGTCGAGAAACCACAAGAGTTTGTTTCCGACCTTGCTGTAATCGGTATTTATTACTTTAAGGACGTTGGTGTGCTAAAAAATGAATTACAACATGTGTTGGACAACGACATTACCCATGGTGGCGAATACCAAATCAATGATGGCATAAAACGGATGATGGAAAAGGGCATGAAATTTGTTCCTGGTAAAGTGGATGAGTGGATGGACTGTGGCAATAAAAATGTGACCGTGGAAACCAATCAGCGTATGCTGGGCTTTCTGGAAAATGAGGGTGAAAACATGATTGCCGATTCCGTAAAACAGGAAAATGCGAATATTATAGAGCCTTGTTTTATTGGCGAGAACGTAGTGCTTAAAAACACAACGGTCGGACCTTATGTTTCGGTTGGAGCGAATACCGTTTTAGAGAATTCAACCGTAAAAAATAGTTTGATCCAGAGCAATAGTAAAATAAGCAACGCCAACTTGGACAATGCAATGATTGGCAATCACGTTGTTTATAATGGTAATTTTGAGACCATTAGTATTGGAGATTATTCCGTTTTGGAATAACTTTAGAATGGATTTTTAGTTGGATGGGGACTTAGGATATTACTATGAAAAAGAAACTTCTTGTTTGGATGGTTTTGGGAGCATCAATGGTGATGTATTGTGATACCTATGCCCAAGAAAAAGTGAATCTGAACTTTCTTTTTGATGATTGGGTCATTTCCGATAAGGAATCTACTTTAAAGCAAATAATACTTAGAAAACCAGGCTTTACCAAAACATTGTCAAAAGAAGATTTGAAGACAATTTACACTTTCAAAATAGGTCTGGATTCTGTGGTCTGTACAAGTCAGATAAAAAACTATTCTGGTTGGATTTGTGGTTCAGAACCTATAAGTTCTGGGAATGATTCACCCAAAAAGGAGGTTTGGTCCTTAAACTATGAGGGTAACCAACTTACCAGAGGATACTATTTTGGAAACAATCAAAGCCCAATATATGCCAGTATTTATAAAATAGTTAGTTTGAACCATAACTATTTAAAGCTCCAATTGTTGGATGAGGTTTTTAATTAGGTAGAGTTAAAATGAAAAAAGAGTTTCTTTTTAGGCTGATTTTGGCTGTGTTCTTGGTTACGCAGAGCATTGCCATTGCCCAAGAAGAACAGGAAAGCGCCGAAGTCTATCTCGAAGAATATACCGATGAGTTTCAAGAGAACTTCTTTGAGGCCTTAAAGCAAAAAGGTATCCAAAACTACGATAGGGCCGTGGATTTGCTCCTAAAATGCAAACAACTGGAGCCGAACAATAGTGTAGTGGCCTATGAACTGGCCAAGGCCTATATGCTCGACAAGAAATATGTACAAGCGCAGGATTATGCTATTGAGGCCTTGCTTTCAGAACCAACCGATTATTGGTATTTGGATAATTTGCTCACTATTTTGGACAAGCAGGGAAGCCCTATCGAAAACGTAAAACAGCAAATACCTTATGGAAACAATAAACTTAAGCAAAATATGGCCGTCTCATTCTTTAAAATGAAGAAATACGAGGAAGCCTTAAAAGTGCTTGATGATCTGGAAAGCTCTCCATTAAAATCAGACTTGAACCAAAAAATAAACGACTCCCTCCAAAAAGGAAAACAGGAACAAATTACTTCAATTCCCCAGAAAGAAGTGGAAGTTTTGGATGACCCTGTAGCCCAGTTAAAATCACAGATGGAAAAACTGATTGCTGCAGCAGATTTTAAGGAGTTATTGAATGTTTCGAAAGAAGCTTTGGACAGGTATCCATTACAGCCCTATTTTTATTTTGCCTACGGGACAGCATTGAACAACACGGCAGATCCGAACAAAGGCATAGAGGTTTTGGAAAGTGGACTCGATTATCTATTGGATGATGAAGGGTTGAAGAATAAAATCTACAAACAGCTTTCCGAAGGGTACTCCAAAATTGGAAATCCCCAAAAGGCAAACGAATATTTGAACAAAATCAATTCAGGATTATAATGCACCCATATAAAAACATAACTAAAATCGCCTTGCTGATAGCTTTCCTTCTCACCCTTGGATCCTGCAAGAGTACCAAGTCAATTACAGGAGGGGAAGTGGATTCAAGAATGTCGGCGAGGAATATCATCAATGCCCATTACTCCAATCAGCCAAAATTTAAAACATTGAGAGGCAGGGTCAAGATTGATTATGCCAATGGAGATGATTCGCAGGGCGTAAACGTCAGCCTCCGTATGGAAAAAGACAACGTCATCTGGATGAGCGCGCCCTTGGGTGTGGTCAAAGCCCATATTACCCCGAACAAGGTTTCCTTTTACAACAAATTGCAAAACGAATACTTTGATGGGGATTTTAGTTACTTAAGTGACTTGCTGGGAACGGAACTCGATTTTGAAAAAGTACAGAACCTGCTTCTAGGAAATGCGGTCTTGGATTTAAGAAAGGAAAGATTCAATTCTGAAGTGTACAATGGCAACTACCAACTAAAGCCAAAAAAGGCCAGGGAGTTGTTCAAAATTTTATTTCAACTGGAGCCAAAAAACTTTAAAATAGCAACTCAAGAAATCTCCCAACCAGAAAAAATGAGACAATTGCAGGCAAATTATACCTATCAGAATATTTCTGGAAACGTGTTGCCCAATGAAGTGAAGATCGTAGCGGAAGAAGCTGGGGATTTAACCACGATAGATTTGAGCTTTCGCAACTTAGAAATCAATAAATCCATGAATTTCCCCTACAAAGTACCAAAGGGATATGATAAAATTACATTAAAGTAATATGAAAGATAGAATTTCATATTGTATTTATTGTCTGATAGTTATATTTTTCACTTCAGTAAGTTCCCATGCCCAAACTAGCGAGCAAAAGGTGTTAGAGGCCAAACGGGAGCGATTGCAAAAGGAAATCAAGGAAATCAATAGGTTGCTCTTTGCCGAAAGGAAAGAAAAAGGCACTGTTTTGGATCAAATGGAAGCCTTGGACAATAAAATAAACGTTCGCCAAGAGCTCATTCAGGTCACCAATCAACAGTCGAATTTGCTCAACAGGCAAATCAATGTCAACATAAGGAACATCAGTAAGCTTCGGGAAGATTTAAAAATACTGAAAGAGGATTATGCCGAGCTCATTCAAAAAACCTATCAGAACAAATCGCAAAGCAATCGGTTAATGTTCCTGTTGTCTGCCGAGAATTTCTATCAGGCATTCAAACGGCTTCAGTACATGCAGCAATATGCAAAGCATCGTAAAAAGCAAGGAGAGGGAATCGTTAAGAAAACCGAAGAACTTAAAACCCTGAATCAAGATTTGGTGCGTCAACGAAAGGAAAAAGACCAGCTCATAGCCGAAAATCAAAAAGCAAAGGCCGAATTATCCAAAGAGATCGAGTCCCAAAGAAACCTTTTAAGGAGCATTAAACAAAACGAGGCCAAATACACTGCCGCCATAGCCGAAAAGCAAAAGGAGGCCCGTAAAATTGATCGTGAGATAGAAAGAATGATTAAAAGTGCTATCGCAAGTTCCAATAGAAGTTCAGGGAAATCTACCAGTAGCGCAACCTTTGCCTTGACGCCCGAGGCCAAGCTGTTGGCGGATAACTTTTCATCCAATAAAGGAAGGTTGATTTGGCCTGTGGAAAAGGGAGTGAAAAGCCAGGGATATGGGGTGTATGCGGATAAATTGTATCCCGGAATCAAGCACCGAAACAACGGTGTCACCATTACTACCGATGCGGGGAGTAAGGCAAGAGCCATTTTTGAGGGTGAGGTGATAGCCATTTTAACTGTGCCCGGTGGAAAAAAAGGCGTACAGATAAAACATGGAAACTACATCAGTACATATTACAACCTATCCAATCTCTACGTTAAAAAAGGGGATAGGGTCGCCGCCAAAGAAGTGCTCGGCGAAATAAATACCAATCGGTTGGATGGCACCACAAAATTGAAGTTTTATCTTTACAAGGACTCCAATCGCTTGAATCCCGAAGATTGGATCTATCAACTTTAACACTATGAAGCGAATAACAGATTTACAAGGCTCCTTTGAACTGCACAATGGGGTCCAGATGCCCTATTTTGGATTGGGGGTATATCAATCCGAAGACGGAAGCGAAGTTATTAACGCGGTAAAAACTGCATTGAACCATGGCTACAGACATATTGATACCGCCGCCATTTACTACAATGAAGAGGGCGTTGGCACAGGAATCCGAGAAAGCAATGTGGCCCGGAAGGACGTTTTTTTAACGAGCAAAGTCTGGAACACCGATCAAGGCTACGATGCCACCCTAAAAGCTTTTGATGCCAGTTTGAAACGCTTAGGCACCGATTATCTGGACCTGTACTTGGTGCATTGGCCCAAAGGGGAAATTTCTAAAGAAACTTGGAAGGCACTTGAAAAACTGTACAAAGAAAAACGGGTGAGGGCCATTGGCGTGAGCAATTTTCTGCAACATCATTTGGAAGATTTATTGAGCTCGGTGGAAATTGTACCGATGGTGAATCAAATGGAGTTCCACCCCTATTTGGTACAACAAGATTTAGTGGATTTCTGCAGCTCCAAAGGCATCCAATACGAAGCATGGTCCCCATTGATGCAGGGCAATATATTTGACCTCGATATCATGAAGGATTTGGCCTCCAAATACAACAAGACGATTGCCCAGATTGTTTTGCGATGGGATCTTCAAAAAGGAGTGGTCACCATTCCAAAATCATCCAAAAAAGAGCGCATCATTGCCAATTCCGACCTTTTCGATTTTGAACTTTCCGAAGAGGACGTACAATTACTTGATGGTTTGGACAAAGGCAAACGGTTTGGCCCAGACCCCGATAATTTTGATTTTTGATTCCTTCCAAACGGCGGCCTCTACTAATAGGATGGTTTTTAGCACGGGAATTTATTCAAATTAGAATTCCAAAGGTTCTTTTCTTGCATACCTCACCCTCAAAATATAGACTGTGTTTTCCTCAATAAGATAAGAGATTCGATAACGGTGTTTTTCATTGGCCCTGACATTTCCAGTATTGTTTTGTTTTAGCGCATCTACTTTATAGATTTCGGGATCGGTTGCCAAAATATTGGTGGAAGCATGGATTTCTGTAATGACCCTAATGGTTGTTTCAATGGACTTTGACTCTTCCAGTAAAGATAAAAAGGCTTGGTTCAAGTCTGCTTCGGCCTTGTGTGTCCAGATTATTTTTCTGCCCATTTTTTGATGTGCTCTGCCACTTCCTTATGGGAGTATAGTTCCCCTTTCTCTATTTGGGCAATGGATTCGTTCAGTTCCTTGTTATATTGCTCCAGACCGATACGTTCGTCGTTATCGTCATTGTAGTTGTCGGCCATGGCCTTGACGAGCCTCAAGAACCTGTGATCGGCCTTCTTGACGTATTCCAGTACACTTTGTCTTAAATCCAAGGTTGCCATACTGTTCTGTGTTTGTTATAGTAAAGGTACAATTTTCATTCCACAGCCATCATGTTGATTGTACAAAGGCTGGTTCCTAAGAAGTAAACAGCGCTTTAAGTTCCGTGGCATCGGCAGCTTTCATTTTACCGGCAAGTACCAAACTCAGTTGCTTGCGGCGAAGCGCGGCAGCATAGCGTTCCTTTTCCAAATCGGTTTCAGGCTTCAATGGAGGAACTTCCGTTGGTTTTCCGGTATCATCTACCGCAACAAAGGTATAAATGGCCTCATTGGCCTTGGTACGCTCACCGGTAAAGCGATCCTCTATCCAAACATCTATAAAAATTTCCATGGAGGTATTGAATGCTCGGGAAACTGCTGCCTCCACAGTTACCACACTGCCTAGCGGAACAGCCCTGTTAAAAGCTACGTGGTTTACGGAAGCGGTCACCGTGATCCTACGGCTGTGTCTACGGGCAGCAATGCTGGCGGCTCGGTCCATACGGGCCAAGAGTTCCCCACCAAAAAGATTGTTGAGGGGGTTGGTTTCACTGGGTAACACCAAATCGGTCATTACCGTGCGGGATTCACTAGGAGTTTTAGCGCGCATACCTTTAAATTTTGCGCAAAGATATTGAAGTGTGGAATGGTTTTAAAGGAAAGCGTGATTATTTCTCGGAAAGTAACCAAGCATCTCTTGAATCCTCGGCTTTTACCTTCCTCAAAAAGGCAAGTGCTTCTTTGGGCTCGTCAAAGCTATCGTAGGCCACTTGGTGCAGCCCATATTTGTTCACGCCCAAATAAAAAGCATTATATCCCTTTTCTTTGAGTTGATTTACCTTTTTCTCGGCATTTTGCTCTTCACGGAAGGCCCCGGCAATTACATGGTGCTTACCCAACTTTTTCTTGGTCACTTTTATGTTGATGGCGGGCAGTTCCAACGGAGCACTTTCAAAAAAAGTAGCCTCTTGGATCAAGCGGGACACTTCTTGTTGGGCATCTTGACGGGCTGCCACTTTCTTTTGCTGAAGGTCACCATAGGTGCGGTACGAAGTAACCCCTAAAGAAACAGCCAATAAAAAGACGGCGGCATACTTTAACCAAGGCCTAAAAGAAGTTTGCTCCCTTTTCTCTGGAGTGATGATAAATGGAATACGTTCTTCCAATTCTTCCACCTCTTCTTTGATTACCTCACGTTGAATAGGGGTGGCTGCAAATGTGGACAGGCCAAAGGAAGATGTTAAAAAATTGATTTTTTCCTCTGGTTGAAACTGGATGCGTTGTTCGCTATTGTGCCAAAGTTTGCCGATTCCAAAAAGTTCAATGCTATCGCCCTGAACCAACTTATTGTTCCATTCCTGTGCAATACTCTCCACTTCCCGAAGCATTTCTTCATATCCCAAATTCTTTTCTTTGGCAATATGGGACACCAACAGACCATCATTTTTGGAAAGTTGGGCGTTAAAGGAAATGGTCTTGCTCGGCGGCACCAAAGTATTGGTGGCCAAATCAATTTCAGCGGACTTGCCTTGTGTCAAAAAAGCACCAAAACCAGGCACTACGACACAGTTATAATCGAACAAGAGCTTTTCTATGTATGAATCAATCCGCATAAGCACAAATATTGCAAAAAAAGGGACAGTACAAAATATGCAGGATAACTTTTTATTAACATTTGAAAAGCTGTATTTTGTGGACAACTTTGACGCCCAAATCAAATGACTGAACCTGAAATTATTGCGGCTTTGCGGCTGCAAAATATTCCCAATATAGGGGATGTTACGGCCAAAAAATTAATTGCCCATTGCGGAAGTCCAATAGCCGTTTTTGAGGACAAACTGCACCATCTTTTAAAAATTGATGGCATTGGTAAGATGACTTTGAAAGGTCTCCATGATTCCATTCATCTTGAAGAGGCCCAAAAAGAGTTTGAGTTTTTGACCAAAGAAGACATCACCATGTCCTATTTTATGGATGATGGGTACCCCACCCGTTTGAAGCATTGTGTTGATGGCCCTATTTTGTTGTTCCAACGAGGTAATATCAATTTGAATGACCAAAAAATCATCAGCGTTGTTGGAACAAGGAACGTAACCAAATATGGCACATCGTTTTGTAATCAATTTATTGAGGAGATAGCCCATCTAAACCCGATTATTGTTAGTGGTTTGGCCTATGGCGTTGATATTGCCATTCAAAAAGCAGCAATGGATCATGGATTGCAGACCATTGCCTGTATGGCGCACGGGCTCAATCAAATTTATCCCAAAGTGCATGCCAAATACAAATCCAAAATAGAAGCAAATGGAGGTTTTATGACCGAATTTTGGAGTACAAGCCAACACAATCGGGAGAATTTCCTAAAACGAAACCGAATTATTGCCGGAATCAGCGAAGCAACCATTGTAATAGAATCCGCTGAAAAAGGAGGCAGTTTGGTAACGGCGGATTTGGCTCACGGATATCACAGAGAGGTGTTTGCGGTTCCCGGAAGGGCCACGGATAAGTGGAGCAAAGGCTGTAACGACCTCATCAAATACCAAAAAGCCCATTTGTTGACCTCAGCAGCCGAGCTTGTGTATCTTTTAGGATGGAAAATTGAGGAAGAAAAGCAAGAGAAGACGGTACAAAAACAGCTGTTCATCGAGTTGGATGAAACAGAACAGTCAATCTACTCTTATTTGCAAGTGAACGGAAAACAACTGCTAGACACCGTGGCTTTGGAGTGTAATCTGCCCATTTTTAAGGTTTCGTCCACTTTGCTGAATATGGAAATGAAAGGCGTGATCCGACCATTGCCCGGTAAAATGTTCGAGGCGATATGATCGGTCAATATGGAAAATCTCAAAAATTAATCATTCCGATTAGATTTCTCGGTCACAAGTTCCTTTACATAAATGACAACAAATGTATTACTCGGTTGGCAAAGGCGGGGGCGTATTGCCTCCCAAGAACGATTTCAATTCCTCTACCTCTTTCAATGCGGTCCAAGCAGTCATACCTTGTTTCCATACCAAACTGTCACGGTTAATGGTTCGTGAGGCGAATAGGGAACGCATTTGCTCAAAGGTCACTGGACCGTGTTGGGTTCCATTCGTTGCATAATGGTACATGGTTTGTGCAGGCAGTGGTGGAGGAACGGCCCCAGCCGAAGGTTGCGCAGCTTGCTGTGGTGCAGTTTGGGTGTTTCCGCCCATCATGCCGCCCATTTGTTGGGCCAGTGCAAATCCCATACCCATGCCCATGCCGGCACCAGCAGTACCCCCTTCATTTTGAGCAGCGGCCTCAATGGCTTTTGCAGTCTTGAATTTGGTCAATTTATCCAAATCCAGTTTATCGATTCGGCTATATTCAAAGATTTCCTTTTTAAGATCTTCGGGCATGGAAACGTTCTCGATATAGAATTTTTCCAAGGAAATGCCCACACTTTCAAACTCGGGTGCCATTACTTCCCGACAGGTGTCCGAAAGTTCGGTAGTGTTGGCGGCATAGAGCTCAATGGGCAGATTGGCTTGGCCGACGGTATTTGTAAATCGGGTGGCAATCAAACTTTTTAAGTGCTCATTGATTTCAAAATTGGTGAAATTGCTGTCCGTCCCCACAATATCCTTGATGAACTTTCCTGCATCGGAAATTTTAAAGGCGTATGTTCCAAACGCTCTTATTTCTACCAAACCAAAACGGTCATCACTTAAGGTGATAGGGCTTTTGGTGCCCCATTTTTCATCGGTAAACAAATGGGTGTTCACAAAATACACTTCGGCCTTAAAAGGAGAGTTGAAGCCATATTTCCAACCCTTCAAGGTGGCTAAAATAGGCAGGTTTTGTGTGGTAAGGTCGTAAGTGCCCGGTCCGAATACATCGGCCAACTGCCCTTCATTGATAAAAACGGCGGTCTGCCCTTCGCGAACAATAAGTTTGGCGCCGTTTTTTATTTCATTTTGATAGCGCTCAAACCGATATGCAATGGTGTTGTCGGTGTAATCGAGCCATTCGACAATGTCGATAAACTCGTTGCTGAGTTTTTCCTTGATTTTTCCAAAAATATCCATGGTAGTGTTTTTAGTTTTAATGATGCTTAATTTATGAAAAAAGAAGATTACTTCCGTTGGGTTAGTATGAAATGCCAAGGTATTGTTACAGTTGGCTCACAATCAGTCCATTTTTACAGCCTCTTTCAGCATTTTCAAGACTTGTTGTTTCGGAAGGGCCTCGATTTTGTGTCCATCCCGCCCAATCATCGTCTCCCCGGCAAAAAGGGAATTCAAGATGGCTTCCTCGGTCGCTTCAATGGTAGCGAGAAACAAAGGTGTCATGGCGTTATTTCGCAAGGTTGTCACGGTTTGTGTCGGGTTTTCACTTTGATACGGTATTCGACATGCTTTTGCAGTGGAAACCGCAATCACATAATCGCCGCTTCCATTACTGGCAATACCTCCCGTTCGTGAAAGACCCAACATGGCCCTTTTGGCCAAGCGTTCCAAGTTTCGGGAATCCAGCGGAGCATCGGTGAGCACAACCATCATGCAGGAACCATCCGCAGAATATTTGAGAGCGTCCGAATAGCGGTCGAGTTGCTTGTCCACCTCTACTCCGGCAATCTGCAAAACACCCCCAAAATTGGTTTGGACCATTACGCCCACGGTATAACCGCCCAATTTTTTGGGCAACACTCTGGATGATGTTCCTATGCCACCCTTGAACCCAAAACAAATGGTTCCTGTTCCGGCCCCTACATTACCTTCGGCAACAGGGCCCGATTTTGCATTTTCGATAGCTTCAAGCACATGTTCTTCCGTAATATGGCGACCTCTGATATCGTTGAGGTAACCATCATTGGTCTCACCGACCACGGCATTAACGGAACGGACATCTTCGTTTTCAGGCTGATTGAGCGTGTAACCAATAACGGCATTCATCGCTGTGGAAACACTTAAGGTATTGGTCAAAATGATGGGCGTTTCCAAATTGCCCAATTCCTTCACTTGGGTATAACCAGCGATTTTGCCAAAACCATTGCCCACATAAATAGCGGCGGGTACTTTTTCCTGAAAAATATTTCCAGAATGGGGAAGAATGGCGGTGACTCCTGTTCTAACGTTATCACCCTTAATTAGTGTGGAATGCCCTACTTGTGCCCCGGGCACATCGGTGATGGCATTCAAGGCTCCGGGTTTTAGGACACCAATCTCGACCCCATGGTCCCGAAGACGGTTTTGGGATAGCATCAACAAGGGCAATATCAAAAATAAATAACAAAAACTGTGATTTCGCTTATTCATACTGATCCATTAACCTTTCAAAACACTTACCGTAACCAACAATTGCCCAACATGGCGCTGGCTGTGTTCGGCCGCATGGAAAAGTAATCCTATCACGGTGGTGGGAAGCTTCTTTCTTCCCACAAAGCGTTCGTTTGTAAGCGTCGTTTCCGGGATAGTTTTAAAATAGTCCAAAGCTTGGCCCACCTTTGTCTCAAAATCCACTATCAGTTGCTGGGATGTTGGAGCATTTTCTCCATTCCCTTCGTTCTTTAAGTATTGGAATTGTGCATCCGTCAAACTTTCTTCCTTGGCGTAGGTCAGTAATCGATCTAACACGCCTGTCAAATGTTTTAGGTGAAACCCGACCGAAGCCCTTCCAAATGGCTTTTCCCAAAGCTTGTTTTCGGGGAACTCGGACAAATATTCCTTTATTTCCCGCACAGATTGCAACAAGGCATGTGCTGCAGGTTGCAAAAGTGCGGGTACCTCTGGTATAGGACCACTTAGCCAATACTCCTGGGTGGATGACATAAAAATTTTACTTTTTAAAAATCCCTGTAATCACCGGCCAAATATTTGTTGGCTTTTTCTTCTTTGAATTGGGCGGTTTCTGCATCCCAATGCAAGGTTTCTCCTGGGAAGCGCCCTGCAATGGTGCCCAATAAAATGGTTTCGGTCAATCTTGCCGCATAATCAAAAGGTGCGGTAGTGGTACCCTTGCCCAAACAAGCATCTACAAATTGGTGGTAATGTTTAGGTCCTTCAGTGGCATAATTCCGGATGGGTTCCCCCAAGTTGTGCTCTTCGGAAACCTTGGCGATTTCTTTGGAGATGTCCACGTATTTTCCCCTTCGAATTTTCTTTGGCAATTGCATAAAGTGAGGTAGCAACAAACGTCCCTTTTCACCTACGAACATAGCTCCCTGTTCCGGTAATTCGTTCTCACCTGCTACTCCTGCATCCAAGGAAATACTGTTTTCATTATTCTTATCGGTGGACTTTTTGTTCTTTTTCATGTCCATGCCCGGCAACATAAGGTCTTCGTGCATTTCTGGAACGCCAGGCCCATCGTACCAAATCCATTTTAGGGATTTGCCCGTGTATTTGGTGCCTGGGAATTCATAGGTAACCGTATTTTTTTCTGGGAAACCAAATCCATTGGTGGGTCTGCACTGTGTCATAATGGTTCTTGGAACATCCAGTTCCAAAGCGTTGTATGGGGTATCAAAAATATGCACACCCATGTCGCCCAAGGTGCCACAGCCATAATCCATGAGTTTTCTCCAGTTTCCGGGGTGGTACATTCCATCTTTATAGGGCCTTTCTTTGGAGGTGCCTAACCAAAGGTTCCAATCCAATTGGTCAGGAACGGGGTCTTTTCCTTCAGGTAATGGCCCATCATAGCCCCAGTTTTTGGGAGACCAGGCATGTACGGTGTGCACTTTTCCGATAATACCGGACTGGATCAAAAGGGTGGCCAGTTTGTAATCGTAAAATGAATGTACCTGAATACCCATTTGCGTGACCAATCCTTTTTCGGCTGCCAATTTTTTCATTTCCCTAGATTCGGAAACGTAGTGCGTCAATGGTTTTTGACAGTAAACGGGCTTGTCCATGTTCATCGCCATCAACGAAGCTGGTGCATGCGTATGGTCGGGAGTGGAAACGATAACGGCATCAATTTCGTCGCCCATTTCTTCCAGCATGGCACGGTAATCAAAAAAGATACGTGCCCCCGGATGCATTTTATGGGCGGTGGATAGGTTGATGGCATCTACATCGCAAAGAGCGATTACCTCAACTGCTTCGTGGGATGAGACGGCCTTTAGGTCCTCCATCCCCATATTACCGACTCCAATGTGGGCTGTTCTTAGTTTTTCTTTTGGGAAGCCTGCCTTTAAAATGGAAGGGGCAAACATAATTCCGAGTGCTCCCACACTACTTTTCTTGATAAATTCTCTTTTGTTCATGGTTGGAGGTTATAGTTTTTTAATTTTTATGTTTCTGAACCAAATAGGGCTCGCATGATCTTGAAGGGCAATGTAGCCAGTTTTGTATTTTCCGTAGTCGGGCGCATTGTCCCATTTGCCCGAATTCTTTTTGGCTTTCCAGTCATCGGACCAAGGCACAAATTCCAATAATTTTTTACCGTTGAGCCAGTGTTCCACCTTTTCGGGGGTGAACACGATTTTTGAGGAATTCCATTCTCCTACCGGATTCAGTTGTTTTTGAGATTCGTCCGCGGTATGCATGGCATAATCGGCACCTGTTTTTTGCCAATCTTGAAGAAGCTCTGGGTGTTCTGCACCAAATTGCGAGTTGTACCCTGTCAAATCGTGTATGTCCGCATAGTTTTCATCATCGATGATCTGATATTCCGGGGCAACTACGGGAGGACCATCATATCCTTCTTTTACATGGTAAAAAATGCCGCTGTTGGCCCCTTCGGGTATTTTCCATTCCAGATAGAGTTCAAAATTATCGAACTCTTCGGCTCCGTAAATAATATCTTTTCCACCAGTATAATCCTGTTCCAGCCCCAGTTCGGTGTCAAAAGTGAGGACACTGTCTTTTATCGTCCATCCAGGTGGAAGGGAATCCATACCGTAACCGCGCCAGCCTTCCAAGCTGGTGCCATCAAAAAGATGGACCCATTCGGATTTCTTTTCTTCCGGCTGGGAAGTTGTTGTTTCTTCTTTTTTGTTGTTGGATTGGTTTTTACAAGCAGCTATCGCCAAGATTAAAACGGCGAGCCTTAAAAATTTGAGCATGGTTTAGTTTTTGATTTTTTATCTGCGAGGTTAAAGTACAAAATAATTGGATAATTTTTTTGTGCCTTTTTCACTACTTTTAAGGCAGACTAACTCAACACTTTAAAAATGAAGACTTGCTTTTTCAAAATTGGTATGCTTTTGCTAACCGCAACATTGTTTATTGCCCCAATGCATTCCCAGCGCAGGAACAAAAAACAAAGCGCACCGGAATACCCCGAAAAATTATACTCAAGTTTGGAATACCGATTGATCGGTCCTTTCCGTGGAGGCCGTTCCGGAACTGTTGCCGGAGTACCGGGAGAACCTAATTTATATTATTTCGGAGCTACAGGTGGTGGTGTATGGAGAACCACCGATGGAGGCCGTACCTGGGAAAATATTTCCGACGGTTATTTTGGAGGGAGTATCGGTGCCGTTGAGGTGGCACAAAGTGACCACAATGTGATTTACGTAGGTGGAGGAGAACAAACCGTTCGCGGCAATGTTTCATCGGGCTATGGCGTTTGGAAAACAGAGGATGCTGGAAAAACCTGGAAATCATTGGGCCTTGACAAAAGCCGTCATATTTCCCGAATGCGGGTACACCCCGATGATGCCAATATTGTGTATGCCGCTGTAATGGGCAATTTGTACAAGCCTACCGAAGAAAGGGGCGTTTACAAAAGTACCGATGGGGGAGAGTCATGGAAAAAAGTGCTTTTTGCCAATGATATGGCTGGAGCGGTCGATTTGACATTTGACCCGAACAACCCACGGATTTTGTATGCATCAACCTGGAGAATTGAACGAACTCCCTATAGTTTGAACAGTGGCGGAGAAGGTTCTGCGTTATGGAAAAGTACCGATAGCGGAGAAACATGGACAGAGATTTCCAACAACGAAGGTTTCGCGACCGATACTTTAGGAATTATCGGTGTGGCCGTTTCGCCCCAAAACAGCAATAGGGTCTGGGCCATGGTAGAGAACAAGGAAAAAGGAGGTCTGTACCGTTCCGATGATGCAGGTAAAACTTGGGCTCTTGTTAACAGCGACAGAAGTTTAAGACAGCGTGCTTGGTACTATACCCGAGTTTATGCCGACACCAATGATGAAGATGTAGTTTATGTGCTTAATGTAAGCTATCATAAAAGTACGGATGGAGGAAAAACTTTTGAATCTTCCAATGCCCCGCACGGTGATCACCACGACCTTTGGATCGCTCCGGAAGATTCCAATCGCATGATCATGGCTGATGATGGAGGCGCTCAAGTAAGTTATGATGGTGGTGAAACCTGGAGTACCTATCATAACCAACCCACAGCACAATTTTACAGGGTTACTACAGATAATGCATTCCCTTACAGAATCTATGTGGCACAACAAGATAACTCCACCCTAAGAATCAATTACAGGAGTGATGATGGTTCCATTGGAGAGGATGATTGGGAAGAAACTGCCGGTGGTGAATCCGCTCACATTGCCGTGGACCCAACCAATGATGATATTGTTTATGGAGGCAGCTACGGTGGATTATTGACCAGGGTGAACCATGCAAAAAATACAGCTAGGGCAGTTAACGTATGGCCGGACAACCCCATGGGCCATGGAGCCGAAGGGATGAAGTATCGTTTTCAGTGGAACTTCCCAATCATGTTCAGCAAACATGACCCGAACAAATTGTACACCTTTTCCAACCATGTGCACATGACCACCAACGAAGGTCAGAGCTGGGAGTTGTTGAGTGGAGATTTAACTAGAAATGATCCTACAAAATTAGTGTCCAGTGGCGGACCGATCACACAGGATAACACCAGTGTGGAATATTATTGTACCATATTCGCAGCGAACGAAAGTCCTTTAAAAGAAGGATTATTGTGGGTGGGCAGTGATGATGGATTGATTCATGTGACCAAAGACGGTGGTCAAACTTGGGAAAATGTTACACCACCAAATATGCCCGAGTGGAACATGATCAACAGTATTGAGCCATCGGCTTTTGACGAAGGTACCTGCTACGTGGCCGCTACGCGTTACAAATTGGGTGACTTTGCACCATATCTCTACAAAACTACCGATTACGGAAAAACTTGGACCAAAATCACCAACGGAATCGAGGATGAGCATTTTACCCGTGTGGTAAGGGAAGACCCTAAAAGAAAAGGCTTGTTGTATGCAGGCACGGAAACGGGTATGTATATCTCCTTTAATGATGGGGCCGATTGGGAAAAGTTTCAGTTGAACTTGCCCATTGTTCCCATTACGGATTTGACCATTAAAGACGATAACTTGATCGTAGCGACCCAAGGTAGAAGTGTTTGGGTGATTGATGACTTGACAGTTTTGCACCAATTGGATGATGCCACAAAATCTGCAGATGCTATTTTGTACAAGCCAAGAGATAGTTACAGAACCAAAGGAAGGGCAGCTAGAAAACCATCAAAAACAGAAGGCGAAAACTTGGCCAACGGAGTCATTACTCATTTTTACTTGAAAGATTTTTCCGAGAAGGACAGTGTTTCATTAACCTATACCAAAATGAACGGCGATACTTTGGCAACCTATAGTACTTATGCCAAGGAGAAGGATAAAAAATTGGAGGCCAAAAAAGGTGGAAACACCTATGTTTGGGACACCCGCGGCAAAGGAGCTGAAAGATTGGACGGCATGATTTTGTGGTGGGCCAACCTAAGCGGGCCTAAAGCCGTTCCTGGAACATACAAAGTTAGTTTGAATGTCAACGGAAATGCCCAAACGGAGAACTTCACCATTCTTCCCGATCCAAGGGCAGAAGTTACGGTGGCCGATATGCAAAAACAGTACGATTTCATCACCGAGGTGAACGAAACCGTGGACAGAGCGCATCAATCCATTAAAAAAATCAGGGAGATCAATGGCAAGTTGGACGAATTCATCAAAAAGTATAAAAATGATGAAGCGACCAAAGCTTTGGTGGAAAAAGCCAAAAAAATGAAAGAGCAATTCAGTTCCATTGAAAAAGAACTGTATCAGACCAAGAACAGAAGTAACCAAGACCCATTGAACTTTCCCATCAAACTGACCAACAAACTGGCACACTTGAACAGTTTGGTTTCCATTGATGATTTCCCGCCGACGGAGCAGGACATCGCCGTTAAAAATGAAATGTCAGGCAAAATAAACGAGCAATTAAGGGAATTCGATAATTTGGTCGATGAAGAGATTTCCGCTTTTAATGCAGAGTTCAATCAGCTTAAATTGAATTATTTGAGTATCGAGGAATAAACAGAATGAGGGTGTATAAAAAGCAACAAAAGATTGAATTTGTCAGGTTGAGCGCAGTCGAAACCCATTGATTATCAAATTACTTTAGGTTCTCGACTACGATCGAACTGACAGATAACGAGCTTTTCAGACACCCTCTTTTCATTGTGAACAGCACATATTCTATTATATAAACCAACCATCACCATGAAAAAAAGAGTATTTCTTCTGTTAGGCGCTTTATTTGGAACGCTGGCTTTTGCACAGACCGCCAACGATTATTTTGAACCCATGAAATTTAGGAACATTGGCCCATTTAGGGGCGGACGTTCCGTAACTGCAAGTGGTGTTGTGGGCGACCCGATTACCTATTATATGGGAACCACAGGCGGAGGACTTTGGAAGACCACCAATGCAGGAGGCCAATGGGAAAACATTTCCGACGGATTTTTTGAAATGGGTTCCGTTGGGGCCGTTTCTGTTTCACCATCCAACCCCAATATTGTGTATTGTGGTATGGGAGAGCATGCCCCAAGAGGCGTAATGACTTCTTATGGAGATGGTATGTATAAATCCAACGATGCAGGGAAAACATGGGTCAAGCTAGGCTTGGAAAAAACGCAGCACATTTCACGAATCATCATCCACCCCACCAACCCCGATATTGTTTATGTGGCAGCCCAAGGAGCATTGTATGCCCCAAATCCGGAGAGAGGGGTATATCGTTCCACGGATGGAGGAAAGACGTGGGAGAACATTCTGTATGTGGATGAAGGTACAGGAGCTGCCGAGCTTTCCATGGATGCAAATAATCCTCTGGTCTTGTATGCAGCAATGTGGGAACACCAGCGCAAACCCAATAAAGTGATCAGTGGTGGGCCTGGAAGTGGATTGTACAAAAGTACCGATGGCGGGGATACTTGGACGGAAATGACGAAGGGTCTTCCCGAGGAAAAAGGAAAAATGGCCATAGCGGTAAGTGCTGCCAATTCCGATAAAGTCTATGCCGTAATCGAAAGTGATTCCAATCAAGACAAGGGCGGTTTATTTGTTTCGAATGATGCAGGTGATAGCTGGCAGATGGTAAGTGGTGATAACCGATTGGTGCAACGTGCCTGGTATTATATTGAAGTGTTTTCCGATCCCAATGATGAAGATACCGTGTATGTGCTGAGTGCTTCCATGTTCCGTTCCGAAGATGGGGGGAAAACATGGGAAACCATCTCAGTGCCCCATGGCGATACCCACGATTTGTGGATTAACCCCAACAACTCCAACAATATGGTTTTGGCAGATGATGGCGGGGCTACCATTACTTTTGATTACGGCGAAAACTGGACCTTACAGGACAATATGCCTACGGCACAGTTTTACCGAATCAATACCGATAATCTCTTTCCGTATAATATTTACGGAGGCCAGCAGGACAATACTTCGGTCAAGATTGCGAGTCTTTCAGTAGGTCGATGGAGCATTGGTCGGGAGGATTGGCACTATTCCGCAGGTGGGGAGAGTGCTTTTTTGGCCTTTGATCCCGATAATCCCCGTTATGTGATGGGTGGAAGTTATTTGGGGACTATTGAGTTGTTGGACATGGAATCCAAAATGTCCAGTAACGTCATGGCGGCTCCTATCCAATATTTGGGTCGTGATGCGCGGGATATGAAATACCTGTACAACTGGAATGCCCCTGTGATTTGGTCCAAGCACGAACCTGGTACGTTTTATCACGGTGCGCAATTGGTGCTAAGAACTAAGAACAATGGAGTCACTTGGGAAGAAATATCCCCGGACCTTACCAGAGATCAAGATGAATTACAAGGAAAAGGAGGGGGCCCCTACACCAACGAAGCCGTTGGTGCTGAAAACTATGGAACTTTAGCTTACATTATTGAATCACCGCACGAAAAAGGAATTTTGATTACGGGAAGTGATGATGGCTTGGTGCATATCACCAAAAACGGCGGGGAGTCATGGGAGAACATAACCCCAAAGGGGTTAAAGGAATGTTTGGTAAACGCCATTGAGGTATCGCCACATAACCCAAGTACCATCTACATTGCCACCACCCGATATAAGTTCAACGATTATACCCCTGCCATATACAAAAGCAGCGACTACGGTAAATCGTGGACGAACATAAGCGAAGGAATTCCTTATGGAGCATTTACAAGGGTAGTACGGGAAGACGAAGAGCAAAAAGGACTATTGTATGCGGGTACCGAGAAGGGGCTTTATGTTTCTTGGAACGATGGAAAAAAATGGGAACCCTTGCAACTGAATCTGCCCAAAACGCCGGTTACTGATTTGAAAGTGCACCAAGGAGATTTGATCGTGGCTACATCCGGAAGAAGTTTCTGGATTTTGGACAACATCACCACACTTGCTCAGTACGAAGGAAGCAACAAAGCATTAAAAATTTACAAGCCCGAAGAAGCCGTTCACGGTAATTGGGGAAGTCAGCTAAACAGTTCTTCTAAAAGTGTAACGGGGACCCATTCTTTTGAAGGAGTAAACCCGGCAAACGGTATGGTGATCTACTATAATCTTCCCGAAAAAATGGATTCTACGGAGGTGACCATGGAAATTTTGAATGGCCAGGGTAAAGTAGTTCGCAACTTTACTTCCAAAAAAGATGAAAGTTATATACCGCATAATGGCGGTGGAGCTCCACCAGCTCCTGTTTTGGGAACCGACAAAGGGTTGAATCGCTTTGTTTGGGATTTAAAAACCCCAATATTGCCAGGTATCCCAGGCGTGTATATCGAAGCAGATTTTACAGGTCACAAAGTGCCACCCGGGGAGTATACCATAAAATTAAAAGCAGGAGGGGAGACAGTTTCCACCAAGGGAACCATCATTGCTACACCCAATACCAATGTTGATCAAGAGCGTTTTGAGGAACACGATGCCATTATGACGGATTTCGAGACCAAACTCACCGAGATGCACAACAAAGTGAACAAGTTGAAAGAAGTGCAAGATCAACTGGAGAAGCTGTTGAAGGATTTGGATAATGATGAGCTGAAGAAAGAAGGTCAAGCTTTACTCGATACATTAAAAACATGGGATGGCGAAATGGTGCAGCGGAAATCCCAAGCGTATGACGATGTAGAGAACTTTCCCAACAAGTTTACCGCAGAATATCTTTTTGTGATGAACCATAGCAACAGTGCATTGCCACAGATCAATCAACCATCAAAAGATAGAAAGGCAGAACTGGATGCGCAATGGGTTGGACTAAAACAGCGTGCTGAGACCTTGATGAAAACAGAAATACCTAAATTTAACGCCAAACTATGGGAGCATGGCATTGGAGCCATTAGAATGTAACACTTAAAACAAAATAATTGCTGTACCAGTACATAAAATCGTTGCACTTAATATTCGTGGTGACCTGGTTTGCCGGTTTGTTCTATATTCCCCGGCTGTTCATCTACCATATTGAAGCCTGGCAAAAACCATCACCGGACAAGGAAATCCTTTCCGAACAACTAAAGTTGATGACGAAACGATTGTGGTACATCATTACATGGCCATCGGCAATTTTGTGTACGTTGTTCGCGATATGGTTGTTGATTTTGATGCCCGCTTGGTTGCAGCAACCTTGGATGCACGTTAAACTGGCCTTTGTAGCGTTACTTTTCGTGTATCATTTTAAATGTCATCAAATCTTTCAACAATTGCAGCGCGATGAGGTAAAATACACTTCTAAATTTATGCGTATTTGGAACGAGGTGGCGACCCTTATCCTGTTTGCCGTGGTATTTTTGGTCATCCTTAAAAATGCCTTTAACTGGATCTATGGGGTGATAGGGATTTTTGTGCTGGCCCTATTGCTGATGCTGGGAATCAGGTTGTACAAACGTATCCGTGACAAAAACCCGAATGCTTAGAACACCCATTTAGGCTTAAGTTGGGGTATAAAAGGCGGAGTGTTATGCTGCGTTGTTTTTTGATTCAAACTTGTGTATTTTAACGTATGCCCAAAAAATACCCGAAAGATCGCATCAAAGTACCTCGATTTAGTGAGGATTCGGGTTTTTATACTACACCGCAACGTTCCAAGATCATGGGAAAAATAAAGGGCAAGAACACCAAGCCAGAACTTGCCTTTAGAAAAGCACTGTGGCAATCGGGCTACCGTTACCGTATTGATTACAAGAAGCTCATAGGAAAGCCGGATATCGCCCTAAAAAAGTACAAGACCGTTATATTTATTGATGGTGAGTACTGGCACGGTTATAATTGGGAGGAGCGCAAACAAAAAATCAAGAACAACCGAGAATTCTGGATTCCCAAAATTGAGCGTAACATGCAACGGGATCAAGAGGTGAATCAAGCTCTGAAAGAAAAAGGGTACACTGTATTTCGTTTTTGGGAAACAGAGGTGAAGAAAAACTTAGATGAATGTTTAGAGGCAGTCTTAATGCACCTGGATAAAGTCAAAGCTGCTTTTTCACAATCTTGAAGACTTGTAACACATCATCCAAAGGCAACTCAAAGTCCTGAAATTCGGGCGATGTATTCAAATTATGGCACAAAACCGTCTTATTTTCCCTGTTATACCCTGTAAGCTGTTTACAGATAATCCTATTCGCACAAACCAATATATATGATTGGTTCCAAAAGGTTTCGTTATTGCGCGTTAACGATTCTTTTTTAATTTCCAACCCAAGTACATAGGCCTTGTTTGGGATTGCATCTAAGCTGGAATCGTTCATGGAATCGCCGGACACCTCAAATATGCGGTGGGGCTCATCCGCTAAAAAATCAATTATAAAACCTCCTTGAAAAGGATTGCTCAGGTTGTTCTTCTGTAAACTTTGAATGTATTTTTTGTGCCATTCGACCAATACCAAAGGGGCCATTACCAAGTATTTTCCATGCTCCAACGGGTAAAACACACTGCCATGCTTGGTAAAAGGCTGTCGTTTGGTGTAGGCCTCTCCCATATCGTTGACCTCGTGCATATACAGTTCGGCAATGGTAAGCCCAAAGTACTCTGCTATTTTGGTGAGATTTTTTATGGGGATATTGGCATCCTTGCGTTCGTAAAGCTGAATGGTGCGAAGGCTAACCCCAATTTCTTTGCCCAATTGTGATTGGCTAATATTATTTTTTCGTCTTAACTGCTTAATTATATACATTTATTTCTATATTGTGTAATATTGTTACGCAACAAGCAATCAACGCAGCAATTCATCTAATTTTCTGTAATTGGGTTACAAGCCAAATATAGAAAATAGGATTTGACCCCGACATATAATTATTTAAACACGAATTATAAATGGGTTCCATTAAAGGCCTTGGGCCAATTGTAAAAGGCGAATTGATTTTTAGGGAAGAGGATTATGGAAAGCCGATCAATGAAAAGCTGTCCGAAATACTACGAAGAAATACATCTAAAAACGATTTTGCCAACATTGCCATACAGAGCAATGTGAGTTTTTCCACGATCCGCGATGTAGTGTACCGCACCAATAGTTTGACCAAATTGAACGCAAATGCCATTTCTTTGCTGATTCATGCCGCTTACGAAAACTCTTTTGCATACAAACTACAGGCGGAGGGCGATATTCTTTATCTGGGAAATTTATTGAAGCTCTAATCGCAACAACCAATCGGTTTGTTTATCGGTACCAATATAATAAGGGTGTTCGTTAAACTTTGTAAAACCATGTTTTTGATAAAAACGTATGGCCTTGGGGTTGTGTTCCCATACCCCTAGCCAAATATAATCCTTACCCAACTCCTTGGCTTTTGTGATGATCTCTTGGAGCATCCAAGCACCTATCTTTTTGCCTTGATGCTCCCCAAGCACATAAATACGTTCAATTTCCAAGGCATTGGGGTCGTGCACATCGGTCTGCGCCGTTCCAATATTCAATTTAAAATACCCTACCAATGTTTCATCGTCATACACAAAATAAAAAAGGCAGTCCTTGTGGGCAAGTTCTTTGGCTAGTTTATCAGGATGGAACGCTTCTTGGATATAGGCTTCAAAATCCTTTGGGTCATTGTCTTTTTCAAAGGCGGCTCTAAAGGTTTCTTTGGATATGTGCACCAAAGTTTTTAAGTCCGCAGTAGTACATTTTAGATAGTGCAAGGCCATGGCGAAGAATTATGCCCAAAATTATCACAAAAAAAGAGCCTAACAAGATGTTGGCTCTATATTTTTCAGGGGGATTACAACTGATCTATAGCATGAAAAGCTTTTTGATCAAAAGCATAAAACCTGTGAAAAAATCGTTTCTGTAGACTTGGACATTTTCGTCCATCGTGGTTTTTGATTTTAGTGCCATGGTTAATTTGGTTTGTGGTGTTAATTTGGGTAAAAATTTCGATATAACCAAATATATAATCGATGAACGGTAATTTAAAACTATTGTTGTGTAATGGCTTGATTTTGTTGTAAAAATTGTATGGATATTTATCAAATATTCATTTCGGGAATATCTCCTTCCACAACAAGTTTTCCTTCGGTTGCTTCTACGATTTCCTCAACGGTAACCCCGGGTGCTCTTTCCATCAATTTGAATCCTTCGGATGTGACTTCCAATACGGCAAGGTTGGTGACAATTTTTTTTACGCACCCTACACCGGTCAAGGGCAAGGTGCATCGTTTCAACAATTTTGATTCCCCGGCCCGGTTGGTATGCATCATGGCAACGATGATGTTTTCTGCGGATGCCACCAAATCCATAGCTCCTCCCATTCCTTTTACCATTTTTCCGGGTATCTTCCAGTTGGCAATATCTCCGTTCTCCGCTACTTCCATTGCCCCTAAAATGGTTAAATCCACATGCTGGCCCCGTATCATTCCAAAACTTAGGGCAGAATCAAAAAAAGAAGCACCTGGCAAAGTGGTTATGGTCTGTTTACCAGCATTGATGATGTCGGCATCCTCTTCCCCCTCGAATGGGAAGGGGCCCATGCCCAAAACACCGTTTTCGCTTTGAAATTCCACACTAATATCGTCCCGTACAAAATTGGCAACCAAGGTGGGTATACCAATACCGAGGTTGACGTAATATCCGTCCTTGACCTCTTTTGCTATCCGTTTTGCTATTCCGTTCTTATCTAACATGTTGTTAATGTGTCAATTAAGTAATTAGACAATATGCCAATTACTTCTAGTTATGTATTTCTTTTTGAGGTCGAAATTATTTTGTTCAAAATTTTGATGATGTCAAACAATTCCGCCAATAACTTTTCAGCACTTGGATAATTATTCAGTTCGTTGCACAAGAAAAGCCAAAACTCAGTTTCTTCAGCTTCCTTCATTGCAATTTTCATCTTGTGCACAAAGTCAGCCTTGCTCTCCGCATTTTGGGCTTCCTTAATATTTGCTCCTATGGATGTTCCTGACTTTAAAACTTGGTTAGCTACCACGAACTTTCGAATACTTTCAAGTTTTTCGCCATATTCAACAACGTTTTTGGCAAATTCAAATGATTTTACCAAAATAGTGTTGTCACTATACTTTTCACTAAAAGTTATCATCATACTTTTTGAATATATCGCAATCCGTTAATTGATCCAGCCTAATCGACCCATTGTCACATTGATTCATTGGCATATTGGCACATCGGCTTATTATCTCGTTCTCACCGTTCGCTGCTCTATTCTTTTCTCAAATGATTTTCCTTGGAAAATGCGCTGTACAAATATTCCGGGAATATGGATCTGGTTGGGGTCCAGACTGCCCGCCGGAAGTAGTTCTTCGACTTCCGCTACGGTTATCGTGGCCGCTCCGCACATACACGGATTAAAATTCCGTGCCGTACCCTTAAAAATGAGGTTGCCGGCTTCGTCCCCTTTCCATGCTTTTACAAAAGCAAAATCAGCCTTGAACGCTGGCTCCAACACGTACATTTTTCCATCGAATTCACGGGTCTCTTTTCCTTCTGCGACCTCGGTCCCGTAACCTGCCGGGGTGTAAAAAGCGGGAAATCCTGCTTGTGCCGCCCTGCATTTCTCGGCCAAAGTTCCTTGTGGTGTGAGTTCCACTTCCAGTTCCCCGCTCAGCATTTGGCGTTCAAACTCGTCGTTCTCACCTACATAGGAGGAAATCATTTTTTTTATTTGATGCTTCTGCAAAAGGAGTCCTAGGCCAAAATCATCGACCCCGGCATTATTGGATATACAGGTAATGTCCTTGACGCCCAATCGTACCAATTCGTCTATGGCATTTTCGGGTATTCCGCATAGGCCAAATCCGCCCAACATAAAGGTCATTCCATTCTTTACACCCTCCAAAGCTTCTGTAACATTGGCAACTGTTTTATTGATCATAGCATTCGTATTTATATTGCCTGAAATTACGATTTAAATAAAAAAGCCCCAAGCAAATTACGATATGCTTGGGGCTTTATTTTATCAATGTGGGTTTGGGCTAGAAATCCAAGTCGTCCAAATCGTCTCCAGTATCAATATCTTCCTCTTCTTCCTGTTGTTGTTTGGTACAGTCTATATTGATCGACATCTCCTCTGGCACTTCAAAAGCATCTTTGGAAACGCCTATTTCTTCGTTGGCGTAGTTCTTCTTCATATAAAGGGCCCAAATCGGCAATGCCATAGATGCTCCCTGGCCATAAGCCAATCGATTAAAGTGTATGGACCTATTGTCTCCGCCTACCCAAACGCCGGTTACTAGATTGGGAACCATCCCCATGAACCATCCATCACTTTGATTTTGTGTGGTTCCAGTTTTTCCGGCTATCGGATTTGTCAACTCATAAGGGTATCCGGTTATAATCTCCTTATAAACGGTGTTGTTCTTGCCATAGGTGTGCCTTAAACGTCCCCCAGAACCGTATTGGGTCACACCTTCCAAAAGATTGATCATCGCATAGGCAACATCCTTGCTCAAGACATCTTTTGTTTCGGGTTTGTATTCGAATAGTACGGTACCATTTTTATCTTCTATACGGGTGACCATCACGGGTTTTACATACACCCCTTGGTTAGCAAAGGTCCCAAAGGCACCCACCATTTCATAGACACTAACATCGGGTGTGCCCAGTGCAATGGACGGCACTTCTGCAATATCCTTTGTAACACCCATACTTTTTGCTATGGAAGCCACGGAACCCGGGCCTACCCTATCAATCAATTGCGCTGTGATGGTGTTTACGGAATTGGCCAACGCACTTTTCAGGGACATATCCTCTCCCGAGTACTTTCCATCCGAATTCTTTGGGCACCATGCCTCCATGTTCCCATGTTTTCCAGGTTCAATACAGTATTGGTTGTCCGGTAATGTGTAACATGGGGAATAGCGCAACTGGTCAATCGCCGCAGCATACACGAAAGGTTTAAACAATGAACCCGCTTGTCTTGATCCTTGAATTACATTGTCATATTGAAAATGCTTGTAATCTATTCCTCCGACCCATGCTTTTACATGACCAGTCTGTGGTTCCATGGACATCATGGCAGTACGTAGGAATGTTTTGTAGTACCGTATGGAATCCATAGGTGTCATTATAGTATCTTTTTCAAAGGAATCGCTGTTCCAATCAAAAACGGTCATTTCGGTTTTCTTGTGGAAAGTTGCTTCAATGTCCTTTTCATCCAATCCTTCACGTTTAAGATGGCGCCATCTGGCCGATCGTTTCATGGCGCGCTCCATAATGGTATCAATAGCCCCGCTTGTCACATCCAGAAATGGAGCTGTAGGGTTACGGTCGGGCGTATTTTGGTGAAAGAACTCAGCTTGAAGGTTTTTCATATGTTCTTGCACGGCCTCTTCTGCATTTTGTTGCATTCTGGAATCTATGGTGGTGTAGACTTTTAGCCCATCCAAATAAATATTATACTTTTCGCCATCAGGTTTTGGGTTTTCACGCACCCAGTTGTTCAAATAGCGTTGCATGTACATTCTAAAATAGGTGGCCAACCCTTCTCTGTGGGATTCTGGGTTAAAGTTGATTTTCATCTCCCTGCTTTGCAACGAATCTTTCTCCTTTTCAGAGATATATCCATATTTGGCCATTTGCCCGAGAACGGTGTTTCGTCTGTTAAAAACCAACTCTTCACGGCGTATGGGATTGTAAAGGGACGAGTTTTTTAGCATACCTACCAATACGGCGGACTCTTCGGTTTTAAGTTCGGCGGGTTCTTTTCCAAAGTAAATTCTAGATGCAGAACGGATACCGTCTGCATTGTACCCAAAATCATAAATATTGAGGTACATGGCGATAATCTCTTCCTTTGTGTAGTTGCGTTCCAAACGTGTGGCTATTACCCACTCCTTTATTTTTTGTGTAACTGCCTCTAACAAGTTTCTGGATCGTACACCAACAAAAAGTTGGCGTGCCAGCTGTTGGGAAATGGTACTTGCACCTCCTTTGGTTCCCAAATAGGCCAAGGCTCTTGCAAAGCCCCGGGCGTCAATACCTGAGTGATCATAATACCGGGCGTCCTCGGTAGCTACCAAGGCATCTACAATGTTTTGCGGAAGGGTCTCGTAGTCTACCCAAGTTCTGTTGTCGTCCAAATAGAGTTTCCCCAAAGTTTCCCCGTCCGAAGAGATAAACTCGGTGGCCAAGTTGGTCTCTGGGTTTTCCAAACGTTCAAAGGTGGGCATTTCTCCAAGGGCTCCCCACGAAGCCAAAAGAAAGATCAGAACAACGGAGAGTACCCCTGCTCCAAATAAGATCCAAAACCACTTAATGAAAGGAAAAAAGTTTTGCTGCTGTTTTTTTTGACGCTTCTTTGCCATTATAATTTGGGTGCTTTTTCTATTTCCAAACCAACATCTGTTACTCCTTCTAAAATATGAAGGCCTTCCACATCGCCATTTTTGCGCATGGCGTGGGAAATATTCACTTTATATACGCCAGAATCGGGAAAACCGATGTTTTCCTTGTACCAAAGTTTGTTTTCCTTAATGCTTCCCATTCCTTTCCCCAACCATTCTCCACTGGGTTCTGCCATTTTATATTCCAATGTATCCTTAACGGTATTGCCGCTTGGATATTCTAACTCGGTAATCAAGAATAAATTGCTAAAGGCAAAAGTATCATCATTTCTGATATTGATGAACATATTGTATGTTTCCGTGGAATCCAGTTCGGAAAATTGAAAGTCCACCCCTTGATCCATTTCCCACTTTCCTTCTTTGATGGGTCTGTAATCCGAATAGACCAACAGCTCATTACAGGATGATAGGGCAAGGACTGCGATAAGTAGAAACAAAAATTTATTTCGCATTGGATGCTTTGGATTTTGGTTTTCTACGTTTTTTCTTTCTTCGCTTTTTATTCTTGGGCCTATCAAAACGGGTAAGGCTGTCTTGGCCCACTACATTTTCGAAAGTAGTCTTTTCTTCCGCTATATTATCTGCGGCATACTCCTCAAGACTGGCAACTTTATCACCTTTCTTGTTAAGTTCCAGGATTTCCAAAACTTGGTCTTTGGACAAGGTATGCCATGTAGCGGGTTCATCTTTGTAAGAGAACCATAGTGTTTCCTTAAAAATATCCGCTTTTTGACAAAAAGCTATCCCTTTCTGGGTTTTGAGCTTACAATCGGAGGGGGGGAAGTTTTTGAGTGCCTCCAGATACATATCCAACTCGTAATTGAGGCAGCACTTCAATTTACCGCACTGACCTGCCAATTTTTGAGGGTTCAAGGCCAATTGTTGGTAACGGGCAGATGCTGTGCTCACCGACCTAAAATCTGTCAACCAGGTAGAGCAACAAAGTTCACGACCGCAAGAACCGATGCCTCCCAAGCGCTGTGCTTCTTGCCGGTAGCCGATTTGGCGCATCTCAATTCGAATGCCGAAGGCTTTGGCCATGTCCTTGATCAATTGCCTAAAATCCACGCGATCTTCGGCCGTATAGTAAAATGTGGCCTTGGAACCATCTCCTTGGAATTCCACGTCGCTAAGCTTCATTTCAAGTTTTAGGGAAATGGCGATTTCTCGGGAACGCTTTTTTATTTCTTCTTCCCTATCCCTACATTTTTGCCAAATATCAATGTCCCGTTGGGTGGCTTTTCTGTAAATTTTTGGGATGGTCTTATCATCAGGTGCCACCTTTTTCTTTTTCATCTGTATCCGCACCAATTCACCGGTAAGGGTAACAACGCCGACATCATGACCGGATTTGGCCTGGGTGGCCACTACATCGCCTATGGACAATGTGAGATTCTCCGTATTCCTAAAAAATTCCTTTCTACTATTTTTAAAACGTACCTCAACGCAATCAAAAGGTTTTTGACCGTTGGGCAACGACATATTGGAAAGCCAGTCAAAGACTGTTAGCTTGTTACAACCATCAGTGCCGCAAGTACCATTGTTCTTGCAACCACGCGGTTGTCCATCCTTGCCGGTTGAACAACTGCTACACGCCATATTTAATATCTTGATTGAGGTGCCGATAAAACGTTGTCGGTTGGATTACAGTCACAAACTCCCTCAAGCATTGAGAAATTTAAAAACTCATCACGACTGTGCTCGATGTGACATGAAATTCCTTCCTATCCGTTTAAACAACCTCAATAGGGTTCATAAAAATTACTAATTGTAAATATAGTACAATTTGTTGCAGTAGTGAAATGCTACTTCTTGTATTTCAGCACGGGAGAACGTCCTTTTTTGAATATTTTGTTGCTGGCCCCCTTGCCTTTGCGCAAACGTTTTTGTTCTTCGTAGGGCAACGCGTGTATTTCCATGCAATCCACAGAGCAGCAATTGTTCATTTTTTCAGCGCACTCCTCGCATTGGATAAACAGTAAATGGCAGGCTTCGTTGGCACAGTTCACATGGGTATCGCAAGGTTTACCGCATTGATGGCAATGCGCTATCACTTCGTCCGATATACGTTCCCCCCTCCTGTGGTCAAAAACAAAGTTTTTTCCCAAGAATTTATTCTCCAATTGCTTTTCCCTTACTTGTCGGGTGTATTCGATGATGCCCCCTTCTAGCTGGTACACATTTTTGAAACCTTTGTGTTTGTAATAGGCACTGGCCTTTTCGCAGCGGATACCACCAGTGCAATACATCACCAGTTTTTTGTCTTCCTTGTGCTCGGCAAGATCTTGTTCTATAATATCAAGGGAATCGCGAAAAGTGTCCACATCGGGTGTGACGGCATTTTTAAAATGGCCTATCTCGCTTTCGTAATGGTTTCGCATATCTACCAGAACGGTATTCTCGTCTTCAATAAGTTCGTTAAACTGTTCCGCGTCTACGTGGATTCCTTTGTTGGTGACATCAAACGTGTTGTCGTTCAGCCCATCCGCCACAATTTTTTTGCGGACCTTCACTTTCAATTTCAAAAATGATTTGTTGTCCTGCTCAATGGCGATGTTCAACCGCACATTTTCCAAAAATGTAATGCTGTCCAGATGTTCCTTAAAAACGATAAAATTGTCCGCAGGAACCGAAAGTTGGGCGTTTATTCCTTCGTGGGCCACATAAATCCGACCCAGAACTTCCATATCGTTCCAAGCCAAAAAAAGATGGTTCCTTAAAATTTGGGGATTACCTATGTGTGCATATTTATAGAAAGAGATGGTAAGCCGTTCTTTTCCAGCTTCCTCAATAAGGGCCTCCCTTTCTTTTGCACTTAATGTGTTGTACAGTTGCATGCTATACTTGATTAAGCCTGCCTGTCGGCAGACAGGTTAAAGAATGGTTCTTAAAATGTGGGGCAAAGATAAGAATTAAAGGGCAAGTAAATCAAAAGGGCCTGTTAAGGGCCCCTTGATCTACTACTTCCTTTTCATAGCTAAATTTTCTTCCTCCTAGCAATGCGAGCTATAATTAGCTCTATGTAGATGAGTTAGTACCCTTAAGATGTATTGTTATTAAAAAGGTTGCGTGGCCTTTGTGGCATGTTGAAAGAAATGGTATTTTAGCCTTCCTAACATTTTTTACCATGAGCAAAGAGAAAGAAGCAAAATTAAAAGCCCTTAAACTTACATTGGACAAGCTTGACAAGACCTACGGCAAAGGTGCTGTCATGAAAATGGGGGACAGTGTTGTTGAAGATGTTGAAGTGATTCCTTCCGGCTCATTGGGATTGGATATTGCCCTCGGCGTAGGGGGTTACCCGAGAGGACGGGTGATTGAAATATACGGTCCTGAATCCTCAGGTAAAACTACATTGACACTGCATGCGATTGCCGAAGCCCAAAAAGCTGGTGGCATTGCCGCTTTTATTGATGCAGAACATGCTTTTGACCGATTTTATGCCAAAAAGTTAGGGGTTGATATTGACAACTTGATCATCTCCCAGCCCGATCACGGAGAGCAAGCTTTGGAAATTACCGAAAACTTGATTCGTTCCGGTGCTATTGACATTGTAATCGTGGATTCCGTGGCAGCCCTTACACCAAAAAGTGAGATCGAGGGTGAAATGGGAGATTCCAAAATGGGATTGCATGCGCGTTTAATGTCTCAAGCACTGCGAAAATTGACTTCCACCATCAGCAAAACAAAATGTACCGTAATATTTATTAACCAGTTGCGGGAAAAAATCGGGGTAATGTTCGGAAATCCAGAAACAACCACCGGGGGCAACGCCCTTAAATTTTATGCATCCGTACGATTGGATATTAGGCGTTCCACACAGATCAAAAGCACCGATGGTGATGTACAAGGAAACAAGACCCGAGTAAAAGTGGTGAAAAACAAAGTGGCACCGCCATTTAAAACTGCGGAATTTGATATTATGTACGGTGAGGGAATTTCCAAAATAGGAGAAATACTTGATTTGGGAGTCGCCTACGAAATTGTAAAAAAGAGTGGCTCTTGGTTCAGTTATGGCGACACCAAATTGGGACAGGGAAGGGATGCCGTAAAATCACTCCTAATGGACAATCCTGAACTATCCGAAGAATTGGAAAGCAAAATCAGGGAGGCCATTGCAGCGGTAAGCGAATAACCCTTTTATCGATTTTTATGAGAGATTAACTTTTAGTTGTGAAAATCCTACGCAACCCTTGTCTGTGCTGCACATCTAGGGAATAAAAGGATTTTTATTATGAAAAAAGTATTAGTGCCCTTTATGTTGATTGTGGCATGCTCATGGTTCGTCTCTTGTGAGGTGGATGATGATTCCCCCAATTTTTACTTTACAGCCTTAAAAACAGTTGAGGCCGATGTGCCCGAATCATTTGAGTATGGGAAAACCTACGACATTGAAGTAACCTACCAAAGACCAAACGGATGCACCTTTTTTGAAGGATTTGATGTAACAGACACTGCGGAAACGGGCCGTGATGTAGTTGTGGTCGGCTCTGTGCTAACCGATGAAGACCGAGCTTGCACCGAAGCCGTGGAAGAAGTTGTGGCCACGTTAAAATTCAATGTAATTTACACCAAAGACTATACCTTCCGGTTTTATGCGGGTGATGACGCCGAAGGCAATGCAACTTATTTGGAATATACAATCCCAGTAGCGGAAGGGGAACAAACAAATTAAATAGCAACTATCCAAAATTGACCAACATTTGGATCTTGAAGAACTGATACATAACTGTAAAAACGGAAATCGAAAGGCCCAAGCCGAGCTATACCGGAGATACTCCGGTATTCTTTTCGGTATGTGCCTCAAATATTCCCGTAACAAAACGGAAGCGGAGGACAATCTGCACGACAGTTTTATGACCATATTCGACAAGGTCGACCAGTTTGGTTTTAAAGGATCCTTTGAAGGTTGGATTAAACGGATAACCGTAAACACGGTACTTCAGAAATACAGAAAAGACCAATACCTCAACGTCGTTTCAGAAAATATTGAAGACGAGGTAGAAGTAGAAACGGAAGACACGGACATAAGCCTTTCAACCTTATTAGGTTACATACAAGAGCTGCCACATAAGTATAGGCTAACCTTTAACCTTTACGTATTGGACGGCTACAGTCACAAAGAAATCGGTGAGATGCTGGGGACATCCACCGGAACCTCAAAATCCAATTTAGCTAGGGCCAAGGCCATTTTGAGGGACAAAATAGAAAAAGCCAAAATAAACATTGCTTAAATAGAACTAACGATGGGGAAAAAGAATTTAGAGCAATTGTTCAAAGAAAGTTTTCAAGACTTTCATGAAGTCCCGGACAAAAAAGTCTGGAACTCCATTGAAGCCTCTTTGGACAAAAAGAAACAAAAAAAGCGGGTAATACCTATTTGGTGGAGCTTGGGCGGCGCAGCCGCAGCCTTGGTAATACTCCTGTTGGCAATCAATCCGTTTGCGGAAGAACCAAAAGAAGAACAAATTATTACCGACCGGGAAAACATTGCTGTTCCAGACGAAACCAGTAATTCAGAAGAAAAGAAGAGTAAAGGCTTTAATAGTCCAGTGACTACTTCAGAAAAACAAGGGGATGGCTTGGCAAATACATCCGATAGTGAAAACTCGGAGGAAGGAAACCATCCAACAACCGATAACGGCTTACACAAAAATGAGGTTTCGGCAATTGCCGAAAATGTTGCTTCCACCAATTCAAAAATAAATGACCCAGCGGGTAAAACTCAGGCCAAAAACAATGGTTTGATCGAATCTGAAGCACTTTCTTCTGAAAAAGATGGAGCAGAAAAAAACAGTGCCATTGCGATGAACGGTGATGAAGGCCAAAGGCGAACCACTGAAACAGACAGGGATAACAACCAAGTTGCACAGCATACAGAAGAAAAAGTAGAGGCTGAAAAAAAATCCATTTACGATGCGATTGAAGAGCAAAAGGAAATAGAAGAAGCGGTGGCAGAAAACAAAACGGGAAAATGGTCCGTTGGTCCTTCTTTGGCACCTGTATATTTTGATGCTACTGGAGATGGCTCTCCTGTTGGAGCCGATTTTTCCTCCAACTCAAAATCGGGGAAGTTTAATTTAAGCTATGGTCTTACGGTAGCGTATGAAGTGGGGAAAAAATTAAAAATCCGCTCCGGAGTGCACAGGGTAAATTATGGTTACAATACCAACGATGTGGTTTTTTCCTCTACTTTACGGGCTGCATCGGCCAACAAAATAGCAAATATTGATTATAACCCAAATTCCGAATCCATAATTGTACAAAGTAGGGAAAGCGCCAAAAATGCACCTGCGATCAACTCCAAAGAGGTTCTATTCAACGAAGCCCCCTCCCTTGATGGTAAAATGGTTCAACAATTGGGATATATTGAAGTCCCATTGGAAGTAAATTACGCCGTTTTGGACAAAAAGTTAGGCGTTGATCTTATAGGAGGTGTAAGCTCACTTTTCCTTGTGGACAATTCAGTGTTGTTGGAATCCAATGAACTGGTTACCGAAATGGGCGAGGCGAACAACATAAACGCTTTAAACTTTAGCGCCAATGTGGGTATGGGCCTCAATTATAAATTTACACCCAAGGTCAGGTTTAATATTGAACCTGTATTCAAGTATCAATTAAACACTTTTTCCAATGTGTCCGGCAATTTTAAACCTTATTCCATTGGAGTTTATAGCGGCATAAGTTTTAAGTTTTAATATGTAAGAAGTTGGTTAGGAAGATTGCTCCTTTAAGCAATCAATTAAGCGCCCTATTAAAAAGGGTGCTTTTTTGTGCCAAAGACATTCACATATTTTTCTTACTTTCAGACTTATAAAACTAACCAACCTTTTGACAATGTGAAAAATAATCAGTTTGAAGATGTCCTCATTTACTTTTCAAAATCGCTTATGGGAAAGGAAAATGAAGATGATATTCTCTGGGACGTGGCCAAGAACTGTATTGGCCAGTTGGGGTTTGTGGATTGTGTGATCTATCTAGTAGACGACAAAAAAGAGCACTTGATCCAAAAAGCTGCGTACGGCCCAAAAAACCCAAAAGACAAGACTATTTACAATCCAGTTAAAATTCCTATGGGCCAAGGAATATCGGGTTATGTGGCCCAAACGGCCCAAGCGGAAATTATTAACGATGCCTCTAAAGACCCAAGGTATATTGAGGACGATGAGGCAAGACTATCGGAAATTTGTGTGCCCATTACCTGCGAGGATATTGTGTATGGCGTTATTGATTGCGAGCATCCCGAAAAGGGCTTTTTTACGGACCATCATCTTAAAATGCTCTCGGCCTTTGCCGCCATCTGTGGCATAAAAATTAGAAGCGTTCGCACCCACGAAGCGTTGATGGAAGAACACGACCGCTTGATAAAGATCAAAGAAGAGATGGTCGAGTTGAAGCTAAAAAGCCTGAGTTCACAATTAAATCCACATTTTGTTTTCAATTCGCTCAATTCCATCCAATATTTTATTACCTCGGAGAAAAAAAGACTGGCCTTGGAGTATTTGTCCATGTTCAGCAAGCTCATCCGGTTTTACCTGAATCAATTAGGGCAGGAAACAGTTCACTTAAAAGATGAAATAGACATGCTCCATTCGTACCTAAAACTTCAAAAGCTACGTTATGATGGTTTGTTCGATTATAACATATCTCTCCACGAAAACTCAAAAAAGATGGAAGAGGCGACTATTCCTTCCCTTGTAGTGCAAACGCTTTTTGAGAATATTATTGAAAACGCCATGTACAACCAACAAAAAGGACAACATTTTGATGTACTGCTAAAAGTTGCCGACTCCGTTGTAACGCTCAAGGTCCTTCACCAATCGCTCCAGACGGGTAAATACAACAACAATCAATCGGGTTACCGCGAAAGCATTTTGCAATGGCAAGACCAAATCAACCTCTTAAATGCTGTAAAAGACTTTAAAATTACCACTACAATCACTCATAGTTTTGACAATGACATCCTGAAAAGGAGCATTTCCCTAAAACTCCCCAATCTGATTTAACCTATGCTAAGACTTGCACGAAACCTATCCATTTTGCTTGTCTGTTGGTTATGGCACCCCTGTTTTGCCCAAGAAGCCACTTTTGAAAAAGAGGTTTCTTTTAAAATAATTAAGGCAACGGATACCAGTTTGTCCATAAAAGATATCCTAAACCAGACCGAGGAATTTAAACTTCCCCGTCAATTTGAACAAAAAACAGACCCAAAGGATATTTATTGGATTAGGTTGGATTTTGAGGACAACATTGCTTCCAAGGAATCAGATGCTACTTTTTACCTAAAACACAACACGTTTGACCATGGGGCCATTTACCACAAAAACAAAAGTGGCATTGTCAAAAAAAACATCGGACAATTTGATAAAGACCCCATTGCCAAAAGAATCAGGGGTTCCAATTACTACTCTTACCTTGAGTTCAATATCCAAGACCTGATTAATGATCGCTATTTGATACTTAAGGTTCAGCGCATTACCTTTAAGGAAGATATTTCCAATTGGCATTTTAATTACAGTACCCTATCGCCCGATAAGTACGGCACACCCGATGATTTTTACCAACAGATTTTTTATGGTGTTTTTGCAGGGATATGTCTTATAATCTGGTTTTCCACAACGTCCATGTACCTGTTGCAGCAAAAACGGGAGTTCCTCTATTATTCCACATATTTGCTATTGCTCTTCATCTATTTGACTGGAAGGTATTTCGGCTTTTTTCAGTTTGTACTTAATGATTCTCCGTTACAACATTGGGCATCCCAAGGCTTTATTTTTTCTTCCAATATTGCTTATGGTTATTTTTTGATTGCCTACCTCAACACCAAAAAAGATTATCCCATCATCCATTATGCTTGTTTGGCAGCAATTGTAGGCAACATCGCAATTATAATTCTGATGGGAGTTTTTTACTCCTTAAACTATATTGATGGACTTACATTTCTTGTGGGGCATAGCCAAAAAACCCTCAACCTTTATGGCTTGCTTGCACGTTCTTGTTTTTAATATACAGGGATACACTTATGTATATTGCCCTATCCGCAACGATGGTTCTCTGCCTCGGCGGTTTGGCTCGTTATTATTTGGCAGTCCCAAACGACGGGCTTTATATGGACAGCCTCCCATACTTGATTTTAGGATGTTCCATTGAGGTGATTATATTTGCTTTTGGATTAAACTATAAAGCCTATCTGGAATTTAGGGAAAACTATAGATTGCGCGAGGAAGTACTCATCAACAAAATAAAGGCGCTACGGGCACAGATCAATCCACATTTTATATTTAATGCACTTGGTTCCATTCAACATCTTATACTGGACAAGAAGAATACAAGTGCACTTAAATACCTGACCAAATTCAGCAGATTGATGCGCAACGTATTGGAGAGTTCCGTAGTGACCAACATAACTCTCGATGAAGAGATTGAAATGCTCAAAGATTATCTGGAACTGGAGTCCCTTAGATTCAACAATTCTTTTACATACAACATTCAGGTCGATGAAAATTTGGATGAAACTGAAATTGAAGTGCCCTCCATGGTTCTGCAACCCTTTGTGGAAAATGCCCTGATCCACGGTCTGTTGCCCAAAAAGGAAGGGCCAAAGGAGCTCGTTATCCAGTTTAAGGCAAAAGAACAACAACTCTGGTGTATAGTAGATGATTCGGGTGTGGGCAGACAATCGGCCAAAAACAAGACCCACATATATCCAAAAGAAAAAAAATCAAGAGGATTGGAGGTCACAAAACAACGGTTGGAATCCTTGGGGGTTGCCCAGAATCCTATCCAAATAATAGATAAGTTTGATGAAGATAATCGCCCTTTGGGCACCACGGTGATTATAAAAATACCGATATAGAATTTTTACTGTTTGGTCAGTTCTTTTAAAATTACGTCCCTTACCTCTTCCCTTAAAGTAGAGGTATCCGAGGCACTCAAAATTCCAGTCTCGAAAAACTCGTGCACTTTGGCCCTTAACCGTCCTGGTCCGCCACTAAAAAAGGTAAACGAAAAACGTGTTTTATTATCCAAAAAAGTCATGGGTACCACAGGAATTTTATGGGCAATCGCCATTTTAAAAGCGCCATCCTTAAACTTGTCCAGAACAATGTCCTCCTCGGGCACGCCACCTTCGGGAAAAATACAAATGCTCAGCCCTTGATCTAGTCTTCTTTGTGCGCGACGGTAAACCCCGGTTCTACTACGAACGTTTTCTCTATCCACCATTATGCAGACCCGCTTATAGAAAAATCCAAAAATGGGGAGATTCTCCAATTCCTTTTTGCCCACAAAAACAAAAGGGTTGCTACTGATTACCAGCATCAGCATAATATCAAGCATGCTGGTGTGGTTGGCCACTAGCATATAGCTTTTTCCTTTCTTCATACGCTGCTCGCAAACAATCTTGGGAAAACAGCCCATACCATATAAAATAGGACGGGCCCATAAGTTTCGGGCAAGCCAAAAAAATTGAGGATAGGTTTTTTCGGAAATGGTCAGTAGGAGTAAAAACGGAAAAAATATAAGAATGGGAACGGTAACCAAGATATAGAACCAAACCCTATATACTAAATGTCCCGCATTTTTGATTATTCCAAGCATTCATCAAAAGTAAAATTTTTGAATATCTTTATAAGACTAACCATTAAAATTTAGGACATGGGTATTTTATATGCTTTATTGATCGGAGCCCTAGCCGGATGGCTTGCGGGCAAAATTATGAAAGGGGGTGGCTTTGGCCTTCTTTTAAATATTATTTTGGGAATTGTTGGTGGAATTGTGGGCAATTGGCTTTTTGGCGCACTTGGAATCCACATAGGGTCGGGAATTATCGGTCACCTCATCACAGGGGTTATTGGCGCCGTAGTGATTCTTTTCGTTGCCGGGCTGTTCAAGAAATAAACCCTGATTAAATCAATTTTGTGTGAAGAGGCACCGCCACTTTTTTTATAGGTGAGGGATGCTTACTTTTACGGGCAAAAATTTAGCATGGCCCGAATTCTGACCGGAATACAAAGTACAGGCACACCGCACTTGGGTAACATTTTGGGAGCAATTGCACCTGCCATTAAAATGGCGGAAGACCCCAAAAACGATTCCTTTCTGTTTATTGCCGATATGCACTCGCTTACCCAAATTAAGGATGGTGAGCTGTTACGAAACAACACCTATGCCATAGCTGCAGCTTGGCTGGCCTTTGGTCTGGATATTGAAAAAACTGTTTTTTACAGACAGAGCGATGTTCCACAAACGGCTGAATTGGCGTGGTACCTTAGCTGTTTTTTTCCGTACCAGCGATTAACGTTGGCACACTCCTTTAAAGACAAGGCCGATAGGTTGGAAGATGTGAACGCAGGCTTGTTTACCTACCCAATGCTCATGGCCGCCGATATTTTACTTTATGATGCTGATATTGTTCCAGTAGGGAAAGACCAGCTCCAGCATTTGGAAATGACCCGCGATGTAGCCTCCCGCTTTCACAACCAGATGGGCGAAACCTTTGTGATGCCCGAAGCCAAAGTGCACGAGCAAACCATGTATGTGCCCGGTACGGATGGTGAAAAAATGAGCAAAAGCCGAGGCAACCTCATCAACCTGTTTCAACCGGACAAAAAACTCCGTAAGCAGATTATGGGTATTGTTACGGACAGCACGCCAATGGAAGACCCTAAAGACCCTAGCAAGGATAATGTATTTGCTCTATACAAATTATTGGCTTCTACGGAACAGATTGAGGAAATGAGCGCTAATTATTTGGCAGGAAATTATGGTTACGGACACGCTAAACAAGCCTTGTACGAACTCATTTTGGAAAAATTTGAAGAGCCCCGCGAAAAGTTCGAATACTACATGCACCACAAGAACGAAGTAGACGAAGCTTTGGCTTTTGGTGCAGCAAAAGCCCGTAAAGTAGCTGATGAGGTGCTGACAAGAGTTCGTGAAAAGTTGGGGTATTAAGTTGTTTTATCAAAAAGAACTACCCCGCATGTTTGCATCGGAGTTTCCATTGCAACTGTCATTTCCGTGAAAACGGGAATCCAATAATAGCATTTTGGTTTTTTGACTTTGCACAAAAAGGCAACAAAGATTAACTGGGAAATTCCTGCAAGCCCCCGGGATATTAGCTCTGAATGAACGAACACTAATTGAAAGTTGTCAACTTTTCAATTGATGATTGGCAAATTGTAATTAAAACAATTTCATCTGTCCATCTTTGTATTCTTCGTGAAGCTCCATATTCAAACGAGGAAAGGTTTTATCTTTAAAATATCGCTTTCTGGCCAAATGGGCCATTTCGTGTATTTGCTCCGCGATTTTGCCCTCTCCTTTTGTTCTTGTGCCAAATCGGCTATCATTTAAGGTTCCTCCATGGCAATCCTGTATTTGATGTAGAACCTTTTCAGCCCTATCTGGCATCGCCTTTTTGATCCAGTCCGAAAATATTTGCCCTATGGCCCCATTGAGCCGCACCACCGTTAACCCAAAAGAGAGAGCCCCATGCTCTGTAACCGCCTTGGCCAACGGCAACAATTCATGTGAATTGATTCCGGGAATCATGGGTGCTAGCATAGCATTAACGGGTATATTGTTCTCGGATAATACCTGAATGGTCTTTAATCGTTTTTGAATGGATGCCGTTCTGGGCTCCAGTTTTCGTCTTGTTTTTTCTGATAATGAAGTAACAGAGATATTGACCCCGACCAATTGATGTTTGTTCAACTCTTTTAAAATATCGAGGTCGCGCAACACCAATGCGTTTTTTGTGATGATACCCACTGGATGGCGGTATTTTAAAAAAACCTCAAGACATTTTCGGGTAATTTTAAACTTTTGCTCCGCGGGCTGGTAACAATCAGTGTTGCCGGACAGCACAATGGTCTGTGCCTTCCATTTTTTATGCTTTATTTTGGTTTCTAAAAGTTCTGGTGCCGATTCTTTCACCAAAATTCGACGTTCAAAATCCAAACCTGCACTATAGCCCCAATATTCGTGGGTGTTTCTGGCATAACAATAAATACAACCGTGCTCACAGCCTTGGTAAGGGTTCATGGAATATCCCATCCCTACATCGGGACTATCCACTTTGTTGACAATTGTTTTTGGAAAAATAGGAATGTACTTTGTTTTGTTGCTTTCGGCTTCCTCTCCTTCCAAACGGCAGAATTCCAAAAAATCCTCCCGCATCTCATACACATGTTGCAAAAACCGATTGCTTGTATTTTGCTGTGCTCCCCTCCCTTTTAAAAATTCTTCGGATGACATTGTTTTGGATTTATTCCAAATATATGGATTATTTCCCACACAATAATTTTAGACTAATAGTTTGACACGCCTGCCTGCCGACTTTAGGTAGGAATTGCACGGATTCCCTCGAATTTATTTTGTTTCACCACTGTTGTCATTCCGTGCGGACGGGCAGATAACCATCAGGGGTACAATTGTTCTTGAGCTTGTCGGGAGTCGGATGTCCGAAGCACGATGCACGAAGTCAGTTGGCAGTAGGCAGTGGCAGTTTACAGCAATACAATAACTCCAAACTTAATTCGTGCAAATTTGTTTCAGGTCGTCATTCCGGATTTGTTTCGGAATCCCATAGGAGTGAGACCCTGAAACAAGTTCAGGGTGACGGGATTTCTCCCCTCTTTCACGCTAGAACGAGCCTCTTGGCTCGTGCCAAGTACACAAAATGCTGTAAATGATTGGAACGAGCGTGACGCCTATTTGCCGACAAAGGCAGGTTCGCACCAGCAATAGACTAAGCACTTCTCTTATTAAAAAAAGCTGACACGAATTTCACGGATGCTCACCAATGGATGAACGCACTTTATAGATTTCTCGACTGCGCTCGAAATGACACCAAACCTTGCTTGCGATTCTTCGCTCTGTTCAGAATCTCTTGTTTTTGGTATAGGGTAAAAGGTAAGGTTTGAGATAAATTGAATAAGATTCCATGTCGGGGCATGGAATAAGAAAAGCCGAGTTTTCGCCCGGCTTCTCCGTTTTGGTTAGGTGCCCCAACGGGGAAATATCCTTTACTATTCCAAACCAAAATATTCGGCCACAGCATTGTAATCGCTGGTATCCACTCCGGCAGCCTTTAGCTCTGCCATAAGGTTTTCGCTGTTTTTAGACGTGTTTGTAAGTTCAATAGCTACTACAACCACTTGAGTATATTCTCCTCCAGGTATTACATAAGAAGAATCATCTGAAGTCTCATAGAACTCAATCCTAAGTACTCCCGTTTCAATTTCGGTATATACTCGTGTATAATATGTATTTCCAATCAACGAACCTGGAATGGAATACCTGAAACCATTTTTATGATCAATATAATAGAGATAAGCATAGTTTGATGGATTATCAACAATATTGTTCAAGTCAAGATTAAGTACATCATAATTAACAAATACATCCAAATTAAAGGTGTGTTCTTGTACATTGGCATTTCCATCTGTACCATTAGCACCTTGGCAGTCCAGCGCATCAAAGTTGCCGTCTTCGTTAATGTCTTCCTCGGCGTCGCCCGTTCCATTGCCGTTAAGGTCCCAACAACTGATTCCATCTGCACCATCGGCTCCATTTACACCATTTTCCCCAGCAGGTCCTTGTTTTCCTTGTGGTCCTTGCTCTCCATCTTCGCCTGAACAGGAGATCAAAACCATTGCCATGCCAAGCACGGCCATACTAAATAATCTAATTGATTTCATAATAATTTTGTTTTTAATTAGGGTTATATGAAACCAAAAGTATGTTGTAAAAATGGGTGTTTTAGTGCCTAACTAACCTATGGACGGTTTGGTTTGACGGATGGCACAAATGAATTGATATAAAAATTAAATTGTAAGTTTTTTCTTTCATTATTTTTGTAATGAGAAGATTGAAACTAGTAGTTCCACGAATTTACATTAAGTCAATCCATCATTTTCGAACGGGAACCCAATCTTGATTGGCTGGAGTGCGAGAAATTTAAAGTATTGGTATAGAATAGATTTCTCGATCGTTGTTACCCTCATCATTTCGAAATGACATCACTTCTCCTGACATTCTATGGAGGGTGAAGAATTGTTTCAACCCTGTAAAGTTTGACACGCCTGCCTGCCGCCTTTAGGCAGGAATTGCACAGATTCCCTCGAATTTTTTTGTTTCACCACTGTTGTTCTTCCGTGCGGACAGGCAGATAGCCATAAAGCGGACAAATGTTCTTGAGATTATCGGGAGTCGGATGCTCGAAGTACGAAGTTTAAAAGCATCCGTGATCATTTGTGAAATCCGTGTCAAATGTAGCCAACCGTTATTCCGAACTCGTTTCGGAATCCCATAGGAGTGAGACCCTGAAACCTGCCTTTTGCCGGTAGGAAGGCCAGTTCAGGGTGACGGGATTTCTCACCCTCCCGCTGGTCGGTTCGAAATGACAATGAAACAATTCGTGGCCATTCGAGAAATTAGTGTCAAAGCGTAATAACTGAATAACTTCGTAACTCCGAACCCTGAACTTCTAACTTGGGTCTTGGTTCTTATTTAAAATCAACTTTTACCAGTTGTTTTCTGCTTCCTTGCTTGGCGTAGAAGAGCATTTTGTCCTCCTCTTCGTCCTTAAGTGGTTTGGAAACCATGAGTGGTAATCTGGCTTCTTGCTGGTCGATGATTTTTTCATAATCCATAACTCCGTTTTCATCCAAAGAAATCAGGAAAACGTTTCGGTTTCTGCTAAAACCTTGCTTAAAGATCAATCGCTCGTTGTTTATGAGTTGTGGGTGCTCCGAAGAAGTACAGATAAAGAAATACGTTTTGCCATTTTTGCAGTACGAACTGTAGGAGGCATAGGCTCCATCACCTTGGGTAACTTCGGTCTTGTTGATGTTTCTGGCCCATTTCATATCACCATTAGCTCCTAATTTAACGCTAACAATGTCATTATAGTGATAACGCTCAATCTTTACACGTTGTCCAGCTCCGGTAACCTCTAAACCTGAAGTCACAAAATATTCTTCTGCATTGAACAAGATATCTTGGTCATCGGTTACCTCAACTCCTTTAAAAACCAAGTTTTTTATATCGTGATCTCCTGCACGTCCAAACTTGTCTTCCATAAACTGCTGTGAAAAAGCATTGTATTTTTGGGATTGGATATCCAATGTGCTTTGGTTTACATCAAAATAAGCAATACCGTTGTATCGGTTGTCTTTTCTATCTGCATAAAAGCCTATACAGACCAGTCTGTTTTTAACCAAGATCGGATACAATGCTTCCGGGTACTTGCCAGGATCTACAAAAGATTGTGTTTTGCTCCCGTATTGCGAGACTTTGATCAATTCGTATTGAAACTTTCTTTCATCGACCCTAAAACGTCTCTTCTTAAAATAGGCCTTCCCAACAATATAGGCTGTTTGTAGGTCTGGCGAAAAAGCTACGTTCTCAAAAGCGTAGTTTTTTTCCTCAATCTCATCGGAAAAATCATATTCGAACTTTTTGTTGAGCGCGGTATCGAACAAATGGATCATGTGTTTGTTGCTCTTCCCTTTTTTATGATGTGTGCTTATTACGAACCCTGTCTTCTCCTCATTAAAAAGAATGGCTGTGGTAAAGCCACGGGAAAAGTCTCGGTTATAATAGTTTTTCCCAACGGGGTCTTTTACTTCTTCGGAAGCAATGGAGAGCAGTTTTTTTGGCCTGAAATTAAAATCTATTATGGGGCTGGTATGCACCCAGTATTCATATTCCTCTTTATTGGGATTATAATTTAGGAACAAGAGGTTCAACTGGCCATTTTTCAGGAATCCGTTCACAAAGTCCAACCCTTTGAGTTTATAGTTGTACTCGGAAACCAGTTCCAAATCGCTGTTGTACTGTTCTATAAGGTATCCCTTGGGCTTAAGCACCAATCCTTGGTAATAGGCGCGCACCAAAACGTAACCTCCCGAATCATCTTCATTAATGGCCACGAGGTTGGAATAGCGGTACCTGTCTCTATATTTCTCTCCAAAATCGTAGGAAACGGGCATTTTTTGGGCATTGACGGCCATGCCTGTCAATACAAGGCAAAATAATGGAAGTAGGTGTTTTTTCATGATCTGGCTTGGTTAAGCCAATGGTCACGATCCGGGGAAATCTGCTTTTCGTTTGTCCAAAAACGCGGAGGTTCCTTCTTTAAAGTCGTCCGTTCCAAAGCAATTGCCAAAGGCATCAATTTCCACCGAATAGCCATCAGCGTCATATTTAAAACCAGCATTTATCGCTTTTATTGCATGTTTTATGGCGACACTGGAATTATTCGATATCCTGCTCGCAATTTTCATACAAAACGGCAACAATTCTTCAGAGGATACCACATGGTTCACCAACCCATATCCAAATGCTTTGTCGGAATCGATCATTCCTGCGGTCATGATCATTTCCATGGCCCTTCCCTTGCCTACCAACTGTGGTAAGCGCTGGGTTCCACCATAACCGGGAATTACTCCCAACGATACTTCGGGCAAGCCCATTCTAGCATTGCTACTGGCTACTCTAAAGTGGCATGCCATGGCAAGCTCCAATCCGCCGCCAAGGGCAAAGCCATTAATTGCAGCTATTACCGGTGTGGACAGGTTTTCCACAAAATCGAACAGTTGCTGCTGCCCGACTGCCGCCAACTGGCGACCTTCCTTTACCGAGAAATTGGCAAATTCGGAAATATCGGCACCCGCAACAAAGGCTTTTTCACCACTTCCTGTTATAATGATCACTTTTATATCCCTGTCTTCGTCCAGCTCCTTAAAGGCTACGTGCAACTCTTCAATTGTTCTTTTGTTGAGGGCATTGAGCTTTTTTGGTCTGTTTATGGTTATGGTGGCCAAATTGTTCTCTTCTTCAATGTAAATGTTTTCGAAATCCATGTATACTGATGTTTGAGACGGGCTGTACAATGTCCGCCATTATTATTTATGTTCTTTTGGAAAATCAATGGTAAAAACGGTTCCTTTTCCAACTTTAGAAGTAAAGTTAATGGTTCCGCCATAGTTTTCCACAATGTTCTTTACCATACCTAGCCCCAAGCCCGTTCCGCTGGACTTGGTAGTAAACTTGGGCTCAAAAATTTGGTGTTTGTGCTCGTCCGATATTCCAAGGCCGTTGTCCGCAATCGAAATTTTAACACGATCGCCTACGGAGGCCACTGTTACCAAGATTCTCGGGGAGTCTACATCGGGCACAGCTTGAATGGCATTCTTCACCAAATTGGTGATTACCCTTATGAGTTGTGTCCGATCCAGCTTGGCCACAATTTCTTTTTCGTCGGCTATAAAATGAATATAGTCTTCATTAAAAATCTCCATGGCCAATTTTACCACCTTAACCACATTCAAAGTTTCGTTCTGCTGAGCGGGCATATCGGCAAAACTGGAAAATGCTGTGGCTATATTGCTCATGGTATCTATTTGTTGTATCAAGGTTTTGGAAAACTCTTTTACCTTTTTCTGAATATCAGGGTCATTTGGGTCGAATTTCCGCTCAAAACTCTGCACAGTTAGCCGTAAAGGCGTTAGAGGATTTTTAATTTCGTGGGCTACCTGTTTTGCCATTTCACGCCATGCCTGTTCTCGTTCGCTACGTGCCAATTTTACGGCACTTTCTTCTAACTCATCTATCATTCGGTTGTAGGAGTCCACCAATTTTCCGATTTCCTCTCCAGGACTTTCCAAATAAATTTTTTCGTTTTGATGGGTCAAGTTGGTTCTGTTGATTTTGTCCGATATGGTCTGGAGTGACCTTGTAATGTATTTTGAAATAAAATATGCCAAAATAATGGCAACGACCAGCATTAAAACATAAACCATCCCCAACCTGAAGAGAAATTCCCTCAATTCCATGTTATTGAAGGTGTTGTCTTCAAAATAAGGAAGGTTCATGATGCCTATGGGCTTAAATCTCAGGTCATAAATGTAGGTGTAGGTGGATTGATAATTATCTCCGGCCGTCCTTTTTTCCTCCACAAACCGGGTTTCTCCGCTTTCCCTGAGAAAATTCAGCACTTCAGGGTCGAGACAAGTGGCGATTGAGTTGGACTCAAAAGTTGGGCGAGAGCTTTTGATCAAATTGCCCTCCAGGTCGTAAATATTGAAGTTTACATTTTGTATGTTGGCTATCTCATAAATTTCTTCGCTGAATATAAGGTGAAGATTCTCTGTGGTTATGGGGTAGGTCGTCTCCTTAAGCGTATAGTTAATGCTTTTTATGAGCTGTTCTTCCTTTCGCTCCAACCTTTCGTTATGATAGTCGTTGCCTTGTTCCTTGTACTGATAAACCGTAACCCCGGCAATCAATACAGAGGCGAGTACTACCAAGGTAATCATGGCAACAAATATGCGTGACCGTAAGGAAAATTTTCTTAACAAGCTCGCTTGATTTAGCCTTAAATTTAAGCAATTATCGAGCCAAATAAAGTGCAAGAGCAAAAATGAAGCTCAAGAATTTCATTTACATTGACGCTTTACGAAAAGTATTGTAGCTGTTTCATGAAATTCCTGCCTAAAGGTGGAAGGCGAGCATATTAAAAAATTACATTTATTATTTATCATAGAATATCCTTTGCCCAACAAAGAACGAATACCCCATTGTTCGATTTTTGGATTGATCGTTATGCTAAGGGCCCAGAGCGAATAAAAGATATTTTGGTTTGTCCTACACAAGGCAAGTAATCTTGATACAAAAAATGCTGATTTTCAAGAATATATCACCTCGAGCGCAGTCGAGAGGTTTCGGTTGATTTCCCCATTTAAATTAGGTTCCGACTGCGCTCGACCTAACACTACTTAGATTTCTTCCTAAAAACAAAAAACCCAAACTCCTATTGGAAATTTGGGTTTCGTATATTGAAATTTTATAAGATTTCACCCCTTTAAAGTAGCGGATAAGTACTCGCGATTCATACGGGCAATATTGGTCAAGGAAATACCTTTTGGGCATTCAACCTCACATGCTCCCGTATTGGTACAATTGCCAAAACCTTCCAAATCCATTTGGCGAACCATATTTTGAACACGTTCCGTAGCTTCGATTCTTCCTTGCGGCAACAAGGCAAATTGGGAAACTTTGGCTGAGGTGAACAACATGGCACTTGCGTTTTTGCAAGCGGCCACACAAGCCCCACAACCAATACAGGTAGCGGCATCCATAGCTTCGTCCGCATCGTATTTGTTGATTGGAATTGAGTTGGCATCAATTGTGTTTCCGGATGTGTTCACCGAGATGTATCCACCAGCTTGCTGAATGCGATCAAATGAGCTTCGGTCCACGATCAAATCCTTGATCACAGGGAATGCCTTGGCACGGAAAGGCTCAATTACAATGGTGTCCCCATCGTTGAACTTTCGCATGTGCAATTGGCAAGTGGTTACCAATCTATCCGGTCCGTGGGGCTCTCCGTTGATTTGCAGGGAACACGTTCCGCAGATACCTTCCCTACAATCATGGTCAAACTCTACGGGTTCCTCTCCTTTGGAGACCAATTCTTCATTTAAGATGTCCAGCATCTCTAGGAAAGACATATCTCCTTCTACACCATCAAGGGTATAATCAACTATTTTCCCAGGTGAGGATGCGTCCTTTTGACGCCATATTTTTAAATGTAGCTTCATTGCTTCGCTAATTATTAAGTTAATCGGTTATTGGTTTAAACTGTGTTTTAGTTTAGCATCCTTTAAATATTTGATATAACCGTTTAGTATTTTTAATGTTCTGTTATGTAACTCTCTAAAGTTATTAAGTTTTTCCTTTGTGATATAGTTTTCATCAAACGCTATAATCATATGGTCCAAAGTTTCATTCAAAGAGCCTCTTGCCATGGGGCAGAATTGAATGTTCTCTTGATAGTTGAACCTTCCAAACCCTTCTGCAATATTGTTCCCAACTGACCGGGAAGAACGCTTTATTTGGCTAACAAGCTCAAATTTTTCAGAATTGGGCAAAAGAGGAATGATTTCATCTTTAACATAATTTCTTAGAATTCTCGACTCTTTCCAACAGGCCAACTCTTCAAAAGATTTAAAACTTCCCACTAATAATTCTACTGCTGTTCTTTATCCAATAACTTAAATAACAAATAACACAATAATTATTTGTAGGATCTTGTCTTCAGTTCAATGTTTTCATATACCAAATCCTCTTTGTGCAATTCGGCATCTTTGGGCTCGCCCTTATATTCCCAAGCGGCCACATATTTAAAGTTCTCGTCGTCACGTAGTGCTTCGCCTTCTTCCGTTTGGTACTCTTCACGGAAGTGTCCGCCACAGGATTCGTTTCTGTGCAATGCATCCTTCGCGAAAAGCTCGCCCAGTTCCAAGAAATCGGCAACGCGTCCAGCTTTTTCCAGCTCTTGGTTTTTAGAGTCGATGCTTCCGGGAATTTTTACGTTCTCCCAGAAATCTTTCCTTAGCGCCGAAATTTCCTTGATGGCTTCTTTCAGTTCCTTTTCGTTCCGGGCCATACCACATTTGTTCCACATGATCTTGCCCAGTTTTTTGTGATAGTAGTCCACGGAATGGATTCCAGAGCCACCCATCAACTTTTCCATTCTATCACGGACCTGTTGTTCGGCTTCGTCGAATTCCTTGGTATCGGTTGGAATGGCCCCTGTTCTAATATCATGTGATAGGTAGTCGCCAATTGTGTATGGCAGTACAAAATATCCATCTGCCAGACCTTGCATCAAAGCGGAAGCGCCCAATCGGTTGGCACCGTGGTCGCTAAAGTTGGCCTCTCCGGCTGCGTAGCAACCAGGGATTGTGGTCTGCAAGTTATAATCTACCCAAAGACCTCCCATGGTGTAATGTACCGCAGGATAGATCATCATTGGGGTTTTATATGGATTTTGGTCTACGATTTTTTCGTACATCTGGAACAGGTTACCATACTTGGCCTCAACAACCTCTTCACCTAATTTTGTGATAGTCGCTTTATCTGGATTTTTAAGTCCAGAGGTCAACGCTTTTTCTTTTCCGTAACGTTCAATGGCGGAGGCAAAATCCAAGAATACCGCTTCCCCGGTTTTGTTTACCCCAAATCCTGCATCGCAACGTTCCTTGGCAGCTCTCGAAGCCACATCACGGGGCACTAGGTTACCAAAGGCGGGATACCTTCTTTCCAAATAATAATCTCTGTCCTCTTCAGCAATTTCCGTTGGCTTCAATTTGCCTTCGCGTATGGCAATAGCATCTTCTTTTTTCGCAGGCACCCAGATTCGTCCGTCGTTACGAAGTGATTCGGACATCAATGTCAATTTGGATTGATGGTCGCCTGAAACAGGAATACAAGTTGGGTGGATCTGTGTAAAACATGGATTGGCGAAGAAAGCCCCCTTACGGTGCGCTCTCCAAGCAGCCATTACGTTACTTCCCATAGCGTTGGTGGAAAGGAAGAACACATTTCCGTACCCTCCAGTAGCCAAAACTACGGCATGTGCACTGTGTCTTTCAATTTCTCCGGTCACCAAGTTTCTGGCGATTATTCCACGAGCCTTACCGTCTACCAATACCAAATCCATCATTTCGTGACGGTTAAAGGCCTGTATTTTACCGCGGTTTATTTGGCGGTTCATTGCGGAATATGCACCGAGCAACAATTGCTGACCGGTCTGTCCTTTGGCATAGAAGGTTCTGGATACCAGTACCCCACCAAAAGAGCGATTGTCCAACATTCCCCCATACTCACGGGCAAAGGGAACCCCTTGCGCCACACATTGGTCGATGATGTTCCCCGACACCTCCGCCAAACGGTAAACGTTGGCTTCGCGGGAGCGGTAATCACCACCTTTTATGGTATCGTAGAAAAGACGGTAGTTACTATCGCCATCTCCTTGATAGTTTTTTGCAGCGTTTATTCCCCCTTGGGCCGCAATGGAGTGCGCCCTACGCGGTGAATCTTGATAGCAGAATGTTTTTACGTTATAACCCAACTCGGCCAAAGTGGCTGCTGCGGCACCCCCTGCAAGTCCTGTACCTACAACAATGATGTCGATGTTCCTTTTGTTGGCAGGGTTAACCAGATTGATGTCGTTTTTATGTTTGGTCCATTTATCGGCCAACGGCCCAGATGGAATTTTGGAATCCAATATGCCCATACTTAATGTGTTATTGGGTTAAGGTGGTGATAAAGGGCGATAAAAGCAAAGCCCAATGGAATGACCACCGAAAATATTTTAGTGAAAGTTTTGATGGCTGGAGTATACTTGTTGTTTACGCCCATGGATTGGAAAGATGAAGCAAACCCGTGCCATAAGTGAAGGCTCAGTAAGAAGAATGCCACCACATAAATGATGGTTCTCCAAATGGGAGCAAACTTTTCTACGGTTTCTGCGTAGTAACGTGTTGGGTCCTCAGGGTTGGCCTCAATATATTTATAGGCCATTTCGTGTACCCAAAAATCGTAGAAGTGCAATGCCAAAAAAGCAAGGATAACCAATCCGGAATAGATCATATTGCGGGACACCCATGGAGCATTGGCGCTGCCCTTGTACTTTACATAGGCTGTGCCCCTGGCTTTTCTGTTCTGGATCTCCAAAACAAAACCCATTACAAAGTGTACAATTACGCCAGCAATCAAAATAGGTTGTAGGGCAAACTGTACCAAAGGATTGTATCCCATAAAATGGGACCAGGAATTAAAAGTTTCGGGATCTACTACCGAAGCAAAATTAATGGTAAAATGTTGTGTAAGAAAAACAACCAAAAAAAGACCCGAAAGTGCCATTATCACTTTTCGGGCAAGCGATGACTTTATCATTCCACTCATTAGTGCTGGTTTTTCAACAAATTTACGGCACGGATGAGTTTTTAACAAGCTTTCAACATCGTAAAACAGGTTATTTAGATTCATTTTAAGCTACTGGGATTTAATCCTTCAGGATTCTATTTTGGGAATTTTAACCGATATTACAATTGATTTTCAAACCAATGCAAAAAACATGGACATTGCCATTTTATCCGTAAGCCTCAATGTATATTCCACAGCTAGGATTGCAGAGGAATTTGAAAAGGCAGGTCATTATGTGGAGCATATTGACCACACCAAATGTTCGGTGCAGTTGGGCGACGATAAGCCGCAGATTTTTTTTGGAACGGAGAACATTACCGATGAATTTGATGCCATAGTCCCGAGAATCGGCACAACGGTGACCCGCCACGGCGCGGCCATTGTAAAGCAGTTTGAAATGAACCATGTCTTCAGCACGGCGAAGTCACTTGGAATCATCAGGGCCAGAAACAAGGTTTCTACCCTACAAATGATGTCCAAGAAGGGAATACCTGTGCCAAAAACCGTGTTCTCCATCAATCCGAACAATGTAGCCGATCAAATAGAGTTGTTGGGTGGTGCCCCTGTTATCATCAAACTGCAAGAAGGAACCCAGGGCAAGGGGGTTATTTTGGCGGAAAGCAAAAAATCGGCAAAATCAGTGATAGATACTTTGTATAATATGAACACGAGCATTTTGCTGCAACAATATATAGAGGAAGCCAACGGTGAAGATTTGAGAATAGTGGTGGTGGGGAACAAAATTGTGGCCAGCATGAAGCGGACCAGTGGACTGGACGATTTTAGATCCAACGTGCACCGAGGGGCCGAAACCCAAAAAGTACAGCTAACGCCAAGGGAAAAATTTATAGCTATAAATGCCACCAAACATTTGGGTCTTGGTGTGGCCGGAGTGGATTTGATCCGGTCCAAAAACGGGCCTTTACTGATAGAGGTAAATGCATCGCCGGGGTTAAAGGGCATTGAGGCGGTAACGGGGGTAAATGTGGCCAAGCACATTGTTCAATATGTAGAAAAGCACAGTGGAAGGAACAGAAAATGAACTCGTCTTGAGTGGTGAAGTTCAAGCCGACAAGTCAATTTTTTTTTCGTTGACCTTGGCCAAACTCCACTTTATGGCATCTTCCAAGTTTGCAAATTGGCGTATTTTGTTTCTAAAGAACATTTTTTCCAGAACAAGACTGGCCAACCCGCTTTTGTTGTAAGCAACAACCGAATAAAACTCCAATTGGTGTCGGTGTTTGTAAAACTTTAGCCAATCGGTGGGGACTACCGAGTAGTTATGAATGCGATTGCTGATGTAGGCAATAGGTTTGTCTTTTCCCAAGACCTCGTAGGCCACGGATATTATTTTTTCGGCAATGGACCAGTTAAAAACTTCACCTTCTTTTATTTCCGATATGACCAATCCATCAAAAAAGTAGAAAATTCCAAATTCGTATTCCCGTATTTCCCGTATGGTTTTAAAAAACTCCAAATCCTTAACTCGCTGCATATATCCTTTCAGTAAGATGAATCAAATTGTATTCATCAAAAGTAGAAGCAAGCAACGGTTATTTTTGAGCTGATTTTACCAATGCCCCTGTAGGATTGGTGCAACTGGCTTTTCAATTGACAACTCATTTTTCACATTTCAACCAAAAAGAAGTATTCCTACATAAGCCAGTATAAAAACTGATTATTTTTCCATGTTCTTTAATTGGATTCCCAATGCCTTTGTGGATAATTGTACCTCTAAAAGAGAGAGTACCAAGGAAACCATAAGGAACACCAAACTAATACCAAAAATAACATTGGCCCAGACACGCATTTCCACATAGATCAAGAACATGGTTACCGCAGCCAACAAAAAACTGATAATTGCAGTTGCCTGCATGTTTTTTATAATGCCCAAACGGGTGCGCAATTGATTGATCTGTTGTTTTAAGGGCTGGGCGGCGGTTTCTTCAAACTGTTTGTGCAATTGTCTGATCAAAGCCGCAATGGCCAAATAACGTGCGTTATAGGCCAACATGGTCAATGAAATGGCAGGAAAAAGGAGTGCGGGAATACTTAGGTTGAGCTGCATGTTTTCAATTTGAAATTGAAGGTAAGGATTTGTCTTCGGTAACGCAATTGGCTACATTTGGGCAAATCAAATTAAATTTATGAAATACGCCCAAATAGACAGCAATCTTTTTGTAAAGAACCGTAAGAAATTCATGGCTCAAATGAAGCCGAAAAGCATTGCGGTTTTCAATTCCAATGATATTTATCCGATCGGTGCTGACAGCACTTTACCCTTTGAGCAGGACCGTGATATTTTTTACCTGAGCGGAGCGGACCAAGAGGAGACAATTTTATTGTTGTTCCCCGATGCCATGGATCCAAAGCATAGGGAAATCCTTTTTGTGAGGGAAACCAACGATCATATTGCGGTTTGGGAAGGAGCAAAGCTCACCAAGGAAAAAGCAACCGAAGTATCGGGCATCGAGACCGTTTATTGGCTCACGGAGTTTGATAAAATCTTTTTTGATTTGATGACGGAGGCGGACACGATTTATTTCAATACCAACGAGCATTACCGCCAAGCAGTGGAAACCCAAACACGGGAAGCACGGTTTATCGAAAAATGCAAAAAAGAATATCCAGCGCACCAATGGGCCAAGAGCAACCCTATTTTGCAAAATATTCGTGGTGTAAAAGAACCAGAGGAAATCGAGTTGATGCAAACCGCCTGCGATATTACCGAAAAAGGGTTCAGAAGAATCTTGGAGTTTGTTAAGCCAGGGGTTTGGGAGCACGAAATTGAAGCAGAATTTTTGCACGAATTTGTTCGCAACCGTTCCAGAGGTTTTGCATATCCCCCTATTATCGCAGCGGGCAGCAACGCCAATGTACTCCACTATTTGGAAAACAACAAAGAGGTGAATGACGGGGACATGATTTTGTTGGACCTTGCTGCCGAGTACGCCAACTATTCCAGTGATATGACCCGTACCATTCCTGTAAACGGGAAATTTACCGACAGGCAGAAACAAGTGTACAGCGCGGTGCTTCGCGTTAAGAACGAGGCGACAAAAATGTTGGTGCCCGGAACTATTTGGGCCGAGTTCCATAAAGAAGTGGGCAAGCTCATGACCTCCGAACTTATAGGTTTGGGCTTGCTGGACAAAGCCGATGTGCAGAACGAAAACCCTGATTGGCCAGCATACAAAAAATACTTTATGCACGGAACCAGTCATCACATAGGCCTGAACACCCACGATTATGGTGAGTTGAAAAAACCGATGAAAGCCAATATGGTATTTACGGTAGAACCCGGGATTTATATTCCAGCCGAAGGAATGGGTGTTCGTCTGGAAGATGATGTTGTAATTCAAGAAAAGGGAGAACCTTTTAACTTAATGAGAAACATTCCCATTGAGATTGAAGAGATAGAGGAGTTGATGAATAAATAGACCAGATGAAGGTTTTACTGTTTTTAGTACAACAATCAAACATTGAAAAAAAGATGGAGGAAGCTCCCGACAGTGCCTACGAAATTGGCGTGGTTATCGGGAGCTATCTCCCTTTTGTGGTATTGGCCGCCATCGCTTATGCCATTTTCTACTACACTAAAAAGAACAAGGGTTCGGAATAATTTCCTCGGACCGTGTAACCTGTTTCAATAAAGTACCGTCATACCTTACAAATCAAAAAATGTAAGGTAAAATGAAAAACGGACTAAATACGAGGCTTCGACGGTTTCTGTTGATTGCTTTTATAGTAGGGCTTCAACCCTTGCTGAACGCACAGGACTTAGAAATCCAGATAGACGATAAGCTTAAAGAAAAATTTGCCGAAAACGGACCTGGTTCTGTTTTTTTGGTGGCAAAAAAGGGCAATGTCATTTACAAAAAAGCGTTTGGTTTGGCCAACCTTGAACTTCAAGTGCCAATGGAAACCAACAATGTCTTCGAAATCGGTTCCATGACCAAACAATTTACTGCTGTTTCCATTTTAATGTTGATGGAAGAGGGAAAGTTGCAATTGGATGATGAGGTAACCGAATACATTCCCGATTATCCCACACGCGGCCATGTAATCACCATTCACCACTTATTGAACCATACTTCAGGAATAAAAAGCTTTACAAGCGTAAAAGGGCTCAACGCCATAGCGAACAATAACATGGAACCGTTGGAGATGATTGATTTTTTTAAGAACGAGCCCATGGACTTTCATCCCGGAGAAAAATTTAAATACAACAATTCGGGCTATATCATTTTAGGCTATATCATTGAAAAAACATCGGGTATGGAGTATGCCGATTTTGTGGAAAAGCATATTTTCAAAAAGCTGGGAATGTCGTCGTCCTATTATGCAAGACGTTCAAAAGTGATACCGAACAGAGCTTCCGGCTATCATAAAAGAGAAGACTATATCAACGCTAGGCATATCAATTATTCCATTCCTTTTGCATCGGGATCCTTAATGTCCACTGTGGATGATATGTTAAAGTGGGAACAAGCGATCAAGAACCATATATTGCTCAGTAAGGAAAGCACAAGAAAGGTTTTTACGAATTATACCTTGAACAATGGGGAACTGACCAATTATGGCTATGGGTGGCATGTCAAAACCATGAATGGCAGCAAGAGTCTTGAACACGGAGGCTCTATTTTTGGGTTTAAATCCATGGGGGTTTATTTGCCCGAAGAGGATATTTATGTAATAGGCCTAAGTAATTGCGATTGTAACTCACCCACAAAAATCACACGTGAAATAGCTGAAATGATTTTGAACAACAACGATTTTGGTAGGTGATTGCCAATTTGTTTGATTTTTATCCCGAAATCTCGGAAATTGGAGAAGTCTAAAAAGAAAGCATGCCTAAGACGTTTCCAAAGATTCAGGATAAAAAACTCTACCGGACCGCCTTTGCCCTGGCCCTGTTCACTATCTTTTACAACATTGCCGAGGGGATTATTTCCACCTATTTGGGTTTTGAAGATGAAAGCCTTGCGCTATTTGGGTTTGGAACCGATAGCTTTATCGAGGTGATTTCTGGACTGGGCATTGCCCACATGGTTTTGCGCATCCAAAAGAATCCGGACAGCAATCGCGACAATTTTGAGCGAACCGCCCTAAGGGTTACAGGGGTGGCTTTTTATCTTTTGGTGGTTGGATTGGTTATTTCCAGCAGTTATAATATTTGGACGGGGCATAAACCGCTGACGACCTTTTGGGGCGTCATCATTTCAGCAATATCCATTCTTGTAATGTGGATTTTGGTTTGGTGGAAACGCAAAGTGGGTCGTAAACTGAATTCAGCACCTATCTTGGCCGATGCCAATTGCACACTGGTCTGCGTGTATATGTCCATCATCTTACTGGTGAGCAGTGGGATCTACGAACTTTTTAAGATTCCTTATATTGATAGTATCGGTACTTTGGGATTGGCCTATTTTGCTTTTTCCGAAGGAAAGGAATGTTTTGAAAAGGCACGCAGTAATAAACACTGTGCCTGCGATTAGAAAAGTATTTCAATTTGTGAAACACCTTGAAGATATAAAACTTATCTGACAATCCTTTTTGGAATGTCGTTAAGAAATGTAATAAATCATTTGTTTTTAACTGTCCTATTAAATTCCAAATAGAACATTTAAAAATACTTTTTTGGAGGCTATCCAAAAAAATATTTTTCTTTACGCAGAACCCAAATCCACCTAACCATGAATAAACTTGAAAAAGCAAGACAAGCAATTTTAGATTATCCGCTCGAGGAGTATTTTGACACTATTGGTATAGACGCTTCAGACTATATATTTTCGAAGGAAAATATTTCAGAAGGTTTGCAATTCTGCATTGATGTGGTACATGATAAAGTAGTTGATGAATTCGATATCCCCATAGGTTCATCAAAGAGTAAAGGGATTCCTCACCTGCCAAAAAATATAAATACAGCTATTTTTGAGGGCTACCAGTTTTTGGTTCAATTTAATTTTGAGGAATTAAAACCTTATGATATTTTTGGTCTTTTCCCCCAAACAGGCATTTTATATCTATTTTTTGATTCGGATAATGTTTCTGCCAAGGCTTTATATTTTAAAGGAGAGGTTAACCAGTTACAATTGTTGGAAACGGTTGGTGATAAAAAAGGGTTATCAAAAATAACTTTTGAGGCTGGATTTACATATGGCAATTGGGATGAGAGGCATGAAATAACTAAAGTTATGCCAAATGGATTGAATGAAATGCTTACCAATATCTTTGGTTTTCCACTGTTAAATCCATTACGCCATAATTTTGAAAAGGAAATATCCGGCAATATTTTAGGAAAGCCCACATTTTTGTTAGATGATGACGAATATGAAAATCCATATTATTTGGACGACTATATTTTGTTATACGACTATTGTTTTGGTGACAATTACCTCCATTTTTGGATTGCCCCTGATAATTTAAAAAAACGTGATTTTTACAGGATTGAGGTAACAGTCTCTGTTGGGTGATAAAGAGCAAAAATTTAAATAGGTTATATGGATAGAAAAAATCATTGGGAAACCGTTTACGAAACCAAGAATCCAGATCAGGTAAGTTGGACCCAGGAAGTACCGCAGACCTCTCTGGATTTTATTCATTTTTTTAAACTGGACAAAACTGCCAAAATTATTGATGTGGGCGGTGGTGATAGTAAATTGGTGGATTTTCTGTTGGATGAAGGTTTCGAAAACATTACCGTGCTCGATATTTCGGGCAAAGCCATGGAAAGAGCCAAAAAAAGGTTGGGAAATAGGGCGCAAAAGGTAAAATGGATTGAAAGTGACATCACCGAATTTGAATCCAAGGAAACTTATGATCTTTGGCACGATCGCGCAGCCTTTCATTTTTTGACATCCCCTGAGCAGATACAAACCTATGTGGAATTGACCCAAAAAGCTGTTGCCAGCTATATGATTCTGGGAACCTTCTCCGAAAATGGACCAAAAAAATGTAGTGGTCTCGACATCAAACAATATAATGAAGAGCAAATGGAAACTGTTTTCAAACATTTTGAGAAATTGGAATGTAGAACCGAAGACCATACCACGCCTTTTGGCACTACACAGCATTTTATTTTTTGCAGTTTTAAAAGAAAACAAGATTAGCTTGAAGCAGCTGTTTCTTTACTGTTGATGATGTTCGAAACAATAAAGGCAATCAACGCTGGAAGCACCCAGCCCATTTGATGCTGGCTCAACGGAATCCAATCAACATAAGGAGAAATAAACCCACCAAGGCCGATGCCCCCCAAAAAATCGGGGATACTGAACAGAATGGTCACTCCAATTACCCGTTGAAACACCTTGGGCGAACCCCATTTTTCAGGGACTACGTTGAGTAAAATCAAAATAATGGTGATGGGGTAAATAAACATGAGCGACGGAACGGCTACGGTAATAATGTAGCCAACATCAAACTGACCCACCAACACACCCAAAAGGCAACCCAAAAATGCGGTGATTCGGTATGCTAAAATTGAATCGTTGAACCTTCCTTTGATAAAATCAGAAGTTCCCGTTACGATTCCTACCGCTGTGGTAAAGCAGGCCAAGCTTACCAAAATACTGAGCAATATATTGGCTGTTTGCCCCAAGGTTTTTGTACTGATTCCTCTTAGAAGAGCGGTTCTGGAAATATCGGTATCAAAAGCATCCCCGAACAATGCACCTGTAAGGATAAGGCCTCCGTACACGAAGAACAGCCCAATGCCCGCCCAAAGACCTGCTCTCCCAATAAGTCTCTTTTTTTCTTCAAACGTAGCGGATTTTTCCTTTAGGTTGATGGATATGATGATTACCGCGCCCACTACTACAGCTCCGATGGCATCAAACGTTTGATAACCTTCCAAAATTCCAGAACTAAAAGCTTGCTCCATTGTTGATGGTACAAAATCAAAGTCCAATGCAAAGACTGCCGTTGCTATCATTATTAATAAAATAATCAAGATGCCTGGGGTTAATAGCTTGCCCAATGCATCCAAAACTTTGGAACGATTGATGACAAAAACAAATACCAACATAAAATAGATTAGGCTGGTTAGCAACGATGGAGAATCCCAAAAAGGCTGAATGGCCATTTCATGTGTTACCGATGCAGTCCTGGGCGATGGCAAAGCGATGGCGATGGCATAAATTAAATAACAGTACACCACACTAAATGTGGGAGAAACTTTTTTGGCAAAATCGAATAATGTACCCTGTAATTTGGCATGGGCAATAATACCCAAAATTGGGATAAGAACACCCGAAATGCAAAATCCCAAGGTGACCAACCACCATAAATCCCCTGATTTAAATCCCAATAATGGAGGCAAGACAAGGTTTCCCGCACCAAAAAAGAGCGAAAAAAGGGCAAAAGATGTAATTATTAAAGATTTCTTGCCGGTAGATTGTTGATAATTTGTTTTCAATATGGTATATTACAAAAGCGTTTTTGAGCGAAAAAAGATAGCTTTTTGTCGATTTTATTGCATTTCATCGAAAAAAATACTTTGTCGACGCAATCGTAAAATAAAAAGTTATCAACACTCGTTCCTATTAAAAGTTGAACCACTTAAAAATATTTTTATAACACAAAATTACTATTCACCAATTTAAGCATTTTCGAAGCTCCATATCGTAAATCATTGCTTTTCTCCAAACAAAACCAGCTTATGAAAACAACTACTACACAGCATGGCAACAAATTCTCTTCTTTCTTTTGCAGTCTGTTCGGGCACCATTACACGGTTTCCAAAAAAGTGACCCAACACATAAAAGAATACAAATGTATTCATTGCCAAAAACAGGTTACTACAGATGTTACTGGCAAACTTTCTGCGCTGACTCCGCAAATGCAAGAGATCAACAGTACATTGGAAGATATGTACCGAAAACGAAAAAGTAGGGTAGTGCACCAAGTGGCATAACCCTTTTTTATTTTAGAAAAGGCCCAAGTCTTATCCCGGAAACTTAAGTAATTGCCTACTGCTAATGGTTGCGTGCCCCAATGCCATGATGTAGGGATGCCCTTGATTTTCGGGATTTTTTTATTATCCAGTGAAAGATTAAAATCAGTTTCCGAGATTTTTGAGATTGTATTGTCATTCCGCACGTATGTTGAGCGCCCGCCTGCCGGACGGGCAGGCAGTCGAAGTACGATGCGGAAACCATAAAAATATATCTGCGTTTAATGGATTCCAGCTTTCGCAGGAATGACAAGCCGTTTTTTCAAAACCAACAATTTTCTAGCTATGGTGTTTTATTTTGGTTCATGGAATGAATTCCATCCCTGAGCCGTAATCAGAATTTTGGTCTCTGCCCTTGTAATCAGGTGGACGCCTTCGCTCTTTTCGGTCATGTGGCCGATTACCGTTAGGTTCGGGTTCCCTTTTATTTTTGGAAAATCTGCTTGATCTATGGTGAACAATAGTTCGTAATCTTCCCCGCCGCTCATGGCAATCATGGTGCTGTCCATTTTAAACTCTTCGGACGCGGAAATCACCGTGGGATCCAACGGAATTTTTTCCTCAAAAACATTACAGCCAATGTCACTGTGCTTGCACAAATGCATTACTTCGGAAGATAGTCCATCACTAATGTCGATCATAGAGGTTGGTTTTACTTCCAGCTTTTTGAGCAAATCCACAATATCCTTTCGGGCTTCGGGCTTCAACTGTCGTTCCACAATATAGGAATAAGGCTCCAGGTCGGGTTGACTGTTGGGGTTAACTTTAAAGACTTCTTTTTCGCGTTCCAGTACTTGTAGCCCCAAATAAGCGCCGCCCAAATCACCGGTAACTACTAGCAAATCATTAGGCTTGCTTCCTTTTCGGTAAACGATGTCGCTTTCATTGGCAGCTCCAAGGGCAGTAACGCTAACAATCATTCCCCTGGTGGAAGAGGTTGTGTCTCCACCGACCAGATCAACATTGTACAGTTTGCAGGCCAAGGCCACACCTTCATAAAATTCTTCCAGTGCCTCCAAAGGAAACCTATTGGAAATGGCCAGTGAAACGGTAAGCTGTGTGGCCAAGGCGTTCATGGCATAAATGTCCGATAGGTTCACCATCACGGATTTGTACCCCAAATGCTTTAGAGGCATATAGCTCAAATCAAAATGAACACCCTCAACCAACATATCGGTGGATACAATGGTTTTTTTTCCATTGTAGTCCATTACCGCAGCATCATCACCAACCCCGATCAAGGATGAGGGTTGATTGAGTTTAAAGTTTTTGGTAAGGTGGTCGATCAGGCCAAATTCACCCAATTCTTCCAAAGAGGTACGTTCTTGATTCTTGTCTTCTAGCATTTTGCAAAAATAATGAGGATAATCGTAAAATCTGGTGTCGAAAGGAACATAAAATTTTTTCATGGGAAATCAAGTTAAAAAAACAAGGAAAACCATGGGATTTCAAGCTATACAGGCTTTGTGGCCAAACAGGTCGGTTTTCCATAAGAAACACCTATGGAATCATTCGTTATAATAATGTTAGTTGCCATGGTAAAACCCTACATATACAGTATATTTGTGGGCTATTTAGATTAAATTCAAGTAAGATGATTAAGGTTTCAGAATCAGCAAGGCACAAGATGGTGTCGCTCATGACCGAGGAAGGTTTTAATGCGGCCACGGATTATGTGCGTGTTGGCGTAAAGAGCGGAGGGTGCAGTGGATTGTCTTATGAATTGACGTTTGACAATGCTGCAACAGATACAGATAAAGTTTTTGAAGACAATGATGTGAGAATCATTGTGGACAAAAAAAGCTTTTTGTATTTGGTGGGCACCACATTGGAATATTCTGGAGGTTTGAACGGTAAGGGTTTTGTGTTCAACAACCCCAATGCGCAACGAACCTGCGGATGTGGAGAAAGTTTTTCACTATAAACATTGACAAAAAGCCTGTAATTGGCTAACTTAAAGATATATGGCTTATACAGAGGAAGAATTAAAAAAAGAACTGGAGACCAAAGAGTACGAGTACGGTTTCTATACGGATATTGAATCGGACACCCTTCCCAAAGGGTTGAACGAGGATATTGTTATTGCCATTTCCAAAAAGAAGGAAGAACCCGATTGGATGACGGAGTGGCGATTGGAAGCTTTTCGTGCTTGGAAAGAAATGGAAGAACCAGAGTGGGCTAACGTGACTTACAAAAAACCTGACTTTCAGGATATTTCTTATTACTCGGCTCCCAATAAAAAACCGAAGTACGATAGTTTGGACGAAGTGGATCCAGAATTGTTGGAAACCTTCAAAAAGCTGGGTATTTCCGTGGATGAGCAGAAAAAGTTGGCAGGTGTTGCGGTGGATATCGTGATGGATTCTGTTTCCGTTGCCACTACTTTCAAAAAAACATTGGCTGAAAAGGGCATTATTTTCTGCTCCATTTCCGAAGCTATCAAAGAACATCCGGAATTGGTAAAAAAATACCTCGGAACCGTAGTGCCGAAAAAGGACAACTTTTATGCAGCATTGAATTCAGCGGTATTTTCGGATGGATCTTTCTGCTACATTCCAAAAGGGGTAAGATGTCCCATGGAACTTTCCACCTACTTCCGAATCAACCAAGCGGGAACTGGACAGTTCGAGAGAACCTTGGTCATTGCCGAAGAAGGCAGTTATGTGAGCTATTTGGAAGGATGTACCGCCCCGATGCGGGACGAGAACCAATTGCACGCGGCCGTTGTGGAATTGATTGCCATGGACAATGCGGAGATCAAATATTCTACAGTTCAGAACTGGTTCCCTGGCAACAAGGAAGGAAAAGGGGGTGTTTACAACTTTGTGACCAAACGTGGACTTTGCGAAAAGCACGCCAAAATTTCTTGGACACAGGTCGAGACAGGTTCTGCGGTAACATGGAAATATCCATCATGTATCTTGAAAGGCGATTATTCCATTGGTGAATTTTATTCCATTGCCGTGACCAACAATTTCCAACAAGCAGATACAGGGACCAAAATGGTTCACTTGGGCAAGAATACCAAGAGTACCATCATTTCCAAAGGTATTTCTGCAGGTAAGTCGCAAAACAGCTACCGTGGATTGGTGCAGGTGAACAGCAGGGCGGAAAACGCCAGGAATTTCTCACAATGTGATTCCCTGTTGATGGGTAACCGTTGCGGAGCACACACCTTCCCCTATATTGAAGTAAAGAACAAAACGGCACAGATAGAACACGAGGCCACCACCAGTAAGATTGGGGAAGACCAGATTTTCTATTGTAACCAACGTGGTATCGATACCGAAAAAGCCATTGCATTGATTGTTAACGGATTTAGCAAGGAAGTATTGAACAAGCTGCCGATGGAATTTGCCGTGGAAGCTCAAAAACTATTGGAAATCAGTTTGGAAGGTTCCGTAGGATAGCTTCGACTACGCTCAGCTACCTCATTTAAGTTGGTGATTGAGCGAAGTAGAAATCACAATTATTAAGTAAGAATACAATTTTACAAAATGCTAGAAATCAAAAATTTACACGCAAGCGTAGACGATAAAGAAATCCTGAAAGGAATCAACCTAAAGGTAAACGCAGGAGAGGTACATGCCATTATGGGCCCCAACGGTTCAGGAAAAAGTACCTTGGCCGAAGTAATCGCAGGTCAAGAGGAATTTGAGGTAGGTGAAGGAAGCATCCTCTTGGAAGGAGAGGATTTGGAAGAACTTTCCCCAGAGGAAAGAGCTCACAAGGGTGTTTTTCTTTCGTTCCAATACCCTGTTGAGATTCCAGGGGTATCGGTAACCAATTTTATGAAGACCGCCATCAACGAATCCAGAAAAGCACAAGGTCTGGAAGATATGCCAGCCAACGAAATGCTTAAAAAGATACGTGAGAAGTCCGAAATGTTGGAAATTGATAGAAAATTCCTTTCTCGTTCCCTGAACGAAGGCTTTTCTGGAGGGGAAAAGAAGCGTAACGAAATCTTCCAAATGGCAATGATGGAACCCAAATTGGCCATTTTGGACGAAACCGATTCAGGTTTGGATATTGATGCCCTTCGGATTGTGGCCAATGGCGTAAACAAATTGCGCGGCAAGGACAACGCCATCATTGTAATTACCCACTACCAAAGATTGTTGGAATACATTGTTCCCGATTTTGTGCACGTATTGCACGATGGCAAGATCGTAAAATCGGGAACCAAGGAATTGGCCTTGGAACTCGAAGAGAAGGGGTACGATTGGCTAAAAGAAGAAGCCGCGGTATAAACAGTTTTTGTCATTCCCATGAAAATGGGAATCCAAATGAAAAAGAATCATTAATTAGATTCCTGGCAGAGTTTATGCTGAGTTAAACTAAGTGCAGGAATGACAATTAAAAACGAATGGATTTAAAGGATAAATTGGTCTCCTCTTTTTTGGCTTTTGAAGATGGCTTGGATTTAGATCATCCAGTACATGAAGAGCGAAATAATGCCATTAAGAACTTTGAGACAAAGGGCTTTCCCACCAAAAAGGACGAAGCTTGGAAATATACCTCGTTGAAAGGTTTGCAAAAGGTAGACTTCAGCATCTTTCCAAAGCAGGAAACCACATTGGAGTATAAGGACGTAAAGAAATATTTCCTTCACGAAATAGATACTTATAAAATTGTTTTTGTGGATGGTGTGTACAGTTCATATCTATCGGAAACGACCCACGATGGAGTAGATGTCTGTTTAATGAGCTCCGCCTTCAGCAAACCGATGTTCCAACCGGTCATTGAAGTATATTTCAACAAAGCGGCCTCTAAAGATGAGTCTTTGACCTCTTTGAACACCGCATTTTGTAAAGAAGGAGCATACATTTACATTCCAAAGAACAAAATGCCCAAAAAGCCTATCCAAATCCTGCATTTGGCCACGGGCAACGAGGCAGCCTTGATGCTACAGCCCCGTAACCTGATTGTTGCTGAGGACAATGCTGAGGTGCAAATTATAGAACGTCACCAAAGTTTGACCGGCAACGAAGTCTTCACCAACTCCGTGACCGAGATTTTTGCAGGCAAGGACGCCATTGTGGACTATTACAAGGTTCAGAACGATGAGCCTACCGCTTCTTTGGTGGACAATACCTATATTTCGCAAAAAGATAGCAGTGTTGTGAGGGTGCATACCTTCTCCTTGGGCGGAAAACTGATTCGTAACAACCTGAACTTTTATCAGAACGGGGAGCGCATCGATTCTACCTTGAAAGGAATTACCATCCTTGGGGATAAACAGCACGTGGACCATCATACGTTGGTGCACCACGCACAGCCCAATTGCGAGAGCCATCAAGATTACAAAGGAATATTTGGTGACAGTTCCACGGGAGTTTTCAATGGTAAGATCATTGTGGACAAAATTGCCCAAAAAACGGATGCCTTTCAGCAGAACAACAATATTTTGTTGAGCGACAGGTCGACCATCAACTCAAAGCCCCAATTGGAGATTTTTGCAGATGATGTAAAATGTTCGCACGGATGTACCATTGGTCAATTGGATGAAGAAGCACTTTTTTACCTTAGATCAAGGGGAATTCCAAAGAAAGAGGCCAAGGCCCTATTGATGTACGCTTTTGCCAACAATGTGTTAGAAAGTGTTCGTATTCCCGAACTAAAGGCGCGAATCAACAAAATCATAGCCAATAAATTGGGAGTTCGTATGGGTTTTGACCTGTAGTTTATGAGGTGTCATTTCGAGCTTTAGTCCTGAGAGTGAATCGGATGGGCGAGAAATCTCCTTATAGTTTAGATTTTTCACTTCGTTCAAAATGACAGAAAAAAGCATTCCAATAGAGAAGTTTGATGTAAATACCATTCGCAAAGACTTTCCCATCCTCCAAAGAGAGGTCAATGGGCATCCTTTGGTGTATTTGGACAATGCAGCTACCTCGCAGACGCCACAGCAGGTAATTGATACGATTGTCGATTATTACCAAGGCTACAATGCCAATATCCATCGTGGGGTGCATACCCTATCACAAGAGGCAACCGATGCGTATGAAGCAGCACGTCAAAAAATCCAAAAGCACTTTAACATTGCCCATCCTTACGAGGTGATTTTCACTTCGGGAACCACTGACGGTATCAATTTGGTCGCCAACGGATTCACTTCATTTTTAAAAGAAGGGAACGATATTTTGGTGTCCGCCATGGAACATCATTCCAATATTGTGCCCTGGCAAATGCTTTGCGAACGCACGGGGGCAACCCTCAAAGTGATTCCAATGAACCTGGATGGGGAGTTGGTAATGGAGGAGTATCACAACCTACTGTCGGACAAGACGAAACTGGTCTTCTGTAACCACGTGTCCAATGCCTTGGGAACCATCAACCCCATCGAAGAAATCATCCAAGCTGCCCACAAAGTGGGAGCCGCGGTTTTGGTGGATGGGGCACAGGCTGCAGCACACATCAAAGCTGATTTACAGGCATTGGATGTGGATTTTTACACAGTTTCTGCCCATAAAATGTGTGGACCAACGGGTGTTGGAATGTTGTATGGCAAAGAGGAATGGCTTAAAAAATTACCACCCTATCAAGGCGGGGGCGAAATGATTGCCGAGGTAACCTTTGAAAAGACCACCTATGCCGATCTGCCCCATAAATTTGAAGCGGGCACGCCCAACATCTGCGGAGGTATAGCCTTTGGCGCTGCTTTGGATTATATGAACAATATTGGTTTCGATGCCATCGCCCAATATGAAGATGAGCTGGTGGAATATGCCACCGAACAATTGCTCACCATTGATGGATTAAAGATTTATGGAACCGCAGCGCACAAAACTTCGGTGATATCTTTCAATATTGATGGAATCCATCCCTACGACATCGGCACCATTGTGGATAAATTGGGCATCGCCGTGCGTACAGGGCACCATTGCGCGCAACCTATCATGGATTTTTACAAGATTCCGGGTACGGTAAGGGCCAGTTTTAGCTTTTACAATACCAAAGAAGAAGTGGATAAATTGGTCGGAGCCGTAAAGCGGGCCAGGAATATGTTGCTTTAGCCAAAGCGTTATCTTTATCATAAAGACTTGAATTGCAGTCCGCCGAGTTGTACTTTTGAACAAAACCACAGCATGACCATAAAAGAAATACAGGAAGAGATAATAGACGAGTTTTCCATGTTCGACGACTGGATGCAGCGTTACGAATACATGATCGAACTCGGAAAATCACTTCCATTGATAGAAGAACAATACAAGACCGATGATAACCTGATCAAAGGTTGCCAGAGCAAGGTTTGGGTGCATGCCGAACTGGATGGAGACAGATTGGTTTTTACTGCCGATAGCGATGCCATTATCACCAAAGGGATCATAGCCATTTTGGTCAGGGCGTTCAGCAACCAGAAACCACAGGATATTATCGATGCCGACACAGGGTTTATTGATGAAATTGGTCTTAAAGAACATTTGTCGCCAACCCGGGCCAACGGATTGGTAAGCATGATCAAGCAACTAAAATTGTACGCAGTTGCCTATCAAACACAGTTAAAATAGCATAAGATGAGCGAAGAAACCACCATAGATACACAAGAACTGGGCGAAAAGATCGTAAAGGTGCTCAAGACCATTTATGATCCAGAGATTCCTGTGGACATTTACGAACTGGGCTTGATCTACGATGTATTTGTCAATGAAGAATACGAAGTAAAAATTCTCATGACCCTTACATCGCCCAATTGCCCTGTTGCCGAAACCCTGCCCGTTGAGGTAGAAGAGAAAGTAAAATCCATTGATATGTTGAAGGATGTAGAGGTGGAAATCACGTTTGACCCCCCTTGGACCCAAGAGCTGATGAGCGAAGAGGCGAAATTGGAGTTGGGACTCCTGTAGGGGTTTAACTTGTCATTCCGCACTAGATGCGGAATCTACTTAATTTGAAAAAGATTCCTGCGAAAGCAGGAATGACAATCAATTATGGAAAAGGAAATCGTAAATAGAGTAGCCCAAAGTAAGTTGATTACCTTCGACCTAGAGGATTATTACCCCAAAGGAGAGCGAAAGGTATTGGACATTAAAGATTGGTTGTACGAAGGCTTTATCTTGCGCGAAAAGGAGTTCCGTGCCCATGTGGAAGAACACGACTGGACAGGGTATCAAGATACCTATGTGGCCCTGCAATGCTCTTCGGATGCCATTGTACCTGGCTGGGCCTTTATGTTGATTGCCTCCAAGTTACAGCCTTATGCCAAAAAGGTGGTTCAGGGTAGTCTTGAGGATTTAGAAACTGCACTTTATCAAACTGTATTGGATCAATTGGATGTTGCTGAATTTACAGATAAACCCGTAATCATAAAAGGGTGTTCCAACAAACCCGTTCCCGAAAATGCCTACCTTATGGCCGTTACAAAAATCCAAGAAGTGGCCAAAAGTGTCATGTACGGGGAGGCTTGTTCATCTGTGCCGCTTTACAAGAGAAAATAAAAAGTCCCCAAAAAGGGACTTTTTCACTTTTTTTAATGTCTTGACAACCATTAAAAAATAAGGTAACCTAAAGAAAGTTGCAATACAGAATTATTTTCCGTTGATTCAATTATGGTTATTTCTCTACGCAAATTGGATAGCCCATGAAAATAATTAAGCTGAACGAATGCTTTAGTAGTAAAATAAAAAGTTACACCGGCCATAGCTCCGTAATCCACAAAGAAATCACCTGATCTCTCATGTAACACATCTCCTTTCGCGAAATAGCCTTCCCCATCAACCTTCGTAACCACATCTTTTGAATAAAGTAAGAAAGCAATTTCTGGTCCCAAATCCAAACTAAGATTATTCATCAACTTATATTTGAATAACATGGGTATTGACAGATAGCTATTTCTAGTGGCATATTTTACTGGTTTTACTGGGATTCTTGAATGATTATCGAAAGCGCCTAAGTCCATTTCATCATTAAAGCCTTTAGAAGAAAAGAGTACTCTGGGTTCCAAAGCTATCTTATCACTCAAAGAAAAGTTTGAAAACACGCCCAAATGATAAGCAAGACGCCAACTATTGTTGATGGATTCTGCTCTATCTCCCCTAATATTGGCATAATTTAATCCTCCCAAAACGCCAAACTTCTTTTCTTGGGCATTTACAAATAAAGTACTGGCTATAACAATAACTACAGCAATACCTGCTGATTTTTTCATATTTGATTCAAATTGAATTGAAAACCTACAAGAAAGGAAATAATATTGGTTCGGGAAACGGCCAATTGACAAATGCCCCATTTGAATTGATGGATAAGGGTTTTAAGGAAATTTTTACCTGTGATGCTAACCATCAAGAGGTAAAATGAGACAGTTGAGGGGCGTTTTTGGTAAGTACTCAATTCATAAGTCCCCACCAATTTGTCAGTAATAGAAAATTGTTTATTGCCATCGGTTAAGGAAAATAGGTGTGACATTTCTTACTTTTACGGTTCTAAACAGAAAACTCCATACTATGAAAAAACTACTTTTTACTACTATGGCTTTCTTTGCTCTGTTCTCAGCAACTGCACAGACCGAGGAAGAATTAAAAGCCCAGATTGCCCCAAAAAAAGATTCTATTGCCGCTATCCAGTCGCGGGTCAATGCACTTCAAGCAAAACTGGATGCGCTTCCGGGTTGGAAAATTGGCGCATTCGGAACTATTGGTGGCAGTATATCCCAGTTCAATAATTGGTTTGCCCAAGGAATTCCCAATAACTCATCAGGAAATATTGGATTTACCGTTAATGCCTATGCCAATCTTCAAGAAGAAAAATTCTTTTGGAGAAATGCTGCCAATCTCAACCTGTCCTGGGTCAAACTGGACGATAAGGATGATCCTACCGACGATGATAGCTTTCGTCAGGCCACCGATGTGTTCAATATTTCATCTTTGTACGGTAGAAAACTGAGTGAGAAATTCGCTATATCTACTTTGGCGGAATATCGAACCACAATTTTGAGCAATTTTAACGACCCTGGTTATCTTGACCTTGGTGTCGGTGCCACATGGACCCCAATTCCGGATTTGGTGGTGGTAATGCATCCACTCAACTACAACTTTGTGTTCAGCAGTGAGGATACCATTTTTGAATCTTCCATGGGTGCAAAAATTGTAGCGGACTATACTAAGCAAATTGGTGCAATAAGCTTTAAGAGTAACCTGTCCTTGTTCCAAAGTTATGAAAGCAGCAATTTGAGCAACTGGACATGGACCAATTCTTTTAGCTATAAGTTATGGAAAATGATCGGTGTAGGTTTTGACTTTGGATTGCGAAACAACAAACAGGAAACATTGAATTACATTGTAAACAATGCGCCAACTCCTAATCCAGATGCTACGTTCGATACGATTGACAATGAGCTTCAGACCTATTGGACACTTGGACTTAGTTATAAGTTTTAAGGAGCAATTTAAGTTGACAAAAAAAGCCCTCAATTTGAGGGCTTTTTTGTGGGGTGAAAATTATGTTTTCCGTGTTTTTAAGACCATGGTCTAAGTAGGTTAAGATCTGTAAAATCTGCGTTCGACACTAAAATGACTTAAAAACAATGTGAAAGTAGGCCTAATGTGGCGACCCCCTAAATTTTTGTTGTGAACTGTCCGAAAAATGTTGTGAAGCAATTGATGTTTTGCTGTTTGCCCAAGAAGTAAGTACTTAATTGGGACTGCTTTTAATACTCATCCAAATGTTCCGGATATAAAAAGTTGTTGTATGGGAAACGGGTGACATGGATATCGCGCACCGCATCGTAGACGCGCTTTCTGAATTCGTCCATGTTTTCCTTGTTCAATGCAGAGATAAACAGTGCTTTGTCCCCGAGCTTATTAAAATAGGTTTTCTTCCATTCCTCCAATGTAAAATGGGCAGTTGTGCGTTCCGTAACCAAATCGTCTTCATCAATAGTTTCCGGGTGGTATTGGTCTATTTTGTTAAAGACCATGATGCAGGGTTTTCCAGAACTATCAATTTCGTCCAAAATTTGATTTACCGAGGCAATATGCTCTTCAAAATTAGGATGCGAAATATCTACCACATGCAGCAGTAGATCAGCCTCGCGAACCTCGTCCAAGGTACTTTTAAAACTCTCTACCAATTGGGTCGGTAATTTTCTGATGAATCCCACCGTATCACTCAATAGAAAAGGAAGGTTTCCCAGTACCACTTTGCGAACAGTGGTGTCCAGCGTAGCAAAAAGTTTGTTCTCTGCAAACACATCGCTTTTGCTGATCACGTTCATTAAGGTAGATTTGCCAACGTTGGTATATCCCACCAAAGCAACCCGAACCAAAGAGCCACGGTTACCGCGCTGGGTTTCCATTTGGCGGTCTATTTTGGCAAGTTTCTTTTTGAGCAAGGCAATGCGGTCACGAACAATACGTCTATCCGTTTCAATTTCCGTTTCACCGGGACCACGCATACCAATACCACCCCGTTGCCGCTCCAAGTGCGTCCAAAGACCGGTCAATCTTGGTAAAAGATATTCGTATTGGGCAAGCTCTACTTGGGTTCTGGCATAACTTGTCTTGGCCCTTTGGGCAAATATGTCCAGAATCAAACTGGTTCTATCCAGCACTTTACAGCGCAGTAGTTTTTCAACATTGTTCTGTTGTGCAGGCGATAGTTCATCATCAAAGATTACGGAACCTATTTCATTTTCCTTTACAAATTGGCGTACCTCTTCCATTTTACCGCTTCCAATGTAAGTTTTGGGATTGGGTACATCAATGCGCTGCACAAATCTTTTCTCAACTTCGCCACCGGCAGTGTATGTCAAAAATTCAAGCTCGTCCAAGTACTCTTTTACCTTGGCTTCGTCTTGGTGCTGATTCATTACACCGATAAGTACCGCCTTTTCATATTCAATTGACTTCTTTTCTAGCATCGAACAGGTTTAGGGTACAAATTTACGCAATGTTTTGGAAGCTATTTTGTACTTTGGCATTTCTATTGAATCATTGGAAAAAGAAACAGGGATCTTGCATAAAAAGGAAAACAGATATACGATAGCATTTTATAATCTCGAAAATTTCTTTGACACCAAAGATGACCCGTATCTGTTGGATGATGATTTTACCCCAAAGGGGTTTAAAAGGTGGAACAAAGCTAAATTTTGGAACAAAGCCAATAAAATTTCCAGGGCTATTTCTAGAATTGGATTGGAAGAAAGTAATCATTCCCCGATTTTGGTAGGTATGGCCGAAGTTGAAAATAAAGGTGTAATTAAATCGCTTTTACGATCAAAACAATTACGGGATATTGATTATGGAGTCATACATTTTGATTCCCCCGATGAGCGGGGAATAGATACGGCCCTGATTTACCATAAAGAACATTTTGAGGTGCTCGATGCCGAGACCATTCCTTTGATGGTACAAAATACAAATGGCGATAGAGACCTTACCCGAGATATTTTATATGTACACGGCAAGTTGCATCAAGAAGAAATCCACGTTTTTGTGAACCATTGGCCATCCCGTAGGGAAGGAGCTGAGGAAACCAGCTATAAGCGTATCAAGGCAGCGGATACCATTCTTCAAAAACTTGATGCTATACAAGGGAATAGTTCAAACATTATTGTTATGGGCGATTTTAATGACGACCCCAATTCACAAAGCATCCAAACACTTATGGACACAGGAAAGTTCATCAACCCTATGAAAAAACTGTTATCCCCTGTATCGGGCAGCGCCAATTACAAAGGGGAATGGAGTTTGTTCGATCAAATATTGCTCTCGCACAGTTTTTTGAACTACGAAAAGGACACCCACAATTTTGTAGAAGCAAAAATATTTTCACCAAGATCTTTAAAAGAATGGAAGGGCAAATACAAAGGAAATCCTTTCAGAACTTTTGCCGGAAAGAAATATTTGGGGGGCTATAGTGATCATTTTCCTGTATATATTGTATTGGATGAAAGCAAGAAATGATTGTGAGAAAAAATTTACACCACGTAAAAGTGAATTTTCACAACATAAAGAAGTAAAACGCCATGCATTTCATCGAATAAAGTAGGAATTTTATCGATAAATAATACATATCAACATATATTCGTAGTCCAAATCTTACCATAAACTCAATTATGGACTATCGTTTTCCTATAGGGGTTAAGGGAGTGATTTTCTCCTTTTTATTTTCGCTTCTAGGCGTAGTTTCCATATTTGCCCAATCCAAAAGTGCAAAAGAGCAAATTCGTTTTTCCTACGATCAAGGGAAAATATCCTCTTTTATTTCCGAAATGGAAATTGATCACCAGTCCAAGCTTAAAAAAATAGGCGAGCTTATAAAAACCAAAGGACTTACAGCTTCAAAAAGCAACAATGGTACACAAATAGCTTTAAAGGATATTGGTACCGATGGAACACCACTTTACTATACTACCTTAAACGATTACGCATCCCAAACTTCAAGGGCTCATACGCTTTATGATAAAGGGCTGCTAAATTTAGGCTTAACAGGTAGGGGCATGGAAGTGGGTGTTTGGGATTCCGGCGTAGCTTTGTCCTCTCACCAGGAGTTTGATACCAGGGCAAAGAATGCCGATAATGCCGATGAGATAAGTCTGCATGCCACTTTGGTAACAGGCAACCTTATTTCTGCCGGTGTGGAACCCAGTGCCAAAGGTGCTGCCTATGGGGCACAAGCCTTGACCCACGATTGGAGCCGCGATAAAATTGAAGTGGCAGAAGCCGCCGCCAATGGACTTTTGTTGAGCAATCATTCCTACGGAATTTTGTCCGATAGGGTGCCAGATTGGTATTTTGGCGCCTATATTAAAGTAACCCAAGACTGGGATAGGATCATGTACAATGCTCCTTATTACCTAATGGTGACAGCAGCGGGGAACGCACAAAAATCTTATGATAACGAAACACCAAATTTTGGCAAGACCGCCGATGGCTTTGATCTTTTATTGGGCTTTACCACAACCAAAAACGGATTGACAATTGCCGGTGCCAACACGGAAATTGATGGCAACGGGGATTTAAAAAAAGCTTCGGTAGCCGGGTACAGTAGTTTTGGCCCAGTGGATGATGGCCGCGTAAAGCCAGACTTGGCAGGAGATGGAGGGGATATTCTTTCCACAAGTTCGGCCACCAATAGTAGTTATCAGGTGTCTGCCGGGACTTCCATGGCGGCCCCTGGGGTTACAGGCTCACTTTTGTTGTTGCAACAGTATCACGAAGAGCTTTTTGGTTCCTATATGAAAGCGGCTACCTTAAAAGGACTTGCGCTTCATACTGCCGATGATGTGGATGCCAAAGGACCGGATTATAAAATGGGTTGGGGTATAATGAATGCCAAATCTGCGGCAGAGGTGCTTCAGAATAAAGAATACACCACCTTGATAAACGAAGAAACGCTATCAGACGGAGAAACCTACTCCATAACGGTTTTGGCCATGGAAAATGAACCATTGATGGCTTCCATATCTTGGACAGACCCTGAATCGGAATACATAAACCGAGGAGAGCTTAACAGTACCCGAGCCGCTTTGATGAACGATTTGGATATTAGAGTAACCAAGGACGGAGAAACCCATTTTCCATGGAAATTGAACCCTGCCAAGGCCAACGACGCCGCCACTAAAGGGGATAATACGGTTGATCCTTTTGAACGTATTGAAGTAGAAAATGCAACAGGTGCTTACACCATTACTATTTCGCACAAGGGTGGGTTAAAAAATGGTCTTCAAGATTTTTCCTTGATAGTTTCAGGGGCCCAAGTGTCCAATTGTTCCATAGAGACTCCTTCGGATGTGGATTTGGAAGGTTCCTCCAGCGAGGGCACAACCATTTCTTGGGGCGATGCTGAAGAAACTTTATTTGAGGTGCAATACAAGAGTGTTGATACGGACAATTGGGAAAGTGAATTGATTTGGGAAAATAACTTTGAACTTACCGCTTTGGAAGAAGGCAAAGTGTACGAAGCCCGTGTTCGTTCCATCTGTACCGAGAATGTCGTGTCCGAATTCTCTGAGACCATTGCGTTTGAGTTTAAAGGTGAAGAAACAGTACTGATACAGAATACCCCGATGTTTGTTCCCCAGGAATTGAACATAACCATTTATCCGAATCCCGCTGTTGATTATTTAAACGTGAATGCGGATTTGTCCAAAGATGCCGAGTTTTCTATTGTCACTACTTCTGGCAACGTTATTAAAAAAGGCAAGACCGAAGGTTCCATTAATGTGTCTTCTTTGTCTTCTGGTTTATATGTACTGGTGGTTCAGGATTACTCGGGAATCAAAAGCACTAAGTTTTATAAGAACTAGTTATTGATGCCTTCCGCACGAATGCTGAACCAAGACGAAGTACAAGAATGACATGATAGCCTTGGCCAACTCTGACCCCATGCTTTTTAACTCTCTTACTTCTAATTTACACCTTCTTAATCTCGCTATCGGTCAAGAGCTCCTCATTTCGCAATCGTAAGAATACTTGTGCAGTCGTCACCACGTCCAATTCGCAATACGTGATGATTCTATCAATATCGTTTTCCTTGTAGAATACATCTTTTACCATGCTGCCATCCATATCATCTTTGGGAGATGGAATGCCCAATACATGTGCCAATAGTTTTAAAGAGGTGTAATGTTTATAATCACCAAACTTCCAGAGTTCCATGGTATCCAAATGGGGAACCTCCCAAGGCTTTTTACCGAAGAGATCCAGTTTATAGGGTAGATTGATGCCGTTTATCACCATTCTGCGGGCGATATAGGGGAAATCGAACTCTTTGCCATTATGGGCGCACAAAAGATGCTTAACTTGGCTAAAATGATCTTTAAGAAGTTGTTTGAATTGTTTAAGGATTTCGATTTCTTTGCCGTGAAAGGAAGTGACCCTAAAATTTCGATTCTCCCCTTTGTGGGCAAAATACCCCACGGAAATACAAACAATTTTCCCAAACTCTGCCCAAATACCGGCTCGGTCGTAAAATTCTTCGGGGGTAAACTCGTCTTTGCGCTGGTATTGCGTTTTTTGTTCCCATAAAAGCTGGGCGGTTTCATCCAAGTCGGTGAAATGTTGCTGTTGGGGTACGGTCTCGATATCCAAAAAGAGGATATGCTCCAGGTTAAGTTTATAAAGCATGGTAGCTAATTAAAAAAGAGTCGTCTGCTTTGCAGGGCTCTCGTGTTCCAATAACCATTTTTTTCTATGCAGTCCACCTGCATATCCTGTGAGGTCTCCGTTGGTTCCGATAACGCGATGACAGGGAACCACAATCCAAAGTGGATTTTTGCCATTGGCCGAGGCTACTGCACGAATGGCTTTTACATCGCCTAGTTGTTTGGAAAGTTCCAAATAAGAAATGGTTTTTCCAAAAGGTATTTTTAAAAGGGCATCCCAAACTCTCTTCTGAAATTCGGTGCCCGAAGGGTTTAATTTAAGGTCAAATACCGTTCGGTCTCCATCAAAATATTCTTGAAATTGCTTGGCAGCATCCTGTAAAACCACAGGAATTGTACCTTTTGGTTTATTTTTGTCCAAAACAGAGATAGATGCAAGGCCATTTGCATCACCTTTTAACTCTGCTGTTCCAATAGGAGTCTGTATATAAGCAACTTCCATCACTCTATGTCATCTTTACCTTCAATAATTCCCAATCGCTTTGCGCGAGCTTCCCAGTTTTTTCTGGCCAGTGTTTGTAGGTTTTCCACATTATCGCTTTCATCCATAATTTCCAATCCGAGGAGGGTTTCGATTACATCTTCCATGGTGACCAACCCGCTTACCGAACCATACTCGTCCACTACCAAAGAAATATGTTCTCTTTTCTGTACAAACTTTTTGAAAAGATCATTAATGGACTTACTACGATTTGTTACCAGTATTTCTCTTCTGATTGTAGATAATTTTTCATTCCCCTTTTTATTGATGATGGCTTCCAACAACTCATCTTTTAAAAAGAAGCCCGTAATGTTGTCCATCCGATCTTTGTACAACGGAATTCTTGAAAAGCGCAAGGGTCTGTTTTTTTCAAAAAACTTCTTTATGGTAGTGTCTTCGGATGCCACTTTCATTACAGTTCTTGGGGTCATTACATCACGTGCCAAGATCTCATCAAAATAAAGTAGGTTTTTGATCATTTTCGATTCCGATTCCTTGAACACACCTTCTTCATGGGCAATTTCGGTCATAGCACTAAAATCCTCCCGATTCAACACACTGCCATGTTCGGCTTTTGCACCCACCAATTTGGTGAAAAGCTGCAACAACCATAGCAACCCCGTCCATTTAAGCACAAATACCATAATGTTCAGTGCTTTGCTGGTAAAGTTGGCCAGTTGCTTCCAAAAGGTCGCTCCAATGGTCTTTGGAATGATTTCTGAGGCGACCAAAATCAATATGGTCATCAGGGTAGAGACAATACCGACCATAAGATCTTCGGTAAAGGCCATCCCAAAAAAGCTTCGTTTTGTAGATCCATACATTTCAGCATAAGCAACTTTTGCCTGTACCCCTACCAAAATGGCACCAACGGTATGCGCAATGGTGTTTAGGGTGAGAATGGCGATCAAAGGTTTATCAACATCCTTTTTAAGTTTTTCCAGAGAGCTTGCATAATCTTTACCCTCTTGCTTTTTTATATTGATAAAAGTGGGTGTGACGCTCAATAGAACCGCCTCCAAAATGGAGCAAAGGAATGAGAAGAAAATGGAAATAAGGGCGTAAAATATAAGTAGTCCCATAAAATGGTAGAATCTTTAGTACCAAGATAGGGAATAGGAATCAATTTTGAACGTTTAATCCCCCAGCTTTATAGAAAATATCCTGAAGCGCCGTTCGAATATTTAAATTGTACAATTGACGATGGTCCCTAGAAGGATAGACTCTGTTGGATAGAAAAATAAAGGTCAACTTGTTTTCCGGGTCGGCCCACACAAAAGTTCCCGTAAAACCCGAGTGTCCAAAACTTTTGGGACTTGCCAAAGGAGAGGGGTAGGCCTCTTCCAATGGGAGTTCGGCATTATCCAGCAAAGGTTTGTCGAAGCCCAATCCCCGACGATTTTCATTTTCGGGATATTGCACTTTGGTGAATTCCTTTACCGTTTCAGCCGAAATGAGCTGTTGGCCATCTACCTCGCCATAATTTTGATAAAAGAGCATCAATTTGGCCAGATCATCAGCTGTTCCGAATAATCCTGCATTGCCCGAAACTCCACCTTTGAGCGAAGCATTTTCGTCGTGCACCCAACCTTGCACCAAGGATTTTCGGAATAGTGAATCCACTTCGGTAGGCACAATGGTGTTCACGTAGTTATTTTCTTTGGGCAGGTATCCCAAGGTATGACAACCTAAAGGTTGATAGAAATTTTCATCCAAATACGTTTGATAGTCGGTTCCTGTGAGCTGCTCTATCAAACTTGGAAAGATGAGAAACGTAAGCCCGGAATATTTGTATTTCTTCTCATCTGAAACTTCGGAGCGGTTAATGATTCGGTTCATTTTTCGCTCAAAACGATTGTTGATGTAGAGCCCATCATACACTTGTCCTTCAAATCTTTTATGGGAAAAATTCCGAACAAAGCGTCTTTTGATTTTACCATTCTTCCGTAGCACCTTCTGCAAAAAAACGATGTAGGGCACCAAACCAGCTTGATGCGCCAAAATCTCGCGAAGCGTTAGGTCTTTTTTGTCCTTTCTTCGCTTCCATGGGTCCCAATATGTACTGAATGGTTTATCTAGGTCTAGCTTGCCTTCGTCCACCAACTTCATCAGGGCAGGCAAGGGCCCCGAAATTTTGGTAACCGAGGCCAAATCGTATAGATCGTTCAAGGCCACGGGTTGAATGCTGTCGTAGGTGTGGAAACCGTACGCTTTATGAAAAATGACAGTATCGTTTTTGGCCACCAAGAGCTGTGCCCCGGGAAAAGCCAAACTATCGATACCCATTTCCATAATGGAGTCCACTTTTTGGTTGATGAAAGCTTCATCAAATCCTAATTTGGAGGGATAGGCATGGATGAGCTCCCGTTGGGCAAACCCAAAAGGTATCACTAAAGTGATGAAGAACAATGAAACTGCTAGTTTTTTCATTTTGGTGTAAGGTTTATCCCAAAGTTCGGATAAAATCCTTAGCAACCCTTCGACTGCGCTCAGGGCGACGAAAAAGGATTAACATATCATTTTTACTACATCTTTAGCAAAATACGAAGCGATGATATTGGCACCAGCTCTTTTTATGGCCGTCAATTGCTCCAAGACCACAGCATCATGGTCCAACCAGCCTTTTTCGGCGGCGGCTTTTACCATGGCGTATTCTCCAGAAACCTGATATACGGCAACGGGAACTTCTACTTCATTTTTGATTTCCCGAACAATGTCCAAATAACACAACCCTGGCTTTACCATCACAATATCTGCCCCTTCGTCAATATCCATTTGGGTTTCCTTGATGGCTTCATACCGATTGGCATAATCCATTTGATAGGTTTTCTTGTCCTTGGGAACATTGTCAATATCAACAGGTGCAGAATCCAGGGCATCACGGAAGGGCCCATAAAATGCACTGGCATACTTGGCGGAATAGGCCATGATTCCCGTGTTGATGAACCCTTCATCTTCCAAAGCTTCGCGGATGGTCAATATTCTACCGTCCATCATATCACTGGGGGCTACAAAATCAGCCCCAGCTTTGGCGTGGGACACACTCATTTCGGCCAACACCTCTGCGGATTCGTCGTTCAGGATTTGCCCTTCGGCCACAATACCGTCGTGTCCATAAGATGAAAATGGGTCCAGAGCCACATCGGTCATCACCAACATTTGTGGACAGGCATTTTTTACGGTTTTTATGGCACGCTGCATCAAGCCATTGGGATTCAGGGCCTCGGTTCCTTTGTTGTCCTTCAGTTTATCATCGACCTTTACAAAAAGAAGCACGGAGCAAAGTCCCATTTTCCAGAGTTCCTTCACTTCTTTCTCCAAATTGTCCAAACTCAACCTAAAGTAGTTGGGCATGGAAGGTATTTCTTCCTTGACTTCTTTTCCTTCGGTAACAAATAAAGGTACCAGAAAGTCATCTGGGGTCAAGGTGGTTTCCCGAACCAATCTTCTAATGGATTCGGATGCGCGGAGTCTTCTGTTTCGTATGAGTGGATACATATATTTAGTTTTAAGTTGTGAGCCTTAAGCTTATCGCTTAAATATCAATTTCTCCAGTTAAATAAAGTGCGGCCTTTCCTGAAATTTTAACGCGCTCGCCCAAATATTCGCAGACCAAGTCACCTCCTCGTTGGGAAAGTTGTTTGGCCGTCATTTTGGTTTTGTCCAAAATTTCGGCCCAATATGGCGATAATGAGGTGTGGGCGGAACCTGTCACAGGGTCTTCGGGAATGCCACAGGCAGGGGCAAAAAAACGGGATACAAAATCCACCTCGTCCCCAGGCGCGGTTACGATAACGCCCCGAACATCCAATTGTGCCAACAGATGGTGGTTGGGTTCAAGGGCTTCAATTTCTTTTTGGGATTGGTAGACCATCATGTAATCCGTTTTGCCCTTCAGGGTTTTAATCGGGCTTTGCCCAATGGCATTGTCCAACGCTTCCATATTTTGAATGGCTACTAGATTATCCGTCGGAAAATCCATGGTCAACCAGCCATTATCTGCCTTGCTAACAATAAGTTCTCCGCTTCGGGGCGAATAAAACTGAATGGTATTTTTTTTAAACTCATAAAAGTGAAACAACACAAAAGCGGTCGCCAAGGTTGCGTGTCCGCAGAGATCGACCTCCACTTCCGGGGTGAACCATCGCAATTCGTACTGGTCATCTCTTTTGACGGCAAAAGCGGTCTCGGCCAAATTGTTCTCTTGGGCTATTTTTTGCATTAATTCTGGATTCAACCACGAATCCAAAATGCAGACCGCAGCGGGATTTCCGCCAAAAGTCTGGCTGGTAAATGCATCTATTTGGTAAATTTTCTGTCTCATAGGCTTGGTTTCAAGGCAAAACTACGCATTAAACCCAATCTTTTGGGCTTTGTAGTACTTCTATCAACTTATCTTCTTCACTTCCCTTTTCGGGATGATGGTCGTATCGCCATTGCACATGTGGAGGCAGACTCATCAAAATACTTTCAATACGGCCATTGGTTTTCAGGCCAAAAAGGGTGCCTTTGTCGTGTACCAAATTGAACTCCACATAGCGTCCGCGTCTAATTTCTTGCCAATCGCGTTGATTCTTGGAGTACGGTAAGTCCTTCCTTTTTTCAACAATAGGAGTGTAGGCCTCCAAAAAACTGTCTCCGACCTCCGTCACAAAATTGTACCAGTCCTCCATGCTTGTTCCTTCGGTTGCTTTGCAATAATCGAAGAACAATCCACCTACCCCGCGAGCTTCATTCCGGTGGGTATTCCAGAAATAATCGTCACATTTCTTTTTGTACGCAGGATAAAATTCTGGGTTGTGGGCATCGCAGGCTTTTTTGCAAATCGTATGAAAATGGGTCGCATCTTCCTCGAACAAATAGTAAGGGGTGAGGTCCTGTCCGCCACCAAACCATTGGTCCACGATGTTACCCTCCTTGTCGTACATCTCAAAATAGCGCCAGTTGGCATGCACGGTGGGCACCATCGGACTTTTTGGATGAATCACCAAGCTGAGGCCACACGCAAAAAAGTCGACATCCCCAACTTCGAAATAGTTTTGCATACTTTTTGGCAATGGCCCGTGGACTTTGGAAATATTGACCCCTCCTTTTTCAAAAACGGAACCATTTTCAATGACACGGGTTCTACCGCCACCGCCTTCTTCGCGTTCCCAAAGGTCCTGCTGAAACGTAGCGCTTCCGTCGAGTTCTTCCAGTTTTGAAGTGATGCTGTCCTGTAGTTGTTGAATGTATGTGTAAAATTTATCCTTCATTGCTCTAAAATATGTACCATTCGGTTTTTATATTCTGAAAGTGTTGAATTTTCATCAATTTTGATGGATTCCAGAGCCATTAGCTTTAATACCTCGATGACCTCTTGTTCTGATTTTTCTCTGTTTTGCTCAAAAATGAAACGACCCACTTTGTTATTGTGCAAGTCCATTGCCTTTGGCAAACTTTTATTCGGAAATGAAGCCTCGTGCCAATCCGTCACCTTTTTTGCCCAAGCTAATACGACTTCCTCATTTTCTTGCCATTTAAAACACCGTTTTGCAATCAGATAATTCCAAAAAGCGTGTCTGAACGCATTGGCAGGGCCATTTTTATGGTGGAGTTTGCCGTAGTTTTTGGTCGATATGGATATGCAATCCTTCGTAGCTTTTATGGTTGGCCAAATAAAATGGGGACGGCTTAGTCCAATACCTATAACTTTCAGTATATTTTTAAAATTTACCCGTTTTAGTACTGCAAAAAGGTTCACTCCTTGTATTCTTTTACGGCATCAATAAATGCTTTTGCGTTCTCCACGGGAATATGGGGCAAAATTCCGTGACCCAAGTTTACGATGTACTTGTCCTTGCCAAAATCTCGGATCATTTGTGTTACCATTTCCTTGATTGTGGCAGGAGGTGAAAGCAAGCGGGCCGGATCAAAATTACCTTGCAGCGTGACGTTTCCTCCGGTTAAATATCTTGCATTTTGAGGGGAACATGTCCAATCAACTCCAACGGCCGAAGCCCCTGAATTTGCCATTTCCTTTAAAGCGAACCAGCATCCTTTTCCAAAAACGATTACGGGCACTTCTTCCTTTAAGGCATCCACAATCTGCTGCATATATTTCCAAGAAAATTCTTGATAATCCTGCGGTGAAAGCATTCCGCCCCAAGAATCAAAGACCTGAACGGCATTTACACCAGCTTTGACCTTTGCTTTAAGGTATGCGATGGTAGTATCCGTTATTTTTTGGAGCAATTCATGCGCCGCTTCGGGCTGGGTAAAGCAAAATCCTCTGGCCTTGTCAAAGCTTTTACTGCCTTGACCTTCTATACAATAGCAGAGAAGTGTCCACGGGGAGCCTGCAAAACCAATCAATGGAACTTCGTCGTTCAATTTTTCCTTGGTCATGGTTATCGCATCCAACACATAACCCAGCGAATCCTGGATATCGGGAACAATCACTTTGTCCACATCGGCTTGGGAGCGGATAGGGTTGGGCAAATAAGGGCCAAAATTGGGCTTCATCTGAACCTCGATGTCCATGGCCTGCGGAATCACCAGAATATCGCTGAACAAAATAGCGGCATCCATGCCATATCGGCGGATGGGCTGCACGGTAATTTCCGAGGCCAATTCCGGGGTCTGACAACGGGTAAAGAAATCATATTTTTTACGGAGTTCCATAAACTCGGGCAAATAGCGCCCTGCTTGCCGCATCATCCATACGGGTGGACGTTCAACGGTTTCGCCTTTTAAAGCTTTTAGGAACAAGTCGTTTTTGATCATAAATTTTAATTTGTTATTCCTGTGAAGACAGGAATCTTTTAATTGTTTTTTCGATGTTGAAAGATGCTTCGACTTCCTGCCCGTCCGGCAGGCGAGCGCTCAGCATCCGTTTATTTCGACATTTCTTTTATTGCCTGAACCAACACATTTTCCACGGTCGGTTTGTTGGCTATAATAATTTGGTTTGAATGATTTTGCGCTTCGGCGGCGGTCGTTTCCCCAATACAGAGCAATTTGCTGTTCCCCAGAGTGTTTTCCAAAAGATAGCTTCGGATGCCACTTGGACTAAAAAAGAGAATGCCATCAAAATCACGTTGAAACTTTTTCGGGTTCAAGTGGGTGCGGTACACTTCCAACTCTTTATACTGAACGTTGTTTTTTGATAAGAGCTCTGGAAGGTCGTCTCTTCTTTTATTGCCACAGAGAAACAAAAACACTTCATTTTTATAGCGTTTAATCAAAATTTCACCTAATTCTGATGCATATTCGGCCATTTTAACCACTTTTACACCATTTTCTTTCAAAAGTGCTTTGGTTTTTTCGCCAACACAATAGGCACGGAACTCTGATTTGTCCATACCTTCGGATTGATTCAAAAATACCTTTACGGCATTCTTGCTGGTAAAAATATAGTTGGTGTAGTTGAAAGGAATCTTCACGTCCCGCGACTCGATTTTCAAGGCATCGTACTCCACCAAACCCAAACCAGAATTTAGAAAAAGCTCCTTTTGAGATGGTGTCAATATTTTAGTGGTGAGCACTGTTTTCATTTCTGATTTCTTGCATCAATTTATCACCTCCTTTTTGCAAAACCTCTTCGGCAGAAGATTTCCCAATGCCTTTGGCATCGGACAATTTCACTTCTTTTTTGATGTCGATTTTCTGTTTGCCATCCAAAGAGAAAACAACGCCTTCAAAATGAACCGTTTGGTCTTTTATTTGTGCCAAAGCACCGATGGGTGCGGTACAACCACCTTCCAAGGTGCGTAAAAATGCACGTTCAATGGTTGTGGACATTTCGGTTTCGGGATGGTTGAGTTTGCCCAATGCTTCTCTGGTAAAATCATCTTCTTCTTTGGCTACGACCAACATGGCACCTTGAGCTGGTGCGGGAACCATCCAATCCAATTGAATGGCATCTTTGGGCAATAGTTTTATCCGTTCCAATCCGGCCTGGGCAAAAATGGCCCCTTGCCAATCGTTTTCGATTAATTTGAGTAGTCGGGTATTCACGTTTCCCCTAAGGTCGACCACTTTGTGGTTGGGATATTTGTTCAACCATTGGGCTTTTCGGCGTAAACTTCCCGTGGCTATGGTGGCAGGTTGATCGGTTTCCAAAAAATTGGACCCTTTGTGCACCAAAATATCGTGAGTGATGGCGCGTTCCAAAACGGCCACCTTCACAATTCCCTTTGGCAGTTGTGTGGGCACATCTTTCATGGAATGTACTGCAATATCAATATCTCCTTTGAGCAGAGCAACATCCAGGGCCTTGGTAAAGATTCCCGTAACACCGAGTTCGTAAAGCGGCTTGTCCAACACTTGGTCTCCCAAAGATTTGGTCGGCACCAAGATGGTATCGTAGCCAAGTGCCTCCAACTTTTGTTGCACGGTGGTTGCTTGCCACAGCGCGAGTTCGCTGTCGCGGGTTCCAATGCGGATGATTTTGCTCATTTGGAATGTAGTTCTAGCTGAAAAACTTTTTGGATAAGCTCCAGACTGTCTTCGGTATCTACCTCGTTGCTCTTTAGGTGGTTGGCAAACTGCTTGGTGATTTTCTGGATGATTCGGTCCGAGATAATTTCCGCTTGTATTTGATCAAATCCCTCAATTTTCTTGGTTTGAAAATCGATTTCCTCAGTTTTCATGGTGTTCAGTTTGTCTTTGAGGGCATTGATCACGGGAGCAAACTTTCGGGTTTCCAACCATTTCAAGAAATCCTTTTTTACCTTTTCTATGATAGCTTCTGCTTTGGGAACGTATTCTTTTCTTTTGGTCAAGGTCTCATCCGTAATTTGTGAAAGTTGGTCCAAATGCACCAAGGATACATTGTTCAACTCTTTTACATCGTCCGACACGTTTTTGGGAACGGATAAATCCAAGATCAACAACGGTTTTTTAGTATAGATCAAGGCTTTGGAAACCGTGGGCAACTGCGCTCCAGTGGCCACTACAAGAATATCGGCCTTTCTGATCTCGGTTTGCAGGTCGCCATAGTCCTTTACGGTCAATTGGAACTTGCCCGCAATGTCTTCCGCTTTTTCCCTGGTCCTGTTGATCAAGGTGATGTGGGAATTGTCGGAATGTTTCACCAGATTCTCGCAAGTGTTTCTTCCAATTTTTCCCGTTCCGAACAATAATATATTCTTGTTGGAAATATCATCAACATTGTCCAGAATATATTTTACCGAAGCAAATGCCACCGATGTGGCTCCTGATGATAGTTCTGTTTCGTTTTTGATGCGTTTGCTGGCCTGAATCACAGCATTGCATAAACGCTCCAAGAACGGATTGGCCATCTCAAGCTTTTTGGAACGATAAAATCCTTGCTTAATTTGGCTAATGATTTCAAAATCCCCCAAAATCTGACTATCAAGACCGGTACCTACTTTAAACATGTGCGAAATCGCATCATGGTTTTTGTACACATAGGCTACTTCTTGAAATTCTTCGACGGTACCATTGGTTTGGTCGCAAAGTAGTTTGATCAATTGATAGGGATGTTGAGCAAAACCGTAAAGCTCGGTTCTATTGCAGGTGGAAATGGCCAAAAGACCATCAATACCAATTTCCTTGGCCTTGCCCAAGATATGATCAATGGCAGGAACATCCAGACTGAACTTTCCTCTCACCTCTGCATCCGCCTTCTTATAACTCAACCCAATGGCGTAGAAGGAATTATGTTTTGAAATATGGTAGTTCCTCATAAAGGATATAAATCGCAGGACAAAAATAATAGGGTTATAGGTCAAAAAATAACGCTAGCGGAACTATAAATAACTGTCGCTGTTATTTTATGTTATATTTTTAATGAAAATGATGTAAAGCATTGTTATTATTGATAAATTTGATGGTAAGAAACACAATTTAGAGCGATTCTAAATTAAGTAAAAAGCAAGGTTAGATTGAAAACAAACATGAAAAATATCGCTAGAGGTTCGTATGACGAAATTTTGGTCGAGGACGGGATTTACATACTCAAGATCCAAAACGATGCCCAAGAACCAAAGCTTATTGAACGGGATATCGACAGTTCGTACATACAATTCCACTTTTGTTTAAAGGGGAGGTCAAAATTTAATTTTAACGAGGGCAACTATTATTTGGAGGTGAACGAAGAAAACTCCTTGCTCCTATACAATACCCAAAAGAATCTGCCTTTGGACCTTATTGTTTCGCCTGGTTCTTGGTTGCTTTCTGTTGTTATGACCATTAGAAAATTTCACTCCTTGTTTTCCGACGAAGCGGATTACATTCCTTTTTTAAGTGATGATAACAAGGAAAAGAAATATTATTCCCAAGAAATAGTGTCACCGGCAACCGCGGTTGTATTGAGTCAGTTGATGAATTTCAACCTTCACCCATCCATCAAAAAATTGTACTTGAAAGGCAAGGTATACGAATTGATTTCCCTGTATTTCAACAAAACCGAAGATGCAGATTTGGAACAATGCCCTTATTTGGCAGACGAAGACAATGTGCGCCGGATTCGGATGGCCAAGGAAATCATGATTTCCCGAATGGCTGAGCCACCAACCTTGGCCGAATTATCACAAGAAGTGGGGTTGGGCCTCAAAAAGCTAAAAGAAGGCTTCAAACAAATCTATGGGGATTCCGTTTTTGGATTCTTGTTCGATTATAAAATGGAATATGCCCGAAAAATGTTGGAAACGGGCAAACACAATGTGAACGAAGTAGGATTGAAAGTGGGGTACAGCACAGCCAGTCATTTTATTGCTTCCTTTAAAAAGAAGTTCGGCACTACACCAAAAAAATACTTAACTTCAAACGTCTAAAACTATGACTATGAGATTTACTGTACTGTTACTAACTTTTTGCTTTGTAGTTTGTGCTTGTGCCCAAGAGGAACCCGCAAAAGAAGAAGAAAATGTAAAAATGCCAGAATTGGTGATGGTATTTACCAAAACCGAAGGCTGGAGACATAAATCCATTGAAAAAGGAGTGCAAACCCTTAGGGAACTTGGCAGGCAGAATGGCTTTGTTGCTTTGCAAACCGAGTCAGGTGAAGACTTTACTTCCCAAAACCTTCAAAACTATAAATTGGTGGTGTTTTTGAATACAACCTTGGACGTATTGAACGATGCACAGCAAAGAGCATTTGAAGCGTACATCAAAGGAGGGGGTGCTTTTTTAGGGGTTCATGCAGCGTCAGATACCGAATATGATTGGCCTTGGTACGGAAAGTTGGTAGGGGGTTATTTTGTGAGCCATCCCAACGACCCCAACGTCCGGCAGGCAAAAATTGATGTGGTGAGCAAGGCGCATCCGTCCACGGAGCACTTACAAGATTCCTGGACTAGAACAGATGAATGGTACAACTTTAAGGATTTAAATCCAGAAGTTACTGTTTTGCTCAATTTGGACGAGACCACTTACGAAGGCGGAACCAACGGCTCCAATCATCCTATTGCGTGGTATCACGAATTTGATGGGGGAAGAGCTTTTTACACAGGCGGAGGGCATACCGAAGACTCTTATGACGAGCCCATGTTCCGAAATCATTTGCTGGGAGCCATTGAGTGGTGCCTAAAGCGAAAGTAAGGTCGGTCTTGCGACTATGATTCCAATATTACTTTTGATATTTTTAAGGTAATCCGCCAAGGGCAATTCGGACATTTCCACTTCGCCATTTTTGCTGGAGGCGTGTAATAAATGCAACCTTCCATCAGGTTGATGGATGGCGATTCCCGTGTGGGTTACGTCCAATCCTTTTATGGATGTGGCCAAGGCAAGAATGTCACCTGATTTGATGAGGTGTTCCTTACTTTCAATTTGGTCCTGTGGCAAATAACAAAGTTCTTCCTTGGCAAGTTCTTTTTCTACTGCCAACATCGCTTCAAAATTCTCGTCGCTGGCCAAAAATGGATAAAGATTGCGGTGCGTCCCCATAAAATTGATGGGTTTTTCCAGCTCCACACCACCCAGTTCAGCAGTGATATCTTTTACCAATCTCTTTTTCTCGTTGTTGCGAATCCATTCGGTAAAATAATGTAAGCGAGAAGGATACCCATCCAACTTCCCATTTCTATACCGAACGGTCTCCAAGTTTTGAGTAAAACTTTCAAAGTCTTTCTGTTGGTTTTGAAGCATCAAGCTGAAGGCCAGCACATTCTCCACAAAGGTGGTACAGTCCAGCCCACCAAAATTGACTACCAAGGTTTCCGTATCGCCAACCTCAAGGGTTTTCTCCACATAAGGGGTTTCCAGAAACGATTGGCCCACCAAGGCTATGGTATCGCCAAGACTGGAAGCTTTTGTTTGCTCTAAATCATTGATTTTGGTTTCAAACAATAATTTGTCCTCAGGCGAGCAAGTGATTTTTTGGGCTGAGGTGGTAGATAAAAGCCCTAGAAAGAAAAGCAGACATAAAATGTTGTTACCTGCCTTAATGCTTAAATTGGAAATATTCATGCGGTTTGTAGTATGTTTTTAAGTCTGGAGTGATAAATTCCACCTGAATCAAGTCAGTATAATTGATGAAATCTAAATGTAAGGATGTTGAGGTCAAATTTAGGTCTTCAATTCTTAAATTTGGATATGCTTGCTGTATTTCTTCCGGAATCTCACCAATTGTTCCAGAAAAATCAGGAGCAGAAACAACATTCCAGTTGGTTTGAATTAGGTCTACATATCTCTCACCTTCTTTAACTTCCCATAGAACATCTTTCATTTGATAATCCAAGTTGGTTTCAAATTGATAATTATAAATGGACTCATCTAAAACAGTTATTGATTTGTTCTCGGGAATTATAATGCTCTCAGGTTTATCGCCGAATTTTGTGTAAGCATAGGCGAACTCATCGGTATAATAACTGATAATGCTTAAATATTTTGAGTAAGCATCCAAGTATCCAAGTTTAAGAGGGACAGGAGGTTCAGCATCCGCGAAAAAATAGGATGTGAATTTTCCGCCCCTCAAACTGACGGATTGGTCATCATCGAACACGGCTGAAATAGAGGATAGTTTATATGTTGAAGTTGTGTTGGGCAACGTAACCTCCAAATAGCTGTCAAATGATTTAAAGTCCGAATAGTCCAAAATAATATCATCCCCGTCACTCACATTTTCTATGGAGTGGTATTTTAAATTATTGCTTGAATCATATATTGTAAAAAAGAAATCAGGGTTGTCATAAATCGGAATGTTCTCATGGGTATAATTGCTGGTAAACCCTGGAAGGTCTGGACCACTGGTTGCAACAAGAATCCCCTGTCTATCAGAAATCCATCGGTATTTTGGCGATACATTCTCAACTGTTACATTGAAACTGCCCGTTGAAGGGTTTCTAGGAGGATCGTTATTTGCTCCAGCATTTGGTGTGTATTTCCAATGTGATTCAGCCGATATATTTGGATACGATTTGATCGTATGCAACATTTCACCCTCAACTGAATTTTTGTAATTGAATAATGTAATTGTTAAATTATTGGGTTGTGTTTCTTCTTCTGAAACCTGAAATTCAAACATATCTCCAAATTCGAACGGTTTAAAGTCCAGTAAAAGACCATTTTCATCATGGATGATAATCCAATCATCAGTATCACCAGTATTGGTTAAAGCCTCAAATGTAAAATAGGTTACCATTTCTGGCTCTTGTTCTTCTGGGTTCTCATTTGTTGGTTCTTCACCTCCTGTAGGATTTGGATTTGGTTGTTGGGATTCATCTTTGGAGCATCCATAACAAATTAAAAAGATACCCAACAATATTGGAAATAGGTTTTTCATGTGCATAGTTTAGTTGCGCTAAAGATAAGTATCTCGATAAAATAGCGAAGAAAATTCTGTCAAACAGTAGAAAACAAAGTTGAACTTAGGGGTTGGTTTGATTATCATCTTTACGTTCAACCGTTAATCTTGTAGTCCTTGCAATACTCTCAGGATAATTTTCCTGCAAATATACAATGAGCTTTTCTCTTACATGTACGCGTAAATCCCAAGCGGTGGGAGAATCCTTGGCACTTACAAGGCACCTGATTTCCACATAATTGGGCTTGGTGTCCGTAACCTGAACCACATCCACTTTGCCGTTCCAGAGGTCGGTATTTTTTAATATACGGGTTTGTTCTTCCCTAATTTTATCAAACGGAACGTTATAATCCACATATAAAAATATGGTTCCCATAAGTTCCGATGAGGTCTTGGTCCAGTTTTGGAAGGGTTGGTTTATAAAGTAGGGAGTAGGAACTATCAATCGTCTTTTATCCCAAATACCCACTACCACATAAGTGAGCGTAATTTCTTCGATTCTGCCCCATTCACCTTCCACAATAACCACGTCGTCCAATTTTATGGGTTGGGCAATGGCGATTTGGATTCCTGCCAAAATAGTTCCGATAAATTGCTGAGCCGAAAACCCGATGATGATTCCCGCAACCCCCGCCGAGGCAAAAATACTGATGCCCACTTCCCGGATTTCTTCAAAACTCATCAGCATAAAGCCAATTCCCAGTAGAACTATTATAAAAATAAAAATACGCTCCAAAATGGTAAACTGGGTGTACACCTTTCGAGCCTTGAGGTTGTCGGCAGCACCAACATCGTAATGCTGGATAACAGTCTTTTTTATAATTTTAATTAGTGCGATCATAACCCAGGCCATGGCGAAGATAAAGAGGACAGTACTCGCTTTTTTAAACCAGTATTCGGCATTTTCGAGGTTTAAAATGTCTCGTAGGGCCTTCATTCGGAGCAGTACGGAGATAAAAATTAAAATTAAGGGAAACGCCAACCGTTTAAAGGCACTTTTGGGCAGCAAGTATTTTGGATTTTTCCCCAAGCGTTTTAGTATAATAGAAGTACCCCAATAAAGGATAACGAGCACAAGCAGGGCCACGCCCAAATAAATGAGGGATTCTTTGGAAACATTGTCGTAAAAAGACTCCATATTTCAAAAATAAGACAGAAAAGGTCAAGCAAGTAAGAATGCTTGAACAAAATCGAAAAACATTATTTCATCATAAGAAAGTATTTTGATGAGGAAAAGGCGATGTCCACTTCGTGTTGTATTTTAGCGGACTAAATAGAAAAGCCGTGAAAAAAGGAGTTTTATTGGTCAATTTGGGGTCGCCAGATAGCCCAACCGCCAAAGATGTTAAACCGTATTTGGATGAATTTTTGATGGACGAACGTGTTATTGATGTGAACCCCGTGCTCAGAAATATTATTGTTCGAGGGATTATCTTGAACACCCGCCCCAAAAAATCTGCGGAAGCCTATTCCAAAATTTGGTGGGATGAGGGTTCTCCATTGATTGTTATTTCCGAAAGATTCGCGGAAAAAGTGCAAAAACATACCGAGCTTCCCGTGGCCCTGGGCATGCGATATGGTTCGAACACCATAAAAGAAGGATTGCAGGAGTTGAAGGACAAAGGGGTCGATGAGGTTTTATTGGTGCCCTTGTACCCCCACTATGCCATGTCATCCTACGAAACGGTGGTGGTAAAAGCATTGGAAGTGCAACAGCAGGATTTCCCAGAAATGTACCTGACCACTTTACCGGCTTTTTACAGTAATCCGGATTACATCAAAATATTATCAAAAAGCATAGCCGAAGGCCTAAAGGGTTTTGATTATGACCATATCCTTTTCTCCTACCACGGTATTCCAGAAAGACATGTTAGAAAATCAGACCCGACCAAGTTCCACTGTCAACTAAATGGCAAGTGTTGCAAGACCAACTCGGTTGCTCACCATACCTGTTACAGGCACCAGTGTTACGATACCACCGAATTGGTAAAAAAACAATTGGGCTTGCCAGAAGATAAGGTGAGTACCTCTTTCCAATCCAGATTGGGCAGCGACCCATGGTTGCAACCCTTTACCGACAAAGAATTTGAACGATTTGGTGAAGCAGGTGTTAAAAACTTGGCCGTCATTACCCCGGCATTTGTTAGCGATTGCCTGGAGACCTTGGAAGAAATTGCCATGGAAGGAAAGGAGCAGTTCCAAGAAGCCGGAGGAGGTGATTACATCCACGTTCCGTGTTTGAACGATCGTGACGATTGGGCCGAACTCATGGCAAAATGGATCAATACTTGGGCCGAAAAAGCCGTTTTGCCCGAATATCATATCCGATAATTCCATTTCAATGCAACAAACAACCGTGGCATGGCCAAAATAACCTCAGATGAACTTGGACAGGAACCCATAGGAAAATTACTGGTCAAACAGGCCGTTCCTGCTTCCATTGGTATTTTGGTAATGTCCCTGAACGTACTGGTGGATTCTATTTTTGTGGGAAACTGGATAGGATCCATAGCCATTGCAGCCATTAATGTGGTGTTGCCCGTTTCCTTTTTTATTGCCGCTTTGGGTATGGCCATTGGTATTGGCGGATCTAGCATTATATCGAGGGCCCTGGGTGCCAATAATCGGGAAAAGGCCCTTAAAACTTTCGGTAACCAGATTACATTGACTTTATTGGTTACCATCACCATGGTGGCTTTGGGACTTTACTATGTGGATAACCTAATTCCAGCCTTTGGCGGTAAAGGCTCCATTTTTGAACCTGCCAAGATTTATTACACCATCATTTTGTACGGAGTTCCCTTTTTGGCACTCTGTATGATGGGCAACTCCGTAATCCGTGCCGAAGGCAAGCCTCGTTTTGCGATGATTGCCATGATCATTCCATCTGTGGGAAACCTATTGATGGATTATATTTTTATTTATGTGTTTGATTGGGGCATGCACGGAGCCGCTTGGGCCACCACGGTAGGCTATTTGCTTTGTTTCCTTTATGTGTTTTATTTTTTCCTATCGGACAATTCGGAATTAAAGATTGATATCTCCCATTTCGGGTTAGATCGGCCCATCTTACGTGAAATAGGTTCCTTGGGTTTTGTTACCTTGGCCCGCCAGGCCGTAACCAGCATTGTGTATTTGTTGATGAACAATATATTGTTCAATCTAGGTGGGGAGGCCATGGTAGCGGTCTATGCGATTATCGCCCGAATGTTGATGTTTGCCCTGTTCCCTGTATTTGGGGTCACCCAAGGCTTTTTGCCCATCGCAGGCTATAATTATGGTGCGGTTAAGTACGATCGAGTAAAGGAATCTATATATACGGCCATTAAATATGCAGCCTTGGTCGCAACCTTGGTTTTTGTGGTGCTTATGGTTTTCCCTTCGGAAATCGCATCCTTGTTTTTGAGCAATAGGCCCGAACTGTCCGCACAAGAAATAGCGACCAACAATTTTGTACTGCAACATACGCCCTTGGCCATGCGATTGGTTTTTGCCGCTACACCGATTATTGCTATACAGTTGATAGGAGCCGCCTATTTTCAGGCCATCGGTAAAGCCATTCCGGCTTTGTTGCTTACCTTGACCCGTCAAGGTTTCTTTTTTATCCCTTTGATTTTGGTGCTGCCCAATTTTATGGGAGAAATAGGGGTGTGGCTATCCTTCTGTATTGCCGATGTGCTTTCGACCGTGGTCACAGGTGTTTTTCTACGAAAAGAAATCAAATCTGAACTGTCCTAAATACTGTTTCTTTGATTTAGAATGTTTAATTTGGGTGGCCTAACTAAACATCCATGAAAAAATATATTCTAGCGGGCATAGCTGCTGTTTTGGCAATCGCCTGCGCCGAAAAACCCGAAAAAAAACCTATGTACACCCTATTTGTAGGAACTTATACCGATGGCGACAGCGAGGGCATCTACACCTACACTTTTGATGCAAATACAGGAGAACTGTCCAACCAAAAATTAGCGGCCAAACTGACAAACCCATCTTATTTGGCCATTTCTGATGATAAAAAGAATCTGTATGCAGTTCAGGAAACGGCAGATTTTGATAGTTTGGGCGGTGGTGTTACTGCCTTTAGTTTAAACAAGGACGTTTTGAAGCTTCAAAATAGTATGGGAACCCAAGGCGCACATCCTTGTCATGTTTCCCTTTCAGGGGATGGAAATTTGGCCGTTGCCAACTATACTGGGGGCAATGTTTTGATATTTTCTTTAAATGATGATGGCTCTCTGGCGGATAATCCACAGATGATTGATCATAAACCATTGGATTCCGTAAAAACATCCCATGCGCACATGGCCCAGTTCAATGCGGGTGGCCTTATGGTAACCGATTTGGGACTGGATGCAGTGAAACGATACAGTCAAAAGGACGGGGAGTTTGTTCCTGCCGAACAAAGTTCAATATCTTTTGAAGATGGAGCCGGTCCACGCCACTTTACCTTTGGTAAAAACGGTCAATTACTGTACGTCATCAATGAATTGAACAGTACCATTTCCGTTTTTGAAAAAGCTGGGAATGGAAATTATCAAGAAATCCAAGTGGTCTCTACTTTGGATGCCGATTTTGATGGAGAGAGCTTTTGTGCCGATATTCATTTATCACCGGACGGAAAGTTTTTGTACGGCTCCAACCGTGGTGAAAACACCATCGTAATTTTTGAAGTTGATGAAAACTCTGGTCAATTGGAATTGGTGGGAAGGGAATCGGTGCATGGGGATTGGCCGCGAAATTTTTCCATGGACCCAACGGGTGAATTTTTACTGGTGGCGAACAAAAAGACGAGCAACATTGCCATATTCAAAAGAGATGCTGAAAATGGCACCTTGACATTTTTAAACGAAGTAAAGCAACCTAATCCGGTTTGTTTGGTGTTCGAATAATGAATCAAGTGTCATTCTGAGCGTAGCGAAGAATCTCAAGTCTTGGGAAGAGATACTTCGTCGTTCTTTGCGACTCCTCAGTATGGTAGACTGATGCTTAAACAAATCGTCACATCGAGTGAAAACGCGAGGCGTTTTTGTATCGAGATGCTAATGTTCTAAGTTCTCGATACAATTTCCTTTGGAAACCACTCGAACTGACTTAATATTTATTTTTTTGAAAGGAACACAATCACCCCAATAACCACAAGTGCCGCTAGAACAGTAAAAAAGATTTTCCAAAAACTATAAGGTCGAGTGCCTGATATTTGTCCATTTTCCCCATTGATGAAAAAGTTGTACTCTTTTCCATTGTACCGATACGCGCTAACGTAAACAGGCAACAAAATATGTTTAAAGGTTTCTTCGGACAGTTTCATATCCATAGAAAGCACACGCTGGGTGTCGCCACCAATATCGCGCCTGCACCAAGAATCTGCAATGTCCTTTGCCACCTCTTTGGAATGCAAATGGCCATCTTTTAAAGGGATGGTATATTTTTCGGTAACAAATCCAGATAAAAATCCACTGTTGAACGGTTGAAGCTCTTTCAAATCCCAAAAGGCAATTTTACTTGGAATTCTTCCGGTTTTTTGGTGCGAGGCTTTGATCAACGTATCGTCCACAAATCCGGAAACCTCCCCCGATGCAGGGTACCATCTGGTTTTCCTGACCCTTTGGGTCACCATTTTGCCATTGGCATTGCGCACTCTTCGGGTCTCGTAATAATATTCTCCCCGCTGACCTGTGTAGGAGGCGTACAGTTGCGCATCAAAAGTCCAATAGGGTAAATACAGGCCTTTGGTAAATTGAGGGTCGAGAGCGGCTTTTTTTAAGTTGTTGGGGGCGAACCACAAGTGCTTTACCCACTTCTTAAAAATGGCAAAGGATTGTTTTTTGTCAATTTGAAAGGGGAGGACTGCACCAGGTAAGATCCAGTTTTCCTTGTGGGCATCTTCGATGACCAAGGGTTGCCCGCAATACACACAATGGAGCGATTTGTAGTTTTCCTCAACATGTTGGTCGGCCCCACAATTTTTGCAATGCAGCATGGAAATTTCCTCACTGTGCTTTTGTGAACCCATTTCCTGTAAAAAAGGGTACAGCTCCAACTCTTCAAAACCGCTTTCTTTTATGGAGATGTTCTCTTCATGACCGCAGTATTCACAACTAATGCTGGTGGTGCCAGGTTTGTATTTTAGCTCTGCCCCACAATTGACACAAGCTTTTTTGAGTTCGGTCTTTTGGATTTTTTGTTCTTCCATATCTTCTTTCCCGCAAAAACGGGAATCAATAGAAATTAAAATGTACTGTTAAACTATGTTTGCTAGAGGTTAGAATTATATTGATCTTTAAAAATAGATGAATACAAAAGAGAAAGAGCCAGACTGTTTATTGTTGTTGGTTTAAAAACAGCTCGAAATATCCGTCCCTTTCTGCAGATGCCTAAAGATTGAACGGTTCATCGGGCCAAAAGGCTGACTTAGAATTGATAATCTACGGGCATTTAAAAACTATATATGCATAAAATTATAGGAATCGGCATTGGCAAGCAAACTTTTGATGTTTATTTTAAGAAAGAAAACAAGATAATCCTTGGTGTTTGCTTAATTGCCCCGTAAACTTTTAAAAAGCTGATTAAAGGTTTTCCATTGGCGGGCCGAGCCGTGGTGTAAGACTTTGGTCCATTTTAGGTTCAACGGACAGGTCAATTACTAAGATAAGCATAGTCTATTTTTAGGGTGCCCAAAACCTGTAAACCTCAACTGTGCCGATTAATGGAATCCGTGTAGGGCAAGCATTGATATAAGCAAAAAAAATGGCCCAAAACGGGCCATTTTCAATATAAAAAACTTTAATCTATTTCAATTCCCAACCTTTGCGGTAATCGCGGGTTACCCAGTCGTTGGCCTTCTCGTAATTGGTAATCTTCATGTTGTCGCCATCCCAAAAAAGTTTTCTTCTTCCAGGAGAGTTGTAAGGACTCCAATCGCTCGGAGTTTTCCCTTCTTGCAACTCTTTGTATTGAAAGGCTTTAACGGCCAAGTTGCCCATGAGTACGGTTTCGGTAAGTCTTCCTGCTTTTTCAAAGTTGGAAGAGGTGGGCGTACCGTTTTGGCAACCATCCACAAAATTGGCGAAGTGTCCACTCATTCCACCGGGCACTCTAACGTATTTAGGGGCCGGGGATTTGTACAGGTCCATCATTTCGGATGGCAACAATCTTGCATTTCGGGAATAGGTATCGCATACCAATATGCCTTTTTCACCGTACATAACGGTTCCGCCACCATCATCACCGATGGTTTCATCATCTTTAAGTTCATCGGGCAAGTTTGGTTTTATACCACCATCATACCAGTTTAAAGCGATATCGCCGTGCTCTTCGTGCTCAAACTTCAAGTGAATTTTGGAAGAAGGAGGACAGGAATGGCTATAATCCGCTTCCACAAAATCATCTACCCAAACTGTAGTGCAACTTGCTTCTGCCTCTTTGGGATAACCAAGGTCAAGAACGCTAAAAGGTGTTTCCATAATGTGGCATCCCATATCTCCCAAAGCTCCAGTTCCGAAGTCCCAGAAGCCTCTCCATTTAAAGGGAAGGTAAGCATCGTTGTAGTCCCTCATTTTGGCCGGTCCCAACCAAAGGTCCCAATCCAATCCTCTTGGAATACGGTCTTTTTTTGTAGGCAAGGGAACGCCTTGTGGCCATACGGGTCGGTTGGTCCAACAATCTATGGTGTGTACTTTTCCAATAATGCCCGATTCTACCCATTCGCGTGCTATTCGGCTGCCATCGCTGGATGCTCCCTGGTTCCCCATTTGGGTTACGATTCCCTGTTCTTTTGCAACTTGGGTCATTAAACGTGCCTCATGAATATTGTGGGTCAACGGTTTTTCCACGTAGGCATGTTTTTTTTCACGCATAAACGGTAAAGAAATGGTGGCGTGTGTATGATCTGGAGTTGCCACGGCAATGGCATCAATATCGTTTATATGTGCATCAAAAACCTTTCTAAAATCCTTAAAACGCTTTACATCGGGGAATTGCTCGTAGGTTTGTTGGGCGCGACGGTCATCCACGTCGCAGAACGCCACAAATTTTACCCTTCCGGTATCGTTTAAGCCATTGATTACGGAATTCCCCCTTCCGCCAACACCAAAACCGGCTACATACAGCGTGTCACTTGGGGGAATGTGGGTCCTGCCCATTACATGGCTTGGGACAATGGAAAACGCAGCTGAAGCGGCCGCGGTGTTTTTGATGAACTTTCTTCTTTGCATTTTGTTTAGTTTGATTTAAGTGAAATCCCAAGATACAAAAAACTGAAAGAGTAATCCTAGCGATTATTCATCCCCGTTCCACTCTTTGTAAAAATGATTGAGATAGTCCAGCATAAATTGATGGCGTTCCTCAGCCAGTTTTTTTCCGCTTGCCGTGTTCATTTTCTCCTTGAGCAATAATAGCTTTTCGTAAAAATGGTTGATTGTGGGTCCTTTTGATTTTTTGTATTCCTCCTTGGTCATGTTGAGGTTGGGCGGAATCGTGGGGTTGTGAAGTTCCCTGTTTTTAAAACCTCCGTAATTGAAGGCTCTGGCAATCCCAATGGCGCCAATGGCATCCAAACGATCGGCATCCTGCACAATTTGAAGCTCTTTGGATGTAAATTTTTCTGTTTCCGTTTCCAGACTGTTCTTAAAGGACATGTGCTTGATGATGTTCACAACATGATGGATGGTCTCCGCATCAACGGATTTGGATGTAAGAAATGTTTCCGCGGTTTTTGGACCAATGCTTTCATCCCCACCGTGGAATTTTGGATCGGCAATATCATGAAGCAGTGCTGCCAGTTGCACGACCAAAGCATCTGCCTGTTCGTATTTCAATAGTAATTTTGAGGTGTTGAAAACACGTTCAATATGGAACCAATCGTGTCCTCCTTCGGCATGTTGGAGTTCCTCTTTAACAAAATTGATGGTATCTTGCACCAATTGGTCTTCCTTCATCATTTGGTTTTAACTCCCGATACAATTTGGTTTTCTATCTGGACAATGAGTTCATCGGCCTTGCCTTGATTTGCTATGGGCGGATGTACTTCAAAAGTAACATGGGAACCCAGTCCCATAGGAAATTTACCGTAACGCAATAGTTTCCATGAGTTATTGATGCTGATGGGAACGATTAAAGCGGAGGGTGCATTTTTCAACATCACTTTAAGTCCCGTGGTCCTGAAAGGTTTGGGCACTCCGTTCCTGCTTCGGGTACCTTCGGGAAAAATTACGGCACTTCGGTTGTTCGCCTCGATATACTTGGCCAACTTTTGAAGCTCGGCGATGGATTGTTTCGGGTCTTTTCTGTCGATCAAGGCAGAACCACCATGTCTTAAGTTGTATGAAACACTGGGTATTCCTTTTCCCAATTCAATTTTGCTCACAAATTTGGGGTGGTACTTTCGCATATACCAAATAATAGGGGGTATATCGTACATACTTTGGTGGTTGGTCACTATAATCAGTGGACGATTGGTCGGGATGTTTTGTTTGTTCCGGAAACTGTATCGTGTTCCCAGTACATTGGTACACCGCATAATGAACCAATTAAGTATGGAAACACTTTTTTTATGTGCATTGTACCCAAACACTTTTAGGCATATCCACTGTATGGGATGGAAAATAACCAATACCAGGCCAAAAAGCAGAAAGAAAACAACGGTTAGGGGATACGAAAGCAGTTTTAGCACGTGTACATTTTTATTGGTTGCCGTAAAAATAAAAAAACCACCCTTTAGGGTGGCTATTCCATGTTTTATTTCCTAGATTTTAGCAATGCTCGTTATAGGCTTCCATCAAGTTTTCTGCAATAAGTTCGGCAGGTCTACCTTCAATGTGGTGCCTTTCTATCATGTGCACCAACTCTCCATTTTTGAACAAGGCCATACTTGGTGAGGAAGGAGGAAAGGGAACCATGTGGTCTCTGGCCGTTTCAACAGCTTCCATATCCACACCGGCAAAAACGGTAACCAAATTATTTGGAGTTTTACTGTTTTGCAGGCTCAATTTAGCAGCTGGCCTTGCATTGGCTGCGGCACAACCGCAAACCGAATTTACCACTACCAAGGTGGTTCCATCCTTTTTTAAGGCCTCATTTACAGCTTCACTTGTATGTAGTTCTTCGAACCCGGCACTGGCCAAGTCTTCGCGCATAGGTTTAACCAATTCTTCTGGATACATAGACTTCTTTTTGATTATAGTACAAAGATACGGTATTGTTAGCGTTTTTTCATCACCCTTAACATTGCTTAAAGCTTTGTTTCTCTATCAAACCGTTATCTTTGCCGTTTAAATTTTGAAACATGATCAAGTGGATAGCCGCCTTTATCGGTTATTATTTATTTCGATTTCCGGGTGCGATTTTAGGGTTTATCGTCGGGACTTTTTTGGATAATATGGGAGGTTCTGGAAATAACCCCAGGTCCATATTTGAAAATGTTACCCGGCAATCGGTTTCTCCGGCCGATTTTGAATTGAACCTGCTCTCGCTCTGTTCCATAATTATTAAGGCTGATGGGCAGGTAAACCAAAGGGAGTTGGATTATGTGCGACAGTATTTTTTGAGCACCTATGGCAAGGAAAAAGCGAACGCGATTTTCCGGACGTTTAACGATGTTATAAAAAATCGGGAGATATCCGCACAGCATATCTGCAATTTTATGGTACAGCGCACCCGATACGAGGTACGCTTGCAAATGCTTCACTTTTTATTTGGGATTGCCCAGTCCGATGGACAGGTAAGCAAGGCGGAAATTCAAAAATTAAGGGAGATAGCGGGTTATTTTCGAGTGAACCAGCACGATTTTGAAAGTATCATGGCGATGTTCATCAAATCGACGGACAACTCGTACAAGATTTTGGAAATCGAGAAGACCGCTACCGACGAAGAGGTGAAAAAAGCTTACCGAAAAATGGCCAAAAAGTACCATCCCGATCGTGTGGTCACCGAAAATGAAGCCATCCGAAATGGGGCTGAGGAAAAGTTCAAAGAGGTTCAAAAAGCCTATGAGACCATTCAAAAGGAAAGAGGACTTTCCTAAGCTGTAGCCAATTTATTCTTCTTTCTTCTTTTGCTTTTCTTTTTTAGTTTGTTGATGTAGATGATGGTTCCCGTAATGGGCAAGCTGGTACCGATCAAGCAGGCCAAGAAATACAACCACTTGCTAAATCCGCCATAAATGGTTCCGGTGTGAATCGGCTTTATGGCCGAAGCAATTTTTACATTGAGCGGTTTGTCGGCATATATTTCTTTACTGACCACTTCGCCCGATTCGTGGATCTGTAGTCTGTCCTGAGCCACGGTTGACCAAGAATTGTCCGGAATCTTACGGAAACCATAGATCGGATTTTTTTCGTTGGGCAAACTCACCGTTAGTTCACCTTCGTAGTTCAACTCCTTATTGGCAAGGGCAATGGCTTCTTCCAAGTTAATGGATTTGCCGTTGTCCAAACGCTCCAAATCAACATCTGTGCCTCCACCACGGTTTCCGAACACCCGTGTTCCCATAATGGCGCTCAAACCATCGCGATACCCCTCAAAGGACCAACACAGCCCGGTAATGCCCATGATCAATATCAAAATGCAGGCATAAAAGCCCAAGGTGTTGTGCAAATCGTGGTTGATGCGCTTCCAATTGGCGTTGGTCTTGATTTTGAAACCGGCTTTTACGGTTTTCCATTTTACTTTTTTAGGGAACCAAAGTACAATTCCAGATAAGGCCAATATCATAAAAATGATGGTTGCAATGCCCACAATAGGTCTTCCCCATTTAATGTCCATCAATAACCAACGGTGCATTTTAAACATACTGAACATAAATTTGTCCATTCCCGTTTCTTGTGGGGCCAAAATTTCGGCGGTATACGGGTTCACTTCATAAGTAGAGCCTCTTCTTTGCTTGGGATCTTCTTTAATGGATAATTTATAGGGTGAAGTTTCATCAGAAGGTATAGTTATGGAGGTAAGGAGCCCTTTTGCTTTAATGTTGGGGTCGTTCACCAAGCTCGAAAGTGATTTTTTCGCCCCCATAGCCTCTACTTTCAAATCTTTTTTGAACCATTGTTCAATTTCTTTTTCAAAAGTTAGAATGGTGCCACTAAGGCAAACCAAGAAAATAATGATGCCGCTCACAAGCCCTAACCAAAGGTGCACATCGTTGATAAAAGCTCGGATTCCGTATGTGTTCTTTTTTCCCATAATCGCAAGAAGCTCCAATATTAGGTTGACCAATAAAAGTTTAGTTGGTTTTGATAAACATTTTCGCAAATATAATAGCTGGGTAAAAAAATTCTATTATTATTTGGATTAATTTTAAATAAACTGATAATATTGAACTTGCACCAATTGAGAATGTACATTATTGGTACATTTGAAAGCAAAAGCATATGGAGGAATTTCTGTTCTACATAAAACTTGGACTTGACCATGTATTGGACTTTGGAGCCTATGATCATATCTTGTTTTTATCGGCTTTAGCGGTCCCGTTTACTTTTAAGCATTGGAAACGGGTATTGATTTTGGCCACTATTTTCACCATTGCGCACTGTACCTCTTTGGCTCTATCCGTTTATGAAGTTGCCATTGTAGATGTTGGTCTGATCGAATTCTTGATTCCCGTTACCATTTTGCTTACGGCGCTTTTCAATTTTGCCTATGTCTACAAAGAGGCCTTGGACGTGGGTCTTTTTCTTCACATTTTGGCCACCGCTTTCTTTGGGTTGATCCACGGTTTTGGCTTTTCCAACTATTTTAAGATGTTGATGGCCGAAGAAGAGGATAAGATTACGCCCTTATTGGGTTTTGCTACGGGAATTGAGTTATCTCAAATCATCATCATATTGGTGGTTTTGATTATTGCCTATGTGATTTTGGACTTATTGAAGGTAAAGCGATCCATTTTTATAGCCGTTGCATCCATTTTGATCATAGCCATTACAATACCCTTGCTTATTGCTACGTTCCCCATATAGGACCTTAGTTAAAATTTATCGAATAAGGTTGTCTGGGTCTGTCAAAGCAGGTATATTTAATTAATTATCAGCGTTTTTTGGATTTATGAAGGCGAGCAAACAAGAAAAATACGATAAAGCCTATTTGCGAATGGCCCAAGAATGGGGCAAACTATCCTACTGTAAAAGAAGGCAAGTAGGAGCCATAATCGTTAAGGATAGAATGATTATTTCCGATGGGTACAACGGAACACCCACGGGATTTGAGAATTTTTGCGAGGACGATGAAGGGTATACCAAATGGTATGTGCTGCACGCCGAAGCCAACGCCATTCTTAAAGTTGCCTCATCCACACAGTCGTGCGAAGGTGCTACGCTCTACATTACCCTATCGCCATGCAGGGAATGTAGCAAGCTCGTGCACCAAGCTGGCATAAAACGTGTGGTATACCAGAATGCGTACAAAGACGACTCCGGAATTAAATTTCTGGAAAGGGCAGGAGTTGAAATCGTCCATTTGCCCGTTTTGGAAGAAATGGTTTAAAACCATAATTGCTATATGAAAAAGATCAAAGGATATATTTGGCCTACCTTACTTGCTCTAGCGGTAGCCATAGGCATTTTTATAGGAGGAAAGCTCCATTTTAACGATTCCCCGGAAAAATTGTTCTCCACCAATTCCAAAAAGGACAAGCTCAATCGGCTTATTGACTATATCGACTACGAATATGTGGACGATGTGGACACCGATAGCATTGTGGATGTCACCGTTAACAATATCTTGGGCAAACTGGACCCACACTCCGTATACATTCCAAGAGATGAGATGAAAGACGTGGCCGAAAGCATGAAAGGCGATTTTGCAGGTATCGGCGTAAGTTTTTACATGTATAGGGATACCATTACCGTAATAAGAACCATCAAAAATGGACCGAGTTACATCAGTGGAATAAAACCGGGCGACCGTATTTTGATGGCCGACACGGATACGCTTTACGGCAGAAGAATAGCCAACGATGATGTGGTCTCTACCTTAAAAGGCAAGATCGGTACAAAGGTAAATTTGAAGGTTTTTAGAAAAACCGAAAACAAAATAATGGACGTTCCCGTGGTTCGGGACCGTGTTCCAATCAGAAGTGTTGAAGCGTATTACATGCTCACCAACGAGATGGGTTACATCAAAATCAACCGTTTTGCCGAATCCACTTTTGATGAGTTCAAAGATGCGTTGAGAAAATTAAAACTAAGAGGTGCAGAGAAACTGACCTTGGATCTGAGGGATAATCCTGGTGGTTATTTGGGAATTGCCGAAAAATTGGCCGACGAGTTCTTGGAAGATGACAAATTGATACTTTTCACTAAAAACAAGAAAGGGCGCATTAAAAAAGCATACGCCACCAAAAAAGGGGATTTTGAGAACAAACCGGTATATGTGCTTATTAATGAACGCTCTGCATCGGCCAGTGAAATTATTGCAGGAGCCTTACAGGATAACGATATAGGTACTATTGTAGGTAGGCGTTCCTTTGGAAAGGGCTTGGTGCAACGCGAAATGGACTTGGGCGATGGCTCAGCGGTTAGGCTAACAGTTTCCAGATACTACACCCCAACAGGGCGGTCCATTCAAAAAACCTATAAAAACGGTAACCACGACTATTACAAAAGCTTTATGGAACGCTACACCAGTGGCGAATTGATATCTGCGGACAGCATTAAAGTGGCCGACTCCTTAAAGTTTGTAACCCCAAAGGGCAAAGTGGTCTACGGTGGTGGGGGGATTATCCCCGATGTTTTTGTTCCTATCGGGAGCAATCAAGAAGAAGCCATAGAGAGCATGGACGATACCTATCAGTTTTTTGCCCGTTTTGTTTTTGAACATTTGGAAAAGGACAGGACCATGTACGATGATTATGACCAAAACCAATTCTTGGACGAATTCAAGGTAGATGATATCCTTTTCGATAATTTCATACAATTTGTACTGGATAGAAAGGTAAAATTGGATTTCTATGCCCATGAGGAAAAGATAAAGGCGTATATAAAGGCCAATATTGCCGAACAATTGTTCTCGCCCAACCTATCTGCCCAGATCAAGGGAGATTTTGATTCCATGCTCAATAAGGTAAAAGCATTGGATAAAGCAAGGATAGATCAATCCCAAATTGGTGCTGTAGAAGTAAAACCTTGATTTATACCTTTTTAGGAAGTTTTCAATTGTTCTGTTATGCCCCTTTTTGTTGCCAACGCACTATCTGGCCACTCTTTCAAAGGTCAAATCGTTGACCTTTTCATCTGTCCTGTTATAATTTTGAACCGTAGCCGCGGCTATGCTTAAAAATTATGTCTCAAACTGCATCAAAAAAGGCCTATATCAATTCCAATCACAAATTCCTAAACAGGCTCTTAGTCTTTTAGCTTTTTGTCTATCTTTTTGGAAGTAATAAAGATCAACATAAGCACTATGGCACACAGCGAGGCCACTATCCCGATCAAAGCAATGGTGCTATCGCCCTGAAGCGGGTTTTCAAAATCTACCAAGGTTACATTATAGGCAATAAGGCCCAACGCCAGTATAATTAAAACTATAGCAAAGGTCTTGTTCATATCAATGGTTTAAATACCGTGCGTAAGTAACTCGTTTATGTTGGTGGCAAAAAGCTTAACCGCAATGGCCATAAGAATTACACCGAACACCTTTCGGATAATATTGAGTCCGTTTTTGCCCAAAATACGTTCGATTCTTGCACTGGACTTAAGCACGATGTATACAAAGATAACGTTTATAATAATGGCGACGATAATGTTCTCCACGTGATATTCCGCCCTAAGTGACAGAATGGAGGTCAAGGTACCAGCACCTGCGATAAGCGGAAATGCAATAGGTACAATAGAGGCGGTTTCCGGCTCATCATCCTTGTAAAGCGATATGCCCAAGATCATTTCGATCGCCAAGAAAAATATGATAAAAGCACCGGCAACGGCGAAGGAATTTACATCGATCCCGATCAAAGAGAGAATACTTTCCCCAACAAACAAGAAGGCAACCATTATACATGTGGCCACAATGGAAGCCTTTTCCGACTGCACATGGCCAACCTTGCTCCTTAGGGATAAAATAATGGGGATACTTCCCAAAATATCGATTACGGCAAACAATACCATTCCAGCGGTAGCAATCTCCTTAAAGTTAAAATTCATCGCATCATTTTTTTCGGACGGCAAATTTACGGGTAAAAAACACTTTTGGACTACATAAAATGTTTATAAATCATCAAATTTTCGGTTTTGAATTACCTTTGCCCAAAAAGTTAAGCGCTTAGTATGTTCCAGATAGGAAAAACCATAGTATCCGAAGAGATATTGCAAAATGATTTTGTGTGCAACCTAAATGCTTGTAAAGGAGCTTGTTGCGTAGGAGGGGAGTATGGAGCCCCCTTGGATGATTCCGAAACCGATAAACTCGTAAATATTTATCAAGATGTAAAACCATTTTTGCGCCCCGAAGGTATTGCTGCCATTGAGGAGCATGGTTCTTTTGTAAAAGGAGAGGATGGCGAATGGGAAACCCCATTGGTAAACAACAACGAGTGTGCCTACGTTATTTTTTCCGATAATGGCATGGCAAAATGTGGCCTCGAAGCCGCTTATGAGGCAGGCGCCACCAAGTGGAAAAAACCAATTTCGTGCTATTTATACCCGGTAAGAACAAGGGAGTACTCCGAATTTACGGCGGTAAATTACCATAAATGGGAAATCTGTGACCCTGCCTGTGCCTTGGGCGAAGAATTAAAGGTTCCGATCTATAAGTTTGTAAAAGATGCTTTGATCCAAAAATTTGGGGAGGACTGGTACAGGGAATTGGAGGAAGTAGCGGCAGAAAACGTTAGATAGTAGGAATATCCAGCACTACTTTGGTGCCGTTCGGGTCTCCATTTTCATCAAACAGGTCCAAAATATCCACATCGAATTTGTTTTGATAATCCTTGGCAAAATTGGCCAATCGTTCCTTGGTAATGCGAATGCCCAAGGACTTTCTCTTTAGTACCCTGTTTTCTTTGTTCACTTCTGCCATGGTTCGGCCCACACCATTGTCCACAATTTCGATGGTTACATGGCCCCTGTCCTTGTGCTTAACATTGATCTGTATTTTCTTTTCACCATCTTTTGGTGATAATCCATGCCACAAGGAGTTTTCCAAGAAGGGCTGGAGGGTCAAAGATGGAATTTTGATATTGTCTATATTGATATCTTTTTCCACTTCGATCTTAAAATCAATCTCGTTGGAAAACCTAATGTTTTCGATGTTCATATAAAGCTCCATGGTTCCGAGTTCCTCCGATAACGGGATTTCCTTTTGGGATGACGCCTCTAGAATCTTCCGTACCAGTTTTGAAAACTTGTTTAGGTAATGGACGGCATTTTTTTGCTCGTTGTTTATAATGTAGAGCTTAATGGAGTTCAACGAATTGAACAAAAAGTGTGGGTTCATCTGGCTGCGGAGCATCTGTTGTTCCAAGGTTAGTACCCTTTTTTCGTTTTTACTTTGGTATTGGCGATAGAGAATATAGAGAATGGACAAAATCAGTCCAACAATTAAAGCACTGACAAGAAGCGTTGTTTGGTTCTTCTTTAGTCTAAGGCGAACAATCTCATTTTCCTTGGCAAGTACGGCAATTTGGTTGTTCTTCTTGTCATTTTCGTACTTAACAATAATGTCGTTCATGTACCTTAAGTTGGTGGCACTGGAAATCTGTTTGTCGTATTCGTCGGCTTTTTTGTAATACTCGTATGCCTTTTTAAAGTCGCCCTTGGTATTTTGGAGTTCCGACATTTTTTCATAGGCATACAGAATGTTGCTGGGAATGTTTCGGTTTTGGGCCATTTGCAAACCTTCTTTAATAAAGTTCTCGGCTTCCATGTAATTGCCCAATTTTGTCTGTGCCCAACCTGTATTGATAAAAACCAGGGAGGTTATGGAAAAGTCGCCTATTCTTTTTGACTCTTCTTGTAGCGGCTCCAAAAGCACCAATGCCAAGTAGGGCATATCCTGTTTAAGATAGATTTGGGCCAAGCTGTTCTTGCATATCAAACGGCCAATATCGGAATCGATCTCTTCATTATAGGCCAGTGATTTTCTGTAGTTTTCCAGGGCACCTTCCAAATCCCCTTTTTCTTCAAGGCAATGCCCTATATTTTGATGATTGATGGCCAACCCCAGTTTATTGCCAAGTTCTTCTTCAAGTTTAAGGGCTCTCCGAAACTGTAATATCGCCAAATCATACTGTTCCAAGGTTTGGTACAGGTTCCCTATGCCGTTCAGCGCAACATTGATGCTTCTTTTTATATGGTTCGAGGGGTTTTCAACCTGCTCTGCCAATTCCAAGGCCTTTTGGTTGTAGTCCAAGGCTGTTTTAATGGCATCGGTACGTCTGTACACCACTCCTAACATATTAAGGCTAAGGATTCTAAAGTCGGTGTTGTTGGCCTCCTCGGAGGCTGACAGGGCCTGTTCATGGAGAGTCACCGCCTTTTCGTATTGGGAAATATTTCTGTATTTCATGCCCAATTGGTTCAGGGCATAGGCTCTGCCTACCAAATAATTATACTCTTTGCTTAAATTGGCAAAATATCTTAACAACGAGGTGTCCCTTTTTTCTGAATGCAATTCTTTGTCGAGGGCTTCATACGTTTTGGGCTGAAGTTGGACGAGTGTTTCGGCCTTTTCCTTAAATTCATTTGGGATTTCCTGGGCGATCAAGGAACCAAAAAACGAAAACAATAATAGAATCAGCAAAGTAGTTCTTTGCGGCCGATATAGATTTTCAAAGTATTGGAGCTTTACGATAGGCACGGGAACATTGTGGGATTAAAGCATATCCAAAAAGTCGGATTTTTTTTGCCGGGAAACAGGAATTTTATGATTGGATTCCAAAACCACATAACCATCGGTTTTGAGGAACTCTTTTATTTTATTGAGATTGATAATGTACGAATTGTGTATTCTAAAGAAGATGCTCTGGGGTAAAAGTGTGTTTACTTCTTTTAGTTTTTTGGTAAGTAATATTTTTTGACCATCCGTCAAGAAAATGGTACTGTAGTTGCCATCCGATTCAGCATACAGGATGTCGTCACTGTTCAAGAAAACCAGTTTGCCATCGGTGTTGATGGTTATTTTTTTGTTCTGTGATTCCGCATTGAAGTTGAGCAAAATTTTCTCCAACCGATCAATGCTCAAGTTCTTGGAGTTGAACTTTTTTATCTTGGCAATGGTTTCTTCAAGATCATCGGAGTCAATGGGCTTTAAAAGATAATCGATGGCCTCATTCTTTAAGGCTTGCAGCGCATATTGGTTGTAGGCTGTAGTAATAACGACCGGGAAATTCTTGTTCTTTAGGTTTTTAATAAACTGAAACCCGTCCATGGCGGGCATCTCAATGTCCAAGAACAGGCAATCGGGCGTATTTTGTTCCAAATAATCCAAGGCCTCGCGGGCATCGGTAAAAGATGCAATAATATCCACCTCATCGCTCAAGTTGGTCAGTTCCCAACTTAAACTTTGCAGGGCTTTTATTTCGTCATCAACTATTACAGCTTCTAGCATAATACAGAATAGGTTATATCAAATTTAGAATTATTCTTTACATAGTAATAAAATTATGTGTTAATGGATATTTAGCACGTATAACTGGTATAAAAAGATAAATCAAGGGAAAAACTGTCTTTTTTGGTACACCGCAAAAGAACTGCAAGAGGAAAACAAACGCAATCAGAAAACCGTGTAAACCAATTATACATAAAAAGGAACAGTTTATACATAGACCCTATACTTATGGGGGATTGTTATTTATATTCGGCTTGTCAAAAATTGAAAGACAGTTTATAAAGTTTTGGAAATGAGAAAATGTGCAGTATTGTTTCTGATTTTAATAATGGTTCTGATTTTTGCGGCGGTGTTAGATAAGAAAGATACCGGATTAAATTCTAGTTGGAACAAGGTAGTTGTAAAGAAATAAAATAAGCTTGTGACCAACAGTTGCTCTTAAAAATTTTGTATTACCAAATAATTGTACGGCCACAGCAACCAATCTCTTGATTGTATAAACCGCTTGCACAATTAATCTTCAATTAGGTCAAAATCTAAATTTGATTTTAGGTTTCGGGGGAACTACCTAGGACGAATAAAGGTTTGTGAAGGCCATGATTGAAGAGGCCGTACTCTTTGGTAATATTTGGCCATTGGCTGGTTCATCATAAAAGCGAGACCAAGTAAGTAAACAATATTGCTTCTTGGTCTTTTTTATTTGGTGTAAGCTTATTCCCATCTTTCCGAGAATTTCGACTCTCAAACCTAGATTTTCAACATTTTATGTTAAAAACTTTGTGCCTGTTTTGCAAAGGAGACCTTTAAAAATTCATTGCGTTTTTAAATCTTTGCCATCGCAAACTTCAAGTTTCAACTTTTTACGTGGTATCCGTTGCGATAACATTTAAGCTGATTTTGAATGATGCAAAAAACTTACTGTACATTAAGCATCCCAAATTTTATGCTCTCTGGTGTACATTAATTTGTACTGAAAAACAGTACGTGTGATAGTGTTTATTGATTTAATACCTCGGACAAGTTCACCCCACATTAGAACGTTCCGAGGTATTTTTTTAAAGAAAGTATAAAAAAAGCCTCCAATTTGGAGGCTTTTGATTTTATAGCTCGGTAAACCTTAGAGTGACCATGCTTTGCCGCTGGTCAGGGTGTTGAGGTCTCCACAAGGAACATACTCGCCGGGTATTGGCAAATAGGCCAATACTTCTTCACCAATATATTCTGATGATTTATAGGCCCATGTGGCCAAATCCCTTAAATCATTGGCAAACGAAAAACGGGCAATATCATCATCCAAGCTGGCTTCGCCTCCTTGCAAAATGGCCTCCATGTAGTTCATAATGGCTTCGGAATGTGCCTCTTCTTCTTCGTCGGTACGTTTTTTAAGATACATTTGCAATGCTGGTTCAATATCAGCAGGCTCAATGTCCATTAGGCTTTCCTTACCGGAGTCTGCAAGGACCTTATCATAGAATTTGTTCATTTTCATAACTACAAAGTCTCTTTGGTCCAAAGGCATCACTTCATCCAGGTATGCATCTATAAAAACGTGCACGTTCATCTCGGTTGCTGACGGAGTGTCCGTTTTGGGAAGGATTACGTCCAAGGTCTGTGCCATGGCGTATCCTTGTTCTTTATTTAGGAAACTGGGTGTCCATTCGGCGTAGGCCGGCTTGTTCTTGCAGCTCTGAAGCAAAGAGAACAATGTTGGTGTGGCCACTGCATAACCGAAGGCCAATCCCATATTTTTAAGTGCTGATCTTCTTTCCATTATATATTTCCTTTTTTAAGTTCTTGGGCAGCATGGTTGGCGGCCCTTGCAGTAAATGCCATGTAGGTCAACGATGGGTTAACGCAGCTTGCAGAGGTCATAAAGGCACCATCGGTTACATATACGTTCTTACATCCATGCACTTGGTTGTGTCCGTTTACCACGGATGTTTTTGGGTCACGGCCCATACGTGCTGTTCCCATTTCGTGTATGCCAAGTCCTAGAGCGTAAGGTCTATCGTAAGGAGTAATGTCCTTGGCTCCTGACTTTTCCAACATTTGAACGGCCTGATCCTGCATATCTTTACGCATATTCAGTTCGTTTTGTCTGATTTCCGCATCAAAAGTAACGGTAGGTAGGCCCCACTGATCTTTTTTGTCGTAATCCAAGGTCATCTTATTGTCGTGGTATGGAAGAATTTCTCCAAAGGCAAGCATGTTCATGGTCCAACCTCCGGGTGTAAGTACGGCATCCTTATAGTCTTTACCAAAAGAAGCCTCGGCGATCATTTCTTCATAATTGCCTCTACTGGCACCTCCTTGGTAGCCATAGCCCCTAACAAAATCTTTCATATTGGAATCCCCGCCGAGGTTCCTAAACCTTGGAATATACGTACCATTGGGTTTTCTTCCTTTATAATACTTGTCTTCGTATCCTTCAAATTTACCCGATGCGCCGACCAAGAAATGGTGGTCCATAATGTTATGGCCCAATTCTCCTGAATCGTTGCCCAAACCATTGGGGAACCTATCGGATTTGGACTGCATTAAAATAGAAGTTGATGCTACTGCAGAAGCGCAAAGGAAAATTACTTTGGCCTTGAATTCGAATTCCTCTTTGGTTTCCCTATCGATGACCTTAACTCCTGTAGCCTTTTTGGTGTTAGGGTCATAAATTACTTCATGAACAATGGAATCCGGTCTTAGCGTCATGTTTCCTGTTGCTTCGGCAGCGGGCAATGTGGAAGAAACACTACTAAAGTATGCTCCGAAAGGACATCCTCTAATACAACGGTTTCTAAATTGGCAACGAACACGGCCATCGCCTTCAAATTGCTTGTCGCTATTAATGTGTGCCACCCTACCTGCAGTAATTACACGGCCATTAAAATGTTCTGCAACTTTTCCCCTAACATGGTCTTCCACACAGTTAAGCTCCATCATGGGTTCGAACTTTCCATCTGGTAGCTGCGGCAAACCTAAATTTTCACCGGACACACCAATGTAGCTTTCCACTTTATCGTACCAAGGAGCTATGTCTTTGTAACGTACGGGCCAATCAACCGCAATACCTTCATTTTTGTTTGCGGTAAAGTCGATGTCGCTCCAACGGTAACTGTGCCGTCCCCACATAATGGAACGTCCACCAACATGGTATCCACGCATCCAATCGAACCGCTTGGTCTCGTTGTATGGGTGGTCCAGGTCATTTACAAACCAATGTTTGGATGCTGCTCCAGTTGTGTACCCTGTTCTGGATTGTTTCTCCTGCTTTTTAATGTCTTCTCGGGTTGCTGTTCCCGCATGGGGGAAATCCCAAGGATCCTTATCGGCTGTTGGGTAATCTTCACGGTGCTTTACCATGGGCCCACGTTCCAAGACCAAGGTCTTCAGGCCGTTTTCGCACAATTCTTTGGCAGCCCAACCACCGCTGATACCCGTACCTACCACGATGGCATCATAGGATTCCTGCTCCTGATTGTAATAAAATTTACTCATTTATTCGGATTGTTTATTTGCTAAATGTATTAATTATTAAATTAATTTTCTACATTTAATCCCTATGTTTATTGAGAATTCAGCACTATAACGTTGTAGTTTTTGGATTCCGAACGAAATTAACTAACGTAAAAATATGAACAGAAGTAATTTAGCACAGAAAAGTATTGTTACCTTGATTATGGTGGCATTTTTAGGATTTTATTCCTGTAAACAGAATTCAAAAAAGGAATCGGCCGAAGAAACTGCAACAGAAGTAGCCGTTGAAGAATCCAAACCGGATTTAAAACTTTCTTTGGCACAATGGTCAATCCATAAAATGATTCTTGAAGAGGGTGTAGACCCTTACACTTTTGCAGAAAAAGCAAGTGAATGGGGCTTTGAAGGTCTCGAATATGTGAGCGCCCTTTATTATAAGGAGCTACAGGCCGCTAATTTTTCGGAAGAGGCCATGAACAACTGGGTGGAAAAAAGCAAGGCCGAAAGTGAAAAATATGGCTTAACGAATGTTTTGATCATGGTAGATGGTCAAGGAGATATAGCCGTTCCTGATGAGGCCGAAAGAACAAAAGCCGTTGAAAACCATTACAAGTGGGTAGATGCCGCCGCAGCTTTGGGCTGCAGTTCCATCCGTGTAAACCTGAACGGGAGCATGGACCCGGAAGTTTGGATGCCGGCCTCTGTTGCAGGGCTTACGCAACTGGCCACTTATGCCAAGGACAAAAACATCAATATTATTGTTGAAAACCACGGAGGACCATCTTCCAATGCACAACTATTGGCGGAGGTCATGGAAAAAGTAGGCATGGACAATTGTGGAACATTGCCCGATTTTGGCAATTTCTGCATCAAAAGAGAAGCAGGCGATTACTATTCGTCCAAATGTTTGGAAGAATATGACCGCTATAAAGGAACAAAGGAGTTAATGCCCTACGCCAAGGGCGTTAGTGCCAAATCCTATAGTTTTGATGAGGAGGGGTATGAAACAAGAGTGGATTATCCAAGAATTATGGACATTGTTCTAGAATCCGGATACGAGGGTTTTGTGGGGGTGGAATATGAAGGCTCCGAACTTAGTGAAGAAGAAGGAATTTTGGCAACCAAGGCACTTTTGGAAAAAGTATTGGAGTAGACCAAATTAATATGAATGGGTAGATGAAGGGATTTTTGCAACAACTCTTCGATTACAATTTTTATTGTAACAAAAAAATAATTGAACAATGCAGTGGTCCGGGCCAGGTTCCGGACAACTGCATTAGACTTTTTAGCCATATACTCAATGCGCACCATATCTGGAACCATCGCATGTTGGGAATCCCAACCGAATTCGGTGTTTGGGACGAGCACGAATTGAGCAAGTGGGAAGATATCCATTACGAAAACCAGCGCACCTCTTTTGAAATTGTTTCCAATACGGATACTTTTGAAAAACGGGTGGAGTACGAGAACAGTCAAGGAAGAAGTTTTTCCAATGACATAAAGGATATTCTTTTTCATATTATTAACCATTCCACGCACCATCGTGGGCAAATTATGATGGAAATGAGAAATTCTGGAATAGCGCCAGAACCTTTGGATTACGTACATTACAAACGATAACAAGCAACTAACTAACACTTTACATGAATATTAAAACCAAACTCCAACTGTCCTTTATGATGTTCCTCGAGTTTTTTATCTGGGGTGGTTGGTTTGTTACTTTGGGTACTTTTTTGGGCAACAATTTGGAGGCCACAGCGGGACAATCGTCAATGGCCTTTTCCACACAGTCATGGGGAGCTATCATTGCTCCGTTCATTATCGGATTGATTGCCGACAGATACTTTAATGCCGAACGAATTTTAGGGGTACTGCACTTAATAGGTGCATTTTTAATGTACCAAATGTATCAGTCAACAGATTTTACGGCCTTTTACCCCTATGTGCTGGGTTACATGATCTTGTACATGCCCACATTGGCATTGGTAAATTCAATTTCATTCAACCAAATGAAAGACCCTGCAAAAGAATTTTCGAACATCCGCGTGTTCGGGACCATCGGTTGGATTATTGCCGGTCTGGTCATTAGTTATCTTTTTGTTTGGGATTCGCCAGAAGCGTTGAAAGCGGGAATGCTCAAAAACACATTTTTAATGGCGGGCATCGCTTCTGCCGTGTTGGGGCTTTTCAGCTTTACATTGCCCAAAACTCCTCCAACAGTAGACAAAAATGAAAAGGTGACCATTTCCGATATGTTGGGACTGGATGCGTTAAAGCTTTTAAAGGACAAAAACTTTTTGGTGTTCTTTATCTCATCCGTATTGATTTGTATCCCATTGGCCTTTTATTATCAAAACGCCAACCCTTTTCTGGCAGAAATAGGGTTGCCCAATCCAACGGGGAAAATGGCCATCGGACAAATATCGGAAGCACTGTTTATTCTTGCGCTGCCCTTTTTCTTTACCAAGTTTGGATTTAAAAAGACGATTTTGATAGGCATGTTGGCCTGGACCGTTCGTTATTTGCTGTTCGCTTACGGTAATGCAGACGAACTATCATTTATGCTGATCATCGGAATTGCATTGCACGGTATTTGTTACGACTTTTTCTTTGTATCCGGACAGATTTATACCGATACCAAAGCAGGGGAGAAATACAAAAGTGCCGCGCAAGGATTGATTACCTTGGCCACTTACGGTGTAGGAATGTTAATAGGGTTCTGGATCGCTGGGTTAATAACCGATTCACTTACTTTGGAAGATGGAACTCACGCTTGGGATACCATTTGGATTTATCCGGCAGCGTTCGCAGCAGTAGTATTTATATTGTTTGCACTGATATTTAAAAACGAAAAAGTAGAATATAAATCTTAGATACAACCAAAAATCAACTAATACAAACATGAAAAACGTAAACAAAAATCAGCTATTTGTAGCGGCCTGTATATCGCTTGTCGTTACATCCATGACCTTTGCCATCAGGGCGGGTATTTTGACCCAATTAGGGGAAGAGTTTATGCTTTCCAATCAACAATTGGGTTGGATAAACAGTATGGGCTTTTTTGGGTTCCCTATTGCAATGATCTTCGGTGGATTGCTCTACAATAAAATAGGGGCACGTAAACTCATGGTAACGGCATTTGTCTGCCACATGCTTGGATTGGTGCTCACTATTATGGCAGGAGGTTTCTGGACGCTAATTATATCCACCTTCTTTATTGGTTTTGCCAATGGTTCGGTCGAAGCGGCCTGTAACCCTATGATCGCCGATATGTTCACCAAGAACCGGACAGCTATGCTGAACAGGTTCCACGTATGGTTCCCCGGAGGAATTGTAATTGGCTCCCTTATCTCCAAGTTCATGACCGATTTTGGAATGGGATGGCAGTTGCAGATAGCAGTAATGCTGATACCAACACTTATCTACGGATACATGTTCTTTAAACAACAGTTTCCGGAAAGCGAGCATATCGAAACCGACACCACAAAAAATATCAAAGGGCTGGCAGACCCATTGTTCATTTTTATAATGATCTGTATGACGCTAACCGCGATATCCGAATTTGGACCACAACAATGGGTAGAGCGTATATTGGGCAATTCAGGAGCAAGTCCAATGCTGGTGTTGGCCATGGTGACGGGTATTATGGCCATAGGCCGGTACTTTGCAGGCCCCATTGTACATAGGCTTAACCCCATAGGAGTGCTGGTGATGTCCGCTCTGGTCACCACTGCTGCGGTTTACAGCATGAGTGTTGCAGAAGGGTCGATGATTTATTTTGCGGCCATTCTTTTTGCCCTCGGAGTTTGTTATTTTTGGCCTACCATGATCGGGTTTACCTCGGAATATCTTCCAAAAACAGGGGCATTGGGAATGTCCTTGGTCGGAGGCGCAGGAATGTTCTCCACGGCCATTTGGCAGCCTGTAATCGGCGGATGGTTGGATAGTGCAAAAGAAACAGCCATAGCATCGGGATTGACCGATCAGGTCGCAGAGTTGGCCGCAGGAAAGGCAACCTTGGGAAAAATGATGTTTTTTCCGCTGGCAGTATTGATTTTGTTTTTCATTTTGTTCTTGTTGAGAAAAAAACTGGAAGAACGAAGAGTACCACAAGGTCATACCGCAGAAGAAGTAGTATAATTATAAAATAAAATAACAGAAAATGCCTAAAAAGATTAGACTTGGAATTCTTGGAGGAGGAGGGGATTCCCTTATCGGAGTTTTACACAGAGTAGCCTCTTTCATTAATGACAATTATGAAATTGTTGGGGCGGTATTCAACCCAGATTTGGAAGACAGTATAGCGTTTGCCAAGGAAATTGACATTCCTACCAATCGCGTCTACAAAGATTTTGATACGCTTGTTGAAGAAGAGATGAAACTCCCCGAAGACGAAAGAATTCAGGTGTGCTCTATACTTACACCAAACTTCCTTCATTTTCCAATGGCAAAAAAGCTGTTGGACAATGGTTTCCACGTTATCTGTGAAAAACCGATGACCACTACCTATGAAGAAGCCAAAATTCTTCAGGAAACCCTAAAAAAGGCGGGAACTGTATTTGCCGTTACCCATACCTATACAGGGTATCCGATGGTGCGTCAAATGCGTGAGATGATCAAGGAAGGAGTCATTGGAAAAGTACATAAAGTTGATGCACAATATTATCAAGGTTGGATGAACCCTATCATCCATGACAAGGAAAAACGCGGAACAGTATGGAGGCTCGACCCGAAAAAAGCGGGAATCAGTTCTTGTATGGGAGATATAGGGGTACATGCTTTCAATATGATTGAGTATACGACCGGCTTGCAGGTACAATCATTGCTGTGCGATTTTAATTATATGTACGATGACAATGTGATGGACATGGATGGTACGGCCCTTATCCGTATGGACAAAAACGTAAAAGGGGTCATTAGGGCAAGCCAAGTGGCCACAGGAGAGGAAAACAACCTCACCATTGCCATTTATGGTCAAAAGGGAGGCTTGAAATGGGAACAGGAAAACCCCAATTACCTCTACAAATTGAACGACCCAGAACCATTGCAGGTGTACAAACCAGGCCATGAATATAATTCCGACCTATCCTTGGATGGAACCAAATTACCTCCCGGACACCCCGAGGGTATTTTTGATTCCATGGCCAATATTTATTTGGGCGTGGCCAGGGCCATTCGCGGCGAACAATACAATAGCGGAGAGTTCCCGACCATGTTGGATGGAGTTAGAGGCCTTAATTTTATTGAGAACACCGTAGCTTCTCACAAACAAGGAAATGTTTGGGTGGATATGGATTGATATTGGTCTATGGACCTAAAAACTAGACATGATGGCTGCCCTATGGGCGGCCATCATTTTTTATAAAGCATCTCAAATTCCTCAAAAACCACAATCATACTCTCGGTAGGTTTGGTGCCTAGTTCAGAAAGTTCACGGGTGTAATGGTCCCAATGTGTTTTTTTCCAGTGTTCCAAACTTTTGTCGCCCTCGCCCTCTAGGCGAGCATGCTCTTCCCGAATACTAAAAAAGGGCAGTAGTTTAACGGCAGTGGTACGAATAACGCACTTGGCATTGCCCTCCCAATCGGTAACCACGTAAAAATCTCCGATTTTGGGCAAAGCTTCATTGCGTAGTTGAATCCCTTTTAAAGAATGGGTAGTGGCCCTTTTGATTTCTTTGCAAACCAAATCGGCACACAGATCGGCATCTTTTTCATTATCACAAAAATGAATCACTTTGGGCGCATCTTCAGAAGCAAATTCCAAATGGGCATCCAAAAAGTCGCCCCACAGATTTCGGGCAGAAGCATTTTCCATAAGTAGTGTTTAAAAAAAAACTCTAAGCTGTTTTAATTGTTAATGAATCCCTATATTTATGTCTTACTACATGAGACATAAAATTAGCATAGTTTTTTTCTTAAATATAGAAGATAAATCCCAATTAAATTGGGATTTCCAAATTTCTTAAAATTAATTTCAATGAAAACAATTAAAGGACCAGCCGTGTTCTTGGCGCAATTTGTGGACAGTAAAGCTCCGTTCAATACCTTGGACGGTATGTGTAAATGGGCCTCGGATTTGGGGTACAAAGGAATTCAAATACCAACTTGGGAATCCTTCCTGATTGACTTGGACAAAGCGGCCGAAAGCCAAGATTATTGCGACGAGTTAAAAGGAAAAGTCAATTCCTACGGATTGGAAATCACGGAACTATCCACCCACTTGCAAGGGCAATTGGTAGCGGTGCATCCCGCTTACGATATTATGTTCGACAACTTTGCGCCCGAAGCATTGCACGGAAAGCCAAAGGAACGTACGAAATGGGCCGTTGACACCGTAAAAAAGGCCGCAACCGCAAGCCGCAGGTTGGGACTTAACGTGCATGCCACATTTTCTGGGTCATTGCTTTGGCACACCGCTCACCCATGGCCACAACGACCTGCTGGCTTGGTGGAAATGGGTTTTGAGGAGTTGGCGAACCGCTGGATGCCCATCCTAAACCATTTTGACGAAGAAGGTGTGGATGTATGTTACGAAATCCATCCTGGGGAGGACCTGCACGATGGTGATACCTTCGAGCGTTTTTTGGAAGCAACGGGCAATCACAAAAGAGTGAACATTCTGTACGATCCAAGCCATTTTGTATTGCAGCAATTGGATTACATTACCTATATCGATCATTACCACGAGTTTATCAAATCGTTCCACGTAAAGGATTCAGAATTTAACCCAACGGGCAAAAAAGGAGCCTTTGGCGGGTACAACGATTGGGGCGATAGAGCAGGGAGGTACCGTTCCTTAGGCGATGGTCAGATAGATTTTAAGACCATTTTCTCCAAATTGACCCAGTACGGTTGCGATGTTTGGGCCGTAATGGAGTGGGAATGCTGCATAAAAAGTCCAGAACAAGGTGCTCGTGAGGGAGCAAAATTTATTCAAGATCACATTATAGAGGCGACCACAAAAACTTTTGATGATTTTGCAGGTGCCGAAACTGATAAAGAAAAACTTAAAAACATATTGGGATTATGAGAAAATCGATATTATTCGTAGCCCTTGCCATTGCTTTTGCATGTAAGGACAAATCAAAAGAGAACAAACAGGAAGTTGATTCTGACCCAATGGCTGGCATGGAAACTGAAACTCCTGAAGAGCCAAAGCCATCGTGGGATATTCTATTTGATGGAACCAGTTTTGACGGTTGGCACATGTACAATGGAGGAGAAGTTACCGAACCTTGGAAACTCGAAGATGGCGCCATGGTTTTTTATCCGCCAGAGGAGCGGCCCGAAGGTGCCAACTATAACTTGGTGACGGATGAAGAGTTTACCGATTTTGTGCTTACCATGGATTGGAAAATTGCCGAAGGCGGAAACAGCGGTTTCTTTTGGGGAGTGAAAGAAGATGAAAAATACGGACAACCTTACTTGACCGGACCAGAAATACAGGTTTTGGACGATGAAAGACATCCTGATGCACAAAATGGGGAAGACCGATTGGCAGGTTCTTTGTACGATATAATCCCTCCATCGGAAAATGTGGTGAAGCCTGCAGGGGAATGGAATTCCGTGGAATTGATGATCAATCACAAAACCAACCAAGGCCATGTAGTTTTGAATGGGACCAAGATAGTTGAGTTTCCAGTGCAAGGCCCAGAATGGGACAAGCTGGTGGCCAATTCAAAATTTGCCGATTGGGAAGATTTTGCAGCCTTTAAAACAGGCAAAATTGGATTACAAGACCATGGAGATGTGGTAGCCTACAGAAATATCAAAATAAAAGAACTTTAAAATGAATAGAATCAAGATTGCCCTTATGTTGCTGACATTTTCAATGGGGCTGTTCACATTTGGGCAAGAAGTAGAACCAACTACACCAGAAGAAACCGAATTTTATAAACCCGTACCACCAAAAGTGACCCCTGGTGAAGATGGAGCCCCACCAAGTGATGCCATTGTCCTTTTTGATGGCACCTCCTTGGATAAGTGGGTCAGTTCTGTGGACAGTACTGCCGCCAAATGGATATTGAACAAGGACGGCAGCATGACGGTGAACGATAGGACAGGGGATATTCAGACCAAGCAAAATTTTGGAAGTATCCAGCTTCATATCGAATGGAAATCACCCGCAGAAGTACAACGCGATGGTCAAAACAGAGGTAATAGTGGCGTATTTTTGAATGGCCTGTATGAAGTGCAAGTGCTGGACAACAACGATAACGACACTTACGTCAATGGTCAAGTAGGCTCTATTTACAAACAACATGTGCCCTTGGCCATGGCGTCCGTACCTACCGGAGAATGGAACACCTACGATATAATTTACCATGCTCCCGAGTTTGAAAAGGGGCAAAAAGTGAAATCTGGAACCTTAACAGTAATTCACAATGGTGTGTTGATCCAAGACCATGTGGAGATAAAAGGAACCACTCCTTACATTGGTTGGCCCAAAAACCCGCCACACGGCAAAGGGCCGCTTAGGCTTCAAGATCATGGCGACAACAGTAGGGTCAGTTATAGAAATATTTGGGTAAGGGAGCTGGATTAGCTCCCTTATTACTATTTTACTGATACAGAATCTCCAAGAGCCAAAACCTATTTTGGTTACCTTTGGCAAAATTTATCATTTATATATGATTCAATCCATGACAGGCTATGGGAAGCACGTAGTTCAGCTTCCTTCCAAAAAAATCACCATTGAGCTCAAATCGCTCAACAGCAAGAGTTTGGACATCAATGCCAGACTTCCCCAATTCTACAGGGAAAAGGAGCTGGAATTGCGTAAAATGATCGCTGGTGCCTTGAACAGGGGCAAGGTAGACTTTAACCTTTATGTTGAAATTACGGGTGAGGAAACTACAGCAGAGGTCAACAAAGGTGTGGTAAAGAATTATATGGAACAATTGGCCGATATTGCCAAGGGCGACGATATAAAATTGATGGAAATGGCATTGCGCATGCCGGATACCCTCAAAACCGATAAGGACGATATTAACGAAGAGGAGTACAAGGCCATAATAGAAGCCATGGACGAAGCCCTTTCCAAAATTGTTGAGTTCCGTAATGAAGAAGGAAAGGTACTGGAGGAGGATTTTGTGGCCAGGTTGAAGAATTTAAACGAACTTTTGGAAGCCGTGAAAGCCATGGACCCCGAACGTTTGGGAACGGTAAGGGAGCGATTGGACAAAGCGGTGGCCGACCTTAAAGTGGAATTGGATGCCAATAGATTTGAACAGGAACTGATCTATTATCTTGAGAAGTACGACATCACCGAAGAAAAGGTTCGCTTGGCCAACCACCTAAAATATTTTGAGACCACCTTGAATTCCGATGACTCCAATGGCAAAAAATTAGGTTTCATTTCCCAAGAAATAGGGAGAGAGATCAATACCATTGGTTCCAAGGCCAATTATGCGCCCATGCAACAATTGGTGGTACAGATGAAGGATGAACTGGAAAAAATAAAGGAACAAATGCTCAATGTGTTATGACAGAAGGCGGTAAACTTATCATTTTCTCGGCACCCTCGGGCAGTGGTAAAACCACGATTGTGAAGCATCTATTGGATCAACCAGAACTGAACTTGGCGTTTTCCATATCGGCAACATCCCGCCCTCGAAGGGGAAAGGAAAAGAATGGGGTCAACTACTATTTTATGTCGGTTTCCCAATTTAAAAGGCACATCAAAGACGGTGATTTTTTGGAATGGGAAGAAGTGTACCGGGATAATTTTTATGGCACGCTCAAAAGCGAAGTAGAGCGTTTGTGGGCCGAAGGGAAAAACGTGATTTTTGATATTGATGTTTCTGGCGGACTTAGAATTAAAAAGAAGTTTCCGGAGAAAACATTGGCCGTTTTTGTAAAACCTCCCAGTGTTGATGAACTTAAAATCAGACTGAAAAAAAGAAGTACCGAAAGCGATGATAAAATCAATATGCGGATTGCCAAGGCATCCGTGGAGCTGGCCACAGCCCCTCAATTTGATAAAATCATCAAGAACTACGACCTCGATGTAGCTCTTAATGAGGCCCATAGATTGGTCGCCGAATTTGTTGGGGCCGAGATGCCCCCTAAAGAAGATTAGAACATGAAAAAGGTAGGGCTCTTTTTTGGGACCTTTAACCCTATACACATAGGCCATTTGGTCATAGCGAACCATCTGGTGGAGTTTTCCGATCTGGATGAGGTTTGGTTCGTAATAACGCCACAAAGCCCGTTTAAGGTGAAGCAATCCCTTTTGGACAACAACCATCGCTATCAAATGGTGTTCGAAGCGGTTCAGGATTACCCCAAGTTAAAACCCAGTAAAATAGAGTTTGATCTTCCCCAGCCCAATTATACCACCAATACCCTGGCCCATTTGGATGACAAATACGGAAAAGACCATCAATTTTCACTTATCATGGGGGAGGACAATCTAAAAAGTTTCCATAAATGGAAGAACTACGAGGCTATTTTGGAACATTACTCCATTTATGTGTATCCTAGAGTTTCGGACGGTAATATTGAGCATCAATTTAAGGGACACCCAAAAATTACCAAGGTGGATGCGCCCATCATGGAAATATCATCCACTTTTATCCGTAAAGCACACAAAGCAGGTAAAAATGTTCGTCCCATGCTCCCACATTCCGTTTGGAAGTATATGGACGAGATGAATTTTTATAGGTAGCGCTATTTTTTTGAGGTAACCACCCCTACCATGCTATCTGCCGTTCCGTAATACAGATACCAAACATTTTTGAAGAGTACCAAGCCCTCCAGAAAGGTAGTACCATCTTTATATTGGCCTGATTTTTCAAAAGGCAATTCGGGTTTTATAAAAGGTTTCTCGGTACGGTCCAATAGTTTCCAAGGTTCTTGGGCATCAAAAAGGGCCTGCCCTCCTGTATAGATTCGATTTCCAAGCTCCTTTACTCCAATATTTTGTGAATTCCCTGCGTTGTAGAGCACCACAATACCATTATCTGTTAGTAGTGGAGGTGGGCCTACTTCGACTAGCCAAGAATCGAAATAACCGGGCCTAGGGCTTAAAACAGGCGCCAGTTTGCCTTCGTAGGTTTCCACGGGCTCCCAATCTATCATATTGGTTGATGTGGCCATCCAAATATGGGGCACCCCATAGTACATCCAATATTTTCCATGAATCTTTGCAGCAACCAGTTTACCATCCTTAAGTGCTGTTACAATGGCTCCCGATTTGGTTTCTTTTTCGTGATAAACACCATTTTTATAATTCTGAAAAACGGGTCCATGCTTTTCCCAATGCACTAAATCTTTTGAGGTGGCAACGGCTAGCTTGGGGACTTTACGGTTCCATTGTGTATAGGTTAGCACATAAAGCCCATCTTCGGTCTCAACTATGCGTGGGTCTTCAATACCGCCTGGCCATTCATTGATTTTTTGATTGTCATCGTTTGGGTAAAATACAGGTTCTGGCCATTTGTTGTAGGAAGTGCCATCCGCCGAAGTGGCCATTCCAATTCGGGAACGGTGCCCACCGATTTCTTTCTCCCCCAATTTTTCTTCGGCCCGGTATAGCACATAAATGGAATCGTTTTTAGCGATAGCTGCTGGGTTAAACGTGGCCATGGATTCCCAATGGACTATTTTTTGCGTTATGGGGTCTTTAAAGGTAGATGTACCATCTTTCTGTAAAATAGGCTGGGCATTTTTGGGGCGTTCAAATGGCCCCAACATCCAATCTTTTTCTTTGGTTTGGGAAAACAGGCCAGTGCATGTAAATAAAAGAATGCACAGTTGAAAATACGTTGTTCTCATCAATATTAAATTTTTTCTAAGGTATCAGTGCCTAAATACTTATCACCCTTATTAAGGTACCATGCTCTTGTTTTGGGCATTTTTATACCGTTGATTTCCTCTAATCCAGTCAAAAGGATATATTCACCATCATTTTTACTTTCTTCATGATAAAATTGATAGACTTCCATGGCGTAAGTGGTTGGGTCAAAATAAAAATACCATGTATCGGTGCCTACTTCAGCATCGTAGGTAACTTTTAAAACCACATATTTTTTGTCCTTGAATGTCCTATTGTAAACTTTGGGATCTAAGTGTGTGCCCGGGTCATTCAACTTCATGGGAAGTCCGTAGAGGTAGGTGTAGTAATCTTTCATAAAGTTGCCACGTTCACAATTCAGTTGGAATTCTTCGGCCTCTTCTTCAGAAAAGTCTTCGCTTCCGTTCAAGGTGATTTCACAGGAACCCTTATTAAATTCATAGGCGTAGGAATTGCCTTTTTGCTCAACGTTCAAGCTAAACTCTTGTTTGGGAAAGTCCACTCCAATGATGCTTGTGCGTTTTGGACGGCTCGGGGTTTCCATCACCACTTTAAAAGTGGTGTTTAGGTTTTCCCAATTTCCGTTGGGGTCGTGGAACACAATGGCCTTTTCCAGAACTTCATCTGCAGAAAGGGATTGTGCATGACTTGGCGCACTGAACAATACACTTACCAATAAAAGAGCAAAGCAATACCTTCTCATACCAAAAAATTAATAGTTGATATGAGAAAGGTACTATTTTATTTTATCTCAATTGTAGCAGGTTCAACAGAACTATCATGTTCACGATAATACTGTTCCAAAAGGTTCATCATTGCAGTAATTAAATCCCTTGTTTCAAGCAAAAGTGAGAAATACAGCGTCGTATTCTTTGGGCTAGATTCCTCTGTCCTTGTTCTGGAGACTTGGATATCAATTTTTTGTGAAACCAAATCATACAGCTCTTGTTTGGAGTCCAAAATGACACCTATTTGCTCAAATGACTTTTCTTCAAATGCTTTTTGGGTGCTATTGAAAATTTCTTCCAGTTTGTGGTCAATCTCCTTTAGCTCCTTGATTTGGTTGTATTTTAATTTTTTGTGATTGTTGTTGACATGGTTGTAGCTAACCTTCCCAATGTATTCCAGGGATTGTGACATATCGGTTAAGTACCCCATAATATTGATATAAAAATTACTGGCACCAATATGGGCTTCCTCCAGGTTTTTGATAAAATAGAAGGTATGTTCCCTTAAATCTTCTATTTCCAGTGCAAGCTTTTTACCCTGTTTCTTGTTCTTTTTTAAAGAATCCAGTGCTTGTTTGGCAAGCCCGTTGATGGAGTTGGTATAGATTTTATTGCTTCGCTTTATTACATTGGCAATATTGGCGGCGCTTTCTTCTATAACTCCTTGGATGGAACTGCTCTCAGCTCTTCTTAAGCGATCTTCAACCTTTATTTCCTTTGATTTTTTGTTATAGGAAATATAGTTTCTCACCAAAAGTAGAATAGCGGCGAACAATAGTATGGAGATGGCTGCTCCTTTTCCAAAACTTATAAGTGCCAAAATTACTCCAGAAGCCAAGAAAGCAATGATAGCGGTACTGAACCAGCCAGCAATTACGTTGAGCACGCCAGCTACGCGGTATACGGCACTTTCTGCACCCCATGCCCTATCGGCCAAAGAAGTACCCATGGCCACCATAAAGGTTACATAAGTGGTGGAAAGCGGCAATTTGTAAGATGTAGCAATCGAAATCAGGATACCGGCAACCATCAAGTTTACGGATGCCCTAATCATATCAAAAGCAGGTAGTTGGAGTACTTTGTCCTTTGATAGGTTTACGGTAGGTTTTTCGAAACGCTTATCAATTTTATTCTGTATAGATTTTGGTACCGCTGTGGATGCCCAAGTGGACAAACCTATGGAGAACCTAACCAACCCCCTGGATAAAAAATTGGGCTGAAACTTTTCTTTGGCCTCACCCTCACGGGATAGGTTTATTTCGGTATCGGCCACGTATCTTGCTTTTTTGGACAACCAAAGTGTTACCACCATAATCATTCCGGAAAGGAACAATAGTATTGTTGGGGTTTCGACTTTAGTGGCCAAGATTCCCATACTAAATTCAGAGGCCGCGACTCCCGAACCAACCCATGCTTGGTACGATTGCCATGCCGCGATGGGTACACCGATAAAGTTAACAAGGTCGTTTCCGGCAAAAGCTAGGGCCAAGGCAAAAGTTCCCACTCCAATGATTACTTTGTACATATTGACTTTAGCAAACTGGATAAGTAAATAGGATAGGAGGGCCCAAAAGGCAAAGTTGATCAATGCTACCTTGTAAATTTCGGTCTCCAAAAAGTCTTTGATTGTAATACCTCCAATAAAACCATAGGTTTGGTCGGCAAAAGGAGTTCCTTTTATACCTTTCAATAATATAAAATAGGATATCGCCGATAGTGCTATTCCGGCAAAAATAGCTCCGACCCACTTTGCTTTTTTCTGAAATTGATAGGATAACAGCACCCTTGATACCCATTGTACAAAGGCTCCAATGGTAAAGGCTATTACCACTGAGGACAGTATGCCAATGATTATCTCGATGGCCTTATCGGTGTTGATATAATTGACAACATCGGAGAAACTACCGTTTACATCCGCTATTTTTAATATGGCCATGGCCACGGCCGCACCCAAGAGGTTGAAAACTATGGAAACTGTGGTGGAGGTGGGCATTCCCAATGTGTTGAAGAAATCCAACAACAGAATGTCCGTTATCATCACGGCCATAAAAATGAACATGATTTCGTCAAAGTAAAACTCGCCAGGATTAAATATACCTTTCCTGGCAACTTCCATAAGTCCGCTCGAGAAAATGGCACCGCATGCAATTCCCAAGCTAGCAACAATCATAATAGTCTTAAATGAAATGGCCTTGGAGCCTATGGCGGAATTAAGAAAGTTAACCGCATCATTACTTACACCAACAACAAGGTCGGCTATAGCTAAAATGCCCAAAGCGACCAGAATCAAAAAATAAATGTTGTCCATAATTAAAATTCAGAAAAATTTTTCAAATATCTACAGAAATGACCTTTTAATAAGTTATGTTAAGGTTATTTTTTAAAAATGTACCTCTACTTGTAAACGATACATTAATGTATCAAATCCATCATCTATATTTAAATAGCTTAAATCGCTTTGAACCTTTAGCTTATGGCCCACAATGTATTTTGAGAGCCCTAAGGTGTATTGTGTTTCAGGTGTTTTACCGGTTATGCCGTAATCCAATTTAATGTTGGTGTATCTGGCAGATACTTCCCAATTATTTTTAAACAGGTAACCCGATTGAAGATTGAGCCCCCTTCCCACTTGAACAACATCCCCTGTTTCGGTATTGTCCGAGTTTACGGCTATCGGGTTGTCCGCATCACGATTTGCATATTCGCCCATCAGGGAAAATCCATTGTACTTGAACATGAAATCCAAAAACAAGGTGGAAATATTGGTTTGGTAGAGCCCGGTATCATTGAACATAAAGTTTCCCATGTTGCTTCGGGTTTTTACGGCATTGTTATTTAGATCGTATGTGGCTGCGACCATTAATTTTGGGGTAGCTTCCCGGCTTAGGTCAGCTCCTTTATAATCCCCTTTGGCCGTGAACCTTCCAAAGGGCAATAACTCTAGTCTTGTGGTGTATTGATGCCCTCCTAAATTACCTTCGGTAACATTTCTTCCATCGCCTTGGGATAGGGCGAATTTTTCGCGTACCAAGAACTTGTTGCCCAAATAAAAATGATGCCTGAGCTGAAAGCCCATATCCCTGTCAATAGTAAATCTGCTATTTAATAGAGATCTATCCACTTGCTGAAGGTTTCCGGATGAGATGACCCTTTCAATATTACCGGGCAACTTTGTTTGTCCGAACCAAAGCTCAAAGTTTTGGTAAAAATTCCACATTACAACGGCATCTAAAATGTATCGAGGTGTATTTCTTGTAAATTCGGAGCCTCCAGAAAGATCCCTATTGGAAAGGCCAAGCTCTATTTTGTACTTGAGTTTTGGGGAATAGGCAAAACCATCGAATTTTAACCGGGCCCGCCTTACCAAAAAGTTCTGTTCTGGGCTGGCAAATTTATTTTCACCATTGTCTGTCCAGCTAAAATTGGATAATATTTGCATTCTTGTTCCCACCTTCATGGACCAAGTACTATCCTTGCCAACGATGTTGAGCAAGCCTTTGCCAAACTTTGTCGAGGATATCTCTTGGGAATAAGAAAAATGTGCGCATGTAAATAGAAAGAAGAAGCCTATTAAGGCTAACTTTTTGGTATTCATAACGGTACTAGTTTTTGTCGCTGCAAATAACCGTACTCAATGTTAAGTTAACATTTCCTCTATGTTATTTTAAGGATGTTATTTTTAATAAAATGGCTACCTTTTAAAAGGTAGCCATCAGATTTCTGAGAATAGTCGACAAAAACTAATATCCGTATAGAAATCCTTGTCAAAATTGAACTATCCAAATTTCTTTACTGTAATTTTAAGTTTAAGTAATCATTAAGCATTGCTTACTAAGGTGATATCCAGTTTTCTTGGTGTATAACCTAGGTTAAATGTATATTGCGCCAATAGTTGAGTATGAACTGGGAACAATTACTTTCTTTAAAACGTCACGGCGACACAGGTAAACGATTACGCAAGGAACAGAACGAGACCCGTTTGGGTTTTGAGGTGGATTACGACCGGATCATTTTTTCGTCTGCCTTTAGGAGCTTGCAGGACAAGACCCAAGTATTTCCAATGCCCATAGCCGTTGGCTCCCAAAAAGATTTTGTGCATACCCGCCTTACCCATAGTTTGGAGGTATCGGTGGTAGGAAGAAGCCTGGGACGTATTGCAGGACAGCAAATTTTGACCAAATACCCGTTTTTGTCCGAAGTGCACGGTCACCATTTTAATGATTTTGGTGCTATAGTTGCCGCTGCTGCATTGGCCCACGATATTGGCAATCCTCCATTTGGGCATAGTGGGGAAAAGGCCATTGGAAATTATTTTAAACAAGGCAAAGGAAAGCAATACGAGGATATGCTTACCGCAGAGGAATACCAAGACCTTATCGATTTTGAAGGCAATGCCAATGGTTTTAAACTTTTGACCGAGTCTCGCGAAGGCGTTCCGGGAGGCCTCCGATTGAGTTATGCCACTTTGGGCGCATTTATAAAATATCCGAAAGCCTCCTTGCCCAAAAGGCCATCTAGAAGCATCGTGGATAAAAAGTTCGGGTTTTTTCAATCGGAGAGATCATTTTTTAATGGGCTAGTGGAAGAAATTGGCCTGTTGCCCAACCCCGACCATCCCGAAACAGGTTTTTTGAGACACCCGCTTACCTATTTGGTCGAGGCTGCCGACGATATCTGTTACACCATCATCGATTTTGAGGACGGAATCAACCTGGGGCTCATTCCAGAAGAATATGCGTTGGAGTATTTGATCAACTTGGTGAAGGATAACATCAACACCAAAAAATATAATGCCATGACCACCTCAAGCGACCGGTTGAGTTATTTGAGGGCACTTGCCATTAGCACCTTGATCGGGGATGCTGTGGATGTTTTTGTGAAGAACGAGGATAAAATCCTTAATGGAGCGTTTGATGTTTCTCTGTTGGACAAGGGGAAATACAGGGCTCAGGTAGAGGACATCATTAAGTTGAGCGTAGAAAAAATCTATCAATCTACCGAAGTGGTCGATAAAGAACTGGCAGGTTACCGTATAATTTCGGACCTGTTGGACATGTACACTACGGCACTGATCAATGTAAAAAAGGGGGAGGGCACCAATTATGACCGATTGCTAATCAAAAGTTTACCCAAAAACTATCAGAATACAAATACTTCGATGTATAAAATATTGTTGGATACCAGTTGTTTTGTGGCTAGCTTATCCGATAGTGCAGCGGTACACATTCATGATAAATTAACGGGGCGAAAAATCTAAAACAGGTTCTAAAACGAATAGAGCAATCCCACGCCCAGTAACTGTTTAAACTGTATACGGGCTATACCAGGGTTTATAACCGTGCCATCCTCGGCAATCTCCTCATCAAATTTTGTGTCATCATCAAAGATGAGATGGGTACCTATATTGGCATTGAGATACTCGTTCACCTTAAGGTTAAAATTCAATTCCCAGTCTACATCAATGTTTCCAAAACTACTTATATAATCGGTATACAGATTGATCCGGTGGTTCATCAATACATTTCTTGCGATTTCGGTTTCCCACGAATTGGTGATCAAAAAACCAAGTTCCAAAAAAACATTTTTGCCCTCTTCAACACCAAATGCACCTTGATTGGAAAGCACTTCGTCCAGAACAAAAGTGGATTTCATGGTAGCAGGTGAAATATATAGGTTGAAGTTGTCTTTAGTGGGGATATAGGATGTACCGACACCGACAAACAGATATCCAGGGGCCATAAACCTGGAAATCGGGTTTTCTCTATCGGGATATTTATAACCGTTGGAAAACTGGGTCCGTAAATTTGCCTTAACGGAATAGTACCAGTTTGTGATGGTATCTTTTCTAAAACTTAGGGTGGTGGACAATCGAATCTGGTCGTCCGTTTTTCTTAGTTTCCTCCCTTCTTGTGCATTGAGGCCGTATCTAAGTTGAACCTCGTTGTCCCAGTTTAAATATCGGAACTTATAATTTCTGGCAAAATCTGCACTTGCAAGTGCCGAAACAGAGTTGTCGCCCCCTGCATTCCAGTTCACAAAAGCTACTTCGCTAATATTAAGTCCAAATTTGTTCACTTTTTTCCAGAATGATGTGGGCTTAAAACGGTTGTACCAAATACTCAAAGGTTTTACACGGTTAAGAACAGTACGTGGGTCGGTGAGCTTGGCACTTCTTGTAAGATATTTTAGTTTAACATCTTTGATGCGAACAATTTTAAAACCGGCATCGGTACTGTCGGGTTCAAAAACCTTTAAACGGGTTATCTGTGCATTGGCAGACAGGAAAACAGTAAGGAATAGAATCAAAAAACAATTTATTCGCATTGGTCTAAGGTTGATTGTATGTATGAATGTATCGTATCAAAATCTATACCAGCCAATTGATGGGTCTCGGGTATGGTGCCATGCTCAACAAATTGATCGGGAACTCCAAATATTTTAACAGGTTTTGACAATCCCTCCTCATTGGCGAATTCCAAAACAGCAGAACCAAAACCACCTATTTTGGTACCATCCTCTACAGTAATAATGTACTTGTATTTGGTAAAAATAGTGCGTAGTGCATTCTTGTCCAAGGGTTTTACGAAACGCATATCGTAATGGCCAACTTTTTCGGAACCATCTAAATTTTTAATGAGGCCGGCGATAGTGTTACCTATATGACCTATGGTAAGTACCGCAATTTCGGAACCTTCTTTCAAACACCGGGACTTACCAATTTCAATAGGCTCAAAATCATTCCTCCAATCAATGTTCGTTCCCCGACCTCTAGGGTATCGTATGGCAATGGGATTATTTAGCCCCAATTGTGCGGTGTACATTATATTTCGGAGTTCCATTTCGTTCATTGGAGCAAAAACGATGAAGTTTGGGATGCAACGCAAATAGGCCATATCAAAAACACCGTGATGGGTCGGGCCGTCCTGTCCTACAAGTCCTGCACGGTCCAAACAAAAAATAACCGGAAGCTTTTGTAGGGCCACATCATGTATCACCTGGTCATAGGCCCGTTGTAAAAAAGTGGAATAAATATTACAAAAAGGCACTAAACCTTGTGTGGCCATTCCTGCAGCCAAGGTAACGGCATGTTGCTCGGCTATCCCTACGTCAAAGGCACGGTCGGGCATTTGGTTCATCATAAATTTTAGCGAGCTGCCACTGGGCATGGCAGGGGTGATTCCAACAATATTTTTATTTTTTTTGGCCAATTCCACTATGCTGTGTCCAAAAACATCTTGATATTTTGGAGGTTCATTCTGCCCAGATTTTTTCAGACGTTCCCCGGTAAGCTTGTCAAACTTTCCAGGAGCATGGTACACCACTTGATCTTCCTCAGCCTGTTTCAGCCCTTTCCCCTTTGTAGTGATGATATGAAGCAACTTTGGTCCCTCCACATGTTTTAGGCGTTCCAGTTCCTTGACCAAGGCTTTTATATCATGTCCATCAATAGGACCCGAATAGTTGAGGTTAAGACATTCAAAAATATTTTCGTCTTTGGCGGTACCTGCCTTTACGTTGGTGAGATATTTTTTTAGGGCCCCAACGCTGGGATCGATTCCAATGGCATTGTCATTGAGCACGATTAATGCGTTTACATGGGTCACTCCGAGATGGTTCAATCCTTCAAAGGCCATTCCGCTGGCAATAGAGGCGTCGCCCACCACGGCAATATGCTGTTTGGTATAATCGCCTTTTAATTTGGATGCCATTGCCATTCCCAATATGGCCGATATGGCGGTGGAACTATGTCCCGTTCCAAAATCGTCGTATTCGCTTTCGGTTCTTTTTGGAAAACCACTAATTCCGCCCAACTGTCGATTGGTTTCAAAGATTTCCTTTCGTCCGGTCAAAATTTTATGCCCGTAGGCTTGGTGGCCCACATCCCAGATAAGTTTGTCGTTGGGAGTATTGAACACATAATGCAGGGCAATGGTAAGTTCCACCGCCCCTAAACTTGCGCCTAAATGTCCTTCTTTGGTGGAAACAATATCAATAATAAACTCCCTTAATTCTTGGGCGAGTTTGGGCAGCTCATATAAAGGTATTTTTTTGAGGTCTTCGGGGGATTCGATATGTGGTAACAGCCTTTTCAATGGATAAAAAACAAAAGTATTGATTCTCCCCAAGATTATTTTATGTGTAGCTTAGCAATCTCTTGAAAAATGACATAAAAATCGTGGAGAACCCGTTTGATGACAACTATTTTATGAAGAAAGCCATGCAAGAGGCAGAAATTGCCTTTGAAAATGGCGAAGTTCCCGTTGGAGCGGTTATCGTAACAAACAATCGAATCATTGGGAGGGCCCATAACCTTACGGAACGATTAAAGGATGTTACGGCCCATGCCGAGATGCAGGCGATTACCGCTGCTTCCAATTTTTTGGGCGGAAAATACCTTCAGGGCTGTACGTTGTACGTTACTTTGGAACCCTGTCAAATGTGTGCGGGCGGCTTGTATTGGAGCCAAATTTCGAGAGTGGTCTATGGAGCTTCGGACCTAGAGCGCGGGTTTAGCGTTATGGGAGGGCATTTGCATCCGAAGACAGAAGTTGTTGGTGGAGTAATGGAAAAGGAAGCTTCCGAGCTGTTAAAGCGATTCTTCATTCAAAGAAGAAACCTGAATTAAACAAAAAACCCCGGCATCGCCAGGGTTTTTAAATCAAAATCAAAATAAAATATTGTTATCCGATTACTTGCACTTGTGCAGCAACCACTCCTTTTCTTCCTTCTTCTTCAATGTATTCTACTTTGTCGCCTTCGTTCAATTCCACACCGTTCAATGCCGTAACATGAACAAAAATGTCTTTTCCTGTGTCGTCGTTTGTAATAAATCCATAACCTTTGGATTCATTGAAAAATTTTACTGTACCAGTCATTAAAAAATAAATAAATGTTAAATTACGAATGTAACTTTTTTTGTGGCTGATTGGATGAAAAGAAGTTTAAATCTTAAGAAAATTATTGATTTTTTGACTTTTTATGCTCTTTTTCTTGCATTTTCTTAATATTTTCCTTAGTCAGCATATAATCTTTCATGTTTTTGCCCTGGCTCTCTTTCCATAGAAAAAGAGGCATGGCTACCAAAAAGAGGCCTACGGTACCTCCTCCAATATATTTTTGGGCCTCCGGATGGTCTTCATCCAGGGAAAGACCATAGAAGATTGAAGCAAAAGAAGCTATCATGATAAGGAAAATGATATGTTTTAGTTTGATTTTCATTGGGAATAATTAATCAGTTTTCTCCGATAGGCCGTCAACATTTTGGATTTGGATATAAAGCCTTCGTATTTGCCATTTTTGATAACGGGCAAATTCCAAGCCCCGCTATCTTGAAATTTTTTCATCACCTGTTTCATATTGTCCGTCTCGTAAAAGATAACCTCTGGGGGGGCATGCATCAAATTTTTAACAAAAACGGTGTCGTACATTTCGGTATCGAACATCATGGGTCTAATATCGTCCAGAACAATTATTCCAATCAGTTTTTTTTCATCATCCAAAACCGGAAAAAGGTTTCTTTTGGATTTGGAAACGGATTGGTGCAGCATTTCACCCAAGGACATTTGGGGGTGTACAGGCCGAAAATTCTTTTCAATAACATCGTCCATTTCCATAAGCCCAAGTACCATTTGGTCCTTGTTGTGGGACAAAAGTGCCCCTATTTTGGCCAGCTCTTTGGTATAAATGGTGTAATCGAGCGCGTTTTTGGTGATTAAGTAGGAGATGGCGGCAGTAATCATTAAAGGTACAAAGAGTTGATAGCCTCCCGTTATTTCTGCAATCAAGAATATGGCGGTCAAGGGTGCGTGGATCACCCCGGCAATCAAACCGGACATACCGATCAAGGTGAAATTGCTTTCGGAAACAGAGAACCCGAATCCTAGGTTGTTGATTACCTTGGCCACCACATTGCCCAATGCACTTCCCATAACCATGGTGGGGATAAATACTCCACCAGCACCCCCGGCACCAATGGTGGTCGTCATGGCAATAGCTTTAAAAATGGTGATTCCGAACAAGAGGGCGATGACCACCCAAATATTATGTGTATAATCATCAAAAGGAGTGGTGCCGAGCGCTTTTAGATGATTACCATCCAATAGATTGTTTATGAATCCAAAACCTTCACCATAAAGAGGTGGAATGGCATATAACATTACCCCAATGGCAATACCGCCGACCAAAAGTTTATACTTTGGACTTTTAAGCTTTTTAAAAAGGGACAATATGGCGAAATACATTTTGGTAAAATAGATGGAGGCAAACCCTGTACCGACACCTAATAAAATGTAAAAGGGGGTGTCTTCCAATTTAAATCCTTCGGATAGGGAAAAGCTGAACAATACTTCGTTTCCCAAAAAGAAATAGGATGTCAGCACCCCGGAAATGGATGCTAAAAGCAGGGGCAGCATGGACATCATGGTCAGATCTAGGGTAAAAATCTCAACGGCAAAAATAATGGCCGCAATGGGGGACTGAAAAATGGAGGCAATTGCCCCGGCCGATGCGCATGCCACCAAAAGTGTCCTGGTCTTGGCATCTATATGGAACAATCGGCTCAAATTTGAACTTACTGCGGATCCCGATTTTACGGCTGGCCCCAACAATCCTACCGAACCACCAAAACCTACGGTAAGAGGAGCGGTGATCAAAGGGGTGTAAATATCTTTTAGTTTGAGTAGTCCTCTTTTTTTGGAAAGCGAGAAGATGATGGATGAAATCGCATGCTGCAAAGGTTCTTTATGCACAAATTTTACATAAAGATATACCAACGTTAGCCCAATGGTCGGGAGTATAAAGTACAGTTGATTCTCTGAAAAAACAATGCCTTTTTTTAAAAGTGACTCGATAAAATAGGTGGAGTTTTTTACGGTAACGGCAACCAATCCTGCCAAAAAACCCACAATAAGGCTCATTATTTGAATAAAGGTCCTGTTGGAGATATTTCTATATCGCCATTTTAGAAATCGGGTGAGCAGTTTTTTGTTGCTGTAAGGCATCGAGGTGTATAATACTATTAAAAGTATTAAAAAATCCCGCTAACAAAGCGGGATTTACTTTATATCACAAGTCCAATTTTAAATGGAGCTCTTTCAACTGTTCTTCGTCAATGTTTGCTGGGGCATCGATCATAACATCGCGTCCGCTATTGTTTTTGGGGAACGCAATGTAATCCCGAATGGTTTCCTGTCCGCCCAAAATGGCCACCAATCTATCCAAGCCAAAAGCAATCCCACCGTGAGGAGGGGCGCCATATTGGAAAGCATCCATTAAAAAGCCAAACTGGGCCTTCGCTTCTTCGTGAGTGAAGCCCAAATGTTTGAACATGGTTGCTTGAGTCTCCTTGTCATAGATTCTTATGGAACCGCCACCGATCTCGTTTCCATTGAGCACCAAATCGTAGGCATTGGCCTTTACCTCCCCCGGTTTTGTGTCCAGCAATTCCAATTGACCTGGTTTTGGGGAAGTGAAGGGGTGGTGCATGGCATGGTATTTCCCCGTTTCCTCATCCAATTCCAATAAAGGGAAGTCCACTACCCACAATGGAGCAAACTCATCTGGATTTCTAAGTCCCAAACGGGTTGCCAATTCCATGCGTAATGCGCTCAATTGTGCACGGGTTTCGTTGGTGTTTCCGGATAGTACACAGATGAGGTCGCCTGGTTTGGCCCCGGTTACCTCAGCCCATTTGGCCAAGTCTTCTTGGTCGTAAAATTTGTCCACGGAAGATTTATAGGAGCCATCTTCGTTGCACTTAACATAGACCATTCCTTTTGCGCCAACTTGTGGGCGTTTTACCCAGTCTACCAGTTTGTCTATTTCTTTTCTGGTATACGAAGCTGCTCCCGGAACAGCGATTCCCACCACCAATTCGGCGGAGTTGAAGACGTTAAAATCTTTGTGCTGGGCCACATGGTTGAGCTCGCCGAACTGCATGCCAAATCGAATGTCGGGTTTGTCGTTCCCGTACAGGCGCATGGCATCATCATAAGTCATTCTCGGGAACTCATCTATTTCCACACCTTTGATTTCTTTCAAAAGATGCTTGGTCAAACCTTCAAAAGTGTTCAAAATGTCCTCTTGTTCCACAAAGGCCATTTCGCAGTCAATTTGAGTAAACTCCGGTTGGCGGTCGGCACGGAGGTCTTCATCCCTAAAACATTTCACTATTTGAAAATATTTGTCCATTCCTCCGACCATCAACAATTGTTTAAAGGTTTGTGGGGACTGGGGCAGGGCGTAGAACTGACCTTCGTTCATTCGGCTGGGCACCAAAAAGTCCCTAGCTCCTTCAGGAGTGGATTTTATCAAATATGGAGTTTCAATATCGATAAAGCCTTGGTCGGATAGATATTTCCTAACCTCCATGGTTACTTTATGCCTAAAGATGAGTTTGTTCTTTACTGGATTTCTACGGATATCCAAATAGCGGTACTTCATTCGGATGTCTTCCCCGCCATCGGTCTCATCCTCTATGGTAAATGGAGGAAGCAGGGACTTGTTCAAGATGGTGAGTTCGGTTACGAGCACCTCAATTTCTCCTGTGGGAATATTTGGATTTTTGGAAGTACGTTCAATAACCTCGCCTTTGGCTTGGATAACGGTTTCGCGACCAAGTTCCCTAGCCTGTTCAAGCAATTCTTGGGAAGTGCGTTCCTGGTCAAAAACCAATTGGGTAATACCGTAGCGGTCACGGAGGTCTACCCAAACTACAAAACCTTTGTCGCGGAGTTTGTGCACCCATCCACTTAAAATAACTTCTGAACCTATATCCGATGCCCTTAATGCACCACAAGTATTGCTTCTGTACATGATGTTTGTTATGAGAGCGCAAATTTAATAGGAATGTGGCTATTTTTTAGGAGATATGTCCATTTTCTGTTTGTTGTTCTTTTTTTAAGGGAGAAGTGATTGCATATTCGAGACCTGCTTAACGTTAAATTAACATTGAAAGTGATTTATCAACCAGTATTGAACGATTATGAGTAAAAATATTCGCTAAAAGCACAGATTAGTAATATTTGTACAAAGTTTAACTATTTGAATAACAATAAATTAAAATTTTAAAGTTAATTTAATGTAAACTAAAAGTTATGTAAATGTGTGATTAACGTAAAATTTAAGTAAATTTGATACGTTATCATTAGGAATAAACAATATTAAATCCCATAAAGAATGAAAAAAGCAATATTATTTTTGGCGGTGATATTTGCGGTTAGTGTATCTGCTCAAGATATGAAGCCGACCTTTGAAAAAATGGGAAAAATGGTGAAAGCCACCTATTTTCATGACAATGGTGAAATTGCCCAAACAGGTTATATTTTGAACGGAAAATTACATGGTGATTGGGTAATGTTCAATGTTGAAGGTAAAAAAATTGCCACTGGCCAATACGAAAATGGAGAAAGAACCGGTAAATGGTTTTTTTGGAAGAATGATGGATTACGCGAAGTGGACTTTACGGACAACCGCATAGTGCAAGTAAAAAATTGGAACGAAGGCGATGCCGTTACGATAAACCAATAAGATAAATCAGTGTTTAAGAAAAAGCCCCGGCCAATTTGGCCGGGCTTTTCTATTTTTTGGGGAAGTAACTTTTATTCCTCTATCGCCTTTGGCTCCACTTTTTTGGCCTTCAATGTTTGAATCCATATTTTAAGCCTGTAACTGATATTGAACAGTACCGGCACAATGATCAATGTTAAGAATGTGGCGACAATCAAACCAAAAATAACCGTCCAGGCCAACGGCCCCCAAAATATAACATTGTCACCCCCCATGTAAACCTGTGCATCAAAATCGGAAAACAGGCTAACAAAGTTAATGTTTAATCCTATGGCCAATGGAATCAATCCTAAAACGGTTGTAATGGCTGTTAGTATAACTGGACGTAAACGAGCTTTACCTCCTTTGATTATGGCATCCGTAACATCTTCACGATTCAGCAGTTCATCATCGGAAATTCCTAGCTCCACTTTTTTTCGATCAATAAGGATTTGGGTATAATCAAGTAATACCACACCATTATTTACCACAATCCCTGCCAAGGAAATAATTCCCATCATGGTCATCATAATAACAAATGGCCACCCTGTTATGATCAATCCTCCAAACACTCCTATAAAACTTAGGAATATGGCCATCATGATTATAGCGGGCTTGGAGATGCCACCAAATTGGAAAATTAAAAGAAGCATGATCAATCCCAGTCCCAAAAAGAATGCGCTTACCAAAAAGGACATTTGCTTTTCTTGTTCCTCAATTTGACCGGTAAAATCAATTTTAACCCCCTCAGGGAGTGCTTTGAACTCCTGCATTTCTTCCTGGATCTCCGCAACAATGGCACCGGCATCCGTAAATCCGGGTTTTAAAGCGGAGTATACCGTAACCACCCGTTTGGTATCGACGTGCTTAATGGCACTGAACGATGAAGTGTTTTCTTGGTTTGCCACGGCAGAAATGGGAATTTCCTTTATTTGACCGTTGGAGGGATCCCTGAAAATGATTTTTTGGTCGAATAAGGCACTGGTATTGTAACGAAGATCTTGGTTAAAACGAACATTGATATCGTAGTCTTCACCGTCTTTTTTGTAAATCCCAGCTTTATCACCAAAAATAGATCTACGTAATTGTTGCCCAACTTGAGCTACAGAAACACCAAGTTCTCCTGCTTTGGCTCTGTTCACTGTAACCTGTATGCCGGGCTTACCTTTATTTACATCTATTTTAAGCTCTTCGATACCTGCAATGTTCTTACTGTTGATAAAGTTGCGCATGCGTTCGGCGGTGCTTATCAAGGTATCATAATTTTGGCCTTCGATCTCTATATTGATGGGATAACCGGCAGGAGGGCCAACAGCATCTTTTTCTACGGAAATGGTTACACCTGGGTACACACCGGACAACGTATCTTGAATTTGTTGGCGAAGCTCTTCGGTATCCAGCCCGTTCCTGTATTTAAACTCGCGCATGGAGAGCGTAATTTTACCGCGATGGGGCATTTCTGCAGCAGAACCACCCTCGGTAAATGGGTTTTCGGCTCCCTTACCTACTTGGGATACGCTGGATTGAACCAGATAATTGAAGTCCCCTTTGTTGTATTTGTTCCTACCGGTTACACCATAGACCCTTTCCTCAATTTTTTTTGTGATGGCATTGGTCTTTTCTATATCGGTTCCCTGTGGATACTCGATGTACACATAAATTTCGTTGGGCGTATTGTCTGGAAAAAACTCCACTTTTGTACGTTGTGTTTGCAACGACATCCCGAAGAAAACAAATGATAAAATCAAGAGAAGGGAGGTAAGTCCAAAGTACCAATACACATTTTTGCCCTTAAGTGCTTTTTTTAATTGGCGTTCGTAAAAGTTCTCCAATTTCACCAAACTCTTGGTCTGGAAATTTCGGGCCCACGGCTTCAGGAAGTATTTGTATATCCAGAACATGATGCCGACGACTATCATTAATGTGCCAAGGCCGCGTACGGGACCTCCCACAATAAAGATAAATAGTCCAAAGCCTCCTAAAATCAAACTAAGTCGTATCAATTGCTTTTTTGTGAGCTCTTTTTCACCGATCTGCATAAACTGCGAGACCAACATGGAGTTCATGAATATGGCCACGAACAATGAAGAACCTAGTACTACGGACAATGTAATGGGGAAGAAAATCATGAATTCGCCCATAATGCCCGGCCACATTCCCAAGGGAACAAAAGCTGCAACAGTGGTTGCTGTGGATATGATGATAGGTATGGCAATTTCACCAATACCTTTTTTGGCAGCTTCTTTGCGGGACATGCCTTCTTGCTCCATGAGTCGATATACGTTCTCGACCACAACAACCCCATTGTCAACCAACATACCAAGTCCCATGATCAATCCAAAGAGGATCATGGTATTCAGCGTATAACCCAAGGCCGTAAGAATCATGAAAGACATGAACATGGACATGGGTATGGCAAAACCAACAAAAAGGGCGTTTCTAAAGCCTAAGAAAAACATTAATACGGTTACAACGAGTATAATCCCGAATATGATGTTGTTTACCAAATCATCCACTTGGTTCAGGGTCCTGCTGGAGGAATCGTTGGCAATGGTAACGGTTAGGTCTTTTGGAAAGTAATTTTCCTTGGCCTCATCCACCAAATCTCGTATAAGTTCAGATGCTTCAATAGTATTTTTTCCGGACCTTTTTTTAATGTCCAACATGACCACTGGCTTACCATGTTCCCTGGCGTAAGTGGTCTTGTCTTCCTCGGTAAACGATACAGTGGCAATATCACGCAGATAAATGGCCCCGTTTTCGGATTTGACCACAAAGTTTTCCAGTTCTGAAGGTTTTTCGACTTCGCCCAAAATGCGTATGGTCCTACGTTGGCCACTGGTGATCATGTTACCGGCGGACATGGTCATGTTTCCGTTGGATATGGCCTGGATCACATCATCAAAACTAACCCTGGAAGCCATCATTTTATAAACATCTACCGCTATTTCAACCTCTTTTTCCTGCGCACCTCTTATATCTACCTCTTTTATTAGGGGGAGGTCTTCAATTTCATCTTCCAAATACTCGGCAAACTCTTTTAGCTTTTCCACAGGATAATCTCCCGTGAGGTTCACGTTCATTATCGGAAAGGATTCCGCCAAGTTCAGGTCAAAAACATTGGGCTCTACCTTTGCCCCGTTGAAAATGGGCCAGTCTTCACCGGCTTTTTCGGTATCAACTTCGTCTTTTACTTCTTGTTTTGCGTTTTCGACCGAAATTTCTTCATCAAACTCAACAATGATCATGGAGTAGTCTTCTTGTGAAGTTGATGTGATCTCCACCACGTTGCTCACATTTTTGAGCACATCTTCGAGAGGGTCGGTGATCAAACGCTCCATATCCTCAGCCGTATTGCCGGGATACACGGTACTTACATATATTTTGGTTTCTTCCACTTCAGGGAAATCTTCCCTGGGCATGGAAAAATAGGAGGATAAACCTATGATAAAGAACAACCCGATCATTACATAGATCACAGACGGATTGCCTATGGCCCACGATGAAAGGCGGAATTCCTTGTTTGCGTTCTTTTTAGCTTTTTCCATTTTGGTGAATTAGTTTTTTGCAGTTGTGGTTGTGTCCAGTACTTTAACAGTTTGCCCATCCCTTATGCTGCGGGCGCCTTCAACTATTACTTGGTTTCCAGCCGAAATACCTTCAAGAACTTCTAGATAATCGCCTTGTTTTTTACCTGGTTTGATAATTAATTTTTTGGCGGTAAACTCACCATTATCTTCGGTGATAGCATATACATATTGTTCACCCTCTGCATTTTCCGAAACTATACTTTGTGGTATAAGGATGGCATTTTCATTGGTATAATCGTTGATCCTTACCTGTGCCGTTAGATTCGGTTTTATATGGCCATTCTTGTTGGGTACGGGTATTTCTGCAATAAAGGAGCGGTTGCTGGGATTGATGAAATTTCCAGTTTGGCGTACTTTGGTAGTAATGGTTTCTCCCAAAACGGGGAAAGAGGCGTCTACGAGTTTACCAGGGGTTACATTGGGCAAATGGGCTTCTGGCACCTCCACATCAATGTACATGTCCGACAGGTTCACTATTCTAAAAACCTCGGAACCTGGCCCTGGGCTTACCACCGTTCCTTGATCTTTGATCACATCGTCCACAATGCCCGAAAATGGTGCCCGGATGGAAGATTTTTCAACTTGGCTTTCCAATTGTTTTACCGCATTTTGTTGGGCCTCGTAATTGGTTTTGGCCTGTAGGTATTGGATCTCGGAACCGATATTTTGCTCCCAAAGCCTTTTTTGGCGTTCAAAAGTGGTTTTGCTCAATTCCGCTTGGGTTTTTAATTGAGCCAACTGGCTTGAGAGTCCGCCGTCATCAATCGAAGCCAATAACTGGCCTTTGGACACCCGTTGTCCCTCTTTAACGTACACACGATAAAGTGTGCCCGCCATTTCTGGATAAACCAGTACATTTTGGTCTGTTTTAACATCGCCCTGTAATTCTAAAAAGTGCTGGAATTTTTCAGGATTTACGGTAATTGTAGATACCAATGGCAGTTTTGAATTGTCGTCCAGTTCTGCAATGGCTTCGTCCAACTTCTTAACTTGATCCTCCAGTGTTTTAAGTTCTTCGGTAACGGAATTTCGTTTTGCTCGAATGGCTTCCACATCCTTACTGGCAATTACTTCGTCCAAAGAATTGCTGCCGCTGCCTCCGCATGAAGCAAGAACTGCTGCTATTAGTGATATATATATTGCTTTTTTCATGATGGAATGGTTTTCTCCTTTAGATTATTGATTTAAAATGTTTTCCAGTGCTATTTTCTTGTTGATCACATCGACCATGGATTGTAAATATTCTTGTTGACTGGTATATAATTGGGTCTGGGCCTGTCTCAATTCAAAACTGGTCGCCAAACCTTCGGAATATTTGATTTGATTCTTTTTTTCGATGCGCTCCGCCAGTTCCAAATTGTCCTTGGACGTGCCGTATTGTTCTATGGCAAGGATGTAATCGCTCTTGGCGCTTTCCAACTGAAGGCGGATTTGTTCCTGTGCCTCGGTGAACTGGGTTTTTGCCTTTTCCAGGGCAATCTTGGCACGTTGCGTACTGGCACTTCTTTTTAAAGAGCTGAAAATTGGAATGTTGAGGTCGACCCCCAAAATGGAGGAACCGAACCATTGTTGCCCACTGTCCAAAAAGTTGAAATTGTTACTGAAGGAATTTCCCCCGTAATTGATAAAGGCATTAAGTGTTGGCAAAGCGCGGCTTTTGGCCAGTTTTAATTCAAAGTAACGCTGCTCGTTGAGGTTGGCTGCCAACTTGTAATCCACATTGTTCTCTATATTGAACTCGGTATCGATCAATCCCAAATCAATTTGGCTTTGGGAAAGGTCGTCCAAATTCTCGGTCAAAACGGTAGGTGTTTCAATGGGGAGCCCTAACATCAAGTTCAACATTTGCAGGGTTATCTTCTCCATACGACGTGCATTTTTAAGTTGGTTGTCCACCGTGGAGAGCGTAATCTGCAACTGGTCCACACTTTCCTCATCACCGAGGCCGTTTTCGTAAATACGCTTGGTCTCGTAAAGGTTTTCTTCCAGGGTCGCTTTGTTTTTTTCGGAAATCTTTACACTTTCCTGTGCCAAAAGCACATTGCCGTAGGCTTCCACCACCGATTTTCGCACATCCAATTCGGTTTTTTCCTTATTGTTCTGGCTATAGTCCAAAAAGGTTTTGGTGGCCTGTACGCCCACAATGTAAGATCCGTCAAATATTTGCTGGGTCAAAGTAGCCGTGGCCGACATGGACTGTGCCTGTCCGAATACCACTTCTTGGTATGTTCCGGGTTCCCCGCCAAAAAATTCGGCAGGAATTTGTGAAACAGGTTGCTTTAACTGGTTTTGGTAACTTATGGCCCCATTGATCTGGGGAAGTCCCGATGCAATGGTTTCCCATTTTTGTTTTTGGGCGTCCACAATATCCCTCTCTGCATTTTGAGCATTGTAATTGTGTTCCAAAGCATACATTATGGCCTGATCCAAGCTAAAACTGGGTATGGTGTCTTGTGCCGATGCCAACCAAGGCAGTATGAGTAGTAGACTGATTAACGTTTTTCGCATTTATTCTTGATTTGAATTGATGATTGAGTTGAGTACATTTCGTCCCTTGGGCGTTACAATCCCCCTAAGGTGATATTCCAAATAATAGTCCAATAATTCAGGTTTGCTGAATATTTCTGTTGGGAACAAATTATTGTCCTTGATGCTGGTAACACCGGTAAAGTATATTCTGGATACAAATTCAACATTTAGGTTGTCTCTGTAAATGCCCAGTTCCATGCCTCTTTTCACGTTTTCGGCAATACAACGATGGGTGCATTCAAATTGTATTTCTTTAAGTGAGGTATAGATTTTTGGATAATACTTTTGCAATTGGTACAATGGGGATGATTTTTCGTCCTTTAAGTGTACCATTATAAATTTTTTGATTTCGTATAGTTCTTCAATTGGGTTTTTCTTGAACGCAACAATATCGTCTATGCCGCAGGTGATAGTATCCGACATTGTTATAGCGGTCTGTTCCACCAATTCCGTTTTATTCTTAAAATGGGAGTAAATCGTTTTTTTGGATATTCCCATCTCCTGTGCCAAATCGTCCATGGTAACGCTCTTAAACCCTAGGTTTAAGAACATTTCAGTTGCCTTTTGTATAATATTTTCCCTCATAATCAGGGAGCAAATGTAGGTATGGAAACTTTAAAAACAAAAAAAGTTTCCATGGTTTTACAATTTTTTAACGAAGGTTCAATGTCTATTTTTAATTGGACTCTGTACTATCGCTGAACAATGGGGAAATTTGGTGGTCGTTGTTGCCATGTTCGGTACGAATGTTTCCCAACCGCCAAAAAAAGGGACTGAACTGAAGTAAATACTTCTTCTTTGGATTATTCTTCTTTTGATTTATCATGATTTTCGTTTTTGATTTTTTCTATATATGCTTTAAATGCTTCTTCGCCTTCTTCTTTCCAAAATTGATCATAGTGTTTCCACTCATCAAAATCCCTTCTCCAAGAACCACACTTGTTGGACGATTTAATCTTCTTTTTGTGACTTGAACCTCCTTTGCCCTTACCGCCGCCGCCAAAGCCAAATAGAAGCTTTGCCAATACAAAAATGCCCAGGGCCTGCCAGTAGGTAACCGTTCCCACGCCGAAAAGGTCGGGCATGAGCCAGTTCCATAAGCGCATCAATAAATAATTGGCCAATAGGAAAATCAGGATTCCCAAAATGACCATGGCAACAATTTTAACCACTTTTTTTACGGTGCTTTTCACCTTTTTTTCCACGGCTTTTTCGAATTCTTTTTTATGTTCCATAACTCAGTTCTTTAATATTCTCTAACTTTTTTGATAGTTCCGACATGGCACGGTGCCTTCTCGACATTAACGTACCTGCCGGTATTCCGGTTCTTTCTGCTATTTGTTTATAATTGTATCCTTCAAAATCTATGGCGATTACAATATCGCGATATGCGGGCTTCAAATCTTCGACCGCTTTTTTTAGGGCTTGTTCCATCTCTGGTGAATAGCTGTTATCTGCATCACCATAAAAGAAATCCGCAAACTCCCGCCATTGTTGGTCAATATCCTCGCTGGGCAATTTTCTCTCTTTTTTACCACGCATAATATCAATGATTCTATTGCGAATGGCATTGTACACAAATCCACCAACATTGGTTATGGGCATGGCATCATCCGATCTGGAAAACATCCGCAGGGCCACATCCTGCACAATATCCTCGGCATCCCGTTCCGATGTATCCTGAATCCTCGACTGCACATAAGAGCGCAACGAGCCATACTCCTCATTAAAGAAGTCGGTCAGGTTATTTCGATTATCGGTTTTGGCTGCCATTCAGATGGTACGGGTTGCTTTTCATCTATAGAGACGAAGAAATTATTTTCTATTGCAATTTCTCCACAATTTTTTTTGAAAGGATGTCTTTTTGTGGATTTGGATGCTTTGTAATCCTCTTTTAAAACAATACGCCAACCTTAAATTAAATATTTGCACGTATTTTTGACTCCATGTCAGATATCGATATCATTGGTCAGTATAGGGAGCAGTTTGTTACGCACTTACAAACAAGGACTAAGTTGGGGGAACCCAAGAATTTGTACGAACCTGTTCACTATATTTTAGGATTGGGAGGCAAACGGATGCGTCCCATACTTACTTTGATGACGGCCAAGGCCTTTGGCGTAAAAGCGGAGGATGCCCTGGATGCAGCATTGGCAGTGGAAATGTTCCACAATTTTTCGTTGGTGCATGATGATATTATGGATGATGCCCCGCTTCGACGCGGAAAAACAACGGTGCATGAAAGATGGGATGTTAATACAGGAATCCTTTCTGGTGACGCCATGTTGATTCTGTCCTATCAATTTTTTGAAAGCTACCCAGCGGAAACATACAAAGAACTCACAAAGTTGTTCAGTAAAACCGCATTGGAAGTATGCGAAGGCCAACAATACGATGTGGATTTTGAGACCCGGGACGATGTTACCATTCCGGAATATCTTAAAATGATAGAGTACAAGACTTCTGTGTTGGTCGCCGCTGCAATGAAGATGGGAGCCATTGTGGCCCAAGCCTCCAAAAAAGATGCTAACGCCATTTACGAGTTTGGTCGAAACCTCGGCATTGCCTTTCAGTTGCAAGATGATTATTTGGATGCCTTTGGCGACCCCAAAACCTTTGGCAAACAGGTTGGTGGGGATATTATGGAGAACAAAAAAACCTATTTGTTCCTAAAATCCTTGGAAAAAGCCTCGAAAGATGATCAAGATGGCTTGTTGCACCTGTATTCCATAAAACCTGAAGACTCCACAGCCAAAGTGGAGGCGGTGAAAACCATCTTTAAGGAAAGCGGGGCAGTGGAGGAAACCAAAAAAGCCATCCAAGAGTTTACCCAAAAAGCATTTGATGCTTTGGCTGAAACAAATCTTCCCGATAAAAACAAAGCCTTGCTAAAGCAATTTGGCGAAAGTTTGATGGAGCGAACCGTTTAAAACAGTCGTTTGAAAAATGCTCTTATAAAAGGCATCGGTCTTGGTGCGGTCACAATTTTTAGCTCTTCCCACAGATTGGTTTCGTTCTCAAGGAATTTCAAAATCAAGGAAGCCTTTCTTCTTTTGAACATTGACTCGAAGATTTCGTGTCCTAGATGATTACTCTCATATAAAATGTCCAGCAAAAGCATATCGTAGAACAAAAACCTGCTTTTTTGATGGAACTCGGACAACGGTTTCCCGGCTTTCAGATGACTTACCAATTTGGGCACTTGCTGGCTCGTGTTGTAAAACGTATATCCCGTGCTTGGTTTCGCCCAACCCCCTGCAATCCCGATGTGGAAAACAGCATCCGTATTGTGTTGATGAAACGGATAGCAGGTCATGGGAATGCTGCCAAACTCGGTTTCCTGAATGGTGTATTGGGTGTCGTTGTATTTTTCTTTGATGTAATTTTTGATGGCCTCTTCGTACTCCGTCTTCTCCAATAGATGTTCCGAAAACAAGGTGTATTCCACCAAAGCTTCTGTTTCTGAAATTGGAAGCACATACATAAAACGTGTGTTGCCCTTTTGCGGTACGGAGAAGTCCATAAAAGTAGCTTCGCCCGGATTAAAAATAGACTGGTCGGTTTTTATTTGCCACCCCAAGAAATGTTGTTGCAATACGGGAAATTCCTTTTGTTTTTCTGGGATTGATGCATCGTACAAGCTGGAAAACACCTTTTTGCCCGTGTGGGTCTGTGATGGAGTGGTCACCAAAACCTCGTTTGCTTGCTCTTCAATATGGGTTACCTCTTCCTGAACCCAAGTAATGTTTGGATAGTCTTTTACCTTTGGTAAAAAGTGATTGTAGAAGTCAATACCGCGAAGCATTTTATAAGTGTAGGGCGCAATGGGAGTGGATTTTTGAAGCTGCTGTCCGCCCACATAAATGTTGTCCCAAGTTTTGTGGATCAAATCATCAAATGGACCATTTCCCCGTTCCCAAAAACACCAAGTTCGGTCGTTTTTGGACTTGTCGTCCTTGTCCAGCACCAAAATGGATTTGGAGGCAAAAAATTTGTCCTTGCCCAAGGCATCGGCCAACAAAAGGCCAGCAGCTCCCGCTCCTATAATGATGTAATCGTAGTTGGGCATAAATAGTTTTAAAAATAGGTAATTGAAGCTTGGAACGCCCTTTTTCTTTTTATTTCAGTGTTTTTTCTACAATCCTTTGCGGATAAATTTGGGCTATTTGAGTTTTTTGTTCTTTGTTCAGAGCCTTGTATTCTGAATTGAATTTTTCCAAGGAGAGCTCATTTCTTAATGCTGTTATTTCCTGAATAATGACATCTCCAATGCCCTGGTAAAACCCATAAGTTAAATCTGGATGGGATTTGAGGAGGATTGTCGATTCTGATTTGTTATTGGACAAATAGGTTTTAACAAGTTTTTTCAGTTCTTCTACGGAAACAATTTGGTTGTTTACTAAGATTTCCTTGTTTTCGGTCAAACTAATATTCAAGGTATTTGTTGGGTCATAATCTTTTACTACCTGAGCGTTTTCAGCAATGCCGGCTTCAGTATCAATGTAACTGAACATCATAAAAGTGTATAATTTATATAGGTCAAGTTCAAAATCTTTGTCGGATAAAACACTTAAGACTTCTTTCGCTATAATTGATGCACGTGGATTATTTGAATAGCTGGTTTTTAGAATGGTAGAATCAAAAGCTTTCAATTTTGAAGAGGAATACATTGCAGAATCACTTAAGATTTGTTCTCTACAATTTTCAAGTTTTTTTTCGTTGCGTTTTTCAAGCTTTTGAAACTCTACATAAAAGTATTTTGAGGGAATTTTGTCAAATCCGTTGCTATCGGCAAACTTTTTAAAAATATCACGATAACTTTTAGCTGAGCCATCTGCCAATATTTTTTCATCTATAAGAAGCGTTTGATAATTTGAAATCAGCTGTTTAAGAGCTAAACCATGATCGGAATAAGATTGATAGGCACACTCCATTAACTTTTCTTCAATCCTTTCTGATTGTCCTGAGCATGATATTTGGAGAAATAGGATTACAAGAATTGATTGGATGTGAACTTTCATAGACCGCTTTTAAACATAGATCAAGTCGGATAGAATGGTGTTAAGGTATTGCTCTTTGATGCCTTTTTTAGATACCAAATCTACTTTAAGCCCCAATGCTTTTTCAAGGTCATTGGCCAAATCAATGAATTTGATGCCTATTTTCCCATCAAATTCTACCATAATATCAACGTCACTGGTATCTGTTTGCTCATTACGAGCGTAGGAACCAAACAAAGCCATAGAGGATATGGGGTAGCGCTCTTTTAAACGTACCTTAAGCTTTGAAAGTTTGTTTGCTATATTTTGGGTTGTTTCCACACTCAAAGTTAACAATTCCCTCTAAAAATATTCTTTTTTGGAGTATTCCAGAGCAGATTAAATCATTTTGGTATTAAAAAACCGTATACCGCAATCCAAAAAACCCACGAATGCCTTGGTTGGGGCCGTACACATAAGCGGGGTCAAAGGTAAGGGCGTAGGGATTGTTCGGTGTAGCGAAGGCATTGCCATTGCTGTCAAAAGTCACTTCTTTGTCAAAAGGGTCGTTCGCGCGGGCAATGATAAAGGGATTACCCTGGTTCGGAGTCCAGTCCAGCAGGTTTTTGATACCTCCGTACACTTCAAAATTATTTAACCCTTTGTAGGTAAACTGGATATTCTGAATGCTCCACGTAGGCGAATATTCCTGTCTCGGGTCCAGGTCACCCAAAAGCGGCAATCGCATCGGACCGTATAAATTTCCCGTGTAGTCCGCTGTCAATTTTAACGAGTGAAAGGTGTACGACAAATTCCACGTGGCGGTAATACTTTCGGTTAGAATCTGTTGTTGGGTAACTCCATTTTCAGTGCTGCTCACATCTTGCCAAGTGGCACCCACCATAATCTTAAAACTGCTCGGGAATGCAACATCCAAATTGGCACTTACCCCTTGCGAAACCGATTTCCCATCCAGATTATCATAAATGATTTGATTGGGATTGGTCTCGTAATCAGGCAAGATTACGTTGGAAAAACGGGTGTAAAACACAGAAGCGTCTAGACCGATGAAGGTGCCGTTGTCGCTGTAAATTTTCTTCAAATAGTTGAGATTGACGTTCACGGAGCGTTCGGGTTTTAACTCTTCAGCGATAATCACTTCCCGCGAACCTGTGAGGGCCGCATGTTCCTCAGTAAACAAGTTGACTACGCGAAACCCCGTTCCTGCATTCGCCCGAAAAATATCGTTATCGGAAATTTTCCATTTGTAAGCAGCTCGGGGTGTGAAAATATTGCCGTGTCTTTGGTCATAATCATATCGAAGCCCGCCCAAAAAGGAATGTTTGGGCGCAAAACTGTATTCATCCTGCGCAAAAAGACTCGGAATCCAAATGTTATCGGCCTCAGTGGTCGCGGGTGTATTGTCGTCATAATAATTGTACCGAATCGCACTTCCGAAAAGTAAATCGTGATTCCCGGCAGTCTTGTCCCAGGTCAATTGGGCAAAACCAATACGCTGATCCGCCAAATACTCCGTGTCGCCGTAAACCGAATTCTGGTTATGGTCATTGTAGGAAAAAGAGAGGAGAAACTTTTCCTTAACCGGCAACTGATACTTTCCGAGCACTTCCCATCTTCGGGTGTAGATGCTTTCGCCATAAATTTCATCGCCACCACGAAACTCCGGCGTCCATTGCATTTCGCCACCCCAACGGTCCTCATAAAAAAAGCGTCCCGCCAAAGAGAACAAACGGTTGTCGTTTCGCTCAAAATCCCACTTTTGAAAAATAGATATACGATCTTGTAGCGTCAAATCGGTAAAATTATCGCCGTTGTTGTCCACTGGGACGTCATAATTAAAATAGTTGACGCCCAAAAGAAGGTCTGTTTTGTCTCCAACCGAGATTTTGCTTCCCACATCCAAATTGTATTCGCCCCAACCCGTGGCAAAGCCATCGGCAAAAAATTCTGGTGCGCTCAAAGCATTTTTTGTGATGATGTTGATTAAACCGCCCACAGCTTCACTACCATAAAGTGAGGATGCAGGACCTTTTACAATTTCAATCTGTTCGATCAGAGAGTTAGGAATCCCTGTGAGGCCATAGACTGTACCCAAACCACTAACAATCGGCATCCCGTCGATAAGCACCAAAGTGTATGGTCCCTCTAATCCGTTGATGTGAATATCTCCCGTGTTGCACACATTGCAATTGATTTGCGGACGCACCCCGTTCACATTCTGGAGCGCATCAAAAACACTCGCCGTAGGATTCTTTTTTAGAAAAGTGGGGGAGTAGACTTCCACGGGAACCGGACTTTCCAATCGGCTCACGGGTTTTAGGGTGCCCGTGACCACGGTTTCATCCAAACTTTGTGCAGAGGGTTCCAGTTGTATGTTGATGGTTTTGGATTCATTGGCGCTTAAGCTGATTTTGGTTTGATACGATTGATATCCCAAAGAGGTTACCAATACTACATAGTCGCCTGGCTCAACGTTTGCCAACTCAAATAGACCATCAATATCCGTAGCAGCTCCTATTTTGGTTCCTTTCAAGACCACATTTGTCAAGGGTATTGGTTCTCCGTTGTCCGTCACCTTGCCGCTTACCGAAGCTGTTTGCCCAAAAGAACAGATGCTTATAAAACCAAGCAACAAAAAGACGATATGCCTACAAATTATTTTCAATGGATATAAAATTAAATTTAGACAAAGCTAAAAATAGGTTTTGATAAATAAAAATGTATTTTTGAAAAAATATTTTTTAATGACCCGATCAGAAGAAAACTATTTGAAGACAATCTTCCATTTGGGTGGTGGCGATACCAAGTCCATAACCACCAATGCCATTGCGGAGCAAATGGAGACAAAACCTTCTTCCGTAACCGATATGGCCAAGAAATTATCGGAAAAAGGATTGGTGGATTATGTCCGGTACCAAGGAGTCTCGTTAACCGATTTTGGAACAAAAACAGCATTGTCCATCATCAGAAAACACCGTTTATGGGAAGTTTTTTTGGTGGAGAAATTGGATTTTACTTGGGACGAGGTGCACGAGGTGGCCGAGCAACTGGAGCACATCAAAAGTGAAAAGTTGATTGACAAAATTGACGAACTCTTGGAATTTCCCAAATATGACCCACACGGCGATCCCATTCCCACCAAGGACGGAAAGTTCCAAGAGCGTGATGAAAAATTACTCAGTGAAATGCCCATCAATTCCAAAGGCATATGTGTGGGGGTAAAGGATTCCTCCGTACCCTTTCTTAAGTTTTTGGACAAGAACAAAATAGCCTTGGGAAACACCATCAAAATTATGGACAAGGAAGATTTTGACAATTCCCTTCGCATTCAAATGGAGGGCAAGGAAATGCGCATATCACACCAAATAGCATCTAATTTGTATGTAAAAAAGAACGATTGATGAAAGAAGTAATACACTATTTTCAGGAAATAGACCCGGTATTGGCAGCGTTGTACGCGACGCTTTTTACATGGGGACTGACTGCTGCCGGGGCAGGCCTTGTATTTTTGTTCAAAAGTCCAAAGAGAGCTTTGATGGATGGAATGTTGGGCTTTACTGGAGGTGTTATGGTCGCTGCCAGTTTTTGGAGTCTTTTGGCACCAGGTATTGAGATGAGCGAGGGGGAAGGCTTTGTAAAAGTGATTCCCGCAGCCGTTGGTTTTTTGCTTGGAGCGGGTTTTATTTTTGGTTTGGATAAAATTTTACCCCATTTGCACATCAATTTTAAAATGGACGAAGCAGAAGGGGTAAAGACGCCCTGGCACCGCACCACGCTACTGGTCTTGGCCATTACCTTGCACAATATTCCCGAAGGATTGGCGGTAGGTGTCCTATTTGGAGGTGTTGCTTCTGGCTTTGAGGGTGCAACCATTGGGGGTGCTGTGGCTTTGGCCTTGGGTATCGGTTTGCAAAATTTCCCAGAAGGTTTTGCCGTTGCCGTACCAATGCGCAGGCATGGTCTCAGTCGAAGAAAAAGTTGGATGTACGGTCAGGCCTCGGCCTTGGTAGAACCCATTGCAGGTGTATTGGGGGCTTGGGCCGTCCTCACTTTTGAGCCCATTCTTCCCTACGCACTTTCGTTTGCCGCGGGTGCCATGATTTTTGTGGTGGTGGAGGAGGTAATCCCCGAAACGCAACAAGACAAATACACCGATATCGCCACTATGGGCTTTATCGGTGGATTTATAATTATGATGACCTTGGATGTTGGGCTGGGATAGATTTATTTATCCCCCGATCAAATCAAAAACACCCTTGGTCAAGAACTGATCGGTTTCGGTTAGTCCTGTTGAGATGATTTCGGTATAACCATCATAGGTATTACCTTGTTTAACGGCGATACGTTCAAAAGTATAGCCTGCACCTTGTTTATTTACCAATTTCAACACGTAGGAAGTCCCCTCGGACTCAATTACTGCTTCTTCCGGCAAAGAGAGGGTTTTGATGGTGTCCGTCATAATCTTGGCATCCACGAACATACCGGGCAGGAAGTTCGCCTCTTCCTCATGTTCCAGATGCCCGTGTACTTTAATAGATCTTTTGGCACCGTCAATGGAGGTACCCACCAAATAAACTTCTGCATAAAAAGCTTCTTCTGAAGCTTCTGGAATCCTGAACTGGATTTTTTGGTCTTTTTTCACTTTTAAGATGTCTTTCTCAAAAACCGTGAGCTCCAAATGTACGTGGTCGTTGTCCACAATCTCCAAAATCTCCGTGGCAGGAGAAACATAGCTTCCCTTGGCCACATTCATTTTGGTAACGCTTCCCGAGATAGGGGCATAAATGGCCGCTTGCGACGAAATATTCCCTTGTTCCACCTTGCTAGGGGAAATGTTAAGCATTTGCAATTGCTCCCGCAAGCCTTGGTAACGGGCCTTGGCTGTTTCATAATTGCTTTTGGCTTGAAGAAAGTTCTTTTGCGAGGCGATTTTTTCTTCAAAAAGGGTTTGGTTTCTTTCAAACTCGGCTTTTAAATAATCCAACTGATTGAAAACCTCCATATATTCTTGCTGCATCTTCAAAAACTCCTGATTTTCCAAAACCACCAAAAGCTGTCCTTTTTTTACTGTGTCACCGACCAATAGCGACGTCTTTTTTACGAATCCGCCCATAAAGGCCATTACACTAGCCCGGTTTTCGGGCGGTACATCTATCATCCCAGAAGTCTCCACCATTTTTGGGAAGGTTCTTTTCTCCATCGGACCAATAGTGAGGTCATTGGTGTCGAATTGATCTTGTGTGACCACGATTCCTGTTTCTTCTTCTTGCCCTTCAGAGGCTGATTCTTTGTTGTTTTTATTGCCACAGCCCATCAATAGAAGGAAAACAGCGGCTATTTGAATTATATTTTTCATTGTTATAATGTTATTGTCAAGTAATTAATGGCGATTACAGTTTGATTGTATTGGTTGAGCACATCCAGATAATTGAGTTGGATCTCGTACGCATTTTCCAAACTTTGAATGTATTGGAAAAAGTCGATTTCCCCATTTTGAAAGTTTCCAGAGGCCGCTTTCAAAATCTGATCGGAAAGATGACCGCCTTCGTCTTCGTAATAGGAGAGTTCCTTGGCCTGTTGTTCCAATTGCCCCAGAAGGGTTTTGTAACGTTGGTTCATTGCAACGGTGATTTCGGTATTTTCCATCTCCGTGATCTTGGTCTGTATTTTGGATGACTTCACTTTGCTACTGTGTCCAAAGAAGAAAATGGGAATACGAACACCCAGCTGAATACCGTAGAGCGATGTTCCCAAGCCCTTGTTGGTCCCTTGAAAATACTCTAGGTTCAGGTCGGGCAGCAATCTATTTTCCTCCAGACTCTTTTGGGCATTGCTCAGTTCTTGGCGGTTGTCCAAAAATGAAGCTTCCGTTTCCAACATTCCTTGCATATTCAACACACTAAGTTTTTGTGGTTCTTCATCCACAATTTCCAAGGTGTCCCCACTTTGTACCAAGCTTACAATCTGATTATAAGTGGTGAGTAGTTGCTGTTGTATCTTGGAATAGGTGTTGGCAATTTGCCGTTGTTTGGCAGTGGCTGTTACCTTTTCCAGATAATTGGTCTCCCCGAGTTCAAAACGTCGGTTGGCAGCGTGCGCAAATTTGCTGTAAATACTATCCAGTGAAGCGTAAAGCTTTGCTTTTTGGTTCAAGGTCTGGTATTGGTAGTATGCAATACTCAGGTTTTGGTACAGTTGCTTCTTTTTTATTTCAAACGACGATTTTTGAAGCTCATAGTTCGATTTTTGGAGCCTGTTCTTGGCACCATACACCGTAGGAAACTCAAACTGCTGCTGTGCCCCAAAAACTTTAAGGGGCTCCCCGTTGAACGCAAGGTTGTTTTCATCGTACTGGTAGTAAATATCGGTTTTGTCAATCTCAAAAGCAGTTCCTTTAAGGGTTTCTGCCTGATTTACCAGTAAGGATTCTGCTCGGATTCCCTTATTGTTTTCAAGGGCAAGCGCCATTAAATCTTCGAGATTCAATTTAGTTTGCGAAAACCCTGAAACTGAAATCAACAGCAACATAATGGTCAAAGCACTCTTTTTCGCTTTACGGTCTTTTCTTCTTTTTCTCATCCCACGAAACTTAATATTGTGTGAATACGCATATAAAACGGGCAAAACCACCAAGGTGAGTAGGGTTGCCGTTACCAATCCACCGATGACCACAGTGGCAAGGGGTCGCTGTACTTCGGCACCAGCATTGGTGGAAACCGCCATGGGCAAGAAACCTAAAGCTGCAGCTGAGGCGGTTAAAAGCACGGCGCGGAGCCTATCTTTGGTCCCCTGTTTGATGAGATCTTCCATAGAATTGAAATCACTGCCCTTCAGTTCCTTAAAATGTTCAATGAGCACAATGCCGTTCAGTACGGCGATACCAAAAAGGGCAATGAAACCGACCCCAGCAGAAATACTAAAAGGCATATCCCTTAACCAAAGTAATAGAACCCCTCCAACGGCAGATAATGGAATGGCCGAGAAAATAAGCAAGGCTTCCTTAACAGAGCCGAAAGCAAAATAGAGCATGATAAAGATGAGCAACAAGGCAATGGGTACGGCAACCATTAATCTGGCTTTGGCATTTTGAAGATTTTCAAACTGACCACCATAGGTGATGGTGTAGCCCGGAGGTAATGTGATGTTTTCGTTGACCAAGAGTTGTACATCGTCCACCACAGATTGAAGGTCTCGGTTCCTTACATTGATACCGACAACGATTCTTCTTTTTGTATCGTCACGGGAGATTTTTGCCGCACCTTTTTGGTAGGTGATATCAGCCAGCTCGCTCATGGGAATTTTTCCACCGTTGGGAATATCAACATAAAGGTTTTTTAAGTTGGAAATATCTTGACGGTTCTCGGAATCCAAACGAACGGCCAGATCAAACTGTCGCTCGCCCTCGAATACACTGCCAACCACTTTTCCTGCGAATCCCATCGAAATCATTTCGTTGAGGTCTGCTATGTTGAGTCCGTGGCGTGCAATTTTGGCCCTGTCAAAGGAAACGTTCATTTGCGGAAGACCTTCCACTTTTTCCACAACAATATCGGAGGCTCCCTCCACATTTTGGATAAGGTCTTTGATTTCGTTGGCCTTCCGATTTAATGTTTCCAGATTTTCACCAAAAATCTTGATAGCAATATCTGCCCGGACCCCGGTGATCAATTCATTGAAACGCATTTCAATAGGCTGGGTAAACTCAAGTTCCATCCCTGGAATTACAGCAAGGGCTTCTTTGAACTTATCTGCCAATTCATCCTTGGTTTTGGCCGAAACCCATTCATCTTTAGGTTTTAGAGTGATAATTACATCACTTTCTTCCATGGACATGGGGTCGGTGGGTACCTCTGCGGCACCTATGCGGCTTACCACTTGTTTTACCTCGGGGAACCGATCTAAAAGGATTTGTTCCATTTTGGTCGTGGTTTCCACGGTTTTGGTCAAAGTGGTACCTGTTTTTAGCACAGGTTGAATCACAAAATCCCCTTCGTCCAAGGTGGGCACAAATTCACCTCCCATAGAGGAGAACAACAAAATGGCTCCTATTAATAGAGCGGCAGCTACTGAAAGCACGAGTTTTTTACTTTTCAGGGCCCATTCGATAACTGGTTCGTATTGTTTGTTGATCCAGTTGACCAAACGTGTGGAGATACTTTTTGCTGATTCCTTGGATGGTTTTAGGAACATGGCCGATGCAACGGGCACATAAGTAAAGCACAAAAGGATTGCCCCCAATAAGGCAAAGCTAAACGTTAGAGCCATGGGCTTGAACATTTTACCTTCTACACCGCTTAACGATAAAATTGGAATGAACACGATCAAGATGATAAGCTGCCCGAAAACTGCGGAGTTCATCATTTTTGCGGCACCTTTTAGGGTGATGTCATCTTTGATGGATTGTGTTTCGTTCTTGCCCAGATTGGCAATCTCTGCTTTCTTTTGGGTGATTTGGAAAGCAATATATTCCACAATGATCACGGCTCCGTCTATAATAATTCCAAAATCAATCGCGCCAAGGCTCAACAAGTTGGCATCCACCCCAAAAATATTCATCAGGGTGAGTGCAAACAGCAGACATAGCGGAATAACTGATGCCACTACAAGACCCGAACGCCAGTTGCCCAAGAGCAAAACCACTACAAAAATGACAATCAAACAACCCAAGACCAAGTTTTCGGTCACCGTGAAGGTTGTCCTCCCGATTAATTCACTACGGTCCAAAAACGGATTAATGTAAACGCCTTCGGGCAAGGATTTGGAAATGGTAGCAACTCGTTCCTTAACGGCTTCGATTACCCGTTTGGAATCTGCATCCTTCAGCATCATAATTTGCCCAAGGACTTTCTCGCCCTCACCGTTGCCGGTTATTGCACCAAAGCGTGGTGCACTGCCAAAACCAACTTTAGCTATGTCCTTAATGTAAATAGGGATGCTATTTCGGGTCGTTACCACTATATTTTCAATATCTGAGAGATTGCTTACCAACCCTTCACCACGAATAAAATAGGCTTGGTTCACTTTTTCAATATAGCCGCCACCGGTAACGCTATTGTTTTTTTCCAAAGCGGTGAACACTTCTTTGGCGGTAATGTTGAAGGCGTTCAATTTTTGGGTTTGAATGGCCACTTCATATTGTTTTAGGTGACCTCCCCAGGTATTGACCTCCACTACACCTGGGATTCCAGAAAGCTGACGTTTTACGATCCAATCTTGAATGGTCCTGAGCTCCGTGGAATTGTACTGATCCTTGTACTCAGGCTCCACATCCAAAATATATTGATATATCTCGCCCAAGCCAGTGGTGATGGGTCCCATTTCTGGGGAGCCAAACCCTTCGGGTATACGGCTAGATGCAGACTTGATTTTTTCGGCAATAAGTTGTCTGGGCAAATAGGTGCCCATATCATCTTCGAAGACGATGGTGACCACCGACAACCCAAACTTGGAAACCGAACGGATTTCCTTAACACCGGGGAGGTTTGCCATTTCCAACTCTATGGGGTAAGTGACAAACTTCTCCATATCCTGTGTGGAGAGACTATTGGAAGTGGTCAGTACCTGAACCTGGTTGTTGGTAATATCGGGTACGGCGCCGATGGGTATTTGTGACAGGGAGTATAACCCCACAAGGGCTATAGCTGCCGTAAATAGAAGAACAATAAACTTGTTCTTTATACTAAAGTTGATGATTTTTGAAAACATGATTCATAGAAATAATAGCATTATTAAAGTGGAATAAGGCTTGCGAAAAGTGTCCAGCAAAGCTGAAATACTATGAATTATGCGTGTTTGGGCGGCTGGAAGAGGTTGTCTCCCCAAATGTGGGAGTAAGACATTTGATAGTGGAAATTGCCTTTGGTGGTGACAGGAATTTCGGAGCGAGAATAGATAAAGTCATCGGCTCCGAGAACAAAAACCAAGGGCTGTGCACATTGCGATTGATGCTGAAAGGGCAGTTTTTCATGCTCCTTTTGTTCCTCTTGGTGTTTTTCGCTGTGATCGGCTTTGAGTTCCCCGTAGTGCTTGGAAACAAAAATCATAAAGTCATCACCATATTCCTCGTTGTGGAATTGGTAGTGCTCAACAAGCTGCTCAAGTTCCACCAAATCCTTAAAATGGATGTTGGCCCCTTGGAGCAGAATGAGCAAGGATATCCCTATGGTGATAATTTTATTCATCCTAACAACGTAAAATTACGAAGAATACGTTATTGGGTATATGGTTGACTGTTAATTTAGAATGAGTCTGATTCTTAAAAAACCATGAGGCCCTATTGGGCCTCGATGGTTGAAATTCCGTTGTCTTTTAAAATAGCATTTATTTTTGGAAGCTCTTTGTCCAATGTGTTGTTCAGCTTGGCCATGTGGCCGTCCAACTCTGCTGTAAGCTCATCAAATACCACATAAGCGGCATCCGTGGGTCTGGCATCTCCGTTTTCAATGCTTCTTTGCAGGGCATTGAACCTGTTGTTCAATTTGATGGGAAAGTTCAATGGATCTTGCCCCGATTGGTTTTTGGTTTGATAAAGGTCTTCCTCAATCTCTGTGAGGGTTCCCATAAAATCTTTGGAAAGCTTCGTAAACTTTCTACTGGAAACGCCTTTGCCCAAACTATCCAATTGTTTGCAGATGCTTCTGATTTGAATCACAGCTTCGTTGGCAATGGTAGCTTTGTCGGTTATTTTGGAAGCCAATTCAAACTGTTTTTGAAGGTCTTCAGCAGTGATTCCTTTCAAGTTCGGGTCCATTTCAATTTTAAATGGATAGCTTTTAATGACTTCGTCGCCCACTTTCATTTGTACAGTATAGGAGCCAAGAGGTGCTTTTGGACCAGTTGTGGCCGAGGCGCCCCAAATAATGATTCCATCAAAAGTGGTTGGCCCAGGATATCTTAGGTTCCAAGTAAAGGTATTGATATCTTTTGCCGTAGTGGGCTTGGTACTGTTCCCTCGACTCCACCAAGATGCATTGTCGTCCTTTTCATATTTAGGTTGGTTGCCACCAAAAGATTCGATAAGCTTATTGTCTGCATCAAAAATTGAAAAAGTGACTGTATCCACCTCTTCTTCCAAATAGTATTGGAAGTTAGTGTTGTAAATGCCTCTAATCGCATCCGTCGGTTTAAAAAGCACATTTTTTTCACTTTTTAGGTCTTCGGAATATTCCCTAAAGGGTTGGATGTCGTCCAAAATCCAGAATCCTCTACCGTGAGAGCCTAAAACAACATCGTTGTCCTTGATCACCAGATCACGGATTGGGGTATCGGGCAAGTTCAATTGAAGGGATTGCCATACTGCTCCATCATTAATGGAGAAATAAACCCCGTGTTCTGTAGCCAGGAATAAAAGGCCTTCTCTCTTGTGGTCTTCGCGGATAGCTCTGGCAAAGTGTCCGTCCTCTATTCCTGTAATTATTTTGGTCCAAGTTTTCCCATAATCATGAGTTTTAAAAACGTAGGGAGCCCTGTCATCTACTTGGTATCTGTTGGCAGCAACATACAAGGTGCCTGGATTGTGGATAGATTCTTCAATAATGCTCACCCTTGAATATTTAGGAAGCTCTTCGGGGGTAATATCTTTCCAGTTTTCACCACCATCTCTTGTGATGTGGATTTTTCCATCATCAGAACCGGCCCAAATGGTATTGATATCGTGATTGGAAGGAGCCAAAGCAAACACAGTTGCATAAATCTCTGGACCGTTCATGTCCATGGTAATCACACCTCCTGTCTTGCCCAAGGTTTCTGGGTCGGCATAGGTAAGGTCTGGACTTATTTTTTCCCAGGTCTGTCCGTCGTTTGTTGTTTTCCATACGTGTTGGGAACAGGTGTACATTACATTCGGGTCTTTTGGTGCGAACATGATGGGGAAGGTCCATTGCCAACGGTCTGGTAGTGCACTTGCTGGTTCGCCTGAGAAAAAACGTGGATACACTTGAATATCCCTGACCTGACCGTTGCTGCGGTCGTAACGTGTTAAAAGAGCTCCTTGGCTTCCTGCATAAAAAATATCGGGGTTGGTCGGGCTTTGGGTAATCCAACCGCTTTCACCACCACCTACGGCATAATACCAGCCATGATTGGGTCCGCGAGCTTGTTTAAAATCCCACCCATCGCTGGGCATGGCCAGGGTAGAGTTATCTTGCTGGGCACCCACTACATGATATGGGACATCACTAGTGGCCATTACATGGTAAAACTGTGACGTTGGATAATCTTGCTCGGTCCACGTTTTACCTCCGTTGATACTTACTACGCCACCGCCGTCATTCGAATTTATCATTCTGTTCGGATTGTTGGGGTCTATCCACAGGTCGTGGTTGTCGCTATGGGGAGTGTTTATTTTTTCATCAAAAGTTTTTCCTCCATCGGTAGATTTAAAGAATCCTACATTTAGTCCATACACCACATCTTTGTCTTTGGGGTCGGCATAAATTCTGGAGTAGTAAAAAGCACGTTGTCTCAGTTTACGTTCGTTGTTGGTCAATTCCCAAGTCTTGCCTGCATCATCAGAACGGAAAACACCCCCTTCGTTGGCCTCTACAATGGCCCAAACACGGTTGGAATCCGCAGGGGAAACGGTTACCCCAATTTTGCCAATGGGTCCTTTGGGCATTCCCGGGTTTTCGGTAAGATCCGTCCACGTTTCGCCACCATCGGTAGATTTCCAAAGCTTACTATCTGGGCCACCGCCCCACATTTTCCATGCTTTACGGTACACTTGCCATGTGCTTGCGTACAATACATCGGGATTGTTTCGGTCTATGATCAAATCGGCTGCACCAGCCTTATCACTTACATAGAGTACCTTTTTCCACGTTTCGCCACCATCTACAGATTTAAAGACACCGCGTTCTTCATTTTCGCCATACGGGTGACCCAATGCGGCAACGTAGACAATGTCTTCATTGGTCGGGTCTACTCGAACTCTGGATATGGCTTGGGTCTCTTCCAACCCTAGGTGTGTCCAAGTTTCTCCGCCGTCCGTTGTTTTGTAAACACCATCACCTTGTGTAATGCTACCGCGAAGCTGGGTCTCGCCCATCCCGATATAGACCACATCCGGATTGGTTTCGGCTACGGCCACAGCTCCCACGGAAGAGCTTGTTATTTGTCCATCGGTAACACATTTCCATGTATTTCCACCGTCTTTTGTTTTCCATAGGCCTCCTCCTGTGGCTCCAAAATAATATTCGTTGGGTCTGGATGGGCTTCCGGCGCACCCTAAGGTTCTTCCGCCACGGTCAGGGCCAATATTCCTCCATGTAAAACCGCTGTAAAAACTGGTGTCAACGGTAATAGGGGATGCATTTTGTGAGTAAATAAATAGTGTTGAGAGGAACATGGAAAGTAGCATCCACGTTTTTAATGAGGTTGTTAGTATTCTCATGATGTCAAGGTTGGTTATGAGTAGTTAGAATAAAGCTTCAATTTACTCAAACTTTTTGAATTGGATGCGTATTCCAATTATAGTTCTGGATCATCGTAATTGATTCCGGGTGGATTAAAGAGTCCCCAACGATCCAGTGAATAGTTCCAAGGGTCGAAAGTTTGAACCCATTCTGCAAACAAGATCCTGAATTCCTCAATTTCTTTTCGTAACAATTCAAGATACTCGGTATGTTTAAAACCCCACATTTCCAATCCTGAACAACCAGTCTGGACTTCGCGGGCTGCTTTTCTGATGATAGTGGCGTTTTCCATACGGATTGCATAAAGGTCGCCTCCTTCGGCACCTGCTATTTTTGGACATATAAGCATGGCATCGTTACGCAGTTGTTCGGCATGGTGACGCAACAGGCCCAGTTCTGTTTCTTCGAGAGATGCATACTCCTCTTCATCATTTACCAAGGAAGCGATTTTATCTGCCAGGTCAAAAATGAGCCACCCTTTTTTGTAAATGGGCATTTTTTCAAATTCTTCTCGGCTTTTGCCAGGTTCATCGTCGTCTTCGAACATGGTTTTTAATGGTTTAGCTGTTGTAAAATTAGTCCGTAATCGTGTTGCAAATCATCATGAAGTAACGGAATTTTTTTGTTGATGTACTCCAACTGTCTATTATATAGGTTTTTAAGGGTTGTGTTCCTGTTGATAGATGGCCGGAAAGATTTCAGTTTCTCACAGAAGTACAGCAACAGTTCCACCTCAGTGGCTTTATTTCCCGAATAGCGGATATACTTTTTAATGGTCCGAAGTATTTTTCGAACACTTTTTTTAATGTAGAAATAGCTGTTCACATTGATTTCGAAGAACATTTCATCCACCTCTTCTTTTACGGTTTCTATGTATCCTTCCTCATTATCAGATTCAAAAAGCAAATAGGTAAGGAGTTCCTTGTTTTCTTTTTTGAATCGGGCCAATCGCAAACAAAGTTGCATTGTTTCTTCTTGCGATTTAAATTTCAGTTCTTTTTTTAGTTGTGCAACGGTGGCAGCCTTCATAATTAATTATCTTAAATAAGAGGCCCCGTTTACATCAATTATGGTCCCAGAAGAATAGGCTGCCCCAGGTGATGCCAAAAATAAAATGGTATGGGCCACTTCTTCGGGTTGGGCCATTCGTTTAAACGGGGATTCACGGAGCAGATTTTCGCGCTCGACGGGGGTAAGTGTTTCTTTGGCCATTTCGGTTTCGGTAAACCCGGGTGCAACAACTCCAACATAAATGTTGTGTGGCGCTAGTTTTTTGGCCAAGGATTGACTCATGGAATTCAACGCGGCTTTACTGGCCCCGTAAGCTGGTTTTGTGGGCTCCCCGCGAAAAGCACCACGGGAGGAAACGCTTACAATATGCCCGCCCCCGGTTTTCATCATGGCCTTGGCTCCCCAATAACACAAATTGGCAACGGCAAACAGATTGGTCTCAAAGGTTTTTTCCCATGCGTTGGTCCAATGGTCAAAATCCACTTTGTCTATTTCGTGAAAAATGGAAATGCCGGCATTGTTCACCAATACATCAAGTTGACCAAATTCTTTTACAAAATCATTAATCAAGGCTTCGGTTTCTGTCTTTTGTGAAATGTCCCTTTTAAATAGTTGATGCCCTTCACCCGGCAATGCTGCCAAGGTTTGTTGGGCAACTTCATCATTGCTTCTGTAGTTGATGCCTACTTTGGCGCCTTTTTTTGCAAACGCCATAGCGGTTGCTTTTCCGATGCCTCGGGAGGCACCTGTTATCAATACATTTTTTCCTGAGAAATCCATAAAATGATTCTTAATGCTTCAAATATACTAGGATCATAGCTTCTTGACCCTTAAAAAGAATTGAACTACCTTTAAATCTTATCAAATAGCACCTGATTGTAAGAAGATGAGCAAAAGAAAAAGACATTGGTTGTGGAACGTTTTGATAGTGCTTACCATAGTACTTTGTGTTCTCGCTTTTGTGGAACACTATAAAAACTGGCACAAGATCGAAGAGGGCAATCTAAAAATCTTCTCTGGTATCTATTATCAAAAAATACCCTTGACCGAATTGGACAGTGTATTGTTGGTGGACAAGTTACCCGAAATGGAACGCTCCAGCGGGTTTTCCTGGATGGAAAGGGAAAAAGGGGTTTTTAACGACTCCATTACAAATACCAAAGTATATGTTTTTGTGGATGATCTGTATCAACAAAAAATAAAGGTGGTGCACCACGATTCCCTTAAAATGTACCTGAATCTTAGGGATAGTCTGGAAACCCAAAAATTATATGCTATTTTGCAGCGTAATTTGTTGGGTGAAACTGAGTCGCCCAAATAACTCCCTAAATAGTCCTGATTTACTATGAGAATACTCTTTGTTGGTCTATTTCTAGCGCCTTGGTCTATATTTTCACAAAATAACATTTCGGTTCATGTGCACAATGTGCAATCCAACAAGGGGCATATAAATGTGGCCGTCTACAATTCAGATGACACTTTTTTGTCTTTTGATAGAGTATTTAAAGCTGGTAGGGAAGCTGCTCACGAGGGGATTGTACAATTGATGATTGAAGATTTACCTGTGGGTAAATATGCATTGGCGGTTTTCCACGATGAGAACGGAAACGGTAAATTGGATACGAATTGGTTGGGCGTACCCAAAGAAAAAGTAGCTTTTTCCAAAGGGAAAATGAAAACCTTTGGGCCGCCGAAATATAATGAGTGTGCATTCCAAATCCATTCCGATTACGAAATCGACGTAAAACTTTAAAAGATAAAAAATGGGAACAATTTTTATGGCCCAGCTTATGGGAGCCTTGTACGGATTTTTGGCTGTGATAATTGGGGCATTTGGTGCCCATGCCCTTAAAAAGAAATTGACCCCCGAACTGCTGCAAAGTTTTGAAACAGGGGTTAAATATCAGATGTACCACGCCATCGTGTTATTGGTCTTGGGCTTTAATCTCAGTTTTGACAAGCCCTTGGATTCTTGGATAGTAAACTGTTTTATTTTTGGAACCTTATTGTTTTCCTTTAGTATTTATGCACTTTGCTTGGGTGCTGCAAAAGGAAACAAACCTCGTTTTTTGGGACCGGTTACCCCGCTGGGAGGTTTGCTTTTGGTCGTGGGCTGGGCCTTGTTGCTTTATTCCTTTGTCTCTAATTTAATTTGATGTTAACTACAACCACAGTTGTCTTGGCCACAGGAATTGGAATTGTTGTTTCCTTTACTGAAGATTGATTTGGGAAGCAAGAATTTCCAAACCAAATAGCCTACTGCAATGAGTAAAGTTCCGTATGCCAATATTTGTTGAATCATCTTTGTTTTAAATTAGGATTTGGTAGGCTATCAATGCTACAATATAAGCAAAAGCACTCATAAAGCCCAATTGGATCATAGGCCATTTCCAAGAATTGGTCTCTCTTTTTACAATGGCGAGGGTACTCATACATTGCATGGCGAATGCATAAAACAGCATTAAAGAAATACCCGAGGCCAAATTGAACAAGGGTTTGCCATCTTCGTCCAGCTCTGCTGCCATTCGATTTTTAATGGTTTCCTCTTCATCACTGCCCACACTGTAAATGGTGGCCAAAGTTCCCACGAATACTTCGCGAGCTGCAAAGGAGGTCAAAACTGCGATGCCAATCTTCCAGTCGTAACCCAAGGGTTTTACCAGGGGTTCAAAAGCCTTTCCTGCTTGTCCAATATAGGAGTGCTCCAACTTATAACTGGCTATTTCCTGGGCTATGGCCCTTTCGGAAAGCTCTGCGGCGAGCACCTGAACGGAATCTTGCAGGGCATTGGGAGACAATCCTTTTGCTTCGGCAGATTGCCGATAAGATTCTATATTGTTCTGGACATAGTTTTTACTGTAGGTGCTCAACCCTTCGTTTTTTATTCGTTCCGTAACAATACGGTCGGCATCCTGAAAATCATCAGAATAACCGTTGGATCCCAAAAACCATAACACAATGGAGATGGCCAAAATAATTTTACCTGCCCCCAGTACAAAACTCTTGGTCTTTTCAATTACGGTATACACCACATTTTTAAGCAATGGTAGACGGTAGGTGGGCATCTCCACCATAAAAACAGACCTGCTTTTTATTTTAAGGATCTTGTTCAAGGCCATTGCGGATAACAGGGCGGTTCCAAATCCGATCAAATAGAGCAGCATTAAAGTCAAAGCTTGATAACTGAGTCCCAGAATACTGCCTTCGGGGATTACCAGGGCGATTAAAATTAAATATACGGGCAATCTGGCGGAGCAGGTGGTAAATGGTGTTACCAAAATGGTAATGAGCCGTTCTTTCCAGTTCTCTATGGTTCGGGTGGCCATAATGGCGGGAATGGCACATGCGTTTCCAGAAATTAAGGGCACTACACTTTTTCCGCTCAACCCAAAAGGACGCATCAACCGGTCCATTAAAAATACCACGCGGCTCATATATCCCGATTCTTCCAGCAGGGAGATAAAGAGGAACAAAAAGGCAATCTGTGGTATAAAAATGACAATGCCGCCAATACCGGCCACAATACCCTCGGCAAGCAAATCTGTAAAAACACCGGGGGGCAATGTGTTTTTGATCCATTCTGCAGCCATTGCAAATTGTTCGTCAATAAAGTCCATGGGGTAGGAACTCCATTCGAAAATGGCCTGGAAAATGAGCAACAAAATGGCGAAGAAAATTAGGTAACCGAAGACTTTATGCGTAAGAATTTTGTCCAAAGAGGCACGTAAGCCTTTGGCCACCATAAAATCGACCTTATAGGTCTCTTTTAAAATATTGTTGATGAGCTGGTATCGTAGTACGGTTTCCTTATGCTGTAATTTTTTTAGTTCATCCTTGGATTTGGTAGAGAAATCCGTGGCATCTTGAATCCGTTTTTTCTCTATGGGCATGAAGTTCACGTCCTGTGTGATGACCAGCCATAGTTTGTAAAGGTCTTCCTGTGGAAATGTTATTTTAAGACGTTCAAAGTATTCAGGGGAGATTCTGGTCGGGTCCAAAATAGGTTTGGAAGAAATACTCTTGTAGTCGGCAATGAGTTCCTTGATTTTTTCAATGCCCGTATTTTTTCGCGTACTTACCAAAGCAATTTTGGTATCCAACTTTTTTTCCATGGCCTCAACATCCAGCGATATTCCTTTGCGGGACATCCGGTCTGCCATGTTTATGACCAAAATGGTCGGAATCTTAAGGTCTTTTATCTGAGTGAAAAGAAGAAGGTTCCGTTTGAGGTTTTCCACGTCGCTGATAACAACGGCCACATCGGGGTAATCCTTGTCATTCTTGTTGAGCAAAAGCTCCACCACGAGACTTTCATCCAAAGAAGTGGTGTTTAGGCTGTAGGTTCCGGGCAAATCCAAAATATGTGCTTTGACCCCTCTTGGGAGTTTACAGATACCTTCTTTCTTCTCTACGGTGATGCCCGGGTAGTTCCCGACTTTTTGTTTGAGTCCTGTAAGTTGATTAAAAACTGAGGTTTTTCCCGTATTTGGGTTCCCGATAAGGGCTACGTTGATGTTTTTGCTCATTTGGCCTGCGTTTCTTCAATAATATCCAGCTCTATAAGTGCTGCCAAAGACCTTCTTATTGCCAAATGACTTCCGCTGAGGTTAATGTAAATAGGGTCGTTTAAGGGGGCAATTTGTAAAAGCTCCACACTATTTCCTGGAAGACAGCCCAACTCCATTAGTTTTATAGGGAGGATATGTTCGGTAAAATCCTTGATTATGCCCTTTTGTCCATATCGTAAATCTGCTACGGTCGCCACAGTTCTTATTTAGAATAAATTTAATTAAGGGCAAAAATAAGTAAAAAAGGTAAATTACAAGGTGTATTCATGGATAAAGGTGCAAAGGGCTACTCTTTGTAGCTGGCTTCGAGTATTTTGATGTCCTCAAGGAGCTTGTCAATATCCTCACGATTGGTGCCGTCATAAAAGCCACGAATCCGTTTTTCCTTGTCCACCAGAATAAAGTTTTCGGTATGGATCATATCAAAAGCCCCCCCATCACCATCATTTTTAACAGCCAGGTACGATTTCCGCGCCAACTCATAGATTTGTTTTTTATCCCCTGTCACCAAGTTCCATTTGCTATCTACCACACCTTTTTCCAATGCATATCTTTTTAATTGGGCAACATTGTCTATTTCTGGTGTCACGGAGTGGGAGAGGAGCATTATGTTAGGATTGTCCATCACTGCATCCTGTATTTCGGTCATGTTTTTGGTCATGATCGGGCAAATGGTAAGGCATGTGGTAAAAAAGAAGTCGGCCACATAGATCTTGTCCTTGTAATTCTTTTGGGTTATGGTATCGCCGTTTTGATTCACCAAAGAAAAATCGGCCACTTTATGGTATTTTTTGGTGTAGTGCAAGGTGCTGTCAACCAAAGATTTATCGACCATAGAGGGTTGGTACACGGGAAGCATTTTTTTAGGTTGTAGCGCATTATAGAATAGATAAACGATAACTGCCGAGAGTGCCAACATTACCATTCCGAACAGCTTGTACTTTGCGAAAAATGATCCCATGGTTGCAAAATTACGGCCCAAATGGCTATTCCTCAAGTATAAAGCCACTAATTGTTGCTAAATCTTTCTTAAATCGTATGGGGATGAAAATTGAGGTTTTTTTATCAATACCTAAAAGGTTACTTTTGTGCGTTTTAACAAAAGACGACGAATGACCCCTATATTGATCAAGACCATACAATTCTTTCTGAGCTTATCGCTTTTGATCGTGCTTCACGAGCTGGGACACTTTATCCCGGCAAAGCTTTTTAAGACCAGGGTGGAGAAGTTTTATCTCTTTTTTGATGTTAAATTTTCCCTTTTTAAAAAGAAAATAGGGGAAACCGTTTACGGTATTGGCTGGTTGCCCTTGGGCGGATATGTGAAGATCTCCGGGATGATCGATGAGAGCATGGACAAGGAGCAGATGCAACAAGAGCCAAAACCATGGGAGTTCCGCAGTAAGCCGACATGGCAGCGTTTGATCATAATGCTGGGCGGGGTAACGGTGAATTTTATTTTGGCTGTTGTAATTTACATTGGGATGGCCTATTCTTATGGCGACCAATATATACCCATGGATAGTTTAAAAGATGGGGTTTGGGTAATAGAAAAGGAAATTGGGGATGAAGTAGGTATACAGACCGGGGATAAGATTATTGCTGTTGATGGAGAGGAGTTAAAAACCTTTAATAGTGTATTTGTTGAGTTAATCAATGGAAACAATATCACTATAGAGAGGGATGGCCAGCGTATAGAAAAAGAAATCCCCATTGATTTTATCTCTACTTTGATTGAAGACGAGGATAAGGTTCGTTTCCTAAGCTTTAGGGTTCCGTTCCAAGTAAATAAGATTCCAAAAACATCGCATAATAAAACTGCGGGATTCCAATCCAAAGATAAATTCTTGACCATTAACGGTTCCGAAGCTATTTACAGAGATCAAGTGATGGATATACTGGAAAAGAACAAGGACAAGGACATCAACATTGAAGTAGAACGTGCCGATGGAACACTCTCCAATATTGTAGCCCACGTTAATGGGGAAGGTAAGTTAGGTTTGGAGATTGGGGGATATACGATGGATGATTTGCAAGAAGAAGGGTATTTAAAGGTAGAAACTGAAAAATATACCTTTTTGGAAGCCATTCCAGCAGGAATTGGCAAAGGTGTTTCCACTCTATCCAGTTACGTAAAGCAATTAAAAAAGATTTTTAACCCTGAAACCGGAGCTTATAAAGGTGTGGGAGGTTTTGCCGCTATTGGCGGTATGTTCCCCGATACATGGAACTGGCCTGCATTTTGGGCCACAACGGCATTTATATCCATTATTTTGGCCTTTATGAACATTTTGCCTATCCCTGCATTGGATGGTGGTCACGTAATGTTCTTGCTTTACGAGATGATTACAGGGCGCAAGCCAAGCGATAAATTTTTGGAGTATGCGCAGATGATCGGTTTCTTTCTGTTGATTGCTTTGTTGCTGTTTGCCAATGGTAACGATTTGTATAAATGGCTTTTTAAATAGAAAAGCGATTTTTTTGTTTGTGGTGTAAAAAAGATTCTATTATATTTGCACCCGCTTAAGGTAAAATATTCCTCCTTACCTGCCTGCCGGCAGGCAGGGCTCAGAACTGAGCTACTTTTTTGATCGGCAAGCAGTGTAAAGAGAAACAGAATATAAATCAAAGATTATCTTAAACGTAACATTCCTCCTTAGCTCAGTTGGTTAGAGCATCTGACTGTTAATCAGAGGGTCCTTGGTTCGAGCCCAAGAGGAGGAGCAGAGATAGCAAGGCTTCAGAGAAATTCAACCTCTGAAGCCTTTTTCATTTGCACACAATTTGAAGAAAATTTAATTCTGACTTTAACATTTGAGAGTAATATTGGAGTCCAAAATGGTTCCTGCCGTTTCAGTGTGCCTTCCGCCCGCTATTTTTAATATCTTTCCCATGGCCTAGAATAAATTTACCTTGCTCGATGTATTGTTCTTCACATCTTCCTTGCTCTGGAAATCGATATTGCCATTGGTACTGTTCCTTGTTATCTCCCCTGCGTGGTTTTCCATACTATCCGTTTCCGTTGTAAAACTCTCACTGGCCTGCTCGCTAATGTTCCTGGCCAAAAGGTTCAGGTTTTCGCCTGCTGTTACGGTGGTGCTCTTGCCAGCACCCACGGTAATATCCTCCCCGGCATTTATGCCAATGCCCTCGCTGGCGGAGCCCCTTGCCTTCAAACATAGAAATTTTACAGTATTCAACTATCATTCGCAAACCTCTTTCAATTTGGATACTATCTCTGGAGTATGGAATTTATAGTTTAACAAGGAAAAGTTTTTTATGAAATTTCTTTTTTCTGAAATAGCGACCATATCAAAAAAAATGGGAATACTTTCTTTATTATAATTACACTTTGGATGAATTGATTCAATTGATATTGGCATGTTGAATCCCAAAACAACAATATTTTCTTTGTTACAATAAAATTTTAATATCCTTTTATCGCCACCATCAAGAAGATAGGTGCTTTCTGTAATGTATATTAACTTTTTTGTCAATGAATCATCCAAATCGTTGCTTAATAGATGGCAAAGTTTGAAATGTACAATAACAGCTTCTTTATTTTTTAAAAGGTACATAGATGATATTCTTGAATTGAAATCATCCATTTTGATATAATATTTGTCAAAAGATGTTCTGTTCTTAATAGAACCGAAATAAGGCTTTAATACTTGGTTTTCAAAATATATGGAATCATTAATGCTATATATTTTGAATGAGAAAAGGTTGTCCAACAGATCTAAAGTTTTAGAATTATTTATTGTATCACCAATAATATTGGATTCCTCAAAATTTGTTTTTTTAGCATTGCTTTCTTGCCTTGGTTCACAATTTAAATTGATCAACAAAATACATAAGGGGAAATATAGTTTTACCATTGTACATGAATATGATTTGCAAGAGAACAATCCTCATCTATAAAAGTTCCAGGTTCACCATTGTTAAGATGTGTTATCAAAATTTATTTGTTGATTTTAAGTCAAATAAAATTGAATTTGATTTACTAGCTATCTCAAAATATTTTTGGCTTTCGTATATTCTTATTTGTTCTATTATATAGGTGCTTTTGTTAAAATTTGGACAAGAATTTATGTTGTTTTTTATATAATCTACTATAATTATATAATTGTTCAATTCATAATAGGAATTTTTAATTAACAAGGCTTCTTCAAACCAATTATTGGTTTTTAAATGTTTGAATTTCTTATTTAGCTCAATGGTATCTTTGAGTTCTGTACACTCTTTAAACTTTAATAAAATCTTACTTTCAGTGTCAAGAGAGTGGGCTTTAAAATGATATTTATTGAATAAAATTAGAGAATCATTGTTTCTCCCATCTACTGGAACAACATCATCTTTAAAGATTTTACTCATTAAAATGCTATCGTTATTAAAATTATTATTCTCAACCACCTCTTTTGATGATTCAGATATAGGCTCAGGTTTTATTTCTATGTCGTTTTTTGCTTGATTTTTACAGTTATAAAAATTAAAAACAACAAGAAAGAAAGGTATATATAGTCTATTTTTCATAATTTATACATTTACCAAGCTACGTGAATATGACTTATGTTTGGATTACTGCAAGATACTTGTCTTGGCCCTATTTCGCATATTGCATTGACTCCCTGTATTCTGGTAGCGGCATCTCTTAAAAAATTCCATTTTTGAGTCGTTCTCATCCCCAAAATGGAAATATCCATTGCGTGACCAATTGTATGATTACTATTAATTAAGACACTCCCAACAGCTCTGTTTCTTTGAGGGTTTCTATAAGCACTATTTACCTGAAGTCCATCATTAGCTATGTTGTTATTGGCACAAAAAGTATTGTAATTTGTTAAAATATTATCCCAAATCTCTTGAAATCTATTATTTCCACTAGCTGCTAAATAGTCATAATTTCCAGTATTCCAATCTCCAGTATCAAGAAAAACTTCATCTCTTGTAGGTATCCACACAGTATTATAATCAACATATTCTTGCCTTAAAATATCTTTAGAATCTTGCGTGAGTTGTATTTCTTTTTTTAGACCTATTATATTACAAGATATTTTATAGCTTATTGCTTCATTTGGGTTTCTTGAACCAGTTGTTGGCCTATTAATTGGACGAGGGGAAAATATATGGAGTGTGTTGTCATCATTCTCACGGATTTCGACCGTGCCATCATTTTCTGTTATTCCCTCTGTTTTCCAAACAATATCAGAAAATCCAAAACCATCTTTGGACAAATCTGAGGTATCATGCTCCCTGAACTGTATCCTTATTTCATCGGTTGAAACAAACGTAGTCGATAACAAATTATCTCCATCATCTTCAATTTCGTGGCATTCTTCATCCACTCTTTTCAACTCAAAGTCAAAATCGAGTTTATTGAAATAAACAGTAGTGTTCAATGATTTAATTTCTATTTCTTTATTATATACACCACCACTTTTAGTATTCACTTCTATATTAAAACACCCTGTTTCTTGAATTAACCCCAATAGGTTCTTTTGATTATTATTCACTCCGGTTCCAAAACCATTGTTGGTTGAATTGTTTGAGGTTAAACTGAAACTTTCTACATCATCGTAAATATCTATATACAATACATCAAGTCCTTCCTCTTGATCAGACAAATCATCATTAACATTTGTTGCTTGTCGCTCCAACTCCTCATACGCTCCAAAAACCAAATTCTCCTTGGCACTGTAAACAATATCTTTGGCAGAATTTAGTACAACATCGCCATGGGTGGTGTTTATGAGATAGGTCTCTGCGGTTTTGCTAATGTTCTTGGCAACTATCAATAATTTTCCCGACATGACTAGTGCAATTTTACAGTATTACCCGTGTTACTTTTTATCTCCTTGGCACTGTTTATTTTAATATCTCCCTTGGTAGTGCTTTTTTGTGAAGTCTCACTATGTTCTTCCATCCCCTTTGATACTGCCTCAAAATTCTCGCTGGCCTGTATACTTACATCCTTGGAAATTATATTTAGATTGGTATTGGCTGTAATGGTAGTGCCCTTGCCCAAAATTGTAATATCTTTCTTAGAGATGCTTTTACGGCATTATAAATTATTTATTCCCAAGCAAACATGATTGTTTTATTAAATTCCGAGGAGTCTAAAACGATTCTCTTGAAACATTTTTGTCCACAGTTCAATTTTTTTAATGAATTTGTTACTGATGTTAATTTTTTCAACTTGCAAAAAATCGGCAAAACATGAAACTAAAGCCGATAGATTGCCAAAAGACACAATTCCAACAAAAAATTGTGTAAAGCTCAAAGAACTCTCAATTTTTTACAAAAAAATTGAGAGTTCATGTAAAACCCTCGACAATGAGGTCTATTATCTTTTTTCAAAAGAACTCCAAGAACATTACAAGCAAGGTTTTTGCGAATTAATTAACGATGCAATAGAAAATGTTGATGGAGAAATAGGATATAGTATGTCTGAGGATTGTACAGGGACAATAAATATAATTTCGGTCGAAAATATTGTAGATGAAGATGGAGAAGAATTTAGGAATGAATATGCCACATTTCTTTATGTAAAAAAAGAAAAGGGAGAATTGAAAATATACAGTATTGGTGGAGCTGGTTAGATTCTTTTGTAATGGGAAAAGTAAAAATAAGGAGATACAGTGACCATCAAGGTAAGCACCCGAAATTATATAGGGGAAATACTGGACTTTGAGGTTTGGGAAGACAAAAAGCAGGACAACCACACAGACGGGTACAGTACCTATGACACTTGGGACGACGAAAAATTCCCTGAGACCATACAAGTATAGATAGACAGTAACCTATAGATTTGACCTCATAATTGTCTTCTTTTTGTTAAACGTTGACGAAGACGAAAGTCAAATCAAATCGAGTATATCAACTAAATTACTGAATTTTAATCACTTATCTTAAAACAGCAACCTGAAAAATGTTGACGATTTGTGAACTCTAAAAGCCAAAATCAAAGGAATTCAATTAAAATCAAAAAATATTAAATATCTGATTTTCATCTATTTAATAATTAATTGAATCATTCAGAAGTCAAAAAGTAGCCCCGGCAAGAATCGAACTTGCATCTAAAGTTTAGGAAACTTCTATTCTATCCATTGAACTACGGGGCCATCTGTAAAAATGGACTGCAAAAATAGGTTTTTTTAAAAACTTTATGCAACCGTAGGGGTCAATTTAGGGTGATTTCCCTTTAAACCAATGGAGCGGTATGGCTAAGTCCGTTTTTTCTCTTCTTCTTTTAGTATTTTTTCCAAATAAGAACGTGACAAGGGCTTGTCCACGTAACCAGATATCATCCCATTCTTTTTGGCTATGGCTCGATCCTTGGCATTGGTAAAGGCTGAAAGTACATATACGCTTGGAAGTTCGTGCTCTACGAACAAATTTTTTAGGTTTTGCAAAAAATCCCATCCGTTCATACCATCCATAACAAGATCTAAAAAGATAATGTCTGGTAATCTGTCGTGCTCCTCAATGGAACTGAAACAGGCTTGTATGCCCTCCTCACCGCTGGAACAAGTAACAATATCAAAATCGCCGTGGGATTGTTGTATGCAGTATCGGGTCGCAAATTGCGACACCAAATCATCGTCTATAATAAACGTAGTTAGCTTCATGTAGGGACTATTACGTAAGTTTTGGGACAGACAAAGCTATATGCTGGAGACCAACAAACCATTCATGATCGTTGTTTTATCCAAATATCCCGTTAAGTCACTCTTAGTGTGGCAATTTACTCCTTAAAACACCATACGCAAAGGCTCCAAGTAATGCTCCGACCAAAACAATGACTATGGGCCAATACCCTGCTCCCACCAAAATATAGATAGGCCCGGGACAAGCACCGGCCAAGGCCCACCCCAATCCAAAGAGTGCTCCGCCCAAAATATACCTAGCGATAGATTTTTCTTTGTCCAGTATAGCAATTGTTTCTCCCGAAAAGGATTTTACTTTCGATTTTTTGATCCATTGCACCAAAACAATGCCCACTGCCAATGCCGAGCCAATGATTCCGTACATGTGGAAGGAATCGAACTGGAACATCTCATAGATCCTGAACCACGAAGCCGCTTCCGATTTATACAAAACAATTCCCAAAAAGGTACCCAATATGATGTATACTATATTCTTCATACGGCAAAAATTAAGGGAAACAACAGGTGAACCATAATCAGTCCGCCGATAAAGAAACCGACAACTGCAATCAAAGAAGGTCGCTGTAAGTTGCTCAAACCAGAAATAGCGTGCCCAGAGGTGCAACCTCCGGCATATCTTGTACCAAAACCCACCAAAAAGCCAGCTACCAAAAGGATGATCCACACTTTAGGGTCGGTAAGGGATTCCATACTAAAAAGTTCTGTGGGCAAATAGGCTGTACCAGCACTATCAAACCCAAGTTCCTGCAGTTTTGAAACGGATTTATCCGATATGTTCACAGCCGGATTTTGAGAGAGCCAATGCGCGCCCAAGAATCCCCCAATAACAGAACCAAGGACGACCAAAAGGTTCCACCGTTTGGATTTTACATCTGTTTTGAAGTAATCCGAAAACTTTCCTGCACCACCAATGGAACAAAAAGTTTCCAAGTTGGAGGACATTCCAAAACGTTTGCCCATAAGAATCAATAAAGCCATAATCAGGGCAATGAGCGGGCCTGATACATACCAAGGCCAAGGTTGATAAAGCATTTCCGTGAGTTTTTGACAAAGATCACGAAAATGCCTTAAATATCAAACCTATGGAATATCAACAACAGCTCTTATCGGAATCTTGTACTCCGAATTTCTTCAAAATATCTTCCAGCAAACACCATTTGGTCAAGGATGACTGAAGCAAGTTGGCCCCGACAAAAGCGGTAAACCAAAGCCAATTTTGACTTACATAAATGGCCAAAACCAGACTTATCAATATAAACGTTCCCGCTACGCCTCTTACAATTCTATTTTTCATAATGTTATTTTTATACAGTTCTTTCAATAGGTACTTCGACCGCCCGAATGGGGTTTGTGGTCTCACTTTTTTGGTTGAATTCTTCCAACAATTTGAAAAATTCGGTGACTTTTTCTTCCTCGGTGAAGGAAAAAAACAAGTTGGATGCTGCGCCCCCCTTTTCACTGGGGAACCAACTATTGGTGTAGAACATCGGAGGGGTGTTTTTGTACCCATCTATGTCCGACCCGCTAAAATTTTCTATACCGGCCTTTTTGAAGAGTTTAAATACTTCCTTTTCATACTCTTCTACCGTGGTAACAATAATCATTTTCATGTGCTAATTTTTTATAGTTTTTTCAATGGTCACATGGAACCTTTTACGACTAAAAGAATCGTTGTACTCTGTGTCCAAAAATTATTTTAGTGTTGTTGGTTTCATCTTATTTGTAATTTTTTCGTTCTATCAAGTAATACACCAATGGCACTACCAACAGCGTCAAAACTGTAGATACTATGGTTCCTCCCATCAGTGAAATGGCCAATCCCTGGAAAATGGGGTCGAACAGAATCACAAAGGCTCCAATAACAACGGTCCCTGCGGTCAATAAAATTGGTGTGGTACGAACGGCACCGGCTTCTATAACGGCTTGTTTCAAGGGAACCCCGTCATCCAATCTCAAATTGACGAAGTCAATCAGTAACACCGAGTTCCGCACCATGATCCCCGCAAGGGCAATCACACCAATAAAGGAGGTTGCTGTAAAGAATGCACCGAGCAACCAGTGTCCGAGCACAATACCGATCAATGAAAGCGGTATGGCCACCATCATCACCATAGGTGCCTTAAAGTTTTGGAACCACCCTACGATCAGCATGTAAATGATCACGATAACACCCAGGAATGCGATTCCCAAATCGCGGAACACCTCAAGGGTTATCTGCCATTCCCCATCCCATTTTACGGTGTAATCATCTTCAAACTGGGGTTGTTCCATATAGAGTTCGTTGATGGAGTATCCCTGCGGAAGTTCTAATTGGTTCAACTTGTCCGTCATACCCAAAATGGCGTACACGGGGCTTTCGAGCTCTCCTGCCATATCGGACATCACATACACGACCCTTTTTTGGTTTTTCCGGTAGATGCTCTTGGCCTTGATGCCTTCTTTTACCTGAACCAAATCACCAACGGAAACCATATTGCCCTGCTGGGATGCTATTTTTAACTGTTTGATCTCCTCCAAGCTGGATTTATCCTTCTCGCTAATGGAAAGCACAATCCCAATTTGATCAAAGGCATCTTCACGGTAGATATGCGATACGGGCTGTTCACGAAAAGCCATGCCCATCACCTGTACAATTTGTTGCGGAGTAATGCCATAAAGCATCGCTTTTTCCTTATCGATTACAAAATCATACTCGACTTGATCATCCTCGACCATCCAATCCACATCCACAACATCGGTGGTATTGTTCAAAATACCTTTTACCTTATCGGCCAATGCAATCTGTTTATCATAATCGGGGCCGTACACTTCGGCCACAATGGTGGAGAGCACAGGAGGTCCAGGCGGCACCTCAACAATTTTGATGTTCGCATCGTATTTTTTGCCCAATTCCTGAATTCTTGGTCTGAGCAATTTGGCAATATCGTGGCTCTGTTCGCTTCTATCATGTTTATCAACAAGATTCACCTGAATATCGGCCATATTGCTACCACCACGAAGGTCGTAATGCCTTACCAAACCATTAAATGTAATTGGGGCAGATGTCCCCACGTAGGTTTGATAGTTGACCACTTCGGGACGAGTGGACAGATATGCTCCAATTTCCTTGGTTACAGCTGACGTTCTTTCCAAGGTGGTCCCTTCGGGAAGATCTATCACTACTTGGAACTCGTTCTTGTTATCAAAAGGAAGCATTTTTACGGCTACCGATTTGGTAAAGAACATTCCAATGGAGGCAAGCAGCAAGAAGAAGGTAATCCCCAAGAACAGCCATCTTTTTTTCCTGCTCTCTATCAAAGGGCTTTCAAAGCGCGAATAGGCTTTGTAAATGAAGGTGTCCTGTATTTCAACGGGGGCTTTTCCCTTTTTCTTCTTTTTGTCTTTTTCTCTTAAGAAGATGTAGCCCAAATAGGGAGTGATGGTCAACGCCACGAACAATGATAGCAACATCGCAATGGAAGCTCCAATGGGCATGGGCGACATATAAGGCCCCATCAACCCAGATACAAAGGCCATGGGCAACACGGATGCAATTACCGTAAACGTGGCCAAAATGGTCGGGTTCCCTACCTCATTGATGGCATAGATCGCAGCATCCTTGAACGGCAACCGTTTCATTTTAAAGTGACGGTGCATGTTCTCCGCAATAATAATGGAGTCGTCCACCACAATACCTGTTACAAACACCAAGGCAAACAAAGTAATTCGGTTTAGGGTGTAATCCAGCATGTAATAGCTGAGCAAAGTCAATGCGAAGGTAATGGGCACCGATAGGAACACCACAAGTCCACCTCGCCATCCCATGGCCAACATGACCACAAAGGTCACGGCAATGATGGCACCGATCAAGTGCATCAACAATTCCGATACTTTTTGCGAAGCTGTTTGCCCGTAGTTTCGGGTCACCTCAACCTTTACCTCATCTGGAATCAAGGTTGTTTTTAAATGATCCACTTTCTCCAACACCACATCGGCAATCTTCATCGCATCTGCACCTTTGCGCTTGGCAATGGATAGGGTTACCGCTGGATATTCGGATTTATAGGTCTCTGCTTTTTCACTAGCGGCTCCAAATCCAAGGGAAACATAGTTTTTAGGCAGTTCTGGGCCATCCAATACCTTTGATATCTGCTTTAGATAGATAGGTTGACCTTGTTTGGTGCCTACAATCAGGTTTTCAAGGTCTTCCTTGGTTTTTAAAAAGTTTCCTGTACTGATGTGGAACTCGGTATCGTTGGCAAGGAAGTTTCCGGCATCCATTTGCTGGTTGTTGGCCTTTATCATTTGGGCAACGGCCAACATATCAATTCCTGATTCGGCCATTTTATCCTTGTCCACCACCACACGAAGCTGGGGACTGCGTCCTCCTATCTTTTTGGTGATGGAAACGCCATTTACTTTTTCAATTTCGTTGATAAGCTCTCCTGAGATCTGCCTTAGCTGAAAATCATCGTACTCCTCGCTCCAAAGTGTAAGGGCCAGCATAGGCACATCATCAATGGCGCGGGTTTTTACCAATGGCATGGTAACCCCGGCGGGCATTTGGTCCATGTGCTTGTTGATCTCGTCGTACAAGCGTACCAAAGACCTTTCGATATCTTCTCCCACGTAGAACTGTACAATGGCCATTCCCTGCTCTTGCATGGAAGTGGTATACACATATTCTACGCCTTTAATGTTCGATATAATTTTTTCCAGCGGTTTTGTGATCCTGGATTCCACCTCGGTGGGACTGGCCCCGGGATATCCCACAAAAATATCTGCCATGGGCACGTCAATCTGGGGCTCCTCTTCCCTTGGGATAAGGAAGGAACTGTACACCCCAATGACCATAAATACAATCATTAAGAGCACCGTTAGCTTAGAGCTGATAAACCCTTTGGCAATTCTACCTGCAAGTCCGTCTTTCATTGTTAGCGTTTTTGGGTTATTGAATGCTTACTTTGGCTCCGTTGTACAACTTTCCTTCGGCCGAGACGATATATTGATCTCCTTTGGACAAGCCCGACAACACTTCCACTTCATCACCGTAGGTGTCGCCCAGTCGCAACCAGCGCAATAAGGCCACATTATCCTGACCCAAGGTGTACACGCCTGTCAACTGTCCTTTATGCACCAAGGCTTTGGACGGAACCGTAACAACTGTTTTTCCGTTGCTCTCATTTTCCGCTTCCAGCCTAACGGTTGCATACATACCTGACAAAATCTTGGCTTCCGTTTTGTCAATTAAAACCTTCATCAAATATTGCCCTCCCGTATTTTGGGCCGATGCACTTAACTCGGACACTTTACCTGTAAGCGTAGTATCCAAAGTTTTCACAAGTATTTGAGCATTGGTTCCCACTTTTATACCGGAAATATTATTCTCTGAAACCTTCGCAACTACTTCAAAACCTCCTCCAGCTGATTCAATGGATACCAACGGAACACCTGGATTGGCCATATCGCCCTCATCAATGTAAGTATTGGTAACCACTCCGCTGAAGGGTGCTCGAATGTTGGCGTAGGCGAACTGAGAGTTCACTTCGTTCTTCATTTGGTTCGCAGCCTCCAATCTGGCCTTGGCCATTTCGTAGCGTGCGGTCATATCATCCAGTTCTTTTTGTGAAGCACTGTTTTCACGAAAAAGGTTCTGGAACCTTTCGTAATCTTTTTTGGCATTGTTGAACGCAACGGTTGCTTCTGTAATGGATGCTTCCACTTGTGCTTTTTTAGCTCTTAGATCCCCATTATTGATGGAAATAAGAAGGTCTCCCTTGTTTACTTTTTGGCCTATTTTCACAGGAAGGGATTCCACATGGCCCATCATTCGGGTGCTCAAGGTGGCGCTGTTCACCGCTTGTATTTGACCACTTCCGGCCAAAATGGTAGAACTATCGCCCATATCTACCTCGGCAACGGTTACCGGAACCGCTTCCGTGTTGTCCATAGTCTGTTTTTCGTCACTTCCACACCCCATTAGAAGAAATCCCAAGGAGACGGTCAGTATAAAGCTTTTATATATCGTAGTGTTTTTCATCTTACAATTATTCTTTGGTTAAAAATGTTAATAAGGATTGTGCTTGATTGTATTCAAAAATGGTTTGATAATAGACCAATTGTTTTTCGGCATAGTTGGCTTCGGCCATCAATAGATCTGTTGTTTTTTCCAAACCTTCCTTGAATCTGTTGGTACGAATCCTTAAGGATTCTTCGGATTGCTCCATAGCCAATTTTGAGGTCTGGAGCCTGCTCGCGGCATCCTCGACCATCCGCTTGGTGCGTTGTAGCTCCATAGTACTTTTGGCGACGTACTGCTCGTATTCCTGTTTCGCTTTTTCATAACTTGTTTTGCTCTTTCCTGCTTTGGCAAAGCGTTGGGACCCTTTAAACACATCCCAGCTCAAACTTGCACCAATAATGTATCCTTTGGCATCGGCCTGAAAAATTTGGTCGTCGTACATTTCGTAGCTGGCAAAGGCGTTCAGCCTAGGCAAAAAGGTCATGTTATCCGCTTTCATGTTTGCTTTGTAGGCTTCGGACACCAAATCCATGGCTTTTACATCGGCTCTGTTTTCCAGTGAAACGTCCACTGATTCGCCCAAATTATCAAGTACCAATTCTTCGGAGGGTTCATAGACCACATCTCCTTGTTCGTTCATTAAAAAGGCTAAATAGTCCGATGCATTTTTCACATTGCTTTTGGATGTCTTCAATTGATCGGAGACCTCGGTAACCCGTACCTTCACTTCCAACAAATCTGCTTTTTGAAGCAAGCCTTGATCATAGCTGTTCTGTGCCATGTTCAAGTTTGCATTTGCTGCATCGTAAGCTTTTTGAAGTACAGCCACAGCCCTATGCGCCAATTGCAATTGGCCGTAGGCCTTTTGGGCTTCAAAATCAAGGTAATCGCGGGTACGCATGGCTTGAAGCTCTTTAGCCTCCATGGTAGTTTTTGCTGCTTTACGTTGATAAAACCCATCCAAATTGATCAAGGGTTGTTCCACCGAAACTACGGTGGCGTAGTTCTCGATCTGATCGGGATCGTTCAACAAGGCAGGGTTAAAATCTGCCTGGGTCAAAATCTCTTGGTTGAGTTTGGAACCGAAAGCCATCAAAGGATTTGTGGTCGCCATTCCTGTATGCGACACAGCTATCTGTGGCAAAAAGATGGAATTGGAGAACCTATAATCGTATTTTGCCATTTTGGCCTCCTGTTCGGACACCTTGATGCTGGCATTGGACTCTTGCACCTTTGTCAATACTTCTTCCATAGAAATCTTGACAGGGTCTTGGGCAAATAGTTGTCCCTGGATCCAAATGAGTATTGTGAATGTAATTATTCGTTTCATGTATTTAACTAATTTGAAGCAAAATTAAATTTGGCAATTCGCCTGCACAGTAACCTTGGTTACCGAGAAAAATGTCCTGTTTCCCTAAAAAAATGAACCTCAACATGCCCCTGTCACCAAAGAAATGGGTCATATTGAGGCAAGTTCAATAAGTAGGAGGGGGTTTATGCGTTCCGGGTTCCCCCGTGCCCTCCAGCCACCACAATCAAAACTTTAATGCTCAAATAGATGAACTTAAAGAACTGGATTATGGGGTTCATCATAACAAATCGTTTGTATTTGGATATTCTTCGTGTCATAACTGTCTATTCTGGAATTAACCACCAAAAGGGTTTCATTTTTGCTTTGTAAAGGAAGGCGTGGTGAAGGGCCAACTTCAGCCAATGTCCTGCAAGGCCAATGGTACCAAAAGTTTTGCCCAATTTTCTGCCGTGTGTTTCTGGATATTTCTTAAAATCCGGTACAATGGGATAGGTGGTTATGCTTATGCCACTGCCCTTCGTCATCCCGAATCCTGCCGATGCTATGCATGCAGCTCCCATATTCCCCATGGATCCTTTATGGTGCAACTCATTGTCTGAATGCTTGATCATTTCGATGATGTTGTCGGCCACCAATTTTGCGGTGATACCCGATGGCATTCCCGTTCTTGGAGGGGCTGGTGAAATATCGGTGCCGTTTTTACTCTTTCTGGGTTTGGAAATACTGTGCGGTGGTGCAAAGGCAATTCCGGGCGCGAAAATATTGGGATAGGAAGGGTTTTGGTAGGTTTCGGGCCAATCCTGTACACTCCACTCTTCATAGGGTTTGGGTGTGTAGTCGGCATCCACGATCATGAATCCCCTAAAGAGTTTGTCCGTGATATCGTCCCCCGTTTTGTTGTAAGCCTTAAACCCATGACCTGAAAAAGAGGGAATCAACATGGCAAAATCAAAAGATGCCTGTTTTTGCTCCCCTTCAAGGTTTTCATAATGGGCTACCCCATCTTCCACTTTATGGACGCCGGCCCCCAAGATCCATGATATTCCACGATCTTCAAAAACCATTTCCACCATTTCACTGGATTTCATAATATTGCTGCCATAACTCAGCAGCATACCGTCCATGCCAAAATCCCCGAGATTATATTCATTGGCAATCCAGGTAATCTCAGCCATATCCCTAACCTTGTACCGACGCAGTTCTTGTTCCACGTTCAGGATGTATTCGAAAGCGGCACCCTGACAGGTTGATTTCGCATGCCCGGTCCCGATCAATATTTTGGCCCTTTTTCCCTGTTTCATTTGTTGGATAAGGTCATTCAGCGCAGTCCATGCTTCATCGGCATGGGTATAGGTACAGACGGAATGGGCTTTGTTCTTGCCGGGCGATAGCCCTTCGGTGGCCTCGAAGTTGAGTTTTGGCCCAGTGGCATTGATCAGGTAATCGTAGGTCACTTTTTCCGTAGTCCCTTTTTCGTTCCCTGAAACATATTCTGCCAGCACATAGGGTTTTGCCTCTTGCTGGTCGCCTTCGGGATGAAAACTGACGGCCTTGGCCTGTTTATAATCAATATGTTTTTTGGCATACAAAGGAGCCAATGGGAACAGGATGTCCTTCGGTTTCATTCTCCCGATTCCCACCCAGATATTGGAAGGGATCCATTGGTAGTTGCTATTGGGTGATACCACCACTACTTCGTGCTCTTTGGAGAGCTTTCTTCTGAGATGGGATGCGGCCACATGACCAGCTATACCAGCTCCAAGGACGACTATTTTGGCCATTTTATATCATTTTACCCAAAGTTACCTTTAGGTTTTCAGATATAAAGTGACCTAGGTCACATTACAAAAAAGTGGTGGAAGTCTAATCTAACTATCTCATCAACAAACAAAAGCTCGTTTGTTATGATGTCAAAAGAGATGTGGAAAAATCTTATTTTTTATCGCTGTTCATCATAGCCAAGACTGCAATTACCAGAACAACGACCACAACAGCGAACACACCTATCATCCAGATGCCGTTCTCCCATGATACCAGTGGAATACTAATGAGTGTTTTCACAACGTATTGGTTTTAAGTTTAAATCAAAATTAAATACTGTGCTGTAACCAAAACATGATAATCCTCATAAAGCCCTTAACCAACTTTCGGGTTTTTAATGCGTAAAACACAAATTCCTGCATTTTAAACACAAAAAAGAGGGTTATCTAAAAGTTCGTTATCTGTCAGTTCGAGCGTCCCGAAAACTTTCCGGAAGAACCTGAATTGTGTTGGTAATCAATGGGTTTCGACTGCGCTCAACCTGACACATTCAAACTTTTGTTGTTTTTTAGAAGGTAGCCTCTTCCTTTTCAACCATCAAAAAAATCTAATTCTTGACCTTGCATGTACTGATTCCAAAAAGGGTGTACAAAGGACAAAAACTAACAAAGCTTGTTAAGACAAATATGGCTGCAAAAGCTAGCAGCACATATGCCAATGTTCCTGTTATCGCATTAAAATAATATAGTGCCCCTACACCAAGCGCCAAGATAATCCGAATCGTGCGGTCTGCCCCGCCCATGTTTTTTTTCATAATTGATAGTTTATGATTCTTACTATACAATTTACCAAAAATTGGATCAGTTTGTACAGCTTTGTTTTGATTTTCAATGAATTGGGTTGAAAAAGTTGAGTTTCATTGCAAACCGCGTAGTAAACTTGGTTGCACAGAAGCATTATTTTTAAAGTATTTTTGTTTTTGAATCAGTTTTTAGCTTTTTTAACGACTCAATACAAGTATGCTGGATTATTTTGATGCTTTTATCAACGGTTTTTTGGGAACGGTCAGGTGGACTTGGAAGTCAATCATTTTTGAAGTCCCCTGGTACACCAACTATTTCTGGGGCCTGATCCTAATTTCAGTTTTGGTTTGGGTTTTGGAGATTTTGTTTCCTTGGCGCAAGGAACAATCCATTTTTAGAAAGGATTTTTGGTTGGACACATTTTACATGTTTTTCAACTTTTTCATTTTTGCCATTGTAATAAATGGGGTTTACAAAGTACTCGGTGTATTTTTTGCCGATGTGGGAATTACTTCAAAAACATTGACCATTGTAGATATTGCACATTGGTCACAATGGGTTCAATTGCTAGTCTTTTTTGTGGTTCTCGATTTTGTGCAGTGGTTTACCCACGTGTTACTGCACAGGTATCCCGTGCTTTGGGAGTTCCATAAAGTGCACCATAGTGTTAAAGAAATGGGTTTTGCGGCCCATATGCGTTTCCATTGGATGGAAAATGTTCTTTACAAGCCTTTAAAAACATTGGGGGTGATGGTTCTTGGTGGTTTTGAACCCGAACAGGCCTATATTGTACATTTTGCGGCTATAGCCATTGGGCATTTCAACCATTCAAACATCAAATTGACCTACGGACCATTAAAATATATCTTGAACAATCCCGTGATGCACCTGTACCACCATGCATACAATCTACCAGAAGGACATCGGTATGGAATGAATTATGGGATAAGTCTCAGTCTTTGGGATTATATTTTCCGCACTAACTATGTTCCAGAAAGTGGCGGAAAAATTGAATTGGGTTTTCCGGGAGACGAGGATATCCCCAAAGGTTTTTGGGGCCAATTGGTCCATGGATTCAAAAAGCCAAAAAAATAAAATCTAATCAGGGTTTTTCGAAGCATCGAAAACTATACTCCAAATACCTCGTACCTCATCGGGTCCATAACCGACAGCCTTGTCTTCTGGGTAAAATTCCAATAAATGGGTCAATACCTCTGGAGCAATATTCTTTTCTGGGCTTCCATGACAATTCAAGCACAAGCCTTTGGTAACAATGGGATAGTAGAAATAAACTTCCCCGTTTGCCTTATCCAAAATAGGTGCGATCGAATCACCTGAGGCAATTGCTTTCTTAAATGTTTCTATATGCGCCAATTCTGTGGCATTGGCCTTATTGTTGGGATTTCGGGGTTTATCAGAAACCCTTTTTATTCGGGCGTTAAACTTTGTGGCCATACTATCCGTTAACGGATAGGCTTTCTCGTTACAGAAAACAACGGCCTCCTTTACGCCTTTGTTCTGTATAGTTCCCATTAATGCCTTTCCCAAAACTTTTTGGGTTTCTTGGGCATAGGACATGCCCATTTCTGTATAATCCGGATTTTCGGGCGATACTTTTTTATCTGATATTTTTGGCCCCTGCTTACAAGAAAGGAACAGCAGAAAAATTAATATGGAAATTGGAGAAAATCGCATTATTTGGATATTTTACCATTGGTACAACTTACAAAAGATTTTGCTTTTTCCACAAAACCATTTTCCTTATCAATAGTGGTATAACCCATTTATTTGAGGGTTTCTTTAATTAAGGAAGCATCATCGGCGCTTTCATGTTCAAAGCCGACCGATGAGCTATCCTTCTCCACAATCACATCTTTTATTTCTGATAATTTCTTTGAAATGGTATTGACACTACCCCGCATTTGAGGTTTTGTAGCCAGAATGTTGTTTTTATATTGACTATATCCAGATCAATAGCACCAACCCATGTATCCGCCCCTTAAATCGTAAACCTTGGTGAAGCCCAAACTCACCAGCTTTTTTGCTGCTTTTTGACTTCTATTTCCAGATTGGCAATAAATGTACACGGGAGCCTCCTTTTTCAATTTTGAAAAAGCGGCATCAAATGCAACTCCTTGAAAAAAATCGATATTCCTGGCTCCTTTTATGTGGCCCGATAGAAACTCTCCCTTGGTTCTGACATCCACCAATTGGACCTTACCTTTGGAAATGGCGGTTTTATATTCCTCCCTATCCAAAATATTGATTTCATCAGGGAGGTTCTGTTCTTTGAACAAAAAGCTTAATATTGACATAGTATTGTTGTTTTAAGGGCTAAAATACCTCGGCCAACCTATGAGGGTCAGTAACGATAGTTACACAAAAACAACTTTAATGCTTTTTTAAGAAGTTATCCCCACCTTACTTCAAAGTAGTGGGACATACGTAATCCGTAACAGGAATCCCTGCGTTTTTTATGTCGGCAAAACCACCTGCTACGTCAACTAGGTTATGAATCCCCCTGCTTTTTAAGATAGAAGAAGCTATCATGCTCCTATAACCTCCTGCACAATGGACATAGAAGGTTTCTTGTTCTGGAAATTCCGACATATGATCGTTGATAAAGTCCAAAGGGGTTAAATGGGCATCCTCCACGTGCTCTGCTTTAAATTCAGATTCTTTTCTAACATCATAAACGGGCACGCCATTATCCACTAATGCTTTTAGCTCTTCGGCATTAACGCTGTCCACGGTATCAATTTCTTTTCCCGCTTCTTTCCATGCATCAATTCCTCCTTTCAGGTAACCCAGGGTATGGTCAAAACCGACCCTTGATAATCGGGTAATGGTTTCTTCTTCGCGTCCTTCGGGGATTACGAGCAGAATAGGCTGTTTTACATCGGCAACAAGGGCACCGACCCAAGGCGCAAAACTTCCGTCCAATCCAATGAATATGGAGCGGGGCACATGGCCTTTTGCAAATTCATCTTGATGGCGTACATCTAGAACAACAGCGCCTGTTTCGTTGGCGGCAGCTTCAAAAGCCTCTGGAGATAGAGCTTGGGTTCCCCTTTCCAATATTTTGTCGATATCCTCATAACCTTCTTTGTTCATTTTCACGTTCAATGGAAAGTATTGCGGTGGAGGCAAAAGCCCTTCGGTTACCTCTTCGATAAATTCATCTCTCGTCATATCGGCTCTGAGAGCGTAGTTCATTTTTTTCTGATTGCCCAAGGTATCCACGGTTTCTTTCATCATACTTTTTCCACAGGCGGAACCTGCTCCGTGCGCTGGGTAAACAATCACGTCATCGGCCAATGGCATAATCTTGTTGCGAAGACTATCGAACAAAGTACCGGCCAACTCTTCCTGTGTCATGTGGGCCGCTTTTTGGGCAAGGTCAGGCCTTCCTACATCTCCCAGGAACAAGGTGTCACCGCTGAAAATGGCATGGTCTTTTCCATTTTCATCCTTCAACAAATAGGTGGTGCTTTCCATGGTATGGCCAGGCGTGTGCATTGCTGTTATGGTAATTTCCCCCAACTTAAACTCTTGCCCATCTTTAGCGATAATCGCATCAAAAGAGGGGTTTGCAGTTGGGCCGTATACGATAGGCGCTCCTGTCTCCTTCGATAGGGTTACATGTCCGCTCACAAAATCTGCATGGAAATGGGTCTCAAAAATGTACTTGATGGAGGCTCCATCTTCCTTGGCCTTTTTTATGTAGGGCTGCACTTCCCTTAGAGGGTCTATAATGGCGGCTTCGCCTTCACTTTCTATATAGTAAGCGCCTTGTGCAAGGCATCCTGTGTAAATCTGTTCAACTTTCATTTCTTATGGTTTTTACCAAAAATAAATTCGTCTCTTGTGCTTTTCAGTTACCAAAGTTACAAACTCTTTGTCTTGGACTGTAAGGACACTTTTTTTTGCATAAGGCTTCGCTCTTTTTGTTCGGTACAGCAGTCCACGGCATCAAAAGTCTGGACAAACAGGTTTTCTTCACCAAGAATGTCCACAATACCACTGCTGTACAGAATATCCCTTGTGGGGCCTATGGCGGCTGCTATAGAAAAATGGATGCCTTTTTTCCGCAAGTCGAGTATAATCCGTTCCAACATGCTCGCAGCACTGCTGTCTATATAATTTATGGGCTCCGCATTTAGGATGATGTACTTGAGGACAGGGCCTTTCTTCTCGATTTGTCGATAGAGTTGTTTTTTGAAATAATCTTTGTTGCCAAAATACAATTGGGCATCGAACCTTATGACCAATTTATCTGCATCCACTTCCACATCTTCCGAGAAACGGTCAATGTTCTTGTAATAGTGGGTTCCCCTGACTTTTCCCAAAACGGCCATGTGCGGTTTGGATATCCTATATACAAGCAACATTAGGGAGAGCAATACTCCTAAAAGGATTCCCTCCATCAAACCAATAAAAAGGGTCATCAAAAAAGTGGCCGTCAATAGGAAAAACTCGTCTTTTCTGTTCTTCCACAATACCAAGGGGTATTTTATATCTATAAGGCCAACCACCGAAACTATGATGATGGCTCCCAAGACCACTGCGGGCAATTTGTAGAACAATGGAGTGAGGAAGAGCAGTACGCCCGCTATAATAAGTGTGCTAAAGATGAGTGACATTCCTGTTTTTGCCCCGGCTTGATCATTGACCGCGGTCCTTGAAAAACTGCCTGACACGGAAAAAGACTGAAAGAATGAGCCCAAAATATTGGAAAGACCCAAAGCTCGCAGCTCTTGGTCGGCATCCAGTTCGTATTCCGGGTGTTTTTCCTCAACTGTCTTTGCTATGGAAACGGACTCCATAAACCCAAAAAGTGCCACAGTTATGGCAATGGGCATGAGCTGTCCTATTTTGTCCCATTGGAATTGTGGAAGCTGAAAATCGGGAAGGCCCTTTGGAATATCCCCCACAATATAGATCCCCTTTGTTTCCAGATTAAAAATCACTACTGCCAAGATGCCTAGCACCACGATCAACAAGGGGGTGGGCAACTTTTTGTTGATGCTTTTCAGTAAAAACATTAAAAATATGGAGATTGCGCCTAGTCCGAGGGTCAGTAGGTCTACATTGTCCAAACTTCCTATAATATTGGCCAACAGTTCATGAATTTTACTGGATTCCGCAAAGTTTGTTCCCAATATGTGTTTCAGTTGTCCCAAGCCTATCAATATGGCAGCAGCAGATGTAAACCCATTAATGACAGGTTTGGACAAAAAATTTACAAAAAAGCCCATTCTCAAAACACCTAAAAGAAGTTGTATTCCCCCTATGAGCAGGGTCAAAAAAAGTACGGTGGAGATATATTCTTCTGTGTTAACCAGTTGTAATGCACCAACCCCTGCTGCCACCAATAATGAATCCATGGCCACAGGCCCTACGCCCAATTGCCTTGATGTTCCCATAAGAGCATATACCAATGGAGGCACCAATGCAGCATATAGCCCATAAATTGGAGGCATTCCTGCGATCATCGCATAGGCCATTCCTTGTGGTACCAACATGATTCCTACGGTAAGGCCCGCAACCAGGTCTCCTCGGAGCAATGATTTGTTGTATGTGGCCATCCAAGATAAAAATGGCAAGTACCGTTTGATCATGTGATAGATTTTATACAAAAATAGGGTGACCCAAGGAGAACCAATGTAACAAAGTACACACTTATAGATCCACAATTTGGATATAACTTCTATGAAGCACCAGTTTCTTCATTTTTTCCAATTTTTTCAATAATCTGGAAACCACAACCCTTGAGGTGTGAAGATCATAGGCAATTTCTTGGTGTGTGTTTCGAATGCGGTTGTCGTTGGTTACCTCGACTTTCTTTTGAAGGTAGTCCACCAATCTTTGGTCTAAATTTTTGAACGCTATACTGTCCACGGTCTGTAATAACTCGTTCAAACGGTTGTGATAGCTTTCAAAGACATAGTTTCTCCACCCTTTGTACTTGCCCATCCACTCTTCCATTTTCTGAACGGGAACCATTATCATTTTGGTTTCGGTTTCGGTTATGGCCCTGATCTCACTTTTGGTTTGCCCCATGCAACATGCCATGGTTACGGAACAGGTTTCGCCTTGTTCCAGATAATATAGGAGCAATTCATCACCTTCATCATCTTCCCTGAGCACTTTTATGGCTCCGGACAACAGCAAGGGTATGCTTCTTATGTATTGTCCGATATCCATTATGGTTTCGCCTGCCGGGACTTCCTTTAATGTCCCCACTTCAAGAATCTCATCAATAAGGGGTTGTTCAAAATGGCTGTTGAATGTTGCTAAAAGCTCTTCTTTCATAGTATTAAAATACACTCCTCTAAGGTAACCATTTTAGGAAAAATGGTAAGCTTTTGAGCAACCCAAAAACAAAATCCACACTTTTGGCGGGACACCTTAATTTAATTAAGAATATTGTTCGCCGCCAATTCCATAGAACTGAGATCAAATTGGAAATCCTCGCTTTCTTTTATGGATTATAATCTCTTATAGTGACCAAAAAATGCATAACACCATTAAAACAAGTCATAATCTTACCCTGTACACTTCTCCATTTTGCCGCCAATTGCAATTCTTGCGGAATCAAGGCCATTTAAATTATGGTTAGCAAACGATTATTGATTTATATGTTGAATTATTGAAACAATAAGGCACACTTCATAATAATTAGCTATTTTCATTGCCATTTTAATCTTGTTATATGTATTGGATAGGTTTTGATATTGGTAGTTCTTCCATAAAAGCTGCTTTGATCAGTGCTGACGATGGGAGTTTTGTAAGTATGACCCAATATCCTGAGAGAGAAATGTCCATGACCTCGATCAATCCAGGTTGGGCAGAGCAAGATCCAGAGGTTTGGTGGAAAAACCTGTGTATCGCTACCAAAAAATTACTTTCAGAAAACAACATTGATAAAAACAATATAAAGGGAATAGGCATTTCCTACCAAATGCACGGACTTGTAGTGGTGGACAAAGACCTCAATCCCTTAAGGCCTTCCATTATTTGGTGCGATAGTAGGGCTGTAGCAACAGGAGAAAATTTGTTCCAAAAGGTTGGAAAGGAAAAATGTGTAAATCATTTGCTCAATTCCCCCGGTAATTTTACACTATCCAAGCTAAAATGGGTCAAGGATAACGAACCCGATACATACCAAAAAATACACAAGTTTATGCTTCCTGGCGATTTTATTGCCTTACGGTTATCCGGGGAGTGCGTTACCACCCCCTCGGGACTTTCCGAAGGGATAATGTGGGACTTTAAAAAGAACGACCTTGCCGATTGGCTTTTGGAAGCGGCAGAAATAGACCCTAAGCTTGTTTCCAAAATTTCCCCCTCGTTTTCGGAACAAGGATATGTGAGCAAGCAAGGAGCTATGGACAGTGGCCTGCCCGAAGGCATTCCCATAATGTACAGGGCCGGGGACCAACCCAACAATGCCCTTTCCCTTAATGTAATGGAGCCAGGGCAAATTGCGGCCACCGGAGGAACTTCCGGAGTTGTATATGCCATATCCGGACAAGAAAATACACGGGAGCATACAAGAATCAACAGTTTTGCTCACACCAATCATACTGCTCAAAAAACACGAATAGGGAAGCTTTTGTGCATAAATGGAACGGGAATCCAGTACAGTTGGATCAAGAACGAACTGACCCACGGACTTTCTTACAATGATATGAACCAACAGGCCGAAACCATCCCGATCGGTTCCAATGGCCTTTGCATTCTTCCCTTTGGGAACGGCGCGGAACGCATGCTGGAAAATTGTAGAAAAGGCTCACGCATCCTTAACCTCAATTTTAACATCCATAAAACGCCCCATTTATTCCGGGCAGCGCTCGAAGGCATTGCATTTGCGTTTGTACATGGCATGGAAATATTACAAAACGACGGCGTTGATATTCAATCCATAAAAGCTGGAAATGATAACCTTTTTAGGGCAGGAATATTTTCCAAAACCATTTCTACACTTACACAGAGCCGGATTGATATTGTGGAAACCACTGGTGCCATAGGAGCTGCAAGAGCGGCAGCCTATGCTTTTGGAGATTTCGCAAGCATTGGAGAAGCCACTGCATCAGACGCTATCCAATTGACCTATGAACCCGACAACCAAAAACTAAACGAATACAAACAGGCCTATGAAATCTGGAAAAAGGCCCTAAATGAATATATTGATTAACTGAACAAAACAATTATGATTACAAAAGGAGACAAAGAATTTTTTAAAGGCATCGGAAAAATTGCATTCGAGGGGAAAGAATCGGACAACCCTTTGGCTTTTAAATATTATGATGAAAATAAGATGGTAGGCGGCAAAACCATGAAAGAACATTTCAAATTTGCCATCGCCTACTGGCATACTTTTAACGACACGGGCAGCGACCCCTTTGGGGCGCCCACCAAAAATTTCCCATGGTTGACCAATACAGACCCTGTTCAGCAGGCCAAGGACAAAATGGATGCAGCCTTCGAATTCATCACAAAAATTGGTGCGCCCTATTACTGTTTCCACGATATTGACCTGATCGATGAGGGCAGTACCTTGGCCGAATCGGAAAAAAGGTTGGATATCATAACGGACTATGCCCAAGAAAAGATGAAGGAATCCGGAGTTAAATTGCTCTGGGGAACGGCAAACTGTTTCAGCCATCCACGCTATATGAACGGAGCCGCTACCAACCCCGATTTTGATGTGGTAGCCACTGCAGGGGCCCAAGTGAAAAATGCGCTCGATGCAACCATCAAACTTGGAGGGGAAAACTATGTGTTCTGGGGAGGACGCGAGGGGTACATGTCATTGCTCAACACCGATATGGGCCGCGAACAGGACCACATGGCACGCTTCCTGCACATGGCCAAGGACTACGCACGCAAACAAGGGTTCAAGGGAACGTTCTTCATCGAACCCAAACCCATGGAACCCACAAAGCACCAATACGACTTTGATTCGGCCACTGTTATCGGTTTCCTTACCAAATACGATTTATTGGACGATTTTAAACTCAATATTGAGGTAAACCACGCTACTTTGGCACAACATACCTTTGAGCATGAACTGCAAGTGGCAGCAGACAATAATCTTTTGGGAAGTATTGATGCCAACAGGGGCGATTACCAAAACGGTTGGGACACCGACCAGTTCCCTGTTGATGTTTACGAGCTGGCCCAAGCTATGTTAGTGATTCTGCAAGCAGGTGGTTTCCAAGGTGGTGGTATTAACTTTGATGCCAAATTGAGAAGAAACTCCACCGATCTGGAAGACATTTTCTATGCGCACATTGGAGGAATGGATGCATTCGCCAGGGCATTGTTGGCGGCAAACGCCATTTTGGAAAATTCCAATTATCTTAGCTTGCGAAAAAATCGCTACGCATCTTTTGATACCGGCTCTGGGAAGGCATTCGAGGAAGGTAAGCTTTCTTTGGAAGATCTTTATGCACATGCAACAACCCATCAGGACATCAAAAAGATCAGCGGTAAGCAAGAATTGTTCGAAAATATTATCAACCAATATATTTGATCAAACAACCGACTAAACAAACCGTTTTGGCCTAAGGCCGAAACATCAAACTTTATTTTATGGCACTTATTTCGTTTTTAGGATTCACACTTTTAGTGGGGATAATATCCTGGTGGTCCGTTAGAAAAACAGATGAATCATCCTCCGATGGCTATTTTTTGGGGGGCAGGAGCCTTACGGCCGGGGTCATAGCCGGTTCGTTGCTGTTGACCAACCTGTCCACAGAACAGATTGTAGGCCTTAACGGGAGCGCCTATAAAGATGGTCTTTCGGTAATGGCCTGGGAAACCTTGGCCGCGCTGGCCATTGTGGTCACAGCATTATTTTTGCTGCCACGCTATTTAAAAGGCGGACTGACCACGGTGCCCCAGTTTTTGGCAAAACGGTTTGATGTCACTACAAAAACCATAACCTCTGGATTGTTCCTAACGGGATATGTGGTGGTATTGCTTCCGGTAATCCTATATTCTGGGTCGGTGGCCATAAGCGGCATGTTCGATGTCCCTGGATTACTTGGGGTCTCGGATTCCACCGCCTTGGTAATTTGTATTTGGGGAATTGGTATCATAGGATCCATTTATGCCGTTTTTGGTGGATTGAAGGCGGTTGCAGTTTCGGATAGTATCAACGCGGTCGGACTTATAATCGGTGGAATACTGATTCCTGTTTTTGGTTTGATGGCGATAGGCGATGGAAGTATTTTGGGAGGGCTGGAAACCTTAATGGCCGCCAACCCCGAACGTTTCGATTCTACAGGAAACCCTGGACAAGAAGTCCCCTTTGCCACCATTTTTACCGGAATGATGCTGGTCCAGCTTTTTTATTGGGGAACCAATCAACAGATCATACAGAGAGGGCTGGGAGCCAAAAACCTGGCAGAAGGGCAAAAAGGGCTTTTATTGGCGGCATTCTTAAAGATTTTGGGGCCGATCATTCTGGTATTGCCCGGAATGATCGCATACTACTATTTTGAAGGAGGACTTGCAAGCAGCGACCTTGCTTATCCGGAACTGGTAAGGGCCGTGCTCCCAAAACCGTTGATGGGCTTTTTTGCCGCGGTTCTGTTTGGTGCCATCCTGAGTTCTTTTAATAGTGTACTCAACAGTTCGGTTACCTTGTTTGGGATAGATATTTACAAACAGCACATCAATAAAAATGCCTCGGAGATGATCGTGGTAAAATACGGTAAGGTGTTTGGTGTATGTTTGGCATTGGCCGCCATGTTTATTGCCCCGCTCATTGCCAATGCGGGCAGTTTGTTCAACTACCTACAAGAAATCAACGGAATTTACAGTATCCCGATTTTCACGATTATTGTAGTTGGGTATCTAACAAAAAGGGTTCCTGCCATTGCAGCCAAAATCGGTATTCTTTCAGGGTCTGTTCTTTATATCATCAGCCAATTTATCGTTGGCCCAAAAATGGTGGCCAATGCCCTTGCCGAAGCCAAGGCAAATGGCATTACCGACCCTGCTGAACTAAATATGGTAGAAGCTGGGGCATATCCGCATTATCTTCATGTAATGGCCATATTGTTTGTTTCCAACATTATTATTATGCTGATTATTGGAAAATTCTATCCAAGAAAGGAACCTTTCCAACTGGAGTACACCAAACAGGTATCCATAGAGCCTTGGAAACATGTAAAACTGGCAAGTGGGTTTATCGCTTTTATTGTAATTGCCATCTATATTTACTTTGCGAAGTAGAGCTGATTGAATAAAAACGGAAAGAGGGTAAATTCTAAGTTAAAAAGCAACAAAATTTCCATTTCGTCAGTTTGAGTGATTTTCGGTGGTTGAGCCCTTCGTCTATGCTCAGGATAAACTAAAGTCAAAACCAGAGAAAATTGTACCTGCCGGCAGGCAGGTCGAAAACAACGATTTTGAACCCGAAAATGGCACTTCTCGATACGCTTCGCACTCGAAGTGACGGCGCATTTTCAAGGTCATAAATAATAATTGAACTCAGGTTAACTTAGAATTCACCCTTTTATTGCAATATGCTTTTTAAGAAATTGTCTTTATAAGCCCTTCCCATGGGTATTTTGGCACCATTGGTCAACAGGACCAAATTGCCCGAGATCCTATCAATCTTTTGGGTGTTGATGATATGGGATTTGTGTATTTGATAAAATTGGCTGCTGCCCAATAACTCCACCCAGTGCCGTAGGGGCTCATTGGACAATATTTTCTTTTCCTTGAGGTGAATTTCGGTATAATCGGAATCTGAAGTGATCGTATAGATGTCCTTTACCAAAACCTTGATATGTTCGTGGCTGGATTTTACGTAGATTTCCGCAAGGGGAGCAGTATCGTTTTTTGATATGATATGCTCGTGCTTGGCGTTTACTTTGTTTATGGCCTGCAAAAAGCGCTGGAAAGAAAATGGTTTTAGCAGGTAATCCACAACATTCAGGTCGTATCCTTCAAGGGCGTATTCGGAAAAAGCAGTGGTCAAGATAACCTGTGGCGGGTCTGGAATACTTTTTAAGAAATCCAATCCGTTGATTTTGGGCAAGTGGATGTCCAAAAACATCAAATCCACCGATTCGGTATTCAAGAATTCCATCGCCTTCAACCCATCGGAAAATACATCTACCAACTCCAAGGTGGGTACATCTTGGATAAATTTTCTTAAAATTCGCTGTGCAGGGGGTTGGTCTTCAACAATAATACACCTCATAACCTATACTTTTTCCAATTCCAATCTTAGGTACACATTATAGGAATTGTCGGCCTCTTCTATTTTTAGAACATGTTTTTTTGGGTACAATAGTTCAAGGCGTTTTCGTACGTTCTTTAAACCTATCCCCTTTGCAACACTGTCCAGGCTAAACCCGGCCTCATAATTGTTCTTGCAACTAAACTCCAATGTAGCATTGTTCAACTTTACGGATATATCTATTTCGATATCGGAAGATTGTCCGGACTGACTGTGCTTGAAAGCATTTTCAATAAATACAATCAAAATTAAAGGTGCGATCTTGTACTCCCCTTCAATCTTGTCCACATCAAACTGAACCTCGCCCCTATCCTCTATCTGTAGTTTATACAACCGGATAAAGTTGCCCAATTGCTCCAATTCCTTTTTTAAAGGTACAAACTGTTCCTTGGATTCGTACAACATGTACCGCAGTACACCGCTCATTTCAAGAATAATCTCCGGTGTTTTTGGCGATTCCTGTAGGGCATAGGAATAAAGGTTGTTCAAATTATTGAACAAAAAATGGGGGTTTATCTGACTTCGCAAGAATTGCAGTTCGCTTTCTTGTATGGTCGTCTCGAGTTCATCTATTTGAGCCTGTTTTTTCAGGGCATCCCATCCAAATTTACAACCGGAAAGTATGAACATTACGGGCAAAACCCCTAAAAGGGAGACATAAATTCCGGGGAAAGTTTCCGCCCTTCTTGTATTGGGGAATATAAGAGGTTCCAAAACTGTTTCTTCTATGGTAATTATTATCGCCACGACCATGCCGGCCCCCAAAAAGAATTGCCAATATTTTTTTTTGTACAAAAATTTGGGCATGAGGTAGTACGTGATCGCTACTGTGGCAACGGCATAAAATAGAAGGAATATAGCCCTGTGCACAACTATGCTTCCTGTATGTCTTTCAAAAGAAAAAAACAGGAGCACCAGTATGTGTAGCACTATTTGAAAAAGAAGTTCTTTTTTAGAAATCAACACACAATAATTAATTAGTGCCAAAACTATAGATAAAACTGCTGTAAAAGAAAAGCAGTTTTACCAACAACCAAATTTACCCCCTAAACGACATTTTACCCCTGGATATTCATAATTAATTGGTTGATTGAGGGTTAACCCTTGTCGTTCACGGAAAATATTTACTATTTTCATTCTGATGGTCCATATTTAAACTAAGGCATCATCAAAAATGATGACTCACAAGTTTTTAAAAACAATATCACTAACACTTAAATCACTCAACAATGAAGAAGACATTTTTCGTACTGACATTCTTAACCTCTTTTATGGTTGTGGCACAATCTACTTGGAAATCGGATGGAGCACACTCCAAGGTAGGTTTTGGCATTTCGCACCTAATGATTTCTACCGTGGAAGGCCATTTTAGCGACTTTGACATAACAGCGACCGCAACCGATACCTTTGACGAGGCTGAATTTACCGTTGACATTAAAACAACCAGTATTGATACGGATAACGATAGACGCGACGACCACTTAAGAAGTGCTGATTTTTTTGATGCTGAAAAGTATCCTTCCATTACCTTTAAAAGCACCAATTTTGAAAAAACTGGGGACAATACCTTTAAACTCAAAGGTGACCTTAGTATGCATGGCGTTACCAAACCGGTAAGCTTGGAAGGAAAAGTGAACGGGATAATTACTGACCAGCGAAGCCAAAAATTGAAGGCAGGACTCAAACTAACCGGTACCATTAACCGATTGGAGTTTGGTGTGGGCGAAGAATCGGCCTCCATAGGGAATGAAGTGGACATGACCATTCAATTGGAGATGGCACAGCAGTAACATATAATACTTAGTGTAGCATAGAGGGTGTTTAAAAGGTAGGTTTTCGTCAACCTGAACTTAATCCAAGTTATCATAACAGCTTGAATACCATTATGACGAAATTCTCAAATTAATTCAGAATGTGACGTATTTCAATACTTTTTAGCCACCCTCTTTTTTCCAAATGTTAAGTATTGAAAAAATACATCAAGGCCTCCTTGTATAGGTCAATTTTGCACCGACCGTGAATTAGCTCAGCCATTTCTTAGAATCTTTTCCATTTTTTTGCCTTTTGCCAGCTCATCCACCAATTTGTCGAGATACCGGACTTGTTGGGTCAACGGGTTTTCAATTTCTTCAACCCTGTACCCGCAAATTACCCCGGTTATCAGGTTAACGTTCGGGTTCAATGTGGCTTCTTTAAAAAAGGTTTCAAACGTTACTCGCTGGTCAATAAGGGCCTTTATTTTTTTGTTGTCAAAACCTGTTAGCCATGTTATAACTTGATGTAATTCTTCTTTTGTCCGACCTTTTTTCTCAATTTTTGTAACATAATGTGGATATACCGATGCAAAGGTCATATTCGCCATTCGTTTATTGTGTTCGGGAGTAGTTTTCATTTTATCTGAGTTTTTCTAAGTGCCCTTTTCTTTTTACAATGTTTTTATAGTCCCATTGTATTTCTCGTGATTTTTTAAGCCACCGTGTCAAATCCGAAGTTTCAACTTCAAGCACACTGGTATAAAAAATGGAGGCGTCTTTAAATTTTTTTCCTTTTACATTTAAATGTTCTTCGTTAAAATCCGCACCGCTCCAAAACATGAGCCTTATTCCTTTTTTTTGTTTGCTGTACCCAACAATTGGATTGCCGTCCAAAAACCAAACAGGATGGGAGTGCCAGATTTTATTTTCCGCTTCGGTAAGTTCGTTGTTTATTGTTGTTGCCAGTAAATCGCAGATTTCTTTATCAGGGAGTAGTTGACTGTCGTTATATGTTTGGATTTCTTCTTTCATATTCGAGTAATGAATTAATTGTTTTCAAACTGTTCCTAAAAGTAAGAGTGCGCCAAATGCAACCCTAAGAGTTGGTTTTTGTTATACTAGGAAGATACATAAAAAATAAAAACAGGTCGGTATATTACCCAGTACTGCTACAACTACTTTGGAATTTTATACATCTGACCTCGAAGGGGAATTTGAGATTGTAATTGAAGGCTTTACAACTAGAATACAACCTGTAAAAGTGGTAACAAAGTTCAAGGTTCAATGATTATTGCCTTAACGTAATCTTTTATGTACTTCTTCTCACCCCTTTTTTACTATCTTCTGGTCGATTGGGAACCCTGTTAGGCGCAAATCTGGGGCAGTCCACATTTTTGTTTGGATTTGCCGATTACATGCACTTATACTTGATAGCAAGTGCTCATCAAAGCTTTCCAGTACAAATTTTGAAGGCAATGGGTCTTAAATGCTAGGCCAACATTTTTATGTATGAATCTTGTGGGATTTAAATAAATAACTAAAACCTTATATTTACCATTTAAAATAGCTTTATCCAGATTGATAAAAAATAACAACAAGGGACATAATTTTAGCACTTCCAAGAGGTATACTCCTATTCAGTTAATGGTTCTTATACTTATCTTTTTTGCCTCTTTGTGGGTGCAAGGCCAAACAAATAAAATAACAGCACCTGAAGTTTACTCAACGTTCGACTCTATTGTCGGGGAGCAAAACATGGCATTGTACAATGGCCCTATATTCAAGGAAGGGTCTACAGGTGCTTCCGATACACATGCATATTTTTTAGAAAACAATTTTTTAAAAGGGGACATCGTCTTTGATGGACAGCCCTATTTTGAGCAAAATCTCAAATACAATGTTCATTTGGATGAGCTTTTGATTACCCCAAAATTTAACCCGACCGGGCTATTGGTCCGACTTATAAAAAACAAGGTAAAAGAGTTTACAATCAATGGGCACCGTTTTATACGCCTGCCTTCTACATTAATGGGCGGCCAACAATATGGATATTTGGAGGTTTTGGAAAGCGAAGAAGGGGATTTGTTGCTAAAAAAGTATATAAAGAAGAGCGTACAATCAAGACGGGAAAGTCAAGTGATCACTGAATATGAAGAAAGCACAGATTACATTTTGTTGTATAGGGGAGAACTCTTTGAAGCAAACACAAAAAACCAATGGAGCCATGTTTTTGTTGGGCAAAAGAAAGAGCTTAGGGATTTCTTTAAGCAAAATAGGATAGCATTTAAAACTGACAAGGATACTTTTTTTAAACTGTTGTTCAATAAATTCGTAAACCCAACAGAATTATGAGAAATTATTTGGTCTTGATTCTGTTTGTCTTGGTTTTCAAGCTATCATATTCCCAATTCAACGAAAAAGAGTTGTCTTTCACTTTTGAGAACGTTTCCCGTTTAGAAGCCCTGCAAAAAATTAATTCGGACACAGAATATCAAATTTATTATCTGCAGAATTGGTTTACGGACAGTCTCATTCAAAAAAAATATACCAATAAAAATATAGAAGATATTATTGCAGACCTATTGGAGGGCACAACGGTGAATTATTTTCTGTATCCGCCCAATAAAATAATACTTACCAACAATAACACTATTTACAGTGACCTTCCCGAAGGATTTTTTGGAAAAGATTCAGCGAAAGTCCAGACCGTGACAGCTTCCAGAAAAGTGACTCCAATATTTTATGCAAAAGGAGATGAAAGGGTTTCCAAAAATGTGGAAACCATTAGGGTGGGCCGAGAAATTGGTGCTCAATCAAAGGAAACGTACACGCTTAGCGGCTATATCACAAACTTTGAGTCTGGAGACCCGATTCCAGATATGACCATTTCAACCAATGATGACCGATTGCTTGCCATAACCAGTTTTGAGGGGTTTTATCGTATTGAATTACCAATAGGCTCCAATATTTTAAAGTTTAGGGCACTGGGCATAGAGAGAGCCGAAAAGGAAATCATCATTTTTAATGATGGCACTTTGGATTTGGAGTTTAATGAAAGTCTTGAGCAGTTGGATGAAGTGGTAGTGGAGGGAGATATTTACAAAAATATTGAAGAAACCGTAAGCGGAACAGAAGAAATTAATAGTGAAGAAAGCAAAACCATTCCTTTGGTCCTTGGTGAAAGGGATGTCCTAAAAGTTGCAACGGCATTGCCGGGAATATCATCGGCCGGTGAAGGGGCAACAGGATTTAATGTTAGGGGAGGAAAGGCAGACCAAAATTTGGTATTGTTTGATGGTGCCACCATGTACAACCCACAGCACTTCTTTGGAATATTTTCAGCCATTAATCCTTTTTCAATAGGGCAATTGGAGGTGTATAAGGGAAACATTCCAGCAAAATTTGGAGGTCGTTTATCTTCAGTTTTCGATATTAAAACAAAAGATGGCGACAATTCCGAGTTTAAGGGTGAAGCCTCATTGGGTCCTGTAACAGGCAATTTGGTTTTGGAAACTCCAGTGGTAAAGGGAAAATCCTCGTTTATGTTTGGTGCCAGGGGTGCTTATGCCAACTGGATCTTGCGATCTATGAAAGAGGAATCTTTGAGTAAAAGTCGTGCAACATTTTATGATGGAGTGGCCAATTATACCCATCAGGTGAACGAGAACAACAAAATAAAGGCTACGGCATACTACAGCAAGGACAATTTTAGTATTTCCTCTGATTCCCTTTACATTTATGATAACAGCTTGGTGTCACTAAGATGGCAGCACAAGTTCAACGATAAGCACTTATCCGAGGTTCAGATTGCCAATAGCGGTTACACCTTTAATATAGAATATGAAAGAGGGGCCAACAATGATTTTGATTTAGGTTATAAAATCAACGAAACAGAAGCGAGGATAAACTTGGATTACTTGCACAGTACCGACCTCAAATTTAACTACGGTGTAGAAGGAAAGTTATATTCGGTAGCACCTGGAACTTTGGAACCTTTAAACGAAGAGTCTTCGGTGGAATACAATTCCTTGGAAAAGGAGAGGGCTTTGGAATCAGCGGCATATATATCGGCAAATTATAGCATAACCAAAAAGTTTGCCGTTGATTTGGGGTTGAGGTATTCCACGTTCATGGCTTTGGGAGAACAAACCCAGTACGAGTACGAAGAGGGGGCTCCGAAGAACCAAGGTACTGTTCGGGACACGATACAATATGGCAACAAAGAAGTGATAGAAACCTACGGTGGCCCGGAGATAAGGGCAGGAGCACGATACCTTATTACCCCCAGCCTATCTTTAAAGGCAGGATACAACAAGTCCATTCAATATGTTCACATACTCACCAATAACACTACAATTTCGCCAATTGACACGTGGAAACTCTCCGATTTAAACATTGAACCACAAACAGGACATCAATATTCCTTTGGAGTGTTTAAAAATTTGGATGCCAATGCCTACGAAATAAGTTTGGAAGGGTTTTACAAAACAAGCGACAAGGTGTTGGATTTTAAAACAGGAGCACAGTTATTGATGAACGAGAATGTGGAGACCGAAGTGTTGCAAGGAGAAGGGAAATCTTATGGGGTAGAATTCTTGTTAAGAAAAAACAGGGGTAAATTAAACGGTTGGCTGGGGTATACCTATTCACGCTCCTTTTTAAAGTTGGACAGTGAATTCGAAGATGAAAGAGTGAACAATGGAGAGTTTTTTTCCTCGAATTTTGATAAACCTCACGATTTGAGTATGGTAGCCAATTACAAGTTTACCAAAAGATTCAGTCTGTCGGCCAATTTTGTGTATCAAACCGGTAGGCCTGTTACCGTTCCCGTTGGCAATTTCACTTTTAATGATGCCGAATATGCTGTTTATAGTGATAGAAATAGCTACCGAATCCCTGATTTTTATAGGTTGGATCTTGGTTTTAATATAGAGGGGAACCATAAGCTCAATAAGGTTGGGCATAGCTTTTGGACCATTTCTGTATACAATGTTTTGGGCAGGAACAACCCTTACTCGGTTTTTTATGTTACAGAGAATGGAAATGTTGAGGCTTATAAAAGTTCTATTTTCTCGATACCGGTTCCTTCCATTACCTATAATTTTAAATTTTGAAACCGCTCAGTATGCCAACAAGAAATCGTTTTATCTTTTTGTTAGTCACAGGAGTCTTACTGGCCATTGGCGCCTGCACTGAGCCTTTTGAAGTAGAGACAACGGACTTTGAAGATATACTTATAATCAATGCCAGTATTACCACAGAGACCAAACAGCACGAAATTTTTATTACCAGAAGCTACGAAGAAGGTGATGACGAAGTCCAGGTTTCCGGAGCAACGGTGGAGGTTCTGGTAAACAATGCCAGTTCAATTCAATTTGAGGAAGCATCGCCTGGAGTATACCAATCCACTGTTGGGTTTGCTGCAGAGCCTGGGATGGATTATCAATTAAAGGTCACGGATGAAAAGGGAGAAACGTTTGCTTCGCCCCAAGTACAATTAACGGCCCCAACAACAATAGATGAGATAACGGCCAAGAGGGTTTTGAACGAGGATGGGGAAGATGGGGTCGAAATATATGTGGATGGAACATCTACAGGCGACAATGAAGGATATTTTAGATATGAATACGAAGAAACCTACAGATGGGAATCTTTTTATAAGCCTTTACAGGGCTTTAGGGTTGTTTCCGAGTCACCGCCGCTTCTCGAAATCGTTTACAAGGAAAAGGAAGAAAGGGTTTGCTACGTTACCGAAACATCAAATAGCATATTGATTGCTGAAACCAATAATCTATCGGAGGACAAAGTCGAAGATTTCCCTGTTCGGTTTATAGAACGAAGGGATAGAAGAATAGCCCATAGATATAGTATTTTAGTGAAGCAATATGCCCAAACCAGGGTCTCTCATGAGTTTTATCAAACCTTGAAGAGCTTTTCCAGTAGTGATAATCTGTTTTCTCAGCCCCAACCCGGTCTTATAGTTGGGAACGTTAGGCATGTGAGCGATGATAGTGTTAAAGTGGTAGGTCTCTTTGAAGTGGTCTCCTTTACCACAAACCGGTTCTTTTTCAGTTTCCAAGAAATTTTTGGGAACGATATCCCATTTTTGGATGATTGTGGGTTCGATCGTTACAGCTCACTTTCCGACCCCGAACTTTTTCAACGGGTACAGAGTGGTCAATACAAATATATTGGGGAAGACCCGCCCTTCGTCTATCAAGTTGCTCCTGCTGGATGTGTGGACTGCACCTTGTATGGTTCCAACGAAGTGCCGGATTTTTGGGTAGAACAATAATTGGATATGACAATGCTAAAAAAGTATGTGTTACAAATTATGACCTTTTTCCTCGTTGCGGTTGCTGCGGGCCAGTCCAATGTGCCCAATTCCGCATATTCCAATTTGATCAAAGATATTGGTACGGAGGGCGTCTATGTCCATTATAATACCAACCTTCTGTTCACGGGCGAGTATCTTCATTTTAAGTTGTATGCGCTCAGCAAAAAGGATCAATCCCTTTCAAAAACAAGCAAGGTTGCCTATGTAGAACTTTTGGACAGGGAAGGGGAGCGCAAAATAATTCAAAAGGTAAAACTGGTCGATGGAATGGGACAGGGAGACATTTTTGTGCCAACCAATTTGGATTCTGGTCATTACACCTTTGTGGCCTACACAACCTACATGAAAAACTGGCCAAGCGACACCTTTTTTGCAGATGATGTTGTTGTTTTGAACCCCTATACCAATGATCAAAAAGTGTTTTGGGAATCGAAAGGCAAAGACTCATTGGATGATGGCCTAAGGAATTTGAACAAGGAAGCTACAAAAACCTTGAGCAAGGATTTGGGGTTGGTCTTGGATAAATCACAATATGGGAAAAGAGAAAAAGTGATGTTAGAGGTTGAAGCCAAACCAAATAATTACGGAATTTACTCAATATCGGTGCGAAAAATATCCAAAGAACTTGCTTATGGTGACAGAATCTCGCCAGTAGATTACACTAAGAACTATAGATCAGTGGATTTGGATGTGGCAAGTAATGATTATTTGCCCGACCTAAGGGGAGAAATGGTTACTGGTCGCCTATCCAGTAACAGCGGCTTGCAAACAATGAACAAGAAGGTGGTTTTTTCCTTGCCTGGAAACCAATATTCGTTTAAAATGGTCACTACCGATTCAGAAGGTAAGTTTAGGTTTTCGTTGCATTCGGAAAACTTGGATACAGAATCAATTTTTCAGGTATGGGGTGCTGATAAGGACCAATACTCGGTTGAGGTTGCCCCGGTTCCCGAATTAAATTTGAGTAAAAGACCATTAAAACGTTTTGTTTTAAATAAGGGTATGAAAAAATTGATTGAGGAACGAAGTACCCATAATCAAATAGAAAACGCATATTTCAACAGCAAACCCGATACCGTAAAGTTGAACAATAATTTTATACCCATCTACGGCAATGATTTTATAGAGTACAATTTAGATGAGTATACACGCTTCCCTACTTTTAGGGAAACTTTGGTGGAGATAGTGGATAATGCCTGGATCGCTTCAAATAATGAGGGAGAGGAGAACATTTTTGTCAGGGATTTTGAGGCCACCAATATGGATGTGGGGTACAATCCGTTAATAATTGTTGATGGAATTCTGCTCCAAGACCATAAGGATTTAATAGACTATGATATAAAAAAGGTAGAGACCATAAGATTGGCCAGAAACCAATATGTTGTTGGAGGCCAAATTTTTCAAGGAGTTTTTGATGTAAAAACATTTGATTCTGATTTTGCAGAAAATTATCAGAAAACATATTTTAATGAAATTTCCTTGCTAAGGCCCAAACCTCAAAAAAAGTATTTCAAACAAAATTATGGGAACAAAACCTTTGGGACAATTCCAGATTTTAGACAGCAATTGTTGTGGGAGCCTAATTTGGAGCTAGGGGAGCCTACAACTACTTTGGAATTTTATACATCTGATCTCGAAGGGGAATTTGAGATTGTAATAGAAGGATTTACAGCTAGAATGCAGCCTGTAAAAGCGGTGACAAAGTTCAAGGTTCAATGATTATTGCCTTAATGTAATCTTTTTACGTACTCCCTCCTAAACCCTTTTTTAATACTATCTTCAGGTTTACACCATATTTGGTCGATAAAATCATTTCAATTTTGACAACCCAAGATTTTTTTTATAATTTTTCAATGCAATCACATTTGTTCTAACTTAGGGCAAGAAGTAACCACAGCATCATGGATAACCTCAAACGCGTAATTGTAGACTATAAAAAATTGACCTCGGAGGTGCTCAAGCTTTTGGTGGAAAAATACCCCGATGGATATGGGGACGATGATGTAATCAACTTCAAGAACTTAAAAGGAGAATCCATAGAAGCCGTAGAAGTATCCACTCAGGATACCAAATACCTCGTAAAGATCAGTTCCAAATTGGAGCGGACCATGGCCGACTTTGACGAAGATGATGGCGAGGATTTTGATTCGGAGGATTTTGAAAAAATCCCTGAGGGCGATGAGGACTTTTCAGATTCCGAAGAGGAATAACCTCTTATTCTTTTAGATTTTTAAGCATTTCATTGGTGGTCTGGTCCAAATTGAACCGTGGTTCCCAGCCCCATTGTTCTCTTGCGGCAGAATCATCAATGCTGCTGGGCCAAGAATCGGCAATTTCTTGCCTAAAATCGGGTGCATAACTAACTTTGAAACCAGGGATGTGCTTTTCAATACTTTTTGTCATATCCTTGGGCGTAAAACTCATTCCCCCTAAATTATAGGATGATCGCACCTTAATTTTTTCCGAAGGACTATCCATTAAACTTATGGTGGCCCTTATGGCATCGTCCATGTACATCATCGGAAGTTCGGTATCTCCGTTCAAAAAACACTCGTACGTTCCTTTGTTAAGGGCTTCGTGGTAAATTTCCACAGCATAGTCCGTAGTGCCTCCACCTGGCATGGTTTTCCAGCTTATCAATCCTGGGTAGCGAACACTCCTAACATCGACCCCATATTTTTTGTGGTAGTACTCGCACCATCTCTCACCGGACTGCTTGCTGATGCCATAAACCGTGCTAGGCTCCATTATAGTACTCTGTGGCGTATCTTTTTTGGGTGTATTGGGGCCAAATACTGCGATGCTCGAAGGCCAGAACACCTTGGATATTTTCTTTTCCTTGGCCAAGTTGAGCACATTAAAGAGCGAGTTCATGTTAAGGTTCCAAGCACGCATCGGAAATTTCTCCGCGGTAGCGCTCAGCATGGCCGCCATTAAATAAACCTCGTCAATTTCGTAATGCATTACCACATCCTCGATTGCAGCATAGTTGGTAGCATCCAAAAGCTCAAAAGGGCCGGACTGCATCAATGCGTTGCTACCTTCCCTAATATCGCTGGCAATCACATTTTCAGCTCCGTATTTGTTTCGAAGTTCAAAGGTCAGTTCGGTTCCTATTTGGCCACATGCGCCGATTATTAAAATGGGTTTGTGCATTAAAATCAAAGTTAATTTAGTTTCACGGCAAAGATACCCTTTATTAAAATTTGTACATTCGCTTATGCGAAAATTGTTAGGCATACTTATCCTATTCTCAGTTTTGGGGGCATGTAAAAAAACTGAAAAGGCCATAGCCGAAGTTGAAAGCCAAGAATTGGAGTTCAATTATCGAAAAATGCCCGAAAAAGTGAGTATAAACCCAGATGCAACAGCAATTGTTGAACAATGGCAGCAATTCAAGGATTTGAATGCCAGTATTGATGTGCTTTATAAAGCCACGAACAACGAAGATTTGTCCCTGGCCATAGACGACCTTATCGAAAAGGAGAAAAAAATGGCCGATGGAAAATACCCAGAACTGTTCGATACCTTTCAAGTGAAGAGCAGACAAAGGGTACTGCGTACTTTTTTGTATAAAACAAAGGCAAGTATTCTCGAAAATCAGCCAACAACAGAGCCAACTGTAAAAGTATTGGAAGCATACAACGCTATGCGCAAACAGTTGAACGTGATCATGAACAGTCAGTTGGACAAAAAATTGATTTTGGATGAAGCATAAAATTTTAACAATGGGACTGTTGCTGGTTTCCATGACCATCCTCGCCCAGAATACGGAAAAGAAAAAGGTGAACGAGGTGTTGGACAGCTGGCACTTGGCCGCTGCCAACGCAGATTTTGATGCCTATTTTGGCAAAATGACCAAAGACGGTGTTTTTTTGGGAACCGATGCCATGGAAAATTGGCAAAACGAAGCATTTAGAAAATTCTCTAAACCTTATTTTGATCAGGGGAAGGCCTGGAGCTTTACCGCAGTGCAGCGCAACATTTATTTAAACGAATCGGGGACCTTTGCTTGGTTCGATGAACTTTTGGACACCCAAATGAAGCTATGTCGCGGCTCCGGAGCGCTGAAAAAAGTAAATGGACAATGGAAAATTGTCCATTATGTATTGTCGATTGCAGTGCCCAATGAAAATGTGGACGAACTCATCCAAATCAAAGAAAAAAGGGATAACGAACTTCTTAAAGAACTAAAAAAGAAGCAATAACTTAGTTCTTGGTTCCCTCGGCAGCTTCTTTTTTTCTGGATTCCAAAGCCTGCTTGCTCAAACTTGCCAAGTTAAAGTTAGGTGCAATTTTAAGGGCCTCGTCGATGGAAGCGATGGCGGCATCAATGTTTTCCCTGTCTTTGTTAAAGACAGCCAAACCTTTTAAATGATAAAATGCAGCTTTTAGGGGAACCTCATAAGGTTGTTGCCGCTCATAAAAGGCATATTTCATTTCATCGGTGGCATTGGCAATACCATATTCAATGTTGGTGGTCGCTCCACTTATATCCCCTGTTTGAATTTTAAGGTCGGCCATTTCATACGCCAAGTAAGGAGAAGGATTTCGTGAATTCAGCTCCTCAAAATGTTCCAATGCCCTTTTGGGCTGATTCAAAGATTTCAAAGAAAAAGCCTTGATTTGTACGGCAAGGTCGGAGTCGTCTGCATTTTTTTCCACACCTATGGTGTTTAGGGCCTGCATGTGCTGACCGTTGTTCATATAAACAAAAGCCAAAGTGTCTCTTCGCTCTTTGGACGGGGACAATACGTTTAGGTGCGTCAAAGCACCTATAACACCGTTTACGTCACCCTGCAAACGCATTTCTTTGTAATAAGCCTTGTAATGTTCTACAAGCGCATTGTTGGTTTGGGAAATACCGCTAAACCCCACCAATAGGAGCAATAAGAGTACAGTCTTTTTCATGTGTTTATTTTTGTTGTTTTCCAATGGTCACATGTAACATCCATATAATCATTCCACTAGTTACTAAATTTCCGTTATGGATGTTTCATTGATCTTTAATTTAGTGCGCCAAATCTAACAAAATATTCCTAACCAGCCTGTTAAGAATTCGATAAGTAATTGCAGGGGTTTTAGAGCCCTTTTAGGAAATGATGGAGGTGGTAAAAAGATGGCCCTTATCCAAAAAATTCTTGCTCAAAACCATTTTGCCTTCTTTTTTGATCGATTCTGTTTTGTATGATGGAGCGGGCAAACCTCTTTTTTGGGCTTCTTCGAAATAATACACTTGTTTTTTGGGATGATGCGGGTACACGCCGTTGAATACTTCGCCCCAATATCCTTGTTCCAAAATTTTAATAATCAAGTGAATACAATCGTTGAGATGAATTAGGTTGATGGGGTGATTGCCATTGGTAAGTTGTTCTTTGCCCGAAAGCATCGTTACAGGGTGTCGGTCAGGTCCGATGAGGCCTCCAAAACGGATGATGGTCGTGTTAAACCCCTCTTGATTTGCCAATAGGTTTTCGCTCTCCAAAAGTTGTTTGCCCGATTCGGTGGTAGGTTGGGTAGGGGATGCTTCGGTAATCTTTCCTTCAGCATTGCCGTAAACCGCGGTACTGCTCACAAATAGGATATGGGAAACTTCACTTTTTTTGATTTCTGCCATCAGGAATTTCATCTTTTCCACAAAGCTTTCGGTATGCTTGCCCCGTAGTTTGGGTGGCACATTGATGATTAAGGTTTTGATGTCGGAAAGAAACCCTTCGATGTCTCCATCGATACCTGTTTCGGATAAACGTACTGAAAAAGGAGTTATTCCCTCATCTTGTAAAACTTTTAATTTACTGGAAGATGTAGTGGTTCCGTGTACGGTGTACCCATTTTCAATCAATTTTTTGGCCAAGGGCAAACCAAGCCATCCACAACCCATTATTCCTATCTTTTTAGTCAAATCGTAAGGTTTTTATGGTCAATATAGCATCATTTAGTACAAAAGGCATGGGAATACTGTTTTTTGGCCGCTCCGGGATGCTAAAATCAGGATGTGTTAAAAGGTTATTGGAGGCTTCATACAAAGTGAGCTCCAAAACGGAATCTTTTGGAAATTCCAGTTGTAATTCCGTGAAATCATTGTTGGTAATATAGTGTGTCACCAATCTACTTTTTCTGTTCTCCAAGAAATAGGAGGATAATGCAATCCGGTTCACTTTGGCAGACGTTATATCAATTGGATTTGTAAATACCTCAAGGCGATTTACATCTCTTTTTGGGGTAATACAGAGCTCAATGACCCTGTTTTCCCCAATAATGGTGTCCATTACAGTATCAATGTAAGGAGTTTTGATATTTTTCTTTGGTGCGTCGGCCACATAGTTCAAATTTGTACGGTACTTACTGGAAATAGTCTCAGTATTGGGCTTTCTTTTATCATCCCCCAAAAACTGGCCGTTCCAATCAGTCAATACATTATCATAAGTCGCCCATTGGGTAGAATCGGTATCTGCATTGTAAACATACAACAGACTGCTCGGTTTTGGTCTTTCCTCGTTAAAATCGGATTGAATATGGCTGGAAATGCCAAAAGCGAAAAAGAGGAACAAAAATAAATATGCCAACCTTCCTTTACTTTTTAATTGACCAAAAAATGGAAGTACCAAGAAAAATAGAAGTGTTGTAAAAAGGGTTGTGGCAACCATCATTTTTAAACCAAGGCCAACAGGGAACATTTTGATGAATGGCGAATAAATGAGCACTGCGGGCAATGCCAAAAACACCATTAGGAACGGATTGGGTTTTTCTTGATGGATGGTCACAAGAAGTCCTGCCAACAATCCGAACAGGGGAACAATAAAAAAGCTGGCACCTTTTAAATATTGGGCTACCAATCCGCAGATAAGCAACCAAATAAACAGGGGTGCCACCAATAAATTGGGCGTACTGGTTTTTCGGAACTTATGATAGGTGTAAAAGCAAACAAATAGAGAAAACATAACATAAACGGCAATGTAGGTATGGCCGTTATAGGTAAAGCCATGCAGCATGTCCTTAAAACCTGGATACCACCAAGTAATTACGGACCAACAAAAATAGCCTACCAGTCCGTTGACTATTAAGGTGATCAGTACGGGTACAAACCCCTTAAAAATATCCTTGGTATTGAGTTTCTTTTTTTTGAACCCTGAAAAAAGCAACAGGACAAATGCCAGGACTGCAACACCGAACATGGGCCAAATCCATTCAAAAGGGTAGGAGACCATGTTGTAGAAGGGGAGGTTATAGTAAACTTCGTCGTTCAAACTTTTTAGGTTGTTCAGGTCGGCATCACTAAAATAGGTGAGCAGGGGCATTAAATAACTGCCTTGGTGTGCCAAGGTATTCCTGTCCAATCTTTCGTAATTGTCCAAAGCGGTATGATAATCAAAATGGTCATCAATAAACGCAAAGTTGAAACCTTCGATATCGCCATCTTCCCTAAAAACGGTAAGGTCCGTATCGTTAGGGAGCATTTTGTAAATGCTATAGGCCAGCGAATTTGCCACGGGATACTTGGGATTGGCTTTTTTAAACTCTTTTATTAAAGAACCGTTGCCCCTGTTGGTTTCAATAAGCATGTAGCTCGGACCGCCACTGCCCCGGGCTTCAAAATTTAGGGCGAGTCCCACATCTTTGGCCCAAGGGTGCTTGTTTACAAAAAGGTCGGCTCCATTAAGCCCAAGCTCCTCGGCATCGGTTATTAATATGATGATATCGTTCTTGGGAACCTTATTTTCGTTCAAAAATGCCCGGATACCTTCCAAAATCGTAGCGACACCACTACCGGCATCACTAGCTCCGTAGGAAGAATGTGGACTGCTATCGTAATGCGACAATAAAAGCAATGCTTTTCCATTTCCACTCCCTTCGATTCTGGCCAAAATATTGGTAGCCCTGCTCAAGTTGCCCCAATCACCTGCGGTATAGCCTTCTTGCGTAATGATCTCCAAGCCCATTTTTTTCAATTCGGAAATAATGTAGCTTTTGGCTGTTTTATGTCCTGGAAAACCAACGGCATGGGGTTCTTTGGATAGCTGCTCTACATGGGTCAAGGCCCTATCCGTGGAAAAGGATCGTAAAGAAATCTCCTTATCGGGTTTATAGGAAGGCATTAAGGATTTAAAACTCCAATACACGGCAAAAATTAGTAGCATTAGAGCAAGGGTTCTGGAAAATTTCATGGCTTAGTGTTGTTAAATCTTAAATGTATGAAATTATGAAAGGTTCTTACATTTTGACAGGTAAAATTAGGTTATTCGCTAAAAAAGTCTATATTTATTATTTAACTTTAAAATCTAACCATATGGCAATCAAAAGCTTTCAAGGCGTTCGAAGCAAGGAGGAGAACAAGAAAAAGTACAATGCCCCAATTTTGGTGGAGGATTATATGACCAAAAAATTGATCACCTTTTCTCCGGACCAATCCATTTTGGAAGTGATGGAGACTTTTGCCAAACACCATATTTCCGGTGGTCCGGTTGTGGACAACAATGGTTTTTTGGTAGGTATTATTTCCGAGGCGGATTGTATGAAGCAAATTTCGGAGAGCAGATACTTTAATCAACCTATTTTGGATAAGAGCGTTGAGCGTTTTATGACCAAAAATGTGGAGACCATTCCGCACGATATGTCCATTTTTGACGCAGCAGGTGTTTTTGACAGGCACAACAGGCGTAGATTACCCGTAATGAAGAACGATATTCTTGTGGGGCAGATCAGCCGAAAGGATATTGTGATTGCGGCCTTAAAACTAACTTCCCATAGTTGGAAATAACAGGGGTTTACTCTCTTTTCACGATCATGTAATAATCATTATCAAGTGGCAAGTACCCTAAATCATATACAAAATAGTAGGTACTTCCCTTTTTGGTAGTGTAAAGGTTGGTTATATATTCAAAATCAAAACCTTTGTCCAGCAATCGCATTTTAGTGGTCTTGGTCTTACCGTCGCGTAGTGGAAAGCTATCCAATATCCTGTAGTTTTTGCGAAGTTTGTTGTTAATGTTGCGCACCAAGTTCTTGCTATCTCGGTTCAATCGGTTGTTGTAGTCGTTTCTACAATGGTCGGAACAGTATTTTTGGTCGATGCGGCCTATAAGCTTTTCACCGCAAACCAAGCATTTTCTTTCAGGCATAGGATAAGATTAGGTCACCACAATATCATACTTTTTTAATAAACCGATCAATCCATCTCTGCTGAAACGGGTTTTCCTTAGCTGGTTGATGGACGGATCTATGTTAAAATTTAGGGCTGAGGTAAAATCAGCTTGCTCAAGATTTGTGTTGTTAAATATTGAGTTGTCAAAATCACAATTGGGGAATTTGGCCTGTTTTAAGTTGGCCTCGGAAAAGTCGGTTTGATGGAGTTTGCAATCATTGAATTGGATGCCGGGCAGATGCATTCCGATAAATGACGCCACGGATAAATTGCAGCCCACAAAATTAAGTGATAACAAAAGTTGGTTACAGGTCTCAAATTGAAGACCTACCATTTTGCATTCCTCAAAGGTAACATCGTTAAAAATGGTGTGGGAAATGTTGGTGTTGGTAAAATCACAGCCTTCAAAAGTGCATTCCACAAAGTTCTGGTTGTCCAAAAAACCCTTGGAGAACAGGCAGTTCACAAAACGGCAATTTTCGTAATCGCCCTTGGGCAATTTAGTTTGCGTATAATCCTGTTTTATAAACTCCTGATCGGTCCAAAACATTTATTATCTAGTTAAAGTTAAAACCCTTCAAACTTGCCTGACGGCAGTCAGGTTTCATTGCAGTTACTTTAGTTTTTATAAATAGTCCTCTCTCCGGTCTCCCCAAAGGGGAGAAGTTTCCTTTCTTTGGGGGATTAAGGGAGGACATCGCACCAGATGCAACAAAGAATTCCATTCTTTTGAAAATTATGGATTTTAAATCCATAGTGGTGTTTGTTCGAGCATCAATTATTACTTTCTCTTATAGGCAAAAAGAATTTCTTCTTCATTGCCATCCTCTTCAATAAGGACCCAAACATTCATCTGGTTGTCACTTATCTTTTCCATGGTGAGTCCTTCAAAATATACTTTGTTAGGTTCCAATTTAACCAACTTAAAATCGATGGTTTCGTCCTTTTCTTCCCAACCTTTCATATTGCCATCAAAGTGTTTAAATTGAAGAATGAGGGAATTGTCCAATTGCTGAATGTGTCCCGATTCATAAAAGGAGACTTTGCCGTTATTCACCATTCGGAACACAAACATCATGGAATTGCCCATGGGCGCACTCCAAATTTCTTCGGCAATACCTCCAAAGGCTTCCCCTTGCCAGTGGCCTTCAATCCAAGAAACATCTTTGAGATTAGCTTTGGGCGATGATCCGCCTTCGGGCAGATGCATGGTTTGTTGCGCGGAAACAAGTCCTGCGCTGAACATAAAAATAAGTGCGATTGATTTCATGATTGGTTTTTTTGATTGATGAATATTTTTGTTGTTAATGTATCAATTTAGGGGTAAATCCCTTGCCTTAAGCCGACGACTTAAGTTTGTTCTTATATCACGTTTTGTCCCCACCTAACCTCCCCAAAGGGGAGGAACTATTCTCCCCAGGGGTTAGGGGAGGACTTTTTAGTTGCCTTTAAGCGATTTAAAACCCTTCGCTCTTTAGGCTAAGGTAGTTTAATTGGACAGGGCGAATTTTACGTTTACAGTGGTCTCTACCCTTATTTTTTCAAAATCGATGTCCAAGGGTTGTGCTTGGCCCATATCTGCGGAAACGGCTTTCATTTCCATCATCGGGGCTTGGTTGTATCGAGGATAATACTGCGAGTTGTCGGCAATATGAATGGCCATTCCCACTTTTTGACCCAATGGTTTTGTTAGGGCTTCAGCTTTTTGCATAGCTTTTTTTACGGCCTTTGTTCGTAGTTCCAGCTCCAGCTCGTCCATTTTGGAGTACTCTGTTTTTTCAATATTGGTGTTGGCGATGTCCAATTGTTCCAAAGCCACCATTACTTCGCCCAATTCTTTTCCAGAATACACTACCAATGAGTATTGCTTGCTTTTTAGCACCTCTTTTTGGCGCAAGAAATATTTTTTGAAGTTACTGCCCATATCCTTGATCACGAGTTGCTCGTCCAAATCTATGCCCATGGCCTTAAAGCGCTGTGCCATTTGGTTTTCCTGTTCCTCAACGGAAACACGTCCCTTGGTGTCTTTTTCTTGTATAATGATGTTCAGATAGATTTTATCCGGGGTCACCAAGGTGTCCACTTGCGAAGAGGTTTCCAGATAGGGAGTGTCCAAAAAGTTTTTGGATTGGGCAAAGGTTGTCATAGTAATTAAAGCTGTTGCTACAAAGATTATAGTCTTTTTCATGATGTAATTTTATTAAAGTTAAATACTTCTCCCTTATGTTCAAAACCTGTGCCGTACTGTTAATGATGAGACAATCCATAAAAATGTATGGGTTAACTCAATTAACTTGAGTACATTGTGGGTATGAAATTTATTTTGGCACCCGATAAATATAAGGGTTCGTTAACAGGACGCGAATTTTGTGAAATCGTTGCCCGTGGCATCAAAAAAGTTTTTCCGAATGCGGAAACCATAAATAGGCCTTTGGCCGATGGTGGCGATGGTACCATTGATGTTGTGGCGGACTATCTGAATGCTTCAAAAGTATTCGTAACAGTAAAAGACCCACTTTTTCGGGAAGTTACCACACAGTATTTGCTTTCGGAGGACAAACAAACAGCTTTCATCGAAATGTCCGAAGCATCGGGCTATAAATTGCTTGATAAATCCGAAATGAACTGCATGCACACCACAACCTTGGGTACTGGTGATATGATTGCTGACGCTTTGGAACAAGGAGCCAAAAATATTGTTTTGGGTATTGGCGGTAGTGCCACCAACGATGGAGGTATGGGAATGGCCAAGGCTTTGGGCTATTCTTTTTTGGATGCTGATGGAAATGAATTGGAACCCATTGGTAAGCATTTGAGGGATGTGGCAAAGATTGACCGAGAACATGTGAACCCGAAGTTGTCCGATGCTAAAATTCAAGTGGCCTGTGATGTGAACAATCCTTTTTATGGTGAAAATGGGGCCGCCAAAATTTATGGGGCGCAAAAAGGTGCTTCGGAGGAAGAGTTGGCGTTTTTGGACAAAGGACTGCAAAGCTTTGCCAAGGTGCTGCGGTCTACTTTTGCTATTGATGTACAAGAAATTGCTGGTGCTGGTGCAGCTGGCGGCGTAGGAGGGGGCGCCGTGGTTTTTTTGAATGCCGAACTGGCGTCTGGTGTTGATTTGGTGATGGAACTCGCCAATTTTGATGAGGTGCTGCAAGGTGCCGATTGGGTAATTACTGGAGAGGGACAGTTGGATGGGCAGACTTTTTCGGGAAAAACCATAAATGGGGTAGTGCAATCCGCCAAAAAAAGAAATGTACCTATTGCGGCCTTCTGTGGTTCCATTGATGTTTCCATTGACGAAATGCAACAAATGGGACTGGATTATGCCGTTTCCATTCTCAATCAAATAGGCAACTTGGATGATGCGAAGGCGAAGACTGCCGAAAATCTAGAGCTGGCCAGTTACAATTTTGCCCACTTGGTGAAGCTGAGTAAAGACTAGCTCAAACACCTTTTCTTCATTTTGTACTCCAAGGAGGTCTTAACGGTCTTCCATTCGCTGTTCAAGATGGAAAATACCACGGTGTCCCGAAGGTTTCCAAATTCATCAACACGATGGTTTCTTAAAATACCATCTTGTTTGGCTCCCAAACGCAGTATCGCATTTCTCGATGGAAAGTTATGGTAGTGGGTGCGGAACTCCACGGCAATGCAGTTCAAATTTTCGAAGGCATATTTTAGCAAAAGGTACTTGCACTCGGTATTTATACCCGTTCGCTGTACTTTCTTGGCGTACCAGGTTGCTCCGATCTCTACTCGTTTGTTTTTTTCATCAATATTCAAAAAGCGGGTGCTCCCCACAATGGTATTGGTTCTTTTGTTGATAATGGCAAAGGGCAAAGCGTTTCCCTTTTCTTGTTCGGAAAGTGCCATATCCAAATAGGAATCTATGGTTTTGGGAGAAGGGACGGAGGTGTACCAAAGTTCCCAAAGTTTTCCGTCCGATGCGGCAAAGGCCAAATCCACTTTCTGCGATTTCTGCAGGGGGACAAGCTTTACCAATTCGCCTTCCAATTGTATGGGACGTAACCAAGAATCCATAGGTTGAAATTAAACCCCAAATATAAGTTTTAATCCATCGATTTAAACAAAGAAAAAGCCAGGGAAAACCCTGGCTTTATCATCAATCAAAAAACGAAATTATATCAACTATTCCGATTCAAATTCGTCTATAATAAAGAAGTTTTTGTTCTTCTTGTTCACCATATAATTACTTTCCAATACATCGTAATGCATGGTTTTGTCATCTACATTAATATCAAACCCTTTGTCGGTCTGCACTACTTCAAAATCATTGTTCTCGGTACCTTTATATTTCAGCACCATATAATCGTCGTAGTTTTTATCGGAATCACTGTCAATAGCTACCAATTTGGTAACAAAAGGGGAGGATAGTTTTCTATCTTGATTGACCATACCTCTATCCTTATTGTCCAGTGCCATTCCGTATTTTCTGCGTTCCATCACCTTTACGCTGTATTGCTTTTCTTTTCCGTCTTCGGATAGGGTAAAGGTTTTAAGTTGTGTGGTGGCCTTCATGACCCCGGAATTTTGGTTTTGACCATATCCCGCAAATGCGGTCAGGGTTGTAAATGATAGTATAGTGAGTAACTTTTTCATAGTGTTGTTTTTTGTGATTAGTAAATCAGTTTTCTGGATAAATTGTTTATCTCTTACTTTAAGTAAGATGTGAACATCCAGTGTCTTTTCTCCAGCTCGGTCATAAACTCGGTCAACATGTTTTCTGTAACAACATCGCCAGTTTCAAGGGCTGCATTTAGGCCGTCCAGCATACTGTCGTGCAAGATTTCGTAGTCGTGCATCACTTCCCTCACCATTTCCAAGGCAGATAGGTTTTTGTCCTGTTCTTTGATTTTGGAGAGTTCCATGGTTTTCTTTAGGGTGAAGTTGCTTTTTACACCGAATACCCGGATTCTTTCCGCTATGATGTCAATGTTTTCCTTAACCGTGTTGTATTCGTTTTCAAACTCCTCGTGGAGTTCAAAAAAATCAGGTCCTTCAATGTTCCAATGAAAGTTTCTGAGCTTATTGTAGAATACCTGATAGTTGGCCAATAATGTGTTTAGGCTAACAACAATTTCTGCGGTTTCCAAATAAGTGAATCCCAATTTTTTAAAAGTTTTATTTTTTGCTTTAATAGCTTCCATATAATATGTTTTTGATTTGTTTAGTATAAAAGTACAAGTCAGTATCCGGGAAGATTGATGGGAATGATGTAATTCTTGATGCAATAGGTTTTTGAATGACTTTTAAAGGGTAAATAAGCCTAATTCATACCTCTATTGCTATGATTATTGGCAGAAATTATAATCATGACTTCTTTAAACAAGATACATGTATAGATCAGTAAGTCAAGTGTTTAACTTAATTTAACGTCTATTGGGAGTTGTTTTGGTCATTCTCTCTTTCAATAAAACCTTTGCAAAGTGATTCATATATATCCGAAGATATGTCGGTAATGTATTCCTTTTCTCCGTTAAATACTTTTTGGGGCTCCTTATTTACGGGGTCGAGTTCTTGGATGTAGATGGTATCCAATTCATCGTATAACATTTTACCTAGACTGAATCTTTTAATCACAGCATATTTATCGATACTTCGAATTGACATTGGGTTGGGGTTTTTGGTTATTTTTTTGACACTAAAACCGGAACTAAGTCACATGTAATTAAGTGTAATTATTTGCATACGTTTACAAACGAAAACAAATGAGTACAAACCGAATGAAGTTTTGAAGTGATTCTATGTTTGCCTCGTCGGACAATGAGGGTTCGATAAACAATTTTAAAACTTTAAATCTTACTATTATGAATTCACTTAGAAACAAAGTACAATTGATTGGTAACTTAGGAAACGACCCAGAGATCATCACCTTGGAAAATGGAACCAAATTGGCCAAGTTTTCAATAGCCACCAATGAATCCTACAAGAATGCGAAAGGCGAAAAAGTAACGGATACACAATGGCATAACATAGTAGCTTGGGGCAAATTGGCAGAAATAACCGAGGATTTTCTATCCAAAGGCAAAGAAGTAATGATAGAGGGTAAACTCACAAATCGCTCTTACGAAACCAACGATGGTGAAAAAAGATACATTACCGAAATTAAATGCAACGAATTGTTGATGCTTGGAAAGTAAGTTAAAACAATCCACAACGACTTAAAAGGGGTAATGGCCCCTTTTTTGTTTTTATGTTAGGGTAAATGCATTTTGAGTTGTTACATAACCAAACGCCAGAACTTTAGTAAATGAGTAAAGTAACTTTTAAAACGTATTTTAATGAGGATAACAACGCTACTTACAGTACTGTTTGCATTGGGTCTGGCGACCGTGGTTATGGCACAGGACGACACAGTTTCCTTTTATGAAAAACAGGCTCGGAAAGATGCTCAAAACGAGCAATCGGCAGTGTTTTACAATGTAGAAGACGAAAAGGACTTTTGGTACGACCAAGTACGCTATGAAAAGGGTTTAAAGACCCAGAATAGTAAGGCCTATCATATTTACATGAAAGCAAAAAGGTCGGCCTATTCCAAACATGCCGAATTTTGTGAAAATCAATGTACACATAGTGATTACTATTACCAACAAGCAAGTTTCTACCTTACCTATAAAGACAATCAAAGCTTATCAAAAGAAGCCACTGGTGAAATAGTCCAAATAGCTTCCCCAAGAATTTTTTAAATGTGCATTCTTGGTTGGTTAATTAAAAGAGGTAGATTTCCGTCAACCTGAACTTGTTTCAGGTTCTCATAATAATTTGCTTATCAGCATTGATGAGATTATGAAATAAATTCAGAATGACGTGTCTTAATACTTTTTAGACCTCTTTTTTTATAAATACCTTTCTTTAATTCTGACCACCATCACGTTCGGGTGAACGAGGTGTGGGCCACTCCAATTGTTCGCCTGTTCTGTTGCTAATGGGTAGCACCGCTTTTTCTCTAGATGTTTTCTCGGGATGCTCGCTGGCCATATAAGCGAGAATGGCCGTAAGGATAGCGTTGTTTCGAACGTCATCAAAAATAATCTTGTCATAGGTGTCCCGGTTAGTATGCCAAGTGTAGTTCCAGTAGGACCAGCTTAAAGAACTCAAACTAAAGGCGGGTGCCCCTGCTGCTTGGAAAGAAGCATAGTCAGAACCGCCGCGGGCAGGTGTTCCAGGGAAAGTTGTTTCGATCTCATCCGTGATTTCTCCCGGCACTTCATGCAGCCACTTTCCTAAATAATCATAAGCGTGTAAAAACCCACCACCAGAAATTCGGACCACTCTACCTGTTCCATTATCTTGGTTAAAAACGGCTTGGACACCATCAACAATCTCCGGGTTGTCCTCAACAAAGGCCCTTGAGCCGTTCAGGCCTTGTTCCTCGCTGCCCCAATGTCCCACAAGAATAGTTCGTTTTGGGTTTGGATAGGCTTTTTTCAAAATACGCATGGCTTCCATCATCACCAATGTTCCCGTTCCGTTATCGGTAGCACCGGTTCCCCCGTCCCAAGAATCAAAATGGGCGGATAAAATCACATATTCATCAGGTTTTTCGGAACCTTTAATTTCCGCAATGGTATTGAATGTGGGTACCTTGCCCAATTCCTTGGACTCTGCCACAATATGAAGTTGAGGCTTTTGCCCGGATTCCACCAATCGATACAACATGCCGTAATCTTCCAATTCCAAATCTACGGTTGGGATTTCCTTGGTATAAGCCCCAAATATTTTGTTTACCCCAAACCCTCTGGACCAGTAAGAAGCAACAATGCCTACGGCACCCGCTTCCTCCAATGCAACAGGAAGGGTGCGTCTGTTAAGTCCAGTATTTCCCAGATTTTGGTTCCAAGCGTCGGTTTGCTCATCACGCTCCTTTTTCATCTTTTCAAAAGACTTCTCCGTAGCAAATTCTTCCCAGTTATAATCGGGTCTTCCCGTGGGTTGTGGCATGGAAATCATTACCAGCTTCCCTTTTACGTTCGGCAACCAATTCACAAATTCCAAAGAGTCGGATACGGTCGGTAAAACCACCAATTCTGCGGTTACCCCTTTTTTGGGGGTACTGGGGCTCCAGGCCAATTGGGTACCTCTTAGGCTTTGGACTCTGGGGTGTACCATATCAATATGGCTTATTCCACGTTCCCAACCTTTCCACTCTCCCCATTGTTCGTTACGTGCGGGAATTCCCCAACTTTCGTATTTGGCAACGGCCCAATCGTGAGCATTTTTCATTTGTGGCGTACCCACCAACCGAGGGCCAATACCATCCATAAGTTCATGACCAAGGGTTTCCAATTGAGAGTTTTCGTTGGCTTCTTGAATTATGGCTTCAATGACTGCATCCTTGTCCTGTGCCAACATGGATAGGCTGGATGCCAGGAGCATGGCAAATAAAAGGGAGATTTTTTTGATCATGGTTTCTAGTTTGCCATAAAAATAGGACAAATAAAGAAACCAATACGTTTGGTTACGGGGTTTAAATGGGTAAATTGTCCTGAAAGGGACTATGCAACTTTTTTCATCAAATCAAAGCAAGGACACTTTTTGCAGCGCTTTTTTTCGCTTTTCTTGTATTTTTCGCAGCACTTGGATTTTACCTTGCCAGTTGGCGGCAATTCTCTAAGCTTAGCTTTTTTGAGTTTCTTTTTGTCCTTTTTCTTTCCCATGAATAGCAACGAAATAGGATGCGAAAGTAATTATTTTAAATCAATCTAAATAAAAAATTAACACAATTGTACAGCCTAATGGATTAAAAATGAAGCGAAACACCCAGAGTGTTGGGGCCAAACGACAGGTTCCAACTCACATTTTTGGGTTTGCCATCATTGTACTTTTCATCGTATTTGGAATCCAGGTATTTGTCTATGGACTCCACAATAAAAATACTCAACACCGTACTAAAGGCTACATCGGAAACCCAATGGAAGTCATCCATTACCCGAACCAAACCGGGAATCATACCTACCGCATAAAGTCCACCCTTGACCCAAGGGCTTTTAAATTGTTTGGCGATGGCATAAGCATTACTGAATGCCAACATCGCATGGCCCGAAGGAAATGAGTCGTAATCGTATACCCTATCCAAATGTAGCGGGTCGAATGTCGTCGAACCTGCTCCGCTTTTAGGTCGAGCCCTACCAATGATTCGTTTGCTCACTTGCTGTAAAAAACCTCCGGCCGTAGCTGAGGAAATTAGAAGAACACCGGTTCGCCTCAATTTTTCATTTTTGGTAAATAGGCCTGCAAGATAAACACCTCCTGTGAGCATATAGTTGTTTTCTGGACTGCCGTACTCGTGTCCATAATCCATAATTGCATCTGGAATATCCTGATTAAAACCATTTTTCCATCTATTGAGCTCATCGTCCACCGTAAACAGAAGCAAAGTACCTCCGGTTAAATATCCAAAATTGGCCCAGTCGTTCCCTTTCCAATGGAATGGTCGGGAATAGGAATAGCCTACACCCCCAAATATGTTTCCAACATCGTAGGTGAAATTGTTCCAAAGGTTTTTTTCTTTGTTGGATTGAAGTTCTTGACCCGTCATGCTGATGGTCAATAAAAAGAAGGCGAGATATTTTAAAAGTTTCATGAGGTTATAAAGCAAAAGTGGTCGGTAAAATTACTCATAAATATCTTGGGCAAGACGAAAAGTGTTGGCATGCGCTTCTACTATTATTTTGATGTCCGGCGAGTAACCGCCGCCCATACTGCATTGCACGGGAATTTTGGCATCGTAACAGGTTTGAAGCACAAAGCGATCTCGTTCCTTGCAACCTTCCAAAGTCATGGACAGGGTGCCCAGTTTATCTGATTCCAAAACATCCACCCCACAGAGGTAAAAAATAAAATCAGGTTGTACTTGTTCCAACAATTCGGGGAGCGTATTTTGTAAGATGGACAAATACTCTTGGTCCGTTGTGCCTTTTTCCAAAGGAATATCCAAATCAGAAATCTCCTTTTTGAAAGGATAATTGCCGTTGCCATGCATGGAAAACGAAAAAACAGAATGGTCTGTCTTAAATATTTCCGCGGTTCCATTGCCTTGGTGAACATCCAAGTCTACGATCAATATCCTTTTAGCTAGTTCATTATTCAAAAGGTATCGAGCGCCAATCGCTTGATCGTTCAGCATGCAAAAGGCTTCGCCTCTATCGGAATAAGCATGGTGTGTTCCTCCGGCAATGTTCATGGCAATACCATGTTCCAGCGCAAATTCACATCCCTTTATTGTGCCGTCAGCAATGATTCGTTCTCTCATAACAAGTTCATCACTTAATGGAAAACCAATCTTGCGGACAGCGCTTTTGGAGAGGTTCAAATCCATCAAATCCTTAAAATAAACTTCATCATGTGCCGCCAAAATATGATGGTCTTCGGGTATGGAAGGTTCAAAGAAATTTTCTTCGGAACAGGTGCCTTCATAAAGCAATTGTTGGGGCAACAATTCATATTTGATCATTGGAAATCGATGACCCTCGGGCAACGGATGCTTGTAAATGGGGTGATAGGCTATTTTGAGCATTTTAAGCACCTTGTTTATGCAAAGCCAATTGTATGCGTTTTCTTTGGACATCCACATCCAAAACTTTCACCACCACTTGCTGATGAAGGCTCACATGTTCGTTCACATCTTTCACAAAAGAATCGGAAAGGTTGGAAATGTGGATAAGACCGCTTTCCTTGATCCCAATATCAACAAAACAACCAAAATTGGTAATGTTGTTGACAATCCCCGGTAACAATTGCTCTTGTCGCAAGTCAGTAATCTCCTTGATGTTTTGGTTAAAAGTGAAGACCTTGGCCTTCTCTCTAAGATCTAAGCCCGGTTTTTCCAATTCTTTCAGAATATCCTCCAAAGTGGGCATACCTATAGTGTCCGTACAATAGGATTTTAGGTCGATACCTTGCAGGGCCGATTTGTTCCCTACGATTTCTTTGAGTGAGACACCTTGGTTCTTGGCCATTTTTTCCACCAAACCATAGCTTTCTGGATGTACGGCGGAATCATCCAAAGGATTATCACCATTTTTGATACGCAAAAACCCTGCACTCTGCTCAAAGGCCTTACCGCCTAAACGTGCTACTTTTTTAATCTGCTCCCTATTTTTGAACTTGCCATTTTCATTTCGGTAAGCTACAATGTTCTCCGCCAATTTCGGTCCAATGCCGGAAACATAGCTTAATAAGGGAACACTCGCCGTGTTAATGTTGACTCCAACGGAGTTTACACAGCTTTCTACTACGGTGTCCAATGATGTTTTCAATTGGGTTTGGTCTACATCATGCTGATATTGCCCCACACCAATGGACTTGGCATCAATTTTCACCAATTCGGCCAAGGGATCGGCCAAACGGCGACCAATGGAAACGGCTCCCCGTACCGTAACGTCATAATTCGGGAATTCGTCGCGGGCAATTTTGGAAGCAGAGTAAATGGACGCTCCAGCCTCGCTTACGATAAAGACTTCAATCGGTTTCTTGAACGGAACCCGCTTTACCAACTGCTCGGTTTCTCGGGATGCAGTTCCGTTGCCTATGGCAATGGCCTCAATTTTATAAGCATCTACCAACGAACTTATTTTTTTGATGGCTCCAGAACTATCGCGCTGTGGTGGATGGGGATAAATGGTTTCGTTGTGCTTTAAATCGCCCTGTTCATCCAAACAAACCACTTTGCAGCCCGTTCTAAAACCAGGGTCAATAGCCAAGATGCGTTTTTCACCAAGTGGGGCACCGAGCAATAGTTGCTTCAGATTTTTGGAGAAAACCTGAATCGCCGAAGCATCCGCTTTTTCTTTGGCAGTTTTTAATAGTTCATTGGACAAGGATGGCAACAAAAGTCGTTTGTAAGCATCCGCTATGGCCAATTCGATTTGTTCCGCACACGCATTATTGGTTTTGATCAAGCGCCGTTCCATATTTTGAAGCGCTCTTTCGTCATCTATTTCAATTTTTACTCGGATAAAACCTTCCTTTTCAGCCCGCATAATGGCTAAAAAACGGTGCGAGGGGCAGCGGCTCAAGGGTTCGCTCCAATCAAAATAATCTCGGAATTTCTGAGCTTTCTCGTCCTCTTTTTTGGTTTTGATGACTTTGGTCGTAATCAAGGCATGGCGCTCCAACTGACCACGCAGCTGATTTCGGATGTCGGTACGTTCATTGATCCATTCGGAAATGATGTGTCGAGCTCCTTCCAACGCATCATCTTCGTTAACGACATCCTTGCTCAAATATTTGGAAGCGATAAACTCGATTTCATCGCTACGTTGTGCCATAATGATTTTGGCCAATGGCTCCAAACCATTTTTTCGTGCGGTTTCGGCTTTGGTCTTTTTGCTTTTTTTGAAGGGAAGATAAAGGTCTTCCAAACTGGTCAGGTCGGCACAGTTCAAAAATTTCGCTTCCAGTTCAGGAGTTAGCGCATCTTGCTCCGTTACCGCTTTGATGATGGCTGCTTTTCTTTTTTCCAGCGCTTCAAACTGGGCTTTGTACTCCACAATGGAACCAATCTGAACTTCATCCAAATTGCCCGTAAGTTCCTTTCGATACCTTGAAATAAAGGGAACGGTACAATCTTGGTTCAAAAGTGCCACGGTGTTCTCCACACTCTTTTCTGAAAGATTGGTATGGCGGATTATGTAGGGGACAAGTTGCATTATGTTTATTTAGTAGTTGTCACTTCGAGCGCAGTCGAGAAGTCTTACAATCCAAATTTTTTAAAGTGGGTCTCGACTGCGATCGACCTGACAGTTCCTTTGGATATGAATTAACTTATAGCCTCCCCATTATCAACCCCATCCTCATCCGGATTGAGAAAAACTATTTTCCCTTCCTTGTTCTCCGTCATCAAAATCATACCCTGACTCTCTACACCACGTAATTTTCTGGGAGCAAGATTTACCAAAACGGTTACTTTTTTGCCCACAATGTCTTCAGGTTTAAAGCTGTTGGCAATTCCGGAGACAATGGTTCGGGTGTCCAAACCTGTGTCCACTTTCAATACCAAGAGCTTGTCGGCCTTTGGCATTTTTTCAGCTTCGATAATGGTTCCCACACGCACATCCAATTTGGAGAAATCATCAAAAGTGATGGTGTCTTTTTGCGGGGCTATTTCTTTGTCCATTGGGCCTGTGCTGAGCGTAGTCGAAGCATTGGCTTTTTTGGTGGCTTCCAGTTTGTCCAATTGTTGTTGAATTTCCTTGTCCTCGATTTTACGGAAGAGCAGTTCGCTGGGGTTGAGTTGGTGCCCAGCGGGAAGTAATGTTTCAGCTGTGGCAACACTATCCCAATCGGTCTCGACTGCCTGCCCGTCCGGTAGGCGGGCGCTCGACCTGACATTTAGAATGCCCTTTAATTTTTCCGAAGTAAACGGCAAAAAGGGCTCGCTAAGTACTGCCAATCCCGTTGCAATTTGAAGTGCTACGTACATAATGGTCTTAACACGCTCTTCATCCGTTTTTATGAGTTTCCAAGGTTCTTGGTCTGCCAAGTATTTGTTGCCCAATCGCGCCAAGTTCATCAATTCTTGACTTCCTTCGCGGAAACGGTAGCGCTCCAAGGAACTGGAAAGGATTTTTGGGTATTCCCTCAAATCAGTCAAAGCCTGCTTGTCAATATCGGTGAAGTCTGATGGAGCTGGAACTTCACCTCCGTAATATTTATGTGTCAAAACTGCGACCCGGTTCACGAAATTGCCAAAAATGGCCACGAGTTCATTGTTGTTCCTCGATTGAAAATCTTTCCAAGTAAAGTCGTTGTCCTTGGTTTCGGGTGCATTTGCTGTTAGAGCATATCGAAGCACATCCTGCATATCTGGGAACTCTTCCAAATACTCGTGCAACCAAACTGCCCAGTTTTTAGAGGTGGATAGTTTGTTTCCTTCAAGGTTTAAAAACTCATTGGCAGGAACATTGTCCGGTAATACAAAATCGCCATGGGCCTTTAACATGCACGGGAAGATGATACAGTGGAACACAATATTGTCCTTGCCGATAAAATGAACCAATTTGGTGTCCTTGTCTTTCCAGTAAGGCTCCCAATCTTTTCCTTCGCGTTCGGCCCATTCTTTTGTGGAAGAAATATAGCCGATGGGCGCATCAAACCACACATAGAGTACTTTTCCCTCGCCGCCTTCAACGGGAACGGGAATGCCCCAGTCCAAGTCACGGGTCACGGCACGCGGTTTCAACCCTTCATCTATCCAAGATTTACATTGACCATACACATTGGGTTTCCAGTCGGCTTTATGGTCTTTAATGATCCATTCCTTCAAAAAATCATCGTACCGATCTAGAGGTAAAAACCAATGTTTGGTCTTTTTTAAGGAGGGAACCGTTCCGGTTATGGTGGATTTTGGATTGATGAGGTCGGTAGCATTCAGCGATGATCCACAATTTTCGCACTGATCGCCATAAGCTTCTTCGTGTCCACATTTGGGACAAGTTCCAATTACGAACCTGTCTGCCAAAAACTGCTTGGCCTCATCATCATACAATTGTTCGGTTTCTTGTTCGATAAAATCACCTTGCTCGTACATTTTTTTGAAAAACTCAGAAGCAGTTTCGTGGTGAACTTGTGCCGAGGTCCTGGAATAATTATCAAAGGAAATACCAAAATCAGCAAAGGATTTTTTGATGATGTTGTGGTACTTGTCTATAATTTCTTTTGGGGTGACACCCTCTTTTTTAGCCTTCATGGAAATGGCCACACCATGCTCGTCGCTACCACAGACAAAGGCTACGTCGTTTCCTTTTAACCGTAAATAACGGGTGTAGATGTCCGCAGGAACATAAACACCGGCCAAGTGCCCAATATGAATGGGGCCGTTGGTGTAAGGCAGTGCTGCAGTAATGGTGTACCTTGAAGGGGATGTATTTTGAGTCATGTATAATTCAAATTAGGCCCAAAAATACTGATTTTAACGGGATAGACATAAAAAAGGAACCCTCCGAAAATGCTACCCTATTTGGGGTGAGGGGCGCATTACCGAAGGGCTCCGAAAAATGGACAACAAAGTGTCCCGATTTTTTAAGAAATCATTACTGATTTGCTCATTTTTTTATCACCTACAGAAATTCTGTAAATGTATTTTCCTGTGGATAGACTGTCACGCATGCGTTCCCGAATGTTGATGTCCACGGCACCTTCCAGCATCATTTCGTTGAACAAGGTTCCCACCCGTTGTCCCAAAATATTGAAGAGCTCAATATCCACATGGGCAGCTACGGGCATTTCCAAATGAATATGTGGGTTCCGTGGAGATGTTGCTGGATACACTGCTGCATGTGCAATGGTATCCAAAACATCAACATTGGGATCCAAGGAATCTTGACTTGGTGGTGTATCCGGTAATATTGGTGGATCATTGTCCATGGCAATATCATCAAATTCCTCGCCACTGCAGTTGAAGCCTAGATCGATAGCTTGGTAGGGATGACCCAGTAAATGTTGTTCCACGGATTCCCTTGGAACACAGAGCCATTCGGCCAATACGGTTCCGTAAAGGTTCCTAAAGTCCATTGTGTATTCCAAATTGCCGCGATTGTTGGGTTCATCCAGCGAAGGGTGTTCGCCAACAAAAGCACTACCGCTCAATCCTGAACCAAAGAACAGGGTAGGGGCGGCCTTTCCATGATCGGTGCCGTTGGAACCATTTTCGAAAATCCTACGGCCAAACTCGGAGAAGGTCATACTTAGTACGTTATCATCTTGCTCTGTGAATGCAAGATCTTCGTAGAAATTGTTGATGGCCACGGATAGGTTGGACATCAAACGCTCGTGCACTATGGGTTGATTACCGTGGGTGTCAAAGCCTCCCAAGGAAATCATGTAGACCTTGGTGCCCAAATTCCCTTTGATCAAACGTGCTAAGAGCGCCAATTGCCTTGCAAAGCCATTATCTTGATATTCTACTTGGTTCTGACCTCTCATGTAGGCATCGTGAATCGTACCTGCATACTCGTATGTAGTATTGGCAACACCACGGAGAAACCGCAATTGGTCGCCATACATACAATTATCAAACGGAGCATTTTCGATATCGTAAAAAGCACCGGTCTCAGCAATCTGTTCCAACTGATCTACATTGTTGGTCACAAAAGCATAATTGGTTTCTTCTCCTTGAAAAACCATATTCGCCAAGTTTCCAATTTGAATGGCTGCGGGAGCTGGTGGTGGACTGATCAAATAATCTTCATAAAGATGTTCAAAATGCCTGCCCATCCAACCTGTGTTTTCTCCAGAGAATCCGGTAGTGGTCAAATCGGTATTGGCGAAAATATCGGAACCGGTAAAATGGGACAGGCTTTGGTTTTCGTACCCTACCCCGTGCACGGCCTTAAACTGTCCGTCGCCCCAAAGAGATTCCAGAGCGCTCATGTAGGTGGGCACCCCAAAATCGTCGGTAAGTTTTAAGACCTTGCTCTCTGGGATGTAAATGTTGGGCCTTGCATTCGCATAAGTATCATATTGTTGGATAGGGATTACGGTACTGAGTCCGTCGTTCCCTCCCGATAGACGGATCAGGATTAAAATATTGTCTGTTTCCGCGGCAGCAACTGCAGCGGTAAGCGGTGAAGGTGAGGAAGCCGAAATTAGATGGCTCCCCAAGAACATGGATCCCGAACCTGCTATGCCCAATGCTTGGACAAAGGAACGTCGGCTCCATTTTTTGTGTTCCAGATCATGGCCTTCGTGTTCTAGGCCTTTGTGGGGAGATGTATCGTGGGTATGGTGATTATCGCACATGGTGGTGGGGTTATTTGAGTTGAAATTCGGGTTCTCTGGATAAATGACGTAACAGGATATACACCTGTGTTGGAGATTCTGCACTCATTTGCAGCATCCATTGGCTTGTTCCTCCCGGAAAATAGTCGGGGGAGTAATATTCTTCCGGAACATCGTCAATTTTGAAGGCATCCATAGCTCTTTCAAAATCAGCATCCGTCAAAAGTCCCTTAGGTGTAAACTTGTTTACCAATGCCCTAACCACAATTTCCGGGTTGCTTGTATTGCTATCAGCTGGGCCAACAGCATCCATGGCCAAATTTCTAAATTGTTCTGGGTCGTTTTGAAAAAAACGTTCCAAGAATACTTCCGCTGTCAACCATCGCCCTATAATAAAGTTTGTATTGATCCATGTTCGGTCGCGTTGCCAACCTTCCACTTCAGGCGGTTGAAAAAAGCGTTGCCCAACTAAGGAACAGGCATCGATCATATTTAAAACCGTTCCGTCATCGTATGTGAAGCTGGTTTCCTTCAATAAATTGAAATAAAGGTCGGCTGGACTTTTAATGATGACGCCAATCGCGGTTTCATCAAAAAAGTGCTGGCTTTTAAACAATTGACGGAGTACGGGTGCTATTTCGAAGCCATTGCTGATAAAGGTCTGGGCCAGACCATCAATAATTTGAAGGGCATTACCGCCTTCCTCTCCGGTCGCATCGGGATGGACAAAAAACTCGTACAGTTTTTTGCAGATAAACCATCCAATTTCATCAGGTCTTTGATTGAAGAGGATGTCGATGACGTCATCATACCCCCAATTACCTGTTTGGCCGAATATGGTTTTGTTCCCTGTATTAAAATCCTCTGGATTGAAAGTAACTTGTGTGCACCCTTCCTCGCCACGTTCGGTATATCCGGAGAGTGCCTTAGCGGTTTCAATAATATCTTCTTCTGTGTACTTATTCCCTTCTCCCAAAGTAAAAAGCTCGTAAAGTTCACGCGCGTAGTTCTCGTTGGGATTGTCACCACGGTTCCTGGCACCATCCAAATAGTAGAGCATGGCACTGGTGAGCCCAACCTCACTGGTCAGGTTCTTAAAATTGCCCAATGCATTCTGCTGCAAGCAAAGAATATAATAATAAAGAAAGCCAGGACAATTATACGTTTCCAATTGGGTAACAAAATGGTTGCTCCAAAAGAAACTCATCCGATCTCTGAGATCGTTGTCCAAAAGAGCGTTTCCGTAAGTGGAGGTAAAATCTTCAATTTGTGCCCTACGTAGTTGTCTGGCCAAATCATCATCTTCAGGATAATTGGCACCGGTCCAATCTGCCCATTCAGGTGGAGGTATGGTCGGTAAGCTAAGGGCCTGGTCCACCAAGTTGTCCACGAGGACACTTGCTGATTGCCCCACAGCGGCATTTACGGTTTGTACGGAGGCACTAAAACCAAGCCTTCGGTACAAGTGGGCAGCACGCATCTCATCCAATGGAGTAGTGTACGGCGCCAAAGTTGAGGAATTACAATTGATAAAGTACTCCATAGCAATGTCTGGCGTTAATTTGTTACATAGTTTGGGGGTAACTATTGCTTATGCTAGTGTTGGATGTGGTTCAATTGAGCCAACAAAGTACAACCTTAACGAACTAAAGTCCATGAACGACTAATTTTTTCGATAAAATGCTTAATTTTTTTTGATTTTTACAAATTGTATGGCCGATCATAACACATTTGGAAAACTGGGAGAGCAAAAAGCAGTAGACTTTTTAAAGGCTTCCGGATACGAGATAAGAGCACTTAACTATCGGTACCTCAATGCCGAGGTGGACATTATTGCGGAGAAAGATGGTTTCTTGGCAATAGTTGAAGTAAAGTCAAGAAATATGGGGTTTTTGGAAGACATTTCCCGTGTCATCACACCCAAAAAAGTAAAGCTTTTAACCATGGCGGCCAACCATTACATGGAAGAATTGGATAGTGATTTAGAGGTTAGGTTTGATGTAATTACCGTGGTAAAAAATGCTGATAATTTTGACATTGAGCACTTTGAAAACGCATTCTATCATTTCTAACCATTTGTTTGTTTTGTAACAATATGTTATTTTTGTTCAAAACCAACTGAACAAATGAAAACAATATCTGCAGTAGTTGAGCATTACATCAAGAAAAAGCCCTTTTTGCAAACCGCTTTGGCACAAGGGATTATCAACTTAACCTCTTTATCCAGACAGATAAAACCGGAAATTGCGGAAGAATTGGGTAAAGATGTAAAGGATGGAGCCATTGTAATGGCGCTTAAGCGTCTATCCGACGATTTGGAGTTTAGGGCCACCCATAAAATTGTAAAGGTCCTTAAAAATATTGGGGAGATTACGGTACGTTCCAACCTTACCGATTACACATTTTTGGCCTCGGACACCATTTTGCAGCAACAAGCCCGGTTGTTGGAAGAGGTCAATGTTAACCAAGATGTTTTCTATACTTCATCGCGAGGAGTGAACGAGATCAATATTGTGATCAGTAATATAATGGACGGTGTTGTGGAAAAGTACTTTAAAATGGAACGCTGTACCCAAAAAGCCGAAGGACTTTCCTCAATTACCGTAAAATTGCCCGCAGAAAATGTTTCGGTTCCAGGAATTTATTATTTCATTTTTCAGCGCTTGGCCTGGGAGGGCATTGTGCTTTACGAGGTAATCTCAACCACCAACGAGTTCACTATTTTGGTGAACGATGAACAGGTAGACGTTGCTTTCAAGACCATCAAAGATTTAAAATCACTATAATCAGGGATTCCTTTTCTTGGTCTAAACTAAAACGAAATCTTCTTCGTTGTAGAAAAAGACACTTTTTGGAAAAATGACCAAAAAAGGATTCTTTACGGTTTTTTGGGCCTAATGGTACTGTATTTGTGCTATTTGGCCTATATTTTTATACTCTCCCCCAAGACCAACCTACAGTCCATTTACCTTATTCCCAAGGATGCGGTTTTCATCATTGAATATTAAATAAACCAGTGTAAAGTTGGCAAAAAGTAAGTGAGAGCGAAGCCTGGCATCACCTAAAAAAGAACGATTACTTTTCGGAATATGACCAAAATACCCTCGGGTTTTTCGGGTGCGATAAATTCATCAACAATTAGTACCTTTCTTTCCCAAACCAAACCTCCGATCAATGAAAAATTTATTTTTTGCAACAATCAGTATTGTTGCTTTTGTCACAACTTTTCAAATAGAAGCACAAGAACCCAATTTCCCAGAACGATACGAAACTTGGAAAACTGCGGAAAAAGGTCAGTTTAAATTTGATCAGGCTGCATTGGACAAAGCTGTGGAATACGCAAATTCCAATGAATATTCAGGTTCTCGGGATATCCGACAGGCGATTTTAGAAGGATTTAAACGCGAACCCTTTCACGAAATTTTGGGGCCTACCAAAAAAAGGGGCGGACCTGCTGGAATGATTATGAAAAATGGGTATGTTTTGGCCTCTTGGGGCGACACCAAACGGGTGGATATGACTTTCAGTGTCACCAAAAGCTTTTTATCTACCGTAGCCGGACTAGCCGAAGATCATGGTTTGATCAACGATACCAAGGACAAAGTGGGGGACTACATTTGGGACGGCACTTTTGATGGTGCGCACAACTCCAAAATAACCTGGGAACACCTATTGCAACAAAATTCAGATTGGTCGGGGGAACTCTGGGGCGGCAAGGATTGGGCGGATCGTCCACCGAGTGAAGGTGGTCTGGACGATTGGAAATTCCGTAAGCTCAACGAGCCTGGTACAGTTATGGAGTATAACGATGTTCGTGTAAATGTACTAGCCTATTCGCTCACCCATGTGTGGAGAAAACCCTTGCCCATGGTACTCAAAGAAGAAGTGATGGACAAAATTGGAGCCACTACGACTTGGCGCTGGTTCGGCTACGAAGACGCTTGGACCATAGTCGATGGGATGCAAATGAAATCTGTAACCGGTGGTGGGCATTCAGGTGCGGGACTTTTTATCTGTACCGAAGACATGGCCCGTTTTGGCATGTTGTTTTTGAACAATGGCAAATGGGAAGACGAACAAATCATCAGTGAAGATTGGATCAAAAAAGCAACCACACCTTCGGTGCCCAATGTGAATTACGGTTATATGTGGTGGTTGAACCAAAAGGGAAGCCGCCATTGGGAGGGTGTTCCCGAACATGTGTTCTACGCTGCAGGTTTTGGAGGCAACTTTATTGTGGTGGACCAAAAAAGTGGATTGGTCATCGTGACCCGTTGGTTGGAGCCTTCAAAAATAGGGGAGTTTGTGAAGCAGGTGTATGAGGCTTTGTAATTAGTAAGTAATAATCCGCGTCACCCTGAACTTTTTTCAGGATCTCATACGTTTTGATATTGTTTTGCAATTAAAAATGACACGAATTACACGAATCTTCACAAATTATAATTGGTGTCATTCTGAAGTGTGTCGAAGTATGACACTGAATTTTTGGCTACTTGGGATTTCTCGTCGCTTCGCTCTGTCGAAATGACCACCTGCGTGTATCGGTCATTTCGAACGGATGTGAGAAATCCAATCCTATGCTGAAACATTTTGCTCTTGTGGCGTAAAAGGCGCCAAAACCTTCAATGCCTTGTCCACACTCGTAATCCTATCAAACACCAACAACAATCGCAATCCATTTCGGGTCTGTTTTTCCTTAAGTTTTACAAGTTGGGGATGCGTCTGTGCGTATTGCAGTATTTGGGTAAATACAGCACTTTGATAAAAACTGGATTGCTGATCGGCGATAAAGTAACCGATAAACTTGCCCTTTTTCATAATTACCTTTTCCAAGCCAATGTGGGTGGCAATCCATTTAATGCGGACGGAGTTCATCAAATCCACCACGGGTTCGGGCAATTCGCCGAAACGGTCCACCAACTGGGCCTCAAACTTTTGAAGCCCTTCCTCGTCCTCCACATCGTTCAATTGGGTGTAGAGGTTTAAACGCTCGGTAATATTATTGATGTAATCATCGGGGAAGAGCAGTTCAAAATCCGTGTCCAACTGCATCTCTTTTACATACACTTTTTCCTTGTTGCCCTCTACCTCATCATACAGTTCCTTGAACTCGTTTTCCTTGAGTTCGTCAATGGCTTCTGCCAATATTTTTTGATAGGTCTCAAACCCAATTTCGTTGATAAACCCACTTTGTTCACCTCCCAACAAGTCACCTGCACCACGAATCTCCAAATCTTTCATCGCAATATTGAAACCACTTCCCAGTTCTGTAAATTGTTCCAGGGCCTCAATACGTTTTCGCGCTTCCGTGGTCATTACCTCGTAAGGTGGAGTGATAAAATAGCAGAACGCCTTTTTGTTGCTTCGCCCAACACGCCCACGCATTTGGTGGAGGTCGCTCAAACCAAAATTATTGGCATTGTGGATAAAAATGGTATTGGCATTGGTAACATCCAAACCACTTTCTATGATGGTGGTGGAGACCAATACATCAAACTCACCGTTCATAAAGGAAAGCATAAGGTTTTCCAGTTTTTTGCCCTCCATTTGCCCGTGGCCGATCCCGATTTTGGCATCGGGCACCAATCGTTGGAGCATTCCGGCCACTTCCTTGATGTTCTCGATGCGATTATGGATAAAGAACACCTGTCCGCCGCGTTGGATCTCGTAGGACACGGCATCACGGATAATTTCTTCGTTCAATCGAATCACATGGCTTTCGATGGGGTAGCGGTTCGGTGGCGGGGTATTGATGACGGATAGGTCGCGAGCGGCCATCAAACTAAACTGTAAGGTTCTTGGGATAGGAGTTGCCGTTAAGGTAAGCACATCCACATTTTCCTTTATGGAACGTAGTTTTTCCTTCACCGAAACTCCAAATTTTTGTTCCTCATCCACGATCAGCAGTCCCAAATCCTTGAATTTCACATTTTTGTTGACCAATTGGTGCGTACCAATGATGATGTCTACCTTTCCATTTTCCAAATTTTCAAGGGTTTCCCTTTTCTCTTTGGCCGTTCTAAAGCGGTTGAGATAATCCACTGTTACCGGCATTTCTTTCAATCGTTCGGAAAATGTTCTATGATGCTGAAAAGCCAAAATCGTAGTAGGCACCAAAATGGCCACCTGTTTGCCATTGTCCACAGCCTTGAATGCCGCACGGATGGCCACCTCTGTTTTTCCGAAACCAACATCCCCACAAATAAGTCGGTCCATGGGACGTTCGCTCTCCATGTCCTTCTTAACATCTTGGGTGCTTTTTTCCTGATCGGGAGTGTCCTCGTACAAGAAAGATGCTTCCAACTCGTGTTGCAGATAGCTATCGGGAGCGTATTGAAACCCTTTTTCGAGTCTTCGCTTGGCATAGACTTTAATAAGGTCAAAAGCAATTTTTTTGACCCTTGCCTTGGTCTTTTGTTTGAGTTTTTTCCAAGCTGCGGAACCGAGCTTGAATATTTTTGGTGGGGCACCGTCCTTGCCGTTGTATTTGGATATCTTATGAAGCGAATGGATGCTCACGTACAAAATGTCGCGGTCGCCATAGATCAGTTTGATGGCCTCTTGCTTTTTACCTTCCACATCAATTTTTTGCAACCCACCAAACTTACCGATACCATGATCGATGTGGGTGACATAATCTCCAATTTCCAGTTTGTTGAGTTCCTTTAGCGTGATGGCCTGTTTTTTTGCATAGCCATTTTTTAAATGGAACTTGTGGTACCGCTCAAAAATTTGGTGGTCGGTATAGCAGACCAATTTAAGGTCATCATCCACAAAACCTTGGTACAAGGGAAAAATGATGGTCTGGTAGTGAACCGTTTCGTCCACTTCTTCAAAAATATCGTGAAAACGCTTGGCCTGTTGCTCGGTGGAACAGAAAATGTAATTATTGTAACCCGCATCCCGATTATCGTTCAGATTTTCAATGAGCAGGTCAAACTTTTTGTTGAACGCTGGCTGGGGTTTGGTGTGAAACTGGATGGTGGAAGCTGTCTTCCCGAGCACAGTCGAGGGAGAAGCTTCTGTCTGCTTCTCGACTGCGCTCGAAGTGACAGATGGATTGCCAATCTCAAAACACAAATAATCTTGCAATTGGTTTTTCAGCAAAGCTGAATCCAAAAAAAGTTCCTTCGGTTCTGCATGTTTGATTTCTTGGCTCAACTTGGCAAAACTTTCCTCTGCCTTTTCAAAAAAGGAATCGATACGGTCGTAGATCAAAGCAGGGTTCTTTGCAAAGACCACCGTTTTGGGTGAAATATATTTTAGGAAACTTTCTCGTACTTCTTCTGTGAATTTGTTTTCCACATTGGGAATAATGGCGATTTTCTTCACCTTGTCCGTAGAAAGTTGCGTTTCCACATCAAAAGTTCGGATACTGTCCACTTCATCGCCAAAAAATTCGATTCGGTAAGGTTCATCATGCGAAAAGGAAAATACATCCACAATACCTCCACGAACGGAAAATTCCCCGGGTTCGGTTACAAAATCCACCCGTTTAAACTGGTATTCAAAAAGGACCTCGTTTAAAAAATCCAATGAAATCTCATCGCCCAATTTTATTTTTTGGGTGTTCTTGTCAAGCTCTTTTCGAGTGACCACCTTTTCGAAAAGGGCATCGGGGTAGGTGACGATCACCGCAGGTTTTCTTCTGGAGTTGATACGGTTCAAAACCTCGGCGCGTAACAGCACATTGGCATTGTCGGTTTCCTCGATTTGATAAGGTCTTCGGTAACTCCCAGGGTAAAAAAGCACATCTTTTTCACCAATCAGTTGTTCCAAATCATTTAAATGATAAGCTGCTTCCTCTTTGTCGTTCAAAATCAACAGAAATGGTAATTCGGCGGATTTAAAAGCTTCGGAAACTACAAAGGAAAGCGAAGAGCCGACAAGTCCTTTTAGGCTTATTTTTTGACTGTCACCTCGAGCGGAGTCGAGAGGTTGGGCAATAATCTCCCTCAGTTTCCCAAGTGGGGGAGACTGTTCAAAAAGTTGTGAAATCGGGGTTTTGGTCAATCCAAAAAACTTTGCGGCAAAGATAAACCGCGAAACCTTTTACTAAAAATGTTTTTTTAGTTTCTTTTCGCCATGCTGAACCTGTTTCAGCATCTCACTCCGATGTAATTCCGAGTTAATCATTAACGGCCATTATGATCAAAGCGAAGAATCTATTGGTTAGAGCTAGGCTAAAAGCTTGACACGAATCACACGAATTGTCTCAAATAAAGGGTGCGTCATTCCGCACCTGATGCGGAATCCATCAGCTTTTTAGTGGATTCCTGCTTTTCGCAGGAATGACAATATTGGCTAAAGGTCCCTGAGCGCCTGCCTGCCGGACGGGTAGGGAGTCGAAGGGACATTGTGGGTTCTAAACCTTAACAATACTATCCTCAACAATGGCATACACCTCGTCACCTTTCTTGGGATTGAGTGCGTGCGTTCCTGTGAATTGACCAAAAGCAGGTAGGATCAATTGGTTGTCGGACTTAAAAAAACAAGGCAGTTTTATGCAATCGCGTCCAAATCCTTTAAGTTTTATAGCAGGGTGAATGTGCCCGCAAAAAGTAAAATGGTCTTTTCGTTCTTCGGGATGATGGGTCAACAAGAAAGCGTCCATGACCAGTTCTGGAAATATCGAGACCTTCAGTTTTTTGAATTTTTCTGGTGCAATGATGTCATGGTTCCCCGCCACAAGCAGAATTTCCGCCGGTGTTTTGGCTACCCAATTTTCAAACAGTTCCCACTCCTTGTTAAGCGATGAATGAAAGAGGTCGCCCAAAAAGCAAATCTGAAAGGGCTGAAAATCGGCAACGATTTTATCCAAGAGCAGAAAGTTCTTATGGATGGCCTTTCTGGGCACGGCAGCCCCAAACTTTCTAAAATGGGATACTTTGCCCAAATGCACATCACTGATCAGCAAGAGTGATTTTTCTATCCAAAACAATCCACCCAAAGGGTGAAGTTGAAATTTTTGATTTTGGATTGTCAACTTCATTTGGTCAATTTAGCCATCATTCTTTTAATACGGTCCGCCAGTTTTTCATTGGACAGCTTTTCCCTCAACCTATCCGTAATTATCGGGAAAGATAGGGGCGTAGGTTGGGAGCATTGTTTCCAAACAATTTCTTGTTGGGCGATGCGTTCCAAGGCCAATCGTAAACGCCCTTCTTCCAGTTGGTGTTCAAAGGTTTCGGTGTAGGCCTGTTGGTAGAGCAGGTTATCGTCCTCAAAATCACGGAAAACGTCAAAGAGCAGTTCCGAACTACTTTGTAGGTGTTTCATTTTGACTCCTTTTTCGGGATATCCCGTAAAAACCATTCCACTGATAACGGCAATATCACGAAATTTTCTGCGTGCCATTTCGTTGGAGTTCAAACTTTTTTGAAGGTCGGACAACATGTATTCGGGGGTGAACAAATTGTTGTCCAAAACTTCCTGAATGTTGATTTCCCTGTCCGATAGCAATTCAAAACCGTAGTCGTTAAAGGCCAGTGAACAAGTAATCGGTGCAAGTAGGCTGATTCGATAAGCCAAAAGGCTGCTCATTCCCTCGTGAATGGCCCTACCTTCAAACGGGTAAAACATGTGGTGGTAACCATCACGGGTCTTGAAGGTTTCGATTAAAAACTGATGCGGTTGCGGCACTATGCTTTCTTCCCGCTGCTTGTTGAACATCGGTTGCAATGCTCGAATTTCTTCCGATTGTTCGGGGAATTTCAACTCTGCGGTGTACAGTTCTTGACGCAACAGCTCCGACATTTTTGCGGAAAAACTCAATCTTCCGCCCATCCAACTGGGTACTTTATTGGTTCTTTTTTTTGAGTTTCGTACATGCGCTGCCATTCCTTTGATTCTGATAAATTCCAGATTTCGCCCAGCAAAAGTGAACACATCCCCAGGACTCAGTTTGGAGATGAAATATTCTTCAATGCTGCCGATATATCCTCCTTTTTGATAACGAACGGAGATGGTAGCGTCGCCCACTATGGTTCCAATTTGAAATCGGTGCCGCATGGCAACCGCCCTGCTGTTTACTTTAAATTTTCCATCTTCCTCAATCTCCACTTTTTTGTATTCGTCATAACTTTTAAGGCTCTGGCTGCCCATCACCAAGAAATTGAGGAGCCATTGCCATTGTTCACCCGTGATGGCCTGGTAGCAAAACGTTTGTTTGATTTCAGGATAAATCTCTTCTGGATAAAACCCATTTGAGACAGCAAGTGTAGTCAAATATTGAATGAGGACATCAAAACTGTTGAGGTAGGGTATTCGGTCTTCCACTGCGCTGTTCCTTACTGCTTTTTGCATGGCCGATGCCTCTACCAGTTCAATGGCGTGGGTGGGCAAAAAATAAATAACGCTTTCCTTGCCGGGTTGGTGACCACTTCGCCCTGCCCGTTGCAAAAAACGGGCCACGCCCTTTGGCCCACCAATCTGCACCACCGTCTCAACGGGAGCAAAATCAACCCCAAGGTCAAGACTGGATGTGCAGACCACAGCTTTCAAACTTTCGTTACGAATGGCCTGTTCCACCCAAATTCGAGTTTCCTTGTTTATACTGCCGTGGTGCATGGCCATTTCCCCAGCAAACTCAGGATATTTCTCCAGTATTTTTTGAAACCAAATTTCACATTGGCTTCGGGTGTTGGTAAAGAGCAAAGTGGTTTTGCTATTGTTGATAATGGGCACCACCTGATCCAAAAGATGCAGTCCCAAATGCCCACGCCACGGGAAGGTTTCCATTTTTTCTGGAATAATACTTTTTACCGTAATTTTTTTGTTGAGCTTGGCCTTGACCAAGACCGAATTGGTAAGTTCCGGAGATGTAGGCCCCAACAATACTTCGCGTGCTTGTTCCAGATTCCCGATGGTGGCCGATATGCCCCAAATTCGCAATTGTTTGCAGACCGTTTTTAATCGGGACAGCCCCAACTCCATTTGAACGCCGCGCTTGGTGCCCAAAAGTTCGTGCCATTCGTCCACCACAATGGCAGAACAGTTTTTGAAGGTTTTGCCATATTCTTTGGATGAGAGCAGTAATTGCAGACTTTCTGGGGTAGTGATCAACAAGTCGGGCATGTTGGACCGCATTTTTGCACGTTCTTTGGCGGAAGTATCTCCCGTACGAATGCCTACGGTCATTTGGGTTTCTAAATCCTTGGTAATTCGCTCTGCGGATTGTTTTATTTCTTGCGAAAGTGCGCGTAACGGGGTTATCCAAATAGCTTTCAACCCTTTTTTGTGTTTGGTCTTGTAATCGGGATGGTTTTTAATGTAGTCGAGTACAATGGGAAACCAAAGGGCGTAGGTTTTTCCACTGCCCGTGGGTGCGTTCAGCAAACCATGTTTGCCCTTCAAAAAAGCTTTCCAGGTCTCTTTTTGAAACGGGAAGGGTTTCCAATTTTGTTCTTGGAACCAGTTTTCAGCAATATGGAACAATTCTGATTCTTGCAGAGCCGTGGTACTTAAGATTGAAAAATACAAATTTCTTTGCTGGGTTTGTACCCACTTATTTGCGATAAGATTTATATTTGTGCCACAAAATTTAAGGTATGCCAATTTTAGATCTTTACGAACACGGAGACCATAGGAGAAACATGGCCCATTTTGCCACATTGGCAAGTTTGGCAGCGGCTGATGGGGATATCAACCCAAAGGAAATGGCTATTTTGGAAAAGTTTGCCTTTAAACTCAACATTAGTGAAGATGAGTTTAAGGAGGTGATGAAAAAGGAGAACAAGTATTCGATTGAAACTCCGCACAGTGGCGAGCAAAGATATAAAAGGCTGTTTGATTTTTTTCAGATTATTTTCTCTGATCACGATATTGATAATGAAGAGCGCAGACTTGTAGAAAAGTATGCCGTTGGACTAGGTTTTTCTCCAAAAACGGCAGCTCAAATCATTGATAAATCCATCAAAATTTTCAGGGGGGAAATCCCGTTCGAGGATTACCACGAATTGGTAAAAAGGGAAAATTAGGCCTTGGCCATAAACTCTTCTGCTTTTTCCACCATTTTTTTACTTCCACAGAAAAAAGGAACCCTTTCGTGCAGTTCGGTGGGCTGTATATCCATAATGCGCTGAAAGCCATCACTGGCCTTACCTTTGGCCTGTTCGGCCAAAAATGCCATGGGGTTGCACTCGTACAATAAACGGAGCTTACCGTTTTGGGACTTACTGCTTTTCGGATACATATATATACCGCCTTTGATCATGTTGCGGTGAAAGTCCGAAACCAACGAACCGATATATCTCGAAGTATAGGGCCTATCTCCCTCTTCCATTTGGCAATATTTAATGTAATCCTTTACACCTTGTGGAAAATGGATATAATTACCTTCATTCACGGAATAAATTTTGCCCGTTTCGGGGAATTGCATATCGGGATGGGACAAGTAAAAAGTACCAAGGGCTGGATTTAAAGTAAAGCCATTAACGCCATCACCTGTGGTATAGACCAACATGGTGGATGTTCCATAAATTATGTACCCCGCGGCAATCTGATGTTTTCCCGGCTGCAAAAAATCTTCCAGGGTAACCGGTGTGCCAACGGGCGTTACCCTTCTGTAAATGGAAAAAATGGTTCCCACCGATACATTTACATCAATGTTGGACGAACCATCCAAAGGATCGATAAGGACAACATATTTGTTCTGGTGTTGCTTGTCAAAACTATTGATGCTGATAAAATCGTCTTCTTCCTCCGAGGCGATTCCGCAAACAATTTCCCTGTTCTTCAGTGTTTGAATAAACTTTTCGTTGGCGAGAACATCCAGTTTTTGCTGATTCTCCCCTTGAATATTGGTTTCTCCTGCTGCTCCAATAATATCGACCAAACCTGCTTTGTTCACCTCGTGGTTCACTACTTTTGCCGCCAAACGGATACCGTTCAGCAGTCTTGATAGTTCCCCAGAAGTATATTGAAATGAGTTTTGGTTGGCGATGATAAATTCACCGAGGGTGCGGTGTTGCTTCTCAAACATGGAAAGGCTGTTTTATTTAAGGACAAATATCGGGCATTTTGTGAAACTATAACGTTTTCGGAAGACTTTAATTATGTAATTTTATAACTTTGAGTTTTATTTGTAACAATTATGGAATACACAATCAGAGACGCTCGACCAGAGGATATGGGACAGGTACTGAACTTGGTTCAGGAATTGGCCAATTTTGAAAAGGAACCGGAGGCTGTAGAGATAACCGAGAAAGATTTGGTTGCGCATGGTTTTGGTGACCAAAAAATGTTCCATTGTTTTGTTGCCGATACCCAAGATGGCATTGCGGGCATAGCCTTGGTGTATCCCAGATATTCCACATGGAAAGGTCCCGCGATTCATTTGGAAGACCTGATCGTTTCAGAAAAAATGCGTGGAAGTGGGCTGGGAACGGCTTTGCTGGATGAGGTGGTCAAGTATGGGGATAGTTTGGGCGTAAAGCGCATTTGTTGGGAGGTGTTGGATTGGAATGAACCTGCCATCGAATTTTATGAAAAGAAAGGGGCCAATGTACTGCGCGATTGGGATGTGGTGCAATTGGACGAAGAAGGAATCAAAAATTATATAGAAAGCCTTAACTAGGCCGACTAAATTCTAGAATATAAAATACATGAGGGTATTTAAGTTTGGGGGAGCATCTGTTAAAGATGCAGATGCGATTAAAAATGTGGTCAACGTTTTACGAGAAGTAGGTTACAGTGACACCTTGGTGGTGATTTCCGCAATGGGTAAAATCACCAATGCCATGGAAAAGGTGGTGGAATCCTATTTTAACGATAAAGACGCCGTTCAAGAATCCTTACAAGAAGTGGTGGAATATCACAACAGCATATTGTTGGATCTATTCCAAAACCCCAACCATCCGGTTTATGATAAAGTAAAGGTGCTTTTTGAGGAGGTAAAAGGCTTTTTGGCATGGAACAAATCACCCAAATATGCATTTGTCTATGATCAGGTGGTTTGTTATGGCGAATTACTGTCCACTACAATAGTAAGCGCATATTTAAACGAGATCGGTATTTCCAATACCTGGTTGGATGTCCGTACCCTTATCAAAACCGATAGCAGTAACAGGGATGCCCAAGTAAATTGGGAGCGCACACAACAGGAAGTGGTTTCTAAAGTGGATATATCCAAACTGAATATCACTCAAGGTTTCTTGGGTAGCGATGATAACAACTTTACCACCACTTTGGGCAGGGAAGGTTCCGATTATTCCGCGGCAATTTTGGCCTATTGCCTCAACGCCGAATCGGTAACTATTTGGAAGGATGTGCCGGGAGTTTTAAATGCAGACCCAAGAAATTTTGAAAATGCGCAATTGCTGGACCAGATTTCTTACCGTGAAGCCATTGAATTGGCATTTTATGGAGCTTCTGTAATTCACCCCAAAACCTTGCAACCTCTACAACGCAAGGAAATACCGCTAAAGGTAAAATCTTTTGTGAATCCTAAGGACAAAGGAACGACAGTGGGTAAAGGCAATGGCATAGAACCAAAAGTACCTTGCTTTATCGTGAAGAAGAATCAAGTGTTGCTAAAGCTTTCATCCTTGGATTTTTCCTTTATTGTGGAGGACAATATTAGTGAAATCTTCAAGCTGTTCCACGACCATCGGCTCAAAGTTGACCTTATCCAAAATTCGGCGATTAGCTTTTCCGTTTGTTTGGACAATAAATTCCGAGGACTTCCCCCCTTATTGGAAGAACTCAAAAGAAAATTTAAGGTAGTTTGCCACGAAGATGTATCGCTCTATACCATTCGCCATTTTAACGATGATTCGGTCAAATCCCTTCAAAATGGAAAGTCCGTGTTGGTAGAGCAAAGAGGCAAGGAAACGGTTCAATTGGTTGTAAAATAAAAGCTTAGGCTTAATATTTAGGTAAAAAGTGCTCTAGGGTTTATTTTCTATCTTTACACGTACCTAAATACTTTTTCTATGGGCTTGGTTTCTGCTAAAGAGGTGGCGAAAGTCATTCATCTGGACAAATATGGCTTTTTGGGAACATTTGTAGGATGGCTTTTAATGGTAGCCACTAGAATTAGCACCATCAATAGATTTTACGACAAAAACAAAGAGCTTTCTGGTCCAGAATTCCTCGACGCTATTTTGAACCACTACGAAATCGACTTTGAAATTCCGGAGGAGGATATAAAACGATTGCCCAAGTCAGGGCCATACATCACCATTAGCAATCATCCCTTGGGAGGAATTGACGGGGTGTTGTTGCTCAAATTACTATTGAAGGAGCGACCCGATTATAAAATAATAGCAAATTTTTTGTTGCACCGCATAGAGCCGTTGAAGCCCTACATTATGCCCGTGAATCCTTTTGAAAACCACAAGGATGCCAAGAGCAGTATTGTTGGTTTTAAAAATGCGCTCCAACATTTACGTGATGGACATCCGCTTGGCATTTTCCCGGCGGGAGAGGTGTCTACGTACCGTGACGGAAAATTGGTGGTGGACCGACCGTGGGAAGAAGCTGCCATAAAACTGATCAGAAAGGCCGAAGTGCCCGTTGTACCCATATATTTCCACGCCCGTAACAGTCGATTGTTTTACCGACTGTCCAAAATAGACGATGTATTCCGAACGGCGAGGCTGCCCTCCGAGCTTACCTCACAGAGCCGAAGGCCCATTAAGGTGCGTATCGGTCAGCCCATATCCGTAAATACCCAGAATGAGGAACAGACTTTGGAGGATTTTGCAGAACTTCTTCGGAAAAAGACCTATTTATTGGCCAATGCTTTTGAAAAGGAACGTTTTATAGACAAGGTTCCCACTTCTCTTAAAATCCCGAAACCACCCCAGAAAATAGCCACGGCGATAGGCGCAGAGGTGTTGGAAGGTGAGATTGATAAATTAAGGGAGAAGGATTGCCGCATGTTGCAAAGCAAGAACTATGAAGTGTTTTTGGCCCAGGCCAAGGATATGCCCTTTTGTTTGAACGAGATTGGACGACAGCGCGAGGTTACTTTCCGGGAAGTGGGGGAAGGCACCAACAATGCCATTGATTTGGACAAGTTTGATTCCTATTACCATCATTTATTCTTATGGGACAACGATAAAAAGACCATAGTTGGTGCTTACCGTATGGGCTTGGGGTCGGAAATCTTCAAAAAGTACGGTATTGATGGTTTTTATCTTCAAGATCTATTCAGATTTGAACCCGAATTATACGGAATGATGGAGAAATCCATCGAAATGGGCAGAGCTTATATTGTAAAAGAGTATCAGCAAAAACCGATGCCCTTATTCTTGCTCTGGAAAGGAATTGTGCATACGACCTTGAGGCATCCGGAACACCGATATTTGATTGGAGGAGTAAGTATCAGTAACCAGTTCTCCAATTTTTCAAAATCGTTGATGATCGAGTTTATGAAATCGAACTATTGGGATCCTTATGTGGCGCAATACATTCGACCTAAAAAAGAGTTCAAGGTAAAACTAAAAGATGCCGATAAGGAGTTTGTGTTTGATGAGACACAGGCCGACCTGAACAAGTTTGATAAACTGATCAGCGAAGTGGAGCCAGGCAGTTTACGATTGCCTGTTCTGATTAAAAAATACATTAAGCAAAATGCCAAAGTGGTGGCATTTAACGTGGACCCATTGTTCAATAATTCGGTGGATGGGTTAATGTATATTCGTATTGCAGACCTTCCAGAAAGTACCGTAAAGCCTGTTATGGAAGAATTTCAGGCCGAGCTGGAGCGTAAAGTGGCCGAGGGCAATGGAACTGTGGAAGAAGATTAATCCATTCCAACTTTGTTGCTACGTTTTTCAAACAATAAGTTATCCTTCCAAACCCCGTGGATTTTGCCCACACGTTCCCGTTTTCCAATATAGCGGAAACCTACTTTCTCGTGTAGTTTAATACTGCCTATATTTTCTGGAAATACGCCTGATTGTATAGTCCAAAAACCGGCTTTTTCACTTTCTTCCATCAAATGTTGCATCAGTAGTCTGCCAACGCCCATACCACGACTTTTATCGGCAATGTAAACGCTGACTTCCCCAACGCCACCATAGACACATCGGCTGGAAACTGGAGAAAGCGCAGCCCATCCCATAATTTCCCCATCTTTTTCAGCAATCAAACGGCACTCTTTTGTATGTGCTTTGTCCCAATGCTCATAAGTGGGGTGCTCGGTTTCAAAAGTGGCAAGGCCCGTGGCGATTCCTTCGGAATAAATTTTTGAGACATCTTCCCAATCCGATGCCTTCATTGTTCTGATAATCATAGCTGATTTATTTATTGCAATATCACGATGAATAAGGATGTAAAAAAGCCAGATTTATCTGGCTTTAATTTTTAGAACCAAGGCTTTTTTCCCACTTGGTAAGTATTGTAAAATTCATCATCCGATTTGGTAAGATAGATGATACCTTCAATCAAACCAATGATCCATGCTGCTGAGGCACCAATTCCGCAGGTAATAGCCCCCAAAATAATTGTTACACCCAATAGGATAAAACCTTCTTTGTTGTAACCCAATATGAACTTGTGAACTCCAAAGCCTCCAAGTACAATGGCTAAAATACCAGCAAGAATTTTTTTGTTATCTCCTCCAGCACCTTGAATTCCTTCTTTGAACTCATCAGCGGTTTTCTTGGCTTCTTCTTTAAAATCTTTGGCTGCTTCTTCGGCTTTATCGCCGAAGTCTTTTTTCTCTTCTTCTGACATGTTTAAAAGTGTTGGTTAATTGACTTTAAAAGTAGCAAATAATTCAATACCTAAAGGAAGGCTTTATCAACAGGTTCCCAAAGTTCCAATTTGTTGCCTTCGGGATCCAATATCCAACCAAATTTCCCATATTCATATTCCTCTATTTCTCCCACCACAGTGACTCCTTCCTTTTTTAGAACCTCGAGTAGTTCCACCAAGTTTTCCACCCTAAAGTTCATCATAAACTGTTTTTCGCTGGGTTTAAAATATTCCGTTTTTTCATCCATCGGACTCCATTGGGTAGAGCAATCATTGCCTTCTTTGTCCTTCCACCAAAATGTGCAGCCATATTGGTCGGTGTTGAGCCCTAAATGATTTTTATACCATTCCTTGATTTTGTTCGGATTCTTACTTTTGAAGAAAAAGCCGCCCAGTCCAGTAACTCTATTTTTCATGATTTTTTGATGTTTTGTTCGTACATGACAATCCAATCTTGCGGTGCCATTTTTTTGACAAAGTTTGGCAATAAATACGTGAGGTAACTTATTGATTTTCTTGAATCGAATACAGCTTTTGCCATATCCAATTTTATTTTCACGTATTTTGGGTGTTCAGTATTGAACCAATCAAACGGGTTTTTGGCATAAACACCTAAATAATGAAGTTAACAAAACCTTTCTTTGACTTTGTCAACTATGGTCTGTGCCAATTTTTCCTTGCTTTCCACCGTCCAACCGGCCACATGTGGGGTAAGCAGCACATTTTTGGCTTTGCGGAGATATTTAAAGGCTTTAGGCTTTTGCGCAAACATATTTTCAAAGGATTTTTTTTCGTATTCCAATACGTCCAGTCCTGCACCAAGTACTTTTCCAGACTTTAAACCTTTTACTAAATCCTTGGTCACCACACATTTGCCACGGGCGGTGTTCAACAACCAGAAAGGTTTATGGAACCCTTCGATAAATTCCATATTCACCATGCCAATGGTTTGCTCGGTCTCGGGAACGTGCAAACTGATGACATCCGAACGCTGTTGAAATTCCATAATCCCAACCTGACGGGCATTTTCGTCCCCAACGCCTCCGACAATATCGTAACAGATGACCTCTACATCAAAACCGCGTAGTTTTTTGGCGAAGGCCTTGCCCATGTTCCCATAGCCAATAACGCCCACGGTTTTGCCATCCAGTTCCACACCACGGTTGGCTTCGCGTTTCCACTTTCCTTTTTTTACCTGGCGGTTGGCCTTGCACATATTGTTCATAAGGGAGAGCAACATGCCCAAAGTATGTTCGCCTACGGCATTTCGGTTTCCTTCCGGGGCCGATGCCAAAAACACTTCTTTGAACTTGGCGTGTTCCACATCAATATTTTCCAATCCAGCGCCCACCCTTCCAATAAATTTTAGATTGGTGGCCTTGTCCAAAAACTGTTGGTCGATGGTAAACCTGCTTCGGATAATGATTCCATCGTACAGGTGGATTTTTTCTTCTACTTGCTCTTTGGTGGAAGTATAATCTTCGTGATTTTCGAACCCAAGCTCGGCAAACTGTTCGAGGAGCAAGGGGTGATTGGTATCGAGGTGGAGAACTTTCATGGGGGCAAATATACAACTCCTAGATTTTTGGGTAGTGGGTCTGTGTTTTTTTGTGTTGGACTTTTCCGGTATGCGCCGTACCCATCTTTTCAAAAAGAAGTACATGTACCTCTTCGCCTTCTTTGGTCATGGGATTGTGTTCTACGCCTTTGGGAACCACGATGATTTCTCCTTCGTTCACCACTTCGGTTCTATCGCGAAATTGCATATACAGTGTTCCCTTTATTACTTGGAACAGTTCATCTTCGTTTTCGTGGGCATGCCAAACAAATTCACCTTGGAGTTTTGCCAGCAGCACTTGCATGTCGTCCACTACGGCAATTTGATGGGGGTGCCATTGTTCGGTAAACTCAGCGTGTTTTTCTTTTAGGTTGATGGGTTTCATGATCTGATGGAATTTATTTGGTGGGTATGGGTAGATTGTGCATTCGCAAAAAGGATAATTTGTCCCAATAGCCCCGTTGATATTTGATTTTTCCCTCAACAATATGAAAAAAACCACATCCACGCAGGCCCAATGGATCTTTCCATTCTAAAATAGCCCATTCCCCATCTTCAAAAATATGCTCAACAATACAAACCATTTCGGCTGCATCGAACTCGTTTTTGAACATCGTATAAATGGCATCTTTTCCAATTACGGGCTCATTGGCCACTTGGTGGTTTATGGCATTTGTATGATACAGTTCGGCTATTTTCCGGGCATCACTTTGATTGAAGACTTCAACCCATTGCACCACAATTTGTTTTGGACTCTTGCGCATAGGATTTGGCTTTTTGTTTGATGAATTAAATTCCCAGTATCATCTTGGCAATCCAAAAATAGATCAAGATGCCAAAAATATCATTGCTTGTAGTGATAAACGGGCCCGTGGCAATGGCGGGATCAATATTTCTTTTGTGAAGGAACAGCGGGATAAATGTACCAATGAACCCTGCTACCACAATTACCACGATCAATGAAAGTGAAATGGCCAATGCGGTGGCAAAGGCACCTTTCCAAATCCAAGTGAAGAGCAAAAGCAAAATGGCTAAAATAAATCCATTCAAGAGTGCCAATAGCATTTCTTTTAGCAGATGGTTCCGTACGCTTCCCTTTAAATCGTCGTTGGCCAAGCCTTGTACTACAATGGCACTGGATTGTACGCCCACGTTGCCTGCCATGGCCGCGATCAATGGGGTAAAAAAGAACAAAACGGCGTGCTTGGAGATCATATCCTCAAAAGTGCCCATAATGGCCGCAGCACCAAGTCCGCCCAAAAGGCCTAAGGTCAACCAAGGGAGTCGAGCACGGGTCAATATCCAAATGCTATCGCTTACTTCAACATCTTGCGATATACCAGCCGCCATTTGGTAATCTTTGTCCGCTTCTTCACGGATTACATCCACAATATCATCAATGGTGATCCGTCCCACCAATCGGCCGATCTCATCTACCACTGGAATGGCCTCCAAATCGTATTTGGACATAATCTTGGCAACTTCTTCGCCTTTTTCGTTTACGTTTACGGCATCTACCTTGGCAATATAAACGTCCTTGATGTGCGTTTTGGTAGAGGCGGTAAGCAAATCCTTTAAGGAAAGTCTTCCTTTTAACTTGTCCTCATCATCCACTACATAAATGGAATGTACCCGGGTTACGTTTTCCGCCTGTGCACGCATTTCCTTCACACAAGTGGTTACCGTCCAATTTTCGTTGACCTTGACCAGCTCTTTAGCCATAAGACCACCTGCGGAATCTTCTTCGTACCGTAAAAGATCCACAATGTCCTTGGCGTGCTCCCTATCTTTTATTTCTGAGATGACCTCTTGAACAAGCTCCTTTGGAAGCTCGTTGATGATATCCGCGGCATCATCCGTATCCAGTTCGGAAAGCTCGCCTGCAATTTCCTTGGCGGTAAGGTTTTTAAGTACGGCCTCACGGATATCCTCGTGCATTTCTGCAAGGATGTCCGAAGTTTTTTCGCTGTCCAGCAGCTTGATCAGATAAGTTGCCTCCTCAACCTCCAGTTCGTCCGCTATCTCGGCAATATCCGCATAGTGGAACTCCTTCATCATGATCTGAAGCTCGGCGTCCTTACCATCTGCAATCAGTTGCCTGATTTCTTCTAAAAGTTCGTCTGTGAGTTTAAACGGGGTCATTGGCTATCTTTTGTGTCAACGTTACAAAGTCAGCTACACTCAGCTGTTCTGGGCGCTGGTCAAAGATAGTATCTTCTTTTAGATTATCGGAAAGGTTGAAGGTTTTAAGACTGTTACGTATGGTTTTACGTCTTTGGTTAAAGGACATTTTTACCACTTTAAAGAAAAGGCGTTCATCGCAGGGGAGGTTCAGCTCTTTTTTCCGTGTCAGGCGCAAAACGCCTGAATCCACCTTTGGTGGAGGGTCAAAAACATCGGGTGGCACGGTAAACAAATATTCAGCATGGTAATACGCCTGAACCAATACGGATAGGATGCCGTAGGTTTTGCTCCCTGGTCCTTCGCAAATACGTTTGGCCACCTCTTTTTGGAACATTCCCGAAAACTCTGGTACTTGTTCCCGCATTTCCAGCATTTTAAAAACTATCTGGCTGGAAATGTTGTATGGAAAGTTGCCTGTTATGGCAAACTGTTCGTCTCCGTAAAGTTGGGTCAGGTCAAACTGGAGGAAGTCAGCTTCAATAATGTTGAGGCGATTGTTATTTTTTAGGATGTCCGCATGTTCTAAAGGAAAGCTGTGGTTGAGGTAGACGATGGATTCGTCGTCCAGGTCCATGGCTACCAAGTCCAAGTCCCGTTGCAGTAAATGTTTGGTTAGCACCCCCATGCCTGGCCCTATTTCCAACACATTTTTGTATCCTTCTAACGAAAGGGTCTGAGCTATTTTTTTGGCAACGGACTCATCTTTTAGGAAATGCTGTCCTAAATGCTTTTTTGCCTTTACCGCACCATCATCTTGATGTTTTTGATGGTGGTGGGCATTGTTGGAGTGCTTTTTTCGTTTTTTTTTGGACACTGATGGTTTTTTTGCAAGTTAGTTGGAATTTTCGATATAAATCCATGCTTCATCCCCGGATTCCAAGGGGAATTTTTCCCGTTTGTAAGCACTGGTCTCGTAAATATCCGCTTTTTTAAGGTCGGAATCATTTACTTCATACGCCATTCCCGCTACTTTGTTTTCAAGATTATTGGTATGGACAACTAAGGGGTATTGGCCATAAACAGCATTTTCCAGTTTTTTGAAACCAAGGGCTGCATCGGGCTTTCCTGTCAGCAAGCGACCAAAAATGTGCTTCTGCACTTGCAGGTCTTGAAGCGTACCGTAGGAAAACAGGTATTCCAAAATTTAAGGTATTTGTTGACTGATGACTTCCAGTTCTGTCCTAAAGGTCACAAATTTGTTGGGAAACATTTTCTGCGCATCCCCGCGCAAACGCTCCGCATCTTCTTTGTAATATGCTTCCAAAGTATCCCTGTTCTGAGTGGTATATTGCACGGAATAGGTAATGCCACCCATATCTTCCTCAACCAAAACCTTGACCATTTTGGCGTGCGTAAATTTTCCTGTGGCGAGCATATCGGGCAGGTGCTTGTCTTTCATCCAATCTAACCATTGGTCGTGGACACTTTCGTCTATATTGATGGTTACGTTGTATATGAGCATTTGCTTCGTCTGTTATATTATGGGTGAAATTAGTGTAATTCTGAGAAATCTCGTTATAAGTTTCCCGCCGGAGTTTATGCTGGGCAAATCATCGAAGTGCTGGAATGACAGATTAGTTGATTGCATCCCCTCGCAACTTCCTAAAATTCTTCCGGGCCTGTGGAAAATAATAGCTGTCCTGATAATTATAGATGATCTTCTCGTAATGGCTCTTGGCCTTTTCGGGTTCGTTCAAGATATTTTCGTACAGTTCTCCCAGAGCAAAGTGGGCATCATCGGCCAAGATTCCATCGGCGTAGAATTCCACAATTTTTTGATAATTGAACTCGGCACTTTCATAATTTTTCTGTTCAACTTGGAGTTCGGCCTGTTTCAGCAAGGCTTCGTCCTCGATTTTTTCGCCTTTATGGTTTTGTAAAATATCTTCAAGTGCATCAATGGCTTCGGTATTTTTATTTTGATAGGCCAACAGGTCTGCCCTGGCATATTTTTTCAAAGCGGTTTGGGTGGAATCTTCGAGGGAGTTGTCCGAAATCAAAAGGCTCAACTGCATGGCATCGTTGGCAATAAGCTGGGATGTGGAACTTCTCAGTACTTTAAGTTGAGTGAGTGCCCAATCAAAATCCCCTTTATAAAAACTGGTCTGTGCCACTTTAAAACGTGCATCTTGTCCTAGCACATCGTTCTTCATGCTTTTTTGCACTTGGGTAAATAAGATTAGGGCCTCGTTGAATCTTTGGTCGAACACCAGAATGTCACCAAGTGCCAATTTTATATAAGCCATGGTCATTCGCCCCATGGGAAGTTCCAAACTTTGTTTGAGCATCGCAATGGCAGGTTCGGGCTGTTCTTTTTTGAATGTCAAGAAATTAGCATAGGCAATTTGTAGTTGAAGGGTTCTGCTCTGGTTGCCATATTCTTCTATCAGGTCCTCAAATTGTTTTTCAACATCTTTCAATACTTTTTCCGTGGGATTTTCCAAAGCAATGTCAATTAAGCTAAGCTCTGCATTAAGTTTGGTCCGTGGGTTTTCGGTATTGTCCACAATAAATTCGTAGATGGATGTGGCGGTTTCCAAATCCTTATCCTCCAAAGCTATGCTTCCTAGGTTTTCCAGTCTATCTACAGACTGGCCTTCGCTTCGTTTGTAAATGGCTTTTTCTTGGCCAAAGGCACTGCTATACTGTTTTTGTTGAACAAAAAGCCAACTTAATAGCTCGTTCCAGAGAATATCGGGCGCTTTTTGCGCATTTTGAAGCAGTACTTTTCGCAACAACACATTGTTTTCGTCGGATGGGTCTTCGGAGATAAAATCGTCAATATTGCGGAGCACATTGGAACGGGATGTTCGTCCTTCCCAAATAAGGTTGAGGTAGGATTGGTACATTTTTGCAATATCTCCTTGTTCCCCATAGATACGCGCCAATTGAAAATCATAATTGAGGTCCGGCTTTAGCTCCATAGCTTTTGTGTAGGCCTGAATGGCATAATCCAGCAGTGCATATTTTTGGAAACGATAACCTACGCTGTACCCATAGTTTGGGTTGTCCTCTATTTTGCTGATGGCCTTATCGTAATAGGCATTCGCCTTTTCAGCTTCATTTTTTAGTGTGAAATTGTACCCCAGTTCAATGTAAAAAGTGGGAAAGGCGTAGCTATCCTCTATTTTTTGAAGTAAAAATGCCTCGGCATCATCGTAACGTTCCAATTGTTGGTAGCAGGCTACCAAGCCTTCGGCGTAATCGGTGCGCCTTGGGTTGGTCTCTACCAATTTTTCGTAGAACACCACGGCTTTCTCAAAGTCTCCATCATTAAAGTATTGTTTGGCCAAGAAATCTTCTTGTGCCATTCCAATACAACTGGATAGCATCAATATCAAAAATAAAAGACGTTGCAAAGGCATATTTATTATCTAGTAATAACTAAGAGTATCTTATCATTTCGAACATAGTGAGAAATCTCATTCCAAATTAAAAATTATGAGATTCCTCGTCGCTTCGCTCTGTCGGAATGACAATTGTACTCAAAAAAGAATAGATTGTAAATCCAAAGTAGCTTTATTTCAAATATAACGCAGAAATGTGGGGGATTCTGTTAAGCGAATCCAAATAAATGGTTGAAATGTTTAAGCGATGGTGTCAAAACCGCAATACGGCACCAGTACTTCGGGTATTTTTATGCCTTCCTCGGTCTGATAGTTTTCCAAGATTCCCGCCAAAACCCTTGGTAAAGCCAAAGCGCTCCCGTTCAAGGTGTGGGCCAATTGGCTCTTTCCATTTTCATCCTTGTAACGAAGTTTTAGACGATTGGCTTGGAAGGTTTCAAAATTGGATACAGAACTGATTTCCAACCAACGATCTTGGGCTGTTGAGAACACTTCAAAATCAAAAGTCAATGCAGAAGTGAAGCCTAAATCGCCACCGCAAAGACGCAAAATACGGTATGGCAATTTGAGTTCTCGTAGAATGCTTTTAACATGCTCGACCATTTCGTCCAAGGCTTGGTATGAATTGTTGGGGTGCTCCAAACGTACAATCTCCACTTTGTCGAACTGGTGCAAACGGTTCAACCCGCGAACGTGTGCCCCATAACTTCCAGCTTCGCGACGGAAACAGGGGGTATAGCCTGTGTATTTGATGGGAAAATCACTCTCTGCCAACAAATCCCCACGGTGCAAGTTGGTCACGGGTACTTCGGCAGTTGGGATAAGGTACAAATCATCTGCCTGTACGTGGTACATTTGGCCTTCTTTATCGGGCAACTGACCTGTTCCGTAGCCAGAGTCTTCGTTTACCATAAGCGGCACTTGCATTTCGGTGTAGCCCGCTTCGGTGTTTTTGTCCAAGAAATAGGCGATCAATGCGCGTTGCAAGCGAGCACCTTTTCCTTTGTATACAGGAAAGCCTGCGCCTGTGATTTTTACCCCAAGCTCAAAGTCGATGATGTCATATTTTTTTGCCAATTCCCAATGCGGAAGTGCTTTTTTGGACAAGGTTGGGATATCACCTTCCTTGAAAATTTCTTCGTTGTCCTCCTCAGAATTACCAGCGGGAACAGACTCGTGGGGAACGTTTGGAATCAAATACAATTGCTGCTGCAATTCATCGGCAGTAGTGTTTAGGTCGTCCCCTAATGTTTTTGATTTTTCTTTGAGTCCAGCGGTTTTTTCTTTAAGGACATTGGCTTCTTGTGCCTTTCCTGTTTTGAAAAGCATACCGATTTCTTTGGAAAGTTTGTTGGATTCGGCCAAGGTAGCGTCCAGTTCGGTTTGGATGGAACGTCTTTTTTCGTCGAGTTCCAAAATGGATGATATCATAGGTGCTGCATCGATGTTTCGCTTTTTTAAAGCGATGATGATACTTTCCTTGTTTTCCCTGATGTTCTGTATTTGAAGCATGGCCTTGTTTTGAGGCGCAAATTTAATTCAATCTTGAGAAGTGCCCAACTTTATTCCTTGGGAGTGGGCAGAATCCAATCGTTGTGGGCAAAATGTTTCCACGGAACGTTGGTCAAATCCACTTTGGGGTCGATAAACTGTTGATAAGGTCTTTGATTTACCTTGACCTTGTTTTCTACAAAAACTTGAATGTTTTGACCTTTTTTGGCGTGTTCTTTTTTAAGGTGTTGTGCAAACTGCCAAATAAAGTCGGGATAGCAAGCAACCCGTTGTTGTTGTTTTGTGGTGAGATAATCGTTAAGGTTGATTTTGATCGTGTCTTTCGTTTCTGCGTTCACTATTTTGTACGAGATGCTTCCGCTACGGCTACGCAGCATCATTCTCCAGCTTAACCGGTGGCCCTCTTCGGTCCAAAGTACATCACCCATAAAAAAATGGTGGCGCAGGGGCAAAACCAATTGAACCACAAAGTAGATGCCCAAAACCGTCAAAACCACATTTTTGGTCTTGGGGATAATGATTTTGGTCTCTGGTAGTATCTTTTTGGTTCTAAGAAAAATGTTTCTGATGGTCTGTGGTTCAAAAAAAAAGACTGTAAACGCAAGTGATAGGTAAGGAAAAATACCTATCTGAAATACAATGCTGTTGAACAAATGGAAGAAAATGGACAGTACAAAGGCAATTTTTCTGGTGGGTTTCCAAAGTAGGGCGGGTACAATCAGCAGATCAAAACAAATACCGAAGACTGCTACTATTTTGTGTACCCATTTTTGTTGGAGGAAATCGCCGATTACATAGTAGTCCTTTTTGGAGCCCATCAACACTTCGATCATGCTAAAATCCAACCAATCCGCATACAGTTTGGCCACCGATGCGTAGGTGTACACGATGAAGAGTTGCAGTATGATGGTCCATCGAACCCAGTTGTACATGGTCTGGGAACGGAGTTTTGGATGTAATTTGGCATCTAAAGATGCATCTCGGTTGGCGGGCAGAAATGCCATAATGTAGGCGAGCAACATCAGCAAATAATAGTGGTTGTTGTAGGATGTTTTCTGCATCAGATACACCCCCGACCACAATATGGCAAATGCCAATGCGCTAAAACGGTATTTGTATCCCAAGGCAATCAAAAGGCCTAAGGTGCCCATTACGGCAAAATAAATGTACATGCCGTTGCCCGGCAAGGGCTGCAACCATTCAAAACCGATAAAAGAAAAGGTAAATTTTGGTTCCACCAAAGTTCTGCGCACCCAGCCTGTGGCTATGGCACCATAACATTCCGCGCTGACCAACAATCCATAAAATACCCTGAAAACTACAAGTTGTGCGTTGTCAATCTTCCTAAATAGAAATTGGTTCAACATTTACTTGGAGATTAGGCCCAGCGAGTGATTCTTGTCCTTCTTTAATTGTTCCTTGAGCTCTTCAACGGAGTTGAACTTATGCTCGTCTCTAATGCGGTGTAATAGATCTACCTGGATTTTTTTGTCGTATAGATTTCCATCAAAGTCAAAAAAATGGACTTCTATGCTTTTTTTAGAACCATCCACGGTTGGGTTGAAGCCGATGTTCATCATCCCGAAATATTCTTTTCCATCGATGTTGCTTTTTACCACGTAGGCACCATTTTTAGGGATGAGTTTATATGCTTCGGCTATATGGAGATTGGCCGTTGGAAAACCAAAATCTTTGCCCAAACCTTTGCCTTTTTTTACCGTTCCCGTGAGCATGTAGGCATAGCTGAGGTAGTTGTTGGCGGTTTCCACATCGCCTTTCAAAAGCGCCTTTCTAATTTTTGTGGAACTTACGGAAACATCCTCAATTTCTTGGGCCGGAATCTCCTCCACTTCAAAATTAAAGGTATTGCCAAAGGAAATAAGGTCTTGGATGTTGGCATTTCGGTTGCGTCCAAACCTATGGTCGTACCCAATGATGATTCTTTTTGATTTGATATTGTTTACGAGGATATCCCTTACAAAATCTATAGCTGAGAGCCTTGAAAATTGTTTGGTAAAGGGGTGAATGATCAAATAATCCAGTCCCAAAGTTTCCAAAATCTGTTTTTTCTCTTCGAGGGTATTCAACAGTTTTATGTCCACATCTTTTTGCAGAACCATGCGCGGATGTGGGAAAAAAGTGAGCACTGTGGATTTTAGCCCTGTGTTTTTGGCATTGTTTGTGAGACGTTCCAATATCTTGCGGTGCCCAAGATGTACACCATCAAAAGTGCCGATAGTTACCACTGTATGGTGCGGAATGTGCTTAAAATCAGAAATGTTATGGATTGTTTCCAACGCAATAAAGAAATAAAAAAAGGCTTACATTTGAAATTATACTATGCCCTAACCGTGTATGAAAGCTAAATTACATTTTGTTTTTTCAATAGCCATATTTTTTAGCTGCTTTTGCATTTACGGGCAGCAAGGTTATTGGAAAAGCATTCCCAAACAGTCCAACCTGCGAAGTGCTTCCCTGACAGATATTTCAGGTGCCAAGAAGGTTTTGTCCTTGGATAGGGAAGGATTTTTCAAGGAAATGAAACCTTTTTCATCAGCAAAAACGAATCGAAAAATTGTTTATCTGCCTAACAACGATGGGGTTGTTGTTCCGTTTCATTTGAAGGAAACTTCGGTACTGCATCCTGATCTTGCCAAGAAATATCCGAATATCAAATCGTACACGGGGGTGAGCTCCGATGGTAGATACAAAGTGAAGCTAAGTAGTTCGCACAAAGGTATTCAAACTATGTTGGTGGATTTGCAGGACAACAAAACAGCTTTTATGGAGCCGGTTTCCAATAAACCTGATGCCTATGTTTTGTATGATAAAGAGGATGGTCTTTCCTCAAAAATGGATTTTATCTGCGAGACCAGCAAGGATTTGTTCGGTGTGGGAAGTAAGTCATCGGGCATTACGGCAAAGACCATTGTTCCTTTGGTGGATGATCAAGTGTTGCGTAAATACAGAATTGCAGTCTCTGCATCGGGAGAATATACCCAAGAAATGGGTGGAACTGTGGAAGATGCCTTAGCGGGAATAAACGCGACATTAACACGGGTCAACGAAGTGTTTGAAACGGATTTGGGCGTTACTTTGGAGCTTGTTCCAAACAACGACGAAATCATTTTTACCAATGCGAATACAGATCCTTATGATAATAGTTTAAATTCGGAGGTACAGTCCACCATAACTTCCTTTATCGGAGAGGAAAATTACGATGTGGGCCATCTTTTCCACAAAGTGAACGAAGGCTTGGATAATGGAAATGCAGGATTTATTGCTTCAGTTTGTGTGGATAATAGAAAAGGAAGTGCTTTTTCATCAGCATTTAATCCTCAAGGAGATGGATACGATTTGGATTTTGTGGCCCATGAGCTCGGTCATCAATTTGGGGCCAACCATACATGGTCGTTCGAACCCGAAGGAACAGGGGTGCAAGCAGAACCTGCAAGTGGTTCCACAATAATGGGGTATGCGGGAATTGTTGAAGATAATAATGTAACATCTCAAGGAGACGATTATTTTCATTACAATAGCATTCTTCAGATAGCTACGTACCTCGCGACAACCTCATGTGCCCAAACCGAAGCACTGGTAAATTCGCCACCAGTGCTTACTTCGGTCAATGATTTTACGATTCCAAAGGGGACGGCTTTTGTTCTGGAAGGCATTGCCACCGACCCCGATGTTGGGGATGTGCTTACCTATACTTGGGAACAAATTGATGATGGTGTGGTGACAACTTCATCTTTTGGATCCACCAATCCCGGTGGCGCCAATTTTAGATCATTACCCCCCACCACGGAGCCCATTCGATATTTCCCAAGGCTATCGGAAGTGGCCCAAGGAAATTTAACGCAAACCAACCCCGCTACCGGAAGTGCATGGGAAACCGTTTCCGATATAGAACGAAACCTTAGGTTTGCCTTTACTGTTCGGGACAATGCAGCGGGAGGGGGACAGGTAGTTTCCGATGTATTGGATGTTAAGGTCATTAAGGCTGCTGGTCCTTTTTTGGTTACTTCCCAAGCAGTCAGTGAGGTTTATCAGGCAGGTTCGACCCAAGAAATTACTTGGGACGTGGCCAATACAGATGTTGCCCCCATTAATGCCCTAAATGTGGATATATTCCTCTCTTTGGATGGAGGTCTAACCTATCCCATCACCTTATTGGAAAACACCGTTAATGATGGTTCGGAAGAAGTGCTTTTGCCAGGAGATGTTACGGAAACTGCTCGATTTATGGTGAAGGCAGCCGACAATGTGTTTTTTGCCGTAAACGCCACTGACTTTACCATTGAACAATCCGAAGTGGTCCTAAATTTTGAAACGTTGGATTATGAAGTATGTCAACCGGATGATATAGTGATTCCCTTTGTGTACGAAACATACGCCGGATTCAACGAAAACGCTACATTTTCTGCAGATGTGCCGGCTGGTTTATCCGCTAATTTTTCCCCGACGGAGGCCAGTGCCGATCAAACCACTGTGGACCTGACCTTATCCAATACCAATAGTGTTGCCCCCGGGGTTTACGATATTATTGTAAATGCTACTTCCGCATCGGTGACCAAAAGCGTGGTTGTTGCCCTATCGGTACAAGATGGCACTTTTTCCGACGTAGCACTGTTGTCCCCCGCTAATGGTGAAGGTGGAGTTTCTTTGGATACAGAACTCAACTGGGAGGAAGACCCATTGTACTCAAGTTATGATGTGGAAGTGGCAACAGATGCTGGATTTGTTGATATTGTAGAGTCGGCCAACATACCCTTTACCAATTACAGGGCCACGAATCTGGAGCCGGAAACCGAGTATTTTTGGAGGGTTAGGCCAAACAACGGGTGTGGAACGGGAACTTTTGGAACCACTTTCAGTTTTGTTACTACGCAAGTGGACTGTAAAAATAGGGAACCTAACGATTTGCCGCTTGCCATTTCAGCTTCAGGAACGCCAACCGTTACCACATCGGTTCTATTTGTAGAAGATTTGCCCATTTCGGATGTGAATGTAAACTTGGAGTTGGACCATACCTATGTGGAGGATTTGGTCATTACCCTTACATCTCCAGAAGGAACTGTGGTAACGTTAATTTCGAACACTTGTGGAGAGGCGAATAACATCAACGCAGTTTTTGATGATGATGGAAGCCCTATAACATGTGGGGATAATCCTGCCATTTCTGGAACGGTAACACCGCTAGGGTCATTGGCATCATTAAAGGGAGAATCCATATTGGGTGAGTGGGTATTGGAAATACAGGATACTGCTGCAAGTGACGGGGGAAGCTTGATAGGTTTCTCTTTGGATGTTTGTATAGAAGGAAATTACCGTCCAGATGAGGACGAGGATGGTGTTTTTGATGATGGGGATGACCTTTGTTTGGGAACGCCCAAAGGTGTGGAAGTGGATACCAACGGCTGTGCCATTTATAGGTTTGCTTCGGACAATTTTGAAATCGAAATAGAAAGTGAAACGTGTAGAAGCAGCAACAATGGATCAATAACGGTAAGCCCTTTTGATACCTCCATTACCTATACTGCAGTTTTGGATGGTGCGAATGGTACGGAATCCTTTGATTTTACAAACTCCCAAACCTTTACTAATTTATCTGCAGGAGAATACTCCCTTTGCATTATGGGAACCAATGGAACGATTACCTATCAAGAAGTCTGTTTTAATGCCATGATTACCCAGCCTGATGTGTTGGATATAGATGCGGTGATAGATTCAGGTATTGTGAACGTGGATTTGAATGGGGCTTCATTTTATAATGTCGAGCTCAATGGATTGGTAACACAGACCGAAGCACCCAAAGTTCAACTTGCTTTAAAAGAAGGTGTCAATACATTAAGAGTGTATTCAAACTTGCCATGTCAGGGAGTGGTTGAAAAGACCCTGTTCTACTCTTCAAGGCCAATTATTTCACCGAACCCGGTAGATGCCGTTACAGAAGTTTATTTGGCGGGCTATGAAGGAGATGTTGGTATACAAATATTTACTGCCAATGGTAGATTGGTTCGAACCGATAACAGAAAGGTTTATGGCAATGATTTACAGTTGGATTTGTCGAACCTCCCCAAAGGAATTTATTATTTAGGTGTAGAAAAGGCGGGGGTAAAAGAAATGTTTAAACTTATAAAAAGATGATTCGGAAAATAATTGGGCTGTCCATAGTGGCTTTGTTGGTTTCTTGCGGGGGGGATGATGGTCCGCCTCCTGCTCCAAAGGGTGCAACATTGGTGTTTCCCGAAGAAAATTCTGAGTGCACCACAGGAACCGATATCAGCGAAACATCCACCCAAGTCACATTTCGGTGGATGGCGTCCGATAATACGGAAAGTTACACATTGAGCGTTGTAAATTTGGACACCAACGTCCCGCAAAATATATCTACGGCATCCACTTCAGCAAGTCTAACCATAACAAAGGGAACGCCTTACGCTTGGTCTGTAACGTCTCGGAACTCAACATCGGACCAAATAGCCTCCAGTGCAACCTGGTTGTTCTACAATGCAGGTGCACAAACTACCTATGCGCCTTTTCCTGCGCAATTGGTAAGCCCAACATCAGGCTCTACAGTGCAAAAGGATATCGCAAACGAAGTACTTTTGGAATGGTCCGGCGCAGATGTGGATAACGATGTCGAATCTTTTGAAGTGTTTTTTTCGGATACCGATCCACCCACAACATCAGTTGGGCTCACAAATGCAAGTACCATGGAAATACCTGTAGGTGTTGAATCCGGAACTGTTTATTATTGGAGGGTGGTCACAACAGATTTAGAGGGGAATAGTGCCGATTCAGGGGTGTTCGACTTTAAAGTTCTCTAAACTATTTGCCATTGAATTGGTTCATGGTGTTTTTTACACCGGCAAACACAAACGAGCGGATAAGGTCCGTGGATTTTTTAAGGCGTTCCGGCATGGCTTTTTGTTGTTCGTCGTCCCATTTGCCCAAAACATAATCAACTTGGTTGCCTTTGCTAAAATCGGAACCCACACCAAATCTAAAACGGTTGTATTTGGTAGTCTGTAGCACATTTTGAATATCTTTCAGTCCATTATGTCCACCATCACTGCCCTTGCCCTTAAGGCGAATGGAGCCAAATGGAAGGTTGATGTCATCTGTAATGACCAGAACATTGTCCAAGCTTATATTTTCCTTGTCCATCCAATATTTTACCGCTTTTCCGCTCAGGTTCATATAGGTGGATGGTTTTAGGCAAATCACACTTTTTCCCTTATGCTTAAAGGTGGCCACGTCTCCCAACTTGGCACTTTCAAAAGTAAAGCCTTCTTGCTCGGCCAAATAATCAAGAACCTTGAACCCTATGTTGTGACGGGTTTCATCATATTTGGCTCCAATATTCCCCAGGCCTACAATCAAAAATTTTTTCATAGGGTCAGTTTCTTGCAATAGTTGTTTTGATGAGCCAAAAAGCTGTTTGATAAAATTGAGCATCTACTTTTTTCCATTTGTCTAAAAATACAAAAGCATCCCAAATTTTTACCAAGGTAAAAAAGGGATGCTCTTACAAATTTTTCAAAGTGCTATTCTGCAGCTTCGGCTTCAGGAGCCTCGCCACCTTCAGTAGCTTCTCCTTCTACTCCTTCTTCATCTTCGTCTTCAAGCTCTTCATCAACAGAAGTTCTAGAAGCTTTAACCTGAACGATAGCGGTACTATCTGGGTGTAAGAATGTGTAGTCGTCGTTTAGAATGGATTCCACGGCAATGGTTTGACCGATTCTCAACTTGGAAATATCAATAGTGATAAAATCGGGAAGCAAATCGGGCAATGCTCTAATGGAGAGCTTTCGCTTTCTAAACAGCAAGCGACCACCATTTTTTACCCCAGGAGAGTTTCCTTCCAAACGTACCGGGATTCTCATGGTGATTGGTTTGTCTTCGAACAATTGATAGAAATCGATGTGAAGGATATTGTCCGTTACAGGGTGAAACTGAATGTCCTGTAGTACGGCTGCAAATTTTTCGTCCTCCAATTCAATTACTACGGTGTGCGCATTTGGGGTGTACACCAAGTCTTTGAACGCGATTTCATCTGCTGAAAAATGCACTGGTTTATCCCCTCCGTACAGCACGCAAGGGACCTTTCCAGCATTACGTAAGGCTTTGGTAGAAACCTTGCCCACGCTTTCTCTTTGGGATCCTTTGATTGTAATTGACTTCATAACTTCTATTATAATATTTAAATTAAATTCTAAAACTAACTTTTCGAGTTGCCCGTGCTGTCAGCCTGAGCACTTCGACTCCGCTCAGTATAAACTTCATCGAAGGCTACATTAAAAATTTTGAAGATATTGAGGTGTTGTGGTGAACCCGATGCATAACATCTGCAAATAGGTCGGCACAAGACAATACCTTTATTTTTTCCTTATCGTGATCAATCGGAATGGAATCGGTAACGATCAGTTCCGATAATTTTGACTCTTCTATTCTTTCGTATGCCTTGCCGGACAGTAATCCGTGTGTTGTAACGGCACGTACACTTTCAGCTCCTCTTTCCATCATCAAATCGGCGGCTTTGGTAAGTGTGCCGGCCGTATCGACCATATCATCCACCAAAACTACGTTTTTGCCCTGTACATCGCCAATAAGTTCCATGTGCGAAATTACATTGGCCTTGGCCCGTTGCTTGTAACAGATCACTACATCGCACTCCAAAGCTTTGGAATAGGCGTAAGCCCTTTTGGAACCGCCCATATCGGGAGATGCAATGCACAAATTGTCCAAATTAAGTCCCCTTAAATAGGGTAGGAACAAGGTAGAGGCAAATAAATGGTCCACTGGCTTTTCGAAGAAGCCCTGAATCTGGTCTGCATGCAAGTCCATGGTTATTATCCTTGTTGCGCCAGCGGTCTCCAACATTTTGGCGACCAACTTTGCGGCGATGGGAACGCGTGGCTTGTCCTTTCTATCTTGTCTGGCCCAACCAAAATAAGGCATAACGGCCGTAATGTGCCTGGCCGAAGCCCTTTTTGCAGCATCCAACATCAACAACATTTCCATCAAGTTTTCCGAGCTTGGATTCGTAGAACCGATGATAAAAATCCTGGCTCCCCGAATGGATTCCTCGAACGATGGCTGGAATTCACCATCGCTATACCGTGAGAATTGGACTTTTCCCAATTCTGCACCATAAGAAGCAGCGATTTTCTTGCCCAGCTCTACACTTTGGGTGCAAGCAAAAATTTTAGGTTCCGGAACTTGATAGGCCATTACAATCTCTTGTTAACTAGCGTTTTAAAGTACTTTTTTGTAAGGAGGTGCAAATTTAAGAATTAATTCGGGTTGCTAAAGGATAAATCAAAGTATTTTTTGGTGATAAATAAAAAATATTTTTTAGCTTTGCACTCGCATTTAAAAAATGTGGTACCAATGCCTTGGTGGCGGAACTGGTAGACGCGCTGGATTCAAAATCCAGTTCCTTCGGGAGTGGGGGTTCGATTCCCCCCCAAGGTACAAAAGGGATAGGCCGAGATTTACGTCTCGGCTTTTTTATTTTGGTACAACATAGGTACAACATTTTAAATTCTTCAACTTTAATATTTTGGTTGTGCTTTTTTGGTGTCATTTGACCCTATTTCTTGCTATTGGGCCAGTTTTTACCATGCACCATTCATCCATTTTACTATTTCTAGTCCATCAGGACGTTGAGCCGACCCAACTTCAAAAAGTGCAGAAAGCTACCATATAAAACGGCGGATAGTCGATATCGATGATGCAGATGGAAATACTTTGCCGTAGAAAATGATTTTTATGCCCCAAATTTTTGATGATTTGATGACAGATTGAGCAAAGCCCAGTATTTATAAGGGGTTGGGCTGTCATCAATTTGTCATCATTCTGTCATCAAAATAAAAAACGATGACAGGGACAATGAAGAAAAAAACAAAAATGATGAAACGATGACAAAATGATGACGGAGGGACCAAGAGTATTTATAGGGTCTTCCAGAGGTTTGTCATCAAATCATCAAAATTTCGTTGGAAACTGAACGCAGAGCGAAAGGAGCGAATAAATCAAAAGATAAAGCATCCCTAAAGGCAGGGTTGCGGCTATTTGGCCCGACCTCTCTTTGTGGGATCCCCTTGGAATTGGAATTTGCAAAGAAAGAAGAATAATACCTACCTAGTTACCTAAAGCGGGTTAAAGCCAATGGTCATGGGGCAAAACCTTAGGTAGGATATATAACTTCCATCTTACCTAAAGGTTACCTAACCTACCTAAAGGGTAAGATAGGTAAGTTAAAAAAACATCTGACCTAGCTTGAAAACCCACATCATCATTGGGATAGGTAGGAAGGTAGGAGAAATAACAAAACTTGAGACAATGAGAGAAAAAAATAGAAATACAATGGAATGCTAAAAAGCCCGCAACATTGACATCGTTTCTACGCTGGCAAAATTGGGGCACTTTCCCGATCGAGAAACGGAAAAAGAACTCAGGTATTACAGCAAACGCTCTTCCAAAGCATTTTTCCATTTATAGAAGCCTTTTCTATCTTCGCTATAGTCATGAATTATCCTACTGAAATTTTCGTTTTTGGTTTCCAAAAAAGATTGCCGCCCATTATTACGGATCCAGTTCAGTTTCTGGTTGATTCGTTCCAATTCTATTTTGAAAAGGGAATGTTCTTTTGGAAGATGCCACACATAGGTGGCCTCTTTGGTATTCAGCGTTTCCAGAATAATGTGATGTTTTTGTTCTCCTTCTACTAGGAAAACGAATGAAAATGGATCTAAAACAAATCTGATTTTCAGTTTTTCATACTGATGCCGTTTTGATAAATATAATAACTGCCTATAGTGGACATAATTGCTGTTTTTCAATAGGCTTTCCAACAGATTCTCAGCTGAGCCAAAGAAAGAGCCTATTGTTTTAGGCACCTCTTCAGTATCTTCCTCCTTTCCAAGTTTTACACTCTTAATAAGATGTTGTTCAATAAACTGAAATTTTACACTATCCACTATTTCTTTATTGATACGGTCAATATCATCCGAGGTGGCCAATTGTGAAACAACCGCAGCATCATTAAATCCTATATGGATACGGACCGTAATGAATTTGGAGCTTAAAACCCTAGTGAAATATGGTTTCAATACCTCAAATTCGGGTTGTATTTCTTCATTCTCGATTTCAAATTCAAATGAAGTTCCATTTGGGGATTTATATGAAAAACTGACCATTCCGTAATGAAAATCCAAATCGTTGATTGCTACTTTAATTACCTTATCGATATCGTTTAGTCTCGGTCTGATATTAATGTCTTCTTTTAAGTCCTCAAACAACGTTGCTTGTCGGTCAAGATTTCTATAGTAGGTGTTCCTTTTTAAAAAGAGCTTGTCCAGATACAGAATTTGCTTATCCCGATAATCATAAATAACAGGTGTTAATTCAGAACGTTGCACCCTTCCGATATACTGGATTAGTTTGCCCTTAAAAGCAAACGGAAATACCAAGAACAAGCAGGAGATGGTTTGGATATCCACCCCTTCCCCAAAAAATTGCCCGGTAGTGATAATAGCTTGAAAGCTGCCTTGTTCGATATTTTTCCATTTCATCGAACGTGAAGTTGCGTTATCATCGCCTGAAATTGGAATAATCTCAAATTGATTTTTAAGATATTGATGAAGGGTTTGAATATGTTCTTTTCGCTCCGTAATGATTACTGCCTTTCTACCCTTATTCAATTCATTTCTAACATCGTTTAAGATGAGTTTATTCCTTTCGGAATCGTGGACCAATATTTTGGAAAGGGTTTCAAAATGGTCAGTTTTTGGGTTAAAGGGAACGTTAAGGTTGGTTTCACGAATTACAACCCTTGCTTTTTTGTAATGTTCAATTTGTTGGGGCTTTATTTCAGAAATAATGTTTCCCAAATACACAAAAATTAATTTTTCATCATTGCTTTTTCGGAAGGGGGTTGCGGTTAACCCATATTGATAATACGGAGAGAGTTGATGCACGACTTCACGGAAGGATTTAGCCGGAATGTGATGGCATTCGTCTATGATTATGGTGCCAAAAGCAGATACTAATTTTTGTGCATCATTTTCATTGGATAGTTTCTTTGCCAACGTTTGGATCAATGCCACTGTTACCTTTTTGCCAATCTTCATTTTGCCTTGACCAATTTTGCCGATTTCCCTTTTGGGAATTCCAAAGAAAGTTTCAATTCGATCAATCCACTGCTCGGTGATCTGTTTTCTATGGGTAAGGATTAACGCTGGTTGTTGTTTTTGTTCAATGATTTTTAGACCTATTATTGTTTTTCCCGATCCTGGTGGGGCTACAATAATTCCGAAATCCTTTTTTTTAGCTGTTTCTACTGGGTGGAATTGATGTTTTAGCAGCTGAATTGAGGACTTCAACTCAATATTGTCCAACTGTTTTCGTTGGTCTATAAATTCATGTTCAATGTACTTTTGCTTACAGAACCGAACCAAGCTCCCTATAAAACCTCTCGGGATTTCGATTGTATTTTCGGTTTCATCAATAAGTTTAAAATAGCGCTCCGTCTTCCAAGTACTTCTTCCGGTGTTCTTTTTAATCGCATAATCGGCATTGAAAAAGTTCAAATGCTCTTTTAAGAAATCAACTATTGGTGGGATTAGGCCATTTCGATTAATCACGATACTGTTTCTTAAACTAATCTTCAATTTCCCGGTATTGACGTTATGGCTTTTGGAATGAACCTTTGTACCTTCTCTTACCTTGGATAATTCTTCTAAAACCCTATCCAAATGAATGGTCGAAACCCTTTTGATGCTTTTTAAAAATTGCCATTGATTTTGAAAGGGAGTAAAAGTCCGCAGGTCAATAAAACAGGAATTGCCCTTTTGTAAAGCTTCTCCTTGAAGCGGGAGGGCAATCAGGTTTCCAAACCCTTTTCCCGACAAATAATCTTGGTTTGGAAATAGCCTGTCGAAACTTGTGTTTTTGTCAAATTTGGAAAAAACACCTGCTTGCTCGAAAAGATTCAATAAAACCTTTCTGCTTTTTATGGCCGGGTATGGCTGTTCAAAGAATATCCATACGTGTCCACCATTTCCTGAACGCGAACGTTCCAAATATGCAGGAATCCCATTTTCCTTACAAACAGCTATAGCTTTAACGGACTGCTCTTTCCAGTCTTTTTTATCAAAATCGGCTACGATAAACCAAGAGGTGTTATCGGTCAAAAGTGGATAAACACCAATAAATTTTGCGCCTTTTATATGTTTTGTTAGTTGATGGCCATCTAATTTTAAATAGGTCTTGTCCTTATAATTGTTGAATGTTCCTCCTTTTTGTTTGTGTAGGCGGTACATGTAGGGGTCATAATGATAGGCTGGTATATAACCACTTTTATCACCCTTTTCCCATCGTATAGCAAAGACATCGTCACGCCCTTTGAAAAAGGTTTTCAGTAACTGTATTTGCTTTTCAATATTCATGAGAAGATATTTATATTACTTTTTTGATGCATTGCCTTATAATTTCATTTTGGCGAATAGTTCAATCAATCCAATACGTTCTTCAATGAGATGACAAAACTTTCATGCTTTTTAGGGTTCCTTTTTTTAAGATTGATAAGGTTCTGTAGTTTCCATTGCACGGCAGGAAAACGTTCAAAATCATAAATGTCCCATATGGGATTTCCTTCCCCAAAATTCAATAAGAACTCATTGTCTTCAGCTGTTAGGTTTTGATGGATTGCTTTTATCAATTCCTTCCTGATTTTTTCAAAATCCCCATAGGTAAAGGTTTCCGGACTCATACCTTCAAATTGGTTGAGCAAGGTTTTCCTTTGGTCGATAAAATTGGGGAGCAACATTTCGTGAAGGGGGCGGTTACTGCTCAAAAGGAACAATAGGAACCCCTTTTTGATTTCATCTGTAAATCCTTCATTTTCCATCATATATTTTACATCGAACAAATCCCTGGGATGTTGTCGGTCCAATGCAGCGCATATTTTTCCACCATACAATTGCCCTAAAGGAACTACCGGTACGGCGCAGAAAGCATTAAACTCTTCTTGGGTTTTTTCGCATAGCGGCAATGTTGCCGTTTTATCCATGACACCCCTGTTGATTTGGTTAACTTCCAATTTTATCTGTGCGTTTACAGTGGTGATCTGAAGTTTTAATGTCTCCTTTTTTAGGGTAATTGTAGCTTCCGGTAGAATTTTTTTGAGTTTTGTTTTTATATGGTCAAGACCATCAATAATGTTCTTAAAGGATGTCTTTCTATCCTCTATGGGGATGTAGGTCAAATCAATATCTACCGACAATCTGGGCATGTCCCGTACAAACAGATTGATGGCCGTACCGCCGTGCAGTGCGAAATTTGGTTCCTTTGCCACCTCAGGCAAAACCTGTAACAATAGGGAAACCTGTTGCTTGTAATTATTCATAATTTTCCATTGCTTTAGGGACCGTGATACGGTATTTGGATATATAAACACCATCCTTTACCAAGGAGCGTTTTCCTTTTCCAAGATTGACTTTTTCCAAGTTGGTGTATTTAAACCAATCGTGCCCTGCCTTTTCTGCCATGTACAGAAAAAGTCGTTTCACCTTTACGGACGTGCAGACCTCCAAAAGTTCCTGTACTTGTTTCGGCCTAAGGTTGTTCAATCCTTCCATTATTTCGTAGCACTCGACCAGTTCTTGTTTTTTGGGCACTAGATACAGACATTCCATTAAGGCCCTTGCTGGATTCGACACCAACAAATTGAAGGCCCCTTGCTCCAAGTTTTGTAGTCCTATATTGGAAGGAAGGAAGGAGGAACTATAGTAGTCTACTTTTAACCCCCAGTTGTATTTTAAAAACCAAGCGGGCAATTTTTCTTCGCTTCTCCCGAACAACGTTATTTGTTTTATGGATAGTTCCAGATAATGGACTTTTCCCAATAAGGATAAGGCGGTTTTACCCCCTGGATGGATAGTTAGGTTAGCTTGTTCTTGCAATGCAAACAATGCACCTTGATAGGTAGGCTTGTCACCCATTCTCATCCAAGCTCCGGAACCTATGGAATATATCCAACGGCTCTTTTTATATCGATTGAGCAATTGTGTGGAGAATCCATTTTCCGTTAACCATGAGCTTAAATAGACAACTCCGGGAGGCTGTGAATTAATAAAACGGTTTATTTTTTGTTCTTTTTCCAAACTAAAAGTTTTTGTATTGAATCTTTTTCAAACCATAAAGGGGCTGCAAGGTTTATATTTGTTCAAATATACAAACTAATGATTTGTGTATTTGTGTTTTTTTAAACTTTCATGTTCCCAAAAAATGTGTACAAGAAAAAGTATGGTAATGGATAGTGTTCATACAATATATCCGAAAGGTAAATGTTGCAAAATATTTCTCAGAAAGGTGACGGCCAATATTTTTTCAATGTTTACTTGTTCCATTTAATTGCCGCCTCAAAATTTTGGCTTCTATTTGGGCCGTGCTCAAATTGGAACAAAAGAACGGGAAAAAACGCTATAGATAAAGTTCGGCAACGAATTCAAGATGTGTCATTGTCATGACAATCTTGCTTTTGCTCCCGTAGGGTCGCAAAAGAAAACTGAATAAAAAAGCGAACGAAGCAAAGCGCAGTGCTGCAAGCCCCAAATCCTTACCTTAACTAATACTACTGAGCGAGGCAAAAGGGTATTTTGGAATCATTACCTCCGTCTGATTCGTTCATAACTTCACAAGGGTCACCATTGGTCCAATTTTGTTTTTACGTCAAATTGCCTCAATTTTTTCGTCAAAATTTTCCAGTATTTATTGGGCTTCCCAAAGGCTTTACTGTAGATTTCGAAAAATCTTACTGTAGCACCTGATTTTGCACAGTATTCCAAAATCAATTCAATTAACTGGTTTTCAATGTGTTGAAAACCCAAAAACAACCGTGATGGCGCAATTTGCGCATCACCCTCTTGCTATTCCCTACGTCCCGCAAGCGGGACCGAAAGAATACAGCATGATTGAAAATCAGCTGCCCATTAATTTTATGTTGTTGGGTACGGACTTTTGGAAAGTCAAAAGATGTTTTATCAAATGTCTCGATTTCTGTGCGTCCCCAGCACCCAATTCGATCAAATCGAAACCATCATTGTCTGGAGCAATAAGCTTCATGATTTCGCCACTACGCTCCTTGAATATCTCAAGTTCACAATTGGTCAGGTAATATTCTGGCAGGGCCATTGTCTTTTGAAAGAGTTTATCCCCCTCACTGTTATAAAAGTATTTTGATTCCAATCTTTTGGGCGATTGTCCCAACCCTTCCAGCACACTCGCCCTGAATGCATCTTGGAAGTTTGGCTCAACGGCCATATCGATAAATCGCTCTGTGGATGGATTCATGTTGCTTTGGTTTTAATAGGTAACGATCACAATTTTCCCACCCCCTGTGTTCTCCTCCATCAGCCTATGTGCGTCCGGCAACTCTTTCAGCTTAAAGGTCCGTTTTATCATTGGGGTGATTTCACCTTGCTCTATCTGTTGCAAGAACTCTTGGAAATGCTTTCCACCTACCCGGATCTGTCCACTGTCATAACAGGTCAAATAAACGGATGCAGGAATAGCTTCCTTTGGTTCGAAATTCTCGAAACCCCATTTTTCGGAAAGCATATCGGTCATACATACAATGCCTCCTTGCCTTACACAACGTAGGGAATCTTTTAGGGTTGTTGTGCCCACCAACTCCAAAACCTTGTCCACAGGGCGGCTCTCGGCGGTTGTCCCTTGCAATTTACCATTATCCAGCCAAACCTCATCGGAACCACTTTCCAAAAGCAAACTACGCTTTGCAGGATTTCTTGTAGTTGAGATGACATAAAGTCCATTACGTTTTGCTATTTGGGCGGCGAGCAGTCCTACTGAGGAGGCGCCCCCTCTTATCAGGATGCGTTCCCCGGAATGAACATGTAGCGCATGGTGCAGGGAGCCATGGGCTGTTTGGAACATTTCCGGAAGTGCTCCAAGTATCTCCCAAGGCAAATGGCTTTTGAATACGGTCACCACAGTATGTGGAAGTACAACGTACTAGGCATAGCTACCATCGTAATCACGACCCATACCTTTCATAAATGCCGCGACTTTTTCTCCAGCTTTAAATACCATGGATGGATCAGAAACCACCTCTCCCACACATTCAATCCCTAAGATTCTGGGAAACCTAACGTTGGGAGAATACCCTTTCCTGGTCATCAATTCCGATCTGTTCAGACCAAAGGCCTTTACATGGATCAGGACCTCGCCTTTGTTGGGTATGGGCACTGGACGTTGCTCCCATCGAAGTACATTGGCGTCCCCTGGGCTATGGACAACAAGGGCGTACATGGTTTTGATGTCCTTATCCAACATCCTATATATTCGCTTTTTGATTATTTGGGGTCATTATCAATACCCAGGCTTTTTATAAAGCGTTGAAAGATTCGGTCTTATTTCCCGATCATATACCTGTTCCATCCAGTCCGACTCGGGCACATCCGTGATCGCTATTGAAATGGCATTCTCGGATTTTCCTGCTTTATTGATCAACAGGTTTGTTATTTCCTTCGCAAGCTCAAACTTTACGGTCTCTGGAAGTGGATAGGTCTTGATTGTTATATGTGGCATTCTAAAAAATTACATTAAAAACGTTTGATACTGTATTAAACTCCCTTTAAGCTTTCATTGAAAAAAACAAGTAAGGTGTGGATAATTTGAACAGATGTAAAAACTAATGGTTTGTGTTTGGCGATGGCCATTTAAATATTAAATGTCATTGACCTTCACGGCCTTTCCGTTGTCCTCCCTATAGGCTCGTTTGGTAACCTTCAGGTCTTTGAAATATCCAATTGTCCCAATATCCACATATAGCCCTACATAGCCTTTATTGTTCTTTCCCAACATCTTGTCCACAATAAAGGAGGAATGTTTCATATCGTTGATGAACATTTCTGCCGTATCCCCATTCACTTCGATCCTCATTGTTATCCATTCGTTAAGGGCCACCGGAGCTGAACCTTCGTACGTTCCCGCCGGGAAGTCATCCCGTAGGGTCTGAAACTTGTAATCGGGATATGAGAAATACTGTACGGCATGGTTTCTTGCATACTGGTTGTTGATCCTTCCCACTTTGGGACGCAGATAGATGGATTCAAAAGCGGAGTCATCCTCCTTTATCCTAAAATAAACCCCAATAAACCCTGCTGCGGGCGGGTACGGGGACGGATCTTGGATCTGGCTGTACATTTTCACCTCTATCGTGCCATTCTCGAAGTCGTCCAAGCCCAAAAGTCGGGCATAATGGTTTTCATCGACAGTTTCCTCCAATCTATCGGCATCGAATGGAAGTGCCTCCAGGTCGCGTTCGATCTTCAATACCTTTTTACCTTGGAATTTAATGATGGCCCCTGTCACATTGTGCAGTTCAAACTCTTGGTTTTTTAGCTTTAAGGTCTGCGAAACCGCTCCGATGGTCCATATACCTACAAAGAGTAATAGAATATACTTTTTCATGTTGTCCTTTCTTTCAGTTAAAATAATTTCTCGTTGGGAGGGGTTACCCCTGCAAGTCTCAGATAGATCGTGGTCTGTCCCCTGTGGTGGGTCTGGTGCTCGAAAAGTTTGGCCAATGCTTGGGCCTTTGTCATCTCAAAACGTCCGAACAATTGAATGGTCTCGGACAGTTCACTCTCCTCCATTCCTCTGACTCCCTTGATAACGAAGTTATATCCTGCGGTTACCAATTGGGTGACATTTTCTTTGGACGTATCGGTGCTCTTTTCCGATTCTCCCATTCCAACGGGGCTTTCAATCCCTGTGGCCGCGGATGTAAATCCGTAATTGGCATCGGTAAGGTGCAGCATTTGTTGTGCAAAAGACCGAACATCGGGAGTTGCCTTGAAATCATATTTATCTGAAGGCATGGCCTCTAGATATTCCAAGGTATAGGCCTTGGCCCGTTCCCAATCCTTTACCATGGCATCGATGGCGGTTTGGGCCCGGCCAACAAATATGGCCCCGAATACAAGACTGAACAAACATACTATTGTCTTTGATTTCATGATCTAAAGTGTTACATATTAATAGGATACAAATATCCGACGCTTAACCGAAACCTACCCTTAAACTATTTTAAGAAATCCGGGGATGTAGGTGCAATGGGCTATTTTCTTTGCAGCATCTCCTTGCGCACCATGCTCAAAAATTCCGGGGTGATGCCCAGATAGGAGGCGATCTGGGTATTGGGCAGGCGATTGGCCAGTTTTGGATAGTGCTTTAAAAACGAAAGGTACCGCTCTTGTGCCGTGGAACTGATGGTATGGAACACCCTGTTTTGCAATTCCACATATTTTTCTTCCGTAATGACCTTGAAAATCTGATTGAGCTTTTGGATATTGTTGTACAGAAAATAGAGGTCCTGTTGCGCAATTTCGATAATCTCAGCCGATTCTATGGCCTGTATATTGGATACGCCCGGGCTTGTGTCATGAAAACTTTTGATGTCATAGATCCACTCGTTCGCCCCTGCAAACAGAATATTATGTTCCTTTCCATCTGCATCGGTGACATAGAGCCGTAAGATCCCTTTGACGACAAAAGTGTAATGGCGGCAGATATCGCCTGTTTTCATAATATGCTCCCGACGCTTCACCTTTCTATGGGTCACCCTGCTTTCTATGAGCTGTTTCTCATCCGCCGTAAAAGGAAGATACGTTTCAAAATGTGTTATGAGCGGTTTTGAGATCAATATGGGAGTATTACGGTTTTAGAGGAAAAGAACATCTTGATCAAAAGTATGGAGTTCTTTGGCCAAAACCAATTTCCAAGATTCCCTGATCGTCATATTTTTCAAGGTTGCATGCCATAGTTTTTAGAATGAACATTAACGTTCAATCACCAATAAATCAAAATTGTATAAGATTTTAAGCAGTAGGCTGCACCCTATTCCAATTTTAATTAACGCTTATCTGCCTGAACGCTATAAAATCGGAACAGGAACCAAGTGCAGAAGTTTTGGTAAGATTGGGACAGTATAAAGGTGGTTTAGAAATTTACCACACTTTGAAGTGCGTCATCGGTTTTTTTGTTCATGAAATTGGATTGGTACATCATTGTGGTGGTAATCGAAGAATGGCGGTAAAGTTGTTGTAGCAACTGCACAGGGATATTGTCTCCAGCAATATTTCCAAAACTGTGCCTTGCAATGTGCATGGTGATTTTTTTGTTTATCTCCGCTTTGTCCGCAATAGTGCTCATTTCATCATTAATTTTTCTAATGGCTAGCTTGGTTTTTTTCCAAAGTACCTTTTCGTCCTTTGAATTTACATATTTGAGATATGGAAAGATAAAATCATTGCTCCCTCCCTTTGTTTTTTGATGGGAGTCAATAATTTTCTTAGCCTTATCCGGGATTAACAACGAAACTATTTTGGAGTTTTTCTTCATTGTATAGTGCAAGCGACCATCATAAATATCGCTCCACTTCAATTGTAGGACATCCGAAGCCCTTATCCCTGCAAGATAAAAACTAAATAACCAGACATCCCTGGCATGTTTTTGACTTTCGGACAAGGAAGCTAAATTTTCAATTTTTTTTATTTCACTGGCATTTAGGCCCACTTTTTCCGTTTCAGGAAATTTAATGGCAATTTTGTCATGCCCAAAAGGATATAGCTTTCTGTCAACAAGCCCCATTTTAATTCCCCTATTGTAAATGGTTCTAATTACCACAAGATTGTTGACTACCGATCTTTCGGAAACTTTACGCTCCGATTTTAGATAATTGATAAACCCTTTTAAAAAGCGTTCACTTATTTCTTTAAATGGAAGGGTCGAAGACCTGCTATATTTCTTTAGATGATTGATGCGTGCTTTGTCCGAAGAATGTTGACTTAATCTGTTGTTGTTTTCCAATTCATCCAAATGCTCTTGGGCAACTTGAAAAAAGTCTTTCTTATTTAAGACAGATTCAATCTCTTCCTTGATTTGACTGGCAGAAATATCTTTGTTCTCCGCTTGCAACTTTAAAATAACCTTACCCGTTTCAGCAAGCTTTATTTCCAAAAAGTTATTAAGGTGAGCGGAATTCGGATGAGATCTTTTGACTTGTCTTTTTTTGGCATCCCAGTATTTTGCATCGACATAGTGACCCAAATAAATGTAGCTTGTTCTCCGATCTTTTGATATTCTGATGGCCAGAGGGTATTCTCCAAATTTATTTGGTTTTTTCCGGAGTACTATTTTTGTATTACTGGCCATTTACTTGATAATCTTGTAGTAAAGATAATACAAAGTTGGTACAACATAGGTACAACATTTCTTGGGTTTAATTGATTTTATTTGATATCAAACAAAATAAAAAAATTGATAAACAATTGAAAATGAGTTAATAAGATATAAAATGACCTAAAACCGCTTGGCTTCAAAATCCAGTTCCTTCGGGAGTGGGGGTTCGATTCCCCCCCAAGGTACAAAAAGGGATAAGCCGAGATTTACGTCTCGGCTTTTTTATTTTGGTACAACATTGTCGGCAGAGTGTTTTTGATGCCCCTGAAAATTGACAGCGCCTCCACCTACCATGAGCATCTAAAACCCGTGCTTGTTGGTCATTTTCAAAAAAAAGGTCAATATCCTCTCCATTGCCTCATTTCCCGGTAGTAATATGTATGATGAATTTATTCTCGTCATGCTTGGCCTTAGTGGGAAATCGGTTAATGCGCTGCATCAGACCCAAGAAACTTTAAACGCGCTCCGTAGGGGTAAGTGCAAGAAAATCTCTTTCCTGTTCCGTATTGGCCTCATCTTTGGTTCGAAATTGAATTTGCATATGTTTAATTATTGCCGTTCTGGATTATAAAGATATTAGTTGACAAGAGCTATATTTTTTGAGGTTTGTTCTTCCAGAAGAAAACTTAACCGCTTTCCAAAAATCTAATCTTGCAACAGGCCCTTTTTGTGTTAAATGTCGCTGGTGTTGGGCATTCACTGCCCTCAATTATTTTTTGAACATTTTTTGTTAAAAAACTGTGAAAAAAAATTTAGTAAGAATCATACTTGTTGGATTTTTTTCTGAGCCCTTATTCTGCGTTTGCTCCGAAGGATTTTTGCATTTACAAAACATGAATGTTGATAAAAGTGTTAAGAACCTAATGGATGAAACTTAAAATTCAACAGAAGAAAATATGAATTTTACATTCAAGCTATTTTTTACAACTCCAAACCGTTTTCTTCATGCAGATTACTCATATTACCAAGAGGGACTTTAGTACGCAAGAGTTTGATTTAAACAAGATTACGAATGCAATCTTGAAAGCCATGACAGCTGTGGAGCATGGCCAGATTACCGATGCGCAGACCATTGCCAGTAACGTGAACAAGGTGTTATTGGAACGAAAAAGTCAGGATGAACATTATTTGCCTACCGTTGAAGAGGTACAGGATGTGGTGGAGAACGAACTTATGAACAGTGAGTTCCATGATGCCGCAAAAGCCTACATTATTTATAGAAACAAAAGGGCACAAATGCGCGAATCGGATATTTTCGAGAAGCGTATCAACCTGAAGCCTTACGAGTATCCCCAATTGTATGAGTATGTTCCGGCAATCCGACATTCGTATTGGATACATACCGAATTTAATTTCACCAGTGATATCCAAGATTTTAAATCTGGTTTGAACGAGGTGGAGCGTAGCGCCATAAAAAACACCATGCTTGCCATTTCCCAAATTGAGGTGGCAGTAAAAACATTCTGGGGCGACATATATCACCGTATGCCCAAACCGGAAATCGGTTCGGTAGGAGCAACATTTGCCGAAAGTGAAGTGCGTCACCACGATGCCTATTCACATTTATTGGAGATTTTGGGATTGAACCAGGAGTTTGAGAACCTGAAGAAGAAGCCGGTGATCATGAAGCGGGTGCAGTATTTGGAGACTGCCCTTAAAAATGCAAAAAGCGAGAACAACAAGGAGTATGCGGAATCCATCTTGCTGTTCTCCCTATTTATCGAACATGTATCCCTGTTTTCCCAGTTCTTGATCATCATGGCGTTCAACAAGCATAAAAATGTGCTAAAAGGAATTTCCAATGTGGTAGAGGCTACCTCAAAAGAGGAGCAGATTCATGGCGATTTTGGAATAGATGTAATTAACATCATCAAAAAAGAGCACCCAGAGTGGTTCGATGATGCTTATAAAGAGATGATTCAGGATATCTGCGAAAAAGCATTTGAGGCAGAAAGTAAAATAGTGGACTGGATCTTTGAAGAAGGTGAATTGGACTTTTTGCCAAAGAACTTGGTCAACGAATTCATCAAGAACAGATTCAATAACTCATTGGAGAGCATTGGGATTTCCAAAGTATTCGATGTCGATCAAAAACTATTGGAGCAGACCGAATGGTTCGATGACGAGATTATAGGAACAAAACACGGAGACTTTTTTGTAAAAAGATCTATCAACTATAGCAAAAGAACACAAAGTATAACAAGCGACGACCTTTTTTAAATTATGGAGAAGAGAACACAAACAACCCCGACCACCGATCAAAAGCAGGATAACAAAACGCAAGAACTTGTTAACGCAAGAAAGGATACCTTGTCTAAACTCAAAACAGAGGAAGGCAAAGGATTTGAATGGTTGAACGAATATAGCCGAAAGTTTTTGGCATCTGGTTACCTTACCGAAGGGGTGAGTCCCGAGGAACGCATCCGTGAGATTGGTGACAGAGCGGAGGAGATTCTGCAAATTCCGGGCTATTCAGATAAATTCTACGGGTATATGTCCGAAGGATTCTTCTCTTTGGCTTCTCCGGTATGGTCCAATTTTGGAAAAAAGCGCGGGTTGCCGATTAGCTGTTTTGGATCGCATATTGATGACGATATGGGAAATATCCTTTACACCCAATCCGAGGTGGGGATGATGTCCAAGCTTGGTGGGGGAACATCCGGTTACTTTGGTAAAATAAGACATAGGGGAGCTCCTGTAAAAAATAATGGACAAGCTTCTGGAGCGGTCCATATTATGCAGTTGTTCGAATCCATGGTGGATGTGGTAAGCCAAGGGTCGGTACGTCGCGGTCGTTTTTCTCCATATTTGCCGATTGACCATAAGGACATTATGGAGTTTTTGGAAATAGGTACCGAAGGTAACCCTATACAGCAATTGACCCACGGGGTAACGGTGACCAACCAATGGATGCAGGAAATGATCGAGGGCGATGTTGATAAAAGAACCGTGTGGGCCAAAGTATTGCAACGCAGGGGCGAAATGGGGTATCCTTATATATTCTTCTCCGATAATGCCAATGATGGTGCAGCAGACGTTTATAAGGACAAGAACCACCGTATACACGCCAGTAACCTGTGTACCGAGATCATGTTGCCCTCCAATGATGATTGGTCGTTTGTTTGTGTGCTTTCCAGTATCAACTTGATGCATTACGACAAATGGAAAAAGACCGATGCTGTGGAGACCATGGTTCACTTTTTGGACGCCGTAATCACCGAGTTTATCGAAAAACTGGAAGCTTATAGGGATTCTTCCGATAGGGAAGACCGACAAACTTTCCTGTTTATGGAAAGGGCATACAATTTTGCAAAACAAAACCGTTCCTTGGGTCTGGGCGCTTTGGGATGGCACTCTCTTTTACAGTCCAAAAGATTGGCCTTCAACAGCCAAGAGGCCTATAACTTGAACAGCGAGATTTTTAGGGAAATCAAAGAGCGTTCGTACAAAGCATCCGAGCAATTGGCAGAGCGCTTTGGCGAGCCAGAAGTATTAAAAGGTTACGGAAGACGCAATGCAACCTTGAACGCTATTGCGCCAACTACATCATCTGCCTTTATTTTGGGGCAGGTATCCCAAGGAATTGAGCCTATTTGGTCCAATTGCTACGTAAAAGATATCGCCAAGATCAAGGTGACCATCAAAAATCCGTTCTTAATGGACTTGTTGGAAGAAAAGGGACAAAACACATCCGAGGTATGGAAGAGCATCCGTGACATGGATGGTTCCGTGCAGCATTTGGACTTTTTGACCGAGGAGGAGAAAGCGGTGTTCAAGACGTATTCGGAACTGGATCAGTTGGATATTGTATACCAAGCGGCCAACAGACAAAACCACATTGATCAGGGACAATCGGTGAACATCATCGTACACCCCGATATGCCTACCAAGGACATCAACAAAATCCACGTTACGGCATGGAAACTGGGTCTAAAATCCCTGTACTATCAGCATAGTATGAACGCAGCGCAGAAATTCAAGCAAAAGAAGGATTGTGTGAGCTGTGAGGCATAGGTAAGAAAACGACCGACCATAAATGAATGAAAGGCCCTGGGAAACTAGGGCTTTTTTGTTTTAAAAATCTCATAATCAATATTTTGTGTGTTTGTTTGGATTGATTGCATCAGCTAGACTTTGACTGCCGATCTAGTTTGTTTTCGTATTGGTTAAAAAGCTCAATGGACCATAAATTTAGGGTGTTTCTTTCATCGGTTATTTGTGTTTTCACAACAAAAGCATCCCGCCATACAACATAACTTCCCATTTGTGCCATGTTCTTGATATGTTTGGGTATGTCTTACTACGTAAGACCAACCTCAACTAAACTATGAACCAACCCCAATCTTCCCTACTTTATAGGTGTTTTTTGTTGATAGTAATTTTTCTTGTGTTCGCTTCATTTCAAAAAGCACATTCACAGTCTTCGGGAGAGATTGATTTATCCTTGACCAAAACAATCGACAAGTCACCGCCATTGGTGAGTGATAATGTCAGGTTTACCCTTACCGTCACCAATAATGGCCCAAGTGAGGCGACCTCTGTGGAAGTTACCGACCTTTTGCCTTCAGGCTACACCTATGTGACGGATAATGGCGATGGTGCGTACAATGAGGCCACTGGGATATGGAATGTAGGGTCTTTGGCGAGCAGTGGCTCCATGAGCCTAAACATACTGGCCAAGGTAAATGCCTCTGGGGACTACGACAACACAGCTCAAATAACGGGGCACGACCAAACGGACATTGATTCAACTCCAAATAACGATGCACCCGGTGAGGATGATCAAGACGAGGTCTCTGTAATACCGGAACCTTTGGTGGATGTTTCCGTGACCAAAACGGTAGATGAGTTTATACCTGAAGTGGGAGAGGAGATAGTGTTTTCCATAACCGTTCAAAACGATGGACCAAGCGATGCCACCAATGTGGTGGTCACTGATGTTTTGGCCTCGGGTTATCAATTGGTGAGTGCAGTATCTTCGGTAGGAACATACAATGCATCCAACGGTTCTTGGGTAGTCGGCAATTTGGCCAATGGAGATGTGGAAACCTTGGAAGTAACCGTACAGGTTCTATCAACGGGAGATTATGTGAACACGGCCGAGTTGACCAATGTAGCTGAGAAAGATGCGGATTCAACCCCTAACAATAATAACGAATTTGAAGATGACCAACAGACCATTGAACCCATTCCAATCCCTGTGGCAGATCTTCTTTTGCGTAAATCCGTGAACGTGTTGAGCCCCTATGTGGGCCAAGAAGTTATTTTTACGGTGAACATTACCAATCTGGGGCCGAGTGATGCCTCGGGTGTTGAGGTAAAGGATTTTTTGCCCGATGGATACACCTATGTTTCCCATACTACCACGGCAGGAATTTACAATGCAACCTCTGGAATGTGGGTGCTCAACGGTGATTTGGCAGATGGAAGCACGGATACCTTGACCATTGTGGCCACGGTAAATAACTCAGGGGACCATTTTAATGTTGCCGAGGTATTTGCTTCCGATCAATACGACCCGAATTCCATTCCGAACAACAATAATGTTTTTGAAAACGACCAAGATAACGCTGGAACCACGCCCATTCCCTCTGCCGATTTGGCCCTGGACGTAAGTGTGGACAATGATTTCCCCGATGTTGGGGCACAGATAACGTTCACCATTGCCCTGATAAACGAGGGGCCGAGCAATGCCTTGGGCGTTGAAGTTAAAAATGTACTGCCCGATGGGTTTACCTATATTTCCGATGATTCAGGAGGACTTTTTAATTCATCCAACGGAGTTTGGAATGTAGGTACTATTGCTCTTGAATCCCAAATGGAGTTGAACATTGTAGCCGAGGTGAATCCTTCCGGAGCTTATACCACTACTTCAGAAGTGGTGGATGCAACCTTTTTTGATGCGGATTCAACGCCAAACAACCATATACTTGCCGAAGATGATCAAGACGAGCAATCTGTAACACCAAGGTACATTACCGATATTTCGGTTTCCAAAACAGTGAACGATATGAGCCCCGAAGTGGGCGATGAAATTGTTTTTACCGTTCAGGTAAGCAATGATGGTCCCAACGATGCCTCAGGATTGATCATTGAGGATAAACTTGAAAGTGGGTACGCATTTGTGTCCGCAACCGTAACATTGGGAATCTATGATGAAATCACAGGTTCGTGGGATTTGCCGGCCGTTTCCAACGGCTCAACCCAAACGTTGGAAATACGGGCAAGGGTGCTTTCCAGTGGAAATTACCAGAATACCGCGGAACTTACCGCTTTGGATACGTACGACCCGGATTCGACCCCAAACAATAATTTAGGTTCCGAGGATGACCAAGAAACCGTAATTCCGGTTCCTGGTGGATTGAGTGATTTATCCCTGAGTAAAACTGTGGATGATGCCAATCCCAATGTGGGGGATATGGTTCGGTTTGTGGTGAGTGTCACCAACCATGGCCCATCAGATGCCAGAAATGTTGAGGTAATCGATGTGTTGCCGTCTGGTTACTCCTACGAATCCCACACGTCAACGGCTGGGGTTTACCATGTTGACTCCGGGATTTGGAGCGTAAACAGAACTATTCTGAATCAGGACACAGAAAGTCTGGAAATTTTGGCCGTGGTAAATGCGCCAACAGGGGCCGAGGACGAATATTTGAATGCAGCTTTCGTTTCGGGAAGTATGTATGCTGATCTGGACAGTGACCCTTCAACGGGGCCGGATGAGGATGATTTTGCAGATGGTATTGCAGATGATGACGAAGCCACTGCCAATGTAGTGCCTCAAACTACAGACATTGCAATCACAAAAAATGTGGACAATACCATGCCCAACATTGGTGATGAGGTTGTTTTTGAAATAACCGTAACCAATCAAGGTATGGATGATGCTACCCATCTTGGAATTGAGGAGCAGTTGCCGTTGGGCTATAGTCATGTAAGCTCGGAAGTAACAGTGGGCACATACGATGCTGCATCATCTTTTTGGGAAATTGAATCGTTGCCCGTTACCGAAACCGCAACATTGTTGCTTACGGTAAAGGTCTTGGATATTGAAGAATACCTAAATGTGGCAAGTTTGGCCTATATGGACCAATGGGACACCGATGAAACAAACAACTTTGCCCAAGCTTTTGTGGAACCCGGCTGTTTGGTGGTGTACAACGAGTTTTCACCCAATGGGGATGGCATTAACGACTATTTTAAGATTGATTGTATTTCCCGTTATCCGAACAATACGCTTCAGGTGTATAACAGATGGGGCAACATTGTTTTTGAGAAACGTTCGTACAACAATGATTGGGACGGTACGCCCAACGGAAGGGCCATTGTTCAAAAAGAAGACCAATTGCCGGTAGGAACCTATTATTATGTGTTGGATTTGGGCGATGGGTCCGAACCACGGACAGATTGGTTGTATATAAATAGATAAATATGGGGATTGTTTCAAAAAAATATATAACCAAAGGATTTAAGCAAGTTTGTGCATTGCTGGTGGTGATGTGTTCAATTTCGATTTATGCGCAACAGGACCCTCAATTTACCCAGTACATGTACAACACCATGAGTGTAAACCCGGCCTATGCAGGCACTAATGGGCATTTAACCGCTTTGCTGATGCACCGTTCCCAATGGGTTGGGGTAAATGGTGCGCCAAATACCCAGGTACTGGCGGTAGATTCACCTTTGGAGAACAAACTTGGGATAGGGGGAATAATTGCCCGTGATGCCTTGGGACCTTCTTCCGAAATTTCTTTGGACGGAAATGTTTCTTACACCATTCAACTGGACAGTTCCAACAGAAAACTCTCCTTTGGCATGAAGGTTGGCGGGCGTATTTTTGATGTGGATTTTTCCAAAGGACTCACGGAAGAGGCCGATGTTGCCTTTCAAAACAATATAAAGAGCAAATTTTTCCCGACCATAGGGGCAGGGATATATTACGATTCAGGAAAAGGGTACTTGGGCTTTGCCATACCCAGTTTTTTTTCTCAAAAACATTATGATGGGGAAGAACAGGAAATTGCTGCAGAGCGTTTACATTATTACTTTATTGGTGGTAAAGTGTTTGATTTGACCCCTGATGTTAAACTGAAACCCGCTTTCTTTGTAAAATGGGTGCCAGGAGCGCCTATTATAGCCGATGTATCGTTAAATGCGCTGCTCAAGGAGACCTTTACCTTTGGTTTGGCCTATCGGTGGGACGATTCATTCTCTACCTTGTTGGGGATGCAGATCAACCCAAACTTTAGCGCAGGTTATGCCTACGACCTTACGACTTCCAATTTGGCAAGCTACACGGGAGGGTCTCACGAGCTGTTTGTAAGGTACGAGTTCAAATCCTCCCAAAAACAGAAAGAAACGCCAACATTTTAAATAGTGGGCAATATATCTTCACTTTAAGAAGCATACATCAGCAAAAAATAGTCGTTATCTTTAGCATTGCAATAAGGAAAGTAAGCCGCTAAAATTGATTTGCTATGGAGAGGAATGAGTTGTACCCTGTTTTTTTGAAAGTTTCAAACTTGAACGTACTAATTGTGGGAGGAGGCAATGTTGGATTGGAAAAGCTGACTTTTTTATTGAAATCCAGTCCCAATGCCCAAGTACAGATGGTAGCTCCAGAATTTTTGCCAGCTACATTGGAACTGGCCGAAAAGCACGATGTGGACATTACCAGGGAAGCCTATTCAGAAAACTTTTTGGAAGGAAAGCATATTGTTGTTGCCTGTACGGACAAGCCAGAGGTGAACGAACAGGTGTACCAGGACTGTAGGAAGAGGAGTATATTGGTAAATGTAGCGGACAATCCACCATTTTGCGATTTTTACATGGGCGGCATTGTGACCAAGGGCAATGTTAAGGTCGCTATTTCCACAAACGGAAAATCCCCGACCACGGCCAAACGGCTGCGTCAATTTTTTGAGGATGTTCTCCCCGAAAACATTGATGATTTGGTGAACAACCTTAACGAATACCGCAAAACCTTGAAAGGGGATTTTGAGCAAAAGGTAGAGGCCTTGAACGAGTTCACGAAAGGGTTGGTGAACAAGAAGGATTGATCACTCGATAATCGAGACTTAAACCTGACTGCCGTCAGGCAAGTTGCTCTGAGGCTTGCCTCGAAATCAAAATATGTTTTCCTGCCAATGTCTCGTGGGCCTGCCTTTGTCGGCAGACAGGCTTGCCCTGGGGTAGTTTACAGCTTCAATTTTTGAAACGAGTTTTACAACCGTTTCATGGCTTCAATTAAATCATCTTTTTTTCTTGGCGAAATGTTCACTTCCAAATCATTGTCCATAATTAGGTGACCACCATCGGATTTTACATATTTTTTCACCTTTTTTAGGTTGATGAGGTAGCTGTTGTGCACCCTCATAAATTGGTGTTCCGCAAGTAGGTTTTCATATTCTTTTAGGTGTTTGCTAACCAAGAGCGTGCTTTCGTCCTCGAGCATAAAAGAGGTGTAGGAACCATCGGCCTTGCATGCGATAATATCGTCAATGGCGATAAATTCCATGCCCGATGTTGTGGCCAGGCAAATTTTCTCGGGTCTTATCTTTCCTCTGGAAATACTTTGCATTAAAGTATCCAATTGCTCCCGGTATACGTTGGTGTCCATTCTGGTTCTGGCTTTTTCTACAGCTTGTTGCAACTCATCCAGGTCAATGGGTTTTAACAAATAATCCAAAGAACTGAATTTTATGGCTTTTATGGCATATTTTTCAAAGGCTGTTGTAAAAATGACCTCAAAGTTGGGGTCCTTGATTTGATTCAACACATCAAATCCTACTCCTGATTGGAGTTCAATATCCAAAAAAACGATGTCCGGGCTATAGATGGACAGCACTTTTACCGCTTCATCAACGGTTCCGGCCATTGCAATTACTTCAACATCTTTACAAAATTCCTCCAACATGGATTTTAAGGTTTCCCTGCTGTGTTTTTCATCTTCGATTATTACTGCTTTTAGAATCATTGGGTTGTTTTTAGGGGTTATATAATCGTATTGTTACTTTGGTTCCGCTAGGTTGGCTATTGGAATCGAACTTGTCTATGATTTCTATGGTGTTTTTATGTTGATCGGATTTGTCGAGCATTTTTAGTCTTTTTTTGGTGATTTCCATTCCCCGGGATTTTTTCTTGTCCTCCTCAGATTTGAAATACTGTCTCCCAATACCATTGTCCTCGATTTCTATAACGTAGTATTCCCCTTCTTGCAAAAAGCGTAGTTCCAGAGTTTTTTCTCCATCTTTTTTACCCACCAATCCATGGATTATTGCATTTTCGACAAATGGTTGAACCAACATTAGGGGAATTTCAACACTATCCAGATCAATGGGGTCATCTACTGTAATGGTATAGGAAAATGCGTTATCAAACCGTAGTGACTCAAGTTCCAAATAGGAACGTAATAGCTCTATTTCGTCGGCAAGGGTTACCGTGGTCTGGTACGAACTCTCCAACACGTTGCGTGCCAATTTACCAAACTTGGTGAGGTAATTTAAAGCGGCGGTTTTATTGTTGATCAATATTAGGTGTTGGATGGAACTTAGTGAATTAAAGAAGAAGTGTGGATTCATTTGTGCGCGTTTGACACTGATCTCTTTTAGGGATACTTCTTTTTGAAGCTCCAATTTGCCATCGTGTTCCAGTTTAATTTTATAGGCAAGCCCTAGGGAGAAGATGATGATTTCCAAAATGGAACCGCCCATCATGTAATACTTGTTAGGGGTAAACCAATAGGCCAGCGCTCCCAACATAAATATAAACGATCCCACAACAATGAATATGGCAAGCTTGTCCTTGGCCTTGTACAAAAGGTAGAGCATTGAGAAAAGCCCAAAAAGGGTCATAAAGAATCTTTGAATGTTTAGAATGTTGCCCTGTATTTGGTGTAAACTCAAAAAATAAGTCAAAAAATGTACTACTGTCACGAAAATTAAAAATACTACAGCTAAGTTGATTATACTGTTAAGTTGCGAATAATGTTGTGCTGTTGCCAAGTAGTATTTTGCAAAGAGCACATAAAATAAATTAATAAATACTTGGGAAATCATCACAATCCAAAAGCCTGCTTTACTTTCAAAAAAGGTATTTAGAGTAGGCGTGTCCATTCCTGCAAGGTAAATAGACGAAAAAAGCACATATAATGAATAGAACAGAAACTCAGCTTTTTTGATATTAAGGTACACGACAAGAAAGGTCAGGAACAGTATGGAACAGGCCCCTAAATAGAATAGGGAAGGGGTTAACTTATTTATATCTTGCCCAGTATAGTAATCGGTGTAAAACCGGTTCGAGGTGTTGGAAAGATATTCGAAATGGGCCGGATTTGAAGGTGGGGAGTACATGCGACATTTAATGTACAAATACCTGCCCAAAATTAAATTTTCTTGTTGGAACAAAACGCCATTGGGATAAATCAAAGAACCGTTTCCCTCTTTTGGATTAAACTGACCAAAGTTTTTTTGGGCAATGGAGCCTCCACTTAGATAATACAGCGTTGCTTCGTTAAAAGGGGTTGTCCTTAACCGCCATGATTTTTGGGTGTGAAGCGTATCCAGTTCATTCTTAAAATCAACTTGAAACCAATAGGTGGGACCAACTTCCAACGAAACATTATGAACAGGTTTAAAGGAATGATTGTTTAGAACTTCCGTAAGTTCTGAACCTGAATCATCAACCATAAAATATGAAACAGGGAGTTTTTTGGTGGCTCGGTCCAACTCTGTTGTTTGGGCCGATAAGGTCGCAGATAAAAGAGATAAGAAAAGGCAAATGATCCTTGAAAAAGACTGTACTTTTTTAAATAAGATAGTGGGAGTTGATTGAAGTGAATGACACACAATAAAACCAATAAGGGGATTGTTTTGCTTTGGAACAATATAGTTTGTCATTGGAATCATTCAGAAAAGAGGAAATTTAGTGATCAACCTTTTTTGGTCAATTTTTCAGAACAATTTTTTCTTTCAGTTATTGTAAGAATTAATTTATTTTTATATGTTTGGATAAAGTGGATAATATGGCTTGATATGCCAAGATTAATTGGTGAAGAAAGCGATGGTGTCAAGGTTAGGCTCATAAAATAAGGGTATTACGATTTTATATACTCATAAGTAAAACTTTAGTCTACCTTAGCATATATTCTTTTATTTACTAATGTCAACGAACCCATTATCTAATTGTGGACTTTCTTCAAGATAATGGTTTCCTCAATCTTTTTGGTTTTAGATCAGAACTTTTTAACCAATTAAGTTAAACAATTTTTTTGGGGGAAGAATAAATATGGCCTCAAAAACAGATAGTTGATTGTTTTAAGTTGAATAGATCAAGGCATATCTGTATGGACCTTTAACAAAAATAACTCACCATTTTCTTTTCTTGTTGAACTGTTGCGCAGCATAACCCCATACTTGCTCTCAGCTGAAGAAAATACTAATGGTGAGTTTGTGATTAGTGATTTAGTATTGCTTAATATTTATTTTTTGAGTTGTGGGCTGTACTGTCTTTATCGCCAGAACTAAAGACAAGAACATTAAAGTTTCTGTACAGCCCAACATTCTTTGTTTGTCATGGGTTAAATCTACTTCGGTTTCATTAAAAAAAGTGGTGCAATTTGATGAATGCATGTTTTGAGTTTATGGATGGCCGTTATGGGTTTATCTGTATGTTTGGAAAAGGGACAAAAGTGTAAAATGGGATTTCTGTTTTAAGGAAAATCCCATTTTACGTTTACATGAGAACACTAAAGAAGAAAGCATTAAGTATTTTGTAATTGTTTTTATGTGGTTGCAAATAGCCGCTCCTTTTTAATTTGTTCGATGGGTCTAGTTACGGCACGTACTTTTTTTCGTTGGGGCATTTTTGCAACATAGTGTCCTTTAAAATCTATAGAAGCTATATTGCTGAAGTGCCCTAGTACCTCTTCAAAATCATGTATGTTTATCCCGGCCTTCTCCAAACTTTTATGGATGGTGTAATTGTTTGGTGAGGCTCCCCAATTGCCATAGATTCTTTCATCGCTGAATCTTATAATCAACATTTTAAGGTTTTTTAAATGATAGGTGGGGATATGAAAATGGGACACCCCATCTTTCAGTGATTTAAAGGTGACATATACTTTCCCAACATTCTTGTAAACATTTGCTTTATAGCCCATGGCCGCATTGTTCAAGGGTAGTTTAAAGTAGGTGTCCTCCGATTCCAGATAAAAAAGGATTGGATTTTTGTGAAGTACTTCTTCAGTAATTTGGGGAACCTCTATGCTTAAGGACCAACTGGGCAATTGTTCCCTAATGTCAAACGATAATAACTCTACCGTATTCGGAGCCATAGGTTTATAATCATCCTTCCGGGCTTTTGTTAAAGAAACGGATTTGTTTAAAAGATAAAGTGGGTATCCAATAATTACGGCTGCACAAATCAATGTCCAAATAATGGTCAATAAATGCATAATTCATTTTTTTGATTAAGAATTTGGGAACTTTAATCTTATAGCAAGAAACGAATAAAAATGGGAGGTTCACCCCTATAATATACGGATGGTGCTTCTCAATTGACGAATGCAAAACCATCGATTAAATGTCTGTTTTAATGGATGAAACGCATCCATCATGGTTTTACCCTATTATTTAAAATCAACAAAAGTGTTCCAAGTTGTGTGCTTTGTATAAGAGGACCGATTGTTAAAGCAATTGATTGATAACAAACAATTTAATAGAACTACATTCATGTGGAGACTATATAATATTTGGGGATGGATTTTAATCAAATCCATACGAATTGAGTTCAAGAATACTTAATTCAAATATTTTTTCGTCATCCATGTGCTTTGCAAGCAATGTTAACTTGTCGATTTCTTGTTCCAATTCAAACACCCTTCTACATAATTGGGTAATTTCTTCAACTTCCTCCTTGGACAAATGTTCTTTGGAGTAAAGTGTTGGGCTGGCCCCATGGTATACTATTGCAGAATTGCGAATCATGTAGGAACGTACCTTGCCTTGGTCGCCGATGAAGCTGTCCAATGCCTCGTTTCTTTTATCCAATCTTATTTTTAGTGCCTTACATCACTTGGATATTGCACTCTTGATTTCTTTGCTGGTTTTCTCAAAAATAATATTGCTCATCAAGCAAACTTTTTGTTATTAATTTCATACAACTTTGGGGTCTTGTCCAGATGCCAACTTTTTTCAGTCGTCCATTTGTTCCAATTTTCCGACTACCCCCATAACATCGTAGTTGGCAATTTTTCTGGTACTGTAATTTCTCTTTATGTGGTTTACATAAGTGTGAATTTCTAAGGTATAATAGTTTTCAAGCTCAAAAATGGGGTCTTTGTTGACTTCAAAACTTTCATCAATCTTCATTTTTCCATAAGCTCTGGCATGGTACACTGTTTTGTGGCTGTTGTTTTCAGAGTCCATCCACTCTATGGTAACCTCAATAAAATCATCCATTCGTTCCCTAAGTTTATAGGTCGCATGTTTAGGTATTTTTCCAAATTCATATTCAGATTTTACAAGGTCTAAAATCCACTTTTCTAGAAAATTTCCTTTCATTGTAAATTAAGTTTTAGGTGTTCTGATTTGGGCCCATTGCTGGGCTTTTGGTTCAAATTTTAATATGGAGGTTGATGGTTGTGCTCCCTGTTTTGAGACATTGGAACCTTGTTTCACCAAGATTTAACTTATAAATGCCGGTATAATCTGATTTTATGGGAGCACATAAAACAAGAGATTTTGGGCAGTTGGGCAACCTTTTTTGAAGGACTGCTCTCTATTTAAAATTTATTTATCTATATGCAATAATTCATTAAACCAGTCGAGTGCCTTTACCCGGGCTATGGAACTCTGATCGTTATCATCAAAATCAAATCCGTGACCGACCCCTTCGTATAGGTTGAGCTCCACAGGTAATCCTTTTTGTTTTAGGATATCGACCAAACAAAGTGTGTTCTCCGAAAGATAACCTTCGGTAGGAACTTGGTACAGCATAGGTGCGTAGGGCTGAAAGATATTTCCATCCAAGGCATTGTCTCCACATGGACTGGCCCCCCAATAATTATACCCGCCAGAACCTCCATAATAAAACACACCGCCAGCAAAACCAGTACTTGGCTTTGGTTCAGGAGGCATTACGCCCGAAGCGGTATCGTATTTTTTCCCATCAAAACTTTGAGTCCATTTCCACCCTTTTGGCGTAGTGTCGGTATTATACAAAGTTGCCGCTACGGCGCTGGCACCATCGGAAAACCCCAACAGACCTATATCTTTGGGTCTTACCACCGGACTTCCATCGGTGAATGTTAAGTTCTTGAGCATGGCCAATGCTGCGTTTGCATCCCTGGGCCTTATAAATTGGGAACTTATTTTAAAGTTGTCGGGAGCGGTGGTCCATTTGCCCGTTCTTGTGGATACGCCCCTGCCCGAGTAGCTATCCACAAATGCACCAACAATACAGTTATCATCAAACAATTTACGCCATTCGTTGAATTGGCCGGACATGATTCCTTTGCTGGAATCGTGGTTTGTCCACATACCATCCGAACCATGCATCACAACCACTGCAGGGTAGTTTTTTTTATTGCAATTTTTAGGGATGGATAAATAAACGGGAACTATGCCATTATTCACTTTTAACTGAATAATGGTGTCCGTAGTTGTGGATGAAATTACAGCCTTTCCATTAATAGTGTCCGATGGAAAACCATCGTCATCATCACTACAGGATGATGCGACGCCCAAAAGGGCCAAGAGAGCAAGTAGGTTGAGTTTTTGGAACGATTTAAGAAAATTTTTCATAGTCATATTTGTTTTAAATTAATAGGTGCAAGTGCAATTGGAAATTCCTTGGAAGAGGTCAATGCCCAAGGTTATTACATGGGTCCCGGATGAGTACCCCAATATTTCGGTCATTACGGCCTGGTAGGAATACCCAAAGTAAAAGTCCCCCTTTTTAAGCCCAATGATCGGAGCTATATAAAGTGGAGATCCTAATTGATCATTTAAAAATCGGTAGGTTATTCCAGCATAGTAATAGTCTAAAAAATCAAACCATTTAAACTTTGTATTTATGTCAGTAATCGATCTCCCATCATTTTCAAAATATTGGAAAAAGACAGAAGGCTCAATTTCAAAATCGGCCCTTCTGTTCTTTCTGAACTTATATCCGGAATACACATTATAGTTCCGCAACTTATCGGGTTCATAAACAGGGTTGAACTTTTCAAAATCCTTATCCAGAATGTTGGAGACATTGAGACTGAGGTAAAATCCACCACGCCTGTACAAAGTTCCAACATCAAAGTTTGGGTTGCTTGAAGATCTGTCGTTTGTTATGGCAGGATCGCCGTCAGCATTAGGGTCAAAGTTTTCAATATCAAACCTAATTTGATTGAGATTAAAGGAGAGGGCAAAGGAGAAATAATGGTCCTCATATTTATCAATGGTCAAGTGGTGTGCAAAGGAAACCTTACCGCCACGCTGTTTGGTTTCCCCGTTGGAATCGTTATAGAGCACCATCCCGATTCCCGATCGGTTCCCCAGTCTAACATCGGCGGACAACGATTGGGTGTCCGGAGCATCCTTAACACCCACCCATTGTGTTAGACCGTTCATCCTCACCTTTACAAAGTTGCCGATTCCCGCAAAGGAAGGCGACATCAAAAAAGGATTGTCAGATAAGTATTGCGACAATTGGGGCACGGTAAGTTCCTGCCCCTTGACGAGGAATACATTCATTAATATTAAAAAAACTACAATTCTTTTCATTGATTTCAATTTTATCTGTACAGCGTAAAGTGTCCAACAAACTCACGCCCCGATCCATCATTAAGTTTTACGATATACCAGTAGTCTCCAGAAGGCATTGGTTTGGAATTGTACTCTCCATTCCATTCACCTGTTGGGCCCAAAATCTGAATTTTCCTTCCATATCTATCAAAAATGTAAGTTTCAATATCTGGAAACAATTCAGTATTTTTTGGACTCCAATAATCATTTTGTCCATCATTGTTCGGAGTGAAGAAGTCTGGAATTGATATATCCACTAAATTCATCGTGGTATTTTGCATAACCTCACATCCGTTACTATCCACCACTCGAACCGAGAAAGTCCCACTTCGATCAATGGTATAGGTATTGGAAGCGGTTCCTTCATTATTGTCAAAATAATAGGTGTAAGGCGTTGCTCCGCCAGTGACATTTGCGGTTATTTGATTCACATATTCACTTGCTAGCGTTAACTCTAATTGCTCAAAGTTTTCAACTTCAAAAGGAACTTCTGCCATACAACCATTATTATGCATTATGGATAGCGTGTGTTCCCCAGAAGTGATATTTCCAAAGTTGGGACTTAGGACAAAATCATTGGGGTCCGTGGAATCCAGAGCATAGAGTACATCATTGCTGATGGAGGGGTCGAATAAGGTAACCGCAATAGTATTTGATGGAAGATTTGAATCGCACAAATACATCACTTCAACCGAAGCACCAAGGTTTGGCCCTCCAGATTGGATTCCAAAGCTGGTAGTGGTTTGGCAACCCGTGTCATCAATTACGGTCATTTCATAATTGCCAGGAGCCAAATCGTCAATATCAAACGAATTTGTATGAAAAACCATAGGCTCACCATTGTTCAACTGAACTGTAACGGGCAAAACTGCATCCTCAATAGCTACGGAAACAGAACCATTATTATTTTCCCAACAGCTTTCATGCTGAACATTTGTGGTTACATTGAATCCAATATTTATGTCTGCGTCGAAGGTGAAGGTTGCGGAATCCGCGGAGCATCCGTCGCCGTTGGTCGCTGTGATGACATAGTCGTCCCCGTCGTTGCCGTTGGAGATGGCGCCCCCTGCGCCCACGGTTAGCCCAGCGGGGCTGGATGTATAGGTCAGGTTCGCGTCATAGTTGTCCACGATGTTGGTGGCTGCCGCGGAGCAGCTCTCGGGCGTCACGGTAATGGTGGGCACGCCGGGTGATGGGTTTATGGTCAAAACCATTTCATCAGTTGTTGTACAGTTATCTATGCTAGTGGCAGAAAGTCTGAGAGTGACGTTTCCAGTACTAATGTCGTTGGTTCCTGGTTGATATACTGCGTTGAGTATTGATGAATCAACGAAACTTCCATCACCAGTAGTGGTCCATTGTAGGGTATCGTACCCTGATGCGGTGGCTTCTGAAAGGGTATAATCTTCATTACTGCATACCTGTGCATCGTTTCCAGCGAAAGTTTCTGGGGCTGTACGATATGTGATTTCAACTGTATCGGAAGTTTGGCAATCATTGGGACCTGTGGCGGTCAGGGTGAGTGTAACGACATTGCCAATGTCGGATGCAGCTGGTTGGTATACTGCATTCAATAGGGTGTTATTTACAAAGCTCCCATTTCCATTGTGACTCCATTCCAAAGTATTATAACCAGATGCAGTTGCATCTGATGCAATAAAATCAGTTTCTCCACAGACTTTAGAGTGTTCTCCAGCATCTACAACGGGAGATGTGTATATGGTGATTGTTTGTTTTACGTTAATGGAATTACCTGCAGCATCGGTTACTTGATAGGTTCGTATAATGGTTTCGGGATTGGAAAGGTTGTCAGAGGTATCATCGATCCATGTTACCGTAGGGATACCGCAATTATCATTTTCATCATCCACTACCGTAGGGTCTGGGTCTGGTGCTGTATTGCAGACGGTAATTGGGTCTGGGTCGGATGCGGTAGGGGGTGTGTTATCGCCATAACCAATGGTAAATACTTCTCGATGATTAAAGGTTACATTTTCGAAATAGGCGTTTTTGCCTGCATCGATGCTTGTGGCTGGTATCTCGGTAATGGTGCCCGTTGTAAAATCACCATCGGTGTCGGTATCTATCAATAATTTGATGCCACAATTGCCATTGTCCAAAATATCGGAGCCTGAAAGGTCCACGCGAACACTTACTCCTGATATGGGCGTTACCCCTCCAAGTTGATTGCTTTGTACCCTCCATTCTCTTTCTATTCTGGATGTGATACCCACCGGGTCTGTTGGGAGTTCTGTGGCTATTTCGTTTATACTGCCGTTGTCGTTGGCCCAAAGGAGGTAGTTGTAATTATAAGTTGGCCATCCGGGAATGGTTGGTCTGCTGTCTGGATCTACATTGTCTTCACTAAAATCTGTGTTTGTGGAAATAGTGACAATGGCATCTGCATTTTCACTTTTGGAGATACGCTGATCTAATGTATAGCGAAGTTTTATTCCGCCATTTACGGCATCGTTGTCATTGAACCGGTCAGCACCAATTCCTGCTATATCATGTTTGTAAGTGGTTTCGGCTTCCCAAATAATATCTCCATTAGCGGCTAGGTACCTGTAGGTGTCGTTACCTACAATGCTTCCCAATTGGGGACCATTATACAGGGTAATACCGTATTTTATGGCCAGATAGCTTTCGACTCTTCGGATATAGTTGCTGGGTAGGGATTCATCAGCCAATAGCACTTCTGCAATATCACCGCTAAGGTTACGGTTGGGGTCATTGCTGTTGAAGTGCATCCCCAATCTGTTAAAAATTGAAAGACTTAAGTCTGCGGAGTTATCAAGCCTATTTTGAGAAATGTCGAGAATGCCATTTACATAAGTGGTCAAAGCCTCCTCTTCAAAGTTGATAACTTCTCGTTTAAAAACACCTATGGTTGGTTGTGCCAAAAGGTCAACATTTCCACTTTGGAAATAATCACTTCCCGGGGCTGACCATGTACGACCTACGGAGAAACGATTCCCATCTGCAATGCCCAATGATAAATTTGTGGTGGAACTATGATATGTGTCCATATCGCCACCAAATAGAAGGCGTTGGGTCTCTGCTGAATTTCCTGCTCCTTCTGCTTTGAATACAATGAATACAGTGATATTATCCCTGGAATTGGAGCGAAAATGCAAGGCTTGGCCATTGCCACTGCCATCAAACCGAACTACGGGGTTAAAGTTGATATTGTCTGTACTGTTTCTGCGAAGAACGGGCAATCCAGGAATGGAACCTGCTGGGTCGAGGTAATTTGGAGAACCAAAAGGATAATCAAAACCATCGGGATAAGGGAGTGGATAATCAGCTGGGGCGGGATGTTGAACAGCATCTTGCGGGGTAAACGTGACCAGATCGTACCAGGTGGAAACAGGAGTCCCATCTGCTGGTGGCAATGGGTAAGGATCCCAAAAAAAATTATTGCCGGGAGCTGCATTAATGGCTCTTCCCGCTTTAAACCATGTATCTACTTGATTTTGGCCATAGGTATTACTGTTTGAAAGGAACAGACAAAGTACAATTATGCACTGGAGTGTATATTTCAGCAAATCACCAAAAAGCACACTAGGTCCTTTTTTGGCTGATTTCTGTTGGAAAAAGAAATGGAGTAGAAGTTTCGTCATAACAAGTAGGTTTTAAAGATTTCTTGATGGGGCCAGTTCAAGAAATAGATTTGGTAAGTATAAAATAAGGCACTTTATACATACACAGGGTCAACCAATTAACCTATGTAGGGTTCCAATTGATGAAAGGCGCAAATGAGTTTACGGATGAAGAGTTGCCCTTATATAGAAATAGTCAATTTTGTAAGTATTGTCTTGTTATTATTAAGAATGATTGAACTCTGAAAGAATGCAGAAAACGATAAGTTGATAAAAAAAGGCCGCCAATTTTTTTATTGGCGGCCCAACCATCTCTGTTAGTGAAGAACCAAAGAGTTACACCAAACCTAGTTCTTACATTGATTTAAAAATATGGGCAGGATGGTTATTTTATCAGATTTATTTCTACTCTTCTGTTTTGCTTTCTTCCAATTTTTGTTCCATTGGAGGCGATTGGTTTTTCTTCACCATACCCAATGGCTGTTAATCTATTGCCTGAGATTCCCTCGTTGATCAAGAAATCCCTTACCGAATTGGCCCTGGCTTCCGATAGTTTTTGGTTGCTTTCTTTGCTTCCAACACTATCGGTATGTCCTTCCACGGTAAATTTGGCATTGGGGTATTCGTTCAGAATTTGGATGATATCTACCATCACAGTAACCGATTCTGGTTTGATCGTTGCTTTTCCGGTATCAAAAAGGATGGTCTTGGCATAATCATTCAACTGTTTTTGAACTTCTTGGGTAACTTCTGGGCAGCCATTGTTGCTCACTGGACCTGCTACTTTAGGGCAGTCATCATCCATATCGGCCAATGTATCACCGTCAGAATCTGGGCACCCTTTAAGTTCTGGGCTACCTGGGTCGTTAGGACAGCGGTCGTCTTGGTCTATGATTCCGTCCCCATCTGTATCGGGGCAACCATTGAATTCTTCAAGTCCCGCTGTGTTCGGACATTTGTCATCCTTGTCCAGAATACCATCTCCATCGGTGTCGGGCCATGGGCATCCATTGTTTTCTTGTGGTCCAACTTCATTGGGGCAGTCATCGTCTTTGTCCAAAAGGCCATCACCATCAGTATCTGGCCAAGGACAGCCCGTATTTTCTATGGGGCCAGGGGTTTCTGGGCAACGGTCCATATCATTTTTAAGCCCATCTCCATCCTTATCGCGTAATTTGCTTTGATATATTGGAACCTTGAGTCCGGCATAGACATCCAAGGATTTGGTCTGGCCAAAAATAGATGTTAGGATAGACCCCGATCCCAGATAGAAAGGACCAGCCCTGAGACCAGCACCCCAGCGAAAACCGATTTCCTGCATCAAACTTATTGGAGAGTAGATGCTCAGCCAAGCAGTTTCCAGTCTAGGGGTCAATGAAACTTGGTTTTGGATATGATGGGTGTTGAGCTTGTTCTCTCCCCTTAGTGAAATATCGGAGTTTAGGTTCAAATAGAACTTTGAATAGATGTTCCAGTCCACATTGGCATGCAAAGCGGTGGGCAACCCTGTTTTGGATGATTCTTGCAAACCACCTATTACATCAAAATTGTTTTTCAGGGCATCTTCTAGGTCATCGCCTTCAAAATTATCAATACTCTGTACTTTGTTCAGGTCATAGGTTTGCTGTTCTCCTCCTTTGTTGTTTATGCTTCCAATGTCTGTGATAGATGCACCAAATTTTAGTTTGTATTTATTGATGCCCCTGTTGGATATTTTATTTCCATTGAGGTCTACCAACTTTTGGTTTTCATGGTCGGGCCTCCACTCATATACAAATCCAATATCTGCACCAAGGCCCGTGGACTGTCCAAAACTGAATGCATCTCCCAGGCTGTCATCGCCTCCCACATCATAACCGTGGGTAAGGGTTCCATTTGTTGCTACTTCTTCTGTGGCAGCATTGTAGTCGACAGTTACTTCGGAACCATTAAGATAGGCATGGTGTATGCCAGACAAATATTTAAGGGTAAGACCTCCTTTTAGGAAATGTTCGTCCTTGTCCATCAATATCCTTGCATAGGTGGCACCTATTTCTGTCCAAAGGGTGAGCTCTCCGGACAGGTCTCCTTCATTGATGGAAAAATCCTCATTTTCATCAAAACCTCCTTCTTTGTCAATGGTAGAACCATCTATATCGTCAACATTGGCAAAAATGCGGGCTCTTGTATAAAGGGCCACAGAATGTTTTTCGGAAAGACTGAGCATGGCCGATGGTCCAAGAATATCCAAGTTGGCCGCTATAAAGTTGTTGCTTTTTGGAGTTGTTTTGGCATCGTCAAAGGTTTTGTCTATGTCATTGAATGCATCTCCCAAAGTAGCACTTAAATAATTGTTACCAAAAAAGGCACTTACACCTATTAGGTTGATGTCCAGCTTTAATCTGGAATCTGCAATATTGGCCGGGTTGGAAAGGACACCGTGCACTCCATTGTAATTGTCTGTGAGCAAACCTTCGTAAGATTGTGCTCTGAGCATGTAAACTGAAAATAAAAGTAAAATGCTCAAAAGGATTTTTTTTGAATGCATGTTTTAAAATTTTAGTCCCCAAAACAAGGGCAAGGGTTATTAATTATTTTGATTAATAGACCCCAAAGAGAATATAAAAAGAGGTATTGTAGCGGGTACAATGCACGAAAGGCCCTTTTGAATTGACGGATGGGGGAGTTGGGTTTATCTGGAATTTAATTTGAAGGAATATTCCCCAGAAAAATGGATGGAAAAAACACAGGTGTTGGAAAATAAAAAACCATTACAACCAAGGAACTGATCTAGTTCCTTGGCGTAACGGAAACCTCAACTAAACTAAACACTTTTATGACCAACAGTCGTCAAAAGTGAATTGCTATATGTGCATGCGTTAAAAATTGATCTTGCTTTTTCAATTGGCTTTAACGCTTGATTGCAGAACAAACATAAGAGCAAAAAATGGAATTAAGGTAGCTCGTTTTATGAATGCCCCGTTTCAACTAATGGATGCCCGTTTTCAATTGGTGGATGCAAAAATGAGACATAAAAAAAGCAGCCCAAAGGACTGCTGTTTTATTTAAATGATATACGGTTTTATTCAGAGATTTCCTCTACCGATGCACTTGGTGCGTTTTTTTTAACGGAAGAAATGCCATTTTCCATGGCAGATTCACTGGAATACATTTCGCTATTCCCAATAACTTGACCGTTGGAAGCTTTCAGGTTAAAGAATGGGCTTCCATCCTTTGCGGTGTTTCGCTCAAAATTCCCATCGTCTTGTGAATGAGTTCTTACTGATTCGATGCCATTTTCGCAGGCAGACTTGGAGGAGTACCCTTGACTGCTTAAAATAACCTGGCCGTTTCCAGCTTTTAAATTAAACCGGTACTTACCAGCTTTATCCGTTTTAATCTCAAATTTTCCCATATTCTTTATGTTTTAAGTAATAAATCTAGATAATATATTAAAAATTGACCAATAAAAGCGAGAGAAATTGTCAATAAAATAAGCTTTTACTCTTTTTGAAAGGTGAATGGGAATGGTGCCATGTTTTTGGGATAAAAAAAGGAGGCCGATCGGCCTCCTTTTGAATTATGTAAGTTTATGCTTTACACCCTGATTTGACCGTCTCCAAATACATAGTATTTGTTGGTGACCAATTGTTTTAGACCCAATGGACCACGGTGGTGTAATTTATCTGTACTAATGGCAAGCTCTGCGCCCACGCCCATTTGACCACCATCGGTAAATCGGGTGGAGGCGTTTTGGTACACTGCTGCACAGTCCACATTTTCCATAAAGGTTTTTGCCACACCATTGTTTTCTGTCATGATGGAGGCAGAGTGCCCGCCAGAGTTTTTGTTGATTTTCTCTACGGCTTCATCAATATTGTTGACGGCACCGATAACACACTTCATGGCCAAAAACTCTTCTTGCCAAACGGAAGGGTCCGGAATTACTTCTTCATCCTTCAATACTTTTTTGACTTGATCATCTACCAAGATGGATACGTTGTTGGCGGTAAGGACTTGCTGCAATTCCTTGAGCTTGTCCTCATAACCATCAATTTGGGTATCCATCAAAACTTTGTCCAATGCGTTACAGGCAGAGATTTTATGGGTTTTCGCGTTCAAGATTACTTTTAGGCTCTTTTCCCAATCGGCATCTTTGTGCACGTAAAGAAAATTGTTTCCTCTACCGCTTATCAAAACGGCGCATTTGGCGTGTTCCTTTACAAAGGCGATCAAGCGCTCACCACCACGGGGAACAATAAGGTCCAAGTCTTGGTCTGGATTCCTTAAAAATTCCTGAGTTTGTGTCCTGTCCATTTCCAAGAACTGGATAAAATCCTCCGGTAATCCGTTTTCGGACAAGGCTTGGTGCCAAAACTTTACAAGGGCCTTATTGCTATGGTAGGCTTCTTTACCACCTTTCAACAATATTTTGTTGTTGGCCTTGAAAGCTAGTACGGCGGCCTCGACGGTTACATCCGGACGTGATTCGTAAATAATCATTATAGTGCCGAAAGGGGCTGTACGGTTGATGATTTTTAAACCGTTGTCCAACTCTCTTGTGGAGATTTCCTTGTTAACAGGGTCCTCCTGCAAACGAACCTCTTTTACGGCCTGGATCATTTGGTCTACCTTCTTTTGGTCTACAACCAAACGATCGTACAATGCTTGATCGTTGCGGTTAAATGCGTCAAGATCCTTTTTGTTGGCTTGGAGCAATTCTTCTCGGTTTTGATCGAGAATACGCTCCATATCTTGTAATACTTTATTTTTTAAATCTGTTTTTAATAACTTCATTACTCTGGTTTTGAAACTTCTGTTCCTACGTTTTTTCCGTCTATAACATCTAGGATTACGTTATCCCGCTTACCGTTAACAATGTAGGATGGAATGTTATCGGCAGCTGCTTTTTGTGCGTAGCTCAATTTTGAACCCATACCGCCGCGGCCTTCACCTTCTTGTTTGTTGCCCTCTTCAATATATTTATCTAGGTCTTCTTTGGGCTCAACTTTATCGATTACCTTGGAATCCGCCTTTTCAGGGTGTCCATCATACAGGCCGTCAATATCCGTCATCAGGATTAATTTATCGGCCCTCATTAATTGTGCAAGCAAGGTGGCCAGCTCGTCGTTGTCCGAAAACATGGACATGGATACGGAAACGGCATCATCCTCATTGGCTATCGGGATTACTCCTTCGGAAAGGAGCCCTTCAAGACAATTGATCATGTTGTCGCGGTGCACCCCAGGGTTAAAATCCCTTTTAGTGGGAAGTACCTGGGCACATTTCATACCGTAATCGTTAAAGATGTTGTAATAATGTCTCATCATTCTGGGTTGCCCAATGGCAGAATAAACTTGCCTACGTTGGGTTTTGTCCTTGATCTTTGCTTTTCCCAGCACCTCCTTACCGGCAATTACCGATCCGGAGGAGACCAAAATGGTCATGATGTCTCGTTCGTACAGTTCTGCAATTTGTTGCACCAAATTGTTTAGCACAGGTCTTACTATTCTGTTGTCTTTGTTGGTCATCACATTTGTGCCTACTTTGATGACCACTAGTTCTTTATACATGGTTTAGTATTCTTCGCCCAGTTCCACAGCTCTGCCAAATGCTGCGAAGGCGGCTTCTTTGATTAATTCGTTTACATTGTTGTCTTCCATGGAGTCCAAGGCGGCCCTGGTTGTTCCTCCTTTGGAGGCTACCATTTCCATCCAGGTGTCTGGATTGAGGTTGTTTTGGTTGAACAACTCTACCGCACCGGTAAAGGTTTGGCTCACCAATACTTTGGATACATTTTCGGAGAATCCCATTTGTAGGGCGGCTTCCATCATACTTTGCATAAAGTAAAAAACGTATGCCGGCCCACTTCCGGAAATTCCGGTGGAGGCATCAATGAATTTCTCGTTTTTAACCCGAAGTGATTTTCCCGTAGTGTCCAATAGGCTTTCTACCATGAACAATTCCAGTCGTGATACTTCATCTGCGGAAACATAGCTGGTTAGCCCTTTCCCAACCTGTGCCGGCAAATTGGGCATGGCCCTTACCACTTTTTTTATTCCTAAAGCTTCTTGAATGTAGTTTATGGTGACCCCCGCCATAATGGAAATGAACAATTGTTCCGGGTTTACCAATTTTTTCATGCGTTGGAAGAGTTCTTCGGCATGGTAGGGTTTTACTGCCAAAAAGATAATGTCTGCCTGTGGAACACAATCTTCGATTTTGTCAATGGCATCGAAATAGGCAATTTTTCCTACTTCTTCCAATTTTTCTTTTGACTTGTCCAGCACCATAATGTTGCGTTTCTTCAACAATTTGGATTTAGACATACCTGTGGCATAGGTAAGCCCCATGTTACCTGCGCCAATAACCAATACTTTCATTTGTTTTATTAAAGGGTTATTAAATTATAATGGTGTTATGCTAATACATTACATTCTTCACAATCTTTGACCTCACCATAGTAAGTTTCACGGTATTTGTGCAAAGTGCGAACGGGAAGCCCTATAATGTACTGTTTAATATACGTAACCTGGGTGGTAAGTTCCCCCATTTTAACGCTATAACGTTTTTCATATTTGGTTTCCCTTTTAATTCTTGAAAGTCTCATTTTATTGTTATTGATACTAGAGTTTTTATGTTTATTGGTCTTCCTGTTCGTTCAGGAATTGTTCCTTGTATTGTGCCTTTTTTAATGTTTTACGGCGTTCTACTGATTTTTTAGTGTATTCTTGACGGCTTCGTATTTGGTCCAAACGCTTGGTGTTCCTATATTTTCTTTTGTAGCGTTTTAGAGCCCTTTCAATACTTTCGCCTGGCTTAACTTCTATTTTTAGCATATAATGATTTATCTGTTCAATCTCATTTCTAAATGGGTTGCATTGAACCCTTTTTCTTCGAAAAATTTTTTGTTCGGATATTGGTTTTCACCGGTAATGTGAATGGCAACGTCCCCTTTGCAATATTGGAGCGTATAGTCCAATAGTTTCTGTTCGATGTCGTTACCCCTATGATCTCTGTGTATTACAAAGAATACAAGAAAGTTTTCGGGGATATAGTCTCCCATACCGGTCTTGTTCACAACAGCTAAACCTAGAATTTCATTTTTCTCTTCCATGGCAAAAACATATCCGCCCAATCCGGGAATATCTTTGGTGGAATACTGAATAGCTTTTCTAATGGCTTTTTTCTCTGCCTTTTTTCCCTCTTGATGGTCAAAAAGGAAGTTGGCAAACCGATTTGCTTCCATGGTAGAAAGTCTAGTATAGGCATCGTAGGTTTTGATTACCATGCTTTTGTTTTGAACGATAATGGATTTGGTTTTTTGTTAAAGGTTACGACTAGGGCTGATGGAAAATGGCGGAAATCTTTTTCCGTATTTCCATTATAATGGGGTCAACTTCCCGGGTTAAGGGAAGGTAATTATAGCGTAGGCGGTATAAACTTATCTGGCTGGTTTCTAAATACCAGATAATTAAAACTTAGGATCCTGCAATTTTTTCTCTCGTGGAGCTTGACGTTCATCAGGGCAAAGATAAGAAACATAGCCCTTAAATCCCAATAATACTGGGGTTTATGTTTTTTGTAACGTTTATTCCAAGGTTTTGGACATAAATTAAAGTGGTGGTTAGGTCGATTATTGTAAGGATTACTTAAAGGTCGTGTATTTAATGTTAATTGTTCTTAAAAGTCAACTTTTCAATGGAGCATAACAACTATAGATTTGGCCAAAATATTGAATGTTTTCCATTGCTTCCAAGAATACTGGTGTAGAACGTCATCAGAAAAAGGGTGTTGAAATACTTCCAATCAACAAGCCTTAACCTTACCCTATTAATTCGGTTGGAGGCAGTAACGGTATGGGTGGAGTTATAAAGATTGGCTGCTTTTTAATAGGATGTCGCCAAATGCAGTCTTTCCAATGTAACTGTTTTTAACTTATAGGTTGCTTTACTCTCTTATAGAACATCAAAACCAAGAAACTTATCAAAAAAACAAAACATACTGCCCCGATAATTGTTTGTGATAGAGAGAGGGAGTGGTGATAGTATCTGCTCAATCCGTAACCTGTGATACTGCCGTAGAGGACAATGGAGTGGACAACATAGATGGCCAGGGTATGCCGACCGATATCGAGTACGATTTTGTGGTTCAAAAAGTTTCTCAAGAGCATAAATGTTGCAAAAACCAACAGAACCACACCCAACCGGGCAAAAAGATAGCTTTCCCCAAGTGCGTTTTTAAAAAATTGGAGATCGGTAAGGTTTTCAAGGTCCCTTATGAATTCATAGGATTGGAAAATAAGTAGAGTGCCAACTGCGAGGGTAGCCAATAATGCTTTCCTATAAAACCCCTGTTTGTTGAGATTGTAATGGAAGAATCCGGAAATGCAGGCACCCGCCGTTGCAAAACCAAACCAGGGCACTATGGTAAAAACTGAACCGTTCGCCCGGGTAAAATAATTTGAGACCCCATCGGGCAAGAAACTATATTCCCATTGGCCAAAGGTGGCACTGGACAAGAAAAGTAGAATGGTAATGGAACCCAGCAGAATTTGAAAAACATAGGCTTTGAACCGATAGGAAATCAAATAAAGAACGATGATCAGTATAATGGAGAGCCCCAAGCATTGGAGTACGTGGACAATATCAAAGTTCGCATTGATGGAACCTTCCCACAATCGCCCAAACCGGATTTGCAATATATAGCCGATAACAATGAGGAAGCTGCCCCTTTTTATTCCTTTTTTTACTCGGGGATTTGACCATCCCATCCCATATTTCTTGAGAAGTAAATAGGTGAATATAAATCCTGATACGGTAAAGAACACAGGAGCTGTCACACCTCTTAGGTAACTCCAAACAAAAAAGAGTGAACTTCCTTCCTCTCGATGGGCATCTGCCAACAACGAGGACACAAAATGCCCCTGTAGCATCATCAATATGGCCCACGCACGTAACGCATCTATAAAGTATAGCCGTTCGGTGCTTAATTGATCATGTGATGGTGCTGTTATTTCATTTTTCAAGTGTAAAGCCTGCTTTTATAGGTTTGAAAAAGGATTATTCACTATTTGAAGTACGAAATTATTGTGCCATTGGACGCTCGACCGCAATATTAATATTGGTACTTGATTTAGATGGTAAACTTAAAGGAAGTAACCCTATAATCGTATTATGTGTCCATTTAAATTATCCCGCACATAAGGCATAGGGTTACCAGCTCCACGCTATTTTTGCACTGGGTCTTTTTGAGCATGTTCCTTCTATGTGTACGGACAGTGAGAAAAGCTATCTTCAATTCCTCTGCAATTTCCGCATCGTTTAGGCCTTTGGCCAAAAGCTCGGCTATTTCCCTTTCCCTTTTGGTGAGGGATTTAGCTATTGCATTACGTACCTCCTTTCCCATACTGGGATCAAAAACACCTTTGTTTGCATAAACGTTCAAGTAATTTTTTCCCCATCAATGCTGAAATAGGACACTGTATCATTGTGTTGAACGCCAAGGTGGGTAATATCGGTATGTATGCCCAGTTGATGCTGTGTTGTACCGTCTTCGGAAAGTGACAAGGGGGAAACCTGTATCATCATATCACGTTTTTCACCTCGATGGTTTCTATAGGGATAGGTGTACACATATTTATAATATAAACGCTCCTCCTCGGTTAGGAAACGATTAAAAAAATCGCTGATGGCCGCTTCCTTTTGGGCAATGGTGGGAATAACCTCGGGCAAGGCCATGTCCAACAACAGGTCCATAGTGGTTTTCCCGGGATCTACACCCAACAAATCCACTACTCCGGGGGAAACATATTCCAACTCAAAGGTAAATGTGTTGGCAATGTAGAAATAGAACTGGCCTGGCGTAAAAAGTGAGGCCATGCGCACCAAGTTTGTTGGGATTTTAAACCGAGAAGGCTTTTTTATGCGGTCTTTATATCCCTTTTTCCAAGCCTGGAATACAGGAACAAGGTTTGGGTCCATGTGCTTAAGTTGTTAGGTCGGTTCAGCGATTAAATTAGGGATTTATGTTAAAATTACCTAAAATGCGGTATTTACATGGGGCTTTTTATGAGGTAGCTTTGGAGTGAATAGGCATTTGGTCCGGGCATCAGCTTTTTTTGTCCCATTGCTTAATTTAAATGGTATGTTCAAAACACTTCCAGTCTTCATTTTTGTAATTTCTACCTTTTCGTTGACGGCACAGAACAGTTTTCCATGCACGGAATGTGAAGGGATTTCCGCAATGCCCAATATTAAAATTGACTGTGACGATATAAGGGGGTCCCTTGCCGGTTATGAAAATATGGAACGGATAATCGAATGTTTGGAGTGCAGATGTGAGAAAGCGGCAGAGAAGGAAAAAAGACAAGCTGAGATTGAGGCCATGTATGACCAAAAGAACGTTTTGGACGATAAGGCCCAGAAAGTATGGGAAGAAGGACATCGGGCCAGCAACAAATTAACGGACAACAATCCAAATTTTGAAGCGGACAGACAAGCGGCCATTGACAAATTGGAGGCGTTCATAACCTATAAACGACAAGCTATTGGTGTCCAAAAAGATATCAATCAACGTTTTGGGGGAAATGCAAGCACTAAATATGCAGAAGACGACATTATAAGTGCACAAAACACCATTGCGCGCCTGCAGAACAAGAAAAAGAAAAAGACTTTGGTTCTGTCCGGCATGGATGCAGGGGCAATTTCCGATAATTATAAAAATCCCTCTACGCTTAATAATGATACGGCTTTAAAAGCAGGGAATAACCCGTCCGTTTCCACAGCTACTTCAGATTATGCCCGTCAAGGTGCCAGTCAAAACCAAGTCTACCAGAAAAAAATGGAGAAAAGGCGCCAGCAAATCGCCACAATGCGACAAAGACTGGCCGAACAGCAACGCCAATCGCAAAATTTACAAAATGCCGCCGATCAGACGATGGGCCAATGGGCCCAACAAATGCAAAATGGCGGAACCAATTATATAGAGGGAGTACAGCCACTGGCGGAAGAGTTTGCCAGACAGGGGAATGTGGAAGGTGCAGTCGGTGCCGTAGTAGTAGGTACAGCTGCATCTATAATTGCCGATCTCTCGCAAAGAAAAAAACAAAGGGAAGCCGAGGAACGAGCCGAAGCAGAACGGCAACGTCGCTTAAAATTGCAACGGGAAAGGGAACAACGGTATCGGGAAGAACAGGAGCGATTAAGACGCGAAGCATTTAAAATGGTCATCGATCAGCGCAAAAATATCCTGCATGCCTTCAGCGAAAGCTTGCCGCTCCCTTTGTCTAGCAGCAAGCTACAAACCGACCGAATCTATTACTTCTTTTATGCCACGGATTCCAGTACCATGAACAAGAAAAACACCACTGTTTATGTTTCCAATGTCTTTGAAATAGCACAATACGACAATGGCACTTGGCCTTATCAGCGAAGAGTGGATAAGGAAATTGCTGCACTGGCCCCATATACACCTACCATGCAAGGGTATTACCTCACTTTGGACGACGCCAAAACCATGCGCAACGAATTTGTAAATAGTTTTAAGTCCATCGAGGGCGTTAGTATAAAAGAAGTGGAATATAAGGGAAAACCCAAAAGTGGGATAAAATCCAATAATGACTCCAGCCCATTGGGCATACCTTTGGGGACACTCAAAAAAGAGCACAAAAATGTTATGGATAAACCGAATCCCAAAACCACAGGAGGGCTGGGAGTTCCAATAAAGAACAATTGATAAGTAAACCAATGAAAAAATGTATCCTCTTATTATCGCTGTTATTGACCATTGGCATGCAAGGGCAAGATGCCGTTACATTGCTCAAATTTGAAGAAGCCGAAAAGGCTTTTAACTCGGGCGATTACAGGGCTGCTATAGAGAAACTTGCAGAAGTTGAAGCAGGGATAGGAGTTACCTCAAAGACACTCTACCTAAAAATCATGGCACAAAACCAGTTGTTGGGTGCAGAAAACAAAGTATTTACAGATCCATCAACAACGCTTGACTTTACATTGTTGCGCAGTTTGTTGGAAAATACCCAGACCTATATAAATGCCATGAAAGAACAAGGGCTTGACGATAGGTTTAGGGAAGTGCACAATATTCACGAAAAGCTTAAAGCCTACCCCAAAACCGAAGCAGAATTAAAAAACATATACACAAAACCCTTTGTAGAAACAATTGATAAATATTATGCAAGCATTGGTAGTCAAGAAGATATTGCCAGCGTAGGGACAATGGTTGTCGAAGAAAATCAAGAAAATGATTTTAACAGCCAGTATGTAGAAAATTATAGTAGTACCATCATCACAAAAAAAGCGATAGGGAAATATTCCCTAAATATAGAAGGCCCGCATGGAAGCAAAACCGTATTCAATAAAGAAAAGGGCGTTTACAAAGGTATTTTATTTACTTCAAATTTTGAACATACCAAAAAGCTCTACGATAAATTGACTTCAAATAGCTTATCGTTGGTTTCTGTATTGCCCTTTAATATGGATGATATCCAATCCTTAAAGATCAGACAGGGCAGTTTTAGTGGTGAAGAAGCCACTATTGTTAACCAACAGCAAGAAGTTAACAGTACTAATTATAGTGTCAATTACTATTTTAGTAATACATCGGGTAGGCTCATTGGCACCGTTACAAGTTTAAAAGGCGGTGTGGTTACAATAATCCGATTTACAGATTTCCGTGAAGTTAAAGGGTTGACTTTCCCTTTTAAAAGGATAACAAAAACCCATCAATTATCTGAACATGGCAAAGAAGGATATAACTATGAAGAAGGGTTGGGAGATGAAAAGTTGGCCCTTTTGATGGAACAGGACAACTACATGTCGAGTATTATAAATACAACCACCCGGTTAAAAATAAACGAACCCATACCCGAAAGTGTTTTTGAATAAAAAATGATTATGAAGAAAACCATATTTCTCCTACTATTATTTATGGCGTTTGGTTCCCAAGCCCAAGATGCCGTTACATTGCTCAAATTTGAAGAAGCCGAAAAGGCCTTTAACTCGGGTGATTTTAAAACGGTATTGGAAAAGTTGGACGAAGTGGAGGCCATGGCGCAACCCACATCAAAGACCCTTTATTTAAGAATTGCATCACTAAACCATCTGTTTGATGGGGACAAACTTTTCAACAATCCGGAACAATACGAGCTTTTGGAAGGACTTAGGAACCATGTAAACACCTATTTGGAGGCAATGGCCAATTACGAACTTGATGATAGGTTCAGGGAAGTGTACCAAATTGGGGAAAACCTCAAAAAATATCCCAAGGACAGAGCAGCCTGGGAGAAATGGAACCAAGAGGAAGACAACAGAAGAAACCCCAAGGAGTATTACCCCAGTGGCACATTAAAGTCGATAACCAAAACAAAAGAAGGTTCCAATACCGTTAATTGGCAGGCCTATTATGAAAACGGCCAACTAAAGGAAGAGGGAGAAAAGGTAGGGGAGAAAAAAGTGGGTCCATGGAAACATTACCACGAAAATGGACAACTGGCCGCCCAAGGAACCTACTGGGATGGAGGAAAAATCACTGGTAAAATAGGAAAATGGTACTATTATTATGATAATGGAACAACAAAAGAAGCAGTCAATTATAGATCGGTTTCCTATACGGATGGTACGGTACGGTCGCATTTATGGGGCCAATATTTAAGCTGGTATAAAAATGGACAATTAAAGGAGGAGGGCACTTTTGAAAAGGAGATTGAGACTTTATTCGGAACTGGGTACAATGAGGGCAATAACAGGAAAGTAGGTAAATGGAGTGAATATTATGAGAATGGTCAATTGAAAACATATCAAGAATACGATAAATATGGTCTCCATGCTGGCCTTTATAAAAGTTACTTCGAAGATGGAGTTGTGAAAACTTCGGGACAATATGGAGGCTACAATGGTAGTATGCCAGTTGGAGAATGGAAAACCTATTATGAAAACGGCAACCTAAAATCATTAAAAGCGTACAGTAAAGATGGGTATAAAGCCAAATGGGAACTGTATTACCCAAACGGAACAATTAAAGAATCCGGCAGATATAATTATAAGGATAATAAGGAAGGTAATTGGGAAGCCTATCATCCCAACGGTCAACTTAAAGAGGAAGGAAAGTATAAATATGGTAATAAACATGGTAAGTGGAGCTATTATGACCAAAATGGGAACTTGATAAAGGAAGAAAGATTATAGAAAAATGGTAAGTCAATATCGTTTATTTAGCCAAAAAAAACACTAGCCAATAGTTTTTTTGGCAAAGCTCCTAATGAAATTATGAGGAAAAAGGAGTTTTTTGCTTCAAAAATTCTGGATGAATGTGGTAAGGTCCTCCGATGGGTGGAGTTTTAATTTTTTTTTCAAGCGACTTCTCAATACCCTTAAACTCTCTTTTTTAATGATCATGATATTGGCCACTTCGGAGGATGTCATCCCTAGTTTTATAAAGGCCAAGTGCTTTATGTCCTTTTTTGATAGATTGGGGTACCTCTCCAAAATCTTACCGTAAAAATCAGGATGCATCTTTTTAAAATGAATCATAAAATCTTCCCAGTTTTCATCTAAGTTCAATGTTTCTTGAATATAGGTCAAAACACTCTTTAGTTCCTTTCGTTTACTGGGTTCCAATTCCAAAATTTTATGCTCGATTTTTTCGATGATGGCTTTTTTCTTTTCCAGCAGTACAGAAGATAATAAGAGATTCTGCTGAATAACCTCCCTTTCCTTTTTCTCTATCTCGGCAATTTTTCGGTCTTGGATGTTCCTGGTACAGCTCAATACCAACACCACCTTGTTCTTTTTGTCAAATATGGGCTTGGTATATCCCTCAAACCATTGGTAACCATTATGCTTTGTTTTAAATTTTAATTCCAGTTTATCGGGAACAGAGGTTACACCATTGGTGGAGCTCGAAATATTCTTTAGTAGTATGGAATGATGGTCTGTATGGACAAAATCATACGGAACCTTTCCCCTAAGATTTTCAGAAGTGTACCCCATGATTTCCTCGGTAGAAGGGCTTGCATATAGGTAACGGCCATCCACCGGATGGTGCAAACAAATTACATCAATGGTATTTTCTGCAATCAGTTTGAGTTTATCGAGCTTTTGTTCCGTCAGTAACCTGGCAAGAGCTTCCCCATCAAGATTTTCATCTTCATCAAGTAGCTTAAGAAGATTTTCTGTTTCTTCCCCTCTGGTTTGCATTTCATTTGCTTTGTTCACCTACAAGCAAGTTAGTTTTTTAGATACTTCTGAGCAGTTGTTTTTATTAAGAAATGGAAAACAACGGTCATTACTTATAAAAAGAGTGAATCAATAGGGCGAAGATAAGTAAAGCCCATAAAAATCGTTACGGTTTTTGATCGGCAAAATGGGGGACCATCAGAAAGTAGGTTTAAAACCAGCCCATTACAATTCGATTATATTAAGCTCAAATATTTTTTTGAGGGTGTTAACGGTTTGTTAACGCTATGCGCGGTTAGCATTTGTTCGGAGCTGTCCAATGGGCTAATTTCGATTTCCCATAATGGAAACTCTTCTGAAGAGCATTCCATACAAGGTGAGGTTTTAGGAAGGAGCAGCACGTTCTATGTTCGTTCATTAAGGAGAAAAAGACCCCGCGTAGGAGCCTTACTTATTTTGAGGCAATTCTTTTGGGAAGCAACCTACCGACATGTAGTACAAGCACTGAATCTTTATAATCCAAAGTTCCGCGGACAAGTAGAAGAAATCGTCTTACAAAACAATTCAAATGCAGTGAAAAACATCATTCCAATATCATTTTTAGCCTTGATCCTCGCTTTAGTTCCATTTTTGGGGTGCAATAATGTTCATGGATCAAAATCCTATCAATATCGAAATGGCCAAATTTCATCCACACGGGACATTTATTCAGATAGCATCCTTAAATATGTAAAGTACAACTATCCAACTTTGGCGTTGATGCATGCCAATGTTGTAGATGGAACCGGTACGGTCTTAAAGGAAGATCAAACCATTGTAATTAAACACGGTTTGTTCGAAGCCATTGGCGGGCATACCGAAATTGAAGTTCCAAGGAATGCAAAAATCCTAGATCTTAAAGGAAAGACCATTATTCCTGGTATTGTGGGAATGCACAACCATTTACATATCCCGGGATTCCCCAATGTGGGTAACATGGCGGCCAAATTATATTTGGCCTCAGGGGTCACAACCATTCAAACCTGCGGTGCGGCTTTACCCTACAAGGAATTGGAGTTGTCCAAGGAAATAGAAAAAGGAAACCAAATAGGTCCCGACATAATTCCAAGCGCGCCGTTTATTACAGGAAAAGATGGCAATCCCAATATGGTAATTCCAAGAGATGACAAACACTTGAAGGATACTGTTCAGCATTGGATCGACCAAGGAGTAACTTGGTTTAAAGTGTACCGTAATACAACACCAAAAGACTTAAAAACAATTATTGATGTCGCTCATGGCAGCAAGGCCAAAGTGCGAGGACATTTATGTGCCACAACCTTTGAAGAAGCCGCTCAATTGGGCATTGATGGTATTGAACACGGTCTGAACAGTACCAGCGATTTTAGGATGAACAAAGAGTATGGTATCTGTGGTGGTGGTCGAGAGTATATGGATGAACTTATTGTTGAAAGCCCTAAAGTAAAAGCCTTGCAGCAGTTGATGATCGATAAAGAGGTGTTTTTAACCTCTACGCTGTCCATTTATGAGGCCAGTATCCCCAATAGGGCTTATGCAGATAAAAGAACATTAAAGACCATGTCCCCTTTTTTATTGAACCAATATGAAGAACGTAGGGAAAACTTGGATAAAAATATAAAAGATACCACCAGAAACAACAGGTTAAAACGAATCATGCAGTTTGAATACCAGTACTTTAAAATGGGCGGTTTGTTGTGCAGTGGCGTTGATGCCGGTAGGCACGTACTACCTGGTTTCGGTGACCAACGAAATTACGAATTGCTTATTGAGGCTGGATTTTCCACGCCAGAAGCCGTTCAGATAATGACGGGCAACGGAGCCAAAGCATTGCAACGTTTCGATATCGGGACCATTCAGGAAGGCAAAAGGGCCAATTTTGTCATCTTAAATGGAAACTTGGAAAAAGACCCTGCTATTATTGAAAAGGTCGAGACTGTTTTTAAAAATGGCATTGGCTATGATTCCCATTCAATTTTGGAAACCATAGAAGGACAATTTGCAAAAGAATAAACAACCCTAAAAACCAAAACAATGACCGAAACCAATTCAAAACCAGTAAGTAAGACAAAGACCGTGGTTGTTTTTATAGCGACCATCATTTTGGGATACCTTCTTTTTATAATCCCAGATGTATTTTTTGGGGTCACCAAATTAAATGGAGGTAAAATCGGCATCAACTTGCTTTATATAGCCCTTTTTCAATTGATATCGGTTGCGGCCCTGCTCTATGCCTCTCTCAAAATCCTAAAGAAAAAATTCAGCGATATTGGCCTTAGGTTCGAAAATTTGGGAACCGACATGCTTCTGGGCCTTCTGTTTGGTGGTCTGTGGACCATTCTTCAATTTGTCTTCATCATTCCCAACACAGGTGGGATAAACCGCCCGGACATTTATGGCATGTCGGAAATGTATGATGGCACTCTGGTCGGAACCCTATCTTTTGTGGCTTTGGGCGTGATCGGTGGCGGAATCACCGAAGAACTTTTTAACCGGGGATATTTCATCAATGTGCTTAAGGAAACCTTCAAGAACCCAAAAACGGGGCTATGGTTTTCAGCAATTCTATCCATTCTGATTTTTGCGTTGGGGCACATGCCCGTCAGTGCATTGGATTGGTTCGATATTTTGGTGCCCACGATACTATACACAGTATTGTTTATTTGGACCAAACGCCTTACGGCTTCCATAGTGGCCCATGGTATCTATAATATGTCGGCCATTATTTTAACGTATTATATGTATTTTGTTTAGGAATCAATGTCAACAAATTGATGGAGAACATGACCATCACAAAGCTGTGAGTTTCAAGGAATCACTAACCGACCCAATTTATGTGCAGGAGGACAGCTATTACAAAAACTACGCCCAACCATCAAACACTCACTATGACCAAAAAACTTTTTATTGTACCATTACTGGCAATACTGTTCTCTTTTTGTTCCCCAAAAAAGTCAACATTTGAAACAGATGAACTCATTGGGGTATGGTCTGGATTATTGTTTCAAACTGAATCAAAGTACGATTCCTTAATCTTGTCACCCGCAAATGGTCCAGATGAGGCCCGCTTATATTCAAAGGGCAAGGAAACCGTACACCATATCATCAAAAAAGGAGTAAACTTAAATTTCAAGGATTCTTCAGGTTTCCGTTTTGATGCTTTTCTGACCCATAATGAAAAAACTTTGCATGGCGTACTTACCCATGACCTATGGGCACAAAGCCTCAATTTTCAAAAAAAGGGGAAGCAATGGATTGCCAAGATCCGTAAACCGGAAATAATTGACACTGATTACCTTGTTTATTTGGAGTTTTACAAAGATTCCACAGGCACGATACAGGCCAATATTCAAAGCAATAAGGAAAATAGGGAGCTGCATTTTACCATTGATGAGGTTTTGATCAATGGAAACCATATCGACTACAACATTACGAACGACCGTTTCGGGATTTCGGCTGTGTACGATACGGAGAAAAAGAATATGGCCCTTACGTATGGCAATGCCGGGGGGAAAAGGGAAATACAGTTGAAAAAGCTCAACGATGATCAACTGGAAGGCTATTTGCCAAGGTCACCAAACGAAAAGTACCTGTACAACATTCCAGAAGCTCCCGACTCCACCATGCAAACGGCTTCATTGGAAGAGGTAGGCATCAACAGGTCGCTTTTGGGCCTTATGGACCCAGAGAACAACAAGACCCTGGAGCACATCCATAGTATTCTGATCACCAAGGATGGAAAACTTGTGTTTGAGGAATACTTTCATGGATATGACCGGGAGTATCTTCATGATGTACGGTCCGCTTTTAAATCCATGGCCTCCCTGGCGGTGGGCAAGGCCATGATGAGCAACAATGGGCTACACGTTGAAAATGCCATTTTGGACTACTATCCTGAATACGACATCAATGATGTTCGGAAGAAAAACATCACCGTGCACCATTCCTTGACCATGAGTACGGGCATACAGTTGGAGGATGAAGATAAGATGCAATGGGAACATGAAGATTGGGTGGGTCACAAACTCAACCTTCCCATGGCACATGAACCCGGACAGGTATACGAATACTCCTCTGGGGGCAGCAATCTATTGACGGGGGTCATTCAAAAATCGGCGGACACTTATCTTCCCCTCTTCATTTATGAGGAACTATTGTTGCCCATGGAAATAAATAAATTTCAAATGCTGACATCGCCACAGGGGAGAGGATATTTGGCTGGCTCATTTTACATGCGGCCCATTGATTTTACCAAGTTTGGATTATTGATGCTGAACAAGGGAGAATGGAACGGGGAGCAACTGATTGCAGAATCCTGGATCGGAAAATCCACGACACCCCACATAAAAGGAAGTTGGCCCAAAAATTCAGATTATGGGTATCTGTGGAGATTATTGGAGCGTGAAGTAGGAGGAAAACGGATGAAAACCATTGAAGCTTGGGGCAATGGAGGCCAATTTCTCATCATAATTCCCGAAATTGAAATGACCATCACCATAACAGGGGGCAACTATAATCTATTTCCGGACATGGAAGACCGTCCTTTTTCGATTTTGGACGAATACATATTGCCCGCTGTTCAATTGGAATAGGCTTACATCATCGATCAAGACACCATCAAATCAAAAAATATGAAAAGACATCTTCCAACCATCAACTTCGCTTTTCTGATTGTTTTGACCTGCTTTTACTTTTATGACAGACAGGTCAAAAATGTGGAAACATTCAAAGAAATCCAGGCAGAAAGACTCAGCATAATTGATGCAGAGGAAAACTTGTACATTTCAATCAGTAACCCCGAAAAGCAAGCATTGGCCTCTACCCATGGTATTCCACATAACCCAGGCTCAAAAAGGGATTTGCCGGGAATCATATTTTTTAATCGTGTTGGGGATGAAGTAGGTGGTATCTATTATGATGGAACGGATGAAGAGAATTTTGCAGGCATCACCTTTGATCAACAAAAAAATGACCAAATAATGGCCATTATGAAAGACGAATACTTGGATGAAGGAGAGTGGAAAAGGTGGTATGGAATGTTCTTTAGGGAACGGTCCGATTCAATTCGGGTGGAAAAATTGTACGAGCAATTTCTTGAACGGACAAAATCAATGACAAAAAAGGAAAAAGACGCTGAATATTTGAAATTCAAAAAACACCTGGACTCCGAAATCAATGTGTACAGAATGTTCCTGGGTCGTGAAGAAAACAAGAATACCGGTTTGTTTATTTATGATTCAAAAGGAAATGAACGGATCAAAATTTATGTAGATGAATTGGACCATACCCGTTTCGAGATTTTTGATAAAAATGGAAATAATACAACCGCCGAAAGCTATCTAAACAACTAAAAAACCAACATAATTAAACTGAGTCAAACCCATTCAATATTGATTTAAGCAACTGGACTTAGGCTATTGAAACATAAATATCAACCACTGCATCGTCCCAATTCTCACTTCTTTCATCATATACCTCAAAATCAAAACCAAATTTTCGTTCTATGTCAGCGTTCCATATTTTATTCCAAGCATCGATAATACACCCTGTCATTACACCTCTGGCCGTAACCTTTTGATATTTTTGGGAGGGGATTTTCAATGAATTTAAATTTTTGGGAGTTTCTACATTATCGTCCACTCTACATCCTATAAAATAGGAAAAAGGGGCCGCTTCATCTTTTTCGTAGTCAAAGTATACAGCGTATATTTCGTTGCCCAATCTATTTGGGATCAGGTCTATAATGTTTTCCTTTTCAAATTTTTGCCATAGGTTTCCACAATCCAGGTTTGATTGATTGTTTTTGTTGCTGGTTTTCTGTTCCAATCTTAAACCTACTAACCTAAAGCCAGCCTTACTTAATTTTTCCATAAACTTTTGTATTGTCCATATTCACCTTAACCAATAATGTTTTTGGCGTTTCATTATTCTTCCATTCAGGGGGTAATTCCAATTACAGATATGTTTGCAACTTCTTTTTAAAGAAAGAGGCACTATCAGCAACGCTTTTCATGGGACTGTGGGCATAATTGCTACCTTGTTCCAAATAGTAAAATTCGAGCCCAGATTCTCTTGGGTCTGGAAGTATTTGAGAGTAATCAATGGAACCATTGCCCAACTCAGTATAATCCCCGGTGACTTTATCCATGTCCTTTATGTGCCACAGTACATATCGTCCAGGTTGATGGCTGACCAGCTCTTTTGGAGTGTGTTTGGAGGAGCGGATCACCCAATACATGTCCATCTCAAGCTTAACAAGTGATGGGTCCGTTTCGTTCAGTATAATGTCGAAACCGTTTTCACCATTGTGGTCCATAAACTCAAAACCATGATTGTGGTATGCGAACCCTAGTCCGGCCGAAGTGACCCATTCGGCTATCACATTAAGTTTTTTGGCCAATAATTTGAAGTGGTCGATCGATCTTTGATCAGGATCCAGCCATGGCCATGTTATATACTTCATGCCTAATGTGTGGGCTCCATCTATACACTGGTCAACAAACCTTTTCAGTTTGTCTTCAGATTGGTTGAGATATGGAGAAAACCCGAAGTGTCCACTAGAGGCGGTAAGTTGAAAATCGTCCATTATTTTTCGGAATTCAGAAGATTTATATCCATAAAACGTTCCTTTTTCATGGTCAAAACCAAAGGTTTCAAAGTCTTGATAGCCCATTTTTTTGACGGCGGTCAATGTAGCAATGGTATCTTTCATCATATCATCATGGATGGTATAGAGCTGTAGTCCCATTTTATATTTGGCCGCTCCAAACATTGAAAGGGCCGACACGGGGAATACTGTTGTTGCACTGAGGGCAGCCGCCGACTTTATAAAATTTCTTCGTTCCATATTTACATTGTGTTTAGTAATATATAAGTTATTTTGAAATATTCGATTTTGTGTTTTTTTGGTGCGATTCGTCATTTTCCGTGCTTGATCAAATACGGATATTTTCATTTAAAATAAAAAGCAGTTCAATGGCTGTTGAATAAAGACCATTTGGTTTGAATACATTCAACATCAATCCAATTGCCCCGTTAACCATTTTACCCCATTGGTAAAAAGGGATTTGAACCCTTCGTTTTTTTGTGAGTATTTACCGTGGCCCAACGTTAGGCACATTACTCTGCCCTTGCCCCAATTGCGTGTCCACATTATGGGATGATATTCAGCTCTTGCAATGACCTCCAGGGAATCCGTGTTGAACTGTACCAAATAAAGTTCGTCCAAGGTTTTAAAATCTCCCAATTCCCTTACTATCGGGTGTTTGTATCCGTTATCTTCACTTTCCCATCCATACCAATAATCCGAAGTATTGACGGTAAAGGTCTTTATGTCATCATGGTTGATGAACTTGCCTCCCATCATTTTGAGGTATTTGTCCGAATTTAGGAAGGAAACCAAACCGGCATGAATGGCAAAATAGCTTTTCCCCGATTCTATAAACTTATAAAAAGCATTAAATTGTTCTTCTGTAGGTTCATGGAACAGCGAATTATTGATTATTACATCATAATGCTCCAAATTCCTTTCGTTAAGCTCGGATAGGTCCTTGGTGATTCTGACTTGGGCAAAATCACTGAGGTAGTCCACAAGGACGTCATTATAATGGCGGTGCGACCAATTGCTGTACATATGGTCTGGACCGGTTATTCCTACACCAGTAATCAGTAGGATGTTTAAATTTTTAACGTTTTGCCCCAAGCAGTTAAAGCTTATGGAGGCAAACAAAAGCAGGACCAATGCGTTTCTCATACCACAATTTGTTTAAATTGAAATAATTGGGTTGTAAAACTACCTCAGTCAGAAAACAATGGATTGTAAAAAAACGAACGCCCTTTGTGATCAATAAAATATTTGTTCATCGGTCGGTTCTCGTGAAAAAAGAGAGAGGGTGTTGTATTGGTAAAATGCTTGAAATCTTTTATAAAATGTGCTTGGTCAAAATAGCCAAACCTATGTGCCGTTTCCGTAAAGTTGATATATGGGGTTTCACTAAAATGTTTTAGAACCTTTTGAAACCTGACCACTCTTTGATAAAACTTGGGGCTAAACCCAATCTTTTCCATAAATATCCTTTGGAGGTACCTGTGGCTAATTCCACATTGTCTTACCAATTCATCCCAATTGGGGTTATTGGGGTTTCTTAGGACAAATTTGACCGCATGCTCTGAAATCTCATCTTTTAGCCCCAAATCATTTTCAAACAGCTTTGATGTGAGAAAAGCGTCCACGCCTTCAATTAAACGTTGAATTTTACCGTCGATTAAACAGTCTCCTACGAATTGCCCAAAATCTTTTGCAAACAAATAGTCTGAGGATAAGGTTAGGTCGTTCAGTTCATTAAGCGGGATGTTTGAAAACCTTGAAAAACCATGGGCATAGAAGCGGATACAAAATGTTTTGCCCATACCACCGACTTTAAGCCTATAGGGCTTGGTCATTTGACCAATAATCTCGGTCCAAGGCTCTTTGTTCAATGTGCCGTCAGTTCCAATTCTATTGACATCTAATTCAATACTGAATACGACTTTAACACATCCATTGGGGTAAAAATCGTCCACTATAGGTTCTTGGTAAGCATCGTCGAGATACCAATAGCATTGTACGTAGTTCCTTAATGCTTTGGATGGCGCGTATTCAATAAATGCCACTAGTGAAGTATTTGTTTAAAAAATGAAACAATTCAAATTTAAGTTTTTTAGCGTAAAGGGTAGGAATCTTGACAGGATCGATTTTCAATATTTATTATGAAACCCACTCTTTTTTGCCCATCCAAAATTCTAAGTTATCGGACCTGCACAAAAACCCAAAAACAGAAAAGGGATTAAAATGGGTCTTTTTTTCTGTGTTCAAGGACTTTCGCGCCTGTCCGCTGTAGGAGGAACGGTAACCAATGTCTGGTTTTGTTATTTTTTGATCGGATGTGTCCAATTTGCACCACTTATATCTGTAATTTTAAGCGTGTATTTGCCACTTTCCAAGTTTAATAAAGATTCATTGTCCAAGTTTAATTTTGCTTTAGCTCCCAGGGGTACAATCAAGCTATGTTTTCCCGGTTTAATTTTGGCAATATAATAATTATCGATATCCTCCTGATGTAACTCAACAAGGTCTTCTTGTGAATATTTAACAATGGTATTATTTTTTTCATCCATTAATTCAATGGCTATTACCCAAGAGCCGTAAACGTCAACACCCTCTGTTCTGAATACATCAAATGATAGTGTGGATTTTTCAATTTTACCACCTGTAATTTCAAGTTTTGGTTTAACAGACTTATTATGAAGAGTACCCCACAATCCACCGTGAAATACTTGATTGGTCATTAAGGTCATTCCAAGAACAAACAATGACCCGATTAGTACCACTTTAGGAAAAATACTTTCCTTAATCGGAATGTTGCCTGAGCCGAGCCAGGCAAACCATTTCTTTTTGGATATTGAAAAATTATTGATAATCAGGTAGTTGTCCAAAGAATATTTTCCACTTCCTGTTAAGAACAGAACAAATCCTGTAGCTATTCCTAAAACGCCTATTTGCCATTCATCAAGACAGGTTGTGCCAATCCATCCAGAACCTAGAAGTATGCCCATTGCCAGACCAAAAACGCCAATACTCATTAACCTCGTAAATAACCCTAAAATGATGAATAGTCCAACAATACCTTCTATTATTGTAAAGGCAACCATATTTATCCATAGTATGTCCGGATTTTCCACTAAATATTGAATTATCGGTTTTATACCAAGTGCGTTAGGTAAAAAATGATTGAATTTTTCTCCGATATAACCTGCTGCTTCCGGGTCTAATTTGTCAGCTAGTATTGTTCTTCTCCAAAAGGCAGAAAAATAAGTCCACCCTATAACCAACCTAACCGCCAAGGCTAAGAATCCGGCATCATTTTTTATATTTGGATTTTTCATTGCTTGTTATATAGTTAAAGTAGTAAACCCATTTTTAGTAAGTTGTAACCCGTCTAGGATTCCATTTTCCGTTACTTCTATGGACTTAGGTATATCATTAGGGTCTATTCCAAACTTTTTTAATGACAGCCCACATACGAAGACCTTCAAGTTTTGTTCTTTTGCCAGTTTAGTGAGCGAAACGAATTCATTGTTTTTTGAAATGTCCTGAACCGTTTTACCGCAAAAAATCACATAGAACTCGCCATAATTGTTGCCATCTTGCTTTGTCAGTTCGGTTGCTGTCAGCATTACAGGTTTGAGTTGTTGTATGTTCTTTGAAAGTACCAAATAATTACTCTTTTCATGGTTAACTGTTTGTGCTTGGGCAGTTCCTATTGCGAAAAGGAACATTAGCATTGCGATTATTGATATATTTTTCATTGGTTTTTTACTTTTTGTTTGAATTCATGCTGAAAAAAATAAGACCTCCCAGAATGGCAATGTTCTTGAACAAAGGTCCTAAAGTGGCCGTTTGACCAACTTGTATGGTTAACGTGATAGGTATCAAAACGGTAATTAAAATTATAGCCGAAATTCTTGTTTTAAAGCCTGCCAATAATGCTATGCCAGCAATTAGCATAGCAATTCCTGAAAGTATGACTGCAATTTCAGGTGTTCCCAATATATTGGCCATAAATCCGAAATGGGCACTTTCTATTCTTTTGACTGTTTGTTCCAGTTTAAAGAAATGGCTCGTGCTGGCCACTATAAAAATTAAGCTAAGCATGATGCGAAGTATGGCCACGGACAAGTAGCTTACTTCAAGTTTTTTCTCTTGAATTTTCATTGATAGATATAGGTAATTGATTATTGAATACAGTTGACGAACTGTTTGGTTTTAAATGAAATAATCAATTACGAATAGACCTGAATGTTTTGATATAAAATGTAAAGGGGTATGGAAGGAAATAGCCTTGATTTCCTGATTTGAAGAGTATTGTTGGTTTTAAATTGAATTGGAAGCTGAAAAGTGAATAACTGTCCATCAACAAAGTTGTCAAGTGCTTTTTTAACCGATCTTGAAGACGAATGGTCAATCTCGGAAACATCAAAAGCCACACAATTTGTAGTCGAAATTGTGGTTTGACTTTTATTTAAGGCCTCGGTTTGAGGTACATCCAATTCAGCCTGAACAAAATTCCTGACCTTACAGGGCGAAAGCAAAAGCAGCAATACCAGTCCAAATAGGGAAAGGATTGTTTTGTTTTTCTTTATGCCTAGCTTTTCTTTCATTTTTTGCAAATCTAGCAATAACGATTTTATTGCTGTGTTTTAATATTATAATAAAAGTTAAAGTTTAGTTTATGGAGAGAGGGTGATTTTGAAGTGCCACTTGGTAAGAAGGGTAGTATACGGATGTTCACTGTGGTTTTGAGGGGTGCACTCCGTCAGTTAAGGGCGGAGCCATCCACTACATAGGCTGTAGTCAATTTATTTCGTTCATTAATCCATCAAGATCAAGGGGTTTGGTATACATATCCAATGAGCCATCAGATTTTTGTGGCCATTGGTCTTTCGGTTTGTCCCAATATAGTTCAACACCATTGCCGTCCGGGTCATCTAAATATACGGCCTCTGAGACACCATGGTCCGAAGCCCCTGTCAACGGGTAGTCTGCCTGTTTTAGGCGATAGAGAATAGTTGCAAGGTCTTTTCTTGTTGGATACAGTATTGCTGTATGAAATAGTCCGACCGTATTTCTTGCTGCTGGAGGGGCGTTCTTGCTATACCAAACGTTTAAGCCAATGTGGTGGTGATAACCTCCTGCCGATATGAAGGCGGCGTCCGTGCCATAGGTCGTTGTAATTTCAAAACCCAATAGTCCGCAGTAGAAGTCGAGTGAGCGCTGTAGGTTGGATACCTTCAAGTGTACGTGCCCTATTTTGGTGTCCTTTGGTACCTTATAGTTTGTTGTAATGTCCATCTGTCTCTCTTTTTTTGTTTACAGCCAACTTGTTTATATCCCAATTTTTTGGACAGTCTGTGTCAATTAGGCTGGCTATGCCCAAGTTTTACATTTTAATACAAAGCATAGTTTCCGCTGTTCAAGGGCTTGTGCACCTGTCCGCAAAGGAAGAAGAGTTGCCGCTGTTGGCTGTTCGTTGTTTTTTCAGTTTTGTTGCTCAATATTTTTTATAATTCCTTTCAACATTGTCGGTACAATCAATTTGTGAAATGGTCGAACTGGAAGAAAGTAAAGTCGTCCAAACCAATTGTTAAATTTTACAGTTGTCGAAATGATTAAGTTTTTGTCCGTCTTGTTTTCATTTTGATTGTCAATAAACAAAGAAACTCTAAAATTCAAATGTTTGTCGTCTTCGCCCAAAATTATTTCGTCAGCTGTTTTGTCAAATACTTTGAAAAGTCCTAATTGTTCACCTTTTTCACACTTAAAATCGTCAAGCAATTTTTTTCTGTCAGTTTTCCTCCCTGTTGTTTTTAGTCCGAAAAGCGAAACCAATCTATTTCTAAATGCAAATAGTTTGTCAATCCATTTTGGTCCACTTGAAAAAAATGATTTTCCAACTTCTGTTGTCCCTATATTTTGAAATTTGTCGTAAAACTGTCCTTGAAAACTATCGGTATAATCATAAGTGATATTGTTAGTTTTAAGTAGCGAATTTTCAGGGATTTCAGTCTTTGTAATTGTCATTGAATTATTATTTTACGTTTCAGTTCTTTGTCTGCTTTACAATGACAGTCAACTTGTCTATATACCCAATTTTTTGGACAGTCTGTGTCAATTCGGTTGGCTATGCCCAAGTTTTACATTTTAATACAAAGCATAGTTTCCGCTGTTCAAGGGCTTCGCAACTGTTACCATCTTTGTTACCAATTGGGCTTTATTTTTATTTAAAAACAAATCTCTTAAATTTTTTCCGCTCGAGCTTGCATAGGCCGAATTCGTGGTGGTACTTCTTCTCCTTTTGTGAAAATTACTAAATGACAATCGTCTGCTTTAAGTCTTTTGCCTATTAATTCCCACCATCTATTATCTATGTCTCCCATTGACGAGCCAAAAATGCAAATCAAGTTGGCAGAATTGATTTTACTAGTAAATTATCGGTCAATGTTGTTTTTATTTTCTCAATTACCGTTGTGTAATTAAATGTAAATATGTTCAAACTCCAATGATGATTTGCCCACTTTCGTTTATTCGCAACAAGGATTTCTTTATCAGCAGGCAAGAATAGATTTTCTGCCTAAGGAACTTTTGAATGACGTTCGTCATGTTTTCAAATATAAACCTTGAATACATTTACGTCATAAATTTAACTTATTATCAATGAAGAACATAAGGGATGTGTTAACGGAAATTGAGAAGGTTCTCATTGCTGTCCAGACAAATTACCCAGAGCTATATCGTACTTTGGATGAAAATCCCATAACCATTCCGGCAAAGAATCATCCAGACGTGGGTAAGGAAGCTATGCTGGAATATTTGGAAAGTTTAAAGCAATTACTGAAGCATCATCTGGAAACCCATAAGAAAGGAATTAGTTAAATTCAAGAATATGGGAGAAATCGCTATTTCGGAAAGACAGATTACATTATTTTACTGTTCTAGATCAAATAAGGGCAAAACAAACTTTGGCCTATGCAAAGACGGAGGAATTACCAATATATGAAATAGACCTATTCAAAGTTCCACTGACGGGAACCCAAATAGCTGAGCTATCCGACCTCAATGATACCGTGCGCTATGGCACTTTGTCCCTTCCACCATTGGCTATCAATGGGAAAGTTTATGGCTATAAGTTAATGCTCGCCATAACCAACATCGTCCATCTTGCCTTTAAACACCCTATACTGGATGACCATATAAATAATCACTAACAAAACTGCCAGAACAAACCAGTTGATACCAACGGATAATCCATATTCATGGGCTGCAACATTTTGGATGGTTAGCGATGGATTGACACTATTGCTCGATGGCAGGAGGTTTGGAAAAATTGAGGCTACGGTGGATGTGAACCCTCCCAACAAAAACAACGATGAAAACAGGAATCCCGTGCCATCTTTTTTGAAAGACCTCACTTTAAACAGACCAAACAATCCTGTAAAAGTGATTATCGGAAACACCCATAACCAAGGAGTTTCAATAAAATTATGAAAAGGCTTGGGTTCAATGATATGCCAAACCAGCAATGATATGATCACTAAAATGACAAGGGCTATATTAAGGCGGAATACTACTCTCTTAAGCTTTTCATTTAACGCTGAATTTGTTTTGAAAATAATCCAATTTGCACCGTGGATGGTCAATGAGACAACACCAATGACACCTAACAGCAGTGTAAACCAATCAATAATACCCAAATGTTCGGCGTTCGGACTAAAAGTCGGGTTCCACAGTGGTAAGAAAAAATAATGGGCTTCTTGAGTTGAAACCCCATTTGCGACCATGCCCAGATTGACACCTCTAACCACATTGCCCAAGGCAACACCAAAAAACAAAGCCAATAAAAAACTCGCTGTTCCAAAGGCTTTGTCCCATACAATTTCCCAAATTTTATTGTGTATCTGCCCTCTTAATTCCAATCCGATTGCCCTGAAAATAAGTAGCCAAAGTATTATTATGAGCGGTAAATAAAAACCACTGAAAGAGGAAGCATATAAGGTAGGAAATGCAAAAAACAATACACCGCCAGCTGCAATCAACCAAACTTCATTGGCATCCCAAAAAGGACCAATGGCATTCGTAATGGCTTTTTTATCTTTTTCGTTTTTAGCAAAGAACAAGTGAATGATCCCTGCCCCAAAATCATAGCCATCTAAAATAATATATATGGCTAGCATAGTCATTAAAACAATATACCAGAATAATTCCATAGTTAATTGTGTTTTAAGGCAATAGGCCCTTTATTGATGATTTTACCTACCAATATTAAAAATAAGAGTCCCAATAATAAGTAAAGCCCGATAAACCCTAGAAGTGTAAATAAAGTATTGCCTGAAGATACAGTTGGCGATACACCGTCCTCAGTTTTTAAAAGGTTGTAAACCAACCATGGTTGACGGCCTAGTTCCGCAGTGTACCAACCTGTTGTATTGGCAATGTATGGAAGCGGTAACATTAATAACAATGACCAGAGGATCCATTTTGTTCTATAAAGTCTTTTTCTATACAGTTGAATTGAAGCTGCCAACATTAACCCTATGAATATGGTGCCAAGCCCTACCATAATGTGATAGGCATAATATAGCCCTGGGACATTGGTTGGGTATAGGTTTTTATCAAATTCATTCAAGCCTTTAATTTCGGCATCCCAACGTTGATAAGTTAAAAAACTCAATATATTTGGAACTGCAACCTTATTGTCCAGTTTTTTATTTTCCATATCAGGTTGTCCTATTAAAATAATTTCAGCACCACCTTCTTCTGTCTCAAAAATTCCTTCCATGGCAGCAAAGGTTACCGGTTGGTGCTTAACAACATTTTTAGCGGCCCAATCCCCTGTTGGGAATGCAACCAAAATGCTAGAGACCAAACCAAAGACCACCCCTGTTTTAACAAATAATTTTCCAAACTCACCATGTTTGTTATTCAATAGATAGAAAGCTCCGATAGCTGCCACCACAAAGGATGCCGTTATAAGAGAGGCCAATTGATTGTGCAAGTAGGCGGGCATCAACCAAGGGTTGGAAAACAAGGCGCTAAAATTATTCAAGACAAACTTTCCATTCTCAAGGATTTCGTAACCTACAGGATGTTGCATCCAAGAATGTGTGGCGATAATGAGATACCCGCTTGCCCATGAGCCAAGAAATACCAAAAACCCGGTGACAAAATGAAGCTTATGTCCAAGTAGCTTTTCCCCAAACAGAAAAAGCCCAAGAAATGATGATTCCAGGAAAAAGGAAAACATACCTTCCATTGCCAAAGTCTGTCCGATTATCCCTCCGGTAAGTTCCGAAAATTTGGCCCAATTTGTGCCAAATTGAAACTCCATGGGGATTCCTGTGACTACACCCATAGCAAAATTGAGAGCAAAGATTTTCATCCAAAACTTTGCAGCATCATTGTATGTATCGATTTTGGTTCTTAAAAACTTCCACTTAAAATAGACAATCATTAGGGACAAACCCATTGTCAATTGGGGGAAGAGATAGTGAAAGGTGATCGTAAATGCAAATTGCATCCGGTCATAGAAAAGCATATCTTCCATATGGGATTGGATATTTGGTTTTTAATCTATTTTTTGTGAATAAAAAAGAGACATTTAAAATGCCCCTTTTAGTTAACTCTTATATGCGGATAACATCCAAACCAATTTTTCTTGCTCCACTATATATTCACTCATAAGAGCAACAGTACCTTCGTCGTTTGCGTCAGCTGCTTCTTTTAAGATCACCCTTTCTTTTGAAAGTAAAATTTTTAGAGCCTTTAAAATATTGTCAATTGCTGTTTCACCATCCGAAACATTTTCTGCTTCTTTAATTTCTGAATGGTTCAAGTATTTTGAAAATGTATGATATGGCGATTGGCTTAAAGTGAGTATACGCTCTGCTATCTCATCTACTTTTTCCAAAGCATTGTTATACAGTTCTTCAAATTTTAAATGCAGTTCAAAGAATTTTTTTCCTTTAATGTTCCAATGAAACCCCCTTAAATTCATATAGAATTGTTGATAGTTTGATAACAGGTCGTTTAACTTTTCTGCAACTTGCTTTGAGTCATTAATATCTAGACCAATGTTGTTTAATTCGGATTTTTTCATCTTTTTGTTTTTTTAAAGTTATTTATATTTTCGCTTAAATCGAAGACATTTGCTTTGGCATGCATATTCCCTATAATGCTGCTTCCCACAGCACTTCTATAACCACCTTCACAATGGACTACAATTGGCCTATCGGTTGGGATATGATTTTTTGAATTTCGCAGTTCATTCAACGGTATGTGTATGGCGTTTTCAAAATACTTACCCTCTTTTGTTTCACTTTGGTTACGGATATCCACAATAGTATACTCATCTGGGTTGTTTTTAAAATGTGTCAGGTCAAATTCATCACTTTGTAAAAGCCCGGTTTCATCCAGCGTCAATACCAGTTTTACTTGTTTCTCGTATCCGATTTTAGCAACCCTTTCCAATATGCTTTCCATATCACCAGGTTTGTCGATAACCAAGCTAAAGGGCTCTTCTGGGTTCACTATGGCACCCAGCCATGTTTCGAATTTATCATTTTCGGAAACCGCCATAATATTGATGCTTCCCGGTAGATGGCCTTTTTTAAATTCGGTTTCGTCCCTGACATCCACAATCAAGCCGTCTGTGCCAGTATTTAATCGAAGGGGTACTTTTGCTATGGATGTTCTCAGGTTTTCTGGACCTTGTCTATTGGTGTCCACATCAAACCCAAAATAGGATGGGATAAAGGGTTGACTGTCCAAAAGGGTATTTACAAATTCTTCTTTCGACTGTGGTTTAAAGGCCCAGTTCCCCATTCTTTCATTGCCCAATGTACTACTGTTGTCGGAACTAAGGTTTTTTCCACATAAGGACCCGGCCCCATGTGCAGGGTATACCAATGCTCCATCGGGTAGATCCTTGAATTTGTTTTGGACGGTATCGTACATCATTTCGGCCAATTCTTGACGTTTTGCCGTCATATTACCGGCTTTTTCACGTAAATCTGGTCGGCCTACATCACCAATAAAAAGGGTGTCCCCCGTAAAGAGTGCTGTTTTTCCGTCTTTTTCGGCTACAACGGTAATGCTGTCCGGAGAGTGTCCTGGAGTATTTAAGGCAGAAACCTTGATATCCCCGACCATAATGCTTTGGCCTTCATCAAAAGGCTCATATTCATAGTATGCACCCAAATCTTTGCTGTGATAAATTGGTGCTCCTGTTTCTTGGTGTATTTGCAAGTGGGAACTCACAAAATCAGCGTGTGGATGGGTTTCAATAACGGCTACTATTTTTGCGCCATGTTCTTGTGCAAGCACGTAGTACTGCATAGGATCTCTTTCTGGATCTATAACGGCCATTTCACCGTTGTCCACAATGGCATAGGAATAGTGGGCCAAGGGTTTGTATTCAAACTGTTTTATTTCCATAAAATAGGGTTTTGAAAGGGCGCCTTGGAATAAGGTGCCCTCGTATTCAACATTGGTTTAAATTTCTTTTTTGGCCAAGTACCAATCCACTTTTTCAAGTGTATCGTCCGCAAGTCTTTCATTGAGTTGATCTAGAGTCTTTGGAGGGGAAACGATGACTTTGTCTCCTTTTTTCCAATCCAAAGGCATGGCAACTTTATACTTATCCGAAGTTTGTAGTGCATCCAAGGCTCTTAATATTTCATCCATGTTCCTACCAACATTTAAAGGATAGTACATGATCAATCTGATTTTTTTAGCTGGATCGATAAAGAAAACAGCACGTACTGCTGCGGTTTCACTTTCGTTGGGTTGAAGCATTCCGTACAATTTGGATACCTTCATGTCCAAATCTGCAATGATTGGGAAATCGAAGTATACACCCGTGTTTTCCCTTACATTTTGAACCCACCCCAAGTGGGCGTGGATACTGTCAATACTTAAACCAAGAAGTTCGGTATTTAAGGCGTCAAATTCATCTTTTCTTTGCGCGAACCCGCTCATCTCCGTTGTGCATACAGGAGTGAAATCTGCTGGATGGGAAAACATAACCACCCATTTATCTTTTGCAAATTCCGAGAATTTGATTTTTCCTTTAGTGGTTACGGCCTCAAAATCTGGAGCCATATCTCCAATTCTCGGTATGGTGTTATTTTGTACTTGAATTTCATTTGAAGTTTCCATAATGAACATAGATTTTAATTATTATTAAATTATTCATTGATAAATATATTCTATATTGAAATTATGTACAGTGACTTGGGTCACATTAGTATTGCCCCCTTAAGAAAAAAATCAACTAACTTATATGTTAGATAGATCCAAGTGCTACACCATTTGTTTGCACAAACAGATATTCCAAGTCCCCAGAAGCTGCCCCATCATGTGTGAAATTTGGCCATCCTTTTTGTTGTCAGGTCCATTTAAATGCTATCATGAGTCAAGTATTTATGCTTTATAGCCCATTGAAATCTGAAAGTCGATTTAATTTTCCTGTTTTATGGTAAAATTATTGGAAAATAGGTGTTTGTATCCTTTTTATAGAGGAGCAAAAAAATAAATTCTATTAAAATTAATGTTTTGTATGTTTAAAATTGGAACAAGAGATGTTTATGGATTGCACCAATATTGAGAGAAGTAATGAACAGGTCCCAAACAAATATTGATACGTATAAGCATATATAATAATTGAACAGAAAAGTTTCAAATAGTTTTTGCAAACTCTAATAGTGCAGGATCATTTTTTAATTTTTCCATATCGTCAGAGATTTTGCTGCCCAAGACCTTGGCATAGATGTGGGTCGTTTTCAAGGAAGTATGCCCAAGCATTTTACTTACTGATATGGGTACGTCATTGGAGAGTGTTACCGTTGTGGCAAAGGTATGTCTGGCCAAGTGTGTGGTCAAAGTTTTTTGATTTTACATGCTGCAGCAATTTCATTCAAATAAAAGTTGATCCGTTGATTGGTATATACCGGGAGGAAGATCCTTTTTGAAATCACTCTAGGGTACTCTTTGTATTTGTCAATTATCACATCTGGAATGGTCAATAGCGGGATACTGCTCAAAACCTTGGTTTTTTTCCTTTTGGTCTTGATCCATTTTAGCTCGTTGATATCCTTGACCAAATCATCCTGGGTCAATTTTTCAACATCGGCATAGGCCAGTCCCGTATAGCAGCAGAAAAGGAGAATGTCCTTTACGGTCTGCAATCTTTCAATATCAAATTCTTTCCCGATCAAACTTTCCATTTTGTTGTTATGGTCGTCGAAGATCTCCAGTACCATATGTTCCTTTCTGTCCCTTGCCCAAATAAATATCTTTTATGATATAGGCGGATATATCCTCCTTTTCCTTCAGGAGGGTGTCATATATCTCAATACAGCGGTTTTTTAAGTTTTCAAGGAATCTGTTGAAATCGGAGACCTCACGTATCATTTCCCTGAGTTTCCCCGCCTTGGGATCCCATTTGCGCTCCTTGACCCTCCTGCGAAGGCTGAACTCACTGCGCTTGCCGTTAACGGTGATGCGGGCATAGATGGTCACTTTTCCATCGGTGTCCGAATCCATTTTTTTCGGATAGAACAATATGTTCATTGGTGCAAACATTGGTGAGGGTTTTGAATTACTCACCGGAAGGTATAAAAACCAAATGTTAAAATTTCGGCGTAAATATTTCTTTAACAGTCGATTATAGCGATATTGGTGAGTCTTTCAAAGGGGTTCTCAGACTCACCGCGAGACTCACCTTTTTTATGATATTATTTGATGAGTTTTGGAGATATATAAAATTAAAAAGCCTGTAAATTATTCATTTACAGGCTTTTGCGGATTTTTTAACGCTATCCAAGCGGTCTGGACGGGACTCGAACTTTTTGTCAAAATCACCCATTTTTCAGGGTCTCCCAGAGGGTCAAAAATGGGAGGCACCGAATTGCTCACCTTTTAACAAATTTTAACCTTTTTAACATTAAAAATGATGGATTTTAATGCCTTTTGGAGGCTTGGTTGCATTTTTGATTGTAATGTATGATTTTATGTTTTGAATGTGTATTTGCTGGGCTTAATTTTTAAGGTTGGGATTTTAGTACAATTTATATGGTTTAAATCCCCTTCATTGACATCCGTAAAAAGGGTCACTTGATTCGTTGTAATGTAAATCAAAAGCTATGCTAATTGGGCAAGATAATACTGTCTTGTTCGGAATTATAAACCATTATATGGTAAGAAGGTTTAACTATTTCATCCAAGGTGGTTGTGAACCCTCGTGTTCTCATTGCTGCAAAAACCAAAACTTCGGAATTTGGATAGGTTTCTTTTAACCTCCTTGCACAAGCACATGAAGTTCTGCCGAGGGTGAAAACATCGTCCACCAATATTATTTTTTCAACAAAGGCCTCTGGAGGGGTACACAATAGACTATCATAATGTGTGTTGCAGGACGGACGGCTTTCAGCGGTGTAGAAATTGCTTGATTTTGGAACAGGACTGATTCTTTCAATCAAATTCTGAACCGAATTGCCAAAACCTGAATTTACTAAGTGTTCCGACAATATTCTTGTTGGCCAATGAGCGCCTTCGACCATTGGCGTACTCCTAGGTGCAGGGACCAATATCGGGTTATTATCGAACATTTGGGAGATTGGGAGTTCTTGAGGTAATTCAGACATATAATATATGAGTCGTTCAATTACCCGGGTATTCCCTGACTTTATATTACCACATATTCTCTTTGAGAGTTGGGCCTTCTCATTTGTGCCCCGACTCGCAAATTCCAGCATTGTTGCAAATGGAATTTCAAAAGGCATCCTCAAATTTTGAGGTCAAGTAGGGAATGTGGGTAAAAATCTCGTCCACGTTTTCCCTGGAAAGTACTTGGGCTCCATAATCCAACATTTCCTTGGCCCATGTAACATTTGAATCTTGGATAACATTTTCCAAAACATACACCTCCCGCCCCAAACGAAGGGCTTCCCAACCTTGGTGTCGAGTACCACTTTTATCAGTGGCCTCAATGATGATCGTTGCATCGGATATCAATGCCATGGTCCTATTTCTAATTGGGAAATTCTTTGGCTGTGTCGGAAAACCTTCCGGGAACTGGGAGATGGCTAAATGCTCCTTCTTGATTTTTTCCAAGAGGGTTGCATTTTCCTTTGGGTAAGGGACATTTAAAGGCGTTCCCATAACCGCAATGGTCTTACCTCCTGAATCGATTGCAGTTTGATGGGCCATAGTATCTATTCCTTTTGCCAATCCACTTACTACTATGATATCGTGCTTGACCAAAGTTTTTGATATGATTTTTGCTCTTTGTAGGCCTTCCTTTGAAGATGCTCTCGAACCTACAACGGAAACTCTTCTTTTCTCATAGAGCAAATCTTCATCCCCGCCAAAAAACAATTTTTCAGGGAAATGCTTCTTTTCGGCATCTGTCAATAGTTGAAAATAGGTTTCAATGCCCATAGGTAGTTATTGTGATAGATACGACAAGGTACAAAATTAAAGAAAATATTATGGTCAAGCCTTTTATCTTATTTTATGGGGATATGGAATGTGCTGGATGGGACGGATAATGAGTGCCACTAAAAACGGATAAATTGAACCACCTTAATTTTAGCCATAATTAAATCTGAATCAGTCACTTATTTGTGGTTTGACCATGCTCACTTTTTTCCGTTTCGAGTGGTATACTATGACTGTTTTTTGCACACTTCTAAGTCTCTGTGAATTCTTTATTTTTCAGATGTGTACAATAAAAATCAATAGCGAATTTGGCATATTCATTATTCTGTGCGGAATAGCCTGTATTATACTCAATTTATCTTTCCAGCCTTTCATAAATTTATGCTCATCGAATAAGTTGCCTTATTCATTGTCAATCTATATAGATTGAATTTTCTTGAATAATACTTTAGAATTGCTCTTTTGAATCTGATGCTTGGTGGAAGCTTCCTTAAGCCTATGGTTTGGTGTTTTATTGAAAATTAGTTTTTCTACGGATATTGATTGGGTAAATCCGTTGAATGAAATATTTATGGATGTTCGTTTCTTAAATCTATTGAAGTTGCTAATGCGATAACTCGTCCGTTATTACCTACGGCATTATAAAAATGATAGACCACTCCCTTCCATTTTATAACCCACGGTTTGTGGGCGTAGACTGCATCATATTCTTCAGAAGGGGCTATTAAGTCATTTCCAGTCCAATCTGTCCAGTTTATTAAATCATATGAACAGGCAAATCGCTCAAAAGCTCCCGGTTTCCAAAATGCCCCAAAGTAGAACATGATATAAACATCATTATATTTTGCGATTTGAGCATCGCCACTAATGCCTTTACCTTTCGTAATGACCGGTTTGTCGCCAAACCTTTCCCATTCACGCATATTATCGGACACCGCCATAGCAATACTTTCGTATTCAGTCTCATTGCCTTTAGCATTGTAGAACATTACGAAAGGATGTCCAGTATGTTTTTGGGCATCTCGAATAGCCAAACTTTTGTAAATTGTTTGATTGTCAAACCAACGTGAATTTTTGTCATCTGGAGACATAATAGGAGCATTATTGGTATACCATGCTTGAGCTTTGGTTAAAAACGGGGATTTAGCCAAACCAATTTTAAGGGTGCCTGATTCGTATCCAGCCGTATTCCCTCCTAAATAGGTCATCCAGTATTTGTCATCATATTTTTCAACAGTATAATCACCTCCCCATTTTATGTCAACAAGTGACACGTATCCAGCTTTTTGATTCGCATCCCAAGTGTTTTCGGTAAACGACAATATTTTACCTTTTGATTTCCAATTTAACAAGTCCTTGCTTTCAGACAGCCATGTTTCATAGCCCCTGCCATCAAAAACGATATACGTCATATACCAAAGATTGTTTTTTCGAAAAATCGTAGGTGAATCAACCATTTTAGAAGTGTCAGGATGCTGCAATACAATGCCATATTTGTATGGGGTCTTGATTTCGTTGTAAACCTTCTCCATAACTTCTTGCGACACATATTTAGGTGTAAGGCGCTTTGTGACGTTGCAACTTTTTAATGATATTGTTCCAAATACCAACACAAGTAAAAAACATACTTTTTTCATTCAACAAGTCTCAATCATAAATTTTCAATATAAGTATTCTTTATATATGTAACAAATACGTTTATAAAAAGCCGTTGCTTTTGGCAACAAAGTTGTATGTAATGTTGATGGGGTTGAAAAAGGGGAAGGAAGGTTGTAAGTTGATTCCCAAACCAAAGCGTATTTCATTGCTTAATCTACTATTTTAAGCATAAAACACTTTGTGTGTGACATTTTAACTATCATTAAATGAATGTTATACGTAGGTTGTTTTATTAAACTTTAGTAATTTCCGTTATTTTAAACGTATTTTTTACAATTATTTTTTATTTTAGCAAAAGCTATGATGCTGTCTCCTGAAATTTTAATTAAATAATTTATTTCAGAAGATAGGTACGATTAACTATCAAACTAAAAATCTTATGAGTAATTTAATTTCAAAAGTCAGTTTCCAGCGAATATGGTTATGTTCAATGGTTATAGTTCTAGGGACTAGCAATGTTGTCAGGGCACAGGATAAAAATGAGACCATCACTTCCAAAACAAGCTATGAATATTTACAAAATAGGAGTCCTCTTGCCGAAAAGCCTTTTTTAGAGCTGCCATTAGGGGCAATACAACCGGATGGTTGGTTGCACGAACAGTTGGTGAGAATGAAGGATGGAATGACTGGGAGGCTTGATGAATTATACCCAGAGGTTGTTGGGCCAAGAAATGGCTGGCTCGGTGGCGACGGTGATGGTTGGGAACGTGGTCCATATTGGATTGATGGTTTGCTTCCTCTTGCATACATACTGGAGGATGATAAAATGATCGAAAAGACACAGCCTTGGATTGAATGGACATTGAACAATCAAAGAAAGGATGGATATTTGGGTCCAATTCCCTTTGCTGATGAACCAGAACCTGAGGCAGGCCTTCAACGTGGAATGCGAGAGGATTGGTGGCCTAAGATGGTAATGCTAAAAATATTGATGCAATATTATTCTGCTACAGAGGATGAACGCGTCATCACTGCGCTTACCAAATATTTTAAATACCAACTTGAAGAACTTCCGGAACGTCCGCTTGACTTTTTGACTTTTTGGGCGAATCGAAGAGGAGGTGATAATCTTCAAGCTGTTTTGTGGCTTTACAATATTACAGGTGATAAGTTTCTGTTGGAATTGGCAGATATCATTGCTGAACAAACCTTTCCGTGGACTGAGGTCTTTCTAAATGATATAACACGAAAGCAATTGCCCAACGCGTGGTCCAGTAGCGGAATAAAATACCCATTTGAGGCTGAGGAAATGAAAGATATACACGTGTCCAAGTTGGGTAGCTTACATTGTGTAAATTTTGCCCAAGGCATTAAGGAACCAGTGGTTTATTATCAATATGATAAAGATGATATGCACCTCAAGGCTTCCAGACAAGGATTTGCGGACATCAACTATTTTCATGGCCAACCTCAGGGAATGTACGGTGGAGATGAGCCACTTCACGGGCAGGATCCCACCAAGGGGGTCGAATTCTGTTCCATTTCTGAATCTATGTATTCTTTGGAGACTATGTTGCCCATCACTGGGGATATGTTCTACGCCGACTTATTGGAAAAAATAGTATACAATGCCCTTCCAACCCAGACCAATGACGATTTTACGACCCGACAGTATTTCCAAGCAGCAAATCAGGTTGAGATTTCCGATAAACTACAAGCCTCCTACCAGACACAAACCCATGAAGGAACTGATTTTGTCTACGGATTGCTTAGTGGCTATCCCTGCTGTACCACTAATATGCATCAAAGTTGGCCCAAGTTCGTTCAAAACTTATGGTATGCCAGTGCCGATGGAGGTATAGCGGCATTTTTATATGCCCCAAACACAGTTAGAATGAGAGTTAAGGGAGGTGAAGAAGTAATGATAAAAGAGTCCACACAGTTTCCTTTTAAAGAGACTGTTCAGTTTGAACTTTCCTTGACGAATGAAACAGCATTCCCATTTTACTTGAGAATCCCAGATTGGACGGATGGTGCAACCATAAATATTAATGGAACCCCTGTTGAATTTGAGGTTGAAAATCAGGTAGCCAAAATTGATAGAATTTGGAAAAATGGGGATAAGATCACCCTGACTATGCCCATGCATTTAGAAACATCGCAGTGGTTTGATTTTGCCCATACCATTGAACGTGGTCCGCTGGTATATTCTTTAAGAGTCGCCGGGCAGGAGAAGAAAAAGAACAGGGGCGACAAATATGGAGAATTTACTGAAGTTTATCCCGTTGATCCTTGGAACTTTGCCCTAATGTCAAGCGACTTGAAGTCACTTTCCAGCTCATTTGAGGTTGAAACCAAAGATTGGGATGGTACATATCCTTGGAATTTGGACAATGTACCGATTCAACTTAAAGGTAAGGGTGTCGAGATTCCAGAATGGACCACAGTCAACGGAGTTCCTGTATTTCCAGCTTGGTGGGGTCGTAGGCAAAAATCTGTGGAAGCGTCAAGAGTTAAGGACATTACCCTAGTTCCATATGGTGCAACTACATTAAGAATCACAGAGTTTCCTGTGTTTCAGAACGACTGATTTTTTCGAACCGCAAAACATATTAATTGAAGTAGTATGAAACAATTTATATACACCCTTTTAATTGGCTTGGTGGGAGTAATCTCCCTAGGCTTTTTAAGCTGCCAAGATAAAGGTGCAGCACAAAATAAAAGTCAAACAGAAGGGGATGGGTTTGGATTGACGCCCATACCTTTTAATGAAGTAACCTTGGAAGACCAGTTTTGGAAACCTAGGATGAAGACCCAGGTGGAGACTTTGGTTCCTTTTTCGTTGGATAAGACCGTTGAGGCACAAAAGGCCTTAAAGTTGGCCGGGGATTTTCTTGAAGGTCTGGATTCCCCACTTCCGAAACCACACAGGTATCAATCTTCCGATCTCTTTAAAGTAATGGAAGGTGCGGCCTACCTCTTGAAAAATGAAAAAAATCCAGCTTTGGAAAAGCGGATGGATAGTATCATCGATATCATTGCCAGAGCGCAGCAAAAGGATGGTTATCTGTATGTGCCGCATGTAACAGGTACTGCCGATGACCCAAAAATATATGGAGAGAAGCCCTATAAATATGTACTGCACAGCCATGAGTTGTACAATATGGGGCACATGTACGAAGGTGCCATCGCCTACTATCAAGCAACAGGAAAGGATAAGTGGCTCAAGGTTGCTGAGAAAAATGCACAGCACATCAACAAAGTATTTTTTGAGGGAGACCCTAACTACAATGACGGAGTACCTGTGAACCAAGCGCCCGGACATCAGGAATTGGAGTTGGCGCTCGCTAAGTTATATCGATTGACAGAAAATCCGCTGTATTTGGAGATGGCCAAAAAGTTTCTGGATATCCGTGGAAAGAGCTATCAGACTAAGGGTGAAGGCGTTTATGCATCAGATTATGCTCAACAGCACCTACCCGTCCAGGAGCAGCGAACAGCAGTGGGCCACGCAGTGAGAGCCACCTATCTCTACTCTGGAATGGCCGATGTAGGAGCACTCTCTGGCACCAATGAGTACAATAAGGCGTTAAAGAGCATTTGGCATGATATTGTGGATCGGAAAATGAGCATTACCGGAGGTTTGGGTGCAGTGCACGGTATTGAAGGATTTGGCCCTGAATACGTTCTGCCAAACAAAGAAGCGTACAACGAAACTTGTGCGGCCGTAGGAAATGTCTTTTTCAATTTTAGGATGTTCTTGTTGACGAAAGACTCCAGATATATGGATGTCGCCGAAGTTTCGCTGTTGAACAATGCCTTGGCCGGGGTAAATATTGAAGGGAACCGTTTCTTCTACGTCAATCCATTGGAAGCCGATGGAGAAACACCTTTTAATCATGGTAGGCCGGGACGTTCTCCATGGTTTGGTACCGCTTGTTGTCCTTCCAACATTGCCCGTTTGATTCCGCAGGTATCTGGGATGATGTATGCCACAGATGCGAATACCATTTATGCCAATTACTATGCATCAAGCTCAACTACAATTCCATTGGAAGTAGGCAACATTGATGTCAAACAAAAATCAAATTACCCGTTTGAAGGTAAGGTGGATTTGGAACTGAAGTTGGATGGAAGAAAAGAGTTCGAAATCCGCTTTAGAATCCCAACTTGGGCAAGAACCAATCAATTTGTACCTGGAGAATTGTATCATTATACAAATTCGAATGATAAGGAATGGTCCGTTTCCGTCAATGGTGATCAAATAAGCGCTCCTTTGGAAAATGGATTTGCCGTCGTTCGAGGAAAATGGAAAACTGGGGACAAACTATCCCTTGACTTGCCCATGCCTGTACGATTCAACCAGTCCATAGATCAAGTTGAGGCCAATAATGGGCGACTAGCTGTTACACGAGGCCCTTTGGTCTTCGCTGCCGAAGAAGTGGACAACACAAGTGCGGCACAACACTATTATTTTGATAATGTTCCTCAGGGAAATCAGATTTCTGAAGAGCCCATCAATTCAGGTATATTGAAGAACGTCGTAAAAATCAGTGTGCCTTCTAAAATGATTGCCCAAAATGGATCTATTGATGAGGGTTTAAAAATGATTCCGTATTACGCCTGGGACAACCGTGGGGACGAATCAATGATTGTTTGGGTGCCCACTTCGGAACAAGGCGTTCAATTTTCCGATGGTACTACCGCAAGAGGTGGTAAATACAAATCTGTGGAAACTTCGTCAACAGGAAATTCAGGCTCGCTGACCGCAATTTCAGACCCCCGAAGACCAAGCTCTTCCATAGATCGAACCATTCAGCCATGGATCAGTAAGGATGATCAGGCACAATGGGTCAATGTGCATCTTGATAAAATCCGCAAAATTAGAAGTGTCAATATCTATTGGTTTGACGATGGACATGGTGTATCAGTTCCGGCTTCATGGTCGGTTCAATATCAAGAAAACAATAGGTGGAAGGATATGCCTTTGTATGTTACAGACGACTATTCTTTGGACAAGGACGAATACAATGTGGTACACCCAGCACAAGATGTAGTCACAGCCGGAATCCGTGTAAAGATGAATCCTGAAAAAGGCAAAAACGTAGGGGTTCTGGATTTGGAAATAGACTTTGACGACTAAATAGTCTACTATGAAAATGGAACTTCAATGGAAAAAATCCCGGTTGGAAAACCGATGGACAAAACTATTTCTATGCCTTGTGGCCATTAACCTAATTACCGTTAAAATGATGTCTCAAAAAACACTGGACGGTACCATTACATTGTTGCAGAAAGCGAATTTTGAGAAAGAGGTCAATGGTAAGAAAGTCGGACTATATACCTTATCAAACTCAAATGGACTGGTGGCCGAAATCACCAATTATGGAGGTAAGGTGGTATCACTCTGGGTGCCCGATAGACTCGGAAATTTTGAAGATATTGTGCTTGGATATCCCAAACTTGATGGTTTTTTGACCGCCAAGGAGAAGTATTTTGGGGCTTTGATTGGGCGCTATGGAAATAGAATAGCCGAAGGAAAATTTACATTGGATGGAAAACAGTACACTTTGGCCACCAACAACGATGCAAACCATCTGCATGGTGGAAACCATGGTTTTGATGATGTGGTTTGGGAAGCAAAACAATTGGATGACCATACCTTACAGTTGAGCTACACTTCCGTGGACATGGAAGAAGGTTATCCCGGAAATTTGGATGTCGTTGTAACGTATGAGTTGACCGAGGATAATGAATTGAAAATTTCATACAAGGCCGCCACGGATAAACCAACAGTGTTGAATCTCACCCATCATTCCTTTTTTAATCTCAAAGGGACGGGTGCAGGTTCCATCAACGATCATCTACTTCAAATAAATGCCGCGTATTACACTCCTGTGGATAGCATGTTGATTCCAACTGGCGAATTGGCAACAGTCAAGGGAACTCCTTTTGATTTTCAAGAGCCTACCACAATAGGAGCTAGGGTGAATCAAGATTATGTACAACTGAAATATGGAAACGGTTACGACCACAATTTTGTTTTGAACCAAAGCTTGGAGGGATTGAACTTTGCAGCCAGGGTAATTGAGCCCGTTTCCGGCCGAATTATGGATGTGTTTACAAATGAGCCAGGATTGCAATTCTATGGAGGTAATTTTTTGGATGGAACCATTGTCGGTAAGCAAGAAAAGCAGTATGATTTCAGGACGGCCTTTTGCTTGGAGACCCAACATTTCCCAGATAGCCCAAACAATCCTCATTTTCCTTCCACTAGGCTTGATCCTGGAGAGGATTATCAATCAATTTGTATATATAAATTCACTACGTTAAGGAAATAAAATCCTTTGCCAAGATTAAAACAACATATGGTTATGGTGAAAATAAAATTATTTTTTATCGCGTTACTTTCATTCGGAAATCTTTTTGGACAGGAGATACCTTTGCCCGAGCATCCAAGACCTGATTTTAAACGAAGCGAATGGACCAATCTAAATGGAAAGTGGTCCTTTAAATTTGATAAGGAGGACAAGGGACTGGAACAGAATTGGAAAGAAGGAAAGGTTGCTTTCAACAAGACTATCAATGTGCCTTTCCCATGGGGTTCAGAATTGTCGGGTGTTGCCGATGAGGCTGACATTGCATGGTATAAAAAAGAGATAAAAGTTGATGATTCTTGGAGGGGCAAGCGAACTTTTGTAGTCATTGGTGCCTCGGATTGGGAAACCACCGTTTGGTTGGATGGTGTAAAGTTGGGAACCCATCAAGGAGGTTATGTGCCCTTTTCATTTGAACTTACCGATCATATTACCTACGGTCGTTCGCAGCAACTTGTTATTCGCGTTGATGATATCAGAAGAGACTTTACCCTATATGGCAAGCAAGGTTACGGAAATGCGCGTGGTATATGGCAAACCGTATATCTGGAGGCTCGGGGCACCCAATACTTGGATGCACTTCACTTCACTCCAGACATTGACCAATCGAAAGTTGTGGCAACTGCCTATCTTCCAGATGATGCCCTAGTGGACCAAACGGTTACCGTGAGCGTGGAAACAGCATCCGGCCCATTGAAAAAGACCATAACAATTCCACAAGGAAGTTATACAGGTTCGGTAAGCATTGAGATTCCAAATCAGCATTTGTGGAGTTTGGACGATCCGTTTTTATATGATGCCACAGCACAATTGGGGAACGATGTTGTGGAAAGCTACTTCGGGATGCGAAAGATTTCCGTAAAGGATATGCCCGGAACCGATTATCCATACATCGCATTGAACAATGAGCCCATCTATTTGCAATTGGCACTGGATCAATCCTATCATCAAGAAGGTTTTTATACCTTTCCTAGTGATCAGTTCATAAAGGAAGAGATTTTACGATCAAAGTCTATCGGACTAAACGGAATCCGAACACACATCAAAGTCGAGGTGCCCAGAAAATTATATTGGGCTGATAAACTTGGGCTTTTAGTGATGTCTGACCTGCCCAATAGTTGGGGGGAGCCAGAACGAAAAATGAAAGCTGAATCCGAATATACACTTCGGGAAATGGTAAAAAGGGACTTTAACCACCCCTCCATATTTTCATGGATTGTGTTCAACGAGACTTGGGGATTAAAGCATGACGATGAATACGGTGGACGCTACCTTCCCTCAACCCAAAAGTGGGTAGCCTCTATGTATTATTTGACGAAATCATTGGATTCGACACGATTGGTGGAGGACAACTCTGTTTGTTGCGGGTATGGCCATACCGAGACCGATATCAATTCATGGCATTCCTATCTCCCGGGCTATAAATGGGAAGAATTTCTTCAAGAAGTTTCGGACAGCACCTATGCAGGGAGTGGCCATAATTTTGAAAAAGGATTTTCTCAGGCGAATCAGCCCAATATCAATTCCGAATGTGGAAATGTATGGGGATATGATGGTAGCACCGGTGATGTTGACTGGAGCTGGGACTACCATCTAATGATGAATGCATTTAGAGATCATCCGAAGATTGCCGGATGGCTCTACACGGAGCACCACGATGTGATTAACGAATGGAACGGATACTGGAAGTTTGACCGTAGTGAGAAATTCACTGGATTGGAGCAGATATTCCCTGGAATGACCTTGAACGACTGGCATTCTGATGTCTATATTTCTACTGGAGGAGAAATCAGCAAATCTGTAAAAGGCGGAGAACAAGCCGAAGTTCCATTGACCATTTCGGTAATGAGCGGTGAAAACATGGGGCCACAGCTAACGTTGAAGTATAAACTTACCGCAACGGATTATTTGGGTCAAATACACAAAGGAATGGAAGGAAGCTTTCAAATTCCATATCAGGCTTGGATGCAAAAAACCATCGACCCCATAAAAGTTAGAATGCCAGATATTTCATCGGTGGCAGTTCTTACCTTGGAGGTAAGTGATCCGCAGGGCAAAGTGGTGGGAAGGAATTTCATGCACTTTATTGTAGATTCCCAAGAAAAGCTTTCTGGAATCACCACCCATACGGTGAAACCCAAAGATTTTACAGAAGCTGAATGGAGTGTTAAATCATGGGATGTTTTGGATGGGAAAAAAATCAATGGAACAGGAAATGGAAAGTTTGTGTATTCCATTGAAGTACCTAAAAAATCCATCAGAAAAGCAAAAGAAGTTTACTTTTTGGCAGAGCTATCTGCTAAAGAATTATTTGTAAAGGACCAAGAGCAATATCAGGAGGATCAGGATTTTATGAAAGGTTCTCGGGTATCCAACTCCAGTAACCCCAATTCCTATCCAATGACCGATGAGACGTTGTATTCATCAGATATTGAGGTTTGGGTGAACGGTAAAAAAGTGAAGAGTACGACCTTGACCGATGATCCAGCCGACCACAGAGGAGTGCTTTCTTGGCACAATCAGTTGCAAGATGGTAAGCTTCGTGAAGCAGGATCATACGGATATTTGGTGAAGGTTCCCATGGACTTGGAAATATTGACCAGTGCACTTGAAGCAAACAATGACAAAATCAACATTGAATTACGATCTGTGAACGGTGGTGGTATTGCTGTTTACGGAGAAGATTTTGGACGGTATGTGATTGACCCAGGAATCGTGATTGTTGACTAATTATCAGAATAAAGCATAGAATGAGGGATAGATTGAAATTGGTTTGGAGCGGTTTGCTACTCACTGTTCTTATGACGTTTAGTTGTTCAAAGAAGGAACAAGAAACCGTAGTTTTGGATTTTGACAACTATACGCATTATTTTGAAGACTTCAATGAAAACGACAATGAGCTTTATAAACAGTTTGTTTCCAACGATTCAGTAATACCATTCCTTAAAGCAAACATCCCTCTTCTTGAAATTCCCGATAGCAGCATTCAGCGAACCTATTATTTCAGGTGGTGGACCTTTCGGAAACACATCAAAGAAACACCCAGAGGGTTTGTGATTACTGAATTTTTACCCAATGTGCCCTGGGCCGGAAAACACAATACCATCAATTGCCCAGCTGCTTACCACATTTACGAAGGTCGTTGGCTCAAGAACAATGCGTTTGTAAAAGATTATGTTGATTATTGGTTAACCGAAGCGGAGAACACACGTCGCTATAGCTTTTGGATTGCCAATGCCTCTCTTGCCTTTTCAAAAGTACATAAGGATGAGGTCTACATACAAAAGCACCTTCCCAATCTCGTTGAAAACTATCAGGGTTGGGAAGATGAACGCCGAGACGCACCAGATCGTTTGTTTTGGCAAGATGATAATTTGGATGGAATGGAATTCAGTTCAGGAGGTCGGGTCATTGATGAAGGGGTGGACGTATGGAGCACTTTGGCCGCACGTCCCACTATCAATAGTTATATGTATGGCGATGCCAAGGCCATTGCAGAACTGGCTTCCAATTTTGGAAATGATTCCTTATCTGCATCCTATCAAACTAAAGCCGCCCAAATCAAAGATTTGGTACAGAACAGATTGTGGAACGATTCCCTAGAGTTCTTTACGATACTTCCTCGGGGTTATTCAGAAGAGGACAAACCGGTTGCTATTCGGGAACTCATAGGTTACACACCATGGTATTTTAATCTGCCGGACGACAATCCAATATATGCAAAGGCATGGGAAAAGGTGTTGGATACAACAGCGTTTTTAGCGCCCTATGGATTGACTACCTGCGAACAGTCACACCCTTATTTTCAAATTAAATATGAAGGGCACGAATGCCAATGGAACGGGCCGTCATGGCCATTTGCCACGACCCAGACCTTAAAGAGCCTTTCCAATTTTTTGAACAATTACGAATACAACGGCTCGCTGGATAAATCGGCCTACCACCGTTTGTTGAAGCAATATGCGGAGGCCCATAAAATGACTTGGGAAAATGGAGAGACCCAAATGTGGATCGATGAAAACCTAAATCCTTACACAGGGGATTGGATTTCCAGAACTCGATTGAAAACTTGGGACAATGGAACCTGGTCCGCTGAAAAAGGGGGTAAAGAACGAGGAAAAGATTACAACCACTCAGGTTTCTGCGATTTGGTCATCAATGATTTAATTGGATTTAAACCACAGTGGGACGGTTCAATTGTGGTAGAGCCATTGGTTCCTGAAGACTGGGATTGGTTCTGTCTGGATAATGTTGATTACCAAGGCAAAAAATTGACCATTCTCTGGGATAGGACAGGAACAAAGTTTCAGAAAGGTGAGGGTTTCAAGATATTTTATGACGGAACCATGGTGCACCAGGGAGCAGATGTTTCGAAAGTGAACATAAAAATTTAGCATAAATTCCAAAGATTGCCATAGAAAAAACACAAGCACATAAAACAAACTAACTAAACAATTTTGGAAAATAGCTTTGAGTTTTGGGACTATTTTGTCTTCATTGCATATGCTCTTGTAATACTGGGAGTGGGACTTTGGGTATCACGCAAGAAAGATGGGCATCAGAAAAATGCGGAGGACTATTTTTTGGCCAGCAAATCGCTTCCATGGTGGGCCATTGGAGCATCACTTATTGCGGCCAATATTTCCGCGGAACAATTTATTGGAATGTCAGGCTCGGGATTTGCCTTGGGACTGGCCATTGCCTCTTATGAATGGATGGGCGCATTGACCCTCATTATCGTGGGGAAGTATTTCCTGCCCATTTTCATTGAAAAAGGGCTATATACCATTCCGGAGTTCGTGGAGAAGCGATTCTCCAACAACCTAAAGATCATCTTAGCTGTTTTTTGGATATGCCTTTATGTATTTGTAAACCTTACTTCTGTCCTGTATTTGGGAGGTCTTGCCTTGGAGACCATTCTTGGGATACCCATGATGTACTCCATTATTGGTCTGGCACTTTTTGCGGCTGCTTATTCGCTTTATGGTGGACTCTCTGCGGTGGCATGGACGGATATTATTCAGGTGGTGTTTCTGGTTATTGGTGGTTTGGTGACTACGTATCTTGCTTTGGATATCGTTTCGGGAGGATCGGGATCCTTAGACGGATTGAAAATGGTGGTCGACACAGCCCCAGGCCATTTTGAGATGATTTTGGAGAAGGGCCATCCCGAGTACATGAACCTTCCCGGTATTGGGGTGCTCGTAGGAGGCCTATGGGTAGCCAACCTATATTACTGGGGATTCAACCAATACATCATTCAACGGACATTGGCGGCCAAATCGCTACGCGAATCCCAAAAGGGCATTTTGTTCGCTGCAGGGCTAAAATTGGTTATTCCTTTGGTAGTGGTCATTCCAGGTATCGCAGCCTATGTGATTGTAAATAATCCTGAGATGCTGACCAGTTTGGGAGACCATGGACTTGCCGACCTTCCTTCAAAAGGAGCTTCGGACAAGGCCTATCCATGGCTGGTTCAATTGTTGCCCACAGGATTAAGGGGAGTGGCCATTGCGGCTCTGGCGGCAGCCATTGTATCTTCCCTCGCTTCCATGCTCAATTCTACTTCAACCATTTTCACCATGGACATCTATAAACAATTGATCAATCCAAATGCCGACAATAGGCAAACCGTGGGTATGGGTCGAATCTCCGCAGCGGTAGCATTGGGTATTGCCGTAGTCGTTGCACCACTTTTGGGTGGTATTGACCAAGCATTTCAGTTTATTCAAGAATATACAGGAGTTGTAAGCCCTGGTATCTTGGCCGTCTTTTTATTGGGACTTTTCTGGAAAAGGACCACGAACAAGGGTGCCATTGTTGGTGTGTTGAGTTCCATTCCTGTGGCTATGTTCTTTAAGGTTGGACCAAAAGAGTGGGCATCGGGAAGTGCATTGGAAGGGTTGTTTCCAAACCTGCCATGGATGGACCAAATGGGGTATGCCTGTTTAATTACCATACTGGTGATCATATCGGTGAGTTACCTTCAAAATAGGGGTAAGGATGACCCCAAAGGCATTATATTGAAAAAAGAAGTGTTCAAAACTAGCCCTAAATTCAATATAGGTGCATTTGCCATCATGCTAATTTTAACGGCTATTTATGCATTGATGTGGTGATATATTGATGGAATCAACCCAAACATAAAAATAGAATAATCATCCCAAATGAAGACTAAACAATAATTTAAGAAGTATAAAATCAAATCATAAAATGAAGATCAAAAATATATTGACAATAGCCCTAGTAATGACTTTTGGCCTGATTCAGGGGCAATCGGGAAAATTGGAAAAATGGTCCATAGAAAAAGCGGAGAAATGGTATGCACAGTACAAATGGATCAACGGTGCTGATTTCATACCGAGTAATGCCATCAATCAATTGGAGATGTGGCAAGAAGATACTTTTGATCCAGAAGCTATTGAAAGGGAATTGGGGTATGCCCAAGGTATCGGCATGAATGTAATGCGGGTCTATCTCCACAGTCTTGTGTATAAGCAAGACCCAAAAGGGTTCAAAAAAAGAATAGATCAATATTTGGACATTTCTGATAGTAAAGGAATCAAGACCATGTTCGTATTTTTTGATGATGTTTGGGGAAAGGAACCGAAAATCGGCAAGCAACCAGAGCCTATTACGGGAACCCATAATTCCGGTTGGATGCAGGATCCAGGCGACCCCGCTTCAAAGAATGTGGCTAATTTTCCTTTTTTGGAAACCTACGTGAAGGATATTTTGATTACTTTCAAGGATGACGACCGCGTGCTGCTTTGGGATTTATACAATGAACCGGGCAACACCGGTAAGATAAACGATTCCATGCCGTTGTTAAAGGCCGTATTTTCATGGGCAAGGGAAGTCAATCCGTCCCAACCCCTTTCAGCTGGAATCTGGTCGTGGGGATTGGTGGACCTAAATGCGTTTCAGGCATTGAACTCGGACATTATTACCTATCACCACTACGGAGACACTGAAGACCATAAATTGATTATACAATTGTTGAGGACACATGGAAGACCCATAATCTGTACCGAATATATGGCGCGAACCCGAAACAGTAGATTTTCCAACATCATGCCCATGCTGAAGGAAGAAAACATCGGAGCCATCAACTGGGGGTTGGTCAAGGGAAAAACCAATACCATTTACCAGTGGGATACTCCAATTGAGAGTGGTGAAGAACCAGTTGAGTGGTTCCATGACATCTTCAGGAAGGATGGAACCCCTTACCGCCAAGATGAGGCTGACTTGATCAAGAAGTTGAACGGAGTAGATTAACTACAAAGAAAAACAGACCCAAAACCCTTTATCTTGGGTTTTGGCTATAATGCTTTGTGGGTAACTGCTTTAGTGTGTCTGCAACTTGTTCGGCGGTGATGTCCCTTTGCGGATTGGCGAACATTTCGTAGCCCACCATGAATTTTTTAACGTTGGCCGAACGTAGCAATGGCGGATAAAACGACATGTGGAAATGCCACTCCGGATGGTCTTTACCATCTGTGGGTGCCTGATTGATGCCCGCAGAATACGGAAAACTCGTCTCAAAAAGGTTGTCGTAGCAAATGGTTACGGTCTTTATGATTTCAGCGAAGGACCTTTTTTGGCTTTCGTCCAACTCCGAAATGGAGGTAAGCTTTTTTGTTGGCGCGATCATGACCTCATAAGGCCAAACTGCCCAGTAGGGCACAAGGGCCACAAAATCGTTGTTAAGGGAAATGATTCGCTCGTTGGCCTCAATTTCTTGCTGTATATAATCTTCTAAAATGCTTCGTTGGTGCTGGTTCCAATACGCTTCCAATGAATTACATTTTTTAAGGACTTCCGTAGGGATTGATTTTTGCGCCCAAATTTGACCATGCGGATGGGGATTGCTACATCCCATAATGGCCCCTTTATTTTCAAAAATCAAAACATGGTTGATATCGGGTAGATCGCCCAATTCTTTATACTCTTTTTGCCACAGCGAAATGACTTTCTCTATTTCAGAGGTCCTCATGACAGGCAAGGTCAGGGAATGGTCTGGTGAAAAACAGACGACCTTGCAGATACCACTTTCACTTTTCGCTTGCATTAGGTTATTCTGATGTTCCTCGGTTACTACTTCTGGGAGTAGCGCAGAAAAATCGTTAACAAATGAATAGGGTTCGGTATAGTTGGGGTTGGTGTCCCCGCTGGCCCTTTTGTTCCCGGGGCACAAATAGCATGATGGATCATAAGTTTCGGCCTGAGTTGCAGGTAGGCTTTCTTTCTTTCCCTGCCAAGGCCGTTTGGTCCTGTGCGGCGTAACCAACACCCATTCATTGGTTAGTATGTTTAATCGATAATGAGAGTTGTCATATAGATTCATGTGCTTATTTTCTAAGTGTTGTGCCATTGCTCAGGTTTACCTCAAAGGCACTTAGGTCAATATTGAATTTTTCCTTGTAGGCTTTTGAAACTTCTTCGATATAAGGTTTCACAAAATCTTCATACACTAAATTGATGGTGCATCCGCCAAATCCGCCTCCCATGACTCTTGCACCCATAACATATTCTTTGTTTTTGGAGAAATCAACCAAATAGTCCAGTTCTGGACAAGTGATCTCATAAAGATTCCTTAGGCCATCATGGCTCGCATAAATAAGTTTTCCGAGCTCCTCAATATTATTCTCTTCTAAAGCCTTTACTGATTTTAAAACTCTTTCATTTTCCTGTACCACGAAAAGAGCGCGTTTATAATGGATTGGCGATAGACTTTGTTTACTTACTTCAAGCATTGATAAACTAACGTCCCTTAATGAATTGACTTCCGGAAATTTTTTTTGTATTATGGAAACTGCTTCCGCACACTCATCTTGCCTTGAATTATACTGTCCATCTGAAAGTTGATGGGAAACATTGGTGTTGAGAAGAACTATTTTGTAGGGGTCAAGGACAGTGGGTATATATCTAAATTCCTTACTTCTACAATCGAGCAAAATCGCGTTGTCTTTCTTGCCATTGACTGAAGCAAACTGATCCATAATACCACATTTTGTACCTACAAATTCGTGTTCGGCCTGCATAGAAAGTTGAACCATCTCGGTTTTGGTAAGGTTTAATTCAAAAAGCTTATCAAGACCAAATGCCATGCCACATTCTAAAGCAGCAGAGGAACTCAAGCCCGATCCTATAGGTAAATTAGAGTCAATTACACATTCAAACCCGCGGAGCTTTTTACCCAGTTTTTGGATTTGAAGAATAACCCCCAGGATATAGTTTTCCCAGATAACATCGCTCTTTACGATATGTGATAGGTTGATTTTTATTGGGCGCTCATATTGTTTGCTGAAAATCACTGCATTCTCTAGAGAATCTATTTTTCGAAAGTAAAAGCGAATTTTTTTATCTATGGCAGCGGGTAATACGAAACCATTGTTGTAGTCTGTATGGCCTCCAATAAAATTAATTCGACCAGGGGATTCTATAATTATTTCAGGAACAAATGAAGGGTCAATATCTGTCATGATTGATTTTGTCTAATTTTTAAGGGTATAAATGTAATAAAAACGTTTATTATTTTACCAGACAATCTTCAATTGTGTTTTAAGTAAATATTAAATAGCCTAAATCACTTATTTACAAATGACCAGTTCTACTTTGAAGTATTATATTTGCATTTATTTAGCTATTATTATATTTAAAGATTTTGATTTCAACCAGATACAATCCCAACCAAAGGGTATCCGTCGCCATAGACTGTGTTATTTTTGGATTTGATTCCGAGCGACTAAAGTTATTGTTGTTTAAAAGAAAGATTGATCCATTTAAAGGGTCGTGGTCTTTGATTGGAGAATTGATTGATAACGATGTTTCTTTGGATGATAGCGCAAATCAGATTTTATATAAGTTGTCCGGTTTGGATAACGTATACCTCCGTCAGCTCAAAACATATGGCGCGGTCCAAAGAGATCCTTTGGAACGAGTAATATCGGTAGTGTACTATAGTCTAATCAGAATAGATGAGTTTAACTTGAAGTCTACCGAAAGTCATGACGCACATTGGTTTGATTTTGAAGAAATCCCAGATCTTATTTTAGATCATGGACAAATGGTCAAGGATGCTATAAGGCGACTTAGGTTGCGTGCGAGGAATAAACCGATAGGCTTTGAGCTGCTACCGGAATTTTTTACACTACCTCAATTGCAGACGCTCTACGAAAGTATTTACAATACTGAGTTCGATTCAAGGAATTTTCGAAAAAAGATTTTATCTCTGGGGATTTTGAATAAAACCAATAAAAAAGATAAATCCACTTCACGAAAAGGTGCTTTTCTTTATCACTTTAAAGAAAAAAGCCTGGAAAATTCATCTATGAACAATGGAGACTTCGATAAACTAAGAGAGGTAATCCAATTTTAAACACTTACCTGCAAAAGGGTTCATTAATTTGGTGCTAAGGTATTTCTTTACCTAATTAAGTTATCCAACTTTTTTTATTTTCATTGTCTTTCCATTGTGTCACCATAAATCTAACACTGTAATAAGTTGGTTTGGTTCAACTGAGATGACATTTTAATGCAGTTGACCATTTGAAGCCTAATACATTTTTCGGAAAGGACCTTACTTAAAATATTTTCAGAAAAAAATAAACGTAATTTTTACATATATTAAAAAAATTATTAAATTAGCTGAAATATTAGCGGTTTATTTATGATCACGCAAAGAGAGAGTGGTTAAAATATTAAAAGTATAATTCCAAATATTTCCTTTGGAAACAAAGAGTTTGAAAAAATAACTTTTAAGAAAGAAATATTTGAAAAGAAAAATGGGAGGGGTGCAATCCTAGCCCCTCCCGCAATTATCATCAGGCCGAATATGCCAATAATAATAACTAAACTAAATTATGAAAAAACTAACTTTATTAAAAAAAGAAAAGTTGCGAAAGCGACTTGAATTGAAGTCTTCACTGTGTTTCATTTGGGTTTTTTTAATGTTCTCGAATCTTGATGCAGGAGTTACATCGATTTCGGTTGACCATCGAGATTTTGGTGCTTTCAATTATCAGGTAACAGTGACAGGTACTGTAGTGGATAGCCAGGGCGCACCACTTCCAGGGGCTACAGTTATTGAGAAGGGGACTTCAAACGGTACACAATCAGATTTTGATGGGAATTTTAGTATTCAGGTAAGTGACCCAAATGCGATTTTAGTGGTGTCTTACATAGGATTTCGTGAGGTGGAACTGCCCCTTGAGGGCAAAACCGAGTTGGATATAACCTTGAGCGAGGATACGGCAAAGCTTGATGAAGTTGTTGTGGTAGGGTATGGGTCCCTTCAAAAAAAGGAAATTACAAGTGCTGTGGCAAGTGTGTCCACAGAAGACTTTAATCAGGGAAACGTATTTACTTCGGAACAGTTGCTGCAAGGTAAAGTCGCTGGATTGGATATTACCAAGGCGGGTAGTGATTTAAACCAACCGTTTTCCATCAGGCTGAGGGGTGTGAGTACTCTTGGTGCCAATTCTACACCTTTGATTGTAATCGATGGAGTGATTGGAGGAAACCTCGATTTGGTTGACCCCAACGATATTGCATCCATTGATGTATTAAAGGATGCTTCCGCAGCTGCAATTTATGGTACAAGGGGTAGTGCCGGGGTTATTTTAGTAACGACCAAGAAAGGTTCGTACTCCGAAAAAGCTACGTTGAACTACTCGTCATACGTTTCTTTTGATGAACCGCTTAATGATAGGAGGATAAGGCCGGCAACTGCAGAGGAAAATATTAGGTTTGGCGGTGTGGACTTTGGGAGTAATACCAACTTCGAGGATGAGATTTTGAGGACCGGGGTTAGTAACGTGCACAACCTCTCCTTTTCAAGAAACAATGGGTCAACCAATTACAGAGCTTCAATTAACTATAGGGATATTGGGGGCACTCTTGTGGATCAAGGTTTTGAACAATTGAATGCCAGGATAAATATTTCTCAAAATTTTTTGGATGATAAACTTACGTTGGGGTCTATTGTTTCAGTAACGAAGCGTGAAATCAACTACTCAAATCCAGCGGCATTGCGACATGCCAGTACCTTTTCGCCAACAGCTCCAGTATATATAAACGATGATCCCCAGCAGGGTTATTTTGAAACTTTTATCGAACAGCAGTATAACCCTGTTGCAATGATAAAACTAAATCCACATTTGGGTGTCCGAAAGAATTTTTTGGGCAACTTTAAATTGGATTATAAGCCAATTACAGGATTGAATTTAGGGATGAGTTACTCCATACAGTCAACAAACGAACAGCAAGGGGTTTATTCGTATTCCAATTCACGTGCAGGTGCAGAGGCTACAAACGGCAGGGCTCGTAGGAGTTCCTATGATCAAATCAATGAATTATTTGAGGCGACAGGCACATATACAGGAGAGACTGATGATTGGGCGTACACTGCACTTTTGGGATATTCGTATCAGACTATCGTGGATGAGAGCTTCAGCGTGGAAAATACGGATTTTATAACCAATGAACTTACATTTAACAACTTGGATATTGGAAACGGTTTTAGAGATCCTGAAGGTGTTAGGGCAACTGCATCCAACAAGCAGGAATCCCTGTTGGCTTCCTTTTTTGGAAGAATCAACTTAACATTTAAAGACAACTATTATTTGTCTGCTAGCTATAGGAGAGAAGGGTCTTCAAAATTTGGTCAGAACAACCGATGGGGTAATTTTTGGGCATTAAGTGGTGGTGCAGAATTGACTGATCTTTTTAAAATAAAAGCGTTCAATTCACTGAAAATGAGGGTTGGATACGGCGTCACCGGTAACCTTCCATCCCAGAATTACGCTTATTTGCCAACGTTGGGGGCCATACCGGGACAGCAGGGGTATGTTGACGGTTCTTTTTTGCCGGCCATTCAGCCCACATCAAACCCTAACCCTGATTTGAAATGGGAAGAGAAAGGCGAGTTGAACGTGGGTATTGATTTTGCTCTCATGGATTACCGAATTTCCGGATCTGTTGATTATTATAAAAGAAATACTAAAGATTTATTGAATGTTATCGATGTCCCAAGTCCTCCTAATTTATTTAATCAATCGTTGGTGAACCTGGGCGAATTGGAGTCAAATGGATTTGAAGTGCAGATAAACTTCCAGGCGATAAATAAAGCCGATTTTAATTGGGAAATAAGTGCCAACGCGGCAAGGAATGTAACTAAACTAATAAAGTTCAACAATGATATTCCAGAAGGGGGAGGGCTGTTGCGCGGAGAAGGAATTGCCCAAAATGGCTCCTATGCAGCCTATATTCAGGAAGGTGAAAGGATTGGAAATATTATTGCGCCAACTTTTGCCGGATATAATTCGGAAGGACTACCTTATTTTCTTGATGAAGAGGGCAACCGAACTACTGACAATCAAGAAGCGGATATCTTCACGGTACAGGGAAATGGTCTCCCAGATTTAACTGCAGGAATAGCAAATACATTCAGGTATAAGAATTGGGACTTAAACTTTTTCTTTCGAGGCGCCTTTGGGCATGATATTGCAAATGGACGTAGAGCACGGTATGAGCACGCTGGCTATGTAGGTATACAGAACCCGGTAATAACCGATGGATTTACAGAAGAAGACAAGGGTCTGCTGGTTTGGCATTCCTTATACGTGGAAGATGCTTCATTTGTGAAATTGGACAATGCGACTCTGGGGTATACCATACCCTTGTCCGATAATAGTGTATTGCAGAAATTAAGACTGTACATTTCTGGTCAGAACCTTTTTGTAATTACCAATTATTTGGGTTCTGACCCAGAAGTCCGTTACTTGGATCGGGGTAGGGGCATTGGAAGAACTCCCGGTTTTTCAGGGAACCCACAATACGGTGGAGATATTCTAGTACCAGGGATAGATAGATGGGAGTTGGGTCAATATCCCAATAGAACAATAACCCTTGGAGTTAATATTAGTTTGTAAAAAAAATAAATCATGAGAAAAATAAAATTTTTGTTTTTTGTCTTGGCAGTATTTGGATTGAGTAGATCTTGTACTGAACTGGATTCAGAAGTATATAGTGAAATAACACCGGAAACATTTTTTCAGGATGATGCCCAGTTGTCTTCAGCCGCCTCGTCCGCTTATACGACCTTATACCGCTGGTGGGAGGATATGTGGTTAATGGATATGCCGACAGACCAAAGTGCCATGCCAATTCGATCGAATAGAGGATGGGATGACGGTGGTCGTTGGCCAGCAATCGTCAGGCACGACTTCCCCCCGCAGGATGATATATTCAACGGAGCTTGGAGTGGATATTTTGGAGGAGTAAGTTCGTGTAATAGATTGATTGAGATTTTTACGGAAAATGTGGGTTCTGATTCTCCCATTGTATTTGAATTAAGAGCATTAAGGGCTTTTTATTATTATACCTTACTTGACCTGTTCGGTAACGTTCCGTTGGAAACAAGCTTTTCTGACGCCAATCCATCTCCAGAGCAAAGCTCTCCTGAAGAAGTGTTTGCTTTCATAGAATCGGAATTGTTGGAGGTAATACCAGGTTTAAGTGAAGATAAAGGAGCAACATATGCAAAAATGAACAAATGGGTTGCATGGACTGTCTTGGCTAAAATGTATCTTAATGCAAATAATTATAATGCTGGAGACCATTGGGTAGAGGCTGCAGAAGCCGCCAACAATGTCATAAATAGTGGGGCATACCAGATAGAACCATTTTACTTTAGCAATTTTATGGTCGATAACGAGGGCTCACAGGAAAATATTTTTGTTGTTCCTTACGATAAAGTGAATACAGGTGAACAATTTGCTATTATAAGAAGAGCAACACACCAGTCGGTTACAGGGACATTGGATTATCCTGCTGGAACTTCTTGGGGTGGTGTAAGTATTCAAGAAGATTTTTACAATGCATTTGAGGAAAATGACAAGCGAAGAGGAATGTTCTTTATCGGTCAACAATATACCATTGAGGCCGGTCCAACATGGTCTGAAGAAATTGGGTTCTTCTATCAGAACCCAATCGACGAATATAGGCTTATTGATTGTTCCGAAGATGTAGACCGTTTTGTGGGAGTATTAGATCAACTTCCGCCAGAAGCAGCGGATTGTAATGTGAATATTGTACCTGAATACTGGTTTACCAATGATGGCAGAACTGGTTATGAGAATGGTGCAAGATATGCCAAATGGGAGTTAGAAACAGGACCTGAGAATACCGCGAGGCAATCTAATGACTATGCTATTTTTCGATATGCCCATATTCTTTTAATAAGGGCTGAGGCTTTATGGAGAATGAATTCAGGTAGTGCCGAAGCACTTATGTTGGTGAATCAGGTTAGGGAAAGAGCAGGTGTTGATCCTTTGGATATATTGACGGAAGATGATTTGTTTTGGGAATTTAAGAAGGAATTGGCAATGGAGAACCATGCCCGAACAATCCTAATTAGATATGATAGATGGTTGGAGCCTTGGTTCCAAAAAGAACAGCAGGATTCCTCGAGAAACCTATACCCAATCCCTTTGAACCAGTTGAACGCCAATCCAAACTTGGAACAAAATCCTGGATATAATTAATGTATTAATGTGAGATGGGGTATGATCGTAAATAGTTGAGTTAGTTCTAGTTAATTTTTGTAAGGTATCTTACAAACATGTGCAAATTTGAATTTATCAAGAGGGAAATTTCCCTCTTGATAACTTTATGGCTCATTTATAAAGTAGATTGTATTGTGGGATGAGAAATTGTGTTCGTACATATTTTTTAAAAACTGAAGCTTACACCTATAGGGGGGTGTTTTTGATTGCTTTATTTGGTCTGGGTATTTCTTTTGTTTCTTGTGAAAGACAAAAAAGCGATTTAAAGCCTTCCCAATTCACTTATTTGGAAGCATCTGATATAGGTATTGATTTTGCCAATAACCTTCAATATACGGAGGATTTTAACGTATACATTTTCAGGGCATTCTATAATGGCGCGGGTGTTGGATTGGGTGATTTCAATAATGATGGTCTACTGGATGTATATTTTTCAGGAAATCAAGTCGACAACAGTTTTTACCTTAATCAGGGTGACTTCAATTTTAAAGATGTCACTAAAAAGGCGGGAGTGTCAAGTTCAGGAGTTTGGTCCACAGGAATCAGTGTCATTGATATAAACAATGATGGATGGCTCGATATTTTGGTCTGTAAAAGTGGAGTTAGTCATGGAAAAAATAGGCATAACGAGCTTTTTATAAACAATGGTACACTTAAAGAAGGAGGCATTCCGACGTTTACCGAATCTGCCGAAGCTTATGGAATTGCTGATGTTGGTTTCTCGATTCATGCCGTTTTTTTCGATTATGACAAAGATGGTGATTTGGACTTTTATCTTTCCAACAATTCTTTGGAGCCAACAAGTATGGTGTTGGATGCCACCGCTGGCTTAAGGGATATTAGGGATCCTAAAGGAGGCAACAAGCTCTATAGGAACGATGGTGTGCCTAAATCTTTGGGAGGTACAGGTACTGGATTTACAGATGTGAGCGAACAAGCTGGTATTTATGCCAGTGCCATTGGATTTGGCCTAGGTGTTTCAATTGGCGATATTAACAGAGATGGGTGGCCGGATATTTTTGTCGCCAATGACTTTTTTGAGAAGGACTATTTATACATCAATCAAGCTGATGGAACATTCAAGGAATCGTTGGAATCGACTTTGGAAGAAATCAGTTTAGGCTCTATGGGTGTTGATATTGTTGATATGAACAATGACGGCTATCCGGAAATTTTTGTAACTGAGATGCTTCCTGAAGACGAAACTAGATTGAAATCAAAGACAGTTTTTGATGATTGGGACAGCTATAAGCTAAAGGTTAAGAACGGATATCACCGGCAGTTTCCTAGAAATGTTTTTCAGCTGAACAATGGTGTTTCAAACAAGTCGGTACATTTTAGTGAAATTTCACGTTTCTCTGGTGTGGAAGCCACTGACTGGAGCTGGGGTGCCTTTATGGCTGACTTTGACAACAATGGCAAAAATGAGATTTTTGTGACTAATGGTATGGTAAAGGATTTACAGGATCATGACTTCGCGGATTATTACTTTAACCCCCAAAAGCTGAGAGAAATCTATAAGAAAGAAGGAGCTGTAATCAAAAAATTGATAGATAGTATGCCGTCCGAACCAATCCCTAATTATATGTACAAAAATAGGGGTGGGTTACAGTTTTCTAATGTAAGTGAAGAATGGGGTCTTGGACAAAACGGGTTTTCCACTGGTGCTGCCTATGGTGATATGGACAACGATGGGGATCTTGATCTGATTGTAAGCAACAACAACATGCCTCCTTTCATATACCGAAACGAAACTAAGGGAGGCCACTTTCTAAACTTAAATTTAATTGGGCCTGAGAACAACAAGGGAGGCATTGGAAGTCAGGTCACCTTAAAAGTTTCCGGAAAACGTTATTTTAAGGAACTCTACCCAATGAGAGGAAGTATGTCTTCCGTGGATCCTCGTTTGCACTTTGGCTTGAAAGACGATAGTAGCATAGATACTTTGCAAGTAAGGTGGTCAAACGGGTCTGTTACCACACTGAACAATATCAAGCCAGATCAATTTTTAACAGTGGAATATAATTTAGATAAAACCAATGCCGAAGTTCAGTTGGAGGAAACCAGGCTTTCTATGGTAGAGGGTGTTGATGATAGATTTGGTCTGGATTACGTTCATCAGGAAAATGATTTTGTCGATTTTGATTATGATAAGTTATTATTACATATGAATTCGTCGGAAGGTCCTAAAATAGCTGTAGGTGATGTGAACAACAATGGTTTGCCCGATGTTTTTGTTGGGGCTTCAAAGGGTTTTACAGGGGGGTTGTACCAAATGCAAGCCTCTGGAAAATTCCTTAGAACCAATACTGCCATCTTCGAAGAAAGTCAGGGATCAGAGGATACTGATGCTGTTTTTGTTGACGTAGACAACGATGGAGACCAAGATTTGATAGTCGCAAGTGGAGGTTATGAATTCTCAGCAAACTCATTTGCCCTGGCAGATCGACTTTACAAAAACGACGGCAAAGGTAATTTTTCCAAGCCAATTCCTATTACTCCAGCAAATAAATTGGTGTCTACATCTTGTTTGGCACTCTCAGATTATGATAAGGATGGTGATATGGACATTTTTCTAGGGGGACGATACCGCCCTTTGTCATACGGTCTTCCTGAAAGCGGGTATATATTGGAAAATGATGGTAAAGGGAATTTCAAAAGCGTCCTTGGCATCAAAGTAAGCGACCTTACGGATATCGGAATGATAACGGATGCTTCTTGGTTCGATATCGATAGGGATGGAGACGATGATCTTGTTTTGGTCGGGGATTGGATGTCTATTAAGGTTTTTATCAATACTCATGGGACATTGCAGGATGCCACTGATACCTGGGGATTCACCAACGAAAAAGGATTCTGGAATGTGCTGCACAAATCAGATGTTGACAAGGACGGAGATTACGATCTTATTGTTGGTAATCTCGGTACCAATACAATGCTCAGAGCTTCTCGGGATAATCCTGTTTCTATGTATGTCAATGATTTTGATGGGAATAGTAAAATTGACCACATCATCACGGTTGGAAAGAATGGAAAATCTTATCCGGTAGCACAGAAAAAAGATATTACGGGTCAATTGACATATCTGAGAAAGAGATATCTCAAAAGTGAGGATTATGCTCTCCAGACAGTCCAGGACATTTTCAAGGAAGAACAAATTGAGAATTCATTAAGGTTGGATGTTCTTTCCACCGCATCTGCAATTTTTTGGAACGAAAATGGTCATTTCGAAAAGCAAGAACTCCCATATGAGGCTCAATTGGGTCCTGTGTATGCCATAGAAACCGAAGATTTGGATGGTGATGGTAACAATGAGATTATTTTAGGTGGAAATTTATTTAAAGCAAAGCCTCAAATAGGAATATATAGCGGTTTACAGGGGGTTGTATTGAAATATTTGGGCGATAAAAAATTTGAATCCATATCTGCAACGAATTCTGGATTTTTTGTTAGAGGTGAAATAAGGGATATTAAAAGAATTGAACTGGATGGTAAGAAGTCTTTGTTGGTGTCGAGAAACAATGATACGATAAAACTTTTTAAGGCCACTACCAAATAATGATGGTTATATATGCGACATAGGATAGTAATGATATGGCAATATCTATTGATCGGTTGTTTACTTAGCATGACTGGATGTAAATCCTCCCACGAAGATTTAGTGCAAGAGGAATTAAATTCCGGAAAAGTTAATGATAGTCTTTGGTATGGGATTGAATTCAAGATGACCCGTACAGAATTCGAGGAAGAAATTTTTAAAATGAATCAGAAAGGACTCTTTATGGAATCTGCATTGGGACTTATAGATATCAAGTTCCCTGATCGTTTCAAATACCCCGTCAGGTGTGAATTTTATCCAGAATTCAGCAATGAGGTTATCGTGGGGATGTCAGGAAGGTTCAGTTACCTGTATTGGAACGGTTTTAATAGAAATTATGACAATATTGTATTGCTGCAAGAGCTTTTGCCAAAATTTGAGATATGGTTTAAAGGAAATGGATTTATAGAAATGGAAACAAATGAACCTGCCAATAGGGTAGGTCCAGTATATGTAAAGATCGATGGGAATCGTGAACTAAAGGTGTGGAACGACATCAATCTTGAGCATGTTTATTTTAGTTTTAAAGACTTGACAAAACAATCAAAATAATGGATGTCAAAGGATTGCTCATAAAAATTGAAGCCAGATTGCTGGTTCTTATGGTCCTTCTTGCTTTATGTTGTTTGGGCATTTCTTGTGTTGAAAAAAAGAAAGAAAAGAGGCCTCTTTTTGAATCCATGTCCATGGAAGAGACAGGCTTGTTTTTTGAAAACACTCTAAATTACACCAATGAATTTAATATTTATAAATACCGTAATTATTACAATGGGGGAGGAGTTGGTCTTGGGGATGTAAACAACGATGGTCTGTTGGATGTATATATGACTGCCAACCTATTGCCAAACAAGCTGTTTTTGAATCGCGGCAATTTTCAATTTGAAGACGTGACAGAAAGTGCTGGTGTTTCCGGTATGCGAGCGTGGTCGACCGGGGTTTCAATGGTCGATATCAATTCGGACGGGTGGTTGGATATATATGTTTGTAATTCTGGTGGTATCAAGGGGGACAATAAACAAAATGAATTCTTTATTAACAATAGGGATGGTACTTTTACTGATATGGCTGAGGAACTGGGTCTGGCGGACCAAGGACTTTCGACCCATGCCGCTTTTTTCGATTTTGACGGAGATGGTGACCTAGATGTATATATTCTAAACAATTCCTATAGGTCTATTCGTAGCTTTGATCTTGAGGCCAATGAACGTAAGGTACATAACAAGCTGGGTGGTGACAAGCTTCTTCGTAACGATGGTATGGTTTTTAAAAATGTTACCGAAGAAGCCGGAATTTATAGTAGTGAAATAGGATTTGGCCTTGGTATATCGGTAAGTGATCTTAATCGAGATGGTTGGCCCGACCTCTATATTTCCAATGATTTTTTTGAGAAGGATTACATCTACATGAACAATGGTGATGGTACATTTTCTGAAAATCTTGAGGAGCAAATGCGATCCATCAGCATGGGGTCCATGGGGTCGGATATTGCTGATATTTCTGGCGATGGATATCCAGAGATATTTGTCACCGAAATGCTGCCCGAGTCAGATGGCCGCTTAAAGACCACAATGGTGTTCGAAAACTGGGATCAATACCAAAACAACCTTAAAAATGGGTATTATCACCAATACACCCGAAATATGCTCCACCAACATAATGGCAAAACAGATGGACAGATTACCTTCAGTGAAATTGGTCGTTTGGTGGGGATTGAGGCAACCGACTGGAGCTGGAGCCCACTGATTTCCGATTTTAATTACGATGGTTACAATGATATTTTTATTTCAAATGGATTGGTCAAAGACCTTTTGAACCGGGATTACACCAACTACGTAGTGAGTGAGGAGGTGGCCAAAATGGTAGAGAAAAAATCTGGGGTGGACTACAAACATTTAGTGGATTTGATGCCACCCAACAAAATTTCAAATTACATGTATTCTGGAGGTCCCGATCTATCCTTTACGAATACTGCCAAAGAATGGGGTTTGGCGGAGCCATCACATTCCAACGGAGCAGCCTATGGCGATTTGGACAATGACGGGGATTTGGACCTTATCGTGAACAATGCCAATATGCCACTTTTTGTGTATAAAAACACCACCGTAGAGCAACATCCAGAGGCCCACTATTTAAAAATTAAACTGTTGGGCGCTCAAAAAAACCGACAGGCCATTGGTACAAAAGTGACCTTGAAGGCCAATGGAAAACTGTTCTACAAAGAACAATTTTTAAATCGGGGGTTTCAGTCCACTATTGATCCCACACTCAATTTCGGACTCGGTCCTATCCAAAAAATAGATAGTGTGATCATCGATTGGCCCTATGGAGGTACCACATATCTGACCGATGTCCAATCCAATCAGACCCTGACAGTTGATGAGCAAACCATTCAAAAAATAAACCCTTCGCCATTCCTTTCAGGAAATGATTCAAAACTGTTCCAAAAATTAAAGAGCACTGAAGTTATGGATTTCATTCACATGGAAAATGCCTTTGTTGATTTTGATTATGACCGATTGCTCTATCATTTCAAATCCACACAGGGACCAAAAATTGCTGAAGCCGATGTAAATAACGATGGTTTGCAGGATGTCTTCATTGGAGGGGCAAAAGGAACGGCGGGATCACTGTTTATCCAGCAAAGCAACGGAGCTTTTATGAAGACCAATATGGCGCTATTCGAGGAGGACAAGGAATCGGAAGATTTGGGTTGTACTTTCTTTGATGCCAATAACGATGGCGACCTGGATTTGTATGTGACCAGTGGGGGTATAGAATTTACGGGAAATTCATTTGCCTTGGTGGACAGATTGTACTTCAATGATGGTAAGGGCAATTTTGAAAAATCGAAACAATTGCTCCCCAATGCAAAACCAGAAAGTACGTCATCCGTTGTGTCCGCAGATTATGACGGTGATGGGGATTTGGACCTTTTTGTGGGGGTACGCCTCAAAATCAAGAATTATGGTGTGCCACAATCAAGTTACCTTTTGGAGAATGATGGAACAGGAAATTTCACCGATGTAACTTCCCAAAATGCTAGCGCTTTGTTGAATTTGGGTCTGGTGACCGATGCAAAATGGGTCGATTTTGACAATGATGGCGATCAAGACCTTTTGGTGGTCGGTAAGTGGATGCCCATCACCCTTTTGGAAAACAGGAATGGAGTTTTGGAGCCAGCTCAAATCGGCCCATTTAAAGATACCACAGGCTGGTGGAACACATGCCAAGTGACGGATTTGAACAATGATGGTTATCCTGACTTTGTTTTGGGCAACCACGGACTAAACTCCCGTTTTAAGGCGAGTGCGGACAAGCCTTTGTATTGTTACATCAATGATTTTGATGGAAATGGAGATGTGGAACAAATTATTTGCAAGTACATTGGGGACAAGGCCTATGTGACCCCAATGCGGCAAGATATTGTTCAGCAGATGCCCTATCTGTTCAAAAAATACAACTCCTACGAATCCTATAAAGAGCAAACCATTGAACAAGTATTTTCAGCAGAAGAATTGAAAGGGGCCATTGTCCATGAAACCAAAATGTTGGAAAGTGTTGTCGTACTAAGTAATGGAAACGGAGGTTTTACCATAAAACCATTACCTAAAGAAGCGCAGATTTCCCCAACATTTGCGGTATTGTTGGATGACTTTAATGATGATGGGTCTATTGATGTGATGCTTGGTGGGAATTTGTTTGGGGTTAAGCCTGAAGTGGGCAGGTACGATGCAAGTTACGGAACCGTATTGCTGAACAATGGCAAAGGTAATTTTGAAGTGGCGGGAACCAAAGAATCGGGCATAAACATGGAGGGCGAAATTAGGGACATCAAAAAACTGGAAGTGGTAGGAAAAGAACTCATAATTGTGGCTCGAAACAACGATTCCCTAGAGGTATACAGAAAAAATTAAAACACAGACGGACAGATGAAAATAGTGGTAGATATAAAAGTGAAGAGGAACATAGGAAATTCAAATCCTATGGTTTTCCGTATTGTTTTTTTGGTATCCGTTTGGTCCTTATTGTTTCTTGCAAGTTGTACCAAGGATGAAGGTAAACTTTTCAAAAAAATGTCTTCCTATTCCACAGGAATAGATTTCTCAAATGATATTGAGGAATCGGAAGAGTTGAACATCGTGGAATACATTTATATGTACAATGGAGGCGGAGTGGCCGCAGGGGATATCAACAATGATGGACTGCCTGATTTATTGTTCACCTCAAACCAAGGAGCGGATAAACTTTACCTTAATGAAGGGGGGCTTGAATTCAAGGACATTACCGAAATGGCGGGTGTCGCTGGTCCGGAAGGTAGCACCTCTTGGACTACGGGAGTGACCATGGCAGACGTGAATGGAGACGGATGGTTGGACATTTATATTTGTCAGGTGAATGGGTTTAAAAATCTTCAAGGCAAGAACAGGCTCTACATCAACAACAAGGACAACACCTTTACCGAAAACGCTGGTGAATATGGTCTTGACATAGCCAGTTATTCCCAGCATGCAACCTTTTTCGATTACGATAAAGATGGAGATCTTGATATGTACCTCTTAAACCACTCTATACATTCCACGGAATCTTACAAACCCTCAAAATTTAGGGAAGAACGTGATGATTTGGCCGGTGACAGGATTTTTAGAAATGATGGGGATAAGTTTGTGGATGTAAGTGAGGAGGCCGGTATTTTTGGCGGTACCATGGGCTACGGACTCGCTGTTAGCACGGGCGATATCAACAATGATGGCTGGCCCGATATTTATGTTTCCAATGATTTTCATGAAAACGATTACCTCTATTATAATAACCAAGACGGTACTTTCAGTGAGAAAATAACAGCATCCACGGGTCATGTCAGTGCCTTTTCCATGGGCAATGATATTTCGGATTACAACAATGATGGCTGGCTGGATATTGCCACAATGGATATGAAACCATTTGATGAAAGTATATCCAAAAAAACCAGCGGTGTGGACCCATACGATATTTACCAATACAAAAGGCAGTTTGGCTATCATCATCAATACGGTCGGAATATGCTTCAAGCCAATGCCGGTCCTTTGCTTGGTGAAGACTTGGTTCAGTTCCGGGAAGTAGGGCAATATCAAGGTGTTGAAGCCACGGATTGGAGTTGGAGTGTCATTTTTGATGATTTGGACAATAACGGGACCAAGGATATGTTCGTCTCGAACGGTATTCCAAAACGGCCAAACAATCTTGATTTCACCAATTATACTTCGAATGACTACATAAAGGCGGATTCCATTTCCACCCTTCAATTAATTGAATTGATCCCGAAAGGTGATATCGAAAATATGGCCTATCGAAACAATGGAGAAAAGTTTGAGGAAGTGGGCAATGTTTGGGGGCTCGACTTTAAGGGGTTGTCCAATGGGGCTATCACCGTTGACCTTGACAATGATGGTGACTTGGATATTGTAACCAATAATTTAGACGATGATGCCGGTATTTTTGAAAACCGCTTGATGGAACAACAGCCCAAGTCCTTTTTAAAAGTTAAGCTGAATGGAAATGACAAGAATACGTTTGGTATTGGAGCTAGAGTAAAAATAGAAACCGCCTCGGGAATTCAGATTCAAGAAGTAAAATCCACCAAAGGATGGTTGTCTTCAGCTATTGTTGACGTGCATTTTGGGTTGGGGGATGATGATAAGATTTATAAAACAACCATCAGTTGGCCAGATGACACCGTTGAAAAAATCAAAAATGTGGCAGTCAACACCACTCTTAAAGTTGATCAGTCTAATGCTAAAAAATCTGACGGTTCCTATACAACGCAGAAAGCATCAAAGCTATTTGTGGATGTTTCACAGGATTCAGGGATAGATTTCATCCATGAGGAAAACTTTTTCGTGGATTTCTCCGTGGAGCAACTTATCCCACATTTAATATCCACTGAAGGTCCAAAGATTGCTGTTGGTGATGTTAATGGGGACGGATTGGATGACTTTTTTATTGGAGGTGCCAAAGATCAGGCGGGGAGTTTGTTTTTGCAACAAAAGGGAAAAGAGACCTATTTCGAAAAGGGAAATACGAACGTTTTTGAAAAGGATAAGTTCTGTGAGGATGTTGGAGTCTCGTTTTTGGATGTTGATGGGGATGGGGACTTGGACCTCTACATTGCGAGTGGAGGAGGAGAACCAGATAAAAGTGTTCGGGTAAGGGATAGACTTTACTATAATGATGGGAAAGGAAATTTCACCCTTATGGAAGACGCTGTACCCGGCAATCGGTTTAATGCGTCGTGCGTGGTTTCGGGCGATTTCAACAACGACGGCAACCCTGATTTTTTCATCGGGGGGCGTTCCACACCTCACGAATATGGGAACCCAGGCATAAGTCGGGTGCTAATCAATGATGGAACAGGAAAGTTCAGTGATCAAACCTCGGGCTACTTGAGTTATAATGGCCGTATTGGCATGGTGACCGATGCTGCTTGGTTGAGGACATCCCGAGAGCTTGTGGTTGTTGGGGAATGGATGCCCATTAGTATTTTTAAGTATCAGGACGACCAAGTTTTTGTCAGCACCATTGATAATTCTTCCGGATGGTGGAACACCATTGAAGCAGTGGATTTGGACGGCGACGGAGATCAGGATTTCCTTCTTGGGAATATGGGACTGAACACCAATTTATCCGCTTCACCTGAAAAACCGATAGATCTTTATTTGCGGGATTTTGATGGCAATCTGGCCTACGACCCTGTTATGGCCTATTACAGAAATGATAAACAATGGGTATATCCCGGTCTGGATATGCTCTCCAAACAGATTGTAAGTGTAAAAAAGGTGTACAAGACCTATGAAAAATACGCATCGAGCACTTTCAATGAAATTTTTCCGGAGGAACAGTTGGCAAACAGTTATCATCTTCAGGTGCAGACGTTAGCCTCAATTTGGTTGGAAAACAGAGGGGATTCAACATTTATGATGCACGATTTGCCCATCGAAGCTCAGCTTTCGCCCATTTATGGATTTTCCACCCAAGATGTTGACCTAGACGGAAACCTTGATGTGCTGGCCGTGGGCAACTTTTTTGGAAACCAACCTGACATGGGACGGAGTGATGCATCTTTTGGAGTATTTCTCAAAGGAAAGGGGAATGGGGAGTTGGAATATATGGACAATAAAGAATCCGGTTTTTCTTTGGCAGGCGAAGCACGGGATATTAAAATAGTAAAAAGTTCTAAGGACGAATCCCTTATTCTCGTGAGCAGAAACAACACGGATACCCGGGTTTTTAAAATTCGCGGTGAGCAACAATAATACCTCTGAAAGTTGAGGTTGAAATTTAGTAGGGTGAAGTTTAAACGGTAAAATAGATTCCGATGGAAGATTTCATCGGATAAAACCTATAAATCAATGCGTTGGGCATTTAATTAATTCAAGAAATGATGACAATATTAAAATACAGTGGGGCTTTAGTTTTGGCAACCTTGGCTATTGTGGGTTGCAATTCCAAACAAGAACAGAAGGAACGACCAAATGAAAGGCCCAACATTGTTTTGATTATGGCGGACGATATGGGCTATTCGGATTTAGGTTGTTATGGCGGAGAAATTTCCACACCCAATTTGGATGGTCTTGCTCAAGATGGAATCAAGTTTACCCAATTTTACAATGCGGCCCGTTGCTGTCCTACTAGGGCAAGTTTAATGACCGGAGTGTATCCTTCTGAAGCTGGTATTGGACATATGACTGGGGTTAACCAAGGCCCAGGATATTTGGGTGTTTTGAACGATTCCGTGGTGACCATTCCGCAATTATTGTCCGAAGTGGGATATTCAACGGGAATGTCTGGTAAGTGGCATGCTGGGACCGAACGCGAATCTTGGCCAGAAAACCGTGGTTTTCAAAACACGTACGTTATCCATAATTGGATTGATAGTTACTTTAAGGTTTTGGAAACCTGCGAAATCTATGAAAATGGCAAAATTATTATACCGGCGACTCCTAATCCTGGGGAGTATGAGCCTCAACCCAACAACAAGGAATGGTACACCACTGATGTGTTCACTACTAAAGCTATCGAACACATAGATAAGGCGCTTAAAGAGGAAAAGCCCTTCTTTGAATATGTGGCCTACAATGCTCCACATTGGCCTTTGGAGGCGCACGATGATGTTATCGCCAAATACGAGGACAAATATTCGGGAGGATACGAAGCGCTCAGATTGGAGAAATATCAAAACATGAAGGAAATGGGATTGGTATCAGAAGATTGGGATTTGCCTGAGCAGGACACCCCTGAATGGGCTTCTTTGCCTGATACTGTGCAGCAGGACCTGAAATTTATGCGAGCCATCTACGCTGCCCAGATTGATATAATGGATAAGAATATTGGCCGAATTGTGGACCATTTAAGGGAAAAAAGAGCATTGGACAATACTCTGATTCTTTTTCTGTCCGATAATGGATGCTCAGCAGAACCCATGGGAGAGGATTATGGCTGGCAATGGGGAATCAACACGAGCCGAAATTATGAAGATTGGAGAAAAAATTCAGCTCGGCAAGGGGCTAGCCAAGGGCGTGTTTGGACGGTTACCAGCAATACCCCCTTCAAAAAGTTTAAGCGGTTCACCCACGAGGGAGGGATATCTACCCCATTGATTGCTCATTGGCCCAAAGGAATTGTAAAATCTGGGATTATGGATGCGGAACCCGGGCATTTAGTTGATATAATGGCCACTTGTCTTGATATATCCGGAGCTACTTACCCAGAAACCTACAACGGAAAACCTATTTTGTCAAAAAGAGGAGTCAGCTTGGTCGATAATTTCAAAGGGATAGATGAGCAAAAACATAATGTCATTTTTTGGGAACATGAAGGGCATGCCGCCATTCGCAAGGGAGATTGGAAGCTTGTAACAGTAGACCCTTCGGATGAAACCCTATGGGAATTGTACAATATCGTTGATGATCGCACCGAGATGCATGATCTCGCCACACAAAAAACCGATATGGTAAATGAATTGAAAGATTTATGGGAAAAGATGGCATATGAAACCAAGGTATGGCCCAAACCTAATGGTGTAAATGCAGTGAAAAACAGGATTGACTATGAAGATCCGAATAATTTAACAGGACGTGGCAATTAAATTAAACATAATATAATCTGAAGAGAAAAGTAACCAATACCTTTTTCGGAAGAACTGGAAGATACAGCCTACCAATGGTCACAAAATGACTTTTAAGAATGAAAAATATTTTGAAACAGCCAAGGTTTTAAGGTAAACTAATGACCTAGTATCGATGGAGCTTTGTAATGTTGGTGGAAATCATATTACGTTCAACACCTGTGGAGTATGGAAAAAAAATTAAACACCAAACAGGTTGCTAAAGACGAGCCGAATTGTATCCGTGATGAGATTCTTGGCTGAAGGACCACGCGATGGATTCTTTTATGAGGCATTTGCAGATGAGTGGTGTATGGTACATATAAAGGTAATTTTTAAAACAAAAACGTATGATATTGGTAACAGGTGGTATGGGGTATATTGGCTCCCATACAGTTGTTGAATTGCAAAGTGAAGGATATGAGGTGGCCATTATTGACAACCTGTCAAATTCCTCCATTACCGTTTTGGATGGTATTGAAGCCATCACTGGGCAGCGTCCCTTTTTCGAACAACTAGATCTTCGTGAAAAATCAAAGTTGCAGGATTTTTTTGCTAAGTATGGCGATATTGAGGGTGTAATCCATTTTTCAGCTTCAAAGGCTGTTGGTGAGAGTGTAAAGAAACCATTACTGTATTATGAAAATAATTTGAACGCCCTGGTCTATCTACTTCAAGAGTTGTTAAAGAAGAGTAAGGCCAATTTTATTTTCAGTTCATCGTGCACAGTGTATGGACAAGCGGATGAATTACCCATTACAGAGGGTGCTCCCGTGAAACCGGCTGAATCACCATACGGCAATACAAAACAAATTGGTGAGGAAATCATCCAGGATATATGTAATGTGAACCCCAATTTGAGTGCCATTGCACTTAGATATTTCAATCCCATAGGCGCACATCCCAGTGCTCAAATCGGAGAGTTTCCATTGGGGGTGCCCCAAAATTTGGTTCCCTTTATTACGCAAACGGCTATTGGATTGAGAAAACAACTATCGGTTTTTGGCAATGACTATCCAACAACAGATGGAACCTGTATCCGGGATTATATCCATGTGGTGGATTTGGCCAAGGCACATGTAGTATCACTCCAGCGTTTATTAGAAAACAAAAATGACGGTAATTATGAGGTGTTCAATTTGGGTACAGGAAAGGGAAGTTCCGTGCTGGAAGTAATACAGAGTTTTGAACGTGTTTCCGGAGAACAGCTAAACTTCAAGATTATGAACAGGCGCCGCGGCGATGTTGTGCAAGCTTACGCGGATACCACAAAGGCGAACAAAATACTTAGATGGATATCGGAATATAGTTTAGACGATGCCATGAGATCCGCTTGGGAATGGGAAAAGAAAATAAGGAATTCTAACTAAGACAAATGTATAAGTAATTGAGAAAAACCAAAATGATGTATAATGGATGGGCGTGATACCGAGAACCATTAAAAACGGCTAATCTGGATCATATTATTTTTTAAAGTAGTGGACATGAATTCAGTCGCTTATTAATGGTTTTGCTATGGTCACTAGCTTCCACCGTGGCTGGTATACTATGCCCGGCGTTTCCAACCAGGAAATCAACTAAGTCATTAAGATATCTTTTAAGCGGTGATGTAAAGGTGGAAATCCAATGGATGGTTCATTAACACGAGGGATATGAGAATGCGAAAGCACTCGATATCATTAAGCCAATTTTAGATGCTCTCACGGGCATGGAGGCTCCAGAACTTACTTCTCAAACCCCTCTTTAAATAAGGGACTTAAGACTGTCCAAATTTTTATGCTCACCGAATTGCTTACCTTTTAACAAATTTCAACCTTTTTAACATTAAAAACGATGGATTTTGACCCAAAATGGAGATTGGGTTTCCATATGGGTTGGATTATGTGCTTTGTATGGATGAGCCGGATGGTTGAGGCCACCAAAAATGGAAAATTTGAGCCATCCAATATTTGGTGGTATTGATTTTGAAATTTAGGTTATTGTGTCGTTTTGGAGGGTGCTCAATTTTATCCGGCTAAGGTGGTATGCTATGTCCGGCGTTTCAACCGACCGACGATGCGGTGATGAAATCCGTATATTTGGCAACAAGGGAGGCCACTGAGAAATGGTCCATGCCCTTCAGGAACTGGGGCATCATTTTAAACCAGTTCCTTACAATCTATGAAAAAAGGGTCAGGCTCTAGAAAAGCCCAACCCCTGTTATTTTCAACTTACACACTTATTGGGATAGTGTCTCAAAAAGTTCCTTTGTAAATGGTTGTAAAAGAACATTGTTGACCTCATTGAATTTTGACTCGAACATTTGCCTGAATGACTTGTTTTCAGAGATTAAATCATCTTCGGTAAAAAGCTGTATGCTGCAAACCCTTGCATAATCATGCTCGTCAGTATCATAGTAAATTTCAATGGTTGGGATTTTACTTTTGCTCAAACACTTGAACCCTTTCATTTTTGAAAGAAGGTCACGTTTGACTTCTTGTATATGCTTGTTTTCATCCGATTCAGCAATAGGACCAAATGCCAACTTCATTGCTATATTATCCTTTTTTATGAGCAAGACATAACTGAAAATATAATCACCACCTCTGGATTCTGCTTTTGGATAATAAAACAAATCTAAGAGCTTCTGCTTCTTAGGCAATAGATAAATGATGTTCTTGTCATTTGTCTCATGGCTGATTATAAAATCTTCTTCCATACTAGTTATGATATCCAAAATCAAGTTTTTGTGGACAGAAAAGTCGGCTTGATTGTTGATTATGAAATTAATGACTTGCCCATACTTTTTATAAATTTCCTTTGCTTTGGCAATTTCTTTGCTTGTTTTGGTGATGTCTTTTTCTACCATGGAGATGTATTGATTTACACTTGCTTTAATAAAGAAATCTAGGTTATTGGTAATATTCTCACATTTTTTTAAAAATCGTATAATATCCTTGTATGTGATGTTGGTATATTTTTCGCCGTGAAGGAATTTTTTATTTTTATGACGACTGCTTTCCAATGGTGTAAGTGTCAGATATATTCTTTTCTTTAAGTGGGGATATTGCTTTTCTACATGTTCGTAATAGTCGCCTAACTGATGTATTGAATAATCAGAATAAATTTTGTTTTCGATGGTTATGGCAAAACCAAGTTCTTTATTGATAAGGAACAAATCAATATTTTTCTCACTCTCCCTAACAACCTCGGTCTTTACCAATGCTTTGGTTAAAAATTCATTTAATTCTGAAGCGGAAATCAGACCTCTTGAATTGAGATGCTTTAGAAGTTGTCCTAAAATATTGGTTTTAAACCCGTGGGATCCCTTGGGATTTAACAACCACCCCACAAAATTACTATGTCGTATTTCCCTATATTGAACTCCAAGTACATTGAAAATATTGAAGGCGCTTAAATGAGATTTAATTTTATCAAGGTCTTCCTCGCATTCCGTTTCAAATTTTATCAGGTCTTGATATCTTACATCCATAAATCTTTTTTTATTACATGTTTCGTTGCATTTAACTATAGTGCCATATGCCCTTAACCAGGTTTTTAGAATAGCATATTTTAGTATCCCGTTGTTGCACAAGTTTTCTAAAATAGTATGTTTCCCAAAACTTAATATGATATGCCTCGACCATTTCGCCAAAAAACAATCTCACCGAAAACCTACAGCTTTTCTTTTCGGCTCCTTCATTTGTTGATCTTCTTTAGAATTGAAGATTTCTGCCAATGTGAGGGGGGTGTCGGTAAATTTGTTTTCTCCTTCATTTTTCAGCAACCGATTCGCTTTTTTGGAAGTTAGGGGCTTAAATTCATAACTGCTTTTTAAACGACCTTTTCTTTTTAATGCAGGATCGATTTTTTTAAGGTCGGTATTGAAGGTGGCTATTATCTGAATCTTTAAGGATTCTCCCAGTATACCATCGGTCAAATTTAGGATCATGGCTAGGTTTGAATTTCTTTGGTCATCCCTTGAAACAATCAACTCTTCTGCGTCTTCAATGATTAGTATTGAGTTTGAATTTGAAATGAGATACCGCATCATATACACATTGTCTAGGTTCTGAGCGAGCTGTCCTGGCAGAAAAATCACTTTCTTTTCAAGGATGCCACATAAATATCGAATATAAGTGCTCTTGCCTGTTCCCGGCATCCCATAGAACAAATGTAGTCCGCTTGAATTCTTTTCCGAAAGGATTGACAGAACTTTTTCATGAAATGTATTAAATCCATCATTATATAAATAATCTAAATTGATTTCTGGAATTTTAAAATCAATCTTTCTGTTTTGAAAGCTATTGTCCTGTAATATTATGAGATTAATCTGGGCCAGATCCGTTTTTTTCTTCTTGAGCTTCAAACAGAATTCCTCCAGATTCTGCGTTTTTGTGGACTCTTTTTGGAAAAGCACCCTAAATTCTGTGGAATTTAAATATACAAGAATTTCATTCTTTAAAATAAATAGGTGGGATCCTAAAGTAGTCTCATCCGTTCTTTCAAATTGGCGATGATAATTCAAAATTTCATCTTCGAATATTTTTGGGAATTCCCGTATCAACTTTTTAAAATCAAGATTACGATAGCAATTATTACTAGGGATTTTTTCATAGTAACTTAAATACACTTGATCTGGATAATAATATATATCCTTATTTAGTAATGAATAATCTTTAAGTTTTGGTTGATTCATAATGTAAAATAATTGTTGGTGAATCATTAAGGTCAGCTACGGTTTTCTTCGATTCAAATTACGAGGGTATATTTCCCCAAGGTTGTTAACTGATTCAAATGTATTTTAGGAATGCGCCAGAAGCTGTCGTTCAATATTTTTTAATGGCTTGCTTCAATTGATTTTTAATTTGCTCTTGAAGTGGCTTTGGAGAAATTACCTTCACTTGATCTCCATAAGAGAGTAGCTCCATTTTGAAATCATGAGTCGGTTTAATTAAATAACTAAAACGAATTTCATCACTGTTCTCAACAATAGTGTGCTGACTGCGATGAAGGGGTAGAGATTGTATATATCTACCTTGTTCTGGGGTAAATGAAAGGATGACTTCAACCGGCTTTTCGTTTGATCCATTGATAATCCCGAAGCTGTCTTTGAATTCCATGTTGACGTCATAAGAAAAGGGGATAAATGTGCTGGGCGTAACGCATAAATTTTGTATGCGATCCAAGGAGAAATTCTTGATTTTTCCGTCCCTCTCATCTTCGCCTATCAAATACCAGCGGTTTCTGGACTCCTTTAAGCAAATAGGTTTGACCTTTCGCGAACTTTCCGAAGCATCCCAGTATTTAATGTAGCTGAATTCTACAATCAGGTTATTCTGTATAGCGTGGATCAACCCTGACATATTTTTTGTGCCCAAACTTCCTCTTTCCTCAAAGGAGAGGATGTTCCCAAGCCCCTTTGACATTTTAATAGCGTTTACAAGTTCATAACTTTCTCGCAAACGTCTGGTCTGGATGTCCTCTAGGTCTTCTTTGATATAATATCTGTTTTGACTTTTATCGGAAGCAATCTCAATTTCATAAATAGATGCTATTGCCCGAATATCCCTTTGAAATGTGCGTTGGGAAGTGAGTAATTTATCTTCAATAACATCAGGGTCCGATAGCATTTTATTTTGAATCTCCTCATAGCTCATGGGCCTTCTCCTCAGAAGTGAAATAATTTTGGTATAACGCTTAATAGTTTGGTGAACAGACATATTGATGGATTTAATAGCAAAGTTTGCTGAAAAAGTGGCCTACTTCCTCCTTGAATAATTCCAAAGGAATGCGATGCCCCAAATGCGGAACCAATTTGATATTGATTTCAGCCTCCTTGGAATACGTGCTTAAAAATTTAAGGGTCTCGTTAGGATCAACTATATCATCCTTTCTTCCTAATATTATGGTTTTAGGAGCCAAACATTTGGTGTAATGGTTTTGGAAATCAATGGATATATGTTTTTGTAAAGGGGGATTGAAAACTAAGGCGGGCCTTCCCAGACTTTCAGACATAATGAAAGCATTCAGCCCACCCTTACTACTGCCTATGATAACATTGAATTCAGTATTGGGGAATTGTTTTAAGATTTCAACAGGTTGGATATGTAGTTTTTTATAATTGATATCCGGAGCATAAACCTTTCCAAATCCTTTGAGAATCTGTCTTTTTTCCGCGCTGAGTACACTTTTGAGTCCGTGGAGATATAAAATATTCATTTGGTTAAATTAAACGTTCAGGGCAAATGACGCAATGAATAGCGACAATAAATGTCGTTTTAATTCAAATTTTACTATGTTTTGGATGCGTCTGTACTTTTCATCCATTTAAGTATGACATGGAGTATACTCATCAATGTTGATTTTTAAGGAGTTTTTAATAAAAGTAGCCCTTTGTTGTTTTTCGAGTCATCAAAAAACAGGGTAGTGTCCAGGGACTTCCGATTAGGACACCATCATCTTGAATCACATGATTTTCCGTACAATGGGGATGATGGTGTTCCCAAGGGCCCTAATGGAACTTATCAAGGCCAAGATGGTGTTTGTTCGTAAATAGGGTTTCCACTTCCTTCCCAAAAGCCTTGACTGTCCCCCGCTTTCTTTTATTGTGAGATGCATGTAAGAAGCAAGCAAATACCCCATTGAAATTTGGGAAATAATGGGAATTATTGATTAAATGGTTTTGGTCAAATTTTTTAAGTGAAAAATAAAAAAGCCGGATTTTTGGAATCAGTTCAGCGGTTTTTCGAGTGTATTCAAGTACGTTGGAAGCAAACTTGAACTTTCGCCAGAGACTGTTCAATCGACAAAATAGGGCTTTACCTTTTTAAGGAAGGAAACTCCCGCGGAAATTAAAACAAAAACTACTCCATAATAATATTCATGAAATAATACACTCATATTTATGGCTATTACCAGAAAGGAACTATATGACTTGGTCTGGTCAAAACCCATGGTTCAGATCTCAGAAAAACTACAAGTGCCCGCACATATTTTAAGAAAAAAATGTCATCACTATCAAATTCCGCTGCCTAAACGGGGATATTGGCAAAAACTTCGATATGGAAAGAAAGTAAAGCAGGATAAGTTACCACCTATGGATGTGGCAGGGAACAGAAAGCCAGACGGTAAGATTATGGTAAAGTTTGTGAGCGAATACAAAGCACGCATAGAAGAGCTTAAGAATGACAGGGCCTTTGATTTAAAGGTCCCGACCAAACTGTCCCGGCCACATCCATTGATAAAGAAAACCGAAACGGCTCTTGGGAAGAAATTGGACAAGGAATATGGTTCGAGGTTTAGTTCAAATGACCCTAAATTCGAGTTTCTCCCTATCAGTACTGATAAAAAACAACGGGCTAGGGCCCTAAGAATTATGAACACTTTGGTTCGTGCCATCGAAAAGTTGGGACATAAAATAAGTTTCCAATATGGACGATGCTATGTGGAAATGTTTGGCCAGAAAACAGAGATAAACCTTCGTCAAAAGTATAGCAGGGTTAGAGAAAAAGGGGATGATGGATTTAGTCGGGAATCTTGGATAAAAACGGAAAGACTAGAGTTTCAGGCAGGGCCTTCCTTTGATCAGAAAAGATGGATAGATACAAAAACCAGGGACCTTGAAGATTATCTACCTGAAATCATCGCTTGGATAGAAAAGGATTGTAAGTACTGGCATGACCTCAGGGCCCAACAAGCAGAAGAAAGGAAGGAAAAGGAACGGGAATTGGAAGTTGAGCGAAAGAGACTAGCTGTTATTGAGTCTGAAAAGAAAAAATTGGAGGAGCTTATTGAGAATGCACAAAACTGGAAAAAAGCACAAACCATACGTGAGTATATAGGTGAAATGGAGCGCCAAGTAGAGAATATGGATTCAATGCTTGGGGAAGATCCCAAGGCCTATATCGAGTGGGCCAAACGAAAGGCCAATGGTTTAGACCCTTTAAATGGATTCGAAGATCCCATTCTCGGTAAGGTAAAGTAAACACAACTACTTGAAAGAGTATCAACTGTATCCTTGCACATTGGTTTTAAGGAACATTCGATAATTATTGGTAATTTACTGGCATCCCTTAAAACAGTTGTTAAAAATGGCTCTGTGACACCGGGAACAAGAAAGAACAACTTTTTTGGCCCAAATCCGTTGATTATGTGGAAACAGTGGAATGATACGATCATTCAGAAAAAGGATAGATGAAAAAAATCTTTTTTTTTGATACCGAGGTTCAACCTAAAAGTGGGCAAGTCCTTGACATTGGAGGAATTGACGTAGCGGGTTATACATTTCACTCCAATGCCATACCTGAGCTGTTGGAAATATTCGGTCAGCACGAGTATATATGTGGGCATAATATCATTTATCATGATATACCCTATGTCCAGAAATCTGTGGGCAGGAAACTTTCTGGAACCAAGGTCGTGGACACACTGTTTTTATCCCCCCTCTTATTTCCTGCCAAACCCTATCACTCCTTGCTAAAGGATGACAAACTCCAAACAGAGGAGTTGAACAACCCAGTAAACGATGCGATAAAGGCAAGGGATCTGTTTTATGATGAAATCTCCGCCTTTAATAGAATGGACGAGGATTTCAAACAGATCTACCATGCCTTATTGAAGGACAGGAAGGAATTTGCATCATTTTTTGATTTTGTCGGGTATGCTCCTTTTACCGATAACCTATCAAGGTTGATTCGAAAAAGGTTCACGGATAAAATTTGTGGATCAGCCCCAATGGATAACATCATCCAGACTGACCCTGTGGGCCTTGCGTATAGTTTGGCAATTATAGATACGGATAGTCGAAATTCGATCACGCCACCCTGGGTGCTTAAAAATTATCCTGAAGTTGAACGAATCATGTATCTGCTCAGGAACAATCCCTGCATTGAGGGCTGTACTTACTGCAATAAGGCGTTGGATGTAAAGTTGGGTCTTAAAAGGTTCTTTGGATATCCCGACTACAGAACATTTGATGGCAAGGCCTTGCAGGAAGAAGCGGTAACAGCGGCCATACACAACAAATCCATTTTGGCCGTGTTTCCAACTGGGGGAGGTAAATCCATTGCATTTCAAGTGCCAGCACTGATGAACGGGGAAAGTGTCAGGGGCCTTACGGTAATCATTTCACCCTTACAGTCCCTAATGAAGGACCAAGTGGACAATCTTGAAAAGATTAATATTACCGAAGCGGTCACTATAAATGGCCTTCTTGATCCGATCGAACGTGCAAAGTCGTTTGAACGCGTCGAAAACGGCAGTGCTTCCATTTTATACATTTCACCGGAATCGTTGCGGTCCAAGTCGATTGAAAGACTTTTGCTTGGACGAAACGTTGTCCGTTTTGTGATAGACGAGGCCCACTGCTTTTCTTCTTGGGGCCAAGATTTTAGGGTGGACTATTTGTACATCGGGGATTTTATCAAAATGCTCCAGGAGAAAAAAAACCTTGAAACGGGCATACCCGTTTCCTGTTTTACGGCAACGGCAAAACCAAATGTTATTCAGGACATTAAGGATTATTTTCAAGCCAAGCTTGGACTTAGCCTGGAAAGTTTCAATGCTTCCGTTTCACGGACCAACCTGAGTTACAAAGTGATTCCCAAGGATAATGAAGAGGATAAATACAATACACTTCGCAATTTGATCGATGGAAAGAATTGTCCGACCATTATCTATGTATCACGCACTAAAAAGGCATTTCAAATAGCCGAAAGATTGTCAAATGACGGGTATTCCGCCAGAGCGTATCATGGTAAAATGGATAAGCAGGAGAAATCGGAAAACCAAGATGCGTTCATTGAGGGAGATATACAAATAATGGTCGCCACATCTGCCTTTGGTATGGGCGTGGACAAAAAGGACGTAGGCTTGGTCATCCATTATGAACTTTCGGATTCCCTCGAAAATTATGTGCAGGAATCCGGCAGGGCCGGCAGGGATACCAATATTACAGCGGATTGCTATGCGCTTTACAATGAAGATGACCTGAGCAAGCATTTTGTTTTATTGAACCAGACCAAGCTGAACATTAGGGAAATCCAACAAATATGGAAGGCGGTCAAGGAAATTACACGGTTTAAGGATACCGTTTCCAACTCAGCTTTGGAGATAGCCCGAAAAGCGGGATGGGATGATAATGTGGTCGAGATTGAAACTAGGGTTTCCACGGCCATCTCTGCCTTGGAAGAGGCTGGTTATCTCAGAAGGGGCCAGAACATGCCACGAGTTTATGCCAATGGAATCCTTTCCAAGAATGCCCATGAAGCCATTGAGAAGATAAATCTATCAGAAAAGTTCAACGACAAACAAAGACAACATGCGGTACGTATCATCAAAAAACTACTGTCCAGCAAGAGCAGAAAACAGACTACGGATGAAGCGGCCGAATCCCGGATTGATTATATATCCGATCACCTAGGAATCAAAAGGGAAGAGGTCATCAATGCGGTCAATATTTTGCGAGAAGAAAAGATATTAGCGGACTCCAAGGACTTAACGGCCTATATAGGGCGTGGGACCAAGAAAAATAGGTCCATGACCATATTGGAATCCACCAATGAAATAGAGCGGTTCCTGGCTTCGGTATTTGACTTGGAGAAAAAGGTGTTTCACATCAAGGAATTGAATGAGCTGGCTGATGAACGTGGATGCCAAAGTGTTTCGCCCAACAAGATCAAAACAATCATCAACATATGGACGATCAAGAACTGGATCAAAAGGGAGCAGCACGACTACTCCAAAAATCATTTTTCCATCCAATCCAATTATTCAAGAGCCGAATTGAAGGACAGATTGGAAAGGCGTCACGAACTGGCACGGTTCATTATAGATTCCCTCTACCAAAAAAGTGAAGATTTCATTTCGGACACGGATAAGGAAAAGGTATTGGTAGAGTTTTCAGTACACGGTTTAAAAGGGGAATATGAAAACCATAATACCCTGTTCAAGTCCCATATTGATGTTGATGATATTGAGGATGCCTTATTTTATCTCTCCAGAATAGATGCCATACATATCGAAGGCGGGTTTCTGGTTGTGTACAATAGGTTGACCATAGAAAGGCTCGAAAAGGACAATAGGATAAAATACAAGGTTGAGGATTACGAGAAGCTCCATCGGTTTTATGAAAACAAGATCCAACAGATCCATATTGTGGGCGAGTATGCCCAAAAAATGATCGCGGATTATAAAGGGGCATTGCAGTTTGTTGAAGATTACTTCCAGTTGAACTACGCTTCGTTTCTGAACAAATACTTTAAGGGAAGTAGGCAAAATGAAATAAAGAGAAATATAACGCCCGCAAAGTTCAGGAAGCTTTTTGGAGCGCTTTCACCTGCACAGCTGAGCATCATCAAGGATAATAGTAGCCGGCATATTGCCGTGGCTGCCGGTCCTGGTAGTGGTAAAACTAGGGTGCTGGTCCATAAATTGGCTTCCCTCTTGTTGATGGAGGATGTAAAGCACGAACAATTGCTGATGGTTACCTTCTCAAGAGCGGCTGCCACTGAGTTTAAGTCCCGCTTATTTGATTTGATAAATAATGCAGCCTTATTCGTGGAAATAAAAACATTTCATTCCTATTGCTTTGATTTATTGGGTCGTGTCGGTTCACTAGAAAAATCACAAACCGTGATTAAGGATGCCGTGGACAAAATAAAGAACGGGGATATTGAAACCAACCATATTACAAAATCGGTATTGGTCATCGATGAGGCCCAGGATATGGACAAGCATGAATTTGAGCTTATAAAAACGCTCATGGAACACAATGAAGAAATGAGGGTAATAGCTGTTGGTGATGATGACCAGAATATTTATGAATTCAGAGGCGCCAGCTCCGAGCACCTTGAGCGATTTATTTCCGATCAAAGAGCCAAAAAAATTGAGCTTGTTGAAAATTATCGAAGTAAGCCCAACTTGGTAGCGTTTACCAATCAATTTGTGGAACAGATAAGCCATCGTTTAAAACAAACTCCCATTGTTCCGAAACAAATGGACAATGGTTTGGTCAAAGTGGTCAAATATTCCAATTCAAATCTCATTGCTCCATTGGTCAAGGATATTTTATCAACTGACTTAGTTGGGTCGACATGTGTGTTGACACACACAAATGATGAGGCTCTTCAGATTGCTGGGCTTTTGATAAAAGGCGGTTTACCTGCCAAGTTGATTCAATCAAATGATGGTTTTAGTCTATATGATTTATTGGAGGTGCGCTTTTTTATTGAACAACTAGGCGCAGCCCAAGACCAGTATATCATCGATGAAAGTACATGGAAAAAAGCAAAGCGTAAACTTTGGGACACCTATAGGGACAGTTCCAATATTGAGGCTTGTATCAATATCATCAAAGACTTTGATGCCAGCAATCCAAAGAAAAAGTACCGATCCGATTTTGAAATGTTTGTCAAGGAGTCCAAACTGGAGGATTTCACAAAGACCATAGGGGAAACCATCAATGTTTCGACCATCCATAAAGCTAAAGGGAAAGAGTTTGACAATGTGTTTTTGATGTTGGATGGATATAGCTTAGACTCCGATCAAAAGAAAAGACAGGTGTATGTGGCCTTGACCAGGGCTAAGCAGAACTTGATTGTTCATTTGAACAGTGATTTTCTGGATAGATTATCGTGTGAGGACATTCAAATAGAATTTGATTATAACTCATATCAACCCTCAGACCTATTGGTATTACAGCTATCACATAAGGATGTATGGTTGGACTTTTTTATTACTCGACAACATCTCTTGTGCAATTTTAAGAGCGGGGACAAATTAAATGTTGATAGTGATGGTTGTTATGATGACATAGGTAATTGTCTTGTTAAATTTTCGGGCAAGTTTAAAGATAAGATCCACGAATATGGAAAAAAGGGGTATCGAATCAAGGACTGCCAAATAAATCATATGGTATACTGGTACAAGGAAGAGATTGAGACAGAAGCAAAAATTATTCTTCCAGAATTGATATTTCAAAAGAGAGAACAAATACCATCGGAAAAACATACACCATTGCTAAACATACCATAAAGGCAAGCCAATAGTGTAGGTTGATTTTTTATAAAGATTAGCCATAAATAGTAGGTATAGTATGGAAATTGGGTGTGGTACTCAGTAAATCAATGATTCTCTGTTTGATTTTGCCCAGAGCACTAGACTTATTAGCGGAACATTGGAGGGACCTTTTGGAAACGGAACAGACGGATGCAATGATCAACCTAATGATTTCCTATATGATTGCTACAGGAAACGAACTTTTATGAATAAGCTTAATGCCTTTTATATCCAGCTTAGTACCTTTTTGATGTATACTTAGTTAATTACTTGTTATTCAAGCCAATAGAATCTCTAAGCTTGGTGCCTTTTTGTCTTTAGCTTGGTACTAAAATCAATCAGACAGTTTCCCGGCAAGTATCTTTTGGGTTTGGGACTTTGATGATTGTATATGTCTAAAAAGGAAGTCGTCCAAGCGGATTTTTGATGTACCCTTCCTTTGCAAACCCTTCTTGGGGCTTTGCTGTGGAAGGCTACAATCCGTTCGTCCGCCCATCAAATTTTAAGGGGTCCATAATAAAAGAAGCCCTGGTTGTTTTTCGGTGCATCGAAAAACAGGGCAGTGCCCAAGGACTTCCCATCAGGACACCATCGCCTGCACTCGCTTAACTTCCCGTACGCTCCCTTGTCAATGGGTCAAATGGAATTCCTAAGGCCCTCATTGAACCTGTCAAGGCCAAGACAGGTTTTGTCCATAAATAGGGCTTCCACTTCCTTGAAAACCTAAAGGTTTTGCTACGTTGCGGAGCCTCCCGATTTCTGCCCAAAAGCCCTGACAGAACCCCCTTCTTTTATTGTGCTACGCACGTAAGAAGCAAACAAACGCCCCTTAAAATTTGGGAAACAAAAACCAATAAAATAGAGGGGAAATTTTTAACCCTGTTTGCTGATTTATCCATACTGGAAGACGGCAGACCTTTAAAAACTTTTTATCATGAGTACATTAAGAAACAAAGTACAGTTGATCGGAAACGTGGGGCAAGACCCTACCATTACAGACCTTGACAAAGGGAAACGTGTGGCACGGTTCACCATGGCCACCAATGAACATTACAAGAACTCCGAAGGGGAGCGAATCACCAACACCGAATGGCATACCGTGATCGGTTGGGGGAAACTCGCTGACATCATGGAAGGATTTGTGACCAAGGGGAAGGAAGTTGTCATCGAAGGAAAATTGACCTCCCGCTCCTATGAGGACAAAGAAGGGAACAAACGCTATGTGACTGAGATTGTGGCCAGTGAGATTCTATTGTTGGGAGGTGCCAATGATTAAATGGGATAGGGGTAACCCAAAGGTTTCTTGGGTGCCCACTTCTTTTAATCCTTAATAGTTATGATTATGGAACAGCAAGTCAATGAAATACAGATCAGCTACAGGGAAAAACTCAGTACCCTGCAATCGAACTCCATCACAAATTCAAACGATGTGGCACAACTGCTCTTCAAAAATTGGGATACCGACACCATTGGATTGAATGAATGCTTTAAAATTCTTTTGCTCAACCAATCCAATAAGGTCAAAGGAATCTATCCCCTGTCCATTGGTGGGATTACGGGAACCTTGGTAGATATGCGCATCCTCTTTGCCATTGTTTTAAAAACCTTGTCCGTCGGAATCATTTTATCACATAACCATCCATCCGGCCAGTTAAAGGCAAGTGAGCAAGACAAACAGTTGACCAAAAAGATCCAACAGGCTGCCCAGCTTTTTGATGTCAAGGTATTGGACCATATAATCCTGGCACCCGATGGAAGTTATTACAGTTTTGCCGATCATGGTTTGATGTGATGCAGGGGGAATCAAAGACAAAACAAAGGATGTCAAAACCGACCAAAACGACCCAATCATTATGATTGGGTTTTTCTATGTTCAAAAGCTTTAATTACATATCTTTAAAAACAGGTTGAAATTTCAACCAAGTACGGCAATCCAATTTGTTTGACTTTCCTAAAGTCCGTACCATTCGATTTGACTTTTTATTAGAATGCAACTGGTTTTTAAACCATGTTGAGCGATTCGTTTTTGTCCCTGTGGGACGAAAAGGAGGAGCAAGAGGGTAGCGCGCTCACGCGTCCTACAGATCATTATTGCTTCGCAAAGCCTCCTGTTTATAGGGTGTTTAGGGATTTTAAAAATTGTGTGCCCGGTTGTTTTTAATGGAAAAATGTGCTGGGCCCAGTAAAACCAATGAATTTTTAATGTAAAAATGGATAAAGGATACGAAAAAGAACAATTTACATGCTTGAGCATCAAGATTTCGGTGGCCAAGAAATTTCGAAGATTTTCCAATCGGCAAGGAAAGTCACAGACCATGACCCTGTTGGCCATGGTGGAATTTTTTGAACACAATGGGATCTCACCGGACGAAAGGATGCACGAAACCATAGCGAGCTTGAAATATTTGATCAAAAGACGTTTCAACTCCATGGTGGCCATCATGCGAAGCATCGAAAAAGAGCAGACCCTGCCCACGGTAAGTATGATCCAAGCGCTCTTTCAACAAGAGTTGGAACCTGAAGGAGACGAAGAATGGGAAGGAGACTTTGAGTTTTATGAAAAGCAGCTCACGGAAATAATCAATCCTACTAACCCCGAGCTTCTGGATAATGAGACCACGGTGCCCAAGATCCGCTACGTCAGATTGGAGGAACGGATGGAAGAACTCAAGGAAGATTTTGCCTATGTGCTGGAACATGTATCAGTGTTCCGCAACCACTTTGGCAAGGATCACCTCAAACTGGACCTCAATCCTGGGGCCATAGAAAAATACCGAACAAAACTCAAGAATTTGTAAAAATGTTTATTGTGATTACACGTTATTAATTAGTAATCGACAATTGGATTTTTGTTGGTGCCCATCTATCCGAGTATACAAAAAATAGGCAATGTTCATTTTAATAGAAAGAAGTGGGATTTAGGGACAAATAGTCAAGGCTCACTGATTCAACTAACATTGACCAAAAGCTGCCAAACAATGGAAAAAACGGGTTCATTGCCTTACCACGCTGTCCTTATCAGCCGTTTGTGCCTCATCACCCGCAAGGTGCTGGCACATCCTTAACCGCCGTATGGCAACTATGCAACAAATGTAATGAATGAACCCGGTTTGAAACATTGTTTGTTAGTGGGCGGTGTTCAACATTGTTCAATAGGGTGTTGATTTTAGTTGGAAGGCACATGAAATTTAGGTTAAAACAGGGCATTGATTAGTTTCATCAGGCAACTGTATGGATTTCTCGGTATCTTATAACAAAACACCCATGAAAAAAATAGTGTCCTCCTTTTGTTGCCTTTGTTTCATTTTGTCATGTACTGATAATGACGATGAAAGCACCGTACTTTTGGGAGACCAGGATTATTTGGTTTTTGGACATTTCTATGGGATGTGTGCAGGGGAAGGGTGTGTCGAGACATTCAAACTGACCGATTCGGAGTTGTTTGAGGATACCGTAGATGATTATTCTGGTTCCAATCTCAATTTCATTAAGTTGGAAAATGAAAAATTTGAACAGGTCAGAGACCTGATGGATTATTTTCCCCAAGAGCTTTTAAGTGAAAATGAAACCATAATGGGCTGCCCGGATTGTGCTGATGGTGGTGGCCTTTTTATTCAATATTACCATAACGGTTCATTGAAGAGTTGGAGAATAGATCAAGCAAAAAGTCAAGTGCCGAACTATTTACACGGATTCATTGACAAGGTAAACCATAAAATACGGCTTATCAATAACTGAGTCTTGAATTAACCTTAGGATAATGAAAATGGCTTTTTGCTATTTGATAAGCTTTTCCAAATAAGCAAACTTCTCTTTTTCTGCTTGAAGGAGACGCTCATAAAGTTTTTTGTTTTCTTCATAAGCCTCTACTAATTTATCAAGTGGATTGAAGGTGCAATTATTAGGATGGAATGTGCCTTGACTATTTGTAAAACTATTGTCGTAGAAATTGTTGAAGTAGTTTATTACCGACTCATCAGAAAAATTTTTGATAGCATCTGGAGTTACACCCAAAGCCTTGGCAATCTCTTCCAATTTCATATCGTCCACATTCTCACTGTTTTCAATGTTCGATACGGCCTGTTGGCTTATGCCCAATTGTTCTGCAAGGGTCTCCTGCTTCATGCCACGAAGTTCCCTGATCCTACTGATCTTTCTGCCTATGTGATTGTTCTTGGTCTTTGTCTCCATATCTCAAATATAGGGTCTTTCCCACAATAATCCGATTGTAAAATACAAAACACTTTTAATAAAATACAAGTGACCATGGTGGGGTACTTGGGAATGTGTCCCTAATATAGGTTATGATTTTCGAACCTTTTAAACCATATTCCTATGACACATGGCACAAACATACCGGAAAACTTTGAAAAAGCGGAAGGGCTGTCCGAATTGCTAAACAGCATCCTGAACATCATCACCATTGACAGTGCATTTCTGTCCCGTAAACAAAATGAAGGCAATACCGAATATTATTTCCTCACCCTTTTTGTGGATGTCAACAATGATCCCCTCCCCAATGAGATCCGTTCCCTAATTGCAAAAAAAGGAAAGAGGCACCCTGATTTCAGGATAAGGGTCTACACAGAGAACCAATCGGAAACAGGCCTTGAAAGGGGAGCGCTGTATTTCTTGGAACATTGTTGTCTTGGGAAAACTGTATTCGCTCATCCAGAAGGGGAGAATATCATGGATTATTCCACTATGGCATATAATACCCTTATGAAGAGGGCGAGTCGATATTATAAATCGGAAATGGGAAAAGTAAATGCCTTTGCCAATACTGCGGACATCTTGATCAAGGAAGGGGATTATGCCATTGCCACATTTAATATGCACCAGGCCTTTGAACTTTCGTTTCGGTTCATCGAACAGATGTGCATAGGAAGGAGCATGGTGACACACAGTATTATCAGTCATATCAACTATTGCAAGCACTTCTTTCCCACCCTGCAACCTTTTTTGGAAACTTCGGAATTGAAGAGCAATGAACTGTTGCTCCTATTGGAACATGCCTATAGCGTTGCCCGGTATGGTAATGAGTTTGAGGTTTCAAAGGCACAGACCAAGACCATCCAATCCAAGATGAAGGATTTCATCCAAGAAGTGGAGTCCATTTTCAATAAGCATCTCGAACAATGCAAAAACCAAATCGAGGGAATTGAAAAGAATAAAGCATTCCCAAAAGAGACCAAGAGTGTTGAAAACAATGATGAATCATCCCTATTGGAACAATTGAAAGAACTGGAGAAAATGCATTTCCATGCCTTGAAGCCCTACATCCCGGAAAAGGGACTCTATAGCGTAGAACTCATTACCAAGGGATATCAAGAAACCTCTTTTATGATTTCCGACCTGATCAAGGTCTGCATCACAGCTTTGGAAAACGAAAATTTCTCGACACGTTCCGTTCCCCAGCCCCATTACAATATAAGCCAGGTTCTCGGATTTATACTGGATTTGATACCCCATGATGAAATGGAATTCTTGGACAAGGCCAGAAAATTGCTGTCAGAACAAAAGACAACCACACCCCAATAAATCCATTCACATGAAATCAAAGAAACAAAAGTTAAAGACCTTGGAAGAGATCCAACAGCTCAGAAGCAATCTTTCGGGACTGTTGGGAAACAAAAAGTCCATCGACTCTAAGGGAAACTATGTATCCTTCGAGGTCAGGGACAATAACCATCTTTTGACTCAGATCATCAGTCTTCTGGAGGTCTGTGTATTTGCTCTAGACGGAGAGGGAATGATGTTGTTCCCTGCCAACCAAAATGCATCAAAAGAGGATAGTGTAATCCAAGTATTGGAACTGGTTCTGGGTATCCTTCCAGATAGCCAATTGTACTTCATGGACAAACTGGACGAAAAACTATCGGAACTTGAAAACAAAAAATGAATTCATGAATCCTATTTAACGGCTTCGTGCTTGAAATAGTGGTATATACCCTAATTAAAGGACCAGTTAAAAAACTCCAAATCACATCAAAATTAATGAACTTAAATTGTTTAAAATTGGGACAAGTCCTGTACCGATACTGTACCAAAATCGGGATAAGCAGTGGACAAGCAGTGGTACCTTATATAAAACACATATAAACTATATAAAACAATTAATAAACAGGAAAATTTAAAAAATTTCATTTTTTTGGATTTTTCAAACTGTTACAAATAAAATTGGAGTGTCTCATATTTGGACAAGTAGTAAGCAAGTGAATAAAAAAATTAAAATGACTTGGCAAACTCCAATAAAGCAGGGTCATTTTTTAATTTTTCCATGTCGTCCGAAATTTTACTGTCCAATACCTTGGCATAGATCTGGGTTGTCTTCAAAGAGGTATGTCCAAGCATTTTGCTTACGGACTCAATGGGCACTCCATTGGAAAGGGTAACGGTCGTCGCAAAGGTGTGCCTGGCCAAATGGGTGGTCAACGTCTTTTTGATTTTGCATACCGTGGCGATTTCCTTGAGATAGGAATTGGTGCGTTGATTTGTGTATACCGGGAGCAATGTCTTTTTTTCGATTACCCTGGGATGGTCTTTGTACTTGTCGATAATGGCCTCTGGAATGCTCAACAATGGAATGCTGCTCAGAACCTTAGTCTTCTTTCTTTTGGTCTTGATCCATTTGTTCCCCTTGATGTCCTTGACCAGATCATCTGTGGTCAACTTTTCGATATCTGCAAAGGCTAGTCCGGTATAACAGCTGAACAAAAACATGTCGCGTACCGTATCAAGCCTTTCGAATTCAAATTCTTGCTTTAGCATGGCTTCCAGTTCCTCATGGGTCAGGAACTCACGCTCCTTTTGTTTCCAACTGGCCGACCAGTGGAAGAAAGGATCTCGATCGATCCATTGGTTGGCATAGGCGATGCGAACAATTTTCTTGAAATTGACGATATATTTGGTCGCTGTATTGTGTGAAACCTTTTTTTGGCTCTTCAGATAATAATCAAAACCCGTTATAAACTCATAATCGAGCTTTTTAAGCGGAAAATCCTTTTTTTGGTACTTGTGTACGATGTAATCGGAGATATGCGATTTGGCGGCTTTATATCGCTGAAGTGTTCCGGCAGAATATTCACGGCCCACCAAACTTTCCATTTGATCGTTGTGATCTTGGAATATTTCCAAGATCATATATTGTTTTTGGCCCTTGCCCAAAAAGATGTTCTTCACTGTATCGGCATCCACATATTCCTGATTGCGAACCAGCTCGTCATAGATGGAAACACATTTGGCTTTCAAAGTATCAAAGAATCTGTTCAATACCAGTATTTCTGGGCCTTTACCGCGAACTCTGCAATTGTCGGTATCCCATCTGGCTAGCTCGACTTGTTTGCCTGTGCTGAACTCGGCACGTTTACCATCCAGCGTGATTCGTGCATAAATAATGGATTTTTTGGGTTCCTTAACTACCTTTCTCTTTGGGTAAAAGATGACATTGATTGTTGAAAACATAAGAATAGGATTGATTTAACACTTTGAAGGTACAAAAAAGGGCCTTAAATAAATGTTAACAAATCCTTGCAATAAATTATAAAACAGTCAATTACAGCGATGAAGGTGCCTCTGAAAAAGAAACCTTGAGAGGCACCGAATTAGGCACCTTTTAGATGGTGTTTTTTGATATTTTTTGGTGGCAATGGAAATGAAAAAAGCCTGTAAACATTTCATTTACAGGCTTTTGCATAAATTTGGAAATATTCCAAGCGGTCTGGACGGGACTCGAACCCGCGACCCCCTGCGTGACAGGCAGGTATTCTAACCAACTGAACTACCAGACCAATGATTTTATCTTTGTAAGACTCCGACAACAGTCAGATTCAAATCTTGTTCATTGCTTTTTTAAAGCGAGTGCAAATATACACTCTCATTTCGGATTCGGCAAAACATTTTTTTAAAAAAATGATCAAACAAATTTTTGCCGCTCAATCATAAAGGAATTCAGTACTTGGGAGAACTCTGATCTAACATCCACGCCCACATATTTTATTTGATATTGCGCACACTTTAGTTTGAGGCTTTTCTGGTATTGCAGCACTTTTTCTGAATATGCTTTTTTAATGGAATCGGCGTACAAATCTATTTGCTCGCCTGTTTCTACATCCACAAAACGTTTGGGGGCATTGTCAAAATCAAAGTTGAGTTCGTGGGCTTGATCTAATAAATGAAAAAGAACCACCGAATGTTTGTTGTATTTAAGGTGCCGCAGCGCTTCAAAAAGCTTTTCCTCTTCGGTCTCCGTTTGGAACATATCCGTAAATAAAAAAATCAAGCTTCTTCGGTGTATTTTCTCCGCTATTTGATGTAGAAACGTGTAGGTTTTGGTCTCTTTTGTGTTTGTTTTATGCGTGGCCACTTCGTTCAATTTGGAATACAGCATTTGAAAATGGCGTTCACTGTTCTTTTCCGAAGCGTGGAAATCGTAGGTGTCCGAATAGATGCTCAAGCCAACGGCATCCCGTTGTTTCTTCAAAACCTGCATCAATGCCGCAATGGAAAGTACCCCAAAACCAATTTTGTTGAGGTTGTCCAAGGAATACTCTTTCACTTCGGGGTAGTACATAGACGCTGAGTTGTCCAAGATCATATGGCATCTAAGGTTGGTCTCGTCCTCAAAGCGTTTGGTATATAAGCGGTCTGTTCGAGCAAAGAGTTTCCAATCAATATGTCTGGTACTTTGCCCTGGGTTATAAATTTTATGTTCCGCAAACTCAGCGGAGAACCCGTGGAACGGACTTTTATGGATTCCACTGATAAACCCTTCCACAATTTGGTGGGCCAAAAGCTCTAAATTTTGGAAAAGGGTTGCTTTGCTAAGTTCCGATCGTACGTCCATAACTAATTTGTGCAGACAAGATAAAATAAAAAAGGCTTGGCAAGTGCCAAACCTTTTTTAAAATCTAATTCCCTAATTCTTATTACAGAGCTGCATCAATGGCATCTGTATATACTTTTTTAGGAGATACGCCTACTTGACGGTTAACAACCTCACCGTCTTTAAAAACTAAAACGGTTGGAATGTTGCGTACGCCATATTTAGCGGCAAACTGTTGGTTTGCATCAACATCTACCTTACCAACAACAGCTTTGCCATCGTATTCTTGCCCTACTTCTTCAATGATCGGACCTACCATTCTACAAGGCCCACACCATGCTGCCCAAAAATCTACTAGGACAGGCTTGTCACTTTTTAAAACTACCTCATCAAAAGTTGCATCTGTTATTTCTAGTGCCATCTTATTTATTTTAATATTATGCAAAGTTAGTCAAATAATGCCCATGTAACTTACATACGGCGTATTCGTTTTAATTATTGCGCCATTGACAATAATTATGATCTAATTCAATTTGTAATGAATTTCATGTGCTTCCAATTCAGAAAGTAACTCGCTGTTTATCTTCACCTTTTGTTTTCGGCTCGATAATTTGAGTTTGATTTCCTCCTGCATCTCATAAATTACAAAACTTATGGGATGATCCCCTTTATGTAATGTTAAAGTGTCTTTCAAGGTTTTGATACGTTGTTCCTGCAGACGATCTATGTTCAGTTTGATGGTAAGCTTTTTCGCAAAGGCATCCATCACGTCCTGAAGCTGTTTAAAATCGTTGAACTGAAGCCTTGGATCCCCTTTCTTGCCCGTGTCCCGGTTTACCCAGCCCTCGCGTACAAATGCCCGCACATGTACAAAAGAGTTGATCATTAAAAAATGACGGAACTTTAGGTATTCCTCACCAAAAATGCGCAATTCGTACGAATCGTTGTAATCTTCCAAAGTGAAGAGCCCCCAACCTTTACCGTTTTTGGAAACGCGGTGCTGAACATCGGTTATTACACCGGCAACGGTGAGTTCTCGGTTCACATGCTCTTCCAAACGTGAGAAATCGGCCACCGTGTTCTTGCAGAATGCCTTGATCTCTTTTTTGAAGTCATCCAAGGGGTGACCAGAAATGTAGATGCCCACCACTTCTTTTTCGCGACGCAACTTTTCCATGGTGCCCCATTCCTCGCAAGGCGGAACAATGGGTTCGGGAATTTGAACCTCACTAGCTTCACCAAAAAGGCTCACTTGTGATGAATTTTGGTTCTCCTGAAACTTGGAACCATACTTGACTGCCTTTTCTAAGAAAGAAATGCCATCACCATCATCATGAAAATATTGTGCGCGGTGCGTGTCCCCGAAGGAATCAAACCCTCCAGCCAATGCCAGGTTTTCGAATGCTTTTTTATTGGCCGCCCGCAAATCAACCCGTTTGGCCAGATCAAATATGGATTTGTATGGGCCTTCTTCCTTGCGGTTTTCCACGATGGTCTCCACCGCAGAACGCCCCACACCTTTAATGGCGCCCATGCCAAAACGTACCGCATTGTCCTTGTTTACGGCAAATTTGTAGTAGGATTCGTTGACGTCCGGTCCCAGAACTTCCAGTCCCATCCGCTTACACTCCTCCATAAAAAAGGTCACCTGCTTAATGTCGTTCATGTTGTTGGACAGCACGGCGGCCATATATTCAGCAGGGTAGTGGGCTTTTAAATAAGCTGTTTGATATGCGATATAGGCATAACAGGTGGAGTGACTCTTGTTGAAGGCGTAAGATGCAAATGCTTCCCAGTCCTTCCAGATTTTTTCCAGCACATCACGTGGGTGACCATTTTTCTCCCCACCGTCCAAGAACTGGGGTTTTAGTTTTTCCAGAAGGGCAAAAATCTTTTTACCCATGGCTTTTCGCAGAACATCCGCGTCACCTTTGGAGAACCCGGCCAGTTTTTGTGAAAGTAACATCACCTGCTCTTGGTAGACGGTAATCCCGTAGGTTTCCTGCAGGTATTCTTCCATTTCGGGGAGGTCGTAGGTGATTTCCTCTTCACCATGCTTACGTGCAATAAAACTTGGGATGTATTCCATGGGTCCGGGTCTGTACAGGGCATTCATGGCAATGAGGTCATCAAAAACCGTAGGCTTCAGGTTTTTCATGTGCTTCTGCATCCCGGGGGATTCGTATTGGAATATCCCTACGGTGTCTCCTCGTTGGAAAAGCTCGTATGTTTTTTCATCATCCAGCGGAAAATCATCTGGAACCAAATCTATTCCAGTTCTGGCCTTCACGATTTTTACCGTATCCTTGATCAAGGTCAAGGTTTTCAATCCCAAGAAATCCATTTTTAGCAGACCAGCACTCTCTACCACGGAGTTATCGAACTGGGTAACATAAAGATCGGAATCCTTGGCTACGGATACGGGTACGAAATTGGTGATGTCGTCCGGGGTGATGATGACCCCACAGGCATGGATTCCCGTATTTCTGAGTGAACCTTCGAGTACACGGGCCATATTTACGGTTTGCCCTTCCAAATCATCGGTTTCCGAAATGTTGAGCAGTTCATGCACCTTTTCCAAGTCATCGGCACGGAACTTTTTCTTGAGGTCAGCTTCGTCAACCCCAAATATTTTATTGAGCTTGGACATATTGGGAATCAACTTGGCAATACGGTCGGCGTCGCTCAAGGGCAAATCCAGTACACGGGCGGTATCCCTAATGGATGATTTTGCCGCCATGGTACCGTATGTGATGATTTGCGCCACCTGATTGGCACCATATTTTTTGATTACGTAGTCCATAACGCGGCTACGGCCCTCGTCATCAAAATCAATATCGATATCGGGCATCGATACCCTGTCCGGATTCAGGAACCGCTCAAAAAGCAGATCGTACTTTAAGGGGTCGATGTTGGTAATCGTCAAACAGTATGCCACCACAGAACCGGCTGCGGAACCCCTCCCGGGCCCTACGGACACATCCATATTGCGCGCTTCGCGGATAAAATCTTCTACAATCAAAAAGTAGCCCGGATAGCCTGAGTTTTTAATGATTTCCAACTCAAAATCTATCCGTTCCCTGATTTGATCCGTAAGTTCTCCGTACCGTTTTTCGGCTCCTTTATATGTGATATGCCTCAGGTAGGCATTCTCACCGCGATTACCACCATCAACTTCATCTTCAGGGTCCTTAAACTCTTCTGGGATACTGAATTTGGGAAGCAAAATATCACTGGCAAGGTCGAAGGGCTCAATTTTGTCCACAATTTCCTTGATGTTCAAAATAGCATCGGGTAGGTCTTTGAAGAGTTCCTTCATTTCGTCCGAAGACTTAAAATAGTACTCTTGGTTGGGAAGGCCGTAACGGTAACCTCTGCCTCGCCCGATGGGGGTGGATTGTTTTTCCCCATCCTTTACGCACAGTAAAATATCGTGTGCCTCGGCATCTGTTTTATTGCAATAATAGGTGTTGTTGGTAGCGACGAGTTTTACATTATGGTCTTTGGCCATCCGTACCAAAACTTGATTTACACGATCTTCGTCTTCTTGGCCGTGGCGCATAATTTCGATGTAAAAATCGTCGCCAAATTGCTCTTTCCACCACAAAAGGGCTTCTTCGGCCTGTTTTTCACCAACATTTAAAATTTTGTTGGGGACTTCACCATACAGGTTTCCGGTAAGGGCAATTATATCTTCCTTGTATTGTTCAACAACTTTTTTATCGATTCTGGGCACGTAATAAAACCCATCGGTATAGGCAATGGATGACATTTTAGCCAGATTGTGGTACCCTTTTTTGTTTTTGGCCAAGAGCACAATTTGATGCCCGTAGTCCTTTACGTTTTTATTGGTGTGGTCCTCGCAGACAAAAAATTCGCAACCTACAATGGGGGTAATTTCTTTTTCGGTAGGTTGTTCCCCATTGGCTATGAGTTCTTCATTTTTGGCTTTAGCCGCTTTATTGTGTCCCATTACTTCCTTCACAAAATGAAAAGCGCCCATCATGTTGGCATGGTCGGTAAGGGCAACTGCAGGCATGCCATGGTCGGCCGTGGCCTTTACCAAATCTTTTATGTTGATGGTGGACTGAAGCACGGAGAATTGGGAGTGGTTGTGCAGGTGGACAAAAGGCTCGTCTTCCAAAGTCTCCACGTTCTCTTGGATTTCCTCGTCGGAAACACCACCCGTATCTTCTGCCCAAAGGGCGTCGGCAATTTTTTTTGATGCGGCCTTTAGGTTGATGTGCTTTAACCCGATAAGCTCTATTTCCTGCGGGTTGGCCTCGGAGAAACGCTCAAAATAATCGGGTTGAACGTCTAGTTCTTGGTGGGAATATTGTTTTTTACGGACCAACTCCAAAAAGCAACGTGTGGTGGCTTCCACATCGGCCGTTGCGTTGTGTGCTTCGGCAAATGGTTCCCCGAACAAAAACTCGTGCAGTTCGGTCAGGGTAGGCAATTTGAATTTTCCACCACGTCCCCCGGGTATTTTACAGAGCTCTGCGGTATGTTCGGTACAGGTGTCGAGTACTGGGAGTTCGGTCATTGGACTTTCCACGCCTTCACGGTGGAATTCACACCCCATAATGTTAATGTCGAACCCTACATTTTGACCCACAATAAATTTTGTCTGTTGCAAAGCCTTGTTGAAGGCTTCCAACACCTCGTTCAACGGAACGCCTTTTTCTTCGGCCAAGGCGGTGGAGATGCCATGTATCTGTTCCGATTCGTAAGGTATGTTGAACCCTTCGGGCTTTACCAAAAAGTCTTGGTGTTCTATTAAATTACCGAGCTCATCGTGCAACTGCCATGCTATCTGGACGCATCTTGGCCAATTATCGGTATCGGTAATGGGGGCGTCCCAACGTTTGGGCAAACCAGTGGTTTCCGTATCAAAAATCAAGTACATAAGCTATCTGTCTTGGTCAAAAAAAGAATGAATAAAAATACGGAAGAAGAAAGGTTTGATAAAAAAGAGTTGTGAGGAGTTATCAACCAATAAAAATAGCAAAAAGGAGTTGGGGATTAATGGATTTGGATTATATTTGCACCCGCTTTCAGTTCGACTACGCTCACTGACGGCAAAAAAGAATTAATAACCAGGGTCGGGCACCCTACAAATTAATGTGATATGCCAGTTAAAATTAGACTTCAGAGACACGGTAAAAAAGGTAAACCATTCTATTGGGTGGTCGCAGCAGATGTAAGAGCGAAAAGAGATGGTAAATATTTGGAGAAGTTGGGAACTTATAACCCAAACACCAATCCAGCCACAATCAATCTTGATATTGACGGTTCTGTAAAATGGTTGCAGAACGGTGCACAGCCAACCGACACAGTTAGAGCAATTCTTTCTTATAAAGGAGTGATGATGAAGCACCACTTGATGGTAGGTGTTCGCAAAGGCGCAATGACCGAAGAGCAGGCTGAGGAGAAATTCAAAGCTTGGTTGGAAGAGAAAGAGCAAAAAATCCAAGCCAAGAAAGAAGGTTTGACCAAAGCTGAAGCCGAGGCCAGAGCCAAAGCATTGGAAGCTGAGAAGGAAGCGAACGCTAAGAGAGCTGCCGCTGCTTTGCCAGAAGAAGAAGTAACTGAAGAAGCTGCCGAAGAGACTGCCGAAGCCGCTACAGAGGAGGCCACTGCCGAAGCTGAAGCTCCTGCAGAAGAAGCTCCTGCTGAAGAGGAACCTTCCAAAAAAGAAGAATAGAAACGTAGGACGATGCGCAAGGAAGACTGCTTCTACCTGGGCAAAGTCGTTTCAAAATATAGTTTTAAGGGTGAGGTGCTGGTTAAACTGGACACCGATGAGCCCGATAGTTACGAAAATATGGAATCAGTACTTGTTTCATTAGGAAACAACCTGGTTCCATTTTTTATTGATAAATGTCGATTGCACAAATCCAATCTGCTGCGCATCGATTTTGAAGAGGTAAAGGACGAACCTACTGCGGATAAGCTTATTGGTTCCGAATTATACCTTCCTCTGACTATGCTCCCCCCACTAACAGGCAACAAGTTTTATTTTCATGAGGTAATTGGTTTTACCCTAATGGATGAGGTTCATGGAGATATTGGTGTTGTGGAATCCATTAACGATAGTACTTCACAAGATTTATTTGAAGTTAAAAAAGGAGACACGGAATTGTTGATTCCTGTCAGCGATGAAATAATCAATAAGGTTGACCGCAAGAATAGGACAATTTTTGTGAAGACCCCCGAAGGTTTGGTGGATTTATATCTGGGTTAAAAACAAAAAGGAGGCAAATTAATGCCTCCCTATTGACTCAATAAAACTAGACGAAACATTATTTTTTCCACTTGCCGCCACCAAGGTAAAAACCTAATGATATGCCCAAGTAGGAGTTTTTGACTTCGGCACCTTCACCCAAGTCGGTTTTGCCGATAAGGTTATAAGTAGCGGCGAGTCTAAATTTGCCAGCTTCAAAGCCAGCTCTCAATAGACCACCAAATTTACCATCGACCTCAAGGTCTGCATCACCTTCGGCTTCTTCAATATCGTCTATGTCAAAGCCAATGCTGCCCAAAGAACTATAGCCCATACCAGCACCAACAAATGGAGCAAAAGAGGAGCTTCCCGAATTGAAATAGTAATCAAAGGTACCTGAATAGGACATGCTTGCGGTCAAACTAGCCTCCGCAGAAACAGGGCCAGCTTCAACATTTTTCGCCATGGCAGCAGACTCAAAGCGTATACCTACGTTCATATTGTCGGCAATGTTGATTTTTGGTTCAATGGCGAACAAAACACCGCCGCCGCCATCTGGCATAGTGTACCCTAAGTCTAGTCCTACACGGAATTTACCCTGTTCTTGCGCTTGGGATACTTGAACCACGGCTAGCATAAGTAGGAGTGCAAAAAAGATTTTTTTCATAATCAATAAGTTTAGATAATTTGGTAATGATTTAATTGGGGCTCTTCCCCGTAAATTGCTAGCGAAATAACCATATTCATCCGACTTATCACCCTGCAAATTAACGGATGGCCTATATGAACTGATGGATACCTTATTTCAATTGATGGTTGTAAATTGTTTACAATGCTTTGCCTTACCTTTGATTCAATGAAACCTTTCAAATTCAAAGAATTTACCATTCAACAAGACCAATGCGCCATGAAGGTGGGGACGGATGGGGTGTTGTTGGGTGCTTGGGCATCGCTGGACAAGCTGCCGGAATCCATTCTGGATATAGGTGCGGGAACCGGACTCATTGCCTTGCAAATGGCCCAACGTTCGTCAGCAGAAGTCATTGATGCCATTGAACTGGATGATGATGCCTATGAACAATGTGTCACAAATTTTGAAGCTTCACCATGGGCAGACCGACTGTTCTGTTACCACGCCGGTTTTGATGAATTTGTGGATGAAATGGATGATAAGTACGACTTGATTGTTTCCAATCCGCCTTTCTATTCCGAAGATGTGGCCAGTGGAAGTGAATCGCGGGACAAGGCAAGACAAAGCAGTTCGCTGCCTTTTGGGGAATTAGTTGAGGGAGCAGCAAAACTTTTGAATGAAGATGGGATTTTTGCGGTGATCGTTCCCTTTAAAGAGGAGTCTTATTTTACCGATCTTGCCAAAAAAGAAAGATTATTTCCAAACCGAATCACTCGGGTAAAGGGAAATCCCGAGACTGATTTTAAAAGGAGTTTGATGGAATTTAGTTTTGATGAGGTCAAACCAAACATCAATAATTTGATAATAGAGGAGAGCCGGCACCAATACACCAAAGAATACATTGAATTGACCCAAGCATTTTATTTAAAAATGTAACAATGAACCGATGAAATGTTATATTTCGTCATTATATTTGATGGCGCACCCTAAAGGATGAGCTGTCATTCCGCACAGTTGCTGAGCGCCCGCCTGCCAGACGGGCAGGAAGTCGAAGCAAGATGCGAAATCAATTACAAATAAAATTATTCTTGATGAAGCCCGATTTATTTGAAGCCCCAGATTACTACAATCTCGATGATTTGCTTTCCGAGGAACATAAACTCGTTCGCGATGCTGCCCGTCAATGGGTAAAGCGTGATATTTCCCCCATCATTGAGGAATACGCCCAAAAAGCGGAATTTCCCAAACAGATTATCGGTGGATTGGCTGAAATCGGTGCGTTTGGACCCTACATTCCAGAAGAATATGGCGGGGCTGGCTTAGATCAGATCAGCTATGGATTGATCATGCAAGAAATAGAACGGGGAGATAGTGGGGTGCGTTCCACTGCTTCCGTACAATCATCCTTGGTAATGTATCCCATTTTTGCCTATGGCACGGAGGAGCAACGCAAAAAATACCTGCCTAAACTCGCAACAGGGGAGTGGATGGGCTGTTTTGGACTTACTGAACCCAACCATGGATCCAATCCAGGAGGGATGGAAACCAAATTCAAGGATGCAGGCGATCATTATGTGTTGAACGGTGCCAAATTGTGGATTTCCAATTCACCCTTTGCCGATATAGCCGTGGTGTGGGCCAAAAATGAAGAAGGGCGCATTCATGGACTCATCGTGGAACGTGGCATGGAAGGTTTTTCCACACCTGAGACGCACAACAAATGGTCGTTGCGGGCATCGGCCACAGGCGAACTTATTTTTGATAATGTAAAAGTGCCCAAAGAAAATTTGTTACCGGGTAAAAACGGACTTGGAGCACCACTCGGTTGTTTGGATTCCGCCCGTTATGGCATTGCTTGGGGAGCCATTGGTGCCGCCATGGATTGTTATGATACGGCACTCCGATATGCCAAGGAACGCATTCAATTCGGGAAACCCATTGCCGCATACCAGCTTCAGCAGAAAAAATTGGCCGAAATGATTACCGAAATTACAAAGGCCCAATTATTGGCTTTCCGTTTGGGACAGTTAAAAAATGAAGGGAAGGCCACTACGGCACAAATTTCCATGGCCAAACGGAACAATGTGGAAATGGCCATTAAAATAGCCCGCGAAGCAAGACAGATATTGGGTGGAATGGGGATTACTGGCGAATACAGCATTATGCGCCACATGATGAACCTTGAAAGCGTGATCACTTATGAAGGTACTCACGACATCCATCTCTTGATTACCGGAGCGGATATTACCGGAATCCAGGCATTTAAATAATCAAGATAAAGAAACTTTTTCTACCGTTACCTTAATGGATTTACTGATGGGTGTCTGGCTTTTATCAGCAAAATGATTATGGGGAACCAACATATTGGTTTCAGGAAAATAAGCGGCCATGTTTCCTTTCGGGATTTCATAGGGTACAACCATAAATTTTTCTGCGGTGCGTTTGATGCCGTCATAATTACTGTGTAGATGAACCACATCCAGTTTGGTCAGATGTTTCTCCACCATATCCTCTTCATTCATAAAAACTACGCGGCGCTCGTTGTGGATGCCACGGTAACGATCGTTCAATCCATAAATGGTGGTGTTGAACTGATCATGGGACCGTATGGTCATCAACAGCAATTCATCAGGATTCAGCTGATGGTCGGGCAAAGAGGTAATGGATAACTGTGCCCTGGCGTTCGGTAGCATCCGAAAATCACGTTCACGAACATTGTTCGGGAGGTAATACCCAAACCCTTTGGACTGTTCACTCGTTTTTTCAAACCCTTTTACGGTCTTATCGATAAGATTTCGGATAAGATTGTAGTCCTGGCCCAATGCATACCAATTCATGGAATGGTCGCCCCTGAAATACGTATGGGCCAAGAGCGAAATGATTTCAGGTTCACTTTTAATGTGTTCCGATGCTGGCCTCAACAAGCCTTTGCTTTGCCGAACCTTGCCCATACTGCTTTCCATGGTCAAAAATTGAAGCACTCCATTTTTCTCATCCTTTTCGGAACGCCCAAAAGTGGGGAGTAGGAGTGCGGTTTTGCCTGTGACCAAATGACTTCGGTTCAGTTTGGTACTTATCTGAACCGTCAAATCACAATTTTGTAGGGCCTCCGCAGTATATTTTGTATCCGATGCTGCCATCAAAAAATTACCGCCCAAACAAACAAAAACCTTGGCTTTTTTATCGTGCATGGCCTCAATGGCTTCCACCGTATCATATCCCTTTTCGGTTGGTGGGTCAAAATTGAGATACTCCCGGATTCTCTCGTTCAAAGTCTTGTTCACAAAATGCATGATCCCCACCGAACGATCACCTTGCACATTGCTATGGCCCCTAACCGGACAGGTTCCCGCAAAGGGTTTGCCCACAGCACCCTTCAACAATAAAATATTCACATATTCCTTAATGCACTCCACAGCATTTTTATGCTGGGTGATTCCCATGGCCCAGCAGATGACAATCTTGGAATTTTCGGCCAATAATTCCACAACCTTGTCAATTTTGTGCATATACACCCCACTTCTGCGTTGGAGGCTTTCTGTATTGTAACGGTCTAAATCTTTCAACAGATCATCATACCCATCAACATATTCCACAATAAATTCGTGGTTGATAATATTGGAATTTTTAGCATCGAGAGCGACCAGCTTCTTCAAGATCAGTTTTGCCAAAGCAATATCCTCATTGATTTTGACAGGAAGGTGAATGTCGGCAATAGGCTGTCCGTTGCCCAACATATCCGAAATATTTTGGGGATTTTTAAAGTTGACCAGTCCCGTTTCTGCCAATGGATTTATACTGATGATTTTACCACCATTCTTTTTGCACTTTTCCAGGGCCGATAGCATTCTCGGGTGATTGGTGCCTGGGTTTTGTCCCACGACCAGAATAACTTCCGCCCCATACAGATCATCCAGTTTAACCGAACCTTTCCCAATCCCCAAGGTTTCGGAAAGTGCCACCCCAGATGATTCGTGGCACATATTGGAACAATCGGGCATGTTGTTGGTGCCAAAAGCACGGGCAAACATGCCGTAGAGATAAGCGGCTTCGTTGCTGGATCGGCCCGAAGTATAAAAAATAGCCTCATTTGGGTTTTTCAAGCAGTGCAATTCATCCGAGATCAATTCAAAAGCATCCTGCCAAGAAATGGGCTCGTAATGAACACTGTTCGGTTTAAGGACCATCGGTTCAACCACACGTCCCAATTTGTTGAGTTCAAAATCGCTGAGTTGGGATAGTTCTTCCACGGAATGTTTTGCAAAAAATTCCGCGCCAATATGTTCTTTGGTGGCTTCGTCCGCCAGTGCTTTGGCTCCATTTTCGCAGTATTCCGCAATTTTTGAGGGATGTTCGGGAACGGGCCAAGCACAACTGGGACAGCGAAAGCCATCTTCTTGGTTCATTTCCAAGAGACTACGCATGGAACGGACAATGCCCATTTCCTTAAAAGTATGTCGTAAGGCTTCTTTAACCCCCAAAAGACCTGCTGAGGTTTGCATGGGTTCTTTTAGACGCAGTCCCGTAAATTTGATGTCCCCAGTGAGGGAAACCTTGCGCTTTATCTCTTTTTCCATGCTCTAATATAGGATTTTGGTGTGGGATAATTAATTTTCATCATTTCGGGCAATTCTATGTTGAGCGTAGTTACCTTTGATTTGAATTGCAATGGATTTCCTATGTAATTTAGCAAAAATCGAGTATTTTAAAGTATGTTCGCCCTAGTAGATTGCAATAACTTCTATGCCTCATGTGAACGGGCCTTTCAGCCCCAGTTCAACAATGTTCCCGTGGCCATTCTGTCCAATAACGATGGTTGTTTCATCTCGCGCAGCGATGAGGCAAAGGCACTTGGACTGCCCATGGGCGCCCCGGAATTTAAGTACAGACAATTTTGCAAGGAGAACAAGATCAAGGTCTTTTCGTCCAATTATCCCCTGTACGGAGATATGAGTGCCAGAGTGATGAATATTCTCGGAACATTCACGCCAGATATGGAGGTCTACAGTGTGGATGAGGCTTTTTTAAAGTTTGATGGTTTCAAGAACTACGACTTTGATGCTTACGGCAGGGAAATCCAAAGAAGTGTGGAAAAGTGTACGGGAATCCCCATCAGCATAGGAATTGCCCCAACAAAAGCCCTGGCCAAGGTCGCCAATAAAATTGCCAAAAAGCTGAAATCAAAAACTGGGGGTGTGTATGTAATTCAATCCGAGGAGAGACGGGTAAAAGCATTAAAATGGACCAAGATCGAGAGTGTTTGGGGGATAGGGCGTGGAAACCTGAAACGACTTGAGAGCAGAAACATAAAAACGGCTTATGACTTTACCCAATTGTCGGATGAATGGGTGCGGAAACAAATGGGCATAATTGGCCTTAGACTAAAAAAAGATTTGGAGGGAAGCCCGACATTGGATTTGGATGATGACACCCGCGATAAAAAGGTCATAGCTACCACGCGAAGCTTTGAAAACACCTATTCCGATATTGAAAACATTAAAGAACGAATATCCACCTTCGCGACCAGTTGTGCCGAAAAATTGCGGAGCCAAGGAAGCAGTTGCAACTATCTTGTTGTACTTTTGAGAAGTGACAGGCATAAAAAAAATGAGCCACAGGATAGGGGAAGTCTTATTGTTACCTTGCCCTATGCTACGGATTCCAGCCTGACCATAAGCAACTACGCCGTCAAGGCCGCGGTCTCCATATTCAAACCAGGAATCAAATACAAAAAGGCAGGAGTGATCGTATCGGGACTGGTACCTACCAATGCAAGGCAATTGGATCTCTTCCTGTCCGAAAACCCAAAACACCAGAGACTTATGCAGGTGATGGACGGCATAAACAACAAATATGGCATCAGCAAAATGAAAATAGCCAATCAAGATTTGGAAAGGACTTGGAAGATGCGCCAAGAACACCTTTCCCCAAAATATACCACAAACATCAATGATATCATAAAAGTGAAATGACCTCAAAAAAATCGCCAGAAACAGATTCACTTACTTTTTTTGCCCCAAATGAAGAACAGGGTTTGGGGATGCCATTGTCCAGAAATGCCATCTCAGCAGGATTTCCTTCACCAGCAGATGATTTTAAGGAAAAACGCATCAGTTTGGACAAAACTTTGATCAAAAACAAAGAAGCGACTTTCTACGCACGCGTGAGCGGAGAATCCATGATTGGGGCCGGACTGGATGATGGAGATCTCTTGGTCATCGATAGAAGTTTGGAAGCGGAGCATGGCAAAATAGCCGTTTGTTTTTTGGATGGGGAATTCACCGTAAAACGGTTGAGCATTGAAAAAGACACTATTACATTGATGCCCGAGAATAAAAATTACAAACCCATCAAGGTTTCCAAGGACAGTGACCTATTGATTTGGGGAGTGGTCACTTATGTGATCAAGGCGGTGTAAGCGATAGATTTCTTAATCGTCACTATGTTCCTCGTTTCGAAATGACATATTGTTTTTATTCTTGGACTAAGAATCTTTCCTCCGTGTCATTTCGAACGAATGTGGGAAGTCTTGAGTCTACCTGTCCTAAACTTGGGTCTCAACTGCCTGACCGTCCGGCAGGCGGGCGCTCGACCTGACACCAACTAGTTTTCAATGATTAGTGAAAATTCGTGCCATTAGTGTCAAACCATTAACGCTGCCCCGAATGTCAAGTATGTTCCTTTGGAATGGTTTTAGCCTGATTTTTTTTGAAAAGACGGCAAGTTTGAAAAGCTTTGCTATCTTTGTACCGTTGTGTTGGATTCCAGTCGCGATGATTGGAATCAGGTTGAAGCATCAAACCGATGCTCGCCAATGAAAGGCTTTCCATTTGGAAGGCTTTTTTTGTTTGTGAGACCGGTAGGTCGAACAAATTCCGCTGCAGAGCGGAATCTTTTCCTAATAAATTATAAAGTTGTCACCTCGAGCGCAGTCGAGAGGTCTTGCTACCAAAGGTCTCGACTGCGCTCGACCTGACAAATAACAAAGCATTTGTGGTAATTCGTGCAATTCGTGTCAAGCCAATTATATTTCCCTGAACAATAGATTCTTCGCAAAGCCCGTCTTGAGTGTAGCCGAAAGGCTCAGAATGACAAATAAGTACCGTCAACTTCCCGAAACAACATGTGCCACATGATGCACTAGCGAGGCGGCCAATTTTGCCGTTTGCCCGTCAATATCATATTTCGGATTCATCTCGGCAATGTCCATACTGATCAATTTTCCAGAGCCAATAATGGTTTTCAAGCATTCCAAAACCATGTGGGGCGTAAAACCCATAGGCGAAGCCGCACTTACCCCGGGAGCATAGGCAGAAGAGAATCCATCCAAATCGATGGTCACATAAATATGGTCCACATTTTTGGCAAAGGCATTGATCCAGGTGGTGATTTCATTTAATAGTGGAATTTGAAAGGTGTCGTTCATTACATAGATGACATCCAAGTCCCTTGCGGTTTGGAACAAGTTTCTATCATTGGCGTCCTTTCGGATGCCCAGACAGAGATAGTTAAAATCAACACCCTCTTTTTCACAGTCTTTGGCAATTTGATAAAACGGGGTGCCCGAATTGCTCTGCTCTGTGTTTTTCCGCAAATCAAAGTGTGCATCAAAATTGATGATACCGATGGTTTGTCCTTCTTTTTTGAAATCCAGATATTTTTTGATACCGTTATAGTGACCATAAGCCACATCGTGCCCACCGCCCAAAACAATAGGGAATTGTTTTCTTTCTAAAAGTAAATTGACAGCTTCGGTAAGCTGATTTTGGGCAGCTTCCATATCTCCCTCATCACAGATAATCGAACCCACATCGTGCAACCGTACATTGCTCCCCAAATGGTTGGGCATCTTGGCAAAACTGCTTTTGATGACATCGGGGCCATCCAGGGCACCAACACGACCTTGATTTCTTCGCACCCCTTCATCACAGGCGTAGCCCAAAAGAGCAATGGATTTTTTCTGGGCTTCAGGAAGTTCCTCCAAGGGTGTGCAATGCACTTTTTCATGCAGATACAGCCATTTATTGGAGATTCTACCTGTCCAAAGGTCTTGTTTCGGGGGTTGGTAATGTTTCATGGTATTAAAAAAGATTGTCCAAAATATCAGATTCCACCAGATGGGGCAAAGTTACTTTTAAATTTGGAGAGCGTTCCATTTCCCGTTCAATGGCAAAGCGAGCTTCCTTGTTTCTGGCCCAACTTCTACGGGAAATCCCATTGTTCACATCAAAAAACAACATTTTCTTCAATCGGTTGGAGGCTTCTTCGGAACCATCAAGGACCATTCCAAATCCGCCGTTGATCACTTCTCCCCAGCCAACGCCGCCACCATTATGGATGGAAACCCAAGTGGCGCCCCTAAAACTATCGCCAATCACATTTTGAATGGCCATATCGGCGGTGAACCTGCTTCCGTCATAAATATTGCTGGTCTCCCTAAAGGGAGAATCTGTGCCGCTCACATCGTGATGGTCCCTCCCCAAAACTACGGGAGCACTAATTTCTCCCTTGGCAATGGCCGTGTTGAAGGCATCTGCAATTTTGCTTCGTCCCTCGGAATCGGCATAGAGGATTCGAGCCTGTGAACCTACTACCAATTTGTTCTGTTCCGCTTCCGAAATCCATTTGATGTTGTCCTGCATCTGCTGTTGGATTTCTTCGGGAGCTTCGGATTTGATTTTTTTCATCACCTCAAGGGCAATGGCATCGGTTTTTTGAAGGTCTTTGGGGTCGCCCGAGGTACAGACCCATCGGAACGGACCAAAACCGTAGTCAAAACACATGGGCCCCAAAATATCCTGCACGTAGGACGGATATCTGAAATCGATATTGTTTTCGGCCATCACATCGCCGCCCGCTCGGGAAACTTCCAACAAAAAGGCATTGCCGTAATCAAAAAAGTAGGTGCCTTTTGCCGTATGCTTATTAATAGCAGTGATTTGTCTTCGCAGCGATTCTTGCACTTTTTCCTTGAAAGCCTCTGGATTTTCCACCATCATGATGTTGGATTCTTCAAAAGAAAGCCCAACGGGATAATAGCCACCCGCCCAAGGATTGTGCAATGAGGTTTGGTCAGAACCTAAATGAATGAAAATGTCCTCTTCAAAAAAACGTTCCCAAACGTCAACTACATTGCCGATGTAGGCCAACGAAACCACTTCCTTATTTTTTACAGCTTCTTTGGTTCTCACTACCAATAGATCCAAATCCACCAAAAGCTCATCCACCCAACCTTGGTCGTGGCGTTTTTTGGCAGCTTCGGGGTTGACCTCGGCACAAATGGTAATGCCCCCCGCAATGTTTCCTGCTTTGGGTTGGGCACCGCTCATGCCTCCCAATCCAGCGGTCAAGAAAATCTTGCCTTCGGGAGATTCATTTTGCGTCAATACTTTTCGGAACGCATTCATGACTGTGATGGCCGTTCCGTGGACAATGCCCTGTGGACCAATGTACATATAGGAGCCCGCTGTCATTTGCCCGTATTGGGTGACGCCAAGTGCATTGTATTTTTCCCAATCATCGGGTTTGGAGTAATTGGGAATCATCATCCCGTTGGTAACCACCACTCGTGGCGCTTCTTTGGACGATGGAAAAAGTCCCATCGGATGGCCAGAGTACATATTCAAAGTCTGCTCCTCGGTCATTTCCGCCAAATATTTCATCGTGAGCAGGTATTGCGCCCAGTTTTGGAAAACCGCCCCATTGCCGCCGTAGGTAATCAATTCTTCGGGATGCTGTGCCACGGTAGGATCTAAATTGTTTTGAATCATCAGCATAATCGCCGCAGCCTGATGTGTTTTGGCAGGGTATTCCGAAAGAGGTCGGGCATATATTTCATAATCGGGCTTGAACCGATGCATATAAATACGGCCGTAAGTTTTCAGCTCCTCAGCAAATTCCGGAGCTAGTGTTGCGTGCCAAGCTTCTGGGAAATACCGTAGCGCATTCTTTACGGCCAATTTTTTCTCTTCTTTGGAGAGGATGTCCTTCCGTTTTGGGGCTGGGTTGCCATTTTTCGGATATGCTTTGGTGGCGGGTAATTCCGAAGGAATTCCTTGAAGAATTTGCGATTTGAAATGATCTTTTTTCATTAGTAATTAAGAATGATTTGTCATTCCTGGGAAAGCAGGAATCCAAAATAGGGTAGTGGATTCCGCATCTCGCTTCGACTACGCTCAGCAACCGTGCGGAATGACAAAGTTATTTGCAAATGTTAATTCCTTTTTTCCATACTTCACTGGGCTTTAATTGCCCTTGATGGTAGGTGATTTCTTGATAGTTGTCCGTTGGAAAAACCACAAAGTCTGCTAGTGCCCCTGCTTCCAATTTTCCTCGGTCGGTTAAACGTAAAGCAGTTGCAGCCCTAGAAGTGATACCTGCCAAAACTTCGGTATTGGACAGTTTTTCAAAGGTTCCCAAAATACTCGCTTGTGTGAGCAGATCGCCCATGGGGGCAGACCCGGGATTATGGTCGCTGGCAATGGATAAAGCACCGCCAGCATCCAAAATTTTCCGTGCTGGGGTGTAGGCGCATCCCAAACCGATGGATGCCCCCGGCAAAGCGGTCGCAATAGTGTTGCTTTTTGCCAATAATTCAATTTCTTTTTCGGTGCAGGCTTCCAAATGGTCGGCACTTACCGCATCAAAATCCACCGCAACCTGACTGCCGCCCGTGGTAAATTGGTCGGCATGTACTGTAATATCGAATCCCATTGCTTTGGCTTTTTGAAAATAGGGTTTGATTTCCTCCGGGGAAAAGGCACTTTCTTCCACAAAGGCATCCACACGATGGGCCAAGTTTTCGGTTTTGATGATGGGAAATAATTCATTGATGATTACGTCCAAATAATCATTGTCTCGATTCCAATCCTTGGGTTTCATGTGGGCTGCCAAACAGGTAGGAACCAATGTGGCACTCGAGGATTCATTCGCCTGCTTGATGGCGCGTAGCATTTTCAATTCTTCATCCACGGAAAGACCGTAACCACTTTTTACCTCAATGGTGGTGACCCCATTTTTGAGGTGTTTTTTGCTTCTGGAAACAATCCCTTCAACCAATTCATCTTGTGATGCTTTTCGGGTCTGGGTCACGGTGTCCCAGATACCGCCACCGGCTTTGGCGATTTCCAAATAGGTTTTTCCAGCATTTCGGTAGGCGTAATCTCGGGCACGGGTGCCTCCAAAACAGATATGGGTATGGGAATCCACAAAACCGGGCAGGCAAACCTGTGCTCCTTCGATTGGGTGGATGTCGACATCATCGGATTTCAACTCGTCAAAAACACCGACTTTGAGAATTTTTCCTTCGGAAACCAGAATCCCTCCGTTTTCAATGATGGGCAGTTGCTCATCTTTGAGCGCTCCTTTTAGTGCGAGTCCCGTCATTGGCAGCAATTGGGTGAATGGTCCTATTAATAGTGGTTTGTGCATTCTTAATATGTTTCAAATTCTTGAAGGTGTGGTGTATTCCACTTCAGTTGTTTCTCATCCATCACACGGTCCACCAAATCAATGATCTCACGGTTTTGAATAATTTCGATTCCTTTTTCAATGTCGTCTGCAAAAACACGGTCGTTTTCGGCAAAGGCAACCTTGGTTCTCAGGAAGGTATGGATTTCATCCAACAGAACCCCGGATTTTAGGGGTTTTCTGTATTCGAAGGCCTGCGCTGAGGTCAACAATTCGATGGCCAGTATTTTCTCCACATTTTCAATAATGTTGAGTGCTTTTCTACCACTGATGGAACCCATGCTCACATGGTCTTCTTGACCCAAAGAGGTAGGAATGCTATCGGCACTGGCGGGGAAACATAGGCTTTTGTTCTCACTGGCCAATGCGGCCGAGGTATATTGCAAGATCATATAGCCCGAATTGATTCCGGTATCGTTCATCAATAATTTTGGAACTCCGGGACTGTTGCCCTCAAGGGCGAGATAGATACGGCGGTCGGAGATATTCCCAATTTCTGAAGCAGCCAAGGCGGCATAATCCAAGGCCATGGCCAAGGGTTGCCCGTGGAAATTTCCACCGCTGATGGTGAGTTCATCATTTATGATGACAGGATTGTCCGTTACTGAATTGAGTTCGATTTCCAACAATTCCTTAAGGTGGAGCCACGCATTTCGGGATGCCCCGTGCACTTGCGGCATACAGCGCAAAGAGTAGGGGTCTTGCACCCGTTCACAATCAATGTGGTCCTCCAAAATCTCGGAACCTTGCAGCAATGTACGAATCCTTCCTGCCACATGTTGGTTCCCTTTGAACGGACGAAGTTGATGCAATTCTTCAAAAAAGGGCTTCATGGAACCTTGCAAGCCTTCGAGCATCATCGCCCCGATAATATCCGCATGTCGCAAACAATGCTGTAATTTATGAACGACCATCACCCCGTGTGCAGCGATAAATTGGGTGCCATTGATCAGGGCAAGTCCTTCTTTTGGACCCAATTCCAAGGGCTTTAATTCTGTTTGTTCAAATAATGCTTGGGTCGGGATGTTTTTTCCCTGATATTCCACTTTCCCCAAACCAATCAAAGGCAGAAACAAATGGGACAATGGAGCCAAATCCCCTGATGCCCCCACCGAACCTTGCGAGGGAACCACGGGAATTGCATTGTTTTCCATATGCCAAAGCATACGTTGCAAAGTGGTTTCGGCAATACCTGAATACCCTTTAGCCAGAGCATGGATTTTTAGAATCAACATGATTTTTGCCAATTCGGTGGAAATGGGTTCGCCCACCCCCACGCTGTGGCTTTTCAATATGTTGGATTGAAGGATTTTGGTATCAGCTTTGGAAATCTTGGTATTGCACAATGGGCCAAACCCCGTATTGATACCATACACCGTATCGCCTTTTTCCACGATGCGTTGCACACGTTCGTAACTCGCTTTTACATTTTTTAGGCATTCATTGGAGAAAACACCTTTTATGGTACCATGGGCCAAGCCCAAAGCTATGCTTGCGGTCAAATGACCCTCACCAAATTGAAATGTTCGGTCTGTTGCCATGCTTTTGAATTAATTTACTAACTGATTGTCCGCAATCAATCATGGTGAACTGTCACTTCGAGTCTTTCGACTACGTTCAAGATGAACTTAAGTCGAGAAGTTATTGGACTCAAAGTCTTAAAAATGAGGTCTCGACTGCGTTCGACCTGACAACTTTTTGTTTATATGATTAATCACGGCTATTCAAAGTTACCGATTAGGTTTAATAATTACCAATACTTATTTTTGTAACAATCAATAAGTATGAATTATCAAATAGAGCTTCGACATTTCATCTATTTTTTGGCCGTGGCCGAAGAACTGCACTATAGGAAGGCTGCTGAAAAACTCTTTATTTCCCAACCCGGTTTGAGCACGCAAATCAAACAGATGGAGGAGATTTTGGAAACCCAACTTTTTGTGAGGGACAAGAAAAAGGTTAGCCTTACTCCAGCGGGTGAGTTTTTAAAGAAGGAGGTGGAATTCATTTTGAACCATTTGGAGCAGACCAAAAAGCAGGTGAAACTTATCGGCGATGGACAATTGGGGGAGGTACGCATCGGTTTTTTGGGTTCTGCGATGCAAAATGTGGTACCCAATTTATTATTGGGATTGAAGGAAAAATACCCAACGGTTCACACTTCCTTGGAAGAACTTTCCAATCGTGCACAGATCAATGCGATATTGGCCGATCGTTTGGATTTGGGCTTTGTACGATTGTCGCGAGTACCCAAAGGATTGGATGTGAAGCCCGTTTTTGAGGACACCTTTTCCTTGGTGCTGCCAGCGGAGCATCCTTTGGATGCAATGAATTTCAAGAACATCAATCAAGTGGCGGATGAAGATTTTATCCTTTTTTCCCAGGATTATAGCCCTATGTATTACGATACGGTGCTCAGTATTTGTGAGGATAGTGGGTTTGTACCTCATGTTTCGCATAAATCGGTACATGCCCAGACCATTTTTAAACTGGTGGAGAACAGATTGGGCATTGCCATTGTGCCAACTACCCTTCAATATGGGTTTCAGATGAAGGTGAAGTTCATCGAGATGAAAAAAATTAAGCAACGGGCCGTATTGAGCATGGTCTGGAAAACCGACAATCGGAATCCTGCGCTACAGAAATGTATGGATTTGCTCATGGAATTATGACGGCAATGTTTTCGAGTGTAACTTTGGAATTCAAATTAATACACAACTATGATTTTTGACTTGATCAAGGAGCGAAGAAGCATTTTTCCTCCGCAATATATTGATAAGCCCATCGCCAAAGAAACCATTGAAAAGATTTTGGAAGCGGCCAATTGGGCCCCTACCCATAAAAAAACAGAACCTTGGCGCTTTAAGGTGTTGACAGGTGAAAAGAAACAGGAACTGGGGATTTTTCTTTCCAATAAATATGAGGAAACGGACCCCAAGCCAAAGCAGATGAAGATTAAAAAATTACAATTTAACCCGTCAAATTCGGGTGCTGTAATCGCTATCTGCATGCAACGGGACCCTAAGGAAAGCCTGCCCGAGTGGGAAGAGATTGCATCCGTGGCCATGGCTGTGCAAAATATGTGGCTGTGCTGCACCGAACTCGGTATCGGAAGTTATTGGTCTTCCCCCGGGCTCATAAAATACATGGATGAGTTCTTCAATCTAAATGATGGAGAAAGGTGTTTGGGCTTTTTCTATATGGGTTATTTTGATGGTGAGGTAATCCCATCCGCCAGAACCCCTATTTCCGAAAAAGTGGAGTGGCTGGTTTAACTAAAGGTAAACAGGTCGCCCGCATATTTGATGGAAATGTACACGTAGAAGATGGCATACACAACGGTGACCAACAATTTCATAAAGGTACCGGTCAAAAAACCTAAAAACGAACCGAAAGCCGCCTTCATGGCGGTTTCTTTGTTGGCTTTGTTCAATAATTCACCGACCAAGGCCCCAATAAAAGGCCAAATAATAATCCCGAATGGGCCAAAAATAGGAACAAAGATAGCCACAAGTAATCCTACAATGGTGCCCCACATTCCTGCTTTGCTGCCACCAAACCGTTTGGTGCCCATGGCGGGGATCACATAATCCAAAACTGTTATGGTTATGGCTATCACAAAGGTAACCCCCAATACCCACCAATTATCGGGTACGGCTTTGGTCAGATAAAGCAGTAGCAGTCCAACCCAACTTATAGGCGGACCGGGCAATACCGGTAAAAGGCTCCCCAGTATCCCGACGAGCATCAAAATGAACCCTAAAATGAGTAGTGCAATGTCCATGGTTGTGTTTTTCTGTTAGACAAAAGTAGCTGACAATTGTTACAATCAAAATCAAAATGAAACCCTGTCCTTAAAAATTTCGTAGGTAAATTTGAAACCAATTACGAAACTGTCGTGAAAACAAGTAAAACACATACAAAACCAAGGTTCATTCAAATGGGGTGTGCCGTAATGTGCATGTTTTATTTGCTTGGACTTTTTAATGGTTTGGTACTGGAAGCCCTGCACGAAGTATCGCACGTGATGGCCCCAAAAGCACACCACCATAACTTTGCCTCGGATCACGAAGCTATTGATTATTCTTCATTGGAGGCTATGGCAGGTCACTCGCACAAAGCTTTGGAAGCTTTAAAGGATTTATTGGAGGCCAATCAACCAGATGAGCACGAATCCAAGGATGATATCAGCCTAAAATTGGATAAACACTTCATTGAAGAAATTCAAATTGCACCTGAAATCAATACTTTAATAGACAGCAATCGTCTTTGGGCATACCAAAACATAACTTCTTTTTGGTGCCAAGGGGTAACCACGCCTCCTCCCCAGCATAGCTGAAATAAACTAGACCAAAATTTTAAGGAACAGGCTTCATCAATACTTCGATGAAGCAAGGTCTAGGGATGCTATTGTTCAGACTTATTTACACAAATCAAATTAAAAGACAACGACATGAAATATTTTATGGCGGTATTGTCCATGCTGTTCATGGGCACTATTGCTGCGCAAAACGTACAAGGAAAACTGGTGGATGAAGCTGGTTCCCCGATAGAGGACGCTGGAATTTTTAACAAGACCAGTGGCCAACACAGTCACACCGATGGAACAGGGCATTTTGTTCTGGACAGGACTTCGGTAAACGATACCATTTATTTTTCAAAACTTGGGTATGCCACCCAAACCAAAGTGGTAAATCAATCTGATTTACAGAACCCGATTAGCATTGTCCTTAAAGAGAGTTCTATTTCTTTGGATCAAGTGGTTTTGGTATCCGAAGTGGATGCCTTGAGTAGGGTGGTGGATGTGGATGTGAAAACGAATCCCGTAAAATCCTCACAGGAAATTTTGAGAAAGGTGCCCGGGCTGATTATTGGTCAGCATGCTGGAGGCGGAAAGGCCGAGCAGCTATTTTTGCGCGGTTTTGACGTGGATCACGGTACCGATGTTGCCATCAATGTGGATGGTATGCCCGTAAATATGGTGTCCCACGCCCACGGGCAGGGATATGCCGATCTTCACTTTGTGATTCCGGAAACCATTGAAAACGTAAACTTTGGAAAAGGACCGTATTATGCCGATCAAGGCAATTTTAATACGGCGGGCTACGTCAATCTAAAGTTGAGAAAAGGTTTGGACAAAAGTATGTTGTCCACCGAAGTAGGGCAATTTGGAGCGCGAAGATTTATGGGTATGTTCAATGTGATGGACAACCAGAACAGCAATGCCTATTTGGCCTCCGAACTATATTTAACCGATGGTCCATTCCAGTCGCCGCAGAACTTTAATCGTATCAATATTTTGGGAAGGTACCGCTACGCGTTGCCGGGTGATCAAGAGTTGTTGTTGACCGCATCTCATTTTTCAAGCAAATGGGATGCTTCTGGACAAATACCGCAACGAGCCGTGGACCAGGGTCTGATTGGTCGTTTTGGTGCCATTGACGATACCGAGGGTGGGCAAACCAGTAGAACCAACTTTGTATTGAATCACAACAAGAATATGGGAACGGGGAAATCGCTCAACACAATGGCTTTTGTGTCCCATTATGATTTTGAACTGTATTCCAACTTTACCTTTTTCTTGGAAGACCCCGTGAACGGAGATCAGATCAGACAATTTGAAGACCGACTGATGGCGGGTGCCAAAACGGTTTTTCAGGACAATTCGGCCAAGTTGGGCGGTATGGATTTCAAATACAATGCAGGAATTGGTTTCAGATACGACAATGTGGACGACAACCAATTGTCCCGCACCCTGAATCGCCAGGAATTATTGGAACGTTTGGCTTATGGTGATGTGGATGAGGTGAACAGCTACGCCTTTGCGGGCGCTGAATTCAAATCGGGCAGATTTACTTTTGAACCCGCTGTTCGTTTAGATTATTTTAGGTTCGATTACATTGATAAAATGAGTGAACTGTACGATAGCCGAAGCGAGGAAAAAGTGGCTTTTAGCCCAAAGTTCAATACCATTTACAGTCCAACAGAAAACACTCAGCTTTTCTTGAAAACGGGCATTGGTTTTCACTCCAACGACACTAGGGTAGTGGTTGCGAATGGTGGTGAGGAGATTCTACCTGCCGCCTACGGTGTTGATTTGGGAACCATCATAAAACCAATAAATAAGTTGGTCTTGAACGCCACGTTGTGGACTTTGTTCCTAGATCAAGAGTTTGTGTATGTAGGAGATGCAGGTATTGTTGAGCCCAGCGGAAAAACCCGAAGGATGGGAGTTGAAGTAGGGGCGAGGTATCAACCCTTGGATTGGCTTTATATGTACTCTGATGCCAACTACACCCACGCTCGTAGTACCGAAGAGGCCGATGGGCAAGATTATATTCCTCTGGCGCCCGATTTCACAATGGCAGGAGGAGTTACCTTGGGAGGCAACCAGGGCTTTTCGGGCGGAATCAATTATCGATATATTGACGATAGGCCCGCCAATGAGGATAATTCCATCGTAGCCGAAGGGTATTTTGTAACCGATGCCACCCTTAACTATAGTGTGAAGAATTGGACGTTTGGACTGATTGTGGAGAACCTGTTCGATACCGAATGGAACGAAACGCAATTTGCCACGGAAAGCCGTTTGTTCAATGAACCGAATTCGTTTGAAGAAATCCATTTTACCCCAGGCACACCTTTCTATTTAAGAGGAAAGGTGACCGTAACTTTTTAAACAACTATCCGCCAGTATGCTACGCTGGCGGATTTTTTATTCATTTTTAAACTAAAAAATTAGTTTAAACTAATTTTTTAGTTATATTAGCAGTGTCATTTCGAACTGAGCATAGCGAATGTGAGAAATCTCAAACCATTTTTTGGTTTATGAGTTGCAATTCCACAACTCATTTTCGAATTGTCAGACTGAGCGCAGTCGAAGTCAAGATGAGAAATCTAGCTTGTAATTAAAGATTTGAATTGTATTTAAAATATTAATAAGTGGATTCCCGATTTCTCGGGAATGACAACTAAAACGTGTCAAATGAAACAACTCACCAAAGCAGAAGAAGAGGTAATGCAGCTCCTTTGGAAAATTGAAAAAGGGAACGTAGCTGCAATTTTAGAGGAATTGCCAGAGCCCAAGCCAGCCTACAATACCGTGTCCACTATTGTCAGAATTTTAGAGGACAAAGGCTTTGTGTCGCACGAAAAAGTAGGCAAGGGGCATGTGTACTTTCCTTTAATAAAAAAGGAAGAGTACAGTAATCAGAGCCTGAACAAATTGATGGAGGGGTATTTCCAAGGATCATTTAGCAGCATGGTATCCTTTTTTATGAAGAAAAACGACATCAGCTTGAAGGAACTCGAAGAAATCATGAAGAACATTAAAGACAACGAGCAATGATTACCTATATATTGGAATCTTTAGCGTTTCAACTGGTCTTTTTGTTGACCTACGACCTTTTTCTAAAGAAAGAGACCTTTTTTCAATGGAACCGGGTATATCTGTTGGGCACGTTTGCTCTTTCCCTCATATTGCCTTGGGTAAAGATTCAAGCACTCCAGACCACTATGCCACAGGAGTTGCAGACCACAACGGTATTTCTCGCCCAATTGAATGGGGTAGTGCTCGGCCCCGGCGCAGAAGAAACCAGTTTTCTGGAACGTATCTCTTGGCCGTATTTGGTTTTGGGCGTGGGGAGTATGTTGGCCGCTATTTGGTTCGTGTACAAGTTGATTCAAATAAGTAGACTCCGCCGTAAAAGTGTTGTGGAGAATTATCAAGACTTCACAAAGGTTACAGTACCTAAAAGTACTTCCGCTTTCTCCTTTTTCCGAAGCATTTTTATGGGCGAGGAAATCAAAAAGGATAAGGAGCCCAATATTCTGGCTCACGAATTGGTGCATGTAAAGCAATGGCACACCTTGGACCTCCTCTTTTTTGAAATGGCCCGAATCGTCTTCTGGTTTAATCCCTTGGTGTATATCTATCAAAAGAGAATTGCCGAATTGCACGAGTTTATTGCGGATGAAAAAGCCGTCAAGCAAAACAAGGTGGCACATTTTGAGATGCTGTTGTCCGAAGCGTTCCAAACACATAACATCAGTTTTGTCAATCAATTTTTTACGAAATCATTAATCAAAAAACGAATAGTCATGTTACAAAAAAAGAAATCCAAAGCCGTATGGCAATTAAAGTACGTATTGTTGTTGCCCCTAGTTTTTGGGATGTTGGTTTACACCTCTTGCGAGAGCGAAAATGAATCAAAAGCAGAAGAGGTAGGAGTAGTTCCAATGGAGGAGGAAATGGCTGTTGTTGGTTATGGCGAAGCAAATAATATAGTCACTTTAAAAGTGGGTGACATCGGGTCGTTAACCGAAGACGAAAAATTTAAGCGAGATCAACTTTTGAAAGAATTAGGTAATAGCAAAGAGGTATCTACATTGGAAATAGTTGATAGGAAAAATATCAGGCTTAAAATGACAATTAACAAGGATGAAAGTATCTCTAATGAAGGGACTGTTTCTATTCCATTTGGCGTAATAGATGAAGTACCCGTTTTTCCAGGTTGCGAAGACGCTGATGATAAAAGAGCATGCTTTCAGGAAAAAATACAGGCACATATCCGCAAAAACTTTCATTATCCCGAAGCTGCCCAACAACTTGGGGTCCAAGGAAGGGTCTCTTCCATATTCATAATTGATACAGAAGGAAATGTAGTCGATATACAAATGAGAGGCCCACACGAACTTTTGGAAGAAGAAACGGAACGGATTTTGGAAAAATTACCACAAATGCAACCAGGCAAGCACGAAGGTAAGACGGTCAAGGTACCTTTTTCCATTCCCATAGTTTTTAAGCTCCAAGGGAATGATGAAGAGGAAATCAGTGAGCAAAGAGGGGAAGGACTTGGGGTTCCGTTTGCGAACGTTGATGAGGTTCCAGTCTTTCCGGGATGCGAAGATGCTGATGATAAAAGAGCTTGCTTCAATGAACAGATTGTGAAGCATATTAAAAAACATTTTAATTACCCTAAAAAAGCTCAAGAATTGGGTGTTCAAGGTAGGGTGAGTGTGATTTTTGTGATTGGGAAAGATGGAATAATTACAGACATAGGGAAGCGTGGTCCACACGAGTTATTGGAAAATGAAGCTGTCAGAATCATAGAACGTTTGCCCAAAATGCAACCGGGCAAACATAAAGGCGAAGTGGTAAAAGTACCTTTTGCCATTCCAATCACTTTTAAATTATAGTTGGAATAGCATATAGCGAAAATCAAGGCCCAAAATTATTTTGGGCCTTTCTGTTTTTAATATACTTCCTTAAAAAATCGTAATTTCAGCCAAATTATCAGGGCTGTCATGCAGAAGTATGTTTTATTGATCATTTTTATGGGTTTGCTCGTATCCTGCGAGCTGTTCGAGTCCAAGGAGGATAAGACCCAAAAACTGGTGAATGAGGAACTTTTGGCCATCGATTGGAACGATGTGGACCAATACCCCCTTTTTGAGGATTGCGACGAAACCGCCCCCAAGGACGCCCAACAGGAATGCTTCCAAAATGTGATCACCGAGTATTTTTCCGAAGCCTTGGCAGGGCTCAAGTTTCAAGTTCGGAACGATATGAACGATACGGTTTATATCGACTTCCTGATTGATGAACACGGTTTTATCTCCGTGTTGGGCGTCGAAGAAAAGACCTCCGTGTTGAATGAGATATCCGATTTCAATTCCAAAATTTCCGAACGTTTGAACGATTTGACAACAGTAGCACCCGCATTAAAAAGAGGAAACCCGGTAAGCTTGCGTTTTAGGCTTCCGTTGGTATTAAACACCTACTAATTTGGCAGCAGAAAAAATTATATTGGGAATAGACCCTGGAACCACGATCATGGGTTTCGGCATCATCAAGGTTATCAACAAACAGATGCACTTTGTGCAAATGAACGAGCTGATGCTGCGAAAATATGATGACCCCTACACCAAGCTCAAACTTATTTTTGAGCGTACCTTGGAGCTCATCGACACCTATCACCCCGATGAAATTGCCATTGAAGCTCCTTTTTATGGCAAAAATGTGCAGTCGATGCTCAAATTGGGTCGCGCCCAAGGGGTAGCGATGGCTGCTGGGTTATCCAGAGAAGTTCCGATCACCGAGTATATGCCCAAAAAGATAAAAATGGCCATCACGGGCAACGGAAATGCCAGCAAGGAACAAGTGGCCCGAATGCTTCAAAGTGTTTTAAAGCTGAAGTCCTTGCCCAAAAATTTGGACAGTACCGATGGTTTGGCCGCCGCCGTTTGCCATTTTTACAACGAGGGCAGGATGGAAGTAGGAAAAAGTTATACGGGTTGGGAGGCTTTCATCAAACAAAACCCGGATAAGATCAAATAACAATTGAGTGAGCGGAATTTATATTCACATTCCATTTTGCAAGCAAGCTTGCCATTATTGTGATTTCCATTTTTCCACCCAACTGGAAAAAAAGGAGGTCATGGTTAATGCCATTGCCAAAGAACTTGTTTTGCGAAAATCGGAGGCGGATGATGCCGTCGAAACTATCTATTTTGGAGGAGGCACCCCATCAGTTTTATCCAATGATGAAATTGAACGTTTGATTCAAACGGTTTATGACAATTACAAAGTAATTGACCATCCAGAAATCACCTTGGAAGCCAATCCAGATGACTTGGTGTCATCTCGAGCGCCTGCCTGCCGAACGGGTAGGGGGTCGAGAGATCTCTTTTCGGAATACAAAAATGCGGGAATCAACCGCCTTAGTATCGGCATTCAATCTTTTTTTGATGAAGATCTAAAGCTGATGAACCGTGCCCATGATGCCACTGAAGCCGAGAAGTGCATCAAAGAAGCCACAGAACATTTCGAAAACATCACCATTGATTTGATCTACGGAATCCCAGGAATGGACAATGAGCGCTGGAAAGCTAACATCCAAAAAGCATTGGATTTTGGCCTGCCCCATATTTCAAGCTATGCTTTGACCGTGGAGCCCCGAACCGCCCTTAAAAAATTTATAGAGAAAGGGGTTGTCCCCGATGTGGATGATGAGCAAGCCCAAGAGCAGTTCCATATTTTGGTGGATATGTTGGAAGAGCAGGGCTTCATAAATTATGAAATTTCCAACTTTGGGAAACCTGGATTTTTCTCCAAGAACAATACAGCGTACTGGCTGGGCAAAAAATATTTGGGTGTAGGGCCGTCGGCACACTCCTTTGATGGTAAACACAGAAGCTGGAATATTCGAAACAACCCAACCTATATTAAAAAAATAACCAAAGGTGAATTGCCTTCGGAAATCGAAACCCTTTCCAAAACGGACAGGTACAACGAATATGTGATGACGGGCCTACGCACTATATGGTGTGTGGATTTGGATAGGATTGCATCGGAATTTGGATCAAACTATGTAGAATACCTGAGCCAACAAGCGACAAAATTTCTGGAGCAGGGTTTACTTGTTTTGGAAGATGGAAAATTGCTCACAACCAAAAAAGGCAAGTTTTTGGCCGATGGAATTGCTTCCGACCTTTTTATGATTAATTTAAAGTAGTAAATTGTCATTCCTGCTAAAGCAGGAATCCATGAAGTAGAATTGATTCCCAATCAAGTTGGGAAAGACAAAAAGTAACAAAATTTGATAGCCTCAATAAAACACAACTCCAAAAACTACAAAATAGACCTGACCAAACCGCTGGATATTTCCATACCACTCATAGGTGGCGACAACAATGTGAATGCGTGGTACTTAGACCCGCCAAAAATTGCCCCGCACAAGCAAGATGGGTTTGTGGGTAAAGTGACCGAAGGCGCATCCACCAATTTCAATGATATTTGGTTCAATCCGCATTCGCATGTAACACATACCGAATGTTTGGGGCATATTTCAGAAGAGTTCAACTCCATCAACAAAAAGCTAAAAAAGTTTTTCTTTTTGGCCGAGCTGATCACCGTGGCACCAGAACAATTGGGAGAGGATTTTATCATCTCAGAAAAGCAAATAAAATACGCTTTGGGCAACAAAAAAAGACAGGCCGTGGTTATTAGGACCATCCCAAACTTGGGGTACAAGCGTTCCAAAAAATATTCGGATACCAATCCCACCTATTTAACCGAGGAAGCCGCCAAGTATTTGGTGAAAAAAGGGGTGGAGCATTTGCTTATAGACCTTCCATCGGTGGACAAGGAAAGGGACGGGGGCGAGCTTTTGGCGCATAAGGCCTTTTGGAACATGAGAGGAAAACCAAGAACCAAAGCAACCATTACCGAGTTTATCTATGTGCCCAACCCTGTGGAGGACGGTACCTATTTTTTAAACCTGCAAGTGGCTCCTTTTGAGAACGATGCCAGCCCCAGCAGGCCGGTCTTGTATAAAATTCTTGAAAAATGAAGACGATATTAAAGCTTGAAGAGCTGATGATGTTCGTATTGGGCATCTATCTTTTCAGTTTGTTGGATTATGCGTGGTGGTGGTTTTTGGTACTGATCTTAGCACCGGATATTGGCATGTTCGGATATCTTTTCGGAAACAAAGCGGGAGCTTTTTTTTATAATTTGTTCCATCATAAAGGAGTTGCCCTGCTAATATATCTTGTCGGTGTCTACTTTTCAATACCTTTATGTCAGCTGATCGGTGTAATTTTGTTCTCGCATTCGGCTTTCGATCGAATGTTGGGCTATGGCTTAAAATATGACAAAGGATTCAAGTTTACCCATTTGGGTGAAATAGGTAATACTAATGGGTGAAATTTTCGACACTTTTCTGGGGCTTGTACTAGGAGCAATACTCATGTATTGGTTGTACTCTGTGTTCCGAAAAAAAAGGAACAAGGAAATAACGGAACAACAATCCACCGTAATCTTGAACAAGATACGCAGCGTGTGCAAACTGGTTTCTGTTGAAGGTGATTTCGCCGAAATCTATCACTACGAGAATACCAAGGACAGTTTTATGAGCTTGTTCCGAAGCAAGAAAAAAGCATTGATCATCATCAAGGCCAAGGCCCATATCGGGTATGATCTGAACAAACTTGATATGAAAGCGGACAATGATAAAAAGAAAATCATCTTGAGCCATTTTCCAGAGCCAGAAGTACTGTCCATTGAGCCCGACTTGCAATTTTATGACATTAAAAATGGTATTTTTAACAGCTTTTCGCCTACGGATCTAACGAACCTCAATCAGGAGGCCAAAGAGCACATCAAACAGAAAATACCAGAAAGCGGACTTATGGAAACCGCAAAAAATGAAGCTTTACAGGCCGTTTTGGTCGTGGAGAAAATCGTAGAGACCATTGGGTGGACGCTGGATTATTCCGCCTTGGAAATATCAAACAGAGAAAAACAATCTATAAAAGAGTGAATATGAAAACCAAAATTTTGACCCTACTTCTGGTAGGAACAATATCAGTTATGAGCAACGCACAAGAATCCAACAAAACTACTTTTGACCACACGTTTGCACATGTGGTTTATTTCTGGTTTAAAAACCCAGATAACCAAGCCGACCGAGCTACTTTTGAAGCGTCTTTAACCAAATTTTTGAACAATTCCAAGTACGCCAAAACCAAATTTATAGGCAAACCGCCAAAGGCGATTCGCGATGTAGTGGATGATTCATTTACCTATTCTTTGATTTTATCTTTTGAATCCGCCGAAGATCAGGCTGCCTATCAAGAAGAGCCTCCACACTTGGTTTTTATTGAGGAGTGCGAGGACCTCTGGGAAAAAGTGATCGTTTACGACTCGCAGGGAATCGAACAATGAATGTAGAGGAACTTAGGGAGCTTTGCATATCCAAAAAAGGTGTAACTGAAGAATTTCCGTTTGATGAAAGCACTTTGGTGTTCAAGGTAATGGGCAAAATGTTTGCCTTGGTTCCCTTGGAGCGTCTTCCTGCGCAGTGCAACCTAAAATGCGACCCGGAAAGGGCAGAAGAACTCCGTGAAGAATATGATGGTGCCATCATTCCGGGCTATCACATGAGCAAAACCCATTGGAACACATTGTTTTTGGAACAACTTCCACCACAATTGATTAAAGACTTGGCGGACCATTCCTACGAACTGGTCGTATCCAGTCTCACCAAAAAGCTACAGCAAGAGCTTAAAAATTTAGGTTGACATTAGATGACGGACTTAAAACGTTTTTACACATCCCAACGAGAAAAGCATCAGCAAGAACTTCAGCAAGTAAAAAAACGATTGGGCCTTTTGGCCACTTTGCGTTTGTCCGTTTTTGTGGGTTTGGCCCTTGGAGTTTATTTTCTTTGGGGAACCACCTTGTTATTTGCGTTATTGCCCCTTGGTGTTGTACTGTTTTTGTATCTCGTTACCTGTTTTAGCAATGTAAAACGCAACAAGGAGTATCTGGAAAGGCTCATCACCATCAATACCACGGAATTGGACATCTTGGCCCGTCGTTTCCACCATTTGCCAGATGGGAAGGAGTTTTTAAGACCCGACCATCCGTATGCACAGGATTTGGATATATTTGGAAGGGGTTCTTTTTATCAATACGCCAATAGAACCAAATTGCAACAAGGGCGGGAAATGTTTTCGGACCTTTTGCTGGATGGATATCCAAAGGATATAGCCAAAAAACAAGAGGCGATTCTAGAGTTGGCCAAGCTGCCCGAGTGGCGACAACATTTTTCGGCACTGGCCGGGGAAACCCAACCCAAAATATCGTCGGATTTGGTCTCCGATTGGATGAAAAACCACCAATCTTTTATACCTAAATGGGCGGGAACCGTTCCTCCTATTTTTAGTGTGTTATCAATTGCAATGATTGGCTTGGCTTTTATGGGCATGGTACCAGAAAGTCTGATCTTGTTTTGGTATTTTTCGGGCTTGGCAATCGTGGGTCGATATGCTAAGAATATTATCGGGTTTACTGCCAAAGTATCCGAGGCGCAAGAGACCATTCAACAGCATCAACGATTGATTTCTGAATTGGAGGAACACACTTTTAGTTCGGAATTGCTGCAAGAGATTCAGCAGAAATTGGAGGTCAATGCAGAAAAGACCTCTAAAATATTAAAACGCTTCTCCCAAAGTACCACGATGTTGGAACAGCAGTTCAACTTGATCGTATCATTTTTTGGTCAGGGTCTTGGTTTGTACAGTCTGTTTTATGCTTTTAAAGTCGACTCTTGGATCAAAAAATATGGTGCCGATGTGGCAGGGTGGTTTGCTGCCATTGCCCAATTTGATGCCTACATCACCTTGGGAACTTATGCCTTTAATCATCCCGATCATACCTATCCAAGTTTAGTGCAGGGGGATATCGTGTTAAGTGCGAAAGAAGTGGGGCACCCCTTGGTAGACCCCGAAAAGAACGTTTTGAACGATTTTGAAATTGGAAAAGGCCGTTTCTGTATTGTTACAGGGGCCAATATGGCTGGGAAAAGCACTTTTTTACGAGCCGTTGCTTTGCAAATAGTGATGGCCAACATGGGATTGCCCGTTAAAGGAAAAGAAGTGAAATATGCTCCTGTTCGCTTGTTGACCAGTATGCGTTCTTCGGATTCCCTGGCGGATGAGACCTCTTATTTTTATGCTGAGCTCAAACGCTTAAAGTACATTGTGGAAGAGCTTAAAAAAGGCGACTGCTTTGTGATTTTGGATGAAATCCTGAAGGGTACCAACAGCGTGGATAAGGCCGAAGGCTCCAAAAAATTTGTGGAACGTTTGGTACGGAATGGGTCCACGGGCATGGTGGCCACCCACGATTTAAGCCTTTGTACCCTCGCAGACCAACTTCCAGAGGTGGAAAACCGCTATTTTGATGCCCAAATCGTAAACGGGGAGCTGTTCTTCGATTACAAGTTCAAAGAAGGGGTTTGCCAAAATATGAATGCCTCTTTCTTACTAAAAAATATGGGTATTGTAGATTAAAGTCCTTTTACCTGTACATTATGAAAACTATCGGCTTGCAAGCGAAGCAATTCCTCTGCTTTTTCTTTTTTGTAGCGGTAAAGTTCTTCTTCGTTTTTGATATCGGCATAGATTTGCTGATTGATCTCGCCATCAGTGGACAACAATAATTTACGCTGTTCCACTTTTTGGGTTACCCAGGTAGCTACGACACTTTCTTGTTCTTCAAACTTGTAATCATACTCGCCTTTGGGAGCTAATAATTTGGCAATAATGGGAGCCGTTTCAATGGCCAAGAACAATAAAAAGATAAAAAAGGATGGAAACCACGGTAATTTGCCCAGGGCATTGATGCGGGCCATCAATCCATCAAACCCATCAATAATGGGTTGGGAATTGGCAACTGCGGTATCGTAATCGGTTTGGATGGCGGCAATCTGTGCTTCGATGTTTTCAATTTTATCGCCGTTCGTTTCTTTCAAGGCATTGAGTTCAGCTAATGCTGCGTCGTGTTTTTCGCGTTTTTCCTTGTATACTGGGCCTTTACCCAACAATCCTGTGCCAGCAGTGCCTTCGGCCTCGGAAATATAGGTATCGTAAAGGGCGTTGGTCTCTGCCTCTTTGGTCGCAACCTCATTCTTCAGGTTGGCAATGTCTTGGTTAAGGCTTTCAACTTTCGGGGTGTACTGGAGCGCCAATTGTTCCTTGTTGTCCAAGGTCATGGCATTTTTCTCCTCCAAGAGCACTTGGTTGATTTCTTTCTCAAAAATCTTCATCTCCAACGGTTTGGAAATCACTACGGCGATGATCAGAGCCAAGACGATTCGAGGAGCTGCTTGAAGCAGTTCCCCTTTAAAATTGTCACGTTTTTTAATGGTGGAAACAATGTATCGGTCCAAGTTGAAAATGAGCAAGCCCCATATCAATCCGAAGAAAATGGAAGTGTAAATATTGTCAAAAACCGTGTAAAGGGCATAGCCCGATGCAATAAAAGCCATGACGGCTGTAAAGAATACCGTGGCACCGATGCCTGCGTATTTGTTGCGTTCCCCGTTGGAACAAGTCTCTAGGATTTGGGTGTCCGCACCCGAGCAGAAAATGAAAAAGCGTTGTAACATAAAGTGTTCTCTTTGATTGATAGGATATTAGAACGTGATTTTGGTTGATTTGTTACATAAAAAGCCCCATAATCGGGGCTTTTAACAATTTTTAAGTCACGGAAACTTAATTTTCTATGAAGATGGGGTCTGTTGATAGTTTTACTACAGGGTTGGCTCCGTTGGATTCCCTTGAATCAATATTTATATGTTTGTTTTTTTGAACCACCTCAATGGCTTTTTTTCCAGATATTTTTTCACCGTTCAGGGTGAAAGTTGCTCCTTTGGCGACCATTTTTTTTATGTGCTCTATTGGCTTTGGTGGTGCGGGGGGAGTAGCGGGGTTTATAGGTGTTCTGGTATTTTTGTCAAGGTTGTCATAAGGGTCTTGTGTATCTATTATATTCTTAATTTGACTTGAAGCATACTTTGTCTCTGACATATTTTTAGGTGGTTTTGGAGCCTTTGGTGCCGGCGGAGGAGGTGGAAAATCGGGAAAAGGTTCGGCATCCGCACGTTGTTTTTTGGACATTTTCCCGTAAATGGTTTTTAGGCGCATTACCTCTTTCTTTTTAATGACCATGTGGTTGCTGTCCATTTCATTGTACTTTTTGGCCAAGGCGTTGTACTCTTTCATTTCCTCTCGGGTAGCGCTCTCTTGATAAAGCACTTTTGGACCTACAATATTAATGGTGGCAGAACCGTACTCGGCGAGGATTTTATCTACCTGATCAATAATATTTTTTGAGGTGTTTTGGTCAACCTGAATGACTGAACGCAGTGTTTTTTTACGTTCATCAAAAGAGAGATGATTGTTTATTTTTAAAAGGGTTTCTTTTAAATCACTCAAGGGCACCAAATCTTTTTGAAACAATATCTGACCGCTCTTGTTGATTTTAATGTTGATCGGGTTGATGGTTTTTTGGCCAGCATTTTGAGAGATGGGAGCTGGAGAAGACCCAGCAAATTCTTTTTGCCCCTCGTCCATTCCAACCACTGTCATTTGTTTTGCATTCAAAAGTGTTGTGCTTGGTGTGATCGGAACATTTTCTTTGAACTGACCTTCTTCCATTATGACCTCATTGGCAAATATCTCGATCAAATCAATGCCAGTGGTTCTTATTTCTTTGGACAAATGGTTTATGGTATTTAGATATACAGGTTGAACAGCATTTATCTCAACCTTAGTTTTTTTAGAATCATAGGTCGATAGGTATTCCTGATTTAAAACTTGAGCGACTTCATTGAAATGTATAACCTCATCCTGAATTTGCACAGTTTCAATACCTAAAAGCTCCATTGTAATGATATGGTCTGTTGGAATTTCCCTTGCAATTTCACGATGCTCGCTAAACCCAAATAACAATAAGGCCGTAAGTGGCAAAAGCAATAGACTTCTGAATAGAAATGATTTTTTTGATGTGTTTGTTTTCATGACTGTAAAACGTTTTTTGATTGATGAATAATTAAGGGCATTTGCAATGCCGGTCGACTGATGTGTATTAAAACTATCGTGTGATAAGTATGATAGGATTGTGTTTTGATAATGCGAATGATCGTTGTTCTTGTCAATCACGGCCCTATCCGCCAAAAATTCATGGTTCAGTTTAATGGACGATTTAAATAAGTAGATAACGGGATTGAACCAAAATATGACTTGGGCCAGTTCAATAAAGAGAATATCCAGGCTATGTCGCTGCTTCGCATGGGTTTCCTCATGTACAAGTACTTCCTGTGGAATGTTTTTTTCCTCAAATTGCTGTTGGTTCAAAAAGATATAGTTGAAAAAAGTATGGGGTGGAAGTGATTGTCGCAAAAGAACCTTAGTGACGAAATTCTCCTTGAACTTTGGATTCCTACGGATACGGGACCAAATTTGTGCAAGATGTCTCATAAAACGGAATCCAAATGCAATAACCCCAAGTATATAAACGCTCCACAACAAAACTGCCCAGTCAAAGCCATGCTCTTCGGCGACTAAATGATCAGTACCAACCTCTAAAAATTCATCGGTAATTGGGAAGTCTTGAGCAACTGTATTTTGCGCTATCTTCACATATTCAACAAAGACAATATTGGGAATCAAAAAGGAGGCGATAAGAGCTCCCAAAAGAAAGAATCGTTTAAAATGGTGTATGCTTTCCCTTTCCAGCACTACTTTGTAGAAGACCCAGAAAATGGCGAGACATGCGGTCGATTTTAAAAGGAAGACTAACATAATTACTTCTTTTTAATTTCATTGTCGATTAATTTCTTCAATTCTTCCAACTCTGTTTTGCTCAAATTCGTCTCTTGGGCAAAAAAGGAAGCAAATTGACTGGCACTGTCGTTAAAGAAGTTTTTAATGAGCCCGTTCACATGCTTGGAAAAATAATCCTTCTTCTTTACCAAAGGATAGTACTCCCTGCTTCTTCCGATACTGTTGTAGGCTATAAAACCTTTGTCCGCTACCCGTTTTAAGAGGGTTGCTACAGTTGTGGTCGCTGGTTTGGGTTCGGGGTAGGCATCCAATATGTCCTTCATATAGGCCTTATTTAAATTCCAAACAATGTTCATTAACTCTTCTTCGGATTTTGATAACTGCATTTTCAATTTTTTACAATTATTGCTCTACAAACATAGAATAAAAATTTTAATTCTACAAATGTAGAGTTTGTTTATGATTATAAGAAGTCATTTTAATATCCTAAAATGTTAAGTTTGCCGTCAAATTTGAATATCATGGGATTATTGGAGGACTTACAAAACAGAAGCGGAAATACCTGCGAACTATGCGGGTCAACAGAAAACTTACAGGTATATGAAGTTCCCCCGGTTTCCACTGGTGGTATGGATGGTAGCCTTTTAGGGTGTGCTACGTGCATTGGTCAGCTAGAAGATTCTGATACCGTTGATTCTAACCATTGGCGTTGTTTGAACGATAGCATGTGGAGCGAGCACGATGCGGTAAAAGTTGTGGCTTGGCGTATGCTGAACCGATTAAAGTCCGAAGGATGGCCCCAAGATTTACTGGATATGATGTATTTGGAAGATGAAACATTGGAATGGGCCAAAGCAACGGGTGAAGGAGAAGAGGAAAGTGAAAAAATCATCCATAGGGATGTGAACGGCAATATATTGGAGAACGGTGATAGCGTTGTGCTGGTAAAGGATCTAAAAGTGAAGGGTTCCAGCATGGTCGCAAAACAGGGAACCGCCGTGCGACGGATTTCCCTGGATCACGAAAATGCCGAGTATATTGAAGGCAAGGTAGATGGTCAACAAATTGTGATCATCACCAAATACGTTAAAAAGATTTAAGCCTTCATCTCCGTATAATATTTGTAGAAGTAAGGGATGGTCTCAATGCCCTTTAAAAAGTTCCAGACCCCAAAATGTTCGTTGGGGGAGTGGATGGCATCGCTGTCCAAACCAAATCCTAAAAGAATCGTTTTACTGTCAAAAACATTTTCAAAAAGGGCCACAATTGGAATACTTCCTCCGGTTCGTTGTGGCACAGGAGTTTTTCCAAAGGTTGTTTCCATGGCCTTGGAAGCGGCTTGGTAACCGATACTATCAATTGGGGTAACATAAGCTTGACCTCCGTGGTGGGGGGTCACTTTCACTTTCACGCTTTTTGGGGCCAATGAGGTGAAATGTTTTGTGAAGAGTTCCGTGATCTCGTGCCAATCTTGATCGGGCACCAATCGCATGGAAATTTTGGCGTAGGCTTTACTGGCAATTACGGTTTTTGCACCCTCTCCTGTGTAACCGCCCCAAATACCGTTCACATCCAAGGTTGGTCGTATTCCAAAACGTTCCGGTGTGGAATACCCCTTTTCACCATGGACATCATCAATATCCAACGATTTTTTATAAGCTTCCAAATCAAATGGGGCTTTGGCCATTTCTGCCCGTTCTTCATCAGATATGACCTCAACCTTGTCATAAAAACCGGGTATGGTGATGTGGTTGTTTTCATCGTGCAATCCAGCAATCATTTTGGACAGTACGTTGATGGGGTTCGGAGCGGCACCTCCGTAAATTCCCGAATGCAGGTCACGGTTCGCCCCGGTCACCTCCACTTCAACATAACTAAGTCCGCGTAGGCCTGTTGTTATGGACGGAGTATCGTTGGAAATCATTCCTGTGTCGGAGATCAAGATGATATCGTTTTTAAATTTTTTGCTGTTCTCCTTTAGGAAATCTTCCAAATTATCACTCCCTACTTCTTCCTCGCCTTCGATCATGAACTTTACATTGCAGGGCAACGTATTGTTTTTAATCATAAACTCCACTGCCTTTACATGCATAAAAAACTGGCCTTTGTCGTCACAGGCCCCACGGGCAAAAATGGCCCCATCGGGATGCAGTTCCGTTTCTTTGATTACAGGCTCAAAAGGAGGGGAATCCCAAAGATCCATAGGGTCCGGGGGTTGCACATCGTAATGGCCATAAACCAACACTGTTGGCAGGTTTGGGTCGATGATTTTGTCGGCATACACCACGGGATACCCATTGGTTTCGCAAATTTCGGTGTTTTCGCAACCTGCTTCGTCCAAAGATTTCTTTACAGCTTTAGCGGCTTCCAAAACATCCTTGGCGTATGCCTTATCGGCACTAATGGAGGGGATTTTTAAGAGGTCGATCAACTCGTTGATAAATCTGTCCTTGTTGGTGCTGATGTAATTATGTATGTCTTTCATATATGAATTAAAAAGGACCCTAAAAGTACAAAAAACAAGTTTTTCGGGGCAGTGGATTTGCAAATCGGAAAATTGATTTATATTTGCACTCCATTTCGCGGGTGTGGTGGAATTGGTAGACACGCTAGACTTAGGATCTAGTGCCGCAAGGCGTGGGGGTTCGACTCCCTTCACCCGCACAAAAAGCTCTTCAGTAACTGAGGAGCTTTTTTTGTGTTAAAAATCCGTCACGCATTTTCCATTTCGAAATCAGATTCTTTTCAAGCGTCATTATTCAAGAATTTACCAGACTCTTTCCTGTTTTAAAAAAACCTTCGGAGTTGATAAATAGTACCCCTAAATCATTTAAAGCACGATTGTATTGTGGGGAGTAACTTATATTACTTTTAACCTGCTTATTTGTACACTGGTCAAGAAACGTTACTCATGATTAATGCACTTGGGATGATGATAAAAATCAAAAATTAAAAGTTGATTTTTGAAATTATCCGTAAGATTTTGTTAAAACGAAGGGATATTACTAAATTGAAATCGGATAAGAGAGGAAAACAATTGGGTTAAGCCTAAAAATGCAATAAGCAATTATTGTTGAATGTTTTTTATAATAAAGTTTTCCGATTATAGTTCTACTTAATGCAGAATATTGATATTTGTCAATATTTTTTACAGTAGAACAAAACCAAACCAAAACTAACAAAGTAAAAGACCAACTGCGCTATGTACAAGGAAATATACTTGGTCGATGACGAAGACCTAGTGAATACGGTGAATGCGATTCACTTTAGAAGAATGGGAATGGAAGATAGGGTTAAGAGCTTTACCAATCCCGAATTGGCACTGGATGACCTAAGATTTAGAGATAATCCTCAAACAAAAACGCTTATTTTATTGGACATTAACATGCCCGAGATGAGCGGTTTCGAATTTTTGGAATTCATGATGCTAGAAGATTTTCCGGTAACCAACGAAGTACTTTTGGTAACTTCTTCCGAGTCCGATGCGGATAAAGAAGAAGCAAAAAAGTATGGGAAATATGTAAAGGAATTTATTACAAAGCCTTTAAGAATTGAGCATTTGGAAGATTACCTGCAAAGTGCCAATAAATAGTCTCTTAGTATCCATCAGCTAAGACAAAGTATTTGGTTCCCCTTTTACGACCTAAGTTTTAAACGATCCATTCTGATTAAATTTTAACTTTTGAAAAGGAAACAGACACTTATTCATAACAAGGTTGAAATCGTAGAAGATAGGGATGACGCTGTGTGGGCGATGGATTTAAACTATCGGCTGACCGCTTTTAATCCATCGTTTAAGATAAGACTTAAAAGTGAGGGGTGGGACAAAGCCGACCGAGGTATGGATCTAAGAGCGATATATCGGTCGGGAAGTTTCTTTAAACCATGCGAACAGGGGTGCGAACGGGCCTTTGACCGATTCGCAACCACTTCTAGACACACTTTTGAACAAAATGGGGAAGTAGTGGTGCATGAGTTTTCGTTTCAACCTTTTATGAACAGTTCGGGAAAGGTTATCGGTTGTTGTATTTGGCAAAAGGATATAACGCAGGAAGTGGACAATAATAATCGTTTGCTCGAAAGCGAAAGAAAGTATCGTGAAGCCCAAGAAGTTGCGAATGTTGGGCATTGGGGCTGGGATATGAAGGATGACAAAATTGTTTGGTCCAACCAATTGTTTCGAATCTTTGAACAAGACCCTGGAAAATTTAAAGCAACCTTTGATGCATTATCGGAAATTATCCATCCAGATGACCGCCAAGCGTTTATTGATGATGTTCAAGCTAGTATTGAGGAAAATAAAATGCACGACATTACCCATAGAATTGTTTTGGGCAATGGAGAAATACGTTATGTGCACCAAAAGGGTAGGGCTTATTACGATGAGCACGGCAAACCCAAGTACATGTCCGGTACTACACAAGATGTGACCAAAGAGGTATTGTCCAATCATCAAATAGTACAGCAAAACCAAGAGCTTCAGAATTTTGTTAGGATCATATCGCACAATCTACGAGGGCCCATATCCAACCTTTTAATGTTGTCCAAAATTTATGAATGGGGTAAAGATGAAATAAACGACGACATTGTTAAAAAGATTGAACATACAACCGAGGCACTTGACCAGACCATTAAAGACCTCCACCTTTCCCTATCATTAAAGTCTGCCGACAAGAAAAAGTTCAGAGCGGTGTGCCTTAAAGATGTGATGAAAGATGTGAATGGGTTGTTAACAGAGGAGGTCATGAAGCAAAAGGCGTCGATTCGAACCGATTTTTCGCAAACGGATACCGTGTTCGGGGCCAAAAGCTATGTGGTAAACATTTTTTACAACCTTATTCTTAATGCGATACATTACGCAAAGGATGGTGTTCCTGCCATAATAAATATATCTACCTATCAAACCAAGGAAGCAGTAATATTAAAATTTACCGACAATGGTATTGGAATGGAGCTCACGCCCGAAAAGGAACGAAAAATATTTGATATGTATGGAAGGCTCAGTGGAGCAACCGAAGGTAAAGGCTTTGGACTTTACTTGGTAAAGACCCAAGTGGAAGCCATGGAAGGGAAAATAGAGGTAGAAAGTGAGAAAGGGGTAGGGAGTACATTCACCATAACACTTCCCAACAAGATACAGTAACCTAAAAGGGCAAACGCTCCAAGTCCACATTGCCCCCAGAGATAATAATACCTACTTTTTTATTGGAGACTAGCCCTTTTCTTTTAAAAACAGCAGCCAAGGCTACGGCGCTGGAAGGTTCGCATACAATTTTAAGTCGTTCCCAAATCAATCGCATGGATGCAATAATTTCTTCTTCGGTCACGCGGACAATTTCTTCCACATGCTTCTGGATAATGGGAAAGTTTCTATCACCCAACTGCGTTTTTAAACCGTCGGCAATAGTGTTTGTGGTGGTATTGGTTTCTATTTTTCCGCTTTGTAGGGAGCGATAGGCATCATCCACCTCAAAAGGTTCGCCACCAATGGTTTTACAATGGTTTCCAAAATAATGCGCCGAAAGGGCTGAGCCAGCAATCAAACCGCCCCCGCCAACTGGGGTCACCACGTAATCAAGATCTGGGTATAGTTCCAATAGTTCTTTGCAGGCAGTTCCTTGCCCTAAAATCACATGGTCATCATTGGAAGGGTGAATAAAAGTAGCCCCATGCTCGTTTACAATCCGTTCAGATTCACGTTCCCTAGCTTCCAGAGTAGGCTCACATTCAATCAAAATTCCACCGTATCCCCTTACCGCTTCTTTTTTTACCTGGGGAGCCGAACTCGGCATCACAATATAGGCCTTAACCCCTAAACTTTGTGCGGAAAGGGACAAGGCTTGGGCAAAATTGCCCGAAGAATGTGTGACTACACCGTTCTTCTTTTGTTCGTCCGTAAGTTGTATTATGGCATTGGCTGCCCCACGCATTTTAAATGCACCCATACGCTGAAAGTTTTCGCACTTAAAAAACAAATGGGCACCCGCCATCTCGTCAATGAGGCGGGAAGTAAGAACGGGCGTATTGTGGATAAAAGGTTTTATCCGCTCGTGGCAGTCAATTAGTTCTTGTTTGTCCATAAAAATTACCTTGTACCGATTTTTGTAGCAATTAAATCATGGTAAAGATAACAATGGGATATTAATTGCGCGACTCCACTTCTTCCTCTTCCTCCTTGGCCTTTGCCGAAATACCTTCCATGCCCAGTTCAGGTATCACCAACAATGGTATTTGGGTATGGAATGCCGTTCTTTTGATGATAGGTTCACGAGTCATTTTTTCCATATAGCTGTGTTGGTAATTGAGCATCGCCAACAGATGAATGCCTAATTCCTTGGAAAAGGTTTCCAAGGTATGGGAAACGGAATTGAGTTCCGAAACGGTATGCACATAGTGCTCTACATCGTTCAGATAGCGCCGCAGCATGTTAAGGTTGAACTGTTGTAGTTCCGTCAATGCCTTTATGCCATATTGTACATGTACAATCCGGATGGTGGCTTTGAACATCTTTGCCATGTCCAATAGTGGTGATAGTTCGGATGTAGTGTAAAATCTATTAAAATCCGTTGCAAAAGCAATCTCCGAAGGCGTAACATATTCAAAATGATGGGGAATGGCCAAAACAGGACATTTTTTAGTGCTTTTTATAATCCGTACCGTGTTACTGCCCATAAATACCTCATCCACTCCAGATGCCCCTTTTGTGCCGGTAACCACCATATGTATACCAAAAGTTTCCACAATATCTTTTACCTCTTCCACCAATAGGTTAAAAGAGGAAATGGTCTCGAAACTGTGGTTGGGGTTGCCATATCTGGCTTTTATCCGTTCCACTGTTTTGTTCAATTCCCGTTCAGAATTTTCCCGGACTGCATCCACAATCCGAACCCCATCAATCATTTTTGCCATAAATCGGCTACTGGGAATAACAGGGGTATAGGTGTTGAGCAAATAAAAAGTACAGCGCCTGTTGCGGAACAATTGCATGGCATAATCAATGGCGTTCCACGCATTTTCCGAAAAATCCGTAGGTATTAATATCTTTTGCATCTGACTAAGATTTTCGATGCGATAAAATTAGACCTAAGGGCTAGGGGATACTATGACAATTGTCAGGTTTTGGAAAGTGAATTAAAAACCCTCGACCACTTCCAAAAGTTTACGTTCATCCTTAATTCCGATTTTTTTGCCAGAAGTATGAATCAAACCTTTCTTTTTGAATTCCGAAATGATTCTAATGGCGGATTCGGTTGCAGTGCCCACCACGTTGGAAATGTCCTCTCTGGACAAAGTAAGGGCCAAAAAACCATCGGCATCTTCGCCAAAATTGTTCTGGAGGTACAGAAATGCCTCGGCCATGCGTTGCTTTACGGTTTTTTGGGAAATATTGACGATTACATCATCGGCCTCTTTTAAATCGTGGGCTATGTGCCGCAAAACCTCTAAAGTAAAATTAGGGTTCTTTTGGAGTGTATTTGTGATAGTGTCTTTTGGAATAAAACAAACTTCCATGTCGTTTACGGCAACAGCGGAAAGATTGGTTATTTCTTGGGAAATCACTGAGCGTTGGCCCAGAACTTCACCTTTGCTGGCCAATTTCACGATTTGATCTTTTCCGTTGGCGCTCAACTTGGAAAGTTTGGATACGCCGTTCCTTACACAATAGACCCCGTTGAGTTTATCACCCTCCTCAAATAGAGATTCACCCTTTTTTATGATCTTGGTGGTTTTGGTATCGGAAACTTGTTTCAATTCCTCCTTGCTCATGGCCCGGAGCGAGTTGAACTGTCGGATGATACAATTTTCACATCTACTTTCCATAATGTTTTGCTTACCTGATTTGGCAAACTTAAGGGTTAAACTTTTACGAATTACTGATAAATATCATATTTTTAGGAAGAAGAGTATTACAAATTTGCACTAGGTAAAGCAAATGTGAAATGACAGACCCAACCTGTTATCATTGTGGAGATGAGTGCGGTAAAGGTTACGTTAAGTTTGATGATAAGGATTTTTGTTGCAATGGTTGCAAAACCGTTTACGAGATTTTTACGTCCAACGGCCTATCCACCTATTACGAAATAGAGGGTAAGGCAGGAACCACACCTAACGAAATCCGTCAGAAATACGATTTTTTGGACAACCAAGAAATTGTACAGAAACTCGTGGAATTCAATGAAGAAGGCGTACAGGTGGTCAGCTTGAGTATTCCTGCCATTCATTGCAGTTCCTGCATTTGGGTGTTGGAAAACCTGAACAAGCTACATTCGGCCATTAAGGTTTCCCAGGTCGATTTCCCAAAGAAAACTATCCGGGTTACCTATAAAACAGAAGATTTTTCCCTGAAAGCATTGGTGCTTTTGTTGGGCAGCATCGGCTACGAACCCTATATCTCCCTAGAGGAATACAACAAAAAAGCAAAGAAAGTAGACCGTTCCCTAATCTATAAGTTGGGTGTTGCGGGTTTTGCCTTTGGCAATGTGATGCTGTTCTCCTTTCCAGAGTATTTTGAAGTAGAAGAGTTTTGGTTGGACCAATACAAGCAGGTTTTCCGTTGGTTGATGTTCGCCTTTTCCCTGCCCGTGGTATTTTATGCCTCGCAGGATTATTTTATCTCGGCCTACAAGGGCATCCGTTCCAAATTATTGAATATTGATGTGCCCATCGCCTTGGGGATTTTAGTCCTCTTTTTACGAAGCACCGTCGATATAGCGTTTGATTTGGGCTCAGGCTTTTTTGATAGTCTCACCGGCTTGGTCTTTTTTCTGCTATTTGGGAAATTTTTTCAGCAGAAAACCTACGCCTATCTTTCGTTTGAACGCGATTACAAATCCTATTTTCCCATAGCCGTTACCCGTTTGAAGCAAAACGGGGAAGAAGAAAATATCCAAATTTATAACATTGAAGTAGGGGATAGGGTTTTGATCCGAAGCCACGAAATTATCCCAGTGGACTGTATTCTGATTAAAGGAACTGCCAAGATTGATTACAGTTTTGTAACGGGCGAATCCGAAGCAGTTTTTAAGGAATCGGGAGAAAAATTGTTTGCGGGCGGCAAACAACTTTCAGGGGTTTTGGAGGTTGAGGTGCTCAAATCCGTCTCCCAAAGTTATTTGACCCAGTTGTGGGGCAACTCCATATTTTCCAAGGACAAGGCAAGTCAATTCCAAACCCTTACGGATAGCATCGGAAAACGATTCACCATTGCCGTTTTGAGCATTGCCACCTTGGCCACCACTTTTTGGTTGATTTTTGACCCAAGTTTGGCCCTGAATGTGTTCACTTCGGTATTAATCATCGCCTGTCCGTGCGCCATTGCATTGGCGGCACCATTTACCTTGGGAAATATGCTACGCATTTTTGGAAAACATAAATTCTACCTGAAGAATACCAATGTAATCGAACGCTTGTCCAAAATAGACACCGCCATTTTTGATAAAACGGGAACGCTCACCACCAATCAAAAGGATACCATCCATTATGAAGGAATGGAACTTACGGAGGAGGAAACCGCACTCTTGAAAACCACCTTGAGGGCATCCAACCACCCTTTGAGCCGTTCGCTTTACGACATTTTAAAATCCAATGCCATCATGACTCTTGAAGAATTTCAGGAACATACCGGAAAAGGTATCGAGGGCAAATATAAGGAGCACTCCATAAAAGTGGGTTCGGCATCCTATGTGGGTGAAAGCAAATCCAATGCATTGACCAATACTTCGGTCTACGTAAGTGCCAATGAAGATTTTAAGGGACGGTTCGTGTTTAAGAACACCTATCGCGATGGGATGAGCCAAATTTTTGATGAGCTGTCCACCGATTTGGAACTAGGTATTCTTTCGGGTGATAATGATGGAGAAAAAGCGCAGTTGGAAAAAGCGCTTCCGGAAAAAACAAGAATGCTATTTGATCAAAAACCGGAGGACAAGTTGGAATACATCAGACATTTACAGGAAAAACATAAAGTTTTGATGGTGGGCGATGGTTTGAACGATGCGGGAGCCCTGGCCCAAAGCGATGTAGGTTTGGCCGTTTCGGAAAACATCAATGTGTTTTCACCAGCTTGTGATGGCATTTTGGATGCGAGTAAGCTGCGAATGCTGCCAAAGTTCATAAAACTGTCCAAAAAATCCATTCGCATTATAAAAACGAGCTTTTTGTTATCGCTCTGTTACAATGTCTTGGGATTGTATTTTGCCGTCACAGGTCAGTTACAGCCCGTTATCGCCGCTATTCTGATGCCGTTGAGCTCTATCAGTATTGTGGTGTTCACCACCTTGGCGACAAATTACCTCGGTAAAGATTTAAAAATTTTAGAAAGCTGATATATGTCATTTTTTGAGGAATACCATCACAGTAGTTTTACCCCTAAATTCAGGCAGGTATGAGTGTTATTTATGTGTTGTTGGCCATAAGCATAACGGTGGCCGTAATCTTTTTTGTAGCCTTTGTTTTCTCGGTAAAAAGCGGACAATACGATGACACCTATACCCCATCGGTAAGAATGTTGTTTGAGGATGAGGTGGTTAAGGACAAGGAAAAATCAAACCCAAATAAAAAGGAAATCAAACAAACTAAAAGTACAAACCAATAAATATGGAAATACAACAGTTCCGTTACGATAACAAAATCGTACAAAAGTTCTTATACGCCACCATTTTATGGGGCGTAGTGGGTATGTCGGTAGGCCTTTTATTGGCCTTTATGTTTTTGTTCCCCAATGTTACAGAGGGCATTTCATGGTTGAGTTTTGGGCGTTTGCGTCCATTGCACACCAACGCCGTGATCTTTGCATTTGTGGGGAACGCCATTTTTGCAGGGGTGTATTACTCCTTGCAACGCTTGCTTAAGGCACGAATGTTCAGTGATGCCTTGAGCAACATCAACTTCTGGGGTTGGCAATTGATCATTGTCGCCGCAGCGATCACACTTCCATTGGGGTATACCACCACCAAGGAATATGCCGAGTTGGAATGGCCCATAGATATTGCCATTGCAGTAGTATGGGTGGTCTTTGGATGGAACATGATCGGTACCATCCTCAAAAGAAGGCAAAGGCATTTGTATGTGGCTATCTGGTTCTACTTGGCCACGTTTGTTACCGTAGCCGTGTTGCACATTTTTAATAGCTTGGAGCTGCCGGTATCTGCGCTGAAGAGCTATTCGGTGTATGCTGGTGTGCAAGATGCTTTGGTACAATGGTGGTACGGTCACAATGCGGTGGCATTCTTTTTGACCACTCCTTTCTTAGGGTTGATGTACTACTTTGTTCCCAAGGCGGCGAACAGGCCCATTTATTCCTACAGATTGTCCATCGTCCACTTTTGGTCGTTGATATTCATTTATATCTGGGCAGGTCCTCACCACTTGTTGTATTCTTCCTTGCCAGATTGGGCACAGAATCTTGGTGTCGTATTCTCCATAATGTTGTTGGCTCCATCTTGGGGAGGTATGATCAACGGATTGTTGACCCTCCGTGGAGTATGGGACAAAGTGCGTACCGATGCTACATTAAAATTTATGGTGGTAGCTATTACGGGGTATGGTATGGCCACCTTCGAAGGCCCCATGCTTTCCCTAAAAAACGTAAACGCCATTGCTCACTTTAGTGACTGGATCATTGCCCACGTTCACGTTGGTGCCTTGGCCTGGAACGGATTCTTGACCTTTGGTATGATCTACTGGTTGGTGCCACGAATGTTCAAAACAAATTTGCACTCCAAAGGATTGGCCAATTTCCACTTCTGGATTGGAACCTTGGGTATTGTATTGTATGCCCTTCCCATGTACGTAGCTGGATTTACACAAGCATTAATGTGGAAAGAATTTAACCCAGATGGTACCTTGGTATACGGTAACTTCTTGGAAACGGTAACCCAAATCATACCAATGTACTGGATGAGGGCCATTGGAGGTTCGTTGTACATCCTAGGTATGTTCGTGTTGCTTTACAATATTGTGATGACCATTAGGGCTGGTAGCAAAGTAGAGGACGAAGCTGCGGAAGCTCCGGCATTGGAACGCGTAGCCAAAAGAAGAGTGGCGGGCGAAACCTTCCACAACTGGTTGGAAAGGAAACCCGTTCAGTTGACCATCTTGGCCACCATCGCTATTTTGATTGGAGGTATTATTCAGATTGTCCCAACCATTTTGGTAAAATCCAACATTCCGACCATTACAAGTGTTAAACCGTATACTCCGCTGGAATTGGAAGGTAGGGACCTTTATATTCGAGAAGGTTGTGTGGGCTGTCACTCACAAATGGTCAGACCGTTCCGTAGTGAGGTGGAACGCTATGGTGAGTATGCCAAGGCAGGAGAATTTGTGTACGACCACCCGTTCCTGTGGGGTAGTAAGCGTACAGGTCCCGACTTATTGCGCGTTGGAGGCAAATACTCCGATAGTTGGCACTTAAACCACATGTACGATCCTCAAAGTACCTCGGCTGGTTCCATAATGCCTTCCTACGAATGGCTGGTTACGGACGAACACGATCGTAGCGATGTTCAAGCTAAAATGGAGGCTATGGTAAAATTGGGTGTACCATATACTGATGATGACATTGCCAACGCTCCGCAATCCATGGCAGAGCAAGCGGCACAAATAGAGAAGAGCCTGTACACAGACCCGGAATTTGAAAAAACCTACGAAGCGGATAAAAAATACGCAGAGGAAAACGGATTGGAATTTGTGGAAATGCGCGATCGCGAAATCGTAGCCTTGATCGCTTATCTGCAACGATTGGGCACCGATATTAAGCTTGAAGGAACAGAAGAATAACATAAAAATAATGAACCAAGATTCAGGAGCCAAGACATAAGCAATTTAAGATTTCAAAGTCTTGCATCTTGATTCTTGCACCTAAAATCTAATATAACCATGTTGAAATTTGTAAAAGAACATATGGAAACCATAGATGGGATAGCCAACTACCCCATGGTTTCCCTGCTCATCTTCTTTGTCTTTTTCGTTCTCTTGTTCTGGTGGGTATTTACCGCTACCAAGGAACACATAAGGGAGATGTCCGAACTGCCATTGGATAACGATGATCAACAACACAAACTATAACATTATGAGTACTAAAACACCTTGGTGGATACGAGTCCCGGTTTTATTCTTTTTGATCTTAGGATTGATGGAATTTTTTATAGACTCCGGTGACAAACCCGCAATACTTGAATATCCCATCACACAGTTTTTTATGCTGTTGGTATTGATGATCCTTATTGCCATTGAATTGATTTTGAATTCTATAGAGAACATTATGTTCCAAACCCTTTCCGAAGAAGGGAAGGAACGTTACTTGGAGACCAAAAGCAAGAAATTTGAATGGACATGGGCCAAAAACCTCATGAAAAAATTGACCAAGAGCCGAGCCATTGAAAAAGAAGGTGAAATTGTCTTAGATCACAATTATGATGGTATCCGCGAGCTGGACAATGTGCTCCCGCCTTGGTGGGTGTACCTTTTCTACGCGACCATTGTTTTTGCAGTTGTTTATTTAGTGCGCTTCCACGTTATTGGAGATTATACACAAGAACAGGAATACGAACAAGAGGTGGCCGCTGCCCAAGCAGCTATTGAAGAATATAAAAGAACGGCCAAAGACTTGGTGGATGCCAGTACTGTGGAGTTCCTATCGGATGAATCCGACTTGGCCGCAGGAGAGAAAATATTCCAGACCAATTGTGTTGCTTGCCATATGGCCGATGGTGGAGGAGGAATTGGACCAAACCTGACCGATGAGTATTGGATTTTGGGCGGAGGCATCAAAAATGTGTTTTCCACAATTTCCGAAGGTGGTCGCGATGGTAAGGGGATGATTGCATGGAAACAAACCTTAAAACCGGTCGAAATGGCCCAGGTGGCCAGTTACATAATCACTTTGGGCGGAACCACACCTGCCAATCCAAAGGAACCTGAAGGGGATATTTGGGTAGACCCAGATGCTCCTGATGAAAATTAAGCAAATCAAACCTGATACGAAAAGCTGTGTCCCAAGAATTGGGGCCGGGTTCAGGTTCCGGATAAGTAGCATCAAAACATTTATCCACAAACCACAAATGTGATGGAAGAGAATTTTAGGGATTCCATAGGCACAATTACAGAAGAAGGGAAAAGAAATTGGATTTTCCCCAAGAAACCTAGTGGACGGTATTATAATTACCGAAAGTACGTAAGTTACTTTCTGCTGATTTTCTTGATTGCAGCTCCTTTTGTCAAAATCAATGGGCACCAATTTTTGCTGTTCAATGTGTTGGATCGGCGGTTCAATATATTTGGACTTCCGTTTTGGCCCCAGGATTTTCACCTGATTGTGGTGTCTATGATCATAGGAGTTGTTTTTATAGCACTCTTTACAGTCGCTTACGGTCGTATTTTCTGTGGGTGGATGTGCCCCCAGACCATTTTTTTGGAAATGGTATTCCGTCGTATCGAATATTGGATAGATGGTGATCGAGGTGCACAGATGCGTTTGGCTAAAGCACCTTGGACGGGCAAAAAAATCAGAAAAAGAGTGTTGAAGTGGATTATTTTCTTCATCATCTCCTTTTTTATTGCCAATGTGTTCTTGGCGTACCTGATCGGAAGTGATCAGCTTCTGTCATATATTACCGATGGCCCTATGGCCCATTTGGGCACCATGATCCCGTTGCTGATTTTCACAGGGGTGTTTTATTTCATCTTCGCGTGGTTTAGGGAACAAGTCTGCATCATTGCCTGCCCTTATGGTAGATTACAGGGAGTGCTTTTAGACAATAAATCCATAGTTGTAGCCTATGATCATGAACGTGGTGAAGGTGAAAACGGACGTAAAAAGTTCAGAAAAAATGAAGATCGGGAAGCGCTGGGACATGGGGATTGTATTGATTGCTTCCAATGCGTGAATGTTTGCCCTACGGGGATAGATATCCGTAACGGAACACAATTGGAATGTGTAAACTGTACCGCTTGTATTGATGAGTGCGATCACATTATGGAAAGTATCAATAAACCCAAAGGTTTGATCAGGTACGCCAGCGAGGATGAGATCACCAACAAGAACAAGTTTAAGTTTACCGCCCGGATGAAGGGCTATACGGCAGTACTTGTTGTGCTAACGGGTGTCCTTATTGGAATGTTGTTTATGAGAAACGAGGTCGAGGCCAATGTGCTGCGCTTGCCGGGCCAGTTGTACGAGCGTAAGGCAAATAATATCATCAGTAATGTGTACACCTATAAAATAGTGAACAAAACCACAAATGATATCGAAAACGTTTCTTTTGAACTGATGTCGCACAAGGGCGAAATCAAAATGGTGTCCCAAGATAGTTTTACAGTTTCGGCAGAAGAGTTGACAGAAGGTACCTTGTTCATCGAAATAAATGCATCGGCATTGAACGGCGACAAGGATAAATTGAAGATCGGGGTATACAGTGGCGGTAAGCTCATAGAAACCACGGTGACCCAGTTTTTGGCACCGAGGAGCTATAATTAAAAAAGACAATAATGAAAATTAATTGGGGAACTGGAATAGTATTGGCATTTATAGGTTTTATAACCTTCATTTTATACTTCGTCTTCAGGATGAGCACGGATGATAGTGCCAATCATGATTTGGTGACAGAGGAATATTATAAAAAAGAATTGTCCTATCAGCAGGAAATAGATGCATCAAAAAAGGCCACGGAAATGGATGCCAACCTAAAGGTTGAAAAAACAGATGAAGGCTTGTTGGTTTATTTTCCAGAGCGTTTCGATCCCAAAAAAATAAGTGGAACAGTGTCCCTATACAGACCGTCTAACAAGCACTTGGACACAAACTTTCCTTTAAGTTTGTCCAATACACATTTGCTCATACCTGACAATCGCTTGGTAGACGGTCGCTGGGACATTTCCATAAACTGGGAATACGAAGGTAATTCCTTTTTACATAAAGAAAAATTGGTGTACTGATCATGTTGACATCCGCATTGGTTCTGGGACTTTTGGGAAGCCTGCACTGCTTGGGCATGTGTGGGCCAATAGCCTTTATGCTGCCTTTGGACCAAAACAATGGTGTAAAAAAGACAGCACAACTGTCCATCTACCACTTTGGAAGGCTGTTTGCCTATGGTGTTATTGGCTTGTTGTTTGGACTTTTGGGCAAAGGATTGTCATTGTTCGGCATTCAGCAAAAACTGTCCATTGGAATAGGAGTGCTTATGATCGCTCTTGTATTGATTCCGGGAAAGTACCTGAACGGACATAAACTATTATCACCCATATATTCCATTATTGGGAAGGTGAAATCCAAACTGGGAGCCGAACTCAAGAAAAAGACCCCGGATACCTTTTTGACCATTGGTTTTTTGAACGGTTTCTTACCCTGTGGTCTGGTGTACATGGCCCTTTTGGGAGCCATTGCCATGGGGAGTCCTTTGGAAGGTGGTCTTTATATGATGACTTTTGGCTTGGGTACCGTACCTTTAATGTCATTGGTGGTCTATTCCAAAGGAATGTTCAATACTTCCATTAAATCCAAAATACAGAAATTGATACCGGTATTTGTGGTCATCATTGGTATATTGTTTATTGTACGTGGGCTGGGATTGGGAATACCCTATGTTTCCCCTAAAGCTGCACCTGCAGATTCGGTATCGGCGACCATTGAATGCCATCAACCCTAAAAATTTAATTTAAAATGAAAATAACATCAGCGGAAGAAGCGGTAGGAATTGTAAAATCAGGCGACCGGGTCTTTTTCCAAGGAGCGGCCATGACCCCAAACGAGTTAATCGATGCACTCTGTGAACGTCACGATGAATTGAAGGATGTAGAGATTATTTCCATCCACACCGAAGGGGATGCAAAGTATACCAGAAAACCCTATTGTGATGCCTTTACCTTGAATGCCTGTTTTGTGGGGGGCAACGTTAGAACCTTTGTAAATACGTATATGGGCGACTATATTCCGGTTTTTTTGAGTGAAATACCATGGTTGTTCGCCGACGAGTATCTTCCGTTGGATGTGGCCTTTGTACAAGTGTCGCCACCGGACAAGCATGGCTATTGTTCCTTGGGAGTATCGGTGGATGTGGCATTGCCGGCCATTAGAACGGCCAAAAAAATCGTGGCGCAGATAAATCCACAGGTACCCAGAACCCACGGTACTGGTATCGTTCACGTGGATGAGATTGCATTTGCCACGGAGGTCAATAGGCCCATTCATGCACACCTTCCTACCGAACCGTCGGAAGTAGAGCACGAAATTGGTAGGCACGTAGCATCACTTATTGATGATGGCGCAACCCTACAAATGGGAATTGGGAACATACCCAATGCAGTGCTGTCCAACTTGGGAAACCATAAAAACTTGGGTATTCATACCGAAATGTTTTCTGATGGGGTATTGCCCTTGTTGGAAAGTGGTGTTATCAACGGAAAAGAAAAAACGGTTAAGCGAGGTAAAATAGTGGCTTGTTTTGCTGTAGGCTCCCGAAAACTGTATGATTTTATAGATGATAACCCCATTTGTGATTTTAGAGACTCGGGGTATACCAATGATACGGCCAGAATTCGAAGAAACCCTAAAGCAACGGCCATTAACAGTGCCATAGAAATTGATCTCACGGGTCAAGTCTGTGCAGATACCATCGGAGGATACCAATTCTCTGGAGTGGGTGGGCAAATGGACTTTATGAGAGGGGCATCACTTTCTAAAGGTGGGAAGCCCATCATAGCCATGTCGGCCACTACCAAAAAAGGCGTTTCCAAAATAACACCTTTTTTAAAGCAAGGTGCAGGGGTGACCACCACACGGGCCCACATGCACTATGTGGCCACGGAGTATGGTGTGGTGAATCTTTTTGGGAAAAACCTGCAACAGCGGGCCAAAGCCTTAATTTCCATAGCGCATCCAGACCATAGGGAAGAACTGGAAAAGGCGGCTTATGCAAGATTTCATGGTTAGGGTGAATCATAGTTAATCACAAAAAAAGGGGCAATTTTAAAATTGCCCTTTTTTTGAATTGTATGAAACCAATCAAAAAATACAATCCATTAAATTTTAAAGGTTATTACAGGAGCTTCGGAATGGTTGACAATATCCTCGCCAATACTTCCCATAAAGAAGTGGGATAGACCCTTTCTGCCGTGTGTTGGAATACCGATCAGGTCAGCGGATATTTTGTCGCTGTAATTGATAATACCTTTTTCGACGGTATAGTCGTTAAATATCTCCACTCCAACGTTTATTTTGGCCTCGTCCAGGAATTTGGAGATTTTTTCAGAGGCATCATCGGTGCTTAAAAACTCGTCTCCCGGAGTGTTTATATAAACAAGGTGCAACTTGGCCTTTAAAAGGCCGGCCATTTTCTTGGCTTTTTTTAGGGCAGGAATACTCTCTTCCTCAAAATCACAGGCAAAAACAAAATGCTTTGGGTTAAAGCCATTGACCTCATTTCCTTTGATGACCAAAACAGGGACATCGGAAGTTCTTACCACTCTTTCGGTGTTGGAACCAATAAAAATTTCCTGAAGGCCATCTGCACCATTGGATCCCATAACAATAAGATCGGCTTTGTGTTTTTCCGCCACTTCGGCCACTTCACTGAACACTTTGTAGTGCTTTATAATGGGAATTACCTTTAGTTCTTTTAAATAAGGTTTGTCCAAAAAGTCGGCAAACCTTTGCTCTCCTAATTTTATAAGATGTACCACTTGTTCTTGGGAAATATATCCAGATTCCCCCATAATGGCGGGAGAAAGTTCCAGCATGTGCAAAACATATAGTTCTGCCTTGTGTTCCTTTGCTAAGGAAGCCGCAATTTTAAGGGCTTTTTCGGATTGATTTGAAAAATCAACCGGTACGATTATACTGTTCATTTTGTTGCTTTTTTAAGGTTAAACGGTCATGGAAAATATTCGGGTATTTGGTTTTTGTCGGTGCAGTTTAAGATCAAATGCCATACTAATGTTTCTTACAAAAGGCCTCCCTTTGTCGGTTACCTTAATTTTAGTGTCATTTATTTCTACAAGTCCATCTGCTTCCAATTCGGATAGGTTGCCCAAGATATTTCCAAAATCCACCACTTCTTTTTCCTCGGTGTTCCAAGTAGTTTCGAATTGGCACATTATATTAAGAATGTGCTTTCTCAAGATTTCATCTTCCGTATTTAGGATGTGTCCTCTAAAAATAGGGATAACTCCGTGCGAAACCAAATTCTGATATTCTTCCACGTTCTTTACATTTTGGGCAAATCCATACCAGCTATCGCTAATGCTCGATGCTCCCAAACCGATCATAAGTTTGGTTTTTGATGCGGTATAACCCATAAAGTTTCGGTGCAGGGTTCCATTTCCCAGTGCTTTGTACAAACTATCGGTGGGAAGAGCAAAATGATCCATGCCAACATCTTTGTAACCGAACCCCGTGAGCATCTTTTTACCCATTTCGTACTGTGTTTTTTTCTCCACGGACGATGGTAGGTCTTCATCTTTATAGCCACGTTGTCCGTTGCCTTTTATCCAAGGCACGTGAGCGTAACTATAAAAAGCGATTCTATCGGGTTTTATGGCATTGGTTTTTATCATGGTATTCTCTACATCGGCACAATCTTGAAATGGCAATCCATAGATGATGTCGTGTCCAACCGAGGTGTATCCAATTTCCCTGGCCCATTCGGTAACATTTTTCACGTTCTCAAAAGGCTGTATTCGGTTGATGGCGCGCTGAACGGTGAGGTTATAATCCTGTACGCCAAAAGAAACCCTTCTAAACCCTACATCGTAAAGCGCTTGTAAATGTTCTTTTGTGGTGTTGTTGGGATGGCCCTCAAAACTAAACTCAACTTCGTCCGCCTTGTTTCCAAGACGCACAATGCCCTCGATGAGCATTTTTAAATTTTCCGGAGAAAAAAAGGTAGGGGTACCACCACCCAAATGGAGTTCCTTTATCAGGGGCTTGGAACCCAACAAGTCGCAATACAGTTCCCATTCCTTTAAAACTGCCTTTATGTAGGGTAGTTCAACCTCATGTCTTTTGGTAATACGTTTGTGGCATCCGCAAAAAGTGCACAGATTTTCACAAAATGGGAGGTGTATGTATAAACTTATTCCTTCCTGTTGGCTTTCTCGAGATGCTTTTAGTACACTGGAATTCCATTTTTTTCCAGAAAAACTGTCCAGATCCCAATAGGGTACGGTTGGGTAACTGGTATATCGGGGTCCGGGAACATTGTATTTTTGAACTAATCCACACATTGTTGTATATATCATTACATTATAATTCAAAATTACCTTAGGCAAGTTGCATAGAACATGATAATTGTCAGGATTGGTGTATGGAACCGCGAAAAATGAGTTTTTAGGCCTGATGAGTATCATATTTTTCGTTATCCCAGCATAGTATCTTTAAAGGGTTGTTGACTTACAATTAACTTAAGTTCAATGGGAGAACATATCAAAAAGAGCACGTTTAGTGAAGAGGAACGGAAAGCGTTTGTCCAACATCTTATCGATGACGTCCAATCCTTGGAGCAAATGATTGCAGAAGGTATGATCGAAAATGATATTGTTAGGATTGGAGCCGAACAGGAAATGTGCCTGGTAAATGGTGATTATAGACCATCCCCCAAAGCCATGAAAATCATCAAAGATGTCAACGACGACCACTTTACCACCGAATTTGCAACATATAATATTGAGGCCAATCTTGACCCATATAAGTTGGAGAAGGATTGCTTCGCCAAAATGGAACAACAGCTGCGAAAATTGTTGGGCAAGGTGAAGAAAACTGCTGATAAACATGGTGTAAAGATTATTTTGACCGGTATTCTCCCTACCATAAGCAAGGAAGAGCTTGGTATGGATTTTATGACACCAATACCTCGGTATTACCGAATAAATGAAGTTTTAAAGGCTTGGAGAGGGAATGATTTTTCGCTCAGGATCAAAGGGGCAGATGAACTTTCGCTGCATCACGACTCGGTACTTTTTGAAGCCTGTACTACCAGTTTTCAACTCCATTTGCAGATACCCCCCGATGACTTTATCAAAAGTTACAATTGGGCACAGGCCATTTCGGGCCCTGTTTTGGGAGTTTGCTGCAATTCTCCTTTGCTTTTGGGAAAAGAACTTTGGAGAGAGACCAGAATAGCCCTATTCCAACAAAGTTTGGATACCAGGGTTTGGACAAAGGCAGTTAAGGAACAAGTGGCAAGGGTAGGCTTTGGAGAGCACTGGCAAAGGGATTCTGTGGCCGAGATTTTTAAACAAGACATTTCCTCGCACCGAATTTTACTCACAAAACCCATAACAAAAGGTTCGTTGCATGTGTTGCGGGACGGAAAAACTCCAAAATTGGAGGCGCTAAGCCTGTTCAATAGTACAGTGTACCGATGGAATCGCCCATGCTACGGAGTGGGCAATGGAAAGCCGCATTTGCGAATTGAAAATCGGTACATCCCCTCTGGCCCAACAGTAATCGATGAAATGGCCAATTTTGCATTTTGGGTAGGGCTTATGGCGGGAAGGCCGGAAACGTATGACGATATGCCCAACGTTATGGACTTTAGGGTGACGAAGCTCAACTTTTTTAGAGCCGCCATGAGTGGAAGGCACACGGTGTTTTCATGGTTGGACAAGACTATGACGGCAAAAGAAATTGTCAAAAAAGTATTGTTGCCCATAGCTTACAACGGATTGCGGAAATTCGATATTGATGAAAAGGATATTAATAGGCTCTTGGGCGTAATTGAAGCAAGAACGAAAAGTGGCACAGGGGCCGAGTGGCAAATCAAAAATTTTAGGGAACTTAAAAAACAGATGAAGCTGGACAGCGCCATTGTACAATTGACCAAATCCATGTACAATAACCAAGAGACCCAAACTCCCGTCCATCAATGGAGACCAATAAGTGGAATGGCCAAAACAAAGGAATCGTTTCAATGGGTAAGGCAGGTCATGTCCACAAAGCTCATGAAGCTATACGAAGATGATTATGCCAATTTGGCCATAGCCATTATGCAATGGAACAACATACACCATATTCCTGTAGAAAATGGAAAAGGGGAATTGGTGGGGCTGCTCACCTGGAGCCATATCGAAAAGTTCGAAAAACTGGACAAGAAAGAAGCTAAGGTGTCGGATATTATGGTCAAAGATGTAATTACCGTAGAGCCCAGAACTGAAATAGAAACCGCAAGAAAAATGATGCACGATTACCAAATAGGATGTTTGCCGATTTGTGTGGACACCCATATCGTGGGTATCATAAGTAAAGTAGATTTGTAGCTATGACTTTAGTTCACAATATAGCATGGGATGAAACAGTAAGGGTTGATAGAATCATAGATCATATCAAAGGTATAAAGAGTGGCCCGACCGTAGTTTTTTTTGGAGGTATTCATGGGAACGAAACAGCAGGTGTTTTTGCCTTAAAAGCTGTTTTTAATGAAATCAGAACAAAAAAAATTGGCATAAGCGGCGAAGTTTATGCCATTTCTGGAAACTTGGGCGCTCTGGAAAGTAAGCAGCGTTTTCAAGATGAGGACCTGAACAGGATTTGGTTTCCAGAACGGATAAAACGTATAGTAGGGAATAAAGAAATCCATCATAACGAGGATAACGAACTGAACCAACTTTATCTTTTGGTGCAGGACATCCTTAAAAAGAGCAATCCCCCATTCTATTTTTTGGACCTTCATACCACATCGAGCGACACCTCACCTTTTATAGTCCTCAACGATAGTTTGCTGAACCGTACGTATACATCCAACTATCCATTGCCCATTATCTTGGGGATAGAGGAGTACCTTAAAGGGGCTTTATTGAGCTATATTAATGAATTGGGCTATGTTTCTCTTGGTTTTGAAAGTGGACAACATAATGATGGCGAAGCCATACAAAACAGCATTGAGTTTATTCGCTATTCCTTGGCATTGACCCAGTCCGTTGATTTTTCGGAACAGGAGAAGGAACGATTAAGGAATAAAATAGCGGCATGGGGAACGGTATCGCATAAGTTTTACGAAATATACCATCAGTATGATATTGGTCCACAAACCACCTTTAAAATGTTTCCGGGCTTTGTCAATTTTCAAATAGTGCCAAAGGGTGAGAGTTTGGCACTTGTTGATGCCGTTGTGTTAAAAACGACCAAAAAACGACAGATTTTTATGCCCCTATACCAAAAACAAGGGAATGAGGGCTTTTATTTTATTAGACCCATACCTAAATTTTGGTTGTGGTTGTCCAAAAAATTAAGAAGGTTCAAAGTAGACCATATTTTAGTGAAATTGCCCGGTGTGGAATGGGAAACGGATAAGAAAGATACCCTGATGGTTGACCAAAGGGTGGCCCGTTTTTTCACCAAATCCTTTTTTCACTTGTTGGGTTACAGGGCAAGAAAATTGGATAAAAACCATTTAGTGGCCAAAAATAGGGAGAGCGCATCAAAATCTGGGGAATATAAGGGTTCAGCTTGGTTCAAAAAATAAAAAAGGCCCAAGAAATTGACTTGGACCTATCTTCGGCTTTCAGTTTTGCATTACAAAGTTTATAGGTATGCTATACTTTACACTTACTTTTTTTCCACGTTGTTCGCCTGGTTTTACTTTGGGCAAAGATGCAATAATACGTTCGGCCTCTTTTTCCAATAGCTTATCTGGGCCTCTTTTTTGTATGCCGGCAACCCTGCCGCTTGAATCGATTACAAACTGTACGTGGACCCTGCCCGTTATGCCCATTTCCAAAGCCGATGGCGGATAATTGAAATTAGCTTTTATATGCTCCTGGACTTTTTGGTTAAAGCAATTTTTGCGTTCTGTTTGAGTTTGTAGATGTTCGCATCCAGGGAATACTGGAACATATTCAATTACTGCAAAGGGCACTACAACTTCTTCTTCCACTTCTTCCACTTCAACATCCTCAATTTTTACCACAACATCCTCGATATAGGTTTCTTGACTACTTTCGGTACTTTCAATTACGGTTTCTTTCACATCTTCCACATCCTCCACAATTTCAATTACATCAGGTGCAGATGGTGGGGGAGGGGGTGGTGCGGTCCTGATTATTTCGGTAATGGGTACATCTTCCTTAAGTTCGTCGGTTACCTGCACAACTTCCGAAACTTTGGATTCCTCTTCATAGAACTTTACTTCAAAGGATTGCCATATCATGAACAACACAGAAGTAAGTCCTATCATAAAATATAGACTGCTATTGCGTCCAATTTCTGCGTTTGGGTTCTTTTTTGGTTTCATGACTGCTACTATTTAACTATGTTAAAGGTAGCGTTCTCCAAAATCAGAAAATATGACAATGGTCAGGTTTGTATACAGGTTGAAACAGCTTTGTTTTCCGAATGACTGATATTTGTATTAGGTAGGTATTATGGGCTAAATCATTTTTTGGCAGCATGATGCTTGTCATGGATTCCCCCTTTTTTAATAAAAGCTAGTTTTTTAAACAATTTTCTTTTTTTTGTTTTCCCAGATAAGGGCAGCGGCCCCGCAAATAGCGGCGGTTTTTCCCTCCATGCTGGAGTGTAGGAGTTTTACCTTTCCTTTGTACACATCCAAAAGGAAACCGTTAAAGTATTTTTCCAAAGGGGTCATCATCCATTTGCCACTATTGGTGAGGCCACCCATTAAAATAAATGCTTCGGGTTGGGTAAATGCCGTAAAGTTGGCCAACGCCTGAGCCATAATTCGAGCCGTGTAGTCAAAAGCTTTAAGGGCAATTTCGTCCCCTTCTTCCGCGGCTTGGGTAATGTCCTCCCCGTGGAGGTCGTTATAGGCGATGTCCCTAAACCTACTATTCACCAAATATTTGCTCTGCATATACATAACGGTTCGCTTTAATCCGGTTGCGGATACATAAGCCTCCAGCCCGCCTTTTACGCCTAGTCCGGTCAACCTGCCATCTCCCATGGTCATGTCCACATGGCCCAATTCGCCTGCGAATCCATCATATCCATCAATAAGTTGGCCATTGGCCACTATTCCGGCGCCAAAACCTGTGCCAAGTGTAATTACAATAAAATCGGTCATGTTTTTTGCACCTCCAAATAGCATTTCGCCCAATGCGGCGGCACTGGCGTCGTTCATTATGCGAATGGGCATGTCCATTCTTTGTTTTAGGAGTTTAACCAAGGGAACGCTGCCTTTCCACACTAAGTTACTGGCATTCTCTATAGTTCCGTTTTTACTGGAAGCATTAGGGGCGCCGATACCGCAGCCTATTACATTGGCACGCTCTCCAAACTGCGCCAAAAGCTCATCGGAAGTAGCTTTTATTTTATCAAGGTAAGCATCCAAGTTTGGGAATTCCTGAGTTCTAAAAAAAGTCTTTTCGTGGCATTCACCAGTTTCATCTACCAATCCGATTTTGGTTTTGGTTCCACCAATATCTATTCCGATTACTAAATCCATATTTAAAGTCACATTATTTTACGGCTTTTAAATATAACTATTATGAAGGCAATAAAATAACCTCCTTGACTTTTATGACCGCTGATTTTTTGCTAATATCAAGGAAAATTTGAAAACCCTGACTTCTGTCATGTTTTAGATCATGGCACGGTTCTACTTTTGAGTTCAAGAATTGAAATCATTAAATAAAATAGGTATGAGCAGTTTAAATAAAATATTAATTCCGTTTGATTTTTCCGAGGCATCTGTAAACGCCTTGGAGTATGTGGTCAATTTTGTAGGTACAGAGAGAGCTATAAATATCTTGGGCCTTTATGTAGGCGTTATGCCCATTAGTGAATCCGATAGTGAAAAATTAAAGAGAGATTTTTTAAAAGTGTTGGACTCTTTCAATGTAAAATTGAAAGTGAACCCTGAATTCACAACCGATACCGGCGAAGTGATCAGCACTATTCTTTCTGCCCAAGAGAAGAGCAACGCAGATTTGATCATGATGGGCACTATGGGCGATAAAATTACGGATGAAGCCATTACAAACACATCGAAATTGGTATTGGAGGCCAATTGCCCTGTAATATCAATCCCTTATGGAACCGCCATTAAAGAGCCCAAAAACATTGCCTTGGTAATGGGTGGCGAAAAAATTGATGACAAGAGCGTCTTGGGAACACTATTGGAAGTTGCCAGAGCATTTGACGCCCGTGTCCATGTGCTTACCATTTATAAGGATTCCGTTTTTGATGAAGAAGCCATCAAAGAATCTAATGAAAATTTGTTGGAATACTATTTGGAACACTTTTATGCCGATCATACCTTCACTAAAAATGAAGATGTGGAACAAGGCATTTTGGATTACATCAACGAAAAAAACATTGACCTGTTGGCCATATTGCCCCGTAACCATGCCGAAAAAAGCTCACCTTCAGAAGGAAGATTGACAAAATTGTTGACCCTGCACTCCGAGATACCGGTATTGGCCCTGGATTAAATCTTTACCTTTGAAGATACTGTCGCTGCCGATAGATTCGCGCCACAGTTTGTCCGAACATCTTTAAGATTCAATAAAAGTGAACGATAACAATAGATTTTATATAGAAAGCTTGGGGGCGCCTCAGTATTCATCTCCACTTGAGCTCAGTACCGTTAAGGGAGACCGCATATTTAACTTTGTAAGTGAGTCGGATAGATTGGTGTTCGACCCATCGGTACAATATTACAATCAATGTTTAAATAATGGGGAGGCACCTCTTTGTATGGAAAAAGCAGGTCCAAGACAAAACATCTTTTTTGATGCCAAAAACACTACTGCTGCAATAGTTACCTGTGGTGGTCTTTGCCCGGGGATCAACAATGTGATTCGTGGATTGGTAATGGCCCTGCACTATTTTTATGGGATCAAAAAAATTATTGGGATTCCCTATGGTTATGAAGGCCTAAATCCTGAAAAAGGACATGAGTTCGTGGAATTGACACCGGATAAGGTAAAGGATATCCATCAATTTGGGGGCACCTTTTTAGGCTCGTCCAGAGGTGGACAAGACGTGTCTGTAATGGTGGATACCCTTGAGAAAAACCATGTGGATATGCTATTTGCCATCGGAGGGGATGGAACTTTGAAGGGGGTAAATGCCATTGGTGAGGAAATTACCAAAAGGAATGGCAAAATCAGTGTAGTGGGAATTCCAAAGACCATAGACAACGATATTGACCTAATTGATGAATCCTTTGGCTTTCAGACCGCTTTTGACGTAGCGAGTCCCATTTTACGCGATGCCCATAATGAAGCTACAGGGGCTTACAATGGCATCTCCATTATCAAATTAATGGGCAGGGATAGTGGTTTTATTGCAGCTTCGGCCGCTTTGGCCATGCCCGTAGTTAATTTTGTACTGGTTCCGGAAATGGATTTTTCCCTTGAGGGTGAAGAAGGTTTCTTAAAAGTTTTGGAAAAGCGCCTACAAGAAAAAAAACATGCCGTTATTGTGGTGGCAGAAGGTGCGGGACAACAACTTTTTAAAGACAGAAAGATGGTAAAGGATGCATCGGGCAATGTACAGCACGAGGATATCGGTGTTTTCCTAAAGGAAAAAATCATAGCATATTTTAAAGGAAAAAGTCCAGTGACCATTAAGTACATCGACCCTAGCTATATTGTGCGGTGTGCTCCGGCCAACTCCAGCGATAGCGTTTATTGTAGTGGACTGGCCTATCATGCCGTGCACGGAGCCATGGCCGGAAAAACCAAGTTTGTTGCCAGTAGGATAAACAACCGTTATGTGTACTTGCCTGTTGCCGAAGTCACAAAAAAGAGAAAAAAAATTGATTTGGAAGGTGAGTTCTGGTTCTCCGTACTGCAAAGCACGGGTCAACCATTTTTCTTGGGATGAGAATTGGTTTTTTAACTGACAATTGTCATTAAATTTTATCAATAGTAGTCATAGATTTGAGTATAATCAAAACAGTAATCATGGAAGTACATGTTCAATATCAAAAGATGAAGACCAGCGAGTCGTTGACCCAATTATTAATGAAAAAACTGGAAAGTTTGGAGCAAAAATACAGTTGGTTGATCAAAGCCAATGTATTGTTTAAAACGGAAAACGATAAAACTGGAGAAGGCAAGATCTGTGAAATTGAACTGAGTGCTCCGGGACCGAGAATATTTGCCAAATCGGATACCGACGATTTTGAAAAATCCATGTCCCAAACCGTTGAGGATTTAAGAAGACAACTTGAAAAAAGACAAGCTACATTCGATACCCGTTAATAGAAATTAAGATCTTTGTTACATACAGATCTTTTAAAAAACACCAAAATGAAACTTAAATTAATCGGCATAAGTTTATTGCTCCTAATGGGGTGCTCCTCAACCCGGTTGGTCAGCACTTGGAAGAACCCGGATATAGTGCTTTTTGATGCATATCAAGTATTGGTGGTGGGCATGTCACAAGACGATAATACCAGAATGGAGTTTGAAACCAGATTTGCCGAGGCGTTGAAGGGTCAGGGAGTGGATGCCGTGCGAAGTATTGATCTTTTTGATGTGGAATTCACCTCTTCCAAAAGATCGGAAGAGGAATTGGCCGAGGTAGAACAGCAATTATTGGATAAGGGGTTCGATGCCATTCTGGTCACCAAAGTTGTTGGAACAGAGAACCGACGAACATTTAGGGAGCACATCAACGAAGTGGACAAAATGTTTGTGAGGTTCAGTACGGATTATTTGGAACATCAAGAAATCTATTACGACCCCGAATACTATGATACCTTTAATATATACCATTCAGAGACCTCTCTCTACTGTATATGCATTGGAAAAGAGATAGAATTGATTTGGAGGGGCGAAGTGGATGTCACAGAACCCAACAATATAGAAAGGACCATAGACTCTTACATAAAGCTGGTGACAAAATCAATGGGAGAGGAAGATGTAATATTTTAAGAAGATAGGCCGATTGCATCCAAGACTCCCAAAAAGTCCAACGCGATCAAAATTGGAATCGCTATCAATATTACAATCAACACAAAGACCATAATTCGTAAAAAACCGACTATAAGTTTATTTCCAAAGCTAATTTCATCTGCCATAATGGTGTAATTTCCATCAATTTAAGGAATTATTTGCGTATTTCCTTTATTGGATGGCTCACTATTCGATTAACTGATTGTTTTTAGCCGTATGCTGTAAACCAATCAATTGGGCTTTTGTTTCTTTCGACTGAGGAGTTTTCCCAACTCCTCCAAAGAGATTCCCTTGGTCTCTGGCATCATGAATGCTACCCATATTAATTGAAGCACCATCATAAAAGCAAAGAAGATAAAAATGGGCCAAGGGTTATCCTTGAAAATCCCAATTTCGGCATCTAAAAAGGTGGGGGTAAGCAAAGTAATAAGGGCTGCGAACACCCAATGGGTCCCAGTGCCCCAAGATTGCCCGTAGGACCTAACCTTGTTCGGGAATATTTCCGAAATAAACACCCAGATTACCGCACCTTGGCCAATGGCATGTGAGGCGATAAAAACCAAAATAAAGGTGAGCAACAGCACGGAGCTGGCGCCTGAATAGAAACACCAGCCCACCATGGCCAAACTCACAATATAACCAATGGAACCGATGTACATTAATTGTTTTCGTCCCAATTTATCAATCAGGGATATGCCCACAAAGGTGAATATCAGGTTAATGATGCCGATGGATATGGAACTAAAGAGCGATTCACCGGAAGCGAGACCTGCCCGTTCCAAGATTTCAGGGGCGTAATACAGCACAAAATTGATTCCCGAAAGTTGATTGAAAAAAGCAATCAAAAAAGCCAGTACCAACGATTTGTTATACTTGCCCGAAAACAAACTGTCTTTCTGTTTTTCGGTAGTTTCGACCAAGGCAATCTTGATTTGCTCCAAATGGATGGAAGCCTTGTCTTTTGCAATGCCCAAAAGGGTAATGGATTCCATGACAACGGTATCTGCTCGCTCTTTCATTAAAAGCCATCTAGGGCTGTTCGGTATTTTGAATACCATAAAAGTGTAGATCAAAGCGGGAAGCCCTTCAATGCCCAACATCCATCGCCAAGCTATGCTTTCGTCAAAAATAATCCCGATAAAATAGTTGGATATAAAGGCGATCAAAATTCCAAAAACAATATTGAACTGGTACATGGCCGTTAACCTACCACGTGTTTGGGCAGTGGAAATCTCAGAGATATAAACTGGTGCGGCCACCGATGAGGCTCCTACACCGATACCCCCAATAAACCTAAAGAGCGAAAAACTATAAGGTTCGGGAGCAAAAGCCGAACCCATCGCCGATGCAAAATAGAGTACACCTATCCAGAACAAGGTCTTTTTTCTTCCCAAACGGTCGGTCGGGATACCTCCAAAAAGCGAACCCAGAACGGTTCCCCATAGTGCCATGGACATTATAAAGATGCCGTGGAACGTGAAAATGGAATCGCCCAAAAACCAGTTGGTATCCCATATTTCTTTTATGGGCTGGTTGGCGCCGGAAATAACAACGGTATCAAACCCAAACAAAAAGCCCGCTAGGGCCGCCGTCAATGAAATTCTAAAAATACGCTTGTCCATATAAAAGGTGAATTTTTCTAAAGCTAACCAAAATTTACATAATCTTGGAAATGTGTTTCATGATCAAATCGGCAGCACCTCTATTGGAATTGATATAATTGGAGTTGATTGCTCCAATATTTTTAATGGAAACGGGGTTGTTCAAAAGGTCGCCCACCAAATTATCAAAACTATCTTTGCTCGAAATGGGTAGTATGCCACCTTCATTAACAAGGTCCTCTGCTTCCTTGAAGCCTTCAAATTGTGGCCCTATGATGATGGGGATTCCAAAAACTGCAGGTTCCATGGTATTGTGCAGTCCCGTGGCAAAACCACCCCCTACGTAGGCAATGTTGGCATAACTGTAAATTTTGGTCAACAGGCCAATGGTGTCCACCACAAGGACATCGAACTCCTTTAAATTTTGATTGCCCATCGTGGAATAAAGTACCGTTCTTTTTTGAAGGGCCGAGGTGATTTTCTCAATATGGGCAGGTTTTATTTCGTGAGGGGCGATTACAAATTTCACCTTTTCCTTGCTATTGTTGATGTGGTTGATGAGTATCTCTTCATCTTCGGGCCAAGTACTGCCCGCTACCAAGCAAAATTGGTTGTTTTTGAAACGGTCCATGAACTCCAATTGATTGTTGCGTTCCAAAATTTCTGAAACTCGGTCCAAACGAGTGTCCCCGCTAATACTAATATTTGTAAATCTGATGGACTCCAACAGCTTTTTGGAGTTTTCATCTTGAACAAAATAATGGTCAAATTTCCCTAGGCTCTTTCGCATAAACCCGCCATAAGGCTTAAAATAAATCTGTCTGCTGGAAAAAATGGCCGATACCAAAATGGTCGGAATGTTCCTTTTTTTAAGGTGATAAAGATAATTGGGCCAAACCTCGTACTTTACAAAAATGGCCAACTCTGGGTCAACAAGGTCCAAAAAGTGTTGAACCTTGGAATTCCTGTCCATGGGCAAATACACCACTACATCGGCAATCGACGTGTTCTTTTTTACCTCATAACCAGAAGGTGAAAAAAAGCTTAGGACCAGTTTGTGGTCGGGATATTTGGAACGTAATCTTTCTAAAATAGGCAGCCCTTGTTCAAATTCGCCCAAGGAAGCCACATGCATCCAAACGGTTTTACTGTTCGGTGGGAGCTGTTCCTCCAATAAGGGAAAGGTTTTTTGCCGACCTTGAACGAACAATTTAATCTTCGCATTAAAAAGTGCAATTACTTTTAGGCCAAGCCAAGCTATGTTGATCAGGATGTTGTAAAGAAAACGCAAGGGCATCATTTTTCGCTAAAATACATTCTTTCGGTCAGAGACCATTATAGCATCTTAATTTCTTAATTTTGACCCATTAATTTATTTGGATGAAAAAAATACAGATGGTTGACCTAAAAGGTCAATATGAAGGTATAAAAACCGAGGTCAACGAGGCCATTGCAGAAATCTTGGATTCTTCAGCATTTATAAATGGTCCCCACGTACACGCTTTTCAAAATGAATTAGAGGAATATTTGGATGTAAAGCATGTTATTCCATGTGCCAATGGAACCGATGCCCTTCAAATTTGCATGATGGGGCTCGGGTTGAAACCGGGAGATGAGGTAATTACGGCCGATTTTACTTTTGCCGCAACGGTTGAGGTGATAGGTCTTTTACAATTGACCCCAGTTTTGGTGGATGTAGAACCCGATACTTTCAATATTGATGTAAAAGCCATAGAAAAGGCCATTACACCAAACACAAAGGCCATTGTGCCCGTACATTTATTTGGACAGTGCGCCAATATGGATGAGATCATGGCCTTGGCCAAAAAGCACAATCTGTATGTGATTGAAGATAATGCACAGGCCATTGGAGGGTCCTACTTCTCAAAAGATGGTTCCAAACAAAAGGCAGGGACTATTGGGCATGTAGGGGCTACCTCTTTCTTTCCGTCCAAAAACTTGGGCTGTTATGGCGATGGTGGAGCCATTTTTACCAACGATGATGATTTGGCACATACCATTCGTGGTATTGTTAACCACGGTATGTACAAAAGATATTACCATGATGTGGTAGGGGTAAATTCAAGATTGGACTCCATTCAAGCGGCAGTTTTAAGGGCAAAGCTGCCCAAATTGGACTTTTACAACCAGAAACGATGGGAGGCAGCATCAAAATATTCAACGGCATTTAAAGGACAGGAGTATATTGTAGTGCCAAAAATATCATGCGGTTGCGATAGCGAGAAAAGTGTATGTGATTGCCATGTGTTCCATCAGTACACTTTGCGGATCACAAATGGGCATCGGGACGGTCTGGCACAACATTTAAACGATAACAACGTTCCTTGTGGTGTATATTATCCAGTTCCATTGCATAAGCAAAAAGCCTATGCGGACGACCGTTACAATGAAGAAGATTTTCCTGTGACCAATCAATTGGTGGAAGAGGTTATTTCGCTCCCCATGCACACGGAGTTGGATGATGAACAAATTGATTTTATAACCAAATTGGTAATTGATTTCGTAAACAAATAATAATGAAAATACTCGTAACAGGTGGTTTGGGCTTTATTGGATCCCATACCGTTGTTGAATTGCAAAATGAAGGTTTTGAGGTGGTAATTGTCGACAACCTCTCCAATTCATCCATAAATGTTTTGGACGGCATTGAAGCCATAACGGGCAAAAGACCCATTTTTGAAGAATTTGATCTTCGGGACAAGCCAAAAGTCCAAGATTTCTTTCAAAAGCACGCCGATATCGCAGGGGTAATCCATTTTGCGGCCTCCAAAGCGGTCGGGGAGAGTGTGGTCGAACCATTGTTGTATTATGAGAACAATCTTGGGGTATTGGTCTACATCCTTCAGGAACTAAAGAAAAGAGGAGGGGCAAGCTTTATCTTTAGCAGCTCTTGCACCGTATATGGTCAGGCAGACAAAATGCCGATAACTGAGTCAGCCCCGGTTAAACCTGCTGAATCCCCATACGGTAATACCAAGCAAGTGGGAGAAGAGATAATTCGAGATACTTGCAAGATAGCCCCAGAATTGAAAGCCATCGCGTTACGATACTTTAACCCTATTGGGGCGCACCCATCCGGTAAAATTGGAGAGCTTCCCATTGGAGTGCCCCAGAATTTGGTGCCCTTTATCACGCAAACAGGTGTCGGTCTGCGTGAACAGTTGTCTGTCTTTGGAGATGATTATCCAACCGAAGATGGGACTTGTATTAGGGACTATATCCATGTAGTGGATTTGGCCAAGGCCCATGTAGCAGCATTGCAGCGTCTTTTGGAAGATAAGAACGAAAGCAATTACGAGGTGTTCAACTTGGGTACCGGAAAAGGAAGTTCCGTTTTGGAAGTTATCCATAGTTTTGAGCGCGTTTCTGGAGAAAAGTTGAACTATAAAATAGTTGGTAGAAGGCCAGGAGACGTAATCCAAGCCTATGCGGATACCCAAAAAGCAAATAAAGTTTTGGGGTGGAAGGCAAAATCCAGCCTTGATGATGCCATGAAATCCGCTTGGGAATGGGAAAAAATCGTAAGAAGTTCAAACTGAAAAAATCCTAAAGCATATTTTGGTCGTAAATAGCATATGCTGCCCAACTTTAATACTAGTATGGAGTTGCTGGAAGGTGTCCAGCAAGAACAACTCTATCAAAAATTATTGCAACAATTAAAAAAGGATTTTGAATTGGCCAATGTGCCTATTAACATCCCTTTGGATATATCTCCCGAAGAACTCAAAAGTACCATCCACGAAAAAATTTATTATTTGATTGTGGAAAAGTTTCCGGAATATCTCAACCTATTATATGTAGTGGATATCTCCGAGAACGAAGTCAAAAAGATAGTTCCGTCAGATGTTGTTGATATTTCGGCGGAGGTATCTTTTTTACTATTGAAAAGAGAATGGCAAAAAGTATGGTATAAAGCCAAATATAGCCGCTGACCTTTGGTCATACCTTCACGTAAATACCTCTTTTGTCCATAATATAGCCTACGAACCAACAAGTCAGCATAATCCAAAGGGCAAATAATAATGAGCCCGTGTAGCCGCCTGACCAAGATATAAATATGTTGTCGGCAATCCATCTGTATAAGGATTCTCCGTTGAGGTCAATGGCAAAAAGAGTGATTATAAATAACTCCGACAATAAATAAATAAACAAGGTGTTTTTACCGAAGACTTCAAAAAAGTAGCTCCAACTTTTCGCCTTTTTCATATCCAAGATATAAATAAGCGTAGCGATGGCAAAAAGGTCAATACCACAAGTGAGCAATACAAAGGAACTCGTCCACAATTTTTTGTTGATGGGCAAAATAAGGTCCCATGCCAAGCCCGCAAATACCAGAGCAAAACCGAACATCATCAATTTGGCGACGGTCTCGAAATTTTGACCGTTGTTTTGGATGAATCGACCAGCCAAGTAACCAATAATCACATTTACAATGGCGGGAAGGGTGCTCAACAATCCCTCGGGATCAAAAGCAATGCCTTCGCCATGGTACATGTGGTCGGGTCCAATAAGCCACTCATCCAATTTAAGAACGGCATTTCCCGATAAGGTAAGGTCGCCAAAACCAATTAAAATAAGATGGTAGCCCACTAAAAAGGCCGCGCTCAACCAAATAGCGGTCTTGGTCTTTACAAAGTGAAGGATGATGGAGGCAAACATATAGCACAGTGCAATACGCTGCAAAACCCCGAAAACACGGGTTTCCGAAAATGGTTTCAACTGTCCGTCATCAAAAAATGGGTACCAGTACATTAAAAAGCCCAAAAGAAAAATGATGGCAGTTCGCTTCAGGACCTTCTTAAAAAATGCAGGGTTGCCCATGCTTTCATACTTTTTCATGCTAAAGCTCATCGAGTTTCCCACCACAAACAAAAAAGTGGGAAAAACAAGGTCGGTCAATGTAAATCCGTTCCAGTCGGCGTGCAATAATGGCGCAAAAGTGGTGGATCCATTGCCCGGTGAGTTAACAATGATCATCAAGGCGACATCCAGACCCCTGAAAACATCCAAGGAAAGATATCTGTTTTTAAGTTTGGACATGTTTGGTTGGTTTAACTGGGCGTTCAAGTTAAATTATTTTTAGTTTCTACTGTTAATTTCAGTTAAAAATTTCATTTTTATCGCTTTCCTGTTCATTCTGTGATTTAGTTGTAAATTTGAATAAGAAATTAAAGGGAATGCAAGCATATAAATGCTAAAACCCGTATTTTTGACAAAATTTTCCATAAAGTTTTTGGAGAAACATAAAGAATGGACAAATATTCATTTTTAAATGCTGCGCACACTTCGTTTTTTGCGGAGCAATACGAAAAATATCTAACGAATCCCGATACTATAGAGCCCAGTTGGAGGGCTTTTTTTCAAGGATTTGATTTTGGTTTGGAAGGTTCCCTCGAAGATTTGGGGATTGAATCCGATAAAGGAGGAATGGTGGTGCTTTCCAATGGAAGGAAAGTGGAAATGCCCGAAGCCCTTCAAAAAGAGTTTCAGGTTATACGCCTTATTGATGGTTACCGTTCCCGTGGACACCTTTTTACCGAAACAAACCCTGTAAGGGAAAGGAGAAAGTATGTCCCTACCTTGGATATAGCCAACTTTGGCCTGACCGAAGGGGACTTGGAGACTGTTTTTGATGCTGGAAAAATTCTTGGAATAGGTCCAGCCCCCCTAAAGGAAATTATACGACACCTCGAGAGTATTTATTGCGATGCGATAGGAGTGGAGTACATGTATATCCGTACCCCGGAACGTATTCAATGGATTCAGGATTGGCTCAACAAAAACGACAACCATCCCAATTACACCGCGGAAGAAAAGAAAAACATCCTTAGAAAATTAAACGAGGCCGTTTCTTTTGAGAGCTTTTTGCATACCAAATATGTGGGGCAAAAACGATTTTCGTTGGAAGGTGGCGAATCATTGATTCCCGCTTTGGATGTGATTGTTGAAAAAGCGGCGGACAAAGGCGTAAAGCAATTTGTGGTGGGTATGGCCCACCGAGGGCGCTTGAACGTTCTGACCAATATTTTTGGGAAATCGCCAAAGGATATCTTTAGCGAGTTCGATGGTAAGGATTACGAGGAAACCATCTTTGATGGAGACGTAAAATATCACTTGGGATGGACCTCTAAACGTGAAACGGATTCAGGGAAAATGGTCAATATGAACATTGCCCCGAACCCTTCGCACCTGGAAACCGTAAACTCCATTGTTGAAGGTATAGCCAGAGCCAAGCAAGATCGTGATCACAGTGATGAAATCTCTGAAGTACTGCCGATTTTAATCCATGGAGACGCTGCTTTTGCTGCACAGGGAGTGGTGTACGAAGTGATTCAAATGGCCCGTTTGGATGGATATACCACAGGAGGGACCATTCATATTGTGGTAAATAACCAGATCGGATTTACTACAAACTATTTGGATGCAAGGTCATCAACCTACTGTACCGATGTGGGGAAAGTCACCCTTTCGCCGGTACTTCATGTAAATGCCGATGATGCCGAAGCTGTGGTACATGCCACGACCTTTGCTTTGGAATACAGGATGCGCTACAAGCGCGACATTTTCTTGGATCTGTTGGGCTACAGAAAGTATGGCCACAACGAGGGGGATGAACCCAAGTTTACACAGCCCTTGTTGTACAAATCCATTTCCAAGCATAAAAACCCGAGGGATATTTACGCAGAGAAATTGATTGCCGAAGGAGTCATCGATGAGAACTACGTAAAAGAACTCGAAGAAAAATATAAGAACGATCTTGAGGAGGACCTTTTGGATTCCCGCAAAATCGAAAAGACCAGAATAACCCCTTTCATGCAAGATGAATGGGAAGGGTTTGAGCAGGTGACCGAAGAGGTGATGCTTAAACCTATGGATACTACTTACGACCTTAAAAAGTTGGATGAGGTTGCCCAAAGCATTACCAAGCTTCCGGAGGATAAAAAATTCCTGAGAAAATTGGAGCGATTGGTGGAAGGCCGCCACAAAATGTATTTTGAGGACAACAAGCTCGATTGGGCCATGGGAGAACTTTTGGCCTATGGATCATTGATCGAGGAAGGGTACGATGTTCGCATGACAGGCCAAGATGTGGAAAGGGGAACCTTCTCCCACAGGCATGCCGTCATCAAAACGGAAATGCACGAGGAAGAAGTGGTGTTGTTGAATGAGATGGGGGCCAACCAAAATGGAAAGTTCCACATCTATAACTCACTGCTATCGGAATACGCCGTAATGGGATTTGATTATGGTTACGCCATGGCAAGCCCTAAAACATTGACCATTTGGGAAGCGCAGTTTGGGGATTTCAGTAATGGAGCCCAAATTATAATAGATCAATATTTGTCATCAGCGGAAGACAAATGGAAACTGCAGAACGGCTTGGTCCTTTTGTTGCCACATGGTTACGAAGGTCAGGGAGCGGAACACTCTTCGGCGCGTATGGAACGGTACTTGCAACTTTGTGCCAAGGATAATATGTACGTGGCAGATGTGACCACCCCGGCGAACCTGTTCCACTTGTTCCGTAGACAAATGAAGGCCAAGTTCCGTAAGCCATTGGTGGTATTTACGCCCAAGAGTTTGTTGAGGCATCCCAAGGTGGTTTCCACCAAGGAGGAGATGGCCAATGGAAGTTTCCAGATGGTGATCGACGATGCCGAGGCTAAAGCATCCAAAGTAAAGACATTGGTATTCTGTACCGGTAAATTCTACTATGACCTTTTGGATAAACGAGAAGAGCTTGAAAGAGATGATGTGGCTTTGGTACGTGTGGAGCAATTGTTCCCATTGCCTGCTAAGGAAATGCGAAGCATCATCAAAAAATATAAAAATGCAGACGATATTGTTTGGGCCCAGGAAGAACCCAGGAACATGGGGGCTTGGAGCCATATGTTGATGCATTTGGACGAAGCCAAACAATTTAGGGTGGCATCCCGTAGATTCTACGGAGCCCCTGCTGCAGGTAGTGCGGTGCGCTCAAAAAGACGTCATGCCCAAGTGTTGGACTACGTTTTTGACAAGAGTAAGGATAATATGCAAATAAGATAATACAAGTATAAACTACAATAAGATGGTTTTAGAAATGAAAGTTCCCTCACCGGGGGAATCCATTACAGAAGTAGAAATCGCCGATTGGTTGGTTGAGGATGGAGATTATGTGGAGAAAGACCAAGCCATAGCCGAGGTGGACTCGGATAAGGCAACATTGGAGCTTCCTGCGGAGGCGAGCGGTATTATTACCCTTAAAGCTGAAGTGGGAGACGCAGTAGCTGTTGGCGAGGTGGTTTGCCTCATTGATACAAGTGCGGAAAAGCCTGAAGGTTCATCTGGTGGTTCCGATAAAAAAGAGGAATCCAAAAAGGAAGAGCCTAAAAAAGAAGCACCTAAGAAAGAGGAGCCTAAAAAGGAAACTTATGCTTCCGGGACTCCATCTCCAGCGGCCAAGAAAATATTGGACGAAAAAGGCATCGAGCCTTCATCCGTTTCCGGTAGTGGGCGTGATGGACGCATCACCAAAGATGATGCTGTAAAAGCTAAGCCATCCATGGGAACCCCAACAGGTGGCAACCGTGGCGAAAGCCGTTCCAAATTGTCCATGTTGCGTAGAAAAGTGGCCGAGCGCTTGGTGTCTGCAAAGAACGAGACCGCGATGCTGACTACCTTCAACGAAGTGGATATGTCCGCCATCTTCGAACTGCGTAAACAGTACAAAGAAGCGTTCAAGGAAAAGCACGGGGTAAGTCTTGGATTTATGTCTTTCTTTACGAAAGCAGTAATTCGTGCCTTGCAAATGTACCCTGCCGTTAACTCCATGATCGATGGTAAGGAAATGATCACCTACGAATTCTGCGATATCAGTATTGCGGTTTCAGGTCCAAAAGGTTTGATGGTTCCCGTAATCCGAAATGCAGAAAACCTGACCTTCAGAGGAATTGAATCCGAAGTAAAGCGTTTGGCTATCCGTGCTAGGGAAGGTGAAATCACCGTGGATGAAATGACAGGAGGTACCTTTACCATAACCAACGGGGGTGTATTCGGTTCCATGTTGTCCACTCCGATCATCAACCCACCACAAAGTGGAATCTTGGGTATGCACAATATTGTAGAACGTGCCATTGTTAGGGATGGAGCTATTGCCATTGCACCTGTAATGTACGTAGCACTTTCTTACGATCACAGAATTATTGACGGAAAGGAATCCGTTGGGTTCTTGGTTGCCGTTAAAGAAGCGTTGGAAAGTCCAGAAGAATTGTTGATGGACGGAAACGTGAAAAAAGCGTTGGAATTATAGAATATTGTTGCCTCAAGAGTGGTCGCTGAGCGTAGTCGAAGCGCAATCCAGAGGTTTTGGAATAAATGCCTTTACTTTTTTAAGTAGAGGCATTTTTTATTGTAGTCGATTACCGCTTTTCCCTTTTTGAGAAGATCAGCGCCAATAATGCCATCTACAGGTAAAGCATTATGCGCTGTCAATGCTTGGTTTACATGGCTGAGGTCGAACAGAACTACTTTTTGCTTTTTCTTTTTCCAGTCCCCGATCTGGATTTTGTTTTTGATGGAGATCAACGTTTCCATTTCCGTGGCTCCCGCTCCAGCAGCTTTAATGTCCGTAGCTTCGGAAGCCATTTCAAAAAACTCGATTTTATCCATCCCCACACAAGTATTGGAAGCTCCAGTGTCCAAAATAAACTTGCCTGTGACCCCATTGATACTGGCCACGAGTTCAAAGTGGTTGGTTTCGGTCAATACCAAAGGTATTGTGATGTAGTCTTTGGATTTGAGAAATTTTTTGAGTGATGCCATAGGGAAATATGATCTTGAAGGGCTTTAATCAGTAACAAAGTTTTGGGACATCTAAGATAAGCCTATTTTTGTGTTATGATTGAATTCGGCTTTAAGAAGATTGCTGTCATCGCTGTGTTTGCGGTAATCACAATATCCTGTAATCAGAAGGATAAGAAAATGGACACGATGAAAATTGCCGAAAATTACGTCAGTGCCCTGAACACATCCGATTATAAGGAACTGGTGGGGTTATTTTTGGACAGCATACGATTTAATGAAATGGACCATGTAAGGACTTTTAGTAAAGAGGGCTATCATTCTTTGTTTCAGTGGGATTCCGTGTTCCGTCCAAAGTATAAGGTCTTGGACATTGACAAAAGCGGGGACAGCCTTGAATTAAAAGTCTCAAAGGCATGTGATAGGATTCTTTTTTTGCAAGAAGAACCCTTCGTTAGCCGTGAAATCATAAAAATCAAGAATGGCAAAATTTATAGTATTGATATCGTCGAATATGTCGATTTCAAGGATTCTTTGTGGGCCGCCAGGCGGGAAAATTTGGTATCATGGATAGCTGAGCATCACCCTGAATTGGATGGATTTATTTATGATCAAACCAAGGAGGGAGCGATAAAATTCAAAAAAGCCATAGATTTTTTCAAAAACAGAAGGGATTCAATATCCGTTCAGGAAAATATTTCAAATTAATGATTGTAACCGATACCCATACCCATTTATATAGTGAAGCTTTTGACGAGGATAGAGGTGAAATGATGCAACGTGCCCTGGATGCCGGGGTGGAGCGTTTTTTTATACCTGCAATCGATTCGGCCTACACCCAATCCATGTTGGATTTGGAAACCAAGTATCCCGATAATGTGTTTTTGATGATGGGCCTGCACCCAACCCATGTCAAAGAAAATTATAAGGAAGAGCTTGCTCATGTGGAAGAGTGGTTGGCCAAGAAAAAGTTCTACGCCGTGGGCGAAATAGGGGTGGACCTGTATTGGGACAAAACCTTTTTAAAAGAACAGCAAGATGCCTTTGCCTATCAGATTCGGTTGGCAAAGAAGTACGAACTGCCCATAGTGATCCATTGCCGTGATGCCTTTGATGAGGTTTTTGAAGTTTTGGAGCAGGAAAAAGGGGAGGGCCTTTTCGGGATTTTCCATTGTTTTACAGGAACATTGGAACAGGCCCATCAAGCCTTGTCCTATAATATGAAGTTGGGCATTGGGGGAGTGGCCACCTTCAAAAATGGTAAAATAGATCAGTTCTTGAACCAAATTGACTTGAAACATATTGTTCTGGAAACCGATGCCCCGTATTTGGCGCCAGCACCCTATCGTGGAAAACGGAACGAGAGCTCGTATATCATAAAGGTATTGGAAAAACTATCCTCCATATATAGTATGCCAGAAGAAGAGATTGCTGCAATCACCACGGAAAACTCCAAAGAAATATTCGGAATCTGATCTATGAAAAAGAAGACCAACATATTACTGATTTATACGGGAGGAACCATTGGTATGGTGAAGGATTACAAAACGGGTGCACTCAAGGCGTTCAATTTTGAAGAACTTGTGAAAAATATCCCGGAGCTAAAACAATTGGACTGTAACCTGAGAGGGGTTTCATTCGATGAGCCCATTGATTCTTCCAACATGAACCCCGGTTATTGGGCACAGATTGCTTCCATAATTGAAGAGCACTACGAGGAAGATGATGGTTTTGTAGTGCTTCATGGTAGCGATACGATGAGTTACTCTGCATCGGCACTTAGCTTTATGCTGGAGAATTTGGAGAAGCCGGTAATTTTTACGGGATCGCAATTGCCTATTGGGGATCTACGTACAGATGCCAAGGAGAATCTGATCACGTCCATCGAGATAGCCGCCCTTCAGAAAAAGGGGAAGCCCATTATACGCGAGGTCGGTCTATATTTCGAATATAAGCTCTATCGTGGCAACAGGACCACCAAAATAAATGCGGAACATTTTGAGGCTTTCGATTCCTTGAACTATCCGCCTTTGGTGGAATCTGGCGTTCATTTAAAGGTACATCATAATTATCTGATCAAAAAAGTGACCAAAAACAAGTCGCTCCAAGTACATAAAAAAATGGACAATCGAGTGGCGATTCTCAAGTTGTTTCCGGGAATCAATCAGAATGTGCTGCAGTCGGTCCTTAATATCCCCGATTTGAAGGCATTGATTTTGGAAACCTACGGTGCAGGGAATGCTCCGATGGACAAATGGTTTTTGGAAGCCATAAAAAAATCGGTGGAAAATGGATTGCACATTATTAATGTGACACAATGCTCTGGAGGGAGTGTTTCCATGGGTCATTATGAGACCAGTGAAAAACTTAAGGCGATGCAACTGGTTAACGGCAAGGATATTACAACGGAGGCTGCCATAACAAAAGCGATGTACCTATTGGGGACAGGGGTTCCCGACAAATTGTTCAAGACAATTTTTGAGACACCACTCCGTGGTGAAATGGTGTAAAATTAACGCTTCAAATTTCTATAACTAATTATTTTTTTGTTTATTGGTCGCCCTAAATGAAACAATAGAGAGGTGGCCGAGTGGTCGAAGGCGCACGCCTGGAAAGTGTGTATACACCAAAAGTGTATCGAGGGTTCGAATCCCTTCCTCTCTGCAAGGTATTTTAGTTTTTCTATTATAAAATTTTTATATCTTTAACATTATTAACTAACTAAATTTAAGTTTAAGTAAAATGAAAAAAATATCCTTTACTCTGGCTGCTGCCGGAATGTTTGTGATGGGAACTACAACTGCATCTGCAGCAATGTTGCAAGAAGAAGCTGAAGCCAGCAAAGGTTTCACCCAGGTATTGAAAGAGCAATTTATTCAAGGAGGGCCTGCCTTCATGGGAATTGTATTGCTATGTTTGATCTTGGGATTGGCAGTTGCCATCGAAAGAATCATTTATTTGAATTTGGCCACTACAAATTCCACCAAATTGAAGCAACAAGTTGAGGACGCTTTGGCTTCAGGAGGTGTAGAAGCAGCCAAAGAAGTATGTAGAAACACTAAAGGACCTGTTGCGTCTATCTACTACCAAGGTTTGGATAGAGCTGACGAAGGTTTGGAATCTGCTGAAAAAGCTGTTGTTTCCTACGGAGGTGTGCAAATGGGCCAGTTGGAGAAAAACGTATCTTGGTTGTCCCTGTTTATCGCGATTGCTCCGATGCTTGGATTTATGGGTACGGTAATCGGTATGATTCAGGCCTTCCAAAAAATTGCAGCTGTAGGTAACTTGAGTGCTTCCTTGATTGCAGGTGATATCCAGGTGGCGTTGTTGACAACCGTATTTGGTTTGATCACAGCGATTATCCTTCAGATTTTCTATAACTATATTATTGCTAAAATCGATAGTATCGTAAATGACATGGAAGACAGCTCAATCGCATTGATTGACATGTTGGCTGCCCACAAAAAGTAATTACGAATTAAAAACTATCGAGAATCATGAATAAAATAGTAAAAATATTGCTCATCGTCATCGGATTGGTTGCCGCAGTTCTTTGGTTCTCCCTTCCGTCCGCCGATGATCCAAGTGCCATAAATAGTGGGGCAATGAACTTTATGTTCATTATTATGTACATCTTGTTGGCTATTGCAGTTGTAACTACAGTAGTTTTCGGATTTGCAAAATTGTTTACCACAAAAGGAAGTATTAAGAAAGCTCTTTTCGCCATTGGCGGATTGGCCATAGTAGTGGCCATATCTTACGGGCTTTCTTCAGATAACATGTCTGTGGTAGAAACAATGTCTGAAAGAGGTATTGAAACTACGGAAGGAACTGTGAAAAACATTGGAATGGGATTGAATGTATTTTTTATCCTTACGCTAATTGCGGTAATTCTAATGATAGTACCAGGCTTGAAAAGAATGTTTGTTAAGTAAAAAGTTGAATTATGCCTAGAAGAAAAGGAGCACCGGAAGTAAATGCCGGTTCCATGGCGGATATCGCTTTCCTCTTGCTTATCTTTTTCTTGGTGACCACCACCATAGAAACGGATGCAGGACTGGATCGTATGTTGCCGCCAGCTGAACCGCCAAATGAAGAACCGCCCATAATCAAGCAGAAGAACATTTTCACTGTCAATATCAACAGAAATGGACAACTTTTGGTTGAGGAGAGCTTAATGGATATTAAGGATCTTAGGGAAGCGGCTATCAAATTCCTCGAGAATGGTGCGGACGGGACTTGTGATTACTGTAAAGGTAGAAAAGACCCAGCTTCATCGGATAATCCGTCAAAAGCCATTATCTCTTTAAAGAATGATAGAGAAACCAAGTACAGCACATACATTACAGTTCAAAACGAACTGGTAGGTGCGTATAACGAGTTGCGTAACCGTGAAGCACAACGCCTGTACGGGAGGGACTTTACAGATATGGAGGCAGAATACCTGAATCCAGAGACCCCGTCCAGCGTAAGAAATGACTTGAAAGACAAAGTGAAACGTATCCAGGATATGTTCCCGCAAAAACTTTCAGAGGCAGAAACATCAACCAATTAAAAACTATTTAATATGGCTAAGTTTACCAAAAAGAAGGATGGAGATTTGCCAGCGGTGTCAACAGCTTCGTTGCCGGATATCGTTTTTATGCTTCTGTTCTTCTTTATGACCGTAACCACAATGAAAGATAGTTCGTTAATGGTTGCCAATACCCTTCCCAATGCTTCAGAAATTAAGAAGTTGGAAAAGAAGGATCGCGTTATTTACATTTATGTAGGAACACCTACACAGGAATATCAAAAGGTTTTTGGTACAGAACCAAAAATTCAATTGAATGATAAATTTGCCAATGTGGACGAAGTAGGTTCATTTATTTTGGCAGAACGTGCAAAAAAACCGCAAGAACTTCAAAATGTATTGACTACTGCTTTAAAAGTAGATAAGGATGCCAATATGGGTCTTATCACTGATATTAAGCAACAATTGAGAGAAGTAAATGCCCTTAAAGTGAACTATACCACTTATGAAGGGGATGCTTTTAACAATTTACAGTAGGCAATAGCTTAGATTTAGTGGGAAACGCTCCAAATTTTTAATTTGGGGCGTTTTTTGTTTTAAATTGCCACCATGATCCGCACCGTACTTCAATTTATAGTTAGCGCTGTTTGTTTATTGCTCTCGATATCTGTTTTGGGTCAAACAGGAATGGATAGCACCGTAGTACCCGATAGTCGGTATCTAGAGGATCAGTTTTATATTGGAGTGGGCTATAATGTACTGTTGGATACCCCGGACGAAGTGGGCCAACAAAATCTATCCTATAATCTACAAGCAGGCTTTATAAAGGACATTCCCTTGAACCAAAGAAGGAATTTCGGTGTTGGTTTAGGGCTGGGATATGCTGTGAACTCGTATTATTCGAACATCGTTTCATCGAAAGAATCCAATACAATTGTTTACCAAGTAATGGAGGGTTCCAACTTTAATAGGAGCAAGTTCGAAACCCATTCCATAGAATTTCCCTTGGAATTAAGATGGCGTACATCGACCGCAGAGGAATATAAGTTTTGGCGGATATACGCTGGTGCCAAATTGGGCTACGTGTTCTCAGGTAGGTCAAAATTGGTGACAGATAGTGGTAATGACTCATTTTCCAATAATGATGTTGAAAAATTCCAATATGGCCTTATGCTGAACTTTGGTTATAACACCTGGAACATTCACGCTTACTATGCGTTACATCCATTGCTTAAAGAAGGGACTGCACTTAATGGGAACCCTATTGATTTTAGGGTGCTGCGTATTGGATTGATTTTTTACATCCTATAGCCAGTATTTCAAAATAATCAATTGGGAACAACATCCTAGGATAAAACCTATCAACAGTTCATTTTTAGTGTGTGCCTTCAGGTACAATCTTGAGGTGGCCACCAGCCCGGTAAAAAGGGTGAACAAGCTTATGGCAATGGTAATGTTGGTCTCAAAATGAATGCTCAACGCCACCATAAAGGTTAAGATGCTTCCCATGCCCAACAGGTGCATACTTGTTTTAAATTTAAAGAACAACAGAATTAAGGTCGCGCTGGTCGCAGTCAGAAGTCCTGTAAAATAGTAAAAAAGCTCGTGTACGTAATTATTGGGTATCACTTTGTACAATATCATTAAAAAGATGATACAGCTTATATAAAGCGGGTATTTGCGTTCCTGTAGGGTAGGCAGAAATATGGAGCTGATAACCCCGAGGTTCCTCAATATCAAGAAAAAGATAATGGGGATGATTACCGTAAGGATAAAAATGGGAAGTATATTCCCGCTTTGGGTTTGCAGAGTGCTATAGGGAGCCACCAAAAAATACACTATGGTACCTCCAATCGGTACAAACAACGGGTGAAAGAGGTAGGAGATAATGTTGTATACGTGGCGCATCAAATCTCTTTTCTTAATCGAGCTACAGGTATGCCGAGCTGCTCCCGATATTTGGCAACGGTCCGCCGGGCTATGGGATAGCCCCTTTCTTTTAATATTTTTGCCAATTTTGCATCGGTCAAAGGTTTTTTCTTCTCCTCATCACGAATAACGGTCTCCAAGATCTTTTTAATTTCCCTTGTGGATACATCTTCCCCTTGTTCGTTCTTCATGGATTCGGAAAAGAAATCCTTGATCAATTTGGTGCCATAAGGTGTATCCACATATTTGCTGTTCGCTACCCGCGACACGGTGGAAACGTCCATATCTATTTTATCGGCAATATCCTTTAAGATCATGGGGCGCAATTTTCTTTCGTCCCCCGTCATAAAATATTCCTTTTGATATTCCATAATGGTGTTCATGGTGATGAAAAGGGTTTGCTGACGTTGTCTTATGGCATCTATAAACCATTTTGCGGCATCCAGTTTTTGTTTGATGAACATGACCGTGTCCTTCTGGGATTTGGATTTTTCCTTGGCATTTTTGTATCCCTCCAGCATATTGCTGTAGTCTTTGGAAACATGAAGTTCCGGGGCATTTCTACCGTTAAGGGTAAGTTCCAGTTCACCATCCACTATTTTTATGGAGAAATCGGGGACAATATGCTCGATCATACGGGTATTGCCAGAATAGGAACCACCCGGTTTTGGATTGAGTCTTTCTATTTCCGAAATAGCCTCCTTGAGCTGTTCTTCGGTAACATGGTGTTTTTGTATAAGTTTGGAGTAATGCTTTTTGGTAAAGTGATCGAACGATCGTTCCAAAATGTTAATGGCCAGCTCAACGGAAGGTTTTTTTTCCTTGCGCTTTAGTTGGATGATCAAACATTCATCCAAAGATCGGGCGGCGACCCCGGGAGGGTCTAAATCTTGGACAACCTTTAGAATTTCCTCGATTTTATCCTCGTCCACATAAATGTTCTGGGTAAAGGCAAGGTCGTCCATAATATCTGGAAGCGGTCTTCGTATGTAGCCGCTTTCGTCCACACTGCCCACCAAAAACTCGGCAATGGCCCACTCCTGATCATCCAAGTAAGTCGTGTTCAACTGATTGATCAAGTATTGGTTGAATGATGTTCCAGCGGCATACGGAACCCTTTTATCCTCATCGTCCGCACTATAATTATTCGCTTGGGTGCGGTAATCGGGAATTTCATCATCACTCAGGTAATCATCAATATTGATTTCCTCGGTGTCAATGTTTTCATTGTCCGCCGAATCATCGTAGGTATCCTCGTAAACATCATCCAGGGCATCGGTTTCCTCCTTGCCACTTTCCAAAGCAGGATTTTCTTCCAGCTCTTGTTTTAACCTTTGTTCAAAAGCCTGCGTTGGCAATTGAATAAGTTTCATGAGCTGAATCTGCTGTGGAGACAGTTTTTGTGAAAGCTTAAACTGTAGATGTTGTTTCAGCATATTGATTGATGATTTACAATCGTAACTTTCTTTAAAATAATAAATTCAAATTAAAACTCGGCATTTTGTGGGGTTCTAGGGTAGGGGATTACGTCCCTGATATTGCCCATTCCGGTGGCGAATTGCACCATGCGCTCAAAGCCAAGTCCAAAACCACTGTGCACCGCAGTGCCAAATTTTCTCAAATCCAGATACCACCAAAGCTCTTTGGCATCAATATCCAGTTCCTTTATTTTTTGTTCCAGTACATCCAAACGTTCTTCCCTTTGGGAACCTCCAACAATTTCTCCGATACCCGGGAAAAGTACATCCATGGCACGTACGGTTTTGCCATCCTCGTTCAAGCGCATATAAAATGCCTTGATGTTTGCGGGGTAATCAAACAGGATTACGGGACATTTGAAATGCTTTTCCACCAAGAAGCGCTCGTGCTCGCTTTGCAAGTCGGCCCCCCATTCGTCAATAGGGAACTGGAACTTTTTCTTTTTGTTCGGCTTACTGTTCTTTAAAATATCAATTGCCTCGGTATAGGAAACCCTTTTGAAATTGTTTTCTACAATGAATTTCAATTTTTCGATCAAAGCCATTTCAGAACGCTCGTTCTGAGGTTTGGACTTTTCTTCATCCAACAAACGTTTTTCCAAAAACTCCAAATCATCTTGGCAATGGTCCAGCACGTATTGGATAATGTATTTGATAAAATCTTCTGCCAAATCCATGTTGGCATCCAAATCATAAAAGGCCATCTCGGGCTCGATCATCCAGAACTCGGCCAAATGACGTGATGTATTGGAATTTTCAGCTCTAAAAGTAGGCCCAAAAGTGTACACCTTGCCCAAGCCCATGGCGTAGGTCTCGGCTTCCAACTGACCTGAAACGGTCAGGTTGGTCTCTTTTCCAAAAAAGTCCTCGGAGTAATCCACTTCACCATTGCTATCTAAAGGCGGGTTCTTGGCATCCAAAGTGGATACACGGAACATTTCCCCGGCACCCTCGGCGTCGGAGCCTGTGATGATGGGTGCGTGCATGTAGTAAAAACCATTTTGCTGAAAGTAGCTGTGAACGGCAAAAGAAAGTACCGATCTTACCCGCATTACCGCGGAAAAAGTATTGGTCCGTACCCTAAGATGCGCTTTTTCCCTTAAAAACTCCAACGAGTGTTTTTTGGGTTGAATAGGGTAGGTCTCCGGGTCTGCGGTACCGTGCACGAATATATCCGTAGCTTGGATTTCTACGATTTGCCCTCGACCTTGGCTTTCTTCCAAAGTTCCTGAGATTTTCAGGGCAGCACCTGTTGAAATTTGCTTCAGCAATGCTTCGTCCAAATTTTCAAAGTCCACGACACATTGCAGGTTATGTATGGTGGAACCATCGTTCAATGCGATAAATCGGTTGCTCCTAAATGTTTTTACCCATCCATTTACTTCTACGGAATCTCCTACGGGTTGCTTTTCCAGCAATTCTTTTATGGAATAAGACATCATTCTAAAACTATAGTGATTTAGTTGGTAAAGATAGGTTTTTGATAAAAAACGATGGCAATGGAATAGCCTAATTTATGGCCGTTTCAAACACTATTTGTCCTTTGGGTTGTCCTCGTCCTTCGGCAAAATGTCGATTTGAGGTTTCTTGAGCACCTGCTTGTTGGCAATGCTTCTTTCCAAGGAGAGGAGAAGTGATGGCAACAAGATCAAGTTGGACAGCATGGCGAACAACAAGGTGGCCGAAACCAATCCCCCCAATGCTTTGGTGCCCCCAAAACTGGAGATGATGAATACCGAGAACCCAAAGAACAAGACTATGGATGTGTAGAACATGCTCACTCCGGTCTCGCGCAAGGCGGCGTACACCGATTTTTTGATGTGCCAACGGTGTGCAGTGAGTTCCTGCCGGTATTTGGCCAAAAAGTGAATGGTATCATCCACCGATATGCCAAAGGCAATACTAAATACCAAAATGGTGGATGGTTTTATGGGAACACCCAAGTATCCCATTACACCTGCAGTAATAACTAAAGGCAGTAAGTTGGGTACCAAGGATATGATGACCATTCTAAAGGACCGGAAGAGGTAGGCCATAAACAGCGAAATGAGTCCAATGGCCAATGCAAGGGACAACAACAGGTTTTTGACCAAGTACTTTGTTCCTTTTAGGAACAAGAGGGCTTTTCCGGTCATAAAAACATCGTATCGTTCCGAAGGAAATTGCTTTGTGATAGCTTCTTGCAGGTCTTTTTCAATTTCCTCCATACGGTCGATTTTTACATCGCGCATGTAAGTCGTTAAACGGGCTGTTTGTCCCGTACTGTCCACAAAGCTTTGGAGCAGTTCATTGGTTCCATCAGTTGATGACTTTTGAACAGCGTTCATAATGAATGTGTTCTCTTGACTGGTGGGCAGTTGATAGTATTTTGGAATTCCGTTGTAAAAAGCCTGTTTAGAGTATTTTACCAAATCAACTATGGAAATAGGTCGCGATAGTTCTGGAATTTCATCGATTACAGCGCCCAATTGGTCCATTCGTTTAAGCGTAGCAGGCTTTACCACCCCATTTTTGCGTTTGGTGTCCACCACAATTTCCATGGGCATGATACCGTCAAACTCAGCCTCAAAAAATTGGATGTCCTTGTAAAAGTGGCTTTTCTTGGGGAGGTCTTCAATCCTACTTCCAGTGATTCGCATCTGGTAAATCCCGATAATGCTCAATACCAAAACTGCAACTGTGGTAATGTAAACGCCAATCCTGTGGTTTCTTACCATGTTTTCCATCCAGTTCACAAAAATGTCCATCCATTTTTTGTTCAGGTGCTTTAGGTGCTTGGTTTTTGGAAGCGGCATAAAGCTGTAAATAATGGGTATTATCAACAGGGAAAGAATAAAAATCCCAATGATGTTGATGGAGGCGACGATACCAAATTCCTTGAGCAGGTCACTGTCCAAAATAATAAAGGTAGCGAAGCCTGATGCGGTGGTGATGTTCGTCATTAAGGTGGCGTTGCCAATCTTGGAGATTACCCTTTGTAAGGAAAGTGCTTGATTTCCGTGTTTTTTTACTTCTTGCTGATATTTGTTGATCAAGAAAATACAATTGGGAATACCGATTACAATGATCAATGGCGGAATCAATGCGGTAAGAATCGTAATTTCGTATTGTAAAAGCCCAAGTATTCCAAAGGCCCACATTACTCCAATGATTACTACGCACATGGAGATGAAAGTAGCCCTGAAACTTCTAAAGAAAAAGAAAAAGATGATGGAGGTAACAAGTAGGGCACCTACGATAAAAAGCCCGATTTCATCAACAATGGATTTTGTGTTCCAAGTACGGATGTAGGGCATTCCCGAAATACGGACATCCATTCCGGTCTCTTGCTCAAAATCTTCTACAAGCTCAGCAAGGTCATTGAGTATAAACTCGTTTCTTACCGCCGTGTTCATAATATCCTTGTCCAGATAAACAACGGTTTGGATGGTGCCGCTTTTAGCGTTGTATACCAAATTATCGTAGAAAGGAAGTTCTGTGAACAAATGGTTGGTAAGGGAATCTATTTCCTGTTTGGTCTTGGGAGGGTCGGCTATTAAAGGCTCCATGGAGAACGTTTGGGTATCGTTGTCCTTGATTAGCTCCTTTAAGTTCTCCAACGAAATAACATATTCAACCTCGGGAAAAGCATCGAGTTGTTTGCTCAAGGTGTTCCATCGGTTAAAGTTTTTTGGGGTAAACAGTGAGGAATCCCTAATGGCCAAAACTATGGCGTTGCCTTCTTCGCCAAATATTTTGGTAAATGCATTGTACTGGATACTAGCTGGATGGTCATCGGGCAATATATTGGCCTCGGTGTTGGAAAATTGCATGTTTTTCCATTGCATGGCCAAGAAAACGGTAAAGCCGACAACCGCCAAAAGAATCAAGATTCTATTGCGGAGTATAATTCTTGCGACCTTTGGCCAAAATCCTTTAGTGAGCTTTGCTACCATCTGGGTTTTGTTGGGCGCAAAGGTAGAAAATGATATGTTGTGTTCCTAGGAAAGGGGCTGGTCAAAATCCAAATTTTACACCTTCATTATTTCAGCCTCTTTTGTGGTCAAGATGGCATCAACTCTATCACTGTACTTGTTGGTTAGTTCTTGCACATCAACTTCGGCGTTTTTTAAAAGGTCTTCGGAAATGTCCAATGCTTTTAATTCCTTGTTGGCTTCTTGTCTGGCACTACGGATACTTACTTTGGCGTCTTCGGCTTCGGCCTTGGCCTGTTTTGTCAACTGTACTCTCCTTTCCTCTGTTAATGGGGGTACGTTAATGATTACCATTTCTCCATTGTTCATGGGATTGAAGCCCAAATTGGCGTTCATGATGGCGGTTTCAATCTCCCCCAGCAGGTTTTTTTCCCAAGGTTGAACGGAGAGCGTTCTTGCATCGGGGGTATTGATGTTGGATACTTGGGAAAGCGGGGTTTGAGAGCCGTAGTAATCCACCATTACAGTAGAAAGCATCATGGGGCTGGCTTTACCCGCCCTAATCTTGGTCAATGCTTTTTGCAAGTGCTCAATACTTGCCTCCATACTTTCTTTTGTACTATCAAGAATAAATTTTACTTCTTCGTCCATAACTTTCAAATTTATAAAACTAAAACCAAAGTATATGCCAATTTAAACATTGACCACGGTTCCGATATTTTCTCCAGATACTATTTTCATTAAGTTACCTCGTGTGTTCATGTCGAACACCACAATGGGCAGCTCATTTTCCTGACTTAATGTGAACGCCGTCGTATCCATCACTTTAAGTCCTTTGGAAAGCACTTCGTTAAAGGAAATGGAATCGAATTTAGTGGCGTTTTTATCTTTTTCCGGGTCAGATGTATAAATGCCGTCAACACGGGTTCCTTTTAAAATTACATCTGCTTTTATTTCGATGGCTCTCAATACTGCTGCAGAATCCGTTGTGAAATAAGGGTTTCCCGTTCCACCGCCAAAGATGACGACTCTTCCTTTTTCCAAATGCCGGATGGCCCTTCTTCGGATAAAGGGCTCGGCAACCTCATTTATTTTTATGGCCGATTGTAGCCTTGTCTGCACTCCTTTTATCTCTAGGGCGCTTTGCAATGCCAAACCATTGATTACCGTGGCCAACATGCCCATGTGGTCTCCTTGTACCCGATCCATACCTTGGCTGGCCCCTGCGAGGCCCCTAAAAATGTTTCCTCCACCGATTACGATGGCTACTTCAACACCTTTATCGATTACAGATTTTATTTCTTCGGCATATTCATCCAACCGGTTGGCATCAATGCCATATTGTTGTTCGCCCATTAAGGCTTCTCCACTTAATTTTAATAAAATTCTTTTGTAATGCATTGAGAGTTTCTTGAAGTCCGGACAAAAATAATCAAAATTATTTATGGGAAATGAAGAATTAAGGGTTTGATATGGACATAAAAAAACCGCTTCTGTCGGGAAGCGGTTTTTTGAATTTATTGCTGTGGTGAATTAGCCCAATGCCACTCTTGAAAAACTGGTAACTTCCAAGCTGGAATCCACCGACTTAACGTATTGGGCAACACTTTGTTTGCTATCTTTAATGAAAGCTTGGTTCACCAAAGTGTTGTCTTTAAAGAAACGCTGTAATTTGCCTTGGGCAATTTTGTCCAACATTTCCTCTGGTTTGCCTTCTTCGCGCAATTGATCTTTCGCAATCTCGATTTCTTTGTCGATGATGGATTGATCAACTCCTTCTTCGTTCAAGGCAACAGGATTCATTGCGGCAGCTTGCATGGCTACGTCTTTTGCAGCTTCTGCAGCGCCATCAACATTGGCGGACAAACCTACCAAAGTAGCGATTTTGTTACCTGCGTGGATGTAAGAACCTACGAAAGGGGCGTTCAATCTTTCAAAACTTCCAATCTCGATTTTTTCACCGATAACACCGGTTTGCTCTGTCAATTTATCGGCAACGGTCATTCCATCAAAAGAGGCAGCTAGGAAATCGTCTTTGCTATCGAAACCAAGTGCCAGGTCGGCTAAATCGTTAGCAAGTTTTACAAAGCTATCGTTCTTGGCAACAAAGTCGGTTTCGCAGTTCAAGGAGATAACGACACCTTGTGTGCTATCGCTGTTTACTTTTGCGATGGCTGCACCTTCTGAAGATTCCCTGTCAGCTCTTTTTGCTGCAACTTTTTGACCTTTTTTTCTAAGGATCTCAATTGCTTGGTCGAAATCACCTTCGGCTTCGACCAAAGCTTTTTTACAATCCATCATTCCAGCTCCAGTGGCCTTTCTTAATTTATTTACTTCTGCGGCGGTAATCTTTGCCATTTTCTTTTCTTTTTTAAATTTTACGTAAAGTAAAACACTGTAAAAGTGTTTTTGTTTAGGACAATGTTAAATCAGCAGGTTTATTCAACGCCACCTTTTACGTTGTCTTGCCATTCTTTAAGTTCGTCCCATTTTCCATCGGCAGCCATTTTAGCTTGTTTTGGCCAAGATGTTGGATCCAAGTGGGCTAAAGTTGAGCTGGCCTCGGTCAAGATTTCCTTAACTTTTTCGGCATCGGCATCGGCTAGGTCGGCGTAAGTTTTTACTCCGCTGGCTACAAGAGCTTCGGCAGCTTTTGGTCCAATACCTTCAATTTTGGTAAGGTCGTCCGGTTTTGCCTCTTCTTTTGCTTCTTTTTTGGGAGCTTCGGCCTCAGCTTTTTTGGCTGGTTTTTCCTCAGTGGCTTTTTCTTCCTTCTTTGGAGCGGCCTCAGCTTTTTTCTCCTCTTTCTTGGAATCTTCTTCTTTGTCCTTTCCGCTGTTTTTCTCGCTCTTGCGCTCTTCCAAACCTTCGGCCACTGCTTGGGTTACGGATTCCATGATCGCTTCGATGGATTTACCTGCATCATCATTGGATGGGATGGCGTAATCAACATCGCGAGGGTCTGAGTTGGTATCTACCATGGCAAAAATTGGAATGTTCAATTTTTGGGCCTCTTTAACTGCGATGTGCTCACGCATGGTATCAACAATGAAAAGTGCGCCTGGCAAACGGGTCATGTCGGCAATGGAACCTAAGTTCTTGTCCAACTTGGCACGCAAACGGTCAACCTGCAATCTTTCTTTTTTGGAAAGGGTATTGAATGTGCCATCTTTTTTCATGCGGTCGATAGCTGCCATTTTTTTAACAGCTTTACGAATGGTTACAAAGTTGGTCAACATACCACCTGGCCATCTTTCAGTGATGTACGGCATGTTCACTTTGGATACTTTGTCCGCTACAATGTCCTTTGCTTGTTTTTTTGTGGCTACAAATAGGATTTTTCTTCCTGAGGATGCAATTTTTTTAAGGGCTTCGTTGGCTTCCTCAAGTTTTGCAACTGTTTTGTAGAGATTGATTACGTGGATTCCGTTACGCTCCATGTAGATGTAGGGAGCCATGTTCGGATTCCACTTTCTTGTTAGGTGTCCAAAATGCACACCTGCTTCCAGTAAGTCTTTTACTTCAATTTTACTTGCCATTTTTTGTACTTAGTTTACGTTCCGTTGTAGTAGCAATGCATTGGTGGTCACAAAATTTTGTTCGCCCAATCCATTTAGATGCTAAACTAGTTTCCAAAAAGTTGAATTGTTAATCCCTTTTGGAACAACGACAACTTGGTTAAAAATTTAACCCTGAAAGTATAGTACATAATTTCAGGGTTTTCAATGAACTTATCTATAATTGAATGCCAGGGCACCCAAAGTATATTAACGTTTGGAGAATTGGAATTTCTTACGGGCTTTCTTCTGACCGAATTTCTTTCTTTCCACCATTCTCGGATCCCTTGTCAATAAACCTTCCGGCTTAAGAATCCCTCTATTTTCTGCGTCTATTTCGCACATTGCCCTGGACAAAGCCAAACGAACAGCCTCTGCCTGACCTGTGATTCCACCACCGAAGACATTTACTTTCACATCGTAATTGCCATCGGTTTCAGTTAAAGTGAAAGGCTGTCTCACTTTGTACTGCAATGTACCAGTGGTAAAGTAATCGTTAAGATCTCTTTTGTTTACTGTGATGTTTCCAGATCCTTCGGAAACATATACTCTTGCCACAGCGGTTTTTCTTCTACCTATCTTATGAACCACTTCCATTATTTGTAGTCGTTTAAGTTTATAGCTTTTGGTTTTTGCGCTTCTTGCCCGTGCTCAGCACCGGCATATACCTTTAGGTTTCTGAACAAGTCAGCTCCAAGTTTGTTTTTTGGAAGCATTCCTTTTACAGAACCTTCGATAATGCGCTCGGGATGTTTTTCCAACACTTCTCTAGCAGAAGCGGAACGTTGTCCACCTGGATACCCAGTATATCTTTGGTATTCCTTTTCATCCCACTTGTTGCCTGACATGTCGATTTTTTCGGCATTGATGACAATAACATTGTCTCCACAATCAACATGAGGGGTAAAGTTGGTTTTATATTTCCCTCTAAGTATTTTGGCTACTTTAGACGCCAATCTTCCTAAGGTCTGTCCTTCAGCATCAACCAATAACCATTGTTTGTCAACAGTAGATTTATTGGCGGAAATAGTTTTATAACTTAATGTATCCACTTCTCGAATATTATTGATTTAATAACCTATCCCGAATAACGGGCTGCAAATGTACAATTATTAGATTGAATTACAAACGGTTGATCGGGAATATTTTTCCACTTTTTTAAAATCCAATTGGATGCTTTATAAAGGTCCTGCAATATAGCTTGTTGAAAATGTTAAAAAAAGATTAAAAAAAACGTCGACTGTAACTCATGCCATTTTCACAGGTCTTTAATACATCTATTAAATCAAAAAACGACCAAGTGAGAAACGTAGTACCAGTTTTCTTAAGTCTTTTCTTTTTTTACAATCTCCAAGCGCAAGATTCCACGGAGGTCATCATCAAAAAAAAGTATACCACTAAAGCTTTGGGGCAATATGCCACTCCTACCATAAATGGTATTTTGGAAGATGAGGCATGGAATCTTGTAGAATGGGGCGGAGATTATATTGAATGGCAGCCCGATGAAAACACCCCGCCTGCCCATCAAACCAAATTCAAAATATTGTACGATAGCAAAAACCTATATATAGGTGTACGCTGTTATGATTCCGAACCCGATAAAATTGTACGGAGATTGTCCCGTAGGGATGGTTTTGATGGTGACTGGATAGAATTCAATATAGATAGCTATTTTGATAAACGTACTGCATTTTCTTTTACCATTACAGCAGCAGGAGTAAAAGGTGATGAGTTTATATCCAACAATGGCAATAATTGGGATTCGAGCTGGAACCCTATTTGGTATGCTAAGGCCCATGTAGATGATAAGGGGTGGACCGCGGAACTTCGTATCCCCTTAAGTCAATTGAAATTTGGTAGTGCAGAAGAACAAGTTTGGGGTTTTCAGTCCACAAGACGCTTTTTTAGAAATGAAGAACGCTCCGTGTGGCAACGTAAACCCGTGGACCAGCCCGGTTGGGTAAGTGAGTTTGGGGAACTGCACGGTCTAAAAAATATTGAACCCCAAAAACAATTGGAGATTCAGCCGTACACAGTGGCCAAGACTGAAACCTACGAAGCAGAAGAGGGAAATCCGTTTCGGGATGGTAGCGAAAGCAATATTACGGCAGGTTTGGATGCCAAGATTGGCATTACCAACGATCTTACCTTAGATTTAACGGTGAATCCAGATTTTGGACAGGTAGATGCCGACCCATCGGCCATTGCTTTGGATGGTTTTCAGATATTTTTCCAAGAGCGACGTCCATTTTTTGTGGAGAACAAAAATATTTTTGACTTTAGTGTATCGCAATCCGAAGCGGGGAATACATTCGGTTCCGATAATATATTCTATTCCCGAAGAATTGGTAGAAGCCCACAAGGGTACCCCGATACATCGGATGATGAGTTTGTGGACCAGCCCGATAACACTCCTATAATCGGTGCGGCCAAATTTAGCGGCAAAACCAAAGATGGTTGGGCCATAGGTGTACTCGAAAGTGTGACCGCGCAACGAACGGCCACTATTATTAATAGTGATGGAAATACCCGAAAGGAAATGGTGGAGCCCCTGACCAATTACTTTGTAGGGAGGTTGCAAAAGGACTTTAATGAACGAAATTCGTATATCGGGGGCATTTTTACGGCCACGAACCGAGAAAACTTACCAGAACAACTCAATTTTTTGCATAGTGCAGCCTACACAGGTGGATTTGATATTAAACACCAATGGGCCAACCGGGATTGGTATATTGGCGGCAACCTTACCATGAGCCATGTTCGGGGCAGCGAAGAAGCCATTACAAATACCCAAGAATCCATTACACATTTGTTCGATAGGGTGGGGGCAGACCACGTCGCTGTGGATACCACTAGAACATCATTGACAGGAACTGGGGGCAACGTGCAAATTGGAAAGATAGGAAATGGACATTGGCGCTTCGAGTCCGGAGCTACTTGGCGATCGCCCGAATTGGAGCTCAACGATATCGGGTTTCAGCGTCAGGCTGACGATGTACGGCATTATACTTGGATAGGCTATCAAACCTTAAAGCCGGACAGTACCTTTAGGCGAGTGGGCATTAATTATAACCATTGGACGGCTTGGGATTTTATGGGAAATCATAATTATTTGCAGTTCAATACCAATAGCTGGCAAAACTGGAAGGACAATTGGAACACCAATATCGGGTTCAATTTTGCCCCTATCGAGTATTCCAATTTTGCCTTGCGAGGTGGCCCAAGATTGCGACAATCGCCCTGGGTGAGCTTTTGGAACAGTATCAATACGGATTACAGGAGGAAATTGCGATTCTCATTTTTTCATAATGGTAGAAAGGCGCTGGACAACTCCATAAAAAACTATTATATGGAAGGAGGGTTTGTGTACCAGCCCATAAATGCGTTACGGATTTCCGTATTCCCATCCTTGGATATAAATCGGGACAAACTCCAGTTCATTGATAATTTTGATGATATCAATGGTTCGCCCCGCTACCTGAACGGGGAAATCAATCAGCGAACCCTGAGTATGTCCGTACGTTTGAACTACACCATCAACCCCAACTTGACCATTCAATATTGGGGACAACCTTTTATTTCCAGAGGGCGGTATTCCAATTTTAAACATATCACCGACCCCGTGGCCAAAACTTTTGAGGACCGATTTGTGCAATACACTCCTGAACAAACTACCTTGAACGATGGTACCTTCACCATTGATGAAGATTTGGATGGCGTAACCGATTTTAGTTTTGACAATCCAGACTTTTCCTTTGTGCAGTTCCGTTCCAACTTGGTCATCCGATGGGAGTACATCCCAGGGTCGGAAATATTCTTGGTATGGTCTCAAGATGTGTCAAGGAATGGCGACCCGACCAATGGACTGTTGTCCAGTTTGGGCGACAACATTTTTGGTCAAAAACCACAAAATATCTTTTTGTTGAAGGCTACGTATCGATTTGTGTTGTAGTTGTCATTCCTGCGAAGGCAGGAATCCAAAAAAATATCCAAAATGGATTCCGCATCAAGTGCGGAATGACAACTAAATGTCCATCATCTTCCTTAAGGCTTTCACCAATGCTTCATTCGCCTCTTTATTACCTATGGTAATACGAACTTTTCCCGGGGCACCAAACTGTGAAACGGGACGAACCATAATCCCTTCTTCCATCATTTTGTCCGTGAACTCCATTTCGGGTAATGGCGGGGCAATGATAAAAAAGTTCGCTTGGCTTGGCCAATATTTGATGTCCAATTCATCAAAAGTCTTGGCAATAAAAGTTCTGCCTTCCAAAACGGTTTTTACGGTTTCGGCAATAAATTCGGTATCGTTCAAAGCTCCGATAGCGGCTTCAATGGAAGTCAATGGAAGTAAAAAAGGCTTATGAATCAAACGTACATAATTGGCAATGGTGGCTGTAGTATAGCCGTACCCAATGCGCTGTCCTGCCAATCCGTAGGTTTTGGAAAAACTGTTGAGCCCAACCACATTGTAACCTTCCAATACATAAGGCAATGCGGTAACATAATCTTCTGCATCGGCAAAGTGGCGGTAGACCTCATCAAACACCACCACAATATTCTTAGGAACACGAGTTATGAAATCGTCCATCACCGATTTGGGAATATAGGTGCCCGTTGGATTGTTGGGACTGGTCAAGAAGATTACCTTGGTCTTCTCTGTGATAGCGTTCAAGATACCTTCCACATCCAATTCGTAGTTGGGGGCCAAAAGGGGAATGTCCACTTGGTGGGCGCCATACCATCTGGAAAAAACGGAGTAGGGCAGGAAGCAGGGATTGGAAAAAATCACCTCGTCACCTTCGTTGATAAAAGCTCGAAGAATAATGTCGATAACTTCCGAACCGCTATTGCCGCACAAAAACTGGTCGGCGCTCAACTGACCACCAAAATCTTGGACCAAAGCCTCGCGTAAACGGATGTCCGTTTGGTCCGGGTAAATATCAATTTTGTCCATGGCGGCCTTCATCGCAGCAACAGCCTTGGGCGATGCACCCAAAGGATTTTCGTTGGAGGATAGCTTATATATTTTTTTATCGGTCGGGGGAATATTTTTTCCGCCTTTATAGACCTCTTTCGGCACTAAATGCGGTTTGAAGATGGACTTTATGTCTTTTTTCATTTTTCTGATTGAATTTTAGAATAAGAATTTTATCAAATCCCTACCACCGTACAGTACCCTTATTATGCGTACATAACCGTCCATTTTACGATAGAATATAATATGGGAAACGTAAGGGAAACTAAAAAGCCCATCCTTGATTTCTTTTCTTTCTTTTCTTATATCGGGATTTTTGGCAATTGCTTCAAAGTGATTGTTCATGCCAATTAGATATTCAATGGCTTTAGAGGTGCCGAATTTGTGCTCCCCATATTCAAAAATATCCTCAATATCATCATCCGCTTCTTGTGATAGAACGTAGTCGCTTATCATCCATTTCTTTTTGAAGCAATGATTTCCTCCATGGTTCTTGGGCTGTCTGGTCCCTTCCAGCCTTTCTCTATTTCATTTCTAAGGTCATTAATGACCTTGTCCCTATAAATTTTGTGTAAACGTAAGGCGTCACGAATAACTTCGCTATTATTTTGATATTCCCCAGTGGCAACTTGTTCGGTAATATATTCTTCCTGTTTTTTGGTAAAACTGACATTCATGACAAACAACTTATTGATTACTCAAAATTATAAAATATGTCTATATTTAGCAAATATAGATATAAATTAAATGTTTTAGTTGAACTATCACAATCCCTCCGCAAACAATAAATACGCCATTGCCTTTACAGCATCACCTTCCTCCAATAGCTGTTTGGCCAAGGTGTGCAGTTCGGTTTTGGATTTATCTTGTATTCCCTCGGCCTCAATAATGGTTTCAATGTCTTTTGGGGAAGGTAATTGCTCCAAATTTCCCAATCGCCCTAAATTGTTTCCTGTAAGTATATCACTTTCTCTAATGCCCTTGGGCAAAGCATCCACGCCAATGCCGTGGGTGCGAATGGGCTTTGGAATCTCGAACAAGGACTCTTTAATGGCTCGGATATACCAATTGCCCCCCATACGGCCCACCAAGTCCAATTTTTCGGTATCCAGCACACCATTGGTAAAGTAGTCATCGTTTACATGGATCATATCAACCTGTGCAATGATCAAATTTCCCGCACCAGGGGTTTGCGCCAATTCAACCACTTCCAAAACACTGCACTCAAAGGAAACGGGCGCTTCGCCCACTCGGGGCGGTTTTACTTTTACACTGGGCACTTCGGTAAAACCAGCTTTCACAAATTCGTTAACGCCCTTGTCGTAGGCCGTACTGGAAAGCGACATTTGCTCTGCCATTGCATGGTTTACCACGTTGATGACCACTTCGGGCACTTCCACCACATTTTGGTGGGTATGTTTCAAGGAATTGTCCCTACCGCTCCTCGCAGGCGAAAATACCATCACAGGCGGATTGGAACTGAACACATTAAAAAAACTGAACGGGCTCAGGTTTACATTGCCGGCCGCGTCCACCGTACTTGCAAAGCAAATCGGTCTGGGAGCTACCGCGGTAGATAAAATACTGTACAGTTCGGGTTGTGGTATTGTATTTGGGTCTATGGTTTTGATCATATGCTATTCTTCTATCATTCCCACAAAGGTGGGAATCTCTAGTTGGTTTCCTATGTCATTCCTGCGAAAGCAGGAATCTTCAATTCGTTTTTTTTTGATTTGTCATATCGAGCGCAGTCGAGATATGGTTAAACTTCAGAACACATTTCGACTGCGCTCAATGTGACATCTGAAATTGTATTCATTCTTTAGCAGGCAACACTTTTGTGCTTACTTCACCAAATCCGACCCTAATATCGCCCTTTTTGGCGAAACCGCGCATAATCACCGTGTCGCCATCTTCTATAAATTTGCGTTCGCTACCATTTTTTAGTTTGATAGATTTTGTGCCTCCCCAAGACAATTCGAGCATGGAGCCAAAACTGTTTTCTTCCTTACCCGAAATGGTTCCTGAAGCCATCATGTCACCAATATTAATGTTGCACCCATTTACGGTATGATGCGCCAATTGTTGGGCCATGTTCCAGTACATATGTTTAAAATTACTTGAGCAAACCGTGGTTTCTTCACCTTGTTCTGGGGCAATGTTTACTTCTAAATTGATATCGTAATTCTTCGCACCCTCAAATTGTAAATAAGGCAATACTTCAGGTTCTTGTTTGGGCCCTGCTAATTTGAAGGGTTCCAAGGCCTCCAAAGTAACCACCCAAGGCGAAATGGACGAAGCGAAATTCTTCGCCAAGAAAGGCCCAAGCGGTATGTATTCCCATTTTTGGATATCACGCGCCGACCAATCGTTGAATAATACCAGCCCGAAGATGTGATTCTCGGCATCTTTTGTAGAAACGGATTCGCCCAATTGGGTGTCTTTTCCAGAGATGAAACCCATTTCCAGTTCAAAATCCAAGCGTCGCGTAGGGCCAAACACGGGCGCATCCGAATCTTTTGGCATTGTTTGTCCTTTCGGACGATGAATGGGTTGACCACTAACAATAATGGAGCTTGCCCTGCCATGATAACCAACTGGAATATGTTTCCAATTGGGCAAAAGGGCATTTTCGGGGTCACGAAACATTTTCCCCACATTGGTGGCGTGTTCCAGACTCGAATAAAAATCGGTATAGTCCCCAACCGCTACGGGAATATGCATTTGGGCCTCGCTCTGCTTTACGAATAGTTCTGGTTTTCCAGCCAAAACGGAATCGTCGTCTTTTAGCCAATATTGGATTTTTTTACGAACCCGTGTGGTGATTTCTTTCCCAAGGGAAATAAAATCATTCAAGGTGTCTTTTTCCAGCAAAGCCGTATTGAAATCGAACACATCCAATTCGGCCACAGCGGCCAAATCCAAAATATGTTCACCAACGGCAACGCCTACTCGCGGGCTTCTACCTTTAGTGGAAAAAATCCCAAAGGGAATATTGTGAATCGAAAAATCTGAGTTTTCAGGTATTTCTATGATCATGTAACTTTTTATATGTCATTCCCGTGAAAACGGGAATCTTATCTTTTTGTCATTTCGAACTGTCAGCTCGAGCGCAGTCGAGAGCGATAAACAACGCCTTCTTTTCTCGACTGCGCTCGAAATGACAGAAGGCAAGAAAAGGAATCCGAATATTTACTCCAACCACGATTTATAATACTTGCCATCATCAATTTTGAGGGCATTCTTGGTCACCTGTAAGGGTTTAAAGGTATCTATCATCACCGCCAACTCCTTGGTTTCTTTTTTGCCGATACTGGCTTCATAAGTTCCGGGGTGCGGCCCATGGGGAATACCTGCAGGATGCAACGAAATATAACCCGGGCCAATGCCTGTTCTGCTCATAAAGTCACCATCTACATAATACAATACTTCATCGGAATCTATATTGGAATGGTTGTATGGAGCGGGTATGGATTTTGGGTGATAATCGTACAATCTAGGACAGAACGAACACACCACAAAGGCACCCGTCTCAAAAGTTTGATGCACAGGTGGCGGTTGATGCACACGTCCCGTAATCGGTTCAAAATTATGGATGGAAAATCCGTAGGGGAAGTTATAACCGTCCCAACCGACCACATCAAAAGGATGCGTGGCATATACGAGTTGGTGCAACATACCCTGTTTCTTGATTTTCATCAAAAACTCTCCTTTTTCATCAAAAGTTTGAAGGTCCTGCGGCAGTTTGTAGTCCCGTTCGCAGAAAGGGGAGTGCTCCAAAAGTTGGCCAAACCAATTGCGATATCGTTTTGGGGTATAAATTGGGTGGAAGGACTCTGCATATAAAATACGGTTGTCCTCCGTGTCAAATTCTATTTGATAGATCATCCCCCGTGGAATGATGAGGTAATCCCCATATTCAAAAGGAATGTTTCCCAAAAAGGTTTTTAAGGTTCCCGACCCTTTATGGATAAAGAGCATTTCATCCGCATCGGCATTTTTATAAAAATAGTCCGTTACGGATTTTTTGGGTGCAGCCAAACCTATGTGAACATCGTTGTTTACCAATAGCGGTTCGCGTGCTTCCAAGAAATCATTTTTTGGGGCTACATCAAAACCGATTAATTTTCGGCTGGTGATGTTCTTTGCCACCGCAATCTTTGGGCTCACGTCCAAGGCCTTACCAATTTCCTTGACCTGAGTGGGTCGGTGAACGTGGTAGGACAGTGAGGACATCCCATCAAAACCGATAGTCCCAAAAAGCTGCTCGTAATAGAGGCCGCCATCGGGCTTCTCGAATTGGGTATGCCGTTTCTGCGGAATTTTCCCGAGTTTATGATAAATAGGCATGGTGTTACATTTAAGTTCAAATTCAAGAATCAAGTTCAAGCTCAAAAACTTTGAACCACATGTTAGTGCAAAGTACCTCGAAGCTCTTGCTCACGCTCAATGGCCTCGAACAATGCTTTAAAGTTACCTTTTCCAAACGATTGTGCGCCTTTTCTTTGGATGATTTCAAAGAACATTGTTGGTCTGGGCTCTACAGGCTTGGTAAAGATTTGCAGCAAATACCCCTCATCATCACGGTCTACCAAGATGCCCAATTCTTTCAATGGGGCAATATCCTCGTCAATTTCACCGACACGGTCTGTAACGGCATCATAATAAGTGGCCGGAACTCTTAGGAACTCTACGCCACGACTTCTTAAGTCACGAACAGTTTTAATAATATCGTCGGTGGCCACGGCAATGTGCTGTACGCCTTCATCCTCATAAAAATCCAAATATTCTTCCACCTGTGACTTTTTCTTTCCTTTGGCAGGTTCGTTAATCGGGAATTTGATGCGACCGTTTCCGTTGCTCATTACCTTGCTCATTAAAGCGGTGTAGTCTGTAGAAATGTCATTGTCATCAAAAGATAGGATGTTCTTGAATCCCATAACATCTTCGTAAAACTTTACCCAATGGTTCATTTTGTTCCAACCTACATTGCCAACCATGTGGTCTACAAATTTTAGGCCCGTAGGTTCTGGGTTGTAATCCGGGGTTTCCCATTTTTTGTATCCGGGAAGGAATGTACCATTATAATCTTTGCGTTCCACAAAAATATGCACGGTCTCACCATAGGTGTAAATTCCAGCACGTACCACTTTTCCATTCTTGTCCTCTTCAACCCTTGGCTCCATGTAGGATTTAGCACCTCTTTCCATGGCGTTGTTATAGGCTTGGGTGGCATCATCCACCCATAGGGCCACAACTTTTACGCCATCGCCGTGCTTGTCGATGTGTTTTCCAATCTCTGTTCCACTCTTTAAGGGAGAGGTAAGCACCAAACGAATTTTATCCTGAACCACTACGTAACTTTCACGGTCTTTTAGTCCAGTTTCCAATCCAGCCTGTGCGTAGGATTGAAAACCAAAGGCGGTTTTGTAATAATGTGCCGCTTGTTTGGAGTTTCCTACATACAATTCGATGTAATCCGTCCCGTTGATGGGCATAAAGTCTTCAGATGTATTTGTTCCTTTTGGAAGTGTTGATGTCTCCATGGTCTTTTATATATTTTTTATTGTCTAATTTTATATTGTTGCATCAACAACAAAAATAATAATTTTGAGATACGAAAACGATTTTGTTGGTTGAAATTTGAGTTAAAATTGATACTGTGATGAGGCATGGCGGACCAACTAAATCGGAATCCCTATTTTTGTGGCTATTCTCAAAAAGATGCTCAATCGTATAGATGAAATACAAGGGATGGGGTTCCACTTGGATTTGGTGCTCCGTAAAATCCAAAAGGCGTATTTGCGCACCTTTAATGAACTTGGAGTGGATACGACCATTGAGCAATGGGTGATTCTCTATCAAATTCATCAACTTGGTGAAAATGCCAGTCAGCGTGATATTGTGAATGAAAATTTTCGCAACCGCGCCACTACCTCCAGGGTTATTGGTGGCTTGGAGCGCAAAGGTTGGATTTCCAAGACCCGTTTTGAAGGTGACCAAAAGCGTTTTAAACTGGAACTGACCCCAAAGGGAAAGGAAATTCTGGACACTACCTTGCCTAGCGCACTGCAACTACGAAAACTGGCCATAAAGGATGTGGATACATCCGAGTTTGAGACCTTTTTAAGGGTGTTGGATAAAATAGGGGAGAATTACGAAGAAAATGAGCCCCAATAATTCAATACCAAACCGGCGATGGTGGCCAATCCAATAAGCAGGATAAAGATTAAACTTAGTTTACGGAACTTTTCTTGTGGGATGTAATGCAGTATTCTTTTTCCTAAATACGTACCCACCAAACCAATTACGAACAAAAAGGGAAGATAGGTCAATTCTTGTTTGCCGATGTAGCCATTTCCGTAGTACACAAAGGTGCGGGAGAAATCTATCATAAAATCAATAAAGGCGGAAGTGGCAATAAAGGCACTTTTTTCCAAATTGAAGGCAGCCATGGTCAATCCGCGGATAGCGCCTCCTGTGCCCAAAAGACCGGCAGAGAACCCTGATAATGCACCTCCGATTACAGAATTCTTTTTGTTTGGAAGTATAATGATCTCGCTTTTTATGAGAAACAGTAGACTAAAGGCAACCAGAAATACGCCCAACACAATTTCCAGTGCACTGCTGTTTACTATTTTAGAGAGAAACCCACCCACAATCACGAAGAGCACCGAGGGAGCACCGATGTAAAGCAGCAGCTTTTTGTCCAACCCTTTTTTGAACAGAAAGATCTTACTAAGGTTGCTGGATAGGTGGAAAATGGCCGTCATGCCCAGCACGGAATAAAAATCAAAATAAAAGTTGCCCAGCGGTACAAAGAACACTGATGAGCCAAAACCTCCGATGGTTCCTATGATTTCAGCAACCAGTGCAAGCAATAAAAAAATGTAGTTGATCTTCATACTTCCGAAAGATAATACGGTATGCTGTATGGAAGTTAAATTTATGTCATTTTAACCTAAAAAAATCTTAAAAAGTGGATTTCGTGTTAATGTAGCATATAAAATGGATAATCTGATGGACGTTCGGTTAGGAAAACCACTGCAACTTTGTACCTGTATAAGTTAGATATACAATTGCTATGAAAAAGACGAATTTTTATCCAACAATATGGTCAATAGCTGCTTACACCCCGAGTGTAATGGCAGACTGGTACGGCACCGAAGCCAAAGGAGCCGAGTTGATTTTGAAAAATGAGGCCGCTACAGCGCTCCATGTTTCAGAAATGACCCTTAACATTACTAAGTTCTCAGCAATAGATGCGCAGGGTAATGAACACTTTATTATAGATTTTCCCGGTCAGAACCCGGTAACCCTAAAAGGTATAGCTTCCGGAAACTTTATGCGTTCCAAAAGCGTGCTTTCCTTGCCCGAAGGTAAATACACTACATTGCGTTTTTATATGGCAGGATGGGGAAACCAGTTCATTTACCGGGATGGGGCAGCCGAATCTGCCAACTCGTTCAACCGTCTGGATTTTCAGATTGAAGACGGTTTTACGGTGCAGGAAGGCAACGCCCCCGATGTTAAATTGTGGTTTGACTTTGCTCCCTACCAGTGGAAGCGACACTTTAAACCGCTTACGGATTTGTTTATTGGGAGCAAAAGTCAAAAACCACGATTGGCCAATAGTTTTGGCAATTGATCATTATGCTATGAAGAGGAATGGAAAAGGCACCGATTGGGTGCCTTTTTTAATTTTGTGAAAAGGGTTTTATTGCAGTTACTTTAGTTTTCTATAAATCCCCTCTCTGGTCTCCCAAAGGGGAGAAGTTTCCCTCCTTTGGAGAGCCTGTCCCGAACCTGTTTCGGGAGATTAAGGGAGGATTTGATACCAGATGTGACAAAGAATTTCATTCTTTTTGAAAAAGAGACTTTTAATAATCCGAATATTGGGTAGGGTATAAGAACCAAATATCGGCATGGGATACATTGTTTTCATACTTGGGCATGGCAATGAGTTCCTTCCATTCCGGTGCATCCACAAAAGCTTCCCAATTTTTTTCTCTGGTTGCCATATCGGCGTGGGTGGTCATGTACATTAAGTTGGGCATGTTGGCGCCTGAAAGCACCTCGCCATAAAACACGGCTTGGAAGCCCAATCGGTCAAAAAGCGGGATTTCACCTCCTGCATTGAACATATCCACCTTGTTGCGATAGTATTTTTCCGTAGCGGATTCGTAGCTTCTCAGTTCGTACACACGTTCCGACCTTGGACTATCCAAATCGGGCACCTCCATTATGGGCATATCGGGGAATGCTTGCAAAAGTATGGACTGGATGCGATTGTAGGGCGGATTGTCATACTTAGCATCGATATAGGTGGCACCAGCCACAGTATAAGTTGAATCTTTCAAAAGTTTGTGGTCCAGTTCTTGGAATTGCTCCAAACTTTCAAAAGGCAGCAAAACAAAGGTTTTTTGAACCGTGTCTGTTTCATTGGTACGAAATTTAAAAACACCCACTTTATCGATGCCCTGTTTCTTAACCGCAGGCATAAACGCATTTTTTAGATATGCATCCACCGTAGCCACTTGCTCTTCAGTACTAAAAGAATAGATTTTTAGTTGATAGAACTCCCGTTCATCTTGTACGGTTTTGGAAGTCTCGGCAGTTGCTGTGGTTTCGGGCTTTGGATTGCCACAGCTTGCCAATGCTGCCGTTACCAATAGCAAAAGTAGTTTGATAGGTTTCATTTTTATGTGCAGTTTAAATGAGTTCTATAAGTAGAATCAAAAACAATGTTTGAAGATATTGGAATTATTCAACATGTTGTCAAAAGAGTTTAAAAAGGCTTCGATTTAGTATTGTTTCTGATTTATCTTGACGGTTATTGGGTGAAACCGTATTAATCTAAAATTTCAAATTCCTTAAGGGTTTTACCATTTTTAAGTTTCCATTCTTTTAGCCCATTTGCATTTCTTCCCATTAAAATGGCCGCAGCAGTAGAAGGACTGGAAAATTCATGATCTTTATTGAAAATCAATCCTTTGTCTGCTTTTATTATTATTTCATTGTCAATTAACTTTTGTCTTATGTTATTTAAGGATTTTTGCATTGAGTCTACGGTATTAGTAGCTACCTCGCTCCCCTTAAATATTATAAAACCTTTTGAGCTTGGTATTCCATAACCATTGGCGCCACGAGCAGCCTTGATATAAAATGTATTGGTTTTCTTGGTTTTATTCGCTTCAGCATTAACAAGGCTTTCAAAAACTCTATGTCCTAAAGTATTTGTCAAGAGTTTTATGTTTTCAATGAATTCTTCCATTTCAGCAATCTCAGATTCAGAAATTGAAGCTTTCGATGGAACAGTGCTGTTCTCAAGGTTATAATTATTAATTTTCTTTGTTATCTCGTAAAGCCGACTCTCTAAATATTTAATATGGGCTTTATTTAAGTTTTCGTCTTTACTGATAAAAACTATTGCTTCTGACCAAAACTCTTTTTGTGCAACATGTTGTTTTAATCTATCAATTATAGTTTCAGCTTCGCCGACATAAACTATTCCCTTACCATCTTCATTTTCCCCAAATAATAAATAAATACCTGGGTTTTTTAAGTCATCACGTGAGTATGATTCTTTTATCAGAATCCTCGGAATTTTATAAGCTTTTCCTGTCCAATTAGAAAGTTCACATGTCATTCGCCCACTTGGCTCTCCATCTATAAGAAATAGCTTAATTGTTTTTCCGAATTTTTTCATTTATGCCAGTTTTTCAATCAAGATTTTATGTTTAAGTATTTCAATATACCTTCAACCAGTTCTCCCCAACACCCACTTCCACACCGAGCGGGTTATTTCTTTTTCTTCACCCTCAGCTTTTTCACCTCCTCCACGGAAAGTCCTGTGATTTCGGAAATAGTCTCTACATCCATTCCCTTTCCCTTCATTTGCTTGGCTATTTCCACTTTTTCTTTTCGTTTGGCGATGTCGGCGGCCTCTTTTTTAAAGCGTTTTTCCAAAACGTAGCTGGGTACGTACTGGGTGCTCTCCAAAAGTTCGTCCATAAGCCCAATGTCCTTAAAACTCAGGTAGCTTTTGGTGGAGATGATGAGGTGGTCCAGCACTTGGGTGTTCACAATAATGCCCACTTGTATAAGGCGGTCTGTGATGTCCTTGTCCACCTCCGTGGGCGTGAGTTCGCCCGTAGGGTGGTTGTGGCACAGGATGATCTTTACCGCCCTTTTCTGCAGGGCCAGGCTAAAGACCTCCATGGGCTCGGCCAATGCGCGGTTTACGGTGCCCAGACTGATCAGCTCAATGAACAAGATGCGGTTGTTGTTCTCCAGCCCAATGACCCAAAAGTGCTCCCGGTTCTGGTCTATTTTGTCCTCCCGCAAGAGAATGCGCTGCATAATGCCGTACAGGTCGTCCGAGTTCAGGATTTTGATCTTTTGGGCTTCTGTGAGTTTAATGTCCATGGATTAAAGATAGTTGATTACAAGAAATTCCGCGTAATCAAAGCAAGTTATCCAAATCTTGCCTTCCCACAATGGCCATGATTTCAACCATATCATTGTTCAATCTAAAAAATATACTGTCCGAACCACAGACACAACGCCTATATCCTTTTTTGATATGATCTACAGATTCAAAGGAAAAGGGGTTTTGGGCAATTCGGTCAAAATGTTCAAAAAAAGCTTCAAAGTAAGTATCGGCCTGTGCCATGCCAAATTTGGCCACGCCATACCGGTGTATTCGAATCAAATCTTCCTTGGCCTCATTGCTCAACCTATACTTGGCCACGCTAAGAGGATTTGGATTGCTTTAAAATATCATCCTTACTATCCGTTGTGAACCCGCTGTTTTCGGCCTTGGTGAGTTTGGTCCGTATCCAGTCCAATTGCGCCTGTTGGTTACGAGCCTGCCGGATAAGATCGTTTACCAACTCGCTTTTGCTGGAGTATTCTTTGTTGTCCACTTGGGATTTTAACCACTCATCATTGGGTTCTGTAAGGGAAATGCTCTGTCTTGCCATGACCGCTGTGATTTGGTGCAAATATACACCAAAAATGAATCAATATGGATATTATATGTGGTGTCCAGATATTTATTTATCAATAATCAATCATTAATGTGTCTCGAACCAATTCTCACCAATACCCACTTCCACATCAGGCGGGTTATTTCTTCCCCATTGCCCGCAAACCAAAGTGAGGTGCAGCAAAACTGAGACAAAACGATGATTGGGAGGATGAGCTTAGAGGGCTTAATTAAAATAGGTTGCCATTGCACAAAATCAATTAGGATGATTTTTTTCTAGTTCTGTCCACAAGTTGTGGCAATTGTCTTCAAAATAGTCCATTTTCAGTTTGGAAAGATTCTCTTTGGATTGGTAGAATTTTTTATCGATTTCATACATTTCATTTTGAAGTTCGGGATTACTATGAAGTTTGGGGAAATCAATAAATTGGTATAACTTTTTTGAATTGATCTTATCGTGAAGATGATTGGGGGGGTCACTGTGTTTTGACAACACCTGAAAGGCACTTTTTAAAAACTTGTGGTTATAAGTGGCACCAATTAATTTCAAAGCGTCCAACGTTTCGTCAGCATATCGGCCTGATGAATTGGTAAAAAATTGAAGATAGCCTCCATTGTTTACCTCCGCTTCCAGTTCGTTTATCAGCCAAACCACTTGAAGCAGTTCGGGCATATTTCTAAATGAAGCTTCACTATAATTACCAGCTTGCTGTAATTTATGGGTGAAGTAATACAATAACTCTTGTTTTTCTTCAGCAGTGGCTTTTTCAAATTTATCCTTGTTGAGTTTGGCGAATTTTACACGGTAGTGCCATTCGCTTTTAGGATCAGATTTTTCTGGGGTCCCAAAATCCACTAACCTAGGCAGCAAAAACCTTAGGAGAACAATAATGGCAATGAAAATGGTTAGTTTCATTTGAAATGAATTAAATCAATGCGCCTCCAACCAATTCTCACCAATGCCCACTTCCACATCCAGCGGCACAGAAAGTTTATAGGCGTTTTCCATTTCGGATTTTATAAGTTCCTTCATTTCCTCTAGCTCCGGTTTGTAGCAATCAAACACCAATTCATCATGTACTTGCAGCAACATCTTGGTCTTGTATTTTCCTTCGGAAAGCTTTTTGTGGATGTTGATCATCGCAATTTTTATAATGTCCGCTGCACTCCCTTGGATGGGTGCGTTCACGGCGTTTCGCTCCGCAGCCCCGCGCACTACTTGGTTGCCTGCATTAATATCCTTTAAATAACGACGGCGCCCTAAAACCGTTTGTACATATCCGTGCTCACGGGCAAAATCCACTTGTTCGCTCATATAATTGCGCAATTTCGGGTAGGTTTTGTAATAGGTGTCAATGAGTTCCTTGGCCTCCGAACGGCTCAAATCTGTTTGGTTGCTCAACCCAAAGGCCGAAACCCCGTAAATAATCCCAAAGTTCACCGTTTTGGCATTGCTACGCTGTTCGCGGGTCACCTCCTCAATCGGTACATTAAATACCTTGGATGCAGTGGAAGCGTGAATGTCCTCACCGTTTTTAAAGGCTGAAATCATGGTGTCTTCCTCGCTCAATGCCGCAATTATACGCAATTCTATCTGGGAGTAATCCGCAGCCAAGAGTACGTAGTTTTTATCCCGTGGGATAAACGCCTTGCGCACTTGTCGCCCGCGCTCTGTACGGATGGGAATGTTCTGCAAGTTCGGGTTGTTACTGCTCAAACGGCCCGTAGCGGCTACGGTCTGCATATAATCCGTGTGTACTCGACCTGTTTTTTGCTGTACCTCGTTGGGCAACGCATCCACGTAGGTGCTTTTTAGTTTGGCCAATCCACGGTAGTCCAACACATTCTGAATAATGTCGTGATCCTTGGCCAAGTAGGAGAGCACATCTTCCGAAGTGGAAAACTGCCCTGTTTTGGTCTTTTTGGGCTTGTCCACCAGTTTTAGTTTGCCAAAAAGGATGTCGCCCAATTGTTTGGGGGAGGCAATATTGAATTCCTCACCGGCATCTTCATAGATTTTCTTTTCCAAATCGGCAATATCCGTTTCAAGGGCAACCGAAAGGTCATTTAGATATTCCTTATCCAAATTGATGCCTTCCAGTTCCATATCGGCGAGCACCCGAACCAACGGAATTTCGATGTCATCAAACAATTTATCGGTATGTGCGTCTTTCAGCTCTGGGGTGAATTTTAAACCCAACTGGAAAGTGATATCGGCATCTTCCACCGCATACTCCGTTTGTTTTTCCAAAGGAACCTGTCGCATGCTGAGCTGGTTTTTGCCTTTTTTGCCAATAAGTTCCGTAATGGAAATGGGCGTGTAGTTGAGGTAGGTTTCCGCAAGCACATCCATATTGTGGCGCATATCGGGGTTGATGAGGTAGTGGGCCAACATGGTATCGAACAACTTGCCTTTCACCTCCACGCCATAGTTTTGCATTACTTTGATGTCGTACTTCAGGTTTTGCCCCACTTTTTCAATGGTTTCCGATTCAAAAAACGGGCGTAGCTTTTCAATCAAAGGTTTGGCGTCGTTTTCATTGTCGGGAAAGGGCACATAAAATCCTTTGCCGGGCGACCAACTAAAGGCGATGCCCACCAGTTCCGCTTCCAACGGATTTAGGGAAGTGGTCTCGGTATCAAAACAGACGGAAGGTTGTTTCATCAAGGTTTCAAGGAATAGTTCCATGCCCAATCCATCTTGTACATGCTGATAAAAATGGGGGACATCGGCAATGGTTTTTCGGCTGTTCACATCTTTGATGGTGGCCGCAGCTTCTGATGGATCGCCGCCAAACAACGTAAACTGACCGCTTCCCGCCACTTTGGCCTCTTCCTTGGCCGTTTTGGTATTGGTCACTTGGGTGCTGGCTTCCGCCTCGCCCGTATATATTTTGATGAACTGATCCTTTAACCTACGGAATTCCAGTTCTTCGAAGATTTCCTGCACTTTTTCCGCATCGGGCGGACACATTTCGTAATCTTCCGCGTGAAATTGCACTTCGCAATCGGTTTTGATCTCTGCCAATTTTCGTGAAAGTCGGCCCAGTTCGGCATTTTCTTCCACTTTTTCCTTCATTTTGCCCTTGAGCTGGTCGGTATTGCTCAACAGCCCTTCCATGGAATCGAATTGATCCAAGAACTTTTTGGCGGTCTTATCGCCCACACCAGGCAGTCCGGGAATATTGTCACTTGCATCGCCCATCATTCCCAAATAGTCGATTACCTGCTCTGGACGTTTTACGCCGAAGCGTTTTTGTACTTCGGGAATGCCCCAAATTTCGATACCGTTGCCCATTCTGGCGGGGCGGTACATAAAAATGTTCTCGCTCACCAACTGCCCAAAATCTTTGTCGGGCGTTACCATAAATACTTTGTAATTCTCTTTTTCGGCCTGTTTGGCCAAGGTTCCGATAAGGTCATCGGCTTCATAGCCCTCCAATTCCACCACGGGAATCTTCATGGCCTCCAAAATTTGTTGGATGTATGGCACCGCAATGCGGATGGCATCTGGAGTTTCGTCACGGTTAGCTTTGTATGCTTCAAACATTTCGGTGCGCTCTACACTTCCCCCTTTGTCAAAAGCCACGGCTAAATGGTCGGGCTGTTCGCGTTTGATCACATCAAACAGGGAATTCATAAACCCCATGATAGCAGAGGTGTCCATTCCCTTGGAGTTGATTCTCGGATTTTTGATCAAGGCATAATAACCACGGAATATAAGTGCGTAGGCATCAAGTAAAAAAAGTCGTTTTTGTTCGGACATGTATTTTTCAGTTAGCAATTTTCAATAAACAATTATAAAAGGCAGGTTTTAAAAGTACGAATTGCTGTTCAAAAGAGCCTAGAATATAGAGCCAAGAATCAAGAGACAAGTGATATATAATATATTCTTCTAATTTTGATGCTTCTTTTTTTGCTTAATAATCATCCTTCATTTACAGAAAAAAGTCTTTTTGAAATCCATGTTCCAGAAACCAGCACTATAAATTCGAATAAAAAAATCAAAATGAAGTAAATGGGTAAAAATGCTAGATGGAGCAGAAAACCTATTATTCCTTCTGTTTGATTTCCATTTAGTGTAATAGGAACTTTTGCGCCTGCAATTATCATGATTGTTCCAATTCCAAAATAAAGTACACTAAATCCTAGACTGCTGAAAATTGAAATTTTTAACAGACGATTGAATGTTAGTGACTTGATAAGTTCTTTTGATTTCATTGTTGAAATGACTTTATTGAATGTATGCAAATTCTTATTGAGCCAAGAGTCAAGACGTCTTGGTTCTTGTTTCCAGAAGCGAAGCGGTCTAACATCTAATGTCCATCAGCGAAGCGGTCTTGTGTCTTTTTTCTAAAAGCGTAGCGCTCTTGGTTCTGATATCTATTCGTAGAAGCTCACGACTTCTCGGTTCTCGTGTCCATTGTCGGAATACTCCCGGTAGGTAAACCCGGGATGCACGCAGTAGCCGCCCGTTTCCCCATTTTTGTTGATGGCCAAAAACCCGATTTGGAAATCTTTTCGACCCTTATTTTTCTGCATGATACGTTTTACACCTTCTTCGCAGGCTTCTTGCGGACTTTTTCCTTGCCGCATGAGCTCTACGATCAAAAAACTGCCCACGGTACGGATTACTTCTTCGCCAACCCCCGTGGCCGTGGCACCGCCCACTTCATTGTCAATAAAAAGACCGGCGCCAATAATGGGGGAATCCCCAACGCGCCCTGCTACTTTGTAGGCCATTCCACTTGTGGTGCAAGCCCCGGAAATATCGCCATTTTCATCAATGGCGAGCATGCCAATGGTATCGTGGTTTTCTATATTGATGATGGTCTCATATTTGGAAGTCTTCAACCACTCTTCGTATTGTTTTTTGGTACTTTCGGTCAATAGGTCTTCTTTTTTGAAGCCTTGCTCATAAGCAAATTTCTCCGCGCCTTTGCCCGCCAAGATAATGTGCGGGGTTTCCTCCATCACCTTTCTGGCTACGGAAACCGGATGCACAATGTTTTGCAAGCAGACCACAGAGCCGCAATTGCCATCCTTGTCCATAATGCAGGCATCCAGCGTAACATTGCCATCACGGTCCGGTCGGCCACCTTTGCCCACCGTTTCGTTGGTTTCGTCGGCTTCCTCGACCCTAACGCCCTGTTCCACGGCATCCAGGGCATTACCGCCCGACTTTAAGACCTCCCACGCCTTCTCCGTAGCATTGAAAAAGTTCCAAGTACAGACCACAATGGGTCTTATAGGATTGGGAGTTGGAATTGCCGCAGCGGAAGCTGCTTCGGGCTTTGGCTCGGTTTTACAGGCGACCAAAGTAGAGGCGGAAACCAGTCCGGCTGCGGAGAGGCTGGAATTTTTAAGAAATTTGCGTCGTTCCATGCGATGGTATGTTTAATTTTGAGGGTCATAAATATACAATATGCTGGTAGAAGTTTGTGCCAATTCCCTGGAATCGGCAAGGAATGCCGAAAGGGCAGGGGCGAATCGAATTGAACTTTGTTCGGAACTCGGGGTGGGGGGCATTACGCCATCTGCTGGATTGATCCAATGGGTTAAAAGGGAGTTGAATATCCCCGTTCATGTACTTATTCGTCCAAGGGGCGGGCATTTCACCTATTCCAATACTGAGTTTGAGGTGATGAAAGCCGATATTTTGGCGTGCAAGGCTTTGGGTGTGCAGGGTATTGTTTCTGGAATTTTGATGGAAGATTTTACTGTGGATGTGGAAAGAACCAAAGCGTTGGTGGATTTGGCAAAGCCAATGCATTTTACCTTTCATCGTGCGTTTGATTGGGTGGAGGAGCCCTTGGAGGCCATCAAGCAGCTTGATGGACTTGGGGTACAGACCATTTTAACCTCCGGAGGAGAGATTTCAGCGGAAAAAGGAATCAATCACTTAAAGTTATGGCAGCAAAATACTACCATGACCATTATGGCAGGTGGAGGTGTGTCTCCCAAGAATGCATCGGATTTCAAGGATATTGGACTTAGTGCCATCCATTGCTCGGGGACTTCCTTTGGACATCATGTGGCGTTAGAAGGTAAAATCAGTATGAACTCTGCAAAACATATGGTGGAGGATGAGGTTGCGATTTCAAATTTAGCTATCCTCAAATCTATTGTTGAAGCCGTTAAATAAAATTAAAAAACCCTGCTTTATAGCATATTAGCCCTAATTTTGTAAAAAAATTGTATGTCCCGATTTATTGTTTTGGCAATCTTGTATGTGGTGCTGGCCGTTTATGGCTTTCAAGCATTCCGTACACTGTTCAAAAGTCCGTTGATGCAATGGGCTTATATTGTACTTTTTTTGGGAGCCTTGGTTTTTTTGACCATCAAAGTAATGACATACGATCCTGGCGATGGGTTTAAAGGTACCGCCGCCATTGCAGGAACCATATTTGCTTCATTTTTTTTATTGGCTTTGGTCTTGGGCTTCTTCCTTTTGCTGGAAGATGTGGTACGTGTAATTGGCTACGGGTATAACAAAATTGTTGGGGTTTCGGATACTGATGCAGGTTACTTCCCTTCACGAAGAAAATTTATTAGCGGTATTGCCCTTGGTTTGGCTGCGCTGCCCTTTGGGGCATTGCTGTATGGCATGTACCGTGGAAAATACAACTATCAGGTTTTAAAATACGAACTGGAGTTCGATGATCTTCCAGATGCCTTCCACAACTATCAGATTACACAGATTTCCGATGTGCACAGCGGTAGTTTTGACGATTATAAAAAAGTGGAATATGGGGTAAGTCTTATCAACCAACAAAAGAGCGATGTAATTTTCTTTACCGGAGATATTGTGAACAACCGTTCGGATGAGTTGGAACCTTGGAAAGAGGTTTTTTCCCGTTTGGATGCCAAAGATGGGGTGTTCTCTATTTTGGGCAACCACGATTATGGGGATTATGCGGTTTGGGATACGGAAGAAGAGAAGGCACAAAACTTGGAGAACCTCAAAACCATGCAAAAAGAAATGGGTTTTGACCTATTGCTCAACTCCAACCGATTTTTGGAAAAGGGTGGCGAAAAGATTGCCTTGGTCGGAGTGGAGAACTGGGGTCGCGGCGGATTTAAAAAAGCGGGCGACCTACAAAAGGCCAAAGAGGGTGTCTCCCATGATGATTTTAAAATATTGTTGAGCCACGACCCATCGCATTGGGAAGATGTGGTGATCCATGATGATTACCATTTTCACTTGACCTTGAGCGGACATACCCATGGCATGCAGTTCGGTGTTGAGATTCCTGGCTGGGTTAAATGGAGCCCTGTTAAGTGGCGTTACAAATATTGGGCGGGCATTTACAAGGAGTTGGACCAGTTTATCAATGTAAACCGAGGGTTTGGGTTTATTGGTTACCCCGGTCGTTTTGGTATTTGGCCCGAGATTTCGGTGATTACCTTGAAGAAAAAGGGAATGGCGGCGTAAATCCGATTTTATGGGTTTACAGGAAATTTTTACGACTTATGATATCATTTCCAGTTTTGGCCCTTTATTCCCATCGTAGCTTTTAGAATATCTTTTTGGGATATTTGACCAACAAGTTTTCCGTTTTCCAAAATAGGGAAACGGCGTCTTCTGACTTCGAGGAACATTTTTGCCGCATCAAAGATGTTCATATTGCCATCAATGGTCTCTACATTTTTAATCATTCGAAGCTCTACCCTGCTGTGTTCCATGGGCAAATTGTAATACCTGCTGTCACTAATGTGCTTTATACAATCCCCTTCTGAAATAATCCCTATCAACTCGTTGTTTTCGTTAACGACCGGGCCTCCCGAAATTTTATGCCGTATCAAAGCTTCGATGACCTCCTCTATAGATTGGTCAGGACTAAAGGTGATTAAGTCCCGAGTCATATAATCACTCACTTTGAGCGGTATTTCTTTTGGTATTTCCTTTACCCTTTTTCCTGTGTAACTCTTGATTCCCATATCCAATTTTTTAATCCCTCTATTAAATATACTGAATTTCAGGGACTTAAAATCACAAAAATTGTAAATAAACTGCTTTTGGAATATGGGTGTATGATGATTGATTGTATTGTTTGTGAGAACAAATATTGTAATAAGACACGGTAATGGGTCACTATGTGCAGAGATGGTTTAATGAAAATTTGCCATAGACTAATAGGTAAAGCATTGACTTGCTATAAAAACATTCACATTTTTTCTTACTTTTGATTGTAAACCTTAGAATACATGTCCAAATTTGGTGAACTTATAGATTTACAAGTCCCTGTATTGTTAGACTTTTATGCAGAATGGAACGAGGAGTCCACTTCCATGCATCCTGTTTTGAGTGATGTGGCCGCTGCCCTTGGTGATAAGGGAAAGGTTATAAAAATTGATGTGGACAAAAACAAGGAACTTTCGCAGGCACTCCGCATTAAGGGACTGCCCACTTTAATGATCTACAAAAAAGGAGAGATGGTTTGGCGCCAAAGTGGCGAGCAGGACGCCAATACCCTCATAGGTATCCTAAACGAATACATCCAATAAAGAAAAAAGCGAGGTGAAAACCTCGCTTTTTTATGTTTTTTATTCTTCAGGAAGTGTGGAATCCAGAACACTTTCTATGGTATCCAGCAGTATGGAATCTTCCATATCCGGGTCTAGGGGAAGTGGTTCGTCCAAACTCTCTTCTTCTTCATCCACAAACTGCGAGAACTTATCTATATACTCATTGAAAATGATCGTTTCCGACTCCGCCAGTTCCTTGTCGTTGTTTTCGATTAGGATATCAATGTTCCTGCGGTATGCTTGCATATCGGACAGGATATCGTCAATTTTATCGTATTGTTCATCCAAAGGAATGTTGGCATAATATTCCAAATGTTCTTGATATACTTTTTTGAGCTTGCCGAACAACGCACGGGCCTTTTCGGTCTCACCGACTTTGTAGTACCCATCTACAAATGGTTCCACAAAGGCATAAAAGCCATAATGGTCCACTGGCATGTTGTCCATAGCAATGTTGATCACGTCCTTGGCCTTGTCTATTTTGTTTTCTTCGATAAGGGTTTCCATCAAACGGGCCAAATTGCTCCTAAAGGAGAGCCCTTGGGAACGCGTTTGTGGGTCGTGGTAAATTTCATCGCTTCCTGAGTTGCCCCAATCCCAATCCTTTACAATGTCGTACATCAATTCGGAATCAATACGGCCCATTTCAAAGGAATTTCTATTTGGTGTTTTAATGGGCACCAATTTGTATACCAGGCCATCAAGCTGAAGATAATCCTTCATCCAAATGTATTCGGCGCTATCAAAACTACCCCCGGAGAAATAGATGGGGCGTTTCCAATCGTTGTTGGCGATAAGATCCAGCATCAGAATTCTATTTTTTGGAAGTGCGCTCTGTGGTAAATCAATATCAATATAATCCACAATAAGGGCGGAATCTTTTTCCTTGACCAACCCACTTTCCAGTACATTTTGTTTGTTGACCGGAATCCTAATCTTATTGGTGGGATAGTACACAATATCCAAGGTGCTTTCCGAATAGTTACTCAAATCGGCACCTTGATTGGTTAAAATATGTCTGAACTTGGTTTGGGGTTTATCGCTCCCGATCCAGTTCATAAAATCTTTGATGTTCCATCGGTTTTCAGTAATGCCTTGATAATAAACTGCATCCCTTGTTCCATAGCTGTACTTGTCGTGGGTCAATTGCGATGGTATGGGGTCGCTCTCGTAGGCTTTACGTTTCATCTGGTCTATGTACCAGTCGGTGGCAAAAAGACTGGTGTTTACCACACGAACATCGGTTCTATAGTTTTCAATTTCCTGTGCATACCAGATCGGGAAGGTATCGTTGTCCCCAATAGTGAACAGAATTGCCCCTGCATCTTCTTGGCAGGAATCGAGATAGGCTTTAGCGGTTGCTGGTGCGGTGTATCGGTCGGATCTATCGTGATCGTCCCAGTTTTGGAAGGCCATCAACAGGGGTACAGCCAATAGGCATAAGGTTGTAATGGCAGGTGCAGCAATTTTGGCCGAAATCAGTTTTTTAAATTCTTCAAACAGGCCGTAGACCCCAATACCAATCCAAATACAGAAAACATAAAAGGATCCCACCAAAGAATAATCCCTTTCCCTAGGTTGGAAAATGTAGGGGTTGGTGTAGAACTGAATGGCCAGTCCCGTAAACATGAAGAATACGAAGAGGACCCAAAATTGTTTCGGGTTTTTGGATATCTGGAATACAATGCCCAAAATTCCGAGAAGCAACGGTAGGAAGAAATAGGTGTTGCGCCCTTTGTTGTTTTTCCAGTCGCTGGGTAGGTTTTCTTGGCTTCCCAGACGGATGCCATCAATAAAATTAATGCCGCTCAGCCAGTTCCCGTTTTCATCGTATCTACCTTGTACATCGTTTTGCTTTCCGACAAAATTCCACATAAAGTAGCGCATGTACATGTAGCTGAACTGGAAATCGAATAGGTATTCGATGTTTTGCCATACGGTTGGTGGTTCCACTTCAATGTACTCTCCAAATTCGCGCAAAAAGCGAATATATTGTTCGGTGTCGAGTTCTCCTTGTGAGTATGCTGTTTTAAATTGGTTTACGGCATCCCTAAGATCGTTGTTTGAGATGTATTCCGATTTTATCCGAAATTCCAGTGCACCAAAATAGCGCATGTAATTTTCGGCATGCTGGTCGCTCCACATTCTGGGCAAAATGCCCACATGCTTTTCGTTGGGCCCGGGCAAGGCATCTTTGTAGTGGTTTACAATAACATATTTGCCCAGTTCCAGGTCTTTTTCATATTTGGGACTGTCATCCCTATCTTCTCCAGCGGGAGCAAAGGTATCCGAATAATAAGCGCCATAAACAGGACTGTCCACACCGGGATATTGTTCCCTGTTGTAGTAGGCCAAAAGGGCTCTTGCATCGGCAGGGTTGTTTTCGTTGACCACGGTTTTGGCGTTTGCACGAATGGGAAGCATCAACCAAGACGAGAATCCAAGAAAAAGGAACATGAGGCAAAGTACCACGATGTTTGCATTGTAGTAATTATGTTTTCGGGTATATTTCAAACCAAAATAGAAAGCAGCAACAAATAGGAGTCCCATAATAATGGAACCTGAGTTGAACGGAAGGCCAATCTCATTGATAAAGAAAACCTCGCTCCAGCCAAAAAGCTCCAATACATAGGTCAAAGAGAATTTGTAAACCAGAATGAGCACCGCCACCACTGCAATATTGGCCAACAAAAAGTTCTTTACCGTTGTGGTCTTGTACTTTTTAAAGTAATAGAGCAAACCTATTGATGGAATGGCCAAAAAGCCCATAAACTGGATTCCGAAGGTAAGGCCGATCACAAAACAGATAAGCATAAGCCAACGGTGACCTCTGGGGTCGCCCAAGTTGTCGGTCCACTTTAAGCCCAGCCAGAGCAACAGGGCCATAATTAAACTGGCCATGGCGTATACTTCGGTCTCTACGGCATTGAACCAAAAACTATCTGAAAAAGTAAAGGCAAGCGCCCCAACAAGTCCGCTTCCAAAAACAGCAATAGCTTTGCTATTGGTCATTTTACTCTTTTTGGAAACCAATTTCCCGACCAAATTGGTAATGGTCCAGAAAGTGAACAATACGGCAAATGCACTCGAAACAACGGAGACTGCATTAACCATAAGGGCTATTTTGGTTGCATCGCCAAAGGCAAACATGGCAAAGAAAGCCCCTATCATTTGCAACAATGGTGCCCCTGGTGGGTGCCCAACCTGCAATTTTGCTGAAGTGGAAATATATTCCCCTGCATCCCAAAAACTTCCTGTGGGTTCAACGGTCAGGGCATAAACTATAAACGCGATGGCGAAGGAAACCCACCCAAGGATGGTATCCCATTTTTTGAAGTCTTTTGCAAACATAGAGTTGGTTATTAACCGAATTGTGGCGAATTTAGTAAATCTAGAACAGATGCCTAACCCTTTTTGGAAAACCTTTAACACCCTTGTTCAAGAAAAATAGGGTGCATTCTTGTGAAAAATATTTGTTGAAACCAAAGTTTGTTATAAATTTGCACGCTCAAATACGGTACTGGCCTATGGTGTAATTGGTAACACAGCTGATTTTGGTTCAGTCGTTCAAGGTTCGAGTCCTTGTAGGCCAACAGAAAGCCCCTTAAATCAATGATTTAAGGGGCTTGTTTTTTTATACCGGATTCTTTTAAACACACTCCCTGTCCAACCTGGGAACAGGTCTGTATGTATAATACTGTAAAACTTCCTCCAAAGCCATTTTAAGGGCTTTGTTTATGGGTATTGTTTTGGAGCCCAATTGAAAATCGATTTGGCTCAATTGCATGTAATAGTCTGTAAAGACGGGGATATGCATTGTTTCTTTTAAAATAGCTTCGGATACAACCAGATAGTTATCGGTCTGCTCTTCTTTGATGGTTTTACAGGTTGCCAATCGTAAATTGCCATATTTGTCCCTGTTCGCGGCGTAGCCAAATAACCTGCATATTAAGCCTCTATGGCGGTAACTCCCACAATGGCCTTTACCTATAATGGAAACAGGTGTCAGTATAAAGCAGGACATGATCGGATATTTATTGATGCTTGTAAGTGCATCCTCCGCTTTGCCAGATAAAAATAGATGAAATGCCCAAGGTAAAAACTCCAAAGGAGAAGCTTCAATATTAGGGTAAGTACAACATTTTCCACAACCCGAAACACAGCCAATTCCAGATGCTTCTTGAAATTGAAGGGTTTCTTTCTCCAATTGATCAAATAACCTTTCAACCAATTGAACTTTATTTTCCAGTGTCATTATTCTTTACCGAAAGTATGTTTTATTTCGATACAGGGGCAAGATATTTTCAATTGAATTTTTGATACTCCTTTATGTGGGAAATACCAATGGAAAAGGACTTTCAGCTTGAAGCATTACAACAATTGTGAATCACCTAAAAGAGGTATTTATCTGGTTTTGGGCAATACATTAGTTGTTGTTCACGCGGTAAGTTACCCCTCGGTTGGTGATGACTCTTCCCGTTTTAACGGTCAAAGATGCCTGATCCGAAGTAATTGGACTGCAGCTTCCGGTACTGTTGGAGGCAAGTACCCGGAAAATATATCCATTTTTAGAGGTATCCGGCGAGTTTACGCTGAGGTTGGCTGTTTGCGTTCCCGAATATTCAGCTCCATCCGAGATAGGGGCAAAATTACTTCCTCCATCTGTACTTATCTCCCATTGATAGGTGTCTACGTTGGTAACCGTAACCGAGAAACTTCCATTATTGCCCATAACAACTGTTTGGTCTGTGGGTTGTGATGATATGGTGAATGGTGTTATCGTAATGGTCTGCTCCACATCGGTGGTGTTTCCGGCCGTATCCGTAATCCTATATGTACGAGTAATGATTTCGGGCTTGCTTCCTCCATCGCTAACGTCACTCACAAAAGTTACCGTTGGATTTGGATCGCAATTATCAGCTTCATCTGTTATTACGGTTACATCTGGTGTAGGAATGTCAGCCGAACAATTTACCGCTATTGGATCTGGAGCACTTGCTGTAGGTGCTGTTGTCTCTACAGTGATCATTGTTGTAGCTGCTAAGTCTGGATGAGTGGGGTCGCCGGGCATACCTCCGTATTCCACCAAATATCCTTTTGGTTGATAATCCCCGCTGGCAGCTCCTGTGTTGGAAAGGTCGTTCCAAGACCCGGGCAATCCAACCCCTGGAGCAGTGATGTGGGCATAATCCTCGTCTCCCGATTGATTGGGTTCGCCAGAATTCCAAAATTCATAGGCAAAGGCGGTTCCACCACCAGTTCCCCTCCAGAACAAGGTTCCTGCCTCAGGACCGGTTACCCAGTACCAATCTCCTTCGGTGGCGGCATCACTTGCCCCGATCCAACCTGCTCCAGGTGCTTGTGAGCCCAACAGGTCCGATTCATCTTGAATTGAAATGGTGGCCAAATAGCCTTGGAGACCATAAAATGTTCTTAAGGCTGCGGCATCGCGGGCAGCGGTCCAAGTAATTCCTTCGGAAGGAACATACTCATAATAATGCCCTGTCGATTCCAAATAGTTGGCCTCGTTCATTACTATGGAAAAAGTTCTTGTATCGCCACTGCTTACGGTGGCCGTAGTTTGAAAAACTACAGCGCCAATGGCTGCCTCAAATTCGGCCAAAGTCGCTGGTCCATCAAGTAAAAGCCTTCCCTCTGAAGTATCCCAACTAGCTGTAATGTTTGGGTGTGTGCCGGTTAGGCTTAAAACATCGCCAGAAACATCGTAATTGGATGTGACTTGTATGTACACGGCGTCCAGTGTACTGCTATCGGCATCAGTAATATCTACACTTTCAACAACAGAAATTGTATCGCTGGGACAAAAAATTTGGTCTCCCGTAGCTGTAATGGATGGTGGTTCGTTATCGTCAAAAGTACCATCCCTAAAATCCAAGTCACCTCCCGAGGCAACATCGCCATCGGAATCGGGTAGCATTAAAGAACCGCCGTTGGAGTTCATAGGGTTGTCTATAGTCCCCCCGGGGTCGGAATACCCGGTCGAGCCATCCATATTGTTGTCCAGGCCATCATTATCACTGTCCGATCCAGTTAGGGTAAGCGTAGCCTCAATGGTATCCGATGCCCCATCATTATCGCTGTCGGTATCCATAAAATCGGGAGTGCCATCACCATCGGTGTCCACAGCGGATAAACCGCTTCCTTCGTAGGCATCATCCAGTCCATTGTTATTGGCATCAACTCCCGAAGGGGCTATATAGTTCAAGGATGTTTGTGCTTCCACATTATCGGGTATGCCATCGCCATCACTATCCAGATCTTGGTAATTAGGTATGCCGTCGCCATCGGTATCGACCGTGGTACAATCTACAGACCCGCCGTAACTGGCGCCATAAACCCTTGCGCCCACTTGCCAAGCAATTACTTTGATGTATTGCAGACTAGGTCCGTTTACGGTGAAAGTTACTTCACGAATGGAACCTGGAGAGGTACCATTGGCCCCAGCTAACCATCCTTCATTATCTCCTGCGGCATTGGAACGCTGTATCTGCATGTTGGTGCTCGTAACCGCTGGATCTGCACCCAAAAAAACACTTAATGTGGTTCCGTCGGGCACGGGTTGGGCAAATCGTAATAATATTTCGGACTGATCTTCATAGGTGTAAACTGAATTATAGGCGTAAGTAGTCCCGGGATTGCCTTCAGCATTGGATGGTGTCCTAAAGTGAGCAAGATCGCTGGCTGTTTGGACAAAATTCCCAGAGGCCCCGCCACATTCATCAGTATCAAGGATTCCATCGTTGTCATCATCAATATCGGTCACATCATCAACACCATCCCCATCAAGGTCGGCACTGCCCACACTACAATTTGAGTATAGTTTTGAAAATGGGACATTTTGTTTGGACAAGGAAGGTCCTTGATATTGTACGTTCAGTGTTTCACCGCCCCCGTTTTCAAAAAATAGAACGGTAATGTCATGCAGTCCAGTGGTCAGCGAAATGTTGCCAGACCTTTCTTGTGTGCCGTGGTTTCCATCATTGTCAACCACTTCGGTTCCATCAATAAAAAGCTTGGAGCCGTCGTCCGATGATGTAAAAAAGGTATACGAGCCTTCCGTATCAATCTGAATGTAGCCCGAATATCGAATACTGAAATCGTCGGCATCGCCGGGGTCTTCTTGGTTTTGTAGTGCATCAACATTAAAACTGGTAAAAGTCCCGGTCCCCTGATAACCCGTTGTGGGAATATTGTCCGTGGTGTACCCGGAAGGTGCACTATCATAAAATTGAAAATCAATTTCACCATTACATAGGTCTAGGTTTCCTTCTACTATGACATCGTCTATATAATAATATTCGTTGCCTGAGTCGTTGTACATGCGCACCCTGATCTCCAAAGTGGAGCCCGTTGAAGGGAGGTTAACTGTATAAGATGTATCCAGCGGGTCCGAAGTAGCCCCAGAGACACTTACAAACTCTACCCAAGAACCTCCGTCAAGCCGGTATTGGCCAATAAAGTAGTCCTCCCACCAATCCATATCACCCCCATTGTTCACCCAAGTTGCCATACTAAAACTTACCTCGGTATAGCCATAAATATTTATGGGGTCTGTTTGCCAAACGCCTTCTCCGTCTAAATTATTGGCTCGTAATTCGTTGCTCCGAACAGATAGTCTGTTCCCCCGATTGGTTGTCCAATCAGAGGCCGAAGGACCTGATGCTGTGCCACTTTGTGTATTGTTGTTATAGGAGAAGCTTTCGCTCCAAATAGTGGTTTGGGAAAATGAAAGAAATGTTCCCAATAGGAAAAATGCAATGATCAGCATCCATCCATTCGGAAAATGATTCATCTTCTTATCGAAGAAAGAGGTTGTGCCCATGTACTTTAATTGATTGTACTACAAAATTAGCGGGGGTTCTTTAGCTTCAAAATATTTGTTGTGAAAGGGGGTGAAACGAATGTTAACCCTATAATAATGTAGGGATTGTTGTTATTGTGTTTGTAAATCACCCTGTAAATGGCATTCATGTTCTACAGGATTATTGGGAAGCCGGTCATTTATAAATTATTGTAATGCACTGAAAAGTAGATGGCAAAAGCTTTATTTTTGTGGTTGAATGAGTTGCACATGCGATATTATTTGTTGTATATTTGCAAAACTGAACGGATATAAAAGTATTCATGAGGGGACCTTGAGTCCCCTCTTTTATTACTGATTTCTTATGTTGAAGGATAAAGTGAAGCAATTGTTGGACAATGCACTGGAAGAACATTCTTCCTTGTTCTTGGTTGATTTTACGGTTGGCGGCGATAATAGCATCAAAGTCGTTTTGGACGGTGATCAAGGAGTTAGTCTGCAAGATTGTATGAACGTTAGCCGGGCCATTGAACATAACTTGGATCGTGAGGAGGAAGATTTTTCCTTGGAGGTGACATCGGCTGGAGCTACATCGCCATTGCAATTGCCGCGTCAGTACAACAAAAATATTGGAAGAAAATTACAGGTAAAGACCAGCTCCGGGAAATTGGAGGGCACACTGGTGGAAACCTCGACAGATAGTATTACCTTGGAATGGAAGGCGCGAGAGCCCAAACCAGTGGGTAAAGGAAAGATTACAGTGCAGAAAAAGCAGGAAATCGCATTTTCTGATATTCAAGAAGCAAAAGTTAAATTAAAATTTTAATTGTAGTAGAAAATGGAAAACCTAGCGCTCATCGAATCCTTTTCGGAGTTTAAGGACGATAAGTTTATTGATAGGGTTACCCTTATGGCGATTTTGGAAGAAGTATTCCGAAGTGCGCTCAAGAAAAAATTTGGTTCTGACGACAATTTTGATATTATTATCAACCCCGATAAAGGGGATTTGGAGATATGGAGAAACCGTGTGGTTGTTGAAGATGGTGAAGTAGAAGAACCTAACGAGGAAATATCCTTGTCCGAAGCTAGAAAAATTGAGCCCGATTTTGAGGTGGGCGAAGACGTTTCGGAAGAGGTGAAGCTGATTGATTTGGGTAGGAGGGCAATTTTGGCATTGCGTCAGAACCTGATCTCCAAGATCCATGAGCACGACAATACCACCATCTACAAGCAATTTAAGGACTTGGAAGGTGAAATCTATACGGCTGAGGTGCACCATATAAGGCATCGTGCGGTTATTTTGTTGGATGATGAAGGAAATGAGATCATTCTTCCAAAAGAAAAACAGATTCCTTCCGACTTTTTCCGTAAAGGGGACAACGTTCGCGGTATTATCGAGAGTGTGGAGCTTAAAGGGAACAAGCCTACCATTATCATGTCCAGAACCTCACCAATTTTCTTGGAGCAATTGTTCTTCCAAGAAATCCCTGAGGTGTTCGATGGACTGATCACCATTAAAAAAGCGGTTCGTATTCCTGGCGAAAAAGCTAAGGTCGCAGTAGATTCTTACGATGATAGAATTGATCCCGTTGGAGCCTGTGTGGGTATGAAAGGGTCCCGAATCCACGGAATTGTGCGTGAGTTGGGCAACGAAAACATTGATGTGATCAACTGGACCAACAACCCACAATTAATGGTTACCCGAGCACTTAGTCCTGCTAGGGTGTCGTCCGTTAAATTGAACGACGAGAAAAAAACAGCTCAAGTATACCTTAAGCCAGAGGAAGTTTCCAAGGCCATTGGTAGGGGTGGGCATAACATACGATTGGCAGGCCAATTGACTGGTTACGAAATAGATGTGTTCCGCGAAGGTGTCGAGGAAGATGTGGAGTTGACCGAGTTTTCCGATGAGATAGAAAGCTGGGTGATTGAAGAATTCAAGAAGATTGGATTGGACACCGCACGTAGCGTTTTGGAGCAAGATGTAAAAGATTTGGCAAAGCGAACCGATCTAGAAGAAGAAACAATCCAAGAGGTCGTTCGCATCCTCAAGGAAGAATTTGAAGATTAGGCTTATATTAGCAGCGAAAATTTAGGGCAAGTAAAATTATTTATGGCAGAAAATCCAACAATACGACTTAACAAAGTTCTTAGAGAATTGAACATTTCACTGGATAGAGCAGTCGATTACCTAGCCTCGGAGGGGCACGAGGTAGAGGCGCGTCCTACCACTAAAATATCCAATGAGGTGTATCAAGTTCTGTTGGATGAATTCCAAACGGATAAGAGCAAAAAGGTTGCTTCCAAGGAAGTTGGTGAAGAAAAGCGCAAGGAAAAGGAGGCCATCCGAATCCGAATGGAAAAAGAACAAGAAGAGCGCAGATTGGCCAAAGAGAAAAAAGAAGCGGAACAGCAAGTTGTAAAAGCCAAAGCCGAACTTTCCGGCCCCAAGACCGTGGGTAAAATTGATTTGGATAAAAAACCAGATAAGCCCAAGGAAGAGGAGCCAAAACAGGAAGAGGCACCAAAACCAAAAGCTGAGCCAGAAAAAGTCAAAGAAGAAGTAAAAGAAGAGGCACCAGCTAAAGAAAAGACTGAAAAGTTGGAAGCTGAGGCCCCAGAAAAAAAAGAGGCTGAGGCCAAAGAAGAAAGTGCCGAAAGCAAAGAAGAGTCCGAAGGAGCCGAAAACGGAACCATAAAGACAAAATACCAAAAGCTTTCAGGTCCCAAGATAACCGGGGATAAGATTGACCTTTCCCAGTTCAAGAAACCTGCCAAAAAGAAGAAAGAGGATAGCCAAAAAGCCAAAGGCGGTTCATCCGATGCCGGAGAGCGTAAAAAACGCCGAAGAAGAATTGTGAAGAATGGCCCACAAGCAGGTGGAGGCCGAAATACAAGAGGAGGTGCTGCAAGAAAAGGACAGCGTTCAACTGCGCCTAAAGTAGAGCCAACCGAGGAGGAAGTACAAAAACAAGTACGAGAAACCTTGGAGAAGCTTCAAGGTAAATCCAGTAAGGGCAAAGGCGCCAAATATCGTAGGGAAAAAAGAGATCAGCACCGTCAACAAACGGAGAAAGATCTTGAGAAACAAGAAATGGAGAGCAAAATCCTCAAGGTGACCGAGTTTGTTACGGTCAATGAGCTTGCAACCATGATGAATGTTTCCACGACCCAGATTATTTCGGCCTGTATGTCCTTGGGTATCATGGTAACGATGAACCAGCGTTTGGATGCCGAAACCCTTTCCATCGTGGCTGATGAATTTGGTTACGAAGTTGAATTTGTAACCGCTGAAATCGAAGAAACCATCGAAGAGGTAGAGGATACCCCTGAAGATTTAAAATCCCGTGCACCCATAGTTACCGTTATGGGGCACGTAGACCACGGTAAAACATCATTGTTGGATTATGTTCGTCAAGAGAACGTGATTGCAGGTGAAAGTGGGGGAATTACCCAACACATCGGAGCCTACGGAGTTTCGCTTGAAGATGGACAAAAAATAACATTCTTGGATACACCGGGCCACGAGGCGTTTACCGCGATGCGAGCCCGTGGTGCCCAAGTAACGGATATTGCAATTATTGTAATTGCTGCAGACGATGATATTATGCCTCAGACCAAAGAAGCCATAAGTCACGCTCAAGCGGCGGGAGTACCTATTGTATTTGCAATCAACAAAGTTGATAAGCCTACGGCAAACCCCGATAAGATCAAAGAAGGCTTGGCCAGTATGAATCTGTTGGTGGAAGACTGGGGAGGAAAAGTTCAGTCCCACGATATTTCTGCCAAAACAGGGGAAGGAGTTAAAGAATTATTGGAGAAAGTACTGTTGGAGGCAGAATTGTTGGAGCTTAAGGCAAATCCGAACAGGCTTGCATCTGGTACAGTTGTAGAAGCTTTCTTGGATAAAGGTAGAGGGTATGTGGCCACAATCTTGGTACAGACCGGTACCTTGAATATAGGTGATTACGTTTTGGCCGGAACTTGTAGTGGTAAGGTCAAGGCAATGCACGATGAAAGAGGTAAGAACATAGAAAGTGCCGGGCCATCCACGCCAATTTCAATTTTGGGATTGGATGGAGCGCCCCAGGCAGGTGATAGATTCCACGTGTTGGAAGATGAGCGTGAGGCAAAACAGATTGCAGCAAAACGTTCGCAGTTGCAACGTGAGCAATCCGTAAGAACACAACGCCATATTACCTTGGATGAAATTGGACGTAGAATCGCCTTGGGTGACTTCCAGGAATTGAACATTATCCTTAAAGGTGATGTGGACGGTTCAGTGGAAGCCCTGACGGATTCGTTCCAAAAATTGTCCACCGACGAGATACAAGTGAACATCATCCATAAAGGAGTTGGGGCCATTACAGAGTCCGATGTGTTGTTGGCAAGTGCTTCCGATGCGATTATAATCGGATTTAACGTACGGCCAATGGGCAATGCCAGGACCATTGCGGATAAGGAGGAAATTGATATCAGGACATACTCCATCATTTATGATGCAATCAACGACCTTAAAGATGCCATGGAAGGTATGTTGTCCCCTGTGATGAAAGAAGAAATTACGGGTAACGCCGAAGTTAGGGAAACCTTCAAGATTTCCAAGATCGGAACTATTGCCGGTTGTATGGTTACCAGTGGTAAAATATTCAGGAACTCACGCATCAGGTTGATTAGGGACGGTGTTGTGATCTACACTGGAGAATTGGCCTCGTTGAAACGATTTAAAGATGATGTCAAGGAGGTGTCCAAAGGATATGATTGTGGACTACAGGTTAAAAACTACAATGACGTTAGGGAGGGTGATATTATAGAAGCCTTCCAAGAAGTAGCAGTGAAGAAAAAGTTGTAGGAAGAGATGATCGAATAAAAAAATCCCGCCTTTAAAGCGGGATTTTTTTATGGCTAAGATTCTTTTTCTTCCGGTTTTAGTAGCATGGCATGCGGATATTTTTTACGCACCTCCAAATACTTTCTTTCGGCCTCCAATTTGGTTTTGAACCTTCCCAGTCTAACTCGGTAGGTGGGGGATTCAAACTCTATTTTGGAATACCAGTTCGGGAAATCAACTTCCACTTGGTTCAAGAGGTCCAATGCTTTTTTATAGTTGCCAAAACCTACTTGAATCTGATAATATCCGGTATTGGAGCTAACCTTGGTGTAGAGTTTTACCAATTCATCGATCTTTGGATCTTGTTGAATGGTCACTTGAGCGTTCTGAGCCGAAAGATGCGTTGTTAAGCCAATTAAAATTGCTGCAAATACAGTGGTTTTCATATTGTTCCTTTGTTGTATCGTTTACGCTTGTTGCAAATGTAGATTATTATAGGTTAATCATGTGGGGGCAAAGTTATTTAGAATCTTTATAAATTATAAGTTATAAATACCTTAACATTTCAAAAAATGACTGTATGTCTTACTTTTGTTGCCATTCTTGGCAGGGTAAAAAGCTATTGCTCTCAAACTCAATAGAAAGAATCATGCCAAAGATTTCGATAGAAATTTCACGAATATGAAAAAGGTTTTATACCGCCATCTATTTTCTAAAGTTTTAGGTTTAACTTTCCTATTGTTCTCATCATCTTTTTATGCACAGGAAGAGGCTGAGGTCGCTACGGATGCTGCAGCGGAACAAACTGCCGATGCTGTTGAAGGCGACCCGGTAAAGGGGAAGCAGTTGTTTAACCAGAACTGTGCTGCATGTCACTCCTTGGACAGGAAAATGACCGGTCCTGCATTGGCCAATGTGGAAACAAGGTTGATGGAAGATGAGGGGTTGGATAAAGAATGGATTTATGAGTGGATAAAAAACAGTCCTGCTGTTATATCTTCCGGCGACGCTTATGGAAACAAGATTTACGCAGAGTACAATCAGGCGGCAATGACGCCTTTTCCAACATTGTCGAACGAGGATATTGACGATATTTTGGCCTACACGGCCGCACCTCCATCTACACCCGCACCTACTGCAACTGCAACAACGGCTGGAGGGGAAGCAACTGGTTCAAGTTCGGGAATATCCAATGAGATGATTCTTGGGGCCTTGGCCTTGGTATTTGGTCTTTTGGTGATCATGTTGGTCTTGGTGAACAAGACCTTGAGAAGAATCGCCGAAGCCAATGGAGTTGTTCTTGAAAAGGAAAAAGAAAAGCGTTTGCCTCTTTGGAAAGCATTTGTTCAAAACCAGTTTTTGGTTTTGGTAAGTGTGGTGTTCTTGCTATTGGCGAGTGCCTATTTCGCCTATGGTTGGATGATGCAAATTGGTGTGGATCAAGGTTATGCCCCTGTGCAGCCAATCCATTTCTCGCACAAAATTCACGCTGGTGACAATAATATTGACTGTAAATACTGTCATTCTTCTGCCAGGGTGTCAAAGACTTCAGGGATTCCATCTTTGAATGTTTGTATGAACTGTCACAAATCCATATACGAATACACCGGTAATCCGGAAGGTCCATCTGCAGAGGATTTGGCAGCGGGCCATACCAATGAATTTTATACCGGAGAAATCAAAAAATTATATAAGGCAGTAGGCTGGGATGAAGAAAACCAAAGCTACACGGGCGAGACGCAACCTGTAGAGTGGGTCAGGATTCACCAATTGCCCGATTTTGCCTATTTCAACCACTCCCAGCACGTTTCTGTTGCCGGTGTTGAGTGCCAGACTTGTCACGGCCCGGTCGAGGAAATGGAGATTGTGGAGCAGTTCGCTCCATTGACCATGGGGTGGTGTATCAATTGTCACCGCGAGACCAATGTCAAGGTTCAGGGCAATGCGTACTACGAAGCGATTCACGAGGAGTTGTCCAAGAAGTATGGGGTAGAGAAATTGACCGCTGCCATGATGGGTGGTCTTGAATGTGGAAAGTGTCACTATTAAGAATTAAAAGAAGATAATCTCAGATATATCGTATGGCATCAAACAAAAAATATTGGAAAAGTGAAGCGGAGTTGAATCCGAACGATTCCATTGTTGAGGCGCTAAAAAACAACGAGTTTACCGAAGAGATTCCCGTTGATGAGTTTTTGGGCGACAAGGAAAACCTGTCTTCCTCGAACACATCCCGTAGGGATTTCTTGAAATATGTAGGTTTTAGTACGGCAGCCGCTACAGTGGCGGCCTGTGAGGGCCCTGTTCATAAATCCATTCCTTATGTGGTGCAGCCGGATAGTATTGTTCCTGGGGTGGCCAACTACTATGCCACTACCATTGCGGACGGTTTTGATTTTGCCAGCATCTTGGTGAAGACCAGGGAAGGAAGGCCCATCAAAATTGAAAACAATGCCGATGCGAAGGTTAACGGAGGTGCCAATGCAAGGGTACAGGCTTCTGTTTTAACCTTGTACGATAGCAAAAGGGTTCAGGGGCCAATGGCCAATGGTGAGCCTGTGGAATGGAAAGTGTTGGATGCGACCGTTAAGGCGAAGTTGAATGCCTTGAAAGGTTCCAATAAGCAAGTGGTTTTATTGACACAGACTTACGCCAGTCCTTCAACTTCAAAATTAATAGCTGAGTTTAAGGCAGCTTACGGAGAAAATGTGAACCATGTCGTTTACGATGCCATTTCCGAAGATGCCGCATTGAATGCATATCAAAAAGCTTACGGTGAGCGTGCCTTGGCCGATTACGATTTTGAGAAAGCCGATTTGATCGTTTCTTTCGGAGCGGATTTTCTTGGTGATTGGCAAGGTGGGGGTTATGACTCTGGTTACGCCAAAGGACATGTTCCCAAAAATGGAAAAATGTCGAGACATGTGCAGTTGGAAGCTAACATGTCTTTGACGGGTGCCAATGCCGACAAGCGATATCCGATGACGCCTACACAGCAAAAAATTGCCCTTGCCAAATTGTATGGTAAGTTGAACGGCAGTAGTGTTGGTGGAGGTACTTCTGATGTTGACGAAGCTGTTGACAAAGTTGCGGCCGAGATCAAAAAAGCAGGTAGCAAAGCAGTTGTGGTAAGCGGTCTTAATGACGAAAATGCACAGACTGTTGTGTTGGCCATCAACAAATTATTGGCCAGCGAAGCTTTTGATCCTGAAAAACCAAAATATGTACGCCAAGGTGATGCTGCAAAAGTGGCCAAATTGGTTGCCGATATGAACGCGGGACGTGTTGGGGCATTGATCATGGATGGCGTTAACCCAGCGTATACATTGCCAAATGCGGAAGAGTTCCTTTCTGGGCTTGAGCAAGTGGACGTGTCGGTTGACTTTGCATATATCAATGATGAAACGGCGCAAGCGTCCAGTTATGTGGCTGCGGCTTCACATTATTTGGAGTCTTGGGGTGATGCCCAGTTCAAAAAAGGAGAATACAGTTTAATGCAACCTGCCATTCGGGAGTTGTTTGATACAAAACAGTTTCAAACAGCACTTTTGACATGGATGGGTTTCGAGAAAACATACTACGAGTACATAAAGGAAACTTGGAGTACAGATGTGCTTCAGGGTGGATCTTGGAACCAAGCATTGCAAGATGGTGTGTTCGCCGCACCTGCAGTGACTATTGAAGATGCTGAGGCAACAACTGTTACTGCATCTGAAGAAGGTCAGCCTGAAATAGTTCCGATTGCCTCTGCAATCCGTTCTTTGGTAAATTCAACAAGCCCGGGCACCGAGTTGGTGCTCTATTCCAAAGTTGGGATGGGTGATGGCCGTCAGGCCAACAACCCTTGGTTGCAAGAGTTCCCTGATCCTATTTCTAGGGTGTCTTGGGACAATTATATAACGGTTTCCAAAGCTGATGCAGAATCTTGGGGGCTTGAAAATACAATTGAGGCCGATGGTGGTGTTAATGGTAGCTACGTAAAATTGACCGTGGATGGTAAAGTGTTGGATAATGTTCCGGTAATTGTCCAGCCAGGTCAGGCAATAGGTACTGTTGGTCTATCTTTTGGTTATGGTAAAAAAGCTGGAATGCAAGAGGAGATGGCCACTGGGGTCAATGCATATACTTTGTATGGCAACTTCTCCAATGTCCAGTCCGTAACTGTCGAAAAGTCGGACGGGGTACACGAGTTTGCTTGTATCCAATCACATAAAACATTGATGGGTAGAGGGGATATTATCAAGGAAACCACCTTGGAAATATTCAATACCAAAGATCATGCGGAGTGGAACCCAATGCCTCACGTATCATTGAATCATCAAGAAATTCCAGTGACTTCGCCAGATGCGGATCTATGGGATGAATTTGATAGAAGCATTGGACATCACTTTAATTTGTCCATCGACTTAAATGCATGTACCGGATGTGGTGCTTGTGTTATAGCATGTCATGCAGAGAACAACGTTCCTGTTGTTGGTAAAGCTGAAATGCGTCGTTCCAGGGATATGCACTGGTTACGAATTGATAGGTATTATTCTTCCGAAGAGACCTTTGAGGAGGACAACGAGAAGAAGGAAAGCATGGATGGTCTTTGGGGAGATAAAGGTTCTCTTGGTGGATTCAGGGAGATGGAAGACCCATCTGCCAACCCACAAGTGGCTTTCCAACCTGTAATGTGCCAGCACTGTAACCATGCACCTTGTGAAACGGTTTGTCCAGTGGCTGCTACATCGCACAGTAGGCAAGGTCAAAACCATATGGCTTATAACAGATGTGTAGGTACTAGATATTGTGCCAATAACTGTCCATATAAAGTTCGTAGGTTCAACTGGTTCTTATATAGTGATAACGACGAGTTTGACTTTAACATGAACAACGACTTGGGTAAAATGGTTATTAACCCAGATGTTAATGTACGTTCAAGGGGTGTTATGGAGAAATGCTCCATGTGTATCCAAATGACCCAAAAAACCATTTTGGATGCCAAGAGAGATGGAAGAGTGATCAAGGATGGTGAGTTCCAAACAGCCTGTTCTGCAGCATGTAGCAGTGGAGCCATGGTGTTTGGTGATATCAATGACCACGACAGTAAGGTGGCAGCGTTGAAAGAAGATGATAGAATGTACCATTTGTTGGAGCATGTAGGAACAAAACCAAATGTGTTCTACCATGTGAAGGTTAGAAACACCAACGAGGCTTAATCAATAAAAAAAGAAGTAACTAGAAGATAAATTATGGCGTCGCATTACGAAGCACCTATTCGAAAGCCCTTAGTGGTCGGAGACAAAGGATACCACGATGTAACAGTGGACATTGCCCGTCCGGTTGAGGGAAAGGCCAATAAACAATGGTGGATTGTATTCTCCATTGCATTAGTGGCATTCCTCTGGGGTCTAGGATGTATCATTTATACCATTTCCACGGGTATTGGGGTTTGGGGTCTTAACCGAACTGTTAACTGGGCCTGGGATATCACCAACTTTGTATGGTGGGTAGGTATTGGTCACGCAGGTACACTTATTTCGGCTGTACTCTTGCTTTTCCGTCAAAAATGGAGAATGGCAATCAACCGTTCTGCAGAGGCGATGACCATTTTCTCGGTTGTACAGGCAGGTTTGTTCCCGATTATCCACATGGGACGTCCATGGTTGGGTTACTGGGTACTTCCCATCCCTAACCAATTCGGTTCGCTTTGGGTAAACTTCAACTCGCCCTTGCTTTGGGACGTGTTTGCGATTTCAACCTATCTTTCGGTATCATTGGTATTCTGGTGGACAGGTCTTTTGCCTGACTTTGCCATGATTCGTGATAGAGCGGTAAAACCATTCCAAAAGAAAATATATAGCCTGTTGAGCTTTGGTTGGACAGGTCGTGCAAAGGATTGGCAACGTTTTGAGGAGGTTTCCTTGGTATTGGCCGGTTTGGCCACACCTTTGGTACTTTCCGTACATACCATTGTATCTTTTGACTTTGCTACCTCGGTAATTCCAGGATGGCACACCACGATTTTCCCGCCGTACTTTGTTGCGGGTGCGATTTTCTCTGGATTTGCCATGGTGAACACACTTTTGATTATTATGCGAAAAGTGTGCAGCCTTGAAGCCTATATCACCGTACAGCATATCGAATTGATGAACATTGTAATTATGATTACGGGATCCATCGTAGGATGTGCCTATATCACAGAGTTGTTCATTGCATGGTATTCCGGTGTGGAGTACGAGCAGTATGCCTTCTTGAACAGGGCTACAGGACCTTACTGGTGGGCTTACTGGTCCATGATGACCTGTAACGTGTTCTCACCACAGTTTATGTGGTTCAAAAAATTACGTACCAGCATCATGTTCTCTTTCTTTATCTCTATAGTGGTGAATATTGGTATGTGGTTCGAGCGTTTTGTAATTATCGTGACCTCATTGCACAGGGATTACTTGCCATCTTCTTGGACTATGTTCTCCCCAACATTTGTGGATATCGGAATCTTTGTCGGAACCATCGGATTCTTCTTTGTACTGTTCCTATTATATTCCAGAACATTCCCCGTAATTGCACAGGCAGAGGTAAAATCAATCTTGAAATCATCAGGAGAGAAATACAAAAAGCTAAGGGATGCAGGAAAACCTTTGTATCAAATGCCACAAGGTGTTAACAAAGTGGTCAGCTACGATGAGCCTATTACCGATGATGTTTTGATGGGCGAGCCCAAACCAACAGTTGGCGATAAAGTAGGAGTTTCTGAACTGTTGAGCGCTATCGGAACTTTTGATTCGGCAACAGAAACCCCCGACGATTTGAAAAAGATAAAAGGTGTAGGTCCGGAGATGGAGCGTACCTTAAACGAGATAGGTATTTTCACCTATGCACAGGTCGCTAGAATGACAGAAAAAGAGTATGATTTGCTGGACTCCATTACGGGAAGATTCCCAGGTCGTGCGCAGCGCGATGATTGGGCCGGTCAAGCAAAGTTGTTAAACGATAAAAAATAATTATGGCATCAAAAGTTATACAAGCACTTTACAACGATGACGATGTGTTGATGCATGCCGTAAAAAAGGTTAGGGCAGAGCACCATCATATTGAGGAGGTGTACACTCCGTTTCCTGTTCACGGTCTGGACAAGGCAATGGGACTGGCGGATACCCGAATAGCTATTACCTCTTTCCTGTATGGATGTTTGGGGTTGACGGTTGCCGTAGTTATGATGAACTATATCATGATCGAGGATTGGCCACAGGACATCGGTGGCAAGCCAAGCTTTAGTTACTTGGAAAACATGCCGGCCTTTGTTCCGATTATGTTCGAGCTTACGGTTTTCTTTGCAGCCCACTTAATGGTGATTACCTTTTACCTAAGAAGTAGAATGTGGCCGTTCAAAAAAGCAGAAAACCCCGATAAACGTACAACCGACGACCACTTTTTAATGGAAATAGGGTTGCACGATAACGAAAATGAACTTGCCGATTTGTTGTGGGAAACAGGTGCGGTAGAAGTAAAAGTTACAGAAAAGGAGTCTTAATAATATGAAGCAATTAGGTAAAATAAGTGTTGCTTTGGTCCTGGTGATGTTCGCAACCTCTTGCGCGGACAAGAACAGTCCAAACTACCAATTCATGCCAAACATGTACGAACCTGTAGGATATGAGACCTATCAAGGTGTGGACAATGGGTTGTTCCCCGATGGGACAGAGGCCCTTTTGCCACCAGAAGGTACCATTTCCAGAGGATACATGCCCTATGAGTTTGAAAACACTCCGGAAGGTAAAGAACTAGCAAGATTGAACACAAGCCCTTTGGATTCCCTAAAACAAGAAGAGAACTTGGCAAAAGGAGCAGAGCTTTACGCAATTTATTGTGCCGTATGCCATGGGCCAAAAGGGGATGGGCAAGGCAATCTTGTGAAGAGAGAAAAAATATTGGGTGTTCCCAGCTATGATGACGTAGCTAGAGATATTACTGTTGGAACCACATATCACGCGATTTATTACGGATTGAACTCCATGGGCTCATACGCCTCTCAGTTCGCCAGTGAAGAAGAGATGTGGCAAGTGTCCGAATATGTAATGAAGTTAAAGGAAGACCTAACAAAATAATAGGATAAGAAGAAACTATGTATACCTTTTCAAACAAACTTAGAATAGGATCTTTCATAGCCATGGGGCTTGGATTTATATTCCTTGTAATTGGTTTTATGTCTGCCCCATCAACTGTAGAAGAGGCCAAGGCCATGGTAGCAGTACATGACGATGGTCATGGTGGAGGGCATGCAGAGGAAGCAACCAATGGCCATGGTGAAGAACAAAGTCACGGTGCAGAAGCTTCGCATGGGGAAGAACACGACGCATCCCACGACACCCATTTATTGCACCAATTACAAAATAGACCATGGTCCGCACTATACGTAGCTGCATTCTTTTTCTTTATGATATCATTGGGTGTCTTGGCATTTTATGCCATACAACGCGCCGCACAAGCAGGTTGGTCCCCATTGCTCTTTAGGGTCATGGAAGGAATTACAGCTTATCTGGTTCCGGGCGGAATCATCGTATTTGTGATTTTATTGTTGTCCACATTGCACATGAACCACATGTTTGTATGGATGGATCCCGAAGTAGTGGCACACGATAAATTGCTGCAAGGTAAAGCAGGATACTTGAACCCGACCTTCTTTTTGATAAGAGCGGCCATATACTTGGGTGGATGGATTTTTTACCGCCAATATTCAAGAAAACTGTCCTTGGCACAGGATGAGTCCGATGATAACAGCAACTTTGTGAAAAACTTTAGATGGTCCGCTGGTTTCTTGGTATTCTATTTGGTAACCGAATCCATGATGTCCTGGGACTGGATTATGAGTGTAGATCCCCACTGGTTCAGCACCCTGTTCGGATGGTATGTGTTTGCCGGTATGTTCGTTTCGGGCATTACAGTAATTGCAATGGTAACCGTTTACCTTAAATCAAAAGGATATCTGGAAGATGTAAATGATAGCCATATTCACGATTTGGCCAAGTTTATGTTCGGTATCAGTATTTTCTGGACGTATTTGTGGTTTGCACAATTCATGTTGATTTGGTACGCGAACATTCCAGAAGAAGTTACCTATTATGTGGCGAGGTTCCAAGATTATAAATTGCCATTCTTCGGAATGTTGGTCTTGAACTTTGTGTTCCCGTTATTGGTGCTTATGAACAGTGATTACAAGAGAATCAACTGGTTTGTGATCATGACAGGTATTGTGGTTCTATTTGGCCACTATTTGGATATATTTAATATGATAATGCCTGCAACGGTTGGTGACCAATGGTCTATTGGATTGCCAGAGATTGGTGGTATTTTGTTCTTCGGAGGTTTGTTCGTTTACTGGGTGTTTACTGCTTTGACAAAGGCACCATTACAGCCCAAACGAAACCCATTTATTGAGGAGAGTAGACATTTTCATTATTAATACAATACGATTTAAGTCTTAGATAGATATACGATGACTGCATTATTAACATTAACTGTTTTAGTACTGGTTGCGATTGCAATTTGGCAGATGACCAAAATTTTTGAATTATCGCAAACAAAAACAGAGCACGATGAGATTGCGAACGATTCCGATAATAAAAATAACGGCTACCTATTATTCGCCTTCCTGATTTTTATTTACGGAATAACTATTTTCAGTTTTGCCAAGTATTATAAGATGCTTTTGCCTGAGGCTGCATCTGAACACGGAGCAGATTACGACCAATTGATGTGGGTTTCTTTCGCAATTATATTCTTTGTTCAAACCATAACACAAGCTTTGCTCCACTATTTTGGATATAAGTACAGGGGACAAAAGGGTAAAAAAGCACTCTTTTTTGCGGATAATGACAGATTGGAGTTCATTTGGACCATTATTCCAGTAATTGTACTGGCTGGTTTGATTCTTTGGGGATTGTACACATGGACCAATATCATGGACATCAACGAAGATGATGATCCGTTGATTGTGGAACTTTACGCACAACAATTTAACTGGACTGCTAGATACGGTGGAGACGACAACGTTCTTGGTGAAGCCAATGTTCGTTTGATTGATATTGCCAATGCCAATGTACTCGGTTTGGATGAGTCCGACCCCAACGCAGAAGATGACATTATTGTAAAAGAATTGCACTTGCCCGTAGGAAGAAAAGTGAACTTTAAAATGAGGTCACAAGATGTACTGCACTCGGCATATATGCCCCACTTTAGGGCGCAGATGAACTGTGTGCCCGGTATGATTACCCAGTTCTCTTTTACACCAACAGTTACAACAGAAGAAATGCGTTTAAACCCAGATGTTGTGGACAAGGTAAAAAGAACCAATGCCATTAGGGCACAAAAAGCAGCAGAAGGGATACCAAATAACGAACCGTGGGAGTTCGATTACGTATTGCTGTGCAACAAAATATGCGGGAAATCCCATTATAACATGCAGATGAAGATTATAGTGGAAACCGAGGAAGAGTTCAATAAATGGCTTGCCGAACAGAAAACCTTTAAAGAAACTGTTATGGTCGATGAAACGGAGCAAGCACATAACTTGGAAGATGACGCTGATATTGAATTGAGCGAAACAGCTTCGGTAGAATAACAAACAAAAGAGAATAACGAAATAAATTAATTGGAATATGTCTGAAGTAGCCCATGTAAATCACGATGATCACCACGATGATCACGGACATCACCATAAGGAAACCTTCATAACAAAATATATTTTCAGTCAGGACCACAAGATGATATCCAAGCAATATCTCATTACGGGTCTGATCATGGGATTCATAGGTATAGCCATGTCATTGTTGTTTAGAATGCAATTGGCTTGGCCAGGCGAATCTTTCGGTATTTTTGAAGCTGTTTTGGGCAAATGGGCCCCAGACGGTGTAATGGATGCCGATATCTATTTGGCATTGGTTACCATTCACGGTACATTAATGGTGTTCTTTGTATTAACGCAGGGATTGAGTGGTACTTTCAGTAACCTGTTGATTCCATTGCAAATCGGTGCACGGGATATGGCTTCCGGTTTCATGAACATGCTTTCGTACTGGATGTTCTTTGTCTCATCCGTAATCATGATTAGTTCCTTGTTTGTGGAAGCTGGGCCTGCAGCTGCAGGTTGGACCATATATCCACCATTGAGTGCACTGCCCATGGCTCAGCCAGGTTCTGGTATGGGTATGACCCTTTGGTTGGTATCCATGGCCATATTTATTGCATCTTCATTGTTGGGATCGTTGAACTACATTGTTACGGTAATCAACCTAAGAACAAAGGGAATGTCCATGACACGCTTGCCTTTGACAATTTGGACATTTTTTGTGACCGCAATAATCGGTGTAGTTTCGTTCCCGGTATTGCTTTCGGCAGCCTTGTTGTTGATTATGGACAGAAGTTTTGGTACATCGTTCTTCTTGTCGGATATCTTTATTCAAGGTGAAGTATTGCATTATCAAGGGGGGTCCCCGGTATTGTACGAACACTTGTTCTGGTTCTTGGGTCACCCGGAAGTATATATCGTTATTCTTCCTGCTATGGGAATAGTTTCGGAGGTAATGGCCGTTAATGCACGTAAACCAATTTTTGGATATCGGGCGATGATTGCCTCTGTTCTGGCCATTGCATTTTTATCCACTATAGTATGGGGCCACCACATGTTCGTGTCCGGTATGAATCCGTTTTTGGGGTCAGTATTTACGTTTACGACACTTTTGATAGCTATTCCTTCTGCGGTGAAGGCATTTAACTGGATTACCACCTTATGGAAGGGTAATCTCCAGCTCAATCCTGGAATGCTCTTTTCAATAGGTATGGTGTCCACTTTCATTACAGGTGGTTTAACAGGTATCATTTTAGGTGACAGTACGCTCGATATCAACGTTCACGATACATACTTCGTTGTTGCCCACTTCCATTTGGTAATGGGTATATCCGCCCTGTATGGTATGTTTGCGGGCATTTATCATTGGTTCCCAAAAATGTTCCATGGAAGAATGATGAACAAAAATTTGGGTTATGTCCACTTTTGGATTACTGCAGTTTGTTCCTACGGTGTCTTTTTCCCAATGCATTTTGTGGGTATGGCCGGTGTGCCAAGACGTTACTATGAGAATACGGCGTTCCCAATGTTCGATGAACTGACCAATGTACAGGTTTTGATGACCGTGTTTGCGATTATTGCTGGTTTTGCCCAGTTAATATTCGTTTACAACTTTATCTCCAGTATTTTCTATGGTAAAAAAGGACCTGTTAATCCATGGGGTGCCAATACATTGGAATGGACAACCCCTCAAGAGCATATTCACGGTAACTGGCCGGGAGAAATTCCACATGTTTACCGTTGGGCTTACGATTATAGCAAAACATACGAAAATGGAGAGTACATTATTGCAGGGCAGGATTTTGTTCCGCAAAACGTTCCGCTTCAAGAGAACGAAGAAGAACTCAACCATTAAGATTACATTTATATTAGTGAGAAGGCCCGTCCGTTTTTGGATGGGCTTTTTTTGTTGGAATAGATTTTGAAGTGAATTGCATATCTTTAAAAAGCATTTCCCACTTCAAAAAGATAACCATCATGAAAAAGTTACTAATCCTACTGTTGATATTAACCCCGATACTTTCCATTGCTCAACGTAAACCTAAAATAAAAGGCAGTAGAATCGTTACTGAAATAAGCGAGGAACTTCCGCCCTTTAATGCCATTATGTTGACTGATGACCTTGAAATTACACTGAATAAGGCGTTGGGGCCAAGCTATCACCTTATCGCTGATGACAATTTGGTGGACATTCTCAAGTTTGAAGTGGAAGACGGTACTTTGGTAATCAGTTCTTATTACAATATTACGGCCAAAAAAGAACTGCAAATAACCGTTAACTATACCGAACTGCAGGCAATCACCTTAAAAAATGGTAGTATTCTCTCCAAGGATGTAATTCAATCCAACGAATTGTTTGTGGATGGGTTCAACAATACTAAACTCGACATAAAGGCCAATGCTGCCGTAATGGATATAAATCTGGAAGATACAAGCAGCGGAGATTTTCATGTGGAAGTAGATTCTTTGAATATTAACCTGAACAAAAGGGCGCAAGCCTATGTTTATGCCCAACTCAATACTGGAGCATTGGATCTCGAGGACAATTCCTCCTTGACCATGGAGGGCACATCCGAACGATTACAGGTAAATTTACTGCAATCTGCCAAGTACAGGGGCGAAAGTATGCAAATAGGCTCCTGTACACTTAAGATTACCGGAAATGCCAATGCCAGGGTGTACGCATTTGGAGATATTAATATTAACGCCACGGGAAATTCCGGAATATACCTTTATGGAACCCCAAAAATTACCATATCGGAGTTTTTGAATACCTCCCAACTAATCAAAAAGGAAGAATAAAAATTACTTTGTGATCGGGGCGGTTAGGCAATGTTCTGGAATGCCAAAACCATCCACCAAGACTTCGATATGCGGTCTGAGCTCAGTTGATAACCTCTCTACCCGTTGTCGGATCGCTTTTGATTTTGTTCCGCCTATATACCCCTGTTCCAAAAACCATTTGGCATCCTTGTTAATTTGATCGAGTGCATAGAGACAGCCTACCTTCTCCAGTAATGCACGGTATTTTAAATCTTCCAGTTGTTGATAGTGATCACAGAAGATGTTGTAAGCCAATTCCACACTGTAGGCTTTTCCCAAAGCCAATAAATGGGTCTGTACCTTTAAGAAAGCTTGATAGGATGGAATCCCTTTTTTAATATAGTTTCGAATCCGCATTGCCAAGCTATAGGTCAATCTTCGGGTACGATAGTCAAAAGCATGCTTATGGAACTTTGGATTGTAAAGATGCTCGGCATCAACTTTGTTGGAGTACAACGGATTAATGGCTGTCAGTTTATCCGAAAGCTGTGTTTGCAAAAGTTTTAAAACCGATGCAAAACCTGCACTGTTGAATTCGGCCCTAAAATCGGAAAGAATACCCTTGGCCGCCAGTTGCAGTAATACGGTGTTGTCACCTTCAAATGTGGTAAAAATATCCACGTCGCCTTTTAAATCGGCAATTCGGTTCTCCAATAAATACCCTTTTCCACCGCATGCCTCTCGACATTCTTGGATAGTTTCATTGGCAAACCAGGTTATAATGGATTTTAAACCAGCCACTTGGGTTTCAATTTTTCTTTTATCGGGTTGGGATTCATCACTGTAACGTTTCATCATCTCTTCCAGGGTAAAATGGTACACATAAGCGCCAGCAATCTCCGGAGTAAGCCTTAGTTGATGCGTGGGATAGTCCATGATCAAATCTTCTTGTACCTTCACATTATCATTGAACTGCCTGCGGTTCAGGGCATATTTTACAGCGATGGACAAGGCCATTTTGCTTCCCCCCAATGCGCCACGGGCCACACAAATACGTCCGCCGACCAAAGTTCCCAGCATGGTAAAAAATCGCTTGTTCGGATTTTTTATGGAGGAAAAGTAGGTTCCATCATCCCGTATTTCGCCATATTTGTTGAGCAGGTTTTCTCGTGGTACCTTTACGTTGTTAAACCAGATTTTTCCATTATCAACGCCATTTAACCCCAACTTGTACCCATTGTCCTCAACGGTAATGCCTTTCAAAGTATCATGATTTTCATTTCTGAGGGGAACCAAAATGGCGTGGACCCCCTCATTTTTACCATTTACAATCAATTGGGCGAAAACGGTGGCCATTTTGGAATGTAAGGCATTGCCAATGTATTCTTTGTTGTCATTTTTTCCAGGGGTGTGTATAATAATGGAATCGGATGCTTTTTCGTAGGAGGCAGTAGTCTTTATGCCTCTAACGTTGGAACCGTGTCCCGTTTCCGTCATGGCAAAACAACCCAATAGTTTGGTTTCCCCGGCTTGGGTCAAGTATTCATCGTGATGTTTTTTTGTTCCCAATTTCTGGATACTTCCTCCAAAAAGACCAAACTGTACCCCAAACTTTACCGCCAAACTGCCATCCACGAACATCAGATGTTCAAAAATAGCTGCGTAGGCGGGCATGTTTCCCGTTCCTCCATACGCATTGGGGTAGGCCATAGCGCCGTACCCTGCTTCTCCCAAAAGCTGGACTTGATGCAAAACCCTGTTCCTAAAATCTTCTTTGTGTCTTAAAACCTGCCATGAAAAATCGGGCTTGTCCAAAAAACACCTGAACTCATCAACCACATTAGCATGTTCTCCCTTTAAAATTTCATCTAGAATGTTGGCGTCATATTCATCGGAAGTTTTTTCATGCACTACTTCCACATCAAACAAATGGTTGTAATGGTTGGGCTGTATGCCCAAATGGACTTCAATATGTTTTAAATGATCGTTCAGATTTTCACCATTGACCAAGCGTTGGCTAAGGGAAGAAAGAGGGTAGGTGTCGCTTTCGATCAATTTTACCTTGGAATTGGCAATGGTCTGCTTCCAGTTCTTGATTTCATCATCAAAAGGAGGGGCATCTTTTTTTAACCATCTCTGTAATTGATGTTTTTCATCCGCATTCAAAGATGCATCAAGTTCAATCACTTTTTGTACGACCGAAATTTCTGAAGCGGACAGCAAATCATCGGACCAAATCACATAGAAAAAAGGGATGTATTGTAGAATTCCAGAGGAATAATCTGTGGCAATCATATAAAGTTGTGTTGATGCATTTATACTTTTCTAAGGTAAGGTTTAGATTTTTAAGTTCCATCTCTACGGGTATTTTTGTGGATATGGTTTTAGGCGGATAGGGTTTTCAGTTATATTTGTTGCACTATGAACGAGAATTTAGATCCAACAGGCGAAAATCTTTCCCCGGAAGAATTCGATATAGAAAGAGCTCTACGGCCCGTTAGTTTTGATGACTTTACCGGGCAGGCACGGGTATTGGAAAACCTCAAGATTTTTGTGCAAGCAGCCAACCTAAGGGGCGAAGCCTTGGATCATACACTTTTTCATGGCCCTCCAGGGCTTGGCAAGACCACCTTGGCCCATATTTTGGCCAACGAACTTGGTGTGAACATTAAAGTTACCTCTGGCCCTGTTTTGGACAAACCGGGAGATTTGGCAGGACTGTTGACCAATCTGGAAGAACGCGACGTCCTTTTTATTGATGAAATCCATAGGTTAAGTCCCATTGTGGAAGAATATCTGTATTCCGCCATGGAAGATTATAAGATCGATATTATGATTGAATCGGGCCCCAACGCCCGTTCCGTTCAAATTAACCTTAGTCCGTTTACCTTGATAGGGGCCACCACTAGGTCTGGATTGCTTACAGCCCCCATGCGGGCAAGATTTGGAATTCAGAGCCGGTTGGAATATTACAACACCGAGCTGTTGTCCACCATTGTGGAACGTAGTGCGGAAATACTTAAGGTGCCCATTACAAACGATGCAGCCATAGAAATTGCAGGACGAAGCAGGGGAACCCCCAGAATATGCAACGCACTCTTGCGCAGGGTACGGGATTTTGCACAGATCAAGGGGAATGGAAACATAGACTTGGAAATTTCCCAGTTCGGGTTAAAGGCCCTAAACGTAGATGCCCACGGTTTGGATGAAATGGATAATAAAATATTGACCACCATTATAGATAAATTCAAGGGAGGGCCCGTTGGTATCACCACTTTGGCGACAGCTGTGTCCGAAAGTGCAGAGACCTTGGAAGAAGTGTACGAACCTTTTTTGATTCAGCAAGGTTTTATAATGCGAACCCCAAGAGGGCGAGAAGTCACCGAACTTGCATATAGACATTTGGGCAAGGTGAAAGGGGGTACGCAGGGAGGTTTGTTTTAACCCCATTTTACCTACATAAAAATTCTTAGTGAAAAAGCACCCTGTTGTACCATAACTTTTTGTACTTTAATAGGATTCTTTGATTATAAGGGCTTTATTTTTTGGATACATGGCCCTGCCCAATATAATCATTGATGATATACACTGAACTTCCCAAATATTTACCATTAAAGCTGTATGCTAGTGGTGAAATTATAGGGAACAATGAATAAACACTCTAAAAAAAACAATGTCCCCGAAAAGGGAGATTTCCAATCCTTATCTCAGCAAATAAGAAGATTGTGCATGCAAATCGGTATATGCATGGGGCTGATCATTGTTTTGGCATTTGCTGTTCTTATGGCAGGGGTTGGATTCGGAGCGAATAATCATCAAGTGGAGTTCCCCGACGATGTGTATTACATGGACTATAATGTGAACAATCTTCCATTTTCCGGAAAAAACGAAGAAATCAAGTTGGGTTTCGATATTTTCAGGAATACATCGCTTCATATTGGCCCCAAACAAAAGGATTCTTCAAAAGCATTTGCACGAAATAATTTGGCCTGTGCCAGTTGTCATTTAAACGGCGGCACCAAGCCCTATGCAGCTCCTTTGATCGGAGTCGTTAAACGCTTTCCCCAGTTTCGCGGGCGCGAAAACAAAATGGGAACCATTGAGGAACGCATCAATGGATGTATGGAACGAAGCATGAATGGCAGGACAATGCCGGAATCCAGCGTTGAAATGCAAGCTCTTATTGCTTATATGGATTGGTTGGGCAGAGCAGCTCCATCAAACGGTAAAATAGAAGGGCAAGGTTTTTTGACCATTGAAATCCCTGATAGGGCCGTGGATTTACAGCATGGAGAACAGGTTTTTGTCAAAAATTGTGTGGAATGTCATGGCGCGGATGGGCAAGGAGAGTCCCAAGCAGATGGCACTTATCTCTACCCGCCATTGTGGGGAAACGATTCTTACAATAATGGCGCCGGCATGACACGTGTGATTACCGCCGCACAGTTTATAAAAGGGAATATGCCCTACGGAACCACATTCGATAACCCTGTACTTACCGATGCTGAAGCATATGATGTAGCTGGATACATCAATCAAAAATTGAGACCGACAAAGCCCAATAGAGAGGCAGACTTTCCAGATCTGGTCAAAAAGCCCGTATCCACTCCCTATGGTCCCTACCTGGACCCTTTTTCTGAGGAACAACATCAGTTAGGACCTTTCCAGCCTATTATGGAGTATTACCAAAAAGAATATCAATTAAGTAAATCCAAATAAACACTAGTGACAATGAAAGCAACTACAGCAACAACAAGACGGAATTTTATGGGAGCGATAATGTTGGGTGCCACGGTATCCACATTGTCGGCTTTCACCAATCCTGCTTTTGCGGGAATGACGGATTTTACACATTCAGAAATGAATGATGCAGAGGCTTGGATGAAAACAATAAAAGGAAAACATCGCATTGTTTATGATGGCTCGTATCCGCATAACGGTTTTCCTATTATTTGGAACTGGGCCTATTACCTATCAAACAATGAAATGGGATCGACCGATGATGAAATTACGGCAATGACCGTTCTAAGGCACGACGCCATTCCATTTGCATTGCACGATGATCTTGGAAAGCATATCCGCTCGGTGAAATGTTCCATGTTAAAAAAGCAGATGGAACAGTATATAGCCGTAATCCATACTACGAACCACAGGAGGGCGATTTTCCGTTACCGGCCATTCAAGGAATCAAAGATCTGATGGATAGAGGGGCTATGTTCTGCGTGTGCAATCTGGCGCTAAATGTGTACAGTGGGGCAGTAGCACAACAAATGGGCAAGGATCCCAATGAAGTTTACGAAGAGTGGAAAGCTGCTGTTCTGCCCGAAATTCAGATTGTCCCCTCTGGCGTTTGGGCACTGGGCAGGGCCCAAGAGGAAGGCTGTGGATACATTTTTGCAGGAAATACGATTTAAAAGATGAAAAACATACTTTTATTTTTAGTGATGATGGTGTCAGGATTGACCTTGGCACAAAACGAACCCATCAAAGTAGTATTTGATGTAACCAGCAGTAATCCCGATGTGCATAGAACAGCGGCCAAGCATTTAAGATTAATGGCCGAAGCTTATCCGGAATCGGAGTTTGAGTTGGTAATTTACAGCGGAGCCTTTAAAATGGTGGATAAAAAATCATCTGTTGCCGGTGAAACCTTGTCAACTATAGTCAATAGGGACAATGTGTCCATAGTGATTTGTGAACAGACCATGAAAAGGCATAAAATGACCATGGACGATCTTATTCCCGGAGTAGAATCAGTGCCCGATGGTATTTTTGAGTTGGTCATGAAACAAAAGCAAGGCTGGGGCTATATTAAAGAAGCTCAGTAATCAACTTGTTTTTAGTGGATAAAAACCGAGGAAAAACCACCTCGGTTTTTTATTTGTCACATTTGTGATATGTACGGGTTTATTGAAATGAACCAATTTTGCTATTTTTTGAATCAAATTTTATATTTTGAAACCATATTGTTCTGTTTATTAATGATTTAACACCAATGATGAATTATTTGTACTAGAAAGTTGAATTATGCCCATATATATGGACCGACATATTGTACCGGGAATTGAAGCTAAGCATGCTGCCAAGGCACATCGTGAGGATTTATTGATTCAGGAAGAATATGGTTGTAGATGTATGACCTATTGGGTAGATGAGAAGAATGGTTCCGCTTTTTGTTTGATAGATGCACCCAATAAAGATGCCGTGGAGGAAATGCACAAGAAGGCACATGGATTGGTTCCCCATGAAATTGTTCAAGTAAATAGCAATGTGGTCGAGGCCTTCTTGGGAAGAATAAACGACCCCGAAGGATTCTATGATGTTGATGACCCCAACCTAAAAATATTCAACGATCCCGCATTCAGGATTATTCTGGTTTCCCGGACACTGAACCCTATTTCGCTCCAACAGCAACTCGGCAAGGAAAAGGCAAAGCGGTTGACCTCGCTTTATCGGGAAATTTACAGGGAAGAGCAGCAACGGTTCGAGGGGCGCGAGGTAGAATCGGAAGAGCAAGGTTTTATTACCTCTTTTGTTTCTGTGAACCAGGCTGTTGATTGTGCAAGGGCAGTTAAAAAAAGACTACATGTGGCTGGGGAATTAATACAGTTAAAAATAGGAATGCATGCAGGGATGCCTGTGGATAAAAGTGATGTGTTGTTCGGTGATACGGTTAAAATGGCGAAATACCTGTGCAATATCAAGAGAGGCGGGCCAATGGTCTTATCTTCCCTTGTTGCTGAAATATATAAGAGCGACATTAATGGGAATTCACAAGGGGAAAAGGTTAAAACTATCAAGGTCGAAGACGAGAACTTTCTTCTGGACATGATGGACTTACTGCATGAAAACATAAAGAATCCGAATTGGGGCATTTCGGATTTTTGTCAAAAAATGGCAATGAGCAAATCCAAACTGTACCGTAAATGCACTCAGGTTATTGGTATGTCGCCCAACGAACTTTTCAGGGAACACAGATTGCTCAAATCCTTGAACTTGCTAAAAACGGAAAGAAATATCATGCAGACTTCCTATGATGTCGGTTTTACAAGCCCTTCATATTTCACTAAATGTTTTCAGGAACGTTTTGGTATGACACCTTTGTCCTATGTTAAGGAGCTTTAGAGCCTGTTTAAGAATATGCGATCAAAAAGGGGCGTAGGAAAACAATTGACAAACTCCTAAACAGGTTCTTGGGCATGTTGAACCATCTTTTACATTTAAAAACTTTTTTGTTTTATCCCTATGTGTTGTGTATCAGTAGTTTTGGAGTGTAATTTTAAAATTCAAAAACTATGAAAGATTTAAAAACATTTGGAACCATTGTAATTGTAGTACTGTTCGGTTTAATTTCTGGCCAAGCCCAAGAAACCAAAGCCAAGTTAAAAACCTATTTGATAGAACGAGACATTCCAAAAGCAGGCGAATTTACCGAAGAGGAATTAGTAGGCATTTCAAAAAAATCATGTTCGGTGCTTGAGAAAATGACAGATATTGAATGGGTGAATAGTTATGTGATGGATGAAAAGGTGTATTGTTTGTATAGGGCAACAACACCTAAATTGATTTATCAGCATGCCGAGGATGCGGGCTTTCCCGTTACAAGAATAATGGAAATAGGTTCGGTTATAGGTCCCAAAACGGCAAATTAATATTAATCCGTTAAATTCGTTCCCTGCATAGACAAGGACATGCCTAACAGGGAAAAAAATACAGAATTGATTAAAACCGAAGCCAAGCGCCTCGGTTTTTTGTCGTGCGGTGTTTCAAAGGCCGAATTTTTGGAAGAAGAAGCGCCCCGTTTGGAGAAATGGCTCAACCAGAACATGCATGGCGAAATGCAATACATGGAAAACTATTTTGACAAACGGCTTGATCCAACAAAATTGGTAGAGGGTTCCAAATCCGTTATTTCCCTATTGCTGAATTATTACCCATCCGAAGAGCAAAATCCAGATTCCTATAAAATTTCCAAATATGCCTATGGCATGGATTATCACTTTGTGATAAAGGACAAACTCAAAAGCCTGCTCCACTTTATTCAAGAAGAAATCGGAGACGTGCATGGGCGGGCCTTTGTGGATTCTGCGCCTGTACTGGACAAAGTATGGGCCGCAAAAAGTGGTCTGGGTTGGATCGGTAAGCACAGCAATCTGCTTACCCAGCAAGTAGGCTCCTTTTATTTTATAGCTGAACTGATCGTGGACCTGGACCTGGAATACGATACCCCCGTAACCGACCATTGCGGCACCTGTACCGCTTGTATAGATGCTTGCCCAACCGACGCCATTGTACAACCCTATGTGGTGGATGGCAGCAAATGCATATCATACCTCACAATTGAATTAAAGAACGAAATCCCCTCCGAATTTGATGGTAAATTGGATGATTGGATGTTTGGTTGCGATGTTTGCCAAGATGTGTGCCCATGGAACCGCTTTTCAAAATCGCATAGCGAACCTCTTTTTGATCCAAACCCAGAATTATTGTCCTTCACCAAAAAGGATTGGGAAGAGATTACAGAAGATGTCTTTAAAAAAATCTTCAAAAAATCAGCGGTAAAAAGAACAAAACTGTCCGGCCTTAAACGTAATGTCGACTTTATTAAAAAATAAAAGGATAGCCTTGTTTGATCTTTTGTTCAAATTTATAATGAAAACAAAATCAACGAGTTGAAAAACCGTTCGTTTTCTATGTAAGGCGCCAATAAAAAATTGATTGTTATAGATCTCCCAATAAAACCTTGGAATACCCTAACTTTACCCATTCATTTTCGACAATATGAGCAAGGAAAAACAAAGAAGGGAAGCGTTACTCTACCACGCAAAACCACAACCGGGAAAAATCAAGATTGTACCAACAAAACCCTATGCTACGCAAAGGGACCTGGCATTGGCCTATTCCCCGGGGGTGGCCGAACCTTGTTTGGAAATTGAAAAGAACAAGGACGATGTGTACAAGTACACCGCAAAAGGCAATATTGTTGCCGTGATCTCCAACGGAACTGCAGTTTTGGGCTTGGGAGATATTGGACCGGAAGCCTCTAAACCCGTTATGGAAGGGAAGAGCTTGCTTTTCAAGATTTTTGCCGATATCGATGGGATTGATATTGAACTTGATACCAAGGATGTGGATAGGTTCATTGAAACAGTCAAAACGATTGCCCCAACATTTGGGGGCATCAATTTAGAAGATATCAAGGCTCCCGAAGCATTCGAGATTGAACGTAGGTTGAAAGAAGAACTCGATATTCCCGTAATGCACGACGATCAGCACGGGACCGCGATCATTTCCGCTGCAGCTTTGCTGAATGCCTTGGAGATTGCCGAAAAAAAAATTGAAGAAGTTAAAATTGTAGTAAGCGGAGCGGGAGCGGCGGCGGTTTCCTGTACAAAGCTCTACAAAGCCTTTGGGGCCAGGACAGAGAATATTGTAATGCTGGACAGTAAGGGGGTAATCCGAAGTGATAGGGAAACCCTGAGCGAAGAGAAAAAAGAATTTGCCACCGATCGGAAGATTGACACTTTGGAAGAGGCCATGAAAGATTCCGATGTGTTCATTGGACTTTCCATTGCCGATATTGTTTCTCCAGAAATGCTGAATTCCATGGCCGAAAACCCCATTGTTTTTGCCATGGCAAATCCTAACCCCGAGATTGAGTACGATTTGGCCATGAAGACCAGGGACGACATTATTATGGCCACAGGCCGTTCCGACCACCCTAATCAGGTGAACAATGTGTTGGGCTTTCCTTTTATTTTTAGAGGGGCTTTGGATGTGCGGGCAACCAAAATCAACGAGGAAATGAAAATGGCCGCAGTAAGGGCCTTGGCCGATTTGACCCGTGAACCCGTGCCGGAACAGGTAAATATAGCTTACGATGCCACTAGGTTGACCTTTGGACGTGATTACATCATTCCAAAACCATTTGATCCCCGTTTGATCACCAAAATTCCACCTGCTGTGGCCAAAGCGGCCATGGACAGTGGCGTGGCGAAATTCCCCATACAAGATTGGGCAAAGTATGAAGAGGAACTCTACCAAAGATCGGGTAATGACAACAAAGTTGTCCGGTTGCTTCACAATAGGGCCAAAGTGAATCCAAAACGCATTGTTTTTGCTGAAGCTGAACTTTTGGACGTAATGAAGGCTGCCCAAATTGTGCATGATGAGGGTATAGGTATCCCAATCCTTTTAGGAAATAAGGAAACCATAGAAAATTTAAAGGCGGAACTCGAATTTGATGCTGAAGTCCCCATTATAGATCCTCGCTCCGATGAATTCAGTAAGATGAGGACCAAATATGCCTTAAAACTTTGGGAACTGAGAAAAAGAAAGGGCGAGACCAAGTACAGTGCTCGGGTAAACATGGGCAAACGTAATTATTTTGGCGCCATGATGCTCAAAGAAGGTGATGCTGATGGTATGATTTCCGGTTACTCAAGATCTTACCCTAAAGTGCTTCGTCCTGTTTTTGAAGTATTGGGGCGTGCCAAAAATGTGAAAAATGCCAGTACGGTAAATATTATGATAACGGACAGAGGGCCGCTCTTTTTGGCCGATACCTCCATCAATATTGATCCCAATGCCGAAGAGTTGGCAGAAATTGCCCAAATGACGGCCAATGTAGCCAAGACCTTTGGTTTTAATCCAGTAATGGCATTGCTTTCTTACGCCAACTTTGGCTCATCCAGCCACCCGAATGCACAGAAAGTGAGGGAGGCAGTGAGCATATTGCATGAAAGAAACCCGGATTTGGTGGTTGATGGAGAGATTCAGACCGACTTTGCATTAGATCCCGAGATGAGCAGCAAAAACTTCCCGTTCTCCAAAATATCGGGTAAAAAAGTGAATACGTTGGTTTTTCCTAACTTGGAATCCGCCAATATCACTTACAAATTGTTGAAAGGTCTCAACAATGCCGATTCCATTGGGCCAATTATGGTTGGGCTTACAAGAGCCGCCCATATTTTGCAGTTGGGAGCCAGTGTGGACGAAATGGTGAACATGGCTGCCGTGGCCGTTATAGATGCCCAAGAACGAGAGAAAAGAAAAATAGCGAAAATGCAAGGGGAATGATCAAAAATCAAATCGGTTAAAAAATGATTACCCATTTAAGAGGAAAACTAGTAGAGAAGAATCCAACCTATGTCATTGTGGAGTGCAATGGAGTGGGGTATTTTTTAAACATTTCGTTGCACACCTTTTCCCTGCTTCCGGATGAGGAAAACATATTTATTTATACCGACTTATTGGTAAAGGAAGATTCCCATACCTTGTTCGGATTTGCCGAGCGTGCCGAACGCGAAGTCTTCCGTTTATTGATATCGGTTTCAGGGGTTGGTGCCAGTACTGCGCGTACCATGTTATCCTCGCTTTCACCGTCCGATGTAAGGGATGCCATAGCCAATGGGGATGTACCCACAATCCAGTCTGTAAAAGGGATTGGTGCCAAAACGGCCCAGCGTGTAATCTTGGATTTGAAGGACAAGATTTTAAAAGTCTACGACATAGGCGAAGTTTCACAACAATCAAACAATACAAATAAAGAAGAAGCGTTATCTGCATTAGAGGTTCTTGGTTTTACCAGAAAACAATCCGAAAAGGTAGTGGACAAGGTAGTTTCCCAAGATACTTCGCTAAGCGTAGAGAACATTATTAAACTGGCGCTGAAAAATTTGTAACTAGTTTGAAAAAAGGGGCAAAACCAATACTTAAACCAACACGCTTTAAGTACATATTCTTTGTTGTTTGTTTGCTGTCCATAGCTACAATAATGGGGCAGGAAACCAACGAACAGGCTCAGGATTCTGTAAAAACAGGTGTAGAGCTTGGTCGCCTTATCATGGAAAATCCTGATAGCATTGTTGCAAAATACACCTACGATCCCAAAACCAATACTTACGTTTACAGAGAAAGCATAGGGGATTTTAATGTCAACTACCCCGTAATTCTTACCCCGGAACAATACTACGACCTTGTTGAAAAGGAACAGATGAAATCCTACTTTAAGCAAAAGGCAGATGCCTATGCAGGGAAGAAGGAAGGAAGCGAAGAAGCAAGAAGAAACCTGTTGCCCAACTTTTATGTGAACAGTAACTTTTTTGAGACCATTTTTGGCGGGAACACCATTGAGGTAATCCCACAAGGGTCGGTTGCGATGGATTTGGGGATTTTATGGCAAAAAAATGACAACCCCGCTCTATCTCCCAGGAACAGAACCAATCTTTCATTTGATTTTGACCAACGCATCAGTTTGAGTTTATTGGGAAAAGTGGGTGAGCGTCTTCAGGTAACTGCAAATTATGACACCGAAGCCACATTCGATTTTCAGAATTTGGTAAAACTCGATTATACCCCGACCGAGGATGATATTCTTCAAAAAATTGAAGTGGGTAACGTAAGTATGCCCCTCAACAGTTCTTTGATTACGGGCGCACAGAGTTTGTTCGGGGTAAAAACACAGCTTCAGTTTGGGAAAACAACGGTTACCGCTGTTTTTTCCGAACAACGATCACAAAACAATACTGTAGTTGCCCAAGGTGGGGGTACTGTAAACGAGTTTTCCCTAACCGCATTGGATTACGATGAGGACAGGCACTTTTTCCTGGCCCATTATTTTCGCGATAATTACGATCGTGCATTGGAATTTTATCCCTTTATACAAACGCAAGTTCAAATTACCCGTTTGGAGGTGTGGGTGACCAATCGAAACCAGCAAACACAAAATGTTAGAAATGTTGTAGCCATTCAGGATTTGGGAGAGGGCATATCCGATAATACACGTATTGGGGCCAACAATGGTGACCCAGCAGGGTTTTTTAACCCTTCTGCTGTGGCAAGTGGGCTTCCTCAGAACGGGGCCAATGCCTATGACCCCAATCAAATTGGAAGCGGAGCGCTGACACAGTCCATTAGAGATATCGCTACGGTGGATTCCGGATTCAATATTCCAGGATATACCGTAAACCAAGGTTTTGATTATGCAATTCTTGAAAACGCCAGAAAACTTGAGGCAGGGAGGGATTATGAGTTCGATTCCCAATTGGGATATATCTCCCTAAGTCAGAGTTTGAGCAACGATGAGGTACTGGGAGTAGCTTTTCAGTATACCTACAATGGCGAGGTTTATCAGGTGGGTGAGTTTGCCAACGGCGGGGTTGATGCGACATCGGTTTCGGTCAACACAAGTTTTGTTGAAAATAATTCATTGGTCTTAAAATTACTGAAAAGCAACATTACCAACGTGGAGGACCCAATTTGGGATTTGATGATGAAAAACATCTACTCAACCGGGGCCTATCAATTGAATCAAGAGGATTTTAAGTTGAACATCCTTTATTCCGACCCAACACCACGAAACTATATTACGCCAGTAGACCCCAACGCAGGTTGGCCCTCGGGCTTGGAAGATCAGATATTGCTCAATGTGTTCAATTTAGACCGTTTGAACACCTATAATGATGTACAACCGGGCGGGGATGGGTTTTTTGACTATGTGGAAGGAATCACTGTGGATTCCCAATCCGGACGGATTATTTTCACCAAGGTTGAACCCTTTGGGGAATACCTTTTTGAGAAATTGGGAGGCGGGGTTTACGATGTGGATAACGACCAAGGGTACAACCCCAACCAAAGGCGTTACGTATTCCGCAACATGTACGCAAAAACCAAGGCGGCTTCGTTGCAGAATGCCGAAAAAAACCGTTTTCAGATAAAGGGAAGGTACACCTCCCAATCCAATAATGGTATTCCCATCGGGGCTTTTAATGTGCCACAAGGTTCCGTTACCGTTACCGCAGGGGGGCGTCAATTGCAAGAAGGCATCGATTATACGGTGAACTATCAAGCGGGAACGGTGCAACTTTTGGACCCAAGCTTAGAGGCATCCAATACCCCCATCAATATTTCTGTAGAGAACAATGCCGTATTTGGGCAACAAACACGTCGATTTGCGGGGGTCAATGTAGAACATAAGTTCAACGACAAATTTGTTTTGGGCGGTACCTTGCTCAATTTGAACGAGCGACCCCTTACCCAAAAATCAAATTACGGGATAGAACCTGTTAACAATACTATTTTTGGTCTAAATGGAAACTTCAGTACCGAAATCCCTTTTTTGACAAGACTAGCAAACAAATTGCCAAATATTGATACCGATGTGCCCTCCAATCTCTCGTTGAGGGGCGAAGTGGCCTTTTTGCGACCCAATTCACCAAAAAATGCGGATTTTAGGGGGGAAACCACCACCTACCTGGATGATTTTGAAGGAGCACAGGCCTTGATCGATATCCGTTCCTCTTTGGGATGGACCTTGGCCAGTCCGCCAGTTGAGTATATAGATGATAGAACAGGAATTGATGTAGGCTACGAGCGTGCAAAAATGGCGTGGTATACCATAGACCCTATTTTTTATACGAATCAGAGACCATCAGGATTGTCGGACAACGATATTTCCCTGAACTCCACCCGTAGGGTTTTTATTGATGAGGTATTTACCGAAACCGATATTGCCCAAGGGCAAACGCAGGTGCAAAGCACACTGGATATTGTGTATTACCCAAATGAAAAAGGGCCCTACAATGCCAATCCAAGTTTTGAATCCGAAACCCCAGATGCCAAGTGGGGCGGTATTATGAGACCCTTGAGCAGTACCAACTTTGAGCAATCCAACGTAGAGTTTGTCCAGTTTTGGGTGTTGGATCCCTATATTGATGGAGAAACCACCGATGCCAATGCAGGAGAATTGGTGCTTAATTTAGGCAATATCTCCGAAGATATCCTAAAAGATGGTCGTAAGCAATATGAAAACGGACTTCCCGCAAGCACGAACAACGAAGTGCCAAGGGAAACCGCTTGGGGCCAAGTGCCATCGACCCAATCTTTGGTGTATGCCTTTGATGCCGATGAGGCCAACAGAACAGCTCAAGACCTTGGTCTGGATGGCTACGGTGACGCCCAAGAGGCTGCAATTTATAATGGTCCGGCGGAAGACCCTGCTTTGGATAACTATCAATATTACTTGGATAGGGAAGGTGGCATCTTGGACCGTTATTTTGACTTTAACAATACGCAAGGGAATTCCCCGGTTTCCGTAACAAATACCAATAGAGGTTCCACAACTTTGCCAGATGTGGAAGATATTGACCGGGATTTGACCATGAACACGGTGAACAGCTACTACGAATACCGTATTCAGATAAAGCCCAACACTACCATCGACGACAAATATGTAACGGATATACGCGAAGGACAAACCCCGACACTGCCCAATGGAACACAACTGAACCGTAGGTGGATTCAGTATAAAATACCATTGAGCGATTTTACGGATGCCATAGGTGGCATCTCGGATTTTAGATCCATTAGCTTTATGAGAATGTACCTTACCGGATTTTCGGATGATGTGGTACTGCGTTTTGCAACCTTGGATTTGGTGCGTGGCGATTGGAGAACCTATACCAACTCCTTACAGCCCAATGTGGACAATGATCCTTCGGATGATGCCACGGTAACCGATGTGAATACCGTGAATATTGAAGAAAACTACGGAAGGCAACCCATACCTTATGTATTGCCCCCAGGTGTTGTGCGGGAACAATTGAACAATAACAATACCATTATCCGCCAGAATGAGCAATCCTTGTCCTTTGTTGTGGAAAATTTGGAGTCTCAGGATTCCCGAGGAGTGTTCAAAAATGTAAATGTTGATGTGCGCCAGTACGAACGCCTTAAAATGTTCATGCACGCCGAAAAAATATTCAATACCGATTATTCAGATAGTGATACACCACTGGTCGGTTTCTTGAGGATCGGCACCGATTTCTCCGAAAACTTCTATCAAATAGAGTTACCGCTTCAATTTACCCCATTTGGAGCTTCATCCGCAGATGAAATTTGGCCCGATGTAAACGAAATTGACGTCGCATTGAGCGATTTGGGCAAAGTTAAATCCAAAGGAATATCCGATCAGACCTTGGACGAAATCAAATACTACGAAATTGTGGACGGTGAGGCCGTGCTAGTGGATGAGTTTGCCCCAAGAACCCCGGGCACCGTTCGTATTGGTATTCGTGGTAATCCATCTTTGGGCAGTATTCGTGGCATGATGGTCGGTATTAAAAACATTGATGACATTCCGGCCCGTGGGGAAGTGTGGTTCAATGAGCTTCGCTTGGCAGGTCTTGAAAATAATGGAGGGTGGGCCGCTACCGCTGCTTTGGACGCCAACATGGCCGATTTTGCCAATGTGACGGCAACAGGAAGCCGAAGCACATCGGGCTTTGGTTCCATTGACCAAACTCCTACGGAGCGTTCCTTGGAAGATGCCATTTCTTACGATGTGGTGACCAATGTAAATGTGGGGCAACTGTTTCCAAAGAAATGGAACCTGCAATTGCCGTTCAATTATGGAATATCCGAAACACTCATTACTCCAGAGTTCGACCCCGTTTATGACGACTTAAGATTGGATGATAGGATTGCAGCAGCTTCAACGGCAGAAGAGGCAGAGGATATAGAAGAGCAGGCTGAAGATTATACGAAACGAACCAGTATCAACTTGATCGGTGTACGAAAAAATAGGGGAGAGGAAGCCGAGGAAAACTTCTTCGACGTGGAAAACTTCACTTTTAATTACTCCTATAACGAAACAGATCACAGGGATTTTGAGATTGCGGAACTTCGTGACCAGAATGTTTCCACCGGATTTGTGTACAATCACAACTTTAAACCTGCTCCCGTGGCACCTTTTGCCAAAAAGGATTCCGTGCTCACGGGCAAATATTGGCAATGGTTAAAGGACTTGAACTTTAATGCACTGCCAACAAGTCTTTCCGTAAATGCAAATTACAACCGCTCCTTCAACCAACAACGGTATCGGGATGTGTTGGAACCTGGTGTGGATGCTTTGGAATTACCATTGTTACAACAGCGAAATTATTTGTTCAACTGGCAATATGCCCTCAATTATAGCATTACAAAATCGTTACGGTTGAATTTGACCGCGTCCAACAATAACATTGTCCGTAATTATTTTAATGTGGATGAAAATCCCGATTCCGGTATAAACGATGCGCTTGATCTTTGGGATGGATTTTTTGATATTGGCGAGCCCAACAGGCATGCACAGCAAATGCAATTGAACTACGAGCTGCCATTTAGCAAGATACCCTTCCTCAATTTTATAAATGCACAGTACACCTACACCAGTAATTTTGATTGGCAACGCGGGGGCGATGCATTGCGCGAGGTCGCCAACGAAGACATTAATACCGTACAGAACGCCAGCACCCATAATTTAACGGCCAATATGAGCATGCAGCGTTTTTATGACTTTTTGGGCCTAAAGAAGCGTGATGGCAAAGTAACGGCAAACCAAGCGGCTATCAGAAGGGATAAAGCAGGTAATCCCGCAAATGGTGAAGCTGCCGATGGACCAAGAAAAACAAGTAAGGGTTTTAATACGTTGGTGGATATTGTTACCATGGTAAAACGGTTAAATGTAAATTACAGCGAAAACCGCGGTACCGTACTGCCGGGATATACCCAATCCATTGGATTTATTGGAACCACCCGACCAACTTTGGGTTTTGTGTTCGGAAGTCAGGCCGATGTGCGTTTTGAAGCTGCACGTAACGGATGGTTGACCGATTATCCCGAGTACAGCAGGCAGTTTATGCAAAACACCAACAAGCAATTGAACATTACTGCCACGGCACAGCCCACCCAAGATCTGACCATAGATTTGAGTGCCGATAGAAATTATATGAGTTCCTCCCAAGAAAGTTACAGTCCAGAAGAATGGATGAATGGACAGAATGGACTGATCAATGAAATGGGCAACTTTAGTATTTCCACTGTAATGATCGGAACAGTCTTCAATAAAAGTGATGAGTTCGATTCCGAGACTTTTGAGCAATTCAAACAAAATAGAATAACCATCGCCAACAGATTGGTATCCGATAGGGGCGAGAGCCCAGGAGAATTGGATGAGGATGGTTTCCCCGAACGTTATGGTAAAACACAACAGGAAGTATTGCTTCCCGCATTCTTCGCAGCCTACACCGGACAGGATGTGGAACGTGTAAATATGGATGCCTTCCGTGATATCCCAATCCCCAACTGGAATATTAAGTACACAGGTTTGATGAAAAATAGGTGGTTCAAGAAGAAATTCAAGCGTTTCTCCTTGAGTCATGGGTATCGTGCCGCCTATAGTGTGAACTCATTCCAGACCAACTTGGAACGTCAGAATACCACATTCGACCCAGAAAATGGGGATTTGTTACCCAAAACCCTCATTAATAATGTTGTTTTGACTGATGAGTTCAGTCCGTTGATGCGGGTGGATTTTGAAATGCAGAACTCCTTTAGCTTTTTGGCCGAGGTGCGGACCAGTAGAACCTTGTCCTTGAGTTTTGACAACAATTTGCTGACGGAAATCAATGGGAACGAATATACCCTAGGGCTTGGATATCGCTTCAAGGATGTGAAATTTGTGACCAACATTGGGGGAGAGAAAACACGTTTGAAAGGAGACTTGAACCTAAAAGCGGACCTTTCACTTCGTGATAACATTACCATAATCCGTAATTTGGATATCGACAATAACCAAATTACCTCGGGGCAAAAATTAATGTCCATCAAGTTCACGGCCGATTATGCCCTGAGCAAAAGTTTGAACGCGCTGTTCTTCTATGATCATTCCTTCTCGGAGTTTGCGGTTTCCACGGCATTTCCACAAACAACCATCAATGCGGGCTTTACGTTGCGGTACAACTTTGGGAACTAATAAATGAACTCGTCTTGAGTTCCCAATATTTGCTGCAAATTTTTCTTTTGCACCTATATTTCTTCTTTTTCTCGCCCCGTAGCTCTGCTATGCAGCTCAAAAAAGCTTTCATCTGGGCACAAAACCTTAAATTTTCGCTTGAATTTGAAAACTTAAGACGAGTTCAATAAGGTTATCCGATTTTCTTTCATTTTGTCGCAAAGTTTCTTTGAAAAGCTTTCCGCAATCTGTTACATTTGTCCATCGACTAATTCAAATATATAGTAATGAACATACCATCAGAATTAAAATATACAAAAGACCATGAATGGGTCAAAATAGATGGAGATATCGCTACCGTAGGCATTACGGATTTTGCCCAAAGCGAGCTAGGGGATATCGTTTACGTTGAAGTGGAAACTTTGGACGAAACATTGGATAAAGAAGAAGTTTTTGGAACGGTTGAAGCAGTAAAGACCGTTTCTGACTTGTTTTTGCCCTTGAGTGGAGAGATTATTGAGTTTAATGAAGCTTTGGAAGACGAGCCCGAGAAAGTAAACTCCGACCCCTATGGTGATGGATGGATGGTGAAAATTAAACTAAGCGAGCCCTCTGAGGTGGAAGGCCTTATGAGTGCCGACGACTACAAGGCGTTGATAGGTGCTTAAGAAAAATATATATACCTTATTATTTGTAAGCTGGGTAATCGTTATTACGATACTCAGCTTATTTTCTTTTTCGGATATGGACTTGGATACAGGTAACCTAAACATTCCCTATGCCGATAAAATCACACATTTTATATTTTATATGGTGTTCGGATTTGTAGGTTGTTTGAGTTTTCGGGAAAGAACCAAGGGAAGCCTTGGATTGAGCAAAACCACAAAAATTGTTGTTGGCTTGGCAATTGTATATGGTATAGTTATTGAGGTATTACAATATATGGTCACAACCGATAGAATGGCCGAAATTGGCGATGTTTTGGCCAATACATTGGGCGCATTTGCAGGAATTGGGCTTATTGTGTGGTTTTTTTCTAAGAAAAACCCGTTAAAATGGAAATTTTAATTGTTTATTTAACCAATTAATAATTAAATTAGCAAACACTAAATTTAGAAAAGGAGAAAAAGGATGGAACCAAAAAAGAACCCGAAAGCAGACGTAGGAAGAAACAGTACGCTATATTTTGTTATAGGATTGGCCGCTGTTTTGGCATTGGTCTACGGTGCCATGGAGTGGAAAAAATATGATAAGGTCAATGACTACGACATTTCTATGAATGTTGAAGATCAATTGGACGAAGAAGTGCCAATGACCGAGCAAATCAAAACTCCGCCACCGCCACCGCCACCTGCTGCCCCCGAAGTAATCGAGGTTGTAGAAGATGAAGAAGAGGTGGAAGAGACCGTTATCGAGTCTACCGAAACTAGCCAAGAAGAAGAGGTAATCGAAATCGAGGAAGTTGAAGTGGAAGAGGTGGAAGAGGATATTTCCGTTCCCTTTGCCGTAATTGAAGATGTTCCTGTTTTCCCAGGCTGTGAAAATGCCAGTGATAAAAAAGCATGTTTCCAAGAAATGATGCAGAAGCACATCCGTAAAAACTTCCGTTACCCAGAAATTGCCCAAGAAATGGGAGTTCAAGGTAGGGTTAGCGTAATTTTCGTTATCCAGAAAGATGGAAGTATCGGAAACATTAGAATGCGCGGACCGGATAAAAACTTAGAAGCTGAGGCAATGAGAATTATCCAAAAACTGCCTAAAATGACTCCTGGAAAGCAAAGAGGTAGACCCGTAAAAGTACCTTTCAGTATTCCAATTACATTTAAACTACAGTAATAAGAGTTATATAATTCCTGTCGAGGCAGGAATGGAAAAGCCCGAATGATAATTTCATTCGGGCTTTTTTTATGGATTTAACTCCAAGAATCATAAAACTTTAGCTTTGGTTGCAAAAGATACGTACTGGCGTTATCTTTGCCAGCCAATAAAGATGTGGATGAAATCTGCCGTAGGTTCCGTAAAAAATAATACTTTTTCCTTATTATTTTCCGATTTTAAGGAGATTACCAAGGCCAAACTGGCCATTAGTGTGGTTTTCTCTTCCATCGCGGGGTATTTTCTAGGCGCATACCAGATTGATGTAGTTTCCCTTTTATTATTAATGTTCGGGGGCTATTGTATGGTAGGGGCATCAAACGCATACAATCAAATCATAGAAAAAGATTTGGACGCTTTAATGAAGCGTACCAGAAACAGACCCATCCCATCAGGGAGAATGTCCGTGAGAACCGCATTGATCATTGCCGTAGTCTTGACGGTCTTGGGGGTGTTGGCATTATTTGCCCTAAGCCCAAAAACGGCCATGTTCGGGGCCATATCCATATTTTTGTACACCAGTGTGTATACACCATTAAAAACCAAATCGCCACTTTCAGTATTTGTGGGGGCTTTTCCTGGGGCGATTCCTTTTATGTTGGGGTGGGTAGCGGCAACCGATGATTTTGGCATTGAACCAGGAACGTTGTTCATGATCCAGTTTTTTTGGCAGTTTCCCCACTTTTGGGCACTTGGCTGGATGCTGGACGAAGATTACAAACAGGCAGGGTTTAAAATGTTGCCTACAGGCAAAAAGGACAAGGGAACAGCAATACAAATCATTCTGTATACCATTTGGATGATCGTTATCTCCATAATCCCCGTATTTGGTTTTACAGGAAGATTACATCTTTCCATTCCAGCAGCCGTAATTGTACTGCTGTCCGGATTGGTCATGTTGTTCTTCGCCTTCAAATTATACGAAAACAGGGACAATCCTTCAGCAAGGAAATTGATGTTGGCCAGTGTCACCTATATATCATTGATTCAAATAGTGTACGTAATAGATAAGTTTATAAACTAAAATGGATTTAACCCAAGGAACAGCGAAAGAAAAGAACAGGCGGGCAAAAAAAATGATGCTCTGGTTCGGTATTGTGAGTTTGATTATGGGCTTTGCCGGTTGGACCAGTGCCTACATTGTAAGTAGCAAACGGGAAGATTGGGTAAGCGATTTGGAGCTGCCCAGTGCATTTTTCATCAGTACCGCCATGATTATCTTGAGCAGTATCACCTATTTGTTGGCCAAAAAAGCCGTAGCCAAAAACAATCAAAAGAACGGGACAATATTTTTGCTCATCACATTGGTGCTCGGGATAACATTTATATCCTTACAATTTGTAGGATTTTCCCAAATGTTGGAAGATGGCTATTATTTTACAGGTCCCACGAGCAACATAAAAATGTCCTACGTCTTTTTGTTGGCAGCGGTGCACATTGCCCACGTCGTGGCAGGATTAATATCACTTTCGGTGGTTTTGGTGCAACAACTCAGAAGTAAATATACCCCGGAGAACATGTTGGGGATGGAATTAGGGGCCACTTTTTGGCATTTTCTGGATTTTATTTGGGTATATCTAATTCTATTTATGTATTTCGTGAAATAAATTTTGTTTGGAGCAGTTTTCAATCAAGTTTGTCTTTTACAATACATCAAAAAATGTAAATTTGTGAAAGTTTTAATAAAACGACCTTTTATATGGATGCAACGGTAAGTACCGGTACAGAAGACAGCGTTTGGGGAGGTGGAAATAAACCCCTCGGCGCTAGCTATGGAAAAATGATGATGTGGTTTTTTATCATGTCGGATGCCTTGACCTTTTCTGGTTTTTTGGTGGCATACGGTTTCTCAAGATTTAAGTTTATAGAGCTATGGCCAATTGCCGATGAGGTATTTACCCACGTGCCTTTTTTCCATGGAAACTACCCCATGTACTATGTGGCCTTTATGACCTTTATTTTGATTATGTCTTCCGTGACCATGGTATTGGCTGTGGATGCAGGTCATAAAATGAAACAGAAAAGCGTTATCCTTTACATGTTCCTTACCATTATCGGTGGTGCCATCTTTGTTGGCTCACAAGCTTGGGAATGGGCAACTTTTATAAAGGGTGATTACGGAGCGGTAGAAACAAACTCGGGAAGAATTCTTCAGTTTGTGAATGCCGAAACAGGTGAAAGAGCAGCTTTGGCCGACTTTGCCGAAACCCTACCGGAAGAAAGAATAAAGCACCAAGCAAACCAAGGAATTTGGTTTGAGAGCGAAGGTTACAAAACATCCTATTCTCTAAATGAAGTTGTGGAAGGTTTCAAGGCAACACCAAATATCTTGATCCGTACCGAACAATTGAATGAAGAGGGAGAAAAGACCCTTTTGGACAGAAAAGAATCTTTGGCCAAAATATTGGAAGCCAATCAAGTGGTAGAAGGTGCCAACCTTGTCCACAACGAATACGGTCATAGACTGTTCGCGGATTTCTTCTTCTTTATCACAGGATTCCATGGATTCCACGTATTCTCGGGTGTAGTAATCAACATCATCATATTCTTTAATGTGATTTTGGGCACATACCAACGCAGGGGCCATTACGAAATGGTGGAGAAAGTTGGGCTGTACTGGCACTTTGTGGATTTGGTATGGGTATTCGTATTTACATTCTTTTATTTGGTATAAAAACATTGATTTTAAATGGCACACGAACATAAACTTGAGATTTTTAGAGGACTTTTAAAATTTAAGTCGAACACCCAAAAAATTTGGGGAGTGCTTATCTTCCTCACAATAGTTACCACTATTGAAGTTGCTTTGGGTATTGTTAAACCAAGATTTTTGACCCACGGCTACTTTTTGGGGATGAAATTGCTCAATTGGATTTTTATCATCCTAACTTTGGTGAAAGCCTATTACATTGCGTGGGACTTTATGCACCTTAGGGACGAAAAAACACCATTAAGAAGGGTAATTGTATGGACCCCCGTATTCCTAATATGTTATTTAATATTCATTCTGCTGTTCGAAGCAGATTACATTTATAATGTGTATACCGAGGGATTCGTAACCTGGGACTTCTAAGAAAGTATTTAACAAAATTAAAAGACGGTTTTCCAACCGTCTTTTTTTATTTTTGTACGGTTGAAAACACTATGAAAAAGAAAATCGTATTAGCAAGCCTTTTTATACTCCCTGTCGTGGTCTATTTGTTTTTTGCATCGGGGGTAAACAATTTTGGACGTTTGCCAATCCTTACCGAAAAAATATCAGATGTTTCCCAAATGGATCCCAACGTTCAGTTTAAAGACAAGATCACCATTCTCGGTTTTTTGGGAAACAATGTGGAAAAAATGCAAGGGAATGCTTTCAATCTAAATCAAAAGATTTACAAAAGATTTGGAGAATTCAACGATTTTCAAATGATCATGGTCGTTCCCCAAGGCAATGAAGAGCAAGTGGGGGAGTTGAAGAATGAATTGGGGAAATTGTCCAACGTGGATAAATGGCACTTTGCCTTTGGTGCCGAAGACGAAATCAAGTCACTTTTTGAATCATTGCAAACCAATGTTGATTTGGGCGATGATTTGGCTACACCCAATGTTTTTATAGTTGACAAAGACCTAAGCCTACGCGGACGGACCGACGATGAAGATGAAGGCGTCAAATATGGTTTTGATACTTCTTCCGTTGCAGAACTGAACAATAAAATGGTGGACGATGTCAAGATTATCTTGGCAGAATACCGTCTGGCCCTAAAAAAGAATAATGCCGACAGGAGCAAATAATAAAAAGAAGTACACCTACATTTGGGTATCCGCAATCATCTTGATTTTTGGGATTTTTGCCGTGTACGAAATTACAAAACGTGTAAAAGGGGGCACAGTCGTGGAAAACGACCGTATGAGTGTTCCAAACAAAAATACCAAAGTGGGTTTTGTGGTAAACCAGGGAGAAAAACGCAGAGTTCCCGACTTTTCATTTTACAATCAGGATAGCGTATTAGTTACCAACGAAGATTATTTGGGGAAGGTTTATGTGGTGGAATTCTTCTTTACCACCTGTCCTACCATTTGCCCTGTAATGACCAAGAACTTGGTAGAACTACAGGAAACCTTTAAAGGAGATGAGGATTTTGGGGTGGCATCCTTTACCATTAACCCACGGTACGATACACCATCTGTGCTTACCAAGTATGCCAAAAAATATGGGATTACGGATAAGGATTGGCACTTGTTGACAGGTGATCAGGACAAGATCTATCAATTGGCACAAGAAGGATTTTACATCTTTGCCAACGAAGACCAAGATGCCCCGGGCGGATTTGAGCATTCCGGTATGTTCGCATTGGTTGATAAAAATGGATATATTCGTTCGCGTAAAGATGAGTTTGGCAACCCGCTAATCTATTATCGCGGTACCATTACAGAAGAGCAAGGAGTAAACTCAGACGGGGAAACCCAACAGATTACGATATTAAAAGAGGACATTAAAAAACTATTGGCAGAATGACCGATGAAATTTCTTTAAAGGAAAAACGGTATAATAGATTGATAACCGTAATTTCCATTGCAATACCTTTAGTGGTTGCCGTATTGTTTAGGTACAAGATCCCAAATGCAAAACCATTATCTTTTTTGCCGCCGATCTATGCGGGAATCAATGGTTTAACCTCTATATTGCTTATTGTTGCATTTATAGCCATTAAAAATGGCAGACAATTGATACACCGTAGGTTGATGACGACCAATATTGTGCTTTCAGCATTGTTTCTGATTATGTATGTAGCCTATCATATGACCTCTGAAACGACTGTTTTTGGTGGAGAAGGACCCATTAAATTTGTTTATTACTTTATTTTGATGACGCACATTGTCTTGTCCATATCGGTAATTCCTTTGGTGTTGATCACATATTCAAAAGTGTATTTGGACGATTTTGAAAGTCATAGGCAATGGGCAAAATATACCTTCCCAATATGGCTATATGTTGCGGTTACCGGAGTTCTGGTCTATGTGATGATTTCACCCTATTATCAATATTGATTTTTCCATGAAAACAAAATTGCTGTTAATTCTACTTGTTATATTGGTTTTCCCAACTGTGTCGGAAGCCCAGTGTGCTATGTGCCGTGCAGTTGTAGAAAGTGAATCCGATGGAAAAACTGCAGAGGCGATCAATAACGGAATTGTTTACCTAATGGCCGTGCCCTATGTACTGGTGGCTGGCCTTTTCTACTTCATTTATAGAAAAATGAGAAGCTAAAATAGCTTTTCTGCACAAGTTTTACCTTACACTGTATATTTAGTAAGTTTGATTGTCTTATTGATAGACGCTTGCGTGACTCATTAATCAAAATAGCCGACCTTGTTCGACCTGGAACAGTGGCCAAAATATTTGGCACCTCAATAAAGAATCAACTACATTTTTTTAAGCGTACTATCTGTTGTCACGGGCATCTCTATTTGGGTAATGCTACCTGGGTTTTGCCAAGGAATGGGTGATTAAATCCGTCGTTAGGAAAAAAAAGTAAAAAATCTTGTAACAATTTAACAACATTACTGTCTTACTTGCAGAGGTAAACGTAAGATAGCTAACATCATCAATCATGATTGAAATCAAAGATCTTCATAAATCCTATAAGATGGGGAGTAATTCCCTCCATGTTTTAAAGGGGATAAATTTTAAAGTAAAAGAAGGGGAGCTTGTGGCCATTATGGGGTCTTCGGGATCTGGAAAATCCACATTGTTGAACATTTTGGGAATGTTGGACGGAGCGGATTCCGGTGAGTATACCTTGGATGGTGTGCCGATTAAAAACCTGAGCGAAACCAAGGCTGCCCAATATAGGAACAAATTCTTGGGATTCATCTTTCAATCCTTCAACTTGATCAATTATAAAAGTGCCTTGGAGAATGTGGCCCTTCCGCTCTATTATCAAAAAGTGCCCAGAAAGGAGCGCCAAGAAAAGGCCATGAAGTATTTGGAGCGAGTTGGCTTAAAACCATGGGCGGACCACTTGCCCAGTGAACTTTCCGGAGGTCAAAAGCAAAGGGTGGCCATTGCGCGAGCCATGGCTGCAGAACCCAAAGTGCTTTTGGCGGATGAGCCAACGGGTGCCTTGGACAGTACAACTTCTTATGAGGTCATGGACCTTATCCAAAAAATCAACGATGACGGCAATACCATATTAGTGGTTACCCACGAGGAAGATATAGCCCACATGTGCAAACGTATAGTACACCTTAAGGATGGTGTTATCGTAGAAGATAAAAAAGTCGAACAAGTAAGAGCAGAACAGTATGTTTGATCGAGACGTTTGGCAGGAAATATTCAATACGATCAAAACCAATAAGCTGAGAACTTTTTTGACAGGTTTCTCCGTGGGGTGGGCCATCTTTATTTTGGTAATGTTGCTCGCTTCGGTAAACGGTATGCAGAATGGTTTTGTTGGTCAGTTCAACGATGATGCCACCAACTCTATATTTGTTCGCCCAGGAACTACATCCAAAGCATATGGTGGTTTTGAAGCTGGCAGACGTATTCAATTAAAAAATGATGATTTAGAATATATCAAGCAGAGCTTTTCTAAAGATATTGAATACATAAGTGCCCGATATTATGCCAACGCAGCGGCAAGGTATAAAGACGAAACAGGCTCATATTCCGTGCAGGCAACCCATCCCGATCATCAGGCCATAGAAAAAACCTTGGTTGTTGCCGGTAGGTATATTAATGAGGCAGATATTGTCAATAAGGCCAAAGTAGCAGTAATCGGCAGAAAAGTGGCCGAAGATCTGTTCAAAAAAGAAGACCCTCTTGGAAAGTTTATAGAGTTCAATGGTTTACCCTTTAGGGTAATCGGGATTTTTACCGATGATGGCGATGACAATGCGGAAAGAAGAATTTATGCGCCAGTGAGTACCTATCAACGCATTTATGGCAATACCAACGAAATTGCCAGTATTGCCTTGACCTATAATCCCAATTATGATTTGACAGAGGCATTGGCATTTTCCGAAAGATTGGAAATGTTGATGAAAAGACGCCACAAAATCGCTCCGGACGATCAAGCAGGCCTTAATGTTTGGAACTATGCAGAAGCCTTTGAAAATATCAGCAGTTTTACATCGGTTTTAAAAGGAATCGGTATCGGAGTTGGTTTTTTGATCCTCGTTGCAGGAATCGTTGGTATCGGAAATATTATGGTATTTACGATCAAGGAAAGAACAAAAGAAATCGGGGTGCGGAAAGCACTTGGAGCAAGACCACGTCAAATAATAAACTTGGTATTGTTGGAATCCGTTTTTATTACCGCCATTTCTGGTTTTGTGGGATTGTTGTTTGCTTGGATGATTTTGGCAGCGGTAGGCCCCATGATAGAAACACCTGCCTTTAGCAACCCCTCTGTAAATCTTTCCACCGTGGTTACGGCCACCATTATTTTGATAATTGCAGGAGTATTGGCAGGGCTATTACCGGCCATGAAAGCTGCAAATGTTAAACCCATTGTTGCACTAAGTGATATATAGTTATGTGGTTATTTGATAAGGATTTGTGGATAGAAATTTTTCATACGCTGAGCAAGAATATGTTCAGGACCTTCCTAACTATGTTGGGTGTAATTTTCGCCATGATCATCTTGGTGCTCTTATTGGGGTCGGCCAATGGAATGAACAATGGTTTCAATAAAATTTTTGCAGGAACAGCCTCGAACAGCTTGTTTGTTTGGGGACAATCAACCTCCGAACCCTACAAAGGTTTTGAACGTGGGCGAAGAATCCGTTACAAGCTCGAAGATGCGGACATTTTAAAAAGACAGATTCCGGAGATTGAGGTGCTGGCACCACGAATTGAGCTGGCCAGTCACAGAGGAACCGTAACCGTTTACAGAAATGGACAGACAAGTGGTTCTGCAGTGTACGGAGACTTTCCGGAAATAGACAACATCACCAAAAAGAAACTGGTGGAAGGCAGGTTCTTGAACCAGACCGATATTGAACATTCCAAAAAAGTATGTGTTATTGGCGAAGAAACCTATAAACTTCTATTTGATAAAGGGGATAATGCCATAGGCGAGGATATCCGTATCAACGGTGTATATTTTAGTGTGGTGGGAATTTATAAACCCAACAACAACATTAATATTGATGGGGAAAATGCAGTATTTATACCCTTTTCCACTTTTCAAAAAGCCTTTAATTCTGGCGATAGGATGGGATGGATGGCCATTGCCGTCGAAGAGAATACACCAGTGCCCTTTGTAGAAAGTCAGATCAAGAGCATTTTAAAGGCCAAGTATGATATCCACCCCGATGACGAGCGTGCCATAGGAAGCTTCGATATGTCGGAGATATTCAATAACATCACGGCATTTACAACGGTCCTAAAAGGATTTTCCTTTTTTGTGGGAATCTTCACATTACTGGCGGGCGTGATAGCCATTAGTAATATTCTGCTGATCACGGTAAAGGAGCGTACACAAGAGATAGGAGTGCGTAGGGCCTTGGGTGCAACCCCGGTCATCGTAAAACGTCAAATTGTTGTGGAAGCCATTGTTTTAACAGCATTTGCAGGTTTGGTAGGATTTGCGGTTGCAGTAGGAATATTATCCATTTTGGATGCCATGTTTGGCAGCGGGGAGAATTTCCCTTTTGTGCAGCCCATGATCAGCATCCCACAGTTTATCATATCATTTATTTTAATGGTAGGGCTGAGTGTGCTCATAGGCCTATTGCCAGCCAACCGGGCCGTAAAAATTAAGCCCATAGACGCACTAAGAGAAGAATAATCATCAATACAATTAAATAACGAATCAAATAAGCAAGAATGAACAAGTATGTAAAATACGGATTGATAGGGGTAGTGGTCATTGGTATTTTGGCCGCCGTTGTCTACTTTTTAAAGCAGAACAGTACTCCTGTAGAGCTGTATAAAACCGAAACAGCAGAACGAAAGGACATCGTAAATAAAGTAATCGTTACCGGAAAGGTGATACCTGAGGATGAAATCAACATCAAACCTCAAATTTCCGGGATTATAGACAAAATCCTATTGGAAGAAGGAGCCAAGGTAAAGTCCGGTGACCTTATCGCAGTAATAAAAGTGGTTCCCAACGAGCAATCCGTGAACCAAGCCGCAGGAAGGGTCCGCAATGCAGAATTGGCCCTTAACAATGCCAAAATAGAGTACGATAGAAACAAAACGCTGTTTGACAAAGGTGTTATCTCCAGTCAGGACTTTAACAACTTAAAGTTGACCTATGACCAGGCATTGCAAGAATTAAAAAATGCCCAGGCCGATTATCAGATTATCAGAAAAGGCTCCGCGGGAGGTTCCGCCAGTGCAAACACCAACATTAGGGCAACTGTTTCCGGAACTATTCTTGAGATTCCTGTAAAAGAAGGAGATCAGGTGATCCAAAGCAACAACTTTAACGAAGGGACCACCATAGCCACCATCGCCGATATGTCCAAAATGATTTTTGAAGGTGAAGTGGACGAGGCCGAGGTTGGAAAGTTAAGTGTGGGAATGCCATTGGAAATAAGCCTTGGAGCCTTGGAGGAGCAAAAATTCGATGCCAAATTAAAATTCATTGCACCTAAAGGGGTGGAAGAAGAAGGTGCTGTTCAGTTTAAGATTGAAGGTGATTTGGATGTAAAGGAAACCGATAGCACCTCGTATGTGCGGGCCGGGTACAGTGCAAATGCTTCCATTGTTTTGGAAGAGAAAAAGGATGTGTTGGCCATAAAAGAAGCTTTGCTTCAGTTTGATAAGGAGACCGAAAAACCATACGTGGAAGTACAGACAGGCGAAAACGAATTCGAACGCAAAGATCTTGAATTGGGGGTTAGTGATGGTATAGACGTAGAAATTGTTTCAGGCATTGGCGAAGATGATAAGATCAAAGTCTGGAACAAGCTCGAGAAGAAATCTGAAGAGGATTAATCCATGCTGACCATCATTTTACAAACCAAAATCAAAAAACGAATGAAAAATAGCATAACGTTACTACTATTATTGTTCGCCGTTACCTTGACCAGTGCACAAGTACGTCAATGGACGCTTCAGGAGTGTGTGGAATACGCGGTGGAGAACAATTTGACCGTAGAACAATTTGAACTAGATCTGGAAAACGCTAAAATAGATAAGTCCGATGCCATAGGAAACATGCTTCCTAGTTTAAATGGATCAACATCGGTATCGAGTAATACAGGTTTCTCCATTAACCCAACAAACAACCTGCCTACAAACAGCACGGCAAATAACATGAACATTGGTGTTAGCTCCAATGTAACCCTTTTTGATGGCTTGAGGAACATGCACCAATTGAACAGGGCAAAAATGAATGCCATTGCCAACCAATATCGTTTGGATAATTTAAAGGACGATATTCGTTTAAATGTGGCCAATGCCTATTTACAGGTACTTTCCAACAAGGAGCAATTAAAAACCTTTAAAGCGCAATACGCCGTTACGGAACAAGACTTGAAAAGGACCAAGGAGCTGGTGGAATCTGGAGTTGTGCCAAGGGGGGATCTTTTGGAGATTGAGGCAACCGCTGCCAATCAAGAACAGCAGATTGTGAACGGTGAAAGCAATGTTTTGATCGCTCGTGTTAATTTGGCACAATTGCTACAGATAACCGATTACGAAAACTTTGATATTGCAGAAGAGGAGTTCGAAATTCCGCCTTCGGATATCCTTAAAAACTCTCCAAAGGTAATTTTTGATAAGGCCTTGGGTTTTAGAAACGATATTAAATTCTCCGAATCCAATGTGGATTTGGCCGAACAGGACCTTAAGATTGCCAAAGGTGCTTATTTGCCGACCTTGTCTGCATTTTTCCAGTACGGTACAAGATATTCCGATGTGACCCAAATACCTGACGGTGATGGAATTCCCTACACGCCGAACCTAACGGACCAGTTATGGATTTTTGATGGTATAAGTTACGGGGCACAATTGAACATACCCATATTTAACGGATGGAGCACTCGTAACAACGTGATGCGATCTAAGATCAGTCTGGAAAAAGCAAAATTGCAATTTAAACAGGATAAGCTGGACTTGGAAAACACTATCCAACAGGCCTATGTGGATGTAAGTACTTTTGAAAAGGCTTATATCGCAGCAGAAAAAACTTTGGAAGCCAGACGTTTGGCCTACGAATATGCCAAAGAGCGTTTTGATGTTGGATTAATGAACGCTTTTGACTTTAGTCAAGCACAGTCCAGAGTGGAAAATGCCCAAGCCGATGTGATCCGCACCAAGTACGATTATATCTTCCGGTTGAAAATATTGGAGTTCTACTTCGGGTTGCCCATTTCATTAAACTAACTCGTAGTGCATTTTGATAAAAATTCGTCATTTCGAGTGGTTTTTGGTGGTTGAGCGAAGTCGAAACCAAAGAAAATTGTATCGAGAAAAGAATTTTCTTAAGCGTAAACCTTGTTCTCGGTACTTTTTCCTTCTGAAAAAACTCGAACTTGACGGTTTATCGCAATATTATCAAAATGCACTACTGCACTAATACTGGTTAAACTAGTATCTTTGTGGCCGCTATGGCTATACTACTACATTTGGAAACCGCGACCACCAATTGCTCCGTAAGCATATCTAAGGATGACGACATCCTAGTCCTAAAAGAGAACAATGCCACAAGCTATTCGCATTCGGAACAATTGCATGTATTTATAAAAGAAGCCTTGAAAGAGGCTTCTTTGTCATTTTCGGACCTGGATGCCATTTCTATAAGTAAAGGGCCCGGTTCGTACACAGGACTCCGGATAGGGGTGTCCGCTGCCAAAGGGCTGTGCTTTTCTCTGGACATACCGTTGATTTCCGTGCCTACTTTACAAAGTATGGCGCATCAGGTGTATTTAAGCCCTGGAGAATTGGTGATTCCTGTACTGGATGCCAGACGTATGGAAGTCTATTCCTGTGTCTATGGTTCTGATTATAAAGAAGTACGAGAGACCCGTGCAGAGATTGTCAATGAGGAATCTTTTGCCGATTATGTTTCCGATACCAAAGTATATGTGGTGGGCAGTGGTGCAGAAAAATGTAGGGGTGTCCTGCAACACCCCAATTTTATTTTTAATGAATCTGTAGTTCCTTCTGCTAAGGAAATGGCTTCAATTGCCTTCCATAATAAATATATTTCCAAACAATTTGAGGATGTGGCCTATTTTGAACCTTACTACCTCAAAGACTTTGTCCTTCAGCAGAAAAAGAAAAAAAATTAATCTTCCAATGCTTTGTGCATAACCCTTTGTGGGAATGGAATTTCGATTCCAGCGGCGTCAAAACGTAATTTTGTTTGCTCCATTACATAAAAATGTGCTGGCCAAAACACATCATTATTGGCCCAAAAGCGTAACGTTAGGTTTACCGAACTGTCTGCCAATGCGCCAACGTAGACTTCCGGTGCTGGCTCGGTATTGATGTTGGGATTATCCGCGCAAATCTGTAACAAGATTTCTTTGGCCTCCTTGATGTTGGACCCGTAACCGATACCCACATCTATTTTATCCCTTCGGGTATCTTCCATATTGTAGTTCACAATGTTCCCATTGGAAAGTTGTCCGTTAGGGATAATGGCAATTTGGTTGCCAAAAGTGCTCAACTTAGTGTTGAAAATGGAAATTTCCTTTACAGTGCCATCCACACCTTGTGCAGAAATCCAATCCCCTACCTTAAAAGGTTTAAAAATGAGGATAAGTACCCCGCCGGCAAAATTGGCCAAAGACCCCTGTAATGCCAAACCAACAGCAAGGCCTGCGGCACCCACAATGGCGACCAAGGAAGAGGTCTTAACGCCCAATTGCGTAATCACCAAAACAAACAGTAATGCTTTTAGGGTAATACTGATAAAACTCTGTAAGAAAGATTCCAAGGTTTCATCATAATCCTTTTTTGCAAAAAAGCGACGGACCATTCGATTGAAAAATTTGATGACCCAAAGACCTATAAAAAATGTGATGATGGCTGTTATAAGACTTGGTAAAATGCCTACAGCCCAATCCATGGCTTGATCAATGTATGTTTGATAATTTTCTAGTTCTTCCATAATGGTTTTTTAGTTTAAATGGCAACGTAGTTAATATTCAACTGAAATAAAAGAAAAGGTTTTTAAACAAATGTTAATGTTGCCTACAGCTGTTTTAAAGCCTCTTCCGCTTTTGTTACAGGGAGCTTACAGGCCCCTTCTATACAAACATAGACTAAGGTTTTGTTAGGGTTTTCCCTGTTTTTTAATAGTTCCAAATTTCCCTCTTTTCTGGAACCTGCCAAAATACTGTTGGGTACATATTCCTTGCCAATTTGTTGCCCTAAACTTTTGTAGTCCTCGCCAAGTATGGCGATTTCATAAAAATCGTGATTCTGGAATAGCACCAAATGCAACCAGTTGGCAAAACCTTGTGCCCTGCGATCAAAATCCTTTTGAACGTTTTTCAGCATTTGCTCGGACATGGTTCCATAGGGTTCTTTGGGATAAAGCTTGTGAAATTTATACAGATTGATGACCATGATGGAGTTAGAGGAAGAAATCACATTATCGTCCACCTCTATGGTTCTTCTGATTAAAGATTGGTCTTCATCCGAAGTATAAAAGAACATGCCGGAAGCTTCATCAAAAAAGTGTTTTTTGGAATAATCGAGTAGACGCTTGCCCAAGTTGAGCCACTTTTCATCAAAAGTGACCTCGTAGAGCGAAAAATAAGCATCGATCACGGTGGCATAATCGTCCAAAAAACCATTGATGGTGCTTTTCCCCGCTTTGTGGTTTCGATGTAGTGAACCATCATTTTTAATCATTTCACGCTCAATAAACTCGGCATTTTTTAAAGCGAGACCCAGATAATCTTCTTCACCCAAATAACGGTAGGCATCAACCAGACCTTTTAGCATCAAGCCATTCCAAGATGTTAAAATTTTATCGTCCAATCGGGGTTTGGAGCGCTTGCTTCTTTCTTTTTTGAGTATGGCCAAGCTCTCGTTTATTTTTGTTATCAGTGTTGGCACTGTAATCTTGAATTTTTCGGCTATTTCTTCATCATTTTTATCCCTAATGAGCACATGGTTGCCTTCTTCCCAATGTCCATAGGAATTAATGTTGAAATACGCTTGAAAGACCTCATAATCATCCCCCAATAAACGGGTAAGCTCTTCTTTGGTCCAAACATAGTAGGCACCTTCTGCCAATTCGCCGTTTTCATCAAGACTGTCGGCATCCAAAGAGGAATAAAAACCGCCACTGCGATCCAAAAGTTCTTCTTGAACAAAGTTGATGGTTTCCGCCACTACGCTTTTGTACAATTCGTTTTTGGTTACGGCATAGACCTTGGCATAAAGGCTTGTCAACTGACCATTGTCATACAGCATTTTTTCAAAATGAGGCACATGCCATTTAGTGTCCACGGCGTACCTGGAAAACCCTCCTCCTACATGGTCGTATACACCACCGTAGGCCATTCGGGTTAACGTGGTGTCAACAAACCCCATAATTTCAGGTTTGTCCATGGCGGTGGCATAGTGCAATAAAAAGTCCCAGTTGTTGGGCATCATAAATTTGGGGGCGCGCTTGTGGCCACCTAAAAATGTATCAAAATATTGGGTCCAATTTTGGATTGCCACATTCAGTTGGTCCAAAGAATACAGGTCACTGTCCTTATCGTTTTTTACCAAATTGATGGCTTGGAGCCCATTGGCCAAATCCGTGGCGTATTGGGTTACCCGTGGTTTATCTTTTTTATAGAGTTCTGCGAGCTGCTCCAACGATTTTATCCAATTGTCCTTGGGTACGTACGTAGCACCCCAAAAAGGCCTTCCATCGGGTAGGGCAACTATGTTTAGGGGCCACCCACCTTGTCCAGATATCATTTGGATGGCGTCCATGTAGATCTGGTCCACATCGGGCCGCTCCTCACGGTCAATTTTAATGTTGATGAAGTTTTTGTTCATCACCTCGGCCACTTCCGCATCTTCAAAACACTCCTTTTCCATCACATGGCACCAATGACAAGCGGCATAGCCAATACTGATGAGCAATAGCTTATCCTCTTTTTTTGCCCGTTCCAACACATCGGGGTGCCATGCTTCCCAATTTACGGGATTGTGGGCATGTTGCAGAAGATAGGGACTAGTCTCATGGATGAGTGCATTGGTATGTTCGTGGGTCACTTCCTTAGGTTTTTGTTTGCAACTTAGGGTTGCGATTGTAATTATTATGAAGAAAAGCACTTTTTTCATTAACTGAACATTTTAAGCATAAAAAAATGCGTCCGTTGCGGGACGCATTTTCTTTTCTTCAAATTTTCTACTGAACTTCAAAGGTAATCTTTACGTTTACCCTGTAGTCGTCAATTTTTCCATCTTTTACCGTGGCACTTTGCTCGTTGATATAGATGGAACGAATATTCTTGACGGATTTTGATGCTTGGTCCAACGCTTTGTTGGTTGCATCTTCCCAGCTTTTGCTGGAATTCGCCAATACTTCGATAACTTTTAAAACTGCCATGGTCAATGTATTTTTTAGATTCCCTTGAATTTAACAAATTTTGATGGAAATCCGGCAGTAAAATGAAGTTAATTAGCCGTTTAAAGCCACTACTTCCTTGATTTTTTCGCCCATCATGTTCTTGAGCATGGTCTCGATGCCATTTTTCAGGGTAAATGTAGAAGATGGACAACCACTACAGGCACCTTGAAGGATTACGCTAACCGTTCCACTTTGCTCTTCATAAGATTGGAAAAGAATGTTTCCGCCATCGCTGGCAACGGCCGGTTTTACATATTCTTCCAAAATGTCTATAATTTGTTGGGAAGTATCATCATATTGGGTTTGCGTGGTTTTTTGCTCAACGGTCTCTTTGCTTTTTTGGATCGCTTCTGCCGTAACCACATCTTTTCCATCTGCTAAGTAATCCCGGATGAATTCACGCAATTGCATATTGATTTCCTCCCAATCCGCAACCTCATATTTGGTGACGGAAACATAGTTCTCGTCCATAAAAACCTCTTTTACAAAGGGAAAATGGAACAATTCTATGGCCAAAGGCGAATCTTTCGCTTCATCAATATTCTTGAATTCGTAGGTGCTGGGAACGATACGCTTGTTGGAAACAAACTTCATCACCGCAGGATTGGGGGTCACCTCTGCATAAACGGTAATGGGCTGCTTCTTTTTAACATCTTCTTCGTTTACCACAGGTTCTCCAGCATTAAGGTACTCTACCAATTGCTGGGCCACTTCGTCCTTGACATCGTTCCACTCCACAATATCAAACCTTTCCAATGCCACAAAATTACTGGCAATGTACACGGTTTTGATAAATGGAAGATAGAAAAGCTGTTGTGCCAAGGGGGAATTTTTGGCCTCGTCTATGTTTTTATATTCATAGTTGCCCTTAACCAAAAAATGGTTGGCTTCCAACTTGATTATCTTGGGGTTGTTGGTAGGAACAACCGTAATGTTGTATTCTTTCATCTTGAATCTTTGATACAAAAGTACCAATAGTTAGGATGCGCAGCAAAATATTATAATAATGTGTGTTGCTTGCCGTTATCTTAGTGTTTTATTGTATTGAACAACCATTCTAGCCCCAACCGTCACATGAGACGTATTCTAACCTCAATTATCCTAACCCTGTTTTTTGGGTCCGTGGCCAAAGCACAGGAAGGAATTCCCGTGTATTTTGATTACTTGGCGGACAATTATTACTTGGTCTATCCATCCATGGCAGGTATCGCCGAGGGGACCAAGGTTCGTCTTACCGCTAGGAAACAGTGGTTTAATGTGGATGAAGCACCAAGCTTGCAGACACTGAACATAAATTCCAGGGTTGGTGAGCGCAGTGGGATAGGAGGCATACTTTTTAACGATTCCAATGGGTACCACTCCCAAACGGGCTTCAAAGCGACTTACGCACACCATTTGCAATTGGGCGGCGATTTTAGAACGCTCAACCAGCTATCTTTAGGTTTGAGTGCAGGCATTATTCTCAGTAGTTTGGACGAAACGGAATTTAGGTCCGTAATTCCAGACCCTGTTGTTACCGGGGTAAAGAACACAGCGAGCTATTTTAATGTGGATTTGGGCGTTTCCTACAATTTGTTCGAGTTTTATGCACATGCTGCTATTTTAAATATTTTGGGCAGTGGACGTGATTTATATACGGCAGCTGAATTTGACAACTTGAGACGTTACCTGTTCTCCGTTGGATATGTTTTTGGAAAAAATACACGGATTGAACCATCCATTTTGTTCCAGATGACAGATTTTACCAAAGAGAAAACTGTAGATTTGAATGCTAAAGTGTATCGAGATGTTAGTTTTGGTACAGTATGGGCCGGTTTGTCGTACCGACGTAGTTTTGATGGGGCACAATTTCAATCCAACGGAAATTTCGGGGAACAACGCTTGCAATTGTTTACGCCGATTATCGGGGTTAATGTGAATAGATTCATGTTCTCGTACAATTATTCCTACCAATCCGGGGATATCCGTTTTGATAACGGTGGTTTTCATCAAATCACTTTGGGTTACGATTTTGGACAAAGCGACCAAGGCAATCGTTACGATTGTTATTGCCCTGCTGCGAATAATTAACTTTCAAGAATAATTGATAGATGTAGGTTCAAGGGTAGCCTGTCGCAGTCGAAAGGGTAGTCGAGATGCTTTTTTGTTTAAAAGGTAAATTTTACATCAATGATCATGAAACCAGTTCGGGGCAAATCCCCAGAAATAGGAAAAGATTGTTTTATAGCTGAAAATGCCACTATTGTTGGTGAGGTATGTATGGGCGACCAGTGCAGTGTTTGGTTCAATGCCGTAATCAGGGGCGATGTCCATTATATAAAAATGGGAAACAAGGTCAATGTGCAGGACGGCGCCGTGATTCATTGTACATATGAAAAATCCCCAACCACTATCGGAAATAACGTTTCTATTGGACATAATGCCATAGTGCACGGTTGTACCATTAAGGACAATGTGTTGGTGGGTATGGGAAGTATGATCATGGATGATTGTATAGTGGAAAGCAATTCCATTATTGCAGCGGGTGCGGTTGTTACCAAAGGCACGCATGTAGAGGCCGGGAGTATATATGCGGGTATGCCTGCTAAAAAGATAAAGGACATCAGTCCGGAGCTTTCCAAGGGAGAAATAGATAGGATCGCCAACAACTATGTAAAGTACTCCAGCTGGTTTAAAGAAGGGTAAGCAAACAAATTATCCCTATTTTTGTCCCACTCAAAAACTCGACAATTATGAATGTATATATTTTTCCGGGACAGGGAGCACAATTTGTAGGTATGGGCTTGGACCTCTACGAAAACCATTCCGAAGCACAGGAACTTTTTGAAAAAGCCAACGAAATTCTTGGGTTTTCCATAACCGATATCATGTTCGAGGGCACTGCCGAAGACCTAAAACAGACCAAGGTGACCCAGCCCGCCATCTTTTTGCACTCTGTGATTTTGAGCAAGGTGTTGGGAGATGCTTTTAAACCCGATATGGTGGCCGGACATTCCTTGGGGGAATTCTCCGCTTTGGTAGCCAATGGAACCTTGAATTTTGAAGATGGCCTAAAATTGGTGTCACAACGTGCCTTGGCCATGCAAAAGGCTTGCGAAGTTCAACCCAGTACCATGGCCGCTGTTTTGGGCTTGGAAGATGAGGTGGTGGAAAAAATTTGTGCCGAAGTGGAAGGTATTGTGGTTCCCGCCAACTATAATTGTCCAGGGCAATTGGTAATCTCTGGAGAGGTGGATGCGGTAAACATAGCCTGCGAAAAAATGAAGGAGGCCGGGGCAAGAAGAGCCTTGTTATTGCCGGTTGGAGGAGCATTTCATTCCCCTTTAATGGAACCGGCAAGGGAAGAATTGGCGGCAGCGATTGAATCTATGGAATTCAAAATACCTACTTGCCCTATTTATCAAAACGTGACGACCACGGCCGTGTCCGATGCCGAGGAAATCAAGAAGAATTTAATACTACAATTAACGGCTCCCGTAAAATGGACGCAAAGCGTGCAACAAATGGTAAAAGATGGAGCTACATCCTTTGTGGAAGTAGGGCCGGGCAAGGTGTTGCAAGGCTTGGTTAAAAAAATCCACCGCGAGGCCGAAACCAGTTCGGCGACAGTTTCATAGGTAAGGAAAACACTTTATCCGAATAAATTGAGGTTTAAACTAATTGGCAAGGATATTCCTTGCCTTTTTTTGTAATATTGGTAGCCCCAAATCACCGACCTATATATAGCTTTTGGACAAATTGAAACTGATTGAACTGGTGATGTCAACCTTATATAAAAATGCCCCAAATAAACCCAGGACTGCCATAGTTCGTGGTGGACTATTGTTTGTTCTTTTTTTACTGCTTGGTATTGGTGTGGGGTATGGGCAGGCTATAGTCATAGATGAAGGCGACGGTGTCAATACATCTGAAACAGGCGCTACAGACACCTTTTCCGTGGTATTGGACGCCCAACCAACAAGCGATGTTGTATTAAATGTTGCATCGGATGATGTAGGGGAGGGTACCGTTTCTCCATCAACATTGACATTTACATCAGGAGATTGGGATACACCGCAAGAAGTAACCATAACTGGGGTTGACGATACAATTATTGATGGAGACCAATCCTATAATGTGACGGTAAGCGTGAACGATGGTTCTAGTGATGATGCTTTTGATGGTCTTTTTGAAACCGTTCCAGCCAGCAATGCCGATAATGACTCCGCTAGTTTTTCAATAGTTGAAACGGATGGATCTACCAATACTTCAGAGGATGGAACGACAGATACTTTCACGGTTGTTATGGATGCCCAGCCGACGACGGACGTTGTTCTTGACGTTGTGTCCGGTAACACCGATGAGGGAACGGTTGACTTTGGCGTATTAACTTTTACCAATGCCAACTGGGATACCCCGCAAACGGTCATCGTCACGGGTGTGGACGATGCCATCGTGGATGGGACTGTGACCTATAATATTACAGTTAGCGTAAATGCTACGAACAGTGACAATGCCTTTGATTCGTTGGCGGACCAATTGGTGCCGGTAGAAAACGCGGATGATGACACAGCTTCAATAATCATCACACAAACAGACGGCGGCACTGTTACCTCGGAAGATGGAACCACGGATACCTTCGAAGTGCTATTGGGAGCACAACCCACAAGTGATGTTGTGCTTAATATTTCATCCAGTGATACTGGTGAGGGCGATGTTAGTACAAGTCAGTTGACATTTACCAATGCAAATTGGGATACCTCACAGGAAATAGCCGTGACTGGTGTAGATGATAATATTATTGATGGTACACAACCTTATAATATAACAATCAGTGTTGATAATTCCGTCAGTGATGATGCTTTTGACGGTCTTTCAGAAGTTGTATCCGCTCAGAATACGGATAATGATTCAGCGGGCATAGCCATTACGGAAACGGATGGGAACACTGTTACGTCGGAAGATGGTACTACAGACACCTTTTCCTTGGTATTGGATGCCCAACCAACAAGCGATGTTGTATTGAATGTTACATCGGATGATGTAGGGGAGGGTACCGTTTCTCCATCAACATTGACATTTACATCTGGAGATTGGGATACACCGCAAGAAGTTACCATAACAGGGGTTGACGATGCAATTGTTGATGGTGACCTTTCCTATGATGTGACCATAACTGTGAACGATGGTTCCAGTGATGATGATTTTGATGGTCTTGAGGAAATAGTTACAGCCAGTAATACTGATAATGACTCCGCTAGTTTTTCAATAGTTGAAACGGATGGATCTACCAATACTTCAGAAGACGAAGCTACGGATACTTTTACCGTAGTTTTGGATGTACAGCCAACGAGTAATGTGGTTTTTGACATTGAGTCCGATGATACAGGGGAGGGAACTGTCTCTACTGAAATTTTGACATTTACACCTATCAACTGGGATACTCCACAAATAGTTACGGTCACAGGTGAAGATGATTTAATTATAGATGGTGCCCAAACTTTTGCAATAAACTTAGGTGTGAATAACACAAACAGCGATGACGCTTTTGATAATTTAGCCGATACAGTTTCAGTAACGAATTCCGATGACGATGTGGCTGGGTTTACCATAGTGGAATCGGATGGAGAGACTTCAACTTCAGAGGCAGGGGCTACGGATACCTTTACGGTTGTGCTTAATCGAAGGACTTTAATCAGCAATGTGGTTTTTGATATTACTTCTGATGACGTGGGGGAAGGAACGGTTTCACCTTCAACATTAACATTTACCACTGGAAACTGGAACGTTCCTCAAACGGTAACGGTAACAGGGGTTGATGATGCTATTGTAGATGGTTTGCAACCTTATGATATAAATGTTAGTGTAGCAGTAGGAAGTGCACTTTCATATTTGGGTGTTTCCGATCAAAATGTTTCAGTTGAAAATGTTGACGACGACAGTGCATCCGTAACGATTGCAAATGCAAGTGGTAATGAAGATGATGGCCCCATTATAGCTTCTGCAACTTTAAACAACCAGGTCGCAGGTGGGTTTACAGTTAATGTTTCTTCTGCCGATGGTACAGCAACAACTGCTAGTTCTGATTATACATTGGTCAACGAAACGTTAACATTTGCAGGGAATGCGGGCGAAGTACAGACTTTTGATGTAATTCCAAATGCTGATGCATTAATTGAAGGGGATGAAACCTTGGAAGTTTCAATGTCTGGTTTAGGTGGTACATCCTTTACCATTGATATTTCTGATACAGCTACCGTTACAATAATCAATGATGATTCCTGTGCCGCAGGCGCGGATGCACCTGTTCTTAACGACACGGGCACCCAATTTTGTGTTGAAACCTTCAATGATTTCACTCAAGACTTAAACGATTATGTAGATGTCACAGCACAACTGGTATGGAGTACCAATCCGGATACCAGTCAAACAGGTGATTATTTAGGGTCTAGTGTGATTACGGGCAGCCAAGTTATCAATCAAAATACCTACTACGGGTTTTACTACGATAGTTTAAACGATTGTGCAAGCCCAACGGTTGAAGTAATTCTATCCGTAAACGAAGAACCCAACCCTGGAACCACAACTGGGGCCAGTGTTTGTGCCGATTCTTCGAACGGTGGTACCACTATTGATTTGGACAATCAACTTTCTGGAGCAGATCCAGGGCTTTGGAGTATCACTACGGACCCATCAGGTGGAGCTATAACCATTGATACAGATAATGTGGTGAATTTTGATGGTCAACCTTTAGGAGATTATATTTTTGCCTACACAGCTACGGCAGAAGGAGTTTGTTCCGACAAAACGGTAAATTTAATCATAACGGTTGATGATTGTCCCGGCCCTTGCGATGCTGGAAATACGGCCCCAACGTTTAATGGAGATGATACCACCATCGAATTTTGTGATGAAGTAAATACGGATTTGAGCAGTTATGTGTCGAGTACTGCCCCTTCAGGAACCACTCTTATTTGGAGTACGAGTTCGGAACCTTCAGAAACTGGAGCACACCTTAATAGCAGCAATGTAGTTGAACCTGGAACCTATTACGGCTTTTACTACGATGAGGTCAACGAATGTGGTAGCCCTGTTCTGGCCATTACTTTGGTGCGTAATTTTACCCCGACAATTGATGCGACCAGTGGAGATTCCAGTTGTGATGCCGCTACGTTAATATTAACAGCTAGTGCATCGGTAGCAGATGAGAGTACCGTCAGTTACACATGGTATGATGCACCAACAGGCGGAAATATTGTTGGCACAAGTGCTACTTACACAACAAATACTTTGACCGAAACAACCTCTTTTTATGTTTCAGCTTCCGCCAACGGATGCGAATCTGATCGCGTGGAGGTGGTGGCTACCATTACCGATACACCAAATGCAGGTACAGCAACAAATACTTCGGCCTGTAATGTAGCAGGAAATGGAGGACCTAATGTAATAGATTTGGATGATACCCTCATCGGGGCAGATCCTGGAACTTGGGCCATCATTACAGACCCATCCAACGGAGATCTTAGCATTGGTTCCGATAATAATATTGATTTCACGGGATTGGCTATGGGCGACTACGTGTTTGAATATACCACTGCCACCGAAGCTCCGTGTACACCAGCATCGGTGCAAGTGACCATCTCGGTAAGTGATTGTACCGTAGATACTGACGGTGATGGGCTTACCGATGGAGAGGAAATTACCCTGGGCACCGACCCTAATGATCCCGATACGGATGGCGATGGGCTCACTGATAGCGAAGAAGTATTGGTCGTGGATGACACAAGCACCGATGCTGTACCAGAAAATGCAACCGATCCTTTGGATGCTTGTGATCCTTTCTTAACGCCAGAGTGTAACCCCGAGGATATAGATTTGGCGATAACCAAAGAAGTTAACGAAACGGAAGTGCTGTTGAACTCCATAATCACCTTTACTATCACGGTACAAAATACCACCATGGATAGGGTGTTGGATATTGTGGTGAGCGACCTGTTGGGCAATGGGTTTCAATATCAATCCAGTACTCCTTCCAAAGGAAGTTATGATGAAACCACAGGAGAATGGATCATTGATGAACTTGATGCAGAAGAGGAAGTGACCTTGGAGATTTCGGTAACCGTTACAGAATCTGGAGTCTTAGAAAATACAGCAAACCTTGAGTCTTCATTTCCAAATGATGGTATAGCTGACAACAATACAGCCACAGTGCAAATTCAGGTAAATCGTAGCGGATGCGAGGACCCGGGAACCATTTGTACCATCTTTTCTCCCAATGGAGACGGACGTAACGATACATTGACCCTTGTGGACCACACAAGCTATCCAAATAATTCATTCGAAGTATTCGACCGCTACGGCAACAGCGTCTTCCAAATGAACGGATACGACAGTTCGTGGGACGGTACGGGCAAAAACGGGGATTTGCCCAAAGGCACCTATTTCTATGTTTTGGACCTGAACGGCGACGGAACGGACGTGGTAAAAGGGTGGATTCAAATTGTAAGGAACAACTAAAATGCCAGATAAAAAAGGTTTTTCAAAATACGGAATGGTTCTAGGAGTGCTTTGTATGGCGTTTGGCTACACCCATGCCCAAAAAGAACCACAGTACACCCAATACATGTACAACATAGGCAGTTTTAACCCAGCTTATGTGGGAACTGTGGAGAGTCCTGAAATTATTGGTCTGTACCGTGCCCAATGGGTGGATATTCCCGGTGCGCCGACCACCATACGTGGAGGGGCCAACATTCCTTTCAACAACGAAAAAATGGGACTGGGCGTCAACATTGTTAACGATGTACTTGGACCATCCACACAAACCTATTTTGATGTGGCCTATTCCTATCAAATTCAATTATCCGAAGACACTAAACTATCCTTTGGACTTAATGCAGGAGGTTCGTCCTTGAACATTGATTATTCCAAAGGTACTTTTGAAGACCCATCGGACGGTTCCATCTTGGGAGGGAATTATAGCAACTTCTATCCGACCGTGGGTGCAGGACTGTTTATGTACCACAAAGAAGACTGGTATTTGGGACTTTCAGTACCCAATTTTTTGACCAATGCATTGTATAATGATGAAGTGGCGACCATTGTAGAAGACAATATGCAGTTCAATGCCATTGGGGGCTATGTGTTCGAGTTGGGAGAACAAACCAAATTTAAACCGGCCTTTTTGGTGAATTACCTTCAGGGTTCCCCGGTAACCGTAAACCTGTCGGCCAATTTTCAATTTATTGATGCATTGACCATTGGAGCTTCATACAGATTTGATAATGCCGTGAGCGGCCTGGCTGGATTCCAAATTTCCAACGGAATGTTCATTGGATACTCTTACGATTATAATACCAATGGTTTGGGCGAGTACAGCGGCGGTTCGCATGAAGCCATTTTAAAATTTTATATAGGTAGAGGCGGTTTTGGTTTTGGAAACAACAATTCAAAGAACAAAAAATCAAAAAATAAAGGTAAGCAGATAGACTCCCCAAGATTTTTCTAACATGAACCATACAAAAAAAATACAGATAACACTTTTGGCATCCCTACTGGGTGTGGTTTTCTGCTTCGCCCAAAAAAAGAAGTCCCAAGGCGATGTTTTCTTTTTTCAATACGAATACCAAAAAGCAGTCAATGCATACGAAGAAGAACTTTCTGAAGGTGTTTTGACCAAGCAGCAGTTCCTGAACCTTGCGGATGCTTATTTTGAAACAAATAATTACGACAAGGCTTCGGAAGCCTACATGAAAATCTATGACCAAGACACTTTGATGGATACGCACCATTACAATAAAATGTTGCAAAGCCTGTCCAAAAGTCCGAATGTCGATGGGAAAAGGGATTTTTTGACCAGTATATCATCAAGTTTTCCAAAGGAACTGATGGAGAACATGGAATTCAACAATCAGTTGTTGCAAAATGGCGCGGATGGAAATCAGTTGGAGTACGAAATCTTCAATTTGGAGGGCAATAGCCCCCAAACGGATTTTGCCCCCAGCTTTTACAATGATAAGTTATTGTTCTCCAGCGGGCGTCAAGTCAATAAAAAACTACGGTACGAACCAGGTAACGAAGGCTATTTCAATATTTATGAATCCGAGATTCAACCTAATGGGCAAATTACTGCTCTGCAATCTTTCCAAGAACTAAAGGATACTGATTACCATGAAGCGACACCGTTTTTTTCGTCTGGATTGAACAGTGTGTTTTATGTGCTGTCCAATACGCAAGATGGCGAACTGGCCTTTGATGAAAACGGTAAAAACGCCTTGGCCATTGCAAAGCAAAACATTGGAGGTTCCTACCAATTGTTGCTAAAGGATTTGAGCACCTCTTTCTATTACCCTTTTTACGATGATGCCAGCGGAAAACTCTACTTTTCTGCAGATTTTGAAGAGGGCTACGGGGGAACGGACATTTATTTTGTGTACACCAATAATGGACAGGTAATGTCCGCCCCGATCAATTTAGGGCCACGAATCAACTCTTCCGGTAACGAAATCGCACCTTTTATTTTTGAGAACAGTTTTTATTTTGCTTCGGACGTATTCTTCGGACTTGGCGGTATGGACATTTACAAATCCAATATTGAAGACGAAGGTTTCGGAATCCCTATCAATCTGGGAGCACCCATTAATACCGAATTCGATGATTTTGGAATGATCATTAGAAATGATGGCGATGGATTGTTGGGCTATTTCGCATCCAACCGTACCGGCGGAAAAGGTAAAGATGATATTTATGGCTTTAAGGTTGACGAAAAGCCCGGCCTCAAGACAATTACCTTTAAAGGTGCCGTTGTGAATGCGAGCAGTGCATCCGAAATAGTGCCTAATGCAACAGTGAGTCTTTGGGATATGAACGGGGAAATGTTGGCCGAGACCACTTCGGATGAAGAAGGCCAGTACAGACTGGAAATTCCGTATGAGCCCGAGTTGGTGTTGGATGCATCCAAAGAGCGTTATTCAAGATTTAACAAAAAGTTTGACCAAGATGAGTTGGATGCCTTGCAAAACAGCATTTTTGATGTGCCCATCGCCTTTTACAATGATCTTGTGGAAGAGCGCGAGGGCCAGAAAGTGGTGAAGATGGACGATTTTTACTTCAACACCAGTTCCACACAACTAACGGATGAAATCAAAACCGAGCTTGCCAAAGTCATTGATTTTATTGATGCGTTTCCCCGTGCCCAGCTCAGAATTGAAACCTACACGGATAGCAGGGGAGGGAGCAGTACCAATTTTCGGCTTACCCAAGCCCGCTCCGATGCCATTAAAAAATATTTGGTGGAAAACGGTGTGCCGGCAAGCAATATCTTGTATTCCGTAGGTTATGGAGAGGACAAAATCTTGAACAATTGTACCAATGGCGTATTCTGTTTGGAAACCTTGCACAAAAAGAACCAGCGCTCTTTGATCGTTGTTCTCAATGATAATGTGCTGTTTGATTAAAGCTAGACCAACCTGAGTTCGAAAAGGACACTTCTCGATACCTGCCTACCGGCAGGCAGGCGCTTCGCACTCGAAGTGACGGCATTTTCAAGGTCAAAAATAATAATCGAACTCAGGTTAAACCAACAACATCCAACAATAGTACAGCGCAAATAATGATAGGAAGATCATCCCGCAATAAGTAAGCATTTTTAATCCCATTTTAGGCTGATGTTCCTTTGGAACATCTTTTCCGGTTACCGTTTTTAGGTTCATCCATCCCAAAAGTGGGGCAAAAACAAAGGAAACAAACGTAGCCAGCCCGACCAGATCCCCCATATTGGCACTAAACAGACTGATCACTATCCAATTGATCCATGCCATTGCAATGACCATCAAGGCGAAAGCATGTTTTTGGTTGTAGATGTTTTTCTTAGGATATAGTTTTTGAAGCACGTCCAAACTCACGCGGGAAATAGCGTCATGGGCGGTCATGCACGTACTGAACATGGTCGCAAAAGCAGCTATGGCAATAAAAAAGTAGGCCCAATTGCCAATATGTGTGGTGAACAGATTGACCAACTGGTCGGCAAAAACCACAGCATTACCGCTGAGTTCGGTTCCGGTACCATACAGGGTCATCCAACCAATGATCATAAAAAACAGCGCCAAAACAGCCGTTAAAATATAACCTACGTTAAATTCTTTCAGGGCAAGTTTAAGTGTGGGCTTGTTCTTCATGGTCTTTAGGTTTTCCATGCCCCAAAGGCTCACCCAGCCCGATGCTTCTACGGCCGTGGGCATCCACCCCATAAGACCGATTAAAAACAAAATCCCGACCTCATTAAAAATTTCAGGCCTTTGGTAGGATGCAGCATCAGGTACGGGACCTTTTTGCAACACCATTACGGTTGTGGCCAACAAGGCGATAAAAAGTATGGTAATGACCGCTTTCAAAGAATTTTCAAGAAATCGGTACTTTCCAATGATCAAAATCAAACCGATAAAAACAAACAATCCCAACGACACCATTCCGGCACCCACCGAAGTGATTTCAAAAAGATTGATGAATAAACCTGCCGTTACCACATAAAGCGCTGCTAAAATGGTAAAGGTGGAAATCAGGGTTACGAAGGCATAGATGTACAAATAGGTCTTGCCCAAATTGGTGTATCCCTTGATCAGACTTTTTTCCGTTACCGTGGTGTACCGTATCCCAAACTCAAAAAAGGGATACTTCAACAAATTCGCCAAAACAATGGGAATTATCATAATCCAACCATATTGTGCACCTGCTTTGGTGGAAAGGACCAAATGTGAGGTGCCAATGGCCATGCTGGCAAACAATAGGCCAGGGCCGAGTGCTTTTAACAATGCTTTCATGCAGCTTGTTTGTTAATTTTCAGGCTGGAAGATATGTTTTTTTTGCTTAAAGTCTTTGGGTTCTCCCTTTGATGCAATCCTTTATTCTTTCCCTAAAAGTGATTTTTGGAACAGCTTGAAGATGCGGGTATACTCGTCCGTCCAACTGCTGGGCTCCACAAAACCGTGTCGCTCCACAGGATAAACTGCCATTTCCCAATTTTCCTTGCCGAGTTCGATCAAGCGTTGGGAAAGCCTTACCATATCCTGAAAATGCACATTATCGTCCACCATGCCATGAAGAATCAAAAGGTCGCCTTGCAAACCATCGGCAAAATAAATGGGAGAACTACGTTTATAGGCCAAGCTATCGGTAGCAGGTGTGTTTAAAATTCGTGCTGTATAACCATGATTGTACGCGGCCCAATCCCCAACAGAACGGATTGCACCACCGGCACTAAAGGTGTCAGGTGCGTTGAACATGCCCATTAAGGTGATGAATCCGCCGTAGGAACCCCCGTAAATACCTATTTTATCTGTATCAATACCGTAATCATCCACCAACATTTTGGCACCATCCACTTGATCGGACAAATCCTTGCCCCCCATGTGTCGGTAAATTCCGGTACGCCAATCTCTGCCATACCCGGCACTTCCCCGGTAATCTATATCAAGAACGGTGTAGCCGTTGTCCACCAACAGATTGTGGAACATATATTCCCTAAAATAGGAGCTCCACCACTTGTGGGCGTTCTGTAAATATCCCGCACCATGTACAAAAATCACGGCGGCCTTGTTTTTTACCGAAGCTTCGGGTTGGTACAATCTTGCGTGAACTTTTGCACCATCCGATGCCTTGAACGTAATGATTTCCGGGTCTTTCCAATCATACGCATTAAATGCATCACTATTGGATTTGGTGATTTGTTCTGCTTTGGGATTTCCACCTGTCTCAACAGGATTATCTTTAATGAACAATTCCGTAGGCTTGTTGGAATACGAGTAGAGAATGGCCATTTTTTCCTCGTTGGGGGAAAGCACCACATCGTTTCTACCCACCATAGTGGTCAACTGTTCCCATTTTCCACCTTTGACTGCCATGGAATAGAATTGACGATCGCCCGGATGGGTCTTGTTGGAAGTAAAATACCATCTGTTTTTATCTTTGGATAGGAACGCATCATAAATTTCAAACTCCCCAGAAGTCAAGGCCTTGGTTTTCTTGTTGTTGATGTCCATGGTGTACAAATGGGAATACCCTGTTTTTTCGGACATGAACCAAATTTTATTGCCATCGGGCATCCATCCTAAATCGCCTCCTCGATAGCGGCCTATGCCCGGGCCTCCAATCCAAGCTTCATCATGTTGGCGGTCCAATTGCTCCACTTTGCCCGTTTTTGGATCTAGTAAAACAATCCAACGGTCTTTGTAATCGTTGGCTTGGATGTCCAAAATGGCTTTGCTGCCATCCGAGTTCCAAGTTGGGCCATTTATAAATCCAATTCGGTCCTCGTTTTCATACGTTTTGTCCGGATAATCCTTGGTGTACTCCGGAACATAGTCCAAACCCTCCAGATTATCCAAAACCACGGGATAGTTTTTGCGGTTTTCCACATCGTACACAAACATTTCGTATTGTGTGGGTTCATCGCCTACTTTGGAGCGGGTGTTTTGATCTTCGGTATAGCCCGATTCCGTTACAAAATGGGGCACAATCGTTCCTTTGGAATCAGGGCGATCCATCAAAATATAAGTGATGTAAGAGCCAGAAGGGTCTATTTGCAGACTGATGACCCTTTTTCCACCTGTTTCGAGTTCCAGTGGTTGTAGCGTTTCCAGTTTTTTGCTGATTTGCTCCCCGGCATCTCTTTTTGCTTTTCGCTCCTGCAGTACATCAAAAATCTCCAATTGGTCTTGGTGCAGCCATTCATCCTTGGAATCGCGCTGCGGCTCATCGTTTTTGGATTTTACAAAATGTGTCTTTTGTTCCATCAATCCCGAAACAATGTTCCAAGTGTAAAGTTCCCCATCCTTTACAAAAGCTATGCTTTTTCCATCATCGGTAAAATGTGGGTTACTTTCCCGTTCTTGGGTTTTGGTAATGGGCCTGGATTGATGGGTGTCAACATCCAACAAAAAAACATCCCCGTTTTTGGCATAAACCGCCTTTGTTTTGCTTTGGTCGTATGTTAATCTAGATGAGGGGAGAGCATTGGCTTGCAAAAAACCAACTTTTTTAATGTTTTTGCTATTGACGGAGTACGCATAAAGCGAATCGCTCATGGCACTGTCAGGATTCCAATCAAAGTACAAGGTTTTTCCATCGGTGGACCAATAGGGGCTGGACGGCCTATGTCCGACAAAGTCATCCCCTTGCATAATATCCTTTATTTTTAAGGCGGAGATATTCCTTTTTTGAGCCAGTAAAGTGTTGAAAGTGATAAGAAAAAGTACGAACGTCGTAAAAAATCTTCCCATGATGGTTGTAAGGTTTAAAGGTGGTTTGTTCTTCAAATATCGGGTATTTTGATGAGTTTGTGACATAAGCTATAAAAATGAAAATTGGGAAAAAGCTCCTGTTTTATGTACAGAAAAAGTATCTTTAAAACGCACTAGATGCAAGAAAAATCAATCTATCCCTTTTGGATTATGAGGTAATTTATTGATTTTAAGCAAAGTAAAACTAAACCAAACATATATCCATGCAGATTATAGAGAATTCCACGGTCTACGATGCCATTATTGTGGGCTCTGGAGCAGGAGGCGGAATGTCGGCCAAAGTTTTGTCGGAGGCCGGCCTCAAGGTCGCTGTGGTCGAGGCCGGTCCCTTTTTTGATCCGGCCATGCCGGAGCACCAGACCCAGTTGAAATGGCCCTACGAGAGCCCCAGGCGCGGCAAGAGCACTCGATTCCGTCCCTTCGGGGACTTCGATGCGGCCTACGGCGGCTGGGACATCGAGGGGGAGCCCTACACCCAAGGGGAGGACACCCGATTCGATTGGTTCCGTTCCAGGATGCTGGGCGGACGGACCAACCACTGGGGAAGGATATCGCTGAGGTTCGGTCCGAAGGACTTCAAGCACAAGGACGTTGACGGCTATGGGGACAACTGGCCCATAAGCTATGATGACGTAAAGCCCTATTACGACAAGGTGGACAAGATGATCGGGGTTTTCGGCACCAACGAGGGTCTTCCCAATGATCCGGACGGTTTCTTTCTGCCACCGCCCAAACCAAGATTGCACGAGCTTTTTTATATCAAAGGAGCTCGTAAGAGCAACATTCCCGTGTATCCGTCACGGATGTCGATGCTCACCAAAAAGATAAACAACGACCGCGGGGTCTGCTTCTACTGCGGGCAGTGCAACCGTGCCTGTCAGGTATATGCGGATTTCTCCGCGGGGACCTGTCTGATTTTCCCAGCGCAGAAGAACGGTGGCCAGATCGACCTTTTCGTGAACTGTATGGTCCGCGAGGTGACCACCGACGAGGAGGGCAGGGCCACAGGAGTGTCCTACATTAACAAAGAAGATCGTAAAGAATATAAATTGAAAGGAAAAGTAGTGGTGCTGGGTGCCTCGGCCTGTAGTTCTGCTCGTATCCTTCTCAATTCAAAAAGTAAGCAACACCCGAATGGATTAGGGAACAGCAGTGACGTTGTGGGCAGGTACCTGCACGATTCAACGGGTGCTGATAGAGCTGCATTTATTCCCGATTTGATGAACCGCAAGGTGTCCTACAACGAGGACGGCGTGGGCGGGATGCACGTGTACTCCCCTTGGTGGGGGGACAATTCCAAGTTGGATTTTCCACGTGGTTACCACATCGAGGTTTGGGGCGGCATGGGTATGCCTAGCTACGGATTCGGCTTCAACGTGAACGAGTTCAATAAGTTCTTCGGGACCAAAGTAGGTGGTTACGGCGATGTACTGCGCAGCGATGCCAAAAAATACTACGGCGCCGTTGTGGGCATGGCCGGTAGGGGTGAATCCATCGCCCGGAAGGAGAACTATTGCGAGATCGACCCGACTACAGTAGATGAATTTGGTATCCCGGTACTGAAGTTCCACTATCAATGGA
>NZ_JACESV010000003.1 GCF_013911645.1 Allomuricauda sp.
CTTCCCCCATATCCGTCGAAGTGACGGGAATCCTGGACTTCGGCGAGCGCTTTGAGTTCGGTGCCAGCTATAGGTATGACGAGAGCATCAGCGGGCTGTTCCTGTTCAATATCAGCAACGGGTTCAATTTGGGTTATGCCTATGAGACCTCCATCCAAAACCCCATTGATGGCCTGGACAACAACACCCATGAGCTTTTTATGCAGTTGAAAATGTAACAATTTCAAAATCAAACAATACTGTTATTAGTGATAAATGCCCTTTTAGCCAAGGGCATTTTATTGCTTAAAAATGACCTTAAAACAGCAAATGTTGCCTTTAAAGAGGCTGGTCAAAGTATGGTAGGATGAAAACAACCATGGATTTATTGACAAGGAGGATCTCTTAATGATACCAACAAAATATGATTCAACCTAGAATCCTTATGAAGGTTTAGCTTTAGTTGTTCATTGGGTTAAACTTGGTCACATAGATATAGAGGATTTTACTGAAAATCATAAGATTAACAGTGTTTTGATTTTACTTGAAAAGGTTAAGTCGAGATGACTGAACCACCCAGAAGATTGTATGTTATTGTAAATCAGAAACAAGCACTGAAATTCCAGAACCTGCACACCTTATTGCACATTTAAGATGAAAATGAGAATAAGAACATATCCATTTGATACTAAAAATACTGAAATCAGTTTAAAAAGGATAATTTATCTTCAAAAAAATATCGATGGCACCAATAGTCAAATTTCACATTTTACCAATCTAAATCAATTTAGAAAACCTGTCCTAAAGATTGGGGTATCTACAATTCTCAAACAACCGAAAGTTTGTATATCGTTTTGGTGCAATAGTCCTTTCCGGGATCCAAACGTACTGAAGGAAACCTTGGTTGATTCGGACTATCTGGATAATGTTGAGTCTCCAAACATAGGCCTTGTCTTTTTCCGTATATCATCTTTTTATCAATTGTACAATATCCACTTAGTAAATTTCCACTATAAAATTGAATACTAGGTTCGGTAGTATACACTTCCAATCTACGGCCACTACGCCAATGATATAATGAAGCTGCCAATTCTAGGTCACCCTTCTCTGTGTCCAATATCCAACAATGATCATAGCCCTTCCCTATCAGTAACTGCTCATCATTGTTAAAAATGGAATCGCCTATGGCTCTATATTTTCCAAAATCAAATGGCGTCCCTTTTACAGCGCGATATTCTCCAATTGGAATCAATTCATTATTCACGGGCAAATAAGATTCCGCATTCAATAATAACTCATGATCCAAAATATCCCTTGAAAAATCTGCTGAAAGATTGAAATAACTATGCTGTGTAAGGTTGATGATTGTTGGGCGGTCCGTTGAAGCCTCATATTGGACCTCAAGTGCATTATCGTCCTTAAGGGTGTAGGTGACCTTTACATCAAGATTTCCAGGATATCCTTCTTCCATATGATGACTGGTATACGTCAAGATAAGCGAAGCAGATTCCATCCTAATCCTTGTTGCAGCATTCCAAACCACTTTATCAAAACCCTTTTCTCCACCATGGAGATGATTTTCGCTTTCATTCTTGTTCAATTCATACTTTTTTTTGTCAAGTGTAAAACTGCTATTCGATATCCTGTTTGCAAATCTACCTATTAACGCTCCCAAAAAAGCACCTCCTTCCATATAGGATCTTAAATCATTAAAATTTAGAACTATGTTGCCTTGGTTTCCATCTTTATCCTTAGAAGTCCATCTGGAAATTATGCCTCCATAATTAATAATATCAACTCCCATTCCATCAACGTTCCTTAGCGTATATTTATACACTTTTTCTCCTTCAGGAGTTTCTCCAAATTGTTTTTTTTCAAGACGTGTATCCTTCATTATTTTATAGTAATCAGTTAAAATTGATATTTCAAACCCATACTCCCATAATAATTCCGACCATTTCCAGGGTAAAAATATCTGGGTTCTGCCCCACCAAAACCAACTGCATTGATCAATACGGATTGGGCATAATTTTCATCAAAAACATTGTTGATGCCGGCATTCAGGCCCAAATGAATATGTTGGGAAATAGAAGTTTGATAACCGAGTTTGGAATTGAACACATTAAAAGAGTCGCTATAGGCCGAATTTGCATCCTTTAGGGGAATTTCATCCACAAATTGGTGGGTAAGGTTCAATTGCAGACCACTGGTGTGTTGCAAATCCAATCCAGAACTGATCAAATGTTTTGGAACTCCTGTGAGCGGATTGCCAGAATAATCGTTGTCCCCATCCACAAAATCCACAAAGCTATGGTCGTTCAGGGTATAACTGAGGTAAGGCGTTAGGATAAGGGTTTGCGACAGCTTTCCCCGGTACTGTAGGTCCAATTCCACACCTTGGTGACGGGTTTTCCCTGCATTTCTTCCAATATATTGGTCTTCCCCGACACGTTCTGCCACCAAAAGGTTTTCCACATTCATTCGGTACAGCGTAAGATTAGCGGAAAATCTTTTTTGAAAGAACAGCCACTCGCTGCCCAGCTCATAATTAACTCCAGTTTCTTGGGCAATATCTGGGTTGATGATGCCTTCAGGGGTAAGGGTCTCCTCTAAACTTGGATTCGAGAAACCACGACTGATATTGGCATAGATTTTTCCGTTTTCCAATTGATAGTCGATTCCAAGATTGGGTAACAAGATCGCATCAAAATCGCGTTCGGCAGATGCATTGCCATCACCTTGATCGAACAAATCTCGAAAATCATAAAAGGTCTTGTTCAGGTTAAGACCAAATTGGGTAGTTAAATTTTCTGTAATCGTATATGTGAAAGTTCCAAACAGATTGAACTGTCTTCTGAATTCCATATTGTCACTTAAGGCATCGCCTTGTAAGCTGCCATTGCCATCATTTTCTTGGTATAAATTTTCAAAAGTGCCCCACTGGTATTCATCTTTATAAAGCTCCCCACCGAAGGTGAACTGGGCTTTTTCCCATTCACCCGCAAAACTAGACCTAATACCAAACCCGTTGGTGTACTCATTTAAAATATCGAAAGGTCGTGGTTCGTAATGATCTAAGTAGGTGTAGAAAATGCTGGTTGTATTTTGAAGGTGTTCGGAAAACCGATACGTATGCGAGAGACCTGTTAAAATATACTTGTTGGCTTCGTATCCCTGTGCTGCCAGCCAATTTGATGCTGCCCGGGTTGGGTCTTCATCAAAATCGGTTTGGTTGATGGAACTTGGAATATGGGCGGTGTAATCTATATAATTCATCAAAATGGACAGACTGCTGTTTTGTCCAGTCCTCAACTGTGTGTTTAACAAAAAACCATCCCGAACAAACTGACTGTTCTGTCGGTAGCCATCCGTTTCCAGGTGATTGTAGCTTAAGCTTAGGTTAAAACCATCTTCGGAATGCGAAAATGTGAGATTGTCCTTTAACATATTATAGGAGCCCACTGAAAATGAATTGATCAATTGGGTCCTATCTTCCACCGATGCCTTGGTGTCCAACAAAAAGGCCCCTCCAAGATTGGCACCATTTGCAGTGCCCTTGGGGCCTTTGATAATTTCTATTGCCCCCAAGTTCTCAAAATCAAAAGCTTCAATTGTGCTTGCACCTGTGCCATTGGTTACGGGAATTCCGTTAAAATACATACGAAGCTTATTGGTGCCGTAAGGAGTCCTTGCCCCAATGCCACGGACTGTGATTCGGTTGGTGTTTATGGCACCGGATAAAAGATAAACTCCCGAAATCTGGTTGATGGCCGAGGGAATATCAGTTGGGTTGAACCGTTCAAAAGTCTGCCCATCAATTTTGGAAGATGTTGTGATTCCCGTAGCTTTTTTCGGGATGGCATTTTGGATCAAAACAATTTCATCCAGTTGGGTTATGGTATCCTTGGGCATATCTTGCGCATGAGTCATTAATCCCATTAGACCAAAGGCAATAATTGGTAAAAGTTTTGTCATTTTAAGCATGTCTCTTTTTCGGTTTAGGGGCTCGGTGAAAAAAAGCGCAGCACAATACTTGTGCTACGCCAACAAACTAAACTAAACCAACTATTCTAGATTTACATTAATTGGTCTTTGCCAATTATTTTCATAGTATTAAAGTTTTCGTATTCGAATATTTTTCCATTTCATGGTAAAAGGTCCAGGCTCTTCTACTCCATGCATCTGAAGCCCGATAAAACCTTTGGGGTTAGTTTTATATACCTCTTCATTCGTAAGGTCTTCAATCTTTATACCATTCAACCATGTTTGGATACGTGGGCCTTGGGCAAGTATGCGAAGTTTGTTCCATCCATTCTCATTTAGGTAATTATGCCCATTTTGAATCTTTTCATCTGACGACAACCACCCTGTGCCCAGTGCCTCGCCATAAATAAGACCCGTTGTCGGTGTTCCTGGCTCCCTGTTTCTTTGCATTTCCACTTGGGGACCATAAACTCTTCCTGCTCTTGCCCTTTGGTAATCCCCTTCGGAAACTGGTTTAGTCCTACTTCGAATTTGAATTCCTGAATTGGTTACGTCATCAACCATAATATCCAAGGTCAGTTCAAAATCATCGAACTCATCCACGGTACACAGGAAGGAATTTGGACTTCCCTTTGCTGTTCGGCCTACAATGCTTCCATCCTCCGCAAAATAGTCGTGCCATCCATTGAGTTGTACCCACCCTTCCAATGATTCACCGTCAAACAAATTGGTCCATTCCGCATACTTCTCCTTCACCTCTTGTCCATTTTCAAGGACTGCATCGGGCAGAGCAAACGCTATTACGGAATCACCATATTTGGTCGCGTTCTTTCCTCCACCACCAGCTGCTATTACCAAATATTGTTTCCCATCTATCATGTATACACTTGGGGTGGCATAGCCTGCTGCAGGTAATTTATACTCCCAGAGCACATCACCATTATGCGAATTGAAGGCCCTGATTTTTTCATCTGGGGTTCCGGCCATAAACACCACATCTCCGGCCGTGGCCACCGGACCTCCAAAACTCTTGGAGCCTGTATTACGGATGCCCTGCTCTACCAGCTCTGGATATTCGCCCAATGGCACTTTCCAAAGAATATTACCCGTACCAAGATCCACAGCGTTGAGCGTTCCCCATGGCGGAGCAATGGCCGGATATCCGTTCTGATCCACAAAAAATGGTGCTTGGTTGGAATATCTGGTTTTTGATTTGACCGATTCTTTGGTTTTACCTTCGTCGCCATCACTTTTTAAAAAGGCAATAAGGTCGTTTACCTGTTCTTCTCCCAATTGCTCAAAGGAAGGCATCATTCCTTTGCCGTTGAACAATAGATCTTTGATCTCGCCATCCGATAATTGTAGGTCGGTCAACTTGGGAAAAGCAGGTGGGTTTCCCTGTCTGTTGGCCCCATGGCAAGATGTACAGGCATTATTGTACAACAATGCGCCCCGTTGTTCCGGTGTTGCCTCCTCTTTGTTTTCAAGTTCTTGGTATTTTACCAACTTGTGAATCGTGGGAGCCTCGTTTACATTGATGTATACCACATTGGTGTATGGGTCGTATGATCCTCCGCCCCACTCCATTCCTCCTTGGTGTCCTGGCATAGTAATGGTTCCCTGCTCAGAAGCGGGGGTATACAGATTACCTGTTCTATATTTTTTGAATTCCTTGAGAACATATTCATGCACTTCCGGAGAGATGTTACTCAAATCCGATTCGTTCAGCGTAATCCTGTTCAATGGTGGCGGCTTTACAGGAAAGGGCTGTGTGGCCCAAGCTTCTTCGCCCGGAACATCTGAGGCCGGCACAGGCAATTCGACCACGGGGAATATTGGTTCTCCTGTTTGTCTATCCAAAACAAAGGTCAATCCCATTTTTGTAAACTGCACCACCGCCTCTTGTATGGAATCCCCCACCTGAATATCGGTGAGCATGGGTGCCGGGGGATTATCATAATCAAATATGTCGTGATGTATATTTTGATAGTGCCATTGTCTTTCCCCTGTGGTGGCATCCAACGCTATGATACAATTACCGAAAAGTCCTTTTCCTTTTCTGTTGCCTCCATGGATAAAGTCGGGAGCAGGAGATCCTGTGGCAAAAAACACCCATCCTCTTTCTTCGTCCAAGGAAAAACCTCCCCATGGGTTTGCACCACCATACACCACGTCTTCTTCAAACTCCCAGGTATCGTAACCAAACTCGCCCTTTTGTGGAATAGTATGGAATATCCATTCAAATTCACCGGTCTTGGCATTATATGCCCTGATATCCCCAGGGGTCGAAAAACTGCCTTCTGGTACACGGGACCCAACGATCAAGTAATTTTTGTACACTATCCCCGGAGACGTCATCTCAACGGATGCATCTTTTGGGTCCACGGGTAAATTTAGCCTAAGGTCTATGAATCCATCAGGGCCAAAATCATCAATTCGTTTTCCCGTGCGGGCATCAAGGGCATATACCCTGTCCTTAACAAAATTGAATATCCTTCCATTTTTACCATTGGCATCTTCCCAGTAGGTAACACCTCGGCTTCGGCCTCTGAAATCCTTTTTGTCCGGGCTATATGGAGCGGGATCAAACACCCATTCTTCCTTACCGGTTACCGCATCAATGGCCACTACATGCAATTTGGGAGTAGTAAAGTACATCAACCCATTTACAACTATAGGGTTACTGTACATGGAAGGTCTATCGGGATCACCGTGCTTGTATTCCCAAACAGGCTCCAGAGCATGCACATTTGCTGCATTTATCTGCCCAAGTTCGGAGTACTGATTGGCCTTTTTATCTCCTCTATATATGGCCCAATCGGTGAAATTGTCATATTTGTCCGTGTTCTCGCCTTTGGCGACAGTAGGTGAATCGGACTCCCCATTTTTGGAATCAACACCTGTATCGCAACTGTAGAGCGCGACAATCGATGCCAGAAAAACAATAGCTTTCTTTTTAGTGATCATTAATTAATTGGTTTTAGTTAGTTCTTATGTACATATAAATTATTCGCCTGAATTGGTTCCCTTACCATCTTCACAAACAAATTCTTTCCAAGTGCGTGCAATGAGATCTTTGTCCTGACCACCGGTATAGATCAATAATCTGTACTTTATGGTCTCCGTTGAGCCTTTTGGAATCTTCCAATCGCCCAATATTTGAATAGAGGGGCCCAAACCAAACTGGCTGTCCACACGCCATGGCGTGGGAAAAGCTCTATTGTCCGGATGGTCCATCATTGCAACATGAGCCAAATCCTTTCTTCCGGGAACCTGTATACCCACATCTGCCCAAATAGCTCTTTGAGCCTCCGCTTCAAGATTCTTTTTACCATCGGAGTTTACTATTTCCGCCTTATATCCATTCTTCCAAGGCATGCGCAAAAACAAGCCGCCAACATAGAACTCACCCATGGTTACATCTACTCTAGCACTGCCCTGCCATTCCAAATCCAATATAAAACTTCCTTCACGCTCTTCCATGGACCATTGTTGAACCTCCTCAAGAATTACCTCTCCTTTCTCGTTCAACAAACCATATTTTGTTTGCCATCTTACTATTGCTCCGGAACCCTCCAAAATGGTCGAAGATTCCTTCTTCCAATAGGCTTCTTTCCAGTTCATGAAATAGTCTCGCTCGTTGACACGCTTTAGACCCCAATAAAGTCCTGTTTGATGTAAATGATGACCTGGCCCATACTCTGTCAAAACCCCATCACCATCGGGTGCGGCAATAGGATGGATATAGGGCCTGATTCCCGCTTTGACCACTTGTGTCAGAATGGAATCCGACGTATCCTTGGAACGCGAAATAATTAAAGATTCATTGATGCTGTCCGTAATGATGTACAACTTGCTCTCCTGAGCATAAACATTAGGTCCCATGAGTCCCAAAAGGAAGTATACGCCAATAATCTTAAATATATTTTTATTCCTTCTTTTCATACTTTTTCTTTATCAAAATTAGGGGCCAATGGAAATAATCGGCCCCATGGTAAAAATCAATAGCCGGGATTCTGTACAAGTACGGAAGCCCCACTTTCATCCTTGGAAAGGTCTATTTGTCTTTGTGGTATAGGCCAAATCTCATGCTGTCCCTCCGTGAAGGATTTTCCGCATAGATAGGACATAACCGAACAAGAAACATCCAAATAGTTGTTCATTACCTCTCCGGCCATTCCCCAGCGTACAAGTTCGTAAAATCGATACCCCTCCATTGCCAACTCAATACGGTTTTCATGTCGAATTGCCTTTAAAGCATACTCTTTGTTTGGAAAGGTCACTGGATACGGCTCAACACTATAATTGGCTGCTGGAGTACCATCATCAAAACGCACCACATTGGAATTTTTGGCTCGATTTCGAAGCTCGTTGATCAAATTGGTCGCTGTTTCCAAGGAACCTCCCGTGGCTTCGACCTCTGCTTCGGCCAACCATAGCATAACATGGCTCAACTTAAACTTACGGTAATTGTTGGCATTGGGAAATGTCCTTCCTGTATTACTGGACATTGTTCCTCTTTCAGATTTTAAGAACATGGGCTTTTTGTTTATGTAAGGGCCTCCATTAATAGGGTCACGAATCCAAGAATGTCCTTCCTGAATGCCCCAATCCAAGAAAGGTACCCCTGGCCTACCTATGGTGTGATCCAATCGAGGGTCCACGGGACCTTCATACAAAACACTCTCTCCATCTTGATCATAAGGAAATATATCATCTTCGGAAAAGGTATCATCCAGAAGTGGCAGTCCATTTTCATCAACTCTATATGCTGTTACCAGATTATGGGAAGGCTGAAAAAATCCACTTCCTCCCATAAAGGTCATTCCTATTATACTATTGCCTATACCAGCATTTGGGGATCCATTAAATCCATCATTTACTGCATACTGAATTTCAAATATGGACTCCTTGTTATTGAGGTGGGCAATCCTATAATTCTGTTCATAGCTCTCCATCAATTCAAAAGGGCCATTGTTGTAGATATCCCGTAAAATGGGCAGAGCATCATCAAACCGCCTTTGGAACATATAAACATAGGCCAAATAGGTCTTGGCCGCCCACGAAGTGGCCCTTCCCTTATCCTCCCAACTTCCCGGAAGGTTGTCTGCCGCAAATTGTAAATCTGCTTCTATTTCCGGCCAAACCAAATGATCATTGGGCACTACAGACGGATTCTCTGTATTCTCATCGATATAAGGAACTGGACCATGCACCCTTGTAAGTTCAACATAGTAATGAGCCCTTAAAAATTTGGCCTGCCCCTCTACCTGTACCTTTTCCTGTTCGTCCATATCCTCCACATCTGGAAGGATACGCAAAATATCGTTTGTTCTTAGGACACCATCGTACATCGGGGCCCAGTGGTTGGCCACATAAACGTTGGCAGCATCCACATAAAATCCTTCAATGGCATTAATGGGAGCCTGGTCTCCTGCCACGGTACCCTTGTAGGCATTATCGGAAGCCACTCCTCCCCAAACCCAGTTGGAATCTGCTCCTGCCCAACCTTCTCCATTTTTTCCATTTACACCGTCCACAACGGCATAGGCACCTGTCAACAATAAATCTATACCTGTTTGGTTTACCAAGTCTTCAACTTGGGATTCTCCTTTGGGCCGTATATCCAAAAGATCATCTTTTGAACAAGATCCAACTAAAACCAACAACAGTATCAATTTGATTATATGTATTTTTTTCATCTTGTTATGTTTTTGATTAAAGATTAATATTGATTCCCATCATAAATATCTGAGATGGGGGATATAGACCGGAATCCACTCCTATTTGACGATCGTCACCAGAACTTGTTTCCGGGTCTATTCCACTGTAATTGGTGATGGTGAACAAGTTCGTTGTCTGTAGATAAATCCGGAACCTGTTCAATCCGCCGAGCTTCTCCAACACCTTTTCTGAAAATGAATAGCCAAGCTCAAAGTTCTTCATTCTAAAATAGGAACCATCCTCTACAAAAAATGTTGATGGTCTTTGCATTACAGAATCATCGTTCAACGAAATGGGCACAGTAATCCTATCCCCGTTCTGATATCTTTCCGGCGTCCAAGATTCATACAAACGTTTTTTAAGATAATTCCCATCAAAACGGTTGAACAAAACTGTACGGCTACTGAAATTGACCAAATCATTCCCAAGAACGCCTTGGAAGAACATGGTCATGTCCCAATTCTTATACTTAAAATTCATGTTGAGTCCATAAGATAAATCAGGGTGTGGACTACCTATAAAGGTTCTATCATCTGGATCAATTACCCCATCACCGTTTACATCCCTATACTTGAAAACCCCCGGTCTACTATAGGCATCTACACCAGATACATCAGGATTGTATGGCGCATGTGAGTCTACTTCTTCTTGTGTGTTGAAATACCCATCCACGATATATCCGAAAAAAGAAGATATAGGTCTTCCCGGGGTAGTCGCGGTATAAGTATCATTCAATAAAGAGTTTCCAAATCTAATTTCATCAGGGTTATCATTAAGGCGGATCACCTCGTTTTTATAATGAGAAAGATTAGCACTAATCGTATATTGTAGCGGACTGTCAATATCACTTCTGTAGTTCATAATTAAGTCGATTCCAGAGTTTCTCATCTCCCCTACATTCACGGAAGATAGTTCCAACGCACCCCATGTATCCGGTTTGACATCAGGATACAGCATATCTGTTGTTTTTCTTGTATATACATCTACAGAAGCATCAAACCTGTAATCCAATATGGAGAAGTCCACTCCAATGTTAGTGGTTGTATTGGTTTCCCATCGGCTATCCGGATTACCCAGTTTATAGGCATGAAAACCTGCTTGGGTCGAGGTGGATCCCGAACCGCTAAGGTTATAATAGGATTCAAAGCCATCTGCACGATAGGTACTGTAGGCATTGTAGTTTCCTACATTATCATTACCGTTCTGGCCCCAACCTACCCTAAGCTTTAAGCTGTTCAACCAATCTACATCGGCCATAAACTTCTCATCGCTTACTCTCCATCCTGCGGAAAATGCCGGGAACACCCCCCATCGATTTTCTTCATTAAACCTCGAAGATCCATCTCTACGGGCAACAGCTTCGAACAGATATTTACCCTTGTAATTATAATTCACCCGTCCAAAAAAGGAGAAAAGTGCCCATTCATCAAAGAAACCTTCATTGGTTTGATTTTCGGTTCCTGCATTTAAAATCATGTAATCCAAATCGGTAAAAGCAAATGAAGACCTTCCGGCAGCAAAATATTCCAATCTATTTTTAATCTGTTCCATTCCCAGAAGCACATCCAATGAATGATCTTCTCTAATAGTTTTGGAATAATTTAAAGTATTTGTAAAATTATATTGAAACCCCTCATTATGACTAAGCTCTAGGCTATTGTTAAAGTTGGTCTGTGTAAACTCTGGATTGGCCAAGGTGCGGTCTTCAGCCTTTCTGTTGTTGCTATCCACACCCAACATAGTCTTGAAACTAAGGTCATCAGTCAGGTTGAATTGCAAGTAAACATTTGCCAAAATCCGTAGCTGTCTAGAAAAGTCATCCTTATCCCTATATAGTATTGCTACGGGATTTTGTGCATTTCCAGTACCTTTGGATTGGGTACCTGCAAAATTTCCACGGATATCATAAACAGGAATGATAGGGTGTGTTCTAAGAGCGTATTCTATCGCTGAAGTAGACAGGTTTCCTTTTCTATTGCTTCTTGTTAAACTCAAGCTTTGCCCAACTTTGAACCAATCGGTAATATTGATATCGGTGTTGGCCCTCAAACTGTAGCGGTCAAAACCGGTGTGGTTCAATATTCCTTCCTGATTTAAATAACCTCCTGATATGGCATAGTTCATATCTTCGGTACCTCCACTAACCGAAAGATTATATTCCTGTATCGGGGCTACGGTGAAAATTTCATCCAACCAGTCCGTCCCCTGCTTGTTGGCCCTTGTTATACCGTAATATGGGTCGCCAAAATTGTAGAGGCTCTCATCCACTTCTCCTTCCATCCTTCCGTTGGGGAAAATATAATCCGGGATCTGCGGTGTAGCTCCGTTACCATATTGAAGGTCACCCCAACCCGGGTCTCCGACCTCTAACCCATCATTGGTGAATTTTTGCCATTTCAGTAATCCTACTTCCTCGGTATTCAACAAATTTATATTGTTGTTGGCTCTTTGTACCCCTGATCGTACACTGAGGCTAAGACTTGGCTTTCTGCCCTTGCTTCCCCTTTTTGTGGTCACCAAAATTACACCGTTTGCCGCGCGGGAACCATAAATTGCTGATGAAGCTGCATCCTTCAATACGGTCATGGATTCAATATCGTTGGGATTGACCCCACTGAGGCCTGTGGTCGTGGGCACTCCATCGATTACATATAATGGGTCGTTGTTGTTTATGGAACCTACACCCCTCACACGCACAACGGCATTTCCTCCAGGGGCGCTGTTGGTGGTAATGGTAACACCTGCAACGCGTCCCTGCATTCTTGAGGCGGCATCACCACCCGTAGGTACTGCGTTCAGTTCTTCTTCGTCCACCGTAGCTACAGATCCCGTAAGGGATTCTTTGCTCTGGGAACCATAACCTACAACAATCACTTCATCGAGCCCTGCAGCACTTTCTTCCAAAGCAATGGTAAATGTCGATTGCCCATCAACAGGAATTTCCTTGGCTGCAAATCCGATATAGGAAACCACTAATGTCCCATTCTCATCGGCCAGCGAAAGTGAAAAGTTTCCGTCAAAATCAGTTTGCACTCCATTAGTTGTGCCTTTTTCTACAATATTGGCTCCCGGCAAGGGCTGGCCATTGGTATCTGTCACGGTACCTGTTACATTGAACTGGTAAGTGTCCTTCTTTGTCTTGTCTGAATAAAAAGTGTTCTTTTCTACACTTTTCTCCATTGCAGTACCAATAATTGGATCAAATTTGCTTTCTTTACAGGTAGGAGCGCTAATCTCCTCACTTAAACCAGAGGCAGTAGCATCTATCACAAATAGTGTTGTTAGTGATAAAAGAAGTGCCAACTTCCATCCAAAGATTTGGTAACAGCAATTATCCAATACCCATAAGGGATTTGATATTTTTTTCATAATTTCAAGGTTTGTGTTAGTTAATTATTATCTGCCCTATCGGAAAATGATCCACCATTTTCCGATTTTTTTTTCGTGTGTATCAACACATATTTCAATCAGTTTGTTTGTTTTATTCAATAAATTTTATCGCATTAACCCGCATTCACTCTCGGCGAATCGGTCAATGCCGGAGTTGATTTCTTTTTTTGATGTATCCAGAAGAAAAGAATGACAAAAAGCACAATAAGTATAATCGGGAAGACCACCATTCTTTTTAGTGTTTCTTGACCTGCTTCCAGTTCCAATGCATCTCCGGCAAGGCCCATTGACGTTGCCGTAGCCCTGGCACTATCTATCCAGTTGCCTATGATGGGCTGAAAAATTGACGTGGAGAAAAAACCGATCGCTCCCACCACGGACATTCCCAGAGCACCGCTTTTAGGGATTTTCTCGGCCACGAACCCAATCATATTTGGCCAGAAATAGCAGACCCCAACGGCGAATATCGCTGCGGCAACATAAATCATTCCACCTGTTTGGCTGCTGAGCAAAAAGATACCCAGAGCGGTAAAAATAGCCGAACCCAAAAGGACCCCGCTTTGATCGAACCGATGGACGATCTCCCCACCGAAATAGCGTCCAAACGCCATGATTCCGGTGATCAAGGCCAAGACCAACATGGGTACGGCCCCACTTTTCTCCAATACAAGTTGAGCCCATTGGGTCGGTCCAAACTCGGAAATGGCAGTCAGCGCCATACAGGCCGCAATAAAAATGAACATGGGCGATACCATGGCCTTAAAATTTGCCTTGACGCTGGCTGCTTCCTCCACTCTTGGTTTTGGAAATTCCTGCCCATAGAACATATATGCATAAAGAAAGGTAGGGATAAAGAAAATCCAAATTTGGGCTTCCCACCCCAAATTAAGACCGGTCATAACATATGATATCAAGCTTCCGAGCACAATTCCGCCAGGGAACCACATATGGAAACGGTTCATTAAGGTATTCATCATCTTTCCCTGATAACTATCTGCAATCATGGGGTTACAAGCGGCTTCCGTACATCCATTCCCAAGACCGATTAATAGGGTCGATATCATTAAACCGATATACCCTCCGGAATAAATGGTCAGCAAAATACCTGCGGAATGTGCCACAAAAGCAAAGGCCATTATATTTCTGGGCCCGATGACATGATAGAACAATCCCCCTATGACCATTGTGATAGGGAAGCCCAAAAACCACATCTGGTTGATGTATCCTAGTTGCTTTGCGCTCAAATCAAAGGTCTCGGCCAATTCCGGAAGAATCCCAGCTCGAATACTAAAGGAGAAGGCCGTTGTTATTATTGCAAAACAACTTCCATAAAAGAGTCTTTTCTTATTGTTCTTTTCCATAATTCGTTACCTGTTGTAATTTTTACTTGATTATTGATTTCTAAGTATCAAAATAACATTTAACCGGGTTTTGACCATCAGTCTTCCGAAAGTGTGAAATCCGGCATCTTTATAATCTCGCCCCCGTTCATGGCAGACTTGTGTGCCAAGATTCCAACACAGGTTATGTTTGCGGATTGGACCGCGTTCGGATAAGGTTGCCGCCCCTCCATCAAGGCACTTACAAACTCGTGCGCCAAATGTGGATGAGATCCTCCATGCCCTGCTCCTTGTATAAAGGAAAGGTGTTGGTTGTCATCGGAATCATAAACACCGGCGCTGGTAAAATTTGCAATCTTTTCTGGCAGCAGGTGCGCATAGTCCGGCACCTCTACACGTTCAGGTGTCTCTCCGGTATGAATGACCGGGTTTTCATTTTCTATTAAATTCCATTCAAAGGATTTAAGGCTTCCGTAAATATCAAAGCTTTCACAATATTGTCTTGCCGTATTAAAAAGGGAACGGGTTATTTCGGCCGATAGATCGGACTTCCTGAATTTGATGTGACAGGTTTCCACAGCAAACGGAGAGCCATATTTACCAATCAATTCCTCATCAATCCTACCAGAACCAAAACATGACACATATTCGGCCTCAGACCTGGAAAGGGCCAATATTGGACCTACACAGTGGGTCGCATAATGCATTGGGGGCAAGCCCTCCCAATAACCCGGCCAACCCTTCATTTCTTGATGGTGCGACGCCCTTAAAAATTGTATCCTTCCCAAGTCACCATTTTCATACATCTCTTTTACAAAAAGGAATTCACGGCTGTATACCACGGTCTCCATCATCATATAGGTAAGCCCTGTTTCCTTTACGAGCTCTACAATTTGTCTACATTCCTCAACGGTGGTGGCCATGGGAACGGTGCAGGCAACATGTTTTCCTGCCTTTAACGCTGCGATGGATTGCTCTGCATGGTTAGGTATTGGTGTATTTATATGTACGGCATCAATATCAGGGTCTTTAAGCAGCTCGGCATAATCCGTATACCGTTTTGATATGCCAAAAGCATCACCGATTTCATTGAGCTTTTCTTCATTTCGCTGACATATTGCATACATTTCTGCATTGGGGTGTTCTTTATAAATCGGAATAAACTCTGCTCCGAATCCAAGCCCCACAATGGCTACTTTACTACTTTTATCACTCATTTTTATAATTTGGTATTATGGTTTTATTCGTATTGGTTTTATTGGCAATCTAAATCGATTTATCACCTGCACTCCCGAGATCCGACACCCACTTCACCAACAATCAGCTTGTTATCAATTGCTTATTGCTACAAAGTGAGAGTTAATCCCCAAGCTTTTGTTCAGTACCGATGTTGGTAGTTTTAGCGAACATTCAAACATATCCACAATACCTTTGGATTCCAATATGAAATTTATACTTATCATTTAGATATATTACCAGTTATTATTTAGACTTCTACTGTTCTATCCGTCTCACTCACCATTCAATAGTTAGTATTTTTTAATATAAATTTTTATTATATGTTATTTTATTGAAGCTAATATTATCATATACAGCAGAAATTCCCACTTTAATCAGGTTAGGTCCGAAAATATCGTGATTGAATAAAACACAGCATCATCTACTTTTTTTTCTATCTTTAAATTAGATTTTTAACAAATAGTATAAAAAACAAAACCCCTGGCATACTTAAATACTTCATTGATTCCCTGGACCCAAAAACAAGGCAATGGCTTCCTTTATGCCCATAAAATTTTAGTTTAACCACATGCCCAAGGATATAATCAGAAAAAAGAGATATAAAGTGGCCCTTTTACTGGAAACCTCAAATGCATATTCCAGAGGAATCATTAAAGGAATTTATAGCTACATAAAAGAGCATGATGACTGGGATGTATTTTTGGGCGAATATGGAAGGGGCGAGCCTAATCCAGAATGGCTACTTTCTTGGAAAGGCGACGGCATTATTGCACGTATTGAAAATAAAACCACGGCCGACCTCATACAACAAAGCAACCTTCCAACGGTAGATACAAGTTCCGCCAACTTGATTCCCAACATTCCTTGGGTCGAAACCGACGACGAAAAAATAGCCCAAGTGGCCTTAAAGCACTTACAAAATTGTGGATTCAAGCACTTTGCTTTTTTGGGAGCCAATTTTAACTGGTCCAAGTGGCGCTCAAGCCATTTTACAGACCTACTGGAACAAAATGGATTTATTTGTCATGAGCACCACATTTCTATTGATTTAAAATTGAATTTGGTAGCCGAGCAGAAGAAGATTGATTCTTGGCTGTCCAGTCTACCAAAACCTATCGGGATTTTTGCAGCCTACGACCAATTGGGAAGACTGATTATCGATTCCAGCCATAGACAGGGCTTTATGGTTCCAGAAGATATTGCTGTAATCGGTGTGGATAACGATCCTTTGATTTGTGAACTTTGTTCCCCGCCACTGACCAGTATTATACCAGACACGCACACCACAGGTTATTTGGCCGCCACCTTATTGGAACAACTAATGAAGAAAAAGAAAATAGACACCTTTTCGCACCGGATATCACCTTTAGGAATCAAAAAAAGGAGGTCTACTGAAGCCCTTGCCATCGAGGACCCCCATATGTCCAGGGCACTACATTATATATACGAACATGCCACTAGCGGCACCTTCAATATTGAAGATGTGTTGAACTTAGTTCCGATGACCCGAAGGGTTTTTGAGAAAAAGTTTGTGGAAATTGTAGGTCGAACACCTTATAAAGAAATGCAACGGGTACGTGTAAACCGATTGAAAGAACTGTTGACCGAAACCGAGCTTGGGTTATTTGATATTGCAGAAAAAACAGGTTTTGAACATATTTCCTATATGAGCTATCTGTTCAAGCGTGAAACTGGTATTTCCCCCATTGCATATCGTGAGGGTAAGTCAATAAAAAATTAAATTTGCCCGAGAGGCTTGCACGTTTTCAAGTAAAATGGGCTTTCAACACTTATGATACTCCAAAGGCAAAGTGGACCCTCTTACTACCAAGCTTGTTTTGATTGTCTTTGTCTCAAAATCATCCTCATGGACTTTGGCCTCTATCCTATCGATAAGTTTACTAGCGGATTTTTCCCCAATGTGACGCCCATGCTGACTGATCATAGTAACCGATGGAGTTACGTATTTCGACAACTCTCCATTGGTGAAACCGATAATCGAAATATCGTTAGGAATGGAATAGCCCTTGGTCCTAAGAATATCCATCACCTTGACCGTTGTGATTTCATCAAAGACCAAAATTCCGTTTAGCTTTTGGAAATCCAATGACAGGGATAAAATGAGTTCCATATCATCCTCAGCGCCTATGGGCACCACCATTTCTTCGTCAAAAACAAGTCCATTCTCCTCCAAGGCCTTTTTAAACCCATCTATTCTCAAATTCCCAATCGGGGAGTTGGCGATAGGATTCACAATTGCTAAATCCCTGCAACCTGTTGCCAAAAAATGTTTAGTCGCCTTATAGCCTGCTTCGAAATCATCCACCACAACTTTATCGCATTCAATTTTTTCGGTGACCCTGTCAAACATCACCAGAGGAATCTGTTTTTGCAGGAGTTCCCTAAAATGCCCTATATGGTCCGCTAGTTGAGTCTCTCCAGCTACCGTAGAAATGATAACACCATCTACCGCCCCGGAACATAGGAAGTCCAATATCTTTGCCTCCTTTTCAATGGATTCGTTGGTGCTACAGGTAATGATGCTATAGCCTCTTTTATCCGCAATCTGCTCTATCCCATAGAGCACTTGAACAAAAAAATAGTTCAGGATGTTTGGAATTACCACCCCAATGGTCTTGGTATTACGGTTCAATAGATTCAGGGCCACCCTATTAGGTTTGTAATGATTTTGTTTGGCATATTTCTGAATTCTCACCTTTAACTCTTCGCCGATCTCATGGCTATCATTGATTGCCTTGGAAACCGTTGATACGGAAACCTTGAAATGGGAAGCGATGGCTTTTAAGGTCAATTTGTTCATGGATACCATAAAATTAGTTTTAAAAGATAATGATTTTAAAGCATTGAAATAATCATAAATACATCGGCTAAAAAAGAAAAACCGCCCTTTGGCATAGGTATGTCTAGGGACGGCTTATAAAAAAGAGTAAATTATTTTTTAAAAGGATGAAACATTCACCTATACAAACTTTCCAACGATATTTTCATAAAGTTCTTGTTTGCCACTTATCTGCTTGGGCTCTCCTACATCAAGTGCATGATTGAACAAATCTGCAAATTCCAGTTTCCCCGATACGAATGAAGCTCCTTTTCCTTCTTTGAAGGAAGCATACCTTTCGCTTAGCAAATCCTCATAGTTTGATTCCTTCATAATGATATCTGCAGCCAACAATGCTCTGGCAAAAGTATCCGCCCCACCAATATGTGCATAGAAAATATCCTCCAAATCCGTACTGTTCCTTCTAGTTTTAGCATCGAAATTGACACCGCCTCCTTGAAGTCCACCGGATTTCAAGAAAACCAACATGGCCTCAGTAACTTCCAAAACATTGTTCGGGAACTGATCGGTATCCCATCCATTTTGATAGTCTCCTCGGTTGGCATCGATACTTCCCAACATTCCGGCATTGGCCGCTACCTGCAATTCATGCTGGAAAGTGTGTTGCGCTAAGGTCGCATGGTTGACCTCTATGTTCAATTTAAAATCATCCTGAAGTCCATATTCGCGAATAGAGTTAATGGACGTTGCTGCATCAAAATCGTACTGGTGCTTTGTGGGCTCCATAGGTTTGGGCTCTATAAAAAAGTTACCTTTGAACCCTTCCTTTCTAGCATAATCACGGGCCATCCCCAAGAACCTGCCAATATTATCCTGTTCAAGCTTCATATTGGTATTCAATAAGGACATATATCCTTCACGCCCACCCCAGAACACATAGTTTTCACCACCTAAAGCAATCGTAGCATCCAAGGCCATTTTTACTTGAGCGCCGGCATAGGCCAAAACGTCAAAATTAGGATTTGAAACCGCTCCGTTCATGTAACGAGGGTTCGAGAAACAGTTGGCCGTTCCCCAAAGCAGCTTAACTCCCGAAGCTTGTTGCTTTTCTTTCAGATAATCCACTACAGCGGACAATCTCTTCTCGGATTCCACTAAGCTGTCGGCTTCATCCACAAGGTCAAAGTCATGAAAGCAATAATAGTCAAAACCTATTTTGGTTACAAACTCAAACGCGGCGTCCGCCTTTTCTTTAGCGGCCTTAACTGGATTCTTATCGGTAGACCATGAAAATTTTTTGGTTCCAGGTCCAAATGGGTCTCCACCTGTTCCGCATAGCGTATGCCAATAGGCCATGGCAAATTTGAAATGTTCCCTCATGGTCTTTCCCGCGACCACTTGATCGGGATTATAGAACTTAAATGCCAACGGATTGTCCGAATCCTTCCCTTCAAATATGATATCACCTATACCTTTAAAGTATTCTTTGTTGCCTAAATGTGCCATTGTTATTTTGTTTTTAATATTAATTGTAGTTCATTTTTCCATTTTTCATATGCCTCCCGATAAGGTTCAATGTCCTTATAGGGCATATATGTCAATACATGGTCATTGTACATATAAGATTGAAACTTGTCATGCCCAAAATCGGATATGGAACATGCCCTGGCAGCCCCGATAGCACCAGTTGTATTGTATATTTCTATTTCTTCTTGAATGAGGGTTGCAATGGTATTGGAAAATATGGAAGACCTGAAAAGATTATCATTACCTGCACGGATAACCTTGGTCTGAATACCATCAGACCGCATAATTTCAATTCCGTATACAAACGAAAAAGCGATTCCCTCAAGAGCGGACCTACAAAGATGAGCCTTGGAATGCCGGTTCAGATTAAGGTTGACGATTCTTGTACCGATATCCTGATTGTTAAGCATGCGCTCTGCCCCATTTCCAAAAGGAATCACACACACACCATCGGAGCCTATCTCAATTTCAGAGGCCAGGTCGTTCATTTCTTCATATGAAGACACATCCAAATTGTTCAAAAGCCATCTATATTGGATACCTGACCCATTGATACATAAAAGCTTTCCTATTCTGATATGCTTATCGGGCCTATAGTTGACATGGGCAAAATTATTGACCCTTGAGCATTCCTTTACCGAAAGATTGTCCGTTACCGCATACACCACTCCAGAAGTACCGCCAGTTGTGGCAACCTCTCCCGGATTAAATACGTTAAGCGATAAGGCGTTGTTGGGCTGATCACCTGAACGATAAACGATGGGCGTCCCCTCCAACAGACCACTTTCTTTAGCCCCCATACTTGAGACCTTTCCTTGATCTCCAAAAGTTTCCACAACATCTGGAACCATATTTTCAGGGATACCATAATAGTCCAAAATATCATTTGATACCTGATTTTTTGAAAAGTCCCAGAATATTCCCTCGGAAAGACCTGATACAGTAGATGCAATTTTACCGCTTAACTTGTATGCGATATAGTCTCCGGGCAGCATGAACTTGTGGACTTTCGCAAAAACATCAGGTTCATTTTCACGAACCCAAGCTAACTTGGAGGCCGTAAAATTTCCAGGAGAATTCAATAGCATAGAGTCGCAATTCTCTTCACCTAATTCCGCATATGCCTTGTCTCCAATGCCCACTGCACGGCTATCGCACCATATTATAGAATTTCTAAGTGGTTTTCCATCAGCACCGACCACCACAAGACCATGCATTTGGTATGCTATACCTATCCCCAATATCTTATCGGAAGACACATTGTTCTCCTTTGAAATTCGCTGTATACCTTGGCAAACAAGACGCCACCATAGTTCGGGCTCTTGTTCCGCCCAACCCAATTTAGCTGCCTGCATCGACATTTCATTCTCCGGCTCTTGACCAATCGCCACCTTTTTGCCCGATGATTGTTCAACCAAAGCAATTTTAATTGAAGAGCTTCCCAAATCGATTCCTAAATAGTACATAGAAATATATTATTCAACTTTCGTTAAATGTAAAAAATGTACAAATCAAAATTTATGTAGAACAGAAATCAGCGTAAAATCAAAAGATATAGATTATTCGAAAGGACTAGAAAAAATTAGACCCATACAATTGAATATCAAAACATTAACATATATTACTTACTATTGATGGCAATCTCGAAATGGTTTTCGTAAATCATGGTTAGCGTAATACCTATATTCAGAAAAAACAATGGAAAATTAAAAACGAAGCACTTCAGATAAATTGACAAATAGAATATTATATCGAAATTTAGATACCGAAAAATTACATAAACTGACAAAAACACCAGCTACCAACGTTGGCTATATTCCCTTTAACTTGCATATGAAACAGGTAGTATCTTTAGGAAAACCATTAAATAGCCACCGGGAATTTTCTGCTAACTTATCCAAGGTATCAGAAGCCCATTGCTATATTTACGGGAAATAATCATTTGATTTTGATTGTAAATTAAGAGTGAACCTCTGCATGCAATAGGTCATGACTGAACCACTCATATGATTGTATGTTGTTGTAAATCAGAAACAAGCACTGAAATTCCAGAACCTGCACACCTTATTGCACGTTTAATATGAAAACGGGAATAAGAACATATCCATTTGATACTAAAAATACTGAAATCATTTTAAAGAGAGCCATATCTCTTTAAAAATTGAAGAATACCGATTTAACCACAGGATTAAACTGAACACAAAATTTCAATAATAACTCTTTTTGGTGCTTTATTTGATTAGACAATGTTTAGAGGAATAAATTCTAGATTTCTAACCCCCAAGACATGAACAAAGCTCTTTAATTAAAAAAAAGAAATTTCTGCTTTTGGAAAGCTATGATTCACCTCGTATTTTATCTAAAATATCATTTTTAATTAATTGTAAATCTTTATCTTTCTCTTCTATTTTCATGTTTTTAACAAGTTCAATGTATTGATATTGTTCAGGTAGTTTAAGATTTATTAATTCATTTGCAAAATGAACAATAGCCAAGTTCTTAAGATAGTCATTTTTTAAATTTGTTGCATTTTGGATAGCCCGTTTGTATAAATCTATTCCCAGCTCTAATTGTCCCTTTTTCAATGCCACTAACCCCAAGGTTGCTTGATATGTTATTTTACTGGCATCAGGGAGACCATTAATATCCAAACCAATCATTTGCTGAACATAGAAATCAAGCATTTCTGTATTACCTGATGTGGCTATATTATAAACCATATTATTTAACATAGTTGGATCCTTTGGATTAGCTTGAAGACCAACCTTACATAATGTAATAGCCGCATTCTTATCTTTTAACAAAGAACCAGCGATATACGAGCCTAAAATAACTGGTCTTTTAGAAAAAGGCATGTCAAGAAACCACTTTATTGAATTATAAAATGCCCCTGACCAATTTCCCCTTTCATAGAATTCAAGTGCTTGTGCCTCAAAAGGGTTAATTACTTTATCAAATGAAAATGGATTAATTTGTAACCTTTTATCATCCTTAGAAACCCATTCTAATTGTGCCAAACTATTATCATTGGGCATTATCATTGATTTATTAAATAGACCCTTTGCTCGTTTAAATGATCCTGTTTTAAGTTCCAGTGTCCCAAGTGAACTTGCAAGTTCAGTCAAATCAAAATCTGAAAAATTACCTGAATCTATAAGTTTTCTGCCTTCCTTAATTACAGGTGAAAACCTTCCCATAATTGAAGAAGTCGCTATGTGTGCAGAAATTAGCCAAGGGTCATACTTTAAATTCTCTGCCTTTCTAAGGTAGAATAGTGCTTTATCAAATTTTTCTTCATGAATGAAAAACCTAGTGGCCGACCTTAAAACAAACCTATTGTTGGGTGCCAGATGTAAAGCCGTAATAATTGCATTTTCCGCTTTTCGTGCATTTCCTTTCATTGCATACAAACGTGCAAGCTCAACCCATACAATTGGATTATTTATTTCATTCTTTGTTCTGTTTTTGGTTTTATTAATTATTTTGTGAAATAGTTTGTTATTAATAAACGTTTGGAATTCATTTATGGTTTCAACATCAATCTCCAACAACGAATTATTTAGAATTTTTGATGTCCCAAGCGTACTTGATTCAATTCTTTTGATTAGTTCATGAAGACTAGGTGAAGTTCGTTCATTATTTAATCTGACTAATTGAATCGCTTCTGATACATGGGGATTATGAATTCCTGAAACAAATGAAGAATTAATAATATCGGCAGCAGTTCCGATATTTTTATTAAGAATCCAGTCTTCTGTGGAGCGCTCAATAGTTAATTGAATAGGTTTAATCAACTTGTTTGATTGGTTAAGTTCGCCCAACTGAAGTGTTCTTTTGAAATCACGCCAGTTTGGAATAACCCTTCGCTCTTTTATTTCAAAGAAAACAGCCATTACTTAAGGTTGTATTTAGACCTTTTATATAACAAATCGAATTTGGAGACAATCCTTTCAAAATTGAACGGATTGAAGTTTGTTGCTGTACCTCCCTTTATATTTGAAGCTACAGTATTTGTCTTTGGATGACCTCTTTTATGGGGAATCGGAAAACAACAGTATGAAACAATTTCAGAAAGTTCATTCGAAAGTGTATTATCACTTATGTAAGATTTAAACTCCTTTACCCCCTTATAAAATGCATCAACCAAGTAGTCCTGAACATCTGCAAAAGTCCCTTGCCATTGTGTCCATTTAAACTTTGGGTCTAAATTCTTCCCTATTAATGCAGTCATATTGGTTCCCGAAAAGTAAAATACAATAAGACTTCCGAACAGATACATATCTGTAGAACGGACTCTAAAATTCCAATCTGGATCTATAAATCGATAAAGAAATTCAGGTGGTGCATAATTCAAATCACCAGGGAATGCGCCACCATTTTCATGGGGTGCTTCAATATCAGAACAAAGCGACCTACCTAAATCTCCAATCTTGGAAACAACTCCTTTCTCATACATTAAAATATTTGAAGGCTTCAAATCTTGATGTGCTATCTCCACTCCATGAAGTTGTTTAAGTCCAACCGCAACATTATGCAGTGAATTTAACTTCCAAACAATTTCTACATCCTTGCTAAAATTCATATGTGATCGAACATCACCATCAGATAATTCAAAAATCAAGTATGGAACATTTGGAATTGTGAAACCATCTAAAACCACCTCTCCCTCATCAATGACCATAGAAATTTTTGATAATTTGGATTCTTTACATCTCAAAAGCAAATCCCTCTCAAATTTAAATGCATCCGTTTGCTCTTTAATTACCTCAACAATTGATTTTCCATTAAACAGTTGAAAAAATGCATGAAAATTTAATGCCTTAAGAAAAGCTTGTTCATTTTCCCTAGAAACCACATAACAAACACTGAAAAATCCTCCTGTAGCCCCCGGTTTAGGCTCAACTTTTCTTAATACTTTTCCAACCATTTTTTAAGGTTTTGCCTTCTAGAGAATGTGCAGCATTATCTTGGCCTTTATTCATTTTAATTTGTTATCAGTTATGACTTATTGAATTATCAAACAGAGGCTATTATCCAACAATTTGTTGCCTAATAAGTTCGTATATTTCTATAACCAAATTTCCTCCTTAAAAGCAATTCTTACAAAGTACGGATTTTTGCTTATTTGACTAAGTTTAAATACATTGTTGTAATAACCATCTCTTATCGGCTTAAACAAGTTTACTCTTTTTTAAGTGAATTGATCTTCCGAAGCCCATTGTAAATACCCAGACCTTTAGGAAAGGCTTTGTAAAAAAATATATGCAAGTCTTTTAAATAAATCGATCGAATCTTTATAGTCAATGGGCTTATGTACTCTTTTGGTTTATATTAAAAAAAGAAACGAATTAAAAAGCGAACGAAGCAAAGCGAAGTGCTGCAAGCCCAAATACTTACCGAAACTAATGTACTGAGCGAGGTAAAACCTCAATTAGGAAGCTTTACATTTCCATATAATTCCTTCATCACTTCACAGGGGTCTATATCAATGGCCAATGAAATCAGGTAGAGTTCCTCCGCCCTTAGTTTTGTGGTCGGGTTGGAACTCAATTGACTTATCCTTGATTTACTTATACCTGTCCTTCTCGCAACTTCCGCTTTGTTGATGGACTTTTTGGCCAAATATAATCCTAGGTCTGTCATTATAGAATGAATGTAAAATTTTGATACATAAAGATAGATTTTAGATACACCTATATAAAATTTTATCTAATTCGTGTAGAAAATGAGTATTTATTTTATACATTAGTATAGAAATTCTACACGAATGGATTGAAATTCACCTTAAAGCTTTGACATATGGACTCCACAACCCACAAAAAGAATCAACTAGACCCTCAGATACAGGGGCTGTTATCGGATATCATCAAAGTAATTCCGAATGTTGTACAGGTCTATCTAAACGAAGGCCATGAAAAAAAGAACACCTTTAAATTCAGGTGGAACATCATTATTGATGCACCCAAAAATGACATCAACAACAAGTTTCTTCCCATTATCCAAGGGTTGTTTTTTGACCATCAAGATCATTTCCACAATCTCCTTTCCCATGATTACGCCAAAACAGAACTGGCTAATGGAAACCTGTTTTTCATCAACCATTGTCGATCCGAACATCTCATCTTTGGAAATCGGGATATTGGCTTTCCTTGGAACCAACTTGAAGACCTAACCAAGGAGAAAGTCCAGAAAAACATTCAGGAGGACTTTCGGACATCCTTGGCAGGCAGTTTATCCTTTCAAAAAGGGTTCAAATACTTCATGTCGGATAACAACCTTTCCCAAGCTGCCTTTATGGCCCACCAAGGGTTTGAACTGGGATACCGGGTCTTGGAAGGTTTTCTCTGCGGAAAGGTGAAAATCTGTCATAAGATAGAGGTCCATCAAAAGTTTTTGGAAAGGAACATAAACCGAACAAAGGGAATGTTCAATCTTGAGGACAACACGGAAATGGAGTTGTTGGAACTATTGGATAGGGCCTATTCCAGTTCAAGGTATGAAAACTCCTTCCATATTGAAAGGGGTCATTTGGACATTTTGGAACAAAAACTTGAATGTTTCTTGGAGGAAATCAAGCAATTGTTCGAAAAGGAACTTGAACTTTTACAGACTCATGATACAAATGGAAAAAAGGCTTTGCTCGAAACCCAAAATATAGAAGAGCCCAACCTATTGGACACGATCAGACAATTGAGCAAGGAAAACTTTGAAATGATGAGACCTGCAAATCGAAGGACAAAAAAAGGATATTATCTCAACCACGTTTATGTCCATAGTCACTTCTCTCTTTTCTACACCTTAAAATCGACCCTTAATGTATGTATCCTGGCCTTGGACGAGCAATGTGATATGACCTTGGACATCAAAAACATCAAAGAGGATGTAAAGACCGTACTGGAGTTTGCAAAGAACCTAATACCCTTGGAAGAGGGAAACTTTTTGGATGAAATGCGGGAACTCATGCTTTCCGATAAAGAAACCACAACTTAACAAAGTAGCCATGAAAAAGAACGAGGAAAGCCATAGTAATGAAAAGGAACTATTGGATAAAGTGATTGGTTTATTGAACCCAAGAAAACGTAGATATCATGGCAAGGATGAACCGCATGTCCAAGAAGTAGTGTTCAAGGTGGAAAACAATTCCGAACTGCGTTATGTCATCTCTTGTCTGTTAAGGCTGTGTATGTCCACCATTGACAATGAAAACGAACTCGACTCCCCAAGACTTCCCTTTCTATCCAAGGATGATGCGGTGATCACCATACTGGGGTTGGTCATTGATATTCTTCCAGATGACCAGTTGGATAGCTACGACCGAATAGAAAAACTCCTTTTGAAGAAATAAACATGATTGTCAACCTAAAAAAATGAACAATGAAACACAAAAAGAAGCAACTCAAAACTTTGAAGGACATACAAAAGCTCAGAAAAAATCTTACCGGACTGCTTGGAAACAAAAAGTCCATTGATCCCAAAGGAAACCATGTGTACTTCGAGGTCAGGGGCAACGACCACCTTTTGATGCAAATCAGAAGCCTATTGCAGCTCTGTGTATTCGCCATGGATGGTGATGGGATGATGTTGGCCCCTAAAAACAATAATGCCTCAAAGGAGGATAGTATTACCCAAGTATTGGAACTGGTACTTTGTATCCTTCCGGATAGTCAAATGTACTATATGGACAAGCTGGACGAAACGCTAACGAAACTTGAAAACAGATAATCCCATAAATCAATTCAAATACATCACATCATGAACCCAAACGAAGAAAAGCTCCTAAAGGATTTGAGACACCACTCAAATGACCATTCCCCGACATTGTCCCCACATCCATGGATCAAGGAAAAGTTCCAACCAACGTTCTTTTACCTTGACGGTCATGCCGATCTATTATTGACCGTTCGCGCATTGATATACCTTTCTATTAGGGCAATAAACCCAGAATTGGGTTCGGATGATGTTATGGAAAGGAACGAAGAAGAATTCATCCATCAGGCCATGACCATCGCCAACCGATTGATGCCTGTTGGGGAAGGGGCATTGATGGACCATTTGAACCTGTTCTATAGGGAAGAAAAGAAAGCCAAAAAAGGGGAATGATTAAGGAATAGAAAAGCATTTATTCATCAAACAAGTAGGGTTTAATATGATTTTTACGCTAAAAATTCCTTGATTTTACTGGGTTTAAAGCCATTTTACGCTAAAAACAATACCAATCTATAAATTTCAGTTGGTCAAAAGATGGAAGACATATCCATGCTTGACCCTAACGCCAAATAATCATTTTTTCATCAAAAATTCATTGATTTTACTGGCCTGAAAGCATTTTTTCACCAAAAGTGGGATAATGGTCGCGAAAATGTATTCCCTATGAGATTCTGCTATGGATATTCTTGGACAAACCTCAAAAAAGCATTTTTCCATTAAAAATTCATTGATTTCACTGGGCTGAGAGCACTTTTCCGTGAAAAACGCTTGAATCGCAATCAATTAAAATTTTCAAAAATCCCAATAAAAATGGGCTTTTCCAAAGGAAAATGAATTAATAGCGCTGCGTTAGCACGCTATCCTCTTGCTTCTCCTTTTTGTGCGCAAGCACAAAAATTATCGCACAACATGGTCTAAAAACCAGTTGCATTTTTATGTAAAAGTCAAATCAAATGGCGTACGGACTTTAGGAAAGTCAAATCAAATTGCCGTACTTTTTAATTGCTATACAACAGCGAATTAAATATATAAAAACCAATCCATTAAATACCGAAAAACCCAATCATTATGATTGGGTCGTATTGTTGGTAAAAAGGATTCAAAAACCCTAAGTTTCATATAATCTGGCCTCGTTTATTCCAGACTGTACAAACTGTGATCGAACCCATCTGGATAGTCTCTTGGGTCAAAGGGTACTTCCCCTTCCGTTTCGGATTCAAATGTTGTTGTTTCTGTTTCCATCGTTTGAAGATTTAAAGGATTCCGTTATCGGCAAAGCTGTAATAACGACCATCGGGTGCCAGGATGATATGGTCCAATACCTTGACATCAAAAAGCATTGCAGCCTGTTGGATTTTCTTGGTCAACTGTTTGTCCTGCTCACTTGCCTTTAACTGGCCGGACGGATGGTTATGTGATAAAATGATTCCGACGGACAAGGTTTTTAAAACAATGGCAAAGAGGATGCGCATATCCACCAAGGTTCCCGTAATCCCACCAATGGACAAGGGATAGATTCCTTTGACTTTATTCGATTGGTTGAGCAAAAGAATTTTAAAACATTCGTTCAATCCAATGGTGTCGGTATCCCAATTTTTGAAGAGCAATTGTGCCACATCATTTGAATTGGTGATGGAGTTCGATTGCAGGGTACTGAGTTTTTCCCTGTAGCTGATCTGTATTTCATTGACTTGCTGTTCCATGATCATTTCATTTTAGAATCAAAAAAGAAAGGGGCTCCAAAGAAACTTGGTTACCCCCTATCCTTATTAATCATTGGCACCTCCCAACAATAGAATTTCACTGGCAACGATCTCGGTCACATAACGTTTGTTTCCCTCTTTGTCCTCATAGGAACGGGAAGTCAATTTTCCTTCCACGGCAATCTCTTTGCCCTTGGTCACGAAACCTTCGATGATATCGGCCAGTTTCCCCCAACCGATGACCGTATGCCATTCGGTGTTGGTCACCCGTTCCCCTTCGGCGTTCTTGTAATGTTCATTGGTGGCCATGGTGAACCGTGCCACACGCTTCCCTTTGTCAAGGTCTGTAATGGTGGGGTCTTGCCCCACGTTTCCGATCAACTGCACTTTGTTTCTTAATGTACTCATGATATAAAGTTTTAAAGGCCTGCCGTCTTCCAGTATTGGATACATCAGCAAACAGGTTAAAAATTCCCCCTCTATTTTTTTGGTCTTTGTTTCCCAAATTTTAAGGGGCGTTTGTTTGCTTCTTACGTGCACAGCACAATAAAAGAAGGGGTTCTGTCAAGGCTTTTGGGCAGAAATCGGGAGGCTCCGCGACGTAGCAAAACCTTTAGCCATGCCTACGGCAGGCAAGGTTTTCAAGGAGGTGGAAACCCTATTTATGGACAAAACCTGTCTTGGCCTTGACAGGTTCAATGAGGGCCTTAGGAATTCCATCTGACCCATTGACAATTGAGCGTACGGGAAGTTAAGCGAGTGCAGGCGATGGTGTCCTGATGGGAAGTCCTTGGGCACTGCCCTGTTTTTCGATGCCCCGAAAAACAACCAGGGGCTTCTTTTATTACGGACCCCTTAAAATTTGATGGGCGGACGAACGGATTGTAGCTTTCCTCAGCAAAGCCCCAAGAAGGGTTTGCAAGGGAAGGGTACACCAAAAATCCGTTTGGACGACTTCCTTATTGGCCAAAAGAACTTTTGCCAACCCAAGACTTGCTTTTTAATCTGCTTGAAACAGCTCTCCCTGATTGGATTCATTTGAATAGGAATGGTCAACATACCAAGCAATCCATGAATGCATTATCTTTGGTAATCATGAGCGCGGAATACATCAAAATCTTTACCGATGAATGGGTCACTTTGGAAACAATTGGTGGTTTTTTACATACGGGTATCATACAATCCTCAAAGAACAATTTTGACCATTTTGAACACTATTCCACAGAAATCCAAGAACTACACGAAATCGTGATCACTTTGAAAGAAAAAGGAAAAGACCGATGGGATTTCCCAATTAAAATCAAGGACATCATTTCTATAGAAAGAGTGGATTGAACCTCTACAAAATTAGGTGCCGATTTTCGATATACCTCTTAAATGGGTTTTCTTTTCATGCGTTACTTGCCATGTAGCCCTTACTTTTTTAAGACAGCTCGTTCAATTTGCCGAGGGTCGGGTTTCAAGGGTTGTTCGAGGGTCGTGACCACCTCCAGACTGTAGTGCCCGAATTCATTTGTTACTGTACCATGGCATAAATAGATGCCCTTTTCAAGAATGGGGGTGGATTCCAACTGTCCGGGCATCATTGACAAAGTGGACTACGAAGAAATGTCCATTTCCTATGGATGACCATAAAAAAACGGGGCCTGTTTTCAGACCCCAAGTAATAAAAATCAATCTGTGAATGTCTTGGCTTGCTGCTCTAGGACAACTACCCTTTCCTTGATTCGTTCCTCACGTTTTTGCCGCTTCTCCGCAAATGTTTCCTCTATGTCTGAAATCTTTTTTCCATAAAAGGATTGCATCGCCACATAAAAGGACTGGTTGGTCATATTGTTGGTATGGTTGCTTTCCCCAAGGTGCACTTGCTGGGTCAACAAGAACCGTAGCAATTTAAATAAGGTCTCCTTTTTGAAGTTTTGTTTGAGCTGGGACAACAGTTCCTCTCGCGACAAATGGGAATCATCTCCAAGGAAATTCCCAAAATGTTCCCTTTGGCTATAGAATCCGATATTGTTCTCATATAATGAGATGGCGATGGCCACCATTTCATCTGTGGATAAGGGCTTCTTCCGATTGATATAATCGGTCTCCCGAATCACGTCCACCACCTCCTTGAACTGATGGTTGTTCTCAATCTGCTTTTTTCGAAGTTCCCGCTCATTGATCTTGATGATCTGTTCTTCTGGCGTACACTCGGCCATTTTTCGTTTCTCCAAGGACCTTGCCCCTGAATCCCCATCTTGAACTTCTTCCCTGACACTTACAAGAATGGTCTGTGTCAAGTAGGTATCCGTTTCCAGTAGAATACCCTTTTCAAAGCCATGATCTAGGGCATTGTCCCATGCCTTCTTTTCCTCAGTAAATGATTCCAAAGCCTCGGCTAAGAATTCAGCCAATTCTTCCTCGGTGTATTCATAGTTCCGGTGCTCCTCTTCAATATGTTCCATGGTAGGTTCAATGGGCTCCTTTAAAATGTTCAGTTCATTGGTCACATGTACTTCCAGCCCCTCATTTTCCATCTGGGCCATGACCCATTGGTTCCGTTCCTCGTCCACCCAGTATTTGTTGATGTTGGGTACCAGTTTCAATCCCTCCTTTTTTACTTTTTTCAAGAGGTTCATAAAGGTCTTGGTCTTTTTGTTCTCAAAACAGGATGTCCGTGTACAGACCATCTTCCCATCCCCGAACAGGTTGCCTTGATTGGCCGCATTGAACGGACATACATCACATGCCCCTGCTTTGGGCAACAAGGTTTTGTCGGTTACATCAAAACAGGCTTTGGTCAGGTCAAAGGTCCTGTTTTCGACCATCCGCTTTATCCGATGCTCATGATATGCCCCACCAAGGCTTTCCAGCATCATTTGTTGCTCCTCGGGTTCAAACAGGGCTACGGCCACTCCCAGGGAAATTGTCATTTCCCCTTTACGGACAAAAACCTTGAATCCCTCGATCAAAGCGGCCAATTTGATGCGCTGTCTGATATAGTTCTCCGAACGACCCAAACGTTTGGCTATCTCAGTGGGTTCATAACGATCCAATAGGAACTGTATGGCCTCGGCCTCCTCTGTGGGTTCCACATCTTTCCGTTGTAAGTTCTCAATGATTTGGACTTCCAGAATTTCATTGTCCCCAAAGTCTCGGACCAAGGCTGGAATTGTTGCCATTCCGGTCAATTTACTGGCACGGAACCGACGTTCCCCCCATCACTATGATATAGCCTTCATCGGATTTCCGAACCGTTATGGGCTGTAACACCCCATGTTCGGCAATGCTCTGTGCCAAATTATTGAGGCTTTCCGCATCAAAGGTTTTTCGGGGTTGTGTGGGATCTGGGGAAATTGAGCTGATTTCCAACATTTGGATTTGTGGAACAATATCCACTTTTCCGGCACTCTTGGTTTGCCCTTTCTTCGTTACTTGCCCATTGTTTCTCTTTTGGGCCGCTCTTTGTTTTGTTTGTGTTTCCATGATTTCTGGATTTTTGGTTAAACAATATTTGAGCGGTTACCAAGCGGAAGACAAAATATTGGAGTGGCAAGGAAACGGAATAAACAGTGACTTACGGAACGGCTTTATGCCGTCCCTTGTCCGAGAAAATTAGGCGAGCTTAACTTTGGTGAATATTGGTAAGAAAAAATATATCTGATTAGATTTTTGGAAGTTTCTGGGTTAAATCTCAGATCAGTATTTTGTCCATGATACGATACTGTCTTCAGCAACTTCAAAGTTTTTAATAGAATAAAACCAACTAAATACCATTTCTCCAATACTTTTATTGAGATATTATATTTCTGACAGTGCCAGTTAAACTTGAATTTTGAAACTTAAATTCTTTTCGAATCGTATCAATTTCGCATATAATCGTATCACAACGTATCATTTACACTATATCCATTATCGTATCAATTTCGTATATAATCGTATCATAACGTATCATATATAAATTGATTTTCTTAGTTTTGTAAGCATGAACAATGTACATACACTTAAAGTTTCATTGGATTGGAAGCTTTTATCGATCATCAGTAAAATAGATAGGTTCGATGCTGAATGGACTTTGATTGAAAAGAAGGAAGGCCAAAGCCTGAAACAATTAAAAGCTATAGCCACAGTACGCAGTGTTGGGGCATCTACAAGAATTGAAGGCTCCAAAATGAGTGACGAGGAGGTTGATGTTTTCCTAAAAAATCTGTCCGTTGAAAAAATAGAGGATAGGGATACCCAAGAAGTTGCAGGATACTTTGAAGTACTGGACCTCATTTCTGAATCCTTTGCCGATATTGACATTACTGAAAATTCCCTTAAAAATCTACACAACCAACTCTTAAAGTATAGTGAGAAAGACAAATGGCATAAAGGTGATTACAAACAACACAGCAATAGCGTGGAAGCAACCTTTCCTGGTGGCGCAAAACAAATCATTTTTGAAACCACACCTCCTGGTATTGAGACTGAAGATGCGGTACGGAAATTGATCGAATGGTTTAATGACGATACTGAAATCCACCCACTAGTCAAGTCTGCCATATTTTGCTATGACTTTGTCAGCATTCATCCCTTTCAGGATGGCAATGGCAGATTAAGCAGGTTACTTTCAACATTACTGCTCCTAAAGTACGGTTATAAATGGATCCAATATGTAAGTTTTGAACATGAGATAGAACATAGAAAAGCGGAGTATTATCAGGAATTAAGAAAATGTCAGGCACAAAGACCTAATGAGGATGTAACTACCTGGCTATATTTCTTCTTTGACGCCTTATTGAACATACATCAACAATTGATGGACAAGTTGACGGTTGAAGGTGTTGAATCCAGCCTTTCACCAAAAGAAAAATCCATTCTCGTTTTTATTACAGACCATCCCGGAACTAAATCAGGAGAAATTGCAAAAAAACTTGACATACCCAATCCAACAGTGAAAAGAATTTTATCTGAATTGGTCGACAAAAATCTTATCGAAAAATTTGGATCGGGTCCAGGCACCAATTATAGCCTAAATTAGTAGGTCAATTTGGTTCATTTAACTTCTGAACTGGGCATTCTTCAAAATACAGGAGGCACAATTAGCGAATTATGTCGAGGATGGGATATCTTTGCTGCTACTTTTATTCAAATCAATTGGGTACAATAAAAAACATCTGCAGTCTGATTCCCCTATTGTCCATCTATGCATGGACCATGGTTTTGGGCTATTGGTCCCCAGAACTGCCCACGGAATCCCAATCGAAAAGGACGGCCACATGGTACCAGCTCGATGGACGAACAGATGGTTCCCTACATGTGGTACCAACAAAATATTCGGATGGGGAACTGTCCGTGGATGCTGGAGACCCTGGAACACCGTTTCACCCTGCATCCATTGCATGGACCAAAAGTTTGTCCCAACCACTTGATGTAGCCCCCTTATCCAAATCGATTCTACATCTTCATGACCTGTACAAACAGGATCAAATCGACTTACTCTATCCTTTCCATTTTTTCTTTTGAGCCGATACCCTATCCATCAAAAGGTATCAATTGCCTTACTACATCCGGCGTATTGTTGACCGGGAAAGTTTCACATCACTTAAATTAAAAATAAATGGAAATTGGAATATGGGCCATTGGTTTGGCCATCATCGTTCTATGTGCCATACCATTCATAGCCATGGCCATAAACAAAAATAAAAAACAACGCCTTATGATCAAAGAACTACAAGATTTGGCAAAATCATATAGTAGCGATCTGGGCACATTTGATCATGGAATTGATTTTGCCATCGGCATGTCGACCGCTAAAAATTACATCTACTTCTACCAGAGCGGTATCGATGAACCTACCAAGGATTGTATAGCCGTCAACTCCGTCCTCGGTTGTCAGGTCCGAATGACCAAGCGACGCCTAAAATCAAAAAAGGGATTTGAGGAGGTGCTCCAAAAACTGGAACTGGAATTTGATTTTAATGATGGAAAAGTACCACCCGTTCGATGGTGTTTCTATGATACGGACAAGTATTACCAGCCCAATGGGGAACTGGGCTTGATCAAAAAATGGGAAAGCGATATACAACATGCCCTGAGCTTTTATAGCACCTAAGCAACATTAACATTGAACAATGGCCCCGTCATCGAAGCGGGGCCATTTAAAACAAATGGGTATAGGGCATCCCGATTACGGGCAAGATCGACTCAAACCTCCATTAACGAGAACTTCAGCAGTGTTTGAAGCCTGAACAGGTAACCAATTTAATGGTTGGGTGTTTTTTAAATTTACCATATGTCATCTTAAAAAGTGCATTATAACACACTTTCCATTGTTTTAATTACTTAGTATATAATCTTTACAATAAAACACCCCGGGGAAGTTCAGTAGAAGATTGGGCATTATGGAGCCACGTATGGTTCACCTTTTTAAGCCTTTCCAACAACAGCAAGACCTTGTGGAAAAATTGATTCAACGATCTTTCCTAAATCAGGAAACCAAGGATTTTTATCTTAAAGAATCTGTGTTTCGATGTGGGCAGCTCAACAAAACGTAAGGGTAGTCAATGATGAATTGACATGTTATTTATTCAGGTACACCCAAAACAGGTGAAAAGGAAGGGTTTTGAATTTAAAGTTTCATGGTAATGGAGATTGCTGAAATCAATACTCCATATCATTGGTCCCAAAAATCATAGTTTTGAACTTCCTAATGGATTGGAACGAAACCCTACAAAATGAAAATGTCGCAAATGTTGTCAATATTTGCGACATTTTAATATCAATGACAAAGGCCCTTTACTTATTTCAGAAAGGATTTTCTAAAGTTATTACCATCCTGAAACAAAACCACTATCACTTTCAGAATTGTTTCTGAGTACTGAACGCAGCCCTTCCATATCTGAACTGATTTTATCCTCCAAAACTCTAGCATAAACCTGTGTCGTTGTGATCTTGGTATGGCCCAACAACTTGGATACTGTTGCAATGGGGACCCCATTGGAGAGGGTGACCGTGGTGGCAAAAGTGTGCCTTGCCGAATGAAAGGTCAGGTTCTTATCAATCCCGATCCGTTTTGCCACCTCTTTGATATAGGTGTTCATTTTTTGGTTTACAAAAACGGGCAAAAGGTTATCTTTCCCTGTACCTGGAGCATCCTTATACCGCTCTAAGATCAGCATAGCCTCTTCCAACAAGGGAATCCGAAGCGGATAATTGGTCTTGGTCCGTTGTAAAAACAGCCAGAACTTGCCATCAATACCACGAACGACGTTGCCACTTTTCAATTTTTTGACATCACTATAGGAAAGGCCCGTATAACAGCAAAAGACAAATACATCCCGAACTATACGTTGACCTTCCTCTGGAACAAATGCCTTGACCAACGATTCAAGTTCGTGTTTCTCCAAAAATTCACTTTCGTGCTTATGGAATTTCAGTTTGTAACGGGCAAAAGGGTTTTTGTCCAACCATTCCAGATCCAATGCGAGATTCATCAGTTTCTTTAAACGGGATAGATGCTTCATCACCCCATTATTGTTCAAGGAGTTTGAACGTTGCAAGGATGGGCCCTTGCGAAGAAACTGCTCAAAATCGATAATAAAGCTATACCTCATATGTCGCAGGTAAATATCGCCCGTTCTTTGTTGCTTCATTAAAAATTTCTTGAGGTAGTTCTCAGTGGTATAATAATTTTTAAGGGTTCCTGGCCTTAAAGTACCGTCCATGTTCTCGTTGTGATAAGACACCAATTGCAATAAAGTTTTGTGCTTGGAATCCACTCCAAGGAACCTGGATTTAATGGATTGTGCCGTGACCAGTTCAAAATCGGATGACAATTGTTTGTGACATGCCAAAAGCTTGGCTTGTACCGTATCCAAATAGTTGTTCAATTGTTTTCCTTCAGAGGTTCTTAACCCCGTTTTTTTTGCTTTTGGGTCCCAAAAAGTTACCTGGGTCACTCTTTTAAGGCTGATTTCGGCACGTTTTCCATCTACGGTAATACGCGCATAAACTGGTGCCAGACCATCTTTTTCCTTGGCCGTATTAAGCCAAAAATGAATAGTAAAAGTTGTTGAAACGTCCATAGACTCTCACTTTAGGTGAATATTCGATTTTGTTTTGAAAGTCAAATCGAAGTGAAAGTCAAATGCTAAAGGTCACTAATTTAATAAAAAAAAACGAGCTTGGTTCGTCGGGCTATTGCTCCCCCTTAGGTAACCGAATAGGTAACCGAATTGGCCACTTATTAACAATTTTAAAGGAAATCAAATGAAATCAGAAAATATGTAAGTATCTGATTTTCATTTGATTTGCCTTATTTTGGTTTCTTTTGAAACCTATTTCGTCGGGATGACTGAACCATCCATATGATTGTATGTTATTCTAAATCAGAAACAAGCACTGAAATTTCAGAACCTGCACACCTTATTGCACATTTATCATGAAAATGAGAATAAGAACATATCCATTTGACACTAAAAATACTGAAAACAGTTCAAAATATACTAGACCGTGCAAAAATTTTAAGAATAATAAACAAATTTTGAAGGAAAGGAAATAAAATACACTGATAAAGGAGAGTAAATTATTTCAGGTCAATCTACAGAATTTTGAATCATATTGAAAACCCTTTGAATAATACTCCTTTTTTTGTCTGATACCCCAGTGCAACATTTGCAAAAAATGAAAGTTATAGTCTAAATCAATTATTTGTACATTTGAATTGTGGAGAAATTTGGAGAAATAGAAATCCGAGTAGTAGGAAAATCAGGACACAAAGACTTAAGTCCTGAGAACTATGACATAAAGCAAATTGCAGCTATACTGCAAAATGTAGAGGATTTGCTGTACCCAAACAATAAAAAGGACCGTCCGATAATAACTTATGATATTGAAGAAGGTTCGGTAAGACATAAATTCAAAACCACTATTCAAGCAATAATTGGTTTTAGTGCAATTTTATCCCAAGTTCAAGCTAATAATTCAATAGACTTTTTGGAATTAAAAACAGCAAGAGCAATAGAGAACATTCAAAATTTATCGCGCCAAAAAAATTATGAATTTCAAATCAAAACTTCCTTAAAAGAAGATTATGAATTGACGATAAATCCTTCAACACGTTTTGTTCAAACTGAAAAAACTTGGGTAGAGGCGGAACTTTATTTTTATGGTATCCTTAGAGATGCTGGAGGCAAAAGCAAAGCTAATATTCATCTGGATACACAAGATTATGGCTATTTGGCAATAGAAACAGGACAAGAATTTCTAAAAGAAAGAGAAGAAAATTTACTTTATAGAAGATTTGGCGTAAGAGCACTAGGGCTTCAGAATGTTGAAACTGGAGAAGTGGATACAAAGTCATTAAAGCTTTTGGAATTAATAGACTATAACCCAAAATTCGATAAAACTTATTTAAACAGTCTAATCGAAAAAGCAAAGAAGAGTTGGAAAAATATTAATCCTGATGAGTGGATATTAGATATTAGAGGTAGTTATGAAGCATAGTGTTTTACTTGATACTAGTTTCTTTATTCGTCTACTCAATGATGAAGACAAACTTCACCAAAACGCCCTTGGCTACTATAAATATTTTCTTGAAGAAGAAATCACATTAAAAGTTTCTACTGTAACAATAGCTGAATATTGTGTTTTAGGCAAATTAGATGATTTACCACTTGTAAATATTCAGATTTTACCATTAAACCTCGCAGAAGCCCAAAGAGCTGGAGAATTTGCCAAAATAATATTCGCAGAAAACAAAGTTAGCTTATCAAGTCTTCATCCAAGAGCTATTATACCAAATGACGCAAAACTATTTGCGCAAGCAGATGTAGATAAGACAACAACACATTTTGTTACATCAGACGTTCGCTCCAAAGGTACATTAGAACTCCTCAAAAAAGGATTGAATCCTAAGTTTGATATTATCAGTATAGATATTCCTTACACGGAAACCTTTGGTATTCTCGACTTATAAAAAGTCGCACAACAAAAGTAACTGTTGCACAAGCCATTAAAGAGCGAACGAAGCAAAGCGAAGTGCTGCAAGCGTCCCAAAACTTACCAAACTAATTTACTGAGCGAGGCAGAATAACTCTATTTTATAAGCTTTTCCAAATAAGAAACCTTGTCCTTTTCTGATTGTAATAAACGCTCATAAAGTTTCTTGTTTTCTTCGTAGGCTTCTATAAGTTTATCCAATGGATTAAATGTGCAGTTGTAATTTAATGAAGATGAATTATCATTATACGTATTGCCAATAATTGTGAAAACAACCTCCTCAGAAAAATTTTCAATCCCTTCCTTGGTCACGCCCAAGGCCTTGGCTATCTCTTCCAGTTTCACATCATCCACCTTTTCGCTGTTCTCAATATTGGAAACGGCCTGTTGGCTGATGCCCAGTTCTTCGGCAAGGGTTTCCTGTTTCATCCCACGAAGTTCCCTGATCCTACTGATCTTTCTGCCTATATGGTTGTTTTTGGTCTTTGTCTGCATATCTCAAATATAGGGTGTTTCGTACAATAATCCGATTGTAAAATACAAAACAGTTTCAATAAAATACAAGTGCCCATGGTAGGGTACTTGGGAACATGGCCTTAATATGGTCAGCGATTCTCGAACCCTTTAAACAACAATCTTATGAAATATGACACAAACATACCAGAAAACTTTGAAAAAGCCGAAGAGCTGTCCGAATTGCTCGACAGCATCCTGAACATCATAACCATTGACAGTGCCTTTTTGTCCAAAAAACAGAAGGAGGGCAATACCGAATATTATTTCCTTACCCTTTTTGTGGATGTCAATAATGATCCTCTCCCTAATGAGATACGTACCCTAGTAACCAAAAAAGGAAAGAAGCATCCCGATTTCAGGATAAGGGTCTATACGGAAAGCCAATCCGAAGTAGGCCTTGAAAGGGGTTCGCTCTATTTCTTGGAACATTGCTGTCTGGGAGAGACTGTTTTTGCTCGCTTACAAGGAGGAAACATTATGGATTACCCCACAATGGCATACGAGACCCTTATCAAAAGGGCCATTCGATATCTTAAATCCGAATCGGCAAAAGTAAATGCCTTTGCCAATACTGCCGACATCCTGATAAAGGAAGGGGATTATGCCATTGCCACCTTCAACATGCACCAGGCCTTTGAGCTTTCGTTCCGTTTCATTGAACAGATGTGCATAGGAAGGAGCATGGTAACACACAGTATCATTAGCCATATAAATTACTGCAAACATTTCTTTCCCACCCTACAGCCCTTTTTGGAACCTTCTGAATCGAACAGCAATGAACTGTTGTTGCTTTTGGAACACGCCTATAGTGTTGCCCGCTATGGCAATGAGTTTGAGATTACAAAAAACCAGTCCAAAAAAATCCAGACACAGATGAAAGATTTCATCCAAGAAGTCGAATCCATTTTCCATAGGCACCTTGATCAGTGTAAAGACCGGATAGAGGGAATCGGAAAGGATTTTGAGAAAGCATTCCCGAAAGTGACCGAGAACGAAGGGAAGAATAATGAGGAATCAGTGGTTGATCAACTGAAGGAACTGGAAAAAATGTATTTCCATGCCTTGAAGCCCTATATCCCTGAAAAGGGATTGTACAGCACGGAACTCATTACCGAGGGATACTGTGAAACCTCCTATATGATCTCCGACCTGATCAAGGTCTGTATCACAGCTTTGGAAAACGAAAATTTCTCGACACGTTCCGTTCCCCAACCCCACAGCAATATTAGTGGGGTTCTCGGATATATACTGGATCTGATACCCCATGATGAAATGGAATTCTTGGACAAGGTCAGAAAACTGCTATCGGAACAACAGACAACCACAATCCAATAAATCCATTCACATGAAATCAAAGAAGCAAAGGTTAAAGACCTTGGAAGAGATCCAACAGCTCAGGAATAATCTTTCTGGACTGTTGGGAAACAATAAGTCCATCGACCCCAAGGGAAACTATGTATCCTTCGAGGTCAGGGACAACAACCATCTTTTGACACAGATCATCAGTCTTTTGGAGGTTTGCGTGTTTGCCCTTGATGGGGAGGGAATGATGTTGTTTCCTGCCAACCAAAATGCATCAAAAGAAGATAGTGTTATCCAAGTATTGGAACTGGTATTAAGCATCCTTCCGGATAGCCAATTGTACTTCATGGACAAATTGGACGAAAAGCTATCTAAACTTGAAAACAAAAAATGAATCCATGAACCCAAACGAAGAAAAGCTAATAAAGGATTTGAGACTTCACTCAAATGACCATTCCCCTACCTTGGTTCCCCATCCATGGTTCAAGGACAAGTTCCAACCCACATTTTTCTATGTTGATGGACATGCCGATCTATTGTTGACTGTTCGTGCATTGCTATACCTTTCCATGAGGGCAATAAATCCCGATCTTGGTTCGGACGATGTAATGGACAGGAACGAAGAGGAATTTATCCATCAGGCGATGACCATTGCCAATCGTTTAATGCCAGTCGGAGAAGAGGCCCTTATGGACCATTTGAACCTATTTTACAGGGAAGAAAAGAAAGCCAAAAAAGAGGAATGATTTAGAAATGACAAAAGCATTTTCGCCCTAAATAAGCAACTGATTTTTGATTTTTACGCTAAAAAATCCTTGATTTTATTGGGCTGAACGCATTTTTACGCTAAAAACAGCATCAATCCATAAATTTCAGATGGTCAAAAGTAAGGGGCAAATCAACACTTAATTCAAACAACGAACAATCATTTTTTCATCAAAAATTCATTGATTTTACTGGGCTGAGAGCATTTTTTCACCAAAAATGATGTAATTACCAATAATCAATATTCTCAAAAAACACCGTAAAATTGGGCTTTTCCGAAGGAAAACGAATCAATAGCACCGCGTTAGCGTGCTATCCTCTTGCTTTACATTTTTCTTTTGCTGCGCAAAACAAAAAAGAAAGCAATCCAACTTTGGAATTTAAATAAATCATCCATTCGATGAAACTATTGAACCTTTTACGGAATTCCACATTTTCCAAGTTATTGAAAATTCTTACATTTAACACAATCCCCTCAAATTTACAGATAGCCTAGTTAAAACTATGCTTTATTTTAAATTTAAAAACTTGGGCATAGCCAACCATTTTGGTAGTATATGCCATTAAGTTCAACATATAAATAAGTTAGCAGCAAGTCGGACATCAACTAGATGAAAAAAGAAAGAAAAGAAATAATTGAATCAAAGTTTAATCAGAAAAAGATTAATCACATTTTCCATTATTTAGACAATTTTGAAATTCTTATTAAAATTTTAAAAACTGGATTTGCACCTTCTTATTGTAAAGAAATAATTAATGAAACGGATTATTACATTCCAATGGTAAGTTTTTGCAATATACCACTTCGCGATGTTGACTTATATATGAGATACGGTAAATATGGAATCGGATTAAGCCTTGATTGGGCTTTAGAAAATTCAATTTCACCTGTAATTTACACCCACGAAAAAACACCTTTTAAAAATTTACACTCAAAAATTAATCAAATTCAGCTATTCAATCTGTCAAAGAAGATGTTCAAAAATGTCTTGGATGCTAAACTAAATAATCAAGAAGATGAAACCGATTATACAAAATATGATGAATTAATAAAAAACATAAATAAGGTAACTGTACCAACAATTCAGTTTTTTAAAAATTGGAAAACAAAATATAAAGGTCAGGAAATAGTTACCTATCAGGAAAGAGAATGGCGATATGTTCCGACTTTAGAAAATGAAAAAAGATTAATCACTAAAGAAGATACCGAATTTGAGCAATTAGAAAAAAAGGTCTTTAGAAAAAAACCTCACTTGCCAAATCACATTTTAGATATTTCAAAAATTGAATATTTAAGATACGTAATAATCCAGAATGAAAAACAGGCGAAAAGAGTACTGAACACATTAAAATCAAAATTCGGAGAAGAAAATGTCATTAACTCTATTCTATCTGGAAAATTGATGATAATCAAAGATGACCTAATATTTAACGACTTTTAAAATAAAACCTGCTGCCAACATGGCTCCTATAAGTAATTGCTTGTTCTCGCCTACTTCTGAAGATCCCCGCGGATTTTCAGTTTGGTGTGTACTTGTAAAGTTAATCGCTAACCCACGCAACTACTAATAGCCGAGATCGTAGGCACAATAAAAAAATGAAAGCAAAGCAACAATTACGAAAGCCTGAAAATTGGCCAGATTTTGAAAATCTCTGTAAAAAGTTGTGGGGAGAAATATGGAAATGCCCTGAGATTAAAAAAAATGGAAGAAGCGGACAGGCTCAACAGGGAATCGATGTTTATGGAATACCATTTGGCGAAACAGAATATTATGGTATACAGTGTAAGGGAAAGGACGATTATTCAAAATCAACTTTGACAAAAAAGGAAATCGATAAAGAAATTGACCTAGCTCTAAATTTTCAGCCTGCATTAAAAAAAATGTATTTTGCTACTACAGCCAATAAGGACGCGAAAATTGAAACCTACATTCGCAAAAAAAATGTAGAACACTTAAAAAAAGAGCTTTTTGAAGTTCATTTATACTCTTGGGAAGATATAGCAGACCTGATTGATGAAAATAAACTGACTCATGATTATTATGTTCGGAGCCTTAACTTTAAAACTGAACATGAAGTACTTTTTACTTTTGAGAATAATGAGTCTGAATTCACAATAGAAGTTCCGTTTAGAAAGAAAATCACTCACTACAAGCAGAAAATAATCCCAGCACAAGATGGATTTGTTGGACATTCAAATATGCTGTTTAGCCAGCTAGGGGCTCTGAACATAAAACCTATATCTATGTTCAGTTTTAATCATAGCTATGCCAGATTCTATTTGAGACTTCACAACTGTGGTTCTGAGCCACTTCACGAGTTTAAAATATTCTTAGATTTTGACGGAGACTTCAAGTCAATTGACACTTGTACAAAAGGCTCTCACCTTATTCCCAATCCGAATCTTAAGTATGACACCTTCATTTGGGACGAAGACAAACAAGGTAAAATTGTCCCTTTAAAAAATATATTAGTTCAGGATGACTCTGTTGGCTTTGACACTATCTGTTTGAAACCTTTTGTAAAGGAAACAGAGGTCAAAATCCATTGGAAACTTGTTTCATTAAACTATAAAACTGAAGGAGGTCTTCTATTGAAAATACGACCGATATATAAACTAAAAGAAGAAACAATCCTAGTCGAAGACCCATTAATGGTTAGAGATGAGGAAGAAGTTGAAGATTACGTAACAGATGGCAATGAAGACGTAAAATAAAAATACTCTGCAACAAAAGTAACCGTTGCACAAGCCCCTGATCGGTACAAAAACGGATTAATTTAAGCCCTTTTACGAAGGGGCTTTTTTTGTCCTTTCAGAATTGGAAAGCCAAATTCCGATGCTTTGCGAAAGCCCCGAATAGTAATTTGACGGTACTTTTCACCAATGCCGCCAAAGCAAGTGTCCCTTGTAGATACCTTATCTTTAGGACAGGTTTTCAACAAAACTATATAATTATCAAGCCGCTCTCTTAGATAGATCAATGTGTCTTTCATTTACCTGGCCCATCCATTATTTCGTGAAAAATTTATTGATTTTATTGGGCTGGCGGTATTTTTCCGTGAAAAATTTCAATTATTACCCCGAAAATCACTTTCAAAACCATATAATTACTTAAAAATGAACGTTTTGAAAAAATTGCATACCTGTAACATGGCTTTAGCCTGTTACCCTCTTGCTTTACATTTTTCCTTTGCGAAGCAAAACAAAAAGGAAAGCATTCCTACAACTAGAATTAAATTATTTAACCTCTTTACGGAATTCCAAATTTTCCAGTTTATTGAAAATTCTTACATTTAGAATCTATTCCCCAAAGATTTATTGAATTTTAAGAAAATTATGCTTTGTATTCAGTTGCAAAACTTGGGCATAGCCAACCAAATTGGCGGTATATGCCCAACAAAGTTTAGCATATAATCAAGTTGTGAGTAATTATGAAAAACGACTTCACTTTATAGAATGAACGAAATACCAAGAAACATTCAAGAAATCTTAAATCAGTCAATTAACAAACTTGACAGACCTTTAAATGAAGTCATTTCAGAATTAAAGAAGGAAAGAGATAAGGAATATTCGGATTTTGAATATTGGTTTGGATTGGAAACTTCTAATCCCGAGCGTTACAACGAAATTGACGAAATAGCCAACCAAACAGGTCATTCTCTACAAATCCAAATGCGTGAGCATATTGAATCAGCATTATATGTAGAAGACGAACTTCTCGCATTGTTAGAAATGAAAATAATTTATGCGTTCAAACATCTGGAAATTAATATTAAAAAACTGATATTTCATTTTTTTAACGAATTGCCAAATCCAAAACCAAAATGGCACGAAATGATTGATTTTTTAAAAAAGAAAAATATTTCTGTCAAAGAACTTAATGGTTACACAGAAGCGAATCAATTAAGATTAGTCAATAATTCCCTTAAGCATTCTCATCAAAGTGTTGACAAAAGCTTAATTGAAATTGAAGAGTTTAAAAATGGTTCAATTCAAAATTTTGAATCTTTAGAAAGCTTTTACGAAAGAGTAGTTGATAGTCCTTCTCAGTTTTTCTGTGATTTAATAGAAAAAGTCGAGAAAGAGGTTAACGATTTCAACGAATTGAAAATAAAGAAAATAGCTGAAAAGGCAACAAATCGAATGAATAAAGAAACTGCCGAAAAACTAATAAATGAAATAAAACAAAAATATAAATAACTACTCACAACAAAGCTGGCTATAGTTCATTGCTTCTGACTTTCCTCGCGGAAAGTCCTCGCAAATTTGCTATCTTCGGTTTACGGCGGAAAATCCTCGCGGATTTTCACGCAACGAAACCATAGCCAAACACGTTATAGCCAATGCTAAGACGACACAAACAATGATAGCAAAAGACCAAAATATAGCCTTGTTGACAGTTGGCAAAGAAGCTTTGAAAAATGCTGACTGGACAGACTATGCTAACTATTGTTTTGACAGAGAAAAAGGATTACGAAAAGAAGCATTCAAGCACCTTGACAAATTCCTTAAATCAACAGAAGCCTGGACTCTTGACAAGAAAATTGACTTTGTGAAATTTCTGTTTCCGTTTTTTGAGAATGTTCAGGATGCAGACTACGGACCTTTTCCTCAACCACTAAGTGATAAACTTGTAAAACCTACTTTGACAACTTGGTGCGACAAGGAGCAAATTGACAATAATCCATTTCGTTGGTTTGGTAAATATTATCGAAGTGAAGAACATTTATTCAAAGCATTAGAAATTAATCCAGCGGACGATTTAGCAAGACAGACAATATTGAGTTGGTGGACTTATAACATTTATTATTCGGTTCATCATTTACCAGAAGGCTACATTGGTGAACCACTTGACGACATCAAGCTTGGAGAGAAGATAAAGGAAGAAATACAAAAATTAACGAGACCTGAACTAAGAGAGCATTGGACGAAAGAACTTGAGGAAGATTTAGAACTTGTTAGAAACTATATTGACTGGAAAGCTTCTGGACATCCTGACTTTGAAAGGTGGGGACAGGAAAATAAAAAACAAACAGGTTATGGACTGACAAGAACATACTACTATGAAAAATAGAAGAAGCACTGGCTATAACAGCACCTACCCAAAAGTGGCGGTTCAGTGGTTAAATCAAGCTTTGTGCTTCTATCAAAGTTTGTGCTTGGTTGACAGTGAAGTGCTCCGAAATCGCCACCTTCGGGTAGCTGCGAAACGTTAGCAATTATTATTCATGAGTTTAACCATTGTACTTATAACCTCAATTGCATTAGTCTTTCAATACTTTGTTGACTTTCTTAAGATCAAAGAAAAGAAATATAAAAAATTATTAGGCTTAAGTATATTGATATTGGGTTTGATAGGCATTTGGATATCTTTCAAAATTCAAAACGATGAACTGACGAAAACCGATGAGTCAAACAGATTAGAAAAGGCCAATCTTGAAAAACGTTTTAACAAAATTGATAGTACAAATGTGGTTTTAAGAACAGAATTAAATCTTAGAAATCAGGATCTTACCAATATTAGTAAGCAAAACGATTCTTTGCGCAGCCGGATCGATGAACTGCTTGGTAAACAGCAAGAATTTCTTGTCGTTTCTCAAAAGTCTTATGAAGAGGTTTCAAAAAGTCGTACGGCTTTAGAAAATATGGGATTAAAGGAAATATCAAGAGGGATTTCAGCTGTTGACAGAATTAAAATTACAAATGTTCTTAGTAAATATCCAAATCAAAAAATTACTCTTTCTTATCCCATGGGCGATCAAGAAGCATTTCAATTTGCCGATCAACTATTTGATGTGTTAAATAGTGCGGGATGGATAGTTAAAGGTCCTCACCCAACAATATCAGATAGACCATTTAAAGGAATGAAAATTTGGGTGAAAGAAAAAAATAATTTCCCTAATGGTGTTTATGGAATCTTCAAATCTTTAAAGATCCTAAATTTAGAAGCGAAAGGATATCCAAGACCCCAATTGAGTGTTGACGAAATAGAACTCGTTATAGGCCAAAAAAAATAACAATTGCTAACAACGGTAACCGTGGCACAAGCCCCTGAACAGCCGAAAAGAAACCTGTTTTAAGCCCTTTTCATTGTCCCATTCCTATGGGACATCATATTTTGAGCGTGTGAATAATTAATTTCCCAAAATTGACTTCTCGCTTATTGAATTCCGGTCTTGATCTCTTGTTCTGTCTTCTTGGAATAAATCCGCATCACCTTCTGCATGTCCTCCCCTATTTTCTCCTGTAATACCCTAGCATAGATTTGGGTAGTTGAGAGTTTACTATGTCCCAACATTTTTGATACCGTTTCAATTGGAACACCATTTGACAGTGTAACGGTTGTCGCAAATGTATGTCGGGCCATGTGAAAGGATACGTTCTTGTATATCCCGCAAGCCTTTGCTATTTCCTTTAAATAGGCATTGGTTTTTTGGTTGCTATATACGGGCAGCAGGCCATTATCCTCAATTGGTGCCCCTTCATATTTCTTCATGATCTCCACGGCTCTGGGAAGCATAGGGATCTTTACAGGCTCATTGGTCTTTATCCGTTTGGTATATATCCAATAGTTACGGTCAATTCCTTTGCTGATATTGTCCTTGGTGAGAAGCTTGATGTCCATAAAGGTAAGTCCCGTATAGCAACTAAAAAGAAAGACATCCTTTACCCTCTCCCTACCTATGCTCGTGAAAGTGGTATCGTCGATAAGATCAATCTCCCTTTGTGTAAGATAGTTTCGGTCAAATTTGTTGAAACGCAGTTTAAAGTTTCGAAACGGGTCTTTGTCCAGCCATTCCAACCTGACCCCCAATCGGACAACCTTCATCAAACGTTCCAAGTGCTTCATCGTGCCATTGTTGGTACAGGTCTTCCTGTTCTTCTTTGGTTTGAAAGTCCTGATATAGTTTTCGAAATCTAAAATGAACTTGTGCTTCAGATCCCTGAGCGGCACATCACTTGTTTTGAGTTTGGTAATTATATAGTTCTTCAAATATTTCTCGGTGGAGTAATAATTCTTCATGGTCCCTGGCTTCAGGGTGTTGACCATGTTTGTATTGTGATATTCGAAAAGTTCCAAAAGGGTATGGTTCACTTCATCCTCCCCGACATACCTCGCCTTGATCAATTTTGCCGTTATCAATGCCCTTTCCATGTGCAACTCCCTATGAACATTGAGAATTTCTCCATAAACGGTATCGAGATATGCATTCAAATCTTCCATGGTTCTGCTGATTGGGAACGCTTTTCCACGTATTTTGTCCCAATTGCACACCGGAATGTCCCGTTTGATACTGATTTCTGCACGCTCCTTTTTGACCGTTATACGAACATATATATCGTATATGTTCGGGTCATTGCGCTTTTTCCTGACGAAGAAATTGATTCCTAAAGTACTGTCTGTCCGCATGTTGTAATCATTTTAATTGAACAATTGTCATTGGTCGGACTGCCCTTTAACCTCAATTGTTCATACCTAAAATTACAACAATCAGTGTACCAGTGTGCACACCTTATTGCACACCAAAAACATGGTTTTAAATGATATCAGATGGATTCATAAAAAATGAAAAGCACTGATAATCATACAATTAACAGTGCTTTATTTCTGCCTATATGGCGGTTCGTCGGGATGACTGCATTTAATCCAATTCATTTGGAAGACTTGTTTAGATCAACCGTTGCACCTATCAAATTGGCATTAAAAACCAGCTATATACACATAAACCATTATTTAAAAGTTAAAGCAACCAAGCGCGAAGTACCTTCTTCAGTAAGATTGGCCCGAAGCTTCTCTCCTTTGTCCAAATGAAATTTCGGGAAGACATAGAACAATCGGGACTTCTGTCCATGCATAATGCTTGTGGGCACATTATGCCTGTAGCGGGGCTGCAGTTCCAATTCCTGATAGGAACTCCTCCTCCCCCTTTTACCACTGACCTTGAAAAGCTCTAGATCCCCAAAATCAAATCGGACACCGGAATGGTTGTCGATCTCAAATTGGACATACACTTCATTGTCCATGTAGACCATATTGGTCACGGCCAATGAGAGGCCCTGCTCTTTCTTAACGGAGTGCTTTCGTTCGGGCAGTTGCAAGAGTGATTCACAAGAGGCCTGAAACCTGCGATCACTGATTGTAGGAACCTCCGAGGAATCCGCAACCAAAGTCTGGGCAACCCTTTCCTGCTGAACATCTTCCCCTACCCCTTGGTCTTCGCTCCCGATCCGTTCCTCCAACCCAATAAATCGATTCGGATACGAAATTTCCCTAGCATAGCGGACCAAATAGGAATAGACACTTCCGTCCTCCGTGATTACCAGTAGATTGCTATCCTTACCGGGAACGGCCTTTAACAGACCCAAGGTCTGTCCTTTTTCCCGATTATAGGTAAAGGCAAAATTGTCGTTGCCCACGATGCCCTGTTTGATTTTGGAGGGAAAGAACAGGGCCATGTTCATATGTTCGTTGGCATAAATGGTGTCCAAGGTTGTACTATTGGCGGCTTGGGATGCGACAGCAAGAAGCATCCACAAGATGAAGATTGTATTTTTCATGATGATATGGTTTTAGAAGCCCCGGTTCGAACGAGGTATCAAGGTTTTATTTTTAAAAGGATTTTATAGTTTTTGTTTACGGTGGCCCTGACCTGACGGTTGGACCGTTTAAAGATGTTTTTCAGGCCCTTGACCTGGGGCACTCCCGGAACATTGATGTCGTCCACCACATCATCGACCACTTCCCTGGACAGTTCGGCCCTAAAGGAGTTCTTGATATAGAGACCTTCCCTTCCATCCCGATAGTCATAGGCCCTCAAGCTTACGGGAATATGCTCAATATTCCCGATATCCAGCACCATCCTATTGGGCCGAAAGCCCACGATGCCGAAAAGGATGGTATGCGCTGGCACGACCTTACCGTCAACGACCAACTCTTCCAGAAGTCGGAATTCCAATCGGTCGTTGGCCCTGACCGTCTGTGTTCGATGTACCATGGCCAAAATGACCATCTCATTCCGATCATCTTCATCGGATTGGGGATTGGAAGCAAAGAACAATTGCTGTTCCAAGGCCATTTCGGGTAAGGTAGGTGTTGTGCTTTCATTTTGTTCAGATCCATGCTCCAGCTCTTTTGGTTTCTTAGGAACATGGACCTTCGCCTTATTTTCCACAAGGGATTTCCGGTACGACCCTTGTGTATAATCGATACGCCCCAGCCGGTAGATGCTGTCCACCATTTTTGCCTTTTCCGCATCGATCAGGTCTGGGTCAAATACGCTTGTGGTATCCAAGTACTTCTCATCATACATACTTGGGGCATCGGTGGTCTTCACTTCCTTGAGATCATCGAGGGCCTCCAGTTTGGAGGCATATTCCTTTTGGGTCGTTTCCAGGGCAGGCACCAAGGGTTGTTCCAGTTGTGCCCCTGCATCACCCCCATCGGTCAGGAAGAGCATGGCATACACTACCATAAATACCAGGACCAACAAAATGACGATCCCAAAAACGATTTTCTTTTTATCCAGTTTCATAATAATGGTCTTTATAGGTCATTGACCTTTTTCAATTGATTTTCAAAATAGGCCGTGATCAACAGTCCATGGGGATTCTTGGGAAAATGCCGGTCCACGCTGATGAGCTGGCCAGAGGTCTGTAGTTCGTAGGTATCGGTCACCGAACCCCTGTCAATTTCAAAAACCACCCGGGACCTGAAGGAGAAGGCACCTGCCTCCCCAAAAAGATCGGTTTCCACGGACAGTACCTTTTGGACCAAGGAGTATTGCAGGAGCCGGTTATAGACCCCATCGGCCTTTTTTTGGCGGTAGACATTGTCCACCGAACTGTCCCCCAACCATAGGGCCTTTTCCAAATGCTTTTGATAGTTGCTGGCATCGATACCATAAAAGTACTTGTGGAACTGCTCGATATGGGCCAGGGCCTCCACTTCCCGATTTTCCTGTTGAAGCGTCCATTTCAATGGAATGATGGATCCATCCGTTCCAATGGCAAAGTTTCCCGTCCTCGTTTCCCTGTACATTTGATAGGCCACCAAAACGGAACCCAGCGTACAGAGGGTCGATGCAATGACCACGATCAGGACCACAAAACGATTGGTCCGAAGTATTGCAGTGATATTTTTATACATTGTTTTCATATTATTTTAGGTTTGATCCGGTACTAGGCACCGAAGAGTTTGAGTGAAAAGCTGGTCGCCCTTCGGTACAGTTTGAATTTCAAAAAGACGATAAACCCGATGGTGCCCAGTTCCACCAAAGGCGCAAACACGGAGCTTCCATAGTCCGTCCCGAAGAGGTTCACCCAAAAATTGTCGGTCAGTTCCCCATAGAGCGCATTGATAAAGATGTTCACCAGAAAAAAGGCGGGCACCAGCATATAGACGGCCACATAGAGCTTAAAAAAGCTGTAGGCCAAGGTTCTGAACTTCTCAAAAACGGCCAAGCTGATGACCAAGGGAAAAAAGGCCCGCATGATCCCCAATAGAAAAAAGCGTTCCGCCAAAAAGAGCGGATAGATGAACAGATCGAGCAGCCAGAGAAATACACTGATGATAAAGGCCAAGAGCCGCATCCCGAACAAGGGGCTGACCAGGGCCTCATAGAGCAGTGCCATCCCCTTTCGTGCAGCGTCCATGATCCCGGCATCCTCTTCAATGGAAATCTCCTGCAACTGCAAGGGCAACAGATCGGGTGCCGTGCTGCGGTATTGGGTCTCAATACCCACCAGGATGGTGTCAAAGGCATCCAACACCTGATCGGAAAACAACACCAACAGCACTACGGCAAAATTCTTTGCCAGTTCCGTTGGGGTCAGTCCCCAGGTATGTCCATCGCGAGATGCAATCCCCTCATGGTACTTTTTGATGATATTGATCAAAAAGAACAGCAGGGCCAGGGCCTTCATGCCCGTGATGGTGTACTGTGAAAAATCACTTCCGGTGATGGTGTCGTACACCGCATCCACATACTCCAATCCGATACTTAACGCTACGCCGACCATCATCAATAGGTTGTTGTACGGGTATTGATGGCCTGCTGCATTTCCCGAAAGGAAATAATGTCCCGGTATCGTTTGGCCTTTTGCTGGATCTCCCCGACCATTTCCTTCGATCGGACTTCCTTTTCCTTGAGGACGGCGATCCGCTCCGCATCGGTCATCTTCAAAAAATCACTGGAGAGTATGTCCTCCACAAATTCGAGGTCTTCCAAGGAATGCTCGATGATGGCATTGAAGGATTCCGAGATACGTTCCACCTCCTCTGGTCGGATATGGGGGGAGTCCAGGATGTCCCGCAGATCGTTCCGGACCATATCAAAAAGGCGCCCATTGTTCCGTGTCAGTTCACGGACGGCCTTCAATTGTTTGATGACATCGTTGACCTTTTCGATACGCTCTTTCTGTTCCCGTAAAAATTCCACGGTCTTTAAGAGTTCAGAGGTCTGTTTGGCCGATTCGATGATCTGTTTGCCCAATGTGATAAAGTTGGTATTGTCATATACCGGCATCCCCTGGGCCGTGGCACGCCCGGGCAGGGAAATGACCATTGACAGGGCTATACCCAAGGTCAAGGCTTTTTTTCGAATGGACATTTGGTTCGTTGTTTTCATATCGATTTCTTTTTGAGATTAATAAACTTTTTGATGGCTTGCTCCATATCGCCCATTTTTTCATACAGGGCCATAATGGTTTGATTGTCCCGGCCCTCGGTCAGATAGGCCGCATATACTTCCGGGGGGACCTCCAAACGGAAGATGTTGCTCTCCTTTCCGATCTTGATAAAAATTTCAGTGTATTTGCGTTGTCCCGAAAGATTGTTCCTGATGGATTTCAATTGGATCAGGTCATGTGCGGATAGCTGAAGTCTTTCCTTTAGGGCGGCATAACCCTTTTCATTGCGGAGGCTATAGATAACCTGGGTGTTCTCCAGGATACTGGCCGAGGTCGAGTTATGGGGCAGTTGGTTGATGGACTGTAAAATGATGCCAATGGCCCCTTCCTGTTTCCGGATGGCCTGATAATAAAATTCCACGCTTTCCAGCACATTGTCGAACTTGAGCTGTTTGGCAAACTCATCAAAGAGGATTATGCCCCGCTCCTCCCTGTTCCTCCAAACGGTCCGTTGAATGGCCGTTTTGATGAGCTTGAGCATCACGGAGAGGATCTCCTTATTGTCCTTCACTTCATCAAGTTCGAACACGATCAACCGTTTGTCTTCCAATCGATAGGACCGATCTTCACTGGCCCCAAAAAGAAAGCTGTAGAGTCCGTCCCCCACATATTCCGAAAGGATGTGCAGGAATCCCTTGACATCGAAGTATTCGGGATGGATCTGCAATCGGGACAGCAGTTCCTTTTGCTGTTTGCCGACAAATTGGTAAAAACTGTCCAACGTATGCGGGCAAACCTTGCTTTCCCTATAATAGGCCAGCAATATTTTCTTCAAGGCCACCGAGCTTTCCTTTTGGGGCTTGGTGCCCACCCCCATCAGCTCGAAGAGGAACAGGGAAAGATCTTCCAAGCGTTCCGGGGTCACGTCCTCGCTATTGGATATGTAAAAGGGATTGATACCAAGGCTCTTGCCGTTTTCATAGCGTAGCACGGTGCACTGCTCGGGATAGAGGCTTGCAAACTTGGTATAGGAACCGCCCAGATCGATAATGACCAGCCGCACGCCTTGCTCAAAATACTGCCTCAAAATATTATTGGCCAAGAAGGACTTCCCTTCCCCGGTCGGGGCAAAAATGGCAAAGTTCCTAGCCTTGATGCGCTTTTTCCCTTCGTCCCAGACATCCTTCAATACTGGAATGTTGAACTCCCGGTCATTGAACACGATCCCCGTGCTGTCCGTGCTGTAATTGGTGGTATGGATCCAAAGACAAAGCGCGTGCTTGAGATCGGTCACATAGAGATCCTCATTGGAGAAATTGGGGGCAAAACAAGGGAAACTGTTCAGGATATAGTTTTTGCGTTCCTTGCCACACGGGTAATAGGGCACCATATCCAGTTCCTTCAGTTCGGCCCTGATCTGTGCGTTGGTACGTTCCAATTGCTCCCCATCCCGGTTCCAATGGATGATATTGAGGTGTCCACGCACGATCCGTGCTTGATCATCCTTGTTGATCTGGTTGAGGATATGCTCGATTTTTTTGAGGACCACCTTGTTCTGTGTCCCAAAATTGGAACTCTTTTTCAGTTCCTCCACCTTTTTCTCCAGCTGCCTTCTCCAGTGCTGCCTATCATCCAGATAGACAATCTGGTTGATGATATGGTTTTCCTTGAGGGAAAGGCCAAGACCGTCGATGAATCCCTGGTGGAAGGTAAAATCATCCGAGGTAAAACGTTCATTGACCTTACTGGTCTGTACGCTGTCCCCAAAACAGGACTCGCTATTGATGGCCAGCACATCAAAGTGATGGTTGCCGATGGCCACTTTGGGGCCGTCCAGAACGATATCGGTATCACAATCCGGATTATGGCCATTGAGCTGGTTTTGGGTCAAGGCCAAAATTTCACTGTCCACCATAGGCTCCAAGCGAATTTTCTGTCCATTGTTGAGATAATTCACCGCATCGCTGACCGCATCCAAAAACTGTTTCACCCTATGATCCAACTCCCTGGGCAATGCCTTGGGCACACTTTTAAAGGGATTGACATATTTGGGATGGTTGAAACCCGTCCGCCTGGGACAGGTAAAGAACAGATAGCTCTGGTGCTCCATATATTCCCTTCCCTTGAAATGATCATGGGTCGCTTTGGAGAGAAAGGTGTCCTTGCGCAGCTGGTCCGAAGTGAAAGAGGATTTCAGGTATATGTCCTGTTTATGGACCACGGTCCCGACAGGAAGGGACTTAAAGGCCTGGGACCAATTGCCGTGCAACCCTTCAAAATCGGTTTCGGAAAGCGAATGGATCTCGGGGAGCAAAACCTTATAGCAGGCCAGTACATTACCATTATTGGCAAAGATGATATGGTCCCGTATGTCCACAATGGGATGGTGGGAGGCGATGTTAATCTTCGACATGGTTCAATAGGTTATCGGGTTTATTGCTGATACAACTGGGAAAGACCTTGCTGAAGTCCAATAAGTGCTTGTTGGAAGCTATCCGGGTCAGCCCTGCATACCAACAGCAGTTCCAGAGCATGGCCAAGATGATGGCCAAAAGACTGAAGGAAAAGATGATGATCAGCAGGGATCCCAGGATGGAGAGCATCATTAGGGCAAACAGGGATATGGGAAGCCCCCATATCCTTGCGCCTTTACGGATGTCCTTATAGATTTTGTACGTTCTCATAGGAATTACTCACTTTTGGCTTAAAAAATCAGACCACGATTCCGATGAGATAGGTGAAGATGCCGACCACGGCCCCTGCGATGAGCACGAACACCAATACGCGTGTGATGCCTTTTTTGAGGTCTGCGTTCTCTCCAAAAAAATGGCCTGCATTGAACAGGAAGCCGACCAAAAAGATGACCCCTAGGAGCAGGGGAAAGATGGTTCGGATGGTATCGGAGATGTCATTGACCGAATCTTCGATGCCCCCGATCTGTGCAAAAGCGGGAATGCCCATAAGGAGCATCGCCCAGATACTTAAGAATGTTTTTTTCATGATGTCAGTTTTTGTGGCCAAAAGGGCCTATTGATGAATAAACTTTTTCGAAAAGTATCGGGAACTCACAGAAAGGGTTCTAAATCACTAAAAATTAACGGACAGCAGCGTTAAATTTTAAGGAATCCCAAGGGATTTGAGGAAAGCGTTACAGATTGCACAAAACATCTTAAGATCGAAACGGCTATGGAACAGCAAAAAATTTTCCTCTTGTGTGCCCTGTTTGCCCTCTTCCTGAAGGCATGGGGACAAGGGGACACCGAACAAAAAATGGTGATTATTGTGGATCCCGGGCATGGCGGGATCGATCCAGGTGCCATTGGGATCAATGGTCTCAGCGAAAAAGAGCTGACCCTGAATTTGGCCGAGGCCATTTTACGGTACAATAAGACCGTATTGGACAATCCTTATGATATGTATCTTACGCGATATTCAGACACCCTGATATCCTTGGGCCATCGCACCCGACTGGCCAAAGCCCTGAAACCGGACCTTTTTATTTCCCTGCACTGCAACCATGCCGATAATCCCAAGGCTTCGGGACTTGAAATCTACCTATACAACAGGCCGATTCCCCAAAGCCATATCACCATGGCCAAGGCCATGGAAACCTACCTACAACAGCAGCTGGGCTATCGCAGCCGTGGGCTAAAGCGGGCCAACTTTCAAGTATTGCGCGACAATCGAGAGGTATGCCCCGCCCTACTGTTGGAACTGGGCTTTTTGTCCCATACGGACGAGTCACGGCACTTGGAACGGAAGGAAAGCATCAATGCATTGGGATTGGCGATCTTAATGGGAATCAAAAAAATACTGGAATGAAAAAGTTATTTGCAAGCCTGTTCAGGGTACTCAAAAAAATAACGGTCGAGGTAGCTAGGGAACTGTGGGATGTTTTTAAACATCGTCCCAAAGTTTAAAAAGCATCTGTTTTTTTATGTAATTTTCCCCCATTAACATCACAAAGGCAAAGTGTCAATTCATCAACCGTATTTGAAATGTTATACCTAACACCGACAAAAAAAGGAATAGGGGCCGAAATTTGGGGCACTTATGAAGATTTGGATGCTTTATATGAGGTGATCGGCACGTTCTGGAACCATGAGCAATACCAAAATGCAAAGGGATTTGAGAACAGGGACAAGCTCATCAGCGGGTTGTCCTACGAGATAAGGAAGGCTAAGGAGGGCAGCAGGGACCAAAGGGAGACCAGCCATTTTTCCCCGGAAAGGGCCACCCATTATGGCACCAAGATATCTTGGGTCCACTTGCTGTTTTCCCTATCGGCCATCAAGTACAACATGCAATTTTATCCTACCGACAAGTTAGCTATTTCCATGCTGCTACAACTCGAGTTTTGGATGGAGCGTGCCATAAACGAGTTTGATGAGATCGGGGCCAAGAATTTGGTGGGCTATATCGAGAATGGCCTCGACGGTGCCAATGCGTTCAGCTATCAGTACATGCGGAGTATCCATATAGATTATGTACAGCTTGGCGGAGGGAAAAGGGCCTTTGGAAAACTTCCAGAGCTTCTCAAGCGCGGTGTTTTCTTTACCGAAGAATACAGGGAATATCGTGATTTTCTGGAAAAGGAGGCCAAACGGCTACAATGTAACATATCGGACTTGGAGATGGATGACGACCATATCGATTACGAACATTTACAATGGTAAGAACATAGACCGATCATATAGGGATTTGACACCAGAGCAGCGGGTGTTCACTGGCGGCATCCCGTTCACTTTTGATGCTTCCGAGCATTTCCCATTGCGGGCGTTCCTTGAACCACATCCCTTTTCTGACCAAACCGCATTTTTCAAGCCCGTTAAAAAGACCATCGGACAACATGAGGTAATCCCGTTGTTTGGTGTTCACCCCCATTTTATAGGCCCCTAAGCTAAAGTAGCCCGCATCCTTACCCTTGTCCAGATTTCCCATAAAGCTGGGATGTCGCGTAATGTCGGTAAGCCCACTGTCCTTGATCAAGGGGGAAATGGCACTGCCATAGGCCGGGGCATTAAGGGTGCCCATGAGTATCGTTCCCATATCGGTACATTCCCCTTGGGCCAGCATTTCTGCAATATGTTTGGATTGTACCCATTGGCGTTCTGTAAACGCTTCCCCGTCAGCTTGACGATCTGGAAAATGGGTACAAAGAACGGTAAAGGTCCTGCCAGAAGCCGTCCTGAGCCTATACTCCTGTAAATCCGTATCAAATATGGGCCTTTCCGAAGCATCAAGTTCATTGGCCCTGGTTCGTATCGAAACCAAATCAATCCCTGCTTTGGCCAAGAGCCCCATACCGCGTCCGAAAGGGTCATTAGTTTCCATAAAGACAACTTCCCGATAGGGAGCGGTAGCTGCGGAACCCAGAAAATGTCGGTTGAATTCCACTAGGGAGGCACGGCTCTCTACCTCCGATACCACCAAGATATCCGGGTCCATCGCTTGAATGACCTTGGCCTTGTTCCCAATGGCCCGCTCATCGATGGGCAAAGAATCCACTTTGGCCCAACCCTCCCAATCGGTCAGATGGCTTGCCCTAGGTTTATCCTTTTCCAGCCCTCTTGAGACCAATAATTGGCCCATGGCATTTCGTAGGGTGTAATGGCTTGAAAAACCTTGGTCATCAAATCCCAGAAAATGGGAAAGTATGCGCATGCGGTCAAAGTCTTGCTGCGAACGTTGGCCTTGAAGCAATAGCCGCTCAAATTCCGTTATCCAACGGGCCCTGTTTTCCGCACGGAACCGATGGACCAGATCAATGGGACGATGAAAGATGTTCTGTAGGTTGTAAAAGGCAATTTTCATGATCGGTCGTTTAACATAAAGTTTTTGTTGTCCGTCAAAATCCGATGGATCTCCTCCTCATCATAATAGATGACCCCTCCAAGCTTTGTATAGGGTATGGTCCCATTGATGCGCAGGTTCCGGAGGGTCCCTGAGCTGATCTCCAATTTCCCCATGACACTGTTGGACTTGATCCATCGATCCAGGGTGATACGGTTATGTTGTAACAGGATGTCCTTGATCTCTTCCAGAAGGGATGCCTTGAACCCTTCCAGATCCTCTTGCGTTACGATATGTGCTGGCATAACTTTGGGTTTTTGTTAGACCCCAAATATGAAATAAGGGCAACAATTGAATTCACAAGTTGTGCCCAACTTGGGTCAAACTTTAACATAAATACCCCCTTTATCCGATATTTTGTACGATTTATAGTTACACCATTGTAGTAATTCAACTATATTTTATATTTAAAACCCTAGTTCCCTACCCTTTAGATGTACAGTACCTATGTTCATTTGTCCCACAAGGTCCATGACGAGGGAGATTGAGGGTACGTTTACCATAGGTCCAATATGAAAGAGATGTGGTTTGGAATACTATTGACAATATTGCCCTTGATCCCTGTATCCCTGATATCGAAGCGGGCTGGGTCTTTGCCAGCACATTGCAGGGAAAGAACGGATCGTTCGGGCATTAAACGGATAAATGACAGTTTTGCCCCATACAGGGCCACCTGTTACCCGCTGCTCCCATGGAGACCTGTAACACCGCACCCAGGGCACGACATGGGAACCAAGGCTAATCCCAAGCCCCTTCCCGCCAATCCCTATGCCACCCCGTCCAGATTTCAAAATAAAGCATTGCGCATTGCCATCCCCGTAAAAGCAAACATTCAGGAAAGGCATTTCAAACGTCCGAATGTACCATTGGATAGGGTCAGGCCACTTAATGTAACCTATACTTCGGTACAGTTCCATCAGCTGATGGAATCGGATACGGTTTCGGGCGGAGCTGCGGCGCTTAGCGATACGGAAGCCCTCACAGCTGAAATTTTGGCACGGGAAGATACCATCAAGGCTCAATTGGTCCTGGCCACCTTACTGGTAGCTTTATTGGCATTCTTCTATGTCAAATACCGAAAGATGCAAAGCAGACTGAACATCGTGCTTCAGGAAGGTGTGGAACCCACAATAAGCCAAGTACCCAATGCAAATATCATCCCCATGGACATAGCACCGGAAGTCGTGCAACGGATCCTTTTAGCATTGGACCAATGGGAAAGCCAAAAAGGATATCTCGATCAGGGAACCAGCTTAATTACTTTGGCCGAAATCCTTGGGACCAACACCAGCTACCTCTCGAAGATCATCAACGTTTATAAGGGACAAACATTCTCACAATACCTGAGGGATCTTCGAATCACCCATGCCATCAACCAAATTAAGGAACAGCCCGAGCTTTTAAAGACCCGCTCCACGATCCAACTGGCGGAACAATTTGGTTTCAATTCGGTCGATGTCTTTTCAAGGGCCATGAAATCCAAGATCGGGCTTACCCCTGGTCTGTTCTTTCGGAAAGTTCGCCAAAAACATCGCTAACAACAATGAAGTTGATTGGACACCCCTTCCACTAAGCTTTTCCATGCACAAAACACCTTATACGTTCCCTTTGTCCATATGGGCCTTAAGGGTGTAGGCCATCCCATCAAGGAAGCGGGTCCTATCCTTCTTCCGGGCACAGATTTCGGTATAGGTGCGGTAACAATCGCCAAGCTCACAATGGAACGCCGATGATAAAGTTTGGGCAATTTCCTTGACCTCGGCCTTTCCCCCATTGATGGCCCCGGTATGGTGGAGGGCATAGACCAATTCCGTCAGGGCCGCCTTGGTGGAGGACCATTGGAGCCTTGGGCGGAACGTCCCAGAACCCTGTGTATTCCGTTTGTCCCTAAGATAGCCAATGGCCCTCCGATAGGCGCGCAATTGTCCCAAGAGCATATCATGGGAGGTCGTAAAGATGGGGTCCATGGCGATATGGTGGGCATACGCCGGTTTGAGGGAATCCTTTTTCTTTCGGGTAAAATACTGCGGATCCCAATGGGTATGTCCCAATTGTATATACTTCCAGAACTGTGCATGCCCCGATAAAAAGGTAGACCATAGCTTCCATTTTGTCTTGATCCATTGCCTTCGGGCCTTTTTACCGCATACAGGGATTTTAAGCTCCAAATCCAGGAGTTCCGAATAGTAGATCAGATGCACCAAGGGCACTTGTTTGGTGTGCTTAAAAAAATGGATTTCCTCCGCCTCGTCCACAAATCCCTTGTGCACCACATGATCTCTGAGCTCCCAGAGCCGGGAGCGACATAAGTCAGTGATTTTTTTGGCGGCCTCAATGACGTTGGGCACTTGGGCCTCGATTTCCTGTATCTCGGTCTCAAGGGCCGAAGATGTCAACGAATGGTTCATATCCAAAAAATTTATGTACATCGGCAGGCAAGTGTCACGGATTTGGATATTGGGACAATCGATCGGGAACCCATCCAATATGGCCCATAATGCCTAGGCTACAAAAAATAAGTGACGGCACTTTATAAAAGCAGGCATTTTAAGCAACTGTCCGATTCCAACAAAAACATCCCCTGGTCAAGCGAAACCAAAGGTCAGCGGTACCCTAAAACACGGCAACAGCAAGGGAAGCATTTTATAAATCGTCGGGACATACCCCCAAAAAAAACAATCCTTACCTACCCCCTGCCCTGCCCTAAATACCCCCTTGTCCGACAAAGACCTTGGAAAAAAACCGCAAATAGACGGATTTTGACATCCGATTCCCGAATTATGCCATTTTCTATATCTCTGCTGTGCTATACTTTCGAAAAGACATTTTCCTGTGATGGGATGTTCCAGATTATTCAAAAAACAGGTCTCCAGAAAATAGTGATAATGATGAAACGATTGCCCCACTACAAGACAAATACTATTACTGTCATAGCCACACTTTATATTTTTTTATGGGTCTATGCAGCAAGTAGCAAGCTATGGGACTTTCATCAGTTTACGATTCAATTGGGCCAGTCTCCAGTGCTTACCGCCTACGCCAACGAGGTGGCTTGGGGAATTCCTATAGCGGAATACCTTCTTGCCATAATATTGGTGTTCCACGGATCCCGATTATGGGGGTTCTATGGCAGTTTTGCGTTGATGGTGATGTTCACCACCTATATTGTATTGGTCCTGAATTTTAGTGATTATATCCCTTGTTCCTGTGGAGGGGTACTGGAAGATATGGGTTGGACGGAACATATCGTGTTTAACATGTTCTTTGTGGCCTTGGCGGTCATCGCCATTATCGTTTTGGAATCTTCTGCCCCAATCCAAAAATCGAAAACCCTAAAACCATCTCCATGAGCACCAAACGTATCCTTGTCAAACTAATGGGGACGGCCTGCCTAAGTTTAGGGGCGGTAATGACCTTGTTCCTTTTTTCGGAGCAACAGGTTCACCGAAACAATGCCTTTACCCGTCGGTATCCGCCCCATCCCGTGGTCAAACAATATCATCTGGATCTTGGCCATAATTCCTATTATGTGGCCGGATGGGACGACAATGTTCTTTATCTCGGCAATAGGACAGCACCCTGGCACCTGTTACGGATACATCTGGGTACCCAAGATACTACCCATATCCGTATGGAACCGAGGAACAAGAATCTTAGGTACCGTTCCTTGGAAACCAGAGTACTCCCGCCCTACTTCTATGTCATGGACGGTACCATACCCTTTATCCTGCGGGGGCGGACCGGACCATGGATTGCAGAAGCTTGGATGGAAGGGACTGCCTTTTTCAACAGGGCCGTACCCATCGACAGCACTACCGTTTTCATCCGAACGATCAGTTCCCATACACAGCGATCCACCCTGGGCCTTATCCTAAAATCGGACCATTTCCAAGTCCGTTTGGACACCAGCCTTCTGGAAATTCAACTCGATGGTATCTTTGATGTGGATGGAATGCTGCTCAAAAGTGGGGACGGGCCATACTTGGGCTACCTGTATTATTACCGAAATGAATTCATGGTCTTCGATCCCAAACTGAAAAAAACCAACCGACAACGGACCATTGATACCGTTCAACGCTCCCAAATCAGGGTTGCGGAGCCCAACCGTCAAAACCAGGTCCAAATGCAGGCCCCTCCACTGATCATCAATAGATCTGGGTCCATGGATGGGAACGTTTTTTTGGTACAGTCGGACCGGTTGGGGCGTAATGAAAGCAGATCTATGTTGGAACAGGCCTCCATCATTGATGTGTACAATCACAAAAAGGGCACGTACGAGTTCAGTTTTTACCTATACCATATGGAGCACAAGAAGGTCAGGGAGTTTGCAATCCATGGAACACATGTAATTGCCCTTATCGGTGACCACTTATCCGTATACCGTACTGGGGAATCTTACTTTGACCAAACCACCAACACCAAAAAAACTACAGGCCTGTAGCTGGGGGAAGATCGAAAACCCATCAATAGAGTAGATCATCATTTTAATTTCTATGTATTATGAAAACAAAAGCAATTAAATTTATCATGCCGGCCTTGGCCATCGTTTTTGCCATTGCCGCTAGCGCCTTTACGGCCGCTCCAAATGAAACGGCCGAACAATCCATGATTACCCAAGGGTATGTTCAAATCGACCCACAGGAACCCTGTGAAGAGGTGAACGACTTGGATTGTTCCCTAACCGGGGCCTATTTGTGTACCTCTGGCGGAAACCAGGTGTACCGTTTTGAGAACGGTACTTCCTGTAGTGTTCAACTGAGGAAAACAACGCCCAATTAATCCTTAAAAAAAGGGGCCTTGATCGAGGCTCCTTTATTTTTAGTACCCCTCGCTTGGGACAAATCCATCCATCAATTGCAGACACAGCAACAGATGGGCCTTGACCTCGGCATTTTCATTTGTCCTTAACCCTTCATTGAGCCGCTCCCTGACCTGATAGATTTCAGAAAGCAGCACACTCTTGGCCCAATCACTGTACATATTGGCATCAATCCTAGGAATGGCAAAGCGGTAGACTTTTTCATGGGAGATCCATTTCCCGGATTGCACGATATAGGCCCGTTGCAGTTCCTGTTGTTGCCTATCGATTAACTTCACATTCGAGAAAAGGCCGGCACCCAAAAGGGACATCATTTTTTTTGTTATTCCCTTATGGGATTCCAAACGTTCCATAAATTCCAGTCGTTTCAACCGACGGCCATCCAGAAGATCGTTCAACAACTTGATTTGATACTCCAAAAATCGATCTCCATTGGTGGAATATTGAATCTTGGCCAAAAACAGCGGATCGGACAACCATGCTTGTTGGGCAAAGGCATGTTGCAGCAAGAACTGCATCGCTTCCTCTTGTTTTGCCATTGGAATGGGATAGTAAACCCCACCTTCTTGGGAGCCTATTTTATATTGGATGGAATACCCGCCTATCATGGATACGAGCTGGTGCATGTAATGGTACCACAATTCCAAGGACTTGTCATACAGTCGTGCCAACAGGGCATTGTCCCGCTGATCTTCGTTCAAACTGGGCAACAGATCCATGACCCGTTTCATATTTTTAAGGCTCAAGCGAACACTTTCCACGGGGTCATCGTTCCCCACCACCTCATTAACTGTGCCCGGTCCCAAAACTTCCATGACATTGTTGTTATATCGCAACCAAGGAACAGTGTCCTGTTTGCTGACCATGGCGTCGAGATAGGGCAATTCGTCCTCCGGAGATAGGGCCTCCGGGAAGGATCGGTATCCCCAATTGATTTGGAATTCATCCATGGGGCCCACCCGTTGGATCAATAGTGAAGGTGGTATCCCATCTTCCGGTTGCACTACGGTATTGTGCCTGCAATAATTCATAACACTGGGGGTATGTCCCATGGTCTCCAACCAGGACCGATTGCGCATCTTTTCCAAAGGATAGCCAAACTCCCCGAAATTGGCATCCTTTAAACCCAAGATATGCCCCATTTCATGAGCGGTAACGTATTGTATCAATGCCCCGTTCAGCTCATCGGATAAAGGATATTCCCGTGCCCTGCTATCTATGGGGGCACAACGGAGCAAATAATCCTCGGACAAGCCGGGCATCAACGTGGACAAAAGGATATCCCCTTTGAGGATTTCCCCACTGCGCTGGTCAATGATGATGGCCACGGAAGAACCGCCTGTAACTGTATCCCCATCTCTCACCTTGGAATGCCTGTTCCATCGGATCATGGAGTAGTTGATACTGTTTCCGATACGCCCATCCAATTCCTCGGGCAGTTCCCGAACCTCGATAGCATTGGAGAACCCGGCCTTTTCAAAGGCCTTGGACCATTCCAGCACTCCAGCCCTGAGATAGGGTTTCCATTTGTCGGGCGTTTCGGGATCTAGATGCAATACAATGGGCTCGACAGCTTCACCCAACCTTTTGGATTTCTTCCTTTTTTCCAAGCGCCAACGGGTAATACTGCCTTTTTCTGTAAGCAGTTGTTCTCCCAATAGAAGGTCCTTGTTTTCATAAAAATAGGCCATGCGGTGATCATATAGTCTAGGGGACATGGGCTTTGGCAATCGATAAAAGCTAAAATCCGCTTCCATCGTCCGACTGGCGTTCCTATAGGCTACGGTCCTTTGGGTGCGTACTATGGTCTCGTTGTCCAAATAGACCACCTCTTCAATATAGGACAGGTCGGACAGTACACTTTCGGGCGGCCCGGGATGCCATGGGATTTGAGACCGTAAAAACAAGTCGGTCGCATCGATATGAAGGGTCGCGCCATCGCCACGGTCCTTAAGTATGGGAAAACGTCCAATAACCCGTGAGGTAATGGCCCGGCTCCCGAACAAGGGGAGTTCAACATCCAACACGGACTTGACCCTGGGTATGGTCAAAAGTACATAGTCTTTCTGCCTTGTCCATAGCACTTGATGGTCCCCGGTACCATGACGGACAAACAGCATTGGTGCGCCAAGGGCCTCGGGGTCCAGGCCAAGGATCAGGCGTTCGTCCTCTAATGTTGCCGATACCCCTGAAAAAACCTGCCCCCAGAGGGGACAGGCGACTAACCAAACAATGCATGAAAACAAAAATTGACATTTCATGTGCTTTGCTAAAGGGGTATGGGATATGTCAATAACCTTCATTTTGTGGCTGTAGTTTAGGGTTCAACAAGAGTTCTGACTCGGGGATGGGCAGTAAGCGATCGGTACTTTCCCAACCAGATTTGAAAGCCCCCAGCACCGCATTGGCCCTAACGGTCCGTTTCAGATCAAAAAAACGGTGTCCCTGTTCCAAGAACAGCTCCACCCGTCGTTCCGTGAGCACGGCATCCAAAAGAGAAGCCTGATCCATTATGGATAATGGATCGAGATTGGCCCGAGCGCGAAGGGCATTGATATTGGCCAAGGCCTGTGTTGGATTTCCCAAACGGGCATGCGACTCTGCCCTGATCAGATAGAGTTCTGCCAAGCGAAACTGCACGGAACACTCCCGAGTGACCGCTGTCGGGGCAAATTCCTTGTACTTTTTGTTAAAGTACCAAACTTCTTCCCCTTCGGAAACGGATCCTACCCAGGCTGTGCTTCGGGCATCCCCTTCCTCAAAGCTATCCAACAGCCTTTGGGATAGGGCTGAATTCGGGGGCGGTCCCGATACGATGATATAGGTAAACCCTTCATTGGTGTTGTCCCCCGACAGGTTGGGGCCCAATTGCCATAGGGTCTCTGGACTTTCCTTCAAGAACACCCCGTTAAGATCCGGGGAAAGGGCAAAACCGCCATTGGCGATGACATAGGTGGCTTCGTCCAGTGCCTTTTCCCAATCTTCCATATAGAGGTGGACACGGGACAACAGGGCCGCTGCCGTCCAATGGTCCGGACGTAGTCGTTCCACACCACCATTGGAGAGAGGCAACAAGGCTTTGGCGGTATTCAGGTCTTCCAGAATGTTTTGATAGACCCTATCAGTATCCGTTCGGGATACCTCATTATTGGTATCATAGTCCGTGGTATTGACATAGGGCACCGGCCCAAAGAGATTGACCAAATGGAAGTGTAAAAAGCTCCTGATGAAATGGGCCTCTCCCAAAAAGCGGTCCTTTTCCATTTCCGACAAACCAGTGGAAGATTCGACACCTTCAAGTATACGGTTGGCCGCATAGATGATGTTATAACTGGAGTTCCAAAGGTTCCTAACGGTATTATCGCTGGGCAGCACACTGTTTTGTGCCACATTGTCCACATCGGGAAGGTTGAGACTATAGAGATCCAGTTCATCGGTATAATGTCCCATCATGTACCCCAGTCCATTGGATGTCCCCGCCACTAGTGAATTTTCCCGTAGTTCTGCATAGATATGTGCCAGGGCGGCATCCACGGTGGCGGCATCCTCAAATACCACGGTACCCGTCAATTGGTCGATCGGTGGGTCCACCTCCAAAAAGTCTTCGCAGGACAAAAGCGCGGTAAGCAGTAGTAAGCTACCGAAGAGGTGACCAAGGTTATAGGATTGTATATTTCGTATTTTCATAATATCCGTTTAAAAGGTTAATTTGGTTCCAAGGCTGACCATCCGCAATGGCGGTACGGCTTGATTGCTACGTGTTTCGGGATCTAAGCCCTCAAAGCGCGTGATCGTAAAGAGGTTCTGCCCCCTGAGGAACAGTTCACAGCCGAACCCGTTAAATTCCTCATCAGTCAATCGGTAAGAAAAGGAAAGGGTCCGCAAACGGAGGAAGGAGGCATCCGAGATGGAGGCATCGCTTCGCCCGTAGTGCCTAAAGGCTTGGGTGGTTTGTGCTGTGCCGGTGGAAAAACGCTGTACGGGGACCACATCCCCTTCTTCCTGCCATCGTTGCAGTACCGATTTGGGCTGATTGCCCAACCGGCCCACCAGTACCCCTCCAGATGCCCAAAAATTATACCCCTCCTGTTTGGAGAACTGCAGCAACAGGTCCATCGAAAACTTGCCTATGTTCAGGTTGCTGGTCAACCCTCCGTAATATGAAGGATCGAGTTCCCTTACCAATTGGCGATCATCCGAGCTCGCTATGGCGCCATCGCCATTAAAGTCCTCAAATTCATAGAGACCGGTCTGTGGATTTATCCCGTTCCATTGGTAGACCTTGGCAATATTCAAAGGCTTGCCGACCACGTACTGATTGACATAGGTGGACCCCTCCAAATTGGGAAATTCCAATAATTCGTTTTTGGGAACGGTCAGGTTCACCCCCAGGGTCCAACGGAGTCTTTCCTTACGGATCACATTGGCGAACAGTTCCAGTTCCCAGCCCCGGTTTTCGACCGTTGCGCCCAAATTGGCATTGACCGATGAAAATCCAGTAGTGGCCGGAAGGGGAATACCCACCAACTGATTGGTGGACCGGTTGCGGTAATAGTTTGTGTTGAGCATGATCCGATCCCGAAAGAAACCCAGCTCCAGGGCAAGTTCCAGTTTTTTATTTTCCTCCCAGCTAAAATCGGGATTGAACAATCGGGTGGGATACAGCCCAATGGTATTTTGGTATTGTTGGGCCCCAAAGGAATAGGTATCGAGGTATTGGTATTCCCCGATTTGATCGTTACCAGAGGTCCCATAACTGCCGCGCAGTTTCCCATGGCTCATAAAGGGCAACCCTTCCTTTACAAAGCCTTCATCCCCAAAGAGCCATGCCCCACCGATCGCCGCAAAATTCGCATATCGCTTATCCGGTCCAAACCGACTGGAACCGTCCCTTCTTCCGGTCAGGTTCAAGAAATAACGCCCATGCAGCGATAGGTTGATCCGTCCATAGAGGGCCTGATAGCGATATTGCTCTGTAATATCGGCAACTGGAAACAGGCTGGAGGCCGCGGAGAGGTTCTCGATAAGGCTATTGTTGGTGAAGCCAAAGGCGAACTGGGAACGCCTTCTCGTCTCTTGGTTTTGAAAGGTCAGTCCTCCCAATGCGGCTAGTCTCAGCCATCCAAATTCCTGTTCGTACTGCAATTGTGGCTCGATGATCCAAGAGCTGCGCTCCCCGGTATTGTGCACGGCATAGGAAGACTCGGGCCCGATGCCAAAGGCAGGATCAAAAATGGTCGAGGGAACGGTGTTCAGTTCACGCAAATGGTTTTCAGTATACCCCAGATTGGTGGTCAGGCTGAGCCTGTCCCATAGCTTATAGATCAATCGGGCATTGCTAATCAGGGTCGTACCCTTCGAACCATATGTACCGTTGAGGGCCGCCAAAGGGTTCGTCCATGTGGAACCCTCCCAGTTGAGCTCCCCATCTTCTGTGTATAGTTCGGGGGCATTGGGCGCCAATTGTAAGGCCCGCAGCACCAATAGGCCATCCCCGGGTAGGTCATTGGTATTGGAGGTAAAGCTGGTGGAAAACTGTACCGAGAAGCGATTGTCCTTGGTCCTATGGCCAAGATTGCTCAAGACCGACACCTTGTCATTGCTAAAATTCCCAGGGAACACACTGCTCTGGAAAAAATAATTGCCACTGATCAGAAACTGGGTCAACTCGTTGCCCCCGGATACGGAACCACGGATATCCGTCAGATAGGAGGTACGCCCAAAAAGGGTTTCCTGCCAATCCGTATTTCTGTTGGGATTCCAAGTCCCGTTGACATCATAGGCACTGAACGGAATAGGGTCTATCCCGTCATTGGCATAGGCCTCTTTGCGCATCATCAAATATTCGGAGGTATTCAACATATCCACTTTCCGGGTCACCGATCCCAGTCCCGTCTGAACGTTGAGCTCGACCCGGATATCCCCTGACCTCCCTTTCTTGGTTGTTATCAGCACCACCCCATTGGCCCCACGGGAACCGTAAATGGCCGTGGCATCGGCATCCTTCAAGATCTCGATGCTCTCGATATCGGAGGGATTGATATTGTTCAAGGGGCTGATGGCGCCCCCTGGCAAGGGAAGGGAAGCCTGCTCCTCCCCCAGACTGCCCGAAGCAAAGGGAACCCCGTCTATGACATAGAGCGGTTCATTGGTCCCGGGTCGGATACTGTTCCGACCCCGTATCTGAATATTGAAGTTGGAACCCGGCAATCCCGAGAACTGATTGATCTCGACACCGGCTACCCTGCCCTGTAATGCGGCCAAAGGATTGGACAAGGGTTGTTTTTCGATGTCCACGGAAGTCACCTTTTCGATACTGCCCGTGCGTTCCTTCTCGGAAACGGTATAATAGCCCGCATTGAGCACGATCTCGCCCAAAACCGTTACATCCTCTTCCAAGGAAACAAAGACCTCTTCCCTACCCGCAATGGGCACGGAAAGGCTCTTGAAACCCACCATGGAAAAGATCAGGACATCGGAAGGACCGGCAGCAATGGAAAAGGAACCGTCCATATCGGACATGGTCCCGATATTCTTGGATTCCACCACAAGGTTCACCCCGGCCAGGGGATTCCCAGACGTATCGGTCACGGTGCCGGAAACGGTGGCCTGTGGTGGTTCCAAGAAAGTGCCCGCTTGCAGACTAAATGAAAAAAGGGGCATTAGAAAGACATATAGGAGCACAGGCAGGATTCCCCTGCGCATGCATATTATTGAATGTTGCATAAATTGAGTTCTTTTAATTAAAGCGTTAGTTGTTCTATACACTGCCCCATAAGTCACGGAAAAGCCGTAACTTCCAACAAGGACATCAAGGTTCGGACAAAGGCCATCCTGCCCAAAGAGCAAAAGCTCTCGGAAATAGGATTCCTAAACCAAAAAACATGGTTTCGTGATTGGGCCGGCTGCCCTCAAAGTGTACGTGAATTGTGGGACTAAAGGATATCGTGAACCGGAATAGTGTTACGTGTTCCCACAATCAAAAACCAAAAAAGGTTATACGGGATTCTTCGGCTTTTTACTGAACAGGATATCGAACACCGAATGTGATGTGCCAAAAACAGGACAATAACAAGGTGTAAACCCTACAAAAAAAAGTTGCCATAAGTTTCCCATAACCCAAATGGTTGGGCGATGCTCCGAAAGGACTAAAGAAACCAAACGCTAAGAAAAAGTTGGGCGTGGAAACTCAACTTAACGGACGGAGGCACTGGTAAATGCCCTGCAAACGATAAGTGAGCCCACGCCCGGGTCGTGAGCCAATCTACTTATCATCTCGTTCGCATAAAAAATTACCAGTTTTCCATCCGAGAATCAAAGCGATTGCTTCAAATATGTTCTAAAAGAAGAATCGCAAATTTAAATAACTGAATGCAATATAGTAAAAATATCTCAATTTCGGTCGAACGACCGAGATATTGTATTTCTCATCCTTTTCCTTTGTCTTGATGTCAAATATTAATGCTGAAATATGTAGCTATATAACCAAGGAGTGGTTGCTCCCTTGGATTAATGAGGGAAAATCCCAGAGTTCTTTTGCTGCTAAACATAATATTGATGAAAGTACTGTAAGGAAAATAAAAGGTAGGAAAGAATATAGAATACCGGTAGAAACCTTACATAAAATCTGTGAAGCTAGAGACCTAAAGCTTAGTGATTTTTTTAATTTGGTTAGACTTTGAAATTGAAAAATTAAGGGTAATACTTTTCCTTAAAATCTCTGTTTTTAATTTCCTTACAGAATTCCACATTCTATAGTTTTAGAAAATTCTTACATTTCATTCAATCCCCGAAAAGATTTATTGAATATTAAAAAAACTCTGCTGAACAATAAAACACAAAACTTGGGCCTAGCCAACCTTTTTGGTGGCATATACCCTGCATAGTTCAGTATATAAACAAGTTGTGCGTAATTTTGAAAAAAATATTGCGCTGAAATTCAACAACTTATAACATAAATATAAGAATTTAGACTTTTTAAAGTTGGGAACAAGTCGAAAAACCAACACAAATTTGAAGTAGGCAAAAAACTAAATTAACTAAAAAATGAATTTAAAATTTACAAAAAAAGCTGCATCGGTTTTAACATTATTAATTGTTTTGACATCTTGTTCTTCCAATAAAAAGGAAATAGAAGGCAAATGGTGGTATGAAATTTCAAGTTATGGAGATGAGATAATTATGTTTACATCTGATGGAAAAGCAAAAAATATGAACGATGATAAATTATTAGATTATACAATCGAAAAAAATATGATTTATCTTGACGGGGACACATTAATAATTTCAAAAGTAAGTGAGAAAAATTTAACTCTTTCAAAGGGCAAGAAAACAATTGACTTTAGACTTGCAAATAAAAAAGATTACCTAATAGGCGATTGGGAAGGTTCATATGAAAACGAAAAATTTGAGATTGACTTGAAGAAGGATAATGATTATAAAAGTAGAATGCAAGGAAAAAGAAATAGTGGAAAATACATAATTAATGACAATACGCTAAAAGTGGACAATGAAGAATTTAATTATGAACTATCAGAGGATTTCAACAACTTAACTTTGACATCCACGAAAAACAAAGTTTTTAAAATTGAATTATATCGTAATTTATAAAATATAAATGGGCTTAAAAATATCCTTTGATAATAAGCAAAGAGACTTTTCTAGAATTAAGTTTATAATTGTTGGAGATAATCCTGGTTACGAAGAGTACCAAAAAGGACGATTTTTTGTAGGTCCATCTGGGAGTATTTTAAGAAACCATTTCACAAAACACCAATTTGTAGATGACTTTGACGAGGAATGTATTGTTATAAATAAAACATTTCTAAGTACAAAAAGCACCAAAGAACTAAGAGAGATTAAAAGAAAAATCGGAGAAAAAAACTTCAACAACATTTTGTTATACACTTCTTATGAAGTCGCAAATTATTCTAATAATTTAAAAATTCCTATTATCATTATTGGGAAAAGCGAACTTAAGAATGGTGGTTTATTCAATGTTTTTTGGAAAAATCTCAATAAAATTAGTGAGTTTAAAGGTAATATTTACGTTTTCAAACATACATCAAATGGTAATTTTTCTAAAGACTGGAAACAATTTGAAAGAGAATCTAATTTGCAAGGAATAGATTTACTTAAATTTATCGGAAAAAATAATTTAAAGACACTATCCCAATAAAAAGCTGGCTCAACAACTGTAACCGTTCCTCCTTCGGCGGACAGTTGCACAAGTACTTGAACAGCGGGAACTATGCATTGCATTAAAACACTTAAACCGGACAAAGTCAGCTTATTTGTTGGTATATGCAGAATCAAGTTCCGTATATAAATATGGTGTGGGCGGGTTTGACCCAAACCGCTTAATTTTATTAACGACCTAGAAAATTTGGTTATGAAAAAAAAGATTGGAATATTTTTTATGGCTTTAGCTTTTATAACTCTTATCCCATTAGTAATTGGACTTTTTCAAACGGATATTGATAAAGAAAATATTATGGGGAACTTAATTGCTTTTTTTATGTTTCTAACAATTGGAGTAATTCTATTTCTGGCCGTTCTTTCAGATAAGAAGTATGATGTTAAGATGCAAAAAAAGTATGAGCTTGAACGAAAAAGAAAATCGGAGGAGGAAAGAAATATTAAAATATCTCAAGAGAAAGCAGAAAAAGAAAGATTTGTTGAATTAACAAATAAGGTTAGTGAGACCCTTAACTCTTATGCAAAAAAAGAAGGTGACGAGATTTTGTTAAATGACTTTAAGGACTTCGATATTTTGCTGAAGAAAAACCAAGATGTAATTATTGAAATAAAAAGGGAATATATTCAAGACTTCATTAAGATCTCAAATTATTTGAAAGCAAAAAAGGACAATATTAAGTTGGTTTTCAATTCAATCAACAATTCAAAAAGCATTCAAGAAGTAATAGAACTTGACAGACTTTTAAAAAATAAAATTTATACATACAATATTGTACTATTCCATTCCATAAATATGATAACATCGCTCGTAAAAAACGACATGATTATATTTTATGAGATTTACGAAAAGTTTGATGGATTAGATATTTTTAACTCAAATTGGGAAAAAAATATTTCAGAAAAACTCGATTTAATCGGAGATAAACTTGATGACATAAGTAATGAAATTGGGGATTTAAATTATATGTCCGAAAATTTACTGGAAAGTCTAGGCAAGGAAGTTACCGCGCAACTGGAGAGCATTGACTCATCCATTAAATTTAATAATCTCCTCACTGGAATTCAAGCATATAAATTGAACAACAACACAAAGAAATTAATAAGATGAGCCAACTATTCAAATGTATTGCTGAACAATATGCTAACAAGCAATTAGATGAAACTTTAAAAGTTTCAGACGTTAGAGAATGTTTGGGTAAAAGTAAACCTTTTTTAGCCAAACATTCTTTAGACCCAAATAAAAAAAGAAAAAAGTTTATGGGAAACCATATTTCGTAAGAGTGCGGAGAGGAGAATACAAAATAAACCCTGAATTTAAACCTGCCCACAAGAACTAAGCGTTCGTATAGTTGGTATGGCCCAGCATTGTAATCTGCCAACGCAACTCACCATATCTGCGTGGTGTTGTGCCTCATTAAGATAAGGCCAGCGCACAAGCAAAGTGTTCTCCGTACACATAGCTTTTTTTACAAACGCTCAGAGAAAAGATAAATCTGTATGAATAAACAAGAAAACCAAATCATATTAAAAACCATTACCGAGTTGTTGGGGCTACATTTTTATATACCCGATTACCAACGTGGGTACAGATGGACTAACCACAATGTAAGCCAATTGCTCAATGATATTTGGGAGTATAGGCATGACCCAGCAAAGGTTAATACATTCTACTGCTTGCAACCCATAGTGGTAAGAAAAAAAACGTGGCTATCAGAAAGTGGAGACACCATTGATGGCTATGAGTTAATTGACGGTCAGCAGAGATTAACCACCATTCATAGAATCCTGACCTACCTGAGAATAGAACACTTACGAATAGATAAATTCAGTGATGAATACCAAGAGGACATCTACACAATAGAATATCAAACACGACCCGAAACACGACAGTTTTTAAATCAAACAGAAGGCAATCTCACCAAACCCGATTTGTATTACCTAAGCAAGGCTTATGATACAATTAAAGATTGGTTTGAAAATAGTGGCAAGATTGAAGGGCGTTCCGATAAAAACAACTTTTTAGATACCCTGCTACCAAGTGTAAAGAAAGATGAAGCTGGCAACACCATAATGCCAGAGTGGAGTACGCAAATTATTTGGTACGAAATTAACGGCAATACACAAAAAAGCGAGGAGCTATTTACCCGTCTTAACAGAGGTAAAATACCGCTGAATAGTGCAGAACTTATTAAGGCAAAGTTTGTAAATCAAGAAAGCTTTAAAGAGTTTGGTGCGCAAGAAAAGGTAAAAAGGCGTACCCAACTTATACAGCTATGGGATGAGATTGAAAACCACCTCAACAACCCAAAATTCTGGGCATTCATATCCAATAAAAAGATGGATAGCTATTCTTCCAAAATAGAGTACTTGTTCGATATAAATACCCAAAAAAAAGATAATAGCAAAGACAGCCTGTATAGCTTCATTCACTTCTTTGATGAAAAGGAGAATGCAGATTCCCTTTGGGAAAAGTGGTTGAGTATAGAAGAGATTTATCGTTCACTAAGTTACTGGCACACCCATAAAAACTATTACCACAAGGTAGGTTACCTCATTGCCATTGGCACTAATATTATGGACATTATTCAACTCAAAAAAGAGAATAACAAAGACCTTTTTGAGAAAGAGATAAACCTATTAATAGCAGAGAGTATTCCAAACGATTGGGACGATTTAAGCTATGATAACCGTAACGACCACAAAAAGCTGATAGAAATTCTGTTACTGGTGAATACGGAGCTTACGAGAAAAAATAATAATAACAACGATTTCTTCCCATTTGAAATATACAAGAACATCAACAAGAGCTTAGAGCATATTCACGCTCAAAATATCATCGGCATTAATGAGAACAAGAGAGAGCAATGGTTCTCTTGGTTAGATATGCACCTCAATGTACTTCTATCAATAACTACGAATTCCAAAAAGGCTAATGAAATAATTGAGAAAGCAAACGCCATTGATAGGGAAAAATATACCTATGCTCAGTTTCAGGATTTAAGTGCTTCCATTATTGAAATCCTTCCAAAAGATGATGAAGATGAAAACCTTTATCTGCACAACATTAAAAACTTGGCTCTTTTAGGGTTAACAGAAAATATCTCATTGAGTAATTCCATTTTCGAAATAAAGCGAAGGAAAATCATAGAGATGGATAAGCAAGGAGCATTTATTCCTATTGCTACCAAAAGAGTGTTTTTAAACTACTATCAAAAGGAGTCTTATTCTCGATCATCTATCTGGTCTAAAATAGAAAGAGAGAATCACTTAGAAGAAATTAGCGAGTGCTTAAACCATTATTTAAACAAAACACCAGTGCTCAATGAAGCTTAAATTTACAGACATACTTGCCGATAAAGTTGAAATACCTATCATTCAACGAGATTTTGCACAAGGCAGAACAGATAAAAACACCAGTAAAATCAGGAGAGATTTCCTAGACGTCATCTTTGATACGATTTTAAAAAACAAAGAAGAAGTTATCCATAAAAACTTAGAGTTAGACTTTATCTATGGGAACAAAACACAAGGCGAAAATCCAATTTTCTCACCTATCGATGGACAACAAAGGCTTACGGTATTATGGTTGCTTTATTGGTTCGTAGCATCAAAAGAAAATATTCCCACAGACCAAAAAGAATCACTTCAAAACTTTGTTTACGAAACAAGGCACAGCACCACCATATTTTGCAAAAAGCTCATAGGCTTTAATCCTCGTTTCACAGGTGGAACTATTTCAGAGGAAATAAAAAACCAGTCTTGGTACTTTGAAACTTGGGATTTTGACCCAAGCATCCGAGCAATGCTTGTCGTTTTAGACGATATAGAATTTCGCTATATCGATTATGATTTAGAAGATACTTGGCAAGTTTTAAAAGACGACAATTGCCCTTTTGAAATGTATCAGTTGGTATTAAGTGAGTTCAAATTATCAGATGATTTATATATCAAAATGAACTCAAGAGGTAAGCCACTTACCGAGTTTGAATACTTCAAAGCCAATTTTTCTGAGATTATCACGAATGAGGAACTAAAGCAAAAATTTGAAAAGCAAATTGACCAGGATTGGTTTGACTGCATTTGGAATCTACTGTTAGAAACTGAAGAAGCTCAAAACATAAAAGATATTGCCTTATTGGTGGACAATAGCTTTTTAAACCTCTTCAATTTTATCACCTACGTTATTGGTCTTAAAAATGACATACAATACACCGATACTGTAGAATCACCCAAAGAGCTTAAAAGTATTTACAGCAATGAAGACAACGTAAAAGAAATCTTTTCCATTTTAGACAATTTGGTACTCAGCAATGAGACGAACCCTAATTTTTGGAAGAATACCTTTTATTTTGAAAAAGCCAACTACCATAAGGATAAAACAAGATTATTCTTCCCTCATAAGGAGAACAACTTATTAGTTCGGTGTTTGCTGTACTTTGAAAAGGATAGAGGTTTTAGCTTACCAGAGCAACTTTTACTGCATAGCTATTTATTCCAAAACATACACCAAACGGAAGACTTTGAAAGGAAAGTAAGAATATTAAGAAACCTTGTTGCAAACTCAGAATTTGAATTACGTAGAGAAACCTTGGTGGAGAGCATCACAGAGTTAGAAGCCTTCCTATTGAGTTTTGATTTTGATACATTAAAGAGATTTAAAACCGACCAAATACAAGAGGAAAAAGAGAAAGAACTATTCTATCAAACCCAAGAAGCTGTTGATACTTTTTATCGTTTAGAGGATAGTGACTTTTTTAGAGGGAACATTTCCATATTTCAATTTGACGACCACACAGAGAACCGAGCCTCTCAGTTTTTGAAATACTTTGATGAAGATTTCCTAATTGAGGACTTCACTAATAGGTCTAATTTTTTACTCTGTTTCGGTGACTATACCCAACACGATAGCGGAAATGAAGAGAGAAAAGAAGGCTGGTACAATTTTCTTTCCTCAAATAAGAAGGTCATTCGAAAATTTTTCACTACACCTGGTTTCGGAAAGAAGAAAGATATTTTTTCGCATACTCGACCAGTGCTAATGAAGTGCTTGGACTTCTTAGTAAACAATCCTAACACAGTTATTAAAGAACACATTAGAACTGAGCTTGAAGCTTACCAAGAAAAGGCCAAGGATTGGAAATATTACTTTTTACAATATCCATCCTTCCGCAGCGAATGTTCCAGAGGTTATTACTATTCATTTGACGATTATGTATACAATAAGATGCGTCAGAAGCAATTCAATGGTTTTAACTGGTGTCCGTTTTTTTATGAAGTTAATCGGCAGATTAAGAGTAAAAAGCTAACTCTTGGTGACTACAACGATTTACTCTATCTGAAAATCAAGAAAAACACCATAAGTATCAATATAGATAGAAATCATTTCCTTTTTGAAAATCAAAATGCAGAAGGTGCTGAAAACCCAATTTATGATGATCTTATAACTAATGAAGTAATTGATGAGCAAGGCATTCTAAAAGTACAGCAAAACGCTGAAGGATTGGATACGGAAGACAGGGTTGAAAAATTGGTTGAGTGCATTAATTCAATACTTCAAAGGAAATAGTATTAGGAAAGGGTTGCTGGTGTAGTTGTGAATTGCTTTCAGTTCTTTAATTTTAAGGATGATTCACAGGACGAAAAGAATCGTCCTTGCGTGGTACAAGGTTGTGAATTGCTTTCAGTTCTTTAATTTTAAGGATGATTCACAGGGAACGGGCATCGTTCAACAACCGCTTACTGGTTGTGAATTGCTTTCAGTTCTTTAATTTTAAGGATGATTCACAGGAACATTGGAAGCTAAAAAAGAGGCCGAGCAGTTGTGAATTGCTTTCAGTTCTTTAATTTTAAGGATGATTCACAGGTCATGCATCCATTCCCCAACTGGTGATAGGGTTGTGAATTGCTTTCAGTTCTTTAATTTTAAGGATGATTCACAGGTACCGTGGACGAATGGGAAAAACAATCAATGTTGTGAATTGCTTTCAGTTCTTTAATTTTAAGGATGATTCACAGGGAGTTTCGAAATTGTCATGCTCCACAACTAGTTGTGAATTGCTTTCAGTTCTTTAATTTTAAGGATGATTCACAGGATATTAAAATCACAAATAAATAGAAATTATGTTGTGAATTGCTTTCAGTTCTTTAATTTTAAGGATGATTCACAGGAAGGCCAGTGTGCGCATCAATGCCATGCAAGTTGTGAATTGCTTTCAGTTCTTTAATTTTAAGGATGATTCACAGGAGGCACCTATACTGGACAAACTTTAAATTAGTTGTGAATTGCTTTCAGTTCTTTAATTTTAAGGATGATTCACAGGTGAAGTTCAAAAATGATATTCAGTCAAATGGTTGTGAATTGCTTTCAGTTCTTTAATTTTAAGGATGATTCACAGGATGGATAACCACCCACCGATGAAACGTCCGGTTGTGAATTGCTTTCAGTTCTTTAATTTTAAGGATGATTCACAGGACTTGAAAGGGTATTGTCGTCCTTGTCCTTGTTGTGAATTGCTTTCAGTTCTTTAATTTTAAGGATGATTCACAGGAATATCACCTTTATCCCCATCACCAACGCCGTTGTGAATTGCTTTCAGTTCTTTAATTTTAAGGATGATTCACAGGTGTCCTTTAGGCCGGTATATTGTTCAAATAGTTGTGAATTGCTTTCAGTTCTTTAATTTTAAGGATGATTCACAGGTAAAAATACTAGAACAATGAAATTACAAGTGTTGTGAATTGCTTTCAGTTCTTTAATTTTAAGGATGATTCACAGGGCAACGGGCGATTTCATCAACCAAATCTATGTTGTGAATTGCTTTCAGTTCTTTAATTTTAAGGATGATTCACAGGAAAAGATAACCAAGCGATTTAAGAAAGGTAGTTGTGAATTGCTTTCAGTTCTTTAATTTTAAGGATGATTCACAGGGGCCATTGAAATTGCAAAATCATCAGAATTGTTGTGAATTGCTTTCAGTTCTTTAATTTTAAGGATGATTCACAGGTTTGTGTTTGATAAAATAAACGTATCCCATGTTGTGAATTGCTTTCAGTTCTTTAATTTTAAGGATGATTCACAGGGTTTAACCGGCCCAACGGGCCACAAAACCAGTTGTGAATTGCTTTCAGTTCTTTAATTTTAAGGATGATTCACAGGTCAATAGTTGCCCAAACCTTGATAAGTTGAGTTGTGAATTGCTTTCAGTTCTTTAATTTTAAGGATGATTCACAGGCAATTCTCATCCACATCAAAGTAAATATCAGTTGTGAATTGCTTTCAGTTCTTTAATTTTAAGGATGATTCACAGGTAGGATTTAGATTTTTATGTAACCCTAATTGTTGTGAATTGCTTTCAGTTCTTTAATTTTAAGGATGATTCACAGGAAACGGCGCATATACTTGACGCCCGTTTTGGTTGTGAATTGCTTTCAGTTCTTTAATTTTAAGGATGATTCACAGGATACTTTCCGTAATAGGCTGGTATCCTGTTTTTTACACAAGTATTAGAAGTGTGTTTTTATTAATACTTTGCTGGGTGTCGAATGCGCTCAACTATGCAATTTGATTGCTAAAACAACTCAAGTTGTTGGCTAGGTGGCTCTGGTGGTACCTCTTTTTGCCCATGAAACAGTTCCATCATGCCAAACTGTTTGTCCGTTATCTGCATAATGCACACCTTCCCTTTTTTTGGCAATGCCCTTTTTGTGCGCTTTATATGAACTGCGGCATTTTCCCTGCTGGGGCAGAATCTACTATAAATGCTAAATTGGAACATGCCAAAACCATCGTTCAAAAGGTCTTTACGGAATTTGGTCGCATGCTTGCGTTCCGTGAACGTTTCAGTTGGCAAATCAAAAAATACAATTACCCACATACAACGGTATTGGTTAAGACGAGTCAAATATGATTCCATGATTCTCCATTTAACTTTAATTGACTAATGTTTCCAAAGAGGTTTTAAACTCTGGATAAAGTATCTTTCGCCTACTCCCTTCAAAACATTCGACTAGACTGGCTGTGGTTCGGCTCATGGCATTCATTAACGGACTTTGCTTTTCATCGATGAGAACATCCATGGCAGGAATAGTTAGCAGGTGGGCCTTTATATTTTGGTTTAAATCTTCAAGTGAACATCCTGTTTGGACAATATCATAGACCAAGGTATCCACAAAAGGACGATAGGGCTCCATAACATCGTCCGCCAAACAAAAGGCATTGTACTTGTTGTGATGAAAGATTCCCAATGAGGGCAATAGACCACTGCTTACCAATGCCCTTGCCGCAACAGCCCTTAAGATGGCATAACCATAGTTCAACAAATTATTGGGTGGCACACCTTTTTGGTTACGGCTAAAACCTTCCAGTTCGAACAGGTTTTGAAAATAAAAGGCTGCCGCTAATGCTTCCTGATTATTCCAGTCCCCTGTTTTCACATCCTTTGCATACCGCTTTAACCGAAGTGCATTTTTTCCCCTTGCCAAAAAATGATTGGCCTGGTTCTCTATTTTGGCGGTAACCGTTTGCTGCCATAATTGTTTTTTTAAGGGTAGACTGGCATTAAGTTGGTGGCGCATACGCTCTGTCTGCTCGCTATGACCTACCAAAGGCTGGAAAAAAGAACAAGGCAGGTGTTGTTTGTCACAGGTGATAACAGCTGTTTTGTTTTGCACCAATTTCATTAACAATCCATTTGTGATTGTGATTTGGGGGTCTTCCAAAACTATATATCCCAAATCTTCAATGGGAATGGTCGCTTCCTTTTTACCTTCATCAGGAAAGTTGACCACCAACTGTTCGTTTTTGGTACTTAAATAAGCAGGATTGCTAAAAAAGAGCGTACGTTTTATCATACTTCTATGCTATGGTAATATTTCCTAGTCGATTTACTTTTAGTTTTACTACTACATTTTTCTCTTCAGTAAATTCGATTTTGTTAAGTTGTGTATATTCAACTTTATTATAGATTGCTTTTGCTACACTAAATGGAATAACATATAATCTGGTCTTAGTAAAACTTACAACTTTATAAATTCTATTATTTTGTTCAGTAGTTAAATACTTAAAATCGATAGCATCCAAGTTTTCTAACTCTTCATCTGTAGGTACATACACCAAGTCATTGGGAGATAGTACAAATAAAAATTTACCTTTTTTGGGTTTAGGCTGAATAGGTAAACGTTCATTTTTTGGTAAATGTGCTACTTGTTTTTGGTGTTCAATCACTTCATTTAACGGTACGGTTTCGTAATTTCTTTTTTGTTTTTTTTCATCCCAGTAAACCGCAAAAAAGAGGTTGGTGCCTTTTGCGGCTTCTACATATTTCTTGTTCTTAGCGGAGTTTTCATTTTCAGATATGGAAAATTTACTCCCCACTTCAAAAAATTTGACTTTATAAATAGGTTGGTGCTTTTTACCATTGTTCAAAGCGACAATATTTCTGTTTAAACCTTCGATTCCTTCATCACTAAAGGCTACATCATATTTAATTTTGCCCTTTTCATCTACATAGTTTTTTAAATGATTAGGCAATATCACTTCTCTTATTTGTGGGTCAGTTATTTTAGCTAAGTGTTTTTCATTTTTAATGTCTGCCAAAGAGCCTCTTACAGCTGTCGCTATTTTTCCTTTAGGCGTTTCAATATTATATTTTCCAGAAACGGTTTCTTTATGCATTGCCTTACGTATTGCCCAATTATCACCTTTTGTTTGCTTGCGTAACTTTTTAATAGGTTTACCACTTTTGTCTAAATTCAAATTGCCATTTTCATCTTTGTAGGACCAAAATTTGTTGTTGGCTTTATTGATAACACGTAAGTTTTGCTTATAACTAATCACTGTTTTTTCTAGTTGATTTTTAGCTTCGCCTGTAAAGCCTTGCCAGGGCATTTGAAAAGCTTTGGTATAATCGCCTTGTTCGTTTTTAATCAATAACTTATCTCTTAATCCATAATTTTTCTTTTCTGTATTTAAAGCACTCAAGTAATGACTATGATTACGCGTACAACAGGCCACAACCAAAGCGTCTAATGCGTGGTGACGATGGTCTATACGCTTTTTACTAAAGCCTTTTAGCAATTCATCGGGTACAGTTGGTATGATATTACCGCTGGTATTGATTGCGGTAAAATCGTTGGTTTGTGTTAATTGGTTCAAACGTTCAAATCGCGGTAAGATGAGTTCGTTCCATTTATCATTTAACCCCCAATCGTTTTTCAGTTTTGAGGTTACTGAACCTGTTACGGGAATTAAATTTTTAGAAGTTGCTTCTTGCTCTCCTTCTTCACGTACAATATTGCTCAACAAAGCCTTAACTAGTTTACTGATATATCGACTATCGTTCATTTGCCTGTTGATAAAACCTTCTGGGATATCTTCACTCAAAAGGTTTTTCAGTTTTTGGCGGTTATTTTTAAAGTATTGGTTAACGTGGGCTTCATATTCTGCAAGACCTAATAATTTATGCCCATTGATAACGTTTCCGCCCTTTGCGCTTAAATATTCAAATGCCGTTTTATTGTCTTTATCTTCATTTACAGCACTTTCACAAATAATTTTATTACTCAATGAGTTATCAAAATAGCGAGATTGTGGAATAATATGTTCTATTTGATATTCGTGTGAAAATAATTTTGACAAAGGAATGGGCTTGCCTGTATAAGGTGAAATATACCCTTGCTCCAGCCATAAACGATAACGCTGTATTTCCTTTAGTGTTGGACTGTTGCTGCGTCTAATTTTGGCTATTTCATCTTCGCTAACTTTTGAATAATCTGCTTTTGGGTTTTGATATATACCTTCTTCATAGATTTTTAATAAATCTTGTTGACTTGGTGAATAATCTCGTACATCAGCTTCAATAGAATCGTCATTCATCAGGTCCTTTAATACTTCTCTGATCCGAAGATTGGTATTTTCGTTTTCGGTATTTCGTTTTGAAATTTGTTCCCTTTTACTTGCCGGGTTTTTCATTTCACGACCTAGCTCAACGTGAATTTCATTGAAAAAACCAGGTTGGCTTTTGCCGTAGTGTTTCCAAATGTCTCTTACAACACGCAAGGTTTCGGTAACCGCTTGCTCTACAATAGGATTGCGTAGCGAATGTTGCTTGAAATTATCTAGATAGGTATCAATATCCTCAGGTGTTTTCCAATTTTGGATATCTCCAATTTCCGAATGTCTACCATAAACCAAATAAGTCGCTTGGTATGTATTCAAACCTATTAAAGGATTTTTATCTTTAAATGGAACAAAACTTTTTATAACTTGTTTTTTTACATCATCATCACTAACATTCGCTAAAGCTTCTGCCAATTGTTTAGCGTTGTAATCGTCTTTTAAGTGAAGCGCATTAACACGTTCCATAATTTCCGAAACACGTTGTTTTACTTTATCTGAAATGTCATTTTCGTTCCAATATTTACCTTTACGCATTAAAGGCAGCAATTTGTTTAAGGCTTTTTTAGAGTAGCCGCCATAATCGCTTTTAAATGGTGGGAATTTGATAAAACTATTGACAAAAGATCCTTCATCCAAATGGTGTTTTAGAGCAAATTTTACTAAAGCAGATTTATATTCATTGATATCTGAAACTGAATAAATAATATGCCATAATTGCTCAATTCTGGTTACAAAAGAGCTATTACTCTTAGTGCCGAGTTGTGTTTTTTCGTCTAAAAAGGTGTCGACATCATCAATTCCTTCCACTTTTGTTAAACGAGAAATAAATTGCGCTCTGGTTTCTGCAAAAGGATATTTTTTATCTTCCACATAATTCCATCGGTAATGGTCTTTTTTTGACTTTTCGATACGTTTTTTATCAATAAAATACTTTATAAGCTGCTTTTGTTCAAGTTCTCTTTTGCTTTGTAAAAAGTCGAATAAGGCTACCCAATCACCATCATTTTTCAATAGTTGTTTGGTTACATCTATCAATTCACCTTTATTGGTATCTACTTTATCATATATTTTTAAGTTTTGCAACCATTGCCAAATTCTAAATTCTTGAAATAATGGATGTGATTTTGGAATGCCTTTTATCGCTTGCCTAACTATTTCTTTTTTACCGGTTTCTTTATTCGTTTTATTGTACACACGCTGTTCTAATTGACAGCCCGAAATATTGGATTTTTGACTTTTGAGAGGACGCTGGTAAAAAATAATATCGTCAATCAATAAATACAGAAAGTCACGGTTTTTTATAGCATTTTGGTGTGCTTCATTTCGTGGGTACAATTCTTTAATACAAGCATTATAAAGCTTATTTGAAAACAGTTCAGGCTGAAGTTCTATTTGTTTGCTTAGTATTTTTTTTAATTCATCTTTATAATACTTACGCTCAATAGTTTTTACAAGCTTACCTCTTATTTTTTGTGTTGGTTTTTCAAGTAAGGTTTCATAAATGAATTCACCAACCGTTTTGTTTGAGCGTTCTATGTCTTGTTCCGTTTTAGCTTTTATGGCGGCCCAATCTTTTTCAGAATCTACGGCTTTATAAGTTCTTTTAATATCCCCATTTTTCAACATTTTAGTAGTAACAATAAATTCTTTTGTCCTACTAATCCAGTCTTCGGTTTTTACTATTTGTTTGTCATACTTCCAACCATTTTCAAAAATCACATCAAATAATGGTTTTCCTTTAACAGCTTCCCCGGAGTCAATAACTTCTTTTACTTTTAGTTGAACAAATTGCTTGTCCTTTTCATCATCAATTTCTTCGCCTCTTAACTGATAATACCCTCGTTTTTGGTTGAAATTTAAAATTACCCAAGCTAATTCTTGTTTTGTTAAAGGTTGTGATAGTGCTTTTTTACGTAAATAATAGAGTGTCCAATCGTAAGGAACCTTTGTTTCATTTCCGTTAGACTTTACATAAAACAAGTCGGGTTGAGCTACTTTAAACTGCTCAAGCATTTCATTAAAGGAAGGTTTAAAAATAAACTCGTATTTACCATCCGCATTGGGTCTATAATTTAGTTTTACTTCTTTCCCTTCTTTAAATTGACCTAAGCGTTTTTCAAAATCGATTTGTTGTGCATAATGTTCTGGTAAAAAGCCAAGTATATTCAACACGCGATGTAAACGTTCTCTTCGTAAATTATCTCGTTGATACAAGCGTCTTACTCCACGATAACCTGTTCTTTCAGCTGTTTGTGATATTGATTGACCTGCATCAAATTTCCCCAAAACATCTGCACTCATTGGAATAATCCGAACTCCTAAATCCTCGATTTCCCCTTCTTTCTTATTAAAGTTATTTTTAATAAGTGCCCACCCAATGGAGTTTGTTCCTAAGTCCAGTCCCAAAATTTTTTTCATGGTTAAGTTTTTATATAAACAATTTAAAATGATTTTCTTTCTATTTATTACGTTTTTCTGTAAAATCCATTATTAAATTTTACTATTTTAGCAAAACTGAAAGCAATTCACAATAAGGATTATTCCGTTGTGAAAACATTTAAAGCGGCATTAGTTTAATCTTATGTCGCTTTTTTTTGCTTGAATGTTACACAAGGGTATTTCCGAAGTACTCTCTGCTTGTTTTTACTGGGGGTGGGAATTTATCACATTGGCCATATCTCTTACACCGGTGATTTTTTAAATTTAGGAATTTAAATTTTATTAAGATTCTTTGAGTAGCACAGTCTTAATTTCCCCTTTAGGCCGTTGCCATAGATAGCGTAAGAGGGAATTGTACAACCCAAAACCTTAGCTTAGATAGGTTCTACATTTTCCATATATTTACTATATAGTTGCCACACCGCGGTCAAGAATGGGCCAGCACCTTGCGGGTGATGGGGGCACGGACGGCTGATAAAGACAGCGTGGTGTGGCAATGAACCCGTTTTTTTTTAATGAATCTACAACCATCGATATCACTAGACTTAATCTACGATAATTTCCATTATTTGATGGACTAACCAATGGATTTGCAATAAAAAATTGGACAATAGATTAAGCTACATTTTTAAGATTATATAAGTATTCAAATTCCTTTATGGCCTTAAAAAAAGGATTCCGCAACGACATTGTCCCAACAGTCTCCCTTTCGGCTCATACTCTTCTCTACACCCTTATAGCTCTTTCCAACAGGTCGACAAAATCATGACAGGCGTATTGAAAACCCCTGTCGGAATGGAATATCAATGTCTTTGAGAGGTCTGCTAATATTTGCCATTAGTTTTCCAACTCTTTTCTCTTCTCAATTAATTGAGTGTTCAAAGCCAACACTCGACCAAAAATTGATCAGAATACGTAAAACCGTAATAGAAGAAATAGAATGAGAATTATTTTTAGAAACTTAAAGCCAACCGAAAAAATATGGAGTTAATAAAAAATAACCCTTATCGGATTGCGGGTATTCTCTCAAACGCAACGACAAAGGAACTTGAAAAGCAAAAAGGAAAAATCAAAGCCTACACAAAGGTTGGTAAAGAAATCAAAACTGATTTTGACTTTCAAATTCTCGGGAGAATTGACAGAACGGAAGATTCTGTTATCAAAGCATTTTCAAATGTTGAGCAAAACCAAGACAAAGTAAACTATGCCCTGTTTTGGTTTTTAAATGCCAGTCCATTTGACAACACCGCAATTGAATATCTGAAAAATGGTGATGAAGATAAAGCACTTGAAATTTGGGAAAAGGTAACAACCGACAAGGATGTTAATTCCAAAAATTTCTCTGCCTTCAACAATTTGGGAACCTACAAACTTTTGAGCAGGAAAAAATCAGATATTAAGACAGGCATTGAAGCTAAAATCAAACTGATTGAATCGGACTATTTTGAAAGCTTCGTACATTCTGTTGCAGATGAAACTTATACAATTGACAATCAAAAACAATCTGAAAAATTGATTGATGAATTGCTGACGCAATTAAAAAATCAGTTTTCAAGTTCGGAAACATTGCAATTGTTTAGCGGATGCAACGGAACTACTCAAAAGTATCTTTCCAAAAAGTTTACAGAAGAACCATTACATAAAATCGAAAGACAAATTGAGAGTTGTAAAAAGAAAAGAAAGGCAGACAAGGGCAAGGCTTATGAATTCGGTTCAAGACTATTTACAAACACAAAAGACGATTTATCACTTCTCAAATCATTACTAGGCACTAGCGACTTAATATACATGGCAATTGCAGACCAATTGGGAAATGAAATAATGCAATGTGGTATTGACTATTTCAATGAAAGTCAAGAAAATGATTCGAGTGAAGATTTCTTAAAACAAGCCCAGGAATTAAATGAGACAGCGTTGTCAATTGCAGTTGGAAAGTTAACAAGGGATAGGGCAAAAGACAGTCTTGCCACTCTTGAAGAAATGAAAGACCGAGAGGTTGCACAAGCAATTGCCTTATTACAATCCGTGAAAGATGCTTATGAAACTAATGAGCAAAAAATAAGAGAACAAGTTAAAGAGCTTAAAGAAAGTGACCCTTTGATAAGACTTGGTCACAGAACTATTAACCAGTCTGCTGTTGAAGATAACATCAAGAATTCTATTGATTGGGATAAAGTAAATGATTTACTAAAAGAAATTTTACCCGATGAGAGTTTAGAAAGAATTAAAGCAAGTTCCAATAACGAACTTAAATCTGAATTTGTAGAATTAGCTTATTGGCTTAAAGAGTACTCTCAAAGTAACTCATTGATAAACAGAGTTATTGAAAATTACAAAGGAATACCACCTAAACTCTCTTTTAAAATAGTTTCTTCAAAGGTTCAAATAACAGATTCAAAGAATGTCTTAATTGATAAACCACTATATACCAAATTTATAAGATATATAGGTTTAAAATTAGATATAGAGGTAACAGAAAGTTCGTCCATTTCTTTATACGTTAAATATGTTAATCCAAGCGGAAAAACAAAGCTGAATAAGAATTTAACTCCCTTAAACTATACTATTCAAACCGACACAACTCTTAATATTCAAACAAAAACTCTAAATCTCCCAGGGTGGGGAAATTCAGAAAAATGCACTTACGAATTAGGAGAACACCGCATTGAGGTTTATGTAGATGAATATTTGATACACACTAAAAAGTACACAATCGATTTAGCACCATCTGAAAGGTTAGAGAAAGAAATAGCTAGTGCAGAAAAGAAACTAAGGGAGATAAATCAAACTGATTACTACGAATCCGAAATCAGGTCTGCCAAAAACGAAATGAGCGAAATTCAAAAATTTAAATTGTTTAGAGGAAGCTCTGAAAAGCAAAGTCAAATTCAAGCACAACAGACTAAAATTGACAAGCTAACTCAGCGATCAAAAGACGAGAAGAAAAAACATATCCAAACTCAGGAAGAAAAAATTTACAAACTAAAAATGGAGCTTTCAGCAGCAAAATATTAACTATGAAGAAAATTTTATTTATATCGCTCTTTTTTGGAGCCACTAATCTTTTTGCTCAACAGCAACAAGATTCAACTTTGGTTCAAGAAATACCAACCATAAAAGACAATGTATTTCAGCAACGGCAAGAGATAGATGCTTTGACTAAAAAGCTAAACGATCAAAATTATACAATTGGAAAGCAGAGCCAGACTATCTCAGCTTTGCAGGAGCAAAATACCAATCTCAATGCATCCATAGATAGTTTAAGCCAACTAATCCAAACCAACAGCCAAAACATTGTAACCAATTCGAAAGAGCTTGGAACTAAAATCCAAGAAACAGGACAAAAAGCGGACACTCAAATAGCCCAGTTGGATAGTAGTGTAGAGAAAAACCGCTTGTATTGGATTATTGCCACCTTGTTAACGCTTCTTTTAGGTGGTTTGGTTTATTGGTTATTAGGCAAGCGCATTAAGTCAAGCAAGACAGATGTCGAAACCCAAATCAGAAATACCAAAGCTTCACTTGAAGAAGAAAGTGTGAAATTGGATAACAAATTGGTAGAAGTTTTGGAAACACAACTAAAACTTCAACAAGAAGCGGCTAAATCACAGCCAGTTGCTTCCAACGAAAAAGCCGACCACTCCTTGGCTTTAAAAGTGGCAGATGAGATTATTAGAATTCAAAAGAATTTGGGCAGAATGAATGAAAGCACCAAGGGTCTTAAACAGTTAAATTCTTCTGTACAACGGATTCAAGACAATTTTGCATCCAATGGCTATGAACTAGTAGATATGCTAGGAAAAGAATACAATGACGGTATGAAAGTATCCGCAAACTTCGTCCCAAGCGAAGATTTAGAAACGGGAAAACAAATTATTACACGAATCATAAAACCACAAGTGAACTTTAAAGGAGCAATGATACAAGCTGCTCAAATTGAAGTTAGCGTAGGAGAACAAAAAACATTAAACAATGGCAAGAACTAAAATTGACTACGGAATTGATTTAGGAACAACGAATTCCGCTATTTCAAGAATGGAAAATGGAGAAGCAACCATTAAAAAAACGGATATGCAAGCAGACACAATGCCCTCTTGTGTTTATATCAACAAGAAAAAAGCAATCCAAATTGGGCAAACTGCTTATAATGCTCTGAAAAGACAGAAGCTGAATGCAATGAAGAGTTGGGATTCAGAAGATGATAATGCTTTCATTGAATTCAAAAGGACTATGGGAACTGATAAAAAGTACCCGAGTTCTAATTTTGAAAAGGATTTGACTTCAGAAGAATTGTCAGCAGAAGTTTTGAAAACCCTGAAGTCTTTCGTGAAAGATGAAAATGTCAATTCCATTGTTATCACTGTTCCAGCAGCCTTTAAAAACAACCAAAAAGAAGCAACGAGAGAAGCTGCAAAATTAGCAGGGTTCAATCATATTGAATTGTTGCAAGAGCCTGTTGCAGCTTCAATGGCTTACGGTTTAGATTCCAATAAAAAAGACGGTTTTTGGTTAGTATTCGATTTCGGAGGAGGAACTTTTGATGCAGCACTTTTAAAAGTTGAAGAAGGAATAATGAAAGTGATTGACACCGAAGGCGATAATTATCTTGGTGGTAAAAACTTAGACTTCGCAATTGTCGATGAAATTATCTTGCCTTACATTCAAGAAACCTTTGTGATTGATTCCATTTTGGCGGATGATACAAAAAAGCAAATTCTGCGTAATGCAATGAAATTTTATGCAGAAGAAACTAAAATCAAGCTTTCATTCAATGATACTCATAATATCTTGTCTGATTTGGGAGATATTCCCGGAGAAGACGATGAAGGCGAAGAATTTGAATTAGACATTACCGTAACTCAAAATGACATTGCCAGAGCGGTTTCGCCCGTTTTCCAAAAAGCAATTGATGTTAGTTTAAGTCTATTGGAAAGAAACAACCTTAAAGGTTCTTCATTAGATTCTTTAATTCTTGTTGGTGGCCCAACGTTTTCACCAGTTTTGAGAAAAATGTTGGAAGAACAAATCTGCAAACCAGACACAAGTGCCGATCCAATGACGGTGGTTTCAAAAGGTGCAGCCTTGTATGCATCAACGGTGGATGTTTCAGAAGAAGTAAGAGAGCAAACCAGAGACAAAACAAAGATTCAATTGGAAATAGCCAATGAATCATCAACGGTGGAAACCGAAGAATTTGTCCCTATCAAGATTTTGGCTGACAAAACAGAAGGAGAGATTCCTGAAAAAGTATTTGCAGAAGTTACCAGAGGGGACAAAGCTTGGTCAAGCGGAAAAGTTGAAATTAATACGATTGGTGAAGTTGTAGAAATTCAACTCAATGAAGGAAAAACTAACCTTTTTGAAGTGGTTCTGTTTGACGACAAAGGAAATATTTTAGAAAGTGAGCCATCAAGTTTCAGTGTGATTCAGGGTTCTAAAATTGGAAGTGCAACACTAGCATACAATATTGGGATTGAGATAAAAAGTAAGTCAACAGGGAAGATCATCTTTACTACCATCAAAAATTTAGAGAAAAATCAATCTATACCCGCAGTTGGAACAAAAAATGGATTGAAGACCCAAAAACAAATTCGTCCAGGAATGGATTCCGACTTCATTAAAATCCCAGTTTACGAAGGCGAGCATAAAGCAGAAGGCACAAGAGCGATTTACAACGAACACGTTACTGATATAATCATCAGTGGAGCTGATTTACCTTCGCTTTTGCCTGAAAATAGTGATGTTGATTTGACTGTCAATGTGGATAGATCAGAAAAAATCACTGTTACAGCCTTCTTTCCTTATTTAGATTTTACCTATGAAGCAACAGTCGAAAGAACAGTTTCATCCATTGAGACAACTTGGTTGGCAAATGAAATTAGAAAAGCAAAAGGAAGCATTGCAGAATTGAAAGAAGATGGTAATTCTGATAATGATCAATTAGCCAAAGTTGAAGCAGAATTGGAGCAAATAGAAAAGTCGTTTGAGAATAACAAAAATGATGTTGACGGCAAACTGGAAGTCTTAACCAATTTGAGAAAGTCTTTAAAAACAATTGATGAACTCAACGACACCACCGAATGGCCAAAATTAGAAGAAACTTTAAAAGAAGAGTTTTATCACCTAGAAAAAGTAAATAATGATTTAGGTAACGAAAAAACTACGCAAGTTGTCAATCAGTTCCGTTCACAATTGGATGAAGTAATTCGTGCTAAAGATGTAAAACTTGGAAATGTTCTATTAGAGGAAATCGAAGGTTTCTTTATTAAACTGACATTCATTTATCAGTTAATAGGATTTATAAGAAGCCATAACGAGAATTTCGGCTCATTCCATTGGAAAGATAGCGGTAGGGCAAGAACACTTTTAAACAAAGGATTACAAGTTATTGGAGAGAACCCAACTGTAGATGAACTACATCCAGTTGTCATTTCACTAATTGACTTATTACCAAATGATGAACGACCAAGTGGCGATGATGCTGTATTGGTTGGTTAAAAAGATAAGGATATGAGATTAAGAACTATATTACTTCTACCGCTCTTTTCTTTAACTATAATTATTTATTCTTGTGAAAGTGATGCAGAAAGAAAACAGCGTTTAGCAAGTGAAGAACAGCAAAGAATTGAATTGGAAGAAAAGCGAAAAGCAGAAGAAGCTGAACGTGCATTTCAATTAGAGCAAGAACGCATTGAGCAAGAAAAGCGTGAGGAAGAAGAGCGTATTGCCAGAGAAGAACGTCTTGAAAAGGAAAGGAAAGAAAAAGCCATCTATGATAAGTATATCAACAATTCTTTGAGTACAGGAGCTACGCCATATTCCCGTTATTATGGTGGAAATTCAACTTGTAATGATTACGGCTGTTCACAAATAAAAGTAAGAACGAGTAACTCTGATGTAATTGTTACCATAAAAAAGAATGATAAAGTTGTTAGACATGCCTACATTAATTCAGGGAGCAGTTTTACGTTCTCATTTCCAAATGGTACTTACCAAACATTTTTTTACTACGGTAAGGGTTGGAATCCTGAAAAAGAAATGAAAGGCGGTGAAATGAAAGGTGGTTTTATTACCAACGAAAGTTTTGGAAAGGATGACCCTCAATCTTTGAGCAATAATATTTTAGAATATGAGCTGATTTTACAAGAAAATGGAAATTTCAGCACTCGACCTAGTAACCCAAATGAAGCGTTCTAAATGAGTAAGCATAGTCCCATATTATCCAAAGGGCAATCAATTAACGAGCAGTTCAAAGTGACTTTCTTTCTTAAAACAGGAAGCTATGCCGAAACTTATCGTGTAAAAGACCAAGAAGGAAAGACCAAATTATTGAAGCTGTTTGCGTATTCAAAATTAGACAGAACTCAATTTGATGCAAATGGTGATGTTTTAGAGATTCAGGTTTTAAAAAGCATCAAGCATCCAAATTTGGTTAAATACTGTGATAGAGGTGAACTTCTTTTAGATGGTCAAAAATACACTTACGCAATTCTTGATTTCATCAGTGGTGAAACCTTGGCAGACAAATTAAAAAGAGAACAAACCATTAAGCCTTATGAAGCTAAAAACATCATTTCAGGCGTTTTAAACGGATTGAACTATTTACATTCTCTTCAAAATCCAATTATCCACAACGACATTACAAACTTGAATGTAATGTTGGATTTATCAGGCAGTGTTACGATTCCTAAAATCATTGACTTTGGATATGCTCGTTTTTTAAGCCAATCAAACAAGGACTTTTTAAAGGAAGGTTTAAATCCATTTTACCAAGCCAATGAAGCGTTCAACAAAGTATTTTCAGTTCAAAGTGATGTGTTTTCGGTTGGCGCATTATATTATCACTTGTTGGAAGGATTACCACCTTGGTTTGTTGAAATTTCAAAATACAAAGCAGATTCAATAAAGTTAGAGGATGCCGTTATCGAAGAAAGGAAAAAGCCTTTAAAGTTTTCGACAGTTACAGACCAACAAACCCAAAACATAATCACCAAAGCCTTACAGCCAAATGCTGAAGGTCGTTTTAATAGTGTCAAAAGCTTCATAAAAGCAATAAACGGAGAAATGGAAGTGCAACAGCTTTCATCACCGCAAGAAGTATCTAAACCGAAACTTAAGGAAATAAAGAAAGGAAAAGGATTTACAGCAATTGCAGGAATGCAAGAACTGAAAGACACTATCCAACTTGATGTAATTGATGCTTTAAACGAAAAGGAACATTATGCAGAGTATGGCTTGACCATTCCAAACGGAATTTTGCTTTATGGCCCACCAGGTTGTGGTAAAACGTTTTTTGCAGAACGAATGGCAGAAGAAATAGGTTTTAATTTCTATCAGTTAAAGCCATCTGATATTCAGAGTAAGTATGTAAACGAATCACAGGAAAAAATCAAGAACCTTTTTGATGAAGCTCGTGAAAATGCACCAAGTATCATTTTCATTGATGAATTAGATGCAGTTGTTCCTAATCGTGACAACTCGAATTTAAATCATATGAATACAAGTGCTGTAAATGAGTTTTTAGCACAAATGAATAATTGCGGAGATGATGGCATTTTTATTATCGGAGCAACCAACAGACCTAATTCAATTGACCCAGCTATTTTGAGAGCAGGAAGATTGGACAAAGTAATTTATTTGCCACCACCTGACCTTGAAGCTCGTGAGTTAATGTTTAAACTTTACTTGGAAAAAAGACCAAGAGAAGTTGGTTTAAACTATTCTGAACTTGCAAAAGCAACAGAAAACTACGTTTCAAGTGATATAAAATTCCTTTGTGATGAAGCTTCGAGAAAAGCACTTAAAATGAAATCAAGAATTTCCAAGGAAATTTTACTTGATACCATAAACAACAATAAGCCTTCAATTAAACTAGATGAATTGCACAGCTATATCGCTATAAGAGCGAAAATGGAAGGATTATCAGAAAATAATAATGACCGACCAAGAATCGGTTTTAAAAACAATTAGATATGGAAACATTACATTTCAATAAACTATTGCTAAAGACTGCTTTTTCGTGTATGGCTTGTGATGGCGATATTGACAAACGTGAGGTCAAACTTATTAAGCAATTACAAAAGGAACGTAAAACCTTTGGAGAAATTGACATCAATGCCGAATTAGACACTTTGTTACTTGCTATCAATAAAGACGGTCAACAATTTTTAAAAGATTATTTCAATGAGCTTACAACTACTGAATTAACAGAAGCAAATGAACTGAAACTTATCGAAGTTGCAATTGACACAATTAAAGCAGACGATAAAGTTGAATACAGCGAAATCAAGTTTTTTAAAGTTATTCGTTCAAAGCTGAAAATTGACAACGAGCCAATTCTTGAAAAACATCCAGATTTTGAAGACTATTTGGAACAAGATATTATTACTGATTCATACTTATCAAGGTTACAAGACGACTTTTTTGACACTCATATATCAAATGAATTTGAGTTGATAAGTGAAATTGATGATGACATTTTTGATAACCTTAAAGACAGAAATGAAGAATAGTGAAGTTTTGATAAAAATTGCTTTATCAATTCTGATGTTTTTGTGCCTGTTGGATATGCCCTACGGATTTTATCAATTTGTCCGTTTTGTTGCCCTAATTGGTTTCGGAATTTTAGCATACAAAGCAAATGAACAGAATCAGAAAACAGAAATGATTATTTACGGTGGACTTGCCCTACTCTTTCAAGCATTTTTTAAAATAGCACTTGGAAGAGAAATTTGGAACATCGTAGACGTCATTGTCGGGATTGGATTAATTGGAAGTTTGATAATGAAAAGAACGAAAAGCCAACGCTAAAGGCCATATGGATTTTCAATTCGCACCACTAATATTTTCTTTTAAAGCATACGATTGCAAAATAGTACGTTTTATACACATATACACTGTAGAATGTAACCCTGGAGATAGCATTACTGTTGTAACTACTGTAAGTGCTCCCATAACTCTTCGATTTCACAAAATCCATCATCTCTTCGCAGGACTGAGCCTCTATTCCCACGGAAAAAAGTACAGCGAGAACAACCAAAATAAATTTTCTCATAGTATATGGATCATGTTTTCTTCGTTATCACTGTGCGTTCAGGAAAAGCCGCCTGTCTTTCTTTAATCCAGGTAGGTGAAAGTCAATGACACCACCCCTTGGTCGGAATCCATTACAGAAACCGCAGTGATATCTGCGGAAGTTGGATAATTATCTTCGTCATAATCAAAGTTTGCATTAATGGAATACACTGTCTCCCCTTCTTCATTCTTATAAACTATCTGTGAAAGATTGTTTACCGGAAACAATAACCTGGCCTGTACAATTTCCGAGGACTGCGGTGTCATTGAAAAGTTGAGTTGCACATTGTCCAGCATATCTATCAATCCCCCAGATTTCATGGTATAATAAAAAGGATTGGGAGCATCATCGTACTCCAAGTTTGCCGTATACACTTTAGCGATATACTCCCCAAAGTCTTCATCCCATTCTTCTTCAAAAAACTCAATCACTTCTGGATTTCCATTATCATCGTAGGAAACCACCTGACCTATATCAAAGGCATCATAGGGAGACTGATATAGTTCTTCCGTATTAAGGTTATCATTGGAGCCGGTAATCGTTTTCAATTCACTGTTCTCATACAAAAAGATGCTCGTATCGGTCCCATCGGAGACCGTATTCAAACTACCATCATTATTGTAGGAGAAACCGATCGTTCTATTATCTTCCGGCTTTTCCGGAGAGATATACGAAACACTGCGGATCAACTTCTCCTCTACATTTCCATTGGCATTTTCAAATTCATCGGTAACAGATTCCTCACTACAAGCAACATTTGACAAGGAAACGATGGCACAAATAAGTGGTAGTTTAAAATTTTTCATGGGACTATGGTTTTATTTATTAATCTTTAGGTAGTCCGAAATTACATGGAACACCTTTTTCTACCTTACGTTTTTCCGTAATCGCCCTTTGTCCATTTATGCTTATTTTCCAATTCCAAAATCCAATCAACCTTATGTTACAAAAGATATCTTTCCTTGTATTGATATGCTTCCAATGTGTCGTTTTTGCCCAAACTGAAGAAATTCAACTAGTATCCTGGAACATCCAAGATTTTGGGCGAACCAAAAACACCGAAGAACTGAATGAAATTGCAGAAATCGTTAGGGATGTGGATATAGTTGCCATCCAAGAAGTAGTTGCAGGCTATGGAGGTGCCCAAGCTGTTGCCAAGCTTGCCGATATATTGAACCGAAAAGGAGCAAAATGGGACTATGTCATCAGTGACCCTACCAACAGTCCGAAATATGTTACCGAGCGTTATGCCATTGTTTGGAAGACCAAAAACATAAAAATAAAAAATCGAGGTTGGCTTATCTCAGAACTAGATTCGTTGGTAGACCGAGAGCCATTTTTATTGGATTTATATGTAGAAGGAAAAAAATTCACTCTGGTCAATTTTCATTCCAGGCCTTATAACAAAGACCCTGAAAGTGAAATCATCGCAATTTCCAATTTTGTCGTTGATTCACTAGAAACTCCATTGATCATTGCTGGCGATTTTAATGTTGAAGAAAAAATGCCTGTTTTTGATTCCTTAAAATATAATGGTTTTAAAGCAGCCGTATCCAATGCAAAGACCACTTTAAAAAGAAAATGTGATAACAATGATTACCTCAACTACCCTATCGACAATATTTTTTATTCCCAGGATATTTACAAGACGGAAGGAAAAGTTATTGATTTTGTGAGGTTTTGCGAAGAGTTAAAACGGGCCCGTAAATTATCCGATCATCTACCGGTCCTATTAAAATTCCGGATCAACTGGAAAGCACATTAATCTTCCCAGCCACACAAGGTCCTGCCCAAATCCTTGGCCTCTGACAAGCTCACTTCAAAAGTCTTGGTCGAGCAATTGGACAAACCCCTGCAATGTTTGTCATAATGATACCGTTTACTGCTCTTGCCTTTACAGATAAAGACTTTGGTCTCAACATTTGAAACAAGATTGAAACCAGTAATTACCCAAAAAAGTAATAGTAGAGACAAAATTTTAGTCATCCTCATAGAAATCCACTGTTTTCAACAATAGGTCTTCAAATTGATAGATGTCATCAACGGTTTCAATTGAATGTCTGGTCTCCCGTTTGTTATCGTCAAAAACACCTAAATATTTATTCCCACCGTTCAAATGAAGACGGCATAATGGCTTACGGTTGTTATCATCCAAGAGTATTCCAAAATAGGATTGTGTATCCCGATGTACAATACGATCGACCGAGAGTTTCCTGCGCAAAATGGCCACTACGATTCGGTACCCTTCCAGTTCCTCCTCCGTGGTGTCGACTTTACTCACCTTTTCCGGCTCCTTGTCCTCTTCCTGTTGTTTTTCCGCTTCCTTATGAAGCGCTGAATTCAAGCGATCGTTCACCTTTTCGCTAATGGTCTGGATAAAGGCCTTGCTTACCAAATCGGTGAATTCCCCCATTACCTTTTCAGTAAGCCGGCCAGTATAGATCCGTGATGCGAAGAGCCTGACAAAATCATAGCTTGGCGCTTGCAGTTCTTCGCCAATGAGTTTTTTGATTTCCTTGGTATATTTAAGGGAGCTCGCGTTGTCCACTATCTCATCCACGTTAAAGTTCGTTTTGTGGAACTTGGCAATCTCATTGACCACATTCTCCTTTAACTGGGTGATATCGAACTCTAAAAAGGGTTTTTCGTCCATTTTATTGGCCGATTCCAAATCGGTGAAAAATTGATATTCTATACCGTTGGTCAACAGGGCAAAACGAGTTTTCGTAGTATGGAAATAACGGAACAATTGAGAGTTGTGGGCGTTCAACTTTTCTTTCCAGTTCTTACACTCGATGATGATTATGGGTTCACCATGCTGAAAAATCGCATAATCTACCTTTTCCCCCTTTTTCAATCCCAGGTCTGCGGTAAATTCAGGTACTACCTCGGTAGGGTTGAAGGTGTCGTACCCCAATAAATTGATGAATGGCAACACAAAGGCATGTTTGGTGGATTCCTCGGTATCGATTTGCTCTTTGAGCTTGATTACTTTTTCCGCTAATACCTTAAGATGGTTCTGAAGTTCCATGTTCCTATATTTTTTTTGATAACAAATCGCTACAATCCTTATTAAGATTATATGAGGCTCCATGACGTTTTATTCCGACGACAAGGAGTTTATCATCTCCATTTAGATGTTTGGCAAGCCGCTCCTTCAGTAAACCAGAAGTTTCATTGGATTTCACAACCCACAACGAATCCAGACATTGCCAAGTGTTTCCAATTTTTTGAATTTCTTCGATCAAGGGCCGATGGTCATTATTCGCGGCCCCCAGGTCATATGAGATCAAAAAGCACCCCATGCTTCAAACGATTAGTTTTTACACCCATTTTTTTTACAGGTAATTGACTCAGTGGTATCTTCCCAATGATCGGGATTTGCACGCATATCAAATCCACATCCCGTAATGCTTACTTTATACCCCTTATGTACTTCTCCTGTAGGTATGTGTTTTACTGCCATATCGACCATTACTGATTTTATGATAAACCTAGCCCTATAAAACATCATTCCCTTACAGAAATCTGTAAGGGAATGTCAAGTTGTGCAATTCATGTACAGTAGGCTGAACTAACCTACATTACCATTGCAATGGTCAGTGTGTAATAGTATATCAATTCTCCTCATAAAAGAAATCATGGAGTTCTATTAGGCTACCTCTTTTTATTTGTACAAGGTCACGGGTATCTTTCAAGAAAATACCTAAGGACCTTTCATTATAAACAAATTTCATTTCGTTGGAATAATCCGTTACGACATACATATCTCCTTCCATTTTATAAAATGGAATCATACTCTTTCCTTTAACCCTGACGCCTCTATTGACAATCTTTCCATTCATAATATCGCTTTCCAAGTCGGAGGTTACTCCAGAGGCAACCTTTACGTAGGCCACCATCATTTTTGTCCATTCCGATCTGTTGATCATAAACCACTTGACCTTGTTAAAATCAATGCCATATTCATTGATCCATCCATGACTGGTGAACCCGAGAAGTACATATTTTTTACCGTTCAAAGCAGGATTGTCCTCCGGTTCAAATTCTTGAATCTTGAAAGTTATAACGGATGCAGGTGACATGTCCTTTACTTTTTTGCCATCAAAGTCAACTGTTTTTAAAGAAAAGCTGGACATTTCTGGATGGTTGGACAATACCCATTGTGTTGCGGTGAGCTCTGCTCTCTCCTTCATTTGTTCAACTGCTGCCACACCAGCTCCAACCAAAGCCAATGCTCCCACGGCACCTGCAATCGCTGCACCATCATTTTGGGCGTGTGTCTGTTTTGGTATCAAAAGACATAGAAAAACCGTAATCAGAACCAATATCCTGAATTTTAGGCCCACCTTGCTGATGCTTGAAGTTGTCGTAGATATATGTTGAGATGCTATGGTTGTGTATAAATTAAGTGAGGACTTCATCGGTATTGGTTTGATTGCTTCAATATTACAGCCTTATGAAAAAGTAACCTTACAGATATCTGCAAGGGAAATTCAAAGGCTTACCAATAAACTAAAAATCAGATTTTTTCCTCCCGGATCATTTTGGCGATCAAATGATTGGTGTTCTTGGCCCCGAATTCATCGAACATTTTACTGACCCTTTTGTCTATGGTACTTTCACTATTGGGGGTGATATCCTCCTTTTTGAACTTTTCCGAAATCTCCTTTTTGGTAAGCCCTTCCGCCAAGCTTTGAAGTATCATCAGGTCAAACTCTTCGAGTTCAAACACATTGTTGGAAACATTCAAATCGATGCCAGGGGACACATAGGTACGGTTATGATAGACTTCCCGAACAGCATTTACCAATTCGGTAAGTCCGTGACGTCCCTTGCATACATAACCATTGATCTTTTCTTCCTTGAAAAGTGAATTGACCGTGACCGGGTTGTCCTCCATGGAGTTCACGATGACCTTTAAGTTGGGCTGAAGGGCCCTAGCGGCCGCTATCAGTTGAAGTCCCGAAGTAAGTCTCCGCTGTACATGATCACCTTTAAAAAACAGATCTGTGATCAATAATTCAAAAGGTTCATTTTTGGTTGCAGCATATTTTAAACGGTTGTATGCCTTATCACAATAGAGTTCATCCTGTAGCACGGGAATATGCAAGGTATCCCGCAACATTTCAGAAATCCCCTGATTGGTGTCCTGAAAATCCTCGGCAATCAATACTTTTTTGAACATAGTAGTTTTTTTTAAAACGGAATCGTGATATGGGCAGTAAAGCCCTCACCCTTACCGGAATCAAAAATAACGGTTCCTCCAATGGCCTGAATACGCTTTTCCGTATTCCGAAGCCCATTTTTGGCATTCAGTTCCTCCTTGGATGCCCCTACACCGTTATCGGAATACTTCACCACCATGGTTTTTCCGGTATGTTTGAATCCAATGGTGACCATATTTGCCTTACTATGTTTGCCCATATTGATCATCAGTTCCTGTATGGCCTTGAAAAGGACTTTTTGCGACAATGGGGGCATTTCCCCCCAGTTGATATCCTTGACACCGGTAACAAACAGGTTCGCCTCACTTGGGGTCCGAAAACGAAGCATTTCCAAAAACTCGGCCTTAAATCGGCCTCCCGTGCTCACTTCATTGACTTCCCTGGAAAAATTCCTGCTTTGGTTATAGAGTCCATCCAAGCGATCCAAGATCTTAGACCGATCCATATCCCCCTGTACCATCAGCATGGTCTGGTTGAGGCCTGCCCCAAAATCATCATGGAGCCGTCGGGACATATCAGCTTCCGTTTCGAGGGTAGCCTCCAACTTGGCGAGTTTGTTTCGCTCTTTTAAACGTTTGGTACGTTGACCAAAAAAATAAATGGCAAAGCTCAGGCCCAACAACAGGACTATGGAACCCAAGTAGGACATGGTTTTCTTACTGCGTTCCTCGGCGGCCAACAAGGCTTGTTCCGCTTTTTCTTTTTCCAATCGCAGGATGGATTCTTGCTTCAGCTTGTCGTCGTATTTGTATTTGGCGAATTGGGTCTTGACCTTTAATTCTTGTTCATCAAGGCTATCTTGCAACAAAATGTAGCGGTCCCGGAGCTTGATATTTTCAGGGTTTATCTGTATGAGAAATTTCAATGCATCAATCTCTGCCCTTGGCACTTTGATTTTTTGTGCCACTTGGATAACGGTATCAAAGTAGGCCTTGGCCCTACTGGACCTATCTTCCATATGAAACTCACCTAGATGGGTAAAGCTTGCCAATTGCCCACGCCAATCCTTTTTCTCCTTTCTTATTTGGAGAGCCTTTTGGAAAGAAGGGGCAACATCCTTTTTTTCCAAAAGCCATTGGGCATAGGACAGATTGTCCAATATCCTTGCATAAACCACAGGAGTGGAATCCAAGGCTGTATTTCCCATAATCTTTTCTAAAAGCACTATGGCCTCTTCATATCTTCCATCATCAATATAGGTGGCGGCAAGATTGTTCTCAAACGCAATCCTGTGCTCCATTGATCCACTATTTTTAATGGCCTTGGTATAATAGAATATGGCATCCTCGAAGTTCAATAATTTCCTATGGTTGGTGGCCAAGAGCCCATAACATTGCACCATTTCATTACTGTCATGAGATTCCCTTAAAAATTGCAGGGCCTCGGTGATGGTTTCCTTGCTTCCAAAAAAATCATTTTGGTTCTTCTGTATCACCCCCATAAGCAACAAACACTTCCCTGTCCAGCTGCTATCCTTCGCCAATTCGAATTGGCTTTTGGCAGCACTGTAATTTTCAAATGCCTTGCTATAATCAGACCGGACCTGATCATAATAATATCCCATTAGATAATATTGGGACGCTTTTAGCTTCGGCCCATCGACTTGGGATTGCAATGTGAGGAAACTGTCATGGTGGGCCACCAAGCTATCGTAGTCCCCAGCTTGAAAGAGCAAGGAACTTTTTTTGTACATCAACTTGCCCAAGATGGAATCCGCTTCCAGATCTCTGGCCAAGAAAAGGGCCCTGTCTATACTTCTCTCCTTTTCTTCCAATGAAACATCCTTACCAATAGAGCGGGTATAGTAAATGTTTATACTGTCGTTTTTATCCGAAACATCTCTTTTCCCATCTTTATCGGACGGTGCACAGGAAACTAAAATCGTCAATATGACAAGGAATGGGTACCGTTTCAAAAATAAAGAAGTTGTGGTTCATTAAAAAAGCCATGCCCGATTTCCGGACATGGCTCAAATTAATGAAATTATTCTTATTGATCACCTTCTCCGGGGGGCGGTGGAGGTGGCGGCGGGGTCGGATCTTGGTCATCACCTTCGGTAGCGACCATATCATATTCGCTCGCTATCTCAGCCGTATCCGAAGTGGAACAAGAGAAAAGGAACATATTCAAAACAACGGCCATCAAGGCCAAAAACACTTTTTTCATTTTTATGAAATTTTAAATTGAACAAAGAGGTGGCCGTCCGGAATCTTCCGGAGCGCTGGTGCTTTTCAGCCACCCGTGAGTTTTGGAGTACTCCTTTGCTATTTTTGGAAAGTGGAAACTGTAAGCGACCCTTTAGGTTACTTTCCAATGGACCTTTCAGGCCGCATTACAGCATCCCATAAAAATGAACTTTCTAGAAAAGCCATGTTAGCAACACATAGCGGAATCCATTTTCTGCAACAAAGTAAATTGAAGTGTTCAATTGCATTGCAGACAGCGGTTGGACTTGTATTGGACATTTTTTAGACATCAATAAAACCAAGGGTTCGGAGGGGTTCAGTAGTATGATTTGCCTTTTAAAAATTTGTACTTTTAGTCCAATGGATGAAAAATATATAGCGGAGATTGTTCGGAAGGTTTTTGAAAAAGCGAAGACGGAGCATGCCTCCCACTCTAGGTTTGCATTGTCCAGTCACATCAGCGACCATAGTGATTTGAGTTCAAAAACCTTGGAGAGGGCCTATGACAGGTATATCAACAAAAAAAAGAAGTACGGTGCCCCACAAGCGGAGAGTGTGGATCTATGCTGTAAATATCTAGGCTATGACAATTATGCCGATTATATAAAAAAAAGAAAAACGGTCCCTGCCACAAAATGGACCATACCCATCCTCGTGGTCGTTTCCTTGGTTTTGGCAATCGTGATGGGGATACGATATGGGAACAATTCAAATCCCACAGGTGAAAAGGCTGAAAACCAATGCATGGCATGGGCCGACTCCCTATATGTGGAAGTCCCCTGTACTTCCAAACCTTATTCTTCGTTTGGAACCAAGGTGGAGCCCATGGATATAACAAAGCTGAAGCATTTTAAAAAAGTGGAAGTCAACATGGCAACGCAGTTCTTTTCGGAGGATGATAAACCCCTACTATGGTACCATAAGAACAAGGAGGGGGAAATTGAATATTTTACGGCTCCGGGGCTGCATCCGACCAATGACAAAACCTTGCGAAAGATTACCCCCTATATCATCCAGACCTATGTTCCTGTGCACTCCTATAAAAAAGACTCCTTCTTGGAATAACACCTACATTTCAAAATGTATAAAGTTTGAATAAAGCGTATGGATAATTCCACTCCTGTATATCAGGGTCTGAGATTCCCTCATATAAAAGGCGCCCCTTCCCAAGCAACATAATACGCTGCCCCCATAATCGATATCTCCGACCACTAAAGTCAAAGCACTTCATAAAACAAACAACCCCTTAAAAATCTCCGGTTTATGGGCACCGGAGCGGCCCTTTATGGCCTTTAGACCATCTCACAAACGGTTTCAAACAGTTGTTTGTCCAAACGTTCCTGTCGTGAAAAGCTCCGTCTGAGGCTACCGTGCAATACGGAGTTGAAGGCATTGTAACCCAACCAGAGGTTGGGAGTCGTACCCAATAACACGGCTTCACGATCTAAGATCTCGATGACCTCACGGGCCCTTTTGGAGGGATCGTCATTGGTATCACTGCACTCATAGCGAAAGAGTTTGGTCCGATCCAACACCTCTTTTACAAAGGCCTTGGTATCCAATAGCTCCACGGTCATCAATTGATGGAACCTATCGGAGATGGTATAGAATTCATTGTCCATGAATTTACGGAACAATCCTTCCAGCTCGGGCATGATCAGGTTCACGCAACGCTTGTGGTGCTTGATGGAAAAACCGATCTCCGTTTGGGCCACATGCAGTCCATTGGAACACACCTTGCGATAGCAACCAAAATGTCCCGAAGTGCGTTCGCTCCCATCGTAGGAATTGGTAAAGCGCAGCATGGGCAGTATGGTATCCTCCCGGTGTCCCACGGAAAACTGGGAACTGTCGGTAAGGATAAAATCCATACTGAAACTCCGATCGGATCGGTTGATGGTCTGCCTACGGTAGGCCAATCCCGTTTTGATGATCTGCCTCTCGGCCTTCCCAAAAAACAGTTCATTGGGGATATGCCCATAGCGTTTGGAGACCACGTTCACGATCTTGCCATTGCTCACAATGGCCCGTTCCATCCCTTTTCTGTTGGGCATTCCCGTCAATGCTTCCAAAGGTCTGAGCTGTACCGGCACAAAGACCTCGTCCTGTTGTAATCTGTTCAAATACATAATTTAATGATTTAAGGTTAAACAATATGTGCCGGATGCACCAAACGGAAGACAGGCTGTAGAGCGGCAAGGAAACGGAATATAAAGAGACGAAAGGAACGGCTATATGCCGTCCCTTGTCCGGCAACAGGCTGCGACGTTTAATTTGCGACACCTATTGATGGAAACCTTATTTCTGACTATGGGCATGGATGCTGGCCGATTTCCCAGAAGTTTGTATTATTGTCCCCCGAAAAAAAACAACGACACCAAACCAAATTACTTACCCTTGAAACGAAGCAAAGACCACCTTCCGTTTTATGTGATTACCGGCGGCCCTGGCGTGGGCAAGACCACCCTTTTGGAGGAACTACGGCAACGCGGCTTCAAGGTCGTGCCCGAAACGGCCCGTGAACTGATCAAAGCGCAACAGGCCATCGACGGGGAGGCCCTGCCCTGGAAAAACAGGAAGCAGTATATGGAGCTGATGTTCAAGGGTTGCAAAGCCCAATTTGAAAAGACCCTCCTAGACGTCAGGACCGATCAGCCCGTATTTTTCGACCGTGGCTTTGTGGACGCCCTCTGCTATGCGGCTTTGGAAGGCCTTCCCATAGACCGGGAAATGAAAAGCTTGGCCGAAACCCACAGGTACCGTCCCCAAGTCTTTATCCTGCCCCCTTGGAAGGATATCTACCATACCGATGCCCAGCGGACACAGGACTGGAACGAATCGGTGTTCACCTACAACAAAATGATCCAGACCTATCGGGGCTACCAATATGACCTAATTGAGGTTCCCAGGGTTGCTGTTCAGGAAAGAGCAGATTTTGTGTTGGAGTCGATCAATTCCAAGTGAACCATCGCCAGTTACCAATCCTTTCATTGAAGCATACCCCTTTTCTGGCAGGCAGCAACTGTTCGGTAACGTAATTTTCCCAACCTCCATCGCGTGAGGGATTGCAGTGAAAAGCCCTGAATCCTTGCCATCAGGCCTTGCAACGGAAAGCCCGGCCCCTAGGGACACGCCCAACAAAGACTCGTGTTGTGGTATTTGTATACCGCCCTTGGGTTTAGTCCCATGAATAGCTGGATATTATGCCCTCCTACCCGGTGTCCTGCTTTGCCCTTAGGCGCTCCATAAAGAACATCGGGGTGATGCCCACCCGGGATTTAAAGGCCTTGACAAAGGTGCGTTCACTGTTGAAGCCCGCCTCTTCGGCCAGGGAACGGTTGCTGTAAAGGGCCAGCTTTCGGTCCTGTTTCATTTGTGCAATGATATGGTCCACCCTTAGGTCATTGATATATTCCATCACGCGCTTTCCCTTGTAATGGGTGATGATCTGGGAGAGGTATTTCCCGTTCACCTCGGCCAGGACCGCCAATTTGCCCGCGGACATCTTTCGGTCCAGAAAGTCCCGACAGCCTTCAAAACGTTCCAGACGGGCCAACACCGCATCGATTTTCTCCTTGGAAATTTCCAAAGGGTGGGAAGGAACGGTATGGTTTTTTTGCATTTTCCGGACAGGCGGATTTTCCCCGGCAAGTATGGCCTCGAACCTTTTTTGGTACAGCTTTCGGGTACGCTGGTAGCGCCAGGCCAACCATAGCGACAAGATCGACAACAGCACCACTACTGCAATCCCGATGTTCTTCTGCCGCTCCCTGATCTTCAAAATTCCTTCGATCTGCTGTTTCTCCCGTTGGATACTTTTCAGGTCATAGCCATCCTTGACCGTATCGTCCAGATATTGGTGCTGTTCCCGCAAAAAATCAATGGCCTCGATATGCCGCTTCAGATAAGTCAACTGTAGGTCGGGCCTTTCCATGGCACCATAGTATTCGGCCAGGTAGCCATAGGCCCCCAGCAGTTCCGCTTTGATATAGTTCTGCCCCCTAAAATGGGCATCCACCTGTTTAAAATAACTCACGGCCCTTTCCTGTTCCCCCAATTCCCAATAACAGCGCCCAAGATAAAACCCGGTCAGCACCTCATTGGCAAAATCATTTCCTTTGTCCCCTATCAATTGCAGACTACTGTCCAGATGCACGATGGCCAAGGGATAGTTCCCCTGCAGGGCATAATTGATTCCCTCGGACTGTACAAAATACCTGCTCAAGCTGTGATACCCCAACCGTTGTCCCTCTTCCATGCCCAAGGTATTGACCTTACGGCTAAGGCCATAATTTTCCATTTGCTGGTGACAACGACCGAGCAACAATAGGGAATTCAGGTAACCGGGCACACTGTGCTCCTTAAAATACCCTAGACCCTTGTTGAGCAAAACGACCGCCTCATCATAATGTTCGGTGTAGTATTTGACCAGGGCGATATTGTATTGGAGCTTATGGTGCAGGTATGCATCATCGGTACGCCCCAGGAATCCATCGGCCACAAGGTAATTTTCCAGTGCCCGTTTGTATTTTTTTTCGCTATAGAACACGATCCCCTTGGTCAGATAGGCCGAACCGATCAGAGCGGTGTCCTTGGCAGCTCTGGCGCTAAGGACCATACTGTCCGCATAAGCCAGTCTAACCTTTCCCAAGGAACGATGCAGATAGTTTTTATAGCCTTGTATCCGTTGGGCATCATTGTTTTCTTTCACGGCCTTTTCCAGATAGGCCTTAAGGTATAGTTGCTGCTTGACACTATCCTGCCCAGCCTCCTTGATACGCCCAAAAAGCACCGGATATTCCAATGCCAGCAGGGAATCGGGATTGTCCAATGGCTGCTGCGCACATAGGCTGCCCAGGCCCATGAGGACCATCAAAAGTGTCAGTCTACCGATCATCGGATGTTGCATGGCTACTAAACTAAAGTGGGGAACTATAGTACCTCCATCTTTGGGGAACAGTTATGGCTAAGCACTTGTGTGCATGATGGAAGTGCGATTTCCTTCGAAGATAGTGCAAATTGTGGGGTTTCACTTACAAAAATTTAAAAAAGCAGCTAGGACGATTTCAGGAAAGCCACCCGTCCTTTTCGGGAAATCACCGAACAAGCCCTTGCACGGATGCTGGATTTGCCCCTAGTTTTACAGCGAATTCAAACCTTAACACCTCCGTACCATCGGCGGTCAGCAAGGTTCAGGTTGCCCGGGTGAGCATGGACCGATCTAATAATCGGTAACTTAAAAACTCATCAAAATGAAAAAACTTGTTTGTATTACCAGTATCGCTCTATGGATGACCATGGGGTGTACACCCGATAATGTATATGACGATTATCCTAAATCAGATAATACAATAGCCTTCCCTTCAAAACAACAGCGGCCACTGCAACCCACGGCCCATGAAAATGACTCGGTCATCGAAGATGAGGACTGGGACCTGTCGATTCCCAACGCTGTTGGGAACCCACAGACCGTTTTGCGACACATGCCCGATCCCGATTTTGATTCCATCGTTCCCGTGCCCGAGACCGAACCCTTTAGCCTGGAAAACTGATGGAACCCCGTGACCGTGCACAACGAAAATGGCAGCTCCTTTGGCCCATTGCCCTAATGTCCGTCAATCTATGGGCCATTTGGATTGTCATTGAACTGTTCGGTTACGATCAACTGGTGGATCATTTCAATCCGGAAGGCATCACCAAACGTGTTCATCCCGGAAAACCGGCCCGGCTCTTGTTCATCAGTGTGCTGTGCAACCTTTTCCCAACGCTCAGCACATTGTTTTCGAAGCTCATGGATATCGGGGAACGCTGATTCTTTTGGAACGGTCCGATAGCCATGAAAAGCAACAGATAGCGGGGCTGGTTATCCTTTTTATCGAGGAGAGCGAGCAAGTAGGTACGGTACAAACCCATTTTGACAGGCTGCACGCCCTGCTGTTCCTAATCAAAAAAGGGCGGATCCAAATAGTAATCGAGCAAGTCGCACATAGGCTATATCCCGGCCGACTCCTTTTACTGCCCCGAGGGAGGAATTGGTTCCTCCGGCCATCCCTTTCCCCCATTGAAATGGGCATTGTTGGCCTTGATTCACAACAGATCCATGCAGATACCAACAGGGCATTGCCCATAAGGCTATTTCAGCATTGGGAGCGACAGCCCCAAACCCTGGACCTCAAAACCAAAGAACTGCATTGGTTGTTGAAACTACTCAAGATCCTCAAGGCCAAGATCTATCCGACCACTCCTTCCCCTGCCCATGGGATTGTCCTGCGGTACGGGCTTTACATGCTATTGTGGGAACTGGACCGTTTGGTCCAAAAAGAGAATCCTTTGACATCGATCATACCTACCACCGGACATTTTTTGGTATTGCAATTTATGGAATTGCTCACCCGCCATTATAGCTCGCAGCACCAGGTAGGTTTTTATGCCAAGCGTCTTCGGGTAACACCGGACCACCTCTCCAGGGTCATCAAAAAGAATACGGGCCGTACGGCCAAGGATCATATCCAGCAGCTCTTGATGGAAGATGCCAAAGTACTTTTGCACGGCCCGAGATCCATCAAGGAAATTGCCCATTTGCTCGGGTTCAACACCGCCTATGCCTTCAGTAAGTTCTTTAAGCGCAATGCATCCGTATCCCCGACTTCCTACCGTGAACAACAGCTGAAGCGCCCAAATGACCGAAGATAATAGCAAAAGAGGTGGGTCGATTAATTTCGGTAAAGCCTAGTTTTGGTCCCAATGATCAATCCACGTCCCCCAACTGCAAACATTGTGACAGTATGGGAAACTGTGCATTTAGGCGATCAGATCATCGAGAAAGGCGATATAGGCCTTCACCTTCACATAAAAATCCTCGACCCCGTAAATCCCGGTACAAAGATGTTGCTTTTCACGCTTGGCATACTCCACCATGGTGGCCCCATCACTGAACTTGATATAGTGCTGCATCAAGAGCAAATTGAAATCATCGGAAGCCTGGATCCGATGGGCGAATTTATAGGGAGATCCATACCGTGTACAAGGTTCTTCCTATTTCTAACAATTCATAATTACAGAAAGCCCAAAGCGTCCAGATAGATATCTTCCAAATACTTGTCCATTTTCTTTCCATGGACGAACACCCCCATGCTTAGGACAGACTCCTGTATCGGGCAGAGTTCCAATTCGATAAAAAACCGATCAATAGCGTACAACTGAAATTAACAATCAATGGACCTAAAGGAAGTCACATAGACTCCCTCGTCCCCCAGGGCCTCCCATTGTTCCTCCTTGGACAGTTCCAAATAATCGTATATCCGCATCAATAGGTCGTTTTAACATCGTCATAGGTCACAGGGGCCATTGTTGTCCACTGCATCCTTGCCCCTTAGTTTGCCAACGGTATGGGCCGCCAGTTCGGATTCGGGATACGGTCGGAGCAGTTCCTCCAATTGTTTTTGGTCCAGCTCGTCCCGGTAAGGTTCCAACCACGCATCCTCCAATCCATCGGGCAAGATCACCGGCATCCGTGGCCCTGCCATCTTGGGATTGTTATGGATCTCGGCCATCATGGGATTGCCTTCGGTGGTCACGATGGAAAAGGTATTGAGGATTTCCCCGGTTTCCGGGTCCGTCCATTCGTTCCAAAGTCCGGCCAGGGCCCATGGGCCGAAGGTCCTCACGGGAAATGTAATAGGGAACGGTCTCCTTGCCATGGTGGTGATGTTCGTAGAACCCATCGATATAGATAAGGCACCTTTTGCCCTTTGCCGATGACCTAAAGGAATTCTTCTCAAAAATGGTCTCACCGCGTGCATTGAGCGTCTTGTTCCAGATATCCTTTTTATCCTTTGCCCAAAAAGGCACCAGTCCCCATTGTGAGACTACTGTGAAGTTGGGACTTTCATTGGTATAAATGAACATCCTGGGATGCTGGAACCCGGTGACATGGAACAGTGGGAGATCGGTCTCCCTGGCCATTTTTTCACGGATTTCACGGATAGCATGTTCATCCGCATCCCGCATGGCTCGCTTTAGCTGGGTTTCCAGTTGGGCATTGACATCGTAGCACATAATCGAGGTTGTCTAAAACTGCTGACCTTAAAGTAGTGAATCCAGAGAAAAAGAACAAGTGGCTGTCTTGTTAAAGCTTTTAATATTCCAAGCAGGAGTTGCAGAGAGCGGATTCAATGACCATCACTTACAAAAAAGATATGACGAACTGGGTTGATTCAACAAAAAACCCTCCAGAAATAGGAGGGCTTTACTACATTAACTAAACTCAAAAATTAATTCTGATCGGAGGGTGATAAGTTGGGGTTGGCATCCAATTCCGCTTGAGGAATCTTAAAGATCCAATCTTCGTTCACCGATGGACGTTCCACTTGGTAGGCCTCTTGGTAAAGTACGGCCGAAGCTCCAGAACCACCATCAGCAGCATGGTCGATTCCCTCATCCCATCTAATCTTGTCGGTGTATCCAAAGCCTTCGCCCCACAACTCCAATCGTCTCTGGAACTTGATATGCTCCATCATGGACTCTTGGGTGTTGTAGATGGTGACGTCATAAGCGCTGTCACGCTCCTCTCCCAATGGTCTCAATGCTTCCTGTGCACCAGAAATGTCGTTCATCATGGCCTTTGCCTCAGCCTCGATGAGATACATTTCGGAAGTACGCATGTAAATGATATCATCGGGGTCAATGGATCCTGGGTTTGCATTCCTTAATTTAAATTGCATGTAAGGGTGCTGGTTAAAGGCATCATTAATACCAAAGGCCGCATTTACCTCTGCCCTTCTGGCGTTATACCCTTGCAAATCATTGGCATAATTGGGATCCCTTGGCAGACCGGTAGTGGGGTCAAGCCCTCCCTGGTTGTTGGATGCGGAACTGTTGGTGTTCGGTGCATCTATGATGAACATATCCTTCCTATAGTCCGTAGCCGGAGCGGCATCGATTATCCTTCTATCGGCAATCTTTGGATTGTTCCTGTTCTGGCTACCATTGAAGTTGTTACTGATCAAATAAAAGTAGGAACGGAAGAAGGTCGTCTCAGCAGCAATCACATTGCTTCCCCAGATCACCTCGGAAAGGTTATTCGTGTTAAAGCCTGATTTCCAATCGTCCTCGCCCATCAAAGGAAAGCCCTGACGTGCCATAACGGCGGCATCGGCAGCTGTTTGCCAATCCCCCTTGGATAACGCCGTACGGGCCAAAAGACCATAGGCAACGTTGATGTTCAACTGGGATTTGGTTTCGGCGCCTCCACTCGGTCTTCCTGAACCTTCCTCGAAACGGTCAATGGCAGCGGCTAGATCAGCCTCGATTTGGTCATAGATTTCCTGAACCGTAGATCTTGGCTCACTGGTAAAGGGAGATTCTGAAGAGAACAACAATGGTACACCTGGGTCGCTTGCCGGATTCCCGATCAAGTAACCCTTGGCATAATGCTGTACCAAGGAAAGGTAGGCATAGGCACGATAAGTGTAGGCCTGTCCCAAAATCTCGTTCAACTGTGGCGACTCCACCAAGGTACCGTCAGTTCCCCTGTTGATCAACAGGTTGGCCCCCAAGATGATGTTGTACCTATGGTACCACAACAACTCGCAGGTCAATGAAGTCTGGTCGGTGTGGGAGTTCCACTGCATCTCCGTTCTCCAACCCAAGTTATTGGCATTGGCGGAGTGGATCAAACCTCCAGAAAGGTTGTCTCCCAGTGGCACCCAGTAGTGGTTGTTTGCCCGTTGCGTGTCCCCGCCGGGGAATATGGTCTGTGATTGTGAGTACAGTCCACGGTGCAGCCCGTTCAAGATCAGCTGCATGTTGTCCTCGTTGGCCAACGCATCGGAGGCAGAAATGGCATCCGTGGGCGTTGTTTCCAAAAAGTCGTCGTCGCATGAAATTATGGCGATCCCTAGGAAAGCCAGTAACAGTATATTTATTTTTCTTAACATCATTTATTTTTTTAAAAAGTTACGTTCAGCCCCAATGAGATGATACGTGCAGGGTTAAAGTCGTTACCTGCGCCTGTACCCGCCAAGTTGAACTGTGGGTTGAGTCCTTTTCGTTCACTCTTTGTATAAAGGTTTTCACCGGTAAGGGAAACTCTCAACTGGTCAAGGCCGAGTTGGTTGGCAATCTTGCTGTCGAATGTGTAGCCCAAGTTCACGTTACGCAATGCCCAGAAAGAGGCATCCGTCAAGAAACGATCGGACTGTGTCCGTACCAGGTTAGGGTTACCGTTTTCCATACGGGGAACATCGGTGATGTCACCAGGTTGTCTCCATGCCCTTAAAATGTCAGGGTGCAAGGAGCTACCATAGTTTCCGCTGTGCATCATGGCCGAGTAGGCATTGTCCAATACGCTACCGCCGATACCGTAGTTGATCAAGAAATCAAAGGAAAATCCTTTGTAGCTGATGCTGTTGGCGATGGATCCCAATAGGTCGGGGATGGAGCTATCACCCGTGTAGGCACGCTCGGTGTCCTGCCAATCGTTGGTGGTGGCGATCTCACCATTGGCATCCAACACGGGAACACTGTTTCCGTTGTCGTCCAATTCATACTGAAGGAACAATTGGTCCCCGGTTTCCGAATCTACACCTGCAGTCCTCAAAATATAGAAATCAAACCTGGAACGTCCCACGTCCCAACGCTTGGAATCGTTGACAAAAGGATCGGGAAGACTGGTGATCTCGTTCTTGAAGGTCGATGCCTGCAAGGTTACGTTCCATCTAAAATCAGGCTTGTCGAACAAGTTGGCCGTCAATGCCATTTCCCAACCGGAGTTGTACATGTCACCCACGTTGACAGGGACTACGTTCAGACCATTACTTGGTGCAATGGGCAGCAGGTAGAGCAAATCAGAAGAGTTTCTTTTATAGTATTCCACAGAACCGTCCAAGAAGTTGTTGAAAAGCGTGAACTCCAGGGCCACATCAAAGTTCTCGATAGTCTCCCATTGTAAATCAGAATTACCTATATCGGTATAAATAATTGCTGGGTCCGCTGCATTGGAAGTGATGGAGAATCGTGGCTGGGACAGGAAGAAATCATCAAAGAAAACCCCACCGACGGTTTGTCCCAAAGCATCGTTCCCTACCTCACCATAAGAGGCCCTCAATTTCAATTGGTTGACCACTTCAGAGCCTTTTAAGAAGTTTTCTTGATCGATTCTCCAAGAGCCACCAACCGAATAGAAGGTACCCCAACGGGTATCTGCATCAAATACGGAGGAACCGTCACGTCGGACGGAACCGCTGATGTAGTATTTGTTCTTGTAGTTATAGTTGACCCTTGAGAAATAACCTTCGATACTCCTTCTGGTAGAAGCACCTGCCAAGTCCGTAATGTTCGAGAAATTGTCGAACTCAAAGATACCATTGGCCGCTTGGACCGTCTTAAAACCACTGTTTTCGGTATAGGTTCTATCAAAGCTTTCGTGACCTGCGGTAATGTCGAGGTTGTGGTCTCCAAAGCTCTTTACATAGGTAAGGATCTGGTTGAAGTTCTCTACCTGTCTCCTGCTTCGTTCCTCACTATACCTACCGTCAGGCTGTGCATCACCGATAACGGCATTTTCATACTCCTTTTCAAGACCTTCATTGATATCCCTACCATAGTTCAATCGTATACTAAGACCGTCAAGGATCTCTTGTTCCACAAAGAAACGGAAGCCATAGGTGTTGTCCCTATCACGCTCATCGTTCAGCAAAAGCTCCTGAAGTGCATGACGACCTTGATTCACCGGTCTAGAACCGATGTTATATTCCGGGAACCCTTCACCGCTATCGAAGACAGGGTTTCCTTGTACGTCCCTTACAATATTTCCTTGAAGGTCGTTGACGTAAACGGGATAGATGGAACCCATGCCTTTTGCAAAACCAAAGGGATTGGCAATATTTCCTGAACCTGCAGCACTAGGCGCCACCGCTTCGGTAATGGCTATGTTAGCACTACCTCCAATGGTAAGCTTGTCGTTCACATCAAACTCCGCGTTCAAACGGGTGGTCAAGCGATCAAAACTGGAATTTACCACATAACTTTCCTCATCCAGATAGGAAGCGGAGAAGAATACTTTGTGGTCGTCCCCACCACCGGAAACGTTGACATTGTAGTTCTGGCGTACGCCCGTCCTGGACAGTACATCGTACCAATTAAGGCTGTTGTAGATGACGCTTGCATTGGGATTCAATTGTCCGTCCGTACCCACAATCTGGTCATTGGGCACATTGAACGGGTTGTAGCCCAAGGCATTGTATATGTTGGCCGAGGCAAAAGCGGGGTCACCACCTCCGGCACTTGAATTCTTCAAAGCCTCCCACATGGTCTCATAATACTCGCCAGGGGAAAGTTCTGGATAAAAAGGAATGGACGTATCCACCAAACCGTACTGCATGGAGGCATTCACCTGGATGCCGCCTTTTCTACCGCTTTTGGTCGTGATGATCACCACACCGTTCGCTGCACGGGAACCGTACAGGGAGGTGGAAGCGGCATCCTTTAGGATGGTGAAGGATTCGATATCCTCTTGGTTGATGGTGTTCAGCGCACCTTCGTACTGTACCCCGTCCACAATGAACAAGGGATCGGTGTCTCCGTTCAATGTACCCACACCGCGGATTACAATGCCGGGAGAGGAACCAGGACCGGTTGCAGAGGTAAACTGCACCCCCGTGGCTCGCCCTTCGATGGCGGCAATAGGAGAGGTCACATTCCTAATGGACAGCTCCTCCGCCCCAACGACACTGGCAGAACCCGTAAAAGCTTCTTTGGTACTGGTACCGTAAGCGGTAACGATTACCTCTTCCAGCGCCTGGGCATCCTCTTCCATTTGTACATTGATTGTGGAGGAAGCCCCTACCGTTCTTTCGACGGTCTGCTGCCCTAGATAACTAAAGCGCAATACATCACCCGTACTTACCGTAATGGAATAGTTACCGTCAAAATCGGTCTGTGTACCCGTGGTGGTCCCTACAACAACCACGGAAACCCCTGGCAGGGGCTGATTCGAGGTGTCGGTCACTTGACCGGACACTGTTTTTTCCTGTGCCTGTAAACCCAATGACAAGAAAAGGGCCATGATGGACACATAGCATCGAATTTTGAATTTCATGAATCTAGTTTTTTGTTAACATTAGTTTTGAATTAGTCCAATTGAAAAGGGTGGGCAAGAGATTTCGTCTTATGTGGCTAATTCAAAAAATCAATCAATGAGAACAAAGCTTTATGGTTTTATAATTATTGTTCGTTTAAGATTGAAGACTTACTCTCCGCCCAGCCCTAATGCAATTGCTGACAACGAATCTAAATGAAGCATCCCGGTAGCTCGACATAATGATTTGAACGTCTTTATTTTTGCATGGAACGGCTTTGTAAATGAAGCCTACAAAACCGTACTTCTTGAATTGGAGGCTATTTTTTGGAACAGCTAGGTATTTGATTGTTCCCGTGTAACAACCCTAGCATCCAACTTGATTACCCTTGACCCATCATGTGATGAAGGACAACTGTTTTCTATTGTATTCTAACCTGCTATGTTATAAGGGCTATCGATTCAAACAAAAGCTTTTTGGAAGTCTATAATGCTTAGTGCAGTTCAAAGCATAATGTTGTAGAGCCGACATATTTCCATAGCATCCTGCAAGCTTTCAAGTGCAGGCTCTTTTTAATTTGCTTGAAATGAAAGGGATTTCAGGTTTGGGCAAGGTCGATGCAAAGCAGGTTTCCCATGCGCTATCGGATCCCTCTCCATTATGGGCATCAACATCCATAGAGTATACAAATGCCCCATATTTCTCTATACGCTTCAGTTCCTAGCTGCCTTGAAAGTCCTTAAAGTGTTTTTTGTCCGTGACCCATTTCCAAACAGATTTTCGGAAATCACCAAGGTTCCAGCTCACGCGCATGGTGGTTTCATCAATAATCTCAATGACGATGAAACCATCCATTTGATTATGGCCTACCGGGATATCGGTCCAGGTCAAGTAAAGATTGGACCCTTTTATTCTACCATGCCCTATACGGCACCATTTTTCACCTAAGGAAATGTTTTGACCTCGTTTGTTCATACCCAACCAAAATACTTGGTTTTCCTGCACTTGAATCCAAAATGGGTTTTCTTGGTTCGAGGTCCATAAACCTGACCTTATATTTTTCCGCTCTGTTTGGTTCATGATTGTTTCGCTATTATCCATTAAAATGGGTTGTCACTATCTTGATATGCAAATGAGTGTTTCCATAGCGGCCATGTGTTATCGTTTTGGCTTCTCTTTGTTACGAATGGCCTGGAGCCTTCCATGCGAAAATCCTCAACTGGAATGATCCGTGAGAATGGCCCATTTTCCATTTTCTCTTTGCATCACCACCGAAAACCATCCCTGCACTGGTTTACCACGTTCCTTAAATTCCAAATTGAATCTTCCAGTGACAAAGCAGAGCTTCCTTGAAAGTTTTCTAAAGTTGAACTGATCAAAACGCAGCTGTCCCATACGATCTTTGGGAAAGTACCTTTGGTAATTGGATAGGATATGGTCATAGCCAAAAGTAACGCCTCCCGAAGAAATGGTCTGAATCCGATCAGTTTTGGAATACGCTTCCATATAACAGACCAAATCTTGATTGTTCCAGCATTCTTCCTGATATTTAAAATTCATCAGGATTTGCGCCTTTGCTTTTTGATCTATTGCATCATACTTTTTTTCCATTCCTTGTGCACCCAGATACTCAGTGAACAGCAGCAACAAACTAACTACAATTAATTTTCTCATCTTATTCCAAGTATTACCAAATTGTGATTAATTCGTTGCGACGCATCTGACTGCCCTCTGGGATATTAAAGGCTTTGATAAAAGGTCCAAAATTTGACAATGGACCATTGGTCCTATAGTATCCAGGGGAATGCGTATCTGTTTTCACCTGGTTTTCCAAGGTCTCGTCGCGATATTTAACCCTCCACATATTGGCATAGGCCACAAAAAAACGTTGTTCATCGCTTAAGCCGTCAATTTGCTTTGCGCCTATTTTAGCTTGGTTGATCTTCATCGCTTCAAAAGCAATGGCCAGACCTCCCAAATCCCCAATATTCTCGCCAAGGGTCAATGCCCCATTTACGGAAATGGAATCCAATACGATGTACGCATTGTACTGCTCCACAATTTTTTTTGCCCTGGCTTCAAACTTTTCCCTGTCTTCTGGCTCCCACCAAGAGGATAGGTTGCCATCAGCATCGTACAGGCTTCCGCGATCGTCAAAACCATGGGTAATCTCATGACCAATAATGACACCTATGGATCCATAATTGGAAGCATCATCCAGATTGGGATTAAAAAAAGGTGGGTTTAGAATTCCAGCAGGAAACACAATCTCATTATGCGATGAGGAATAATAGGCATTAACGGTGGGCGGCGTCATACTCCAATCGTTCGGGTTAACGGGTTTCCCGACCCTGTTCAAGAAACGAACATTATCATATTCATTGATTCGCATTACATTCCCAAAGTAGTCGTCTGCCCTAACATCAACTGCTGTATAATCCAGCCATTCATCGGGGTAGCCCACCTTTACGCCCATTTTATCCAATTTGTGGTGCGCCTGTACTTTGGTTTTATCCGACATCCAGGTATATCCTTTCATACGATGATGAAAGGCTTTTTTTAAATTACCGATCAAGCTTAGCATTTCATCTTTACTCTCTTGCGGAAAATATCGCTCTACATACAATTTACCCAAGGGTTGGCCGAGATGGTTGTCCACAGCCGTTTGGGCCACTCGCCATCGAGGCAATTGTTCTTTTGTTCCCTGCAATGTCATCCCATAAAAGGCAAAGCTTCTATCTCTCACTTGTTTATTTAAAAGGCTGGTGGTACCTCTAATCAATTTCCATTGCATATAGGTTTTCCAATCCGCTATGGAAAAATCCTTGAGCATTCTATCAAGCATGGCGAAGTATTCAGGCTGCGACACAATCACATACTCCATGTTTTCCGATAATCCCAATCCTTTAAAAAACCCGTTCCAATCGATATGAAAGGTCAACTGGTTCAATTCTTCCAAGGTCTTTTTATTGTAACGCCTTTCAGAGTCGCGTTGCTCTACCGGGTTCCGATGGATACGTGCCATTAAGGTCTCCATCTCCAAAATCATTTTTGCAGCTTTGCCTTCTTCTCCCGAGTGGAGCCCCACCAGCTGGAACATGTCTGCGATCAAGGACACGTATTGCTCCCTAAATTCCTGGTATTGTTTGTTGTCTTCAATATAATATGCCCTATTCCCCAAACTCAAACCTGATTGCCCCAAGTGTAGAATATACTTGGAACTATTTTTATCATCCAAGCCAGAATATACACTTAGAGGCGCCGGTATGCCATAGAGGTAAAATTGCGCTGTCAGGTTCATGTATCCCTCAATGGTCTTTACCGTATCGATTTGTTCCAAAAAGGGTTGTAAAGGTGCCAAACCCTTCTGTTCAATCTGTACGGTATCCATGCAGCTGGTATACAGATCGGCAACCAATTGCTCCGTACTTCCCTTTTTATGGTCTTCCCGTAATGATAGCTCTTGGAAAATCCCTTTAATTCGTTCCTGATTTTCAAAATAGACTTCGTGAAAACTACCCCAATACCCATATGCCGCTGGAATTTCGGTGGAATCAATCCATTGTTGGTTCACATAGGAATAGAAATCGTTGTATGGACTCCTTTCGTTTTGGGCCTTCATGTGCAATGAAAGACCCATCATTAGTATGGTGAATATCTTTATCTTCATCTCGAAACTATTTTAAAATTGATATCCTATCGTTATCCCGAGATTGGGGAAAAAATCAATGCCCCCAATATCCAATTTGACATCGCTTTCCACTCGAAGCGTTCCCAAGCCGAGACTTGCACCAAGAACAATACCATTGCCAAAAATGTGCTGGTAGCCTCCCACGGCCCCAATGGAGGATAGATTGGTGTTCAAATCACCCTCATTTTTGTCATCCACATTCAAGAAGGTGTAATAGGGGCCCAAATGAAAACCACGCATCAATCCATCCCTCTTGGAAAGGTAATAGCGAGCTTCGGCATAATAGCCTATCCCAGTGGATTTGGAGTCATTGCTCCCGACCCTAGTAGGGATACTGGAATAGCCTATCTGACCCACAAGGGAAATACGTTCCCCAAGGGCCCTCTCGTACTGGAGTCCGGAATTCCCTAAATAGAATCCGGCCTTTACCATGTTTTGCTGCGCATACAGCCCTGTTGAGAACAGGGCCAGCGCACTACCAGCAATCAATTTCTTCATGATGTTCGTTTTTTGGTGTTTGTTTTTTGATTTTGATTTTTGATTTTAATTGATGATTCTTCCCTCAGATACTTTGGATACAATCCACCAACGCCCATTTTCGAGCTTCAGTAGATTGATATGATCCAACCAGGCAACGATGCCCTCCAAGGTGACCGTCGCCCTACAATACGCGGAATTATTGAAAACTTGTATCTCGTTTATTTCTGAACTGATGGATAGCTTGGACCAGTTGGCATCAAAAAATGAAAAAAGTCCCGATCTATCCACATGGGTAAGTTGATTTCGCCAAGGATCTTTCCAACTTAAACGGAAATCCTGATGAAATACTTCCTTCAAAACGGTGGAATCTCCTATTGCATACCCTTCAAAATAGCGCTCTACAATCTTTTGGATATGGGATTGGACAGTATGGCTCTCCTGAGCCAAACCCCAAAAAGAAACTGCTACTGCCAATACTGTTGTGATAATCAACTTTGTCATATCTATGGTTTTTGGTTTATAAAGTCCTATGCCTTTTTATAGATAATGTTCAGTATAAGTATACCAATTATGGCATCTCCCCTTATGGCATCCAGTTTGAAATGTTCTTTTAGCTTTTACCATGTTTAATCCCAAACAAATTTCCAGTTTCCGTCCTGTTGCCTTTTCCAAACCGTATGGAACACACCTTTAACCTCTACCGAGGTTCCTGAGGAATCAGGATAGGCAAATGTGTAATACCCATAAGAATAGCCTAAATCGCCAGAATTGGATACATCGATATATTCTGGCTTCCAGGCCAATTCCTTTGAGTCTTGGTTTTGCATGAATTCGACAATGGCTTCCCTCCCACTTATAATTTGATTCCCACGCATTAGAACTGCATCATTAGCAGCATACGCTGCAAAGGCTTTGTTCATTCCATACTCGTTGGCCATTTTTGCAAAAGCGGCCTCTGCATCTACAATTTCTTGTTTCCATTTATCGATCTTCACTTCTTCGCTATTAGTACTTTTACAGGAGTGACCTATGGAAAGTAGCATCATGATAAGGTAGAATTGTTTTTTCATGGTCTCTATTTTGAACCTTTAATGGTAATTGCCTTGTTTTTACTATTGGGATTTGATCTGCGATAGTGTTATTTATTTTAAAAATTATTGCCCCTCAATTGGATGGTTTTGCATTAATCTGATTATTACCAAGAGGACGGCCAAATAATTCTTCAAACTTTTTTATTGCTTGATCTTTTATTTTTGTTGGCATTGTCTTATCTCCAACCCGTAATTCATATTTGTCAAGCTTAAAACCGCCTACCTTATTTACATCATTAAAACCAGAAACATTTTCTATATATTTTCTGAAAACTATAATAGGGTTATTAACATCAATAATATCATCTGTTGAAGATGTTTTGACCATTTGTAACTCTTTCAATACTTTTTCTCCATATTTCATGATTTCAACCTTTGATGCCTTCTTTCCGTCAATTTCTAAATAGTACGACCCATCCACTCTCTTTATTGAAACAATTTCTTTCCCATCCATATTTGTTTTATAGTAATCTTCTCCTTTAATTGTTGACTCAATCCAATCCGCAAAAAAACTAACATTGGGATAGTAATTTCTAGCCCCGTAACGTCCCTGATTCTGGCTATTTTCAATTAATTCGAAAGAACTTACACCTGCCAACACCAATACGTCATTTTCTTTTATATAAGCTGGACCTCCACTATCGCCAGGCCCAGGGATTCCCTCCAACTTGGTTGCCTTACCACTATCTGGTGGGTCAAACACAAAAGAGATGAAGTGGTCTTTTAAGCTATCCAAGGTATTTGTTGCTGCTCTAATTTTTTTATCCTGTAGTATAGGGCCGGTTTTTCCGTTCCCCATATCACCGTTTCCTGCCAAATACAATATGCTTCCAATTTTAGGTGACTTCTTGATACATTTAACAGGTGCAACGCCTTTTACTTTTTGATTGAGTTTAATCAGCCCAAGATCTTTCTTTTCAAAAAGATCGTCAGTTGGCTTTTGAGGGTATAATACTACTTCCTCCACCTTGAACTCGGCACCATTAATTGCGACAATGCTTCCAGGTTTTTGATTGTCCGCAATATGGCGGGCCGTAAGTACCCATTGTTCATCAATTAAAGTACCATTACCATCTTCAAATACGGCAAGTGACTCAAAACCTCTTCTACCGTAAACAATATACTCTTCATCCTTAGTATCGTGTCTTGTAACAATAAACGAACTACACATGATAACTAATGCCGCAATTAATAAACAATGTTTTGACTTCATTTAAAATGTCACATTTAAGTCCTTACCCCTTCCGCCAATGCTTTTTTATTCAAAATTTTTAAGTTGCTAAGGTTGTAATTGACAGGTTATCAATAAAAATTACTATCATACAATATTTCAACCTATTCCCTATCTTGGTCAATAATCAGACCTCTATAGCTATCTCTTAAATAGTGGGTATTGTGAAAACATGAATGTTATATAATGAAATATTTTTTCCATCGTACTTTTTTACTATCGTTTTACTAAGCTCTCTACATGTTTGAGAGTAATCGTTTACCACGGCAAACCATCAAAGTTTCGTAAAAGAATCTATTTCTTCACCTCTGACAATAGTTCTTATACCGGTTATTATATTTTCACTATTTCTTTCAAAATGAATTTGAAAATAACGTTCCCCATCAACAAAAAATGTATCGTTTTCCAATAACAAAAATTGTATTCGATTTTTTGGGGAGAACTCCATATGCAACCCATTATCATTTGCTCTAATTATAGCAATAATGTCTTCTCCCCTTTTTGTTTTTCTATTGCTCAGATACTTACCTTCATAAATTGCCAGTGTATTTTTATCGATTGCTTTTGCTACATTACTGTCCTTTTCCGATGCTTTGATTTTTTTAGCTTCGCTTTGGGCTTTCCCATCCTGTATAAATCTGAATCCAGTGATTACATCATTGCTTTTGGTGAATTTTAAATTAATATTTGGGTCAGAAAAATGATGGTACAGGCCATCCTTTATGGGAATAAACCTCAAATCATCGTTGACCCATATATCTTGGGCAAAACCTTTTTTAAATTCGATTTGCTGTCCCTTATTATTTCCAGAAGTAAATTCATAATCCCCTATAACCTCATTTACTTGATCGGCGGTTAAGGTTTTCGGCATTTCAGGAACTACATTGGCTAGGATATCACCTAAAATTCTTGAAATATAGCCTGCCCCAAATTCATAATTTGCCAAAACAATTAATGTGATATCCTTATCGGGATAGTATTGCATATACGAACTGAACCCAGGAAACAAACCGTCATGCCCGTAAGATTCCATATTGCCATAGTCGTACTTTTTGATTCCATAACCGTAATTACTGGAATCAGAGGGTAACATAGTTTTTAAACTTTTGGGCTTTATGAAATTACCACTGTGCAGGGCCCTTGAGAATTTGAACAAGTCTTTAGCAGTACCGTGATTTCCCCCTGCAGGATTGCCTTTAGTATGCAGCATAAGCATACTATTTATCAATTCACCATTGGGCGTTGGTTCATAATTATCTAATTGTGTATAACCCGAAGCCAAATTGTTTGTTAATTTATTTACCTCATAAAAGCCAGTATTAGACATCTCCAAGTGGTTAAATACTTCTTCTTGAATAAAATCATAATATGATTTATTGGCAACCACCTCTATTACCCGACCTAACAAAAAATATCCAACATTCGAATAGTTAAATTCGCCTGGAGGAAAACTGAGAGGCTCATTTTCATAGCCTTCATTAAACTCATTAACTAATTTATAATGTGAGATATCAGCAGTAGCATTTTCCAAGTCTCTCATAATGCCTGAAGTGTGTGTAAGCAACTGATGTATGGTTATCGACTTTGCCACTTCTTTATTAGGATAATCAGAAATAATATCTGCAATAGTGTTTTCATATTTTAATTTTCCCTGCTCGACCAGTTTAATTATCCCCACGGCAGTAAAAATTTTGGTGATGGATCCCAAATTGAACTTAGTGTCGATTGAATTTGGAGCCTTCCATTCTTTACTCGCATGTCCATAGGCTTGATTATAAACAATACTGTCACCCTTAGCCAATAATACAACACCACTGAAGTAGCCTGTATTTGAGTATGCCTCCACAATGGAATTGAATAGATTAATAGTATTGCCATTATTATTTTGTCCCTGACAAAATTGGTAGGCTAAAAGAAAAATGATGATTAATTTAAAAGATTTCATAGGTCTTATTTAATGAACAGGGTTCCAAATGGGTTCCACCTTCACACTTTCCTGATTATAGGCTTCGAACCCTTCCAATGCATCGCTACAATTATAGTCATACCTAAATTCAGCTACTCCTAGTTCCTCATTATTGACCATTTCCTTTTCGGAATCCATATAACGTAACGCTACCATTCTACCCTTTTCATCAAAAACCTTTTCTTCAATGGCATAGCCATACCATCCATTGACCAATTCACCCTCGAGGTTTCTGAAGGAGGTTCTTATAAGCTCCGACTTAGCATCACATTCTACTAAGATCCTATGTATCCGGTTTGCTCCAAATCCAATGGGTTGCTCCGTTTTATCATAATAAGCGGTCGCCTGGACATGCTTTCCATCAGGGGTATAGTGCGTTTTCTCTATGCCCAGACCATTTTTTGTATCTACAGGATTGTTGAACTCCCCCACAAACCTTCTGTCCACCACGTTTCCAAAGGCATCAAATTGATATAGGACACCGTGAACGCCCCAAGGGGTACTCATGGGATTATTTTTTTCATCGAAAAAGAAAGCCTTTTGTTCCGTAGCGTATGGCGAGGGTTCGTATCGGATTTTAGCGATACCGGTCATGCCCTTCACCAATTGGTCTTCTGTATCATAATTGGCCCATTCCACCAATCTCCCAAGACTGTCATATTTTACCTCAATATGGGCCGCCCCCGCATCATCGACCGTGATATGTTGCCCATCCAAACCTAAATGGGTCATTCGCTCAAGCATACCCGTATCATCAAACCTAAAACGCGTGACCATAAATTGAAATTCAGGGCGATTGCGCACCAAATTCCCTTCCAGATCAAATCGTGATTCCACAATCTGATTTGCACTTTCCACTTTCCAATGATAGGATGCTATGCCAAAATCATTTGCAACGGGTTCGTCGTTCAACCCTAAAAAGGTCAAGCTTTTTCGCCGGTTATGCGCATCCTTGACAATTAAAGTGCTATATACATTTCCAGCAACCAGGGTACGATGACCGTATTCGTTGAAAAAGGTCCGTATTTCCAAACTATCCTGATATGTAATAATGATCTTGGATGCACGGACAAAGCGATCTGCGTAGGGAAGCAATTGGTCATTCAGCATATACCTCACTTCTACCAATCTATTCTTAGAATCGTAATCAAGTTCAAAATGTTTCAAATTGTCCACATCCTTTCTATTCACGATTCCAGCGCCTCTCATATCCGCAAAGGGAGTTTCACGGAACACCATGCCCATAGCGTATATTGTAGTTTTGTCTTCCAATGGAATGCCCCCCAAATAACCAAAATGATAATTACCTTCCATAGCCATTGTGGCTTTTGCTCCCATCCATTGTACGGCTATCAAAGTCGCTATTATCGTAAGATGTTTCATAGGACATCGCTGAATTTATAGGTTAAATTAGCTCCTCCCCATTCAAAATTTTACTGTTTTGAAGTAATTGAATTCAGTTTTGATGTGAACTTACCTTTATCTGAATTCAATGGAAATATTGTAATTACCCGTCGTGGTAGTATAGCAATGGTGCTATTCTTGGGTCCAAACCGATACTTTTCCCAAATCGGTCAGCATCACAAGGTTGGGGCGTATGGTCGTTTTGGACCTGTCTTCGGTAAAGCCATTCTTGAAATCCATATACGAAGCAAAAAGCAATGGATTTCCATCGACAAAAGCGACCCAATGGGGTACCCAAGGGGGCGCCAATTGATCCAAAAGCCTTCTTTTACCAGTGTTATCAATCAAATCAAACGACCTATTGCCCCAATAAGCCAATAACAAAGTACCGTCCATGTAGGCCGCATCGAATATTTGGTTCCTGTTCAAGGGCATATTCTGCCTTACCTTTTGTAATAGCCCCTTCCACTCCTTCATTATACTTCCACTATGATCGGTTAACCAAATCATGTCATTTCCAATAAGCAATATGTTTTCACCCACCGGTCTCATTTTGACCAATTTCGAAGGAAATTCAAAATATGGGGTCGGCTTTCCTCCGGGTATAAGAACATATATCTTGGGATAGCTCACAAAGACCAATTTGGAGTCGGATAGCATCTGAAACCCTCCCTCCCCTATGCGCCATGTATCCACAAACCAGTCCCAAATAACCCTTGGGGATTCCAAGTCCAGGGAGGTCTTCCATACCCTGGCCATAAAAGTGTCCGTACTGTACTGATGCCTACGTTCCATAATATAAATGGACTCCTCTGTTGCATGCATAAAAAAATCGCTGGCTTCGAATTCGGATCGTAACCACAATTCCGGTTCCGATGACCCATCCCATAACATAATACTGGCATGGTGATCAATATCGCCCACTGGTGAAACATAGGACCAAAGCACACAATCGTTTTTGGTCACTATCATGTTCCCGTTAGGGTGTGCCGTCACTTGGACAGTGATCATACAATATAGTATACCTAAAAATATCGCTTTCATGCCTTTTGGCTTAAAGATTTGAATCAAGTTCACTACCCCTTACAGCCTGGGTTTTCTTTACCCCGAGAAGAAAGGGTATTATTTAGTCAGGACTGTATGGAGGGAAGGACCGTTACCAAAAAACCCTTTTCCCTTAATTGCGCTATCAACCCGCACTTAAATCGCAAATGGCTTAAGCCTACGGCTACAAAACAGTTTTTCCGCAACAAAAGTTCGGGTAGGGTTTCCATCCACCTACTGTTCCTATCGGTCAACATCACGGCGTTTTTGCAATCAGCTTCTAGCTGGAAGTCGAATTGTTGATTTTTGTATACATTGACCTCCTCACAGTTAACAGTAGCGGTTTCATTTCGTAATCGATAAACAATGGCGGCCAAGCGTCTTTTATGTATCCTTCGTGGCATCCCCGCTAAGTCCTTTGCCATAATATCCAACTGTTCCGCCACGCTTTCCAGTCCGATCAAGGCTTTTCCGTTCGTTTTGGCCAGAGCACCTACATACCCGTCCAAGCTTAGGTCGGGATCGACATCCGAACGGGTCTTACATTTTTTGATGTTATAAATTCTGTATAGGGTGGCATGGAGTTCTGCAGGAAGCATTTTCTCAAAGTCCACAGGACTTTTACTTAGCAAGTTCCTGACATAGGCGAGATCATCTTTATCCAAATAGCTTTTCCAACTGGTTCGCTTTGGACGAACATTGATAATATCCTCGGAATTCTTGCCTGGAATGTCTAGGCTTTCCAATACGACCGTTTCTGCCGTAAGCAACTTTGTTTTAGCCACAGAAAGTGTATCGAAAAAGGATTTACTAAAGGCATGGTGGGTCCCAAACAAATAAGACACCTTGTCACTATTGGGATGTTTGACCTCAAAAAGAAGGGTGCCAAATTCCTGTGCACGCAGCGGGTGCAACAGTCCTACTATCAAAACCATACCTATCCATATCCGTTTCATAGTTACCCCAAGTTAAGATTTATGGTTACAAATTAGGCAAACTTTCCTTTATCCATTGTTTTCAGTTTGCCTGGCCCTGTTCAGCTCATCCTGTATCTCTGATTGACGCCTTCGTTGTGGTTGTACGGTCTGCTTGCCAAAGCGCCATGTAAACGATAGGGTCGCATATCGTGTATCCCTATAACTGGTAAAGGAATCGTCCAGATTCCCAAATTGGGTCCGGCCTGTTGGATACTGATTCCAAAAAATATCATTAAAGTTAAAGCGGAGAGTAGCTTTGTCCTTTAAAATGTTCTTTTGAATTCCCAAGGAAAAGGCGGAAATTGTCTCTGCCCTGGTTATGGTCCCGTAATGGGGGAAAAGATAAAAGGCATTCACCTGCAATCGATACCCCTTTCCAAGGTCAAAATTATGATTGGTGTTCATGCTGACTATGGGATTATTGCGATTAAAATTAAATCCATTGATTTCCCCATCAAAATCCCGAATGGATGCGTTGACGTTCCAATTGCTCCTCCACCAATGGAAAAAGGTGACCGGAAAACTGGCCACTAACGAATAATCCCTTAATTTATCAATATTGATGGGCTTTACCACAACGACTTCCTCATCACCATTTCTAATAATGGCCATGTTCAAATTATCCGAGGTATATCCCATGTTCAACGCCACATAGTACCGTTGTGCGAAGGTATAGTTAAGCTCGGTAATCCACGTGAACTGTGGTTGCAAAAAGGGATTTCCCTCCCTGTAGGTATTGGTGTTTACAAAAGTCCTGAACGGATTGAGCTGTCCATAACTCGGTCTGTCGATACGTCGTCCAAAGGAAGCCCCCAAGGCATGTTTTTCATTAAAGGTATAATTGTACGAAGCCGTTGGAAAAAGGTTGACATAGTCATTTTCGAAAACGGTTTGTGTAGTAACTTGGTTCCCTTGTATAAAGGTGCTTTCGGCACGTAAGCCAATCTGGGCATTCCATTTCTCCTTGTTGGTGTTAAGACTGACATAAGCAGCATAAATGGCCTCATCATAAATAAAACGGTTGCTCAAATTCGTATTTGGAACCAGGACCCCATTGCGATCGTTCACATAGCGCAAATCGTTATCGGACTTGACCCAGGTGTTTTTCCATCCAGCTTCCAAACGATTGCCCTTATCCAAGGGCAATACATAATCCAAGGTGAGCCCTGTTAGGTTTAAAAAACCGTCCACATCACCCAAAAGAATTTCTTGGGCGGTGGTTCCCCTATCAAAAAACTCAAAATCGGAAACAAACCATTGGTCGGAACCATTGTTGTACCTGGCGTGGTCAAAATTAAAATCGATACTGGATTTGCCCTTAAACGTGTGCCGAGCATTGAAATTGGTCGTAAACTGGTTCCATTTCGATGTAATGTCGGTGGTCGTTAGCTCTTCGGAAATCGGTTGCCTGTCCACATCGTACCCGAGTACATGGCTGGTGGATTGATTTTCATTGACACTCGTCAAGCCAGAAAATAGGATACCAAAAGTAGTTCGGTCACCGGCATTGAAATCCATGCCCAATCTGGCGTTATGGTTCTTCATGGGGAGCTCAAAATCATTCTGTAGGTCATAATAGGCCATTGGTTCATCCCCTTCAAGAAATACCCTGTCAATTACAATTTCCTGATATCGGTTCATGGTGGCAAAGGAGTATTGTCCAAAAACATTGAAATTTTCGTTTCTATGGTTAAAATCCAAACTATTGCTCCAACGGACAAACCTACCGTGTCCGGGGCTAAGGGTGATGCTTCCGTTAGTGCCGTACAACTTTCCCTTCTTGGTCACGATGTTGATGATCCCAGCGTTACCTTGGGCCTCATATTTAACGGAAGGATTGCTGATAATCTCAATTTTTTCTATATTCGAAGAAGGAAGGCTTCGAAGCAAATTGGCCAATTGTTCGCCTTGCAAGCGCGTATCCTTATCATCTATATAGATCCTGACCCCGGAACGACCGCTCAGGGAAATATTATCGTCTTGGTCAACAATGATACCCGGTGATTTTTCGAGCACCTCCAAAGTGGTCCCCCCGGCACTGACAATACTGTTCTGTACATTTACGACCAGTTTGTCCTGTTCTCGCTGAACAAACGGTTTCTCTGCGACTACGGCCACTTCGTCCAACGCTTCGGCCTTGGCTTCCAGATAAATGGTCTCCAAATCCAATTTTTCAATAGTTGAAATCTGTTTGGTCTTGAAGCCTACATAGGAGATGGTTAAAAAACAGTCGCCGTGATTTGGCAATTCCAATTCAAAACGTCCCTCCATGTCCGTAATAGCACCCTTTACCAAGGTGGAATCCATTTTTAGCTGAGCAACAATATTTGCAAAAGCGATCGGATTATCCTCTAGGTCCACCACGATACCTTCGATAGGCTGTTGAGCATAACCAAAAATGGTACTGATAAGAAATAGGGGCATTACAATAGACCTGCACATAGTGTAAACGATTTTGATGAATTAGCCATAAAAGAGCACAGGGTACATTAGGACCCCAGATGTTGTGATTTTTTCGTTGAATCTGAACGAAGCTAAAAGAAGAATGACCGTTTTTTTGTACAATGATTTGAACGGATCCCTGATCGCATTGAACGCCTTTAATTGTGATGCCAATACCTTAATATTGATTTTTACTCCTTCCAAACAGTGTCCGACTTAACTTCTTATTTGCTAAATTCACCTAAAATCCATGCGGCATGGCCTTTAAAACAATTATAATAGACGATGAGTTGCTGGCCCGAAAACGAATTTTGGAACTCTTTGAGGATAGAGGTGAATTCACTATTATCGCAGAATGCCCCAATGGAGAGGATGCCATCAATAAAGTGAACCAACTGTCCCCTGATGTCATTTTTTTGGACATAGAACTCAAGGACATGACCGGGTTCGACGTACTCAAAAACATCCACCCAAAAAAAATGCCCATCGTTATTTTTGCCACCGCATATGATCGATATGCTGTGGATGCCTTTAATAATTATGCCTTGGATTTTTTGTTAAAACCATTTAAGAACAAACGCTTTCATGAGACCCTGGAACGCATCCTCGAACGAATGAAACATTTGGACTACGAGGAGCGGATGCGGGAATTTTTGAACGGTCTGGAGGTCAAACCAGGACTGAACAATACCTCCAATTCAGGAAAATTTCCAATCAAACAAAACAACAGGACCATCTTGCTCAACACAGGCCAAATCAAGTATGTTTGTGCCTCTAGCTATTACGCAGAGATTTACATTGGTGAAAAAAAATACGTGATTCGCGACTCCCTTAAAAACTTGCTCCCCCAATTGGGACAGCCCCAATTCTTAAGAATACACCGATCTACCATAATCAATATTGATTATATCATGGAATTGGTACACTCGGATTACAACGAAATTGATATCCGTATGAACGACCAGCGGCTTTTTAGAATCAGTAAATCCTACCGAAAGGAAACATTGACCAAATTAGGAGTATTGTAATGTTGAAATCACTGAAAAAATATATCGAACCACGTTTGCTAAAGTATTTGGTGCTGTTTTACACCTTTATTGCCTTGGTGGATTTTTCCAGAAGCTTTTACTATTTGTATCAAGGCCCGGGAAAGGTGGTGGACGACTTGCCCGGTTTAATGCTTGTCAGTGCCTTTGACTGGTTGCTGGTCCTGCTTTTTATGGGCAGTGTGGCCACACTCACCAAATACTTCCTTGTCAAGAACATGTCTTGGCGCACCATCATCCCCATACATGTCATGCTCTCCGCCGTACAAAGTTACTTAACGGGGTTTATATCGCCCCTGTTATTGGATTACGATTTGATCAATAGCGATTACAACTTTTTTGAAAAGGTCACCCACACTTTTTTCTTTAACGTGACCACCAATATATTGCTATACTGTGCGATGCTGCTGATTGTATATAGCTATTTTTATTTGCGTCAGATCAGAAGTCAGGAATTGGAAAAGAAGGTATTGGAAAACAATTTGATCAAGTTGAAACTAAAAACACTTGAAAACCAATTAAATCCTCATTTTCTGTTCAATACCCTCAATAGTATTTCGAGTTTGATCAAAAGGGAGCCGGATACGGCGCAAGACATGATTGCCGATGTCAGCTATCTATTGCGCAAGTTTTTGGAAATCGACAGTCAGAACCTGATATCGATTCAGGAGGAACTGGAAATTTTAGAGCATTATGTCAATATTTTAAAACAGCGTTTTCAAGAGGATTTGATCATTACCCAAAGGGTAGAAAAATCCACCCATCATATCAAAATCCCTAGACTATTGATCCAATCCATTATTGAAAACTCTATCAAACATGGGTTTTCTCCGAAAAATAAAAAGCTTTTAATTGACCTTACTATAGAAGAAAAAGAAAATACCTTGATCATCAGTGTCGAAAACAATGGTAAAAAACTTCCAAAATACCCTATCTATTCGGATAGTGGTATTGGTATTATCAACATGAAAGAACGTTTGCAAGCACTCTATCAGGATAGGTACAAATTCGATATTACCAACTCCAACCATGGCGTAAGAACAGAAATTTATATTGAACTCACCTAAGGAAATTCAAATAATCTGTACCCTCCAATAGCATTTTTGCCGCTCCATTTTTATGGAAAGAAAACAGTGGACCTTGCTCCATAAAACGATCGACCAAACTCGTTAGCTAGATTGGCTCACTTATTCCAGGAAGACCCGGTACAAGACTGGAAACACCGGACATGGTATACCACCTTCGCCGGATAGAATTGAGCACCCTCAAGACTAACGCAAAAGCCTGATCTTAAAATCACTAAATCCAAAAATTAGGTGGCTCTTATTTTCCGTTTTGGTGGTCTCAACCATCCGGCTCATCCAGGAAGTCTCGGGTGAAGTAACTGCCTATGAGTTCAAATGGAACCCAAAAGTAAAAGTAAAAATTCCAAAATCATTTACCGAAACCTATCGCTCAAATGTTAAAGTAATCAATAGTAGTAATTTCAGAGATTTTTTGATGTAGTTTCCTATTCAAATTTTTCTTGTACTCGTTTGTTATTGAAAGGTAAGTTGTATTTACTATTTGTACCATATTCCTTTATCGGACACCCCAATCTTGGACAGCGAAGTGTTCAAAGAACTGAGGACATCCTGCACATACAACTCTCCGATAACGTAAAGGCAGGTCACATCGATCCAGCGTCCAGCAATGACTATGTCAAAGGAGGTATGGGCGACAAAAAAGTCAGATCCCAATACGAGATCTATGATTACCTAAAATCAAGATCCGTACTTTAATGGGTGGAACGGGTATGGGAAATACCGAAAGCGAGTTAATTGAACCAACGCAATTCGACCTTGATCATACCTGAAATAGTCACCGTTTGTTTCGATCAAATAGTCCCTATTCTGGATTTAATCAACTTGATGTTCGTTTTTGTCACACCATGTTCGTCAGCCAAAGTTTCCCAATAACCAAGGGCATGCTTGGTTTGGTCTATGATTTCATTGACCTTGGATTCTTTTAAACTTGCTTCCTCCCCTAATTTCAATAAATGTCCAATGGAAGGCGATTGTCCCTCTCCCATGACCATGGTACTCTGTTGTCCCCGTGGACCTGATGAAAAGGTCAGGTCATAGGCGGGGGATAATTTCCACTCCCCGTTTTCACCCATAACAAAAGAAAAGTTCTTACCGTGGTCATCCCGGTTATGGGAGAGCACATTGAATACGGCAAGACGGAACATTTTCTCAATTTCCCGCACATCCTTGGTAAGGGCACCCGTAAGGGCAATCAAATCTTCATAGTCCAGGGATGGAGTCCTAAAGTTCGAATGCAATAGACCACTAGCTGTATGCATATGTAATCTTTTATCTCCCTCCCTATCAAAGCGTTGGGTAGCAAAATAGCCGGAACCTTTTGCCGCATTAAATAGATGTACGGGCATCATATCCACACCAGCTTCCTTGGCCATAAGGGCATATACATACTCGATTGCACCGGCATCGCTACCATCGCTACTGTTTGCAAATTTGACCAGCCAATGCTCATGGTCGGGCCCAAGGTCATGTTTTCCTGATATAATGTGGTTTTTTTTAGTATCCAAGCCAATAAGGGCTTTCGGACGGGCTCCCGCAGATGAACCATTCAGATTGATAAGTTCCTCCAGCACCTCATCGGCCGCTCCATCCAAAATCTCCTGAGTGTGCTGCGAAAGTATATCCAAATCTATCGTATCTTTTTCAGTATCCTTCATACTATAATCAGGCTCATACACCAAAGCCCCAAGTCCTGTTGCACCAACATGGGTCAACCGGTCCAAAGATGAAAAATCATCTGGCAACAAATTTTGACTTCGAATATACCGGTCGAACAGCAGCCTCCCCCAACCATCCGGCAAACTGTCATTAAAGACACCGGGCAACCCCTCGAAGGGTTGATAGTCGAACACCTGAAGTCCAGGACCAAGGGGAAGTTTGATCGGGGATATTTCCAATCCTGTTTTTATGAAATCCGTGTCGTATTCAAAATATGTTTTATAATCCCGAATGGCCAAGCGGCCCACTGGAATAGTATTTTTTCCAAAATCTATCCCTACCCTTAATTCATTTATAGAAATATAAGTGCTCATTCGTGCTTACCCCTTTTGGGCTTTTTATCATCTTTGGCCAATACATCATCGATGGATGAAAAATTGCTTTCCACAGGTTCGGTAACTGTTATAAGCTTATCCATAAACCCCAGCGTCAGGGCCAACTTTAAAAAAGATTCCAGGGAAATGCTTCCCTTTTGTTCGAATTTACGCAACGAGGATAAGCTTACTCCCGAGCGCTCCGCCAATCCTTTTTGGGTCAATTCCCTTCCAAGGCGCAGATCCCTCATGTTCTGAGCTATTCTTTTTTGAGCTCTTCTTTGAGTAATAAGTGACATTATAATGATAGTTATATACAAATATACATAATAATTACCACTATAATGATAGTTACATTAAAACACCCCTATTTTTATTAAAAATCATTTCATAAATCCCTTCGGGAAAAATCGGCCTAAACCCTCACCTAGAACGCTATCTGGTGGAAAGGACGTACATAGTATACAACCTCCGCCGGATTAATGTGAGCATAGCAATATTTATTGCAAACCCTTTATGGCGTAGTCTGAAACGCTTTCTTAATGGTTCAAAAATATCCGTTTTCAATGGTTATCTTTGACCGTTTTTTGCAGTATGATTTCCATTTGGACAAAAGTACTTTTTTAACCCGCTATTTTAGGAAAATTAAGATAAACAGATTAATAATTTTTTCCTAAAACTTCATTACAAATAACCAAATTGGAATCTCTTCTAGTCGAAAATCGTGTATGAGCATATGTTGTAGGTAAGCTCTCCTTAAAAACCGAACTGTTATAAAAGAAGCACAGAGTCGGAAGAAATCCGATAATACTTGATTTTTCACACTAGTATTTACAAATGACATAGATTCAAATAGCTTTGTGCTCGCGCCCACCTTTTATATGACCATCATGTTTGCACCTATTTTTATTGTGGCGCACTTATTTTAAAATAGCTTGCGCCAATATTTTATTAATAAGGATAAAAAGTACCCACTTTTCATTTATTGCACCCGTTTTTAACTGTATAGTTCTTCCTGAAGAAGGTATTATCTCCGGCTAAGCAGCCATTATACACAAGCCAAGGCTAGCTGTCCCATAAAAGAAAAATATAAACTGTAGCTGGTATAATTTTTTATTCCAAATTCTCTTTCAGCGTATTTATTCACCAAAAATATGTATTTATGGTGAATACGTTCACTAAAATGATAAAAAGACAACTTGAAGAAACTACAACCAAAAAAAGTAGATTAAGGTAAGGCTATTATCCTGGTAGGTTGGACTGGATTTAAATCAGTTCAGAAAACTCCCCTAAAATGGCCTTAGTAACATCCACGGGAATTTTTAAATCATTGGTAATTTCCTCCCAATCGCTACCTGCAAGTTGGACTTCTTCAATGATTCCTTTAGCATCGCGAATGGCATGGGTCTCGGCCAGGGACATTAAATCTTCCAACAGTATTTCAGAACGCTTACCATTAATTGAAAGGGCCCTGGACACATTGCTATAATTCAAATTTATGTTAAGGGGATAGGTTAGATCGTAGGCAGGAGCCAATTCCCACGAGTCATTCTCCTTTTGGTAGATGAAGCTATGGTTCTTCAGATGATCGTCAGTATTGGCATAGATGACATTAAATACCATTCTTCGAAACAACTGAACAATATCCCGATAAGGCACCTTTAGGTCGAGGGCCAGCTTGAAAAGGTTTTCATAACTTGAATCCTCTGGTTTTTTGAAATCCCATCCTGTCAGGCCACTTGCAGTCAGTACATGCTGCTTTGAGCCCGCTTGGCGGTCATATCTCAGGGTAGCAAAGTGCCTGCCCTGAATCAATTTGGAAGGCATCATATATATCTTGGCTTTTTTGGCCATTAAGTAGTAGGCATATTCCACTTTCTCCCGATTGTATTGTTTGGGACCATCTTCATCAAGGTTTAATTTGACCAGGTAATGATGGTAATCCTTACCATAATGAATATCTCCTGGAACGATGTTGCCTGTTTCCTTATGTTCCGATATCAAAATCTTGGGTCTTGCCCCTCCTGCGGATGTACCGATTTTAAAAATGTTCAAAAGTGATGTTTCATCAAGCGACTTTCCGGAAGTTCCCTTTTTCAATTCCAAAACCTCTTGGAGCACTTCAACAACCTCGGCTATATCGATGGTGGTTGAATCTGGAATTTCTGCAATGGGCTCATACTCCAAGGCCCCCATACCCCGGTTACCAACATAGGTAAGCTGCTCCAACGGTGTTATCTTTTGAAAATCCCGATTGGTGGATTCCAACCACTCTTTGAAAATGATGTTGCCGAACATATCCGGCAATGAATCCGCAATCATGGGAGGTAGTCCGCGAAAGGTTTCCCCTTGGTATTTGGTAAAGACTTGGACCGGTTTTATCCGTTTGAAGATGTATGGAAAAACTCTGGAAAACACATTGGTATCCAAGAATTTGGGACTGTATTGAAAAAAGGAAGCACGTTTGTCAACATCGTATCCCAATCTTCCGATTTCTGTATCAAAAAGGCAAACCCTTATAATATCGTTCTTTGCCATATCAATACATGGATTCCGGGTTATTGGTGTCAGCTATACCATGCAATGCCCTGTAAAAATCGTCCATCAGGTCAAAGTGCTTAGCAATTTTCAGGAAAGTATCCAAGGTGGCGTTTTTTCCATTTTCAAAATTTTGGATGGTATAACGGGATATGCCCAAAGCTTCTCCTAGTTCCGTCTGTGACATTTCATACCTTTGGCGTTGCTGCCTACAAAGACTTCCCAAGGTTTTTTTGACTTCCCCTATTGAAAGTGAATCAATCATTTTTAGTTTATTATATTAAACAAATATACGCATAAACGGCTATAATGTTTAATATAACAGTCATAACCAATCTTCTAATAAAGAAATATTTCCCTTTTTATGTTCCAAATACCACGACATAACTGGAAACGCTGGTCAAACCATACCACCTCAACAGAAAAGAATTGAGCACACCCTAGTATAGTTGTCAAAAAAAGCATACATAATCGGAAAATATCCGATTATCTAGTCATATAGTTACAATATGGATTTTAAAACACTACTAAATGAATCGTTAAAACATTTTCAACCGATGCTCAAGTATTTTGGAATACTTTTCTTTCATGTCATCGGAAAGAAAAGAAACCGATATGAGCTCCTCCCATTTCTCCTTTGCCTGAAACATATCCTGAAGTATGGTTTCTACAGTTTTATCATTCAATTGCAATCTTTCCTTCGCATAGTAATCCATAAAGTCTGAGGCTTTCAAATTACTTTTCTTTCCTTTCAGGGTCAATGCGATTTCTTCTTCAGGATTGTTGATCGCAATGGAGGAGTTCAACAAATCGTAAGCAGGTGCCAACGTCGTTTTGCCATTCTTTGTAATTAGGGAAAAGTTTTTAAGGTGCATGTCCTCGTTGCCAGTCACAAAACAATAAACTATCCTTTTGAAAAATTCTACTTTCTCAACTACTGGAAACGTACAAAATTCTTCGATAACGGACACCAATTTCTCCATACTAAAACGATACTTGGTATCCCTGGTATTTCCTGTCAATTGGGCAAAATCTTCCGTTGCATATTTTTTTCCCTTGCCATATCTGTCAAAACGCTTGATAAAATAGGACAGACTACCGTCTTTGCCATAAACCATACCATGAAAAGGCACATTGATCCCAATGACTTTGGCCATTCGCATAGTGAGGTCTTCATTCTCGGGCAATTGGGGAAAAATATCATTTTGGGGTTTTATGATATAAGTCCCAAATTGGTCCACAACTTTAAATTCCTGGTCGACTACGGAAATACTCGCACTTAATTTAGGCTGCACGCCCTGTATGGATAATTTCTTTGCCCTGTTTGCCGCCTCTCTCCTTAATTCCGAAGCTGTATAGGGCAAATCATATAAACCGGTTAACTTGGCGGCAATCATTTTGAGCCCTTTCTCACTATACTTTGCCGTACCGCACTGTTCATATGTGATAGGACACCTATTCATCTTCCATAGGTTCTACAGTTACAGCACCTACCAAATCAGCACCGGTGGCCATTAATTGGGAGAAATAATCCTTTTGATCAATTTTGGAAATCCTAAGTAGACCTTCCAACATGATACCTTCGGGCAACAACCCTTCAAAAAAGGGAGGAAACCCATCAAAACTAAATCCCTTTTCGTTAACGGGCATGGTCAATGAAATCGCCTGACCACTGTAATCGTCATCATAATCAAACCTATATTTCGATTGGGACAATTCTGTTAAAACCCCTGCCCTTTTTCCATGGGCATATACCAATGCCTTTCTCATTTGTTATCAGTCAATGGGCTTTTAAATTCCACGGTTATGTTCAAGACACGGAGTACGGCTAGAATGTTGCTCCAACGAACAGTTTCCTTATTTTTTTCGATATCAAAGACGGTTGTCTTACCTATACCGGCCAAATTGGCCAATTCAAGCTGTGTCAGCCCGGCTCTATTGCGATGGTTTTTAACCAACAAACCTAAATCAACCATATATTACCGTTTTAGCGGTAAATATAAATATTTTATTTAAAAAAAGGTTTTTAAAAGCAATAATTTATATTTTTTTACCGCTATAACAGTAAATTTAACGATGCTTTATTATTTATCCATCTACACCAACATGTTATTCAAATATTACTGCTATAACAGTAATACAATCGAATATTTAGTTCTTCTTTTTTTGCACGGAAGCATTGATCAATAGCGATAAACTTTAAAATCTCTTTTCCCACCAAAGTGGAAAGGACGGATACTGAGAACCACTAAAAACGGAAAAATCATCTCACCTAATATTTCATTCTAAGATACAGTATAACTGTATGATATCACCTATTTAACTATGCTCATTTTTTCCGGCTAAGGTGGTATACAAGGCCTGTTTTTTCCACTACTTAATAACTTGATAAGAAACTGCTATTAAGTCTGCCTCTACTCTTATACAGACCGTTGGAGGACATTCAGCTAAACCTGAATTTCATGTCACCAAAACCAAATATTGGATGGCTTAAATTTTGTGTCTTAATTGGTCTAAACCATTCGGCACATACAATGCTGACAATTAACTAATAAAGAAACCCAAAAAGCCAAAGCGGTATTTTGTTTTGGGAGGCATACAATATATCATCAGCCACGACATAGGAGTTAGCCACTGTCTTTATCTGTTTATGGCCCTTCCCTTTGCCCCCAATCTCAAAGTTGAATTGACCATCAACCAAAAAGTCGCCTAAATCGGTATATCCAAGCGAATGCCGATAACTCAATTGATTGGAGAAAAAAGTTTCTCTTAGATTCCCAATATTAGCATTATTCCGTGCCAAGAGAAAGATTAAGTTGGTATTTTCCAGATAAACCTTGGAGGGTTTCTGGAGCTTGCTGATACCATGGGCATCTTTATAAAGGTTATGGGTCAGTCCGATTTCATCCAAATAATTTAGATAGGACAATAAGGTTGCTCTATTGATTCCAATCTTATCGCTCAACTTGCTTACATTCGGAACAAAGGGAACGGATTCGGCTATAATTACCAAAAGCTGTTTCACTTTGGTCACATAGGCCATATCAACGTTTCGCAATAATGGCAATTCAATTTCCAGAATCATGTTAACCACTTCCCCAAGGCGCATTTCGTATAGGTCGAGCTCTTCCTTATAAAAGGGATAATATCCATGTTTAATGTAGCTTTCGAAATATTGAAATGGCTTTATCTTGTCATTGATTTGTTGAGTCACTTCAATATGGTTTTCCAAGATTTGATCAAGGGACAATGGTTTAAGGAGAGTTCCCGATTCCACCCCGATATATTCCCGGAAAGAAAACCCTTGCATGGTATAAACCACAGCTCTTCGACTTAAGTCGGCACGAGCATTCAAAATTTCAAGGAGTGAAGATCCGGTAAAAACGATTTTTAGGTTCGGGTAACTATCATATATGTTCTTTAGTTCCTGCGCCCATCCTGAATATTTATGTACTTCATCCAAAAAAAGATATCGCCCTCCTTGACGTTCAAAATCGCGGACCAATTCAATAAGGGAATGGTGGTTGAACCAAATGTCATCCAAGCTAACATATAGTGTCTGTCCAAGGGAGCTTCTAAGGTGCAACTTGATATATTGTAGCAAAAGTGTGGTCTTTCCAATACCTCTTGCTCCTTTTATACCAATCAGCCTTGCTTCCCAATGGATTTCATCCATAATTGATCTGACAAAATCGGTTGAAGTATGCTTTAACTTTTGCTGAAATTGCTCAAATAAAAACTCCATTTTGCTTACTTTGATAAACAAAATTAGTCAATTATTGTATACTACAGTAAACAAATACGAATAACTTGGTTAGTAATACGATACTACAACTAGGTTCCCTTTACGACTTTCTTGTTTCTATGGCGTATTCTCAGTATTCGTCGGAGTTATTTATTCAAAAAAAAGCATTGTTGAATTGGTTCAACAATGCTTTTTTTTGAATAATTGTTTTTCAGTTCGTTAACACCTAATTAGTGAAAAGTGACCTATTCGGTGAGCATAAAATGTTGAAAAGCTCAAAACCCTAATAAACAAGGGCTTTCCAAAGGTAGGTTCTAGTCCCTCCGGCTCCACTAAAACACCATCAAAACAACATAACAAACCTGTAAATTACTGATTTACAGGTTTTCTTGTTTTATTTGGTTTTACTTGAACTCAAATAATAGCAATAAAAAAGGCACCAATTCGATACACAAAATAAGTCAAACTCATTTGCTGTACCTTATTTACTTTATTACTTAAAGGACAAGCGACTCTATAAATATAGAACCGCCAGATATAGTATACCACCCCTAGCCGACTAAAATTGAACATAGCAAAACATACACAAACAGTTGAACAACAAGCTTCCAAGACAAATCTTGCAATGGTTCAAAACATGCGTTTTTTGCGGTTCGCTGTATCCGTCCCATCCCCCTTTAGGCAAAAAAACAAAACAATTGTTTGATCTGGTAGCTTTCTTTTATAGAAAAGGTACAGTATCAAAACCATGCCTTTGAAACAACTTAAACTAATAAAATCTACTTGTTTTCTATAATTTCATGGGAATGCGATTTATCCCTTTGGGAAAAGGAATTCGCATATATTGTAGTATGGTAGGTGCAAGCTGATTGGAGTACAACTGCTCTTCCCTATCTATTTCCCCCTTGGGTTTAACGCCTTTTCCAAATACTATCACCCAAACTGCCCCTGCCCCCTTTATATTACTTCCGTGACTTCTCCAGGTATCCAATGGCTCTGTTCCCCTGCCATGGTCGGTTGTGATGATAAAAACGGTTTGGTCCTTGTAGAATTCATCTTGTTGGGTAAATTCCCAGATTTCTTTAATCAGGCCGTCCGTATTATTTGCAGATTTAAGATACGCTTGGTAATCGCCATCATGGGCAAAATCATCCGTTTCTCCGTAGGAGATATAGACCAGCTTTGGGTGCTCCTTTTTCATGTGTTCCAAGGCATAATGATGCGTGAACGCATCCAATCGCACCGATCCCCATGGACTTGGTATTTGCTCCTGAAGTTGGTTCAAGAACTTTTCCCTTTCGTTCAAATTTTCTGTGGCAGCTTCAAAACCTGCATTTACTGGAATCCCGGAACGTTCTTCGTTGATGATGAACGGAAACACGTCCCAACTACCAAAAGCGGCTACTTTGCCTTTTCCTTCGGGAGTGTTATTGTACCGTTCCAAAATGGTAATGTTGGGGTTTGGTATTTTATCGTTGCTCCGGATGTTGTCATCGTCGGCGGTTCCCGTTAAAATTTCGTTGTAACCTGGGTAAGAAAACCACATGGAGTTGGTCAAGTTTACCTTGCTCCCCAAGTTTCTGTTACCATGGATTTGACCCATTTTTTCCACCTGATTCCAGAAAAATGGCATCAAAGCGACTCTTCTTTCCTCTGGGGTGTCCCTCCAAAAGGCTTTTTTTAGCATTCCAGCATCATGGACATAGTCTTTGTTGTCTATCAAAAGTGAATCGGCCCCTGTGAACAATTCTTGCCAACGGAAACCGTCCAAAGTGATCAAAATCACCTTAGTATCTGCTTCATTTTGCGCATTGATATTGAATAATGCTGCAAAAGCAGCCATCAAAAATAAAATTCTATTTTTCATTTTCCTGTGGTGTTTTAAATGTAGCCGTTTCGGACCAATCGCTCCAATTTAGGTTCTGATCTCTATATCTGACTCTCCAATAATAGGTTGTACCTGGATTTAATCGTCTGGTTTTCTCGTCTGTTAAATCATCATCCTCTTGACGATTTTCTTTGTAGTACCAATTCTCGAACTGTTTCCAACTATCCAATGCCAATTTTTCAAAATCCTGGGTTTCGGAAACTTGCCAATGGGATGCTGCATGGAACGACCCATTATGTGAGCTGGAAAACTCTCCGGCTTTCAACATGGCAAACTCATCCTCTACAATTTGACCATTGATTGGAGAAACCACCTTGGGCGCATCAGGCTTTTTACTGAGCCTCCAAATAGTGATGCTATCCCGCAGTTCATTTTTTCTTGCCTTTATGTTGTTCCCTTGGCTAATTCGCTTAATCGTAAACTTAGGATCATTTCTATTGCCGTCCACCTCGACCATTACAAAACCATATTCGTCTTGGGTAACGGTAAACTCATCATAATCCCTGCCTTCAAATTCGCCCCAATTGTCAATGGCTCCACCTGCAGAGGCTACATTGACCCACAAGTGTTTATGATCACGGGACTGTCCTCTGGAATAACCGTGGGTGTGTCCAAAAAAATGAATGCTTGGCTTGCCAGTCTTAGTAGAAAATGCTTCCAACATCTTAACCACCTTTCCCGTTGATTCTTCCTCCCCTGGAATCCACAACTCGGATTTGTGCGGATGATGCAATTGGGCGAATACAAAATCAATGTCATTGTTCTTTTCGGTATCGGCCAACACTTGCTCCAACCATTCGTATTGTTCTCGAAGGTCACGGTAACCCTCGTTGGAATTCAATCCTATGATTCGGGTGTTGCCATAATCCTTGTACCACCAATGTTCGGCGTAGGCAGGTGTTCCGTTTTCCGGAAGGCTAAAATATTTGAAGTAAAAAACCGAATTTCTCTCATGGTTCCCCAAAACGGGATACACGGGAACCTCTGCAAAAAGTTTTTGGCCGGGATCAAAAAAATGTTCCTTCCATTGATAGTATTTGCTTCCTGTAGTCACTAAATCACCGGGAATCATAACCATGGCCAAATTGTTCGGTAATTTGCCCCCATGCTCTTTTTCCAGATATTTTAGCACCCCTTGATTCACGATCTCGGAAAATTTGTTTGGATGCTGACTATCATATTGCATATCGCTCATAGCGACTATATTGAAGGACTCTTCGTCACTTGAAAACGGGGGTGTCTTAAACTGGAAAATATCCGATCGTACCTTTCCTGTTTTTACACGATAATAGTACTCGGTGAATCGTTTGAGTCCTTCCAATTTAACGGTGTGGACCCTGGAATCGGAAAAATTGATATCCTCTGCCTTTCCAGAGGTTTTTTTGCCGAGCTTTTCGGTGGTTCCCCACTCCACAATACTTTCTTCCCCGCTAGAGGTTTCCCACATGACCACTATGGAATTGGGTTCGGCATCTTGCAAATAAGGTTGCACAAGAATTTCGGTTTTGGTCTGGGCAGCGATCTGCATTATTCCCAAACAAAAAACAATACATAAACAGTTGATTTTTTTCATTAGGCTATGGTGTTGGTTTTTAAAAAGGCACAATTAAGTATTTCGAATGCGGTTTCCAGTTCTTCTCTGGTAATGGTCAAGGGGGGCGAAAGTTGCAGAACGTTTCCTTTGGAAACTTTGAAACTCAATCCTTGCCTTAGGCATTCGTACATGATTTCCTCAGCTTCGGCCATTGCTTTTTCCTTAGTGGCTCTATCGGACACCAGTTCAATGCCCCATAAAAGTCCTACACCGCGAACGTCTCCGATCAAGGAATATTTACGGTACATTTTGTACAGGTTCTTCCGCATAAATTCTTGGTCCTCCTTTACTTTTTGAAGAATTTCTTCATCTTCCAACACTTCCATCAGGGTTAATCCTGCCATAGAACCCAATGGACTTTTCTCGTGGGTATAGTGGCCAAGTGAAATATCTCCGAACTTATTGTACTCCTCTCTGGTTACAATAGCTGCCTGTGGAAAAATTCCTCCACCCAGTCCTTTTCCCAAGCAGAGAATGTCCGGTTCAATGTCAAAAAGCTCATAGGCAAACATTTTGCCCGTGCGCCCAAAGGCGATCGGGATTTCGTCCAAGATTAAAAGTACATTATGCTTGGTACAAAGTTCCCTAGCCCCTTTCCAGAATTTTTTTGATGGAATCTGAACATCGGTATTACGGATGGTTTCTGCCAAAAATGCCCCTATCTGATGGTCTTTTTCCAAAACATATTGCAGATATTCCAAAGCTTTTTCTTCGTCCCCTTCAAAAATACCGCGATAGGTGATTGGGGGCGGAATACGCTCCACACCTGACATTAATGGCCCCATATGTTCCTGAAAAATGGACTCGCCCCCTACACTTATGGCATCCAGAGAAGCCCCGTGGAACGAATCCCAGAATGAGACTACTTTATGTTTTCCTGTTACGGCCCTTGCCAATTTTAGGGCAATTCCAATAGCAGAACTACCATTGGGAGTAAGCAAAATACGGTCAAGGCCTTTGGGAGTATATGAGGTTAGTTTTTCCGCAAACCGAATAGCCGTCTCATTGGCATATCTTCGGGTGGAGAAGGTAAGGCTTTGTAATTGCTGAGTTAAACGCGACACCATTTTTGGATGGGAAAACCCAATTTGATGTACGTTGTTCCCATGAAAATCGAGATACTTTTTTCCTGATACACTTTCAATATGCGAGCCTTCACAATTCTGGAGCACATCCAAACAAGGAGTGGACATAGATTGATGCATAAAGTACTTGGCATCTTTTTCCAATAGTTGTCTGGTTTCTTCGCTTACTTCGTTTTGCAACCATTCGTTCCGAGCGGAAGTTAGGTTGATGTCGCCTTCCACAACAGATTCCAAGTTGTGCTTATCGCGCTGTATATGGCCCATGTTCACTTATTATTTTTCTTTCTTCCGTGGTGTCGTCCAACACATATACCTTATAAGTGTCGCCATTGTTGTACACCCGAACAACTATATGCCCGTTCTGGCTTTTGTATAGATCCAACCTGCCGCCAATCACATCTTTTGTGCCTTGCAGCATAATGGTCGAAAAAATATCACGGTCACCAGGGTATAGTTTTTTTGATGTAATCCTTCTGAGGACCTCTTCCCCTGGGTGGTCGGCCGTCCAGTTTTGCTGAATCCATACCCTAGGGCGAATCGTCCGCACATAAAATGGGTTCTGTGAATCCCGATTGCCGTGATGATTCAATGTCGCCACATCCACAGCGCCGATAACGGGTGCCACATAAGACTCCAATGCATTCATATCGGCTTGCCCAAAACCATCTATTCCCGAGATATCTCCGCCCGTATAATAATTGAATTTACCATAATCTATTCGGATGGCATTGCTCAAAGGATTTTCCCCGGGATATTCCCCTTTTTTAAAAAGTGGGTAAAACGAATTGTCATATCCTGTCCAAATATTCCCGTTGGAGGCTATGTTTTGGACAGAAAAATTGGGATAATCGTTTGGATGGTGCTTTAATATAATCTGATGGTTACTTCCCACCTGCAGGGCTTCATTTTCAAGACCAACTTTTTCTGATTGATATGCAATGAATTTCCAATATTCCTTCAAGGTCGGAATCATTCCGTAGGCGTCCTTGGAAAATCGTTCTTGGGATTGGACTTCGGTATCTTTCAGGTTGATTGGAAAATCAAATCCACGGTCAATCATTTTTTTAATTGGGATCAAGGTGCCAACCTCCATAATTCCAGTCAATTGATAGCCTCCGTCTGCAATATTTCGCAAAGAGTCCATTTCTCCAAAATGATCATCGTGGTAATGGGTGATCAAGGCATAATCCAGCTTTCGTTCCTGGTTTTTGGGCAGGAATTGGTCAATATAATCCACAATCCATTCCGGAGCCGTTTTGGACCTGTTGGGAACAAGCTTCGCATTTCTGCTCGATGTTGTCCTTGGATGTGTTTCGGACATATCGCCGGCATCCACCAACATAGTTGTCCCATCAGGAAAAACCATAAAAGCCGCATCGCCCCTACCTGTGTTGATGTGGTGTATGTCCAAAAAACCGGGTTGCCACTCGGGCAATTGTTGTTTTTGCCCATGGGAAAGCTGCATCATTAAAATAATGAGCAGTAGATAAAGTTTTTTGAGATTGGAGTACATACTTATTTTGCTCTATACAACTGGTTTGCCGGAATAATTTGTTTTGGGATGTCAGGACCGGAATATTTCACATCCAAATGATAGCCTCCGCCTCCGTTGAAAAATTCCACTCGGACTAAATGTCTCCCTTTGGTTAGTTCCAAGGAACCGCTACGCTCCATTACGCCGTGGTCACCATCATTATTCACAATTTCAGTCCCGTTGACATATAATTTGCTGCCATCATCACTATTGGTGAAAAAACTATATTTCCCTGTTTCCTGTATTTCCAAATAACTTTCAAAGACCATGGCTACTTGTTCTTGTGGCATATCGTGGGTCAGTGCTTGCTTATGGGAAAATTCGATGACATCACCTTCATAAATTGGCTTCAATGATGTAAAATCAGGTAGCTTTACTATACCTTTTACCTGGTAAATTTCAAATTGAACGGGATCTTCCTTTGATTCCGTAACAATTCTAAAATTACCCTCGGTAACCGTACTCACCAATTGATCTTTCTGAAAGATGCCTGCTTTGATAATATTGGTCTGTTTCAAATAAAAAGTGTCTCGGTAGACTTGACTGTTTTCCAAGGTGGGCACGTTATTACCAATGGTGTATCTAATCTCCCCAAGATTGTTTGGGTTTTGCATCACCACTGCAACAGAATCCGCTTTAAAAACTCCCCCTGCTGGCTCAAAATAGCCAGCATCTGGAAGAATTTTTGGTTGGGTTATTTGCTCCTTTCGCTTATAGATAAGTTTTGGGGCTTCATTTCCGATAAAAGCGCCTTTTACAGGTCTGCCTATCCAAGCTTGAGGCGTTTGTAAGCTCATCGCATAGGCAACAGTCGCTGCATTATCGTACTGATACACGGTTTCTTCAATGTTGTAGCCTTTTTTGATACCTGCTCCGTACAAAATGAATGGTATTTCCATTTCGGCCAGACTTTCCCCTCCATGACCAAAGCCCAATCCTCCGTGATCTGCTGATACGATGAACATGGTTTTTTCGAAAATGCCTGCTTCTTTTGTGGCATCCACAATTTTAGCAATCAAGGAATCCGCTTTTTCCACGGACTTATAATAATCGAGAGTACCGTGTCCCTGGGCATGACCTGCGTGATCTACATGATCCAAATGCACAAAAGTGAACGTTGGCGTATTTTTTTTGATGTAGTTTACCGCTTCCACAGTGGTTTTGTCCTCATGGTCCCCATCAATATCAAAATCAACATCCTCTTTTTCGAACAAACGTCCAAAACCATCCCAATCGTAGATGGCTCCAACATGAGCTTCTGGTCGCTGGTCTTTAAAAAGGGTAAATATGGTTGGGAATGTCCCGTTTTCGGTAACGACTACGGGTGGCAACTGATGGTCGAACTTTTCCCAACCATTGGAGGTTACTCCGTGTTGTTCCGTATCGGCCCCCATGATCATACTGGCCCAATTGGAACTGGAACTGGATGGCAACACAGACCTTGCATGCATGGTTGCCGCACCATTTTGAATCATGGAATCCAACATTGGTGTATTTGCTTTATGAATTCCGTCGGGACTCATACCATCAATACCTACAACAACGATGTGTTCAATTCCTGCGGGAGCCTGCTCCCTTTTTGAAGAACAAGACCACAGGAGTAAAATTCCCGTGGTCATGATCATTACTTTATTAAGTTTCTTTTTAAACATTGGCAAACCTTAGTTTTCCCACCAAACCTTGGTGGTAATTTGATCTCCACCAATTCTGTTGGCAGCTTCGGTGTAGTTCGCGTTGTTCAAAGATTCTTCATTGCTCGGGTATTCGAACCTACTAGGGTATACATCATAGAAAGCATCCGGTCCTGGCTCAATTGTGGCAGGAAAACCGGTTCTTTTGTACTCAATAAATCCTTGGTAATCGGTATAGAACAAATTGATATACTTCTGGGTCATGATTGTTTCCAAGCTATTGTCAAAAGCGACTCCTGCACTTGATAGATAATCTGCTGGTAATTCTACACCCCAATATTCAAAGTTAGAGGCAACGCCTTCTTCATAAAATGTTTGGGCATCGGCATTGACCCATCCTCTTTGCGCCGCTTCGGCCAAAATAAACTGTACTTCGGAATACAGCATCAACCTTGCTTGGTTGGCATTTGGCTGAAAGTAGAAGTAATCAATATTGAATTTGGAAAGGAATGCATCCCCTCCTTGGTAGGTATATGCAGGACCATCCACTACCCCGTTCAACATCCCTACGATCTCGGGCGTACCTTGCTCAACGGAATTGGCAGTCGGGTCTGCAAAGAACTCCAGCCGTGGATCGTTCAACCCTTCCAACATCGTTACAAAATGCTCGGAGATCCTGTATTCGTTATAAGATCCCACACGATAAACGGACTCCTCGGTCACCGGATGTGCATCCGGGTTTGCAGCCAAAAATGTAAGGGTTGCGTTATCTTCATTGGATTCCATTATCGGGAATTGACCTGGATTGTTATAAATCTCGGAGATTACATTGGAAGCCACTGATGGCGAAACTTCACTTAAGCGAAGTGCCAAACGCATCCTCAATGAATTGGCAAACTTTCTCCACATTTCCAAATCACCATCAAAAAGCAAATCTCCCTTGATCTGGGTCAAATTAGAACCTGACAGAAGCGTGTTTGCCGTATCAAGTTCGGCAAGCATTGATGTATAAATGGCTTCTTGCTCATCATACATGGGCGTGTAGTTTTCCTCACTGGCTTGGTTTACCTCGGAGTAAGGAATATCTCCCCACATATCAGTCAATATACTGAAAGCCCAGGTCTGCATAATTTTGGAGACGGCCACATAACTCTTCAGGTCTGTTTCATTAGCCAATTCCTCCAATTCTTTGGCGTCTCTAATGGCATAGTAATAATCGTTCCATGCTCCGCCCTGATCGCCCCAATCGAACAAATCGAAAGAGGTAAATACGATTCGGGCCCCATATTGCCCCATAAGGTTTCCTTCGCTCCAAGACCCGCCTACGGCTTCACGGATTGATCTTCTTTGAAGGTTTGTCAAGAGAAGTTCGGGGTTTTGGTTAATGTTCAAGGCAACATCAGGGTTCTCGTTACTCACGTCAAACTTGTCGCAAGACCACAGGGTCATCGCAAGTACTGTCGCTATTAAAAATATCTTTTTCATGTTATTATTGTTAACCTGATTAAAATTCTACGTTGATTGCAAATCCTAAACTACGAGTAGTAGGTACGGTGGCATTTTCCACCCCTGGCACATAGCTTCCACCCCCGAAAGACAACAGTTCCGGGTCTCCGTGGTTAAAATCCTTGGCCCATAGCCAAAGATTGGTTCCTATTACAGAAAAGCTGAGTTTTTTGATATCGTCTCCCTTAAACAATTTAGTGGGAAAATCATAGGTAAGTCTAGCTTCTCTAAGTTTAATGAAGGTAGCGTCATAAATACCCTCAGTATCATTGTCCCTTCTGTATCTGTTGTTGTGGTAAGCATTGGCCGGTACAATTACATCATTGGGAACATAGGCGCCATCTTGCAGTTTTACGCCATCGCCAATAATACCATCGGTTTGAGTTACACCATCGTCATTCGTATAAGAAAGTCCTGAATCCGAGATACCCGGATGTGGCCCTCCATACTCCGGCGAACGCCCCCAAAGGGTTTCTACTACGTTCCCGGAGGTTGCAGCAATCAAACGTGTTCTGGAAAGCAGTTCACCCCCTTGTCTCCAATCAAACAAAAAGTTAAGAGAAAGATTTTTGAAGGTCACGGTGTTATTCCATCCCAAAGTAAAGTCAGGATTGAAATTTCCGAGTTTTCTCAAGGTATTGTCCTGTTGCACCAAACCTTCATTAAAGATGACTTCACCAAAGTAAGGACTGTTCTCATCCTCTACTTTTACCAATCCGGTTCCCCACATATCACCGAGGGATCCTCCTTCTTCCGCAATAAGTGAAATTCCATTGCCGCCATATTGGTATCTTTGCACGCCATCGGCCAATTCCAGAACCTTATTTCGGTTCAAACCAAAATTGAAAGAAGAATTCCAATTAAAGTCCTCGTTACGAATTGGATTAACCCCCAACATAACTTCCAAACCTTGATTGCGTATTTTACCTGCATTGATAGTTCTTGCAGTCTTACCTGAGGTAATTGGTAAATCAATATCCAAAATTTGGTTCTTGGAAACTGTATTATAGTAAGTAGCGTCCAAGGAGAGTTTATTGTTAAAGAACCTCAAATCGGTACCAAACTCATAGGATGTCTGAATCTCCGGTTTCAAATCAAAATTGGGCAAAATGTTGGATGGACCAGCCGTTGGATTGTCGCCCACCGGCGTTCCCAAGGCGTAAAAATCGGAAAGCCTGTAGGCGTCGGTATCACTACCAACTTGCGCCCAACCACCCCTTAGTTTGGCAAAACTAAGAACATCCTGGCTTCCAAAATCGAACAAATCGGAAAGCACCACACTCAGGGATGCAGATGGGTAGAAGTAAGAGTTGTTTTGTTCGGGTAAGGTGGAGGACCAGTCATTACGTGCCGTTAAATCCAAATAAATACTATTGTTCCAACCCAACTGTGCAAATGCGTATAAGGAATTGATCTGCTTTTCGGGACGGCTTGTGCGCTGAACCAAGGCTCCATCCACATTGGAAAAAGAATAGATACCAGGAATCAACAGTTTGTTGGCCATCAAGGAATTGAAATGGTTCTTCTGTACCATTCGGTTTCCACCAAAGTTGGCGTTTACATGGAATTTATCGGTAACATCCTTGTCATAGGTCAACAAGAAATCCAAGTTGGTTTCCTGAAAATTGATTTTATCTTCCCTGTACTGACCGTTTGGAAAACGCTGTGTAGAATACGCTCTTTTTATGAATCTGTATTCAGAGAAGAAATCACGCCCTCCTCTTACCATGAATTTAAAGTCATCGCTGATATCGTAGGTTGCAGAAAGGTTTCCTATAACCCTGTCCTTGGCCAAACCATTGGTATTCTCATACATGGTAAAGTAAGGGTTGTCGTGATAGTTATAGTTATAGTTGAACTGCTGGAAGCCTTCCAGACCATCTTGCCAGTAGTTTCTTAAACTATTTACATTGACCTGTTGCCCCCACCACATGAACAGATACATCACAGATTCGGTACCATATCCATTTACATGGCGGTTATCTGAATCTGAACGGATATAATTGATCTTGGATGATACCTTTAATTTATCGGTAATTTGATAATCTCCCGAAGCAGATATAGTATTCCTCTTGATATCCGTGTTTGGAACAATACCCTTGTTGTCCAAGTTGGTATAACTCACCCTGTAGTTACCATTGTCGTTGGACCCGTAGAAAGAAACGGTATTGATCAAAGTTCTGCCGGTTTCCATGAATTCTTCGGCTGGATTTCCACCATATACAAATGGTGTAGGTGTAATGGCACCTCTTCTATCTAAATCGACCCCAGAAGACCCAAGCACATAATCCAATCCGTGAACATCACCACCACGAAGACCGTTGGATGTTGGTGAATCGTGCTGCGCACGCAAAGTTCCATCCAACAATGGACCCCATGATTCGTCTACACCATCGTAAGTTCCGCTTCCGTAACCGTCCACAAATTGAAAATCAAAGTTTTTACCTTGACCGTATACCCCTTGATACTCTGGAGCCTTCAAAATACTTTCAAAAGTTGTCTTGGAGCTAAAGCTTATTCCGCCTTTGCGGCCTTTTCCAGATTTTGTTGTAATAATGACCGCACCGTTGGCAGCTCTGGAACCGTAAAGCGCTGTTGCATTTGCACCTTTAAGTACGGATATGGATTCCACATCATCCGGGTTGATTTCGGCTGCACCATTACCATAATCCAAGTTCATGTTGGAAGCACCGCCCAACGTGTTGGTCCTTGTGTCAGTATTGTTGTTAATCGGGATACCATCCACAATAAACAATGGTTGGTTGTCACCTTGCATTGAGGAATACCCTCTGATGACCACCGATGAGGATTGTCCAGGTCCCGTACCGTTGGTAACCACCTGAACACCTGCCGTTCTACCAGACAGGGTACTTACGGTGTTTGTACTTGTGGATTGTGAGATTTCCTCTCCTGCAACTTTTTGCACAGAATAGCCCAAGGATTCCTCATCTCTTGTAATGTTCAAAGCGGTCACTACCACTTCATCCAGCTGCTGGGAATCTTCTTGCAGCACTATGGTCGCAGTGCTTTTCCCTGTAGTGTCAAAATCCAAGGGAATGTATCCTATATAAGATACCACTAAAGTTTCACCGCCCTGGGGCATTGTGATCTCAAAGTTCCCGTCAAAGTCAGTAGCTACACCAACACTACTCCCTTTTACAACCACCGATGCCCCGGGCAAGGGCACGTTGTTCCCGTCTACTACCTGACCCGTAAAAGTAACTTGGGAGTAACCAATGATACTCACGGTAAAGGCAAGCAAAAACGTTAAGATTGATTTTTTCATTTGTTGAGTATTTGTAAAATTGGGTTAATTATTTATCAACAAATATCCAACACAAGAGTTAAGCCTAGCCTCAAAACAGATTAAAAAAATGATACGGAAAGGTTAAAAGAAATAGCTCAATGTTAGGTAAACATTATTTACAAATACTCAATTTTTATAACACCCTGTCAATTTAGAATTTACGAGTATATCCTAGTGTTGTGGTGGATTAGTCATTTTTTTTAAGCATATTTACATGACGTAAAAACATTATAAATACTAAAATTTATTTCCCACCAAAAATGGAGGATTACCTGATCGGCATTGGAAAACGAATCAAAGAAATACGCAAGAACAATAAAATGACCATTAATGATGTTGCAATCGGTGCAGGGGTTACTGCCGGACTCATATCCCGTATAGAAAATGGCCGCACTATTCCCTCTCTTCCCGTTTTTCTAAAAATAGTGGATGCTTTGAAAACCGAAATGATTGATTTTTTTGAGGGTATTCCCAAAGCCAATGGCCACAATTTTTTGGTAACCCGTAAAAACGAACTTTCCATCATCGAAAAAGAGGACGAAGCTGTTGGATTTACCTATAATTACATTTTTGGCAAACAATTGAATTCGGTAGGTTTTGAGAGCGTGCTTTTGGAAGTTGAACCAAATTCCAAAAGAGAGAAGGTAGTGACAGATGCCTTTGAGTTTAAATACATCTTGACTGGGGAATGCTATTATGAAATTGGTGACCAAGAAGTATTGCTAAAAGAGGGGGATTCCATTTTTTTTGATGGTAGAATCCCCCATGTACCTATCAACCGAGGGAAAGTTCCCTCAAAAATGTTGGTAGTCTATTTCTTTATCTGATCAAGGAAACAATACTTTGGCCAAATCAGCTAACGAATCCAATATTAAGGTGGGTTCTGCTGTTGCCAATTGTTCACGTGTTTGAGCACCTGTCAACACTCCAACTGTCCAACCACAATTGGCATTTTTTCCCTCCTCAATATCTATAATCGAGTCACCTGCCTTTAACACATTCGCTGAAGCGGTAATACCAAACATGGCCATGGCCTTATCTATCATTTCAGGGGAGGGCCTTCCGTGTACCACATCATCTGCTGTAATCAATCCATCAATTTGTTGTCCTGGAACCCAGCCCAATTTGTTTAAAAGTGATTGTGCCGTTTTTTGGTCGTAGCCAGTATTCAGCACAATTTTCACCGCTTTTGACTTTAATATTTTGAAGAGTTCCTCTACACCATCATAAGTGGTAACATCAAGATTGGCATATGCCTCTGCCAACATTTCTCTAAAATTTTCAAAAACTACATTGGCATCCACATTGTTGTTATTGCTCTCAGTTAAAATATCAGAGATGGCCTTGAATTTTTCCTTGCCGGCCCCAAACCTCAATACGGTTTCCAGAGAAACATCCACTCCATGTTTTGCCAAAGCAGCCCTAACTGTTTTGTATACCACATTATCCTCGTTCACAGTGGTTCCTGCCATATCAAAAACGGCCAGTTGTATTTTTTTCATAGATTAATTTTCTGCTTATTAAATATAGTAGCAATATGCTTCTTGGAGAATCCAGCGCTACCAGTCATTCCCTTTCCCCCGATTCCTGTTACAATATGGATATTGTCATCAATGGTTTTTTGAAAAAGATCGCTGCTCTTGCATTGTGAGTAGATTCCATACCATCTTTTCTGGATTTGGTAGGTGGGCAGGTCTATTATCTTTTTAGCCTCCTCGATCATAAAATTATCGATATCCATATCCAAGTCATACCCTAAATCCTCAATTTTGCCAGCATCGGCATATTGGTGGGAATCTCCCAAAATTATAGAGCCGTCAACTGCCTGTTTAAAGAGAATGTGCACGCCCCATTTTTTCTGGGGACTTCCCTTTGGTTCATTTTCCTTGATCTGTGGGTAGGATGGACATTCATGGAATGCTTCGTATCTGCGGATGGACCATCCTGTTAAGATGGATCCCTTTAATTTGAAATTCCCCTGCGATTTGGTTTGCATCATCTGCAATTTGGAAACTTCCATATCGCTAGACGCAAACACTTTGGGGTAGAGTGTTTTAAAATCACTTCCGTTACAGACAATAACCTTACTACCGGACACTGTTTCATCTTTTGTGCTTCGGACTGCAGCGTATTCCCCTATGGATTCACAGGAAACGACGGGAAAATCATACTTAATCTCCAAACCCTTCCGCGCCACCAAATATTCCTGAAGCCTATGGATCATTATCCTGGGCTCAACAGTAACTTCCTGAGGGAAAAAAAGTCCTGCTGCCACATAATCCCTTCGAAGTCCAGAATATTTCTCCAAACATTGATTTTTGGTAAGCAATTGTGATTCGTAACCATTGGTACTGTTTATGGCCCTGAGCTCTACCAACAATTGTTCTTCCTCTTCATTGGAGGCCAAATATACCGTTCCATTCTGACGGATACTGATATCGAACCTAGATTGAATCGCTTTATAGATTCGAAGGCTTTCACGACCGAATTGTTGCCATTTGGTATTCATGCCCGATGGAACCACTTGCCCAAAATTCTGCGTGGTCGCTCCTTTTGGATAGGCATCCTTTTCCACCAAACAAACTTTAAGGCCCAATTCTAGGGCATGATACGCATGAAAAGTCCCTAACACACCTCCACCTACAATGACGGCATCATATTTATTATCCATAATCCAATTCGTTGTTGAGTTGTTCAGCTTTGCGGCGAGAGGCAAAGTGAGCAAATAAGATCAGTGTACTACAAATACCTATAAAAGCCACGGCATACGTACCGTACACAAAAAAATTAAGCCACGACAAACTCGTCTGTCCAAAGTTTTTATAAAGCAGCACCAAAACGCTCCCCACATAACCAAAGGCATCGGCAATATAAATAAGGAAACCTGAATTCCCCTTTACCTTAAAGGTGGCAATAAAACGATCAAAAAATAGACAGTTGAACGGCACATAGCAAATATAGAGTCCAAAACCAGTACAAACCATCCATATAAAAGGGTCCAAAATCCCAACTTGGAACATTAGGGTGCTCACGGCCAAAACCACTGTTCCCAAAATAAGAAGCAAATGATAGGTAAGCAAGGCTTTAAAATTATCCTTGATGTAAAAAATGGCACCAATAATCAAGAGCACCACAAGGGCGATGATAATCTCTGAAGTTGAAAATACGGAAACGTCTCCACGGTACCCGATACTATCCCAAAGTTCACGGGCAAAGTTGTCCCTAAAATCCCGAAATGCCGTCAAAAAAGTGTAAAACACTATAATGAGAAGCAAGGGGAACAAAAATTTTTTCACCAAATCCTTTCTTTCCCGGGCGGTCATGGGGATACGCTCCGTTCGGTTGGCAATATCCTCTGTAGTCGGCGGGGGAACGCGTTGCAACATAAAAGAGCACAACAAAAGAGGAACAAAAAACAGGGCTCCTGTAACTGAAGGCATCCAAAATTCGCCAACACCCCAAAATTGCATCACATATAACCCTACGGATTTCACCACACCGCTGGACACAATAAAGCTGGCAGACAACACCACGCCCAAAATATCGGTAAACCGCCTGCCCTCAATATAAGAAAAAACAATCCCCCAGATCATTCCCAAAGGAAAACCGTTGAGGAACATAAGAGGAATATTGTATGGCGCGGGCACCCAGGCAAAAAGCACTAAAGATACCTCAGCAAAAAAGATCAGGGAAATCAAATATATTAACCTACGTTTGGGCGTAAGCTCCGAGATGACCTTGATTCCAACAAACTTGGAAAGAGCATAGCCCAACACTTGGGCAATGACCAGCAGTATTTTGTAATCGATCCCCATGAATGCCAGTCCATCAAAAGTGGCAACGGAGAAAGGCTTTCTAAAGGCGTACATACAAAAATAGGTGCCAAAGGCGGCCAAAGAGGCATGCAGGAGAAAGGTTACGTTGGATTGTTTTTTGGACATTGCAATGATGCATCAAAAAGTTTACAAATACTATATTTATTTTTCAAATAACTCACTTTTATTGAGAAAAACGGCTATTTCTAAGATTAAAAAAACGTTAGTTTAAATGTAAAATGTTAACCCATAACAAATTTGAACTTGATTAAAACCACTAATCAACAGATTTAAGCGCATCTTCACTCAGTAATGAATAGGATAATCCAAACTCCTAATTGAATTGTTGGATGGAAAAGCCTGACAAAGTATACTCCCTAGTAAAATTGAACATAGCAAAATATAAACAAACAGTTGTACAACAAGCTTCCAAGACAAATCTTGAGTTTTTATGGTTCACTGTATCCGTCATATCCAATCCAAGCCCTGTAGTTTTTCCTTTTGGAAAGGACTGCCATGCTTTGATTGCAATCCCCTCGGCCACATACCGTGTTGAACAGCCAACATAATTCCATCAAATTGTGCCAACAATAAAGTGCGTTTACACCCCAGAGCATGCTCGATTCTTCTTTTAAACTGATTTACAGAACTTTAAATAATCCATCCATTTGACCAAACAAACAAACAGCTGTGATTGCATTTAATTTTAACTATTTGGATACCTAACTTTGGGGCCCAATGGCACCTTATAATCCGTAAAAAGATAAAACGAACCTATAGAATCAGTAAATACATTTTTTACAAGGAGACGGTGGTAGATTACCGGGAAACCTTTTGGTCCTTTGTAAGCTCATTCCTTGGAATGGCCTTGATCGGTTATGTACAAAGCCTCTACTTATTGCCACTTGAAAATGTTTTCCTGATTGGTTCGTTCGGCGCTACCTGTGTATTGATTTACGGAACGGTCCATAGCCCTCTTGCCCAACCCAGGAATTTGATCGGCGGGCACCTAATATCGGCATTGATAGGGGTAACCGTATATAAAGTAGTGCCCGAGCCCATCTGGATCAGTGCTCCATTGGCCGTTTCCTTATCCATTATCGCAATGCAGTACACCAAGACCCTGCACCCTCCGGGAGGGGCCACTGCACTGATCGCTGTAATCGGAACGGAGCATATCAGGTCCCTCGGTTATCTCTATGCCTTGTTTCCCGTGCTGTCCGGAGTGCTTATTTTATTTGTCGTAGCTATTATCTGTAACAACATGACCCACCAAAGGAAATATCCATCGAACATCAATTTTTCAAACAGGGTCAAAGGTATTGGCCTGCCCCTAAAAAAAACCTTCAAAAAACTACAAAGAAACCTGTAACGCACTGTTATAGGGTGCCCAACCTATATTATTTCCAATGGGTTCCAAAGCTTCTCCCACCAATTGCCCACATTAAAACAATGCGATAAAAATATTATCAGCCTTTATGTTCATTTCTCGTATACTTTCCCTGATTAATCGAATGCCGTAATTTTTACCAGTGACCGGACCATGGCCAAAACTCGGGCCAATGCTCCCTTATCCTATCGTAGAAAGGGTCAACTCACCCCCAAGACCCTGTACTCCTTATATGCTTTTATACAATGGTAGCAGGCATCATATATTAAATCAGTACTCAGATTACTGGTATTCCCTTTAATTTTACTTATAGATAAATAGAAGTTTCCTTGAAAAAATCATTCTTGCACTAGTTGTCGTAGTAGGTTGTTGTCTAAAAAATGTTCTCCAAAACTAATGGTTCCTTCCAAAATCAAAACGGACAAAATACCTCTCGGATTCTATTGATTTCGCTTTGTCTTTATTGGAATGACTTAATTTAATCTTTCGATAATCTAGGAATTGAAACGTATTCCGATGGCTATGGAGGTAGCACAGAACGATACAATGACATATCAAGTTGAACCATGGGCCAAACCTGGCCGGGAAAGGTATAAATCGAACATTCATCAGCGATTTGTTTCATAACTTTTTTATCAGTTAATATACACTCCTATTTCCATGAATTTAAAATCAAAGAGGAGATTATAGTGTTTTGAGTTCTTTTACGGTAAAAAGCAAAAACTCTATTGAATTTAGGAGAAATAACGTGCATGTGTTTAATGCATGGTATGTACTCTTCTTATTGATGAATTATAAAAAAGCAGCCTCTATATTGGTTATGTCTTGGACATCAAATAAAGTTTCTTTATGCTAGGGCATTAAGGAGTATGTAAAATCAATTCTTGTTTGGACCACAGTTCCTGTCACCTCTGTTACAGTGTAAATTTCTGAAAAGGTGAATTGAGAGGAATCCTCATTAAATTCCAGGACAGTGGTTTGCAAACTACAGGAAGATACCAGACTAAGGTTTTGAGACGTCAATTCCCATGTTCCTGTTGATGCAGCAATGTACTCACAATCTTCTTCATATTTCCCCAGTTCGTAAGCATACGACCTATCTTCCCCAAATGTATAAGAAGCATCTTTTTTACATTCAGCGTATTGTGCAAACAGGTCAGTGGATGGGTTGTCCGTGTTATCATCGGTCAAATCCAATTCTTTGGCAGCTACAATTCCAGAAAGTACCCACTCCCCCACCAATGTTTGCTCATTGGCATTAAGGTCTCCCGTAAAATCTTCGGCACATTCCACCCCGTCATCCGAAGTACACGATAGAAGCATTACACCAATACACATCAAGATTCCAGCATTAAAAAGCTTTTCTTTCATTTCGATTTAAATTTTATTGTTTAATAAATGATGGGCAAGAGCGCAAATGGTTGTGTGTGGATTCCAAAAAATCCCTTGCCATAACTTCATCCAATTAAGACGGTCAATGTTCATAAACCGGTTTTAGGTCGAATTCACAAAATTGCCTTAGTTTTATAAACAAGTATGCCCGATCAAGTGCTGAACACTTTTTCAAGTACAGTGATTCAGGTTTTTGAAGATTCTCAAAATCTACAAACCAAGAATCGGCACCTAACAATTTTTTATATATTTAATTGTGGTAAATTTGGTTTCTTTGTTAGGATCAACACTTCACTCATAAATGGATATCAATCACCCCAACATTCTTACCCTTATCCGAAAAATAATACGCTCAGTGGATATTGACAGCAAGCGTATCGAAAAAGAGTTTGGCGTAAGTATCCCACAGTTGCTCACACTTCAATTTTTAGAAACCCAAGAGGATTTTAAGGCTACCTCTACCCAAATCAAAAATCATTTGGAACTGAACGCAAGTACCGTGACCGGTATCATTAACCGTTTACTTTCAAAAGGCTTGATTGCCAAATCGCCCAACCCCAAGGACGGGCGCGGCTATTATATTGTTTTAACGGCAAAGGGCAGCCAACTTTTAAGAAAATCCCCGGTCACCTTACAAGGAAAAGTCACCAAAAAAATTGAATCCCTGTCCAATGATGAAACAGATACCTTATATAAAGGTGTTGGTTTATTAATACAGCTTTTGGAAGCCGAAAACTTGGATGCTGCCCCACTTATTACATTATGTGACGACCTGTCCAAAAACCAATAACACAATTTTCTTTAAGAATCTTCAGTAATACCGGATGACTTTCCGTATTTCTTACTGATTTCTCATCAAAATACTTTCTGATGAAACTATTTTCAATAAATTTGGGTTTTCTTAACAAAAAATATTGTTAAATGAAGTTTATTGAAAAAATAATCTTATTTACATTTTTCACAACATCTTTTGCAATAAATGTAAATGCCCAAGAACGAAAAATCACAGGAAATGTAGTTGATAGCAATGGTATTCCCCTAGCGGGAGCCAACGTTATCGAATACAAAACTACAAATGGAACCATTACGGATTTTGACGGAAATTTTACCATAACCGTCTCTTCAGAAAATCCGAAACTGCAAGTGAGCTATGTTGGCTTTAAACCCAAAACCATAAAAGTTGGTACAGAAAGTAATTATTCCATTCAATTGGAATTCGCTGCACAACTGGACGAAGTGGTCGTAACGGCACTTGGTGTAAAACGCGAGGAAAAAGCCTTGGGGTATTCCGTTCAAAAACTGGCCACGGACGAGGTAGCCAAGGTAAAAGCCACCAACTTTACCGACAACTTGGCGGGTAAGGTTTCCGGTGTTTTCATTACAGGATCTTCTGCCGGGCCTTCGGCTTCCTCAAACATCAATATTCGTGGTGCGGCATCCCTTTTAGGGAACAACCAACCCTTGTTCGTCGTCAATGGCATGCCCATAACCAACGACCTATACAGTTTTGACGATGGGCTCAATGGTTCCACCACCATTGACTTTGGTAACGCTGCACAAAACATCAACCCAGACGACATTGAGTCCGTAAACGTGCTCAAAGGACCTGCAGCATCTGCCCTTTACGGTGCAAGGGCCGCAGACGGTGTTATTTTGGTCGAAACCAAGACGGGCGAAAATGCCAAGGGATGGGGAGTTGAAATCAATAACACCACAACCTTTTCCTCTATCCTGAAAATGCCCGATTTCCAAAACGAATATGGTTTTGGCGGGGGAGGTAAATATTCTTACTTCGATGGCACCAACTACATTGGCGAGAATGAGTACTACGAAGCCTACGGTGAAAACTGGGGACCTCGAATGAACGGTCAACTGATAAAACAGTTCAATTCCAATGGGGAAGCAGTTCCTTTTACCCCTGCCCCCGACAATGTTAAGGATTTTTACCGAATGGGATCATCGATCATTAACAATGTAGCCATCAACAATTCCACTGAGGATTCCGATTTTAGGTTTTCGTATACCCGTTTGGACAAAGAAGGCATTATGCCCAACACCAACCTAAAACGAAACACTTTCCAAGTAAGTCTTGGAAAATCCATGTTCGACGACAAACTCCAGTTTAGGGCCAATGCCATTTATGTAAATTCCTTTTCGGACAATATTCCCAATTCCGGTTACGATGAATCATCATCCGTGCAATACGGCTGGCTGTGGTACCCCAGACAGGTTGAAATAGGCGATTTGAGACAATATTGGGTGCCTGGCCAAGAAGGAGTCCAACAACGTTATGTAGAAAAAAGTTGGGTAAACAACCCTTGGTTCATCATTAACGAAAACACCAACTCCTTCCGAAACAACCGTATCATAGGAAACATAGAATTGAACTATGAGTTTACAGACCAATTTTCCATGCGCTTTAAGTACGGTGGCGATGTATTGAGCGAAAGGCGCCAGTACAGGAGGACGCCCTCCACCAAAGCCGTCCTGCTGGGAAGCTATCGTGAGGATGAAATCACCTTTTCCGAAACCAATGCCGAAATTTTGTTCTCTTATCGCAGTAACCGGCAAAACGGGTCGGATTTCCAATACGATGTAAGACTAGGGGGAAACATTATGTGGCAACGCGCCAACTTTTTGGTGGCCAACAACCCACAGTTAAAATTGTTCGGTACAGATAATAGTATATACACTTTGGCCAATAACCGATCAGGAGTATTGACCGAATCACAAAAAACAAGAGTAGGTATCAACAGTGTATTTGGTACTGCTACTTTTTCTTATAAAAACTTTTTGTATTTGGATGCAACTGCAAGAAACGATTGGTCCAGTACTTTGGTAGACCCTGAAATTGGCAACGATGAATCCAGTTTTTCTTTTTTCTACCCTTCAGTTTCCCTTAGTGCCATTATTTCTGAAATGGCCGACCTTTCAAGTACTCCCATTTCCTTCTTAAAACTCAAGGCCAACTATGCCGAGGTAGGTAATGGAGCCCCACCTTACGCATTCGGAACCACATTTACCCCACAAGCAGCATTTGGTGGAAATTCCGTTTTTACGGCAAACCGTACAGTTACCGACCCTAACTTGACCAATGAGCGTACCCGCGCCTTCGAAGTTGGTGCCGACCTCCGCTTTTGGAACAACAGACTCCGCTTGGATGCTACATATTACAACATGTTGAGTTTTGATCAGGTAATTCGCCTGCCCGTTGCCAGTACAAGTGGTTACGATTTTAGTTTGACCAACGGCGGTTCCATTAGAAACAAAGGTATTGAAGTACTGTTGAGCGGAATTCCTGTGCAAAATGAAGATTTTACATGGGAAGCCACTTTGAACCTTGGTCACAACAGGGCTGTGGTAGAGAGTCTCCCCGATATTGTAACGAGTGGACGCTACTCTATAGTGGCAGATATTTTCCCTGGTGATGAGGGAGGTTCCGATCTGGAATTTGTTGCCGAGGAAGGAGAACTCTTTGGACAACTTTATGGACTTGGTTTTGTAAGACACCCGGAAACAGGTGAAATAGTTCACCAAAATGGAGTTCCCATGATGACCCAAGAAAAAGTTTCAGCAGGATCCTACCAACCTGATTTGCGAGTAGGTCTTCAAAACACTTTTAGCTATAAAAACTTTGATTTTGGTTTCTTGTTCGACGGGCAATTTGGCGGTAAAATCTACTCTAGGTCCCACGCGCTTTACAACACAGGAGGTACCATCACCAACAACGACGACCCCAACCTACCACTATCCACCTTGGACGGAAGGCAATCGTATTCTGTTTCATACGATGAAGCGGGAGAACCGGTGTACACCTTGGAAGATGCAGGAGGCGGTGTGGTTGGCCCTGGTCTAAATTGGGAAGACTCCAATGGCGACGGCGAAATTGATTTCGACACCGAAGTATCCGAAAACGATGTGGCCGTACAGCCCGGGGGAATAGGTTATGCTGGTTATTTCTATCAATACTACGGAAATGGCTTCAACAGGGATAATATTGAAGCCGCCACCTACGATGCCACTTATGTCAAGCTAAGAGAAGTTAGTTTGGGATACAACATACCAAATTCCTTTTTGGACAAACTGGGCATTGTTAGTGCCAGGGTAGCATTGGTTGGTAGAAACCTTCTTCTGTTTTCCGATGTTCCAACAATCGATCCGGAAACTTTTTCCATCAGAAACGGAGTGTTTGTTCCCGGTTATGAAAGTCAACAGATATTCTCTACGAGAAACTATGGGTTCACCATAAATCTGTCCTTCTAAAAAATTGCATAAAATCACAAATGAAAATATGATGATTAAAAAATTTAGTTTAACCACAATACTTTCAGTGCTGCTATTTACAGCATGTGAAGATTTTGAAGACTTCAACAGTAACCCCAACGAACCAACGAGTGTAACCACAGATGTGTTGTTGCCAGGGGTTATTAGATCAAGTGTGAACACGACCCAAGATGCATCTTTCCTTGTGGGGAACAACGCGGCCCAATTAACGGCAAAAACCCTTCGTTTGGAAGTAGATGCCTACACTTGGAATGCTTTTCCCATATACTGGGAGGGGTGGTACAATAGCTTGACGGATTTGGAAATCATTGAAAACCAAGCCATACAAAACAACAACCAAGCCTTGGAAGGGGCAAGCATTGTTTTGCGCTCCTGGATTTTTGAAAACATTACCGATTCCTACGGAAATGTGCCCTATTCCGAAGCCACCAAAGGTGCGGAGCTAAACTTCACCCCTGTTTATGACGACCAAGAGGACATTTACATGGACCTGCTTTCCGAATTGGAAAGAGCTGACCAACTATTGGCCAGCAATTCCGGTAGCATTGAAGGTGATATCCTGCTAAATGGAGACATCTCCAAATGGAGGAAATTTGCAAATTCTTTACGACTCAGGTTGCTTATGCACGCTAGCAATCAATTGCCAGACGTCGCCTCAAGATTTCAAACTATTGTAAACGAAGGAAATATAATTACGGGCAATGAGGATAATGTAACGTTGACCTACACTGGGTCTTTTCCGAACGAGTACCCTTTAATTCCTTTAAAAACAGGAGATTTTGATGCAGTGGCCATAGCAGATGCTTCGGTAAGCGTAATGCAGGGATACAACGACCCACGCCTTTTGCGGTACGCCAGGCCCAACAACGAAGATTTTGAAATTGACCCAACCATTATTGGAGCTTTTAATGGTCTTGGGGACGATTGCCCAAAAAATGGAGCTTCGCGATTGGGGATCCAATATTTTAATTATCCCGATTTGACACAAGCCTCTGATTTGGACCTGCAAATTGCCGAAGGAATCGTGATGACCTATGCCGAAGTGGAGTTCTTACTTGCCGAGGCTGCCGCCAAAGGATGGATTGCCGATGATATTGAAACGCATTACAGAAATGGCATCCAATCTTCAATGGAATACCACAATGTGGATCTAGTACCTTTTGGATGGGCAAGTTTTGATGATTTTTATACCAATTCGGGAGTAGCCTATTCCACAGCTACCGATATTTGGGAGCAGAAATGGTTGGCCTTGTTTTTCCATGGTATGGAACCTTATTTTGAGGTAAGACGCTGGTATTTCGAATCTGGTAATTCTTTTGATGGTATACCCTTTTTAGGGCCAAGCTGTGGAAATTCCAACAATGACCAACTTCCCATGAGATTCCTTTATCCGGGTGAAGAACAATCATTGAACATAGATAATTACCAAGCTGCGGTAGATGCCATTGGGGGCACCGACAGTCAAAATGCAACCACTTGGTTAGTTGAATAAAACCAATAAAATGCTGTTTTTCCAAACCAGCGTTTTTTATATTGTAGCAATTTCACTATTCCCTTACGCTAAAACAACACTATAAATGGCCAAAAAAAGAGGAGGAAAAAAGTATTTTGACATTCATGCTCCTGTATTTTATCCCGCAGCGGTCATAATTTTGGCCACCATTCTGGCTTCTTTTTTCTATAGTGAATCTTTGGTGAAGTCCTTTGGCTTTTTCCAAGAAAAAACATCAGAATACGCGGGCTGGTTCTTCATCCTTTGCATGAATGTTTTTGTAGTATCTGCACTGTGGTTTGCTTTTAGCAAGTTTGGAAAAATAAGATTGGGCGGTCCCAAGGCCAGACCTCAATTTTCAACTTTTTCTTGGTTTTCCATGCTGTTTTCAGCAGGTTTGGGCATTGGATTAATGTTTTATGGGGTGGCAGAACCCATGTTCCACTATGGCAACCCACCCCTACCTGTAGAAAATATTGGGGAAAGAGCGGAAAACGCCATGTTGTTTACTTTTTTGCACTATGGCTTCCATGGGTGGGCTCCCTACGTGATCGTAGGTTTGGCATTGGCATTTTTCACCTTTAACAAAGGATACCCCTTAACCATAAGCTCCCTCTTCCGGCCTTTAATAGGAAATCGGGTCAATGGATTCTTGGGGCACTTAATTGATATCTCCGCTGTAATCGCCACATTGTTTGGGTTGGCCACAACCTTGGGGATAGGGGTTCAACAAATAGGCTCGGGGCTCGACTTTCTGTTCGGTATAGAAAATAGCACGAACACGCATATTACCCTTATTGCCTGTATCACTTTGGCAGCCACAGCCTCCGTAATTTTAGGTTTGGACAAAGGGGTTCGTTTTTTAAGTGTCGTCAACATGAGGCTGGCACTTCTTTTCTTGATTTTTATATTATTTATTGGCCCAACCTCTTTTATTATGGATGGTCTTATCCAAAACGTGGGAAACTATTTTAATTCCCTTATAAAAGTGGGAACTTGGGCAGAGACTTATCAAAATAACAATTGGCAGCATGACTGGACCGTTTTTTATTGGGCTTGGTGGATTAGTTGGTCCCCCTTTGTGGGCATGTTTATTGCGCGTGTTTCCAAAGGTCGTACCGTAAAAGAGTTTATTTTGGGCGTGCTGTTGGTGCCCTCTCTATTGGTTTTTGTATGGATGTCCGTTTTTGGCGGGGCGGCAATTTTTGTTGAATCCCAAGGAATAGCCCCAATTGCCCAAAGTGTAACCGATGACCTTTCCACAGCATTATTTGTTCTGTTGCAAGAGTTTCCGCTCTCGTCCATTACCTCTTTTGTAGGGATTGTTTTAGTGACCATTTTCTTTGTAACTTCATCCGACTCAGGTTCTTTGGTCATAGACAGCATCACCTCTGGAGGGAAATTGGACGCCCCTGTGGGCCAACGTATATTTTGGGCCTTGCTGGAAGGTGGTGTGGCAGCATCCCTTTTGTTTGCGGGAGGATTAAAAGCATTACAATCGGCCGTAATATCGGCAGGACTTCCGTTTGCCATTATTATCTTGCTGATCATTTACTCATTGGCCAAAGAGTTTACCAAAACCACGCATAAGATGTGGTTAAAAGCAAAAGAAAAGGAGAGAAAAGAATATTTGGAACAATTGAAAACAATCATCAATTCCGAAGACGATGAAGATTGACAAACTATTTATAGGTCTGGATTTATCCAAATACGACAATGCTTGTATTGAAAATGCCTATTACCTCTTGAACCATATTCCTACGATTGAGACGGTGGTACTCTACCATAACATTAAGTTTGATTTTATCGGGGAACTTGATGAGTTTACAGCTTTGAGCTGTAGTCAATTACGGGAGAAAATCCTGAAGCATTTCAAAAAAGTGTATGTTCCCATGTTCAAAGAACATTCGGAAAAGGTTATTCCCACCGTTACCGACGATAACAACACCATAAATGCTTTAAAGAACCAATTGGCTTACAACACCAATTCAACACTGTTTATTTTTGGCAGTAAATCCCAAGAGGATGGTACCGGAGATGTTCCCATGAAGACCGTATCACTTAAAATGTACGATGCCCCGGCACTTTTTTGCCCCTCACCGGCCAAAACACCTTATAAAACACTTTTTGCGGCTATCGACCTTAAAACAAAAGGGAGCGACAAAAATGTGATTACTTGGTCCAACAACTTTAGGGAACACTTTCCCAATATAGAGGTTACCGGTGTTTATGTAAACGAAACGCCCATTGCCTATTTCCCCTATATTGAACAAGGGGATGATGAAATTGCAGATGAGTTATGGCATAATTGCGAAGCCAAATTCAAGAAACTCACAGAAAACCATCAAAAACATGTAAAAGAATGGGATTTTAAACTTTTAAAAGGCAAGGGTGTGGTTCAACACTTGAAAAAAGCCATCAAAAAAGAGAAACCCAATTTATTGATTGTTGGCAGAAATTCTACTTTTTTTCGCAACACCAACGTCTACGGAAGTACTACCAGAAAACTGCTGATGAGCGCTCCGAAAGTTCCCGTACTTGTAATCTGATGAAGGATTTGCTTAGAGTTCCCTGATTTTTATATTTCGGAACCAAGTTTCAAAATACCAATACTGCAGTGCTATTTTGCCCTCGGTGGTACGGCCAAACTCAGGATATTTGGAAAAATGGGTCTCAGCGATCCTTTCTTTCCATTCAGATGTGCTGAAATCTTCCTCAGCAGTGAGAACCCCATTCAGGTAAAACGCTACTTTCCCGTCCACTTGTTTTATTCGGGTCTTGTTCCACTCCCCTTGTTTTACCTCCACTTTATTTTGCTGAGGCTGAAAAACGTACAAACAACCCGGCCTTTTCTCTGGTACATCGTAATCCATGTGGTCCGCTCCCAACATTTGATATTCCGGGCCACTTTGCCATGCGGTCGGAACATCCGGCATTTCTTGTACATTGATAAAAATTCCGCTATTTCCGTTCCCAGCCACCTTCCATTCCAATACTAGTTCATAATCGTCGTAAGTCTGATCGGTAACCAAATCGCCTGCCGTTAAAGATTCATCGCTGGTATTGCTGTGCAGTTCACCATCCACAACCTCCCAAACCGAATTGGCGTTGGGATCGTTGTACAGGTGCCATCCGTCCATCGTCTCTCCATCAAAAAGCAACTTCCATCCTTCTTTCTTTTCCACCTCCAACAATTGGTTATGGGCAGCATTTTCTATGGCAGCCTTTTTGGTTCGCCAAGTATTGGCCTCTTCCTTTTTGTTCTCGCTCTTGCAGGAAGCCAACACTAATAATGCGATAATACATGGGGTAATTCTTGAATACATTTGTGGTTTAGTTTGATTTATAGTGCAGTCGCTAAAGATAAAAAAAGAAATTCATCCAATGTTGCCCAGATATATATCAATACAATTTTTGATGGTTAAGTGACTTAAGTCACTTTGGGGAAAATCGGGTTTTTATAAATTGCAGTCTATAATTTTTAGAAACAATGAAAGGAAATTTTGCAGCTTTGATCAACAGCGACCAATTAACGCTAGTAGATTTTTCGGCAGAATGGTGTGGTCCCTGTAAAATGTTGGCCCCAATTCTAAAACAGGTAAAAGATGAAATGGGCGATGATCTAAAAATTGTGAAAATAGACGTCGACAAAAACCAAAGCCTTGCCAACACCTACCAAGTTAGGGGTGTTCCTACAATGATCTTCTTTAAAAATGGCGAACAACTCTGGAGAAAATCCGGAGTACTGCAAAAGGGGGAAATTGTGCAATTGGCAAAATCGTTCTTGTAATCTTTTACCGTGTTATTCAAATAAGTGGATGACCAAAAACGGCACCTTGGAGTTAAAGCTCACTTTTTTGATGACAGGTTCCCGTGTCAATCTTTCAAAGAAAGTATGGTTTTGATTGATCATTACAACCATATCAATGGTTTTGTCTTTTTCAACCAATTGCTGAATGGTATTGTTAACTGAAGTATCCTTTTCCACCTCAATAAATTCGTAGTCGATGGATTTAAGACGGTTTTTCAATCCTTTTTTGGAAGCTTGTTGTTCAGGAGCCAGTGCATCCAAACTGCCTACATGGGCTATCCATAATTTAGCTTTGAAATGTTCGACGAAATTCAAAAGTGGTTTCAGTTCGTAGTTTTCAAAGAGGTGTTCATAACCCGTCGCCAATAGTATGGCATCTATTTCTTTTTCTATTTGATAATCATCGGGCACGGCAATAACAGGGCAAAAATCGACTTCCTTGATAACTTTATAGGTATTGCTTCCTATAAAGACTTCTTTTAATCCCGAGGCCCCTTTGGTTCCCATAATAACATAATCAATCTCCTCGCGGTACACTGTCTTGCCAATGGCATTGACAAGGGTATCCGGAACGGAACGGGCAATAAATGTATGTTCTGGGTTTTTGTCAAAGCTTTTTATTTTTTCCAATTCCCTTTTGAGGTCACGGTCGGATTGTTCCTTGATCAAATTGTACAAACGGGTATCATTGGCTCCCGCCATTTTGGTTGATAAGCCGGAGGCACCCACCTGATAAGAATTCAGGATAAAAAAATCACAGGGAACATCTTTAAAGATCGTCAAAGCATAAGCAATGGCGTTCCAAGCATTATTGGAAAAGTCCGTGGGCAATATGATCCGTTTTTTCTTCACGATTTTATCTCTTAATGTTCTGCATTACCATAAATGGTATTTTAATCTTCAACCCCAGTAAATCTACTGTCGACCTATAGAGCATATCCTCAAAAAAGGAGTGCCTTGAGTTCAACATAACAAGCATTCCTGCGTCTTTTTGCTCAATCTGCTCCAGAATAACCTCTGCTTTGTTTTTAACGGGCGTTGTCTCAAAATGGAGGTAGCTATTGGCCAAGGTTTCTTCCAAAAACAACTTGTTATCTTCTTGTCGAGGACTGAGTTCATCAAAATCTGTGATGTACAAACAGTATACCTTGGACTTAAATTTACCGGCCAGGTCGCCTAAAAGTTTTAACTCCCTTCGCTTATAAGGAAGCAAATAATCTGTTGGAAAAAGAATGGCCTTAGGCTGTCTGTACTCAAAATCTTCCGGTATGGCCAGCACCGGACACTTTACATATTTAAAAATTTCTATGGTGAAACTCCCGAATGTGGTTTTGTGATCGCTGGTCTCCCCTTTGGTTCCCATGATCACCACATCAATGTTCATTTCATCCACAAAATCATTTATACTATCCACTAGATTGTCAAAACGTGCTACGGTCTCAAAATTGTGCAAGGGGTTTGGTGGTTCTCCAATTACGGAGTTGACCAATTTATCCAATTTCTTTACCGTTTGTTCCCTTTTCTCTTCTTTCAGTTTCTCAACACCCTCTAACACTGCTGTTTTGTACTTGCCGTACACCTCCTCGCCATAGGCATGCAGTACAAAAAAACAAGCGCGCTCACATTTAAAAAGCTCTTGTGCATATTGCAGGGCATGCAAAGCATTTTTTGAAAAATCGGTAGGAATCAATACGGTTTTCATGGGTATCTCGCTTTTACCAAAGATAAATCGATGAAAACGTATAAAAAATGACGTAGGTCACGATATTGATTGAAAATATCTTAATATCCTTTATTTTGAGAGACTTCCATAAAACAATAGTGCCCCTTAAAAGGAGCACTATTTATACTATATATTCTAATAGTTATTATTTACCATTGAACCATATCATCACATAAGCAACGATAGCTATAATAATCACAGAAATGGCAATATCTTTCCAATTGTAGCTGCTTTTGTTCTTCTTTCTTTCTTCATCAGAAATAGTGGCATAAGTAAGGTTCTTTAGTTTTTCATCTGATGGTGCCGGAGTAGCATAACTCACGACCACAATCAATATAATACAGAAAAGGAAGAACCATGATGCAAAGGACAAAAAGTTCATATCTCCTAAAAGGAACCAGAAACTTGCGGGATCCAATGAATCTTTGACCAATTCAAGAACAATCCTTAAAGCTCCAACAATAAATCCAACCACCATGGTTACAAATGCGCCTTGTGAGTTGATTCGTTTATGGAAAATACCCAGTAAGAACACCGCCGTAATCGGAGGAGCAATATAAGATTGAACGCTTTGCAGATATTCGTAGAGTACCCCGGAGATATTGGCCATGATCGGAATCCAAATAATACCGATAATCACAACTATTATTGTTGCGATCTGTCCTGTTCGCACCAATTTTTTCTCTGGCGCATTGGGTCTTAGTTTTTTATAGATGTCCACCGTAAACAAGGTAGAGCACGAATTAAATACTGAGGCCAAAGAACTCATCAAAGCGGCCAAAAGTCCTGCTGCCACCAACCCTCGAAGTCCCGATGGCAACAAGTTACTCATCAAAACCGGGAATGCTTCATCTGGACTGTCCCAGTGCAATTCTCCCCTCATCTTTAAGGTAAGGGCGATCACACCTGGAATCAAGAACAAGAATACAGGGAAGAGCTTTAACAAAGCACCAAAAATCGTTCCTCGCCTACCTTCTTTAATATTCTTTGCGGTTAAGGCACGCTGCACAATATATTGGTCCGTACACCAATACCAAATACCGGTAATGGTACTGGCAATTAAAAGTGATGGCCAAGGAAAATCAGGGTCTGAGGCCGACCTCCACATGTTAAGGTATTCAGGGGTTACGGTTTCTTTCATACTTTCCCATCCGCCTACATGGTCTAAACCAATAAATGTTAGGGCCGCGGCTCCTATTACCAAGATAATGGCCTGCAAGGTTTCTGTATATACCACGGCACGCATACCTCCAAGCACAGTATAAATCCCTGTAAGCACAACGGTTGCTATGGCACCTGTCCAAAAGTCGATACCCAATAATGCCGACACCACTACTCCACCAGCATAAATGGTTACGGAAATTTTGGTGAGCACATAGGCCACGATGGAAAATACGGAGAGAATCCATCTGGCCCTTGCATCAAATCGTTTTTCCAAAAATTCGGGCATGGTAAACACTCCCGCTCTTGCATAGAAGGGCAAGAACACCCAACCAAGAATAAGAACGATCCAAGCCTGTATTTCGTAAATAAGCATGGGCAAACGGTCCCCTGCACCAGCTCCTGCCAATCCCACAACATGCTCCGAACCAATATTCGATGCGAAAATTGAAGCACCAACAACAAACCACCCTACATTTCTACCTGCCAAGAAATAATCCTCGGTGTTGTTCTCTTTTTTTCGGATTACCCATAGGGCTATTCCTAGAAGTACCAGAAAATACATGGATATAGCAATCCAATCAAAAGTATCCAGCGTCTGCATAATAGTTTATTGTTTGGTTGATAGTTTGAACATAGTCCTAGTAGAATACGTTTCCCCAGGATTTAACCTAACTGAGGGAAAATTAGCTTGGTTAGGGCTATCTGGATAGTGTTGTGTTTCCAAACAGAACCCAGAACGTTTCCCGTAGGCACCCCCATCCTTTGCCGGTAATGTGCCATCCAAAAAGTTTCCGCTGTAAAATTGCATGCCCGGCTCATTGGTATACACCTCTAACAATCTACCCGTGTTGGGATGGTACGCCGAAGCTGCCAAACCAAAATCTTCTTCTCCCTCGTTGAGCACCCAACAATGGTCGTATCCTCCCCCAAGGTCCAACTGTTCATTGTCGGCCTCTATCTCTTCTCCGATGGATTTAGGCTCTTTAAAGTCAAAAGGAGTTCCAGCAACTTCCCTAAATTCCCCTGTTGGAATCAAACCTCCATCAACCGGCAGGTACGTATCTGCATTCAAATAGATCTCATGGTCCAAAACGGGCGTGGAAAGTTGCCCCGAAAGATTAAAATAACTGTGTTGTGTCAAGTTGACAACGGTTGGTTTGTCCGTAACAGCTTCATATTGAATATCCAATTCGTTATTATGGGTAAGGGTATAAGTAACTTTTACATCCAATTGTCCAGGGTATCCTTCTTCCCCGTCTTCGCTGGTGTAGGTAAGCTCCAAAGTCGCTCCCGCTCCTGTATTTTTGGGTATAGCGTTCCAAATTACCTTATCGAATCCTTTTTCTCCTCCGTGAAGGTGATTGTTACCATCGTTCGTGGCCAGCGTGTAGGTCTCGCCATCCAAAGAAAACTTCCCATTGGCAATACGGTTCCCATACCGGCCAATAAGTGCTCCAAAGTATGGGCTACCATCAAGGTATTGTTCCAAACTATCAAAACCTAGGACTATATCCTCGAATTTCCCCTGTTTGTCAGGGGCCGTCCAACGGGTAATGATACCACCATAGGTGATGACATCCACTTCCATTCCTGCTTCATTTTTTAAAGTGAATTTCTTCACCTTTGTGCCATCGGGCATTTCCCCAAAGATGGTTTCTTCAATGGGGCTTTGTTCATTTTCAGTTTTTGCGGTTTCCATTTCTGACTGGCTTTCTTTTTTGTTTTGCTTACAGCCTATAGTTGTAAAGACCAAAAGTAAAACACAGTAAAATATAGAAGGTTTGGCTATCCTCATCATTTATAGTTTTATGTTAGTTTGATTACATTCCATGCTGAAACAAATGATAGTATGCTTCGTTCGCGTGGAGTTGATCTTTAAATGCTCTAAGTTTCGTGTCCGAATCTATAACTAAAAGTTCTATTCCGAAAATATCGGCGAAATCTTCCATGTATTCGGTGGTCAATGCTTGTGTATACACGGTATGGTGCGCTCCACCAGCATGAATCCATGCGGTAGCGGCCACATCCAGATTTGGTTTTGCGTCCCAAAGCACACGTGCCACAGGTAATTTTGGTAAATCGGCCATGGGTTCTACGGCTTCTACTTCGTTTACGATCAAACGGAACCTGTTTCCCATATCAATCAATGATGCATTCAGCGCTTCTCCCGCTGGTGAATCAAAAACCAATCGCACAGGGTCTTCTTTCCCTCCAATACCCAAAGGATGCACTTCGCAAGATGGTTTTGCACTTGCAATGGAAGGACAGATCTCCAACATATGCGAGCCCAATACATAATCTTTTTCAGGGGTGAAGTGGTAGGTATAGTCCTCCATGAACGAAGTTCCACCGTCCAATCCGTCGGCCATTACTTTCATAGTTCTTACCATGGCAGCGGTTTTCCAATCGCCTTCGCCACCAAAACCATATCCGTCGGCCATTAAACGTTGTACTGCAAGGCCTGGCAACTGTTTTAGGGCCCCAAGGTTCTCGAAAGTGTCGGTAAAGGCCTTAAAACCACCATCGTCCAAGAAGGTTCTGAGTCCCAATTCAATTTTTGCCGAATCTATCAAGGATTGACGTTGTGCTCCATTTTTTTGAAGCGATTCCGACAAATTGTAACTGGCTTCGTATTCATCAACCAATTGATCAACGGCATGTTGGTCCAATCCATCAATAATATTGGTTATATCTGACGAATCATAACCGTTCACAGCTACGCCAAAACGCATTTGAGCGGCGACTTTATCCCCTTCGGTAACAGCAACTTCACGCATGTTGTCACCAATACGAGCGACTTTCATGTGTTGCAATTCGTCTGCCCCCAAAGCAACTCTCGCCCAAATAGTTAGTTTTTGTTGCACGCGCTCATCTTTCCAATGACCGACCACTACTTTGCGATTTTTGCGCATTCTGGACATCATAAATCCAAACTCACGGTCACCATGCGCGGATTGGTTCAGGTTCATAAAGTCCATATCAATATTATCCCAAGGGATTTCAGCATTAAATTGCGTATGTAGATGACACAATGGCTTACTCAATATTTTAAGGCCGGCAATCCACATTTTTGCCGGTGAAAAGGTATGCATCCATGCTACCAAACCAATGCAGGATGGATTGTTGCTTGCTTCACGACAAAGAGCGGTTATTTCTTGAGGTGTGGTAACAATGGGTTTAAAAACCAAGGTGACAGGCAATTTTCCAGCTGCATTCAATCCATCAACAATATCTTTTGAATTGGCGGCCACTTGTTTTAAAGTCTCTGGTCCGTACAAATGTTGGCTTCCTGTTACAAACCAGATTTCTTTTTTAGATATTTTCATTTACTGTAATTTTTTTATTGACCGTAGTAAGCATTTTTTCCGTGCTTACGTTCGTAGTGTTTTTTTATTAGTGAATCTTTTAATCTAGGCGTTTGGGGGTTTATCTGTAAGGTCAAGTAGGCCATTTGGGCCACTGTCTCCAACACTTTGGTATTGTAAACCGCCTTGGCCGCGTTTTTGCCCCAAGCAAATGGGCCATGGTTTCCAATGAGTATCATTTCAACCTCGTTGTAATCCAAATTTCTTTCCTTGAAGCAATCCAAGATTTGGATGCCCGTATTGTGCTCGTAATTTCCTTCAATCAGTTCATCTGCCATCGGCGGGGCACAGGGAATATCTTGTGTAAGGTGATCGGCATGTGTGGTTCCAAAAATTGGAATATCCCTTTGCGCCTGCGCCCAGGAAACGGAATACATGGCATGGGTATGGGCCACTCCACCAATATTTTCCCATTTTTTATAAAGATAACTATGGGTTTTGGTGTCGGATGATGGCCTAAGGTTTCCTTCAACCACATTATTATCGTAATCCACAATTACGATATCCGCTGGTTTTAGGGTTTCGTATGGCACACCACTGGGTTTTATAGCGAAAACAGCATTGTCCCTGTCCACGGCACTTACATTACCAAAGGTGTATATGACCAACCCCAGGGCATTGAGTTCCATGTTCGCCTCGTAGCATTCTTCCTTAAGCGATTTGTATTTTGAGCTCATGGCTTATTTGTTTTTGTTGGTTTGCTGTTCCACAAAACTTCCAAGTTGTTTGTAGTCTTCCAATAATTTGGCGTACACTTCCACTTGGGAGGACTGTGGAGAATATTCTGCTTCAAAGTCACTTCCCATTACTTTACTGGCCTCGATCACATTTTTATGGATACCTGATGCCACCGCAGCATAAATAGCTGCTCCTAAAGCGGGTGCTTGGTCCGATTCTGCCACTTTTATGGGCATGTTCAATACGTTGGCCAAGGTTTGCATAATAAAAGGTGACTTCCTTGCCACCCCACCGATACCGATTACGGTCTCGATTTTCACCCCTTCCTCTTCAAACCGGTCCACGATCATTTTGGAACCAAAGCAAATGGCATTGACCAAGGCCTTGAAAATATGGGGGGCTTTGGTTCCCAATGATATTCCCGAAATGGCACTTTTTAATTCTTGATCGGCATCCGGGGTTCTTCTACCATTTACCCAATCCAAGGCAACTGGCACAGCTTCGGCAAGTGGGATATTTTCTGCTTGTTCTGCCAAAGAGCGAATAAATTTTGATTCCACCTCGGCTTTAAGCTCGGCTTTTTGTTCTTCGGAAAGCACTTTGGAGTTCAAAACTAGATTATCAATGGGCCATTGCAATACGCTTTTGAACCAGGCCAACACATCGCCAAAGGCAGACTGTCCGGCTTCGAGACCGACCATTCCCGGGATTACTGAACCATCAACCTGGCCACAAATACCTTTGACGGTCTTGTCGCCAATGGCTTCATTGGAGGACACCATAATGTCACAGGTGGATGTACCCATGACCCTTACAAGTGCGTGATGGTCCACTTTGGCACCAACTGCCCCTGCATGGGCATCAAAAGTACCTACGGCAATCACGGTATCGGTGGTTAGGCCCAATTTGCCCGCCCATTCTTTGTTTAGATTTCCTGCTATTTCGTTGGATGTAAATGTTTCTTCGTACAAATTATCACGAAGTGAGGCCAAGTAGGGGTCCAGTTTTGATAAAAATGCCGCATCGGGCAGTCCGCCCCAGCTTTCGTGCCACATGGCCTTGTGGCCTGCTGCGCATCTGCTACGCTTGAATTTTTTCAAATCCTTTTCATCTGCCAAGAGATAGGTGATAAAATCGCAATGCTCCATCCACGTGTGTGTGGCATCGATTACATCTTTGTCTTCCCTGGCCACATGGAGTATTTTGGCCCAGAACCATTCCGAAGAATAGATCCCGCCTTCGTACTTGGTGTAATCCTCACCGCCCCAATTTCTTGCCAATTCGTTAATCTCGTTGGCTTCCTTAACCGCGGTATGGTCCTTCCAAAGTACCATCATAGCATTTGGATTTTCCTCAAAACCCGGCACCATGGCCAATGCCGTCCCATCTTGGGTCACTGGCATGGGCGAAGAGCCTGTGGTATCGATACAGATTCCTTTTACGGTTTCCGGGGCCACCCCACTCTGTTGTACCACAGAGGTTATGGTGTGTTCCAATCCTTCGATATGATCCAGGGGGTGCTGCCGGAATTGGTTGATTTCCGGCTTGCAATATTTCTGTGCCTTCCATCTGGGATACCAAAATACTTCCGATGCCAGTTCCGCCCCATTTTGGGTATCAATCAGTACAGCTCTTACTGAATCGGAACCATAATCAACTCCTATTACGTATGCTTTCATTGTGTTGGTCAGTCTTCATAGGGCATTTTCAATGCCCGGTGTTGTATTTGTGTAAAATCTGATTTTTAATATATCAACATGAATAACTTTTAAACCATAACCTATTTTCGATACAATTCTTCAAAACGCTGTTTTGAAAAACCACTCAAATTGACGGTTTTGAACATAAACACACTTCAGTTCGAGTTTTTTTTGGTCGATTTTTAAAAAAATGTCCGAAAAATGTATCATGAACAAGTGTTTTTTTTATCCATTATTCAAATTAATCTCAATCCATATTACCTTCTGCCTTAGCTGGCAACCATACCTTCATTTTCCCGATTCCCCTATTGGACCAAGCATAATAGGGTATGGCGGTCAATTTTTTGTTAGATATGGTATTGACACCTCCCAATAGCTCAGGTTGCTTCTCCACATTGAACTCGTCACTCGGGGTCAATTGGATATCATCAAAGCTACCTTTGTTATCAATTTCCTCAACTGCATAAACCATTGGGCCATATTCCAAGGACATTTTACCCTTGTTTTCCTCCACCAGTTGATCGGCTTCCACCTTTCTTACCTCCATCGGAAATTCCAGTTCTAACACATCCCCCTTTGTCCACTCCCTTGAAATGGTGAAATAACCGTCTTCGGCTTGAACATCGAGTTCTTCGCCGTTCAGGCTTATCTTGTTTGTTATGTTTGTGGTTGTGGCATATTGGTAAAGGTTCCCGGGCAATACTTCGTTCCTAGCCCAGCCGGGAATCCTGAGTTTCATGGCAAAGTTTCCTTTTTCCTCTTTTGGGTCGATGGAGATTTTTACCTTTCCGTTCCAAGGGTATGAGGTTTCCTGTGATAGTTTTACGGTTTGAGATTTAAGGTCTACCGTGGCATCGTTCGCTGCGTATAGGTTTACAAAAATCGTATCGTCCGTTTTGGAATAGATCAGACCGGGCATTGCGGGAAGGAATCGTATGACGTTGGTGGGGCAACAGGAACAATCGAACCAGTCCTTTCGGGTGCAGGCCCCTTGATTGAATTTGTATACCCCATCGGATTCCAAGGCATTGGGATAAAAGAATTTTTGACCGTCCAAAGAGAGTCCAGAGATCAACCCATTGTACAGGGTTCGTTCAATCACATCAAAATATTTTACATCCCCTGTCAGGTTGTGCAATCTGTGGTTCCAATAGACATCGCCAATGGCCGCACAAGTTTCGTTGTAGGCCGTCAGGTTGGGCAATTCGTAGTTCTCACCAAAAGCCTCCCCTTCATGTTTGGCGCCGATTCCACCGGTGATGTACATTTTCTTGTTCACCATATTGTCCCAAAGGGCGTTTACCGCTTTTAAATATGCAGTATCCTTTTCAATGGCTGCTATGTCCGTCATACCGGCGTACATATATACTGCTCGTACGGCATGCCCCACCACTTCATCTTGGTCTATAACGGGCACATGATCCTGGGAATAATCACCAAAAAGTTCGTGGTGCTTCGGTTTTCCTCTATGGTCCAGGAAGTATTTGGCCAAATCAAAATAGTCCTTCTTTCCAGTAGTTTGATAGAGTTTGATCAAACCTGTTTCAATGATCTGGTGTCCTGGCACAGCAGCAATTTTACCTTCCCCCTCACCAAAGGTCTGCACCATCAGGTCGGCATTTTTTATGGCAATATCCAGAAAGTTTCGCTTCCCGGTAGCCTTGTAATGCACTACGGCAGCTTCGAACAAATGTCCTGCATTATAGAGTTCGTGGCTCATGTCCAAAGATTCCCAACGTTCGCCCTTGTCCACCTTTACCCAACTTGCCGGGGGTTTTGCGGGGTCTATGGTCCGCCAGGTAGTAAGATATCCGTCCGTTTCCTGCCCCACTTTTATGATGGACACCAAGGAATCCAGCAATTTTTCCAGTTCGGGGTTGGGTGCGCTGATCAGCGAATTGGAGGCTCCCTCTATAATCTTATACACATCCGTATCATCAAAGGGCATGGCCCCTTTAACCGAGCCTTCCATCTCACCGCCGGCAATCAAAAAGTTATCGAACCGTCCCTCTTCCCTACATTTTTCTATGGCATATTCGATGGTTTTTTCCTGTACCCTTTGGATGATGGGCAGCCAAAAATCGTCGTGCACTTTTACATTTCTGATATTTATGGGCTCAATGGGATACCCAGATGCCACATGGGCCTTCTCCTTGCTCTCTTGTTGTTTTTCTGGCTGCTCTTTACATGATGTGGTCAACACCAGAAAACTGGTCATTGCCAATAATGTTTTTTTCATTTGGTGCTATTTTCCTTGTAAAACAATAAGCGAGTGTGCGGGAACGACAAGCGAGATTTTCCCTTTTTTCAATTTGGCTCCTTTGAATTCCTTTGGGGTCACTTTTTCGGGGTCATCAAAGGAATTATAGTCCTGCAACCTATCCGATGTCAAAACCTGTCCATTGATGTTTTTGATGTCCAGACCGGAAATATCCAGTTCTACGGACATATTGTTTTCAGGGTCTATGTTCACCAAGGAGATATGGATTTTGCCCGCTTCATCCCTTGACGCGGATACAGATAGGGCCGGAAGTCCCCTGAACATTTTATTTTTATCAATTTTGGATGGCAACAACTGCGCATCTTGGTGCACTTTGTACATGTGCATGACATGGTAAGTGGGGGTTTTGATCATTTTCTCCTCGTCAGTAAGGATCACGGCCTGTAGCACATTGACCATTTGGGCCAGATTGGCCATTTTCACCCTTCGGGCGTGGTTATTGAACGTATTGAGCACGGTTCCTGCGATCATTACATCACGGATGGTGTTCTGTTGGTAAAGTACTCCGTTTTTTACTTCGGGCTCGGCATCGTACCAGCCTCCCCACTCGTCCACAAAAAGGTCCACTTTCCCTTCGGGATCGTACTTGTCCATGATCTCGATGTGCTTGGTGACGTACTCTTCCATTTTCAGCGCCTGCTCCATCGACTTGAAGTAGATCTCATCGTCGAAATTGACAGATGGCCCTTTGTTGGACCAATCAATCACTGCGTAATCGTGAAGGGCCACGGCCTCCATTAATTCATGAGGTACATTTTTCATAAGGGTTTCCGTCCAGTGATAATCATCTTCCGATGCACCTGATGCAATCCTATATACTTCCGTATCACCAGACCAACCGGGCATGAAAGTGGCATATTGTCTGTAGATATCCGCGTAGTATTCCGCTGTCATGTTGCCACCACAGCCCCAGGTTTCGTTGCCAACCCCCCAATATTTTACTTTCCACGGCTCTTCCCTGCCATTTTCACGGCGCCAATCGGCCATGGGACTGATCCCGTCATGGTTGGTGTACTGTACCCAGTCTATCAACTCCTGTACAGTGCCACTGCCCACATTGGCAGAGAGGTAGGGTTCCGCACCCAATTCTTCACAAAGGTTCAAAAAGTTATGGGTCCCAAAACTGTTGTCCTCTGTGGTTCCGCCCCACCATCGGTTCACGATGGTAGGTCTATCTTCTTTGGGCCCTACCCCATCTTTCCAGTGGTAGGTATCCGCAAAACAACCTCCTGGCCACCTTAAATTAGGGATATTGAGTTCCTTGAGGGCCTCGATAATATCATTTCGGACTCCATCGGTATTGGGAATGATTTTGTTTTCCTCCCCAACATAAAGCCCCTCATAAATACAACGTCCCAGATGTTCGGCAAAATGGCCATAGATGTGTTTACTAATTTGCGGCGAATCGGATTCTTCTGTTATTTGAACCACAACCGATTGTTGTGCGGACAACTGCATTGAGAAGATCAAGCTGAAAAGTAAGGCAAAATATTTCATAAAAAACTGAATTACGGATTACAAAAAGTCAAAAAAAGACCACGAACCTACTATGGTCTTAACTATATATCATTAAACTTAAACCAATCCAAACAAGTCGACTTGGTCAACTATTGAAGGTCATTTTTTTAAGTGTTGTTTTTACATTTATAAATATAGCAAAAGTTTTTGCGTTAAAACAAATTAAATTACAATTTTTATGTGTTTAATTTACACAATTAAAACTAAAAATACATTTAACTGATTTTATGGACCTTAAATATCCCCAAGTATCAAGCAATTATTTATTATTGTGAATTTTGGAGAGACCAAAAGTGATTTTGGGGCCATTTCAGTACTGGATATTTGTCAAAAAAAGTTAGTTTTAAGAATTTAGAGCCCATGGAAATACCCAAAGAAGCGAAATTGACCAAGGATATCAACACACAACTCAATTTCTATCAAAAAGAAGACCAAGTACTTTTGGCCGTGGACTGCATTATTTTTGGTTTCGACAAAACCAACCTGAAAATTTTGCTGATCAAACGAAATTTTGAACCTGAAAAGGGAAAATGGTCCCTAATCGGTGGGTTCTTGAAAAAAAATGAAAATCTCGACCAAGCTGCGATACGGGTGCTGAACACCCTCACCGGATTGAGCGATATTTACATGGAACAGCTCTACACCTACAGTAAAGTGGATCGAGACCCTGGGCAACGCACCATATCGGTGGCATATTTTGCTCTGATCGATGTGGATTCCCACCAGTTTGACGGGATTCAAATCGATTCTGCCCGTTGGTTCGACCTTGATGAAGCTCCCGAACTGATTTTTGACCATAATGAAATGATCCGGAAGGCCATTTCAAGATTACAGCGTAGGGCCATGACCATGCCCATCGGTTTTGAACTGCTCCCTGAAAAGTTCACCATGCGCCAACTTCAAAACCTGTACGAATCCATTTTGGACAAAAAACTGGATAAGCGCAACTTCATCAACAAGATCAATTCTTTGGACGTACTGGTAAAATTGGACGAAAAGGACATGACCGTCTCACGCAAGGGTGCCTATCTGTATGTTTTTGACAAAGAGAAGTACGAGAAAAAGGTCGAGGAAGACGGGTTCAGTTTCAAACTGTGACCATTGTCAAAAGCTGTTCTGTTACTTTTTACCGTCTGACGGTTTTGTTGCCTCCATCAATTTTTTGATTTCACTTTCGGTCAGCGCATAATCATACATCTGCATGGATGCCACATAGCCCGAATAGTTCTCGCCCACATCCGAGGCACCTATCCTTATTTTGGCAGCATCGATTTGTGAGGCAAGGGTCATGACTTGGGAATTGTCCAATTTCCCATCCACATATATTTTTTCCACTACTCCATCAAACGTCAGCACTATATGGTGCCATTCATTGGGCAAGGGAAGATTGTTGTATTTCATATCAAAATGGTCATCCAAATGTGCGGCTGCCCCATAATGTCCACTGTTAAAATGCAAAGCATTGTACGAATTGGCCAGATTGAACCTGAACCTATCGCACCAAGACACCAAGCACTCGTCTTCTTTAGCTATTTGAGGGTTTTTGACCCATGTGGCCACGGTAAAAGAACCGTTCCATTCCAGACTTTTTGGAACCGGTCTGTCCAAAACAAGTGCCCCCTTGGTGAAGTTGAATGCCCTTGTCCCTTCCGCATCTTCTTCAATGGTCACTTCGCCTTCTTTCTCAAAATTTCCCCCGATGTTTCCACTATTGGGCAGACTGGCAAGGTCATGTTGGATAGGTAAATCATTTGCATCAATAGCTACCAATTTCCTATTCAAACTTTTTGCTCCAGGGCCTTTTCTTGATGGTTTGCTTTGCAAATTCAATGGCGTTTCAAACAAGGAACCGAACACCTTCATGTTCCAGACCGCTGCGTACAGACCTGTTTTTTCTACATCAAGCACCCTAAGTTTTAAATAGCGGGCCTTGACATCCTTGTCATCAATCATGGGACTACCGGAAACCTTGTTATTGGAACGATCTGCATAAAGTTTCCAGTTTTCACCATCGGTGGAATATTCCAGTTTATATTGGTAGTAATATCCTGCAAACTCAAATTGGGTCATCACTCTTTTTACATTGGTCACTTTTCCCAAATCCAAGGTCAAATACTGCGGAAATGAGTTGTCCCCAGCTTTCCACATCGTCGCGTTATGGTCGTCAGTAGCGAATGATGGTTTGTACTGATAATCGTATTGCAGCGATTGTAAATGATAAAAGGAAGATGCTGTTGCCTTGGCCCCAAGTGCCAAGTTCTTCGGAGCATTGGATTTTACCAAATGCTGAAGACCCATGCTTCCAGGAACCACTTTCCTTATAGTGGAATCGTTTTCAAAGACCATTTCATCCACAGTAACTTGACGCGAGAGGCCTCCCCTGGTCATGGGGTAATCGTGCTTATGATAAACGATATAGTAGCGTCCATCTTCTTCCAAAACCGAATGATGTCCGGGCCCGTGAACGGTTCCTTCCTCATTGGTGCCAAGAATTGGATTGTTGGCACCTGGGGTAAAGGGTCCGTAGGGGTTGTTGGAATAGGAATATCTAACGTTGTAGGTTTCATCATGGCAGGAGCCACCGGAATACATCAAAATGTATTTGCCCCCTTTCTTCATCATATAGGCGGCTTCAAAAGGTTTTTGGGTCTCCTCCAAAGGAATGTTCTTTGCGTTGCTGACCTTTGACATGTTTCCACTGTCCAATTCGCCTACGGCATATCCGCCATTGTAGTGCACCCAAGTGCCCCAAAAGGCATAAATTCGTCCATCATCATTCTTAAAGAATTGGGCATCAAGGGATGGAAATCCTTTTCTGGGATAGTTGTGGGCGATTACCGGGGTATCATCCTTGTTCAATTTTTCCCAAGGGCCAACAGGGATGTCGGACACATATCCATAGATATTGCACCCCGCCTGACAATTGCCGAAATAAAGGTAATATCTGCCATCATTCCCTTCAATGATATCCGGCGCCCAGAAATTCCTAAGGTTGACGGATTCCAGCGAGGGAACTTCCATGGTATAGTTGTACCAATGCTCAAAATCCTTGCTATACCAAACCGTAGGAACCCCGGAGGCCAACATTTCGTTGTCGGTCGTGGCATAGATGTAGTAGATATCCCCAAACTTTTTGATGGTAGGGTCGGCAAAATATCCGGGAAGAATCGGGTTGATATCTTCCATGGAAAGTGGTCCCATACGTTGCTGACCGGAAATGGTCCCCCATGCCAAAATCAACAACAATATGTTCAGCACCCTACTCTTCATTCAATTCCCCGGATTTGATTTCTTTGGTTTTTATAGTTTGACCTCGATTTCTTTTTTGCCCAGTTCAATTTGGTATGCCCCCCTTACATTCTTGTATGGAAGTTCAACATCGCTTCCATCCACACGTAAATAAGCAAAAGGAGTATGCTCTGTTTTTCCATTCAAGGTCAAGGTCACTTCACCAGTACTTTCATTGTAGGTCACTTTTTTAAACGAGCCTGCATCCAAATTGACCCAAAGTTTTTTGGGCGCAATGAAAACCTTGGACTTTGCAGCCGTAGTCAATTCCATTTCCACCTCATCCCCTTTTTGGGACAGATTACCGCCAAAGGCCAACCATCCCATATCCTCATCCTTGACAAGGTAGGAGGACGTGTTCACGGCATAGCCATAGAAACCAGAACCATAATCCCCGGAAATGCCATCAATTTTAAGGGTTGATGGGTATGAATGGAACGCTGCCGGGCCAAACCCGTCTTGGGTAATGTTGGAAATTCCGCCCAAAAGTCCTCCGTAACCCACTTTCAACAAATACAGATCATCAGGTTTCTTTCGGAAGTGGCTCAATACGGGAATGGCATTCAACGATGATCCATAATGATGGATCTGTCGTTCGACACGCGATGTTTCCCCCGCCTTTCCTCCATACAAAAAGTCCCAATACCTCCTGGCATTGCCGTTATAGCCCCAATGCGGCATAGTGGGCATATAGGCCAAAATGGCATTCAGGGTAACCATCGCCTTTCGGTCATATCCGAAGTAATCTGACCACATATATACTTCCTCCTGCCCAGTGGAATCCCAGGGCATCTCACTGCCAAAGGGATAATCCAAGGCTTTCCAGTGGTCCGCCCTTTCCTTCATCCGTTTTTCCAGATCGGTGGCCATTTCCGTCAGCCCTTCGTTTTTCAGATCTTCCAAAATGAAGAGGAACACCGAACCTTCCATCTGCCCAAACTGGGCATAGTAGGGGGCTTTCTCCACCATGGCCACACTGGTGTGGTAGGCATTTTCCAAATACCAATCCCAAGGACGGTTGTCCACCAGTCCCTCCTGATAACGGGACAAACGGTACATTGTCCAATAGGCCGCTGCGACATGCGGATAATTGTACGATCTTCCCGGATCATTGGCATGCTTATGGTCCCATGCCGCCCAAGTATTGTAATTGATCTTATCACTATAAGTTCCTTTCGGCAAAGAGTCGGGTTCGTAATAGAAAACACTTTTCTTCACCCCATACTTTAGGGGCCCCTCATTGTACTGGATGCCTCCCCAAAGGGTTTCATCGACAAAGGCTTGTAATTTTTGAATCTCTCCTTTGTCGGGCTGCACCAACTGCTTCATCACGGCGGCCAACCAACTTCCAGCCCCGCCTTCGTCACTTAATCCACTGATCCAGACCCTTCCATCCTGTACCACCTGTTCTTTCTTTTCATAATCATAACTGATGGCCGATGGATTACGTCCAAAAGGGTCGTTGGGATCATCGAACCACTGTTCCGTGGTCAAAAAATGTCCGAAATCCTTGATGACCTCTGTTTCCGGTTTGATGGTTTTGTAATTGATGGTCTGCTCCACGCCATCAGCGTAGGTTATGGTAAGCCTTGCCCTGCCCCATTTTTTACCTTGGACACGATATTTTTTCTTTCCTGATGGGGTCTTGCCATCCTCTTTGATTTCCAAGGAACCTTTAGGTTCAATCTCCAAAGAAGCCACTTCACTTTTGTAATCAATGAACAACTGGCCCTCCACATCTTGGGGCAATACATAACCGGGCACCCCGACCGCTAAGGGATGCTCTTCCTTGACCAAGGTTTCCTGAATATTTTTGATTCCTTCGGAAAGGACAAATTTCAAGGAAAAGCTTTTTGTTTCCTTGGGCTGTAGGGTGAGCGATGTAGGCTCGTTCCACTGCTCCACACCTGTCCATTCTTTTTCTGCGTAGGCCTTACTGTGGACCATCCACTCGTGAAAACCTTCAAAAACGATACTCTTGGGCGTGGGGTCGTCCAATAAAGGTCTGTACGCCTCAAAGGCCATGTTCTCTTTGGGCAACACCAATAGTGCCGGGCCTCTTCCGCTCAATCTTTTCACTTCCAGATAGCCCGCATCTTTTCCAATGTAAGGATCAAAAAACACGTTTTGGGCATGGGTCTCGGTCAATGATTTCCCTTCAAGGATGTTATTGAAAATCATGGGAACGCCCAACGCCCCAATTTCCACGGGGACATTTTGTTTGTTGGTGATTTCAAAGCGCATCACCAATTGATCGTTGTCCAATTCATAATATCGTTTCACCGAAACCGGAATGTCACCGGGCAAGGTGTTGGCCAAATCGGCACCAGCAAGGATATTTCCACTGACCTCCAAAGGTTTTACGGCTGCACGGCTGGTGGCCGTGGAATAATTTTTCCAGATACCTTTGGCATCCTTTATCCGAAGGTTGATGTCGCCAAGGTGATAGAGACTGTCCTTATCCCTGATTTCGAGCCGTTCCCCGGGGGTAAAATCAAAGTAAGGCTCGCTGTTTGGATTAAGTGTAGCAACCGTTTGCGAGGCCCGCACCAATTTCAATTGAAAATCGGGGGTACTGAATTTTTGATAAACATCGGCAATGCCCAAGGTCGATTCTCTTTTTTCAACCCTGCTCCAATAGGTTTCTTGTGCTTTTAGGGTTGATATGGTGGCAAAACAAAATGCCGAGACCATCCAATACTTTATATGCTTCATTTTAGTGCTAGTTTGGTTTTTGGGTGAAGTGTCTATTGATACCTCCCTCCATCTTTAAAATAATCTGTAGGTTCTTATTGGAACGCTGTGGAGAACTTCCACTTGGTTTTATAGTTTTTGTTGAGCGGCAGGTCTTGCAAAAGACTGCGAAGGAGCTCCACTGGCATTCTTCCTTCTTGCATCACCCGATCGTGAAATTGTTTTTCTGTCCAACCCTTTTCCAACATTTCGTTTCGGAGCGCGTAAAATTGGAGGCCACCCATCATATAGGCCAATTGGTAGAGCGGTGGATAATTGGTCGTGAACGAACGCCGCACCTCTGCTTCGGCATTGGCATACTCGTGACCCACTTCATCCACCAAAAGGTCGATACACTCCTGTGGGGTCATTTCGCCCAAGTGGAATTTGAGCGAGAAAATGATCCGTGCACACCTGTGAATCCTCCAGAACAGCATTCCAAGTTTTTGCTCGGGTGTTTGCGGGAAATCCTTGTTCCATAGGTTAATTTCCCAATAGAGGGCCCATCCCTCTGTCCAAAAAGGGGTGGAAAAAGCCCTTCGGTAACTCTTATGACGGCTGGTCATGAAGTATTGTAGATTGTGTCCGGGCAACAATTCGTGCTGCACCGTGGGGAACGAGAAATTGGGATTGTTTCCGCGCATGCTCATCAACTTGTCGTCATGGTCCATTTCCATGGTCGGATAGGAAATGATGATGTCCCTTCCGCCCAAAAAGAACGGATTGACCTTCTGTCTTTCGGGGCTCATCATTTTCATGCCCCAGGTTTCCTTGGCCAAATCCGGCAAGGTGATCAAATCTCTTTCTTCAATAAACTCAACGGAATGTGAATACAGGTCCATGATGGCCTGTGGTTGCTCCCCGGCCGGAACGTAGGTGTTCTTCACGTGTTCCAAAGCCTTTTTCCAGTCATCGCCGTAGCCCAATTCACGGGATGCCTTTATCATTTCATTTTTGCACCACTCAAATTGTTCTTCGGCAGTTTTTATAAGTTCGGCCGGCGTGTAGGGAATGAATGCCATGGCAAGGCTTTCATTCAACGCGTCCTCACCAATTGGTTTACCTATAATGCCACTGCCATCGTCCTTGACACTGTTCTGTGCATAGTTGTTTTTAAGGAAATCCGCATAAGCGGTCAACTTTTCGTTCAGTTTTTTATAGGGTTCTTCCACCCACCAAGTAAAATCGGGGTCGTAGCCGTAATAAAAGTTATATGCTTCTTCCAATCCCCTTTGCAATGAAAGTACAATCGTCGAAGCTTTGTCCGCAGTTTGCCAGTCCTTAAATGGCTTTGATTTCCATGATTCCATTTCAGAATCAATGGTTTTGGTGGCATTTTGAAATAGCTGTGCCAAATTTTTGGCATCTGGTTTTTTGCCCCTGCGTCGTTCTTGGATGAACTGAAAGATGTCCTTGGCAAAATGGCCTACTTCATCAACTTCCTTGAAGGCATTGTAATCTTGGTTCAAAAAATACTCCCCTTTGGTCACCAAGTTCTTCAGAAGAACATAATCCACCTTCCCCTGTTGGGATAAAGAACCAAAGTCTATACTGGCCATTTTCTTTTCCCAGTCGGAATAGAATTTGGAAAAGCGCTGATAGTACTCTTCGGATTCGTCAACGATGTAGGTTCGGTCCAAGGCCCAATTGTCGGCTTCGAACTCCGTGACAAGGTCGGCCAATTGGCTGGTCTGCGCTGTTGCGAAAGAGCCAACCATGACCGCTGCAATGATTCCTATTTTTTTAAAACCCATATTGTTCATGTTTAGTTTTTGTCCGTTTCTACCTAAAGGTAGCGATTGGTTTTCATTGTATTGGTTTCATTGATAAAATGGACCTATTTCAAGGTGACATCCAAATAGACCGAATGACGCCCGTAGGTTTCATAAAACGGCTTATAAACCACACCGTCAATGATAAATTCAAGTGCCTTGGGGTCACCTTTTATCGTTTTTCCTATATCCTTGGCATCCAAAGTCACTTTACGCCATTCATTTCGCGGTTCAGTTTCTTGGGCCACCAACAAAATGGGGCCATAAAAAAGACTTGCTATGTTTTGTTGGTCCATCACTGGGTCCAAATGGAACTGGAACGGCATTTTTATCTCGATCTTATCACCATCTTTCCACTTGCGGCTCAGGGTAATGTAGGTTCCTGGTTTCGCCTCGACTTTTTCTTCCTTACCGTTCACTTTCACATAGAAACCTTTGGTCGCCCACTGTGGCACCCGGATATTGAGATCAAATTTTCCTTTGCCCTTGATGGTCAATTGGGTATTGTCCGCTTTTGGGAAAGCGGTTTTTTGCTCAACAGTGATATTCTTCTCGGTCCATTCCAAGGTTGATGGAACGAAGAGATTAACAAAAAGTGCACTGTTGTCCCTGCTTCTGAAATAGATGGAATTCTGGAGCTTGGTGCTACTCTCCAAAGCGGTACCGTTGCAACAGGTAAATCCGGTCATGTCCGAGTTGCCGAACCGTTTTACGGAACCCGGTCTCAAGGGCACGTGATAGGTATTGGCCGGGCTGTCCTCGGCCACGGAGGCAAGGATGTGGTTATACAGTCCACGTTCATAATAATCCATCAACTCTGTCCTTTGGTCAAAAAGAAACAGATTTTTGGTCAATTTCAGCATATTGTATGTGGCGCAGGTTTCATTTTGCCCCCCGGATGAAAACCCATTTTCGTACAATGAGGCCGGTTGGGCGATAAAACATTCGGCGTTCGTGGGGTTTCTTGCCCCGGCAACCCCGCCAATGCTGTACATATAATCATTTTTGGCTTTGTACCAGAAATTGTCGGCCACTTGGTAATATTCAGGGGATTCCGAATCGCGATATATTTCCAACGCCCCCACAATTTGGGGAATGTGCTGATTGGCATGCAATCCACGGAAGGAGTCCACATTTCTGGCCAATCCATGTGAATGTTCTGCATCGCCAAAAAACATTTTGATATTATCGAACAATTGGGCCACTTTGAGGTAACGGGGTTCATCGGTGATTCTATCTAAACGGGCCATGGCCTCGTTCATACCCCCAAACTCACCTGCAATATAAGTGTTCCACATGCTAATCAATGTATCGGTAGGTAGCTGGCTCAATCGGGCATATACCCAATCGCCCATTCCTTTGGCAATCTCAAGTGCTTTTTCATTTCCACTGGCTTCGTAAATGTCCATTAGTCCGGCCAAAATCTTGTGCAAGGTGTAATAGGGCGCCCAAATTTGCGTAGGTTGTGTTCCGTAGGTCGCTCCTTTTTCCAACATAATAAATTGGTCTGGCGGATAGGCGCTTATAAATCCTTCGCCCCAATTCCAATAATCAGTTCGGATACCGTTTTCGCTCAGATCAGAATCATAGGTTGATTTACCCGGACCTGGAGGAACCGCCGTTGGGTCTGCTTCGTATTCTCCACCTGTATTTACCGGCTTCCCTGACATTTGTGATAGCTTGTACAACACATCCACCATGTAATCCATTTTATCGGCAAAGTTGGCCTGTAGTTCTTTATCGTAACCCGTACTGGCATAGGCTTGGGCTATTGCCGTAAGGTAATGTCCTGTAGCATGCCCCCGTAATTTGGTTTCTTGACTGTCCCATACGCCCAAGGGTTTTGCTCCCTCTGGCTGTTTCTGACCAAAGGCATTTCGGAACATATAGAGAAAGGAATCCGGGTTGGTTTGGGCCAATGTGTTTATGAACTTATCACGATTTTCAATGAACTTTGTTGGTTGGCCATGGGCATCTGCATCCAGCAATACCTGATCCAATCCAAAAACGTCCAGTTTAAGGCTGGGTGTATCCGATTCTTTACCTGCTTTTACCGTAACTCTGGCCTTTGGTTGAAAATCCGTACCGGAAACCTGACCTGTGACCACATAATTTCCAGGTTTTGAAACTTCGGAATTATCTGTTGGGGATGGCCACAACACTCTCACTTTTGGGCCTTCGACTCCATTGCGATATGTGCCTTGGACGAAACGGGGCAATCTTGGTAAAAAACCTACTTCGGTTTCTACATCAACATCAGTAACACCTACCAAATATTCATTGTACAATTGTGGAGTATTTGGAGTGAATTTTGGAAGATCATCTTCTGGTTTCTCTCGTTTCACTATTTCGTCACCCTTCAGGGCTATGTAGTGTATCCTTGTTACCTGCTTTTGGCTCAATGGAATCCGATACAATCTAAAATCGTGAATTTTGGCATTGAGGTAAGGATTTCCTGATGTAATTGACCTACCTATATAAAGTAGATTTTCGTGCGTGAACAATTGCCCCAACTCCATATCCATATTTTCAACTTTGGCCACTTGCTTTCCATTGATGAAAGTGCTCATGGTTTTTGATGGAATATCGAGAACCACAGCAAGATGTACCCATTCGTCAGTTTCTATTTTTGAATCTGGTGAAAATGCTTCGTATGCTTTCTTGTCGTCTTTGATGATGACGGACTGAAATGCTTCATTTTCCCCAATGCCCGATGGTGCCACAAAAAGATGCGTCCTGTCATCCTTGCCGAAATCAAAAAGTCGTTGTCCGGGTTCCAAGGATTTAAAATTGACCCAAGCAGTGATGCTCAGGGATTCTTCCCCTTCCAAGGACTCACCGGGGATTGAAACATAAGATTCGCCATCCCCTGGCAAAACAAGTACCTTACCGAACTTTTCATCCTCGGCAAAACTGGCATTGGGGCCGTGAATCCTTCCATGCAAATTGTTTCGTGACCAATCCTTGGCATCGCCGTCAAAAATGTACCGGGCAATCATTGCGGTCTCACCAATTCCGTCCAAAATCTGATTGCCGCTCTGCGCTTGTACAAAACTTGTACACCAAGCGGAAAAAAACAATATCGTACCAACGAACAACTTACGTAACTTCATAATAAATCTTTTCTCCAATATTTATACTAACCTTTGGTTCTATGTGTTTTCAATTTTTCTATTCGTAGATTTCTTCCCAAGAAGGGGGATCAACACCCATCAAGTGTTTCACAAAAAAATCCTTGCGTTTCCGTTCCCCAAATTCCCCACCGGAAGAATGTCCCATTCCGGGAATGGTGATCAACTCAAAATCTTTGTTGGCTTTGATCAAGGCATTGGCAAACTGCATGGTGCTGGCCGGATCTACGTTGTCGTCCACCTCGCCCAAAATGAGCATGAGGTTACCGCCCATTTGGGCTGCATTTTCCACATTGGAACTGGCTGCGTAATGGGGGCCAATGGGATAGCCCATGAACTGTTCGTTCCACCAGATCTTGTCCATCCTGTTGTCGTGGCACCCACATGAGGAGACCGCTACATCATAAAAATCCGAATTGAACACCAAGGCTGCCGCCGCGTTCTGTCCACCAGCAGACGTTCCGAAAATTCCAACCCTTTCAGCGTCCATATAGGGATACTTTTTGGCCGCTTCCTTGATCCATATCTTCCGATCGGGAAAACCACCATCTTTTAAATTCTGCCAACATACGTCATGAAAAGCCTTGGAACGGTTGGAAGTGCCCATCCCATCTATCTGAACCACAATGAAACCCAATTCGGCCAAGGAGGACATGGACCAGTTGTAGGCCCTGAAATCCTTGGGCACAAAGGAACTGTGGGGTCCGGCGTAAATATATTCAATGACCGGATAGGTCTTGTTAGGGTCGAAAGAAGTCGGCCGAATGATAATGCCCCAGATATCGGTAACGCCGTCCCGGCCCTTTGCCGTAAACACTTCGGGGGCGATCCATCCTTCTTTCAGCAAAGCGGAATGGTCGGCCTTTTGCAACTGCATAATGGTCTTACCGTTTTTTGATGATTTCAAAAGCGTGATAGGTGGTGCATCCACCCGTGAATATTGATCGACATAATAGGCGTAATCGTTGGAAAATGTGACCTCGTGGTTGCCATTTTCTTTGGTGAACCGGGTGAGGTTCTTTCCGTCAAAACCAACCTTGAAGTAATGCAGAAAATAGGGATCTTGATCCTTGTCCAGTCCGCTTGCCGTGAAATACACTTCCCTGTTCTTTTCATCCACATGGATGACCTTGCGCACTACCCAATCACCTTTGGTGAGCTGCTTTTTCACCTGTCCGGTCGCCCCGTCATAAAGATATATGTGGTTCCAGCCGTCCCGCTCGGAAGTCCATATAATTTCCTTGCCGTCGGCCACATCGTATCGGTATTTTTTACTGCTGTAGTCAATGAATGTGTCACTGGTCTCGCTTACCAATACCTTCACGTTTCCAGTGATGGCATTTACCTCGATCACTTTGTACGCTTGGTGCCCCCGTTGGTTATATTCGAAGGTAAATGCGCGGCTGTCCTCCCTCCAATCCATATTGTTCAGTCCAAATTGATGGTTGAATTCGTCCGTTGGAATCGGGATATGTTTTTGAGCATCTACCAAAAACAGTTGTGGGCTTTTGAAGGGAAGTTCATCCCCTGGCTTCAAATAATCCCTGGATTGCAACTTGGGCTGAAATTGGTCCTCTGGGCTGGATTCCACAAAGTAAATTTTACGGTCGTCACCAGGGCGCACCTTGTAGGCCATGATTTTTTTGCCGTCGGGGGACCATTTGATATAAGTGGAATAGAAAAACCCGGGAGCGCCATCATAGCTCAACTGGGTTTCCTGTTTGGTCTTGTTGTCCTTAATGTATACGTTGTTGTTTTTGATGAATGCGGTCATAGTGGAATCCGGGGAAACCACGGGCGGATTGTTTTTCTCATCAAACCTGCTGCCCCAATAGCCTCTGTTCCTGCTTCTATCCTCCACATTCGCTTCAATTACCGTCAGTTTATTGGCATTGGGACGATAGGAAACCCTTGCCTTGTCAAAAATGAATTTCAACTCGCTCAAATCCGTATCAAACTCCAGTTCACTAATCTCTATGTTCTTCGGATCTACATCCTGATCAAATTCTTTGGAAAGCAATTTGGCCAAGACCTCATGATCAAAACATTTTGCTTGCGTTTTCTTGATGGCATCCACCCATAAATATTCTTTCCCCTCAGCAGTATTGTTAACATACCATAACAGGTTGTTTTCAAGCCAATGAAAAGTTGAGGGCGAGTTGATGACCTTGTCCCGGAACAGGGAATCCAACGCTATCGCCTTTTTATATTCCGCTAAAGTTCCTTGGGCAAATGATGTGCCTACTGTTATAAGTATAAAAAATACACTTATTTTTTTGACAAAAGATTCCATAGTTTAAATAAGTCTAAAACTAGAGATAATCTCCCGTTGTACGCCAATCCAAATTATCATATACTTATACTATATTACCCTTAACACCACTTTAAGCACAAAAAGATGCAAGTTTATAGTAATGTAGTCTGGATATTGCGGATTTGGTTATTTGAACCTGTCCGGTGAAAGTGATGCAAGGTTTACCATGGTTTTTGCCTTGGCTATTTCTTGTGCCACCAACTTTCCGGTTACAGGTCCCAAGCTCCACCCCATCATGGCGTGACCTGCAGCAATGGTCAGGTTATGGTACTTGGAAGTTTTGCCAATGTAGGGCAACCCATCTGGGGACACAGGCCTGAGCCCGGATGTTGCCTTGTTCAATTCGTCTGCCTGTATTTCAACATCCCGATAGTGGGTCTTAACAGCCTTGGCCAAGGCCTCGACCCGTTCCTTTTGGATGGTGTCGTTGTTGCCTGAGAATTCCATGGTGCCTGCGAAACGGGTAAAACCGTTCATTGGGGTCACCGCCATTCGGGCGTCCACCAAAATGGTCGGCAAAGTAATACCTGTGGGTCTGTTCACATCCATACTGTATCCTTTTCCTCCTTGGATGGGAATATCCAAACCAATGGATGAAACTAGTTTTGAAGTCCAGCTTCCACTGGCCAGTACAAATTCATCGGCCTTAAAAACGGTATCCTTGGTCTTCAAGGAGACTATTTTTTCCTCTTTAACGGTAAACCCTTCAACCTTTTGGTTGAACTTAAACTCCACACCTTGGGACAGTAGCCAATTCTTTAGTTGTTGCATAAAATGGTTGGGGGTCATGTGGGCATCACACTGGTAGTGCACCGCTCCCTTTACCTTATTGGAAAAAACGGGCTGGATTTCTTGCAGCTTTTCCTTGGAAAGTATGGACGCCTCCAGCCCTTCTCTTATGGCCTGTTCGGCTACTTCACGTTCTTCATGTTCGGCTTTGTCCGAACAATAGGCCATCAGCACCCCTTTTCTTTCATAATGAAAATCAAAATCGTGGGAAGCCAAAAGCTCTTCGTACAGATCTCTGCTCTTTAGGTTGAGTTCCTTGAGCACGGGCATTGCTTTTTTGACCATGGAGGTGGTCGCCGATTTTTTAAAAAGCAGGGCCCATTTAAAGAATTCCATATCCCATCTGGGCTTTATATACAAAGGACTGGAACTGTTGAGCATCCATTTAAGGCCTTGGGTAATGATTCCCGGTGTGGCCAATGGAATAAAATGGCTCGGTGTGATGTATCCAGCATTGATAAATGAGGCCCCGCTGGTCATATCGGTTTGGTCCAACACAGTCACTCCATATCCTTCATGTACTAAATAATAGGCACTAAAAAGCCCGGAGATTCCTCCCCCTACAACAATCACTTTCTTCATTTTGGAACATTGGTTTATAATACCTGGAACCCATGGGCGTATGGGTCGTCATCGTCTATAATGATGTTGTTATAGCCCGTTATCTGTGCCCATCCTTGAATACTGGGTACAATAGCCTTTTTGCCAGCCAATGTGGTTTCCTTCTCAATCCTTCCAACAAATTTGCTTCCAATAAAGCTTTCATGAATAAAAGGTTCACTTGATTTCAATTTTCCTTTGACGTACAATTGCGCCATTCGGGCCGAGGTTCCCGTACCACATGGGGAACGGTCTATGGCCTTGTCCCCATAAAAAACGGCATTTCTTCCTGAAGATGTTGGGTCGATGGGATCTCCTGTCCAGAGCATGTGGCTGACATCCCTGATGGTGCTATTTTCGGGGTGGATGAACATATCTGGGTATTTCTCATTGATTCGTTTCCGGACTACTTGGGAATAATGAATAATCTGTCCTGCCGTAAAATCTTGCACACCTTTGAAGTTTTCTTGGGGGTCCACGATGGCATAATAGTTTCCGCCGTAAGCCACATCAAAAGTAATTTCACCCAGTTCAGGACACTCAATGGTCAAGTTTTCGGCGGCCAAATAGGATTTCACATTGACCAAACGGACCCAATCCACTTTCTTTCCAGTCTGCTGGTATTCAATTTCCACCAGTCCCGCAGGAGCTTCCATCTTGATTTTTCCGGGTATTTTGGGAACGATCAATCCCTCTTCAATGGCCACGGTAATGGTTCCGATGGTCCCGTGTCCGCACATGGGTAAACAACCAGAGGTCTCGATAAAGAGAATGGCAAAATCATTTTCGGGTTCATGAGGTGGGAGCAAAATGCTCCCACTCATCATATCATGTCCCCGAGGCTCAAACATTAACCCTTTTCTAATCCAGTCAAATTCCTTAAGGAAATGCTGTCTTTTTTCACTCATGTTGCCCCCCACCAAATTGGGGCCGCCCCCTGCCACAACCCTTACCGGATTCCCGCAGGTATGTGCATCAACACAAAAAAAAGTTTTTCTTGCCACTCGCTGTCTTTAAAACTGACACATTTATTTTTAATAGATTTCTACCTGTATACCTTACCCCTTTAGATGGTCGGGTAACAGATTTTTTGGGAAAGACTGATAGCTTACAGGCCTTACCCATCTTTTGATAGCGTGTGTACCCACTGCCGTAAATCGGGAATCCGTAGATGCCGGATATGGGCCACCGTGCTGCATGGATGGACATACCTCTACTCCTGTGGGAACTCCATTGTAGATAATTCTACCTACTCGATTCTGAAGGGTGTCCACGATTTCCATTAAATCAAGGGAATCAATTTCCTCTGCGATAAGGGTACCCGTCAATTGTCCTTCCAGTCCTTCTATAATCTGCAAAAGCTCTGCTTCATCCTTGCATTGAACCACCATGGAAAAAGGTCCGAAAACTTCTTGGTGCAATTTGGGATTGGCCAAAAAATCTGTTCCAGATACAGTTGCAACCACTGAAGCTGCATAATTGGGTTCTAAATCTCCTTCAACTTTACCAACAACTTCTACTCCTGATTGTGAAGTTACATCGTCTCCTTTTTTTTCGTAGCCACTTTTAATATTTGGATGCAGCATGCACTGAGGATCCAAAGCAATGGTCTCTTTTGCCAATTCTTTGACAAAATCTTGGGTGTTTTCATTCTTTATCGTCAATAAAAGTCCAGGATTGGTACAGAATTGACCTGTTCCCAAGGTAATGGATCCCGCATAAGTCTTTGCTATTTCATTTCCTCTTTTGGAAATGGCACTGGGCGTTATGATCACCGGGTTGATGCTTCCCATTTCCGCAAATACGGGAATAGGTTCTTCCCTTTTTGCCGCTAGGTCAAACAGTGCTCTTCCTCCTGTGATGCTTCCCGTAAAACCGACCGCTTTTATCTTGGGATGGTTCACCAAATCAACCCCTGCCTGAATACCTCCATTGATACTGGAGAACACTCCTTTGGGCATTCCGGTTTTCCCTGCAGCCCTTACAATGGCAGAGGCCACCAATTCTGAAGTTCCGGCATGCATGGGGTGCGATTTAACAATTACGGGGCAACCTGCCGCTAAAGCACTAGCTGTATCGCCCCCAGCAGTGGAATAGGCCAATGGAAAGTTACTGGCCCCGAATACGGCCACTGGCCCCAAGGGAATCATCGTTTTTCTCAAATCATCCTTTGGTAATGGTTTCCTATCCGGTTGGGCTGCATCAAAGGTGTTTTCCCTCCAATCGTCATTGGCAACTAGTTCAGCAAAGGACCTTAACTGGTTCATTGTACGTCCTCTTTCTCCCTTTGCTCTTCCTTCGGGAAGCCCGGACTCTGTAACGTACATATCTACCAACTCTTGATCCAGCGTCAAAATTTCATCGGCAATGGCATTCAAGAAAGCTGCTCTTTGCTTGCCTGATACTTTTCGATAAACTTTAAAAGCATTCCACGCCGAGATAGCAGCCTCTTCAATTTCTTCTTTTGTGGCTTCCACAAAAGTTGTGGGGTTTTCAATGTTCAATTTGGGATTGGTTGTTTTGAAAACAACATTTCCCTTTGCGCTAAAATCTCCTGCTATACAGTTTTTTCCTGTAATCATACTTCACTTTTTAGGTTTTTATATTCCGGGAGTACCGGTCTGTTTTTCATGGCATCGTCGATAACCTTGATCACCCGCTCCCTTTCTTTACCCTGCAAGGGCAATCTTGGTGCCCTGACATGTTCGGTCCCGATTCCTGTGGCCACTTCGGCCAATTTGATGTTCTGCACCAATTGCGGGCTTATGTCCAACTCCAGCAGGGGCATAAACCATCGGTATATATCCAAGGCTTCGTTGATTTTGCCCGCTTTTACCAATTCATAGATGGCGACGGTCTCCGCTGGATAGGCACAGACCAACCCGGCTACCCAGCCGTCCGCTCCTATCACCAAACTCTCTAGACCCAGTGTGTCCACGCCCGTAAAGACCTTCAAACGGTCACCGAAGCGGTTCTTTAATCGGATGACATTGGTGATGTCTCTTGTGGATTCCTTAATGGCCTGAATATTGTCACATTCCAACAACTCCTCCATCATGTCCAAAGTTACCTCAATTTTATAATCCACCGGATTATTATAGATCATTATGGGAAGCGAAGTGCTGTTTGCTATGGCCTTAAAATACACTACTGTTTCATGATCGGTTGCCTTATACCTCATGGGAGGCAACACCATAAGTCCTTTAGCACCCAATTTTTCTGCATTTTGTGCCACGGCTATGGCTTCTTTGGTACTCTGCTCTGCAATATTGATAATTACAGGAACCTTATGGCCTACAATTTCCAAAGCGGTCTTGATCAAGGTTTCTTTTTCCTCATTGGCCAGAGTGCTTGCTTCACCCAGAGTGCCGCCCAAAATGATTCCATGAACCCCAGCTTCCACTTGAGCCCTAATATTTTTTTCAAACATGGCAAGGTCCAATTTGTCCTCACTTGTAAATTTTGTTGTTACAGCAGGCATAACGCCTTCCCAATGTATCATAATGCTTAGTATTTTGATTACAAAAATAAAATACAACAAGCCAAGAATCGGTCTATTTATTAGCTCGTTGTGATACTATATTGACCCAAATTGTTGACCAAGGACGATTTTTTAACGATATTTGTATAAAAAATGAAAGTTCTCCCATTCAAAATACCAAAACCCAAAGATGAAGCCTTGGTCTACCAGGTAGACCGGGAACGGGTTTTTTATGACCAGCTTCATCAACATGCAGAAATTCAGATAAGTTATATAGCCAAAGGTGCCGGGTCTCTGATCGTGGGCGATTCGATCAGTGATTACAGCGAAGGGGACATCTTGGTTATTGGAGGGTATGTGCCCCATGCATTTAAAAGTGATGTTTCGGCTTCACCAAAATCGCTTATGTACACTTTGTTTTTTGACATCAATTCTTTTGGCAAGGATTTCTTCCGTATTACAGACCTTTCGGCAACTAAAGAGTTTTTTAAAAAATCGGAGCTTGGAATGCGAGTGATTTCCAATACAGAAATCATTATTGAAGAGTTCAACAAATTAAAGACGCAGAACAAAGTGGAGCAGATAGCCACGCTTTTGATCATTATCAGCCATATAATGCAATCGGAAACTGAGCCTTTGTCTTCCTTTGTATACAGAAAGTCGTTCTCTGATGATGAAGGGAAACGGATGAACGATGTGTTCAAATATGCCATGGACAGGTTTCACGAGCCCATTAACCTTGATGAGGTGGCGGATGTAGCGAATATGAGCAAAAATGCTTTTTGCCGGTATTTTAAAAAGCGAACGAACAAGACTTTTTTCCAATTTTTGATCGAAATACGGATAGAGAATGCCTGCAAGCTTATTTTAAGCAACCCAGAACTTGCCATTTCCATGATTTCCGATCAATGTGGCTTCAACAATATTGCAAATTTTAATAGAAAATTTAAAGAATTGAAGGGCTGTTCCCCCACACAATTTAGGGCCCAGTTTTAATTTGATCCTTATCCCATAAGGAAAAGAACTTGGGTTTCTTTCTTCTTGAAATTTACACAAGCCATAAAATTATAAAAGCGGATGGAGACCCATCCGCTTTTTCACTAAACTACAAACTCAAATAATTACTAAATAAGAATATGCTTGAATCGTATTTTTAATTTAATACCCAGGATTCTGACTTAGATTGGTATTGGTATTCCTCTCTTCCAATCCTATTGGGAACAGGATGGTATGGTTTCCTTGGGGGGTGTGGTTATACCAGTTCTTGGTCTGGAACACCCCAAATCGGATCAAGTCTGTCCTTCTTCTGGCCTCTGCGGCAAATTCCCATCCCAACTCATCCAAAAAGCGTCCATAAGGCACTGCTGACTGGTCTCCTGGATCATCAATGGTTCCATCTTCGGCCAAAGTACCGTACTCCACTGTGGTATCACCTTCCAATTCAGCTCCGGTAACTGTTGCTTGGGCAGGGTCCTCAAAGGAACGCATACGCACTTCGGTTACAATGGCTGCTGCTTCATCGCTCTTGTTGGTTCTAAGGAGTGCTTCGGCCTTCATCATGAGCACATCGGTATATCGCAAGAAGGGAAAATCAACACTTAGTCCTCCTGTTGCTCCTGATTCTATCTCATATTTTCCACATCGGAAACCATCGGTAAAATCACAATCATAAATACTTGGCATTTCTTTTCTCAAGGTCATTACCACACTACCATCCGATGCATTCAATTGGTCTCCCATCAACCAAGTATCCTCCAAACGGTTGTCGTTTGGATCATAACTATCTATAAACTGTGGGTTACAGCTAGACCCTCCCCAAGGTTGGGCCTGCATATCAAAAACCAATCGGTGATCGGGCAAAAGCATTTTCATGTGAGCACTCCATTGTCCCGCAAAAATTTGATCATAGGGTATGGCAAACACCATTTCTGGATTGGTTTCATTATCTGTTTTGAAAATGTCGGAATAACTAGGCGACAATTCAAATGCATTGCTGTTGATGATTTCGTTACAAGCTTCTATGACCTTGCTCCATTGTGGGGTTCCGGTGTACACTTCGGCATTGAGATATACTCTGGCCAATACGTGATAAGCGGCCCATTTGGTCATACGTCCGTATGTAGATTGATCAACGGTTTCTGTTAAACTGGGTATAACCTCGGTCAATTCAGATACTATAAAGTTGTATACCTCTGTACGGCTACTTTGTTCCGGAAGCTCATCACTATAACTTGCAATAATTGGCACATTTCCATGGGTATCTACCAACATGGAGTAATACAGTGCCCTCAACGCCCTCATTTCGGCAACGATGGATGCTGCTTGCTCCTCACTAACGGGAAGTTCTCCCGATTCTATCTGAAGTATTACCCTGTTGGCACTATTGATTCCGTTGAAACAGCTAATCCATGTGTTTCTTGGCTGCCATTGGGTCTCTGTCCATTCGTGGAAATGCATCCGCTTGTAGGTACCTCCATCATCCCATCCGTTGGGTCTTGTTGGGGTTACAAACATATCGCCAGGTTCTTCCTGTAGATCAAAATATCCTTGCCATCCCATTACAAAACGCATGGGTGTGTAGGCCGAGGCCATTACCGAAATTATATCCGACTCGGATGGCGTGAACGAAGACTCGGTTACTTCCGAGTATACTTCCTCTTCCAGGTCGGTACACCCGATTGGCAGCAGTACTAAGCCGACAAGGAGTGTCAATAATTTTATTTTAAGTGAAATCACTTTGTTTATTATATTTTTCATAATCTTATTTTTTTAGAATGTGAAGTTGATACCCAATGTAAATGTCCTGATGGAAGGATATTTATCCCTCTCATCATTACCAGGGGACAATCCATTTCTGTTCACTTCAGGGTCTATCCCCTTATACCCTGTTATGGTAGCCAAGTTTAGACCTGATGCGTAAATGCGGAAGCTCTGGGCAAACTTAATGGCATCTTTTGGCAAGGTGTAGCCCAAGGTAACATTGTCTATCTTCAAGAAGTCCCCATCTTCTACATAATAACTCACAAATCGCTGCACATCTTGCAATACGGCTTTGCCGTAAACCATATCGTAAGCAGAATCCAAGGTATTGTAGCTTATTGTAGGGTTTTCATAGAACATACGGGAGAAATTCAATATCTGATAGTCCAAGGCGCCTCTTAAATTGACCATTAAATCCCAGTTCTTGTACCTTACCGTATTGTTCCAACTGTAATATGCCTTTGGCAGTCCGTTACCCAATACCTGCCTGTCATCATTAGTGGCTTCGGTGGCTGGAACCAAAGATCCATCAGGTCTTTCTATGACCCAAATACCGTCATCGTTAATGTCTACACTTTTAAGTCCATAAAAATTACCGATCGGTTGGCCTTCTTGCACACGGTGCGTACTTATTTGGATAGGCTCTCCGGTATAACCTTCATCAAAGAAATCATTGGTCAACTGGAATTCATCATTGGAAAGCGACATGATTTCGTTGGTGTTTGTAGAATATGTCAAGTTAGCGGTCCACTGAAAATTATCTGTTTGGAACGGAGTTACATTCAATAAAAACTCTAGACCGGTATTCTTGATTTGCGCAACGTTGGCGGCAATGGTACCGAAAAAGTATGGAGGTGTTGGCACACTATAATTGAACAATGCATCCTTTGTGGTTCTGTTATAATAATCAACAGATCCATTGATTCGTCCATCAAGAACACCAAAGTCCAATCCTAGGTTAAACTCTTCCTTTTTCTCCCAACGTAAATTTGGATTGGCATTACGTGAAGGTATCAGTTGCCTTACCCATTGTCCGTTATTCAAGAAATAATCCCCGTAGGTAAGTCCGCTCAATGATTGATAATTGGAACCTGCATTGATTCCTGTAACCCCAAAGCCAGTCCTTAACTTTAGGTTGGAAAGCCAATCCCAATTTTCCGCAAAGGATTCTTGGTTTACACGCCATCCCACTGACACACCTGGGAAATTACCCCATTTATAATCCTCACCAAATCGAGAGGAACCTTCACGGCGCAAACTGGCCATTAACAAATAGCGATCATCATAATTATAAGTGACCCTAGAGAAGAACGCAATCAATTTATCGGAATTCTTGTAGCTGCCCATTCCGGCCTCACCCAATTGAAGTCCTTGTCCGCTACCAAGGTTGTTATAAGTAAAGCCATCTGTTGGAAAACGTCGGTTTGTGGCCCAAAAGCCTTCGTTGGTATTATCTTCATAATTGTAACCTACCAAACCTGTTACTTTGTGTTTTCCGAAGCTATTGTCGTAATCCACGGTAAACTGACCGTAGTTGCCCACATAATCATCGGTACCTCTAGAAGCAAACCCTTCTTGTCCGTTTTTTGTGGTGGACACGTGGTCTTTGGTTTGGTAAAACCCTCTTATATTGGAGTTTCCTTTACGGGTGTACAATCCTTTAACCGTAACATTATCACCAAAATCATAGCTTAAAGAAAAGTCAAACCTTGTGTTTCTATACCTGTTCTGGCCTATGGTCTCTTCAATATACGCAACTGGGTTATCGTAGAAATATACATCTCTTTCGTACCAGCTTCCATCTTCATTGTATACCGGCTCAGTAGGGTTCCTAATAATGGCCTGTCTGTATATGTATGGGTTAAAGCTTTCACCGTCACCAAGGGCATTATATGTTTGTTCGCTTAAAATCACCCCAACATTGGCCTTTAATCGGTTATCGAACATCGCGTGGTTTACACTTACTCTGGCTGTGTGTTTTTTATTGTCCGATTTCTGAAAAATACCTTCTATATCTCGATAGTTCAATGAAGCTGTCATATTGGAAGTTGAGTTCCCTCCCCTGAAAATAAGGTTGTGTACTTGGCTAAAGGCATCTCGGGTAATCTCATCAACCCAATCTGTATTTGCACCAAAATCTTGAAGATTGGCCCCATTAAAGGTGTATCCCTCTTCAAATTTTTGTCTTAGTTCACCTGCATCCAAAAAGTTCATTCGGTTGGCTATGGTAGAAAGTGAAGCGTACCCATTATACTCAATGGTCGATTTCATGTCATTTGTTCCTTTCTTTGTTGTGATGATAATCACGCCATTAGTGCCCCGGGTACCGTATATTGCCGTAGCGGAACCATCTTTAAGTACATCAATGGATTCGATATCCTCGGGTGCCACGGTATTTAAACTCCCCGGAACCCCATCGACCAAAACCAAGGGGTTGGTTCCACCCAAAATTGAAGATGTACCCCTTAAATTAATCTGTGTGCCTTCGGTCGGGTCGCCAGAGGGAGCCGAAACGGACAGACCCGCAACTTTACCTTGAATAAGCTGTGCGGCATCCTTTACGTTACCCTGCACAAAATCCTCCGATTTTACCGTTGCCACCGAACTGGTCACATCGGCACGTTTTTGCGTACCATAACCGATTACCACCACTTCGGAAAGTTGCTCTAAATCCTCTTTAAGCACCACATTTATGGTAGATTTTCCTTGTGCCGGTATTTCTTGGCTCACAAAACCTAAATAAGAAAACACCAATACTGCATCGGATTGCGAAGTTGTAATCTCATAATTTCCATCAAAATCGCTGGCAGTACCATTGGTGGTATTCTTTTCCAATACCGATACACCTGCAATAGGTATCCCCTGCTCATCTGTAATGCTACCCGTAACCGTCTGTTGGGAAAACCCAGCTTGCGCCATGAAAACGCAGAGCAAGGACAAAACAATCTGTTTTTTTAAACGATTGGTTCCCAGACATTCTTTAAATAAAAAGCTAGCCAATTTCATAATACATTTTAATTTGTTTAGTTAATTCTCCAAGTAAAAAACCATTGCTCAACATCGTTAATGTTTTATTAAAGATTAATAAGCGTTAATTTCACACTTGTAAATGTAAACTTATGTATCAGAAGATTTCTGGAAATATTATCCGGTTTTGATATTATATTGACCAATCAAGGCTATTTTCTTTATCATAATCGACTTAATCCTATCAATACACCTATATTAAGTATAATTTACACACTTGTTTCTAAGGGGTTGTTATTATTAAAAATTGGAAAGACACCCTTTTTACCTTCCATATAATCCTATCCCAAAAAAGAAACACATCATTCCACCAACTCAAATTAAGTGCAGATAAAACCCTAACTTTAAAAGCCAATTTTTTAGACTTTGTACACCATAATTGACATAGAAACCACAGGTAACGGAATCAAGGGAAATAAGATCACCGAAATCTCTATTTTTAAATATGATGGTAACCAAGTCGTGGATGAATTCACTTCACTGGTAAACCCTCAATGTCCCATTCCCTATTTTATAACCGGACTTACAGGAATTGACGACCAAATGGTGCAAAATGCACCTACCTTCCCGGAAATTGCAGATACTGTAAAATTTATTACGGAGGGTTGCATTTTTGTGGCCCACTCCGTTAATTTTGATTATGGTGTGATCAAAGAAGAGTTTCGACAAATCGGCATTGATTTTACTCGTAAAAAGCTCTGTACGGTACGTTTATCCCGTAAGTTGATTCCCGGTCTACGTTCTTACAGTCTGGGAAAGTTGTGTTCTGCGGTCCAAATTCCCTTGGTGGATCGCCACCGTGCTCGGGGAGATGCGCATGCTACAGTGCTTTTGTTTGAAAAGCTTTTGAGAAAACCTGAATCGGAAGTGGTTTTTAAAAAGTTTTTGAATGCCCGAAGTCAAGAAGCCACCCTTCCGCCCCATCTGCCCAAATCCGTTTTTGACAAGATTCCCCAAAAACCCGGCATCTATTATTTTATGAACCAAAAAGGGGAAATTATTTATGTGGGAAAGGCCATCAACTTAAAAAAAAGGGTGTTGGGACATTTTTACGACAAGAGCCGCAAAGAAATCCAAATGTGCAGCGAAACGGCCAATATTGACTTTAAGTTGGCTGGCAGCGAATTGGTGGCCCTTTTGATGGAATCCGCAGAAATAAAAAGATTGTTCCCACCATACAACCGTGCCCAAAAAAGAACAGGGAGACAATATGCCATTTTTGCCTACGAGGACAGAAACGGAATAATGCACCTTGCCTACAATACCATTAAAGGGGTTCCCAACCCATTAAAAGTGATTCATAACCAAACAGAGTGCCGAGCATATTTGGAAGAAGTGTGCAAAAGTTTTTCGCTCTGCCCAAGGTATTGCCATTTACAACAGACCAACGCGGCTTGTTCCCATCATGAGATAAATTCCTGCGGAGGTATTTGTACGGGCGATGAAAATGCCGAAGATTACAACCAAAAGGTTGAAGAAGCGATTGCGAACATGAAACTATTGACTTCGGAGGTTCGAATCATCAAGGAAAAAGGCAGGGATGAAAACGAAAGTGCCGTGGTTTTGATTGCGGATGTTATTTACAAAGGTTTTGGTTTTATTGATACCGATATTCAAATTTCAACCATAGATGATGTTGAGGCCTTTATCACTCCACAAAAACATACCGTGGAAACCGAAAGTATTCTTACCCAATATTTTTTGAAGCACGACAAGAGCCAAATACTTGTCCATTAAAGCAATCTTAGCCTTAAGCTATGCTTCTGGCTTCAAAGTCACTTTAAAACGAGCCGAATCATTCAGTTTTTGAAATCCTTTGTGCAATTCGGTTTGATTTACGGCATAGGGGTAAAACGATATGGGTTCAATACAGACCATATTCCGCACCTCTGTCCAGCACATAAAATTTCCAAAACCTTCGGTTTCAATGGTGATTTGTTTCTCATCTTTAAGTGTGATGGAAGCGCAATCTGCCACTTGAAGCGCCCGACTCCCAACTTCCAAAACCTCATCCAACGTAATTTCTTGTCCCTTGGCCACAATCATTGGCGATTTTGAATGTAATTTAAAAGCAGGATGATACCCTAACATAAAAGGCATTCCCTTTTCTCCATAGATTTTAAAATGAATTTCCAATCCATCATCGGTCAATAAGAAGGATTTCTCGAACCTAAAATCGTAAGGCCATGATAAAACTGCTTCGGTGGATTTTTCCGGAAATTTTGAATTGGAAACTTCGGTTCCCGATTGGTATTGCTTTACAAAAACGGCAGAAGTATCGGTTTGGTGCTCCAAATTGTACTCCATTTGTCGCAAAAGTCCATGTTGGTCTTGAATTGCATCCCCTTTTGGTGTTTTTACATGAAAATCAGACTCGTTTACCGGACCGATTATAGGGAACATTTCAGTATCGGTGCTGCCCCACCCCGGGCTTCCTTTTTGGTGAATAAATTCGTGTCCGTTTACTTCATAGCCCACAAGTTCCCCCGCATCAATCTTTACTACGGAAGTAGTTGTTTGTAGTGTTACCATTATTTGGTGTTTATCAATCGGTAAATCAAAATGGCAGTACGTTTTGTCAACGCTTCAATGGTATTCAAGTTAACGGTTTCCTGAGGGGTATGTGCTCCAGAGCCCATAGTGCCCAATCCGTCCAAGCCATCCACATAATTGGCAACAAAAGAGATATCGGCAGCACCTCTTTTGCCAGGGTCATAGGCCAAGACTTCACCTTGTTTTAGATCCAAACTTACATCATTAAGTGTGCTCAACAATGCACGATTTCCTTCTGTAGGACCCATGGCAGGGTAGCTATCGGTAAAACTAATACTTGCTGAAGTCTGTGGAAGATTATTGGCTGCGATTTCCCTCATTTTGGCTCTAGCACGTTCTTTTTGCCCTTCGGATATAAATCGAAGTCCACCTTTAACCACAGCTTTTTGAGCAACCACATTGGTCTTTCCGAAGGCATCACCCTTGCTGGTCAGTTCATCATAATTCACAAAAGTTCCACCAAGCAGTACACCTGGATTAAAGGTTAGCAAGTCCTCCCCTTTTACATCAGTGTAAAATTGATGTAGGATTCGGGACATTTCAAAAATGGCACCTGCTCCTGTATTTTCACTAAAAACACCAGAGGAATGTGCACGTTTACCCTCAACCTCAACTGCCCATCCCGAGGATCCTCTTCTAGCAACAGTGGCATAGTTGAAGCCCGTGGAGGTTTCAAATCCCAAGGCTACATCGCTTCGCTTTGCGGCATCAATCAAATCTTTTCTACTGATGGACAAAGGCTTACCTGTACTCTCTTCGTCCCCAGTAAAGGCTACAATAATCTGTGCATCATCCAACAGACCATTGTCCGATAATGCTTTTAGGGCATACAGTACAATTACATCGCCGCCCTTCATATCGTTGCCACCCGGGGCATGGGCAATACTGTCGTTAACCATTTCAAAAGTTTGAAACGGACTGTCTTCCTCAAAAACGGTATCCAAATGACCAATAAGCAGCAGCTTTTTTCCTTTTGAGCCAGAGGTTTCGGCAAATAAGTGACCTGAGCGGTTCATTTCGGCTGGCATTTCTATCCACTTGGTCTCAAATCCGATATTGTCAAAGGCATCTTTAAAAACCATACCCACTTTTTTAACGCCTTCGGCATTAAGGGTACCGCTATTTATGTTCACTACCCTTTCCAAAAAATCAATTGCATCGGAATTATTTTTTTCAATGGTCGAAACAATCTTTTTTTCGGTTCTGGAAAGTTTTTGTGCAGTTATGGATGCAGTTAAAAGCAAAGCAAATAAGGTGGAATAATATTTAAATGTCATGGTGGGTTATTTTGTTTTACAAGTTATCAATTTAGATTGAAAAGCCCACACGGGAAAACGGCTTCTATTCGAATTGAATGGCTTTTACCGGTGTTATTTTAGTGATGATGTACGATGGCACCAAAAGCATCAATAAACAAAGCAACATCACCCCGATGTTCAAAAGCAAGATGGTCGGCATATCCATGTGCACGGGAATGTAGTCGATGTAATATTCCTCGGGGTTCGGAAATTTGAACATACGGTACTTATTCTGAAGAAAAATGAGTCCCAGACCTATGAGGTTGCCCCAAAAAAGCCCGATGGCGATCAAATAGGCAGCGTTGTACAAAAAGACTTTCCGGATGCTCCAATTGGCGGACCCCAGTGCTTTTAAAATTCCTATCATTTGGGTACGTTCTAGAATCAAGACCAGCAAAGCTGTGATCATGTTGATACCGCCAACAATGATCATAATGCCAATGATCAGGGCAATATTAAAATCAAAAAGGCCTATCCATTCAAAAATTCGGTAATATTTACTTCTGATGTTTTGGGTATCCAAAACGGATACCGTTTTACCGTAGATCTCGTTGCTTTTTTCTTCCAATTGGTCAAAATCATCGAGAAAAACCTCAAAATTGCCAATCTGGTTTTCTTTCCATTTGTTCATCCGTTGAATGTGGCGAATATCCACAAACACATAAGTTTCGTCAAACTCCTCAAAACCGCTATCATAAATACCGACAATCTTAAACCTCCTATTGTTGGGCATTTTGGAGGCATCACCATCCCGAAGAAAAAAGGAAAAGAAGGTATCGCCAACTTTTAACCGTAATCTATTGGCCATTAAACTGGATATGAGCACCTCCTCGTTCAGTTTACCGCCATAATCGGGCAATCTGCCCTCGACCAGATATTCTTTAAAGGTGCTCCAATCGTAATCGGTTCCCACGCCTTTGGCCAACATGCCCTCAAAAGTATCGGCCGTTCGGATAATTCCACCTTTGGTGGCCACTGCCTGTACGTGCTTTACGCCTTCTACATTCTTAAACTCAGGATAAAAATCTTGATTTATGGAAACCGGCATCAGGGAGACTTCGGAATTGTTGTTGTCGAAATTGGAAATTTGGATATGGCCATTGAATGCGGCGACCTTTTCACGAATTTTATTTTTTAGGCCGACACCCGTTGCAATGGCAATAAGCATCATTACCACACCGATTGCGATTGCAGCGATTGCAATTTTTATTATCGGGGCGGAAATACTAATTTTATGTTCCTTCCCTGTAACAAGGCGTTTGGCAATAAATAACTCTAAATTCAACGAATGCCCATTTTATCTAAAATCAAAAGTACAGTTTTATTGTTGTTTTTGGTCTTTTCATCATGCAAGGGACAACAAAAAGAGGCCTTTTCTGCTTCAGAACCCTCAACCGAAGCACCTGCTCCCATTAAAGTAGCAGCTAATCGTACCGAAGTTTATCTCCCGCTTTTAAAAGGTAAGGCAGTAGGTGTAGTTGCCAACCCAACAAGTGTTGTTTTTAACGAAAAAGGGCATACACATTTGGTGGACTCCCTACTTTCCTCTGGTGTTGATGTGAAGCAAGTTTTTGCCCCCGAACACGGTTTTAGGGGTACGGCAGATGCGGGGGAACATGTTAAAGATGGTGTGGACACCCAAACTGGCCTGCCCATAATCTCCCTTTACGGCAAAAACCGTAAACCTTCCAAAGAACAGCTGAGCAATTTGGATGTCGTTGTTTTTGATATTCAGGATGTGGGGGTTCGATTCTATACATTTATTGCCTCGTTGCAACTGGTGATGGAAGCCTGTGCCGAAAATGACATACCCATTATTGTTTTGGACAGACCCAATCCCAACGGGCACTATGTAGATGGCCCTACCATGATGAAAGAGCATACCAGCTATTTGGGGATGAACACGATTCCGTTGGTCTACGGGATGACGATGGGCGAATACGCAAAAATGCTCAACGGCGAAGGATGGTTGAAAAATGGCAACAAAGCTGATTTAACCGTTGTGGAATTGGAAAACTATACGCACGAATCCGAATATCATTTGCCTATTAGACCCTCCCCTAACCTGCCGAACGACAAATCAATTACGCTGTACCCGAGCTTGGGCTTGTTTGAAGGCACCAATGTGAATGCGGGACGTGGCACCGAGTTCCAATTTCAACGTTATGGGGCTTCTTTTATGGACAGCACAGCCTATGATTTCAGTTATGTGCCCGAACCCAATTTTGGCTCTAAATATCCTAAAGAGGAGGGCAAGACCTGTTATGGTCGAGACCTGTCCAAAACCCCCAGAATGAACAAAGTGACGATGGAATGGATCATTGATGCCTACAACAACACCTTGGACAAGTCCAAATTCTTTTTAACGAGCGGTTTCACCAAACACGCGGGCACTCCCCTACTTCAAAAACAGATTGAGAAAGGTATGACCAACGAAGAAATCAAGGCCACTTGGCAAGCGGATCTGGAAAACTTTAAAAAAATACGAGCGAAGTATTTGATTTATGATTGATTTAGAATCTGATAAAAATTGCACGAATTAGCACAAATAAGGCGTCTGTCGAATCGAGCTGGTGCCCTAGTGCAGTCGAAGGGGTAGTCCGTTATCCGATAAAAGGGTAAAAGGTCTTGACACGAATTGCACGAATTTTCTCGAATACTGCATTTGTCACATCGAGCGCCCGCCTGCCGGACGGGCAGGCAGTCGAGATGTCTTAAAAAGTAAAGTTTTCTCAATCGATGCAAAGCATCTCATTCCGAAATGACTTTTCATCGTCATGTTGAACTGGTTTCAGCATCTCAGTCCGAAATGATTTCTTGATTTTCCGTGGTCGGTCTACGGTATTTGTGAAATGGTTGTTTTAGCAAACCTTTAATGCTGCTGTTTTCCTTTTCATCGGGAAAGGTATCCACTCCGTAAACAATATCTTTTACGTCCATCGACATGTACGTGCCAAATAGTCTGTCCCAAATGGAGAAAATGTTTCCGTAGTTGGAATCGGTATAAGGTAACTGATAATGATGGTGCACTTTGTGCATATCAGGGCTTACGATTATCCAACTGATCGCATTGTCCACCCTTTTTGGCAAACGAATATTAGCGTGATTGAACTGTGAGAACACCACGGATAAACTTTGATACAACATAATGATACCAATGGGCGCGCCTACAAGTATAACACCCGCCAAAGTAAATGCATACCGAATCAAACTTTCCAATGGATGGTGCCTGTTGGCGGTCGTGGTATCCACATTGTGATCGGAATGGTGTACTAAATGAACCATCCACAAAGGTTTTACTTTGTGTTCTACCCAATGGGCCGCATAAGCACCTATCAAATCCAAAAGCATCACCCCGAGCAAAACATAAAGCCACAAAGGCATCTCTGGAAGCCAGTTAATGATACCAAATTGGTTTTCCACCGCCCAATCCGATGATTTTAACAACAAAAATGCCAGCGGAAAATTCACGATAATTGTGGTCAACGTAAAAAAGAAGTTGGGAACGGAATGTCGCCATTTTTTATAGGGAACATTGAAAAGTGGTACCACACCTTCCAAAATCCAGAAAAAAGTGATTCCGCCCACCAAAATCAGGCTGCGGTGCCAAGAGGGAATGTTCTCGAAATAAGAAATCAGTTGCTCCATTCCTTCAAATATAGCAAATCATTAAAATTTTATGGATTTTTTCATCTCCTCCACAATATTATAAGCTGCGGGACAAATTGCTACATTTTTTAAGGTAAGGTTGGTTATCTGTTGGAACTTTTTCCTATCCGTATGCGGAAATTCGCGGCAGGCTTTAGGTCGAACATCGTAAATAGAACAGTAATTATCGGCCCCTAAAAAAGTACAAGGAACAGCTTGAAGCACATAGTCGTTTTCTTCATCAACCCTTAAATATTCATCTATAAACTGGGAGGGTTTCATTCTAAAATGCTTAGAAATCCTGTTAATATCAGCATTGGTGAAAAGTGGGCCCGTAGTTTTACAGCAATTGGCACATGTTAGGCAATCCGTGCGCTCAAATTCCGCTTCGTGCAGTTCTTGCATGGTATAATCCAGGTCTTTGGGAGGACGCTTTTTTAACTTGGCAAAAAACTTTTTGTTCTCAGAATGTTTCTCCTTGGCCCTTTGTGGTAAATCACTGAGTATTTCATCCATAACACAAACTTATCCATTTTAAGGCTTTCCAAACAATTAAAATCACACCTTTGTAAAATAAATGCGAAACATGGCAGATGTTTTTGGAAGGGCCCTATTGGATTATCAAAAAGGGGACTATACGGAGGACATTAAAACGTATTCATCTTTAGATGAAGAAGATGTGATACCCGTTCCCTATTTGTTCCGAGAGTTTGATGAAATGCCCAAAATTGAACAAAAAGCACTTCAATTAGCTCGTGGAAAAGTCTTGGACATTGGTGCCGGTGCTGGAAGTCATGCCCTTTATCTACAAAACAAAGGATTTGATGTCACCGCCTTGGACAATTCCGAAGGATGCATTGCCGTTTGCAAGGAAAGAGGCATCCGTTCAACAGTTGTGAGTGATGTTTTGGATTATGCCAATGAACGTTACGATACCTTGCTTCTACTTATGAATGGCATTGGATTGGCAGGCAAACTGAACAATTTAAGCCGTTTTCTACTGCATTTGGCCTCATTATTGCAGCCCAACGGACAGATTCTGTTGGATTCCAGCGATATTGTTTACATGTTTGAACAGGATGAAGATGGTGGTTACTGGATTCCCAATGATGGAACCTATTATGGCGAAGTAGTTTTTGAAATGGAATATAAAGGCCAAAAAGGCAAAGCATTTGATTGGGTTTACGTAGATTTCGATACCTTGCAAAACGCTAGCGAATCCAATGGATTGGATTGCGAACTTGTAATTTCTGGTGAGCATTTCGACTATTTGGCTAAGCTCACATTAAAGAAATAATAGTTTCCGATGCGGAACGTTTTAGTACATATTGACTTGTTATGAAAAAAATTGCGCTTTACGCTTTATGTAGTTTTGGATTACTGATAAGCTGTTCCAAGGATTCGGATATCTCATCAGCGGATTCCACCATTAACATTGACAAATCTGGAAATCGCCTGTCCACAGGGGCTTCTGCTAGAAACTTGTTATCCAATGATACTTTTGACAAACTTTTGATTGAAATTGATTATGTCACCGGTTTTGCCCCCACCGCTGGAGCCATTGCCAATTTTGAGGAGTTTTTAAGGACGGACACCCACAAAGAAAACATTGAGCTTAAATATACTGCACTATCCTCTCCGGATGAAGAAACATTGACCCTTGAAGAAGTTGTTGACCTTGAAAATGAAAACAGGGACGAGTATAACGATGGCTCAACATTGGCCATTTATATTTACTTTGCCGATGCCCCTGCCGACAGCGACGATGATAGTGAAGGACTAGTAACCTTAGGAGCTGTGTATCGCAATACTTCCATGGTTATTTACGAATCTACCGTAAAAAAAATAGCCAACAGCAGCACATCAGTAAGTACTGAAGAGGTTGAGACTGCCACGCTCTTGCATGAGTTCGGCCATTTATTCGGTCTGGTTAATTTGTCAACCCAATCCGTGAACGAGCACGAAGATCCCGAATCCGACAATCATTGCAATGTGGATGGCTGTTTAATGCGCTCGGAACTGGAATTTGGGTCTTCTTTGCTTAAACAAATGGAAAAAAATGCTTCCAAAGGCTTGGCTACCATTCCAGATTTGGGTCCCGAATGTATTTTGGACCTTCAGAAATATGGGGGGCGCTAACCTTTTAGCTTAAGGAATATTCAAATACTTATGGGTCTGTAGGGAAACTCTCCATTTCGGATGCTTCATTACATAATCCACAATTTGCGGAACCATTTTGTCACGAACGCTCCATTCGGGTTGTAGGTAGAGTATGCAATCATCACTTACTTGCGCAGCTTGTTCCTCGGCAAAAATAAAATCGTGCTTGTTGTAAATAATTACCTTAAGCTCGTGGGCTTTTTTATAAATATCGCCCACGGGAAGTTTGTTTTTTTTGGGAGATAGACAAATCCAATCCCAAACACCTGTCAAAGGGTAAGCTCCAGAGGTTTCGATATGAATCTTCATGTTTTTGGCCTTGAGACCTTCAGTTAGTGGCCCCATATCCCAAGTAAGCGGCTCACCTCCAGTAATTACTATGGTATCCGAATATTTTTCTGCATTGGCTATAATACTATCAATAGGTGTTGGGGGATGTGTTTCGGCATTCCAACTTTCCTTAACATCGCACCAATGGCAACCCACATCGCAGCCGCCGATTCTTATAAAATAAGCAGCCGTACCTTTATGGTAACCTTCCCCTTGAATGGTATAAAATTCTTCCATCAGGGGCAGCATCAAGCCCTTTTCCACCAAATCCATCACGTTTTCTTCCATCATGGTGCAAAGATAATTCACTTCTATGGTTTGGCCCTATTTTACGGCAATAACATCAATTTCTATGCTACCGTTGGCTGCAATGCCTTTAGCTGCAAAGGTGGTTCTTGCTGGTTTTTTGGTGAAATATTGGGTATAAATTTCATTAAAGGCCGCAAAATCATCAATATCGGCCAAAATCACGGTGCATTTTACCACATGGTCCAAGGTCATATCATACTGCACCAAAACGGCCTCAATATTTTTAATGGCCTGTTCAGTTTCTGCTTTGACCCCGCCTTTAACAAGCGTGCGAGTCGTATGGTCCATCCCTATCTGGCCAGCCAAAAAGTACATATTGCCAGCCTGTACCACATCACTAAAAGGAGCGTTTTGTTTTTTGGGCTCATGCGACTTATGGAAAATAATCTCGGTGGTTTCTTGTGCATAGGAAGTGGCCATTGCCCCGCTCATCAAAATAGACAATATTGCATAGTGGAAAGGTTTCATAATCTCATTTTTAGTTTTGCTTAAAATTACCCTATTTTTATCGGAAATTGAACAGGATGGGCAGCAAAGAAGAATTCTTTGAACACATAGAACAAGGCTACACCACTAAGGGCGATTACATAACCTTGGGTGCCGGAATGTTGGATGGCGAAACCATGACCAACGCTTACATTAAGGTTCCCTTAAAAATGATGAATCGCCACGGCCTAATTGCAGGGGCAACGGGAACCGGAAAGACAAAATCGCTACAAGTACTGGCCGAAAACCTATCCGATAAAGGGATTCCCGTATTGCTCATGGACCTTAAAGGCGACCTTAGTGGCATTGCCAAGCCCAGCCCTGGACATCCAAAAATTGATGAGCGTCAAGAAAAAATAGGCCTTCCGTTTGAAGCCAAGGGGTTTCCCGTGGAAATCATGTCACTTTCTGAACAGCACGGTGTTCGCTTGCGGGCCACGGTATCGGAGTTTGGGCCTGTGCTGCTTTCCAGAATCTTGGACCTGAGCGTTACCCAAGAAGGTATTGTTGCCGTAATATTCAAATATTGTGATGACAACAAGCTGCCACTCCTTGACCTCAAGGATTTTAAAAAAGTACTGCAGTATGCCACTGGCGAAGGGAAAGAGGAGTTCCGAAAAGAGTACGGTCGTATTTCAACCAGTTCCACAGGAACCATTTTGAGAAAAATTATTGAACTGGAGCAGCAAGGTGCCGACCTCTTTTTTGGGGAAAAATCCTTTGATGTGGAAGATTTGGTCCGAATTGACGAAAACGGTCGTGGCTATGTGAACATTATCCGTTTGACAGATATCCAAGACCGTCCAAAACTCTTCTCGACCTTTATGTTGAGTCTTTTGGCTGAAATCTACTCCACTTTTCCCGAACAAGGGGACAGCGACAGACCTGAATTGGTGCTGTTCATAGATGAAGCCCACCTGATTTTTGACAATGCCAGCAAAGCACTTTTGGACCAGATTGAAAGTATTGTGAAACTAATTCGCTCCAAGGGAATCGGGCTTTATTTTGTAACCCAAAACCCAACCGATGTACCGGACGACGTTTTAGCGCAGTTGGGCTTGAAAGTTCAGCATGCGCTCCGCGCCTTTACCGCCAAAGACCGAAAGGCGATAAAGCTTACGGCACAGAATTACCCAATTTCCGAATTTTATGATACCGCCCAAGTGCTTACTTCATTGGGGACTGGAGAGGCTTTGGTATCCGCCTTGGACGAAAAAGGACGCCCAATGCCATTGGCAGCAACAATGATGCGAGCGCCGATGAGCCGCATGGATATTTTGAACGATAATGAGATAAAAGATGTACTGGGCCAGTCCAAATTAATTAAAAAATACAATGAGGAGATAGACCGTGAAAGTGCCTACGAAATCCTCTCCGAAAAGATTGAAAGAGCCGAAATAGAAGCCGAAAAAGAGGAAAAATCAACATCCCGAAGGTCTTCCAGCAGAAGAAGCACCCGAATGAATCCTGTGGTTAAAGTTTTGACCAGTGCTACATTCATCAGGGGTGTTTTAGGAGTATTAAAAAAAGTGATTCGATAATATATATGAAAAAGACAAGCCGAGCAATTGCCCTGTTTTTCGGGGTTGCATTAATTCATTCTTGCCAAAAAGATACCACATTCTTGATTACGGAAACCAGTGTTGGCCCTTTGACCCAGACCACCAAGGTCGGTGAATTGGAAAGCACCTTTGTAAAAGATTCCGTTGTTGGAGACACAGCCCGAATCAACTTGGGTACATCCGCCAAAAAAATCGAAGTGTTTGAAAAAGGGGGCAAACATCTTCTGACCCTGACCCCAAATGCTGATAGCATTCCTACTGTTCAGAATGTTAGAATATTGGATTCCAGATATGTATCAGAAAAAGGAATTGGGCTTCAAAGCACTTTTAAGGATATCCAGAACAAATACGATATCAAAAAAATTGTGACGACCTTAAACAGTATTGTGGTTTTTCCAAAAGGTAGCAATCTTTATTTTACCATTGACAAGGAAGAGTTGCCTGAGAGTTTACGCTACTCAACTTCGGATATTGAAGCGGTACAAATACCGGACAATGCCAAAATTAAATATTTGATGTTGGGATGGGAATAGTTCAACCGGGTTAAAGCAAGCCGAATTTTTCGCGATTGGCCAAAACCTTTGGGCTGTTATCGTGCATCCATTCGGCCAACTCCAGAAGTTTTTCCACATAAGACTGTCCAAAATCCGTAAGACTGTACTCTACACGGATAGGCACTTCCGCATACGCCTTACGAGCAATGTAACCGTCCGCCTCAAGAACTTTTAAGCGCTGGCTCAATACCTTATTGGATATTCCGTAGACGTATTTCTTGAGTTTGTTGAACCGGAGTAAAGGAAAATATCCAAGCCAAAGAAGAATCAATATACTCCATTGGTCAGAAGCTACGGACATTACATCGCGAACCGGGCATAATTCGGGCGGGTTCTTGTAATCTATATGTCCAAACATTTTTTCTAATTTTTTTACCGTCCTAATTTTCTGATTATCAGCAATAGTTTCCATTTACACACTTAGTTTTCAATCCGTCACTTCTTTTGTTTTCTAAAATGAATATGTACTTTTAGTATCAAATTAAGAGTAAGTTACAAAAAGTAACCTTATGAAAAAACTGCTCAATAAAATACTTCCATTGGCCTACGGGCAATACTATAATGCGTATACGCTAGTTGCACCCCAAAAAGCAGCCGATAGTGCTTTTCATTTGTTTTGCACAGTCAGAAAAGGGAGGGTTAGACCGGAACAAGCAGCCTATTTGGACGGAGCCAAACTGGCCATTGAAGAGGTTGCCGAGCATAAAATACAATCGTATCATTGGCCTGGGAACAAAGAAACCGTTTTGTTGGTCCATGGTTGGGAGAGCAACACCTTTAGATGGCGCAACCTTATCAAAAAACTTAGGGAGGCCGATTTTAACATTATTGCTTTTGATGCTCCTTCGCATGGCTATTCTTCCGGAAAGCACTTGTATGTGCCTTTGTATGAGGAAGCTGTAAACTATATGGTGACAAAGTACAATCCAAAACACCTGATTGGACATTCGGTGGGAGGTATGACCATTATTTACAACCAATATAAAAATCCAAGTACCCATGTTGAAAAAATGGTCACCATTGGTTCTCCATCGGAATTCTACGAGATTATGGAGCACTTTCAAGATTTATTAAAGTTCAATAATAGGGTGATGAAACATTTGGATAAGTACATATACAACCGCTTCGGATTCCGGATTGATGAGTTTTCCACTTCCAAATTTGCACAATCCATCAGCAAAAAAGGGTTGTTGTTTCATGATAGGCATGACAACATTACACCTTACCATGCATCGGTTGCAGTAAATAAAAATTGGAAAGACAGTACGTTGGTAAGTACCGAGGGCTTGGGACATTCCATGCACCAAGACGATGTGAACGACCAAATCATATCTTTTTTGGAAGCTTGATAAAGTTGTCCTAATTTTCAGAAAAAATAAACCATGCAAAAAATACCCCCTTTTCATGTTGCCGTTCCGGTACACAATTTGGATGAATGTAGAATTTTTTACCGCGATGTGCTCGGGTGTGAAGAAGGTAGAAGTGCCGAACAATGGGTAGACTTTAACTTTTTTGGGCATCAATTCGTGATTCATTATAAGCCAAAGTCCGAAGAAGACACGCACACCAACCCCGTTGATGGCAAAAATGTACCCGTGCCCCATTATGGTGTGGTTTTGCCATGGGATACCTTTCAAACATTTTCCAAAACGTTAATAGAAAAGGGTATCGATTTTGTAATTGAACCTTACATTCGGTTTAAAGGGGAGCCCGGGGAACAGGCGACCATGTTCTTTTTAGACCCTGCCGGAAATGCTTTGGAATTCAAGGCTTTTAAGGATATGGGGCAATTGTTTGCCAAGTAGATCAAACAAGGGTCAGGCCTTTTTTCTTTACCCAAAGTTGGGCAAAAACCATATTGGGCACCCAACAAAGCCAGGCAACTATTTTGTAGGCCAGCAAAAACTCTCCAAAAATAATAGTTAGTAAGGGCAACCAAATACGTAAGGTAACTGCAGCAAAACAAGCCGCGTAGCTGTAGATCATTAAACCTTGATGCAGGGAAAGGTCTTTGTTTTTTACTGCAATATAGGCCCGTAGGGTAGTAAAGAGCCAAATCAACCCAAGACTTATAAACCCCAAGGATGAAACAATGCCGCCCGTGGCGAAAAAACCAAGGTATACACCGCACAATCCACTTATCAAAGCGGATAACACATATACTTTCCCAATATTTCTATGCCATTTTAGGTGTTTGGACCTCCACTTTTTGACAAACTGAGACCAACCCACCAACAGAGCCAAGCTTCCAAAACTGATATGGCCGTAAAAGGCTGTTTTCCAAAGTGTACTTGCCAATAGTTCATTGGATTTGTTCATTAAAAGTCCAAAATCCTCGGTCGCGAATATATAAATCAGTGGGTAGAGACCTATTCCAATGGCCAAAAACACAAAAACCACCCAAGCTACTTTGTTTCTAACTGTTTGAGCCATAAAACCTTGTTTAGCTGAGTTCGATTGTTAATGAAAAGAAATCAGAGTTTTAACTCCAAAGTGTCAGGTCGAGCGTAGTCGAGACCTATTTAACAGCTCGAAAATTTAAAAGACTTCTCGACTGCACTCGAAGTAACATAGTATTCACCTGTATAAAGCACTGATTTTCAATATGCTTAATTTCATAACAATAATCGAACTCAGGTTTATTCACCAAGAAGTAAGTTATCGATATTTTGGATATAAAAACAAGAATATTGATGGCAATTCGTTATAAGTGTACTGATTAGGGTCTTAAGCCAAACCCAAATCGTACTATTATGAAGACAATTTTACTCCTGATTACCCTTATTTTTTCTGCCATGGCGGTATCCAGTTGCACCAATGACGAAGGTGAGACCGAATTTGAATTTTTGACCCCCGAAGAAGAGCAAAAGGCTGAGCAAGAAAACGCAGACTAAGGTTTTTACACGTTGTGACGCTCACGGGCCAACAAGGTGTTCTTGAGCAACATGGCAATGGTCATAGGTCCTACCCCTCCAGGAACAGGTGTAATGTACGATGCTTTCTTACTTACATTTTCAAAATCCACATCGCCAGTGATGTAATATCCTTTTTCCTTGGTTTCATCAGGTACGCGGGTAATCCCCACATCAATGATGGTGACTCCATCCTTGACCATATCCGCCTTTAAAAACTTTGGAACTCCCAATGCAGAAATCACAATATCCGCCTGAAGCGTTAATTCCTTTAAGTTTTTGGTTCTACTGTGCGCCAAGGTCACGGTAGAGTTTCCCGGATTCCCCTTTTGGCTCATTAAAATACTGATAGGCCTGCCCACAATATGGCTCCTACCGATAACCACCGTGTGTTTTCCTTCGGTTTCTACTTTATAGCGCTTTAACAATTCCATAATACCAAACGGCGTGGCTGAAATAAAGGTTTCCATATCCAAGGCCATTTTCCCAAAATTGGTGGGGTGAAATCCATCCACATCCTTATCGGGGTCAACGGCCATCAATACTTTTTCCTCATCAATATGTTTGGGCAAGGGCAATTGAACAATGTAACCATCAATGGCGGGGTCGTTGTTCAATTGGTGTACTTGCTTTAGCAAATCTTCTTCTGTGGTCTCCTCGGGAAGATGGATCAATGTGGATTCGAACCCTATTTTTTTACAGGAACGCACCTTGCTGCCCACATAGGTTAGACTGGCTCCATCGTTACCAACCAAAACGGCTGCCAAGTGGGGAACTTTTTCGCCCCGTTCTTTCATTTGAGCCACCTCAACGGTGATTTCTTCTTTAATCTGGTTCGATACTTTTTTTCCGTCAAGGATTTCCATAGTGATTCTTAAGGTTTTGGCAATTATTCAACGGGCTTCCGACTTCCGACTTCCGACTTCCGACTTCTGACTTCTGACTTCTGACTTCCGACTTCCGACTTCCTAATAAAATTATTTCATATTCTGCATCATCTGCATCATCTTTTTGCCTCCGCCGCCTTGCATCATCTTCATCATCTTGCTCATTTGATTGAACTGTTTTAGCAATTGGTTTACTTCTTGAATGGATGTTCCACTACCGGCAGCTATGCGCTTTTTACGGCTTGCATTCAATTTGGCAGGTGTAGATCTTTCCTCGGGGGTCATGGAGTGGATAATGGCCTCAATGTGTTTAAAGGCATCATCATCAATATCCAATCCTTTCAAGGCTTTTCCTGCACCAGGAATCATTCCCATGAGGTCCTTCATGTTCCCCATTTTCTTGATTTGCTGAATTTGGCTCAAGAAATCATCAAACCCGAATTTATTTTTGGCAATTTTCTTTTGAATCTTACGTGCTTGCTCTTCATCAAACTGCTCTTGGGCACGCTCCACCAAGGATACCACGTCTCCCATACCAAGGATACGGTCGGCCATTCGGGATGGGTGGAACACATCAATGGCCTCCATTTTCTCGCCCGTACCAATAAATTTGATAGGCTTATCGACCACGGATTTAATGGAAATGGCGGCACCACCTCGGGTATCACCATCGAGTTTGGTTAGGATTACCCCGTCAAAATTCAGTACATCGTTAAATGCCTTTGCAGTGTTTACCGCATCTTGCCCCGTCATGGAGTCTACCACAAACAAGGTTTCCTGCGGCTTTACGGCTTTGTGGATGTTGGAGATTTCATTCATCATCTGCTCATCCACAGCCAAACGACCCGCGGTATCAATAATCACTACATTGCACCCTGTACTTTTTGCATGGGCAATACCTGCCTTGGCAATGGCAACAGGATCGTTGTTGCCCCGATCGGAATATACCTCTACCCCTATTTGGTCACCTACTACATGTAACTGGTCTATCGCTGCTGGACGGTAGACATCGCAGGCTACCAAAAGTGGCTTTTTGGTTCTTTTGTTTTTGAGGAAATTGGCAAGTTTACCGGAAAAGGTGGTTTTACCAGAACCTTGCAGACCGGACATCAAGATTACAGAAGGGTTACCTGAGAGGTCTATACCTTCTGCTTCGCCCCCCATAAGCTCGGTAAGCTCATCTTTAACCAATTTTACCATGAGCTGGCCAGGTTGAAGGGAGGACAATACATTTTGGCCTAGCGCCTTCTCTTTGACCGTATTGGTAAATTCCTTGGCAATCTTAAAGTTAACGTCGGCATCCAACAAGGCCCTTCGCACTTCCTTAAGGGTCTCTGCAACATTGATTTCAGTAATCTGACCATGCCCTTTAAGGACGTGGAGTGCCTTGTCTAATTTTTCGCTTAAATTATCGAACATGTGTTCTTTGTTTTAAAGGAGGGACAAATTTAAGAATAATATAAAGAAAAAGGACGGCTTTGGGGCTAGCCGTCCTTCTTTTGGAAAAAAAAGATTGGGGAAAAATTCTATGGTTTCTCGAACACCAAGGTATCCAAAGAATCATCATCGCTTTCATCAGTAAGTTCAATTCGTGTGGAAGTGATAGAGACCACCTTCCAATCATTGGTCAACCCTACAAGATCATCTCCTGTATCAAAATTAATATAGAGCTTCAAACCTTCTTCCGAATCTCTCAGCACCCTCCAAAGACCATTGGCCACAGGGTCTGCATTGATCAATACTTCCATCTGGTGCATCGTCGAGAAGTTAAACTCCATTCCTGTGTAAGAAGTTGTCAGTTGTATTTCTCCTTCTTGGTACAGGGCGATATTCCAAGGTCCGTCCATGATCATACTTCTAATTTCGGCAACATCGCCATCATCCTCACTATCATCACATACTTGCAGAAGTACCATTTCATTGTCTGAGTCATCAATATTAAATTTAAATCGGCTATCCGTAAGCTCACTGATGGGCCACTCATAACTCACCTCTGGTTCATCTTCCAAAGTAATCATAAGGGATAATTCCAATTGACTATTGAGTCCGATGTCCCAACTACCTTGTGAGACATTTACACCATTGCCAAGGGTAACTGTTCCTCCTGCCTTAAACTGGAATTCATATCCAAGAAGCCTTTTGACCTCATTCCCTTGGTTTATTATCTTTTTTACGATCCATTCACATTCTTGCAACATTGAAATCAAGGTTTCCCTATCTACTTCGGACGGCTCCGCATCACAACGTTCTTTGAGTATTATTTTGTTACCATTGTCCTTATAAAGTTTTATAAGATCATCGTCCAATTCATACACATACCAATCCAAAGTAAAGTCGGCAACAGCTTCAAAATCAATACTCAAGAGTACACCGTTTTCCGCCATGGCAGTAGTCCATGTTCCAGTTATGCTGGTAGTTGCACTGGCAAGTACCACTGTCCCATCTTGGGAAAAGGTCATCAATTGTTCAAAATATTGTTCTGTGTTATCGACTTCATCGCGGATTACTTGTCTAACTTCCAGAGGACAGGCCAACAAAAGATCATTAAGTTCCTCTAAAGTGAAATCATCATCGTTATAATCATTATCATCGTCCTCATCACATTCATTTTTGGATGTTTCCAGTGCTGCGGCAAGTTCCGCATTGCTCCCGACCGTAATTTGGGTGCCATCATGTTTTTTTAGAGTAACGGGGAACTGTATGCTAATCAATTCATTGTCGCCAAGTTCATCAAAAAACCTCCTCATACCTAGGTCGTTCTTTATCTCTACCTGATCGGATTGTTGGTTATCCACACCAAAAGTGAACAAGGTAATTGGGTAAACAAAGTCGATACACTCTATATCGTCATCGTCGCCCCCTTCAATACACTCACGGGCCATTTTTTCAAGCTCACCATAGTTTTTAATGCTTATCTCTGTAAAATCGGAAAGGGTAACTGTAATGGGAAAAGCAATGTCCAAAACGTCGTTGTCGTCGTCCAATCCATCAAAAATTTCTTCAACAATTTCAAGGTCACTTTTAGAATCGATTGTCACATCAACCCCATTTACATTCACTGTATAAGGAAATTGTATGGCAAAACAACTGGCTCCATCGACAATGTTGTCGAAAGAACCATCATAAGAAGATGTTTTTTTAATTAATATGGCCGTTGTAGAATTGGCCGCAATGGCTTGTCCCTCTCCACCTGGGTCAATCTCTTCGTATTCTTCCTGACAAGAGGACAAACTTAAAACAAGTACAACCAGTACTGTGCGCAACAAGTTGTCAATCAACTTTTTCATAACTTTTGAATTTTGGGGTTATAATTCAATCTTAAAACAACCCTTCTTAAAAAAACCCTACTTTTTCTTAAAAATTTTCAAATATATTTGAACCGATAAACAAACCCCCATCCATGAGCAACGTATGCGAAGACCATGTTTTCAGCAAAGTTTTTAAGACCCACTCCAAAACGGTCTTCAATTATATCTTTTACAAATTTGGGAATGAGGAAAAGGCTCACGACGCCGTTCAGGAAGCATTTGTAAAATTATGGCAAAACTGTGCAAAGGTAAGTCCGGAAAAAGCAAAATCCTACGTTTACACCATTGCCAATAATCTATATTTAAATGTAATCAAGGCAGAAAAGGTTAGATTAAAACATGCTGACAGCCTTGTTAAGGACAGAACAAATGAGTCTCCAGAATTTTTGATGGAGGAAAAAGAATACAAGGAAAAATTGGACAATGCCCTAAATGCTTTGCCCGAAAACCAAAGAACTACTTTTTTGCTCAACCGGATTGATGGTAAAAAATATGCGGAAATCGCAGAAATTGAGGGAGTAAGCATAAAAGCCATTGAAAAAAGGATGCATTTGGCGCTGAAGAGTTTACGTGAACAAATTGATGGCATTTAAAGTAGAAAAGATAGACGATAGAAAAGAGACAGGAGATATTGACCCTGATCTTGGAAGCACGAAGTCAGATGTCAGTTCGCGGTAAGCAGTTGACAGTAGCCCCAGTCTTTGTCGTTTGGCCCTGATCCACGGATCTATGCTCTTGAACTTGAACTTGAACTTGAACTTGAACTTGAAAGGTAGGGTATTTTAAAAGGTAGTTGTTATTATAACGTAAAGCATAAAACCCATGCAAGAAAATTATTTGGCAAAATGGCTCAGTGGAGAGCTTTCGGAAGAGGAACTTAGGGAGTTCAAAAATTCCCAAGAGTTTGCCTCGTATCAAAAGCTCAAGGATGCTTCAAGCAACTTAAAGGCCCCCGATTTTGACACGGAAAAAGCCTTACAACGCTTGAAAAAAGAGCATATTGACAATGTACCAAAGGTGATTTCCTTGAATCCTTTCAAGAAATTCCTGAGAGTCGCTGCCGTTATTGCCATACTCCTCGCCGGTTCTTATTTTTATGTAAACACCTTAAACGAAAAAGTTGCCACGGATTACGCTGAGCGTTCCGAGCTTATGCTGCCCGATAATTCCGAAATCTTTTTGAACGCAGATTCACAAGTGTCCTTCAATAAAAAGAATTGGGACAATAAAAGAAATGTTGATTTAAAAGGAGAAGCTTTCTTTAAAGTTGCCAAAGGAAAAAAATTCACGGTTTCCACCAAACACGGAACGGTTGCCGTTTTGGGCACACAATTTAATGTGGAAAATAGAAAAGGTTTTTTTGAGGTGACTTGCTACGAAGGTTTGGTAAGCGTTAACTACAACAACAAAGAAACCAAGTTGTCCGCCGGAACTTCTTTCTTGATGATCAACGGCAAAATTGTTGACGTTGGGACACCCAATGGCACGCTACCATCTTGGATGAACAATGAAAGTAGCTTTGAGAGCATACCCCTAAAATATGTTTTTGCCGAGCTTGAAAGACAGTTCAATGTAAAGGTATCCTCAAAAAATATTGATGAAAATCTCTTATTTACAGGTTCTTTCAACAACACAGACCTAAATATGGCGTTAAAAAGTATAAGTACCCCCTCCAAAACACGTTACAAAATAGACGGAGACAACGTACTTTTTTATGCTGGGAACACACAACAATAAGCATTTAGGCCTCGTCCTTGTTTTTTTGCTTTTCATACTCTGCGCCGCTAATGCGCAGGAAAGGCAGCAATCCCCCATTGGCCTTATTTCCTATATAAAAACGTTGGAAAACCGTTTTAACATCAAGTTTTCCTATCTCAATGAAGATTTGGAAGGACTCGCCATTTCTATTCCTGAAAACCTCGACACACTGGAAGGAATTCTACAATACATTGAAGATAAATTTCGTGTAGAAACAAAAAAACTCAATGAACGGTACTATACCCTTACCAAAGAAAACCGCGTAAACCTTTGTGGTGTAGTACTGGATAATTTTGAAGAAAACACGGTAATAGGTGCAACCGTAGAGGTGTTGGGAACCAATATTGCCAAAATTACCGACAACAATGGCCGCTTTACCATGGAAAACATCCCCCGTGATGCCTCACTCAAAATTCGCTACTTGGGCTACATTACCAAATATGTAAAGGTCGAAACCCTATTGCAGCAAGGTGGATGCCCTAAAATACTATTGGCACAGCATTACGAACAATTGGATGAAGTGTTCGTCTACAAATACCTTACCTCTGGAATCATAAAGGAAAAAGATGCCAGTATTACTCTGAAAACTGACGAATTTGGCATCCTTCCAGGATTGATAGAACCGGACATCCTCCAAACCGTACAAGCCCTTCCCGGCATTAAAAGCATTGACGAAACGGTATCGGACATTAATGTAAGGGGAGGAACCAACGACCAAAACCTAGTACTTTGGAACGGCATCAAAATGTATCAGTCCGGACATTTTTTTGGTTTGATATCCGCTTTTAACCCCTATCAAACAGATAAGGTGACCATATACAAAAATGGAACCCCGGCAAATTTCGGGGACGGTGTAAGCAGCGTTATTCAAATGGAAACTGGGAATACAATCTCCGATAGATGGAAGGGAGGCGGAGGATTTAACCTGATAAGCGGAGACGTTTATGGAGAGATTCCAGTGACCAACAAACTCGGCATTCAATTTTCGGCCAGGCGTTCAACAACCGATTTCCTGAGCACGCCCACCTACAAACAATTTTTCAATAGGGCCTTCCAAGATAGCGAGATTACGCTTCAAAACAACAATACTGTAGATGAAGAATTTATCCGAGATGAAGACTTTTTCTTTTACGACTTTTCCGGAAAAATCCTGTACAACCTCAACCCGGACCATAAAATCAGGCTGAGTGCCATACGTATCAAAAACAATCTAAAATATGAAGAAACCAATGTCTCCGCAGATGAGACCAACACCAGTTTATTAAAACAGGATAATATTTCCGTAGGCGGTCAATTACAGAGTACTTGGACCGACCGTTTTTCTTCCCATCTCAACATATATTATTCTAGGTACAATCTGGATGCACAGAATATTTTCGCCAACCAGGTACAGCAATTGTTCCAAAACAATCAAGTAACGGAAAACGCCATAAAACTTAACACAAAATATATCCTTACCGATGAATTCAGTTGGAACAACGGCTACCAATATATAGAAACAGGTATTATCAATGCCACTGAAATCAACCAGCCTAACTTTTATAGCAAAGTAAAAGGCGTTATAAGGACCCACGCCCCTTTTTCTCAAATCAATTATAATTCACCAGAAAACAAATTCATTGGAAAAATCGGTGCCCGCTTTAACTTTATTGAGAACCTGGACACCTTCAAAAAGTTTTTGATCGAACCAAGGATCAATCTGAATTTTAAGTTGGCCAATTATGTAAGAGCCGAAATTTTGGGTGAGTTTAAAAGCCAGACCACCAACCAGATCATAGATTTGGAACAAAACTTTTTAGGTATTGAAAAGCGACGGTGGATTCTGTCCAACGATAACACACTTCCTGTTACCAAAAGCAAGCAAGGTTCCGTTGGCATTAATTACGAAAAAAACAATTTTTACGTTGGGGTTGAAGGCTTTTACAAAAATGTGGACGGAATAAGCACCAGTACACAAGGATTCCAGAACCCACATCAGTTTTCGGGTGAAATTGGGAGTTACGATGTTAAAGGAGCTGAGCTGCTCATCAACAAAAAAGGAGACAATTACAGTACATGGTTGAGCTATGCTTACAATAAAAATGATTACACTTTTGATTCGATTGTACCACAGTCGTTTCCCAACAATTTGGACATAAGGCACACGGTTACCTTTGCAAGTACCTACAACTACAAAGACTTGAAATTAAGCATTGGACTAAACTATAGAACGGGAAAACCATTTACAGAGCCTGTTGAAGGCGAAGAAGGTTTGGACCAAGATTTTTTTCCGCCCAGAATCAATTACCAAGCCCCGAACAATAGTCGGTTGCCAGAATATTTTAGGGCGGATGCCTCGGCTATCTATAATTTTCAGTTAAGCAGAAGCATTCGTGCCAATGCGGGACTCTCCATCCTAAATTTTACGAATAGAAAAAATACGCTCAACAAATATTACCGAGTAAACGCGGATGATGAAATTGAGACCGTGGAAAACGTTTCACTGGGCATTACACCCAATGTAAGTTTTAGGGTGAGTTTTTAAATTTTGTAGATTTATCCCATCAATCTCCCGATTCAGCAAGTCTGAATCTCCCCTCTTTGCAAAGAGGGGAGCTATTAAAAGAGAGATTGATGAAAAAAAGAATCCATAATCGCAAAGAATTAGAACATTTCCGAAAAAAGTTGAGAAAGAACTTAACCCCTGCCGAAGCCTTTCTGTGGCGACATCTAAAAGCTAAAAAATTACAGGGAAGGCGTTTCAACCGTCAGCATAGCATCAAAAACTATATTGTAGATTTTTATTGTGCATCTGAAAAGCTGGTGATTGAATTGGATGGAGCTGTTCATAATACACCTCAAGCACAAGAATACGATGCAAAACGTACTAAGGTTTTGAATGAATTAGGTTTTACCGTAGTCCGCTTTGAGAATAAAATGGTATTTGAAAATTTGGAATCCGTACTCTCGGAAATTTCAGAACATTTTAAATAATCCCACAGGCTTCTCCCTTTAAAAAGGGAGATGTGTTTTGACATTAAGTCAAAACACAGAGGGATTATTACATCCGCTCAGGAACATTAATACCCAATAAGCGGAACGCTGACCGAATCACCTCGCCCACTTTTTGCGACAACTGTACCCTAAAGTTTTTCTTTTGCTCATCGGTTTCACCTAAAATGGACACTTGTTGATAAAAGGAATTGAACTCCTTAACCAAGTCATAAGTATAATTGGCAATCAAGGCAGGACTATAGTTTTCCGCTGCCAACTGCACCGTTTCAGGAAACAATTGGATTTGCTTCAACAACTCCTTCTCCTTTTCGTGCAATTCCATTGTAATGTCGAGCGTAGTCGAGACATTGAAATCCGCATTGCGCAAAATAGACTGAATTCTAGCGTACGTATACTGGATAAACGGCCCTGTGTTCCCTTGGAAATCCACCGACTCCTCTGGATTAAAAAGGATACGCTTTTTAGGGTCTACCTTTAAAATATAGTATTTAAGAGCACCCAAACCTATGGTTCGGTACAATTGCTTTTTTTCTTCTTTGGAATAGCCATCCAACTTGCCCAATTCTTCAGAAATGGATTCAGCGGTATCTTCCATATTTTTGATAAGGTCGTCCGCATCCACTACGGTACCTTCCCTACTCTTCATTTTGCCGCTGGGCAAATCCACCATTCCATAACTCAAATGGAACAACTGCTCCGCCCAAGAATAACCAAGCTTCTTCAGGATAAGGAACAGCACCTTAAAGTGATAATCCTGTTCGTTACCCACCGTGTACACCATTCCGTTAATGTCTGGATGGTCCGTTACCCGTTGGATGGCCGTACCGATGTCTTGAGTCATATACACTGCCGTGCCGTCGGAACGCAGTACAATTTTTTCATCCAATCCCTCCTCGGTCAGGTCTATCCAAACACTGCCATCTTCCTTTTTAAAGAAAACACCGCGTTCCAATCCATCTTTCACCACATCACGACCTAGCAAATAGGTATCGCTCTCGTAGTAAAGGGTATCAAAATCAACGCCTAAGTTTTTGTAGGTGATATCGAAACCATCGTACACCCAACCGTTCATTTTTTTCCAAAGTGCCACAACATCATCATCTCCAGCTTCCCATTTACGAAGCATTTCTTGGGCCTCCAATAAAATTGGCGCCTCCTTTTTAGCCTTTTCTTTGGGTGTGCCCGATTCGACCAATTCGGTAATCTGTTCTTTGTAAGCTTTATCAAAAGCTACATAATATTTTCCAACCAAGTGATCCCCTTTTAAACCGGAAGATTCGGGAGTTTCACCTTCACCAAATTTTTGCCAGGCCAACATACTTTTACAAATATGGATGCCACGGTCGTTGATAATCTGGGTTTTGTAGACCTTTTTGCCCGAAGCCTTTAAGATTTCTGCTACTGAATATCCCAAAAGATTATTACGAATGTGCCCCAAGTGCAACGGCTTATTGGTATTTGGGGATGAATATTCCACCATCACGGCATCATCGGACTGTGATTTTACGTAACCAAAATCAGTTTCAGTAAGAATACTATTGAAAAAATTCAGGTAGTAGCTATCAGCAATAACTATGTTTAAAAAGCCTTGCACCACATTGCATTTCAATACTTCATCAACATTCTCAACTAGGTACTCCCCTATCTTAGTTCCAATCTGAACCGGATTCCCTTTCACAAGGCGCAACATGGGGAACACCACCACGGTAATGTCTCCCTCAAAATCCTTTCGGGTAGGTTGAAATTCCACCGTGGGCAAGTCAACTTGGTACAGTTGTTTTACCGCCTCGATTACTTTTTGGGTCAAATCGTTCTGCAAACTCATCTATAAAGGCTTTTCAGGGCGCAAAACTACGCAATTTTTGGGCTTTTCCCACACCCTTACCAAATGGTCCGCTGTAATTTGATTAATTTTAAATATGCTATTGAACGTCTCCTACTCCAACAAAGACATAACCAAAAAAATTGACGAAGCCATAGGCAAACCCATCCCTATAAAAGAGCGCTTTGCCATGGGCGGGATTGGTTCGCCAAAACTGTTCATTACCGAAGCTAGCTTGGATATATACAATCTACTCGTTCTTGATAACAGTACTAATAGCTGTAACATTGAAATTCGTCCGAACGGCATCATTGTTCGGTTCCGTGCCCGTTTAGAGACCTACGGGCTTATCATCCCCTACTACAAATTGAACGTGTACAAAGGTGACATCGGAATCTATTCCATTTATATGGACCATTACTTCATCAAAGTAAAGTCGGATACCAAAGCTATTCAGCGATTCTTCCGTAAATTGATGGACCATCGTGCGGATAACCTACCCACCAATTTAGAAGACCTATGAAAATATTGCTGACAGGGGCCAATGGGTACATTGGAATGCGCATATTGCCCAAACTTTTGGATATGGGCCATAGCGTAGTTTGTGCCGTTCGGGATGAAAAACGGCTATCGGTCGATGCTAAAATCCGCTCAAAAATTGATATTATCGAGATTGATTTTTTGGACGACCCCGAAAAACAGCAGGTACCCAAGGATATTGATGCCGCCTACTACTTGATACATTCCATGACCTCCTCCGTTACCGATTTTGATGAAAAAGAGGCGCAAGCGGCCAAAAACTTCAACACCATTTTGGAGAACACCCAATGCCAACAGGTTATCTACCTCAGCGGCATCGTGAACGACAAGGAACTCTCCAAACACCTCAGTTCCAGAAAAAATGTGGAAAAAATTCTTTACAAAGGCCCGTTTGATGTTACAGTGCTACGTGCAGGAATCATAGTAGGCTCCGGAAGTTCCTCTTTTGAGATTATTCGTGATCTCTGCGAAAAACTGCCCGTGATGATTACCCCTAAATGGGTACTTACCAAAACGCAGCCGATTGCCATTCGCGATGTGATTCAGTTCCTTACCGAAGTGTTGGGCAACAAAGAAACGTACGGTCAATCCTTTGATATTGGCGGACCTGATATTCTTACCTATAAAGATATGTTGCACGGCTATGCCAAAGTGCGTGGGTTTAAAAACTGGATTTTCACGGTTCCCGTAATGACCCCAAAACTATCCTCTTACTGGCTCTATTTTGTGACATCGACCTCTTACAAATTGGCTACAAACCTAGTGGATAGCATGAAAATGGAGGTTGTGGCCCAAGACAATCGCTTGCAAGAAATGTTGGGAATTGAAACTCACACTTACGAAGAGGCTATCGACTTGGCCTTCAAAAAAATTGAACAAAACCTCGTAATCAGCAGTTGGAAAGACAGCATTGCCAGCGGACAAATCAAGGAAGACCTCGAAAACTATATCCAAGTACCCAAGTACGGTGTGCTGCGGGACAAAAAATCCATTCGTATTAAGGATGAGGATGCCGTTTTGGAAAATGTTTGGCGTATCGGTGGGGAAAACGGTTGGTATTATGGTAATTGGTTGTGGAAAATCCGTGGGTTTTTGGACAAGCTAGTAGGTGGACCGGGACTACGACGTGGAAGAACCCATCCCGATAAAATTTTTCCTGGTGATGCACTGGATTTTTGGCGAGTGCTTCTGGCCGACAAAAAAAGCAAACGATTGCTGCTTTTTGCCGAAATGCGGACCCCAGGTGAAGCTTGGTTGGAGTTTAAGATAGAGGACGGAGTGCTTTACCAAACCGCAACCTTCCGACCTAAAGGCTTATTGGGGCGATTGTACTGGTATTCCGTACTGCCCTTCCATCTTTTTATTTTTGGGAATATGATAAAAAATATCGCTAAATCTCAATAATCATACCGTTAAAATTTAGGATGTCATTCCGTGCGATTGCTGGGCGAAGTCGAAGTACGACACGGAATCTAGTTATTCCCGATGAGATGCTAAAACCAGTTCAGCATGACGAAAAAGTCATTTCGAAATGAGATGCGAAGCAGCGATTGAGAAATCTCAGCTACTCCCTCGGATTTCTCAAATTCGTTCGAAATGACATCCAGAACATTTGTGATAATTCGTGTGATTCCTGCTTGCAGTAGGCAGACGTGTCAAAAAAAACCAAAAAAATTGCTCCGCTCAATCTGTCACAGCTCTAAATAATACGTACTCGCCCTTCCCACCTTGCACTAACTCCTAACTCCTAACTCCTAACTCCTAAGCTGTTAAAATACTATTAAGCCACGTGTGCGATTCCATTTTTCTTCGCACTTTGTCACAAATTTCCTTAAGGTTCGTCTAAACAACAGGCAACCTTTCCTCCCCAAAAGGAGTCTTACTAATGTAACCATACATAAAACTATGTCCGTTAAAAAAACTCTTCTCCTTACCGTATTCACCGTTTTGGTGGGTTTTCCCCTAGTTGCGCAGACCGTGAGTTCCCGTTTGGTGGATGCCAAGACCCAAAAAGGGATTCCATACGCCACCATCCAGTATGGGGAACACCAAGGTACAATTACTAACGAGGAAGGTCGCTTTAGTTTTGTGTTGAAAGAGGGCTCCACCCTGCACGATTCCATCTATGTAACCTCTATGGGGTACGAGAAAAAAGGCTTCACTCTGGGGCAAATGCAAGACAGCTTGGTGGCTTTAAATGCAAAAGCTATTGAACTGAGCGGAGTTTATGTTTTTGACAAGGAACTGGAAGTAGATGACATCATTGAAAAAATGATAGAGAACATACCCCAAAATGTGAACAAAAACCCTGTAAAACAACGGTTTTTCCTTCGGAAATCAGAACTGGCCAATATGCACAAGGTGGATTTTGGCTTTGAAAAATCATCTATAAAAGAACTGAACAAAGAATTGATGGACAGCATTGCTAGATCCGTTCCAAAAAATGCATCCCACTATACTGAGAGTTTCGGCGACCTTTACAAAACAAACACGGATTACAAAATCAACATCATTAAAGCGGCCGACCTATACGACAAAAGGGAGGTGGGTTCTTTTGAGGACTTGGCCGAGCACATGGAGGAAATCTTCAAACAGAATGTAAAACCTGGCTCCTACCTAAAAATCAAATCCGGCATTTTTAGCGAAAAAATACAAGTGGATTCCATTTTGGACACCATGGATGATGAACGGATAGATCAAGTAAAAAAGGTAAAGGCCCAAGTAAAAAAAGATAGCGTTTCGGGCTTGGTGGACAGCCAACGTTGGCAGTTTAAGGAACTATTGAGCCAACTGTACTATAAAGAAGACACCAAACTGGACTTCGTGGACAAAACCCGCAGATACGAGTTTAAATTAGCGGGTTATGCCGATATTGGCAACGATGGGGTTTACGTAGTGGACTTTTGGCCCAAACGAAGTAGTGCTGATTTTAAAGGGCGCCTTTATATAAATATTGAGGACTTTGCCGTAATGCGACTGGATTTTGCGAACACTCAGCGTCTGCGGAACTTTAGACTATTGGGCATTACCTACCGCGAAACGGTATACAAAGGCACCATGCGTTTTGCCAAATTGCCCAATGGCAAGTACGACCTTCAGTTTATGGATTTGTCCGATGGTAAATATTTTGGGGTGGACCGCCCCCTAAAAGTGGTGGAAAAGAATAAACATGTAAAGGGTCGCCGCAAGCAAAACGAACTGAAGCTGAACATTGATTTTCGTATGAACATGACCAACAAATGGGAACTGGTGGTGTTTAACCAAGACGACATTTCCGAAAACGAGTTTAAAACCTTTACCGAAGACAAAACGGTTCGAGCTACGTACATGCCCCGATACAAGCCCGAATTTTGGAAAGGATATACCATTATGGAACCCAACCAAGCCATCCGCGGGTTTACGGTTGAGGAGGAGGACTAGTTATGAGTTTCTAGTTCACATCACAAATTTGTAATAAAGGGACTTCCAAAGCTTGGCTGATGCGATTTTCTTTTCTACTTGTCATTTATGACATGTACCAGGTGCGGTAAAAGGCTTTTCTTGTTCTTGATATGGAAAAAGACAAGTTATTTAACGAATGGATCATAGACCATTACGGCTCTCCTGAAAAACTGGCCCAAATTTTAGAGTTAGGGATTTTTATGTTGTTCTTTTTAGAACAAGACACCTTCTCCCGAAGGGAGGTGCAGGATGTTGCAGAAGCAATCAGGGGGATTATGGCTGGGTTGAGGGAGTGAGATGCAAAGCATCAATGGAGAAATCTCAGCTAACCACAGATTTCTCACATCCGTTCGAAATGACAAAAGAAAATTAGTGCAATTCCTGCTCCGGCAGGCGGGCGTGTCAAACTACTACTTAAAAAAATATCTCGACTGCCCTGCCCGTCCGGCAGGCGGGCGCTCGATATGACAATCAATAAAGAGAGAGATTTTTCGCTATGCTCAAAATGACAAATTAGGGTGCTTTATTATCTGTCAAGAGTTCCAAGATTTTGTCTTCCACTTCCTTGGAATCCCACTTTTCTTCAATATTGGGAAGTTGCATTACTTGCTGCATAATTTCTTCCTGCATATCACCTATGGCGAGAGCTTCGGCATAGGGCCTATCAGAAAAAGTAACGCGGCTATACACTGGTACCCACTTCTCCGGATGCTTGGTGGCAAAATGTTTTTCAATCTTCTTTTGCAACAAAAATTTTGGGTCTGCTGTTTTACTGCTCATTTCCACAAAGTTTCTGTAACTCAGTTCGGCAATTGCATCGGCATTGGGTTTCCGTTCTTCTTGATATTCGGAAAAGATGGCCTCCCAATCATCCCCATGTTTCTCCATTAACTGATTGAGCACGTAGATATCCTCAAAACCGGCATTCATGCCCTGTCCGTAAAATGGCACGATGGCATGGGCGGAATCGCCTACCAAGGCCACTTTGTTCCAATACGTCCAAGGATAGCATTTCATGGTGACCATGGCACTGGTCGGGTTATTGAAAAAATCTTTGGTCAAATCCTCAATTTCTTTACGAACATTGGGAAAGTATTTTTTAAAAAATTCACGGGCCTGATTTTCGGTCTCGATACTTTTAAAAGAGACTTCCCCTTCAAAAGGCAAAAACAGGGTACAGGTAAAACTGCCATCAATATTGGGCATGGCGATGAGCATAAACTCACCTCTTGGCCAAATATGGAACGAGCTATTGTCCAACTTATGGGTACCATCCTCATTGGCAGGTATGGTAAGCTCTTTGTAGCCTACATCAATAAAGTTCTGGGAATAGTTAAACCTACTTTGGCGCTGCATTTTGTGGCGTACCCTTGAAAAGGCTCCATCACAACCAAAAATCAGGTCAAAATTATACGCTTTCCATTCGCTTTTTTCGGTTTCTCCTGTATAGATTCTAGCTTCGGGCAAATCAACATCCCAAACTTTTTCATTAAATCGGAACGAGGCACCCTCACCTTCAGCCAAATCAATCATCCGTTTGTTGAGAATTCCCCGTGAAATAGACCAAATAGCCTCCCCGTCTTTCCCATATTTCTGAAAATAGACCGGTTTATCGTTCACATGCATTGCACGTTTATCGAGCGGAATGGCTATTTCCTTGATTTTTTTCCCAATGCCCACTTCATCCAGAGAGCGCCATCCCCTATTGCTCATTGCAAGGTTAATGGAACGCCCGGAGAACTTGATGGTCCTTATATCCGGTCTTCTATCGAATACAGTAACTGTATGCCCACTTCTTCGTAAATAAATTGCTAAAAGGGAACCCACCAATCCGGAACCGATGATGGCTATATTTTTTGGAGTCTGTGCCATAGATGCCCAATGGGCGAATTCTGATTAAGCGGCTAAAATACGGAATTTTAATTTTTTATGTTCACGCATTCCCCTTCCAAATCTCCTTACTACGCAGGTTTTGCACTTTCCTGTAAAGATATAGTTTGGAGTGTTAAGAATTTTTAACATAAGCGTGTAAACCTTGGCTCCAAATGTTACCGTATATATATAAAATATTCCGCTTCGGCGCCTATATATAAAAAGTCCTTCACAAACAATTGCGAAGGACTTTTCACTTTTATGGAATTGATTTATCCTATTTTAGGATTTCATCCACAATACCGTATTCCACAGATTCTTCTGCTCCCATCCAATAATCGCGATCAAAATCTTTCATGACTTTTTCAAAAGGTTGTCCGCAGTTTTCCGATAAAATTTTGGCACCAAGTTCTTTTGTTTTTATGATTTCCTTGGCCTGAATCTCGATATTCGAAGCCTGTCCCCTTGCTCCACCGCTAGGTTGGTGGATCATGACACGGGCATGTGGCTGAATAAATCTCCTGCCTTTTTTCCCTACCGATAAAAGTATGGATCCCATAGAGGCGGCCAAACCGGAACAAACCGTGGATACTGGGCTTTTTATCTGTTTAATGGTATCATAAATGGCAAAACCAGAGGTTACATACCCTCCTGGGCTATTGATTATCAATTGAATTTCTTTATTGTTCAGCATATCCAAATAGAGTAACCTATCTATTACGTGCTTCGCAGAATCATCATCTACTTGGCCCCATAAGAACACTTTGCGGTCCTCTAACAGTTTTTCTTGGATCAACTCTTGAACTTTTCCTTTTTTTGAACTCATTTTTTAGGTGTTGTAAGACTTCAAAAATAATCAAATTCCAAGGAAGTTTCCGCACTTGTTCATCACAATACTTGGATTATGATTTTATCTCCACTTTTTGCGACACTACATCTTTGATCGGAATCACAAATTTACTTTTTTGGGTCTCCAAAGTAAGACTGTTATTATCTATGGCCTTAATGGTTCCTTCATCATCACCAATAACTATTTTATCACCCACCATATAAGTTTTTCGTGTGTAAAAAGACCTAAGCAGGTCTGCAACAATTTCTCTGGAACCCAATCCAACACCCAAGGCAAATGCCAAAAGAAAAGACCCCAAGATCAAAGTTATGTTGTTGGTGATTATGGTTGTATCTACCCCAGCTTGATTCAATGCAGTAATTGACATAAATATTACAATCACATAAAAAAACAGGTTACTCACCAGATTGGAACCACCAAATTCGAGGGAATCAAAAAGTCGTTTAATGGTTTTCTTTACAAAGTTACCAATGTAGAACCCTAACATTAGAAGTGCAAGTGCACTAAAGAATCGGGGCAGATAATGTAAAAGATTACCTATTTCCTGGGATATGATCTTCCAATCCAAAATATCGGCCGCCACAATAAGAAAGACCAGGATCAAAAACCACCGAACAAAGCCCAATATTATTTTGGTGAGGTCTATTTTAAGGTCGCTTTTGCCCGTTACGTCCATTCCGTTTATTTTATCGTTCAGTACTTGTATTTTGGCGATTTTGAGGATTTTCCGGAATAGGAACATTACGATCTTAATAACGATCCAACCTAAAAATAAAATAACAATTGCGCCCAAAATTTTAGGAAAGGCCAATGCTATCTCTTTGCCCATGCCCGATAACGAGTCAAGGGTCACATTTTTCCAATCATTAATAGTCTCCATAGTTGATGTTTATTTATAGTGTTCTGTTAGTTGTTTTCGCCCAAGGTTTTGAATAGTTTGCGCAAAGCACCCCCCAAATTGATAGAGAACAATGAAGCCATGTCCATGATCAACTTTGCCGCAGCAATGTCGTTCATCACTTTTTGCTTCATTTCGGGCGGAGCCTCGTGTAGGGAGGCCTCCAGCTCTTTAAATGGGTTTTTATGTTTCTTTGCCATCTATTCCAGGGTATTATAGATTTCCAATAGTCGTTCCTTAGCTCTTTTGAGCCTCATCTTCACCGCACTCTCCCCTATGTCCATTAAACTGACCAGTTCTTTTATGCTGGCGCCATCTTGATATTTCAATAACAAAATGGATTTATCTTCGACCGAGACAAGATCCAAGCACTTTTTGAGTTTATCCGCTTTCATTTCGTATAAACTCTCATCGGGCACTTCTTCGGTAAGCTTATGTTCGGAAACTTCAACCTGTACGGATTGGTCCCGTATTTTTAGTTGCTTGTTCCGATTTACATAGTTCACACAAAAATTATAGGTAAAAGAATACAGCCATGTAGAGAACTTCGATTTCCCTTTAAAGGTTCGAAGTTTGATAAAAAGTTGGAGGAACACATCCTGTGTCAAATCCTCCGCCTCGTCAGCAGATTTTGCAAATCCGTAACATTTGTTATAGACCATTTTCGCATAGCGGTCGTACAATTTCCCGAATAGCATAGGGTCATTGTCCGCCACAATCTGTTTCACTAATTCCTCATCAGAAAGATGCACGTATAAGTCTTCCTTTTCCAAAAACGCTTTGTCGGGGTTACTTACAAGTATTAGAAACAGCTTTTTAAAAAAGGTCACTCCAAAAACAGGTTTATTTGGTCAGGCTTTTTAAAATGGGGCGCAAATTAAAAGATTTTCCTAGTATATTTGATTAAAAACCAGATATGAAGACCCATTACATCGTTGGACTGTTCGCCTTTTTATTGATTTTCTCCTGCAAAACAGATTCCAAAAAACCCGAAGCAACTTCCAGACCCTCCGAAACTGAAAAAACCGTTCCCGAACTAATCGCGGAGGCGCACGGTTTTGACAACTGGAAGGATGTGAAAAAAATCACCTTTACCTTCAACGTAGATAGGGATTCCATGCATTTTGAGCGTAGCTGGCATTGGGAAACCAAAACCAATACGATTACCTCCATCTCCGGAGCAGATACCTTGACTTACGACCGTGCAAACATGGATAGCATTGCCCTAAAAACCAATGGTGGTTTTATTAACGACAGGTACTGGTTGATGGCTCCCTTTAATTTGATGTGGGATGCCAACAACTATACTTTTGAACACTTCCCGGAAGTAACCGCCCCCATTAGTGAGGAGCCCATGCAAAAACTCACCATTGTGTATGCCAACGAAGGTGGTTACACTCCCGGTGATGCCTACGACTTCTATTTTAAGGATGATTATATTGTTCGGGAATGGGCCTATCGCAAATCCAACCAAGAAGAACCCAACTTGGTTTCTACTTGGGAAGATTATGTGGATATGGAAGGCATTAAACTTGCCCAACAACACAACCGCCCCGAAGGTGGCACCAGTCTTTATTTTACGGGGCTTTCGGTGAGGAAGGAATAGAATTCTGGTTGATTTTTGAGTTTAGAAAACTCAAAAAAATATTTTTAAGGTTCGCCCACACATAACTGAACGATGATGTGATGCGTCTTTTATATCCCAATTTGGGGATATAGTGATTAAAATATCGCTGTAAACAAGTTGTGCTTCATTCATAAAATTAACTACATTCCCTGTATTTTTACACTTAAATCAATATTATTTGTTGAAATAGATAGTTTTAATTCTGTTTATTTTATATATTTTTGTTGAATTAAAAAGAATACCCAATAATGGCAAACCTTATTCCAACAGAGAAGATTATTGAGCGGCTTCGCTATGAAAACCCATGGTGGGTAACCAAGGATATTCCTAAGACATATAGTTCAATGTCAAAGAGGCTATATTTTGATCTCTTTTATCCCTTTGTTCTTGAAAGGAGTGTAAAAAGAGCTTTGGTTCTGATGGGACCAAGGAGAGTGGGTAAAACAGTGATGCTATTCCACTGTATTGAAAATCTAATTGAAGAAAGTATAAACCCGCAAAAAATCTTCTTTATAGGAATTGACAATCCCATCTATGTGAATTTAAGTTTAGAAGATATTTTATCGCTCTGTAAAGAGTCTTTGGCTCTTGAAAATCTAAATGGTTGTTTTGTATTTTTTGATGAAATACAATATCTGAAAGATTGGGAAAGACATTTAAAAGTTTTAGTAGACTCATATCCTGAAACAAAGTTTATTGTATCGGGATCAGCCGCGGCTGCCTTAAAATGGCATAGCACGGAAAGTGGGGCGGGAAGGTTTACTGATTTCCTTTTACCACCATTGACATTTCAAGAATATATTCATCTGAAAAAGTTGGATCACTTAATTTATGAAGGTGAGATTCAATACGGAGATAAGGGCATACAATATTGCTTAACTCATGACACTAAAGAGCTGAACAAAGAGTTTGTACATTACTTAAATTTTGGAGGATACCCTGAAGTTGTGTTATCAGAAAAAATTCAAAGTGATATGGGTAGATATGTCAAGAACGATATAGTAGACAAAGTTTTATTGCGAGATCTACCGAGTTTATATGGAATTAAAGATGTCCAAGAATTAAATAGATTTTTTACATACATAGCCTATAATACAGGTAATGAGTTTTCGTATGAGACAATGTCAAAGGAAAGCGGTATTCAAAAAGATACTTTAAAAAAGTATCTTGAATATTTGGAAGCAGCTTTTTTAATTAAAGTTTTGAACAAAGTTGGAATAAACGCAAAAAGATTAAAAAGAATCACCAGATTCAAAGTTTACCTAACAAACCCATCTCTTAGAACTGCTTTATTTTCACCAATAACTGAAACTGACCAAGAAATGGGGAACATGGTAGAAACCGCTATCCTTTCCCAATGGATGCATAGAGAGCAATTAGACTTAACATATGCAAGATGGAAAGAAGGTCGAAAAGAAGGAGAAGTAGATCTTGTTTTAGTAGATGACAAAAGCTACAGACCAATTTGGGGTGTTGAAATTAAATGGAGCAACAGATTTTATTACAAACCTCAAGAATTAAAAAGCCTTATAAGCTTTTGTAAGGAAAATAACTTTGAATCAGCAGTAACAACCTCTATTGATCAATTAGGATCAAAAGAAATTCAAGAATTAAAATTCACATTTATACCTGCATCAATTTATGCCTACAACATTGGTGAGATTACATTAAAATTGAAAACAAAAAATTAAAAAAAGTAAGGACAACAAGGTATCTAGTCCATACCCTCGGGATACCCTCCATACACAAAACCATTATCAAACCCAATAAAAAACAACTCACCTCCCCCTCCTACCCAGAAAAAAAGTAATCCCCAAAACCATAAGGGCCATGCACAACAGCAATACAAAACTATAGTTTAAGGAAGCACTTTCGGCAATAAATCCAAGGATTACTGGCCCTAACAAAAAACCGATATACCCCGAACCTGCGATAAAAGCCACCCCTTGGGAGGAATCCACCCCCTTTACATTACCACCAATTCTAAACAATTCAGGAACAATCACCGAAAATCCTAGGCCATTAAAAGCAAAGCCAATAATGGACCAAGTGGTGTTTTGCGTCAGCACCAGAACAAAACCAATGGCAGCGATAAAAGCACCCAGCCCCACTATTTTAATGGGACCTATTTTGGCACTAATGCCATCACCAAGAAATCGACCCAACGTCATCGTGGTAGAAAACGCCAAGAATCCCGCCCCAATGAGCAGTTCCGGCGCCGTGGTCATTTCTTTAAGGTAGAGCGCGCTCCAGTCGATTATTGCACCTTCACTTCCAAAGGAAACAAACCCGATAATACCCAAAAGCAATAAAGGTTTAAATAGTTTTAGACTAAAAGGTTCTTTTTCTACAGGAGCGGCCACTATATGGACATAATGCTTTTTTAGAAAAAAATTGATGGCAAACACCAAAACCACGGTGATACCCATGTGCAGCACAGGGTTTCCAATCACGGGAATCAAGAAGCTGCCCAGTCCCACCAAAATACCCCCCAGACTAAAAAAACCGTGGGCTGCGGACATAAAATTTTGTTTATCCTCCTTTTCAATTTCGGTGACCAAGGTGTTTATGGCGATATCGATAAAACCGTTGCTGGCCCCAAAAAGGTAGAGGCCTGCCATCAACAAATAATAATTGGGTGCCATAAGCGGCAGCATGGCCGTTACAGAAGCAAATAGCACCCCATACCAAGATGCCCTGCCAACCCCGATTTTGTTGATGATTTTGGAAGCTACCGGAAAAATGGTGAAAACCCCAAGGGACAAACAAAATAGAGCTATACCCAAATCGGCCTTATCTATATCCAGTTTTTCCTTTACTGTGGGGATATAAATGGCCCAAGTACCAAACCAAATATTGATACTGGTAAACACCCATGCCACACCAAAATATCTCGGTTTGGATAAAATAAGCCATAGGGATTTCATACGCTGGTAGAGTTTGGTTGGTTAATTTAATTGGTTATTTGCCCTGTATGCCCGCTTTCAAGATCTGCCCAAACCGGTACATATCCTCATAAGAGCAATAAAGGGGAGCCGGGGCCAATCGTATAACATTGGGTTCCCTCCAATCGGTTATCACACCGTTTTTCATTAAATAATCAAAGATGGGCTTCCCTTCTCCGTGCAAAAACACGGAAAGCTGGCAACCTCTTGCCTCCGGGGTAATTATTTCGAAGGTGCTGTCCACTTCCTTGTCAATCTCATGAAGTACAAACTCCAAAAAGGCCACAATGGTCTTTTGCTTTTTAACAAGGGCATCCATCCCAACTTCATCAAATATCTCCAAGGATGCCAAATAAGGTGCGATGGATAATATGGGCGGATTGCTCAATTGCCATGCATCGGCACTTTCAATGGGGTCAAACTCAGGTTGCATTAAAAAGCGGGTCTCCTTTTTGGTGCCCCACCAGCCTTCAAAACGAGGAATATCTTCTTTTCCCAAATGTCTTTCATGCACAAAAATCCCAGATGCGTTCCCGGGACCACTGTTCATGTATTTGTAACTGCACCAGGCGGCAAAATCAGCGCCCCAGTCATGAAGACTAAGTTTGATGTTTCCAACTCCGTGGGCCAAATCCCAGCCCACAAAGGCGCCAACGCCCTTACCTGTTTTGGTAATGGTTTGCATATCCAACACTTGGCCATTGTAGTAATTGACACCGCCCATCAATACCAAGGCCAGTTCGTCTCCCACCTCGTTGATTTTTTTAATAATATCTTCCGTGCGCCATGCATGTTCCCCGTCCCTCTTTTTTACTTCAACTATGGCATCTTTGGGGTCCAATCCATGAAAACGGACCTGGCTTTGCAGCATATATTGGTCAGATGGAAATGCTTTTTCCTCGCATATAATCTTGAATCGCTTTTCGGTAGGTCTATAAAAGGACACCATCAACAAATGAAGATTGACGGTAAGCGTGTTCATCACCGAAACTTCCTTGGGTTTTGCCCCTACAACCTTGCCCAAACCTTCGGCCAGTCTTTCGTGATAATCCCACCAAGGTTTATCTGCATAAAAATGCCCCTCCACGGCCAGTTCCCGCCAATCTTTCATAACCTCATCCACAAATTTTTGGGTGCGTTTGGGTTGAAGGCCAAGGGAATTTCCCGTGAAGTAGATTACATCCTTCCCGTTTACTTGCGGATAGTGAAATTCGTTTCTATAGGCAGCAAGGGTGTCGGAAGCATCGAGCTTTTTTGCAAATTCAAGCGTATTTTGGAACGTCATTCTTATTTTGGTTTGCTTCAAAAATACGATTTGTGAAAGTAATCTTAGGAAAAGAAATTACTCCAATCGCATTTCGATGATGTGCTTTTTAAACCCTACTTTTTCATACGCTTTAATGGCCGGTTGGTTTTCGTTGTAGACTGTCAATCTAATTTCTTTAAAACCTTGATTGTGCGACCAATTCTTGAGTTCTTCCACAATCATGGCATTGATTCCTTGTCCCCTAAAATCTTCGTCGGTGTACATAAAACCCAGATAGGCGTAAAATTCATGATCTAAATAATGTCTTGCCTTTTTGGGAATGGCATAGCCCGAGGCCACAATTTTACCACCGACCTCAGCAACAATCACATGGGCTTTGGAATCCTGAATCATCTCACCAATATCGTAATAACTTATGGGACCGTTTTTAATGGTAACATCGAACGGACGTTCGGCCTTAATGATTTCTTGCTCAAAACTCAACAACAAGGGGAGGTCGTCCAAGGTTGCTGTGCGTATGTTTACCTTTGGTAACGTCATGGAATGCTTTTGCTTTTAGAAATATTCCAATGTAGTTCTTTTCTATATTTTTGCGAAAAATATCTCATGCATTTCCTTTCACCCATATTGGAGAGTTACATTGCCAACAGTTCGGAGGACGAACCTGAATTGTTGCAGGAACTTACCCGTGAAACCCATTTAAAAGTGATTCAACCTAGAATGATCACGGGGCATTTTCAGGGTCGAGTTTTGAGTATGTTGTCCAAAATCATCAATCCCAAATATATCTTGGAGATAGGCACTTATACGGGATATTCGGCTTTGTGTTTGGCAGAGGGGCTTCAAAAAGAGGGGGAATTGCACACCATTGAGGTAAACGAGGAACTTTATGAAATGCAGCGGAAGTATTTTGACAGAAGTGGGTTCGGTCCTCAAATTAAACAACATATTGGGGATGCATTGGAGATTATTCCAACATTGGAACCCTCTTTTGACCTTGTTTTTATTGATGCCCAAAAGGTGAACTACGATGCTTATTTTGAGGCGGCAATCAAAAAAACAAATCCGGGCAGTGTGATTCTATCGGACAATGTACTCTGGTCCGGAAAGGTGGTCGAACCCATACAGAAATCGGACAAGGCTACTGCCGCACTATTGGAATACAATCAAAAATTAAAAAATGACCCGAGAGTGGAAACCGTTTTACTTCCAATCAGGGATGGACTGACATTGAGTAGGGTGCTATAAAACGTTGGTACAGCCAATAAAAGAGCCATCCGGACAGTAAACCTACTACCATACCCACTAGAATGTCGATAGGGAAATGTACCCCTACATAAATTCGGCTCATGGCAAACAATATGGGCCAAATAAAAAACAGCATGGCCCATTTCACTCTTTGCCGAAGAAAAAGGAACACCAACATGGTTATGGAAAACGAGCTGGAGGCATGGCCCGAGAAAAAACTATAGTCCGTTGGGGTTTTTAAAATGCGTATCAGGGTATTGATTTCTTCCACATTATTCGGTCTTAACCTAGCCACCGAAATTTTGGTCCAATGTGTGATGAGGGCAATAAAAATTGCCAGACCCACAACCGTCAAAAATTTGTAAAAAGCTTCCCTTTTAGAAAATTTCAAGAAAAACAATACTAGAAAGAGGATAAAAAGGGGAATCCAAGTAGTGATATTGGTCACGGTGGACCAAAACATATCGTACCTCTCTATGCCCAGACCATTGAGATAAACAAAAGCGTCCCTATCCCATCTGAGCAATTTATCCAACATAGGAATCTATTTCTTATTGAGGTCTCTTTTGATGGAGCCGGAAACTTCGTTCACGTTCTTTTTTACATCATCGATTTCCTTACGGATATTTTTGGTGAAGTCCGTGTCCACATCCGTGGTCTTTTGGATTTCACGCTTAATATCGTCCGTGGCGTCTTTGAGTTGACGCATTCCTTTACCGAGCCCCTTGGCTATGCCAGGAATCTTATCCGCTCCAAATACCATCACCACGATGAATAGGATGAAAAAAATCTCAGCTCCGCTAATGAATAGAAATTGCATGCCACAAATATAATCAGAACTTGGTTTCAAAATAAAAAAAGCCCCGTTAAATAACGAGGCTCTTAACATAGTTTTTAATACTATTGGTCTCCTTTGATGTTTTCCTTGAACTTATCAAAGTCCGATTTTTCCTCTTTCTTGGGCCAAGCGTTATTAGTGGTATCAATATCCGCAGTTTCCAATTTTGGATCTACTACAATTCCCACCAATTCTTTCTCGGTTGCCATCACTCTTTTTACCTCGGCATCGTTCTTTCTCCAAATTTCTGGAGGATAAGTAACATTCTCCGTGGTACCATCCGCGTAAGTGTACTCCACGATCAAAGGCATGGGAATACCTCCTGGCTTATCAAAAGTGATTTCATAAAAATACTTTGGCTCTTTAACCTGGGCTCTTTCGGCCTCGGTCATGTTGTCCATCATAAATTCCTTAAGGTTCTGGGAAGTCTCGGTCGGGGATTTTCCTTTTAGCTCTGGGGAAAAATCCTCGCTGTCCTCTTCGGCCAAGTATACCAATGGTGGAAGGTCGGCCTCGGTAAGGTTCCTGTCGGCCATGTATTTTTCCATTTCCTTGGTAGGCTTGTTGGACACGTAGTATTTTTTAACACCCTTTACGCCTATGTCAACATAGTCAGTGGTGTAGAACCATCCTCTCCAGTACCAATCCAAATCCACTGCGGAAGCATCTTCCATGGTACGGAAGAAATCTTCTGGGGTCGGGTGCTTGAACATCCAACGTTGTGCGTAGGTTTTGAATGCATGATCGAACAATTCCTCACCCATTACAGTTTCCCTAAGAATGTTTAGAGCAGTTGCTGGTTTGCCATAGGCATTTGGACCTAGTTGATACACGTTTTCCGGATTTGACATGATGGGTGAAATATAACTTTGATCACCTGCCATGTAAGGAACTATTTTAGCGGCTTCCCCTCTTCTTGATGGGTATTTTTCGTTAGGGGCGATAACTTCTGGGTTGTTCTTTCCAAACTCTTGCTCGGCCAGATATTGCATAAAGGTATCCAAACCTTCGTCCATCCATCCCCACTGACGCTCATCGGAGTTTACGATCATTGGGAAGAAGTTGTGACCAACTTCATGGATGATCACACTGATCATTCCGTATTTAACCCTATCGGAATACGTGCCATCCTCGTTTGGACGTCCGTAGTTCCAACAGATCATTGGGTATTCCATTCCTTGGTTTTTGGCATGTACGGAGATGGCTTTGTGGTAAGGGTAATCAAATGTGTGTTTTGAGTATGTTTTTAAGGTTTGTGCAACCGCTTTGGTAGATTGCTCTTCCCAAAGTGGGTTACCTTCTTTAGGATACATGGATACGGCCATTACATCTTTGCTTCCGATTTTAACGGCTTGCATGTCCCAGATAAACTTTCTGGATGTTGCAAAAGCGTAATCCCTAACATTGGTTGCCTTGAACTTCCAAGTTTTGGTATCGGTAGCGAAACCTTTTTCGGCAGCTTCCGCTTCTTCTTGGGTTACAATAAGTACTGGCTTGTCGTACGATTTTTTGGCCTGCTTGTAGCGCTTCATCATTTCTTTGGAAAAAACCTCATCACGGTTTTGAAGCTCACCAGTAGCATCCAAAATATGGTCTGCAGGAACGGTGATGCTCACATCATAATTACCAAATGGCAATGCAAACTCTCCACTACCCCAGAACTGATGGTTTTGCCACCCTTCCACATCGCTGTACACCGCCATTCTTGGAAAGAATTGTGCAATTACGTAGGCACGGTTTCCATCTTTTGGAAAATACTCGTAGCCCGAGCGTGCCCTGTTTACGGTATGGTCGGGAATATTGTACCACCATTTAATGGAGAAAGAAATCTTTTCCCCACTTTTAAGTGCTTCTGGAATATTGATACGCATCATGGTCTGGTTGATGGTATAGGACAACGGTTTTCCATTATCATCGGTAACCGACTCAATATTAAAACCGCCATCGAATGGCTCGCTGATGTAGGTTTGCGCAAAATTGTCCGCCGTGTAGGCAATGTTCACGCCATTACCATCGCGCAAGGGTGATTTTGAATCTTTGGCACGTACATTTTGATCTAATTGTACCCAAAGAAATTCCAAATCGTCCGGGGAATTGTTATGGTACGTAATGGTCTCCTCACCGCTGATCTTTGCATTTTTATCATCCAGGTGAATATCCATTACATAATCCGCCTGTTGCTGATAATAATCGGGACCGGGCGCACCTGATGCGGACCGGTATGTGTTTGGAGTTGAAAACTCCTCGTACAATTGTTTAAATTTACTTTGGTTGTAATGTCCGGGCTCCCGTTCTTCTTTAACGTCTCCCTCTTCTTGTGCCATGACCACGGCTCCAAAAAGGAACAACACGGAAGCTAAGCAATACTTGAATCTGTTCATTTTCTATCTGATTTTATAGCTGTGAAAAATAACATATTTTAACCAATTGTTAAGAATACGTCATAAGTTTAACATTCCTTTATTCTTCTCCCTGATGAGTACAAAGCTTTTTTTGTTGTTTTTCCACTTCACATGGACCACGTTTTTCTGTTCGTCGAACAAATCCGTAAGCAGCTCGTTCTGAACGGACATGGTTTTTACGTTGGATAAATCAACATTGGTAATTTCCAAATAACAGATGACCACATCGGTATCGTACCTTTTTCCCAAAAAATTATAGGGAACGGGCTCTCCATCGAACTCCACTATAAACTTTGATCGGAAATATTTTTCGATATATTCATCGGCGATCTTGGATTCTTTCGGGGTAGCCAGCTTGGCCTCGATGCCATAGCGTTCCTTAAGGAGTTTGTCGAGGTCATCTATAAATATCCGACTGGTGATCTGGAAAGCACTATCCTCCTCCGAGTAGGCTATATTGGTAACGCTTACGTAGAATTTATGGGCGGATGAGAAAGACAAGAACAACAACATTACCAAAGGTAATACCATCATTCTTGCTTTTTTCAGTTTCATCATGTGTTATTAGACTTTAATTGTGCGACAATGTTACAGTTTTATGAAACTTTCTGCAATTTACCTGCCAAACTATTTACTTTCAAGTTCAAGTTCAAACTCAAACTCAAACATCAAGCTCAAGAACATACAACAAAGGCTAAGGTTACAGCATACTGCCTACTGCTTACTGCGAACTGACATCGGACAAACCCAAGCTCAAGTTCAAACATCAGATTCAAGAGCAAAAGTATTCGTGGCGATTCGTGAAATTCGTGTCTGCTGGCAGGTGCTCAATGTCACTAGTTCAAGCTCAAGTATCAAGCTCAAACGACAAACCCAAGTTCAAGTTCAAACATCAGATTCAAGAGCAAAGGTATTCGTGGCGATTCGTGAAATTCGTGTCTGCTGGCAGGTGCTCAATGTCACTAGTTCAAGCTCAAGTATCAAGCTCAAGCTCAAGTTCAAGCTCATACATCAAGTTCAAGAATCAAGACCATACAGCAAAGGCAAGGTTACTGCTGACTGCATAAACTGACATAAGACGTAAGACTCTAGATTTTAGAAAATAGATTCTAGACTCCAGGCTCCCGACATCCGACATCCGACATCCAACTCCCAAAAACTCAATCCAAGTCGTTGTTTTCTCGGTAAGCTCGGCTTTTTTCTATCATTACATCCCATATCCTTAATTTATCCTGAGATTCCACCGCCGCCTGAAAAGCTTCGTCCACCTCGCAGAAATACATGAAATCATCTATTTTATCCATGGGGATTTTAAGCGTTGTCAAAAAAAGGGAATCCGCATAAAAACCTTGTACCTGTTGCGTTTGGGCGTAGGTCTTGTCCACTTTCACCCTGTTCTTCAACATTTTGGTACGTCCCGTAATGGCATTGATAATGGGATCTAAAGGGGGACTCAATAGCATCCCCACATTAAACTTACCTGCCGTGGCCTGTTGCAGTTTCCGCTCGCTCTGCGTTGGCACACGCCTATGGGCATTGGGCAAGTTCAAGGCCTCTGCGCTCACGGCCTTTTCGAAGGTGACCCTATCCACATCGCGGCTTAGATCCCCGGTTAAATTGTAGGGAGTCACCACTACTTCTTTTAATTGGTTTACGAATTCCTGCATGGGAACCTCCACAAAGTTGGATTGGTATAGCGTTTCGGTAACGGGCAGGGATTTTTTCAAAAAATGAACGGCGGAAAACACCAGCGTATCGTTTAACCGCACCCTAATGGCAAAATTCCCATCAATATCGGTGATAACGGCGTCTTTTGTGGAAGTGTTTTGGACCACCACGCCAACCACGTCCTTATCGGTACTGGTAACTTTTCCTTGCAGCACTTTGCTATCTGTTTCTTGGGAAAAGCCCCGATGGGCAGCAAAACAAACCAAAACAAGAAAAAATCGTTTCATTCCTCTTCCAAAGTTGCCAAAAAGTCCTTGCTTTGGGTCACCAGAAAATCGATCAACTGAAATTCGTTTTCTTTTCGGAGCAGTGTCTGGGAAGGTATTTTATCATCACAATACAAGAGAAAAGCATCTATTTTGTCCTGTGGCAACTTTAGGTCCACTACAAAAAATTCGTCGTCGTACACATGTCGGAGCACTTCGCTCACCTTAAGCGGTGCCCTTTGCTGTCCGTTGACCTCCTGTGGCTTAAACAGCGCCTTGAAGATGTTTACAAAATTGAGGCCATGCTTCATACCCCGTGTTATTTGGGAATTGGCAATGTTTTCCACCTCGGTCCCCCTATCAATCTCATAATTGAACTCTTTAAAGTCCTCATTTTTTACCTGAAGGAATCTTTCTTGGTTTTCGGGGGTCACCACAACCTCGTCCAGTTCTTGTACTTTTTCGTCCACTTCGACCACCAAACGGTTGTTCGCCAATATTTCGGGGGTAACGGTGACTACCTCCAATTGATAGTTTACCGCCGTAAACACCAACTGGTCACCCTCCTTTACCGCTATCATAAACTCTCCGTTATCGTCGGTAATGGTAGCTATACCGCTGGTGGAATTGATAACGTTCTCGTTAGGGACATTGGAACTCCTGTACAGCACCTTGCCCCTGAGCATTTGGCGCGAATCCTGTGCCATGGACCAGCCGGACACAAGCAAAGAGAACAATATCAAAAAAGCATTTTTCATTTCTACGTGTTTATTACAAGTTAAAGAAAACTTATGAAGATGATATAAAAAATTAAGCGGTTCTAAACTTTTGTTAATTCTGCATCATCGCGCATAGTAAAAATATACCAAAGTGGATTCCATTCACCCGTGAATTCCGTGTTTTGACGGTATTTATTAAAAAAATTGAAACATAAGTTTAGTTTTGCCTTTTACGTTTGGAAAATCCTCAAATAACAAACACTGTGAAAACTTCAATAGTCTACTTGATCATGGGCCTGCTTGTAATCAACTCGCTGAGTGCGCAGGTAAAAATCGGTGATAACCCACAAAACCTGGATCCATCCTCTATTCTGGAACTACAGAGCAGCAACCGTGTTTTGGTGATCACCCGAGTAACGGATGCCCAGATGAGCGTAATCAACCCCTTGCCCGGTGCCGTGGTGTACAATACCGACCAGGAGTGCCTGCATTATTACAACGGAACGGAGTGGATCAATATCTGCGAAGCACTGGACAACTCTTTTACAACCAGTACCCGTGCAGATTCTCTACTACAGGTCAATCCACAAGCGAGGGACAATACCGTTATAATTTCCGAAATTATCAATCCCGATGGCAGTACCAATTACAATTTTGAAGTAGGAGAAATTAATTCAGCTAATATTGCAACTGGTGGTGTAGTGGGAAGGAACATCATTGGCAGCTCCATTGAAGACAAACACTTGATAGATGGAACCATTAGTAAGGAAAAATTTCAATCGGCTCCAAATCCTGGTGATCTTTTTATATCTACTGGTAGTGGTTGGGATTATATCAACCGCTCCGACCTTTTAAATACCCAACTGGACAGTATTGTGGGGAATGAGATTACAAACGCTACCCTGAACGGTTCTTTAGTTAGAGATGGGGGCGGAACCCAAGCCTACCCATATACCTTAGATGTTGCAGATGGAGGAATTGATACCGCTGAATTGGCAGATAATGCGGTGACGACCGAAAAAATACTTGACGGAAATGTCACCAATGCAAAACTCGATAAAGGAAATATTCCGCTGAGTGGTTTTGGAGCTGCTGAAGACATTGTTGATTTAGATGGAAATAGGCTCATTAATTTGGCTGACCCAACAGCACTATTAGATGCTGTTAATTTGCAATCTTTAAATGATGCGATTGCGGATTCGGAGGCATTGGACAATGACACCAACGATGAAAATGAAATTCAAGAACTGTCCTTATCCAACGATACCCTCAATATCAGCAATGCCAATACGCCAATCGACCTGAGCGGATATGTGAACGACGATGAAAATGAAATTCAAGAACTGTCCTTATCCAACGATACCCTCAATATCAGCAATGCCAATACGCCAATCGACCTGAGCGGATATGTGAACGACGATGAAAATGAAATTCAAGAACTGTCCTTATCCAACGACACCCTCAATATCAGCAATGCCAATACGCCAATCGACCTGAGCGGATATGTGAACGACGATGAAAATGAAATTCAAGAACTGTCCTTATCCAACGACACCCTCAATATCAGCAATGCCAATACACCAATCGACCTAAGCGGTTACCTTGACAATCTTGACGAACAACAATTGAGTTTAGAATTGGACACTCTTAGAATCAGCGGGGACACAACGGCAATAGACCTAAGTAGGTACGACAGAACTCTAGAAACCAAAGACTTAGAACAAACCGAAACTTCAGACAGAACCTATAATATAAATGCTGGAACCTTAAACTTTACCAACGGAAATGTTGGAGTTGGAACTGCCGCTATCCCAACCTCCACTTTACAAACAGGTGGTTCCTTTGCAGCTCCAATTACTACAACATCAGGAGACACAACTTTAAATGAATCCCACTATACAGTTATTCTAGGGGATGATGATGCCATAACACTGCCTGGGGCAGGTACGTGCCAAGGTAGAATCTATATTATTAAAAACACTACCATATTTACCCCTACGATATCCTCATATATTGATGATGGAGGGACAAGTCAAAATACAATTCCATCAGGAGTAACCCAACTGCAAAGTGATGGTACCAACTGGCAACAAATCAACTAATGAAACCCCTCCTCCACATAACATTTCTATTATCGGTCAGTTTTGGAGTGGCCCAAAGCGGGTTGTACAATAGTGGCAACTTTAGCGTGCACAACAATGCCAACATTGGTCTGCACACCGATTTTATAAACGATGCCAACTTTGACCAAACCAATGGGCTGGTCGGTTTTTATGGTAACCGTGCCATCATTGTTTCCGGAAGCATTCCCCCAACCCTTTGGGACACGGAGATAATGATGGACAGCAACGTGTTTTTACAAAATCCCGTCATGGTTCGGAACAACGTCAATTTTATTGATGGCAATTTCCTGACCCCGACCAACATACCTGCGGTGAACCTCAGTTTTATGGACCAAGGTTTTTTCACCGGAGAAAGCGATGCATCCAAAGTAACTGGCTTTGCCGCCATTAACAATCGCGATGTATTTTCGTTCCCTGTGGGCGACTCGGAACAGCTCCGACCTTTAACATTAAACGCACAAAGTGCCACCCCTTTGGCCGTATGCGCCTATTTTTTTGAGGATCCCTCCGCTCCCTCCTCTATTTTGGAACGTTTTGACACCGAAGAAAAAGTACAGGACATCGGAACCGTTACCGATCGCGAATTTTGGGTCATACAAAGCGATGTGCCAGCGCAAGTAACCATTTCGTGGAACACAAGGAGTGCTTTGGGCACCATTCCCAATGCCACTTTGGAATCCATTATTGTGGTGGGATGGAGCAAATCGTCCAACCAATGGGTGATCATCGGCAACTCGGCCATTAGTGGCGACATTGCACAGGGGTTTGTTACTTCCGAAACCTTTGTGCCCAGCGATTATGCCGCCATTACCTTTGGTACCATTCCCCTGCCCACGGATACCTTTGCCGTGGAAAATCCTACTTTGGGCAATTACTTTTTGAGTCCGAACGGAGATGGCACCAACGATTTTTTGGTGATTGACGGCATGGAGGAATCACCGAACAACAGTTTGCGTATTTTTAACCGATACGGGCAAAAGGTTTTTGAGAAAATCAATTACACCAACGAGTTTTACGGCCTTGCCAACACAGGAACCTTGATCCCCAACCAAGCATCCGGTCTGCCCGAAGGCGTTTATTTTTACTTGGTTACCTTGGACGATCTGGAACTGGAATATTCCGGTTTCCTTTTCTTGGACCGATAGCAATCACCTTTTTCATTTCTACTTTAACACAAAAACTCAATTATTTGGATTCCCGTTTTCATGGGAATGACAATTTTAATGGAATCCCACCTATAATGGGATTGGGGAATGCTTTTTCAATTAAAAATACTTCTTAACTTGGTGAAAAATTTCTTTTATGAAAAGAAGGGCTTTCATTAAAACTGCTTCTGCATCAGGGCTGGCCTGCACCATTCCTCCCATTTTACCCAATTTTTATGACCCGGATTACTCCACGGCCGAGCTCATGGGCAAAGCGGATATTGAACTCTTTGGCGAGGGCATCAATCTAAAGGAAGAGGCGTACAAGTCCTTTTTAGAAATGAAAAAAGCGGCCTATTCTGATGGTTTTGATATTAAAATAGTATCCAGTTTCAGGGATTTTTACCATCAAGAACGCATTTGGGAACGCAAATATCTAAGCTATACCGAAGAAGGTATGGCCCCTTTGGAGGCTATTGACAAGATTATTGAATATTCCACCATTCCGGGAACGAGCAGGCACCATTGGGGCACCGACATCGATATTATTGATGGATTCCCCAAAGTATCGGGCGATGTGCTGGATTCCGAAAAATTTGAGGCGGGCGGTCCTTTCGAAGGACTCAAACTTTGGCTGGACGAAAACTCGACAAAATACGGGTTCTATCTTGTCTACACCAACAATCCAAGAAGAAGAGGGTTTAAGTACGAGCCCTGGCATTACAGTTATGCGCCCATATCCATTCCCATGCTAACGGCCTACCGTAAGCTCAACATTTTAAAGTTGATGCAACAAGAAAGGTTTCTGGGCAAAGAACATTTTACCGCTGGTTTTATAAGAACCTACGTTCAGGACAATATCTTGGACATAAACCCTGTACTGCTATAACGGTTTTTTTGTATCTTCAACATACCAGTACACTAGCCCATGAGAATCGGAAGAGGAAATTGGAGGATACGCATCCTGATCGGTTTGGCCATTGTTGCTTTTGCGTTTATTCGTAGGTGCAGCAACCAAGAAGAAAATCCCTATACCGGCAGAACCCAGAACATAGACATGACCACGGAACAGGAGATTGCCATTGGGCTGCAAGCTGCCCCGGAAATGGCGCAGCAACACGGGGGACTCTATCCGGACGAACGTATGCAGGCTTTGGTGGACGCCGTGGGCAACAAACTGGTGCAAAGTAGTGTGGCCAAGGAAACCCCTTATCAATACGAATTTCATCTTTTGGCAGACGACCGCACCATCAATGCCTTTGCGCTGCCCGGCGGACAGATTTTTATCACTTATGCCCTGTTCTCCCAACTCAACGAACCGCAACTTGCCGGTGTCTTGGGCCATGAGATCGGCCATGTAATCGGCAGGCATTCTGCCGAACGTATTGCCGAAAGCAATTTTTGGCAAACCTTGGCCACGGGTGCTTCAGTCGGTGGCGATATGGGCGGTTTGGTTGCAGGCATCGGCCAAAATACCCTTTTAACCAATGGCAGGGGCGACGAATTGGAGAGTGATGAACTCGGCGTGCTATTTATGATAGCGTCCGGGTACGACCCCAATGAGATGATAGAGGTCATGAAAGTATTGAAAGCGGCCGCAGGACCCAACAGGGTTCCCGAGTTCCAGAGTACCCACCCCGACCCCGAAAACCGTATTGAAAAGATAAAGGAAGCCATCGAAAAATATTCAGGTCGATAGAATTGGTGGTTTATCGATAAAAAAAGGAGATTGGCTTAATTTCCGTACCTTTGGGTAAACGGCCCAAATCCTACTAAGTTTCTCTTAATCTTTTTGTTATGCAATAAAAAGAGAGAACATATGGGAACACTATTACATTTTAAAGACCTCTATTTAGAGGCATTTGACGATTGCAAACCTAGCTTTGTAGTGCTCTTTTTAAAAGGGTATTCTATATTTTGCGGGGTCATGCTTGTTATGGCCCTATATGCATTTTTGTACCGGGCTTTTACCGGGTTTGAATTTTAAGTCAAGAGGGCCACACTCTTTTGCAAGAACACTAATATATGAAATGAACAAAGGGCGCATCCAATGGATGGGCCCTTTTTCATTGGAATAAACTCCCTTTCTATTTTTTCATTGCAGCTTCCAACACGGCCTGTGCCTCAGTGGCGTTGGACAATTTGGCATATTTCATGGCGGTCATACCCCCGTCGCAACGTTTTTTAAGGTCTGCCCCATGATCGATAAGTACTTGTAATACTTCGACCTTGTTGTAACGGGCCGCGTAATGGATAGGTGCCTTGCCCAAGGATTTTTGGTTGACGTCCTCTCCAAGTTCAATGAATTTTTTAACCGTCTCTACATCGCCCTGCATTACAGCCTTGCAAAAACTGCTGAGCTCATCCAGGCTTACCATTTCAATGGAGGTTCCAAAATCGTTTGTTTTGAGTTCGTTGGCAGAAACGCCGCTTAGGGCCAACAGGCATAGTGAGGCCACTGAAAAGATTGTTTTTTTCATGATGAATTGTTTTTGATTAATGAATTTTCTTGTTATAAAAATAGACTCTCGCCAAGCTTGGATGTTACACGATTAACAGTTAAATAACTAAATTTTAACAATTCTTCATTTTTAACATAAGATTATTAACAAGTTCATAATTAGAATTTTAACAAAAAACTAGGGCATCCAACCAGATCACTTTATTTTTGTGGTACAATATTTCACTATGAACAAAAAGGTTATTCTCATGATTTTGGATGGTTGGGGAAAATCCCCAGATCCAAAGGTTTCGGCAATTGAAAAGGCCAACACTCCATTTATTGATTCACTATACACAAAATACCCCAATGCGGATCTGCATACTGACGGAATGAACGTTGGCCTACCCGAGGGACAGATGGGAAACAGTGAGGTAGGACACATGAACCTTGGCGCGGGAAGAATCGTGTACCAAGACTTGGCCAAGATCAACAAAGCCGTAAAAGAAGATACCTTAAAAAAAGAAAAAGTACTCCAAGATGCCTTTGAATATGCCAAAGCCAACAATAAACCGGTCCACTTTTTAGGCTTGGTGAGCGATGGTGGGGTGCATAGCCACATCGACCATTTAAAGGCCTTGATCAAAGCCGCCGACGAAAGCGGTGTGGAAAATGCTTTTGTACACGCTTTTACCGATGGTCGGGATGTAGACCCAAAAAGTGGTAAAGGCTTTTTGGTGGATCTTGATAATTACTGCTCTGACAAAAAGACCCAATTGGCCACAGTTATTGGCAGGTATTACGCCATGGATCGTGACAAAAGATGGGAGCGTGTAAAAATGGCTTATGATGTAGTCGTAAATGCAGCAGGGGAAAAAACACAGCATATTGGTGAGGCCATGCAAAAAAGTTACGATGACGGTGTTACCGATGAATTCATTAAACCGTTGGTTTTAACCGATGCCAATAATGAGCCCCTTGCCAAAATCCAAGATGGGGATGTAATCATCTTCTTCAATTTTAGGACAGACCGTGGCCGTGAGCTGACACAAGCTTTGAGTCAACAGGATTTCCATGAACAGAACATGCACAAAATGGATCTGTACTATGTTACCATGACAAATTACGATGATTCATTCAAAGGAATCAAAATCATATTCAACAAAGAGAACATAAAAGATACCTTGGGCGAGACCCTTGCCAAAAATAGCAAGAAGCAAATCCGCATCGCCGAAACCGAAAAGTATCCACACGTTACTTTTTTCTTTAATGGAGGTCGCGAAGAACCTTTTGAGGGTGAGCAGCGTATTCTTTGCCCATCCCCCAAAGTAGCTACCTACGACCTTCAACCTGAAATGAGCGCTTACGACATTCGCGATGCCATTATCCCTGAATTAAAGAAAGGAGAAGCGGACTTTGTATGCCTCAACTTTGCCAATCCCGATATGGTTGGGCACACCGGAGTTATGGAGGCCGCCATAAAAGCCTGTGAAACCGTTGACCAATGTGCCAAAGATGTGATAACCGCTGGCTTGGAAAACGGCTATTCCACCATTGTAATTGCGGATCATGGAAACTGCGACACCATGATCAACCCAGATGGTAGCCCCAACACAGCACACACCACGAACCCAGTTCCACTTATTTTGGTGGACAAGGATGTAAAAGAGGTAAAAAGTGGCGTTTTAGGCGATATCGCTCCTACCATTCTTAAATTATTGGGCGTTCCACAACCAGAATTAATGACCCAAAAACCATTGGTGTAGACAAACATTCCTTAAAATCCCCAGAATCAATTTGAACTCGTCTTGGGTTGTTTCATTAAGACGAAAAAGCAAGATTTTGTGCTCAAATGAAGGATTTTTTGAGCAGCATAGCAGGGCTACGGAGTGAAAAAAAGACAAAAATTGAGTGCAAAAGATGGTTTTGCAGTAAATTACAATAACTCAAGATGAGTTCTTTATCTTTGCGGCTATGATTCAAGTAAAAACAGCTGAAGAAATTGAGTTGATGCGCGAGAGCGCTTTGGTAGTATCCAAAACTTTGGGCCTATTGGCCAAGGAAATAAAGCCCGGTGCCAATCCATTAAAACTGGATAAAATGGCCGAAGAATTTATTCGGGAACAGGGAGCCGTACCTGGCTTTTTGGGCATGTACGACTTTCCAAACACCTTAAACTGGAGTCCAAATGCCCAAGTGGTGCATGGCATACCAGGCAATGAACCCTTAAAGGAGGGCGACATTGTTTCCGTGGATTGTGGAGCCGTTAAAAATGGTTTCCACGGAGACCATGCCTATACTTTTGAAGTGGGTGAAGTTGCCGAAGAAACCAAAAAACTGCTCAAGGTTACCAAAGAATCGCTTTACATAGGCATAAGGGAGTTTAAACTGGGTAACCGCGTAGGTGATGTTGGTTATGCCATTCAAAAATACTGTGAAGACCATGGATACGGCGTGGTACGTGAATTGGTTGGCCATGGTTTGGGGCGGGAACTCCATGAAGACCCACAAATGCCCAACTACGGCAAAAGAGGCCGTGGCAAAAAGTTTGTCAACGGTATGGTTGTCGCTATAGAACCCATGATCAATATGGGTACAAAACGCATAAAACAATTAAAGGATGGCTGGACGATACTCACTGCCGATGGCAAACCAAGTGCACACTTTGAGCACGATGTGGCCCTAGTGGATGGTAAACCCGAACTCTTGTCCACCTACCAATATATTTATGATGCCCTGGGCATTACCAGCGATGAAGAGGAAGAATTCCGTAGTAAGAAATTGGTGCTTTAGTGTTCAACAATCTTTATATTGACACGAATTTCACCAATTACTCAAATAAATGTCCCAAATCATTTATAAAAATGAGTCTTACTTTATCATCGGTTTGTGCATGGATATTCATAACGAACTTGGTAGAGGATTCAACGAAGCAGTTTATAGCGATGCTCTTGAAATTGAATTAAAATCCAATGGGGTTCCATATCAAAAGGAAGCTAAATTCGATATCATTTACAAAGGCAAAAAGTTAAGGCATCACTACTATGCTGATTTTGTAGTGGATGATAAAATCATTTTAGAACTTAAAGCAGTAGAAAAAATTAGCAGTAATCATATAAAACAAACTTTAAACTATTTGGCAGCATCAAAAATGAAGTTGGGCCTCATCGTAAACTTTGGAGAAGATAGTTTTACCTATAAAAGAGTGGTATTATAATTTGATTAGTGAAAATTTGTGCGATTCGTGTCAGATGCATACAAATATCCTTGACACTAATTGCACTTATTTCCCGAATAGATGTCCCAAATCCTATATTAAAATGAGCCCTACTTCGTTATTGGCCTATGTATCGTTATCCATAATGAGCTCAGCAAAGAATCCAGTGAAGCAGTGCCATGTGAAGCAGACTTTGGAGAAGATAGTTTTACCTATAAAAGAGTAGTATTATGATTAGATCAGTGAAAATTTGTGCGATTCGTGTCTAGATAATATAATTCACCTTAATTTTCAGGATTTCAAATTCAATGCTACCCACAAATAATGTGCCTTTATAAGTTTTAGAGAAAACTCATGTAATTCGTGTCAAAAATATTTAAATACTTCCTTAATCTAATTCCCAGACCCTTACTTATCCGATTAAGCTATTGGGTACGCCCATTGATTGCCTTTTCCCTAAAGGGAAGCTCATATACCGACCCGATTGACGGTAAATCATTCAGGAAATTTTTGCCTTATGGTTATGAGGCCCCGAGGGAAAATGTACTCTCCCCTTCTACCCTTTCGTTGGAAAGACACCGATTACTGTGGCTATACCTGAAAAATGAAACGGATTTTTTCACCAAACCGCTTAAGTTGCTCCACTTTGCCCCCGAACAAGCCTTTTACAAACGCTTTAAAAAACTGGATAATTTGGATTACACCACCACTGACCTCAATTCGCCTTTGGCGGATGTAAAAGCGGATATCTGCAACCTACCCTTTCAAGATGATTCTTTTGATGTGATCCTATGCAACCACGTTTTGGAACATATTCCAGATCATACCAAGGCCATGCAAGAGCTCTATCGTATTATGAAACCCGGTGGATGGGGCATATTTCAAATTCCACAGGACTTAAATAGAGAGAAAACTTTTGAGGATGATTCCATTACCGATAAAAAAGAAAGAGCACGCATTTTTGGCCAGTACGATCATGTCCGGATATACGGACGAGATTATTTTGACAAGCTTCGCAGTATTGGGTTTGTAGTTGAAGAGGTGGATTACACCAAAAAACTCCCAAAGGAAATGGTTGAAAAATACAGATTGGCGAAAGGGGAAATTATTCCAGTGGTCAGGAAATGATCAATTCTTGATCAAAGCCCCAAAACCCGGCGTAAAAAATTCCTGTGTCTCCCCATTTTCATCCAAATAGATGATATAGGCCTCCAACTCTTCATGATTTTCAAGAACTTGTTTGGAATCTTCCAAATCCATCGCCATAAAGGTAGTGGCAAACGCATCGGCAACAGCACAAGTTTTTGCCACAACACTTGTGGCCAGCACATTGGAATTTTTAGTATATCCTGTTTTTGGGTTGATGGTATGCACATACTTCTCCCCTGTTTCAGGGTCTACCCGAAACTTTCGGTAATTGCCAGATGAGGCCATCGCTACATCTTTCAAGGAAACAATTTGTTTTAACTGACGACCAGTTCCTGCCTGTGGATCATCTATACCAACGGACCATTGTTTGCCCGAATCTAGGTTGGTTCCCTTGGCGAGGACCTCGCCTCCAACTTCAACCAAATAATTCTCAATACCCTTTTCATTGAGCATAGCTCCCAATCGATCAATGGCATAACCCTTGGCAACGGCATTAAAATCAAAACGGATGGACGGATGGGCCTTTGTAATGGTATTATCCGCGTTCATCTTTACCTTTTCCCATCCTACGTAACCCAATAAGCTATCCACACGCAAGCTATCGAGCTCTAATTGCTCACCCGGACCAAATCCCCATGCATTGGCCAAAACACCCACAGTGGGGTCAAAATAGCCGTTTGAAGCTTTGTAAACCTTGCTTGAAACCTCAAATACCTCTTTGAACATATCATCCACAACAATAGTGGAGTCCCCCGCATTGATCTTGGAAATATCGGATGAGGGAATATAGGTGGACATAGATTGGTTCAGCACTTGAAAAACGGAATCTATCTCCTGCTGATAGTCCAATTCCTCATCAGCAATGTAAATAATGGAATAGGTGGTGCCCAGCGCATTGCCCCAATTCTGGTTTTTAACCTGTTCTTTAGGCGTACAGTTTAAAAAAAGCACGACCAATCCTAAAAACAATACTTTATACTTCATTTATATTTCAATTAAACCTTGATAGTCCACTACATATTCTTCATCCAAGTAAAGGGGTTCTGTCCTATCTGATGCATTAGAGAGTCCAACTCCAGCAAAATAGGTTCTGGCCTCGAATTTCTCAGCGTGATTCTTTACGGTAAGCATCAATTCTTCATCGTACTCCCTTGGGTTTAGGGGGAATTCCACATTCCTAACCACTATAAAATGCAGTACTTTTTCTTTTAGGCATACATACTGTGGATTTTTTTTGAGCTTGCTGTTAATGGCCATAAATTCAAAACCATCGGCCTCCAGCTCACGCCCCACAATGTTCATGGCCAAATTGTGCAGTTCCTGTTCTGTTAATTCTCTTCCCATAGCTAACAAAAAAACCGATGCACGAGCATCGGTTTGGTTTTATTCATACCTCTCGACAATGCTCGAGGTGATAATCAATTTTTAGTTCTATCCACCAAAGTCATCGAACCTGATATTCTCATCCGGAATACCAAAATCCTCTCCCATTTTCTGAACGGCTTTGTTCATCAAAGGTGGTCCACAGAAATATAGTTCTATATCCTCTGGCGTTTCATGATGGTTCAAATAGTTATCGATAACGCAGTTGTGAATAAACCCAACAAAACCATCACCTTCTTCATCATGGATGTCTTTCTTCACTTTCCAATTGTCCTCTTCCAGCGGTTCTGAAAGTGCCATGTAAAACTTAAAGTTAGGAAATTCTTTTTCCAATTGTTTGAAATGGTCAATGTAAAACAACTCTCTTTTAGAACGTCCTCCATACCAATAGGTCACTTTTCTATCGGTTTTCAAAGTTTTGAACAAGTGGTACAAGTGCGAACGCATTGGGGCCATTCCGGCACCACCTCCTACGTATAGCATTTCGGCATCGGATTCATTGATGAAGAACTCACCAAATGGACCTGAAATGGTTACGGGGTCGCCTTTTTTCAAACTAAAAATATAAGAAGAGGCAATACCTGGGTTTACGTCCATCCATCCGTTTTTGGAACGATCCCATGGTGGGGTCGCGATACGGACATTCAACATAATTTCCCTTCCCTCTGCCGGATAAGAAGCCATGGAATATGCCCTTTCTTCGGTTTCGGGATTTTTCATGACCAATGGCCATAGGTTGAACTTATCCCACTCCGCTTGAAATTTGTCCGGAGTTTCGTGCTCTTCTGGGTGAGCTGTAATATCGATATCGGAATATTTTACTTCACATGGTGGAATTTCAATCTGGATGTATCCACCTGCTTTGTAGTTCATTTCCTCTGGAATCTCAACTACAAATTCCTTGATGAAAGAGGCCACGTTATAGTTACGCACTACTTTCGCATTCCACTTTTTAATACCGAACACCTCTTCGGGAATGGTAATTTCCATATCCTGCTTTACCTTAACCTGGCAGGCCAAACGAGCGCCTTCGCTCAACTCTTTTTTGGAAAAGTGTGGCGTCTCGGTAGGCAATGCTTCTCCCCCACCTGAAACTACGTGGCATTCGCACTGAATACAGGTTCCACCACCACCACAAGCGGATGGCAAGAATATTTTTTGGTTACCCAGGGTAGACAACAGGGAGCCTCCCGAGCCTACTTCCAACTCTTTTTCACCATTAATGGTAATCGTTACAGGACCGGATGGGGATAGTTTCTCCTTAGTGAACAGCAATAGTGCCACTAAGACTAACAACAAAACAAGAAATGCTACTACGGTAATTAGAATAGTACCCCCGGTACTTGCGGCTAATATCATCTTCTATCTGTTTATGGCTTCGTTATAAGAGACTGCTTCTTCCTTATCCTCAATCTCTTTTTTAATTTCTTTTTCTTCTTGGGTTTCTTGGGCCTCAACGGTTGTGCTTTGGGTTTCCTCTGGTGGTTCGTTGTCTCCTGTGAGCATACCTCCAAAGCTTTGGAAACCGATTCCCATTAAACCTGTGATAATAAAGGTGATTCCCAAACCTCGCAGTGGCGCGGGCACGTTGGAATATCTAATCTTTTCGCGAATGGCCGCAATGGTCAAAATTGCTAAGAACCATCCAATTCCTGAGCTTACCCCATAATTCAAGGCCAACCCAATATTTGGTATATCCCTTGTCTGCATAAACAAGGACCCCCCCAAGATGGCACAGTTTACCGCAATCAAAGGCAAGAAAATACCCAAGGAGTTATACAGGGATGGCGAAAACTTCTCTACTACGATCTCCACCAACTGCACCATCGTGGCAATGGTTGCAATAAATAGAATAAAGGATAGGAAACTAAGGTCGTAATCGGCGTATTCAGGGCCCAACCAAACCAAGGCTCCATCTTGCAGCAAATATTTATCTAACAACCAGTTTAAGGGCACGGTAACGCCCAATACGAATATTACGGCAGCTCCCAATCCTACAGCTGTAGAAACCTTTTTGGATACGGCCAAGTAGGAACACATTCCCAAAAAGACCGCAAACACCATATTGTCTACGAAGATTGATCTAAAAAATAGTTCTAAATGCTCTAACATGCTTCCTTAGTTTATGCTTCTTCAATTAATGCCCTATTTCTGGAGCGTTGCACCCAAATAATGATTCCCACAACAATCAATGCTGCCGGGGGTATGATCATAAATCCATTGTTTTCGTAACCGATGGAGTACAATCCAGTTTTTGCGATGGGGTCTCCCAATACTTTTATACCGAACAGGGTTCCCGATCCCAATAGTTCCCTAAAGAAACCTACTATGACCAGAATTACTCCATATCCTAGAGCGTTCCCTATTCCATCAAGAAATGCTCTACGGGGCCCGTTTCCTAGGGCAAAAGCCTCAAAACGTCCCATAATGATACAGTTGGTGATAATAAGTCCAATAAATACCGATAGGGTTTTACTTAGGTCGTAGGCAAAAGCCTTTAATACTTGATCCACAATAATAACCAAGGCGGCAACAACGACCAACTGCACAATGATCCTAATTTTTGATGGAATAATATTTCGTATGAGCGAAATTACCACATTACCTACTCCCATTACAAACAATACGGATATTGCCATTACCACCGAAGCTTTTAGCTCCGCAGTAATTGCCAAGGCGGAACAGATACCCAACACCTGAATAGTGATAGGGTTGTTGTCCGCTAACGGGTCTTTTATCAGATTTGCATCTTTTTTTGATAGTAGCGCCATATTAATTGGATCTAATAGTTTGTAAATAGGGTTTGTAAAGCTTCAGGCTCTCTTTGATCATTGCGGTTACTCCATTACCAGTAATGGTAGCACCGGCCAAAGCATCTACTGCGTTATCTTCTTTATCGTTGTTCAAAGGATCGTTGTTCCCTTTTGCTACATTAACACCTGCATAGGTATTGCCGTCCATAACGGATTCTCCCTTGAAGTCGTCCATAAAAAAGCGTTGGTTAATATTGGAACCCAGTCCAGGGGTTTCTCCCTTATGATCAAAAAAGACGCCTTTTATTTCCATGTTCTCATCCAAGGAAATATATCCCCAAATGGCATCCCAAAGTCCTTTACCGTACATGGGGATGATATAGAATTTTTCCCCGTCCTTTTCACCGATCAACAAAGGAAGTTCCGCCTTCTCTCCATTCTTTGCTTTTGCTATTTCTTTCTGTACATCGATTAGGTAGGCATTCTCTTTTTCCACTGCTTCGGAACCTTCCAATACCAATTGGGAAGTTATGAATTTGGAAAATTGCTCTTCAACTGTAGTTGTTGGCACAAAGGAAACATCTCCATCTCCCTCATTTTGATTAACTCCCATGGCATATAGGATGTTTTGTTGCTTTTCGAAGCGCTCGTTCTCATCAATCCTTGGTTTAAGGCCAGATGCAACAAAAGCCAGTAGCGATCCCACAACAATAACCATTAAGACTGCAAAGATTACAGTGTAGCTATTTTTTTCTGTATTGATTGCCATAATTAAGCGGTTTCCGTTTTTAATGAATCAACCTCATCCGATGCCTTTGGATATATGGTTGCTGTCTTAAATCGTTTCAATCTCTTTTTAATGTTGCCCCTTACCACGTAGTGGTCAATGGTAGGTGCGAATACGTTCATCAACAAGATGGCCAAGAATACACCTTCTGGGTATCCTGGGTTGAACACCCGGATCATTACGGACAGGAATCCGATAAAGAATCCGTAGTACCATTTTCCTTTATTGGTCTGAGCGCCCGTAACGGGGTCGGTTGCCATAAATACAATACCAAAGGCCAAACCTCCTACCAACAAATGTTGCCAGTAAGGGAAACTCATCAAGGCATAGAATTTACTGTACTCGGGCAACCAACCGGCATCTACAATGCCATTGAATATAAGTCCCATGGCCAATGAGCCCAACACAGCACTCAACATGATGCGCCATGAGGCTATTTTGGAGAAAACCAAGAAAAGACCACCCAATATAATCAACAGGGTCGATGTTTCCCCAACGGAGCCAGGGATAAATCCGTAGAACATATCGGCCAGTGAATAACTATAGTCCGACCCTTGGGCCAATGAGCCAAGGATGGTTTCTCCTGAAATGGCATCTGCGGTTCCAGCTCTTTCCACAGCTTCGTGGACCCATACTTTATCCCCACTCATCCAAGTTGGATAGGCGAAGAACAAGAATGCACGAATCGTCAGTGCAGGGTTCAATATATTCATTCCGGTACCACCGAAAACTTCTTTACCGATAACGACACCAAAGGCTACGGCGATGGTCAACATCCAAAGTGGAGTATCAACAGGTACGATCAATGGAACCAACATACCTGTTACCAAATATCCTTCTTCCACTTCATGGCCCTTGATTACAGCGAACAAGAATTCAATGGCCAAACCAACGCCATAAGACACAATTACCAAAGGTAATATGGTAGTGATCCCTACCAAAAAGTTATCCCATGTCAAAAAATGGTCAAAAAGAGAGAAACTCTCAGGAAAACCATTGATAGCGGAATAATGTTGATACCCTGCATTGAACATTCCAAACAGCAAACAAGGCACCAAGGCCATGATCACCGTATTCATGGTACGTTTTAAATCATCCGCAGCTCGAACATGCGACCCAGAATGGGTTGTTTCGTTCGGTGTATAAAGAAAAGTATGCAGTGCATTAAAGGCAGGGGCCATTTTTTTGCCCTGATACTTAAGTTTTAACTGATGTAATTTTTCTTTCATGCCCATATTATCCAAGTTCTTTTTGCAACAAATCCAATCCTTCCCTGATTATTTGTTGGTGCGGTTGTTTTGATATGCATATGAATTCTGTCAAGGAGAAATCCTCGGGAGCCACTTCGTAGAGTCCCAATTGCTCCATTTCATCCAAATCTTTTACCATACAGGCCTTCAAAAGTTGAAGTGGGTATATGTCCAGAGGAAAAACCTCTTCGTACCTACCTGTTACCACAAAAGCCCTGTGCTCTCCATTGGTATTGGTATCCAAATCGTATTTCTTGTTGGGCTGCAGCCAAGAAAAGGTCAATGCCCTTGTAGACGAAATTTTATTGAATACTGGTTTGTTCCACCCAAAAAATTCATAATCGTCCCCTTCTGGAATGGCAGTAACCGTATTATTGTAAAAGCCAAGATGTCCCTCGGTATTGGTTTTAGTACCTGTAAGCACATCCCCGTTTATCAACCTAAACCTATCTTCCTTTACACCACTTGCGTATAAAAAAGTAGAAATTTCAGCTCCAATTTTGGTCTTATAGTACTTTGGCTCCTTAATAACAGAACCAGCCAATGCCACAATGCGCTCCGCATTGAACTTACCGGTCAACAATAGCTCACCCAACATTACAAGGTCCTGTGGAGACAATGTCCAGACCACTTCACCTTTGTTTACAGGGTCAATCTTATTGATTTGTGTGCCCACCAAGCCTGCTGGATGGGGGCCGGAAACCTTGTGCAGTTCTATTCCCTTAATATCATTGAAGGGCGACCTGTTCGATTTCCCGATAGATACATGGATTTTACCCGGTGTAAGCTTGCTAAGACCCATTATCGCCGCTTGAATCTCCTGTTCTTTATCCTTTAGGACAAAGTCAGGGTCTGCTGCCAATGGTGCCGTAGCGTATGCCGAAACAAATATCGCTTTCGGCGTTGCGCTTGGGTCGGCAATTACATCATAAGGTCTTTGTTTTATAAACGGCCATCCTCCACACTGTAAAAGATAGGATTTAATGGCCTCACCATTTGCCGTATCCAAATCTGGCACCTTATTTATAACGTAATTTTGTTCTTTGTCAGCAAGGATCTTTAATGTTAAGATTCTTCTTCTTGCCCCCCTAACAATTTCCACAAGCTCTCCGCTTACCGGGGAAACAAAGTGCATGTCTTCGTTGTTCTTGTTATAAAAGAGGGGTTCGCCCGCTTTTATCTCTTCCCCTTGTTTTATCAACATTTTTGGAGTGATTCCGTGGAAATCATCTAGGTTTAGGGCGTATACGTTACTGGTAACAGCTTTGGAAATAGTCTGCTCTGCCGCCCCGACGAGGTTGATATTCAACCCCTTTCTAATCCGGATGTCTTTAGACATATTGTTGTAGACCTTTTGTTATCAAAATCGGACGCAAATTTAGCACTAAAAGGATTGTTTTCATAATAATTAACCATAAAATTGGGTTTATGCCGAGCTTAATTCCCCAGGCATACTTTTTGTTTACCTTTACCCTAAAAATATGCCCTTGATGCGTTTTACCTTTATATTGACTCTTTTAGGTTTGGCGGCCACTCCGGCTTTTGGACAAGTAATGGTTGAAGTAAATCCACCGGAAAACATAAAATCAGTGGTTTTTAAAGGTCCTACCGAAGATCAATTTCCTGTGATACAACTCGGAGAATCAATGACTTTGGAGTTTGATGACCTCACTGCCAACGAACAAGATTATTATTACAAGATTGTACATTGTGATTACGATTGGACCCCTTCCCAATTACTAAAATCACAATACCTATCCGGGGCGGACAACCAACGAATTATTGACTACGAAAACAGCTATACCACCCTACAGCCCTATTCCAATTACCGGCTCACTATCCCCAACAACAATGTTAAATTAACCGTGAGTGGCAATTTTGTTCTGGAAATCTATAACAGTTATGGTGATCTTCAATTCTCCAGAAGGTTTGTGGTATATCGGGATGCCGTTTCCGTTGCAGGTACTGTAAAAAGATCTCGGGATTTTAACTTCATCAATACAAAGCAGGTGGTACAGTTTACTATCAACACAGCTTCTTTTAACGTGGTCAACCCAAAAAAGGAGGTAAAAGTAGCCATTATACAAAACCATCATTGGCCCACGGCATTATACAACATTAAACCCCAATTCACCATTGGTACGGAGCTGGTTTACAAATACAACGAGGAAACCAGTTTTTTTGGCGGCAACGAATACCTAAACTTCGACACCAAAGACCTTCGCTCCCCCAGCTTTGCCATATCCAATATTGAAATGAGGGATGTGTACCACCATTATTTGTTCACCAACGAATACCGGTACGACAAAGAATACACCTACTTTCCAGATATTAATGGCGATTTTGTGGTTAGGACGCTTCAAGGAGAAGATGTTTCCAGAGAGGCCGAATACTCCAAGGTCCATTTTAGCCTGCCCTATACCAACCAAATAGGGCTCGATAATGTTTATGTGATCGGAAAGTTCAACAATTATGCACTGGGCGATGAGAACAGAATGACATTCAACGAATCCACTGGAAAATTTGAAGCTACTTTAATGATGAAACAGGGCTTTTACAACTATAAGTATGTTGTGCAAAGGGAAGATGGTACCATTGAACCCAACCTGGTGAGTGGCAACTTCCACTTTACGGAGAACAACTACCTGATCTTGGTTTATTACAGAGATTTTGGGGACATGCACGATAGTATAATAGGTATAGGCTCCGTAAACTCAAGGAATATCAGTAATTAATTATCTTTAGCCCTAAATCCTTAAAAAAGGTATGGGTAAAAAAGATGGTTTGATCACCAAAGGTCGATACGAACTAAAGTTTAGGGGCGTAAAATGCCTTAACTGTGGGCACCCGCTTGACATAAGCGACAAGTACTGCCCTAATTGCTCACAGGCCAATAGTACCAAGAAATTAACCCTCAAAGACTTTATCGACGAGTTTTTCTCGGGCCTTATCAATTACGATTCCAAACTTTTAAAAACACTTTCCGCCCTTTTACTCAGACCCGGAAGAATTACAAAGGACTACGTAAATGGCAAAAGAATAACCTACACCAACCCTTTCCGGTTTTTGTTGAGTTTGGCCTTTCTCTATTTTTTGATGTTCACCTACAACTCCAATTTTACCAATCTGGACCAAGCAGCCAAAAATTTTGACGGCAATATTTATGATGGCTCCCCATTTAAATTCGATATGGACTCCGGAGATCTTGAAGTAGACAGTGTTGCCTTCGAAAAGCAATCCAAAAAGGCACAAAAAGCCCTAGATTCCTTAAAAAAGGTAAATCCCGGGGTTTTGGTCGGCATGCAAAAATTTGATTCGATTAAAGCGGAAGACCCCGAGCTTTCCCAGCAATTAAAATACTTGGATTCTTTGGGTGTTTTTGTGAACGGGGCACAACAAAAAGTAAAAAAGAAAGACTCCTTTATGGACGCCGACCCAACGGGATACTTTAAAGATCTCGAAAAAGAATCGGGCATAGGCGGGTTTTCCAAAAAAGTAGAGTTTTTTGGGCATGTGATCAAAAAAGACACCCTTTTTAACTTTGAAGAAGCTGAAACCAGATACAACATAGGCAATTCCTGGACCAATAGAATGGCATTTAACTCCGCAAACAGTATTTTAAGGGCAATAAAAGAACCGGGGAGCTGGGTAAATAGCACCATATCCAAACTTCCTTTTGTCATATTTTTCTTTATGCCGGTGTTCACAGTCTTCATTTGGTTGGTTTACATCAGAAAAAATTATACCTACACCGATCATCTTATTTTTAGTTTCCACAATCAGTCCCTCTTGTTTATCTTGCTCATCCTTAGCCTCACATTGGATACCATATTCAATATAAACAGCTCAGGAATCTTTCTGTTGATTTTTGCAATATACCTATACAAGGCCATGCGAAAATTTTACGGACAAGGAAGATTTAAAACCATTGTAAAATACATCTTTCTGAACACGGTATTTATGATCTTGGCCTTTTTTACGATCATTGTCACGTTTGCGGGAAGCGGTTTAACCTATTGATAGTTATGTTTACACAGGTAACCAAAGGAATTAAAATATCGGTACGCACTTCTTTCGAAGGAACCTTCTTTAAAAACTACAAGGTACACTATGCGTTTGGCTACACCATCACCATAGAGAACCTAAGCAAGGACACTGTTCAGCTCACTGCCAGACACTGGGATGTATTTGACGCCCTCAAGGACATGGAGACCATTGACGGAGAAGGTGTAATTGGCAGAAAACCAGTAATAAAACCGGGCAAATCGCATACGTACAGCTCAGGTTGCCTCTTGGCATCACCCGTAGGAGCCATGCGCGGCCATTATCGCATGGTCAACTTTACCAATGCAGAAGAGTTCGAGGTCGAAATTCCCACGTTTAAGTTTGCAGCGCCCTTCGCCATAAACTAATTGGCATCATTTTATTTTCGGTCCCTGTTTCATTACCTTTGATAGAATTGTACAACTCTAAAAAACATTTCTATGGGAAAAGGATTTTTTCAAGTTCCAACTGCATATAACGAACCTGTACTGAGCTATGCTCCAGGTTCACCTGAACGAGAAGAAGTACTAAAACAATATAACGCATTTTACAATGATAATGTGGACATTCCACTTTACATTGGAAGCGAGGAAATAAAAACGGGCAATACCAAGCCCCTGTCCCCTCCCCACGACCACAAGCATATAATTGGGCAATATCACCTTGCCGAGAAAACACACGTGGAAAAGGCCATCGCCAATTGTTTGGAGGCCAGAGATGCTTGGGCCAATTTGACCTGGGAACAACGCTGTGCCATTTTTTTAAAGGCAGCCGAACTAATTGCTGGACCTTACCGTCAAAAAATGAACGCTGCCACCATGTTGGCCCAGTCCAAAAATATTTATCAAGCCGAGATTGATTCTGCCTGCGAGATTGTGGACTTCCTTCGCTTCAACGTAGAATATATGTCCCAAATATACAGCGAACAACCAGAATCTTCCGAAGGAGTATGGAATCGCGTGGAATACCGTCCGCTGGAAGGTTTTGTATATGCCATCACCCCGTTCAACTTCACGGCCATTGCAGGGAATCTTCCCACCAGTGCCGCTATGATGGGCAACGTGGTGGTATGGAAACCAAGCGACAGCCAAATTTATTCCGCAAAAGTGATTGTTGATGTGCTCAAGGAAGCTGGACTGCCCGATGGGGTGATCAACGTAGTTTACGGAGATCCGGTCATGATTTCGGATACGGTGTTGGACAGCCCTGATTTTTCAGGAATCCATTTTACCGGTTCTACCGATGTATTCAAGAGTCTTTGGAAACAGATCGGAAACAATATCCACAAGTACAAAACATACCCCAGGATTGTTGGCGAAACGGGCGGAAAGGATTTCATAATTGCCCACCCAACAGCAAAACCCCAACAGGTGGCCACCGCCATCAGCAGGGGCGCTTTTGAGTTCCAAGGGCAAAAATGCAGTGCGGCCTCCAGAGTATATCTGCCCAAATCCACTGCCGATGAAATTTTGGAGTTGGTAAAAAAAGACATTGCCTCCTTTAATAAACCAGGTTCCCCGGAGGACATGAGTAATTTTATTACAGCTGTGATCCACGAGGGCTCTTTTGATAAATTGGCCAAATACATTGACAAGGCAAAAGCCGATAATGATGCCGAAATAATCGCAGGAGGTAATTATGATAAATCCGAAGGATATTTTATAGAGCCCACGGTAATATTGACCACCAACCCACAGTACGAGACCATGTACACAGAGCTTTTTGGGCCTGTGGTCACCATTTACGTTTATGAGGACAAGGATTGGAGCGAAACCTTGAAATTGGTGGATGGCACATCGGAGTATGGCTTAACGGGAGCTGTACTTTCAGGAGACCGCTATTCCATTGATGAAGCTACAAAAGCACTTCAAAACAGTGCGGGCAATTTCTACATCAACGATAAGCCTACAGGAGCCGTAGTGGGACAACAACCTTTTGGTGGCGCAAGGGCATCGGGAACCAACGACAAGGCAGGATCCATGCAGAACCTTCTACGATGGGTTTCCCCTAGATTGATCAAGGAAACTTTTGTTACTCCCGAGGATTATAGATATCCATTTTTGGGATAAAACAAAAAACACCTATTTTAAAGGCCGTCATTATAACATGACGGCTTTTTTGTTTAACCTAACTTATAACACCCATGCCCAGACCCTATATTTTGGCAGAAACCAACTGGAAACATTTAAAAGACGAATCTATTGACCTTGCTATATTGCCTTGGGGCGCTACCGAAGCGCACAACTACCACCTCCCCTATGCAACCGATGTCATTGAGGGATCCTCGATTGCCGAAGCCTCTGCCAAGATTGCTTGGGAACAAGGCAGCAAAGTAATTGTGCTTCCTACGATTCCGTTTGGGGTAAATACGGGTCAACCGGATATTTACTTGGACATGAACCTAAATCCAAGCACACAATTTGCCATTCTAAAAGATATTCTCACAGTTTTGAATCGTCAGGGCATAAAAAAATTTATGATCCTAAATAGTCATGGCGGCAACAATTGGAAAGCCATTATCAGGGAGTTGGGGCTACTTTTCCCCGATATGTTCCTTTGCGTTACCAATTGGTTCAACCTTGGAAATGAATCAGGGGTTTTTGACAAACCCGGCGATCATGCCGGTGAGATGGAAACCAGCCTTATTCTTCACCTAACACCAGAACTGGTATTGCCCAAAGAAGAATGGGGCGATGGAAAAGAATTCAAAAACAAGATCAAGGCCTTTTCCGAAGGATGGGCATGGACAGAACGTCCTTGGTCCAAAATAAGCGAGGATACCGGTGTAGGCGACCCCAGCAAGGCCAGCAAAGAGAAAGGCGAGGTGTTCTTTAACCTAATTTGTGCCAAAATGGGACAACTTTTTGTTGATATCGCCGAAGCCGACACAAACGACCTGTATAAGTAAACACTTATATATCAACAAACTAACAAGAAAACTACCTCAATAGAAAGCCTCAAAGGAGGTCAACCCACAATTTAAATGTAAAATTAACGTTAACTAATTGTAAATTAAACGTAATCTATTTAATTTTATAATACTAAATCAGTTAGTTATGGCAGTTAGATTCAACATGTGGGTGAAATCGGCGATTAAAAAGTATGAGCAATTATGGCAATATGCCAAGGATTATGCCCGCAAATGCAGATTGGTATATAAAAGGATGTACAGTATTTAATTTAACCCTTGAACTTCTGGGGTAAGTACACTACTTTTTTAGTCTCGAAAAAATCCTCTTCAAAATACTCGTTTAAGTCAAAGACTTGAACGGTTTCATAGCCCTTCAATTCCTCCGTAAGGTCACCGCCTTTAAGGTAAAGTATGCCATTTTTACGCTGATGGGCGGAATCCTTTTTAATCTTCCCTTTGGTCCAGTGCACAAATGTTGGCATCGCAGCCACTGCCCTGCTTACAATAAAATCATATTGTCCGGGAATTTCCTCCACACGGGAATGATGGGCTTCAACATTCTTCAATCCAAGTCCTTCCACCACCTCTTTAACGACTTTTATTTTTTTTCCGATTGCATCAACAAGGGTAAATTTTACGTTTGGAAATAATATGGCCAAGGGAATGCCCGGAAAGCCCCCGCCCGTACCCACATCCAAGATATGGGCACCTTCGTTGAACACCTGAATCTTTGCAATACCTACAGAATGAAGAACATGGCGCAAATAGAGCTCATCTATATCTTTTCTGGAAACCACATTGATTTTCTGGTTCCAGTCTTGGTACAACGCCTCCAACTTTATGAACTGTTGCTTTTGCTCGTCGTTGAGTGTCGTAAAATATTTAAAGATGAGTTCCGCTTTCATGTTCCAAACGTTATTTTTGTCAAAATTAATACTTTTATAGACCTTAACACCGTTCTAACAAAACGTTGTGACTCTAAAAAAGCATTTTAGTTACCTTTGTAAAAAATATTTTTTATGGATAAAAATACCATCCGGTTTTCAAGAAGAGATTCCGCACAATTTTTTAGGACACTTAACAAGAGAGTAAACGAATACTTCAAAGAAAACAACCTCAAGAAAACCGGTAACTGGAAACTTCACTTGAAAACCATTGTGATGTTTGCCATTTTTTTGACCCCCTACTTTTTGATGTTAACCTTAAACCTCCCTTTCTGGGGCTATTTACTACTTTCCATTACCATGGGCGTTGGAATGGCCGGTGTTGGAATGAACGTAATGCACGATGGAAACCATGGTGCTTACTCCAACAAAAAATGGGTAAACAAACTCATGGGAAGCAGCATCTACATTTTGGCCGGTAATGTTTACAACTGGCAAGTTCAGCACAATGTACTGCACCATACGTACACAAACATACACGAACACGACGAGGACATGGAAGCTGGAAGAATCTTAAGATTCTCCAAACATGCCGAGTGGAGAAAGCATCATAAATTTCAACATTACTATTCCATTTTGCTATATGGCCTATTGACCTTTAATTGGGCAATAACCACGGATTTCCAACAAATGTACCGTTATATGAAGCGGAAATTAAGCTACGGAAAACTACCCAATCCAGTAATTAACTGGAGCACATTGGTTATAACAAAAGTAATCTATATAACCATTTGGATTGTTCTCCCGTTGGTTTTTGTTGACATTGCCTGGTGGCAAGTATTGCTTGGGTTCTTTATTATGCACTACGTTGCAGGAGTGATTCTGAGTGTGGTTTTCCAATTGGCTCACATTGTGGACCATGCAGAAACCCCACTGCCTGATAAAGAAGGAAACATGAAGAACACTTGGGCCATTCACCAATTGTTCACCACGGTGAATTTTGGTACTAAAAACAGAATTGTAAACTGGTTTACCGGCGGATTGAACCATCAGGTGGAACATCATATCTTCCCGAACATCAGCCACATACATTACACAAATATTTCCAAAATTGTGAAACAGACTGCTCAGGAGTTCAATTTGCCTTATCACGAATATAAAACTACCAGAAAAGCTATAATTTCGCACTTCAAACACTTAAAAGAGCTAGGTAAAAAACCTGCGCTCCAATATCAGTAAAAAACGAAGTACCAATGAGCAACCACTTATCTGACAGGATCAAGAATATGTCCACGTCAGCAACTTTGGCCATGGCTGCCAAAGCACGGGAATTACGAAATGAAGGAAAGGATATTATAGGTTTGAGCTTGGGGGAACCCGACTTCAACATTCCTGATTTTATCAAAGATGCCGCAAAGCAGGCCATCGACGAGAATTATAGCAGCTACACCCCTGTTGATGGGTATGCAGAGCTAAAAACCGCAATTGCGAATAAATTCAAAAGAGATAACAATCTTGATTATGGTTTAAACCAAATTGTGGTATCCACGGGAGCGAAGCAATCGCTGTTTAATGTGGCCATGGTGGTTCTTAATCCTGGTGATGAAGTAATTCTGCCCGCTCCATATTGGGTAAGCTATAGCGACATCGTAAAATTGGCCGAAGGAGTTCCCGTAGAGGTTCTTACACAAATCGACACCGATTTTAAAATGACACCCGAGCAATTGGAGGCTGCCATAACCCCAAAAACACGTATGATCTGGTTCAGTTCACCATGCAACCCCAGTGGTTCGGTGTACAGCAAGGAAGAATTGGAAGGTTTGGCCGAGGTATTGAAAAAACACCCCAATATTTATGTGGTTTCAGATGAAATCTACGAACATATCAATTTTGCAGGCGGTCACGTAAGCATTGCCGGTATTGATGGCATGTACGACAGAACCATTACCGTAAACGGCGTATCCAAAGCTTTTGCCATGACGGGATGGCGTATTGGGTATATAGGCGCACCGGAATGGATTGCCAAAGGTTGCACCAAATTACAAGGACAGGTGACCAGTGGTGCCAACGCCATTGCTCAGCGCGCCGTAATCACCGCATTGGAGGCCCCAGTGAGCAAGATCCAGTTTATGATCGACAAGTTCCATGAAAGAAGAGACCTTGTACTTGGGCTTTTGGGAGAAATAGAAGGATTTAACCTCAACGTGCCCGAGGGTGCATTTTATGTTTTCCCCGATATTTCTGATTTCTTTGGAAAAACCTTGAACGGTGTCACTATTAACAATGCTTCAGATTTTTCACTGTATTTGTTGGAGCACGCCAATGTGGCCACAGTTACCGGTGAAGCTTTCGGAAACCCCAATTGCATTCGTATATCTTATGCAGCATCAGAAAAAGAATTGAAAGAAGCCATTGCCCGAATTAAGGCTGTACTTTAAATATATTAAGATGTCATACTGAACCTGTTTCAGCATCTAACAATTAATCAATCAATTAAAAGCCTCTTGTTTACTTCAAGAGGTTTTTTTATTAGGTCTTTTTCCAGAAATATGGGGTAAGCAAAATCAGAACAGTGAACAGCTCCAAACGCCCCAAAAGCATTAAAAAACTACACCACCATTTACCAGCCGCAGGGAGACTGTTATAATTACTGACCGGGTTTAAACTGCCCAAAGCGGGACCTACATTGCCCAGCGAAGAAGCAGAACCCCCAACGGCCGATACAAAATCCAAGCCCAAGAGACCCAGCACCAACGAACCTATAATAAAGAGCAGCATATACAGTACAAAAAAAGCTATCACATTGTAAACAATATGCTCTGTAACTGTTTTTTGATTGTACCGAACAGGTATGATGGCATTTGGGTGCAAGGTCCTCTTAAATTCCAAAATACCATTTTTGATAATCAATAGGTGTCGCATAACCTTGATCCCTCCTGCTGTTGAACCCGCCGAGCCTCCAAGGAACATTAAACCGAAAAAGAAAACGGTCAAAAATGGGGTCCAAGAGGTAAAATCCGCAGAAACAAAGCCTGTTGTGGTAATCACTGCAACCACCTGAAACAAACCATGCCTAATGGTGCTTTCCACCTCTCCCAGTACCATTGGATGAAAATCGGATATAGGCACATCTGCCCTAAAATAAATGCCCAAGGCAACAACAATGGTAAAAATAACCACAAAACCAAGATAGTACTTGAACTCTTCATCCTTTAGGATGCGTTGCACCTTTCCTGTCAACGCAAAATAGCTGAGTACAAAATTGCTTCCTGCCAAAAACATGAAAAGAATTACGATGTATTGAATCAAAGGTTGATCGTTCCAAAAAGCCAAGCTCGCATTTTTGGTGGAAAACCCTCCTGTTGACATAGTGGCCAGTGCATGATTGATGGCATCGAAAAAAGACATTCCAGCAAACTTTAGCAGCAAGGTTTCCAGCACTGTATATCCAAAATAAATCAACCAAAGCCTCTTAGCCGTATCGGTAATTCTTGGGTGAAGTTTATCCCCGCCAGGCCCAGGCGCTTCTGCGGCGAACAATTGCATGCCACCTATACCCAAAAGCGGTAAAATGGCAATGGCAAGTACAATAATTCCCATACCCCCAATCCAATGGGTAAGGCTCCGCCAGAGCAAAATTCCTTCGGGCAAGGCTTCTATATCATCTAATATTGAAGCTCCCGTAGTGGTGTAACCCGACATGGTTTCAAAAAAAGCATCGGTAATGGAGGGTATTGCTCCGGAAAAAAGATAGGGCAACATCCCAGAAATAGACATTACGATCCATCCAAAGGTAACCACAATGTACCCTTCCCTCTTTTTGACTTCCTTTTTATGGCCCCGGGTGTAGAACATGGCCATCATTCCAAAAAGCATGGTCACAATGGCAGCCAACATAATTTCCATGGTGGCACCATCTTTATATATGCCACTGGCAATTGCCGCTAAAAGCATAAAAGAACCATTGCAAAGCAACAACAGGCCCAAGATATGGATAATGATTCGTGTATTGAGCTTCATTATAGGAACAGCTTTTCTATCCTTGGTATGGCTTTGGGCAAGCAACAGACCACTACTTTATCGCCTTTGGCAATCCTAAAATCACCCAACGCAATAATTCCCTCTCCGTTCCGTATAACACCACCGATACTTGCCTCTCTAGGAAAATTAAGCTCCCTGATCAACTCACCATTCACCAAGGATGTAGCCTTTACTTCAAACTCTAAAATTTCTGCATTTAAATTGTTCAAACGGGTCAAGGCGAGCACCTCCCCTTTTCGGATATACCTAAAAATGCTGTTGGCGGCAAGGAGTTTTTTATTGATGAGGGTATCCACACCGATGGAGTGGGACAATTGAAAATAGTCCATGTTCTCTACCAATGCAATGGTTTTTTTGATTTTTTTGCTCTTGGCTACCAAACAGGACATGATATTGGTTTCAGAGTTCCCGGTAACGGCAATAAAGGCGTCCATGGACTCAAGGTTTTCTTCTTCCAAAAGTTCAACATTTCTCCCGTCTCCGTTTATTACAAGGGCATGGGGCAGTTCATCTGCAATGTCAAATGCTTTCTCCTTGTTCTTTTCAATCAGTTTTACATTGAATTTTTTATTGCAGAGGTCCCTTGCCGTTTTGTAACCCACTTTACTGCCCCCAAGAATCATCACATTTTTAATGTCCTGTTTCTGCATTCCCGAAAGCTTGTACAACTCTTCCACTCCCTTATCCGAAGTGATGAAATACACCTGATCGCCTTCTTTAAAAACGGTATCACCCCTTGGAATCAAAGTAAATTGGGTTCCTTTTCGCTGCAGTGCAATGGGCATAAAATTGAGTTCTGGAAAAATTCGGGCAGCTTCTTTCACCATTTTACCCACAAAAGGTGCGGTTTTGGGCAGTATTACCCCGAACATGGTGAGCAGTCCTTCTTCAAACTGGTAGGTATCGTTAAAGGCGGATTGATTGAGCATTAACTGGATTTCCATAGCCGCCAAACGCTCTGGGGAAATCAATTCATCAATTCCCAATTGTTCAAACTTGATAATATCTCGATTGTCCATGAATTCCGTATTGGAAATTCTGGCCATGGTTCGTTTGCAGCCCAATTGTTTTGCAAGTACACAAAGGGTCAAGTTGGTAGTTTCCGATGCTGTTACCGCGATTACAAGATCAGAGCCATCGACTTGCGCATCTTGCAATACTTGGATAGACGTAGCGTCGCCCCGAAGCACCCGAATATCCAAATGGTTATCGGCATAGGACAGTCTTTCCTTATCGGTATCAATCAAAGTGATTTCCTGTGCTTCATAGGACAATAATTTGGCCAAATGAAACCCAACTTCACCAGCACCTGCAATAATGATTCTCATTGATTAGAATAGGATGTGTTCTTAAATAACCTCAGTTTGCACGTTGCAAACAATATTAGGAATGGTATGCTATACGTAAACTCCATACTTTTAACCAAATACGGAAAATAAATCCCTTTGGAGGGCAAAATTACATAAATAATTTTGTCTTCATCCCTTAAGCTAAGTTGTATATTTGCCACCAAATTTAAGCGATGTCGAAAAAGGTGACGCCCTATAAAGAATCTGAGCTTGGCAAAAAGGACCAAGTAAGGCAGATGTTCGATAATATATCCGGTAATTACGACGGCCTTAACCGTGTTATTTCCTTTGGAACCGATGTTAAATGGCGTAAGCGCATCGTAGCTTTTTTAAAGGACAAATCCCCAAATTCCATTTTGGACATTGCCACCGGCACAGGTGATCTTGCCATTGCCATGGCAAAGACCGGGGCCAAAAAAATTATTGGTCTGGACCTATCTCCCGGCATGTTGGAAGTGGGCAAAACCAAAGTATCCAACAAAAAATTGCAGGATACCATTGAAATGGTGGTGGGAGACAGCGAAAACCTCCCATTTGAAGACAATTCCTTTGATGCGATCACCGTTGCCTTTGGGGTAAGAAATTTTGAAGATCTGGAAAAAGGATTGGAAGAAATTTATCGGGTACTAAAACCAAAGGGACATTTTGTAGTGCTCGAAACTTCCGTCCCCACCAAAACCCCTTTTAAACAAGGATATAAAATATATACAAAGTATGTTTTGCCCACTATAGGCAAACTTTTTTCCAAGGACAGGTCGGCCTACAAATATTTGAGTGAATCGGCATCTGTTTTCCCTCATGGTGAGGCTTTCAACAATATTTTGAAGAAAATTGGGTTTATAGGAGTAGAGAACAAACCACAAACCATGGGTGTAGCATCCATTTATGTCGCTTCAAAATAGTCAAATGAAAAATATCCTCATTCTTTTTGGATTTTTAGCTTTGTCAAACACCACTGTCATTGCCCAATTTGGAGGCGACCCCATTTTAAATCTTCAGAACGAGGATAAGAAATTTTTGAACTGGGGATATTATCTGGGGTTTAACCAATACGACTTTCAATTTGAATACAAGGATGATATTGGTAAAGATATATTGGTGGACAAAAGTTTTGGTTTTAATGTGGGATTGATCGGAGAACTTAGAATAAATGAGTTTTTGGATGCCCGTTTTGAACCCGGCCTGCTCTACACTTCCAGAATCCTTGGTTTCCCGGGCCTTCCTTCCCAAGTCGATGCGCTGCGCGAAGTGCGTTCGACCTACATAAGGTTCCCTTTACTGATCAAGGCCAGTACCCGAAGAATTGGAAACTGGAAACCTTTTATTATTGGCGGAGTGTATACTTCCATCAATTTAGGTAGCAATGAGGATAGCCTAGATGATAACAGTAGTGGACAATTCCGAATGAAACAAAATGTGTATGGGTATGAATTGGGTTTTGGAATTGATTTTTACACCGAGTACTTTAAGTTTACACCATCTATCCGAGGTGTTTTTGCCCTTACGGACGAATTGGTTCCGGATGAGGACCCCAACAGTCCTTGGACCGGGAACATCAACGCAATGCGCACCCGGGGCATCTTCATCAATTTTACGTTTGAATAGTACGGATCAAATTCCAAAAATTAAGCATCAAACTTCCGACTCCTTACTCCTGTCTTCCGAGTTTGACACGAATTGCACTAATTGCTCGAATCAAGTTCAAGCATCAAGCTCAAACATCAAACATTGGACTTCCGACATCCGACTTCTGATTTAAATTTAAATAACTGAATACCCAGTAACGGAGTGGCAGTATGCAATAAGTTCAAGCATCAAACTTCCGACATCGGACTCCCGACTTCTGACTTCTGGCATCAAAATCAAGTTCCAAAAACTACCTTCGTATTTCATTCAACAGAATGGCAGTTGCCGTGGCTACGTTCAAGCTTTCGGCAGTAGCAGCACCAAATTGGGGAATGGAAATTCTTTTGGTGATAAATTGACCCACTTCGTCAGAAATGCCGTTGGCTTCGTTGCCCATTACCAAAACTCCCTTTTTCGCCAAATCGGATTTATAAATGGTTTCGCCATCCATAAAAGCACCGTAAACGGGAAGGTCTGTTTTTTGCAAATAATCTTCCAAATCAACATAAACAATGTTCACCCGAGCAATGGAACCCATGGTGGCCTGCAATACTTTAGGATTATAACAATCTACCGTGTCCGGCGAACAGACGAGCTGCGTTATACCAAACCAATCACAAAGCCGGATAATGGTTCCTAAATTACCGGGATCCCTAACGGCATCCAGCACCAAGATCCAATCATCATCAATCGCTTTATGGGATTCGGCCATATAAAAAACCCCCAACACGCCATTTGGGCGGGTAAGGCTGCTCATTTGCTTCAAAACTTTGGAGGAAACCACTTCGGCATCTTTAAATTTCCCCATCAATACAGCATCATCAACAAAAACTTTAAATGGCTTTACTCCCGCTTGCAGTAATTCATTCACTACCTTTTCTCCTTCAACAACAAAGAGGCGATGTTGAGATCGGTACTTTTTTTGCTTTAGGCTAACAACTAGTTTAATTTGGTTTTTTGTAACCATCTAAATCGTGTATTTTTGGCTTCTATGAATGGTTCTTTTGGTGTAACGTGCAACTGGGCAAAAATAGGATTATTGTTGCTTTTGCTTAGCATTTTGGGTTGCAATACCTTAAAAAAGGTCGGGGATGATGAATTATTGCTCACCAAAAACACCATTTTGGTCGATGATGAAAAAATAAGCAGTAGCGAAATAAAAGGACTTATCTCCCAGAAACCCAACAGCAATGTTTTGGGTTACCCGCTAAAACTCAATCTTTATAACCTAGCCAAAGAAAACCCCGATTCATCATTCCAGGATTGGCTGCACCGAAAAGAAAAAAGGGAAAAACGACTTAACAATTTGCTTTCCGAGAAGCAGGTAAACAGATTAAGCGAATCATTTCTGGTAAAAGGATATAGTGAGTTTTTGAAAAGAATTGGCGAACCCCCTGTTATTATTGATACTTCAGAGACCAATAAATCTCTCAAAAAACTGGAATCCTATTACAATAGCAAAGGGTATTTTAACAACACGGGGGAATATCAAATAGTGGATAGCAGAAAAAAGAGAAAGGCAAGTATTGAGTATAACATCACCTTGAATAAGCCTTACATTGTGGACACCATACAAAAAAACATTACCTCACCAGAGTTGGATTCCATATACCAGAATGCAATTGGGCAAAGTTTTGTTAGACAGGGTGAACAATTTGATTTGGACAAATTTACCATGGAGCGGGAGCGATTAACAAGCTTGTTTAGAAATTCGGGGGTATATAATTTCCAGGAAAGCTCCATCAACTACAGTATTCTGCGGGATACTACCCTTGCTTCGGACGACCAGCTCATGGATGTGCAATTGAACATTAAAAAATTTAGGAGCTCGAACGATAGTACGGATACCAACATGCCGTACAAGGTGGCTCGCCACAAACAAATCAACATTTACGCAGATTATGATATAAACGGAGGCATGGATACTTTACAGCGTATTCAACACGAAAATTACAACATCTATTACAACGGCAAGCTCCGCTACCGCCCCAAAGCACTGGCCGATGCCATTTTCTTTGAGAAAGATAGTGTTTACCGAGATTTGGACAGAATAAGAACCTACAGGCAGATCACCAACCTGAACACCTTTAAGTACCCCAATATTGAGTTTATACCGGATTCCACACAAACGGAACTGGAAACCAACATATACTTGGCCGCCAAGCCCAAATACTCTTTAAACCTAAATTTTGATGTCACCCACTCCAACATTCAACAAGTGGGCACCGCCTTTAGTGCTTCGGTGATTACACGTAATGTCTTTGGCGGTGCAGAAACTTTGAATATTTCGGCAAGGGGATCCATTGGTTTGTTGAGCGATGCCTCCCTATCGGATGAAACATTCACTTCCGAGCTCGGCGGGGATATCAACATTACATTTCCCCGGATTTGGCTGCCCTTCAATACAGAGCGCATCATACCTTATTATATGCTCCCACAAAGCCGATTGTCCGTAGGTACTAACTTCCAAAGGAACATCGGTTTGGACAAACAGTCCCTGAACTCCATTTTATCCTATAACTGGTCGCCTTCGGAACGGTTAAAAAACAATATTGAACTTATTAATGTGGAATTTGTACGCAATGTAAACACGAACAATTTCTACAATGTATACCGAAATACCTTTTCCAATTTGGACGATATCGCCGATCAATTTCAGGACAACCCTGAATATTCCTCCTATTTTGACCCCATTCTGGAAGAAGGTGAAGAACCAAAGCTGAGCATACCAGATGGAGCAAACCGATTTGCCCAGGATGTTTTGAGCGATTCAATTCCAGTAAGCTCAGAAGAGAAACAAGAAGTAAATAGCATTGAGGAAAGACGAAGAAGGCTAACAGAGGACAACCTAATTTTTGCCAGTAATTTCACCCATACCAAAAACAGTAAATCAGGCATTAACGACCTTGATTTTTATCAGTATCGTATAAAACTCGAAAGTGCCGGTGCCATGCTCTCATTGCTCACCAATGCAATACCTTTCAATAAAAATCCCAACGGACAGCACCTTGTCTTCAGCGTTCCTTTCTCCCAATACGTAAAAACCGAGTTCGATTATATACGCCATTGGAGTATTGGAGGAGGACAAGTAATCGCCTTTAGGAGCTTCTCCGGTCTGGCAATTCCCTATGGCAATTCCGACAACGTGCCCTTTGTTCGCAGCTACTTTGCAGGTGGGTCCAACGACAACCGCGCCTGGAACGCTTACGAGCTTGGACCTGGCAGCACGGACAACATCAACGATTTTAACGAGGCCAACCTAAAACTGGCCCTAAACCTTGAATATAGGTTCCCCATTGCCGGTGATGTAAAGGGTGCCCTTTTTGCGGACGCAGGCAATATTTGGAATGTATTCGACAACGAAACAAACCCCGACGCCATATTTAGCGGGTTCGCTTCTCTAGGGGACATTGCATTGGGAACCGGCCTTGGGCTTCGTTACGATTTTACCTATTTTGTTTTTAGGTTGGATGTTGGGTTCAAAACGTACAACCCTGCCAAAATTGGGTCCGATCGCTGGTTCGATGGATACAGCTTCAAACAGGCCGTCTTCAACATAGGGATCAATTATCCTTTCTAGAGGAAATATTTTATTACTTTTGTTTCCTATTTAATTCGAAACCAATATAACTATGTCCCACAATATCAAGCCCGGTGTTGCAACCGGTGATGAAGTACAGGCAATTTTCAACCACGCAAAAGAGAACGGATATGCACTTCCTGCAGTAAACGTAATCGGTTCTGATAGTATCAATGCCGTAATGGAAACCGCCGCAACGTTAAACGCCCCCGTAATTATCCAATTTTCTAACGGAGGTGCCCAGTTCAACGCAGGTAAAGGACTTTCCAACGAAGATCAAAAAGCTGCAATTTTAGGAGCCGTTGCAGGCGCAAAACACGTTCACCAATTGGCCGAGGCCTATGGAGCAACCGTAATTCTACATACCGACCACTGCGCCAAAAAATTGTTGCCTTGGATTGATGGGCTTTTGGACGCTAGTGAAAAGCATTACAAGGAAACCGGAAAATCATTGTTCAGTTCACACATGATCGATCTTTCCGAAGAACCACTTGAGGAAAACATTGAAATCTGCAAGGAATACCTGGAGCGCATGAGCAAAATGGAAATGACTTTGGAGATTGAGTTGGGAATCACCGGAGGCGAGGAAGATGGTGTGGACAACACCGATGTGGACGACTCCAAATTGTACACCCAGCCCGAAGAAGTGGCCTTTGCTTACGAAGAGCTTTCAAAAGTAAGTCCAAGGTTTACAATCGCCGCTGCATTTGGTAACGTACACGGGGTATACAAGCCGGGGAACGTAAAACTGACCCCAAAAATCCTTAAAAACTCCCAAGAGTTTATCACCGAGAAATACGGTGTAGAGCACAACCATATCGACTTTGTATTCCACGGAGGTTCAGGTTCCACTTTGGAAGAAATCAGGGAAGCCATCGGTTACGGGGTCATCAAAATGAACATTGATACCGATTTGCAATACGCATTCTTGGAAGGTGTTCGTGATTACATCCAAGGAAAAAAGGATTATCTACAAACACAGATAGGCAACCCTGATGGTGACGACCAACCCAACAAAAAATACTACGATCCCCGAGTTTGGCTGCGAGAAGGAGAAAAAACCTTTATCGCTCGTTTGAAAAAAGCCTTCGAGGATTTGAACAACGTAAACACCTTGTAAGCCTTTGTCTAACTAAATATTGATTGCATGTCGTCTTGGTTTAAAAGAAAGGAAAAAGGAATACAAACAGCTACCGAGGAGAAAAAAGACACCCCAAAGGGGTTGTGGTACAAATCCCCCACAGGTAAGATTGTCGAGGCCGAGGATTTGGCAAAAAACTTCTACGTAAGTCCAGAAGATGATTATCACGTTCGAATTGGCAGTAAAGAATATTTTGAAATTCTTTTTGATGACAACAAGTTCCGTGAACTTGACACAAAAATGACGTCCAAAGACCCATTAAAGTTTGTGGACACCAAAAAATATTCGGATCGTTTAAAGGCTGCCCAGAAAAAAACAGGTTTAAAAGATGCCGTCAGAACTGCAGTTGGCAAATCCCAAGGAAAGGATATTGTTGTAGCCTGCATGGACTTTGCCTTTATAGGAGGTTCCATGGGAAGTGTGGTTGGCGAAAAAATATCGCGCGCCATTGATGTGGCCAAAAGGAAAAAAGTGCCATTTGTGATGATTTCCAAATCTGGCGGGGCCCGTATGATGGAAGCCGCCCTATCCTTGATGCAATTGGCAAAAACATCAGCCAAGTTAGCACAATTGGCCGATGCAAAAATACCGTACATTTCATTGTGTACAGACCCTACAACAGGTGGTACAACAGCTTCCTATGCCATGTTGGGCGACATTAACATCGCCGAACCCGGTGCTTTGATCGGATTTGCAGGACCCAGGGTAGTTAAAGACACAACAGGCAAAGACCTCCCGGAAGGTTTCCAAACGGCCGAATTTTTGAAAGAACACGGTTTCTTGGACTTCATTACCCACCGTAGGGATTTGAAAAAGAAAATCAATCTCTATATCGATTTGATTACCAATCAACCTGTAAGAAATTAAAAGGTCTAAAAAACAACAAAAGCTTGAATTTGTCAGGTTGAGCGCAGTCGAAACCCATTATTGACCATCAACATACTTTAGGTTCTCGACTGCGCTCGAACTGACAGATAATTAACTTTTTAGCCTCTTTGTTTTAGAAAGAGAAAGTCCGGCTACATACCGACCTTAAAAGTTTGATTGATATAAGTCTTTTAAATTCAAAAAAACGCCTATCTTTGCACGCTGATCGCAGATTTGATCAATACATAAAAATCATTTAAATAATATTGGAATGTATTTAACAAAAGAAGTTAAAGCCGAGATTTTTAAAAAACACGGCGGCTCTGAGAGCAACACTGGTTCTACGGAAGGACAAATTGCTTTGTTCACACACCGTATCAACCACCTAACCGGACACCTTAAAAGGAACCACAAAGATTACAACACCGAGCGTTCTTTGGTGGCATTGGTAGGTAAAAGACGTAGTCTTTTGGATTACCTAAAGAAAAAAGATATTGAAAAATATCGTTCCTTGATCAAGGAATTGAATATTAGAAAATAAAAACAAAAGGGGAGGCTTGGGCTTCCCCTTTGTTTTGGTTGAACACGTTTCAACAAAAAAGTCCCGGCCCAAAACCGGGCAAACACAAAAAGCTACAAATAGTTTTTCATTGGTCAAGTGCTCCCAAGCACACAACAACAACACAACCCGACCGCCCGGATGGCGGTAGACCCAATGTTTAACAACCTGGCCATAATTGGTTGGGTAAGATTAATTTTATGATTCCAAAGACATTCAAAGAGGTCATAGACCTCGGTGACGGTAGAGAGATTTCTATCGAAACCGGAAAACTGGCAAAGCAGGCCCATGGCTCTGTTGTTGTCCAATCTGGCAAGTGTATGCTATTGTGTACAGTTGTCTCCAATTACAAAGCTTCGGACGTGGACTTTTTGCCACTTACCGTAGATTATCGCGAAAAATTTGCTGCTGCAGGACGTTATCCAGGTGGTTTCTTTAAAAGAGAAGCAAGACCTAGCGACGGCGAAGTATTGACCATGCGGTTGGTGGACAGGGTACTGAGACCATTGTTCCCTAAGGATTACCACTCCGAAACACAGGTGATGATTCAGTTAATGTCGCACGACGAAGATGTAATGCCCGACGCCATGGCTGGATTGGCTGCTTCCGCTGCCATTCAACTTTCGGATTTCCCATTCGAATGTGCCATATCGGAAGTTCGTGTGGGTAGGGTGAACGGTGAGTTCGTCATCAACCCGACCAGAGCACAATTAAAAGAGTCCGACATCGACATGATGATCGGAGCCTCCGCAGATTCCGTGATGATGGTAGAGGGTGAGATGGACGAAATTTCCGAAGAGGAAATGGTGGAAGCCATCAAATTTGCCCACGAAGCCATTAAGGTACAGTGTGCCGCACAGATAAAATTGGCAGAAGCTTTCGGCAAAAAAGAGGTCCGTGAATACGAACCGGAAGCTGAAGACGAAGAACTTCAGAAAAAAATCCACGACATGGCCTACGACAAGGTATATGAAGTGGCCAAAGCGGGTTCCTCCAAAAAAGAACGCAGCGAAGCATTTGCCGCTATCAAAGAAGAAATTAAAGCATCTTTTTCTGAAGAAGAATTGGAAGAAATCGGTGATTTGATTTCCAAGTACTACCACAAAGCCGAAAAAGAGGCTGTTAGAAACCTAACATTGGAAGAAGGGCTTCGTTTGGACGGACGTAAAACAACCGATGTTCGACCAATATGGTGCGAAATCGATTATTTGCCCTCCGTACATGGTTCCGCCATCTTTACCCGTGGCGAAACTCAAGCTTTGGCAACCGTTACTTTGGGAACCTCAAGAGAGGCCAACCAAATAGACATGCCATCTTACGAAGGTGAAGAAACATTCTATTTACACTACAACTTCCCTCCTTTCTCCACTGGTGAAGCACGACCAATTCGTGGTACATCCCGTAGAGAGGTTGGACACGGTAACTTGGCACAACGTGCCCTAAAAGGAATGATTCCAGAGGATTGTCCTTATACGGTTCGTGTTGTTTCCGAAGTATTGGAATCCAACGGTTCCTCATCCATGGCAACCGTATGTTCCGGTACTATGGCATTGATGGACGCTGGTGTTCAGTTGAAAAAACCTGTTTCCGGTATCGCTATGGGATTGATCACAGATACCGAAACTGGTAAATATGCTGTACTATCCGACATCTTGGGTGATGAAGATCACTTGGGAGATATGGACTTTAAGGTAACTGGTACCGCAGATGGCATCACTGCCTGTCAAATGGACATCAAAGTAAAAGGACTTTCTTACGAAATCTTGGTGAAAGCTTTAATGCAAGCCAAAGATGGTAGAATGCACATTTTGGGCAAACTTACCGAAACTATTGCCGAGCCTAGAGCTGAGGTTAAATCTTATGCTCCAAAAATTGTTACCAGAGTTATTCCAGGTGAATTTATTGGTGCACTTATCGGTAAAGGTGGAGAAGTAATCCAAGAACTTCAAAAAACAACCAATACCACTATTGTTATTAATGAAGACCCGGATACCGAAGAAGGTATTGTGGAAATTCTTGGTACAGACCAGAATGGTATCGATGCCGTATTGGCCAAGATAGATTCATTAATGTTTAAACCAGAAGTGGGAAGTGTTTATGAGGTTAAAGTGATCAAAATGCTTGACTTTGGGGCTGTGGTAGAATATACCGAGGCACCAGGGAACGAAGTATTGCTCCACGTATCCGAATTGGCATGGGAACGTACCGAAAATGTATCCGATGTGGTAAATATGGGAGATGTTTTTGATGTAAAATACTTCGGACTAGACCCAAGAACCAGAAAGGAAAAGGTATCAAGAAAAGCCTTGTTGCCAAAACCTGAAGGGTATCAAGAACGTCCTCCCCGCAACGATAGAGGTGGTGACCGCAGAGGTGGTGGCGGCGACCGTAGAGGTGGCAACCGCGACAGAAAGCCAAGAAGGGATAGAGATTAAAACTTCTTTGTTAGAATATAAAAGCCCCGAGCAATTGCTCGGGACTTTCTTTTTAAAAAAAATGTAACCAAAATGTAACTTTTTGGTTTTTTGAACGTATAACCTAATGAGCTCCGGTTCACAAATTTAATTTGAAGGGATTTTTTAGATGAGACAGTTAAAGATTACAAAACAGGTTACCAATAGGGAAACCGCGTCGCTGGACAAGTATTTGCAGGAAATCGGTAAGGTTGATTTGATCACCGCCGATGAAGAGGTGGAGTTGGCACAGCGAATTAAAGCGGGAGACCAAGTAGCCTTGGAAAAATTAACTAAAGCCAACCTTAGGTTCGTTGTATCTGTTGCAAAACAGTACCAGAACCAAGGGTTGACACTTCCTGATTTGATCAATGAAGGAAACTTGGGACTTATCAAAGCTGCACAGCGTTTTGATGAAACCCGTGGATTTAAATTTATTTCATACGCTGTTTGGTGGATTCGTCAGTCCATTCTTCAAGCTTTGGCGGAGCAGTCCCGTATTGTTCGTTTGCCATTGAACAAGATTGGTTCCATCAACAAGATCAATAAAACATTTGCTTTCTTGGAGCAGGCGCACGAGCGTCCACCCTCTGCAGAGGAAATTGCCAAAGAATTGGACATGACCGTGGAAGACGTGAAGCAATCCTTGAAAAACTCTGGTCGCCACGTATCCATGGATGCTCCATTGATCGATGGTGAAGATTCCAACCTGTACGATGTATTGCGCAGTGGTGAATCGCCAAATCCGGATAAGGAACTTTTGCACGATTCCCTTCGTACCGAAATCGAGCGTGCATTGGAAACCCTTACCCCTCGTGAAGCTGATGTAATCAGGCTTTACTTTGGTTTAGCTGGTCAACATTCCATGACCTTGGAAGAAATTGGCGAGACTTTTGACCTTACACGAGAAAGGGTTCGTCAAATTAAGGAAAAAGCTATCCGCAGGTTAAAACACACCTCTAGAAGTAAGATTTTAAAGACATATTTGGGATAAAGTGTAAAAAACACCCCATAAATTACAGTTAAACTATCCTTAAATTTGATTTTTGGCAGGAAAGTTGTAATTTAGTAAGATATAACAGTTTATCATGACTGTTCGTTTTTTGATTGATGAATAAACTCCGGCTGATTACCGGAGTTTTTTTCGTTTATGGATGACCGTAATTGGCTAACTTTGTAACATGAACAAATCAATGATCGCTCCTTCGCTCTTGGCATCCGACTTTGCCAATCTTCAACAAGAAATAGAAATGGTGAACCAAAGTGATGCCGATTGGTTCCATTTGGACGTTATGGATGGTGTTTTTGTACCCAATATTTCCTTTGGAATGCCCGTAATACAAGCTATTGCCAAGCATGCCAAAAAACCGTTGGACACCCATCTTATGATTGTTGACCCGGACAGATATATTAAAACATTTGCCGATTTGGGGATACATCATTTAACCGTTCATTATGAGGCATGCCCCCATTTGCACAGAACGCTGCAAGCTATAAAAGCTGAAGGGATGAAGGCAGGAGTGGCCATCAATCCACATACTTCCATAAAGCTATTGGAAGATACCATTCAGGATATTGACATTGTAATCGTAATGAGCGTTAACCCGGGCTTTGGAGGTCAATCTTTTATCGAGAACACCTATCAAAAAGTGGCCGACCTCAAAGAATTGATAAATCGTAAAAATGCGAAAACCTTGATTGAGATTGATGGGGGCGTTAATGCAGATAATGCCAAAAAATTGATCGATCATGGTGCGGACGTTCTGGTCGCTGGCAGTTTTGTTTTTAAAAGTGGCGACCCGACCGAGACCATTAAAAAATTAAAAGAAGAAATTGCATAATGCAGGAATTTGATGTTGTCATCATAGGAGGCGGCCCTATTGGGATTGCCTGTGGTTTGGAAGCTAAAAAACAAGGACTTTCCTATATCATAATTGAAAAAGGGCCCATTGTAAATTCGCTGTTCAACTATCCTGTGAACATGCAGTTTTTTTCCTCTTCGGAAAAGTTGGAGATAGATGGGATTCCTTTCATTAGCAAAGAAGCCAAACCCAAACGTAACGAGGCCTTGGAGTATTACCGAAGAATCGTGACCTCGAACCAATTGAACATTCATCTTTTTGAAAAGGTCATCGACACCGAAAAACAAGGAGATATTTTTGCTGTAAGAACCGATAAAGATGAGTATCGGGCCAAAAACGTAGTAGTGGCCACGGGATTTTACGACTTGCCCAACACCATCAACGTTCCTGGCGAGGATTTACCGAAAGTATCCCATTATTACAAAGACCCTCACTTTTACGCCAGTCAAAAATTGGTGGTGGTCGGTGCAAGTAATTCGGCCATAGATGCCGCTTTGGAATGTTGGCGCAAAGGAGCCGAGGTAAGCTTGGTGATCCGAGGTCCAGAGGTGGGGCCTCGAGTAAAGTATTGGGTAAGGCCGGATATCATCAACCGAATTGAGGAAGGCAGCATTAAAGCCTTTTACAATTCCACGGTCAAGGAGATCAAACCAAACGAAATCATCATCAATACCCCGGAAGGTGAAGTTACTATGGAGAACGATTTTGTATTGGCCTTAACAGGATACATGCCCAACTTTGCCTTTTTGGAAAAACTCGGCATACAACTTTCCAACGACCCAAAAAGATTGCCCACTTACGACCCAGAAACCATGGAGACCAATATTGATGGATTGTTTTTGGCAGGAGTAATCTGTGGCGGCATGGAAACCCACAAATGGTTTATTGAAAACTCCCGAATTCACGCCCCTATTATTATGAAGGCCATAAAAAATAAATTACAATTGGCGGAAAAGAAGTCTTAATCCAAAAATCATTACCATGAGCTTTTACACCTTTGAAGCAGAACGATTGGACGGCACCTTGGAGTCCATGGAAAAGTACAAGGGCAAAACCGTTGTTGTGGTCAATACAGCCAGTAAATGCGGGTTAACACCACAATACGAAGGGCTGGAGGCACTCTACAAAGAATACAAAGAAAGGGGACTGGTTATTTTGGGGTTCCCCTGCAACCAGTTTGGAAACCAAGAACCTGGCAATGCAGAAGATATACAAGAGTTTTGCCAAGCAAACTACGGTGTAAGCTTTCCTATGTTTGCCAAGATTGATGTTAACGGTAGCAACGCCCATCCTATATTCAAATATCTTAAGTCTCAATTGAGCGGCTTACTGGGCGGAAAAATCAAATGGAACTTCACCAAGTTTGTGATTGATAAAACGGGAAAGCCTGTAAAAAGATTTGGATCTACGAAACAGCCAGAAGCCATGGAAAGCTACCTTAAAAGCATACTCTAAAACTTTAATTGCGCCTGCAAGGCACCTGTTTGTTTGAGCATGGCCCTGCCATCCTTAAAACTTAAATAAGAATGTCCTGCCCTTTTGTTAAGGATGCTAATTTCGCACAACATACCCCAATGGCGGGCAACTTCTCGCCAAGCCCATAACAATGAGTGGTTGGGGTCGTAAATATGGGTAGCCTCCCCTCCTGCTCCGTTCACTTCGATAATGCTAAAGTTTTTTCCTTGGCAAAGCTCCTCAAAAGAGTTGTAAAGTACATCCAATCTACCGTAATGGAAACCGTTCATTTGAGAACATACCTTATCAATGGTTTGCACTAAATAATCATTGATTTTATGGCTAATGTCCACAAACTTGGCTCCCCGTGTATGACTACCGTAAGGCACTAAAACAAATTCCTCTCCTTGATCCAAAATCTGTTGAAGCCGGTCACCAAATTTTTGTTCTAAAACCTTTAATTGCAGATGGCTTCGCGGGTTCTTTTTAATAAGTTGCACCATAGAACTTTCTCCATCCCCTGTAATGGACAAAAATTCCTTGGAAACGACTCCAGTAATTTTACCATGCATTTCCCCAGGTTTGCGCACATAGAATATACCCACTTCTTTTTGATATGGAATAAGTTCCTGCACCAAAAAATGGGAAGGGCTCCAACGCGCATAGTTTTGGAATTCATCTTTATTATGAATTTTTTCGACACCAAAGGCTTTCATTCCAATATCGGGCTTTGCAATAAATGGAAAGTCGATGCCAATAGCCAAAACATGCTCTATGGCCGATTCAGGAACCTCATCCTTCTCAATAAATAGGGTTTTGGGAATAAATTGATCGGGAATCATATTATAGATGTCCATTTTGGATACCATGGCCATGCCCCCATTCTTCATTCCAGGGTTGGCTGCATTAAAAAAGAAGATGGACCGTGCTTTAATGGAATAATACAACCAAACGGGAAACATAGGGTAATAAATCATCCAAAAGGGCCAATATTCCCAGTGGGTGATTCGATGCCATATCAATTTTAATGAATCCATCACAGTTACAAGGTGAGTTGGGTGGGCGAAAAAGGCACTTCGAAAAATTTATCGTTCAACAAATCCAAATGTCGCATCACAATTTCCTCTTCATCCAAAACGGCTTGGGTTACACTAAAGGTTTTTAAGCCCGAATCCCGATCAATGATAAATCCATTCTCAAAATCATCATGGTTGTTGGAATGAAAATCCACCACTTCGGAAGGGGTAATCCGTGAATTTTCATCCATAAACTGTTGAAACAAGTTTCGTCTATGTTCGATTACTTCATCTCTATAAAGTGTGGCCGAGGACCAAATGTGGTTTTTTGACTTGTCCAATGGCCTAAAATACTTTTGATGACCATCCCATCTAAACTCCAACAACGCACCATTGAACAAAACCAAAGTAAAGGGCTCAATGTCAATCAGCTTCATCTCCTGAAGCAAATCATAAGGTCGCCTGGATGCAATCACATCCAGCAGTACCAGCCCCCGACTCCGAGCATAATTCCCCCTTGGATCATGAGCTACAAAACCACCATTGAGAAGCACCGCCACCGAACCGTTTTCGTTAAGGGCAAACCAAGTACCGCCCGCTTTGCGGTCCTTTGGAAAAAGCACTTTTACCGAACCGATGGTTTCCTCTTGCGGTTGCAAGGCCAAAGGCCTTGAAATATGTTCGTCTCGGTTGGAGGTGATAAGCCGCATACCACCCGAAGATATATAACTTACTGTGCACATGCCTTTCTGTATTGTATGGTAGAAGGTGCTACCCCGAAAGATTTTGGGATTTCTTGTTCAGAAAAATGCTTTATGCCCACCTTGATCAATGCCTGATGATGAATGGTATGCTCCAAATTGTACATGACCTCCCTAAAATAATTGGAATCCATACAATTCTCTTCCCCATCGAGCTCATAGCTTAGTTTGATAAACTTGTTGGGTTTTTCCAAATGCTCTTGGATGTAGGCTAACTTTTCAAGGGCAAATGATACGTTTTCTTCAATTTCAATATTTCGTTCCCTGCGATCATATGAGACATCGGCAGGTTCATACCCCTTGATCAAGCAAAGGTATAACTCTATAATATGTCGTGTGTGCTGGCCAATACTGGCGTTTGAAAGAATACTACATGACTGGGAGTAACAACCTTTGGGCAGTTCGGATAAAACCTGTTTAAACTGCTCTAAAGTGTCCAGGGATGATTTGAACATGATGGTTTACTTATTGGTTATTTTTATTCGTTTTTTGATGAATTTGAGTATTAAGATAGAAAGAATATTCAATTCTTTATTTTTTCCCAGTTTTTATCCGCTTGGGAAACCAAATCATTTGGAGAGGATTTGAGCCAAAACTGCAGGGTATTGTTTTTTCCCTTGTTGTAAAATAGATAAAGTTTGCCGTCCCTGATTTCGTAGGTCTGCGGATCAACTTTTACTTTTCTTCCATTGACAGCCACAGCGTAAGCGCAATACCCGCCATACTTTGGAATATAACTGGACGGGCTTTCCTTGAACTTTTCTAAATTTTCTTGGTTGTAAAACTTGAACTTGGTTCCATCATAGGTTGTAGTAAACCCTTTCTTTCCTTCTAATGGAGTACCATTAAAATACGACACCACATCGTAGCCATCTACTGCATACCCTTTCTTGGTATTGTAATCCATGGTTTGTGCAAAATTCAAAGTGTAAACCATCAAAAAAAGAGTGAAAACAATTTTATTCATATCCATTAAGTCTAAATCTTTCAGCTAAAATCACTGTTTACATATTGAATTAGTCTTCAGCAAGTATTATTCCTTTCAATGTTAAGTGATGAAATCAGCCTAACAAAGTGACTCTCTTTATAATTGTGTAGGATTTTTCTTTCTTTAAAATATTGTCGCTTTGTCAAATAGCGGATTCGTCAATTCATATGGGGCATTCATCAATTGGACCCAAAATAACTCAATATTCCATCCTAATTTTAATGCCATAAAAGCATAAAACCCATACGTAGAACCACAAAAAGATGGCTGTTGCTATAATTTTTTTTCTAAACTGTAAATCTCCACTAAAAAGATCAGTTGGTAGAGAAATACCTTTTTAAATCCAAGACCATCCTTTTCATAAAACACATAACCCAATTATTAATCTTTTAAATATTTTTTTATGAAAACTAAGAATCTAAATCTAGCAAAATTGGCCCTTTTCCTTTTTATGGGGCTTAGCATTACATTGGTTTCCTGCTCTGGAGAAGATGGGACGGACGGTATTGATGGTATTGATGGTGAACAAGGTCCTCCAGGACAGGATGGTGCAGACGGACAGGATGGCAATGCCAATGTGGTTGCATCAGACTGGTTTCAAATTGAATGGACTAACGCTCAACCCACAGAAAGTTCAATGCATATTGAAATACCTGAAGTGGACATGACAGAGTTTTTAGCTAATGGAGGAGTCGTATTGGTCTATCTCAAAATAATTAACGACTATCCTAAAACGTATACATTGCCTTACGAATACAATAATGTAACATTTGACTATTATATGGCAAATGTGCCCGATGAATTCGATGGCATTTCAGTAACATTGGATGATCCAGATGAAAATGGCGTTTATTTAGATGTACTAGAAAACCCAAATTATACACTACGCTATGTACTGGTACCCGCCAACGTGGCCGAAGAAACTGGAATAGCAGATAAAATGCCCGAAAACTTTGGTGAAGCTGCCGCTTTGCTAGGATTGGATTAAGTCGTTGGATGTCAGAAGTCCGATGTTTGATATTTGATTCGAGCAATTAGTGAAATCCGTGTCAAAGCTGGAAGTCGGATGTCAGAAGTTTGATGCTTGAGATTTGCCTGCCTGCCGTAGGCATGGAACTTGAAACTTGAGCTTGACTCTTGAACTTGAACTTTTTAAACTAGATACCCGGCAGGTATTTTTCTCATACCACATTTTTTAACCTGTCGGGTTATTTATAAATCCATACATACCATGAAAACCAAAAAGACCTTGCTAAAAAGCATCATCCTTTTCTCTATGGGTATTTGCCTATCCTTGGCATTGGGATGCTCGGGAGAAGATGGCGAAACAGGAGCACAGGGACCCGCTGGAAAAGACGGGGTAGATGGACAAGACGGACAGGATGGCAACGCCAATGTAATCGCCTCGGAGTGGATAGACATTGAATGGACCGAGAAGATAACTACAGAGTGGGCCTACATGGCCATTCCAGTCGAAGGCATTATGGAATATGTGGAAAATGGTGGCATTGCCATGATGTATTTAAAGACGGCTGACTCAGTTGTAGTTGGACTACCGTTCACCAGTTCTTCTCAAGGTGGTAGTTCTTATTATTTCAGGTATGGCAAATTTTCTTCCGGTGAAAGTGAATGGGAAGGGTTCCGGTTTACCATGCAAGGTCATGGCACTGCCATAAACATTGCCGAAATAAACTATGCTGTTCGTTATGTCTTGGTGCCTGCCAACATGGTACATACCAATGGTTTGGCCGATAAAATGCCCGAAAGCTACGAGGAAGCTGTCTCCTTGCTTGAGTTAAACCATTGAATTGTTGGGCGTTGAATGTCAGGAGTCGGAAGTCAAAAGTCCGAAGTTTGAAGTCCAGTATTTGATATTTTATTCGAGCAATAAGTGAAATTCGTGTCAAAGCTGGAAATCCGATGTTTGATATTTGATTCGAACAATTGGTGAAATTCGTGTCAAAGCTGGAAGTCGAATGTTTGATGTTTGAACTTGACTCTTAAACTTGAAACGCCTGCCTGCCGTAGGCACGGAACTCAAAACTAAACAAATGAAACTATCCGTTCGGGAAATGAACAAAGGTGACATTGAACATTTTGTCCAATATTGGTTAAATGCTTCGGATCAATATTTGTTGGATTTGGGGGTAGATTTAAAAAAAAGACCCACCAGGGAACAGATAGAACAGCTAGTGAACGATCAAATTGGCGTGGCCATGGAAAAACGAAAAGCCTACTTTTTAACCTGGCTTTACGATAATAAACCCATTGGTTGTTCCAACGTAAACCAAATTGAATATGGAAAAAAAGCGTTTATGCATTTACACATTTGGGATTACAAGAACAAAAAAAAAGGGGCTGGGGCTACGCTTATAAAAAAGTCGCTCCCCTTCTACTTCAAAAACCTGAAACTACAAGAACTATACTGTGAACCATACGCCCTTAACCCAGCACCAAATAAAGTAATGGAGAAAATCGGTTTTACATTTATAAAGCAATACCGGATCGTTCCCGGCGCATCAAATTTTGAACAAATGGTGAACCAATGGAAACTCACCAGAGCAGATTACGAATCAATCATAGCTAAAAATAAAGAATAGGTAACCAACTTTTACAATAAAACCTCAAAAATCGACCAACGTGGATATTATCCAAACACTGTACCATCAAATAGATAAAGAAAACCTATGGAAAAAAGAGGTTTCCCTAAAAAGAAACGAATACCTAAAGGTAAGCGGAAGTACGGACACCAACCTCTATTATATTATTGCAGGGGCCATAAAAATCTTTATTCTGGACGATTATGAAGAGCATATCATCAGATTTGGCTACGAAAAGGACTTTGTTGCTCCCTTGGGTAGCTTTCTGTCTGAAAAACCGTCCGATGTATACATACAAGCCATTAGAAAATCTGAGTTGAAAGTAATTTCAAAAAACAACTTTTTCAGGTTGATCAACAGTAATGAACGTAACAAACAAATCTGGGACACCTTTATGGAACAACTCATATTACAACTATTGGAAAGGGAAAAGGACATTTTAACGGCTTCTCCGGCAAAACGTTACCAAAGGGTCTTGAAGAGAAGTCCACAACTGTTTCAGGAAATACCCAATAAGCACATTGCTTCTTATTTGAGAATGACGCCGGAAACCCTATCCAGATTGAAAAAATCTTGATCTTAATCAATAAAAACCATTGTAACCAGCTGTAGTTTGCACAAAAACTAAATACCATGAAATCAGATGAATTGATTCACGACCTAATCAAAATCACCAAGGTCAACATGAACGAAGTACAAACTTTTAAAACACTCTCGAAACAAGAGCTCAACCACAGAAAAACAAACAATAGCTGGAGCATTTTGGAGTGCATTGAGCACTTGAACAGGTACGGTGATTTCTACATTCCGGAAATCAAAAAAAGCATGCAAAATTCCAAACACCCCAAATCAGCAACATTTAAAAGTGGCTTTTTGGGAAATTATTTTGCCAACACCATAAAACCGAAAGAAAAATTGAACAAGATGAAAACCCCTAAATCGATGAACCCCATTAACAGCTCACTGGACAAATCGGTTTTGGACAAATTCATTTACCAACAAGAACAATTATTAGAGTATTTGAACGAAGCCAACAACATAAACCTCACCAAATTAAAAACCCCGACTTCGCTATCCAAATGGATTAATCTAAGACTTGGCGACACATTGCGGTTTGTAATATTCCACAACCAACGCCACGTTCAGCAAGCTAAGCGGGTACTATAATAATCACTAACATAAAATGTCTACAAAAATGAATCTAGAAGAAACTGTAAAAAAATTTCTCCACACACTGGAAAACCGAGAAAGCTTTGAAGAGTTGATTCCTTTTTATCATCCTGATGTGGAACAAATCGAATTTCCCAACACTTTGACAAAACGCAAGGCTGTTAGAAACCTAGATGCCTTAAAAGAAGCGGGGAAAGCAGGAAAAAATGTGTTGAAGAGTGAAAAATACGAAATTGTAAAAACTCATTCCCTTGGAACAACAGTGATTATTGAAGCTGTTTGGACCGGTATACTTGCCATACCCATTGGAAAACTAGATCCAGGTTCCGAAATGAAAGCCTACTTTGCCCAATTTTATGAATTTGAGGATGGTAAAATCATCAGTCAGAGAAACTATGACTGTTTTGAACCATTCGAATAAAACAAAGATGATGAAACAGATTATTTATTATGTAGCAAGTTCCTTGGATGGTTTTATTGCCGGAAAGAATGACGATATCAGCCAATTTATCCTTCAAGGTGAAGGAGTTGAAAAATACCAATCCGATCTTTCCAAGTTTGAAACCGTTATTATGGGAAGAAAAACGTATGAGTTTGGTTATAAATTTGGTCTAGAACCTGGGCAACCTGCATATCCCAACATGGAGCACCATATTTTCTCTGAATCCATGCAATTGGAAAATCTGGCCGATAATGTACATATTGAAAAAATGTCCATTGATCGGGTGAAAAAAATAAAAGAAGCCGCTAAAACGGACATTTACCTGTGCGGTGGTGGCGAATTTGCCGGTTGGCTATTGGACCATGATCTGATCGACCAACTAAAATTGAAGCTAAACCCAATTATTTTGGCTGAAGGCACCAGATTGTTCGGAAATTCCAACACGGCCACCCGCTGGAATTTGATCAAAAGCGAAGTGTTTCACGATGGTTTGCAAATTCTTACCTACAACAAACAATGAGTAAGGTAAGAACGTTGACCCATAGAAAAAGCAGGCTGGTCAGCCTGCTTTTTCTTTTTTGTGACCCAGGGAGCCTGCCTGTCGGCAGACAGGGATTCGAACCCCCCAACCCGAAATCTGATATTCCCTGCCTACCGGCAGGCGGGTATCCAGTTGAACTACTGGGACAATATTTGTGTTTTCAGAAATTCCCTTCCTACTCCAGATTTAAGATATCTTTCCCTTTCAATTGCTTCTTCCCTACTTTCAAAAGTTTCGAAATAAACTAATTTCCAAGGAACATATCCTTTTGTAGATCTTGTTTTACCAGTATTATGATCCTTCAAGCGGCTTTCGATGTTTTCGCAATGGCCCTTGTAAAGACGGCCATCCACCATACTTTGCAAAACATAAGCGTAATACACTCAATCCAATATTATGTGACCCAGGGAGGATTCGAACCCCCAACCCTCAGAGCCGAAATCTGATATTCTATCCAGTTGAACTACTGGGCCATTTATTGTTTATGAACTCAATTTTGCCTTGACTATGGCAGAAATGGTTTTCCCGTCGGCCTGTCCGGCCAATTCTTTGGAAACAATTCCCATTACCTTGCCCATGTCTTGCATTCCCGAAGCGCCAACAGAGTCAATGGTCATTACAACTACTTTTTCTATTTCCTCTTCGGTAAGTTGCTCGGGCAAAAACTTTTCGATAACGGCCACTTGTGCCAGTTCGGGTTCCGCCAAGTCCTCACGCCCTTGCTCTTGGTAAATCGTCGCACTATCCTTGCGTTGCTTCACCAATTTTTGAACCAGTTTAATTTCGTCTTCTTCAGACAATTCAGCGCCACCACCCTTATCGGTCTTTGCCAACAAGATAGCAGACTTAACTGCTCGCAATGATTCCAAGGCAACGGTATCTTTTGCCTTCATTGCGGCCTTCATTTCTGTCATCACCTTTTCTTGCAAACCCATGTGTTCTGATTTAGTTCGCGAAGATAAAAAATAAACCCGTAAGTTTCGCTACTTCCGGGTTTATGCTTTCCATTAAAATGGACATTAATTTAAACACTACTAATCAACATTATCGTGCAAAAAAGAGTTGTTGGAACGCAATTGCAAATCATCATTGCTGTCCTCACCCAATGATGTTCTTGACACCTTTTGCTCCTTTGGAACATCGTTTAGGTCCACTCCTTGGCGTTTGTATGCCGGCTCTTTTTCAATATCGTCTATACTGCTCCTATTGTTCTGGAACTTGTAGTTGAAGTTTTTCAACTTTCTTCTGCGCTCATCGGCACGATCTTTTAAAATATCGCTGATGGAGCTGTTCATTGGGTCTAGATTACCGATGGTTTCTTCGTTTTGTCCGGAACCTTCAATTTTTCTTTCGGCCTTCTTTACGGTTTTCTTTTCAAAAACAAGTTCGTTCTCCACCAGTTTTGGTTCATGGGTTTCCGCTTTGGATTTTGCCCCTGTCAACTTATTTTCCAACTCCATGTACTCTTGCAAATCGTATCGGGTCTCACCTTCTTTTTTATATTCCAAAACAGGCTTTACCTCTACATAATCGTTCACTTCCACATCCCCTATACCGTCATCCAAGTTAAAGGTTACCGTGTGTTCTTTGTCATCCTCTTCCTCTTCAGGCTGAGTGTTCAATGGCATGTCAAAGCTTAAGGTGAACTGGTCCTCATTGCTCTTTGGAGATACCTCTTCAGCATCCACCACATCAATATTATTGATTACATTTTTTGCTTCGATGATTACAAAATCATCCTCTACCGGTTCGGCAACCACTTCCTCGTAAAACACATTGAAATTTCGGATATAGTTGGTCGTTGGAATCAATTCTGGATTCTTGCTCTCCATTTTTTGGGAGGCGTCTTCTTTTTCATCCTCCATCTCCAATGTATGCTTCACTACTGTTGGTTCTGGCTCAGGTGTTGGTTCTGGTTCAGAAACCGGTGCTTTTTCAACTTTAACTTCCTGTACAGATGTAGCTTCGGGAGTTAAATCTTGTTCTGCCGTCTGCTCATCTTCCAAGGTGTAAAATACCTTTTTGGACTCCGTATTTACAATGTTATCCTGCTGATCCACATTAAAACCTGTGGCAATCACCGTTACAGCAATGGCTTCACCTAGGCTTTCATCTTCGCCTACACCCATAATGATATTGGCTCCGTGGCCGGCCTCAATCTGGATATGATCGTTGATCTCTCCGATTTCATCAATGGTAATCTCTTGAGAACCGGAAACAATGAGCAACAATACGTTTTTGGCCCCATTGATTTTGTTATCGTTCAACAATGGAGAATCCAAAGCTTTCATAATGGCTTCGGTAGCCCTTGTCGAGCCTGAAGCTGCCGCCGACCCCATAATAGCCGTTCCGCTATTGGAAAGTACGGTCTTGGCATCCCTAAGGTCGATGTTTTGTGTGTAGTGATGGGTAATTACCTCTGCTATACCTCTTGCCGCAGTGGCCAAAACTTCATCTGCCTTGGAGAAACCGGCCTTAAACCCAAGATTACCGTATACTTCCCTAAGCTTGTTGTTGTTGATGACAATTAATGAATCTACGTTGGCACGCAGTTTCTCAATCCCGATTTGGGCTTGTTTGTTACGCATGGCACCTTCAAACTGGAACGGCATGGTAACGATACCTACCGTAAGAACATCCATTTCTTTGGCTATCTTGGCAATAACAGGGGCTGCTCCAGTACCGGTTCCGCCACCCATTCCTGCGGTAATAAATGCCATTTTGGTATTGTTGTCCAGCATAGCCTTTAAATCTTCCATGCTTTCCAAGGCTGCCTGTTCTCCAACCTCGGGGTTGGCCCCTGCACCCAATCCTTCGGTAAGGGTTACTCCCAATTGAATTTTGTTGGATACCGGACTGTTCTGTAAAGCCTGCGCATCGGTGTTGCAGATTACAAAATCCACTCCATTGATACCGGCCTGAAACATGTGATTGATAGCGTTGCTTCCTCCACCGCCTACGCCGATAACTTTAATTACGTTGCTTTTGTTCTTGGGCAAATCAAAAGCTATGTTGTCAAATTCAGTGTTCTTACTCATGACAGTTGTGTTTCTCTTATGAGGTTATTATTCTGCATTGTCCAAAAAGTCCTTCAACTTTTCTGACCATTTGTCAAAAATGGATTTTCTCTCCGTATGCGGAGCCCCATTTGTTTTGGCTCCCATATCGTGTTCTTGGCCTACCAAAACCTCTTCTTCGTGCATCTCTTCCTGATCCACTATGCGGTTTTTCTTTTTGGCCTCCAAGGAATTCATCAGCAATCCAACAGCCGTTGCGTATAATGGGCTTGCTACCTCCTCGTCCGAATCTCCGGCAAGGTGTTCGTTTGGATAACCGATTCTTGTATCCATACCGGTAATGTATTCCACCAATTGCTTTAAATGCTTCAGTTGGCTACCTCCTCCAGTAAGGACAATTCCTGCGATCAATTTTTTCTTTTGTTCCTCGTGTCCATAATTCTTGATCTCCACATATACCTGCTCCACAATCTCCACTACACGGGCGTGAATGATCTTGGAAAGGTTTTTTAAGGTGATTTCTTTGGGTTCACGACCCCTTAACCCAGGAATGGACACGATTTCGTTGTCCTTGTTCTCTCCCGGCCAAGCGGAACCAAATTTTATCTTTAACAACTCGGCTTGCTTCTCGATGATGGAGCAGCCTTCTTTGATGTCTTCCGTTATCACGTTGCCTCCAAATGGAATGACGGAGGTATGACGGATGATACCATCCTTGAAAATGGCAAGGTCTGTGGTTCCACCGCCTATATCAATCAAAGCAACACCTGCTTCCTTCTCTTCCTGACTCAAAACAGCATCAGCTGACGCCAGAGGCTCTAGGGTAATGTTCCCTAAATCCAATCCGGCACTTTTGATGCATCTTCCAATATTTTTTATGGATGACACTTGCCCCACCACCACATGAAAGTTGGCTTCCAATCGACCACCATACATACCCACGGGTTCTTTGATTTCCGATTGACCGTCCACTTTGTACTCTTGCGGCAACACATGGATAATTTCTTCCCCGGGTAGCATCACCAATTTGTACACTTGGTTGCACAGTTTATCCAAATCTTCATTATCAATTACCTCTTCGGAATTGGGTCGGGTTATGTAGTCGCTGTGGTGCAGGCTTCGAATATGCTGACCCGCAATACCTACGACCACAGAACCAATTTTAAGCCCCGAATTCAATTCGGCCTGTTCCACCGCTTGCTGAATAGATGAAATGGTCTGTGTAATATTGTTGACTACTCCACGGTGAACACCCAAACTCTTAGATCGTCCAGTGCCCAAAATCTCTATTTTTCCATACTCATTTTCCCTACCGATGATCGCTACGATCTTGGTAGTTCCAATATCCAACCCAACTGAATAATTACCTTGTTCCATACTTTAAATTTTGGTGCAAACCACTTGATTGTTGAATTCCAAACTAACTGTTGCATAATCTTCCAAGGAATTGTCCTTGGCCGCCTTTGCATAAAAGGCCATAAAATTTTTGAACTTTTTGTTCAAATTGTCCACTCCGCCCAAATTCACCACAAAATTTTCCATGCGCAATTTGAGCTGATACTTTCCTTCGCTTTCAATATGTATGCCGATGACGTTCTTCCTTAAAAAATCATCGTTGTTGATATAATCCAAAATCACATAAGCATCCTCAAGGGTTTTCCCTGTAATTTTTCCTGTAATTATCGGAACCCTTGCCGAATGGTGCTTGGATAAAGGCATACGTTCACCCAAATCATCCAAATAAAATTTGGAGACACTTTCCACTCTTCCTATTGGCTTTCGCTGAACGATCTTGGACACAAGCTCCCCGTTTACAGTAAGATAGACCTGGGCGTTTTTGACCATGTCATTGGATAGCACAATCTCCTCTATAGTATTCAAAACTAACTGTTCTTTGGGCGTATTTTCTAGGGTTCCGTAATTTTGTATTAACAATTTATTAACCGCATCTTCAGTTAAATACAAATTGTTTTCACCAACAAATTTTACCGTCACATTTTGGACTGTTCTCTGTTGATTTCTTTGTTCGGCAAAACCGTAAAGCGCAATTACGGCCACGGACAAAAATGCCAGTTTTATGTAATCCCAATTAATGCGCATAACTCAATTCTTTTTTGATTTTTGGCACTTCCAGTCCAATATCCCCTGCACCAAGAGCAACCAAAACTCCTGATTTACAGTTCTTTACATCTTCCAGCAATGCTGATTTTGAAATCAGCTTTTTATTGGGGTTCTCTATTTTTTCCAATAACCATTGAGAAGTGACTCCCTCAATCGGTTCTTCCCGTGCCGGGTAAATATCCAGCAGGATGATTTCATCAAAATCTGAAAGACTCGCTGCAAAATCATCCACAAAATCCTTTGTTCTTGAAAAAAGATGTGGTTGAAAAATAACGGTCACCTTCTCTCCTACATGCATTTCCCGTATGGCTTGATGCACCGCACTGATTTCTGTTGGATGATGGGCGTAATCATCGATAAACACAAAGTCTTTTTCTTTTATCTGGTACGAGAACCTACGCTGAACACCTTTAAAACTCCCCAAAGCTTTGGCAAGGCGTTGTGGCGAACAGCCAGTTTGTACCGCCATCGCAAAAGCAGCTAATCCATTGAGTAAATTGTGCCTTCCGGGCTTATTGAACTTTACATTCTTGATTACCTCCGATGGTGTTATTAGATCAAATATGTAGGCGCCGTGTTCAATTTCAATATTTTCTATGCAGTAATCAGCTCCATCTTCAATGCCAAAGGTGGTGCCTTCCAAAGGAAGACCTTTGTGCACGAACAATTTTCCATTGGGCTTGATTCTACCTACAAACTCCCTAAAAGAGTGTTCCAATTCTTCTTTGGTGCCGTAAATATCCAAGTGATCGGCATCCATGGATGTTACACAAGCCACAGTTGGGGTCAAACGAAGGAACGAACGATCAAATTCATCAGCCTCCACCACCGAATATTCAGTGCCGTCCAACACAAAATTACTGTTGAAGTCCTCCGAAATCCCACCAAGGAAAGCGGTCAACGGCAATCCACATTCTTTGAGCAGATGTGCCAAAATGCAGGTGGTGGTGGTTTTACCGTGTGTACCCGCAACGGCCAAGCAAAAAGAATCCTTGGTAATAATCCCCAATACCTCGGAACGTTTTTTTAGATTGAATCCTTGGCTTTTGTAAAATTGAAATTCTGAATGTGAAGACGGTACGGCCGGCGTATACACCACCAAAGTGTTTGGATGTTTGAAAGTGTCCGAAATCAAATCGACATTGTCTTCAAAATGGACCGAAATGCCCTTTTCCATCAACCCATCGGTAATGGGTGTCGGGGTTCGGTCGTATCCGGCAACCTCCTTGCCCACAAATTTGAAATAGCGTGCCAGGGCGGACATACCTATGCCTCCTATGCCAATAAAATAAACGCTATGTATATCCTTCAAATTCACTTCAACAACTTTACTATTTCGTCCACAATATGCTCCGTTGCCTTGGGCATGGCCATTTTTTTAATGTTCTCTCCAAGTTTGTCCTGAGCCTCTTTCGAATCCATTAAACCCAGAAACCTTTTTTCAAATTCGGCATCCAACTCAACTTCCCTCAGCATAATGGCCGCATCTTTGGCCACCAAGGCTTTGGCATTTTGGGTTTGATGGTCCTCCGCCACATTGGGCGACGGGATAAAAATCACAGGTTTGCCCACCAAACAAAGTTCGGAAACCGAGCCTGCACCTGCCCTTGAGATGATAACATCCGCTGCTGCATAGGCTAGGTCCATCCGATTGACAAAGGCCAATACCTTGACGGTCCCCGATTCAAATTTTTTGTATTCTTCGTAATACAGTTTACCACACTGCCAAAGCACCTGTAATCCTTGTTCTTCAAAAAAGCCAAGCTCCTTTTCAATCAACTGATTGATTCTTCTTGCCCCAAGGCTACCCCCCAAAACAAGAACTGTTTTTTTGTTCCCATCTAGTCCAAAAAAGTTGCTCGCTTCTTGCTTGTTTTCTTTTACGTCCACCAAATCGGTTCGGATGGGGTTTCCTGTTTTTACAATTTTCTCCTTCGGAAAAAAGCGCTCCATTCCATCGTAGGCAACACAGATTTTATCCGCTTTTCCAGCCAATAGTTTGTTCGTGATGCCCGCAAAGGAATTCTGTTCTTGCAGCACACAGGGAACTCCCAAGCTTTCGGCCATTCGCAACAATGGTCCGCTTGCAAAACCTCCAGTGCCAATTGCTACGTGAGGCTTAAATTGTTTCACTATTTTGCGTGCTTCTAACAAACTACTTATCAGTTTAAATGGAAACATGAGATTTTTCAATGTCAGTTTCCGTTGTATTCCACTTATCCACAAGCCCTTGATTTCAAATCCGGCTTGCGGCACTTTTTCCATTTCCATTTTATCCTTGGCTCCAACGAACAAAAATTCTGCATCAGGAAATCTTTTCTTCAGCTCGTTCGCAATGGCCACCGCAGGATAAATATGTCCTCCCGTTCCTCCTCCAGAAAGTATAAACCTATAGCTGTCCACTTAATACTTCTAAAGGGTTCGTTTCATCCATTCCGTGGGATTCCTCCTCCAAATTTTCTTTTCTATTGCTAGCACTTAGCACGATCCCAATTGCCATACAGGTCATCCAAATCGAAGTTCCTCCCATACTGATCAAAGGCAACGGCTGCCCGGTAACCGGAAACAACTGTACCACTACCGCCATATTGATGAAAGCTTGGAACACAATCGGCAATCCCACGCCTATCACCAATAATTTTGAAAAAACCGTTTTGGACGAGTGTGCCACGACCACAATCCGAAATAATAGTAACAGATAGAAAAACAATAATGCTCCTCCTCCCAACAACCCATATTCTTCAATAATGATGGCAAAAATGAAATCCGACGTACTTTGGGACAGCATGTTCTTCATCACACTCTTTCCTGCTCCCTTTCCTACCACCCCACCCTCGGCTACTGCTATTTGCGCCAATGTCAACTGATGTAGATCATCTTTATCCGCTTGCTCTGGGTGAATAAAAGTTTCTATCCGTGATTTCCATGTTCCCGCCCTATCTGGCAATACCTCGGGGGCCTTGAAGAGTACAAACAGGAACATGCCCGCAAATACAATTCCTGTTGCCACCATGGCGAACAAATATTTTAAAGGATATCCGCCCAAAAAACACAACACCAACACCATTAAACCAATAATGGCGGCGGTTGAAAAGTTTTCGGGCAAAATCAACAGAACCACAAGGGCGACAGGCAACCAAAGTGGTAAAATACTTTCCTTGAACGTGATTTTTGTATCCTTGATCTTGGTCAGGTACCTGGCAATCCAAATCATCAAGACCACTGCTGCCAAAGTTGATGTTTGAAAGTTTACCCCCACCAAAGGAATTTTTATCCAGCGGTTTGCGGTCACTCCACCAATGCGTGTTTCCACGGTCAGTGTGTAAATCAACAGCAATATTACAATGGGCATGGCAATTATGGACAGCCCTTTAAAGTAATGTGTAGGTATCTTGTGCACGGCATAAATAATGCCGAAGCCCAAGAACAAGAGCACAGCATGTTTTACCAAATGGCCCAAAGTGGTCCCATCGCCATTGACGTAGACCAAATTGGTACTGGCACTGTACACTGGCAAAAATGAGAAAAGAGCCAAGAGGGCCACTACGCCCCAAATGGCTTTATCACCTTTCAGATTTTTGAATATTGCCAACACGTTTTACAAATTTTTTATCGCGTTTTTAAATTGATCTCCCCTATCCTCATAATTTTTGAAAAGGTCGAAGCTTGCACAGGCAGGTGACAACAAAACAGCATCTCCGCGCTCCGCAACTTTATAAGCCACCTTAACGGCTTCTTCCATGGAATAGGTCTCTACCATAAGGTCGATTACGTTTCCAAAGGCATCTATCAACTTGGAATTATCCACACCCAAGCAAATAATGGCCTTTACCTTTTCCCGAACCAACGGCATCAACTCGGAATAATCGTTTCCTTTATCGACACCCCCAACAATCCAAACAATCGGCTTTTTAATACCATCCAACGCATAATAAGTAGCATTGACATTGGTTGCTTTGGAATCGTTAATGTATTCCACATGGTTGATCTTCAATACATTTTCCAATCTGTGGGGCACGCCCTGAAAAGATTGGATACTCTGGCGAATCGTCTCCTTTCTGACCTTAACCAGCATGGCTGCCATACTTGCTGCCATTGTGTTCTTTACGTTGTGCTGCCCTTTTAAGGCCAAAATATCTTCACTCATTTCCAAGGTTTTATGTTCTAATTTTATTTTTATCGTTTTGTCTTCCAACCAAGCCCCTTCTTCCAGTTTTCTTTTTACAGAAAAAGGAATCAATTTGGATTGAACAGGATGTTTTTTTAACCAATCCCCGATTACTTCATCATCGGCATCATAAATCAGGTAATCGTTCTTGTTTTGATTCATGGCTATTCTGAATTTGGATGCGATATAATTCTCAAACTTGTCATCATATCTATCCAAATGATCTGGCGTTATGTTGGTAATTACAGCGATATGTGGCTTAAAATCCACAATACCATCTAACTGAAAGCTGCTGATCTCCAACACATAATGATCAAAATCTTGCTCAGCCACCATTTTAGCATAGCTATCACCAATGTTTCCAGCCATGCCCACGTTCACCCCATCATCTTTCAACAAATGGTGCGTTAACATGGTGGTTGTGGTCTTCCCGTTGCTTCCCGTAATTCCAATTAGAGTGGCATCTGTATGCTTTGATGCAAACTCTATTTCCGAGATTACCGGAACACCTTTTTCCACAAGTCTTTTTACCAATGGAACCGTATCCGGAATCCCAGGGCTCTTCATCACCAGGTCAGCATTCAGGATTTTAGCTTCGGTATGCTCGCCGGACTCCCATTCAATCTCAAAATGTTCAAGAACTTTTTTGTATTTCTCTTTTATGTCGCCCTTGTCCGAAACAAAGACTTCAAATCCTTTTTGTTGCCCCAAAATGGCGGTTCCAACACCACTTTCTCCTCCTCCGAGTATCACCAATCGCCCCATCTATCGAATCTTTAGAGTGACTATACTGATGATTGCCAGCATAATTCCAATAATCCAAAAACGAGTCACTATTTTGCTCTCGTGATACAATTTTTTCTGATAGTGATGATGTAGGGGCGCCATTAAAAATATCCGCTTTCCTTCGCCATATTTCTTCTTTGTATGCTTAAAATAGCCCACCTGCAACATTACGGACAGCGATTCCGCAAAGAAGATTCCGCATAGAATGGGAATCAACAATTCTTTCCTAACGATAATGGCAATAACTGCAATAACACCACCAATGGTCAAACTTCCTGTATCTCCCATAAACACTTGGGCCGGATAGGTGTTGTACCATAAAAAACCGACCAGGGCACCCGCAAAGGCAGCTATAAAAACAACCAGCTCGCCAACACGCGGCAAATAGAAAATGTCCAAATAGTCCGAGAATTGTATATTGCCCGACACCCAGGCAAAAATTCCGAGCGTCAGAACAATTATGGCCGACGACCCCGCTGCAAGACCATCAATGCCATCCGTAAGGTTGGCTCCATTGGAAACCGCAGTCACGATCAAAATCACCACAGGGATAAAGATGAGCCATGCATAATCTTCGGCTCCGTCACCAATCCATGAGATAAAATCCGCGTAGTCCAGTTCGTTGTTCTTAAAAAAGGGAACATTGGTACGTACCGCTTTGGTCTCATCGCCAAATACCCTTTCTACTTTAAAATTTTCCGTTATGGTGGTCGAATCTTTTTCCTTAATGGTGACCGCTGGGTGAAAATAGAGTGTCAATCCAACGATCAAACCCAATCCAACTTGCCCCATAACTTTAAACCTTCCCTTTAAACCTTGCTTATCTTTTTTAAAGGTTTTGATGTAGTCGTCTACAAATCCGATAATGCCCATCCAAATTGTGGTTACAATCAACAGGATGACATAAATATTTTTGACATCAGCGAACAAAATCACCGGTAATAAGGTGGACATGATGATGATAAGCCCTCCCATGGTAGGTGTTCCCGCTTTTTGCTTTTGACCCTCCAAACCAAGGTCGCGGATGCTTTCCCCAATCTGTTTTTTCTGAAGGAACAAAATGATTCGTTTTCCGTAGACCATGGCGATCAATAGCGATAACAATACGGACAAGGCAGCCCTGAACGTAAGGAACTGAAAAAGTCCCGCGCCCGGCAGTTGGTATTGTTTCTCTAAAAATTCGAACAAGTAGTATAACATATTTTAGACGTTAGATATTAGAATCTAGACGTTAGACTTTTTCTTTGAATTTTCTATTTCAATTTATTTGCCCAAACTGGACAAAGCTTCTTTTACTTCTTTAAAATCATCAAAATCGACCCGGACACCATTGGTTTCCTGATAGGTCTCGTGGCCTTTTCCCGCCACTAGGATTATATCGTTGGTCAATGCCAGTTTACATGCCGTTTTTATGGCTTGCTTCCTATTTTCAATGGATAGCACTTTTCTTGTGTTCTGGGGTTCTACTCCAGCTTCCATTTCTTCAATTATGACAGCAGGTGATTCCGTTCTGGGGTTATCGGATGTAAAAATGACCTGATTGCTCATTTCTGAAGCGATATGACCCATAACCGGACGCTTAGACTTGTCACGGTCACCACCACACCCCACTACGGTGATGACGTTTTCATTTCCAGTCCTCAATGCATTGATTGTAATCAATACATTTTTTAGTGCATCCGGCGTATGGGCATAATCAACAATAGCCGTTATCTTATCTTTTGATATGTAATATTGGAACCTGCCATCCACATTGTCCAGTTCGCTCATCAGCCTGAGGGTCTCCATCTTTTCGAGCCCCAAAATGTCGGCCGTGGCATATATGGCAAGTAAGTTGTACGCATTAAAGTCCCCAATGAGTTTGGACCACAATTCGTTATCGTCCACCTTTAATAATTGACCGTTGAACTGCTTTTCCAAAATCCGCCCCCTGTAGTTGGCAAAGGATTTTAAGGCATAAGTGTATTTTTTGGCTTTGGTGTTCTGTAGCATCACCAAGCCGTTTTTATCGTCGATATTGACCAAGGCAAATGCGGTTTTTGGCAAGCCATCGAACAATTTTTTCTTGGTGTCCCTGTAGTCCGCAAACGTTTTGTGGTAATCCAAATGGTCGTGGGACAGATTGGTAAAGATGGCTCCTTCAAAATAAAGTCCTTCTGCCCTTTTTTGATGAATTCCATGGGAACTCACCTCCATAAAACAGAACTCCACACCCGCTGCATTCATCTTGGACAAATAATCGTTGATGGTGAGCACATCGGGGGTCGTATGGGTGGTCTTGTACTCCTTGTCGTCCACCATTACTTTTATGGTAGAAATCAAGCCTACCTTAAAACCTGCTTTTTTGAACAGATGGTACAAAAGCGTGGTCACGGTGGTCTTTCCATTGGTGCCCGTAACCCCGACCAGTTTTAAATTCTTGGATGGATTATCATAAAAATTGGAAGCAATAACAGCCAGAGCACTGTTGCAATTGGCCACCTGCAAATAGGTGACCCCATTGACCATGAGTTCAGGAAGCTCTTCGCACACAATGGCACGTGCACCCAAATCCACAGCTTTTTGTATGAATTTGTGGCCGTCGGTAAGCGTACCCCGAATGGCCACGAACACATCATCCATTTCCACCTTTCTGGAATCAAAATGAACATTGTTCACCATTACATTGGTATCCCCGCTGACCGCAGAAAGGCTTACACCATATAATATGTCCTTCAATAACCTCATGAAAGTTGCAATACTATTTTTTTGACCTGTTTTATATTGGTCCCTTGGTTTACCGACTGATTCTTTACTTTTCCATTGCCGTGCACCTCCACTTCAATTCCCAGGTTTTCCAACAGGGAAACGGCATCCATACCACTCATGCCCTTTACGTTGGGCACGGTATTGTATTTTTTTTGGACCTGGGCATAGTATTGTTGGTACTGATGCTCCAAGTCTTTATCCTCAATAACTTTGATGTCCACTTCATCCACCATAGGTGAAATGGCATGTATTTTCTGCGCCATGGATTTGAATACCGGACCGGAAACATCGGCTCCATAATATCCTTCTTCCTTGTCGGGTTCATGAATTACCACGATGCACGAATATTTTGGATTGTCCGCTGGAAAGTACCCGGCAAACGATGAGATATAGGCTAATTTATCCGGGTTCTTTTCCACATAGTTCTTTTGTGTGGTACCCGTTTTTCCCGCCATGGAAAAGTTTTTGGAGTACAGTTTATGACCTGTCCCATAATCCTTTTCCACTACATCCTTTAATAATTGTTGCGCCCTTTTTACGGTTTCTTTGGAACAGATGGAAGAGTTCAACACTTCCTTGTCAAATCGCTTCAAAACCTTGTTGCCTTCTCGTACTTCTTGAATCAATCGAGGTTTTACATACTCGCCGTTGTTGGCAATGGCATTGTAGAAAGCCAAGGTCTGAATCGGGGTCAACGACACTTCGTACCCGTGCGACATCCATCCCAACGAAATTCCAGACCAACCTTTGTCACCGGGGTAACGGATTACCGGGTCGCCCTCACCTATAATCGGCAAATCCAATTTTTTATGAAGTCCCATGTTCATCAAGCGATTGACGAATTTCTCGGGCTGTTCCTTATAATTTTCGTTGATGATTTTCGCAAAAGCCGTGTTGGAAGAAACGGCAAAGGCCTCGGCAACCGAAATCTTTCCGTATCCACCCCATTTTGAATCTTTTACGACTCCATCATAAATCCGATACCTACCTTTTTCCGTATCGATTACGGTACTGGTATCGATCACTTTATCTTCCAAAGCGGCCACTAGGGACATCAATTTAAAAGTGGAACCTGGCTCATGGGATTCACCTACGGCATAGTTCAATTTCTCGTAATATTTGCCCTCGGACGTCCTTCCCAGATTGGAAATGGCCTTGATTTCACCGGTTTTGGTTTCCATCACCACCACACATCCATGATCGGCCTTGTATTTTTCCAATTGCTTCAACAATTCGTGGTGGGCTATATCTTGAATATTGATATCGATGGTCGAGACCACGTCCAGCCCATCTTGAGGCTCAACAATATTATCCAATCCAACAGGCTTCCATTGTCCCTTGGCTATTTTTTGCTTTAATCGCTTTCCTTCCTTACCGCGCAAATAGGATTCGCCAAATGCCCCGTCCAAACCTACACGGGTATAGTATCCGTTTTCGTCCACGCGCTCGTAACCAATGCTTCTTGCAGCCATTTTACCCAATGGGTATTCACGAACCACTCGATGGGTCTCAATAAATCCGCCCTTGTACGGTCCAAGGTTGAACAGCGGAAACTGTTTGATGCGCACATAGTCCAGATACCCTACATTTCGGGCCACCAACTTGTAGCGATTGCCGTTCGCCCTCGCCTTTCGGAACAACTGCCTGTAGTAAGAAGATGGCCTATTGAAGAGTGCGCCCAAGGAATCGGACAAGGCGGCCACATTGTTCTGAAAGTTTTCTTGCGAAACGGTTTGGGCGTCAAACCGGATTTCATATTTAGGTACGGATGCGGCCAATAAACTACCATCTTCGGAATAAAGATTGCCGCGATTGGGCTCAATGGTGAACATCTTCTCGGTTTGACTCAAGGCCAACTCCTTGTATTTTTCACCTTCTACCATCTGAATATCCACCAACTTCACCACCACGGCAATGGCCAACACAAAAAGACCTCCCGCTACGAGGTACAATCTGTTCATGATATTTTTTTCGGTAATGGCCACTATTCCGCTGATTTAACTTTAATTTTTTGTGGAGGGTTTTCCGACGGCACCAGTCCTTTTTCGGCCACCACCTCCCGCAAGGTTGATTCCAGTTTTAGTTGCTGCACACTGGAACGGGCTTCAAAAAACTCGCTTTTAAGTTTTCGCACTTCCTCGTTCAACTCAGCAATCTCCAATACTTTTCTATCGGCATTATGGCTACTGGAAATCATCAAAGCCGCCAAAAAAGAGGCAAACAATAAAAACATCCAGTTTTTGGGAGCGTCACCGCTTACCAAAAACCTTCCTTTTAATATGTCCAGTAATCCTTTTCTCATTTTGTGTTCCTTTTGCCATCCCATGTATACGGGAATCTATCCACATCCCATCTTTCGACTGGCCCTTCGACTGCGCTCAGGGTGACAGCTCAAGATGACATTTCAACCTCACCTTTATATTTTTTCCGCAATGCGGAGCTTTGCACTTCTTGCCCTATTGTTATTGGCTATTTCTTCTGCTGATGGCGTAATCAACTTCCCAACTTTTTTTAATGGAACATTTATGTTCCCATAAAAATCCTTCTCCGGTTCGCCGTCGAACTTTCCTGCACGGATAAAGCGCTTTGCCAATCTATCTTCCAAGGAATGGTAACTGATCAAGCTCAACCTACCCCCTTTGTTCAACATCTCCGGCACTTGCTCCAAAAACTCCTTGAGCACGGCTATTTCTTGGTTTACCTCTATCCTAATAGCTTGATAGATTTGAGCCAAAATTTTGTTCTCCTTCATTTTTGGCAAAAACCTGCTCAAAACCTTTTTCAAATCATCTGTTGTTTTGATGGGCTCATCAGACCGTGCCGAAACAATGGTCTTGGCCATGGCATTTGCATTTCGCAACTCGCCATACTGAAAAAGTACCGACGCTAAATCTTCTTGGGAATAGGTGTTCACCACCCGAAAGGCCGTCAATTGATTGTTCCTGTCCATTCGCATATCCAAATCTGCATTGAACCGAATGGAGAAACCGCGGTCAGCCTCATCGAACTGATGGGAAGAAACCCCGAAATCCGCCAAGATTCCATCAACTTTCCGAATGCCATAGAACTTTAAATACTGTTTGAGGTAGCGAAAGTTTTGGCTGATCAATTGGAACCTGTCATCATCCAATACATTTTGCAGGGCATCCTCATCTTGATCAAACGCGAACAACTTTCCACCATCACCCAATCTTTTCAAAATTTCCTTGGAGTGTCCACCACCACCAAAGGTGACATCCACATACACCCCATTTTCCTTTATGTCCAATCCATCCACCGACTCCTTCAACAACACTGGATTGTGGTACGCACTACTCATCGTCGTCAAAAATCTCCTCGGCCAGATCGGCATAATCCTTCTCGCCTTCTGCCAAGACTTTCTCGTACATATCCTTGTTCCAAATCTCGATTTTATCAAAAACCGCATTCAAAACCACCTCTTTCTCAATTCCAGCGAACTCCACTAAGTTTTTTGGAATCTGCAATCTTCCGGAATCCCCATCAATGCTCACTTCCTTCATACCGGCCACAAAGTTTCTCACGAAAGCATCGTACTTTCGGTTGATTTTGCTTTTCTTCATGACTTTCTGCATGAGGACATCGAACTCTTGCTTAGGGTACAACTCCAAACATTGCTGAAAAACCGACCGCTTGATAACAAACCCTTCCTTTAAAACAGGCAACAACTGATTTTTCAAAGAAATGGGCAGCAATACCCTTCCCTTGGAATCAGCTTTACAATCATGTTGTCCTATGATATGGGTCACTAGAAATCAATTGGTTACTTAATACAACTCAAATATATAGATTTTATTTCCACATTTCTCCACATAACACCACTTTTGTTAATAAATTATCCACTTTTCGATGAAAAACTCCTGATTCGACCCTAAATCAAACTTGAGATCGACAAACTCATTCGAGAATAGAATTGACCGGATTAAAAAACTTATCGCAGTTCTGTTTAAAACCTAAAATCTTTGTGATATGAAATTCCTATATTTGCGCCTCTTACTACCAACTAACTATAGATGGAAGAGCATTTAATCGAGGATGGCAAGTACCGATATATAGAAAAGGGAGAAGGGACTCCCATGATTATATTGCACGGTTTGATGGGAGGTTTGAGCAACTTCCAGGGTGTATCCGAATATTTCCCCTCTAAAGGATATCAGGTGCTTATTCCCGAGCTGCCCATTTACGATATGCCGCTCCTAAAAACCACGGTAAAGAACTTTGCTACATTTTTGGAAGGGTTTATTGAGCACAAAGGATTGAAGGATGTGATTTTGCTGGGAAATTCCCTAGGTGGACATATAGGACTATTGCACACCAAAATGTTCCCGGAAATGGTAAAAGCATTGGTTATTACAGGTAGTTCCGGACTTTATGAGAGTGCCATGGGTGATGGATACCCCAAACGCGGCGACTACGAGTTCATAAAAAAGAAGGCCGAGGACGTATTTTACGACCCAAAAGTGGCCACTAAAGAAATTGTGGACGAGGTTTTTGCCACGGTAAACGACAGAATGAAACTGGTAAAGACATTGGCCATTGCCAAAAGTGCCATTCGCCACAACATGTCCAAGGATTTGCCCCACATGAAGACGCCAACCTGTATTATTTGGGGAGAAAATGATACGGTGACACCACCGAACGTGGCCAAGGAATTCCATGAACTGTTGCCCGATTCCGATTTGTATTGGATAGAAAAATGCGGCCATGCCCCTATGATGGAGCACCCCAACGATTTTAACCATATTCTGGAAGCTTGGCTGAAAAAGCGTAACTTCTAGACATGAAAATTACCTCAGCAGAATTTGTAATAAGCAACTCCAATGTTGCCAAATGCCCCAACGAACCTTTACCTGAATATGCCTTTATTGGCAGGTCCAATGTAGGGAAGTCATCTTTAATCAATATGTTGGTGGAACGCAAAGCATTGGCCAAAACATCGGGTCGACCTGGGAAAACACAGCTCATCAACCATTTTAAGATCAACAACAATTGGTTTTTGGTAGATTTGCCCGGTTACGGCTACGCCAAGGTTTCCAAAAAGGACAAAAGAACATTTCAGAAATATATCACGGAGTATTTTCAAAAAAGAAAGCAACTTGTCTGTGGTTTTGTTTTGGTGGATATCCGACACGAGCCTCAACCTGTGGATCTGGAATTTATGGAATGGTTGGGCACCAACCAGATTCCTTTTGCCATTATTTTTACCAAAGCGGACAAACTAAAACCTGCCGTTATTGAAAAGCAGGCCAATGCCTACCTTCAAAAATTATTGGAAGGTGCTTGGGAAGAAGTTCCTCCACATTTTACCACTTCGTCCACAAACCGTATGGGCAGGGAAGAGCTTTTGGAATTTATTGATGGCATCAACCAAGAGTTTTTCCAGAGCAACAAATAGTTTATAAGTTTTATTCCCAGGATCCATAGAGCGGTAAGATAATGCTGTGTTTTACGACTTACCCTATATCTGAAAACAGCTATTTTTAAATAAAAGATTGATACTATGAAATCTGTATTGCACAAAGCAACAACTCGCGGCCATGCTGATCATGGCTGGCTGAACTCTCATCATACTTTTAGTTTTGCAGGCTACAACGACCCTGAGCGTATGCATTTTGGCGTTTTACGTGTCCTTAATGATGATCAGGTAGCGCCAGGCAGGGGTTTTGGAACACATCCGCACGATAATATGGAAATTATCTCCATTCCTTTGGAAGGCGATTTGGAACACAAGGACAGCATGGGCAACACCACCACGATAAAGGAAGGTGATGTCCAGGTGATGAGTGCCGGTACTGGCATTCAGCATAGTGAGTACAACAAAAACACCGACCAAGAGGTTAAGTTTTTACAGATATGGGTTTTTCCGAACAAAAGAAACGTGGAACCCCGGTACGACCAGATTTCGATAAGGGATATTGAAAAGAAAAATGCCTTTTACCAAGTACTTTCCCCCAACCCAGATGATGAAGGTGTATGGGTTCATCAGGATGCTTGGTTCCACTTGGGAAAATTTGAAGCAGGCGCTACAGACACCTATCAAATAAATAAGGAAGGAAACGGGGTATATGCCTTTATATTGGAGGGCGAAGTTGAGATCAATGGGCAAAAACTTGAAAAAAGGGATGGATTTGGTCTTTGGGAAACAGATTCCTTTGACTTTAAATCAAATACCGACAGTAGGGTATTGCTCATGGAAGTTCCGATGAGTCTTTCTCAAATTGGTCGTTAAAAACTTTGACCCAACATAAATTGTTGAATATCCGCAATCAGTAAAAAAACATCCATCAAAATAATTTTTTATGGGAATATTGGTATTTTAGAATCGCTAAACACCTACTTACCATGAAGAATACAATCAATAATTATACCCCTGGAGGCTTCTTAAAAACCATGTCCATTTTACATCTGGGAATTGCAGCAGCCCCTGTGGTACTTGGCGTCTTTTTTTATGTTAAAACTGAGGACGCCAAGTTAAATCTTTCCAACTCCAACGACATATTTTTGGCCATAGTACCCGTTGTTGCAATAGCCAGTATTTTTTTGGGAGACCTTATCTTCAAGAAAACCCTAAAGTCTTTGCCCGAAAACGCAACATTAAAGGATAAATTGGCGAAATTCCAAACCGCTTCCATTATAAAATATGGACTAATGGAGGGTGGCGTTCTTTTTTGCATCGTTGTTTTTGCCAACACCCAAAACCTCACCTATCTAATTATAGGTGTATTTCTAATATGCTATTTGTTCCTTCAACGGCCCACAAAACAAAAAATTGAAAGTGTGTTGAACCTTAAGGGAGCAGATAAGGCAAAATTTGACCGTACAAACGACCCTTTGGATTAGGTCTATTTTTTCAATTCCAGCTTTTCTGCAAAATAATCACAGAAATCCTTCATGGTAGCCGTCATTTTTTCATCTTGGGTGGCCTTGAAAAAGGTATCGGCCATAGTCACCAAGGTTTGATGGAAAAATACCTTCATTTCGTCCACTGGCATATCCTTGGTCCAAAGGTCGATTTTTAAGGATTCCTGATTTTTGCTATCCCACACGGACAGCATCATGGCCTTGGCCTCTTCCTCATTAATCCCACCATCTTGTGCCGACCATTTCAATTCCTCGGGCACTCGGTTCTCATCCAATCCAACTGTCAAGGTTATCTCCGAAGTATGTTCTACTGCCATTTATTTTTTTGGTTTGTAATTCGATTCTTTTAAAATTTCATCCGCTGGCAAATGCAACATTTGCTTTAAGTCTGTGTCTGTTTTCTCCATAAAGGCCCTTACAATTTGCCATCCCATATATCGTCCCAAGCGTGGGGGCGATTCATTGTCCAGCTCCAACCCAAATTTAGTGAAGGGGGCCGGGTCCAAGAATTTTCTATCCAATCCCGTATCGGTACTATACAGCAGTTCGCGCTCCACAAAATACTTCCACATTTGTTCTTCATTGGCTTTTGCCCATTCCATTTCCTTTTCGGAATATCCAATTTTTTGGGCATCGGTGGCCAAGGGTATCAATTTATCTTTTAGATAAAGCTCTTTACCATAATATACCATACGGGAAAGCAGGGTCCGGTTTCTTGGGTAAGCCAGTACTTTTTTGGAGAAAGCACTTGCCACATCGGAGGTTAAGAACTTTTTGTCCAAAGATGCTGCGATATACCTTTGAATCCCCTCATAAAAATGATGATCCTCCCCCAAATAGTTATCAAGACCGATCAACAAAAGGGAATCTGCCAAAATAACCCGACTATCGTATCTAACATCCGAAGTAAGTGTTACCACATGGGGCGTTTCGGTTTCCGGAAAATAATACTCGATATGTTTAAAAAGCGATTCCAAATCCTTGGATTCCTGTTCAAAATTGCCAAAAGCCTTGGCAACCTCTTCTGAAAGTTCGACTTGAAGGGTATCCGTTAGTTTGGCCACCCAAACGCTATCCGGGAACTGCTCCGGGAACAAATAAGGGTATTTGGCCTTTAATTTGGGAATATCGTTCGCAGTTGCCTTGGCAAATTCTTGATCAAACCTTGAAATCTGTAAATCAATGGCAACTTTGTCAATTTCTTCCTCGGTCTTGTCCATTTCCCCACATGATGAAAAAAGTAAAACCACCACCAAAACAAAACTTCTAAATACTGGAATCGTAAAGTATTTTAACAACCACTTCATTTTTAAGGGTACAGGGTTTAAATTTACAGGGCACAAAGGTAATTTATTGAATCTAAATAGTAAGATATGCAAACAGAAAAGGTTATAACCCATATTGTTGATTGGCTAAAAGAGTATGCCGAAAACGCAAAATGCAAAGGTTTTGTAATTGGAGTCTCTGGCGGAATTGATTCCGCAGTAACCTCAACACTCTGTGCCAAAACAGGATTGGACCTTTTATGTTTGGAAATGCCAATTCACCAAGGCGAAAATCAAGTTACCCGTGCTGACAGGCATATAGATTGGTTAATTGAAAACTTCCCCAATGTTTCCCGTCAACCCGTTGACCTGACACCTGTATTCGATACGTTGGTAGATGCCTTTCCCAAGGTGGACAACGAGGAAGACCGATTCATGTCCCTAGCGAATACCCGTGCAAGACTTCGTATGACTACACTCTACTATTTTGCAGCCCTCGAAGGGTATTTAGTTGCCGGTACCGGAAACAAAGTGGAAGATTTCGGCGTCGGTTTCTACACTAAATATGGTGATGGCGGTGTTGACCTTAGCCCAATTGCCGACTTGGTCAAAACAGAGGTTTACGAACTTGGAAGGGTGCTCGGTGTAAACCAAGATATTATGGAAGCTGCACCAACCGATGGACTTTGGGGCGATAGCCGAACCGATGAAGACCAAATCGGGGCTTCTTACCCGGAACTGGAATGGGCCATGCAAATGGATGACCAAGGTAAAACTGCCAATGATTTTTCAGGTAGGGAAAAAGAAGTGTTTACTATCTATAAAAAGTACAATACCGCCAACAAACACAAGATGGTTCCCATACCTATTTGTGAGATTCCCAGTGAGTTAAAATGACTGTTCACCCATAAAACCCCAGTTAAAAACGAAAAAACCCCAAAAAAACTATGGTTTTAAGAAAAAAAGTACAATTTTACATTATTAAATTCTTATCTTGCTCGCTATGTATTGTAAGTATTTAGCCACTAACCATTTATTAAATTAAACCTAAAAAAATGATAAAAGTATTGATAGCTGACAACCATCCTATTGTTAGGCTTGGTATTAGACAGGTACTTGAATCAAGTTCAGACATTGAAGTTATTGCTGATGTTTCAACTACCAAAGAGCTTTTTAATACATTGAAAACCATAACCCCCGATGTAGTTATTTTAGAGATGGACATTCCAGAAATCAATGGAATTGCTACCCTTAGAAAAATGAAAGTGGACTTTCCGGACATTAAAACTTTAATGTACAGTGGACAGTCAGAAGATGTTTATGCGCTCAGCACCATTCGTGCAGGTGCATTTGGTTACTTATCCAAAACCGCTGATTTGGAATACATTATTTCCGCAGTTAAAAAGGTCAGCGAAGGAAACATGTTTATTACAAACGAGCTTGCACAACGCCTTGCTTTTGACGAAGGCACCCAAAAACCTAGAAGATTCTTCAGAAAACTCTCTTCCAGAGAGGTCGAGGTACTCAAACTATTGGCCAGTGGAAAAAGGAACAAAGAAGTTGCCGAAGGATTAAACTTGAACGAAAAAACAGTAAGTACATACAAAGCCCGATTAATGAAGAAGTTGAACGTGGATAATTTGGTGGACTTGCTACAACAGGCAAAAGCCTTGGAACTATATTAGGAATACCCAACCAAACCAACTATTGTGGAAACCCCTTTCAATTTAAATTGAAGGGGGTTTTATATTTTTAGGAAAGTACGCGGTTTAATTTGGCGTTGAGCAATTTGTTGAGTTGAAGATAATTCATTATCTCTTCTAAAACCTCCGTATTGTCGCCCTGGTTGTCCTGGGTTCTCTCCTTGAGTTTTTCGATTCGGTTTTTTATCAAATTGCAGCGTAGGGTAAGAATGGTCTCGCCCACCAATTGGGCCACACCTATTTTTTTCTCTTTCGGGTATATATCCCTCCGTTCCCAATCATGCAACACATACTGCTCTTCTTCCATCAAAATTGAAGATACTTGCGAGACGGTTTCTTGGTCCAGATCGGATAAAAATGTACTTATCGAAAAATCAGCATCTTCGTTAAGTTTTTCAATCAACTTATAATAAATGGTTTTGAATTGCTCATTGGTCAGTTCAATTTCATCATCCTGAAGATCCAAATATACCTTTTCATACACCTTCGCCTCCACAACCTCAGGTTCGAGCACCAATTCCCCTTCATCGTTTTCTTTGAGCACCAAATCCTCAAATTCTTGTTTTTGGTCCCCATATAACAAAAGAACTTCGATAATCTTGCGCTCCAACTCATACTGAACATCTACCTTTTCCACCACGGCATCGTTCTTGACAACTTCGAAGGCCTTTTGTTCTTTCTTTACTTTTTTAGAGGCTTCCGTCTGATGTTTTTTATCAATCTGAGCCAAGGTATTGTAGAGTACATCTTCAGAAATCTGCATAATCTTTGCACATTCCTGAACATATATTTCTTGACGGATACGATCGGGAATCTTACTGATGCTATTTACGATATCCCTGACCGTATCAGCCCTTTTTATGGGGTCATTGGCCGCCTCTTTAGCCAACAAAGAAGTCTTGAACTGGATAAAGTCTTTGGAATTCTCTTGAAGATAAAGCACTACATCCTCGTAGGTATTGTTTTTGGCAAAACTGTCCGGGTCTTCACCTTCGGGAAAGGTACATACCTTCACATTCATGCCCTGTTCCAAAATGAGGTCGATACCGCGGAGCGATGCACGCAATCCGGCCGCATCCCCATCGAACAAGACCGTAATATTTTTGGTGAGCCTATTGATTAAACGAATCTGCTCAGGAGTCAATGCCGTTCCACTGGATGACACTACATTTTCCACTCCCCGCTGGTACATCTGAATAACATCGGTGTAACCTTCCACCAAAAAACAATTGTCCTCCTTGGCAATGGCCTGCTTGGCATAATAGATACCATAAAGCACCTTGCTCTTATGGTAAATCTCGCTTTCGGGGGAGTTTAAATATTTGGCCGCCTTTTTGTCGTTCGTCAATATTCGTCCACCAAATCCAAGTACACGCCCACTCATGGAATGTATGGGAAACATAACCCTTCCCTTAAATCTATCGAACGTTCGGTTTTCTCCTCCACCTTTGTCCTTAACAATGGTAAGACCGGTTTTCTCCAAAAACTCCAATTTATAACCTTTGCCCAAAGCCTCTTTGGTAAAGGCCTCCCACTCGTCCAAACAATACCCCAGTCCAAATCGTTTTATGGTCTCATTGGTAAATCCACGTTCCTTAAAATAGGTAAGACCAATGGCTTTGCCAGGTTCACTGTTCCATAGTGTTTCCGTAAAATACTTTTGGGCGTATTCAGAGACCAAATACATGCTTTCCCGCTCATTGGCCTGCTCTTTTTGCTCATCTGTCTGTTCGGTCTCTTCTACCTCAATGTTGTACTTTTTAGCCAAGTATTTAATGGCCTCAGGATAGGTAAAGTGCTCATGTTCCATTAAAAAAGCCACCACATTGCCCCCTTTTCCGCTACTAAAATCCTTCCAGATTTGCTTAACGGGCGAAACCATAAAGCTGGGGGTACGCTCATCGGTAAATGGGCTAAGCCCCTTAAAATTGGAACCCGATTTCTTCAATTGTACAAAATCGCCGATCACCTCCTCCAAACGGGCGGTTTCATATACTTGGTCTATGGTAGTTTTTGAAATCAAGGCGTTCTATTAAAATAGCTGTTAAAGATAATAAACCACTACTGATTTAAAATCCATAGTTTTTGATAAAGTACAATTTCTTGCCACTCACTCCTTACCTTTAATTGGATAATAAAAACAAAGTTTAGGTGAATCGGAAATTCAAATCCCTATTTAAGATTTATTATCTTAGAAGCACATTCCACAATAACAGGGAATATTTTTAAAACAAGGATTGTATGATGAAAAGAGTATCACGTAAAATTTGGATACTGAGCGTATTTTTAATGGCCTTTATGCTGGTCGCCCAAGGTCAAATAGCAAAAAAAGCATCCCCTATTTTTGAAAACGGAGAGGCCCAAGTAGTAGAAGCTTTTTCCGACCCAAGTACATGGATACGTCATGATCTTTGGGTAGAAACGTCTTTTGATTCGGATGGTGACGGTAAACTAGATCGTATGCATGTGGATGTGACACGCCCGGAACAAACGGACTCCGAGAACCTGAAACTCCCTGTTATTTACGAATCCAGCCCGTACTATGCAGGAACCGCTGGTATGGATAAAGGAATTTTTTGGGATGTGAAGCATGAACTCGGTGAATCTGGGGAGCCTCGTAAGCACCCGAGCGTAACACGTATAGGAGAGCGTCCCATAATTTCGAACTCCCAAGTAAGGACATGGGTACCAAGAGGCTATATTGTTGTCCACTCCTCTTCTCCGGGCACCGGGCTTTCCGATGGAGCGCCGACCGTGGGGGGCGACAACGAATCCTTGGCCCCCAAAGCAGTGATAGATTGGCTCAATGGACGAGCCAAAGGCTATACCGAGCGGGATGGCGGTAAAGAAGTAAAGGCCTATTGGTCCACGGGAAAAGTGGGCATGACGGGAACCTCTTACAACGGAACCATCCCCCTAGCAGCGGCCACAACCGGGGTTGAAGGTCTGGAAGCCATTATCCCCATTGCGCCCAATACTTCATATTATCATTATTACCGCTCCAATGGATTGGTACGTTCTCCCGGTGGTTATCTAGGTGAGGACATTGATGTGCTATACGATTTTATCCATAGCGGTGATGAGTCCAAAAGAGCAAGAAACAACAAAGTGATACGCGATACCGAAATGAAAAATGGACAGGACCGCATTACGGGAGATTACAACGAATTTTGGGCCGAACGTGACTATTTGAACGACATGAAACCCATGAAAGCAGCGCTTTTGATGTCACATGGATTCAACGATTGGAACGTAATGCCAGAGCATAGCTACCGAATCTATAAGAAAGCCAAAGAAATGGGATTGCCCGTTCAGATTTATTACCACCAAAACGGGCACGGCGGGCCACCTCCAATTTCCATGATGAACCGATGGTTCACACGTTACCTGTATGGCATTGAAAATGGTGTGGAAAAGGAACCCAAGGCATGGATCGTTCGCGAAAATGATAAAAAAGATAACCCGACACCTTACAAGGATTATCCCAATCCAGAGGCCAAGGACATACAATTGTTCTTGACCAAAGGAGCCCCTGAAAAAGGACAGCTAACCACCAGTAAACCCAAAAAGCAAGGAACTGAAACTTTGGTTGACAATTACTCCTTTTCCGGTTCCAGTTTGGCGCAAGCGGAAACCACAAAGCATAGATTACTGTATGTTACCGCACCTTTAACGGAGGATGTACATATTTCCGGAGTGCCTAAAATCAAGATTAAATTGGCCAGCAACAAACCCGCCGCCAATTTATCGGTCTGGTTGGTATCCTTGCCTTGGAACGATGGCTTCAACACCAAAATTACGGACAACATTATTACACGGGGATGGGCCGACCCTCAAAACCATAGTTCATTAACGAAAAGCAAGCCTTTGGTTCCCGATACATTTTACGAAATGGAATTTGAATTGATGCCGGATGACCAAATCATTCCCAAAGGCCAACAAATTGGGTTGATGATTTTTTCAAGTGATAAAGAGTTCACGCTTTGGCCCGAACCGGGAACAGAGCTCACAGTGGATTTGGATGGTACTGAACTTACATTGCCTGTAGTGGGAGGTAAATTATGATTCAAAATCGGGTATAATTGACCAAAATTATGTAGTTTATCATATATATTATGAATAGGATAGTATAACATTCATCCTGAAGACATAAAAATTATGATAATTTATGTCACCATAGAATACCAGACCCGAAAATATCGAGGTTTATGGAAAATGTCCTTCAAACAGAAAACCATCAAATGGTTATTGCAAATAGTGTTGAAGACTCTCCATCTACGAAGAATTTTGAGATTGTATCTATTGATAGCACATCCATATCAGCAAATACAATATGACAAAAACAATTAAACGTTTAAAACATAATCTACACACATGAACAAACATAGTTTCGACACGCTTTCCGAGGCGGTAAACACATTGACCCAAGAAGGGTACAAAGAAGATTTTGAAGCAAAAGAAAATTTTATTAAAGCATTATATTCCAAAAAGGAATACCAACCTGACGATTTGAAAATCATCGATTCTTACCGCTTCGAAGGCATAACGAATCCAGGGGACCAATCCACTGTATTTACCATTGAGGCCAACGACGGCACAAAAGGGACCATGGTAATGTCCTATAGTGCTTCGTCGGGGCAAAATGATGAACTTATTAAACAGATTCCGTACAAAAAGGATTGATCAGCCCAATAGTTTTCCCACGGATCTAGGCTGGTACAATAACCAACCCGTTAAACTGAAGCGGTTTTTATGGGCTTGGAGGACTGCATGCGGAACTTCGGCACTTTTAAATAGCACACAACGGGCAGCCAAGGGCTCTACCAAGAAACTTGTTCCATCTTTTTCAAAAATTTCCAATTCGCCACCATCGCCAGGTTTCCAATCATCATTTAAATAAATGATCATGGAAATCATACGGTTGTTCCTGTTCTCGAACTGATCTAAATGTTTATCGTAATGGCCGCCCGATGGATAATGGGCCAAATGGAATTCATATCCCGACAAACTGAGATAGCAATACCGGTTAAAGATATGCATGGTCTCATCCAATAGATTCCAATACGTTTGCAATTGGGCATCTCTTTCCCTGTCCAACCAGTACGTAAAATCTCCACGTATTCTGGCATCAATTTGATTATCGGAATGGGCACCTATACCCGCTTCCTTGAAATTGGGGAGCTTACCAAGAAAAAAAGATTTGATCTCGGCATACAATTCGTCCTTCAAAAAATGGTCGATAATCACATAATCCTTACTGGAGATGTCATCCATCCAGGACAACCAATCCTCCAAGTCGTGGTAGGCGTTCAATGTTTTATAAATGTGGTCGAATGTAGAAAATATTTAAAAACGAAAATCATTTTTATTCATTCCTATTGGAAAGTTCTAACTTTGAATACGATTAACACAAGTTTTAAATGATACTTTTTTTCGGAACAAGACCAGGCAAAAAGGAAACCAAAGTGCTTCCAAACGTTAGCTGTCCTTATTGTCACCAAACCGGAACTTTAACAGTAGTGGCCCAACCCAACTATGCACATTTATTCTGGATTCCGCTCTTTACCATCAACAATGTGAGATACGCGGAATGTTCGCATTGCAGAAAAGTGTACTACAAAGAGGAGTTTACCCCAGAAATGGAACGGGCGTTATCCAAATAAAAAAACGGCCAGAAAAATCCTGACCGCATTTCTTGAAGATTCAAAATGGTTAAATATCGAACCGAAGGCCTAATGATATATTGTTCTGCTTTATATCCGCATCTTTAAAAATCGGATTCAGGTCATATTTTAAATAAAGTAGTACCCCATCAAATCCCATATATCCACTCACACCATAAATTAGGTCACTGCTGTTGTAATCCCTTTTAAGTTTGTCCTTGACATTTTCACCGTCTCTATTGTATTTTAATTTTTGACGGGTACCCAGGCTAAATCCGCCATACCCACCAAAACCAAGCCTAAACTGATCACGTATGGAGTAGCGGATAGTGCGTTCCGATTTCTTGAAACGGGATGGACCTACCTCAAAATGTACTGGAAATACAAGGTTGTCCATTCTAAATTTAGATTTATCCAAATCGTATTCAAACTCTTCCAAAACAGTTTGGTCACCCTCTTGTACAAAGATTCGATTCCCATCTGGTTTTAAACCATTAAACTGGAATGAAAATCCGTAATTAAAACGTAACCAATTGGAATTTTTAAAAACTCTGGTCCGCCATTGCCAACCCATTTCAAAAAAACGGCTTCCCCCAATTTTATAGGGCGAGTCATTCAACGATTGCCCCTCGATCAATGCATTGTTCAAACCAATGGCCATCACAAAATCAGAGTAGGTGCGTCTGTCATATTTTATTTCTTTTTTCCATCTTTTGGAATTAAAGGTAACGGCAGGCTTACCATCAATAAGCAGTCCTATACGCACTCTGTCTCCCTCTAGGGTATCCAACTCGGTCAACATGAGCACTTCGCCCTCATTGCGTTCCAACCAAGCAATCTTGTTCTCGATAATGGCAACTCGGTTCTCAATATTTAAAGCTCGCCGTTTGGCAGCTTCCTCTTTTAAGGTTTTGGCCTCGCTTTCAGAAATATCGCCATCCTCCAATCGTTGATTGATATCCTTAACCTCGAACTTAAGGGCGTCTTTCTCCTGTTCTATGATACGCTGCTTTTCAATTTTCAATGCCTCAATTTTCTTTTGATAGTCCTCCTGCCCAAAAGCGAAATGAGAAACTAAGAACAAGAATAGTACGGCTGAATAAAATGTAATTGTTTTCATGATTGTTTTTGGATTATAAACCTCCCTCCTTCCCGCCCGCTTTGGGCAGGAAGTTGTAGAAGGTTTGTTTTGATTGATGAATAACTTTATTGATTTCGGTCTGCCACCGCGGTACGTAGTTTTAGGTAACCTGATTTTAACGCATCAAAGATTTGGTCCCGGAACGATTCGTCCAGTTCATCCTCCACCTCGGCCAACAGGGACATGGCATCCACAGAACCACTTTCGGAAAATAACTTATCGGTCAAAATCTGTCGCTGGGCCGCTCGCAAAAGTGAATCCACTTCCGCATCGGAAACATCTCGCTGTGCGGTTTCCATAAGCTCTACTTGTGCCACTACTTCCTCTACCTTTTGCGCAATTAATTTATTTGAGTTTATTGTAACCTCGTCTTGCAATGGCTGTTTTACTTCCTGTTCGGCAACTGCTGCTTTGGAAATCGACTCTTTTGGACTGAATTCCTCCGTTTTTTCTGGTGTAACCGATTCAAGCCCTGTCTCCACAACCTCAGTTTGTTCCTCCTGTACAAATTCTTTGACAACTTTATGCTCTGGTTCGATTTCTTTGGCCGTTTTGGTATCGGTTTCCACTACCTGTATTTGTTCCGCCTCAGGATTATCCTTGGCAAAAAAGAAGATTGATACGAATACAATGCCCACAACACTTGCAGCAATGGCGTACGGGAACCAAGTATTCTTTTTTCTTGGTGATGGCTCCTTAACTTGCGAAGCGATTTTGTCCCAAGCATTCGCTGATGGGGCAATGGTTCGCTCCTCCAACTTCTCCTTGATATGTTTTTCCAACTTATCCATACCCGCTACTTTTTACTCGCCGATTTTGATTTGGGCGACATTCCGTTTAAACTTAAATTCTCTTGAAGCATCTTTCTGGCCTTGAACAATTGCGATTTTGAAGTTCCTTCGGATATTTCCAATAGCTCCGCAATCTCCTTGTGCCCGTAGCCCTCTATGGCGTAAAGCAAGAACACTGCCTTGTAGCCTTCTGGCAATTCATCAATAAGGTATTGCACATATTCCACATCCAAGAGATCATCGTTTCCGGATGAAACATCTCCGTTCGCTTCCACAGCATCATCATCATAAACCACAAATTGTCTTTTGCGCAGATAAGAAATGCTTTCCCTTACCATTATGGTTCTGATCCAACCCTCAAAGCTTCCTTTGTTTTTAAAGGAACTTAGGTGATTAAAAACCTTTACAAATCCATTGACCATCACATCCTCAGCAAAATGAAGGTCCTTGATGTATTGCCTGCAAACACCCAACATTTTGGGCGAAAACTTATCGTACAGCAACTTTTGAGCCTGTTGGTCTCCTTTGATTGATTTTTTGATCAATTGTTTTTCGTTGCTATGTAACGCGATGATCTTCAAAGTTTGGTTTATAAAAGTGCTTCTATTTTAATAGACGGGATAAATTCACGAAGGGTTGCCTGAAAATAAAAATTTTCAGTATTTGTTTGATTTTCAGGTTTTTAAATTTTTATTTTTTTCGGTCCACCACGTAATTGACCATAAGTGTGAGGGCACTTTTGTATTCTGAATCGGGATAATTGTCCAAAATAGCCAAAGCTTCATCCTTAAACTCCAACATTTTGACCACGGCATAATCCAGTCCACCCCTCTCTTTGACGTACTCGATTACTTCCTTAACCCGTTTTTTATTCTTGTTGTGCTTTTTAATGGAGTTGATCAACCACTTCTTCTTTTCCTTATCGCTATTGTTCAAGGCATAAATCAAGGGAAGGGTCATTTTTTGTTCTTTGATGTCGATTCCCGTAGGCTTACCGATTTTTTCGGCACCATAATCAAAAAGGTCGTCTTTAATTTGGAATGCCATTCCGCAAAGCTCACCAAATTTTCTGAAGGTTTCCACTTCCTCTGAATCAGGTCGCACGGAACAGGCACCCATACTGCAGCAAGCCGCAATCAAGGTCGCTGTTTTTTGACGAATGATATCGTAGTAAACATCCTCCGTAATATCTAAAAGTCGCGCTTTCTCTATCTGTAACAATTCCCCCTCGCTCATATCCCTAACGGCATTGGAAATAATATGGAGCAGGTCGTAATCCTTATTTTCCAAGGAAACCAACAGTCCTTTGGAGAAAAGAAAATCACCTACCAAAACGGCAATTTTGTTCTTCCACAATGCATTGATGGAGAAAAACCCCCTGCGTTTGTTACTATCGTCCACCACATCGTCGTGCACCAAGCTCGCCGTATGTATCAACTCAATAATGGAGGCTCCGGTGTAGGTACGCTCGTTGACCTCGCCGTTCAATAATTTGGCGGTCAAAAAAACAAACATAGGGCGCATCTGTTTGCCCTTTCTATTTACTATGTAGTAGGTAATCCTATTGAACAGTGCTACCTTGGAAGACATGGATTTGAGGAATTTTTCCTCAAAAAGCTGCATCTCATTTTCTATAGGTTCCCTTATCTGCGAAACGATTTTCAACGTAACAGGTGTGGTGTTTGGTTTTGAATGCCTAAAAGTAGGGAAAATGCAAGAGTTGTTGGAATGAAATCGAAGTTTTAAGATACAGCTCTAAAAGTATCGGTGATTTACAGGGTTTGGGGTTAATTGAACTTGAACTTAGCCAACCAAGAGTTCTCGACTGCTCCTTCGGCTCCGCTCTGGATGACAGCTCGAACTGACTTCCGACTTCTTAAATTCTAACTTTTATTCGCGAGCTGCCCACAGGCGGCATCAATATCTTTACCGCGGGATCTACGCACCGTGACCGTAATGCCATTTCGCTCCAATGTGTTTTGGTACATTTCTACCGCTTTGCTGGATGCTTGCTGAAATTCACCATCATCAATGGGGTTGTATTCGATAATATTGACTTTGGAAGGTGCAAATTTGCAAAACTTTACCAAGGCATCCACGGCCTCTTGGGTATCGTTTATTCCTTTCCAAACCACATATTCGTAGGTAATCCTGTTTTTGGTCTTGCTGTACCAATATTCCAATGCTTCCCTTAAATCTTTTAATGGGAATGTGGTATTGAAGGGCATTATAGACGTACGTACTTCATCAATAGCGGAATGAAGTGAAACCGCCAAGCCGAACTTCACCTCTTCGTCTGCCATTTTCTTAATGATCTTGGGCACCCCAGAGGTAGAAACCACAATCCGCTTGGGTGACATGCCCAATCCTTCGGGCGAGGTTATCTTATCAATGGCTTTCAATACATTGTTATAGTTCATCAAAGGTTCGCCCATGCCCATAAAAACAATATTGCTCAAAGGTCGGTCAAAATACAAACGGCTTTCATTGTCAATGGCCACCACTTGATCATAAATCTCATCGGGATTTAGGTTTCGCATACGCTTCAATCGGGCGGTGGCGCAAAACCTACAGTCCAAACTACAGCCAACCTGACTGGAAACACAGGCTGTGGTACGGGTTTCTGTTGGAATCAAAACGGATTCGACAATCAACCCATCATGCAAGCGAACGGCATTTTTAATGGTACCATCCGAACTACGTTGCATTTGATCAACACGGATATGATTGATGACAAAGTTATCTTCCAACATTTTTCGGGTTTCCTTGGAAATATTGGTCATGGCATCAAAATCGTGAGCAGATTTCTGCCATAACCATTCATATACCTGGTTGCCACGAAACGCCTTATCGCCCTGATCCACAAAAAACTGTCGGAGCTGTTCCTTTGTCAATGCTCGTATGTCCTTTTTTTTGATTTCCACCACTTAAAGATAAACAAGAAAAAATCCCGCTGGCCATAAAGCGAACGGGATTTCTCTTTTATGAAATTTTGTTTTTATAAAATCAACATGGCATCCCCGTAGGAATAAAAGCGGTAACCCTCCAAAATGGCCTGTTTGTACGCTTTTTTGATCAGGTCATGACCTGCGAATGCAGAAACCATCATCAATAATGTTGATTTAGGCAAGTGAAAGTTTGTGATCATACAGTTTGCTATGCTGAATTCGTATGGAGGAAAGATGAACTTGTTGGTCCAACCCTCGAACGTATTCAAGGTATGCTCGGATGATACTGCGCTTTCCAATCCTCGCATTACCGTAGTACCCACCGCACAAACCTTTCTTTTGTTCGTTTTGGCGTTGTTTACTATTTCTGTTGCTTTTTCATCGATTACCAACTCTTCGCTATCCATTTTGTGCTTGGACAAATCCTCTACTTCTACAGGGTTAAAGGTTCCCAAACCAACGTGCAGCGTCACCTCGGCAAATTCGATTCCTTTGATTTCCAAACGCTTCAACAAGTGCTTGGAGAAGTGCAAACCTGCAGTTGGGGCGGCCACGGCACCTTCATGCTTTGCATAAATGGTCTGATAACGTTCTTCATCATCCGCAGTAACCTCTCTTTTTATATATTTTGGAAGTGGTGTTTCTCCCAATTCCCTAAGCTTTCTTCTAAAATCGGTGTACGAACCATCGTAAAGGAAACGCAATGTTCTCCCTCTGGAGGTAGTGTTGTCGATAACCTCGGCCACCAAGCTCTCATCTTCGCCAAAATAAAGTTTGTTCCCGATACGTATTTTTCTTGCTGGATCTACCAATACGTCCCAAAGGCGTTGCTCTTGGTTTAGCTCCCGCAACAAGAAAACTTCGATTCTGGCCCCGGTTTTTTCCTTGTTCCCAAAAAGTCTAGCAGGAAATACCTTGGTATTGTTCAAGACCATTACATCGTCTTCATCAAAATAATCAACTAGATCTTTGAACATTTTATGTTCAATTTTTCCTGTATCCCTATGAACCACCATTAGTTTGGATTCGTCCCTGTGTTCCGCGGGATATTCTGCCAATAGTTCCTTAGGCAATTCAAAATTGAAGTTTGATAATTTCATGTGGACTTTTTTTCGATTTTTTAAAGACGGCAAATATACAACCTCACAATAGCGGATGTCAAGTAATTTGATGATTAAATGTGGTTTACATCTCCGCGATGCGAAATCCCAGTGTTTTTAGGTCGTTCCAAAAATCGGGATAGGATTTGGAAACCACCTCTGCATCATTCACAACAAAATCTGCTTTAAGTGACAAGGGGCCAAAGGCCATTGCCATTCGGTGGTCGTTGTAGGTGTCGACTGCCACTTCGCTTTTTAGGTTGGATTGCGGTTGCAAGGTCAAACTTTCGGAATCTATATCCACCGTGGCTCCAAACTTGCCAAGTTCGGCCTGTAATGCTGCCAAACGGTCTGTTTCCTTGATCGGTAAAGTGTGCAGGCCTGTAAGATGGCAGCCAATGCCCAAACCAAGACAAGTTACAGCAATGGTCTGTGCAATATCAGGGGCATTGGAAAGGTTATACTCCAAATGATTTGACTTGACGTCCGATGTTTTTTTAAGAAGGATGGCGTTGTTCGAAAACGTAGTTTCAACTCCAAAATCTTTATAAATTTCCGCCAAAACACTATCGCCCTGCAAAGAGCTTTGTTTATAAGAGGACAATTGAATCTCTGTGCCCACTTCGCACATGGCCGTAATGCTATAAAAGTAACTGGCCGAGCTCCAATCGGATTCCACGACCAGGGTGGTATCCGCTACATTTTCTTTTGGATACACCTTAATTATGTTCCCTTCAAAAGCGGTCTGTACCCCGATTTGCCCTAAAAGCGCCAAAGTCATTTTTATATAGGGCACCGAAGTTATTTTGCCCATCAGTTCGAGTTCCAAACCATTTTCCAGACTGGGCGCTATCAACAACAAGGCCGAAATATATTGGCTGCTGATGTTGGCCGGAAGGGAAACTTGGCTCCTTTTTAGTTTTTTGCCAGTAATTTTAAGGGGCGGGTATCCCGCTGATTTTTCATATTGAATATCCGCTCCGAGTGATTGAAGCGCCTCCACCAAAACTTTTATGGGACGTTCCTGCATACGCTGAGAACCCGTAAGTACCACTTGTTTTCCTTCTTGTGAAGAAAAATAGGCGGTTAAAAACCGCATTGCAGTACCAGCGTGGTGAATATCCACTTCGCCTGTTGATTTGGCCAATCCTTTTTGCATGACCGCTCCATCGTCGGAATTGGAAAGATTCTCTATTTTGATATTTGGAAAAAGGGCCTGCAACAATAAAGACCGATTCGTCTCACTCTTGGAACCGGTTATTGCGATGGCTTTTTGAATTTTTCTCTCGTCGGGTGCAGAAAGTTGGAGTCTCAATTCGTTAGGGTTTGAATGAATTGTCAAAACTAGAAAAAACAGCCCTAATGTCCCTTTAAGCAGGCAACTTTATTTGAGCTTTTTGTTATTTTGATGACGGTCATGGTCCCGTTTGGCCTTAAGGTCCAGTTTTTTGTCAAAGGCTTCCTGCAAGTCTATTCCCGTTTGATTAGCTAAACAGAGTACCACAAAAACCACATCGGCCAGTTCCTCGCCCAAATCCTTGGCCTTATCGGATTCTTTTTCGCTCTGTTCCCCATAACGCCGTGCAATAATTCGCGCCACCTCGCCTACCTCTTCGGTAAGTTGGGCCATATTGGTTAGCTCGTTAAAATAGCGTACCCCATGGCTTTTAATCCAATCATCAACGGCTTTTTGTGCATTTTCTATGTTCACCTGAAACCAATTTTGAAGTTGGCACTAAGGTAACAACAATACCTGATTACTCCTTTTCAAACACCAAATAACTTTGGTTGATACTAGTTACAGCCTGTTCAAATAACTCCTTTACAAAGGCATAGCCCTCACTTTTGTATTGTGTTGACCTTAATTGAAGATTAAAAAACACTATAATATTATCCTGGGATGTGGAACAATTGAACCGGAGCACCCCACTGCCCCCCGGAAGTGCAATGTTGTTGTTTTCCGGAAGATCCTTTATTCGATAACCTTCGGGAATTTTAATGTTGGCCATGTACTTGTAATTTCGCCAGTACCCAAAATCGACGGGATAATTTCGTTCCGAGCTTTTAAATGGGTTGGTTTGGAAAAAGCGAATCAAAAAAGGGTTGAAGTAGATGTTTTTAGAGGTATTCAGGTTTTCGAGCTCGAAGGTAAAATGCTCCATCAACATATTCTCATTGGATTTATCCTCGTCAATGTTGTACTCATTAATATAAAAATCGCCATTGGTACTGTTCTCCACCTCGTCCAAATATTCCTGATTGGAAATACTTGCCAAATGGTTATTTTTAAAATAGGCCTCATAACCTCTTGAAATCTCATCAAAGTTTCCTTTGGCAGTACCTTCCTCAAAGTTCAGATTTAGCCGTAACATTACTTCTTTGCTATTGCCCTTGGGAGCTTCAATGTCGAACCAATAGCTCTCCCCATCCAGGTCCATTACCCTACCGTAATAGTTTAGGCATCGATACGGCAGCATTCCAAAGGGCAACTGTTTTTCCGTTGCATCCAACAGGTAGGTGGTACCATCAATATCCAATTTGGCAACCACATAATTAAAGTCGGACATTACCGGATGGCTTTTTTTGGGCAGACCATGGGCCCGAGTGGACAATAGCATCAAATCTGCATCCATTCCTGCCGCATTGAGCAGGTTGATAAGGGTAATATTGATTTCAGCAACATTTCCCACACCTTCATCAAATGCTTTTTTAACCTTGTTGTCCCTAAAAATACCGAACTTTCCGTTCCATGAATAATGGGATTTAACAAAGTTGTAGAGGTTTTTGGCCTTGGTGAGGTCTTCTTCCTTTCCTGCAAGGATATCGAGGGGCAGGTTTCGTTCAAAGTAATTTTTCTTCCTAAGCTGACCACCGATGTCCCCATCTGTTCTAAATTCCTTGTCCACATCTTTCCATGATTTGGTGTATCGCTCCTTAACGCCCCTAAAGCTCTGGTATTCGGAAAGTTCAAATTCCAATCTGGATTTATAATTGGAAGGAGCCAACATATATTCCTCGTCACTTTTAAAAGCTGGAACATCCTCCATCACATACCTGAGCACCTCACAATCTGCTTGTTGACTTGTTCCTGGAATACTGAAACAACTTTTTTTAATGGTGGCTTCGTTCACATCTAAGGGGAAGTTGCCCAACAATGACCTGTTGTATATATAATTCCCCGGAATCTTCGCATTATATTCTGTGTGAATTTTAGGAATATCATCCTGAAAATCCCATCCATTCAAATTATAAAAAAATGGGGATTGGATTTCGTAGGTATATTCCAAAATGGAACCGTTTTGCACATTCGAAAAAGTAAATCTTTTCTCCGACCAATGCTCGCTCACCTCAACATCGAATACATTATGAGCCATTACATTGTGCTTTGCCCCATTGGTATGGGTTATGGCCCTAATGTCGTTAACTCTTTCGGTACCATTGTCCGAGTGATAATAGGGGATACTTATTTCCGCTTCCGAGAAACCCTGCTTATCTAAAATTTTAATTTTGGCGTGGTATTTTTTTATCAACCAGACATAATCTCTCCTTACCTCAAAATAGTTTTCGCCTTTCTCGTATAGATAAACTGCATGGGCGGTCGTATCTTTTTCATAGCTTCTGAATCCGGACTCGAAATCTGTTAGCTCACCGAATTCGGGTTCTTGTCCAAATATCACCAAACTATTGAGCAAAATAAGGAATACAAATACTTTTTTCATTCTTATTTTCTATAATTCCTTTTTGGTTAAAATGATTTTTCCGTTGTCATATCCAGCAACCTTCTTTCTAAAATCTCGATACAGTTTGTAATCTTCTTTTAGGTACTCTCCCGATTTTATAAGCAGTCGCCTTTTGTAAACAAGTACACCGGGTTCTTTGGGTTCCACCGATACAGAATAGGAACCGAACTTGGTTTCTTCATTTACGGGGAGCAGCAAGGTTTCTGGAACATAGCCTTCCGGTAAATGGATGGTGAACTCATCCTCATCCAGATAGCCCCGGGAAATGACCAGCGGCATCTTTCTATTTCTTACCCTATCTGGAACACCTAAATTTCTGTTCGATATATTTGGTGCGAACAAGAGTTTGTCCCCAGCACTAGAAAGGTAATTGTCGGCCTTGAACTCTACGGTTTCCACAAACTCGATTTCATCTTCATTATTTTGATAGGCAACCTCGCCCAACTTTAGGTTTTGAACATAATTCCAGTAGGTTTTATAGAATTCCTCTTGCTCCGACCGAGTATTTGTGGTTCTCCAATATTTTTGATCGTACTGGGATCCCCTCGAAAATATTTTTACTTGACCGATTACGTTCTTTTCATCCCTCAATTGAAAATTGGCTTGGGTAAACTGGTAATTTTCTTCATCAAGATTCTCTTTGGTCCTGACCAATTCACCACCTTGGGGAGTGACTTTAAGCACATTTCGATTGTCGGTAAATGTTCCCAAATGGTTAATGGGTGTTGTTTGACTGGTGCACTCCAACCAAACTTCCTCATTCTCTAGGGGTACATTCAAAAAAACGTGATTTCCCTGCATGGAAGGAAAATTCTTATCCAAATGCCTTATCTGGGGGCCGGCGTGCACAACGGTATAGTACGACTCCACCCCAACGGCCTTTAGCAATGCTTTGGTATAATTGGTAAGCCCTTTACAATCTCCATATTTTACACGGTCTACATCCGATGCACTAATGGGCATCCATCCGCCTATTCCCAATTGAACACTGATATATCTGGTGTTCTCCTGTACATAATCGTATACTTTTTTTGTTTTCTCCAATGGGTCGGATATTCCACCAACCAGGTTTTTAATATATGAGATCGTGGATTCGGACAATGCATCCCTGCCCTCCAGAAGCTCATCGTGCATCCATTTACCCAATTCTTGCCATGTTGTCGCCCTGCCATTAATGCCCTCTAAATGAAATTCGTTCATTGCAATTTTTATATGAGGTGCAAAATCGCTAAACGCAGGGGATAAGGGTTCACGCTCCAAGGGTCTTAAGTTTTTGGCTTTGTAGGTTATACCATTCGCAGTCTCAATGGTTTCAATCTGGTATGCTTCTATATTTTCTTCCTTATGTCTAAACGGTATGCCACATTCTACGGTAAAAGAGAACTCGCTCTTTTCGGTTCCGACCCGATAATCATCCAAAAAGGACCAATTGGGAGCAAATGCGGTGTTAGGGGTTGAATACTCTTTGGTAAACTCAACGGTATAGGGGTATTGCGAGGGTGTATATTGCATGACCAAAACCCGTGATTCAGAATAAAGCGTTCCTCCACCAATGGCACTTTGGTCTAAAAAGTCCCTTTTTTTGATTTTTTTGATTTCCTCGCCCCGTGTATCATAAATAATAGCTTCCAGTTTGGAGACCTTATCGTTTTTTTCGTAAAAGGCATAGGCATGGATATGCGCGTTCCCTTTTTCGTTCAATACCGTGACCACCCTTTTACTGGTAACAGTCATTTTGTCCAAGGCTTCGACCACAACGTCCATTTTATCCAAGCGTACAACTGCATCGGCGCTTTGGCGCAACTCTTTTGGTATGGAGCCTACATTATAGGCTTGAGAAAACGAAAAATGAAAAAGTAAGCTAAATAAGGAGAAGAAAAAGAATCGCATTCGTTTATTAGGAAATGGTTAGTTAGGTAACGGCAAAGTGATCAATTTCCTACAAGAAAGATATTTTTTTCGACAAAAAGTAATTATTCCTTGTTTTTTGTATCTATAAAAATGGTCACAGGGCCATCATTAAGAAGCTCAACTTTCATGTCGGCGCCAAAAATTCCCGTACCCACTTTTTTTTCCAGTTTCTGCTCCAAAACCTGAACAAATTTCTCGTACATGGGTATAGCAACATCTGGTTTCGCAGCCTTTATGTAAGATGGACGGTTCCCTTTTTTTGTTTGGGCATGAAGTGTAAACTGGCTAACTACGATAATTTCCCCGTCAATATCAACAACCGAACGATTCATTACATCGTTATCATCATTAAAAATACGGAGGTTCACAATTTTATTGGTCAGCCAATCAATATCCTCTTGGCCATCGGCATCCTCGATGCCCAATAACACTAAAAGTCCTTTTTGAATAGATGAAACCACCTTTCCATCGACTGTAACACTCGCTTTAGAAACTCGTTGTAATACTGTTCTCATTTATCTTTCCCTATACGGATTGTCTTCATCCCCCATTAGCATTTGAACATAGCTACGGTAACGGCTTGCGGAAATCCCATCATTTTCCAAAGCTTCTTTTACTGCACATTTAGGTTCGTCCAAATGGAGGCAATTATTAAACTTACATTCTGATTTCAAAGCAAAGAACTCTGGAAAATAATCCCCTATTTCATGCTTTTCCATATCCACAATGCCAAAACCTTTAATTCCTGGGGTATCAATAATACGTGCATCAAAAGACAAATCGTACATCTCTGCAAAAGTTGTGGTGTGCTGTCCCTGCAAATGCTGCTCGGAAATTTCGGCAGTCTTTAATTGCATCCCAGGTTCCAGTGCGTTGACCAAAGTGGACTTTCCCACACCGGAGTGACCAGCAAACATACTTGTCTTGCCCACCATCAGTTCCTTTACCTTATCCACGTTCTTAGCTGTTTTTGCTTCAATTTGTATGCAAGGGTAGCCAATTTTGGTGTAAAGGTCAATTAGATAAGCAACCTCACCCTTCTCCTCTGGACCGTACACATCCATTTTATTGAAAAGAAGCACTACGGGAATATCGTATGCTTCTGCCGTAACCAAAAACCGATCTATAAAACTGGTAAAGGTGGGCGGGTTGTTCAGGGTGATCAACAAAAAAACCTGATCAAGGTTGGAAGCAATAATATGGGTCTGTTTGGAAAGTTTTACCGACTTGCGAACGATATAGTTTTTGCGTTCACCTATCTTATGGATAACACCAAGCGTCTCATCTCCAATATTTTCCAGCTCAAACTCCACATGATCTCCAACAGCTACCGGATTGGTGCTTTTAATTCCCTGTGTTCGGAACTTTCCCTTAATACGGCATTCGTAAAACACCCCTTCCGAGGATTTTACGGTATACCAGCTTCCCGTTGATTTATAAACAGTTCCGTCCACTATTTGTTCACATTTTGATTACAAAGAAACAATATTCCTGCTTTTTCGTCGTATATCTTTATTAAGAGTTTTAACAATCATTAACATTTTTATTTTTAATTATGAAAAAAATCATTTTGGCTGCAGTGGTACTATTTACAGCAACTTTTACCATGAGCGCTCAACAGTACCACGTAGTTACCAGCGTTGAATCCATAGTACCCAACGGTTTGGGACGGTCTAGGATTATAAACGCCTTGGAAGATAAGGATTACAAAGAGTTTACAAGTGTCCAAACCGAGGATGACAATACCCGTAACAAATCCAAAAGAAACGAAATCCGCGTAAAGAATTTTGAGGAAACCAAGCTATTGAACTTCTACAATATAGGTGGTATCCGTTTTCAGAACATTGCGGCCAACGATGCCCTTATCACTTCCATGATAAACGATATGGTTTCCAATGGATGGGAGCTGGCCTTTGTAGTAAGTGGTGTGGAAAGTGAAGGTGGAAAAGGAGACGGACAAGGTATTTTTATAACCCGTTACATCTTTAAAAAATAAATATGGGCGATCACCGAAAAGAAAAAAAGCCCTCCAAAATCGGAGGGCTTTTTGTTGGCAACAAGTTTCATTAATCCTTAATGTAAACCCTTCCACCAACAAAGGTTTTTTTATGGACTGTTTGCGGATTCCCGTATACGTAAACATCACCACCGGCCTTTACATTGATGTCGACCATTTCAGAAGCAAATACATCGGCTTCGCCACCAGCCGAAATCTTTACATCAGTGGTGCTGGTCCGTAGTTCTCTACCTTCAAAAATACCGCCAGTGTTGAGTACAACCGTTTGGTTTTTTGCCAAGCCAGAGGCTTGAACAATACCTCCCGTCACCGCTCGTATGTCGGCATAATCCACATCCATTCCAATACGAATGGTTGCCCCTTCTTGAGCCCGCAGTTCAATTTTGCTTTTCTGTACCATTTCGTTGCACGTAATCTGGGCCCCTTCGTTACCATCGATTACATCCAAATTGGTATAGTAGACTTCGATCATGGTGTCCTCACCCTGAAATTTTTTGTCCAACTGCATTCTGAGTTTCAAGGTTCCATTTTTGTTGGTCCATTTAATGTCATCAACGTTCCAACCTTTGATCATGATTTTGTTCTCATCGGATTGGATCAAGTTGACTTCGATCAAGTCAAAAACCTTGATTTTGTTGAATTCACCAACTTCCTTATCAATGATTCGTTGCGAGAACATGGCCAAGGGAAGTAAAAGAAGACTAAGTGTGTACATTTTTTTCATGATAGCGTGTTTTTACTCGATAATCGATATTTGAATGTTCCGAGGCTTGCCTCGAAATGAAAACTTCCTTTCTTATAAATGCCTCGTGGGCTTGCCTTTGTCAGCAGACAGGCTTGCCCCGAGGTAGTTTACTCCTGAAAGATGATGCTTTTGTGGAATTGTTACAGTTTGAAACAAAAAAACTATTTGCAACCCCAAAATTTATCGAAGCTACAAATAGTTTTCTAAACTAACTTATTAAAAATCAGCCTATGCGTTGATGATTTTTTCTTGGTGGTTGATGGATTCCTGGTGAATTGCCTTGAACATCTTCAAAACAAATTCCTCACTCAATCCGCGTTGTTCACCTTCCAAGATCATATTGCCCAAAATGGCGTTCCAACGATTGCTTTGAAGTACGGCAACGTTCTTTTGCTTTTTCAGCTCGCCGATACCATCGGAAACCTTCATTCTTTTACCTAGCAAATCAATCAATTGATTGTCCAACACATCAATTTGTGCCCTAAGGTTGGTCAACTTGCTATTGTACTCAGCTTCTTCATCGGTTTCCTTTCTAATTCGAAGATCCTTCATAATCTGAACCAATGTTTTTGGGGTTACTTGCTGTGCAGCATCACTCCAAGCATTGTCCGGATCATAATGTGTTTCGATCATCAAACCATCAAAGTTCAGGTCCAATGCGGTTTGCGATACATCAAAGATCATATCGCGCTTACCGGTAATGTGGCTAGGATCGTTTATGATAGGCAAATCAGGAAACTTTGTTTGTAACTCAATGGCCAATTGCCATTCTGGAATGTTTCTGTACTTCGTTTTTTCATAGGTGGAGAATCCTCTGTGGATCACGCCCAATTTTTCAATATTGGCGGAGTGCAAACGTTCCACGGCACCCAACCAAAGGGATAAATCGGGATTTACGGGATTTTTCACCAAAACAATTTTATCGGTTCCTTCCAAAGCATCGGCAATTTCTTGGATAATGAAAGGGCTTACGGTGGAACGCGCTCCTATCCACAATAGATCCACATCATACTCCAATGCCAAATCCACATGTGCCCTATTGGCTACCTCGGTAGCGGTTTTTAAACCGGTTTCTTCCTTAACTTTTTGCAACCACTTCAATCCAATGGCTCCAACTCCCTCAAAATTTCCAGGACGAGTTCTTGGTTTCCAGATTCCAGCACGGTAATAATTCACGTCTGTATCTTTAAGCTCATGTGCTATCTTAAGCACCTGATCTTCGGTTTCGGCACTACATGGACCTGCAATTACCAGGGGATGACCCAAATTCATGTCATCCAACCATTTCCTCATTTCCTTTTTGTTTTCCATAATACGCTCTATTTTTTAGTAAGTGGTATTCCTTTTAGTATTTGTTTTATTTTATTGGTATTACTCATTTCTTGGTGGACATTTTCGAAATCGTTGTCCAAGATCAGTTGTTTGAACCTTGTTAGATTATCGATATACTCTTCGAGTGTCTCGACAACGTTGTCCTTGTTCTGCTCAAAAATCGGCGTCCACATATCGGGTGAACTTTTTGCCAAGCGAACAGTGCTTTCAAAACCACTCCCTGCCATGTCAAAAATATCACGCTCATTTTTTTCTTTCTCAATAACCGTCTTTCCCAACATAAAAGAGCTAATGTGTGATAAATGGGATACGTAGGCGATGTGCTTGTCATGAGCTTCGGGGTTCATGTACCGAATCCGCATACCTATATCTTGAAAAATGGTCAACGCTTTTTCCTGAAGCTTGAAGGCTGTTTTTTCCACTTCGCAAATAATCATGGTCTTGCCGGTATACAAACCTTCGAATGCCGCTGCCGGACCTGAAAATTCGGTACCCGCAATGGGGTGGCAGGCCATAAAATTCCTTCGTTTGGGATGATCTTCAACCTGCTCGCAGATCAAACGTTTGGTGGAACCTGCATCCATTACCACAGTTTCATCTCCTGATGCATCCAGAATTTTGGGCAATTCGGTGACTAGAACATTCACTGGGATACCCACGTAGACCATATCTGCCGTTTCCAGATCAGTGTAATCTCCTTTTTTATCAATAATTTGAAGTTGGAGTGCCTCATCCAAGTGGGCTTCGCTTTTGTCCACACCAATAATTTCCGCTTCGGGATGAAGCTTTTTTACATCTTTGGCAAAAGAACCCCCAATCAACCCAACTCCTATGATTACTACTTTCATAATCTAAAATCTTTCTATGGCTTCTTTGATTTTTTCTTCGCTCACGCAAAGTGAAAAACGAATATAGCCTTCGCCATTGCTTCCAAAAATGGTTCCCGGGGCAATAAAAATATCTTTATCGTACAATACCTCATCTATAAATTCTTCGGATGGCCCAGCTCCTTCGGGCAATTTGCACCAAACAAACATCCCAACTGCATTTTTATCGTAAGTACATCCCAATTTGTCAGCCAACTTAAACATCGATTCACGTCTTTTGGTGTACACCTCGCCCAATGCTTCAAACCATTCTGGACCACTTTGCAAAGCTGCAATCGCCCCTTTTTGGATTCCGTAGAACATCCCGGAGTCCATATTGCTCTTCACTTTCAACACAGCATTGATGTGTTCCGAACTTCCAAGAACCATCCCCACACGCCAACCTGCCATATTAAAAGTCTTGCTCAAACTGTTCAGCTCCAAGGTGCAAATTTTTGCCCCAGCTATGGATAAGATACTGGTTGGATTGCTGGACAATACAAAACTGTAGGGGTTGTCGTTCACCAAAAGAATCCCGTTGGCTTTTGCAAAATTGACCAATGACTCCAGTTGTTCCTTAGTCGCAGTCGCACCCGTGGGCATGTGCGGATAACTGATCCACATGAGTTTCACCTTGGACAAATCCTTTTTGGAGAGCTCCTCCAAATCGGGGAACCAACCGTTTTCTGCTTTTAAGTCGTAATTGACCGCTTTTCCACCCACCAAATTGGTGACCGATGCATAGGTGGGATAGCCCGGGTTCGGCAACAGCACTTCATCTCCTTCATTTAAAAAGGCCATACTAATGTGCATAATTCCTTCCTTGGAACCCATCAAGGGCAAAATTTCGGTGCTGGGGTCTACCGATACAGCAAACTTTTGCTGATAGAAATCCGCAATGGCCTCCCTTAATTGTGGCAATCCTTGGTAGCTTTGGTATTGATGCGCTCCCGCCTCGATAATGGAATCCCGAAGGGTTTCCAATACCTGTGGTGACGGTGCCAAATCCGGACTACCAATCCCCATATTTATGATGGGTTTGCCCTGGGCAATCAACCCCCTTACCTCTCTTAATTTTTTGGAAAAGTAGTATTCCTGTACGCTATTTAGCCTATCTGCTGTTACCATTACAACAATGCATTTTTATATTCCCCCAAAACCTTGAAATCTTCGGCCATGATCTGCATCAAAGATTTGGTTTTGGCAAAGTGCTCATATTTATCAAAAGTTACATCCACAAAAAAGGCATACTTCCATGGGGTCTCGATCACGGGCAAGGATTGTATTTTGGTCATGTTCATATTGCAATCACTCATCACGTTCAATACGGTTGCCAAACTGCCCCTTTTGTGATCGGTTATAAATCGCAACGATGCCTTGTTGATTTCCTCTTCTGGAAGTACTTTGTTTTGCTTTTTAAGAATGATGAACCGCGTGGAATTGTTCACAATGGTCTGTATGTTGTCCGCAATTATTTCCAAATCATACAGATCGGCAGCCATTTTGGGGGCTATTGCCGCGATGTGTTCCAAGTTTTCATCTTTGATTCTTTTGGCCGTTTCCGCTGTATCCACACTTTCCACCAGTTTGATCTGGGGATGTGCCTTAAAAAATTCCTTGCACTGCAACAATGCCATGGGGTGCGAATGTACTTCTTGGATGTCATCAAAAGATTTCCCCTTCATCACCATTAGATTATGGTGGATGTTCAGATAATGCTCCCCGATTACATGAATGTTGTTGTGGTAGACCAAGTTGTAATTGGGTATAATGGAACCGGCGATGGAGTTTTCAATCGCCATTATACCTTTATCGGCGGTACCGATCAACAAATTGTCCACGACTGCATCAAAAGAGTTGCACTCTAGCAACTCAATATCATCTCCAAAAAAATCCGTAGCAACCTGATGGTGGTTGGACCCCTTTATTCCTTGTATGGCGACTTTTATTAATTCCATTGCAAAAAAAAAGCCCCGATTGTATCGGGACTTTATAAATTGGTTATACTTTAAACGTATCTACAATAGTCCCGTTCCTCTTTGAAAAAAGAAGTAAAAATAAAAACGGTTCCAGAAATACGTGTTTGTCATCTCGTTGTTAATTGTCGGCTAATTTAGGTATTCAATTTGAAACACACAGACATTCCCAAATTTTTTTTGATTTTTTTCAAAAAAGAGATTTTCACTGCACATTATTTGACAGAAACCATGCTTTTTTAAGAATTCCTATTTTCACGACTGTTCCCGAGCAATTCTAAACCAGATTTTAAAACCCAAGGATTAAAGCATCTAAAAGTGTATTTTTGATTTGACTCTAAGCCTTCACAATGAAAAATGGAACGTATACTTTAAGGGAAAAGCCAAAATTTGAAATTGATTTGTCCGATAATTCCATTAAAATAGTTAATAAAAGCAAGGTTCAGTCAAGCTCATCATTTATACTTGATAAGATTGAAACATTTGAAATAAAAGAAAGAAGAACCAATTGGTTGATTACTATCCTTAGTTTTGTTGTGGAAATCTTTTCGAGTATTTCTGTTCCCGGAAAATATTCAGAAGGCTCACAATTGCTTATGGAATATGAAGGAAATACATTTAAATATTATCTGAATGATTGTGACCTGAAACTTCTGAGTGAAATTCAAAACAAACTACAAAACATAACCCAATAAATGTCCATCACTGTACAGAACATCACAAAAACCTTTGGTTCGCAAAAAGCATTGAACAATGTTTCGTTTACCATCAACAAAGGAGAAGTCGTAGGTTTTTTAGGCCCAAACGGTGCCGGAAAATCCACCATGATGCGAATTTTGACCACTTTTTATAAAGCGGACAATGGTGAAGCAGCTGTAAATGGTTTTGATGTGTTGGAGGCTGAAAAAGACGTTCAAAAAAGTATTGGGTACCTGCCAGAGCACAATCCGCTGTACTTGGAAATGTATGTAAAAGAGTACTTGGCCTTTAATGCGGATGTCTACAAAGTGAACAAATCCAAAATAAATGAGGTGATAGCGCAAACAGGACTCTCTCCCGAGGCCCACAAAAAAATCGGACAGCTATCCAAAGGATACCGTCAGCGTGTAGGCCTAGCCGCTGCGTTGCTTCACGATCCCGAAGTTTTGATCTTGGATGAACCCACCACGGGACTCGACCCCAACCAATTGATCGAGATCCGAAAACTGATCCGGGAGATTGGCAAAGAGAAAACCATTTTACTTTCCACACATATTATGAAAGAAGTTGAGGCCGTTTGCGACCGCGTCATCATCATAAACAAAGGGGAACTGGTGGCCGATAAAAAATTAGAAGAACTCCGTGAAGCCGAGGAACAGATTATTGAAGTGGAGTTTGATTATCGCGTGGAAGAACAATTGCTACAACAAATGCCAAATGTTTCCAAAGTGAAAAATACGGGCGGTTTTGTTTATGAAATTACCTTCACCACCTCAAAGGATATGCGACCCGTTGTTTTCGATTTTGCGCACGACAATAAACTAAAAACACTTCAACTCAGCAGAAAGAACAAAAATTTGGAGAGCCTGTTCACCGAACTGACTTCCTAACTTTCTTTTTATCCAAATTGATTGGACAACCATCCAAAATCAGATGGAAAACCGTTCTAAATATGGTACTTTTGCGGTTCAGAAGAAAACGGACCTATGAAGAAGAACAACGCCAGATTGGAACTTTCCAAAGAAGAAATGAAAAACTATGGCTATCAGATCGTGGATGCCATTGTGGAACATCACGCTACACAAGATCAAAAATTGCCCGTAGCCCTTGGCTCACGTGAAGAAATGGATTCTTTGTTCCTCGAAGAGGCTCCCGAAAAAGGTTCCGACCCATCGCAGGTACTTAATTTTGTCCTGGAAAAAGTAATGACCAATAGTGCCAATATGGCGCACCCAAGGTCTTTTTCTTTTGTTCCCGGCCCAAGTAATTATGTAAGCGTTATGGCCGATACGCTGGCAACGGGCTACAACATCTTCTCTGGAGGATGGGCCGCCAGTCCTGCTGCAGCTGAACTGGAAATTGTTACCATTCAATGGCTGTTGAAGATTTTTGGTTTTCCAAAGAAAAAGGGAGGCGGTATTTTCACTAGCGGTGGCTCCATGGCCAACCTTACCGCGGTAGTTACTGCTCGAAGAATAAAATGTGGTGATGATTTCTCCAAAGCCGTGATTTATCTTTCCGACCAAGCGCACTCATCCAATATTAAGGCCATTCGGGTGTTAGGATTCAAAAAAGAACAGATTAGAATCATCCCTACGGATAATGAATTAAAATTTTCTGTAAATAAATTGAAGAACTGTATTGCCAAAGATAGGTTGGAAGGTCTTTATCCCTTCTGTTTGATAGCCACTGCGGGAACCACCAATACTGGAACGGTTGATCCATTGGTGGAGTTGGGCAATATCTGTAAAAAAGAAGATATCTGGTTCCATATTGATGGTGCCTATGGCGGTGCGGCCATCTTGTCCAAAAAGGGCAAACAGGCTATGAAAGGAATCGAGAAAGCCGATTCCTTGACCGTGGATCCCCACAAATGGTTTTTTCAGCCTTATGAAATGGGTTGCCTTTTGGTGCGAAACCACAAAAACCTGAGCCATACCTTCACCGAAAAACCTGAATATTTAAGGGATATTGAAGGGAATACTTCTGAAATCAATTTTTATGACCACGGCATTCAATTGACCCGTAGGTTCAGGGCCCTAAAATTTTATATGTCCCTAAAAACCTTTGGTTTAAAGGAATTCCGAGATGCCATTACCTATAATATTGATTTGGCTGAAGAAGTGGAAACGATGTTACGGGGCAGTAAAAGTTGGGAGGTGGTTTTCCCTGCAACCTTGGCCGTCATCAACTTTAGGTACAATCCCATAAGCAAAAATTATTCGGAGAAGGAATTGGACAAAATCAACCAGTACATTTCTGAAAAAGTAGTGGAATCACGTAAAGCATTGTTGGTCACCACTATTTTGAATGGACAGATTGTACTTCGGATGTGTCTCATCAACCCAAGAACAACCATGAAAGATGTTACAGACACCTTTGATCTTTGCAAAAAGTATGCTTTGGACATTGAAGAGGCATTGGCAAGTAAAGTCTAAGCTCGGATTTCGAAAACAGCATCAATGGCTAGGTCCAATTCTTTTTGCACCTTTGGATCGGTACAATTGATCAATATTGAAATTACTTTTTGCTCTCTGGGATACACAAAAAGATTGGTGTATGCACCAACACTGTTTCCCACATGGCCAAAAAACGGCCTTCCCTTTGCATCTTGACTCACTTGAAACCCGAGGCCGTAGTAGGCAGGTTTTCCATTTACCACTTGAGAGGTCAATAACTGATTATATGTCTCTTTTTGGAGCAACTGGCGATCTGAAATAGCCTGTCCCAGTTTAGCGATATCCTCACAGGTGGACAAATACCCGCCTCCAGCCAATTTATAAGCATTGTTCACCTCAGCGGCTTCAGTAAAGCAGATTGCCCGTTTAGTATAGAATTGGGTTTTGTTCTCGACTGCACCCGAATCGATATCCATTTCGTTCGGAGAAAAGGTATGTTTCAATCCCAAGGGCATCAAAATATTTTCCTTCACATAATCTTGAAAAGGTACCCCACTCGCTTCTTGCATGGCCAAGGACAGCAATACAAAATCGAAACTGTTGTAGAGATAGTCACTTCCGGGCTCAAAAAGCAAAGGGTCATTTTTAAAAACTGCTATACTATCTTTGATGGAATAAGCTTGGTTCAAAGCAAACTCTTTGCCCTTGTATCCCCTAATGCCAGCGGTATGACTTGCCAATTGCCGCAGTGTAAAATCGTATTTCTTTTTTGGATAGTAGGGTACGTAGGTGTAAAAGGATTCATCCAAACCCACAATTCCATCCTCCACCATTTTGCCCAAAGCCAATCCCGTGATGCATTTAGAAATGCTCGCGATGCGGAAAACCGTACGTTTAGGGTCGACCTTATCCCTGTTTTCCAAATCGGCAAAACCATATCCTTTTTGAAGTACCCTCTCGCCATTATCCAGAGTGGTAACGGCCAAACCTGGCACTTTTTTCTCCGCTACCAGATTATGGAAAAGGGCGTTGGCTTTTTCCAGCCCGTGCAATCCTTCCAATGGTTTTACTTTAGGAAATGTTGAAAACAGATTTTTGATATGCGTGAAAAGATGTCCCAAAAATTTGGTTTGAATATAGAAAATAAAGAGAAATATTTAAGTTGCTGAAAACTAATATTATTGTTTGAAGCTACATCAATCTTGGAAAATCAACTTCCCATTGTAGAGTTCCTCCACTTCTACTTCTGGTGGACGGTTAACGCTTATCACATCGCCTGTCCCTCGAATAACACCGCCTAACCGTTGCTGAGGGTTAACATAGACATCATTGGAACCCCTGTGGCTAACACCAATTTTATCAGCTATCAAGGCCTCTGCCTCAATTCTGGAATCACCTGCGGCCACAGTAACATTAAAATTTTCTGTATTTCCCCTAAGCTTAAAATAAGCTATCCCATTCACCACAATTCTTACCGTGGTCGAGTTAAGGCTCAAATCAAAAGAGCCATCCGTTGTTTCGGTTTCAGGATTGCTAAAACTCTCGCAAATCAAGGACAAGTTGGGATAATCCAAAATACCATCACTGGAAACTAAAAGCCCTGTGCTACTGCGAACTTCTGTGATGTTTGGCGATGTAACATAAACGGTGGTCAGTCCATAATCGCGTACGTAGTTGCAGCTATTCTCGTTTCGAAGGACAAGTCGGTTATCCTCTACCTCCGCGAAAACATCATTTATAAGATATTCCCCCGTTTCTATCTCCACCTTTTGTTCCTCGCCCTGTTTCAATACCACATTTAGGTTTTCAAAAACAGTAATGGTGCTAAATTCAGGAACATCTACCGTATGGCGTACCAAATCGCCTGCGTTTTGAAAACAATCGGGTACATTATCACCGTTGCAAGAGGCAAACAAAAAAGAAACCAGCATCAAAAACACCCCTAAAGCGCCCTCAAGGGGACACTTTTCATTTTGAATTTTGTACTTCCACATTTTCATAACCTGATTCCTATTCCAAATTCGATCGCTTCTGCTTTGGCCCCATGTGATTTTAATGTGATGGCACCAAAAATTTTGCTTCCAAAATACCTTTTCATCCCAATTCTGTTGTACATCCTTCCTTCAAAATCAAAAGGGTAATATACATAGTATCCCAACTGGGCCACAACACTCATTTTGTTTACGAAGAGTTCATGACCAAGAAAAAGTCCCACTCTTTTATAATCGGTATCCGCATCAACATCCAATTCTGGGAATGCAATAGACTGATACCTGATCAACTCCTTTATAAAGTTAGAAAAGAAAATATCCGTTCCCAATTGAACAGCGTTTCGTTTGCCCAAACGTTTATCGGCGTAAGCAGATATAGTCGCAAAGCCGTAACGCCCCATATTGATCACATCACTTTCGTTGGCTCCGCCGCGAAGTACCAAGTTATAACGGACAGGCTCTGTTATTATCCCTTTCGGCTCCGGTACTAGGTATTCATAATTGGTTTCCTCATCAAGATTATAGGTCAATCCAAAATTTATGGCGAATGTATTGGTCGATGTATTGGGTGCCTTAAAATTTGCGTTGGAATAATGAATGAACGAAAGTCCAGCATTGACACCCAATCCTGCAAAAAGATTTTCCTTATGATAATTCAGCATTAATAAAGTACTGCTCAAAATATGGCTTCCGTAGGCATTGTTTCTAAAATTTTCATCCTTGTCATAAGGATTGTTAGTGTATGCCAATCCTTGCGCCACTCGTAACTGAACGTTTCTTTTAAAGAAATAGAAATTATAGTGCCCGTACACCCCAAAATGTTCCCCAAGCGTTGGATTATTGGTGTTTTGATAGACAAATGTGTAACCCGTATCTGGATACCCAAAATCTGCCTCCCACTCCTTGTGCCCGTAAGTTTTTCTACTGACACCCAAAATTACCCCTCCTGGATGGCTGGTGATCAAATGTGAAATATCTGGATTGTGCAGAAGAATGGAACCATAAAATTGGTTCGCATCCAATACAAAATGCTTTGGAACATCATCCGTTTGGCACAACCCAAAAAATGAAGTCAAAAATACGAATAGGCTAAGTAGGCACCTCATGGGGCGCTAAAGTAGGAAAATAAAAAAACACCTATGTCCATAAGAAAAGAAAACTAAGAAAAAAACAAACCTTCCTTTTACAGATTGGATTGTTCCGCTGCCATGCACCCTTAACATCAACTTTTAAAAAAGTTCCTTTGCTATGGCCTTGATATTATCCGATTTTCCCATGGAGTAATAATGTAACACGGGCACACCTGCTTCCCTCAATTCTTTGGATTGCTGAATGGCCCATTCCACCCCAACTTGACGCACTTCTTTATTGTTATTGCAAGCTTCAACGGCATCAATCAAATCTTGTGGCAGATCTATACTGAAAACATGGGGCAATAATTGCAAGTGACGTTTAACGGCTATTGGCTTGATTCCCGGAATAATCGGAACATCAATGCCCATTTCACGTGCAGCCTTAACAAAGGCAAAAAACTTTTGATTGTCAAAAAACATCTGGGTCACCACATAATCCGCTCCCAAATCCACTTTTTCCTTCAAGCGTTTTAAATCAGATTGAAGGGAAGGTGCTTCCATGTGTTTTTCGGGATAGCCTGCCACCCCGATACAAAAACTGTTCAAATCGCTTGATTCGATGGTATCGTGCAAGTAATTACCCTCGTTAATATCCTGAATTTGCTTTACCAATTCTGTGGCATACTGGTGACCGCCTTCTGTGGGAGTAAAATATTTTTCCTCTTTTCTGGCATCACCACGGAGTGCCATTACATTTTCTATCTCCAAATACTGACAGTCCACCAATAGGTATTCGGTTTCCTCTTTGGTAAAACCTCCGCATAGCACATGAGGAACGGTATCCACATTGTATTTATGCTTCAAAGATGCACAGATGCCCAAAGTTCCAGGACGTGTACGCGTAAGTTTTTTATCCAACAGACCATCTTTCTCCTTATAAATGTATTCTTCCCTAGAGGTGGTCACATCAATAAAAGGGGGCTTGAACTCCATCAAAGGGTCAATATTTTTGTAGAGCTCTTGAATGCTTTTTCCTTTTACGGGTGGCACAATCTCAAAACTGAAAAGGGTTTTGCCATTCGCCTTTTTTATGTGATCGGTAATTTTCATTGGTTATTCGTCAACTATGTTGGGAGCAAGCCATTTTTGGGCTTCCTCTAGTTTCATATTTTTTCGCTCAGCAAAATCCTGAACTTGGTCTTGCTTTATTTTTCCCAATCCAAAATATTTGGCCTGTGGATGTCCAAAATAGTAGCCGCTAACACTTGCCGCGGGCCACATGGCCAGACTATCGGTCAGTTTTACCCCTATTTTTTCTTCCACATCCATCATCTCCCAAATAGTGAGTTTCTCTAAGTGGTCGGGACAGGCAGGGTAACCGGGTGCGGGTCGGATACCTCGATATTTTTCTTTGATCAGCTCCGTATTGTCCAAATTTTCATCTACTGCATAGCCCCAATATTTGGTCCGGACTTCTTTGTGAAGATATTCTGCAAAAGCCTCTGCGAATCTATCCGCCAAAGCTTTGATCATAATGGAATTGTAATCATCGTGATTTTTTTCAAACTGAGCGGCCAATTCTTGGGTACCGAAACCTGCACTCACGCAAAAACAACCTATGTAATCTTGAATTCCAGAAGCTTTCGGGGCAATAAAATCTGCCAATGCGATATTAGGGACTCCTTCGCGCTTTTTTAATTGTTGACGAAGGGTTCTAAAAATGAAGGTTTCTTCTTCCTTTTCTACTTCTATATCATCTTCGTTGATTTGATTGGCAGGAAACAACCCGAAGATAGCCTTGGCCTTCAATAGTTTTTCATCCAACACTTGGTTCAAAAGCTCTTTGGCATCTTTAAAGAGTTCTTTGGCCTGTTCTCCAACAACCTCATCGGTCAAAATATCGGGATATTTACCGTGCAAGTCCCAACTTCGGAAGAACGGAGACCAATCAATGTATTCTTTCAACTTGGTCAAATCAAAATCTTCCCAAACTTGAATGCCCAACTGGTTTGGTTTTTTAATGTCTGATGGATCCCACTCGATTTCAAGTTTGTTCTTCCTTGCTTGCTCCAAAGTCAAATATTCCTTCTGCTTTCCTCGCTTTAAAAACTTCTCCCTAAAGCTTTCATAATCCAGTTTGATGGATTTTTTATAACCCGCAGAAGTCTCATCCTGAAGCAAATCCCCCACTACCGTTACCGCTCTCGATGCATCGTTTACGTGCACTACAGCCTGACTGTATTGAGGGTCAATCTTCACTGCTGTATGGGCTTTGCTCGTGGTAGCACCGCCAATCAGAAGTGGAACCTCAAAGTTTTGACGCTCCATTTCTTTGGCCAAAAACACCATTTCGTCCAAGGATGGGGTGATCAATCCGCTCAAACCGATAATATCAACCTGTTTTTCCTTGGCCTCGTTTATAATTTTTTCCGGTGGCACCATCACTCCAAGATCCACGATTTCGTAATTGTTGCAGGCAAGCACTACGCTCACTATATTTTTTCCAATATCGTGCACATCGCCCTTAACGGTGGCCATCAGTATTTTTCCGGCAGCCTTGGCATTTTTGTCTTTGGATGCTTCAATATATGGCGTCAAATACGCTACGGCCTTCTTCATCACCCTGGCGGATTTCACCACCTGTGGCAGAAACATTTTGCCGCTCCCAAAGAGATCGCCCACCACGTTCATTCCGGTCATTAAATTACCTTCTATAACGTGCAAAGGTTTGGCAGCCTGTTGGCGGGCCTCTTCCACATCTTCAATAATATATTGATCTATTCCCTTGACCAAGGCACGGGTAATACGGTCTTGTAGCGGTTCTTCTCTCCACGAAAGGTCTACTTTGCTTTCCTTTGCGGTACCCACAACGGTTTCCGCAAATTCCAATAGGCGTTCGGTGGCATCGTCCCGCCTATCCAATAGTACATCCTCCACATGTTCGAGCAAGTCTTTGGGTATATCATCATAGACCTCCAACATGGTAGGGTTTACAATCCCAATGTTCATTCCAGCTTTAATGGCATGGAACAAAAAGGCTGAATTTATGGCCTCCCGTACTGGATTGTTTCCCCTAAACGAGAACGAAACGTTACTCACTCCCCCACTAACACTGCAATAGGGAAGGTTTTCCTTAACCCAACGGGTTGCCTCTATAAAATCTACGGCGTTGCGCCTGTGCTCCTCCATTCCCGTAGCTACGGGAAAAATGTTCAGGTCGAAAATAATGTCCTCTGGAGGGAATTTTACCTTATTGACCAGCACATCATAAGATCGTTTGGCAATTTCAATACGACGTTCCAAGTTATCGGCTTGCCCAACTTCATCAAAGGCCATAACAATAACTGCGGCACCATATCGCTTGATCAATTTGGCATGTCGGATAAATTCTTCTTCTCCTTCTTTGAGACTGATGGAATTTACCACGCATTTACCTTGTACCACCTGAAGTCCAGCTTCGATGATTTCCCATTTGGAACTATCGATCATAATGGGCACCCGGGCAATATCGGGCTCGGAAACGATCAGGTTCAAGAACTTGACCATGGCTTTTTTACCATCTATCAAGCCATCATCCATGTTCACATCAATGATCTGGGCACCACCCTCCACTTGATTGCGGGCAATATCCAGGGCCTCATCAAATTTTTCTTCTTTAATGAGCCTTAAAAACCGTTTGGAACCCGCCACATTGGTACGTTCCCCTACGTTAATGAAATTGCTTTCCGGGGTAATGATCAAGGGTTCGAGTCCGCTCAGCTTCAAATATCGTTGTTCGTTGTTCGTTGCCATAAACTATGCTGGAGTCAGAAGTTTTCTCGGTTTATAATCTTTTACCACATCGGCAATAGCTTTGATATGTTTAGGGGTGGTACCGCAACATCCGCCAACGATATTCACCAGTCCTTTTTCTGCATATTCCTTAATCTGCACGGCCATTTGTTCGGGTGTTTCGTCATATTCGCCAAAGGCATTGGGCAATCCGGCATTGGGGTGGGCGGAGGTGGCAAATTCTGATTTTGCCGAAATCACCTCCAAATGGGGCACCAATTGTTTGGCTCCCAAGGCACAATTGAATCCAACGGATAAAATGGGAATATGGGAAACTGAAATTAGAAATGCTTCTGCCGTTTGCCCAGATAAGGTTCTCCCTGATGCATCGGTGATGGTGCCGCTGACCATCACGGGCACTTCTATATTGCGTTCGTCCTTTACTTCTTCAATGGCAAAAAGGGCTGCTTTGGCGTTGAGGGTATCAAAAATGGTCTCCACCAACAATATATCGGACCCACCATCCAGCAGGGCTTCTACTTGTTGTTTGTAGGCTATTCGCAGTTCATCAAAAGAGACGGCACGATAGCCCGGGTCGTTCACATCTGGGGACATACTGGCCGTTTTGTTGGTCGGACCTATGCTCCCTGCCACAAATCGGGGTTTGTCCGGGTTCCTTTTGGTAAATTCCTCCGCTACTTGCTTTGCAAGTTTGGCGGATTCATAATTCAGTTCATACACCAATTTTTCCATACCGTAATCGGCCATGGCTATGGTTGTACCCGAAAATGTATTGGTTTCAATGATGTCCGCTCCTGCTTCCAAAAACATTCGATGGATATCTTTGACGGCTTCAGGTTGAGTCAAGGACAACAAATCGTTGTTTCCCTGCAAATCACTGGGCCAATCCTTGAACCGTTCTCCCCTAAAATCTTCCTCCTCGAATTTATAGCGCTGCAACATGGTGCCCATGGCCCCGTCCAACACCAAAATCCGTTTCTTCAATATATCTTCAATTTTTTCCATAATACATTCTTCCTTCAAAAAAGGTTGTAATGGTATCAAGAAAAGTGCGGTAAATACTTTGATCATGTATTTTTTCGTTATCCTTCCCCAATGGCAGGATGTTGCTCCGTACTTTCCCGAGAATCGTTCAGGACAAGGGTAGAATGTAGCACCTTCTCGAAGTCGAGGGTTGCTAAGGCTTCAACGGGTCCAATCCCTCCACCTTTCTTGATAACACTTTCAACTTATAAATGAACTGAACTGCAAAGAAACGGTACTCCCCAGTGAAAAGCAAAAAAACCTTCCAAAATCGCTTTTGGAAGGCATTTTCGCTTCTAAAACAAATAATTAATTGATACTCTGCACTACTTCTTTTTTGGCCTCTTTTTTGGAACCATCAAATCCTTGCACACCGCCAACGGTGGTATATTTCATTACAAACCGCTTATCTGGATTGATGATTTGATAGGCAAATTGACACATCACGGCCGCTTCGTGGAATCCGGATAGAATCAGCTTCAGCTTCCCTGGATAGGTGTTGACATCGCCAATGGCAAACACTCCTGGAAGATTGGTCTGATAATCCTTGGCATTGTTAACTTTGATGGCATTTTTCTCAATTTCCAATCCCCAATTGCCCAATGGGCCCAATTTTGGAGATAATCCAAACAATGGGATAAAGAAATCGGTTTCCACGTAGGTCGATTCCTTTTCTTCATCGTTGTACTTGATCACTACGGCATGCAGGTCGTCCTTACCATGGATTTCCTTTACCTCGGCCTTGGTGTACAATTGAATTTTGCCCAATTTGGCCAATTCCCTTGCTTTTTCAACAGAGTCCAGTGCACCACGGAATTCGTTTCTACGGTGTACCAAGGAAACTTCGGAAGCCACATCGGCCAAAAAGATGGCCCAATCCAATGCAGAGTCACCCCCACCGGATATCACCACTTTTTTATCGCGAAACTGCTCTGGATCCTTTACCATATATTCCACTCCCTTACTTTCAAAGAGCCCAATATTTGGAATCATAGGTTTTCTGGGTTCAAAAGACCCCAATCCACCAGCAATTACAACAACCGGGGCATGATGTTGCGTTCCCTTGTTTGTGGTAACGATATAGGAACCATCTTCTTGCTTATCCAAGGTTTCCGCGCGTTCTCCCAAAGTAAAACCTGGTTCAAACGGTTTGATTTGCTCCATAAGATTGTCCACCAAAGTACCCGCTAAAATTTCTGGGTAGGCCGGAATGTCGTAAATGGGTTTCTTCGGATAGATTTCCGAACATTGCCCTCCTGGTTGTGCCAAAGCATCGATTAAATGACATTTTAGTTTAAGCAATCCTGCTTCAAATACGGTAAACAATCCTGTTGGCCCTGCTCCGATTATAACAATATCTGTTTTGATCATAATTCTCCTTTTAAATGCTCTTGAAGTCCCCTTTGGCTGCGCTCGGGGTGACATTCTTCGAGCTGACACTTGATTTAAATTTTCTCTAGCAATTTTTTTCCCTGGTGTTGATATTTATTTTGAATATCCAATACTGTTTGACGGTGATTGACCACTTCGCCGATAACTATGATGGCCGGATTGGACAACTGCTGCTCCTTTGCCTTGTGCTCAATTGAAGCAACAGTGCCAATACCGATTTTTTCGTTTTCCGTAGTTCCATTCTGAATAATGGCGACTGGAATCTCTCTTTTTCCTTCTTCTTTGAAGAGTTGCATGATTTCCCCTAATTTGGACATTCCCATAAGGATAATTATCGTTGCATTGGATTTTGCCGCCAAGCTTACATCGCTGGACAACTTGTGTTCCTTAGTAGTTCCGGTTATCACCCAAAAACTTTCGGCAGCACCCCTTTTGGTTACAGGAATGTTTTGTGATGCCGGTACGGATACCGAGGATGAAATTCCCGGCACTACGGCCACTTCTACCCCAAATTTTGATGCATGTTCCATTTCTTCGGCTCCCCTGCCAAACACAAAGGGGTCTCCTCCTTTCAATCGTACTACGTGCAATCCTTGGGTTGCCCGTTCCACGATCAAATCGTTGATTTGTTTTTGTTGATAGGCATAGCAACCTTTGCGCTTGCCCACAAATATTTTCTCCGCATGTGGGGCGTGCTCCAACAATCTGGAATCGACCAAGGCATCGTATAGAACCACATCTGCACTTTGCAGGGCCCTAACCCCTTTTAGGGTAATCAATTCCACATCTCCCGGGCCTGCGCCCACTACTGTCAACTTTCCGCTATGCATGTTCCAACTCTAATTTTCTGTATGCTTCCAACCGATCCAAAACATTTTTCGCATCTTCTAAATAGCTTTTTGCAAAGGCTTCGGATGGTTTGTTCTTGTTTAATTGAAGGGCTATTTTATCAAACCCGCCCTCAAAACCAATTTTTCCTGTTTCCACATACAGCTTATCAAAATCCCTAATGATACTTGCATGGGTATTGACCTTAACTTTCTCTGCTGTCAACAATGCTTTGGCAGAGTTTACAATAGATTGATAGGAGTAGTAGATACTTGCCGCCCATTTTCCATCATTGATGGCTTCTTCGGCATTTTCTATTTTTTCTTGGCTCTCAAAGAAAAGTGTGGCCACTAGATCTACGATGACTCCGGCACATTCTCCAATTCCTATCTCTTTTTTATATTTTTCCTCGTTGCCCCAATCGATAAAATCTTCTTGGGTAAGATTGTCCACATCGGTAAGTGGTTTTAGGAAATCGTAGAAATAATGTTGTCCTTTTTCCTCGTAATAATCGGTAAAGGATGCTCCGTTTCCATTGGCCTCAAAATCATCCAAAATAAGACGCAATGCCTGTGGCCCTCGCTTACTTGGAATTTTGGCCACTTTATCGGCAAATCTTGCATTGCCATCGCCAAAATTTCCTCCTCCCAACAAAACCTGAAGTGCTGGTGCCACCAATTTATCCTTGGTACGCACGGACATTCCCTGAAACCCGATATGGGCCATATTGTGCTGTCCACAAGCGTTCATACAACCACTGATCTTGATAACGACATCCGGATTTTTGATGTACTGTGGGTATTCTGCCTTGATTACACGCTCCAGCTCATCGGCAATACCGGTACTACTGGCAATTCCAAGGTTACAAGTGTCTGTTCCAGGGCAAGCTGTAATGTCCAAAGCTTTATTGTAACCTGCTTCGGCAAAGCCCAATTTCTTCAGCTCTTGGTAAAAGAAAGGAACCAATTCCTCTTTTACGTAGGGAATCAGTATATTTTGTCTGAGGGATAAACGAATCTCCCCAGCTGCATAGTCCTGTACCAATTTTGCCAGCTCACGGGCTTTATCGGTATAAAAATCGCCCAAAAGCACTTTTATACCAATGGCTACATAGCCTTCTTGTTTTTGAGGGACCAAGTTGGTGGATTTCCACTCTTCAAAAGCCTCTTGATCCTCAATGGCAACATCTGGAGTTTCAACCTCAGCAACTTTTACTTTGGGGTAATCCTCAAAGTTAATGGGATAGGTCTTGTGCGGGATGGCCAACTGTTCTTCATCGAGCAATTTTTTGAAACCATCCAGACCAATGTCCTTCAACAAGAATTTCATACGGGCTTTTGCCCTACTCTTACGTTCTCCGTATCTATCAAATACACGGATTACGCCTTCCATCAATGGAATTATTTTATCCGTGGGCAAAAAGCTGTACAATTCATCGGCATGGCGTGGTTGTGACCCCAATCCACCAGCCAACATTACTTTAAAGCCTCTTTCGCCATCTTTTTCTTTGGCAATAAAGCCAAGATCGTGCATGTAGGACAAGCCGGTATCTTCATCGCTGGCGGAAAAGGAGACTTTGAATTTTCTTCCCATTTCCTGCCCAATGGGATTTCTTAGGAAATACTCGAACACGGCATGGGCATAAGGCGAAACATCGAAAGGCTCGTTTACATCGATACCTGCCGTTTCACTTGCAGTAACGTTACGAACAGTATTCCCACAGGCTTCCCGAATGGTTACTTCATCTCTTTCCAATTGGGCCCAAAGCTCAGGGGTCCGTTCCAAATCCACGTAGTGAATCTGAATATCTTGACGGGTGGTGATATGCAATCGCCCCCGTGAATATTCATCGGAAACATCAGAAATTCGAAGCAATTGATTGGAAGTGACTTTACCATAAGGCAGTTTTATCCGAACCATTTGCACCCCTGGTTGACGCTGACCATATATTCCACGGGCCAAACGAAGACTTCGGAACTTTTCCTCATCTGTATTTCCTCCTTTGAACTCTCGAATTTTTTTCTCCAATTCAATGATGTCCTTTTGTACAACTGGGTTTTCTATTTCTGTTCTAAAGCTTTGCATAATCTATTTTTCCTATCTATTTTATAGAGTTATTTCAAAAAACTCCCTTATCTTCCAATTAATGGAAGAAATTATTCAATAAATCCTACGCCTGCGGTGTTGTTTGTTCGACTATCAATAATGATAAAGGAACCGTTTGTACGATGGTCCTTGAACCTATCATAAAAAATAGGCTTGTTCAATTTTAAGCGCACTTTTGCGATGTCGTTCATTTGAAGTGAAGTTACATTCTCTTCAATTCCTGAATAATCTGGATGAATCTTATGTTCAATGGCATCGACCTTGGCCAGTACTTTATTTACCCCATGCTGAAGCACATACTTTCCTCCTGGGGTAAAGTTGTCACTGTCCATCCAAGATACGGTAGCGGTCAATTGTTTGTCCACAGTAGGCAAATCACCGGCTTTTACCAACATATCCCCACGGCTTACATTCACCTCGTCTTCCAAAGTAATGGTAACCGAGGATCGTCTTGGTGCTGTTTGGTATTCCTTATCATAAAAATAAATGGTCTTTATTTTGGATCGGGTCATCGATGGCAATACCACTACTTCATCGCCTACTCTTAGCTCTCCACCATACACTTTCCCTGCGAATCCACGGAAATCATGGAAGTCTTCGGTTTTTGGTCGAATTACATACTGTACTGGAAAACGTGGTGTTCCTGTATTGTAGATGTCTTTTTGATCGAGTTCTTCCAAGTGTTCCAATAAGGTTTGCCCTTGATACCAAGGTGTATGCTCGGAACGGTTCACTACGTTGTCCCCTTTTAAGGCACTAACGGGTATAAAGGTTATGTTTTGATCTTGATAATCTCTTTTCCCCATCAATTCTGAAAAATCGGCCTTGATTTTGTTATAGGTTTCTTCCGAAAAATCCACCAAGTCCATTTTATTGATGGCCACGATAACATCTTTCACCCTCAACAGGTTGTTGATGAAAAAGTGGCGGTGGGTCTGCTCGATTACTCCTTTTCGAGCATCGATCAAAATAATGGATGCCTGCGATGTAGAGGCTCCGGTAACCATATTTCGAGTATACTCCACATGGCCAGGGGTATCGGCAATAATGTAACTTTTGGATGGGGTTGAAAAGTAGATATGGGCCACATCAATAGTGATGCCCTGCTCTCTTTCGGCCACCAATCCATCGGTTGCTAATGAAAAATCGAGATAATCGTATCCTTTTTGTTTGCTGGTCCTTTCAATGGCCTCCAATTTATCGTCGGTCATTGATTTTGTATCGTACAGCAATCTTCCGATCAAGGTACTTTTACCGTCATCTACACTTCCTGCTGTTGCTATTTTTAAAACTTCCATTTCTTCTTCCAATTAAAAGTAACCTTGTTGTTTCCGTTTTTCCATTGCGGCTTCGGAACGTTTGTCATCAATCCGTGCGCCTCTTTCCGAAATTCTGGAATCCCTGATTTCGGCCACTACCTTATCTATGGTATCGGCATGGGATTCAACCGCTGCGGTACAGCTCATATCTCCCACAGTTCTAAAACGCACCATTCTTTCTTCCACTTGCTCATCGTCTGCCCTAAAAACCACATCATCTTCAGCGGACCAAATCAAGCCATCCCGCAGGAAGGTACTCCTTTTGTGTGCAAAGTAAATGGATGGAATTTCTATGTTTTCTTTTTGGATATAGCTCCAAACATCCAATTCGGTCCAATTACTTATGGGGAATACCCGCACATTTTGTCCTATCTCGATTTCACCGTTGAGCATATCGAACAATTCGGGTCGTTGGTTCTTTTCGTCCCATTGTCCAAAATCGTCACGCACTGAAAAAATACGCTCTTTGGCCCTTGCCTTTTCCTCATCTCTTCGGGCTCCACCGATACAGGCGTCGAATTTAAATTCTTCGATGGCATCCAACAGGGTTGTGGTCTGCAACATATTCCTGCTGGCATATTTACCGGTCTCTTCAACCACTTTTCCCTCATCAATGGAGTCCTGAACGTTCCGCACAATCAGTTCCACACCTAGTTCTTCGACCAATCTGTCCCTAAACTCAATGGTTTCGGGAAAGTTATGTCCCGTATCAATATGCATTAAGGGAAATGGTATTTTGGCGGGCCAAAATGCTTTTTGGGCCAAACGTACCAATGTAATGGAATCTTTTCCTCCGGAAAATAACAGTACAGGTTTTTCAAACTGTGCCGCCACTTCGCGAATAATATAAATTGCTTCATGTTCCAGAGCATTTGCGTTTGGTCTTTCAACTCCGTTCAAGGTCTCTGGCTTTTTTATTTCTTCTGTAAGTGTACTCAAAGTTCAATTTTGTTTTTACCTCGTGCTTACGCTCAAGGGGACAATTACTATTTTATTAGGTATGCAAACCACATTCGCGGTTCGCCAATACTTTGGTCGGATCAAAATATTTGTGTTCGTTCGGCAACCCTTGTGCTTTTAAATAAGCGTCCAACTGGGTGTCGCTCCAATGGTAAAATGGGCTCACTTTAAGTACGCCGTCTTTGCTCAAACTCAAAACATCCAAGGAATCTCTGTGGGCGGTTTGGCCTTTGCGTAGATTTGTGAACCAAACATCTGGTTTGTGCTCGGCCATTGCCCTACGGAAAGGTTCCAACTTCACCTGTTCCGTAAACTCTTTGTGCAAGGGATCATCTATTTGTGGAATCCCCATAACTGCATCGCGGTGGGAACTTGTTTGTTTTGGTACATACAATTTTATGTTGAGTCCCAATCTTGAAATCAACTCTTCGGCATGTTTATAGGTTTGAGGTGTATTGTAGCCCGTATCGCACCAAATTACCGGAATGCTTTTATCCACTTCGGTAACTGCATGGAGGATGGCCACCTCGTATGGTCTAAAATTAGTGGTGACCACGGATTTTTTACCATGACCTATTGCCCATGATATGATTTCCTCTGGTGGAATGCCCTTAAACTGGCGGTTCAAATTCTGTATTTCTTCTTGCGTCAATGCCATTGCCATTAATTTTATTTACCCCATTTAATGGAGTTCCATATTCTCTCGTGAAAAAAATAAAGCACCATTTTGGTGACCAGTTCCACCAATCCAATTGAAAAAGCCATACTTAAGGTCCCTGTTACAACCCAAGATATCAATATAGTATCCAGAGTACCCACAATTCTCCAACTTATGGATTTTACGACACTTCTTTTGGGGCTTTCCGAAGTGCTGTCCTTTGTATAAGTACTTTGCTCCTTGTCGCTTTTTATTATCAACTGATCAGTAATCATTTTTAAACTTTTATTACCCTACTCAATTGGTAGGGATTTCAAAAGTAAAATTATTTTTCTGAAGAAAAAGCAAAATGAATCATAAATTTACTTTTACCCTATAGTTTTAGTAGATTATCGATAATTAATAGGGAATTTTGAGAATTTTTAAGCTAAAAATAACCGTGAAGCATTGATTTAGAGCAAATCGGCCAGCGTATTATTTCGGTAAACATCGAGTGCACTGTCCCTTACCTGAAGCATTAGTTTGTGGACCGAGCATTCCTCCTCATCCGGACAGTCATCACATTTTTCGTAGAAATTGAGGCTTACACAAGGTACCATGGCAATCGGTCCTTCCAAAACCCGCATTACGGTGGTCATGTGGATATCCTTTGGTTCCTTGATCAAATAATACCCCCCTCCCTTACCTTTTTTAGAGCCCAAAAGTCCATTTCTGCGGAGCATGAGCAAAATACTTTCCAAAAACTTTTGGGAAATATTTTCGTGTTTAGCAATCTCTGCAATTTGAATGGGCTCTCTACCCTCTACTTTAGCAAGGTAGGTAAGTGCTTTGAGTCCGTATTTTGTTTTCTTGGAGAGCATCGCACGAATATAGGGAAAATTAACAATCTACCTCTAAAACCAATTTTCAGAAAGATTACCCTAAAGCCTGCTCAATATCGGCAATAATATCATCAATATGCTCTAGGCCCACGGACACCCGAACCATTCCATCGGAGATTCCCACAGCCTCACGTTCTTCTGTTGTGAGTTTACTGTGGGTAGTGGATGCGGGATGGGTGACAATGCTTCGGGCATCACCCAAATTGGCAGATAAGGATAATAGTTGAATGCTATCAAAAAATTCCCTGCCTGCTTCCAGACCTCCTTTTACTTCAAATGCCACCACACAGCCTCCTGCTTTCATTTGTTTTTTGGCAATTTCGTGCTTGGGATGTGATTTTAAGAAAGGATATTTTACCCACTCGATTTTATTATGACCTTCCAAATAAGTGGCCAGTTTCAAGGCGTTTTCACAATGCCTATCTACCCGAACAGCTAAGGTTTCCAAACTTCGGGACAATACCCACGCGTTGAACGGTGACAATGCAGGGCCAGTGATACGGGAAAAACGATATACTTTATCCATCAATTCACCGCTACCTACCGTGATTCCGGCCAGCACCCTTCCTTGACCGTCCATTAACTTGGTTCCGGAGTGAATCACTAAATCGGCACCAAATTTTATGGGTTGTTGTAAGTATGGGGTTGCAAAGCAGTTATCAATTATAAAAATGAGGTCATGCTTTTTGGCAATCTTGGCCAACACTTCCAAATCCAACACATCTACTCCCGGGTTGGTAGGTGTTTCCGCATAAAGTATCTTGGTATTGGGTTTGATCAATCCCTCAATCTCCGATAAATCATTGGCATCAAAATAACTACTTTCGATGTTCCAATTAGGAAAAAACTGAGTGAACAGAGTATGTGTGGAACCAAAAATACTTTTGGATGATATTACATGATCGCCGGCATCCAGCAAGGCCGCCAAGGTGGAAAAAACTGCCGACATGCCCGAAGCATAGGCAAAACCACTCTCGGCACCTTCCATCTTGCATACTTTTTCGATGAGTTCGTTCGAATTTGGGTTGGAATATCTGGAATAAATATTCCGGTCCTTTTCCTCCGCAAAGGATGCGCGCATATCCTCCGCATCTTCAAAAACAAAGCTCGATGTCATGTAAATTGGACTGGAATGTTCCAAATTTTGACTGCGCTCCATTTGCGTTCTTATCGCTTCTGTTTCGAATTGTTTGCTTTTCATCACGTTCTTTTTATTTGGTGGCTGAGCGTAGTCGAAGCCACTTTATTTTTTCACCTTATAATATTTAAAATTCGTCTGGTTCTTGCACTCAGCCAATTCTGGAAGATCATCCAATTTTCCTCCTACCAATGCCTCTTTTTTCGCCCTTGACCAACCTTGGATTTGCTTTTCACGTTCAAAAGCTGTTGCAATACTCAGGTACTCTTCAACATATAACAGCTCTACAGGCAACCTCTTTTTGGTATGATTGGCTCCCCGACCATCTTGATGTTCCTTTAACCGTTTATCCAGATCTATCGTACTTCCAGTGTAATAACTGCCATCGGAGCATTCCAATATGTACACATAACCTTTCATCCGTTGACTATTGTGGCTTCGACTCCGCTCAGCCACCGTTACGATTTTTTTAACTAGCTATTTCGACTCCGCTCAGCCACCAGAACTCAAAACACGGTAACTAAGCGAGGCCGAAGCTATATCTTCTCTGCTATTCTTAATATGTCACCAAATACGCCTCTTGCCGTTACGGCCGCTCCAGCTCCAGCTCCTTGAATCACCAAGGGGTGTTCCCCGTAGGACTCCGTATAAATCTCAATAATGGAATCGGAACCTTTTACCTGCCCTAATGCACTTTCTTTGGGCGCAGAAATCAATTTCACCTCCAAAACACCCTTATCTTGTTGCAAATCGCCATGTAAGTCCCCCACATAACGTAACACATGGCCTGCTGATTGGTTCTGTTTGATTTCTTTATAAATTTCATCCATTTCCCCGATGCGTTCCATAAATTTTTCAAAATCCAAGGTTTGCAGCTCTTCGGGAATCAGGTTTTGTACATCAATATCGGAAAACTCATTTTGAAGATCTAGCTCCCTGGCCAGAATCAACAGCTTCCGACCTACATCGTTCCCGGACAAATCTTCCCTTGGGTCGGGTTCGGTGAACCCACTTTCCATAGCTTCCCTTACAATTTCCGAAAAGGAAACATCTTTCTCCGAAAAAGTATTGAAAATATAACTCAACGACCCAGAGAACACCCCTTTGATCCGCGTAATGTTCTCTCCGGAAAGGTGTAACAATTTAATGGTATCAATTAGGGGCAATCCTGCCCCTACATTGGTCTCGTAGAGATATTGTTTTTGATTTTTATCCAAACACTTCCTAATGGATTTATATTTCTCAAAACCCAGCGTATTTGCTATTTTGTTTGATGAAACCAAATCGAAGCCATGTGCTATTAAGGGTTCGTACTGCTCCACAAACGTTTTGCTCGCCGTATTGTCAACCGCTATCAGGTTCTCTAAATGATGCTGTTTGGCAAAGGCCATTATATCACCAATCTGATAGGGTTGCCCCTCTTTTTCCAAACGTTCTTTCCAATCGGCACCAACCCCTGAAGCATCCAAAAGCACTTTTTTGGAATTTGCTACGGCAAACACTTTTAAGTCAATGCTTTTTCTTTCCTCAATACTGTTTTTGGAATCCAAAATCTGACTGATCAGCGTGCCCCCTACATTGCCATGTCCAAACAATGCCAGATTGATTTTCTTGGCAATCCCGAAGATTTGCCCATGAATCACATTGATGGCCTTGTTCAAATCGGATTTCCTCACCACCATACTCACATTCTTCCCGGTAACCGTATTGTTGAAAAGCAAGGGCGTGATTTGGTTTTTGGCCAATGCATTGAACGGCTTGTGGAAGCTGCTCAAATCCATCCCAACAATGGAGATGACGGAGACATCCTTCACCACCGAAATCTGGTTGATGTCCTGGGAAGAATAATCCGTCTCGAATTCTTGGTCCAGCACTTTTTTGGCCTTATCGGCTTTGGATTCGTCCACAACAAGGCCAATGCCCCGTTCCGATGACCCTTGGGAAACAATCCCGACACTGATGCCATTTTGGCCCAAGGCTCTAAAAATCCGCATGTCCACACCCACTTTTCCGAGCAGTCCCCTACCCTCTAAATTGATAAGGGCCATGTTATCGAGCACCGAAAGGGATTTAATTCCACCATTGTCGGTTTTCGGCCCGATCAAGGTTCCTTCGTTGTCATCGTTGAAGGTATTGCAGATACGCAGCGGAATATTTTTCTCGATCAATGGAATTATGGTTTTCGCATGGAGAATGTTTGCCCCGAAATTAGCAAGTTCATTGGCTTCACCATAGGATATCACATCAATCAACTTGGCATCCTGTACCAAATCTGGATTGGCGGTAAAAATACCGTCCACGTGGGTGTAGTTGATCAGTTCGCCCGCGTCCAAAAAGTTGGCCAACAAAGCTGCTGAGTAGTTAGTTCCATTTCTTCCCAAAGTAGTGGTCGCCCCTTCTTTGTTGGAAGCGATAAAACCGGTAACAACAGGAATGGTCCCAGCTTTCAGGTTGTGGAAATATCGAATCACGTTTTCTTTGGAAAGTCCCTCATCTACCTCCGCATTGCTAAAACTATCATCGGTTTTGATGAGTTTACGGGAATCCAACAGCTCTGCTTTGATTCCCTTTGCGTTCAACGCAGCAGTCACATATTTCCCCGATATCAGTTCGCCGAAGGACAATACTTCATCCTTGGTTTTTAGACTGTAATCCCCAGTTAATGAAACTCCGTTCAATATTTTTTCAATGGCGGCCAATTCTTTATCAACTGCTACCGCATCAAAATTGTTTTTCTGATAGTCGGCAAACTTTTTTAGATCTGATTGGAAGTCGATTCCCTTGGCAGCTTTTTCCAGTAAGTTTTCCAACTGGTCCGTGGCCTTTCCGCGAGCGGAAACCACAACCGCGAAGTGTTCCTCTTCTGTATACCTTTTACTGATGATGTTCAGCACACGTTGTATGCCTTCGCCATTGGCCAAGGATTTTCCGCCGAACTTCAAAATTTTGATGCGTTCCGTATTTTTCTGAAAAACAGTCTCCAACAATTTTTCCAATTGTTCAAACTCCATTAAAAAAGCGTCGTGACCGTGTACCGATTGTACTTCACCATAGGTAACATTGGTGTTTGCCTGGGCCAATCTTTTAAAAGTTTCCTTGTTCTCTTCTGCGGTAAAGAACAAATCAGAATTGACCCCGATGATATGAATTTTAGTATCACTTTCTTGCAACGCCTTGAAAGCCTCTTCCCCATTACGGGTAATGTCGATGGACTTCAACAATTGGTTCATCAACTTATATGCGGACAACTGAAAACGCTCTTGCAGTTTTTCACCATGGTGCATCAACCAAGATTCCACATTAAAAACCTGTAGCTCTTCGTTTGTACTTCTTTTGAATCGCTCTTTGAAAGATTCGGGAGTACGGTAGCACAACATCGCGTGCATACGGGCATCGTGTACGGGCTGTTTGGAGTTGACCAAAAACTGCTCTTGAATCTGACAATTGGCAATCAACCAATCCGTAGATTTCCAATCAGACGCCACAGGAATCAAGTGTTTCGTAATATTTGGGTTGATGGCTGTCATTTCCCAAGCAATTCCACCTCCCAATGAACCACCGATAATGGCGAACAATTTATCAATCTTCAACTGCTCCAATCCCCAGAGAAACATTCTGGCAATATCCCCGGCCACAAAATCCTTGTAGTTTTCGATAATAAAACCATCGAAACCATTTCCTGGGATATTGAATGCCAAAATGGTGTACTTCTCCGTATCGATACATTTGCCATCCCCTATCAAATCGGACCACCATCCATCTTTTCCCGCTACGTTGGAATTACCCGTGAGCGCGTGGTTTACCAAGATTATGGGTGCCGAATGCAAGGGTTTCCCAAATATCTGGTAGGATAACTCAATATCCTGCTCGATGCCACTCAGCGTTTTAAAATTTTCTATTTTCAGATACTTTAACATAGCTATTCCATCACATTATTAACTCCGATTAAATGCTTGCAAAGGCATTTTTTAAATCTGCCTTTAGATCGGACAAATCTTCCAAGCCTACGGACAATCGAATCAGGTCTTGAGTTACCCCTGCGGACTCTTGATCTTCTGCACTCAACTGTTGGTGCGTTGTACTTGCAGGGTGGATGACCAAGGATTTTGTGTCGCCAATATTGGCCAACAACGAAAATAGTTTGGTCTCGTCCGCAATTTTCTTGGCGGCTTCATATCCTCCCTTGACACCAAAGGTAACAATACCACTTTGTCCATTGGGCAAATACTCATCTGCCAAGGCTTTATAGGCACTGGAATCCAACCCTGGATAGTTTACCCACTCGACCTCTTCCCTGGTTTCTAGCCATTGTGCCAACGCAAGGGCATTCTCGCTGTGTTTTTTCATGCGAATTTCCAAGGTTTCCAATCCTTGAATAATCTGAAAGGCATTAAAAGGGCTCAAGCATGCCCCGTGATCCCGTAATCCTTCCACCCGCACCTTGGCAATATATGCGGCGGGGCCAAGTGCATCGTGATAGACCAATCCGTGATATCCTGGAGAAGGTTCAGTGAATTCCGGGAACTTACCATTGGCCCAATCAAAATTACCTGCGTCGATTATAACGCCGCCCAGAGCCGTTCCGTTACCATTTATGTATTTGGTAAGGGAATGAATGACAATATTGGCCCCGTGTTCGATTGGGTTCAATAGTGCTGGTGAAGCAACGGTATTATCCACAATAAATGGCACCTGTGCTGCTTTTGCTTCTTTGGAGATTGCTTTTAAATCCAGTACATCCAACTTTGGATTGCCCAAGGATTCCACAAAAAAAGCTCTGGTATTCTCCTTTACGGCTTTACCAAAATTGGATGGATCCGATGGGTCTACAAATGTTGTGGTGATGCCCAAACGGGGCAGGGTAACGCTAAATAGGTTATAGGTACCACCATACAAGCTGTTGGAAGCTACGATATGGTCCCCGGCTTTGAGCAACACCAACAATGCGGTGTTTATCGCTCCAGTTCCCGAAGCTGTGACCACTGAGGCAATTCCGCCTTCCAAAGCGGCAAGTCGCTGCTCCAGAATATCGTTTGTCGGGTTATTGATCCTTGTGTAAATATTTCCAAACTCTGCCAAAGAAAAAAGATTGGCCGCATGATCGGAATCGTTGAACACATAGGCTGAACTCTGATAAATGGGCACCGCTCTTGTTCCTCCGTTTGCTGTTACATCGTGTCCTGCATGCAGGGCATTGGTAGAAAATTTTTGATCGCTCATGACTTTGCTTTTTTTAATTGTTAAAACGAAAAATTAAAAAGTCAAACCCTTAGCCCGTGGGCGTAAGAAAATCAAAAAGTTATAAGAAAATGAAATCGAAAATGGTCGATTGTCGTTATCTATACCCAACTGGGATAGAATGTAGCACCTTCTCGGCACTGGGGGCCAAGGGTTGCTAAGGCTTCAAAGGGTCTATTCCCTCCACCTTTCTTGATAACTAATCAATACTTGTTTGAACTTCGAACGACAAATATACTGATGGAATTATAGAATTTCCTAATCTTTTTGGTTTTTTTCCAGAATGAACTTTTTTGCACTTTGTAGGTCTAATCGAATAATTGATTTTTTTGATACCTTAGTCATAACAAACTCGATTTATTTCTTCCTTGGATTCTTCGAACCCTAAATTGGCAGATACTTTAAAATAATGACAAGCTTGAATTGAATCATTTAGTCCCATAAAGGAATGACCTATCCAAAAATAACATTCAGCTTTTCTATAATTTGTATTCAATACCTTTTCAAAATCCTGAATTGCTTTCTCAAATTCATCATTTTTAAAATAAGATGTTGCTCGTCCAAATCGAATTTCATTCTTGTACAATGAATAATTTGAATCGTTATCAATATCTCCAATCAATCTTAAATTTACCTGAATAGACTCGCTAGACAATGCACCCTCAGTATTCAATGCCTGACTGTAAAATTGAATTGATTTGTCAAATTCCGATAAGTTATAATAACAATTTCCCAGATTAAACAGTGCCAAAGTATTGTCGCTATCAAAATTTAAAATAGACTCAAAATCTTTAATTGCTTCCGCGTCACGTTCTAACTGAATCTCACAAAACCCCCTTTGAAGTAACGCAGGTCTGAATTTCTGCCGTCTTTGGATGGCTTTATTGAACAGTTCAATCGCCTGCTGATAATTACCCTTTTCTACTTGTTCAGCTCCTAAATAATAATATTCCTCTGGTGAAGTAAACTCACAAGAAACATTAAAGAGTAAAATCAATATGAAAACTAAAAGATTCCTGAGCATATTAGATAAAAGTATTACTTCAGTACCTTAAACTCAATATTGGAATCGGTAAAAACAGTGTGGGTCTGTGTTTTGAAATCATCTTCATCCGCCTTAAAGATATTCTCCACATACGTTTGTGGATTCAAATCGATAAGCGGGAACCATGTGCTTTGCACCTGAATCTGCAATTTGTGCCCCTTTTTAATGGTGTGGAACACATCCTGAAGCTTGATGTTTACATCGGTTTTTTTATTTGGCGTAAAAGGTTCCGGGTCGGAAAAGCTGTTCCTGAACCGACCGCGGAGCACCTCGCTCCTTACCATTAAATGGTAATTGCTCATTTTAAGGTGGTCTTGCATTTCCTCATTGGTCTCGGCATCCGCTGGGTGCACATCGATTACTTTAACAATCCAATCGGCTGCCGTGCCCGTGGTGGCCACTTTTAGTTTAGCCAAGATATCTCCTGCCAAAGTGAGGTCTTCCTCCATCACATCGGTTTCGAACACCAAAACATCGGAACGGCGAGCGGCGAAACGCTGGTCGTCCGTCATGTATTTTCTTGGAGTGAAAACGGTCTTCACATCTTCGGAATAGGGAACAGGTTTCTTTACATTACTGATAAACTGAATTCCCGTAGTTCCCATTTGCTCGGAAGTGAGTTCTTGGTCATCGGAAAGATACATAGTTTGTTTGGTGGCATTCTCCGGTGGCCAGTCATCATACTTTTTCCACTCTTTTCTACCCGTATCAAACACATAGGCTTCGGGCAAGCCTGAATCCATATCGCCTTCTCCTTTTAGGAAGTGGTTGAAGAACTTCGTCTCAATTTCTTTTTGAAAAAACAAGGAAATGGAATCTCCAAAATAGTAGTTGCCCACCGTATTGCGCTGTTTGTCCCTAGCCCAAGCTCCGTGATCCCAAGGTCCAAAAACCATGGTATTGTAGTTGTCCTCGTTATATTTTTCAATGTTTTTGTAGGTTTCCAACGGACCATAAAGGTCTTCGGCATCAAACCAGCCTCCGACAATCATGGTAGCCACACTGCTCTTTACGTCTTTAAGGTGTTGAATCAGTCCCTTACTTTGCCACATTTCATCATAATTCGGGTGTTTCTTCAATTCGTTCCAAAAGAAATCATCCGTAACACCTTCGGGACGTATGGTCGGGGTGTCGGCGGTTTCGTATTCAAAAAAGTAATCCAAATTTTTAAGTGGACCTGCATCCAAAAAGAATTGGTACTGATCTTCTGTTGGAAGTTCTGGCAAGGTATACCAAGCTGTATCAATGGGCTGGTCACCATTGGGACGCGGTGTTCCAAAAAGTGATGTTGCCCTGAAATAACTCAACAAATAGGCTCCGTTGTGGTGAAAATCATCAAAAAAGAAATCCCCTATACTGGCCTGTGGTGAAGCGGCTTTTAACGCTGGATGTGCATCCACGGTGGCATAAGTAGCATAAAATCCGGGATACGATATTCCCCAAACGCCAACATTTCCGTTGTTGTTCTCCACATTGTTCACCAACCATTCAATGGTATCGTAGGTATCCGAACTTTCGTCCACTTGGTCATCGGAGGTTTTATTGGGAATATAAGCTCGCATATTTTCGTAATGCCCCTCGCTGAGCCATCTTCCCCTAACATCTTGGTAAACGATGATGTTCCCTTCTTTCATCAAGTGCTCGTTGGGACCAATTTTGGTCCTAAAATTACCCTCCCCATATGGTCTAGAGCTATACGGAGTGCGCTGCATAATGATGGGATATGCTTTGGAGGTATCCTTCGGGGAATAAATGGTGGTATGCAGTTTTACCCCGTCCCGCATTTCAATGTCCACTTCTTTTTTGGTGTAATTGTCGGCGACATAGGTGTCGACCGCTTTTGTTTCGGTCTTGGTTGTTTTTTTACAACTGACGGTCACCGTCAACATTAAAATACTTAGAAACAGGATGCTAACTGAACTTCTCATATGTACTCTTTTTAATAGGCTAAAACTACTAAAGTTCGCTGGAGTATACCAATAAAAAAAGGAGCCTCGTTGAAGCTCCTCCTACTTTTATTTTAAGTGATGGGTTGGGATTATAACCCAAAGGCTTCTTTCACCTTGTCCACCATATCCAATTTTTCCCAAGTGAACAGTTCCACTTCCTTTTCGATTCTTCCATTGTAAGGAGATTCAAAAACTTTGGTCACAGTTTTTGGTTCTTTGCCCAAATGACCATAAGCAGCCGTTTCCAAGTAAATGGGATTCCGAAGTTTTAAGCGTTCTTCAATGGCAAACGGTCGCATATCGAAGAGTTCGGATGCTTTTTTGGCAATTTCACCATCTGTCATATCCACATGGGAAGAGTTATAGGTATCCACAAAAATAGATGTAGGCTCCACAACTCCAATGGCATAGCTCACCTGTACCAAAATTTCTCCTGCAACACCTGCAGCTACCAAGTTTTTAGCCATGTGCCGGGCAGCGTAGGCCGCACTTCGGTCCACTTTACTTGGATCTTTACCGCTAAAAGCTCCACCTCCGTGGGCACCTTTCCCCCCGTAAGTATCCACAACAATTTTTCTTCCGGTAAGACCAGCATCACCGTGCGGCCCACCAATCACAAACTTTCCAGTTGGGTTAATATGGTATTTAATATTGTCCGTAAACAATTTTTGAATGCTCTCAGGCAATAATTTTTTCACTTCAGGAATCAAGATGTTGATAATATCATTCTTGATTTTGGCCAACATCGCTTCGTCCGAATCAAATTCATCATGCTGAGTGGAAACAACAATGGTATCTATCCGTTGCGGAATGTTGTCATCCGAATACTCAATAGTTACCTGGGCCTTGGCATCAGGACGTAGGTATGGAATGCGTGTTCCCGCTCTTCTTAAATTGGCCAACACCTCCAAAATCTTGTGCGAGATATCCAATGCCAAAGGCATGTAATTCTCAGTCTCCGTGGTAGCATAACCGAACATCATGCCTTGGTCGCCGGCACCCTGTTCTTCTTTAGTGCCACGATCAACCCCTTGGTTGATGTCCTGCGATTGCTCGTGGATCAATGAAATCACCCCACAAGAGTCCCCGCTAAATTTGTACTCGCCTTTGGTGTAACCAATTTTATTGATAACCTCACGTGCAATGCTCTGTAAATCCACATAGGTATGGCTCTTTACCTCGCCGGCCAAAACCACCTGACCCGTGGTCACCAAAGTTTCGCATGCCACTTTGCTCTCGGGGTCAAAGGCCAAAAAATTATCCAGCAGTGCATCACTTATCTGATCCGCAATCTTATCTGGATGTCCCTCACTAACGGATTCTGATGTAAACAAATACGCCATTTCTCTTTTTTAAAATTGAAGATTTGACAAAAAAGTGCGAAGAAGTTCCAAACCCTTGATGAAGAGATGCCAACAGAAGCCGACACGAACTGCTTTAGCATTTTTCGTATACCCAATTAAAGGTGCCGAGGTTGCAATCAGTCAAATCTTTCCTCGTTTTGAAGCGCAAAAGTACGTATTTGGAACATATTTTAAAACTTTGTTTGCCGCTAATGCAAGATCATCCATTTGAACCAGTTTTTTTTCTTCAAGTGGATATACTTTGTATATTGCGATGATTAAAAACTCCCTGATCCATAAACACCAACTTAAAAACACTTACACCCCATGCATATTGCTGTAGCAGGAAATATTGGCGCTGGAAAAACGACTTTAACAAACTTACTTGCAAAACATTATAAATGGGAGGCCCATTTTGAGGATGTAGTGGACAATCCCTATCTGGATGATTTTTACACCCAGATGGAACGTTGGAGCTTTAACCTCCAGATTTACTTTTTGAACAGTAGATACCGTCAAATTTTAAAGATCAGGGAAAGTGGAAAGAGTGTGATCCAAGACCGGACGATTTATGAGGATGCCCACATTTTCGCACCCAACCTGCACGCCATGGGCTTGATGACCAATCGTGATTTTGAAAACTACAAAGGTCTTTTTGAGTTAATGGAGAGCTTGGTGCAACCTCCTGACCTTTTGATTTACTTACGAAGCACCATCCCCAATTTGGTAAACCAGATTCATAAACGTGGTCGTGATTACGAAAACTCCATTTCCATTGATTACCTCAGCCGTTTGAACGAACGCTACGAAGCATGGGTAAACACTTACCAAAAAGGAAAACTGCTCATTTTTGATGTGGACAATTTGGATTTTGTGGATAACCCGGAGGATTTGGGAGAAGTCATCAACCGTATTGACGGGGAAATTCATGGATTGTTCGAATAAGGACTTTTTTACTCGACTACCTTTCCCAATTCTTCTTTGCGGACAAAATATTAGGTATATTTAGATGCTTTTGCACGCTAAACAAACCAATATTAAGTCACATGAAAACAATGCAACCTACCAAATATGCAACTTTACTGTTTGCATTCCTCCTCTTTTTTACCACTAATGCCCAAGAACTCACCAAAGTTTCACCCGAAGAAGTTGGCATGTCTTCCGAACGTTTGGGAATTTTATCCCAAACCTTTCAGGATTATATTGATGGGGATGAATTATCGGGGGCCACAATTCTCGTAGCTCGAAAAGGCAAGGCTGCTTATTTTGAATCTTTCGGGAAAAATGATTTGGAGAACAACATTCCCATGACCAATACTTCCATGTTCAGGATAGCGTCACAGACCAAGGCAATTGTAAGTGTCGGCATCATGATACTTCAGGAACAAGGGAAATTATTGATCACCGACCCAGTCGGCAAGTACATTCCCGCCTTTATGGAGACAACGGTTGCCGTAAGCAAGGATGATGGTTCTTACGACATTGTAAAAGCGAACAGACCCATTACCATCCGAGATTTGTTGACACATACTTCCGGGGTTTCATATGGGCAAGGAATAGCTTCCGACCTCTGGGAAAAAGCAAAAATACAAGGATGGTATTTCGCCGATCGGGATGAACCGATATTGGAAACAGTGACCCGAATGGCCGAATTGCCCTTTGAGTCACAGCCTGGGGAGAAATTTGTTTATGGCTACAACACGGACATTCTAGGCGCATTGATTGAAGTTGTGTCAGGAAAAACTTTGGATGTTTTTTTACAAGAAAACATTCTTGGTCCATTGGGCATGACCGATACTCATTTTTACCTACCCGAAGCCAAAAAAGAACGCTTGGCCGTAGTGTATTCCCCCTCGGAAAATGGTTTGGAACGTGCGCCCAATCCCGGGGGCATGGTTGGGCAAGGTGCTTACGTGGAAGGTCCTCGAAAGAGTTTTTCCGGTGGAGCGGGACTATTGAGCACCTCTATGGACTACGCCAAATTCTTGCAGATGATGCTCAACAAAGGAACTTTTAACGGAAAACGTATTATTTCTCCCAAAACAGTTGAACTTATGACGGTAAATCACCTGGGCAAAGCAAGCTTTCCCTGGGCGGGAGGGACTGGTTTCGGCTTAGGGTTTTCGGTAGTTGAGGATTTGGGAGATAGGGGCACTCCAGGATCCGTTGGTGAATATGGGTGGGGCGGCGCCTATCATTCTTCCTATTGGGTAGACCCAAAAGAAGAATTGGTCGTGGTTTATTTCACCCAATTGATTCCCTCGGGAGATATTGATGATCATGGAAAATTAAGGGCCTTGATCTATCAGGCATTGGTGGACTAAAATAACTTTTTCCATTTCCCTTATCAGACTAAGAAACAGCACACACAATTTATGCATATAAAATGCTTGTTATCAGGTTTCCCTATATCAGTTCGAGCGCCCGCCTACCGGACTAGCAGGCAGTCGAGAACTCTTTGAACGTCAAAAAAGGCTTCGACTTTAGTTTCTCCTGAGCGAAGCCGAAAGGCTCAGCATGACACTTTTTAGGTTATTTTTTACATGTAAATATCTACTGATCTCTATAAACTAATACATCTTGATTCCGCTCAATGGTGGCAGCATAAAAAAACCACGCCAATTGACGTGGTTTTTCCAGCTTTGCTATAAAGCGCGAGCTAATCCTTTGCCTCGGCACTCTTATATGCTTGTATCTTTTTTTCAAGTTCTTCTTTGGTGTCCGCCATAAGCTCTTTGGTTTCTTCCACTACTTCCCCATTAACATTTGAGGAAGAAGTCACAACAGCTTTGTAAGCTCCGTCTTCAGTATTGCTTACCTCCACTCGGATTTGTTTTTCCACTGCTTTGGTTTCTTTCATGCCCTCTTCTGTAATGGTGATCATAGTACCATCCGCCTTCATCATACCTACCTCATCCGCAGGAGCAAGACTAACCAAACTAGGAGCGATCACCAAGGCCACAACTGACATCAATTTAAGTAAAATATTCAAGGAAGGACCCGAAGTATCCTTAAAAGGATCACCAACGGTATCCCCTACAACGGCTGCCTTATGTGCATCGCTACCCTTGCGACCTTCACTTTCTATGGTCTTTTTGGCATTGTCCCAAGCACCTCCAGCATTGGATTGAAATATGGCCATAAGCACCCCTGCGGTAGTTACGCCGGCCAAAAGTCCACCCAACATCTCAGCTCCACCAATAAAACCTACGGCAACCGGTACGGCGATCGCCAACAATCCCGGCAATACCATTTCTTTAATGGATGCCTGTGTTGAAATGGCCACACATTTTTGATATTCTGCTTTACCATCGGCCGCTTCAAAAATCTCCATATCCTCTTTACTGGCTTTGGAAAGGTCTGAATCATATTTGCGCATAACGGCCAAGGCGGCTTTCAATTCAGGTATATCCTTAAACTGACGGCGCACTTCCTCAATCATGGACATGGCAGCTCTACCTACGGCATTCATGGAAAGCGCGGAGAACACAAACGGAAGCATACCTCCCACCAAGAGTCCCGCCATAATATCAGGCTGAGACACATCAATGGATGTAACCCCGGCTGTTTTCATAAAGGCTGCGAAAAGTGCAAGCGCTGTCAATGCAGCAGACGCTATGGCAAAACCTTTACCAATGGCAGCCGTTGTATTTCCAACTGCGTCCAATTTATCGGTCCTTTCACGGACTTCCCCAGGTAGTTCTGCCATTTCCGCAATACCTCCTGCATTATCCGAGATAGGTCCATAAGCATCAACTGCAAGCTGAATACCCGTGTTGGCCAACATCCCTACGGCCGCAATCGCAATTCCGTAAAGGCCAGCGAAGTAGTGAGATACCAAAATCGCTGCGGCAATCAAAATAATTGGGATGGCCGTGGACATCATTCCCACACCAAGACCTGCAATAATATTCGTTGCAGATCCTGTTTCGGATTGACGCACTATGGAGTTAACGGGTTTTTTGCCTGTTCCTGTATAGTATTCGGTAACCTTACCTACCAAAAGTCCGGCAACAAGTCCAGCGATGGTCGCCCAGAAAACGCCCATAGCCGTAAACTCTTTCCCGCCTTCTACCCAAGATTCGGGCAACATGGCGTTGATGATGAAATAAGAGGCAATCAACATTAAACCAGCTGATCCAAATTCTCCCACATTTAATGCGGTTTGCGGGTTTCCGCCATCTTTCACCCGAACAAAGAATGTCCCAATGATCGACATTATAATTCCTACGGCAGCCAAAGCCAACGGCAAATACACCGCGCCAAGGCCATCAAAAGCAGCTTGAAATTCCGGCAATCCAGCAAAAACAGCACCCAAAACCATAGTACCGATTATGGAACCCACGTAAGACTCAAAAAGGTCGGCACCCATTCCGGCCACATCCCCAACATTATCCCCTACGTTATCCGCAATGGTTGCAGGGTTCAATGGGTGATCTTCAGGTATTCCTGCTTCCACTTTACCTACCAAATCGGCCCCAACATCGGCAGCTTTGGTGTAAATACCCCCGCCTACACGGGCAAAAAGTGCTATGGAAGATGCGCCAAGGGAGAAACCGGAGAGTACATTTAAAATCTCGGCAAGTTCCCAGCCTTGTCCGCTGTAAATCATAAACAGACCGCTCAATCCCAAAACACCAAGTCCTACCACACCAAGCCCCATAACAGCTCCACCGGCAAACGCCACTTCAAGGGCCTTGCCAAGGGAGGTTCTTGCAGCATTGGTGGTTCTTACATTGGCCTTGGTCGCGACTTTCATACCGATAAATCCGGCCAAAGCGGAACAGATGGCCCCTACAATAAAGGAAACGGCCACCATACCGTTGGAGCCTGTTTCGTTGCTTCCCTTGAAGAAGAGCAAAACGGCCACACAGACCACAAAGATGCTCAGTATTTTATACTCGGCCTTTAAGAATGACATTGCTCCATCGGCAATGTTCTTTGCAATCCTTGCCATTTTCTCGTCCCCGACCTCTTGTTTTGAAATCCATACATTCTTGATGAATACATACAGGAGGGCCAAGACACCGAATACAGGCAAAAATTTTACGATTAAATCCATAGGTTAGATTATTTAGAAATTTTTAATGCCAGCTAATGTAGTAAAATACGAAGTAATAAAAAAAATGCGCCTTTAATTATTAAAAGCGCATTTTTTTAAAGTGATTGTTATGTTATCTATATGGTGAAAGCCCTTTGTTTTTTAAGTTCGCTTTCTTCGTAACGTTTAACGCATTCGTGATAGATTTGCACGGCCTCGTTAACGTCTCCCCATCCTCCGGTATCTACCTTCTTCTCTTCCAAATCTTTATATACTTGAAAGAAATGTTCGATTTCCTTTAACCGATGTGGGTTCAATTCACTTATATCATCTCTTTTGCTCCATATTGGGTCGGAAACCGGAACACAGATAATTTTTTCATCCGGACCTTTTTCATCGGTCATGTGAAAAACCCCAACTGGCTTTACTTCCACAACCACCATCGGATAGGTTGGCTCGGTGCAAAGCACCAATACATCCAACGGGTCGCCATCCAAGGCCAAGGTTTCAGGAATAAACCCATAATCGCCCGGATACATCATTGAGGAAAATAAGGTTCGATCAAATCGAATTTTGTTGAGGGTAAAATCGTATTCGTACTTGTTTCTGCTACCTTTGGGTATTTCTACCAGTACATCAAAGGTAATACGTGGTTTTTTAGACATGTTAGTGATAAATTTATTGTGCAAAAATAACCAGTATAACTGGAATAGGGCGTATAAATTGGCTGTTTCGTGAGAATTAAAAGCTAAATCCGAAAGTTCCCGTTATTCCAAATGCCCTTGCATCTGGATTATCGAGGTAGTTTCCTCTAAAGTTAAAGTCAATCCGAAGTATTTTAAAAATGTTACCCACACCAAGTGAATATTCCCAATACATTTGGTCCTCTGGAGCCATTAAAGGAATATTGGTCGGGGCACTCAAAGCTATGTTTTCTTCGGACAATTGCCCCCAAGCACCTCGGAGCCCTACAATTTCCCTAAGGTTGAGCTTACGCAATAATGGAATACGCGAGAATAATCTACCATTGAAGTTGTGTTCCAAGTGCACCGTAGCATAGGTATCGGTAACAAACTCGTAGAAATCCAGATTGGGGAATACATTGTACAGTGAAAATAGCGTCTGGTTACCCGGGATTACACTCAACAGACCCAAAGGCACTTCCCCAAAGGTTTTTCCAAGTTCCACGCTACTGGTCAACCTGCCAAAACCTCCTATTTGCCATGGCTGTTGGTAAGAGAATTGGATTTTCTCATAATCAAAATCACTTTCCAAAAATCCATCCACACCTTTGGTGTATTTTAAAACCAGGGTGCTGTAATCGTCATTGATGCTAGAGCGTTCCACTCCGTAACCAATGGTACGCTTGCCTGGTGTATAGATCAAGGTAGTGTTAAGGTCGAACTGTTTTATTTCGGATGAAATGCCCGTGGGTGAAGCCGGGTCCACGTAATCCAGACTAAATGCGTCGGGTAAAGCAGAGCTCAAGGTCCTAAAGGAACCGCCCACATTTATCTTGAAGTTTTTAACGGGCTCCATCTCCACGTTCAGGGTAGATAGATTAATGTTCGTTAAACGGTCGTTGGAACCCACGGTTACCAAGGAGGATGAAGCTATACTTCTTCCCATTACATCATTGGTACTGGTAAGACTAAGCCCCAATTGCTCAATGTCCCTTCGATTTCCTCCGGATATAATGAGCCGGTTTTTTCTATCGAGCAAAAACTTGCCCGAAAACCCGTGCTTAAATTTCTTATCATCAAAACCATAGGCCATGTACCCTTCCAAACGCCACATATCATTCTGTCCAAAATAGGTCCGTGCACCGGCCCGCATACGAATACCTTCGGCATCGTTATAACCAAAGGTGCTGTATATATCACCAATATCTATGTTCCATTTATCTATTTCGATATATCCAGAACCCAAAATACTTACGATATCGTAGTATGTTCTGAACTTGGGAACGGTTTTTAAGGTATCCAGCAGTTTAAAGATTCCCGACTCGTCCTCGTTCAAACTTTCCAAACGGGCATTTTTCCAGAAAATACTATCCTGCGAGAAAACCCTTGGATCGTACGGGTCGGCAACTGCCTTGTAAAAATCTTCGGAACGTGGGTTATCAAAATTATAATTATCAAAAACCGTGGTACGCTTGCCATACACCCCCCGTGATTCCTCTTTTTTTGAAAAGCTAAAATCACTCAGCATGTAATCCCGCTTCAAGAGAAAAACCGAATCGCTGACCACCTCAAAATCCTGCTCTATATAAATTTCCTTTACCCAGTTGATGTTGGCACTTTTGGTGACCTGCATGTTAATTTTTTTGATGGCAAAGGTGGTATCGTTCACCCAAAAGTCTCCTTTAAAGGTGAGTTCGTTCTTACGCCTCGGGTAATAAATAATATTATAGCACCATTTATTGTCAATAAAGGTACTGTCGGACAACACGTAATTGTACACATCAACTCCGGTTTTGGACAATGGGCTGGTAAAGCTTTTATCAAAAAATTTGAGATAGTTATCGTAAATGTCGTAGTCGGAGTATAAATCCTCCACAAATGCCGTTATGGCCTGATTACCACTAAAACCTGAGCTTTTATTTCCCAAAACATCTTCTTTCTCCCTATCCATTACATTATCGCCATAGACTTTGGAAAAAGTTTCGTTGAGGAACATGGGCAAATAGGTTTTTCCCGTGATTCGGGATGTATCCAAGTCCTCGAACATAAATTCCAGCCCTTTGAAGAGTTTACTTTTGATCAAGGCACTGTCGATGGTATTGAGGTCAAACTCAATTTTTTCATATTTATCGTACTGGTACTGTTTGTACTTGCGTACCCCATTTTCCCGTTTTTTAGCCCAAATTTTACGCAGAATATCTATTGCTGGGTTATTTTTTTTGGATTGTTTCCCTGTATACACGATTACCTCCTGAAGCTGCTCCGCAGATTCTGTAAGTATGATCTCCATGCCATAGTTCACCTTTTGTTCCAAGGGAATTTCCTTGGTCTCGTAACCAATGAATGATACCTTGATGGCATCATAGGTTTCGTCGGACTCCATATAAAAGCGACCATTATCATTGGTAATGGTTCCTTCGGATGAGTTTGCGAAAATTATGTTGGCAAAGGCAATGGGCATGCCAGCATCGTCAGTAACAACGCCTTCAATCTTGGTTTGTGCGGTAACGCAGGTAATAAAAATCAGAAAAAAAACGGAAAAGAATCTTTTCATAGGCAGATATAAGGGACAACGGAGAAAAGCATTAGAGCCTATCCCCATTTAACTTAGGTCAAATTTGGTTCAAAGTAATTTCTAATCAAAAAAATATTCCCTAAAAAAAAGCCCCGTCAACAAAGTTGACAGGGCTAATATACCTTAAAATATGATTCTACAGCTTATATAACACTTTCTTAACAGCCTTTATCACATCTTCGTGGTTGGGCAACCACTCAGCCAAAAGCACTGGAGAATAAGGTGCAGGAGTATCTGCAGTGTTCAATTTTACGATAGGGGCATCCAAATAATCGAATGCTTTGTCCTGAACGTGATAGATAATTTCGGTAGCCACATTGCCAAAGGGCCATGCTTCTTCCAAGATTACCATCCTGTTGGTTTTCTTTACGGATTTAAGAATGGTATCGTGGTCCATGGGACGCACTGTCCTTAAATCTATAATTTCACAACTGATACCTTCTTTTTCCAATTCATCAGCAGCTTTGTAAGCTTCTTTGATGATTTTTCCAAAGGAAACAATCGTCACGTCGGTACCTTCCCTTTTAATATCCGCAACACCTAAAGGCGTTGTATACTCCCCTTCGGGCACCTCTCCTTTATCGCCATACATTTGCTCCGATTCCATAAAAATCACGGGGTCATCATCGCGAATGGCAGCCTTCAACAATCCCTTGGCATCGGCTGGGTTCGATGGAACCACAACCTTAAGCCCAGGAGTATTGGCATACCAACTTTCAAAAGCTTGGGAGTGTGTGGCCCCCAACTGTCCCGCAGAAGCCGTTGGCCCCCTAAATACGATCGGGCAATTGAACTGCCCTCCGGACATTTGTCGGATTTTGGCAGCGTTGTTTATGATTTGGTCAATTCCCACTAAGGAAAAGTTGAATGTCATAAATTCTATAATGGGCCTGTTGCCGTTCATTGCAGAACCAACACCGATACCGGCAAAACCAAGTTCTGAAATCGGGGTATCGATTACCCGCTCCGGTCCGAATTCATCCAACATGCCCTTGGAAGCCTTATAAGCACCGTTATATTCGGCCACTTCCTCGCCCATCAAATAAATGGTATCATCCCTTCGCATTTCTTCGGACATAGCCTCAGCTATCGCCTCCCTAAACTGTAATGTTTTCATTAAATCGTACTAAATATTTGTAGTCTGCTTAAAAACGCAAGCAAAAATAGCAAAAACTACCCGAAATTTGCTTGGAGAAAATCCAAAAAAAGAACAAAATTTATTATGCATGCATAATAAATTTAAGATTTTATACCTATATTTGAATCGATAAACCTTAAGTATATATGAAGATTTTAGTTTGCATAAGCAACGTACCGGATACAACTTCCAAAATCAATTTTACGGAAGGCGATACCAAGTTTGACACAAACGGGGTTCAATTTGTTATTAATCCTAATGACGAGTTTGGGCTTACCCGAGCCATGTGGTTTAAGGAAAAGCAAGGTGCAACGGTTCATGTGGCCAATGTTGGCGGGGCCCAAACCGAGCCTACCATTAGAAAAGCTTTGGCCATTGGTGCCGACGAAGCCATTCGGGTCAATGCCGAACCAACCGATGGTTTTTTTGTGGCCCAGCAGTTGGCCGAAGTGGTTAAAAATGGGGAATACGACCTAATTATTGCCGGTAGGGAATCCATTGACTATAACGGTGGTATGGTTCCTGGAATACTCGCCACTTTGTTGGATATAAACTTTGTGAACACATGTATAGGTTTGGAAATTGAAGGAAATACCGCAACCGCAATTCGCGAAATTGATGGAGGCAAGGAAAAAATAAGCACTTCCCTCCCATTGGTTATCGGTGGACAAAAAGGACTGGTTGAGGAAAGTGATCTTCGTATTCCCAATATGAGAGGTATTATGATGGCACGTAAAAAAGCATTGAACGTGGTTGAACCCGTAGATGCCTCACAACCTACACAAGACCAAAAATTTGAAAAACCTGCTGCCAAAGGACCCGTTAAATTGGTCGATGCCGGTAATGTGGGGGAATTGGTCGAACTGCTGCACAACGAAGCTAAAGTGATTTAAATAAAATCCGAAAAACCCTGCCTGCCGCTGGCGGGCCAGTTCCAAAAATATCTTGGAATTTGGGGTTTGAATATTGAAATTTCAAAAAATTATGTCAGTACTAGTATATACAGAATCCCTCAAGGGAAAATTCAAAAAAAATGCCTTCGAAGTGGCCTCTTACGCACATAAAGTGGCCCAGGATTTAGGCACAACCGTAACAGCGGTCTCTTTTAATGCCGAGGACGATGCCTCATTGGGAACCTACGGGGTTTCCAAAGTTTTGAAGGTATCGGACGATTCCTTGGCTACCTTCAATGCCAAAGCCTATGCTGATGTATTGGCCCAGGCTGCAAAAGCGGAAGATACCAAAGTAATTATATTGAGTTCCAGCGCGGACAGTAAATTTTTGGCTCCTATCCTAACCGCGAAATTGACCGCAGGATATGTACCCAACGTAGTGGCCGCACCCGAAAGCACTTCACCTTTTATAGTAAAACGAACCGCTTTCAGTAACAAAGGGTTTGCCTTGACAGAGATTTCGTCAGATATAAAGATTATAGGTGTTTCCAGCAACGCTTTTGGAGTTGTTGAAAACAATGTATCTGCTTCGGTGGAAGATTTTGGCCCATCCTTGGGCGACAACGCCTTTGCCGTTAAATCGGTAGAAGTGGATCGTGTGGTCGGAAAAGCGACCATCGCCGATGCCGATATCGTTGTCTCAGGAGGTCGCGGACTCAAAGGACCTGAAAATTGGGGCATGATAGAAGAATTGGCCGATGTTTTGGGGGCTGCCACAGCATGCTCCAAACCAGTTTCGGATATGGGGTGGCGTCCGCACAGCGAGCACGTTGGCCAAACAGGTAAGCCGGTTGCGAGCAATCTGTACATTGCCATCGGAATTTCCGGAGCCATTCAGCATTTGGCAGGTATCAACGCTTCCAAGGTAAAAGTGGTCATCAACAACGACCCAGAAGCACCTTTCTTTAAGGCAGCGGATTACGGAATAGTCGGGGATGCCTTCGAGGTAGTGCCCGAACTCATCGAAAAATTAAAAGAATTTAAAGCCCAAAACGCTTAAATTTTGTTAATTTGCCCATTGCAAGGGGCTGTTCAGATAACTGGTAAAGCCACTTATTTGAACGGCCCTTTTGCTTTAGGAGGAGATATATGAGTTTAGTACGATTAAAAATAAAGGGAATATCATACAGCCAAACACAAAATGGCGCGTACGCCCTTATTTTAAATGAAGAAGAGGGAGACCGAAAACTCCCCATTGTTATTGGCGCATTTGAAGCACAGTCCATTGCCATTGCATTGGAAAAAGAGATAAAACCACCCAGACCCTTGACCCACGACTTGTTTAAAAACTTTGCGGACAGATTTCAGATTGTGGTCAAGCAGGTGATTATCCACAAATTGGTGGATGGCGTTTTTTATTCCAGTATTATTTGCGAGCGTGATAACAATGAGGAAATCATCGACGCCCGGACCAGCGATGCCATTGCGCTTGCACTCAGGTTTAACGCTCCTATTTTTACTTACAAGACCATTTTGGACAAAGCTGGAATCTTCCTAAAATTCTCTTCCAAAGAAAAAGAGGAGGGTGAGGACGATAGCATTATGGTCGATGAAATCCTTCAAGAAGGGGAAGCAGTAGAGATCGAATCTGGTTCCGACACCCATGGATACAGAGAAATGTCCCTTCAAGAACTCCATAAAGAATTAGATAAGGCAGTAGCCAGCGAAGACTACGAAAAGGCTGCCAAATTGAGGGATGAAATTTCCAAGCGCAAATAAACCATCAACGTACATGGCGAAAAAGACCCAAAGTTTACTGATACTTTTATTCCTTTGTTCGGTCGCTTTCGGCCAAAATTCGTTGCCCGCAGATTCACTTAACATTGCCATTGGCTCCACTATTACAGATAGCGTAGCCCAACAGGAAGCCACAGAAATCATACCCAACCAAGGGTTTACCATTACCACTTTGTTGCGTGGTGCTTTGGGTATGGCAGCGCTCATCTTTATTTCATTTTTGTTCAGTTCCAACCGAAAAGCCATTAATTGGAAAACGGTGGGCATAGGCCTATCCCTTCAAATATTGATAGCCATTGGGGTCCTCAAGGTTCGTTTTATACAATATTTGTTTGATCAAGTCGGAAGCATTTTTGTAAACATTTTGGACTTTACCCGGGCAGGTAGCCAGTTCTTGTTCGAAGGGCTCGTCGTGGACATGGACACCTTCGGTTATATTTTCGCCTTTCAGGTATTGCCTACCATCATATTTTTCTCGGCCCTAACCTCTGTTCTTTATTACTTGGGAGTGATTCAGGTTGTGGTAAAATGGATGGCATGGCTGCTTTCAAAAAGTTTGGGCATTTCTGGAGCGGAAAGCCTTTCCGTGGCAGGTAACATTTTTTTGGGTCAGACCGAGGCCCCATTGCTCATCAAGGCTTACTTGGAAAAAATGAACAAGTCCGAAATCCTTTTGGTGATGATTGGTGGAATGGCTACCGTGGCCGGAGCCGTTTTGGCCGCATACATTGGATTTTTGGGCGGTGATGACCCCGAACTACGCTTGGTATTCGCCAAGCACCTTTTGGCCGCATCGGTAATGGCTGCACCCGGCGCCATTGTCATTTCAAAAATATTATATCCCCAAACGGAAAAAGTAAATACCGATGTTGAGGTTTCCTCCGAAAAAATTGGTGCAAATATCTTGGATGCCATTGCCAACGGAACTACTGAAGGCTTAAAGCTCGCCTTGAACGTTGGGGCCATGCTCTTGGTTTTTGTGGCCTTTATTGCCATGATCAACGGTATTTTGGGTTGGGTCGGTGATATAACCACCTTTAATAATTGGATTGCCGCCAATTCCCCTTATACAGAATTTTCATTGGAAGCCATTCTAGGAACCGTTTTTGCCCCACTTATGTGGTTGATAGGGGTCGCCAACGAAGATATTATGCTCATGGGGCAGTTGCTTGGAATAAAATTGGCTGCAAGTGAGTTTGTGGGGTACATTCAATTGGCCGACCTTAAAAATGTGGCGAGCGGCGTGCATTTCACCTACAACAAATCCGTGATTATGGCCACGTATATGCTCTGTGGTTTTGCAAACTTCGCATCCATCGGCATTCAAATTGGTGGTATTGGCTCTTTGGCCCCGGGTCAGCGTAAGGTGTTATCCTCTTTTGGAATGAAGGCTGTTTTGGGCGGGTCGTTAGCTTCTTTATTGTCCGCTACCATTGCCGGGATGATTTTAGGATAGATAGGTGAAAGGCAAAAGGGAGAAAGGGAGAAAGGGCAAAGGTCTTTAAAAGAATCAGAAAAATTAAAACATAGAATTCAACCTCTGAATTTTTAAAATAGATAGTTATGAGAAATTTTAGAGAGTTGAACGTCTGGAAAGACGGACGAATTTTAGTGAAAGAAGTTTACACGCTTACCAAGTTCTTACCAGATTCCGAACGATTTGGTTTGATACCCCAGGTACAGAGAAGTGCAATTTCCATTCCTGCGAACATTGCGGAAGGCTGCGGCAAAGATTCTGAGAAGGATTTTGTCCGATTTCTTCAAATTAGTCTTGGATCAGCCTACGAATTGGAAACCCACTTAATTCTTTGTGAAGATTTAGAATTTCTTACTCCTGAAAGAGCAGAATCCACTATCAAAAACATTCAGAAACTCCAAAAAGGAATAGCGTCCCTGATCAAATACATAAAGTCAAGCCATTAGCCATATACCAACCCTTAACCCAAAGTCTTTTACCCTTCAACCTCTTTCAGTTAATAAACTTTTCATAAGTCTTTTGGATTTTAGTTTCAAAAACCTACCCATTAGAGTAATTTCGATGGATTGATTTTTTGTCACATCGGGCTGTCACCCTGAGCGCAGTCGAAGGGGTAGTCGAGATATCTTGGATTTCTCCTCATTTCATTCGTTCGAAATGACATAAGAAAACAGTCAAAAAATATAAAAAGACGTCAGTTTGAGTGAAATTCTGAAAATGGATTTTGTACCGAAAACTGATTTCTCGATACAATTTTCCGCTAGCGGAAAACCACTCGAAATGACATTAGTAACGGAACAGACAGCATGAAACAATACCACGACCTTCTAAAACACGTATTGGAGCACGGTAACCAAAAAGGGGACCGTACAGGAACAGGAACCTTGAGCGTTTTTGGTTATCAAATGCGGTTCGACCTCTCCGAGGGCTTCCCCATGGTGACCACCAAAAAATTGCACCTCAAATCCATTATCCACGAACTTTTGTGGTTTTTAAAAGGGGACACCAATGTCGCCTATCTGCAAGAGAACGGCGTGCGCATCTGGAACGAGTGGGCCGATGAAAACGGTGATTTGGGCCCTGTCTACGGGCACCAATGGCGCAATTGGAACAGCGAGGAAATTGACCAGATCAAGGAAGTGGTCGAGACTTTGAAGAACAATCCCAATAGCCGCAGAATGTTGGTTTCCGCCTGGAACCCAAGCGTTATGCCCGATACTTCGGTCTCGTTTGCGGAAAATGTGGCCAACGGTAAAGCTGCCCTCCCTCCTTGCCATGCTTTTTTCCAGTTTTATGTGGCCGATGGCAAACTTTCTTGCCAATTGTACCAGCGTAGTGCGGACATTTTTTTGGGCGTGCCCTTTAATATTGCCTCCTACGCCCTGTTTACTTTAATGATGGCCCAAGTTTGTGGTTACCAGCCCGGGGAGTTTATCCACACCTTTGGTGATGCGCATATTTACAACAACCACATGGAACAGGTGGAATTGCAGTTGAGCCGAGACCCACGCCCCTTGCCCACTATGCAACTGAACCCTGAAGTAAAGGACATTTTCTCTTTTACCTTTGACGATTTTGAACTGCAGAACTACGACCCGCATCCACATATTAAGGGGGTTGTGGCGGTGTGATTGTTTAAAAACCGACGATTAACTTGTTATAGCGATAAATAATAATTAATAATGATGAACCAGATAAACAATGTAATTGTAGACAACGGAATCCTGGAGCATATCATACAATGGAACTATTCACCAAGTCAGATAAGAAATTTTGCGAATAGAGCATTAGCTTTCGTTCCTGCAGATGTAGTACATGAAATAAATTCAAAAAAAATGACGGTATTGATTAAAACCGAATCTGATTATGGAAATGTAATATCCAAAACCATAATAGGAGCAAATAATGAGCTTTTGTTTAAATTTAACAATATCAATTGAAAATGAATTTTATAATAACAGTCAAAAAATCGAACGAAAGAATTGATAATGTTGTTTTGGAAAACACTACTGAAGTGGACTCAATTATCGAATTGGGTAAAAATAAATATCAGGTTAAAGAAATTATTATAGTAAATCCTGATGAGGGTATTATAGAGTTAAAATGTTGGAATATCACTAATTCAGGGAAAAGCCGTGATTTAACAACTACTTGGAACTGATTATTTCTTTCCCTGCTAGTGCAAGCCTTTGGCTCGTGGATACTAAACTTTACTTTAATAATGGAACAAGCGTGACGCCTTTCTGCCGACAAAGGCAGGCCTGCATCAACAATTAGGAAGTTTATAAGAAAAAATCGGTTATGAAAACACATTTAAAAATTTCAGTTTCTATTTTTTTGATTCTCTTCGCCAGTGACCGAATTGCCGCACAGGATGCCACAGAAGCCCATAAAGACTCATTAAATAAGACCATAGAAAACTATTACGAGTTGAACCTCAAAATATTTCAGGCAAACTCAACAATCGAGGATATTGATAGTGTCTTTCAGCTTTTTACAGATGATTTTGAATACGTCCATCCAAAATATGGCGGGACTTACACAAGAGAAGATCTGTACAACGGATATGTCAGGAACCAAAAAAATGGAGGTTACGACGGAACAGTCACGAATATAAAGATCATCAATAAAATCATCGGGCTGAACGCTGTAGTTATACAAAGAATGTTTGTGGAAAAAAAAGAGAATGGGATCAAGGAGGGAGAACCACAAATGACACTTTTCGAGTTCAAAAACGGAAAAATATCCCGGATTTTTGAATATTGGTAGTGAAACCTCTTCTAGCGCGAGCCTCTTGGCTCGTGACAATCACAACTCTTCAACACCGTACTTATACCCCGCAAAGCAGCGGCCACATTTTGGATTTCCCTTCTCAAAAAGACTCCTTCTTCCAAATAAAAAAGCATGTCAATTCCCAACTCCAATTCTTTGGCCAGATCTGAAGGAGATGCATAAGCATCTTTAAACAAGTCCAAAAATTTTCTCTCACTTTCGGTCATGGTTCAAATGTAATCAACTCAAATAAATAAAGTGTCATAACAAATTATGACTGTTCCATTCTTTTTGAAGCAATTAAAAAGTGTAAGTCCTACCAATTAGAGCAAACCTAATACCGAGTACAGCTACCACAAACGGAACTGGCAACCCCCCGCTAGCGCGAGCCTCTTGGCTCGTGCCGAGTACAGTAGTCAAAATGTTAAGTGGGTGGAACGAGCGTGACGCTCGTTCCAACAACAGGCTCCTTCCTCCACATAAAAACATTTATGCGTCATGCTGAACTGGTTTCAGCATACCATCAATCATGAAAAAAAGCATATGAGACCCTGAAACAAGTTCAGGGTGACGGTAAAATAGTTGATATACAAGCAGAAACAATTCTAATCAGTAAAATTGTACATTTGATTCAAATCAGTATAAACAAATAATTCACATGAAAACCACCGCTATCACCCTATTTGCCGCATTGTTATTTGCCAGTTGCGGCGAGCAACCCAAAAAAGAAACCACCGAAAAACAGGAAGAAGAAACTGTGAAAGAAACCGAAAAATCGGCAGCACCGCAATTACGCCACGTAGTATTGTTCAAATTTAAGGAGACATCCGCCGCTGAAGATATAAAACAAGTGGAAGAGGCATTCAATGCCCTACCTTCAAAAATTTCGGAAATAAAAGGATACGAATGGGGCACCAACAACAGCCCGGAGAATTTAAACAAAGGACTTACGCATTGCTATTTCTTGACCTTTGCCAGCGAAGAAGACCGAGACATCTATCTTACCCACCCCGACCATGTAGCGTTTGGCGACATTGCAGGCCCACATATTGCGGATGTAACCGTTGTGGATTATTGGGCGAAGTAATTTAAAAGATACATAATTTTAGTCAGCACAACCATTACGATGACATTTCGTCCTTTAATTGATGCAGCAACAATGAAATATTTCTTCGCCTACCTTTTTTGTGTTCTTCTCGGTCCAACCCAACTCTTATTTAGTCAAGACGGAAACACTATTGAACTTGGCAACACTTTATCGATACACTCGCAGATCCTCAATGAGGATCGCAAACTCTTAGTAAGCTTGCCCGATTCTTATCAAGACCGATCCAAAGCCAATTCAACTTATCCGATAATTATTTTATTGGATGGATTTGTCCACTTTAAAACCACTTCCGCCATTGTAGATTTTATGGGTTCACGTACCAATCGAAACTATTTGATGCCAGAAACTATTGTGGTTGCTATAGAAAATGTAGACCGCGAAAGGGATTTTACAGTTACCAAACTAAAGACCAAACGGCCAAACACGATGGGCGGAGGCAAAAATTTCCTCAATTTTATTGAAAAAGAATTGATTCCGTTCTTGGATGACAAATACCGAACAACTTCACACCGAACCTTAATCGGCCATTCCCTTGGAGGTTTGTTGACCATTAACGCCTATTTGGACGAAACCACGCTGTTTGACACCTATTTAGCCATAGACCCCAGCATTTGGTGGGACGAAACTGTTATGCTTGAAAAAGTAAGGACAACAACACAGAATTCTATCGGCAAAAAATTGTATTTAGCGACCGCTAACCAAGGAAAAGCCAATTATGAGCGAAACAAAAAGCGACATGATAGCTTTATAGCGTTTTTGCAGGAGCGTTGGGGTGAAAAACTAAAGATAAAGCAGGACTATTTTGAAAAAGAGGACCATCGTTCTGTTCCACTTCCAGCAATTTACGAAGGGTTAAAATATTTAAACAAGACAGTTGAGCAATAAGAGAAGTCCAATGCATGTAATTATAAGCAACCCACGTACCACATGACAATCTTATAAAAACTGTTATGCTATGAAAAAACTATTTTCCTTATTGTCCGTGCTGGTTATTGGATGTTCTTCAGACAATAGTGATGCCGAGGTATACATTCGACTATCCAATGTTAGCACCTACGATTATCAAAATATAACCGTGAACACTTCGACTGGGCCTTTGGACTATGACAACCTAGATTCTGGAGAAATTTCGGAATACCAAGTGGTTGCAAAAGCATATAGTTATGCCTTTGTTGAACTGGAAATAGCTGAAGAAACATACACGATTCAACCTATAGACTATGTTGGCGAATCAACCTTAAGCAGCGGTTATTATACCTATCAAACCGATGCCAATGATACTACGGAACAATATGGCCGACTCAGTATTTCTCTGGTAAAGGATTGATTACGGAGTAAAATCGAATTCCAAAAACGGCTAAGTTGAGAGAAAATCACCATCAGTTTTGGGGCCAACTGATGGCGTATCCAATGTTTTAAACCTCCAAAACGGCATTTTCGGTTCCAGCGTAGTCGTTCCACTGAAAACGATCGGCCTCGGAGTCGTTGACGTAATTGCCATCGATCAAATATCTGAATTCGTAGCTGTTTTCCACAGGTAGCTCAAACGTACCTTTAAAGGTTCCGTTCTTCAATTTCTTTAAGCTGCTTTTTTTGGGGTTCCACTTGTTGAAATCCCCAACTACCGCAACTGTTTTTGCCTCTTCCGCAGGAACTGAAAAAGTTACCTTGCAAACAGGCTTGCTCTTTAGGTATTGTTTCTTGATCGCCATGGTATCAATAGTTTAAATTAAGGACAAAACAACAGATAAAACCTCTTATTTACAATAAGTTACGCTCGATTTATCAAATTGATAAAATGCCCCTAACAATAGGGTTACTTTTACAAAAATAAGCACTGATATTTCCTGAAAAATGATTCAGATCATTCAGGGCCGTAATATTTTTGCAATGGCCTCGATTTCTTCTTCAGTATTGTAAAAATGAAAGCTTAAACGGATGCCTCCTCCCCTAGCGGATGCCACTACATTTTCTTCTGATAATTTATTGAAAAGTTTTTCATTGCCCTTAATATTGAAAATGGTACTGTGCTGCTTTCTTTTGGTGATGGCCGGTTCCAAAAGATCAAGATCGGAAAAGACGGACATGGCCTTTTTGGACAGTTTTTGCAATTGTACCTGCACATCTTCCTGACCAATTTCGTCCAAAAATTTAACGGCGAATTCCAAACTTCCGAAATTGAGTGAATCCAAATGGCCTGGCTCCAAAAATTTACAGAAGGTTATGCTGTTGCGTTTGGATGCATCGTTATCCACGGAACCGTTTCCTATTCCACGAAGCTCAAACTGATCCATCACTTCGTCTTTCACTAGGAAAAAGCCATTGCCATAACCGGCCAACATCCATTTATAGGCACTGGTTCCCAAGATATCGATTCCGGAATCTTTAAAATCAAAAGGTTCTGTGCCACAAAATTGGGTACCGTCGGCCAAAATAATCAGGTTGGGAAACTCTTTTTTCAGATCTTTCAAAAAATCAAAATCAATACGAACGCCATCCACCCATTGCACCAAACTGAGTGCCAGCACGTCCACATCGCCCTTTTTGACCTTGGCATATATGTTTTCCTCCATGTGCTCGTCCGCATCCACATAATCCCGCTTAAAATTTCGGGTCTCGAAGGGCCAATTTACGCTCGGGTAATCTTTATTTACGAGCAACACTTTTTTATCCTTGGGCAACCCTTCCAATAGCAGATTGAACCCCAAACTAAAATTTGGGACCAAGGCTACATTTTCCGGTTTACAATTGAAAAATTTCCCAACGGTTTTCTTGATTTCGGGCATGTGGGCAAAACCCTTCATTTTCATTTCGCTGCCACCGATCAGGTAATCGAGGTCGTGCCCTTGGCGCCATTCCATCAAATCTTCGCTCAACAGGCCTGCGGAGGCGGTATTGGCATAAACACATTGGTTAAGAACAGGGAATTTTTTTCTTAAGTTTTGCATGTCGGGATTTTTGGATACAATTCAGTTATCTTTGTTGATAAAGATAGCCATTCCATGTTGTCATTTGGTAAAAAGAAGAAGCCGGAAATAGATTTGGAGCAGCACGAACTTTTGGAAAATGCACAAAAACGCATCAAACAAAAGAAGAGACTGTTTTCCCACTTTGTGATTTTTTTGATCGGAAGTATTTTTTTGATTCTGGCCAATAAGGTGCTCAAATACGGTGAGCCTTACGATTGGTCCATTTGGATTGTTTGCGCATGGTCTTTTCTACTCACCTTGCACACCTTCAATGTTTTTGTAACCAACAAGTTTATGGGCCAAAATTGGGAACGCCAACAACGGGAACGATTGGTTAATCTTCAAAAAAAGCGCATTGGCGAAATCCAGAAAGAAATAGAAACGGACTTTCCGCTTTCCAAAATCAATAAAAAAAAAGATCAATGAAGCGATTGATCATTATTGCGGCGGCGGCCGAAAACAATGCCCTGGGCAAGGACAACGACTTGGTTTGGCACTTACCGGACGATTTTAAGCGTTTTAAAAGTTTGACCTCGGGGCACAAAATAATCATGGGCAGAAAAACCTTGGAGAGCTTTCCCAAACCTTTGCCGAACCGAACGCACATTGCCATTACCCGAGATGAAGATTATACGCCCAAGTTCCCATGTACCATTGTGCATTCCATTAGTGAAGCCATTGGTTTGGTAGAGGACAATGAAACGGCTTTTATTATTGGTGGCGGCAAAATTTACAAACAATCCATGGCCATTGCCACGGACATAGAGCTCACACGGGTGCACGGCACTTTTGAGGCCGATGCTTTTTTTCCTGAAATTGATGGGGACCAATGGGAATTGGTAAACGAGGAACATCATCCAAAGGATGATAGGCACAAATATGCATTTACGTATTTAACCTACCGAAGAAAGTAAGCTTGTTTGGATTCCCGTTTCACGGGAAAGACAGTTTCATTCTATTAGAAATCCAGGTAGGCAACTTGAGCAGTCGGTCGGTCAACCAAATCTTTTAGAACTTCAACATCGGCATTGGTGTAAAAGATATGCTCTGGGTCACCATCAAAATCTGAAAGTAGTTGGTGTTGCTCCAAAACGGCCTTGGTTTGACGTGCTACGGCTTCGCCTGAATCTATGATGTTGATATGCTCTGGCAATATATCCTTAAGTACGGGCATCAAGTACGGGTAATGGGTGCAACCAAGCACCAAACAATCTATATTTTGATCGAGCATGGGCTGCAAAAAGCCCTGCAGGAGCGTTTTTATCCCTTCGGATTGAATTTTACCGGCTTCAATGAGTTCCACCAGTCCTTTACCCTCTTGCTCCAACACAGTAATTCCTTCGGCGAAGAGTTTGGAAGTATTGTGAAACAAACTGCTGGAGAGCGTTCCTTTAGTGGCCAAAACCCCAACTTTATTGGTTTTGGTATGAAGGGCCGCAGGTTTGATCGCCGGCTCTATTCCAATAAAAGGAACATTGTAATGGGAACGGAGGTAATCTATGGCGTTTGTTGTGGCGGTATTACAGGCCACCAGAACAATTTTACAGCCTTGACCCAGTAAATACTCCGTGTTCTTGATGCTGAGCCTTAGAATCTCTTCTTTTGACTTTTCGCCATAAGGAGCATTGGCGCTATCGGCCAAGTAAATGGTTTTTTCCTTGGGAAGCATCTTTGCTACCTCTTTCCAAATGGATGTACCTCCTACTCCTGAGTCAAAAATTCCTATCGGTTTTGGCATACCTAAAAATAGTCCCTAAAATTATTATCGCATAAAAAAACCGCTTTTAATAAAAGCGGTTTTTTAAATATTGTAAAATCACGGTTTAGAAACCCAATTCTTGTTTTACTTCTTGCAAAAGGTCTGGACCTTTGGCTACAATCAAGCTCAAACCTGGGCTGGCATCGATTACGTAATCATACCCTTTGGCCGCTGCTACTTTTTCGATAGCTGCTTTTGCTTTATCAGAAATTGGTGCAAACAGCTCTTGTTGCTTTTTCTGCATTTCTTGCATGGCCGCTTGCTCAGCCTCTTGAATGTTTTTTTCAAACCCTTGAAGCTCTACCGCTCTTTGCTCGTTTTCTTCCCTTGTTTTGGAAGTGGCTTCGTTCTGGTACTGGGTATACTTGTTTTGAAGCTCTGTCATGGAGCTTTGAATGTCTGCTCTGTAGGTTTCTTGTAATTTCTTCAATTCAGCTTGTGCAGCCTTCATCTCCGGCATTTCAGACAATAGTTGCTGTACATTAATGTGTGCAACCTTGCTCTGTGCATTTACAAAACCTGTAGCCGCAACAAACAATACTAGGGCTACAGCAATCCTTTTTACATTTCTCATGATTCTCAACGTTACTTTTTTGACTTTAAATTTAGTGTTTCAATATAAATTATCCTATTGAATCCTTTTGTTGTTCTTGCGCTTTTTTTCGTTCTTCCAATTTGGCTTTCCGCTGGGCTTCACGCTCTTCCAATAATTTTTTTCTTCGTGCTTCGTATGCTTTCTTTCGCTCTTCGCGTTCCTTCAATTTTTCGGCCCTTCTTTCCTCTGCTGCCTTCTCTCTTTCGTTTTGGGCCTCGGCGGCTTGCTCCTGTCTTTCCTTTAGGGCATCACTGATCTGATCTTCCTCTTCTTGGAACTGCTCCAAACGGCTTTCCTGCTCTTGTTTTTTGTTGGATGCACTGATTTTTCTAGTGCGTCCTATCTCCCTTAAAACCAAGTCACTGATATCGTGTCTTTTTTCGGAGTACAACATTACAACATCTGCGGATTTATCAAAAATAAAATCGTATCTTTTATTGGCACCGATTTTTTGAACTTCGTTGAAAACTTGATCCTGTATCGGCTGTATTAAAAGTTGTTTTTGCAATACCAAATCCCCTTGCGGTCCAAAACGATCTTGTTGGTAGTCCAACATTTCCTTTTCCAGAATTTGGATTTCCTCTTCCCGCTCTAGAATGAGTTCATCGGTCAAAAGCACTTTTTCCGCCATCAAATCTTTTTTCATTTGATCAATAACGCTTTGCTTCAGCTCAATTTCTTGTTTCCATTTTTGAGCTTTGGCGTTTAATTGTTCGGTAGCATCCCTATACTCTTCCACATTTTCGAGGATATATTCCATATCCACGTACCCTATTCGCACTCCCCTTTGGGAGAACCCATAAAGGGACGACATCAAAACAACTAATGACAAAAGAACTTTGGTATTCATCTTTGATTCCGCATTTTACATAGAAAATATCGTGCCAAAATTACTAATTAATTTATAATGAATCATTTACAAATTAGCAATACACGATTTTCCATTGATTAAAACTGCTGCCCGATGATGAAGTGCGTTTGCCAGCCACTTGGCCCAACTGATCCTGGACGGGCATCGGTATCGAAGCCGTAACCAAAATCAATCCCCAAGAGTCCGAATGCCGGCATAAATATACGTAGCCCCACTCCGGCAGATCTTTTTAACTCAAACGGATTATAATCATTAAAATTGTTGAAGGCGTTACCAGCCTCTAAAAATGATAGTGCGTAAATAGATGCTGAAGGTTTTAAGGTCAATGGGTAACGCAATTCCAGTGAGAATTTATTGTAAATGGTTCCCCCATCCTGTTCCAACCTATTGGTAATGGCATTGGTACTGTACGGTGTAAGTGATTGGTTTTCGTAACCACGTAACTGCACCACGTCCCTACCATCTAAAGTAAAGTTTCCTAAACCATCTCCTCCCACATAAAAACGTTCAAAAGGAACATTTCCGATATCGTGGTTATAGGCTCCCAAAAATCCAAATTCGGCATTGGTTCGTAAAGTAAGCTTACCGACTATGGCTTGATACCAATCCCCTTTGAATTTTATCTTATAGTACTCTAACAATTTGAATCTTTCCTCTTCCATTCGCTCCAATTCCTCACGGAGTTGGTTAAACTCAAGCTGCTCTTCTGTTGTTGATGGTTCCCCAATTTCACGAAGCCTTACGTTTACATTGTCAATATCCTCTTTTAACGCTCCAAAATCCTTTCCACTGAACAGGGAATATGGAGGAGTGAACTTGGCCGTCAACTCAAAGTTGGAACCCGAGGTGGGGAAAATTCTACTGGGTCCTTGGGAACTTCTGGAAATACCAAAAGTGTAACTTAGGGAGTTGGAGCTGCCATTACCAAAATTAAAGAGTCCACTATTGTAATCGTTAAAATCGTACAGTTGATAGCTCAACGAGTGTGAAATGGTAAAGAAATCGTCCGGCCACTGTACTCTCTTGGCCAAACCGGCAGAAACACCAGTAATAGCGAAACCTCTAGATTTATCTACATCGAACCTTCCATTTTCGTCGTATTGCGTTCTAAACTGTTGTGTCCTGGAAACAGACAAATTAAACCTTACGGGCTTTTTGCCCCCCAACCACGGTTCGGAGAAATTTAAACTGTACACACGGAAAGTCCTACTGGCCTGCAAACGCAGGGCAAAGGTTTGTCCATCCCCCATGGGAACGGGTTTATAGGCTTCCTTGTTAAAAATGTTCTTTAAGGAGAAGTTACTAAAGGAAAGTCCTAAAGTACCTATGAAACCTCCGCCGCCAAAACCACCTTGAAGCTCAATTTGGCTGGAACCTGATTCCACCAGGCTATAATTTACATCAACAGTACCTGCATTGGGATCTGGATTTATAATATCCGGAACAATTTGTTCGGCATCAAAAAATCCGAGCTGGCCCAATTCCCTAATGGTCCTTACAATATTGGATTTACTATATTTTTGCCCTGGCCTTGTACGAATCTCCCTGTAGATTACGTGGTCGTTGGTCTTATCGTTACCTGAAACGGTAACGTGGTCCAAAAAGGTCTCTTTTCCCTCTATGATCCGTATTTCAAAATCAATGGTATCGTTTACAGCGGAAACTTCGACCGGGTTAATGCTTGAGAACAAATACCCATTGTTTTGGTAGAGGTTGGTCAAATCCTGTGCATCTGGGTCGGAATCGTCCGCAACGCGCTCCTTGAGCAGTACTCCATTATAGGTGTCCCCTTTTTTGATACCCAATACTTGGCTCAACATTCTATCGGTGTACACCGAGTTCCCCACGAAGTCAATATCACCAAAATAGTACTTATCGCCTTCTTCCACTTTAATGGTCAACTCAATGTTTTTCTCATCCAGTTTCACAAAAGTATCAGAGAGTACCCTTGCATCCCTATACCCTCTTTCGGCGTATGTGTCGATCAAGTTGTCAAGATCCTCCTCATAGTCCGCTTCAATGTATTTGGACTTTTTCCAAAACCGATAAAACTTTTTCTTCTTGGTGTTTTTAAGCGATTTCCTCAGCTTTTTGTTGGACAGCTTTTCGTTACCAACAAAGTTGATGTCCTTTATTTTAACCTTGTCGCCCTTGTTTACATTGATGACCATGTTCTGCACATTGGTCCCTGTAGTATCGGCAGTTGTGGCAATGCTTACCTTGGCGTTTAAAAAACCTTGCTTTTTATACTTGTTCTGAAGGTAATTTTTGGTATTGGCAATTAAGCTTTCGGTGATTTTTTTACCTTTTTTAAGGTCGGTATCGTCGATGATATCTTCCACCTTTCTTTTTTTAACACCATAGACCGTAACGTTGTTCAAAGTAGGCCGTTCGGTAATGCTAAGTTCCAAAAATATCTTGTCGTCTTCGATTTTGGTGTAGAACATTTCCACATTGCTGAACAAATCCAGGTTCCACAACTTTTTGATCACTGCGCTTATTTCATCGCCAGGCACCTTAATGGGTTGCCCAACACGTAAACCGGTATAACTCTTAACCGTTTGTTCGTTATAGCTTTGTAAACCCGTTACGGTTAAACCTCCCAAAATGTATTGTTTGCCCTCTTCGAAGTCGGTCTCCTGGGCAATACCGTGGGCTGAAAATAAAAATAATGGGATAATAAGGGTCGAAAGGATGAAATTTGTGATACCCTTAGTTAAGTTGTTCGCTCGTTTTTCCAAATCGTCGTTCTCTATTTTGGTAACTTAATATGGCCTCTACCAAATGGTTTTCTCTAAAGTCGGGCCAAAATACATCAATAAAATATAATTCGGCGTATGCTATCTGCCAAAGTAAAAAATTACTTATCCTGCATTCGCCACTTGTACGGATAAGCAGGTCTACATCAGGCAAAAAGTGCGCGTAAAGATGTGTATTTATAACTGTTTCATCAATATTTTCGGGGGAAATTATGTTATTTTTAACTTTGACCGCAATCTGCTGAACCGCAGTTTTTATCTCTTCACGAGAGCCATAGCTCAATGCCAGCGTTAGGGTCATTCCCGAATTATTTTCGGTTTTGGACATTACCTCGTTAAGTTCTTTATGGACTTTTGGGGGCAATGTTTCAATTTTTCCAATGGCCCTTAACCTAATATTATGCTTGTTCAAGGTCTTTAGCTCCCTTTTAAGGGCGTTGACCAAAAGCTTCATCAAGGTATCTATTTCGGTTTTGGGGCGGTTCCAATTTTCGGTGGAAAAGGCATAAAGCGTTAAGAATGGTATCTGGAGCTTTGCACAGCTCTCAACGGTTTGGTTTACCGATTCTACTCCGTTTTCATGTCCGAACATACGTATTTTGCCACGCTGCTTGGCCCATCTGCCATTACCATCCATAATAATGGCCACGTGCTGCGGTAGTTTTTCTTTGTCTACGTCCTCTAGTGTGTGCATTTTATTGAAAACAATCCTGGCAGGGTTTACGTCCAAAGGTATAGGTTAATGTTATACCTGAAAAAACGTACCAGTCGTCGCTCAATATGTTCCCGAATCGGAATTGCTCAAAATTGGAACCTTCTGGGTTACTTGCGTCCAAATTGTCCGTAAAAGTATATCTGGCCCCAATCTCGGCACCAAGAATCAAGAATTGATTTAAACGATACTTAGCCCCAACCGTCATTGGAATTGCAAAACTACCTTCTTTTTGGTTAATATCCTGCATCTGAAGGGCATCAATATAATTAAAATCGTATCTAAAGTAGGTTACACCCGTGTATAAGTAAGGCGTGAAGGCGGGTCCGAGCTTATGAAGATTATATTCCACAAAGTTAATTTCCAGTCCTGCGGAGAGTTCCAAAATGGAATTATCCACCACATATCCCCTTTGCTGCCTGGACTGCATATGGGATTTATTATCGTCAGCGGTAACCTCTCCATAAAGTACGCTGGCCCTCCACGCATAGCGTTTTCCCTTGTTCCATTTAAATATTCCGCCGAAGGCAGGGCCCGAGGGCAATATGTAATTGGTTCTTCCCACATCACCTATCATATTGGCGCCACCGGCAAACACCCCTATCTCGTAAGTTTGTGCACTCACCTTGATCACACAGCATAGAAAAACTGCCAAAACTATCCGCATACTATCCAAAAAGTTTCAAGAATTAAGAGTAAAGGAAGGTCAATAGATTTATATTTAAAGTTGCTTTCCCTTGTTAAACAGTTTTTCGCCCCTTTTATTGCTTTTGATTTTATCAATTCCGCCTATCTTCTCCCCAAAGTAATTTATTGCGCAATGTTTTCAAAAAGCTTTCGGATTTATACTCGATCATTTTGATGGTAAAGTCCGCTTTTTTGATTCGGATTTCCTTTCCATTGGGAATATCGGCTATGCGCGAATCCAAGGATACCAAATGGGTCTGTTCCCGACCTGAAACCTTCAATCTAATCTGTGTTTTATCGGAAATCACCAAGGGTCTCGCATTAAGGTTATGCGGTGCAATGGGCGTCAGCACCAAGGATTCCGCCGAAGGTGCAATAACCGGACCGCCACAGCTCAGGGAGTAGCCCGTTGAACCCGTTGGGGTGGAAACAATCAACCCATCGGACCAATAAGAGGTCAAATACTCATCATCAAGCCAGGTTTCCACGGTGATCATGGAGGTGGTATCCTTTCGGCTTACCGTAATTTCGTTAAGGGCAAAATTGATCCCATGGAACTCATCGAGATCAGAATTGAGCTCCACTTCCACCAAGGTTCGTTCCTCAATGGTATAGTGGCCGGCTTCAAATTCGGTGACGAGCTTGCGTACATTTTCTTTTTTGAAGGTGGACAAAAAACCCAATCGACCCGTGTTGACCCCAACAATGGGAATTCCGTAATCCTTTATATAGGTAACGGCCCGCAACATGGTGCCATCGCCGCCAAAGCTCACGAACATATCAAAGGAGGAGTCCAATCCTTTGGATTGGGTAAATGTTCCCTTTACTTGTTCTTTGGTAATAGTGGCCACCAGTTTATTAAAGTTCTCTTCAACATAGATAGAGGCATCCAACTTCTTCAATTCGTCCAAAAGCTCCATTACGCAAAGCTGGTCCTCTTTTTGAAAAGACTGACCGTATATGGCTACCTTCATACTTAAACGTTAAGATATTTTTCTAGATAATCGGAACGCTGCTTCAAATCTTCCAAGAACTGGTCGTCGCTGTTCCCGTAGACAATGGTGTAGTTATATCTTCTAAAAGTCTGCGCCACTTCGTTTAAACTTTGTGTGCCAACTTTTAAGGTAATCTCTATAATATCGTTCTCGGACGCTGTAATAAAGGCTCCCAACAATCGGGCATTGTTGCCCTCCACGATTTGGGCTATCTCACTAAAAGAATAATCCTTGATTCCAATGGACACCACCAAAATGGCGCCTGGTTCCCTAAAAAAAGGTGTATCGATAAACATATCCACCACATCTTCAAGATCGTAATACCCAATAATTAAACGGTCCGCATCCAAAACGGGCAATACATTGGCCTCGTTTCTCGAGAACATTTCCAGCACATCCAACCAAGCAGTTTCCTTGGTCACAAAAAAGCTCTCCATTTCCAACCGAAATTCATCAATCTTCTTTTTAGGTTCAAAACAAGCAAGGTCGTTCTCCGAGAGCAATCCCAAATATGTACCATTTTCGGTAACCCCAACATGGGAAAATGTAGTCTCTTCGAAAAACTTGATTACATCCTTCAAAGTTTCCGAAACCTCAAAAACGGGAACCGTGTTGATTATTTTATCTTGAATGTTCATAACACTTCTATTAGGTGCAAAATACTAATTTAAAATGGCAAAAGGCATGCCGAATTCTTATTTTTGACAATCTAAAAAAGAAGCACATGACAAAGTTGAGTGTCAACATAAATAAACTGGCTACATTACGAAATTCCAGAGGAGGCAACGTGCCCAACCTGATTACTTCCACCAAAGACATCGAATCTTTTGGTGCCCAGGGCATCACCATACATCCACGGCCCGATGAACGCCACATTCGCTACCAAGATGCCCGGGATTTAAAAAAGGTGGTGACCACGGAATTTAATATCGAGGGCAACCCTATTCCAAAGTTTATTGATTTAGTCCTTGAAGTAAAGCCTACACAAGTTACCTTGGTACCCGATGCCGAAGATGCCATAACTTCCAACGCTGGCTGGGACACCATAAAACACAAGGACTTTTTGGTGGACGTCATCAAAACTTTCAAAGAAAACGGCATCCGAACCTCCATTTTTGTGGATCCCGATGCAGCCATGGTGAAAGCAGCTGCGGAAACCGGTACCGACCGAGTGGAACTCTACACAGAAAGTTTTGCCCACGAATTTACCAAAGGCAACAAAGAAGAAGGCATTGCTCCTTTTGTTGAGGCGGCCAAAATGGCACACGAAGCTGGTCTTGGCCTTAATGCGGGTCACGATCTTAGCTTGGACAACATTAAATTTTTTAAGGAACACATTCCACACCTTTTGGAGGTTTCCATTGGGCACGCTTTAATCTGCGAGTCCATATATTTGGGGCTCGAAAATGTAGTGAACATGTACTTACACCGATTAAAATAATGGAGATACTACATTCAAAAATATTGGGCGAAGGACAACCTTTCATCATTTTACATGGATTTTTGGGCATGTCCGACAATTGGAAGACGCTTGGCTCCCAATATTCCGAAAATGGCTTCGAAGTCCATTTGATAGATCAACGGAACCACGGAAAAAGTTTTCATTCCGAAGCGTTCAATTACGATCTATTGAGTGATGATGTCATCAACTACATGGATCATCACAATTTGGAATCCGCATACGTGATGGGCCATTCCATGGGTGGCAAAACCGCCATGCAACTGGCCACTTCGCATCCAGAAAGGGTGACTAAATTAATTGTTGCCGATATTGCCCCAAAATATTATCCCCCGCATCACGATTTCATCTTCAACGGGCTCTCCCATTTGGATTTTAACCAAATTTCGGATAGACGTGAAGCGGATGAAGAGCTTTCCAAACATATCAAGGTAAAAGGGATTCGACAGTTCCTGCTCAAAAACCTTTATTGGGTGGAAAAAGAAAAGTTGGGGTTCCGCTTCAATTTTGATGTACTTAAAGAGCGTATGGAGGAAATTGGCGAAAACATAACCTCCAATGCCATTTATGACGGCCCTACCCTATTTTTGCGTGGCGACCGCTCGGAATACATCCAAGCCAACGACTTTGCCGAAATCAAAAGACACTTCCCCAATGCCCAAATTGAAACCATTGATAAGGCTGGACATTGGCTGCATGCAGAAAACCCAAAACAGTTTTACGAGAAGAGTTTCAAGTTTCTGAATTCTTAAAATTCACCCCTTTTTATTATGCATGCATAATTTTTTCATCCATTTAATTGTCTGTATGACAAATTTGATATAGATTTGGTTAGTTCTGGTTTTACCATTACAATTAACATAAACTAACTATTACAGATTATTTGATATGAAAAAGTTTTATGCCCTACTCCCATTTCTAGGCTTATTCTTGATTGCATGCGAAGATGATACCCCAATAACCGAAACACCGGGCCCAGAACCCGTAGAATACACCTCAGGATCTGCAGATTTCTCAAATTACGTAGCCGTAGGAAACTCATTGACCGCTGGTTTCTCGGACAATGCTTTGTTTGAAGACGGACAAAAAGCGTCTTTCCCAAACATGCTGGCAGCCAACTTTGCGCTCGCTGGTGGCGGAAGTTTTGAAATCCCTTTTATGGCGGATAATTTAGGTGGAATGACACTTGGAGGCACACCAATAGCAGGCAATAGATTGATCCTATCCTTTTTGGGCGAAAGTCCGAGTCCCGTTCCCGTTGAAGGACAAGGCGCAACAGATGTAGCCGTTAAATTACCCGGAACCTATAACAATATGGGTGTTCCCGGCTCCAAAAGTTATGAGTTGTTGGCCCCAGGATACGGCAGCGTAACAGGCGTGGCCAACGGAACAGCGAATCCATACTTTGCGCGGTTCTCATCTTCAGAATCGGCAACGGTAATTGGGGACGCTGCCGCACAGGGCGCAACATTTTTCACACTTTGGACAGGCTCCAACGATATTTTATTGTATGCCACAGGAGGAGGTACAGGAATTGACCAAACTGGCAACCTTGACCCAAGTACCTATTCCAGAAACGATATTACAGACCCTAATGTTTTTGCAGGCTCACTTGATGCTATGTTGCAAGCAATGACAGCAAATGGTGCTGATGGTGCCATTGCCAATTTGCCCAATGTAACAGACATACCTTACTTTACTACCGTACCTCACAACCCTATTCCTTTGGATGAGGCCACCGCTGCCTTTTTGAACAGCGCAGAAGCTTATGGTGCCTACAACGCTGGTTTGGCCCAATTGCAACAATTAAATATTATAACCGAAGAAGAGTTGGCAGAAAGAACCATCTCTTTTGCTCCTGGCGAAGGAAATGCAGTAGTGATCATTGATGAAGACCTAACGGATTTAACAGCATACAATCCTGCACTGACCAATATGAGGCAAGCTACTGAAGAAGACCTTTTGGTGCTTACCGCTAGAACACATATCGGCACACTTGCAGACCCGAACAACCCAACATCAATCAATGGAGTTGCCGTTCCTTTGGCAGATAAATGGGTGTTGACAACCGATGAGCAAGACCTTGTGGAAACAGCACTTGAATCATACAACCAAACCATTGCAGGTTTGGCCGCAGCTTACGACCTTGCCCTTGTGGATGCCAATGCATTGTTGAACGAATTAAAAGAAAATGGATTCCAACAGGCCGATGGAAGCATTGTAGATGCAACATTTGCCACAGGGGGTGGATTTTCTTTGGATGGTGTTCATCCGGCACCAAGAGGTTATGCCATTGTGGCCAATGCCTTTATTGAAGCCATCAACGCAAAATACAATTCTAATCTCCCTGGGGTTGATCCTTTGGATTACACCGGACTATATATTGACTAAACAAACATTATTTTCTTTATCTTAAAGGCACCGAAATTCGGTGCCTTTTTTATTTACAAAATCAATTGAACCTATGAAACTAATCCTAAGACTTTTACTTAATGCCCTAGCAGTTGTAATACTAAGTTACGTATTGCCCGGAGTGGGCGTAGATTCCATGTTTACCGCTATAATCGTGGCCGTAGTGCTCAGTCTGCTCAATTTTTTGGTGAAACCTATATTGATTATCCTTACCCTACCCATTACCATACTCACTTTAGGGCTCTTCCTCCTGGTAATCAATGCCATAATCATTCTTTTGGCAGCCAATTTAATTGACGGTTTCCATGTGGCCAGTTTTTGGTGGGCCATTCTATTTAGTCTGCTGCTCGCATTTTTACAAGCCATTTTACAATCCATTTCAAAAGAAGACCAATAGAAATCATTTTGTTTGAAAGTCAATGGTTTAAAAAGTTGTCAGCATCACAAAAAAGCGTTACTTTTGCATCCCATTTTTAGAAAGCAAATTAGGTAGGAAATGAATATAACCAAAGAGCAGATTGACGATCTTAATGCAGTTGTAAAGGTTGCCATAAGCAAAGAAGACTATCAAGACAAAGTAGAGAAAATCCTAAAGGATTATAGAAAACAAGCCAACATCCCGGGCTTTAGAAAAGGCCAGGTTCCGATGGGGCTTATCAAAAAGCAGTACGGCAAGGCTGTTTTGGTGGATGAAGTGAACAAACTGCTTCAAGACAATCTGAACAAATACCTTACCGAAGAAAAATTGGATGTTTTGGGTAACCCCCTTCCAAAACAACAAGACAATTTTGATTGGGACAAGGACAATCTCGACTTTGAATTTGAATTGGGATTGGCACCAAGCTTTGATGTCAATTTAAAGACAAAAAAAGCGGTGACCCAATATAAAATTGTGGCCGACAAAAAAATGATCGAGGAGCAAGTGGAACGTATTCAAAAGCAATACGGAAAATTGATTTCAAAGACCGAAGTGGGCAAAACCGATGAAGTAACCGGTTTCTTTGCCAACGAAGAAGAGGAAATCGATCACAAGGCCACCATCGAAATGGATAAGATCAAGAGCAAAAAAGCTGTTGATGCACTCGTTGGAAAAAAAGTCGGTGATACCGTTACCCTTTCCACAAAAGGACTTTTCAAGGAAGACTACCTCCTATCCGGCGCCTTGGGCATTGCCCGTGACAAAGCGGACGGCCTAAAAGTTGACGTTACCTTCACAATTGAAGAAATAAACGAGAGAGAACCAGCTGCTTTGGACCAAGAACTTTTTGATAAATTGTTCGGAGAAGGAAAAGTAACCTCCGAAAAAGAGTTGAAGGATAAAATCAAAGAAGATTCAGAAAAACAATTCGAACAACAATCCGATCAAAAATTGTTGAACGACATCACCGAAAAATTGATTGACGAAACCAAATTTGAACTTCCTTCCGAGTTCTTGAAAAAATGGATTCAGATCAGTGGGGAAAACCCATTGACCGAAGATGAGGCCAAAGAAGAGTTCGAAAAATCGGAAAAAGGACTTCGCTACCAATTGATCGAGGGTAAAATCATACAAGAAAACGAACTTCAGGTCCAGTTTGATGAATTGAAGGAATTCGCCAAAGGATTCATTAAATCGCAAATGGCCCAATATGGCCACATGGACCCCAAAGAAGAGGAATTGGAGAGTGTGGCAGCCAGAGTAATGAGCAATCAAGACGAGGTGAAAAGACTGTCCGAACAATTGATGAGCCAAAAACTTTTGGACCTTTACAAGGAAAAGGCCAACCTTAAGGTGAAGGAAGTATCTTATGACGACTTCATCAAGGAAGCATACAGCTAAGGCTTCGCTAAAAGAAAATTAAGTATCTTTACGGTGCCGGAAAGCTAATTTTTCGGCACCTTTTTTTTAAGATAAATCGAGTCAAATCCTATGGATTACGGAAAAGAATTTAAAAAATACGCCACCCAGCATCATGGCATAAACAGTATGTACTATGACAAGCTCATGAGTACCATGTACCCCATGAACATGACGCCAAACATTATCGAAGAAAGGCAAATGAACGCAGTTGCCATGGATGTTTTCTCCAGATTGATGATGGACAGGATTATTTTTATGGGCACGGGCATCAACGATCAAGTGGCCAATATTGTACAGGCACAGTTGCTCTTCTTGGAAAGCGCGGACGCCTCCAAGGATATTCAAATCTATATCAACTCCCCGGGCGGAAGTGTGTATGCAGGTTTGGGCATTTACGACACCATGCAGTTTATAAAGCCGGATGTAGCCACCATTTGTACCGGTATTGCGGCATCCATGGCGGCCGTGCTGCTTTGTGCGGGACACGAAGGCAAACGCAGTGGATTGCCCCATTCCAGGGTAATGATCCACCAACCGCTTTCCGGAGCGCAGGGTCAGGCCAGTGATATTGAAATTGCGGCCCAAGAAGTGCTTAAGATCAAAAATGAACTTTACGAAATCATTTCCAAGCATTCGGGCCAATCCTTCGATAAAGTATATGAAGACAGCGACCGCGATTTCTGGATGAAGGCTCCAGAGGCCAAAGCGTATGGAATGATCGACGAAATATTAGTGAGGGAAAAATAGAAATCCCTACAATTGATTAAAAAACAACCATTTAACGTAGAACAAATCCATTTTTTTTGCGTTATTGTTGGTTGAAGATTGAATTATATGGCAAAGGAAAATTTGGAATGTTCTTTCTGTGGTAGAAAAAAGCCGGAAACCAATTTATTGATCGCCGGACTTGATGCGCATATTTGCGATAGATGTATTGAGCAAGCCCATAGCATTGTAGCCGAAGAGTCCAAGCAATCAAAAAACCAAGATCTATCCTCCGAACTGGTCTTAAAAAAACCTATGGAGATCCATGATTTCTTGGACACATTCGTAATAGGACAAGAAAGAACCAAGAAGGTAATGTCCGTAGCAGTTTATAACCACTACAAAAGATTGTTGCAGCCCAAGGGCAAGGATGAGGATATCGAAATCCAAAAAAGCAATATTATTATGGTGGGGCAAACCGGAACCGGAAAAACCCTTATTGCCAAAACTATTGCCAAAATGCTCAATGTACCCCTTGCCATTGTTGATGCCACAGTTTTAACCGAGGCCGGTTACGTTGGTGAAGATGTGGAAAGTATTTTGACCCGCTTGCTACAAGCGGCAGACTACAATTTGGAAAAAGCGGAACGCGGTATTGTCTTTATTGATGAAATAGACAAAATCGCCCGAAAGAGCGATAACCCGTCCATTACCCGCGATGTATCCGGGGAAGGGGTTCAGCAAGGACTTTTAAAACTTTTGGAAGGTACCACCGTTAACGTTCCACCTAAAGGTGGCCGCAAACACCCCGACCAAAAATTCATAGAGGTAAATACCGAAAACATCCTTTTTGTTGCAGGTGGTGCCTTTGATGGTATAGAACGTATCATTACCAAACGTTTGAACATGCAAGCGGTAGGGTACAGTGCTTCCAAAGCAGAGGAAAACCTGGACCAAGAAAATATCCTTCAATATATCATCCCTAAGGACTTGAAGGAGTTTGGTCTTATCCCTGAAATTATCGGAAGGCTCCCTGTGCTCACCCATATGAACCCGTTGGATGCAAAAACGCTTCGTGCCATTTTAACGGAACCGAAAAATGCCATCATCAAGCAGTACGAAAAACTGTTTGCCATGGATGACATCAAGTTTACCATTACCGACCAGGCATTGGACTATATTGTTGAAAAAGCAGTGGAATACAAACTAGGGGCACGAGGTTTGCGCTCCCTGTGCGAAGCGGTCTTTACCGACGCCATGTTCTCCCTACCTAGTAGTGATGAAACAGAGTTTAAGGTAACAAAAGGATATGCCGAGAAAAAGCTCTCGTACGAAACAGTGAAAAAATTAAAAGCAGTCTCTTAATTTAGACTGCTTTTTTAGTAACATTCTCCAATAGCTCCAAACTAATCTCCGAGATAATTTTCTCATCGGAATAAAGGGTGTGCCCAAAATTGGGAACAATCCTTAGATTGGCACCAACACTTTTGGCCCACTTTAACCTGGGCTTGGACTTATCGCACTCACCGTAAATTAATTGCACATCGGTAGGCGCTGCTTGTTCTTCTGTTTCAATTCCAATAGCAGAAATAGCGGTAATTGTTTTTGCTGGCAAGCCCATTAACGAAGCTTTGTAAATAACCGTTGCTCCCATACCAAAAGCTAAATAATGCGCTGGTTGGGTTTCCTTTTTGATCAGGTTGGATACCGCCCTTTTAATTCCGTTTTCCTTAAAAGCCTTATCTATATTTTCTTCCGAGGAAATAGAAACATCAATATTGCCCAATTGTTGACAATCGTAAAAAACAATATCGTAGTACTGTTGAAGATAACCAAAATAAGAGGCTATCCAAAGTCCTTTTTTGGATCCCCATTTGTCTGAAATTATAACAAGTTTTTCTTCTGCCATGATTTTAATGGTTTTGTGTTTACAAAAAGATTTGATAGGGGGAATTTCATCAATAAACGTTGCAAATCCTCTTTTATTTGTTCAAAAGAAAAAATTCTACGGTGAACGGTTCAAATTTACGAAAACGTTTTCGTAAACCTCAGATGAATGTCGATTTTTTACGATAATCTACCCCTATTGGATATTCATTTGAAGAAGTTCCTCGATACAATTCCTCTCATTGGACAATCTTGGAATCTTGTGTTGGCCACCCAGCTTGTTCTGGGACTTGAGCCACTGATGGAACAAATTCTTACGAGCTACATGCACTTTGGGCATCTTTAAAGTGATATTGTTATAACGTTTTGCCTCGTAGTCCGAGTTCAGGGATTTAAGGGCATTGTCCAGCATTTCAGTAAAATAGGCAATACTCTCCGGTGGTTTTCTAAATTCTATCATCCACTCATGTGCGCCTTTTTCCTTGCCCGTCATAAAAATGGGGGCGGCGGTGTAATCCACTATCTCTGCCGCTGTCTTTAGGCAAACTTGTTTTAAGGCTTCCTCTGCATTTTCTATGATCAACTCTTCGCCAAATACATTGATATGGTGCTTGGTACGTCCGGTAATCTTGATTCGATATGGGTTTTTAGAGGTAAATCGTATGGTGTCACCAATTTTATATCGCCATAGGCCTGCATTGGTCGTGATGACCATGGCATAATTAACGCCCAGTTGAACGTCCCAAAGCGGAATGGCCTCTTCTCCTTCCCCATTGGAATCCATCGGGATAAACTCGTAGAAAATCCCATAGTCCAACATCAGTAAAAGCTCATCGGAATTGTTTTGATCCTGGATACCGAAGAACCCTTCGGATGCATTATAGGTTTCGTAATAATTGAACCTTTTTCTGGGCAAGAGTTTTTTATACTGGTTCTTATAGGGCGTAAAACTTACCCCTCCGTGAAAATACACCTCCAAATTTTCCCAAATCTCGAACAAGTGGTTTTTCCCTGTCTTCTCCAAAACCTGATTGAGCAATACCAACATCCAAGACGGCACGCCGACCAAACTGGTCACATTCTCACGGATGCTTTCCTCAATAATGGCCTCCAATTTAGACTCCCACTCGGTCATAAGGGAAACCTTGTTGCTCGGTGTACTGCTGTATTCGGCCCAAAGTGGCATATTATCGATCAATATGGCAGAGAGATCGCCAAAAAAAGTCCCGTTATCCTCGTAAAGTTCCTTGCTGCCGCCCAATCTTAAACTTTTCCCTGTAAATAATTGAGAGTTTTCATTGTTGTTGAGGTACAGGCACAACAAGTCCTTGCTCGATTTGTAATGGCAATCCTCCAAGGCCTCGGTACTTACGGGAATAAACTTGCTCTTTGCATTGGTGGTCCCGCTGCTTTTGGCAAACCATTTAATGGAAGTGGGCCAAAACAGGTTCTGCTCGCCCCTACGTGTACGCTCAATAAGCGGGGCAACATCTTCGTAGGTTACAATAGGCACCCTATTCCGGAATTCATCATACTTGGGCAAATCTTGAAATCCATATTGTTTCCCGATCATCGTATCTTTGGAAAAGTCCAAAAGCTGGTGCAGCACCTCATTCTGAACATCCAAAGGATACTTTAAAAAAAGCTCTATTTGATGGTAGCGCTTTCTCAATAACCAAGAAGCAATGGAGTTGAATAATGGTATTGGCATTTTAGGTATCTTTAACCAAAGAAACTAAGGTTGGTCCAACCGCTAAAATAGCTTTTCTAACACTCATTTTCAAATAAGATAAATACATTCATTTTAATATGCTATACGAAGGAGTACTGAGGAAGATGCGAACGGAAATCGGAAGTCCCATTCAATATTTTTTGGTTTTTGAGAACGACTTTATCAATATGAATCAAGGGCTGAACAAGGAACTTCAGATTGATTTTATCAAATTTCAATGCTTAAACTGTGGTGAGGACAAACCTATTTATCGGCAGGGGTTTTGCAAATCCTGTTTTTTTGAAACGCCCCGTGCCGGCGACTGGATCATGAAACCCGAACTGAGTACGGCCCATTTGGACAAGGAGGACCGTGACCTTGTGTTTGAAAAAAAGATGCAGCTACAGCCACACATTGTGTATTTGGCCAATTCCAGCAACATTAAAGTTGGGGTTACCCGTAAATCGCAGGTGCCAACCCGATGGATAGACCAAGGGGCTCACGAGGCCATCGAAATTGTAGAGGTTCCCAACCGTTATTTGGCAGGGATTACCGAGGTTGCCCTCAAAGACCATGTGAGCGACAAGACCAGCTGGCAAAAAATGCTCAAAAATGATATTGAGGATGTGGATTTGGTAGCGTGGCGCAACAAGTTAAAGGCAAGCATCCCAGATGAGGCCATTGCTTATTTTTTGGATGATAAAGAAGAGACCCATTTGGAGTTTCCCGTGCTGCAATATCCTGAAAAGGTAAAAAGCCTTAATTTGGACAAAACCCCAAGCTATAAAGGCGTGCTTAAGGGCATTAAGGGGCAATACCTCATTTTTGAGGACAATACAGTATTCAATGTTAGGGGTAGCGAGGGTTATTATGTAGGGATCGCCTTCAAATAATCCCAGACTTTCCAATTTGAATCCTTAATGTTCGGGAGATATACTTTCCCATTAAAAATAAATCCCTGATTATGGGTGTTTTACGATAAAAACACCTATTTTAAAGAAATATTTCGCTCCCACGTTGTTGATCATGGTTAGGTTTTTAGGGCGTCAACAATATGCCTTTACCATTCTAACCAACACCACCAACATGAAAAACTTTCCCAACGCCTTTGTTATCCTCCTAGGTGTAATTCTCCTGGTTTGGATACTCACTTACACCATACCGCAAGGGACTTACGAAAGAATAGTTGATTCGGAAACCGGTATTACTCGTGTGGTCAATGACTCGTACCAACAAATAGACACAGATAGCCCATCCTTTTTTGACCTTATAGTTTCCATACCTAAGGGAATAGCGGACCGTGCCGAACTAATTGTTCTCATTCTTTTGATCGGAGGCTGTTTTTATATTATTGAAAAAACAGAAACCTTTAATCAAGGATTGGCAAAACTGGTTTCATCTCTAAAGGGAAAAGAAAATTTGGCCCTTGTAATGCTTGCCGGGCTATTTACAGCAGGCGGAGCAACCATTGGTTTACAAGAAGAAGTAGTGGCCCTAGTCCCAATTTTGCTTTTGTTCGGTAAAAGTTTGGGCCACAACGCTTTTACCATGATTTTTGCCAGCTATGGTTCCACTGTAGTTGGTAGTTCCTTTGGTCCCTCTAACCCCTTTGGGGTTATCATTGCACAAAAAGAAGCTGCCTTACCTCTTTTGTCGGGGAGTTCTTTTCGACTCGTAGCACTCTTTATCGCCTTTGCCGTCTGGTCGGTTTACCTTCTCTATTACGCCAAAAGAAACAGGGTTGAAAAAGTAAAAATGGCCACGGAAAACACCTCGATGAATCTTCGCAACAAAATAATTCTATCGTTGTTGACCCTTACGTTTGCCTTTGTTGTTTTTGGAATAATCCGATTTGATTGGGGCTTTAGCGAAATGTCGGGCTGCTTTTTTGCACTAGGTATACTCTCTGGACTTATTGCGAAAATGGGGTGGAACAAAACTGGCGAAACCTATGTCGCAGGGATGAAAGAAATGGTTTTTGCCTGTATCATTATAGGATTGGCCAACAGCATTTCTATCCTGTTGAAAGATGGAATGATCATGGATACCATTGTTTATGGTTTATTTGGACCTTTGCAATACCTTCCTCCAGCGGCTTCTGGAGTTCTTATGATGGTTTCACACTCCCTTTTACATTTTCCTGTTCCCAGCTATTCCGGGCAAGCGGTTTTAACCATGCCCATATTGGTACCTCTTTCGGATTTAATAGGGTTATCTAGACAAGTTTGCGTGTTGGCCTTTCAATATGGGGCCATTATGTCCGATATGATCGTACCTACCAATGGTGCATTAATGGCCATAATAGCCATCGCCAAAATCCCATATGATAAATGGTTAAAATTTGCACTTAAACCCACTTTGCTCATGCTTTTGATTGGGGCGATTACCATTATAACAGCCGTTGTCTTAGGGTACAACTAATAGTCAAATTTTGTAGATTAGACACTCCTATTTAAATCCAATCATGCTCAAGTTTTTCAGAAAAATCAGAAAGGAATTGATTGCCAAGAAAAAAGTCAGCAATTACATTTTGTATGCCTTAGGCGAAATTGTTTTAGTGGTAATAGGTATTCTTATTGCCCTTGCCATAAACAATGCCAACGAGCTCAGCATAAAAAAGGAGAAGGAACAAATCTATCTTACAGGGCTTAGGGATGAGTTCGAAACCAGCCAAATCAAATTAAAAGAACTCATCTCTTTTAACAAACAAAGTTATGAGGATGCCAAAAAAATTGTAATCTACATGCAAAACACAGAGGCTTTACCGAACGAGCAGGAGCTTGCCAATTTGCTCTATAATGCCTTTGCATTTGATATATCTTTCAATCCCAACAATTCCCTATTGGAAGAAATGATCAATTCAGGAAGTTTAAAGGACATATCTAACCCACGCTTGCGGATTTTGCTAACCAACTGGATTTCTTTCATGGAGGATGTATCTAAACAGGAAATTATGCTTGATACGGAAAGGGACAAAATCATTGATATGTTTCGTAGCAAGGTAAATAGTATTAAAACCATTTACGACCTGACCGGTGTTTCTAGCGAACTGGGGCTTCCTGAAAGTTCTGAACAAACTAGCAACCGCAATCTACTATTATCAAAAGAGTTTGAGAACAATATGCTTATGTTCATCCTAACAAGTATAAAAACGGAGACAACTCATTACAATCCTTTAATGCAAAGTATAGATGAGATTCTGAAAACCATCGATACCGAAATAAAGGAATAAAAAGAAGCGGTTTAAAAAGTGACAAGATTTTTGCTTTGTCAGGTTGAGCGCAGTCGAAACCCAATGACTATTAGAACATTTTAAATTCTCGACTGCACTTAAACTGACAAATAACTGTCTTTTTAGTTTACCGTATCCTTTTTCTTTTTGCCGAGCAGTCCGCCCAAAATGGATTTGGCAGCATCTTTTACTTCGTCCTCCTTTTTGGCCTTTGTGCTATCCGTTGCAGATGTGTCCTTTTTGCCTCCCAATATATTCCCAATGGCTTCCTTAACCCCACCGGACTTGGTCGAAGTCGTATCGGTTTCATCTTTTTTAAAGGCATCGGATAAAAGGTCTTTTGCCTTGTCCTTGCCTTGGTTGATCAATTTTTGTTTTTGCATTTCCACCAACTTGGCAGTCAATGTTTTTACGCTCGACGTTAAATCGGTACTTACGGATGGATTGGTAAAATTACCTCCAATATTGGCAGTTACGGGCACGGTAACCTCACCCAGGCTGTCATCGTTCAATTGGGCAATCAATTTAGTCACCTCTGTACCCAAATATTTGGCAGGCACATTCAAAGTGGCCGAATAATTCATTTGCTTGTCGAACGAGTGGCTTCCATTTACATCAATGGCAATATCCTTGTAATTTAAGGTGAAGGGTTTCACTTTAACCGAACCATTGTCAAAAGTCAACGCAGTTTTAAGCCCGTCCAAATTAATTTCCTTGGTGTTTAAAAAACTAAGCTTACTGTCCAAAGCCGATACCAAAGGTGCTTTTTGGGTGTCTACCGTTGGATTTAGGAGCTCTGCCAAAAGGTTGCCCGAAATGGTGGCCAAGTTTGGCGTGAAATCATCTTGTAAGTTACCCGATATTTTTATGTCCGAATTGAGCTTTCCATTTATTGCACTGGCCAAAGGCGTCAATACTTTAAAAAGTTCCAATCCTGCAAAAGATTCTCCAACATTGAAATTGTTCATTCCAAGACTCATATCAAATGTTGAGGCCTCTTGCTTGGTCGATACAGACCCCGATAAGCCCAATGTGCCCCCGAACAAGTCCGAAGTAAGGTTTTTTACCGTCGCCGTTTCATCTTTGATGACCAAGGTTCCCTTTACATTTTTCAGGTTAAGGTTATCGTACACCACCGTATTGGCAACAGCCTCAATGGTACAATCCAAAAACGAGGGTATTTTGATGCGTTCCTCCCCGATTGGGGCCGATTTTTCTTCTTCTTCTGAACCTTCCGTTTCCACCGCTTCGGTTTCCTCGACCATAAAATCGTTCAGGGCAAACTTATTGGAAGCCAGTGTAAAGTTTCCCTCAATATTTTCATTGTTGAACATAAAGCCCAACAAATTGGTAAGGGTGCCCTTGGCATCAAAGTCCGTACCTCCCGTTTTACCAGTAAAGGAGTCTAGGGTAACTGTATTCGGGTTAAAGGTAACTGCCGCGGTGTTAATGGCAACAGGATTCTTAAGCTCCTCGGAAGCATATTCAAAACCAGATACCGATGCTTTTCCGCTGGTCTTGGTATTCTGGTACTGTTTTTTCTCCAAAGAAGCCATATCAAAGGCGGTGGTGACGTCGGCATTCAAGATCCCTTTGAGGTTATAATCGTCCGGCACGGGATAGGCCTTGGAAATATTCGCTAAGTTGATGCTTCCGTCCATGTGGGCATTTACCTTGGTATTGCCCATTAATTCGCGAATTTTTGCGTTCAAGTTGAATTTATCCTCATCAATAAGAAAGGACAACCTGTTAATGTTCACATAAGTGTCTTCGGTGATTCCCGTTTCGTTGTTGATTTCGGTATCGATATACACATTGCGCACTGATTTGGGCAAATCAGGGTACTTGAACGATGCATTTTCCGAGTTGATCGCAATTTTGAAGGTTGGAATATGTTCATCGTCCACCACACCTTTAAATTCACCACTCACCTCAAAATTTCCAGTGGTCTGTACGTTTTCAATATTTGAAGCGTAGGCTTCTGGTATCACCGCCAAAAAATTTTTGAAGTCCGATGATGGTGTCTCAAAAGTTATATCCACTTCTTGATTGTCTTCGTTGACCTTCACAAAACCATCGAACACCAAAGGCAATTGATTGATCATGGCCTTGTTTTCCAAAAAAGTGTATTTGTTCTCGCTCAAATCAATCCCGATGAGTGCATCCAAATTGATTTTGTTCTTGTTCAGATATTTGGTGCTATCCATTTCAAAGGACACCAAAGCATCGGTAAGGGTTTTTAATTCTGATTTTTCCAAGGAAAGGTCTCCGGTTCCCGAATGGTTCATTTCTGAAATGTCCAATTTTATTCCGCTGTCTAGGTCCTCATAAATAATCTCAGAATTGGTAATGGCATAGGAATCCATGTTCAGGGTAAAGTTGCTGCTGGTTTCTTCCGGTACTTCGGAAGTCGTTGTTTCGCTTTCTTTGGCGATGTCGTAATTGGCGTTGCCCTCCGCATCTGCTTTTATGTGCAATATGGCACCATCAATATTCAAAGTTTTGATGACAATGGGTTCATCTGCCGACTTGAACAGTTCCTTTATGGACATCGAGAGTTCAATTTCGGAGGATGCGAAAAGGGTATCGCCTTCAAACGGAGCCTTGTTGACCAAAGAGAGTTTGGTCAGTTCAACATTCGCATTTGGAAAACTTCTGAGAAGACTAAGGTCTGCCTTTTCGAAATCCAAGGTCGCGTTTATACTGTTGTTTACTTTTGTTTTGATGATTTCTTCAATTTTACCTTGAAGAAATAACGGGACAGCAATGATTATTGCTAGTAGGAAAAGTAGGGTTATTGCGGTAATTTTTAGGACTTTTTTCTTCATACTTGTATGTTTTACAACAAATTAAAGGAGAAGTTGTCAATCCAAAGAAATTTCTTCCCCTATTTTTAAGTTAAATCTTTTTCGCATTAGATATACGAAAAAATAGAGCAAAGGGGTGTCGAGCAGGGCAATCATCATCTTAAAAATAACACCGCTTATCAACAATCCATAGAATTTATCCCAAGGAAGCACACCAAAAATGCACAATAGCCCTACAACGGTAAAAGTATCTATAAACTGGGATGAAAAGGTTGAAAAATTGTTCCTGAGCCATAACATCCGACCATTTGTGAGCCGTTTCCAAAAGTGATAAATGGTAATATCGATGTATTGAGCTCCTAAATAAGCCAACATCGAAGCCAATACACCAAGGGGCGACAAACCAAATACAGTAGTAAAAGTCGCATCATCTACAGGTGATGTTGGTATAGCACTGGAATAATTGGCCAACAAAATGATGCCCATGGAGAAAATCGAAGCAAAAATACCTGCCGTTACCACCTGATTGGCTTTTTTTTGCCCGTAAATCTCGGAGACCAAATCGGTGATCAAAAAAGTGATGGGATAAGGTAAAATTCCCACCGAAAGTTCAAAAAGCGGCGCCCCGAAAACGGTAACATCCCCAAAGGGGTTCCAAGAGAAAAACTTTTGGAAGATAAGGTTGGACACTACCAAAGAGGTAATGAACAGTGCTCCGAGATACAGATATATGGAAAATGCTAACTTCTTGTCCTTTTGCGTCATATACGGTTTAAAAGTTCAATAAAGAACTATTATAATCGACTTATTTAATTTTTAGACTGAACGGCATCTTGGCCTGGACACCTTCTTGTTTGGTAAATTGCTTGAACTCCTTCAAAACTTCGTAGGCTTCCGTACCTATTTCCTCTTGTATGATGGACTCTCCCAATTTGGTCTTAACCGACCCAAAATCTTCCATAAACCGCTCAAAATCCGATTTGTATTTGGGGTATTTACGGACGCCATAATCTTTTAAGCCGACCATATCGGCAGCGGCGGCAATAGCATCGTCCAAACTACCGAGTTCGTCCACCAAGCCCAGTGCTTGGGCATCTACCCCGCTCCAAACCCTGCCTTGGGCGATTTCGTTTACGCGTTCCACAGGCATATTTCGGCCTTTGGATACGCGGTCCAAAAAGGTGTCATAAGTTTCCTCAATACTTTCTTGCATCACATTGCGAAAGGAATCGGTCATGGGTTCAAAAAAGGAATAATCTACAGAGTTTTTATTGGTGCCCACTTGCTCCGCATTTATCCCCATATTTTTTGCTAGCCCGTGAACGTTGGGAATGGTACCAAAAACACCTATAGATCCTGTAATCGTAGTAGGTTCGGCAAAAATCTTATCGCCTCCCACGCCGATATAATACCCACCGGAAGCCGCTACATTTCCAAAGGAAACCACCAAAGGCTTTTCTTTTTTGGCCAACTGCATTTCCCTCCAAATAATATCTGAGACCAAGGCACTGCCTCCCGGCGAATTTACACGCAGTACAATGGCTTTAACACGCTCATTGTTCACTGCTTTGTGCAAAGCATCCACAATAAGGTCTTGTCCTATGTAATCTTTTCCACCTTCTCCACCCAAAATTTCACCTTGGGCATAGATAACGGCTATCTTGTCCGCCCCTGTTCTGATGCTCTTTCTGTTGGCTTTCTGCACATAATCCCTAAGCCCCACGTAGTTTAGTTCGTCATCTTCCGACACCTCCATTTTTTCCCTGAGCAGTTCCTCGTACTCATCGTAATGCAAGGCTCCATCCAAGAGTCCCGAAGTCACCGCATACTCTGGTGTTCTTCCTCCAAGGGTATCGGCAATGATGTTCAAGTTTTGGGGCGTAATGTTTCGAGATTCCGAAATATCGTCCACGATAACGTTCCAAATAGAAGTGATCAATTCTTTGATCTGAGTACGGTTTTCTTCGCTCATGGTATCGGAAAGAAAGGGCTCCACGGCACTTTTGTACTTTCCGTGGCGGATGACTTCCATTTTAATCCCGGATTTTTCCTGAAGCTCTTTATAAAAAAGCACTTCGGTGGCCAGTCCCTTAAAATCCAAAACACCAACAGGGTTAATGTATACCTCATCGGCTGCACTGGCCAAGTAATAATCCCGCTGTGCATACACATCGGAATGTGCCATTACAAATTTTCCGCTCGATTTAAAATCCAACAGCGCTTTCCTAATTTCTTGGGTTTGGGCGACTCCTGCCATCAGATAACCTGTGGTAATGCTAATACCTTCGATATTGTCATCATTCTTGGCAACTTCGATAGCGTGCAGTATTTCATCCAAACCGAGTTCTTCACCACTAAAGGCAGCAAAGGGGTCGGTCTCATCTTTTCCTGTATAATCCAAAATAGGGGCGACAAAACTGAGTTCCAACACAGATTTCTTCTTTACCACAACACCATCGTCCACACTTCCCATTAGGGCCAAAAAGATGAAGAACATCCCCATCAATATTCCAAATGCCACCAAGCTCCCCAAAATTGAGGCCAGTAGGTTTCTTAAAAACTTCATTCAATAAAATTTAATACGCATCAAATATAACCAATGTAGTATTGTTTTGTTTACTTTGTTTATTCGATTATGGGCAGAAAGCAAAAGGTATATCTTTCATTGGGCAGTAATTTGGGAAATCGCCTTGCGAACCTCCAAAAAGCCATTTTTCGCATTGAACAGAGAGTGGGAAAAATCTTGGATATTTCCTCGGTTTATGAAAATCCTGCGATGGGTTTCGAGGGCGATCAATTTCTAAACATTGTAATATCGCTATTAACACCGTTCAACCCCGAGGAGTTGTTAAATGTTTTGTTGCAGATTGAAAAAGAGTTCGGCAGAATCCGTTCCGCAGAAGGTGGATATAGTTCGCGAACTTTGGATATCGATATTATTTATTTTGGATCAGAGGTCATAAATAATGATGATTTGGTGATTCCACATCCACAAATGCAGCACAGAAACTTTGTTTTAAAGCCTTTGGGAGATATAGCACCACAATTTTACCATCCTGTGCTGTACAAGGACACCCGAAATCTTTTACAGGAATGTAGGGACAAAAGCAGGCTCACCAAAACCAAGCACAAGCTTTTTAAAGATCGGTCAGGACTTTTTTCCCAATTGCAGCTTATTGCCATTGAAGGAAACATTGGCGCAGGAAAAACCACCTTGTCCAAAATGATCGCCAAAGATTTTAATGCCAAACTGGTGTTGGAACGTTTTGCGGACAACCCATTTCTCCCCAAATTTTATGAAGACCAAACACGCTATGCATTTCCTTTGGAAATGTCCTTTTTGGCGGACAGGTACCAGCAATTTATGGATGACACCTCACAGTTTGACCTCTTCAAAAATTTTATGGTGAGCGATTATGACATTTTTAAATCGTTGATCTTTGCCAAGATTACCTTACAAAAAGAGGAGTACAATCTATACCGAAAGGTCTTTAGCTTTATGTACAAAGAAGTAAGAAAGCCAGAAATATATCTCTACCTCTACCAAAATACCGAACGGTTGTTAGCCAACATAAAAAAAAGGGGGCGTGATTATGAACAGAACATAGACCCTGTTTACCTAGAAAAAATCAACCGAGGGTACCTTGATTTTATTAAGGGAAACCCCAATCAAAACAGTGTGATTGTGGATATGGGCGAGTTGGATTTTGTGCATAACCCAGCCGATTACGAATTCATTTTAAAAAAGCTGGAGGACAATATACTTTCGTTAAACATTTAAGAGAATTTTTGGAAAATGTTTGGATATAACGAATGGTTTTATTTTATTAGCATCCTCAATTCGGGAAACTAACTAACTCAGACTTTATATATGGCCCTGTTTTTCAGGGCCTCTTTATTTTTGGGCATTTAGTTTGGACCAAATGTCCCATACCACTACCCCCGTACTTACCGAGATGTTCAAAGAATGCTTAGTGCCGAACTGGGGGATTTCCAAAACAGTATCACTGGCAGTCACCACTTCCTGCGATACCCCTTTCACCTCATTTCCAAAAATCAAAGCTATCGTTTCATCTGGTTTAGCTTGGTAATCGTTGAGCATTACAGCATTTTCGGCCTGTTCCACCGAAACTATCTTTACACCCTTCTGCTTCAAGGCCCCAACAAGCTCCAAAGTATCTTTTTTATATTCCCAATCCACACTTTCGGTAGCGCCCAAAGCTGTTTTCCGAATATCTTTATGGGGTGGTGTGGCCGTAATGCCACAGAGATAAATTTTCTGTACCAAAAAAGCATCTGCAGTACGGAAGACGGAACCGATATTGTTCAAGCTACGAACATTGTCCAAAATGACGATGATAGGAGATTTTTCCGCATCCTTGAATCTGGCCACATCCAATCGGTCCAGCTCGTTATTTTCCAGTTTTCGACTCATTTTTTAAACATTGGGGCAAAAATATCAACAAAAATTTTTGATGGGCTATGAAAACAATATATTCGTTTCTATCCCACTTTTGGGCAAAAATAAGAGAATATTTCGCCTAAGGATTGTCATTCCTGTGAAAACAGGAATCCATCAAACTAAGATTCTATAGATTCCGCATCGTGCTTCGACTACGCTCAGCATCCGTGCGGAATGACAAAATGTTTAAAAATTTTGTTCGAATCCAAAGTTTATGCAATCCGATTTGGGACTTATAATTTTCAAAATAGATAACTAAATCGCTTTGGCAGCCAAGAAAAAAATAAAGAAAGTAACCCCGTTGATGCAGCAGTACAATGCCATTAAGGTAAAACACCCTGATGCCTTGCTACTGTTCCGTGTTGGGGATTTTTACGAAACCTTTGGAGAAGATGCGGTAAAGGCCGCCAAAATACTGGGCATTATACTTACACACAGGAACAATGGCGGCGATAAAACGGAATTGGCAGGTTTTCCGCACCATTCGCTGAACACCTATTTACCAAAATTGGTGAAGGCTGGACAGCGCGTTGCCATTTGCGACCAATTGGAAGACCCCAAACAGACCAAAAGCATTGTAAAACGAGGGGTTACCGAACTGGTTACGCCCGGGGTTGCGTTAAATGACGATATTCTGACCGCGAAGAGCAACAACTTTTTGTGCGCCGTTCATTTTGGGAGAAACAAATTGGGGGTTTCCTTTTTGGATATTTCCACAGGGGAATATCTAACGTCCGAAGGGTCGGTGGAACAGGTGGACAAACTGCTTCAAAATTTTTCACCGAACGAAGTCTTGGTATCCAAAAGCCATAAAAAGGATTTTGTGGAATGCTTTGGCAATCAATTCCACAGCTTCTTTTTGGAAGATTGGATTTTTCAGGAAGATTATGCCGAGGAGAGCTTGAACCATCATTTTGGGACAACAACACTAAAGGGTTTTGGCATAGACCATCTCAACCACGGGATTATTGCTTCGGGTGCGGTACTGCACTATCTGTCCGAAACACAGCACAGCCGATTACAACACATCAATAAAATACAGCGTATTGCGGAGGAGGAATATGTGTGGATGGACCGTTTCACCATTCGAAATCTGGAACTCTACCATTCCTCGCATCAAAATGCAGTGACCTTGCTGGACATAATTGACAAGACGATTTCCCCAATGGGCGGGCGACTGTTGAAAAGATGGTTGGCCCTCCCCTTAAAAAATGTTGAAAAAATCCAGCAACGGCATCAGGTTGTCTCTTATTTGAAGAATGAAGATGAACAACTGAACAAAATTCAAGGCTACATTAAACAAATGGGGGATTTGGAGCGATTGATATCCAAACTGGCCACAGGTAAAATCAACCCAAAAGAGGTGGTTCAGCTTAAAAATTCACTGGAAGCAGTCGTTCCCATCAAGCAATTGGCCCAAAACAGCACCAACGATTCCCTCAAAAATATCGGTGGGCGTTTGAACGACTGTGATGCCCTCCGCTCCAAAATCAAAGAAGTGCTCAACGAAGGGGCTCCTGTGAACATTGCCAAGGGCAACACCATTGCCCAAGGCTATTCCGAAGAGTTGGACGAATTACGTGGACTGGCTTTCTCCAGCAAAGATTACTTGGACAAAATGCTGGAGCGCGAAACCAAGGAAACAGGTATCACTTCACTAAAAATTGCATCCAACAACGTTTTTGGCTACTACATCGAGGTTAGAAACACCCATAAGGACAAAGTACCTGAAAGTTGGATACGCAAACAGACTTTGGTAAACGCAGAACGCTACATTACCGAGGAACTTAAAGAATACGAATCCAAGATTCTAGGCGCTGAAGAACGTATTTATCAATTGGAGCAACAACTGTTTGAGCAAGTATTGGTCTGGATGCAGGAACACATTGCTCCTGTACAGTTGAACGCTCAACTTATCGCGCAATTGGACTGCCTTTGCGGTTTTGCTCAACTGGCCAAGGAGAACAACTATGTGGCGCCTGTGGTGAATGATTCCACCGATATCGACATCAAAGAAGGGAGACACCCCGTTATTGAAAAGCAATTGCCCATTGGTGATGCCTATGTGACCAACGATGTACTCCTGAACCGTGAAGAGCAACAGATTATTATGATCACGGGGCCGAACATGAGTGGTAAATCGGCTCTGCTTCGACAAACCGCACTTATTGTCCTTTTGGCACAAATGGGAAGTTTTGTCCCTGCCACCGAGGCCAATTTGGGGGTGGTGGACAAAATATTTACGCGTGTGGGAGCTAGCGACAACATTTCGATGGGTGAATCGACCTTTATGGTGGAAATGAACGAAACGGCTTCGATTTTGAACAACCTTTCGGAGCGTAGTTTGGTGCTCTTGGATGAAATAGGTCGGGGTACCAGTACGTATGATGGTATTTCGATTGCTTGGGCCATTTCCGAATATCTGCACGAGCACCCTGCCAAGGCAAAGACCCTGTTCGCCACACATTATCACGAACTTAACGAGATGACCAATACGTTTTCCCGCATCAAAAACTACAATGTTTCGGTAAAGGAATTAGAGGACAATGTACTTTTCCTTCGAAAATTGGTACCTGGCGGAAGCGAGCACAGCTTTGGAATCCATGTGGCGAAAATGGCGGGAATGCCCCAACAAGTAATCCAAAAGGCGAACAAAATCCTTAAAAAACTGGAAAAATCGCACTCCAGCGAAGAGATGACGGATAAACTGCAAGCATCCCAGAGCGAGATGCAGCTCAGCTTTTTCAATTTGGACGACCCCCTGTTGGAAGAGATCAAAGAAGAAATATTGCACTTGGACATTGATACACTGACACCTGTGGAGGCTTTGATGAAATTAAACGAGATCAAACGACTCTTGGGCAAAAAGAAAAAGGCTTCTTCCTAAAAAAATTCTTTCATTTTAAAAGAAATATTATAAATTTGCATCCGCGCTTGGAAAGAGTGCAGCGTTCTTTAAAATGCGAAAATAGCTCAGTTGGTAGAGCATCACCTTGCCAAGGTGGAGGTCGCGGGTTCGAATCCCGTTTTTCGCTCGACTTCGACTCCGCTCAGTCACCACGGGTGGAGTTTTTTTTTACATAAAAGTCCTGTCATACCTACGGCAGACAAGCTCGAGTGGTGGAACCTGCCGGCAGGCAGGTTGGTAGACAGACTTTTAAAATAGAATTATGTTCTACACATACGCTTTAAATAGTTTAGAAAGAAACTATATTTATGTCGGAATCACTTCTGATATTGAAAGAAGAGTAAAAGAACATAACTTAGGTAAAAATAAAACGACAAGGCCTTACAGACCATTTGTTTTAATTTTTAAAAAAGAATTTAAAACAAGACTTGAAGCCAGAGTTGAAGAGAAAAAATTAAAATCTGGGTATGGAAAGGAATTCTTAAAGAATTTGATTCACAACCAGAAAAATCAAAATACTGAAAATTAAGTCCTGCTCGAGTGGTGGAATTGGTAGACACGCCGGACTTAAAATCCTGTGGGCATTATTGCCCGTGCGGGTTCAAGTCCCGCCTCGAGTACTTTTAAAATCCGTATTTAGCTAATTATCAGCTTTTTACGGATTTTTTATTTTAATTCTGTACGGTTTTTGTATTGTTAATCCATCTTGGATAAAATTACACATTGTTTATCCATAACACCCAATAAGTTGTAATTTAGAAGCTTAGCTATCTAATTAGCCTTAACCAAAGAATAGATTAATAATCACACCATGAATTTTAATGTACCTGATAAGATTTATAAATTTATAACCCTACTGGGAATACTTTTGATTGGGTACAGTTATTTTAACACCGACAAGGTTCAACAGAAATATTTCTTAGAGATTGATAAAAATAGAGCTTTAAAAGACTCTCTTCTTTTGAATGAAATGCGTTTGACATACAAGAGAGAACAGATTATCGACATAGCGAACGACCTTGCTAAACAACACCAAGTAGACAATCCAATAAATAGTTCCGACTCTTTACTTGTTTTTAACAGAGTTTTGAATGGGCCTAAACCTAACTTACAAGTAAGCGACTCATTAAATGGTCTATGGTTAGCTTACAAAAATCAAATATTCAAAAACAGGCTACTTTCAAAGAAAATAGAATTTTCAAATAATTATTTGGATGAGGAGGAGAGGTTAAAAAAATCATATTTTGAGACTAATGACACATGGGAAACCATAGGCATTATTTTTTTTGTTCTTGGTTTTCTGCTATGGGCTGCAGACAGTTCCCCTGATGAGGAGGATAAAAATCTAAAACAGCATGATAGAATATATACCTTTTGCCAAAGCTGTGGTAAAAGATTTAACTCGATGCTAAAATACGGGACCAATAAAGATAAAAGTTTGAATTACGCTTTTTGCGTGGAATGTTATAAGAAAGGTAAGTTTGCCAACCCTAAATTAACAAAAGGGGAGTTTCTTAATAAACAGCGTGAATTGATTAAGGATAAAAACTGGTTGACTAGAAAAATTCTTATCATTAGGTTTAAAAATCTAGAAAGATGGGATAGCAGTCTATAGGCCCTCTAAAAAGAATATTAAAGATAAAAAACGTATTTCCGTCTAAATCAACGGATATATTGATTTTAAAGCACCTTCCTTAAAAACTATTTCTACTTCAATACCCTCTGATGTTTTCGAAAGGACAATACCATTGTTAGGTTTAGAACCCTTTATTAAATCATATGCATTTTGACATTCCTGTAGTAGTTTTCCTCTCTGCCAAGTTCTAGGGAAAAAAGTACTAGAAGATCTTTTTTTAATCCACTTTTTAGTTGACGAATTGTAATATTCGAATTCTGCCTCAAAAACTCCCGTTTCATCATTCTCCTTTAAAACATTGATGATTTTAACCTTTAGCGGATCATAAAAATGTACCCCGGTAACAGACCCGTTTTTAACTCTACCTTTTGTACAATGTGAAAATAAGTCAATGGTTTCAATTTGGTATTCAGATCCGTGTGGTGTCGAAAACATTCCCGCAACAGTATGAATATGCTGCTCCTTTACAATTTGCTGTGCCCTCCTAGGGTTCGTTTGTTTTAGACGTAAGAATATCTTAGAGTTACGTTTAAGGTTTCTCAATGATTGAAAGGGCCCCTCCCCTTTCTCGAAAGCAATCTTTATATATGCCGGGATTTTAGTAATTGAAACACCGGATTTTAATCCTTGAGGGTTATTGTTGAACGTATCTTCAAAAATAAAGAATTGGTATTTCATTACATATAAAGTTAAATCAAACATCAATATAACCCGAATATAGAAATACGAAAATCAACAAAAGACTTCAAAACGTCACTTTCGTCACGAATCGTGACGGTTTCAAAAAAAAACGTCACTCAAAAAACCCAGTAATAACAAGGGACTCAAAAGGAAAGTGACGAAAGTGACGTTTTTTTTACAAACTTTTTCTGAGGAAAATTATAATTAGATAGAACATAGTAATATAAATCCCTAAATAGTTTTGCGAAATTTTCGTCACTTTCGTCACTTTTTGGCTGAAACCCCAGTAAACATAAGGGTTAAGAGGGTGACGTTTTTGAAAATTTTCGTCACTTTACCGTCACTTTTCGTGACGTTTTTGCTTTTTTACACTTGAAACCCTACTCTCAGGGCCTTAAAACCCCAATAAAATGATTTAGTGTTGAATTCATTCTATACCGGGCGCATCCATCCACGTTTAACACCCTCCCCCGGTCCCAACCCGTCCCATTTGTAAATTATTTCTTACTTTTATCTTAGCACGCTTGAAAACTGGTAATTTTATAATTGTGCTATTAAACCCTTGGAGATATTCTGAGGGTTTTCTTTTGTATCAATATAAGATCATGGTTTAACGCTGGTACACCAAAACACGGGACCAACTTTCCAAACTCTAGCCTCTCGCTATATCAAAATACCCCCTCCTAAAATTGGCACACTATTAGGGCTAAATACAACTACCGTACATTTTCTAAAATACCTTACCTATAAACCTTTGATTATTGGTTATTTGAAATTTTAAGAGTACTCCTATTTAGAGTACAATAGGTATTAAGCTGAGTTTTTTGCGAACCAACCTAAATAGCTGGTTTTTGCGGTCATCATAGTCGTCATAAATGTTAAAATTTTCAAGAATATTTTATGCAACTATTTAATATATAGTGTCTTGTAGTTGTAAAACGTTGTCAACCGCAAACCATATTACATTAATATTTACTCTTGGGCCAATTACCAAATCAATCAGCTACAATGGGAAATATGATACTGCAAAATCTTACTCAGGATGAACTCGAGGCTATCATTCAATCTAAACTAGAAGAACAATTTGCTAAGCTTACTAAGGAGCTTACTAGCAAAAGCGATAGCGAGGAGCTAATGACCCGGGATGATGCTTGTAAGTTCCTTAAAATCAATTCATCAACATTGTGGCATTGGACCAATAAAGGCAAGGTTAAGGCCTATGCGATTGGTTCACGTAGATTTTACAAAAGGAGTGAGCTCCTTGAATCCATTCAACCAGTACAACAATGAGCGATTTATTAAAAGACAACGAGGCTTTGATAGCCACACCGGACATACCCGAGTTTTTAGGCCGATCAATGGCTTATGTCCGCAAACTAATTAAGGAGAACGGTATCAATCCGGTAGGGATTGAGGGCCGCAAAAAATATTACTACAAAGATGAGCTCCGATATGCTGCATTTTAAAAATTGTTAATAAGCATTTACAAGATCCCGCTCTTTTTTGTGATATAAATATGAGACACAATCAGTAATAATCTTAAACATTCGATTACAACCATGAGCCCAAGAGAAAAACTCAAAACAATTAAAGACCCTGTAATAGTCCATTATGCAAGATCTCCTTTTGATGATCGTAGATATAATGAGGTGTGGGGATTATTTATATGGCACAATGATGATTTCATATCCTATAAAGTGGACTCCCTTGAAGAGGAAGCTGAGGTTATTTTTGCTTTCAAGGCTGAGGTGGAGATGTTGAAAGCTAAAGGAGGCACCGTAATCCATTGGAACCAAACAAGTAACGAGTTTGGACCAAAGCATATTGCAAATCGGTACTTTGATCTAACTGGAAGATACTTAGAGCTAGACTACGGCAAGGACGCTATAAACCTCGCCTATGAGCTCATCAAGATTTACGGGGATGATTATATGGACCATCCAAGATTAGACAAACTAGCTCAATTGAATGGCTGGGCATGGGGACGGGAGAGATACGAGCCCTGCCCACTTTTCGACATCAACCGCACCGCCTTAATAGTCAAAATCTTTTATGCTACCATAAACGGCACTCTCAAAACCATGAATTCTGAGTACCGGGAGCAGCTTTTAAGGACGGAGCTATTGGAGCAAATCAAAAGGGAGCTCCGCAATGCTGATGCCGAGGAAAAGGTGTTAACACGCAAGGAGGTAATTAAACAGCTAGACATTCATCCCAACACCTTAACAAACTGGGTCCGGGACAAAAAAATCCCATATACCCGAATAGGCCGCCGCCTATATTTTCTTAAATCTGAATTATTAAACCTTAAATATTAACCTTTAATTTTTTACACATGAGCGAGAACCAAACCGCAAGACAACTATTAGCCCAATACAAGGCAGAAGTACGAAAAAAGGCAGAGAGGGAGAGGGCAATAGCCAAATCCAAAACAGCCGAGGCCGAGAAAAAACGGGAGGCCCAAAGGGCCAAGAAAGCCAAGAAGCTAGCCGAAACCTTAACCAAGAATCTACCGGATGCCGATAAAAAATATAGAGCCACAAAACTCGATAAGAAAAAGTTAAGGCCATTCTTTCAGAGCATCATAGACCAAAGCCAACTAGCGGGTAAACTCAAATCCACAAAGGATCCTGATAGGTTCATGGCTGGGTTTACCAACAGTCAACCTAAAAACAAGCTGTACAACTTTCGGGAAAAGGATCATAGTGTCCTACTATAGGCCACCAAATCAAAAAGAAAAGCCCTTGCTGCGAACAGGGGCTTTTTGAATCATTCATCACAAGCGAGAAACCTACAATGAACAACCACAAACCTACTAAAAATATTGATGACCTCGAGAGCGAAATAGCAGTATTGACCGAGGCCACAACAGAACAACCTACAGCAAGAGAAATATTAAAAACCATTACCAATGAAGCCAAGCCAGTTGATTTCCAACTCCTAGCCTATCCAAAATTGACTGAATGGAGGGAGGAAATGACCCGACTAGATCAGAACAAAAAAGAGGACCAAGCTAGGTTAATTGAGCTGGGCAAGAAAATCAAGGATTGCAAGATCAACCGAAACCACTACCTCATCTATTCGATTGTAGAACTACAAAGGATTGCCGAGCTCAAAGGCTGGGTTCTCAGCAAAAGAGAGGGCGACCCTTATATTTACAATGGAAGATTTTGGGAGAAATTGGACGGGGAGGAATACAAATATTTCCTTGGCGAATTTTCTGTAAATATCGGAGTCCCCACCACAATGTCAAAGCACCATACTTTTAGGGATGAACTCTTTAAAGAGTTTATGAGTTTGAACTACCTAGACATTGCCGATTCGTTGGACAATCAGGTATTGATCAACTTGCAGAATGGATGCTACGAAATAGGAGACCAGGGGGGCAAGCTCAGGGAGTTTAGGCAAGAGGACTTTTTAACCTATCAACTATCGTTCGACTACGACCCTAAGGCCAAGGCCCCTTTATTTGAAAAATACCTAGAGCGTGTTTTACCATCCCCGGACCTCAGAAAAATATTCTTTGAAACCGTTGCTTACACGCTGACAAAAAACAAGCGTTGCAAGTTTGAAAAGATGGTAATATTCAAAGGAGAGGGGGCAAACGGGAAATCCGTAGCCTTGGAGCTCATTCAAGAGCTTTTAGGCCGTAAGAATGTCTCAAATTATAGCCTTGCGAGCTTGACCGATCAAAAAGGCTACCAAAGGGCCAATATTGGAAATAGGCTTGTAAATATTACCAGCGAGCTCTCAGGATCTTTGGAATCCGATTTTTTTAAGCAGTTGGCAAGCGGGGAACCCGTAGAGGCAAGGAAGCCATATATGGAGGCTTTTATTTTGCATGATTACGCCCGTTTCATTTTTGCGTGCAATGTTTTGCCGCAAGTTGAGCATACAGAGGGTTTTTTTAGACGTTTTCTAATAATTCCTTTTGACGTTACCATCCCGAGGGAGGAGAGGGACGTCGATTTAGTCAACAAAATTATTAAGGCCGGGGAACTCTCCGGGATTTTTAACCTTGTTTTGGAGGGATTGGAAAGGATATTAAGACAAAGGGGCTTTTCCCAATGCGTTGAGGTTGATGATATTGGCGAGCGTTACAAAAGGGAGAGCAATTCGGCCCTAATGTTCTTGGATGACGAGGGATATAGCACCTCCGATAAATACTATACCCGCATTGCTGAGCTTTACTCTAAATACATGAACTATTGTAGGGATGCTGGTACAAAGCCATTTTCCAAATTGAATTTTGGTAAAATGCTCGAGAAAAACGGGGTGCTGGTCAAGAAAATGAATGTTGGCAAAGTAGCCTATGTAGAACTTGAAAAAGACCTAGAGGATGCCAAATTTTAGGTATATACTGGATAGGTCCTCAAAAAAGTTTGTTTGCCCATCCTGCAATAAAAAGCGTTTTGTTCGCTATGTGGACCGTGAAACAGGCAATTATTTGGATGGAGATTACGGAAGATGCGACCGCTCCGATAACTGCGGATATTTCAAGAGCCCCAAACAGGATGAGATTTATTTCGGGATCAAATTCCTGAGCTTGATAGATTACAATTCCAAGGCCTACAGGCTAACGGATGAAAACTACAATATACATTTTGTCCCCAAATCCATGGTCCTCGAAACTGAGGGCCGTGAGGTTTGGATCAAAGAGTTTATTTTGAAAAATAGCGATATTGACTACTCAGCAGCTCAGAGCAAGGCCGTCAATGAGGAGGGCGGTTTTGTTTCTTTGACTGATTTTGAGCCGATCCCGGAACCGGAGCCGAGCTTTCACCAAAGGGAGGAGGTTTATGAGGTTCTAAATGCTGGGACGGATTGCAACCTTGCCAAATACCTTAAAACAAAATTTGATTCCGAGCTTGTGGATAGGGCCTTTAAAAGATATGGATCCGGTGCTACCAATCTATTTTGGGAAAACAGTACTTGCTTTTTACAGATGGACCGGGGCCAAAATATACGAGCTGGTAAAGTAATGCTTTATTCTGAAAATAACGGACATAGGGTTAAAGATCCCTATCCACATATCAATTGGCTACATAACAAAATCGTAAAGGAGGACGGGTTTAACCTTAGCCAATGCCTTTTTGGGCTGCATTTACTTGACAGCAAACCAGTTGCAATAGTTGAATCAGAAAAAACAGCTATTGTAATGAGTATTTTGAGCGATAATACAACTTGGATGGCCTGCGGATCCAAAACTGCAATCAATGAAAAAATGCTCGAGCCTTTAAAATCAAATAAGATAGTATTGTTCCCGGACAAAGGAAGTGCCGGGGAATGGCAGCAAAGAGCGGATGAACTTAGCTCGAAAGGTTTTAATATCCAAGTCAGTAGATTTTTAGAGAACAAAGTAGAATTGGAGAACGGTAAAGATATAGCCGATCTTTATTTAATGTAATTGACAATGAGCACGTATTTTGAGGATTGCGCTAGCATTTCGACCAAGTTTCTAAGGTCCAACGGTTTTTTTGAGCCCAACAGAGTAACGGACTGTACCCAAAAATTCATATCCAATAACGAGATCTACAAACTAACAATAGTGGCCTCTACAATGGAGGAGAAACCTTTATTGATATTCCATTACTCCTACAGAGGAGAAAATAAGAGGATGGAGATAGAGTTGATCCCAAGATATAACCATTTGGGAGGAGTGGGCTATAAATTCAAATGCCCGGAGACTGGCAAAGGCTGTTACAAGCTTTATTTTGTTGACGGGGTTGTTGCTTCAATAGGTCATTTTAAGCTCTTGTACCGTAGCCAAATCAAATCCCAAAGGATCAAGGATATGGATAAGGACTTTGGAATTATATTTAAAGCTGAACAAGCCCGCAAGGAGATCAATTCCTACCGTTTTAAAAAGTACCACGGGGGTAAAATGACCAAGAAGTACAAACGATGCCTAAAGGCCATTAGGGAAGCCGAGGGGGTTTCCATGCCGAATATTTTAGATTAGCTATTTTGTTTTTGTAGAATCAGTCGCTTGACTTTTAAACTGAGTTTGGATTTCCATAAGTTGATTGCTTACTTCATCAAGTTTTTGGCTTGTATTTTTATCCTCCACAACATTTACATGATATGGCATCTTTGGAGTAGTTGCAATTGAATAAATACCAAGTCCAGAGCTTGCTAATAATGCCATTGTTGCAATGATAATAGATATGTTCGACTGTTTCTTTGCACTTGCAGCCATTTTCCTAGACTCTTGTAGCTCTTGGTAGTCCAAGTATTGTTTAGCGGCTTGTCCATCAAGCCAGTACTTTTTTTCAAAATATGTTTTGATAGCTCTCGCATGTGGTTTGTATTCCTCTGCAAACTCCTCCCCTTGGTTGAGTTTCCAATACCATATTTTATTGTTTTCAATGTATTTGTTTTGTGCCTTACCCCCGCCATCTGAGAAATTTTGTAAAAACCACGAAATGAAAGAGGCTTCGGAACCATAGCTCTCAAATTTATAACCTAGGCTTTGATTGAGTTGTTTTAACAAATCAAAGTAGCTTATACCATCCTTTTCGCTTTCCAGACCGATCTCCATTGCCTTTATATATCTATTCATTAGTAACTGATTATCCATGCCTATTTCCTTTGTTCATTGGGAAGTTAAGATTTTGTAATTTAGGCACAAAACACTACCAATGCCTAAAGTTTTACTATCTGTTACTCTGTTTCTTTTTTCTTTTTACGCCAACTCCCAAAAAGTATATGAATTACCTGAGCCTATTAATGCCGTCGTTAGAGGTAAAGTATTTCTATATGAAGATCTTGGCTGGCCTCCGGTAAAGGTATTTGGAATCAAAGCGGGTGATACCGTTACGATAAAAGGTAAAGCGAAAAGTAATGGAAACTACTTAATCGACTATAAGGAATGTATTGATTGTGCCATACAAACATTTTTCATAGAACCAACGGCCAACAAAAGGATTGATTTAATTTTTGATGAAATAAAAGACAAGATCAAAAACAACAAAAGGGTTGCTAAAGAGAAATTGGATAGTCTAGCTGCAATCCGTGATAGCATCAATGCGATTAAGTTCTTAGAAGAGGAGAGGCAAATGATAGCTGAGTACAAATCATCCTGCCAATATGCAAGAAATGAAAAAGATGAGTTTACGGGAAAACTTCATAGATATACTGAAAAGTATTGTATTGAACAGGATCCCGGAAATTGGATTGGCCAATTTTGTATCCAGTTGAGGCGAATTGGAAACATTGACTATGCCATTTTCGAGCATTTTATAGATTTGGGTTGCACCAGTTCCTATGAAGCCAATAAGTCAGTTGTATTGGTGAAACTTGAAAATGACGATATTGTTAAGTTTTACCACTATGGTAAAACTGATTGCGGAAGCTTTAGATTAATCGGAAGATTAACCGAGGGGGATAAAAATAAACTTAAAAAATCGCCAATATCCATAATTAGGTTAGAGGGTACTGACTCCTATTTTGACGTTGAAGATATTGTTTACAAGGATATGTTTATTGATAAAATTGACTGTTTAGACAACTAAAAACCCCTCCAACAAAAAACCCAACCGGATAGGCTGGGTTTCTAATCAATTTAATGGGAAATCGTTAAAGCGAGAAAGGCCTTGGCTAGAGGCGCATCAGGGACAATAATAAGCATTGTGCTTAATACATTCAACCGAAAACAGGGCTTAATTTAAGTAGTTGCCAACCAAGCCAGTTGATAACTCTAACCCTAAGCTACTTTAGCGTAATCGTTTAGGATTTTGGACCATTCTATTAAAACCTCATCCGTATCATTGCAGCTATCGAACACAACTTTTAAAAGCGGCTTTATCTCCTCCCCTTTCTCAAATTCCACGACTGCGAGCTCTATCGCATCATCTAGGCCCGGCCACTCCTCGCTGGCAAAAGCCATATCTAATTTTCTTGCAATCATTTCCTCGATCCTTACTCTTGTAATTAAATTCATGTGTAGATTTTTTAGTTAAAGTATTCGTAAGCATCAAGGGCTATATCCTTATTGCTCTTTTTTATGTAGTTCAAAAATGTTTTTTCGGAGCTGTGCCCGGTTATATTGATCAAGTAGCTTGTGGGGACCTTTCCATAATAGTTTGTTGCGAACGATCTCCTCCCTATATGGCTGGAAACAAGCTCCCACTTTTCGTAAATATCGGCCACGTGCCTATAGGTCCCTTTTTTTTCTTTCGGGGTAATATTCACCCTTTTGGTGCCCTGTACCTCCTCATTTAACTCAGCTTTTTGACAAACCACCTTTATATAGTCGTTGTACTTTTGGTCCGAAATCGGCCGGGGAAACTCCCCTCCTCTTTTTTTGAGCACCTCCCGGGCCTCCCGGCTAAATGGAATCGTCATTAGCTTTTTGGTTTTCTGCTGCCTAAACTCCAAAAGATGCTTTCCGTTCTCTACCCGGATCATATCCTTGGTGAACCTCATAAAATCACTTACACGCTGCCCGGTATAGCAACTAATCAAGAGCCAATCCCTCGCATTGTCCAAATGTTCGTTTGGCAATTCGAGCCCTTTTATTTTTTCGATCTCCTCCGTGGCCAAATAAACGTGGTTGACCTCTTGCTTTTTAAGCCGTAGGCTATTTAACTGGTGATGCGTTTCAAGTCCCAAATAATGGGCGTGGAAACAAAGGGTTTTGATAGCTACCAGCTCCCTAGATTGGGTATTTTGAGAATACTGCTCCTTTTGGCTAAATTCTTGAAATGCCTGTTTGAAATCCTCGTTGATCTCCTTTATCAATATGTTTTTCCCCATATAAGCTTGGAGCCGTTGCATTTTGCGCTTGGTGACGTTCAGCCTACGGACCGCTTTGGCATCTAACTCGTTTTTGCGGTAGTCTTTATAGAAATCTATGTAACTGATCAAATCCTTTGGGATCCCCCGCTCAGAGTCCCCCGCTGGGTTGTAGAAACCCTCCAAGGTATTGACCAGCCAATCCTTATTTATGCTGCCAATATCGGTTTTATCAAACTCATCCAATACGTGGGCCTGTATTCGGGCCAATTCGGTATTAACTGCGTTATAGGTATTTCGTTGGTCCACGTCCCTAATATCCTTTAGGTTCCTTTGGTGGGTAGTCTCCCAATAATCCTTTGAGACTTTCAATTTGGTTTTCGCCCCTATTACATAATCCTTTTGATTGCGATAAAGCAACCGAATGGTTAAAAAGGATTCCGGGCGTTTGGATCTGTATAAAAAATTTACTGTTGCCATACAGTACAAATATAGAATAATTTGTATGATAATTGTACGGTTGACCGCAAACAAAAACAAAACCATGCAAACAAATGCAAAAGTATTAATTTCCTTAAACCTTTGTTTTTATTGGTATTTTTAAAGTATTATATAGTATTTAAAGCCTTTTATCCTATTTGTTATTTTGCAAAATAGTGTTCCCGCCTCGAGTACAACAAAAAAGCCCTTAAAAAAGGGCTTTTTTCTTTCTATCCACCAATTTAATTTCGCTTTCCTTCCACAACAATGCCTTTCCAACCCATCAATGCATCGTAAGTTCCCGATTCATTTTTAATAAACTCAAAAGATTCGGCAGCTTTTGGATCCTCAAAAAACACGGTCGGGGTTTCTGCTTGTAGCTCCCCTATTTCTTCTCCTTCTTGAAATATGACAAGATGATTGTCTTTGGCCTTCACCTCCAACACCAATCCATCAAAATCGGCAAAAGTATAGGAACCTTCATATTGTTGAAGCACTTCTGCATCCAAGGCTATAGCTTTTCTATTAATTTCCTTCGGATATTCCACAGGTTCGGATTTTAAAAGCCGTACCATATCATCTATCGTATCAAAAAAGGGCATTTCATCATAATTGGCCAAGAGTACAAAATCAAAGTCATTCTCCAAATCACTATAAACTTGGGCACGTATGCCTTTAGACCCTCCATCTTTGGCTATAATTCCATCCTCGTTTTTTAAAAACGAAGCATAGGGTTCCTGTTTTGCATGGTCAAGAAACTTTTTTAAATCATCAACGGTTGAAAACAACCGCGCCGTCCGGAATTCATCTTGCTGAATATTGTCCACATTCACCAGCACACTATCTTTGAGTATATGGTTTTGGGCCATATTTTTAATCCTATTTTCTTGGGTAAAAAAATGAGCACCGCTTGCATCCATCCCCAACGGTATGAAAATTTCGTCCATTACACATTGCGTAAAGGGTTTATCATAGGCTTTGGAAACAATGTTGTACAAAATCTCATAGCCTACGTTGGAATACTGGGCATCTGTACCGGGTGCAAACAAAAGATTCTCCTTTTTGGCCAGGTCAACAATTTCATCTGAAGTTAATTGGTATTCCTGCCCCTCTAAACCCGACAATTCCCTGGGCAGTCCGGAACGATGTTCAAGCAACATTTGCAGCGTAATTTCTTTCCCTTTGGGAAAGTCTTTAAAAAAAATGTCCAAGGTCTGGTCTATGGAAAGTTCTCCTTCTTGCTCCAATTTGGCCAACAAATAATAGGTCATCAATTTGGAAACGGAATGGATATCAAACTGTGTGCTATCGGTAATGTAAGTTGAACTTTGGGGGTAATCATTCAAATTATAGGCTTTTTTTAGGAGCAAGGTATCCTTTTTATAGACCAACACAACTCCGTTGAATTTTTTCAGTTCCGTAAGTTTGGAAAAATAAGTATCCACAGAATCCTTTACTGCTTTCATTTTTGATGAAAGCTGTACATCCCTTTTCCTGTCCTCAAGGCAACTTATGCACAGAAGCACCATCAAAACAATCAAATAATTCCTCATAATCAATTGGTTTGTGCAAAGAAGGCACAACCCTGGTGAAAATAATTGTAAAAATGGAAACCTACGGGTGCCGCAACAAAAACTCAGGTAAATTATTAAAAAACTGTAAGGGTGCAACCCCACAAACTTTTTTAAAGTCGTTGATAAAATGGGCTTGATCAAAATACCCGTAATCGTAGCTGAGCTGCGTAAGGGAAATATCAGGGTTTTTGGCCTTGAACTTGACCAAATCCAATATGCGAACGGTAATGATGAATTTTTTTAAGGTATACATCACTTCCTTTTTAAAAACTTTGCCCAAATATTGCCTCGATTTGTTAAAATGTTCACTCAGTTGGTTCACCGTTACTTTTCCCCGTTTTTCATAAATATAATTACAGAGTTCGCGCACGAGTTCCATTGCGGGTGTCAGCTCAAACATTTTACCCTGCATAAATTCCGTTGCCAACGAAAACTTATCGGAGAGCTTATCCGCTTTAAAAACATTATTGTAAAACCGCAACAAAGTTGCATCGGTATTCACGATAGCCACCACACCAGATTGTTGTAACGATGCAAAAAAATGAGCGTTTACCCAAGGTTGCAGCTTTATCGTAAAAAAAGTAAGTGAACCCGCTGCTTCAATTCGATACGGTGGCGTTACATTGTGAATGGTAAAAACCTTGCTGCGAATTACATCTTTTTGTGAGTCCTCACCATAATAAAAAGCACCCGAAGCCTCCTTGAAAAATACAAAGTCATAACAGCAATCATCAATTACGGGAATCTGCCCCGTGCCATGATTACCCGCAAGATGGATATAGTAACATTCCCTAAAAATTTGATAGCGGGATCCTTTGGGGTGATGGGCAGTTATCGTCATTGTCAATTAAACTATGTACAAAGTCATTATATTCCAATATATGAACTTTTTCAATTTAGTATATCCATCCAAAACACCCATCTGTCAATTCAAACAAGGCATACATCAATTACCTCTCTTTTAAGTAAATAGCAAAACTACCTTTGTCTTAAAAATTTATATTCTATGAAACTAATTAAACTTTTTAGCATTGCCATTCTTGCACTTGGCATAGCCATGGTCTCTTGTTCTGATGGTGAAGATGGAATCGATGGAAAAGATGGAATAAATGGTATCAAAGGACAAGACGGTCAAGATGGTGAAGATGGGCAAGATGGACAAGATGGTGAAGATGGACAAGACGGCGAAGATGGACAAGATGGTGCAGACGGACAAAATGGCGCTGATGGGCAAGATGGTGCCGATGGGCAAGATGGAGAAAATGGGGTAGGCTTTGATGAATTAACCCAATATGGATACATTACTCTTGAAATGGAGGGAAAGAGAGTGGATGATGTACTGTTCCAAGACTCCACATCGTTTAAGTTTACACCTATTGACCCTGCTGAATTACCAATCAACAATAATGTTAACTTTGGTGGCAACACTTATTTTTTCGATATAAGGCGTTTTCTTAGTGTCCCGGATAAAAACCAAGATGACACAAATTCTTTTGTAAAGATCATATTAGAGGTTACCGATTTAGGGGAAGATTCCGAAGACATAAGCCTTTTCGGTATTGAAATCAACGAATATGCAGTTGTGGGAGACGACAACAAATATTTTGTTGTGGACGGTACTTGGCCTTTTAATACCCCCGATGATGATGGTATAATCATGGATGTTGCCTACGACACCACCGCCAAACACCTGACCTTTTCATTCGCGTTCACCATTCCCGGAGCGGAAAATGTTACAGGCAACGACCTACATATATCAGGGGAAGTGGACATCATAGCTTTGGAAGCCTTATAACATCATCAACATAAATTAAAAAAGCCCTGCCTTTAAAAGGCCAGGGCTTTTTATTTTTTAGTGAAACCTTTATTATGTCAACAAATTGCCATCCTCGTCCCACTCTGCGATGATGCCACGCTTGCTCTGGTCCACGCACTTGGCGAGCCATTCCTCGTCGTACGATACCCCGTGCTGTTCCAGTACATCCTCCGGAACGCCGTCCCATACGTTCGGTTGGTTCCCTTTATAACCGATCTCCTCGATCCCGATCTTGCTCGTATAAAAGCCCGTCATGGTCAGGTTCCGTATCAAAGAGAAGAAGTTCACCTCAAAGGGGCGCTCGTTGCCAGGGACCTCCGGGTCGTAATAGGCGATTTCGTCCAAAATGGCCTTTTGCTGTTCCTCCGCCGCCTTTTTGAACTCCACGCCGTACTCCGTGTTGCTCTTGTGGTCCAGCCACATGATGCCTCCGCGGATATCAGGCCCCAGGGTCTCCTCGTCCTTGGCCATGAACTCGATGAAGCTCACCACATCGGCGTCGGACG
>NZ_JACESV010000004.1 GCF_013911645.1 Allomuricauda sp.
CAACGTCACTGCTGTTCCCTAATCCATTCGGGTGTTGCTTACTTTTTGAATTGAGAAGGATACGAGCAGAACTACAGGCCGAGGCACCCAGTACCACTACTTTTCCTTTCAATTTATATTCTTTACGATCTTCTTTGTTAATGTAGGACACTCCCGTGGCCCTGCCCTCTTCGTCGGTGGTCACCTCGCGGACCATACAGTTCACGAAAAGGTCGATTTGGCCACCGTTCTTCTGCGCAGGGAAGATAAGACAGGTCCCCGCGGAGAAATCCGCGTATACCTGACAGGCACGGTTGCACTGCCCGCAGTAGAAGCAGACCCCACGATCATTGTTTATCTTTTTGGTGAGCATCGACATCCGGGAGGGGTACACCGGAATATTGCTCTTACGAGCTCCTTTGATATAAAAAAGCTCGTGCAATCTTGGTTTGGGCGGTGGCAGAAAGAAACCGTCCGGATCATTGGGAAGGCCCTCGTTGGTGCCGAAAACCCCGATCATCTTGTCCACCTTGTCGTAATAGGGCTTTACGTCATCATAGCTTATGGGCCAGTTGTCCCCATAGCCGTCAACGTCCTTGTGCTTGAAGTCCTTCGGACCGAACCTCAGCGATATCCTTCCCCAGTGGTTGGTCCGTCCGCCCAGCATCCTGGAACGGAACCAATCGAATCGGGTGTCCTCCCCTTGGGTGTAGGGCTCCCCCTCGATGTCCCAGCCGCCATAGGCGGCATCGAAGTCCCCGAAGGGACGGAATCGCGTGCTCTTGCCGCGCCTGGGGCTCTCGTAGGGCCATTTCAACTGGGTTTGGTGCTCCGGCATGGCCGGATCAAAAAAGGGACCGGCCTCGACTACGGCAACTTTTAACCCAGACTCCGAAAGCACTTTGGCGGCCATACCGCCACCTGCTCCCGAACCTACTATAATAGCATCGTAAACAGTGCTGTTCTCTATAATCTGCATGGATATATGTTTGGTTTTTATGGGTAAATGAATCAAGTTTAACGGACAACCATTGCGCTGTGTTGACATAAACATGTCATGCAACGGATTGCCTCAAACATCTTGAATGATAAAATTGAGGCCCATCATCCATAAAGGATTCCATGGGCCCCATACATCTTACATATGTTTAATAGCCATTATTATCGGTACCCAGACTAGGGTTACGTTGAAGCTCAGGTCCTGGCAAAGGCAACAACATGTGTTTTTCTTCAATTTGTTTGCCTCTTTCTGTGGTATGGCCCACTGCATTTACAAAGGATATACTGCCCGGTGCATCGGCTACCGGAAACTGACCTGTGCGAACAATATCGAACCAAGTTTTGAATTCGAACACCAATTCTTTGTGTCTTTCTTTCCACACCTCTTGTACAAAAGCTTCAGTTCCCAAACCGGTAAGGTCTGCTTCAACCGTGGCCAAATCGGATTCCCAATAAGCTCTGGAGCGTACTTGAGCCAAATAGTTGATGGCATCGGAGGTTACCCCACTGGATCTTGCAATGGCTTCGGCAGCGATCAGGAGCACATCGGCATAACCATAAACTGCAAAATCCTTTCCAGACATTGCCGTTTCAAATACCGCTGTGTCATCATGCCATATATAAGGTGCTGTTGAAAAAGCCTGACCTGTACCTTCAAAACTGGAATGGAAAAACTGCTTTTCCTGAATTCGAAGGTCATTGTCAGGGTCATAGAGGTCCAAAAATCCTTCTGAAGGCAAATATCCCCCATTGGTAATGTCATAAAGAACTTCTGAAGCTAGTGCCACGGGATAGGAATATCTTGGATAAACCGAAGTAGCTATCTCTGGATCATATTCTTTGATATAAATATGCTCCACTGCTGATGCATCCCCTTTTCTGATCTTGTTGTATGCTGAGTTTTCTGGATCGATTACTCCCGGAGATACTTCATCATGCTGTACCAAACCATAAGAACCGTAGGTTCCGTTGATGATTTCCTGGGATAATGCCGCTGCATCGGCGTAACGATCGGCATTTAAAGGATTTCCGCTCATGGTCAGGTAAACATCGGCCAATAAGGTTGCCACTGCCCCGGCAGTAACACGTTTGCCATTGTCGACCATACTTACCGTTGGCAGTCCACCTTCGAGGGCATCCTTTAAATCCTGCTCTATCAAAGCATATATATCGGCTATCGGGCTTCTTTCCAGATATAGGTTCTCCAAAGATTCATAGGGCTCCGTCGTCAATGGAACCGGGCCAAACCATCTTACCAAATAATAGTAGGAAAATGCCCTGAAAAATTTGGCCTCGGCCAACAACTGGGCCCTTTCGGAATCGCTCAGTTCGGGTGTTTCCGGTATGTATTTGATAGCGTTGTTTGCTCTGGAAATTCCTAAATAGAGCTCTCTCCATCTGTCCTGCAAATAACCTCCGATATTATCGCCGTTCAAAGTGAGTTCCTGTGTATTGCTCACGTGCAGCTCTTGACCTGCATACTCATTATAGAAATAGCCAGACATGTATCCGCCCAACATTAGGGGGGTTCCGCTATAAACTCCACCATCGGTCATATTTGGAGCACCTGTTCTATATAATGAATTTACTGCACTATATGCTTGATCTGGTTCTGAAAAGAACTGGTTGGAATCAAGTTCGGCAAGAGGTTGTTCTTCCAAAAAGTCCGAACAAGACCCCAATACAATTATTCCGATTAGAAAAACTATATACTTAATTTTCATGATATTTTTTTTATGGATTAAAATTTGAGGCTACATCCTATGGTAAAAGTCCTAGGCTTGGGGTATTGGAAGAAGAAAATGTTCTGTCCCCATTGATTTCCGCCCCAAGAAGTTGCTTCGGGATCGTACCCTTGAAAGTCTTTGGAATGGATTACGAATGCGTTTTCCAAACTGGCATAAACTCTCAAACGGTTCAAACCCATCAAATCCAAAAACTGCTGGTTAAAATTGTAGCCCAAGGAGAATAGGTTTCCTCTGATGTAGGAGCCATCCACGACCCATCTGCTGTCTACCTGGCTGTTCTGTCCTGCATAGGCTTGGTTCCTAATTTCCTGTACCATGGTGTTCTGGTTGCTTTCGGTCCAACCATCATAAAGAATGGTAGCAAGTCCGTTTGCAATGCCTGAACGGTCTTCGGTAGAGTGATAGAATTGTTGCATAATCTCTACCCCTGCCACAAATTGGATATCAGCGGTGAAGTCAAAATTCTTATAACGGAAGGTGTTTATGAAACTTCCTGTAATATCCGGCAGGCCTTTTCCAAGGATTTTCTTTTCTGCTGATCGTTTGGCCTCTCCTGGAACAGCACCAACCTCAGCTGCTTCTGCAGCTTCGTCCGTTCCCCATGTGCCCAAACGCTCGTATCCCCAGAAAGAGCTCAAAGATTCTCCAACTCGAAGAATGGTCTGGCTACCGGATACCCAGAATGGCCCGGGTTCGATGTCTTCATCGTTTTCGCCCAAACTTTCAATTCTGTTCTTGTTATAGTTCATGTTAAAGGAGGTCTCCCAACCGAAATCGGCTTTACGGATAATCTCTCCCGTAATCATGGCCTCGATACCCTTGTTGGAAACGGAACCGATATTGTCCCTTACCGAAGTAAATCCAGAAGTATAGGGCACTGGTCTATCCAATAAAAGATCTTTTGTCAACTTATCGTAGTAATCGAACTCCAAACGCAACCTATAATCAAAGGCGGCAAGATCCAATCCAATATCAAACTGACTGGTTTTTTCCCATTCCAATCCTGGGTTTGCCAAACGGTTTACGGAGCTTGAACTAACCCTTGTGCCATTTAACAGTACCGTTCCCGAAGAAACTGTTGCCAATGAGCTGTAGGGGGCGATTTCCGTGTTACCTGTTATACCGTAGCTACCACGTAGCTTAAGTCGGTTGATTGCGGTTACGTCTTCCATAAAGGCTTCTTCACTGATGTTCCAACCAGCACCTATGGATGGGAAGAATCCGTATTTATTGTCCTCACCAAATCTTGAGGAGCCATCTGCCCTTCCTGTCAAAGTCAGCAAATATTTACTCTTATAGGAATAGCTGGCACGAACAAAATAGGAATTAAGTGCCCATTCGTTGGTGGTAGATTCCGGTGCACTTGGATTACTTGCTGACCCGATATTGTTGTAGCGGAAAAAATCGTCACTAAACCCTCTCGCAAAAATGTTGGAAGATTCGTAAGTGCGTTCTTGCCAACTCAAACCTAACATGGCATTGATGCTGTGGTCACCAAAATCCTGATTGTAGGTAAGATAGTTTTCTTGCTGCCAGTAGGTACTTTTTTCATTAAAAATACGGGCAAAACCATTGGGTGCCGAAATATTTACCAAATCTCGTGGCGAGTACTCTTTTTTGTTCCTGATATTTTTATCGAAACCGAATTGCGTTCTAAATTCCAGACCTGGCAAAATATTGAAATTGGCATAGAAATTCCCGAAAAGTTGGTTTCTTTCCCAGAACCTTTCCTGTGTTTCCAATACGTGAACCGGATTGGACATGGACTCCAAGTTATAGGCATCGCTGATCATTTGGCTATTGCTCCACGTTCCATCGGGAAATTTTACCGGGAAAATCGGGGGCATTTCAATCATGGTCCTTCTTGGTGTCTGGCCACCACCGCCCTCTTCAAATTCGGTGTCCTTAACATCGTTCACCATAAGGTTAACACCCAATTTTAGCCAATCTTTTGGAGTAACGTCATAAGCGATTTTTCCGCTGATCCTATCCAATTCATTGTTCAGCATTATTCCTTCTATATGAGAATAATTCAAAAATACCCCTATGGATGATTTTTCACTCCCTTGCTGAATGGACAATTGGTGATTGTTGGAATAGGCAGTACGCGTGGCTTCATCTTGCCAGTCGGTATCATAAAGCGGGTTTCCTTGTGCATCGAACAAATTTGGGTCATTGGTCGTAAATACGGGGGCTGGGTCGCCAGGACGGTACTTTGGAGTATTCTCCATACCTGTACGAACTACTTCCAACCACTCTTCCGCGTTCAGCAAATCCATCTTCTTGCGGATGCTTCCTACGCTCAAGAAACCATCATAACCAATTGAGATTTTTTCATCTTTTGAGCCTCTTTTGGTGGTGATCAAAACCACGCCATTGGCACCCCTTGCCCCATATATTGCAGCGGATGATGCATCTTTCAATACCTCCATGCGTTCAATATCGTTGGGGTTTATGAATTGGATGTCGTCCATTACCACACCATCCACAACATATAAGGGGTCTGTTGATGAATTGATGGTACCCACACCACGGATCACTATTCTAGGGGATCCTGTTGGAGAACCGGAGTTTAAAAACACGTTTACACCGGCTACTTTGCCCCTCATCCCTTGGAGGGGATTGCTTACTGGAGCTTTTAAGAGGGTCTCGCTATCCACGGCTCCAACGGCTCCGGTGAGGTCGGATTTTTTCTGGGTACCATAACCTACAACGACAACCTCTTCCAAGGCGGCCACATTCTCTTTTAGAACAACATCTATGGTCTGTTGGTCGCCCACTTCGATTTCTTGGGTTACAAAACCTATGTAGCTGAACATAAGAACATCCCCTGTATCTGCCATGATGCTGTAATTACCATCAAAATCGGTAGTAGTACCCTTGGAGGTCCCCTTTACCAAAATAGATACTCCCGGAATAGGGGTGCCCGCATTGTCCGTGATCTTTCCATTAACGGTAAACTGTACCGTGGTCCTGATAAGTTCATTGATCCTATCGGGACTCAAGGCTGTCGGCATTTTATCGACATGCTTGTTTAAAAGACGCTCTATTTTGTTTTTAATTTCGGGGTTGTCTTTTGGAAAAAGAATGATTTGATCTCTCACAAAGCTAAAGGCGATATCGGATTCCGAGAACAGCTCGTTCAATACGGCATCCAATGTCTTATTCTCTACTTTGAGCGATTTTTTGGAATACACATCTACAATACTGTTGTTGTAGAAAAAGCTGTAATCGCTCTTGCGTTCAATTTCGTTCAATATCCTCTTTAATCTCACATTATTTGCCTCTAACGAAATACTTTGGGCATTTGCCTCAGAAGCAAATAACTTGGCCAGGGTAAGTGCCACTAAGATTAAATAGATTTTCATTATCCTAATAATTGGGACCTTTGGTAAAAAAAGTTCCTTTTTTTCCATAATTTTGATGAGTTTACGATGTTTAATTACATTTCTATGTGGTTAAATAATTATTGAGCAGGGGGGTGCGGGAACACCCTCCTCTCTTTTTTGGGTCATTTCTTCATATAAAGTGTTATTTGGTTATTTTTCATTTGATACAGTATCGGTGAGGAAACTTCAAAAAGATCCAATATTTGTTCTATACCAAGGTTATCGAACTCCCCTGTATATTTATAGTCCATTATGCCCGGTGACTCAACGGATATGTCAACTTTGTACTTTCTTTTTAGATCGCTTATTACCTGACGTATCGGTGTCTCATCGTAAATAAGTTTGCCCTGGCGCCATGCGGTAAAGTTTTCGGTCTGTACATTATCCACAATAAGTTTGTCGGCATCTTTAACATAGGTGGCTCTTTGGGAAGGGTTCAACACCACTGTTTTTTGGTCCCGTTCTTCTACGACCTTTACCTTACCTGAGACCAAGGTTGTTTCCACATTAAGGTCTTCCGGGTACGATTTTACATTGAAAACTGTTCCCAAGACCTGAATTTTCATCCCATTTCCTGTAGCGACCATAAAAGGTTTTTTGGGATTGTGGGACACATCAAAAAATGCCTCGCCCTTTAAACTAACCTCTCTTAATTCACCAGAAAACTCCTTGGGATAAGACAATGTGGTGTTGGCATTAAGGGTTACTTTGGTGCCATCGGACAACACGATTGTTTTATTCTCGCCAATTGAAGTTTCCAATGTAATTTGAGGGCTGTCTTGTATTTCGGTTTGGTCCGCAGGCAAGATTAATGTATATGCAAGAGAAAAAATTAAGACTGCACAAGCTGCGTACCCCACATATTTATACCATTTTGCATATATCTTTTTTGGACTACCGGAATTGCCATGCCCACTTTGTTTTAGTGATTTGGCCACATGCTTTGCCTTTAAAATATGATAGCGTTGTTGTTGTTTTGGGTTTTTGAGCAACCACTTGACAACTTCTTGCTTTCTTTCATTGGTCAGACGACCTTCGACCAATGCAATAATATCCTTTTTGTTCATTGTATTCAGGAACGGTATTTATTAGCAAGACGTAAAAAAGGGAAACATCCCCTAGTCTGGATGTAAAAATTAAAAAAATAGGGTGGGCAAATACTCGCTCAAAGCTGCTCTAAGCTGTCTTAAAGCTCTGGTAATGTGGTTTTCTACTGTTTTTGGGGAAATCTCCATTTCTTTGGAAATTTCTTGGTGGCAGAGTCCTTCCAAGCGACTTTTCTTGAAGACTTTTTTGCACTTTTCTGGTAGTTCATCTATGGCTTCATCAACCAGGGCCTGTAACTCTTTTGCCAAAATGGAAGAGGCCATATCATCTGCCAAAGCGCTATGGTTCAACCAAAACTCCTGCTGTTCGGCAGACATGTCTTTGGTAAGCTTATTCTTTCTTGTTCGTAAATAGTCTAAGCATGCATTTCGGGTCATACTATAGATATAGCCCGTAAAATTTGAGGTAATCTGCAGAGTTTCCCATTTCTCCCATAGTTTGATAAAAACATCATGAACGATTTCCTCGGCATCTTCTTGGGAAGAAATATAACTCTTTACGATTACAACAAGCTTAGGCCTATAGAACTCGTACATCATACTGAAATCGTCCTCTATGCCATTATCTGAAAGAGCGTTGATTTTGAGGTTATGCAAATGTTCTGGCTTCATTTGTTGGGAAATGCAAATATTTGACCCTGCAATTTACAAATTTCGGATTAACGGCAAATTTTCATTCACCCCTATTTTCATAAACCATAAAATACAATCCATTGGTTTAGTTGATAAAATTGAGAAACTGGTCAGGGAACTTTGAATAATAAAGAAGTTTTATTCAATGGGGTACCCTGGTTACACCTAAACAAGAAAAAGTATTGAGTCAAACCAAAACAAACTTGGGGCAGTAGTACAAAAAACAGCTATGGGTTGCCACCCAAACTCTAAAAAAGAACCAGGACAAATCATTAAAATTCTTTGGCCTTAATTAATTTTAAGACTAAAATGTAAGGTGGTACTTACTCGTTTTTTTGGTTATAGACCAATAGGTATTTCCACAGTGGCAGTTGTTCCTTTACCTTCTTCTGAGGTAATATCGAGCTTGCCCCCGATACTGCTCACCATATCCGTAACAAGCCTAATGCCTAAACCATATCCCTTTTCACCACTCGTCCCCTTATCTTCCCCTAGATCCGAGTTTGTCAGTTTTTGGAGTTTTTCTTTTGAAATACCCTTTCCATTATCCCCCACCTCTATCTGTAGCGATAGGTTTTCTTCTTGCTGTATTATGTCAAGTTTTACCTTTATTTCCCCTTTTGGGGCTGTAAATTTTATGGAATTGGCGATAAGGTTCCCAACAATAGGGAGCAGTTTTCTTCTTGAAAATTTATAATGATTTTTGTTTCATTATAAGTAAATTCAAGGTTTATCTGCTTGTTACGGGCGGCTAGCACATAAAGATCGTGAAGGTGTTTTTTTAATTCCGAGAGGTTAAAATAATTTTCTTTCTGCTGCGCTTTTTGTTTGTCCAATATATCGTCGGTAAAATCCATGAGTTTGGAAGCCGAGCTCTTTATCATTTCCATGTACATCCCAAATTCCCCATCATCGAGCGTTTCATTTTCGGCACTTACGGTAAGTCCAAGAATACCCCCCACAGGCCCTCTAACGTCGTGTGCCATTTGGTTGCGTTGTACAATGGCCTTGTTAAGTTGTTCTTGCAGTACATCCAACTTCATTTTGTCCTCGAGCCTCTTTACAACCTCGTCGGCAACAAGCCTTAACAATTTTTTCTTTTCGGAGGAGATGTTCTTTTCTTTAAAATCTATTACACAAAGTGCTCCGATACTTTCGCCTGTTTGTGTTTTAAGTGGAATCCCCAGATAGTATTTGAATCCTTCACTTCCTTTAACAAAAGGATTGTCTCTGAACCGAGCGTCTTCATCAAGACGTGGGACTTCCATTAATTCCTCGGTGTGAATCGTATATTGACAAACAGAGTCCTCGCGATCAATTTGCATGAATTCCGAAGAATTTGATGTTACTGTCCATTGGGAGTAATTATCAATTAAGTTGATCAAGGACAACTCTGTATCGGCAATATTGGCAGCCAACTGGATCAAGCCTTCAAATTCGGTCTGAAGATTCCTATAATCGAGGTCAAATTCGTTCAGTTTTTTAATCCGTTCATATTCTGCATTCTTACGCTCAAACTCATCCATCAGCTAATTTTTTATTTGCCTGGCAAAAATAAATTAAAAGATGTTGAACTCCAATCAAATAAGTACTAAGCTTAAATTAAATTTAAGGGTTGCTTAGTAATTATATTCACAATCCAAGATAGATGTGATTGCCTCAATAAATCGGTTCCCAACCAATAACAGACCATTTTGTTTATGAGCAGAAACGGTATTGTGATTTTACCCAAAGCAGAAAAAAACCGGCACAGACAAATTTACCTGCTGCTTTAAGTTTCTGTTATCCATTATTTAAACACAGGATCAATAGCGTTAGATTCTTGCTATTTATGCCAAAAAAATATATATTGGATTCCTTTAAACCAAAGAACACCTTTTTGGCCTGCCAACAAATATGTGCTTAACCAACTGCCTAACCAAACATGGACATTCCTGATTTTAGGTATCTAGAAACCATTATATTCACTTCTGTTTTTAGTGTTTTTGGTATCTATCACCTGCTTTCTTTTTTCGTGTTAAAGTATAAGGTTTTGCTCTATTACTTTATACTCATCTTTGGGTTGACCCTACACTGGAGCCTTTACTTTTTTTTAGGTGGATCTTTTGGCAGCACGGCTTCAATAATAGCAGATAAGGCTTCCCTTACCACGGCCATGATCTCAACTTTGGGATTATTGCTTTTTACAAAAAATTACCTAAGTATAGAAAAGGACGCTTTTCCCAATTTGTACAGAACCTATAAGGTATTTGTTGGAATCGTTGGCAGCCTCCCTATTTTGCATATCACAAATAATTTAACTACCAGGATCGAGTGGTTGAATGATTTTTTTGTGCTGTTCGCCGCCATTATGTCCATGGCTTCTATGTTTCTGAACATATTTTCAGGGTTTCGGTTGTTCCATGCCCATAAATTGAACCGGTACTATCTGTATTCTTACACTCCCATTCTACTGGCCGCAATATTGTACATAGGTACTTGGTTTTTGAAAAGACATTTTGATTTTTACACCTATCCGATCATTCTTACAACTTCAATCTTAGTAACTATCCAGTTAATCCTTTTTTCGCTGATCATTGGGTTTAAGTATAAAGCTATTGAGTCTGAACATTTAAAATTACAGCTTAATGCAAACCAAATGCTAATAAATGAAGTCGACAAGCAAACAAAAAACCTCCAACTCGCCAAAAAAACACTTGAAGATCAAAACGAGGAACTTGAAAAAGTCAATCAACTCAAGAATAAACTGTTCTCGCTACTTACCCATGATGTAAGGGCACCTCTGAACAATTTCATTGCTATCATTGAATTGATCCAATCCAATTTAACGGATAAGGAACTACAACCCATTTTAGAAAAATTGAAGAATGAAATTTCCGATAAAGTTTCCATGGTCAATGGCTTACTTCAATGGTCCCATAAACAACTGGATGGTATGGAATTGGATAAAAGTTTATGTGACTTAAAATCTATTTTCAGCTCCATAAAACACGAGTTTGCACGAATGGCCCAAGACAAGGATATTGACATTGAGCTACAGGTTTTGCATCCAACACTTTTAATGGATGCAAACATGCTTAAAGTGGTTCTCCGCAATTTGGTTTCCAACGCCATTAAATTTACCCAGAATGGCCAAAAAGTGATTTTATGGTCACAAAGTAATGCCACATGCGTTGAAATTGGTGTGCGAGATTTTGGTGTAGGAATGCAAAGTGACTGGTTCGAGAGACTTGGGCATGATGACCGACCGGAAATAAGAACAGGAACAAAGGGAGAAAAGGGCACTGGCTTTGGCTTGGTCATTGCAAAGGATTTTGTTGAAATGAACGGTGGTAAACTGATCTGTGAAAGTGAAATAGGCAAAGGCACCAACTTTATATTGCGCTTTAAGGATACTGCCATTGGCCATGTGCAGGACAGAGAGGTACCCGGTCCCGATACCAGAAAAGGGGAATAGTATTTTTAAGAATGGTAGCCTTTTCTTATAAGATATGTACCTCGGCTCTAGTATATTTATTTAGATATCCAACAAATCACATAATCAAAATTCACCCTTAATGCCTATGAACACCTTATGACGCAATTATTGAAAGTGATGATACCCAACCCACAAAAAAGTATTCACTTCTGGGGTGTCCTTTACATCACCAGAAATCTTGTTGTTACAAAACAATCTCGTTCACCACATCAAAGTTCAGTGGCTTTTGTAGGTAATCTTTAATCAATCCATAGGTTCTTGCAGTTTCCATATCGCTCGGATCGGTTGAAGAGGAAACTATAAATACTGATATTGATTTGCTGTTGACCCAATCGCTTTGCTCTATGGCATCCATAAACTCCCATCCGTTCATCTCCGGCATGTTAATATCCAGCAAAATGGTGTAATGATCCTTTTCGTTAAAATTATCCTGTAAAAAGTCCAAGGCCTCCCTACCATTGGAAAACTCAATTACCTTGAGGTCTGGAGAAACCTTTTTAATCAATTTTGATGATACCCAGTTAAAAGTTGGATCATCATCTACCAGTATTATTGTTTTTTCCATGTTCGAAATTACTCAAATTCATCATAGTTTTGGTTTCAGCAACAATATTTTGGATAATTTTATCCAGTTCATCGCCAGACATTTTTATTTTCTCTAGCAGATCGGGAAAATCATGGGGTTCCACACAGTCTTGTTCCAGTACGTGTATTACCGATAATATACGTGCCAAAGGTGCCCTGACTACGTGCGATTGTGTCCATGCGATTTCTTTAAGCTTTTTGTTCTGGGTTTCAACAGTGCTCACATATTCCTGCTTTTCGGTGATGTCGCTTGCCAGTATCAATCGTACCGTTCTGCCCTCATATTCAATATTATTGCTATAGATCTCCACACAAATGGTCTCACCTGATTTTAAAGTATGGTAAAACACACCGGCATAGCTGTCCCGGTCTTCTCTTTTGCGCTCTTCCAAACTTTTTTCCAAAAACTCCATGTGGTTTTTTGGCCTAATGTCCTTAATTGTCATGTTCTTGAACTCCTCCAATGTATAGCCATATTTATCAATGGCCGCCTTGTTGACATTCAAAAAATGGAGGGTTGATGGATCAAAGATCCACATGGGTTGGGGACTAAAATCAAACAGGTCCTGATATATCTTTTTGTTTTTGTTCAATTTGGCGATGTAACTTTTTCGCTCAAGGGCATAGATAATGGACTTGTATATGATCTCCGGGCTGATCTCATCCTTGATCAAAAAATCCGACACCCCTTTGGACAATATCTTTCTGGCCAGTTCAATATCCGAGTAGCCTGTTAGAATAATGATAGGAATATTGCCACTGACCTCTTGGATTTTTTCCACCAATTGTTCCCCTTTCAGGTCGGGCAAAATAAGATCCAGCAAAATGATGTCGATGTTCTCAAAAGATTTGAGCTCCGATATGGCCGATTCAAAGGTCTCCTGATGGATAACCTTGATGGCACTGAATTTTTCGAGCAAATAATCGTCGATCAACATAAAATCACCGGGATTGTCCTCGATTACCAGTACGGAAAGTTGTTGGTCATCCTTCATTATTGGTCATTTTTATTTAATATTAATCGGCCAATTTGGAGAGTTGTAACCAAAATTCCTCAATTTTTAAAACAGCCTTCATAAAATCATCCATATCTATAGGTTTGGTCACATAACTGTTCGTGTGATTTTCGTATGCCATATTGATGTCCCTTTGGTTCGAAGAGGTGGTGAGCATAATCACGGGAATCTTCTTCAAGGAAGGGTCTTGCTTTATTCTCTTGAGCACATCATGCCCGTTGAAAATGGGCAGGTTGATGTCCAAAAGGATAAGATCGGGGCGCAGGGCATCTACAAACTTGTTTCTTCTAAAAAGAAAGTCCAGGGCATCGTTACCGTTTTTTACGATACTGATATTGGTTCTGATCTTGCTCTCCTCAAAAGCATCAAGGGTCAGAACAATATCCCCTTCATTATCCTCGACCAATAATATGTGTACGGTTTTCATGACTTCTTCTTGTTTATAGTGAAATAAAAGGCACTTCCTTTTCCTGGTCTGGACTCCAACCAGATCTTGCCGCCCCAAGATTCCACATTTTTCTTGGATATGGCCAACCCCATTCCCGTACCACCATAGGTATCCCTGTCATGAAGTCGTTGAAAGATAATAAAAACTTTGTCATAAAAGCTAGAATCAATACCAATACCGTTATCCTTGATCTTCACTTGCCAGTGATCTTTCTTGTTGGACACGGTGATTTTGATCTGCGGGGGCACCCCTTCCCTTGAATATTTGATGGCATTGTCCATCAAACAATGCAAGGTCTGGGTCAATGGTGCCTTATAACAGGTGACCTTGGGAAGTTTTCCCTTGACAATCTTTACCGACTTTTCTTTTATCAACCTGCTCCGTAGTACTTCGTACTCTTCAATCAGCTCATTAAGATCAATGGTCTCGGGGTTCTCCTCCAATCTTCCTGCACGGGAGTATTCGAGAAGATCCAGAATGATTTGTTTCATTCTCTTGGCCCCATCGGTAGCAAAGTGGATGTACTGGTCTGCCTTTTCATCCAATTGGCCACTATACTTTCGTTGCAACTGGTTCAAAAAACTGGTGATCATCCGCAGCGGCTCCTGGAGGTCGTGTGAGGCTATAAAGGCAAACTGCTCCAACTGGTCGTTGGTGATCTCCAGGTCCTTGATGTTTTTTTTGAGCGCTTCGTTCAGTTCTTCCAATTCCCTTTCGTGTTGGATGCGCTCGCTGATGTCCGTGATGGCGCCCACCATGCGGATGGCCTGCCCGGAATCGTTCCTGATGATGGCCCCTTTATCGACCACGGTTTTGACCTGTCCGTTTTCGTGCACAATCCTGTATTCCCTCTTCCAAAATTCCTTGGAAGGGTCTTGCAGGCTCTCCTTGAGGCTGGACTTGATCTCCGGTAGGTCGTCCGCATAAAAACTGTCTTCCCATACCTCACTTTCCTCCAAGCTCCTTTTGACCTTGTGCCCAAACAGTTTTTCAAAACCATAGCTTCGGTAGAAGACCTTGTTTTCAATGTCCCAGTCCCAAATTGCATCGGTGGTCGCCTCTGCCACCTTTTCAAAACGTTCGTTGGCCCGTAAGATCTCGATATCGGTTTCCTTGCGCAAGGTAATGTCCTTAAAATATACCGAAAGCCCTTCATTACTTGGATAGGCAGATACCTCGAACCATATATTCAGCGCGGGATAGAATTCTTCAAAAGTGACCATTTTTCCAGTAGCCATGGCCTTGTGGTACTGCGCATAGAACTCTAACTCAACGGCATCGGCATATTCGTCCCAAAGCTTTTTGCCCACAATGTCCTTTCTTTTCCTCCCCAGCACATGTTCAGCCTGTTTGTTCCAATAGGTGACCGTCCAATCTTTATCAACAGCAAAAAAAGCATCCCCAATACTTTCCAATATCTGATGCTTTTCATTATAGGAGCGTTCCAATTCTTGGTTGGTCATGGAAGTTTCTATTGCCGTGGAAAGGTTGGTTGCTATTGTTCTTAAAAAGGAAATATCGTCTTGACTCCAATTTCTTTCGTTTTTACAGTCATCAAAACCAATAAAGCCCCAAAACTTCTTATTGACCCATAACGGGAATACTAAAATGGATTTGATGTCCTGTTCAAGAAGAAGCCTTTTGGTATCTGTGTCCGGCATCTCACTGACTATGGCCATGAAAGCCTTGTCTTGGGACAGAGGTTGCATAAAATCCTGTACCATACTGAAGGAAAGATTCTGGAGCATGGGGTTATTTATTTGGGAAGGCGCCCCTTCATTACTCCATTCCAAGCGCTGGCTGGTTTCCAGTTCTCCAGTTTTTTCATTGAGGGAGTTTTGGAAATAGTATATCCGGTCCGCTTTAATACACTTGCCTACTTTCCCGAACGCTTTTTCAACTACTTTGAACCAGTCGTCATAATTAAGAAGCTCCGTGTTCATCTCGGCAATGATGTCCAGTTGTTCTGTCTTGTGCAAAATTTTCTCGTTTGCCTTCTTTTTTTGCGTGATGTCCCTAAAAAACACACTAATGCCCTCTTCCGATGGATAGGCATTGACCTCCAGCCAAAGGCCGTAATAGTCCTCAAAGGAGATAGGTTCACGGGTCTTGAGCACCTTGTTGTAGTTGGTGTAGGAAGGCAGGTCCACCGCATCGGGAAACATCTCCCAAAGGTTTTTACCAATCAGGTCTTCCCTTTTCACCCCTAGTAAGCGTTCCGCAGTTTTGTTCCAATAGGTTACGGTAAAGTCCTCCTTCATGGCGAAAAAGGCATCCCCGATGCTCTCCAGGATCATATTTTTCTCCCGAAAGGCCGTCTCTAGTGCCTCTGCGGCCCTTTTCCTTTCATTTATATTTTTAAAATAGACAGAAACACCGCCATTGGATGGGTAGGTATTGATCTCGTACCAAGCCCCATTGCCAGGATAGCGGTATTCAAAGCTTTCTGCCCTGCCCTTCTTGGCGACCCTTCTGTACACGTTTTCCAGTTCGGTGCCCAAGGCAGGGGAAAAAAGTTCCCAAATGTTTTTGCCCAATACCTCATCGCTTTTCTTACCTAGTAAATTTTCAGCCTCCTTGTTAAAGTAGGTGAAGTTCCAGTCCTTGTCCACGGCATGAAACGCATCCGATATACTACCCAGTATTTCCTGAAGCTGCAATTGGGTAGTTTTCATTGTGTGGATGTCCTGTATACTTCCATATATTTTGGTACACACCCCATTTAAACGTTCACTTTTTCCAATGATCCGCACCCATTTTTCTTTTCCCGAACTGGTTTTTAACAGTACCTCTTGGTCGTATTCCGTGCCCTTTTCGATAAGTTCTTCGATTCCTTTTTCCACTCTGACCCTGCTTTCGGGGGTATAGAATTCCAGACCACCGCTCAAGGAGGCGTCATAGTCCTCGTCCACCTCTATTATTTTTCGGACCATGGGCGACCAGTACATGGTATCGCCTCCAGGCTCTGAAAGCAGGTCCATTTCCCAGCTTCCTATTTTAGAAAGTTCCGAGGTTTCTTCCAAAAGATGGGTCAACTTGACCTCATCGGTGATGTCGAAGATCATGGAATTGAAAAGAACGGTGCCATCTGCCAATTTGTAGGGCGTCCCGTAGCCTTCGTGCCAACGTAGCTGTCCGTTGGGAAGTATGCTTGTCCAACGACTGTACCATTGGGAAAGCGTTTCAATGGAGTTTTGGATTTCCCCTTGGAGTTTTGCATACGCGCCACCTTTCTTTATCTGGTCCCATATAGGTTCGGTATCCTTCTCACAATCTTCTGGGCTCATCCCCCATATTTCCATGGATTTTTGGCTGACCGAAGCCAGTTTATTGGTTCCATCGGGATAGACGATATATTGGAAAGCAACCCCCGGCAGGTCATTGGTGATGCTTTGGAGTCGGTGTTCTGTTTCCTTAAGGTCCGTAATATCCTGAAAACTTCCGTAAAGGCGGATACATTTCCCATTGGCCATTTCGGCCTGTCCCATCGCCCTGACCCACTTCTCATTGCCCTTGGCGGATATCAATGCTGCCTCAAACTCTATGGGCGACCCATTTTCCATTGCCAAGCTTATAGCATCCTTGACCCTTTCCCTGTGGTCTTCCCTATAAAAATCAATGGCTCCTTCCAGCTCCGGTTCATAGCTCAGTGGGTCGGTTTCATAAATTTGGTGCACCCCTTCCGACCATGTTAACTTTTCATGGATCATATCAATTTCCCAGCCGCCTATTTTGGCCAATCGGAATGCATCGGAGACCAATTCCTGTAATTTTTTGGGTTCCGTGATATCTTTGGCCGTAGCGTAGACCACCCCTTCGTCCAACACTACCTTGCAGTGCCAACTGAGCCAGACGGGTTTGCCCGCTTTGGTGATGTAGCGGTTCTCGATCTCGAAGATTTCCTGTCCGTCCGTTATCTTTTGGAGCAGTCCATCGGAAATTCCCCTATCCTCGACATGTATAAACCTGTAGGCGGCAGAACCAACAATCTCAGATTCGGAGTAGCCCAGTATGTCGCACCCGGCCTTGTTTATTTTAAGGAAATTCCCATTGAAATCAAATAGGCAAATAAGGTCCGGCAGCGTCTCGAACAAGTACGTCAGGTCCTCCTCCAATCGTTTGCGGTTGATCTCCGACCCCAAGTAATCCTCCAATTTGGACAGTACGGGAAAATGCACCTTGAACTGTTTTTCATTTTCAGGGGTGCCAACGGCCAATACGCCAACGATGGTGCCCCGGTGTTTTAAAGGAATGCCCAATACCGACTTTATGCCCGATTGTTGTGCAGCCCTTTTTCTTATAAAGAGTCGGTTCTGGTCAATGTTGCCCCAGAGCACCGATTGCTCGGTTTCCCATACCGTTCCGGGAAGCCCCTCGCCAAATTCCATCTCGCTGGTGTCCTTCGAGTGTTTGTAAAATGTTTCCCCAGCTTCATCTTTCCCGTACATGGCCGCGAACCGAAGGCTATTTTTGTGTGTGCTGGGCAACCAGACTTCGCAAAAAGTGAACCCACCGTGAAAGGTGACCCGTTTGCATACCTGTTCAAGGGAACTGCCCAGATCTTCATTGTCCTTGAAGGTGGTGCTGATCTTGGCGAGAAAATCCCTTTCGCGCTGGGCATTTATTTTTGATGAAACATCCCTTTGGATGGCAATATAATGTGAGATCCTACCTTTGGCATCCTTAACGGGCGAAGCTGCGATATTGATCCAGAACGGCGACCCATTTTTTCGATAATTGGTAATGATGACCTCGCAGGGTTCCCCTTTGGTCAAGGTTTTGTAGAACCGTTCCAATTCATTTCTGTCGGTCTTTGGACCTCTTAACATATCAGGGGTTCTGCCAATGATTTCTTCGGGGGTGTACCCTGTCATTTGGGTAAAAGCCCTGTTCACATAAACTATTTTTGGGTCTTCTTCTTCCAAAGGCCCCGAATCGGTGATCATAACGGCATCGTTGGTGTGGGTTACCACGCTCTCCAACAGTTTAAGCCGTTGTTCCTCCTCTATTTGCGCTGTAATATCCTGGGCGGTTCCTTCAAAAGATAGTGGCTTGCCCTTACTGTCCTTAATTAACCTGCCCTTTTCGTGAACCCACTTAATTTTTCCATCGCTGCGAATTATCCTGTGGACAAAATCGAGTTCTTGCATACCTTCCAAAGCACTCCCCTGCTCTTGGTCAAAAAGCAACCTGTCATCTGGATGAATACTGTTATAAAAAGAATCGAAATTGACATTGAATTTATCCCTTTCCTCACCCCAAATATGATAAACTTCGTCCGACCATATTAATGTTCCTGTATCTATATCAAGTTTCCAATACCCTAGTTTAGCAATCTGCGAAGCCCTTACTCGCAAGTAATCGGAAAGGGATTGCTCCGAATTCATCGCCTCTACATGTTCAATATTTGTGGTAGTCACCATTATACAATCCCTGTCCTGAAAAAACACTTTTTGAAAGGAAAATTTACATTTTATGGGATTTCCCATCTTCCCAAAAACAATTGTCTTTTGAGACGAAGCTGTTTTCTTAGTGTCCAAATCATGGAACAATGTCGATAAATCCGGGTCAGCAACATCAGATAAAAGATCTTGAAATGAGAGCGATAGAAATTCTTTTCGGGAATATCCATAGAGGTTCAAAGCCGCCTCGTTCACTTCCAAAATTTTCTTCCTATCAACTTCATGGACCCAAATGGGGTTTGGGTTATCATGGAACAATGGGCTATAGTCTTTCATTTATTTTTGGTAGGTTAAGGTTTTTTTTGATATGGAAATATAAACAATAATTTATTGTGAATACTTAAATCTAAAGCATGAAAATATAGTAACAAAGTAATTTTCGGGCAATTTATTTTAAATCATCGCTTTAGAGTGATACCAATATCAATATGAAGATTTTTTATATATCAAAATCAATTTTTATGCATTGTTAAACGCCATCAACTGATGACATGTTCGGCTGGTCAAGGCCCTGTAAAATTAAAATTTTCCGTCTCTTTTTCTTACACTTTTTATAGAAAACGATGGGGGCAATAGGTTTATTTTCCTAAACCATCAACTAATTCAACTGAGGTGCACAATTGGTCAGAAACGTGGAAAAAGCTCCTAAAGCACCATTTTCGGTAAACTAAAAGGTGGGCAGATTTGTTAAACCTAAAACATCTGTTCACCAAATTGAAAAACATGGTCTGCAACATACAGAAACCTTTTGTAATTGGTATTTTTGGGAACCAAACAAAAAACCTAACTAATTTCTTACATGTTGCCCAAAAAGAATACTGAGAAAAATCTGTTTATCATTTTATTTCTCAACTCAATCTATCCCTTAAGCCACAGTTTAAAAAATTATCTGATTCAGCATCTAAAAAGTTGTTCCTTCGAAAAAAACGAACTTATTAGCAAAGCCGGTGAGGTTTGCAACCGTCTTTATTTTATTAAAAAAGGAATGGTAAGAGGGTATTTTATAAGTGATTCTTCAGAAATAACAACATGGATAGATACTGAAGATGAAGTTTTCACTTCTATTACCGGCTTTTTTAGAAATCAAAAGAGTGAAGAATACATTGAAAGTTTGGAAAAAACGCATTGCGATTATTTGGAATATGAGGACTACAAATACTGCTTGAACCATTTTCCCGAAATGCGGCACATAAACCGTATATTACTCGAAGAATATTACATTTTGGCCGAACACAGGGTTTATCTGGCAAGAATTCCGAATGCCCGAAAGCGGTTGGCCTTTTTTATGCAATATATGAAACCCCAGATTATGGAGCGAATTCCTCGAAAGCATTTGGCATCCTATCTCGCCATAAGGCCGGAGACGTTGTCCAGACTCATGAAGGAAATAAACTGAACCACTCCTTTAAAAACTCGTTTACCATATTGGCATAGTATTTATTGAAAAACCATTGACCCTCCAAGAGTTGTTGTTTACTGGCTTAAACTTTCTTGTTTACAGACAAGCGCTACTCCGGAATCAAGGGAAGTGCCAACTCCTATGATACCAACACCAATGGCCTATAAATAGCTATTCCTTTCTATTTGATAAAATGGTCTTATTGAATTTCAATTATCTATAAATTTTATCTTATTCGATAATTTTTTATTGTTTTTCAATAAATTTTTGTTTTACTTGCCTCAGTATTCAAAAATTAAGAGAAATGAAAAACATCAAATCACAAATTACAGATCGAGGTTCCACCCTCTTACTAAAATTTGTTGTTATATTTTTGGCCATTGCAGCAATCTGTTTGTTTGTTTTTTTATTGTATATATCCATTACCTCCGATAGCGTAGGAATATTTAGGCCAATTTTACTGGGAATATGTGCTACTGAAATTCCTTTCCTGTATGCCCTCTACCAGGCCCACAGACTATTGCTTTTTATTGATAGGAACGAGGCATTTTCTAATGCATCGATCAAGGCCTTAAATAAAATTAAGTTGAGTGCCTTTACAATAAGTTTGATGTTTACTGGAGGAATGCCCTATATATATTACGTGGGGGAGGTAGACGATGCACCGGGCGTTATATTAATGGGGTTATTATTGGCTGCTGTTCCGTTTATAGCCGCAGTATTTGCCGCAGTTTTGCTCAAACTGTTTCGAAACGGTTTGAATATCAAATCTGAAAATGATCTAACCATTTAACCTATGGCTATTATAGTAAATTTGGATGTAGTAATGGCCAAGAGGAAGATGTCCTTAAATGAACTTTCCGAGAAAGTAGGCTTGACACTGGCAAATCTTTCAATACTCAAAACGGGCAAGGCCAAAGCAATTAGGTTCAGTACGCTGGAATCGATTTGCAGTGTTTTGGAATGCCAACCGGGCGACATCTTGGAGTATGTTGATGACCAAGAAAACAAAATCGCCGGATAACTGCTATCTGCCTAAAATGCAGGTTTGTTTTCGATATTGCACCCATAATGGGAACAGGGGACAATGCCAAAAAAACATTGCCCCCTGTAGAAAAGATGTGCTACAACAAAGATGCCTTATCGCTGTTTTACCAACAAGTAGGATTAATTTTTGTAATCCTTGTCCAAAAACTCGTAGCGCGCATCATCTACGGCCTTGGTCAACTTGCTCTCCGTATCTATGATCATTACGGCGGGTTCATTTTCTTTTGGCTCTACTGCTTCCCAATTGGGCAAGTCTTCACCATTGGGATTTCCACTCTTAATAAAATTGGCAAAAAACTGCTGCATGGTTTTGGAAGCCTTGTAATCTTCGGCGGTCCAAGCATAATCATCCACAAGATGCAAATTACCCATAGCGTATTCGATTTCAGCTGCATGTGGCGCGCCGATGGGCTTGGGCATTTGTGGGGCATTGGAATTTTTTTCCACGGTACCGCCCGCCAATCCAGATACTAGGTTTTCATCCTTTAATGGGGGTCTTATTTTACTGTATAGATAGCGATATACGGGTTCATCACTGTTCTTGCGGTGCAAATCGAACCACTTCCATGTGCTATAGGCTATAAAACGATCGGAAGCTAGGTTCGTTGCTGCCCATTGAAGTTCTTCTTCCGTACCATGTGGATACAGATCCAAAACAGTTTGATGATTCTCTGGATAAGCCTCCTTCACTTTGGCTACAAACACCTCTTTTGTAATGGGGCCCTGGGTAAAGGCCATACCAGGTATCTCGGCAGAATTCCATCCAACCAATAGTGGAACCTGTGCCTGTTCCCGTGAGGCAAAGGTTTCGGGCAAGGACTTGGTAAGTAAATACCCGTCAATAACCATAGGAAAGCCAAACTTCTTGGATTCATTATAAATCTCGTACAGGTCGCGTGTGCTCAATTTTCTCAATTGGGAAATATTCTCGATACCAGCATTTTCCAAAAATTGAACGCCCTGCTTTTCCGCCTCTGCCAAAGGAATTGGTGCCATAGTCGGTGGAATGGCAGCTCCACTTTCCCCAATAGCTCCTGCGATCAGGTCTTTGGACAATGGTGATGCCATCTGTACACTAACCCCGATGGATCCGGCAGATTCCCCAGCTATGGTCACCTGATTTGGGTCTCCGCCAAAGGCAGCTATGTTTTCTTGTACCCATTGAAGGGCCATATTTTGATCTAACTGTCCATAATTTCCCGATGCCTTGTAAGGAGCCTCGGCGGACAGTTCTGGATGAGCCAGATTCCCAAAAATATTCAGGCGATAATTGGTGGTTACGACCACAATGCCCTTTTTCGCCATACTTTCACCGTCATAACGATATTCCGATGCATCCCCAGCGACGTTTCCGCCCCCATAAAAGTATACCAGAACAGGAAGGTTTTTATCGTTACGCTTGGCTGGTGTCCAAACGTTAAGGTAAAGACAATCTTCACTTACGCCATTGGAGCGGGATTTCATATCGCCGAATACCATAGCTTGCACAGGTCTTGGACCAAAACGCTTAGTCTCTACCACACCCTCCCAAGGGTCCAAGGGCTGAGGGGCCTTCCACCGCAATTCACCGATCGGCGGTTTTGCAAAGGGTATCCCAAAATATTTTTGGATACCCGTATGAGTATCGTAAAGCCCTTCAATAATACCATTCTTAAGTTTGGCTTGAACAGGAAAGGCGTTTTTCTGTTGTGAGGTCAGTTCCGACATTACAAAGAGAACCAACGCCACGGAAAGTAGTCGCTTTTTCATTATATCTAGTTTTTCTATTGTTACATATTGTTACAATAGTACTTTGTTTTTACGAGAAAATATACTTTATTTAGAAAAAAATTACATTTTGGTCCCAAAAAAACAGAACCTTAACAAAGAAGACTACATTCCAAACCTGGCATTTGATTCAGTTATTTTTGGTTTTAACGGCAAAAAATTGAAAATACTTGTGCTGGAATACAGAAATACTGGACTTTATGCGCTTCCCGGCGGTTTTGTTGGACGTAATGAGAGTTTAGAAGAAGCTGTTAAAAAAGGGGTGAGCGAGAGGACGGGGCTCAAGAACATCTATTTGGAGCAATTTCGGACCTTTGGTGATGTTAAACGGTTTGACCCAGAGCCCATGAAACGGATTTTGGAAATGAACGGGCTGGACATAACATCGCATAGTTGGTTATTGGACCGGTTTATCACCGTTGCCTATTATGCCCTGATCAACTTTGAAAAAGTAATGCCCAAACCAGACCCATTATCCGACGGGATCGATTGGTATTCGTTAGATGAGCTGCCACCCCTGATGATGGACCACCAACAAATTATTGAAAAAGCACTTGAAACCCTCCGAGAAAATCTGGACAAAAAACTACTGGGCATGAATTTGCTTCCCAAAAAATTTACCATGAAAGAACTGCAACAGGTATACGAGGCCATTACCGGCACCTCCTTTAATCGTAGTGGTTTCCAACGAAAAATGTTGAGCGCAAATACCTTGTTGCGCCATGAAAAAAGGTTTTCTGGAAACTCCCATAAGGCACCCTATCTGTACAGTTTTAAACCCAATCCGTTCGACAATCGGCCAAAAACATACATAAGTGATGGGAGTGAATTAAGGTAAGCCCTACATAACAAAATGGGTTTAAAAAACGAAAAGAGTACACAGTTGCATTACTGACAACAAATTTATTTCTATCTATTTACTTGAATTACGGCCCCATCGGTGATTCTTAAAAGGAACTGGACCCACTTTTTGAATAGACCGCTCCATGGAGAGGACAAAAAATACATCCGACTTTTATTTTAAGTGGACATGTTGCCTTCCCTTTTGCACCACACAAGTTTTCTGTTAAATTCTTACATTTAAGCTTTTATGCGCCTAAAGGATTTGTTGAGCCATAAGAAAACTATACCGAACAAAAAATTACAAAACTTGGGCATAACCAACCCAATTGGCGGTATATGCCCAACAAAGTTCAGCATATAATCTAGTTGGCGTGCATTGTAACCAAAGACACAACCATGAAACGAACATTCATATTTTTGATTTTTATCATAAGTGTTCATTCAATTTATTGTCAGGACTTTTTGATTAAGGGGAAAATTGTTGACGATAAGCTGTCGGATTTGCTTGCTGTAAATGTAAAAAATCTTGCATCTAATCAGCATGTTCTGACAGATGAGAATGGATTATTTGAAATAGAGACTAAACTTGGTGATACCTTAGAGTTTTCTTTTGTCGGATTAACGACTGATAAAATTACTATTTCTGATACCGCGAATATTAAACTCATAATGATAGATAAGTCCGTGAATTGTCTTGGAGCAATATGGTCAAAACGTGATTACAAGAAAGCTGAGAAACGGATTCAAAAGAGATTGAAAGCTCTTTATAAACAAGCAGATAAAAACCAAATTTGGCAAGATTTAAGATGAAAATAGCTGGTTTATTAATAGTTGTATTTGTGTTTGCTAATAATCTGTATGGACAGGCATTAGATGAAAAACAGCAAATTGACTTTTTCAATCAGACTTTTAAAGATTATTTTAGTACTAAGGATTCAAGCCAAATTGATTACTTTATTTTGACTGATTCAATTCCTAATGGAATCAAAACAGATTATGATAAATTTAAGATTCACGTTATAGATTATGGACAGGCTTACCCATTGATAAGAAAGAAAATTATTTCTTCTTTGTATTGGGCTCGTTGTAAAAAGATTAGTAACGACACGATTGATATTGTAATTGGTGGTTGGTCTGTGAATTTTGAAAGAGTTCTAAGAATCCACAAGATTGACGGAAAAAGAAAGTTAGTTACTAAAAATTACAATTTTGCAGCTTGGTGTGGCGGGACTTTAGGATATATACCACAAGGAAGATTTATATATTTAACCGAGCTTGACAAATGGGATTATATTCCAGAGAAAACAATTATAGAAAATAAATTGAAAAAATATAACCTTAAATAAACAACGACACGCCAACATCATATATAAAATATTGGGGTTTAGGTGTTTATGCGAACCGTTCTGCCCCGCACCAGCTTTTGTAACGACAGACAGTGATGACGCGCGCAATCCCCAACATTTCATATATGTGACCGTTGCCCACAAGCTTGAAAAAAATATCGCGCTAAAAAAATGACTAAAAATCTTTATCTGAATTTATTGTTAGCAGTCATTATTCTACTGATTGGATTTTATTACAGTTCTATTACAATTGACTTTTGGACGGCTCGTATAATAGGGTTTGTTTCGGTATTAATTTCTGGTTTCATATTAATAGGATTTAATTACAAAAATCTACCAATAAAGAAAAACGTAGCAATTAAACCAGTCCAAATCTTAGCAATTCTGATTGGATTTAGTGGAATGTTTTTAGTGATTTATTTCTTCCAAAATCTGATTTTCAGCTTTGCAGGTTGGGAATTAGAAAAAGAATACCGACCAGCTGATAACGAATTAGCAAGGTTTTTAGTTTTTGTTGTAATATGGGTTTTTGTAGAAGAAATTTACTATCGTAGAATTTTAGCGCAGAAAATTTTTAACCAAAAAGGTTTTTCAAAAGCATTTTGGATTTCAGCATTAGTATTCAGCATCGCACATTGGTTTTCTGAAACAGGTTTGTTATATGCTTTTATTGGGGGTTTGTTATTGGCTTACTTGTATTTAAACACACATAGTATTTGGTTGAGCATTTTTGCTCACTTATATTACAATTTAATGACATTTTACGCCACGCCAGTAATCTCAGAACGTATTTCGGATTTTAATACAAAACTGAAAATGGCAAGTTTAGTTGCAATCGGATTGATACTTATATTTATTATGGTATTTTTAATAAATTATTCGACCAAAAACCAATCTGAACGCATAAAGCCTGTGGGCAACAATGTATAAAAAAATAGGGCAAGTAAGTTCTAAACCCAATGTTTCAGGCTTATTTGCGAGGCCGCCAAATCTTTTGATTTGGCTTTTAGAGAAATAATATAAAGCAAAATACAAAAGATTTGGCTTATTGATAATCCGAAAGGTAATTGCTTATTTACAGCCCTACTTCTTTTATACAAACCGTTATGTGCAATTTGGCCACGTTACCAAGATTTGGTATGTTTGAATAAAATTATAACCAAAATGGGAAAAAACACATCAATATCGCTTGGAACTCATTTTGAGGATTTTATCAAAGAAGAAGTGAATTCTGGTAGGTATGGTTCAGCTAGCGAAGTAATTCGTTCAGCTTTACGTTTGTTAGAACGTGAAGAAAAAAAGGAAAGAGAACTGATTAAAGCTCTCGAAGTTGGAGAAAATAGCGGATTTGTTGAAAATTTTGACCCGAAACAAAACCTGTCTGAATTACATCGCCAACACTTATGAGTAAAAACAAATATCGAATAAGCAAACAAGCTATTGATGATTTAAATGATATTTGGGTTTATACTTTTCACAAATGGTCTAAAGAACAAGCTGACAGATATTACGACTTAATAATCGGAGAAATTGAATTTATTGCGGATAACTATCTGATTGGAAAATCCGCAGAACAAACTCGAAAAGACTATCGAGTAACTAAAATCAAATCACATCTGATTTTTTACAGAAAAGTCGAAAATGAAATTGTCGAAATTGTTAGGATTTTACATCAGAGAATGGATAGTAAAAAACGACTGACATAAAAAACTGTACGCAATAACTAGCGTTCGTGTGGTCGGTACGACCCAGCATGAACGCCGTGTTGACTGAACCGGTTCTCTGTCGGTCAGTCTTCTATGGGTATTGGTCTGTTTTAGGATGGGTTATTTAAGGTCTGCACTTGAACCGTATAGTGATTTGGAGGTCTTGTTTTTCTCCCGAGTATGTCCATCACTTCTTAAATTCTATTGAACCTCCTGTTTTTGGGGTATTTTGGCCGCTTTTGCTTGGTTTCGGACATAGGGTTCCCTATCCCGTTCAAGGGGCGTTTATTTTCTTACTGTGCTTTAGTGTATTTTTTAAGTTTTGTGATCCAGTGTGCCGGTGGTCCCCGTGCGGTAAACGTATGCAGGGTCACCAGTTCTCCCTTTTTACAAGATGGGCAGATTCGGTGTTGCAGGGGCGGTTTTTCTTGGAGCTGTACCTTCCCCAGGGTTTTACCCAAGTGGTCAAGACTTTTGCGTTTATGGTAAGCACTTAATATCCCATAATGGCGGATGCGCACAAACCCCTTAGGGAGTATGTGCAGGGCAAAGCGCCTGATGAATTCAGTATCGCTCAGGTACATCAGGGATTTGTTTCCCCCGTGGCGGTAATCTTTTACCGAAAACACCACGCCGCTGTCATCCAGGTTTTTGATTCGGTGGTTACTGATCGCAATTTTATGGGTATAGCGACCCAGGTATTCCACTACCTGAGGTGGCCCTAAAAACGGACGCTTGCAATAGACGACCCACTCTTTTTTGAACAGGCTTTGGTAAAGGGCCTCTGGTTGTTCTGTTTTAATTTTTTTACGTAACCCTGCAACAAAGCGGGCACGGAATACCTTGCTCATGGCCTTGACCGGGAACAGGTATTTCCCCTTGTTCCGGGCAGGTTTCCACTTACCACTTTTGGTTGCCCCACCACCGGGCACGATACAATGCAAGTGCGGATGCAGGGACAGGTTCTGTCCCCAGGTATGCAGGATGGCAATCATCCCGGGACCGGCACCTAAAAACTTAGGATTGGAAGCAAACCCTGCTATGACTTCCCATGAAGTTTTGAACAGCAGGCCATACAGCAGTTTGGGTTCGTACAGGCACAGGCGGTTGAGTTCTGAAGGCAGGGTAAATACCACGTGGAAGTAAGGAACGTTCAAGAGCTCTTCTTCCCGTGCCCTGATCCATTGTTCCCTTTTGTGCCCCTGACACTTTGGGCAATGCCGGTTGCGGCAACTGTTGTAGCTCAGGTGCAAGGTATTACAGGATGGATTCGTGCAGCGGTCAATGTGACCGCCCAGGGCAGCCGTACGACATTTGCGCAGGGCGTGCAGGGTCCTTAGTTGCCAGCTGGTGGCACAACAGTCTGCTAAAGACTCCCTGTTGCGATTTAATACCTGGGCCACTTCGTGAGCAGCGGATGCCATTACTCTTTGTAGAGCCGATCCAGTGGACTGAAAGGCTTTTGCCTGCCCAGTTGTGCCACGTGAAGGTAGGTCAGTGTGGTCTGTATATCTGCGTGCCCCAAAAGGTCCTTTACACTCATAATATCCAAGCCCATTTCCAGAAGGTGGGTAGCATAACTGTGGCGCAGGCTGTGGGTGGTCACTTCCTTTTGAATACCACTATGTTTACGGGCTTCCCGTACAATCCAGCGAACCCCTTGGGTAGAAAGCGGGACTGGACGCCCTTCGGTATTGTTCCCAGTGAAGCACCAGGTGCAAGGATTTTCTGCCGCAAGGTATGTTTTAAGTCCGCGGATCTGCATCCTCGACAAGGGTACATACCGATCTTTCCTGCCTTTGCCTTGGCGGACGTGAAGCATCATACGATCAAAATCCAGATCTTTTAACTGTAGGTTGCACAGTTCAAAACAGCGCAGTCCGCAGCCATAAAGCAGCGCCAATACCAGACGGTGCTTCAGTAGTTTTGGGGCTTTTAGGAGTTGCTTTACTTCCCTAAAACTTAAAACTACAGGGAGTTTTTTGGAACGCTCAATAGCGGGGAGCATTACCTGCATCTCTTTACGATTGGATATCCGGTAGGCATACCTCAGACCATAAACGGTATGCTTGAAGAAGCTGCTCGACGGGGTCTTGTGCCGGGACTTTAAAACATGTAGATAATCCAGCACCTGTTCTTCATCCAGATCGAGTGGACTGCACTTAAAATGCAGGGCTATGTGTGAAAGACAGCGGGCATAGTTGGTCAGGGTGCTTTGGCTTTTGCCCGATAGTTCAACAGAACGTTTTAGTTTGAGATACAATTCCTGGAATTTTGGAACACGTTCACAGGCTCGTTCGATCAGGGTACTACTTTTTTTTCATAATTTGCTAAATATTAGTTTTATACATCTTAAAGGTAGTGAATGGAGATTTAGATAACTCCTGAAGCTACCTTTAGGTTTAGTTCAACAATGACTTAAAATGGCAATAGCAAAGAAAGGAACTAGAAAAATAATTGTAAAGGGAGAAAAATTCTTGTATAAAATATCAAAATACAAGACTGTTTCAGATTGGCGTGCTTCTAATAATGAGTTGAATAGCACTTTTATGAAATATGCGACTCAATTTGGTTTGGGGCAAGTGAAAGATATTGTTTTTAATATAGTGATTCAACATTTGGAAAATCCAGTATCCACTATGTGCATTAAGTGCGAATCCATTTTGGTTGATGGATTTATGGGACCAGAACAGTTGGTAAAAATACAGCCGAATTTTATCGCAGAACAAATTAAGCAAGCTTTGGCAAATGGTTGGAACCCTCTACAAAAAGGCGATTATAGAACATCAGTAAAGCATGAAGATACTCTATCTGAAAGTCCTGTTATTTTGCAATTGCCCGATTTCAACGAAGGAGCTGATGAAGAGTATGACTCCGTTGAAAAACCAAATGAGGTCAAGTTTGATAAAAAATAAAGCCCAATTGCTAACAATGCCAACAGCAATTATGGTAGATTAGACCACCCTCTACAAGCTCCGGGCAAGCTAGAATCCACTCGGAATTGCTAACGTCTGTGTTAAACAGAAATTAATGTTATCACCTTGAACAGCAGAAAAAACCTGTTATAAGCCCTTTCTAGTGGCTTTTTTAGTCCACTCTTTTCTATTATTGACTTTTGTGATATCCATATGCGTAATCTAAAATAAATTCGTTAAATGATTTATTTTGTTAGGATTCCTTACTATATTTGTATCGGCAATAATGCCAAAACATAATTTAAACCTTATTCAAATGGCTAAATCAATTTTCTATCACGCCGGATGTCCAGTATGCGTGAGTGCAGAACACGAAATCGTAAATCTAATTGGCGCGGAAAATGTTGAACTCGTTCACATTGGCGAAGAACGCGACCGAATTACAGAAGCAGAAAAAGCAGGAGTAAACTCTGTCCCAGCTTTGTTAACACCAAACGGGAATGTATTGCACATCAATTATGGTGCATCTGTAGCCGACGTAAAAGGCTAAAAAAATTTACATTAATAAGTTAGGAGTCCTAATTTATTATGCGACTCCTAACTTTTAACCAATTAAATTCCATAAAAATGAAACAAGTATATTTTCTTCTCGGACTTTCCCTTTTAACAGCTAAAATATATGCCTGCAACAAGTGCGAAGACTACAACAACGAAGATTTTCAAATTAAATATGTGAACGTAAAGCACCAAGATGACCTTGCGGCCACCATTTGGGAAATTACCGTAAAAGGAACGGCTGGTAAAACAACACCAACACCAGCAGGTCAAATGAACGGAGCACCTGTTTTAGGCTACGTATTCCCAACTACTTTAAAATCAACCGATGTTGGCTTTGGCGATACCGAAGGCATTTTGGCACTAGCCTTGACCTCGCACCCCGACTTTGATGACACGCCACTGTGGGACGAAAATGCTGACCGAAATTTTGTTAATGACGGTATTGTTTGGCACCCGCATTGGGTGGTCTTGACAGAAGACAAACGTGTGGAAGGCGGTTTGGCCGTAAAGCAATTTGACCCAAAGGACACAAGTGTGATCTTACCACCAACCAATCCAGGAATGCCCATGTACATGGACTCACCGGGTTTTCAAGTCATCACGGACAGGAATACAATACGAGTGGTTGTTCCCGATTATCGAATGAACAACAAAACGGATTTTTCCTATGATGGGGTTGCAGCCTTTATGCAAGTCAATACAAGCGGAGAAGGTGGGGAAAACAAGCCAATGCTCGGTGTTTACAAAGTATATTCAGTAGCAAGTGGCGACCTGTCGCTACCCTATAAAGTCAAGTAATCTTTTTTGCCCTGTAAAGTAAGGATTCCTATCTTTACAGGGCTTTCTTTTTATCAAAACAAAACTAAAATGAAAGTAGCAGTTTGGGACACCTATGTAACCAAAAAAGACGGTAGCGTAATGCACTTTGACATTATTGCTCCTGAAGAAATTAGGGATACAGCCTTAATCTATGGTTATGGTAAAGAATATTTAAAAAACAAAGCTCAAGAGGGACAAGCTTTAACATCAAAAGAATGTAGGTTCTGCCACATGGAAACAGTACGGCCCCAATGGAAATCAGAGATTAAACAAAAAGGGTATTTGATCGTTGAAATGGAAAATTGTAAATGAAAGAGAAAACACATTTATTATTCTCTTACGGTACCTTACAGTTAGAGAACGTACAGATTGAAAATTACGGTCGAACCTTAAAAGGAGAGCGAGATAAATTGATTGGGTATACAACTGAAAAAACACAAATCACAGATCCAATAGTCCTTGCTAAAAGTCAGCTAGATCATCACCCAATTGCCGTTAAATCCGGTAATGCAAGTGATGCTATAGAAGGAACTTTATTTGAAATTACGAATACCGAACTTGCCGAAACCGACAAGTATGAAGTAAGTGAGTACCATAGAATACTTGAAACTTTTGAATCAGGAAAAAAGGCTTGGGTCTATGTGGCCAAAATATAACACTATGAAATATCCATCATTCAATTTAAACGAACAAAACCACAAAATAGAGAGCCGAATCGTGGTTGCTTTGGAACGTATTTCGGAAGCATTCAGGGTATTGCTTTGGAACGAAAGTAAAGAAAGCTCATTAAGCCCGATACAAATTCAGATTTTGATATTCATCTCTTTCCATTCCTTGGAAAAGTGTAAAGTGGGATATTTGGCAAACGAGTTTAATATGACAAAGGCCACCATTAGCGATAGTGTCAGGGTTTTACTCTCCAAAGCATTGGTTACCAAAGAAACAGACCCCGCCGACACAAGAAGCTATTCCCTTTCACTTACGGCCGAAGGAAAAAATGTTGCCAAAAAAGCGTCTTTTTTTGCTTCTTCCATCCAACAACCGATTGAAAAACTAACACAAGAACAGAAAACAACAATGCTCAACGGGTTGCTGAAATTGATTTATGACCTAAACAAGTCCGGTGTCATTACCATTCAACGGATGTGTTTTACCTGCTCCTTTTACAATGGCGAAAATGGAAATCATTATTGTAATTTATTAAAAACAAAACTCGCCGAATCTCAAATACGCTTGGACTGCCCTGAACACGAAATGGTCACGTGAACGAAGCATAAGATCAAATCCGTGGACTTACCACAATTTTATCATCATACATGGCATCCAATCCCATTTGTACGCAAGTTGCGGCCATGGCACCTGTTTTAGCATTGGAAACGGGCAATGTATTGTTTACGATATTGTCCCTAAAATCAATCAAAGCCTGCTTGCTAGGGTCTTCATGGTCAAACTCCAATGGAATCCCCCTGCCTTGGTCCCAATTTAAAGTGGCCCCCGAAACACCATCGACCTCACCAATCTCTTTTTCGTAGCTTCCTTCGGGATAGTACCAAGCCTTGACATAATCTAAAATATACGTTCCTTTATCCCCCATTACCTTGACCTTGTAATCGCCCATTGCGTTACTGGTAAGACAGGTAAATGATGCCCGTACCCCTTCGGGGTAGCTGTAGATCAGGTGTATATTGTCATAGGTTTCCCTACCATCTTTCCAGTAATCGATACCACCAACTCCCATGACCTTTTCGGGCATGGTATCCATCACCCAATTGGCAAAATCCAACTGGTGCGAACAAAGTTCGGCCAAAAGACCACCTGAATATTCCCGGTACATTCGCCAGTTGATCATGCGCTCCCATATTGGGTCCGGTACAGGACGGCGCCAATTGCCATTTCGGTTCCATTGACACTCAAAGGCTGTTATCTTGCCAATTTTCCCGTTTTTGATTTCCTCCACAACATGCGAATATAAACGGGAGCTATGGTATTGGTGACCTGCTTGAAATATGTTCTTGGATGCATCGGCCGTCGCTACCAATTCCTTGATGCCCTCATATCCCTTTGCCATGGTCTTTTCGCCGTACACATGCTTTCCTGCCTGTAAAGCATCGACAACAATTTTAGAATGTGTACTGAACGGGGTCGCTACCAAAACAGCATCCACATCCTTGTCTTCCAACATTTTTTTGTAGTCAGAATATCCTTTTGCCTTGCCTTCTACTTTTGAAAGTCCCGAGCTAAGCCTAAAGGGAATGATATCGCAACAGGCGACTACCTGCATATTGGGAATCTGGTTGATGAAAGGAATAAGTCCACCACCTCGGTCCCCTGTTCCAATTACCCCAATATTGATAGTTTCATTTGCACTTGGAGAGCCATACCCCAGTACGGTTGGAGCATATAAGACTGCGGAACCGGCCAAACTGCCTTTTACTATAAATTCACGTCGTTTCATGATTGCTTAAAGTTTGGGCTCCCATCCTTTTTCGTACTCCCTTTTCCAGCTTTGCATGGCTTTTTCACTGTTTAATACCTTGCCTGTTTGGGTGTTTATTTCGATGGTATGCCCGGCGTCGTGGGCCATATTTCCCAAGTGGCAGAGCATGGTGGAAACGCTTGCATCCCTTATATCAGAATTTAGGGAATTATCTTTTCGGATAGCATTGAAGAAGTTGGATACATGATCCACATCCAGTCCTCCGATGCCTTGGGTATTGGTAGTGGCACTAAGTTCTTTCTCGAACTCAATTTTGACTGGATTACCACCAAGATCGTACAGCTTGTAAAAATTTCGACTCAGCTCAATTACCCCTTTGCTTCCATAAATAGTGATTCCCCGCCCGGGTCGCTCCGGTTTCATAATACCGCGGCTGTGGGAGATCCATGTAATGAATTTATCCCCTGGGAATGTATAGGTCACTTGCTGGTTGTCCGGGAATTCCCAGTCATCATCATAAGTGTACTTTCCCCCAAACGCTGTTACTGTTTCGGGCAAGTCCACGCCAAGTGCCCAGCGGCAAATATCAATCTCGTGGGTACCGTTGTTATGGATTTCTCCAGTGCCCCAATTACGGAACCAGTGCCAGTTATAAGGGTGGATGTTATCCCGATAGTTTTCACGAGGCGCAGGACCTTGCCACAGATCCCAGTTTAAGGTCTGGGGTACTTCAATTGCCTTTCCGTGCCCAATGGAACCGCGGTTATTGGAATAATAAGCTTCTCCTTTGAAAACGTCTCCGATCACACCTTTTTTGATGTCTTCCACCGCCGACATCGAAGTTTTGGCCGAGCGCTGTTGGTTGCCCATCTGAACTTTTTTTCCGTACTTCTTTTGAGCTGCAACCAACAGATCATTTTCATAAGGGTTATGGCTACAGGGCTTCTCCACATAAACGTGCTTACCTGCCTGTAGGCCCATAATGGCCATGGGAGCATGCCAATGTTCAGGTGTGGCAATAAAGATGGCATCCACGTCCTTATCCTCTAAAATCTTACGGAAATCCTTTTCTACCTTCGGTACATATCCTATGCGCTCTTGGCACCAGGCATTGTGTTCTTCCAGAATGGTATCGTCTACATCACAACTGTATAAAATCTTGGCGTTGACATCTTGGTGGATAGCCAATACATGTGCCTTGGCACGGCTCCTTACACCAATTACCGCACAATTGATATGATCGTTGGCTCCCAGAATTCGGGCATTGGCCCAAGAAGGAAATACTGTAGCACCCAAGGTAACAGCAGCGGTACCTGTAGTTGTTTTTTTTATGAAATCACGTCTTGTAGTCATGGTTTACTGCTTTTTAATAGGTTTTATCTTGATGTTTTTAAAGCTTACACGATCTCCATGATCCTGTAACAATATGTGACCTCTATCCACTTCTCCAAAGTTGGGCCATTTTACATACTTGCTTTCGGAGACCAGTTTGCGATATGCTTCGCTTTTTCGCTCGTATTCCAAAACCTTTGTGCCATTGAGCCAATGCTCCACATGGTTGTCTTTTGAAACGATACGGGCAGTATTCCACTCTCCAATAGGATTAATGGGTTTATTGACATCTGCCTGTATAAGATCATATAAAGAAGCAACGGTACGGCTACCTTCATGGTTGCCCAGTTTGGCATCTGGATGCCTTTCATCGTCCAAAATTTGATATTCCAAACCTATCGAGGAACCGGGCCCCTTGTTCAGGTCGGTATCCACATAATATTTGATACCACTGTTGGCGCCCTCCGTCAATTTAAAATCCACTTTGAGTTCAAAATCCCCGTACAACTCTGTGGTCACAATATCACCACCGGCGGCCGATTCTTCGCCACCTGAAGACAGCACGGTCAATACGCCATCCTTAATTTCCCATCCTTTCTCTGGAAAATTATCCAGTCGGGCACCGCGCCATCCCACGGTAGTTTCACCGTCCCATAACAATTGCCATCCATTTTTTTCCTCATCAACAGTAAGCTGGTTTTTGGTCACCACTGGGGCCAAGGGCATTTCTTTACTGTATTTTGAAAGACTATCGGTCAAAATTTTGATGTTCTTCCAGGCAATCTCCGTTCCCTCCTTTTGATCTTTGCCAATGCTGTGTACTTGAAGCGCAATAAAGCCGCTTGCTGTTTTGTCATCTATCAAATGGGCCGCTGGTATCCCATTGATCCAGGTTTGGATCGTATCTCCGATCGCCTCGATGCGATAGTGGTTCCAATCATTTTGTTTGAAGGCTTTTTGGGCAGCTGGATTATCTTCCAAGCTAACGAGCCAACCTCTACGACCTTCATCATAAATTCCAGCGCTCCATGCCCTGTCCGATGGGTCTATTTCAATCTGGTATCCGTGTACCCTTCCATTTTGATAATACGGAAAGCTGTTGCTTCGTATTTGGATTCCAGAATTCATGGTAGAATCCACTTTGTATTCCAGTTCCAAGATAAAATCGTCATACATCCCATCTGTTGTCAAAAAGGAATTGGGCGTATCATGCACCGTGGACCCCACGATCATGTCATCTTTTACCGTGTAATTGGCCTCACCACCCTTTTGGGTCCATCCGTTGAGGGTGCCGTCGAATAGGTCGATCCATGGTGTGTCATCTTTGGGAGCTTCAGCACACCCCCAACACAGCAGGAGCGCCAATGTTCCGAATTTTAGTTTGTTCATTTTATGTGTCATTTAGTTAAAAGTTTACTTTACAAATCGATTATAGGCCGAAAAGACCTGGAAGCCATAATGCCAATGCTGGAATGTACGTGATCAGAAACAATGCCAAAATCATGGCCACAAACAAAGGCAGCAGGGGCTTAATCACTTTTTCAATGGATGTTTTTGCCACACCTACCCCCACAAAGAGTACCGAACCCACCGGAGGTGTGCACAGTCCAATGCAAAGGTTTAAGATCATGATGATGCCAAAATGCACCGGATCTATCCCCAATTTTGTTACGATAGGCAAAAATATGGGGGTAAATATGAGCACGGCCGGAGTGATGTCCATAAAAACACCCACAATCAGCAATATTACATTTATGATGAGCAGCAGGGCTATCTTGTTATCGGTAATGGACAAAAGCCCCGCACTGATGTCCTGTGGGATATGCTCAAAGGAAAGTGCCCAGGACATGCTCATGGAGGCCGCTATCAACAGCATGACAACGGCGGTAGTGGCGGAGGCGTTCAAAAAGATATTGGGTAGTTTTTTAAACGTTATCTGTTTGTAGACAAAGCCCAACAATAAACTATAGAGCACGGCAATGGCCGAAGCTTCGGTAGCGGTAAATATGCCCGCCACAATGCCCCCGATTACCAAAACCAATAGGAATAGGCTTGGGACGGCATCAATAAAAGTTTTAAAAACCTGTTTTAATGAGCTTCGTTGTCCTTTGCCGTAGCCTTTCTTCTTGGCCCAGAACATGGCTACCACCATCAAAAGCAACCCGGTAATCAAACCAGGAATATATCCTGCCAAGAAGAGTGCCGCAATGGACGCACCCCCACTTGCCAAGGAATATACGATCAAAATGTTGCTGGGGGGAATCACCAATCCTGTTGTGGCCGAGGTGATGTTGACGGATACGGAAAACCCCTTGTCATACCCTTCTTTTTCCATTTCAGGGCCTAGGATGCTCCCCATGGCCGAGGCCGAAGCCATGGCCGATCCTGCAATGGCGCCCATAAACATGGCCGATATAATATTAATGAGAGCGAGTCCCCCGGGTAAAGCCCCGACCAAGGTTTTGGCAAAGGCGATCAATCGGTGGGCAATTCCTCCGTGGTTCATCAATTCTCCGGATAAAATAAAAAATGGAATGGCCAGTAGTGCAAAACTATCCAATCCTGTGGCCATACGCTGTGATATGGTCGCCAATGCTGGCAAGGAGGGAACACTGACCAATAAGGTCAACATGGACGAGATGGCTATGCTCCACGCTACGGGGGTACCTATGGCCAAAAGGCCCACAAAACTGATGATCAAAACAAGCAAGGGTATATAATCCATAAGGCTCAATCCATTATTATTTCCACAACTTTGTTATAAACTACTATCAGTCCGCTCAAGGGAATAACGATATATACGTATGCCAAGGGCAAGCCCAATGCAGGAGAAAGTTGTTTGAGTTCATAGGTAGTGTACACCAACCATCCGCCACCCGTAACCATTGCCCCAAGACAGAACAGTATGATGAAACCGGATACCATCCTTTTCAATAGTCTTTGATTTTTGGCACTGGCACGTTTGGCCAGTACATCTATGGCCACATGACCATTTTTTGCCGATACATAGGCAGCTCCCAACAATCCCAACCAAATCATAAGAAACCGGGCGAGTTCATCCGTAAAGGCACTTGGTTCCCCTATAACATACCTACTGAACACCTGCCAGAGTACATTCAGCACCATGAGACCCATCAGTACTACGAGTAAATGTGCCAAAATATTTTCCAATGTCTTTTTGAGTCCCATCACTTTGCCAATGATTTGATTTGTTGTATCATTTTGTTCAATGCTGCATCATCTTCATACGGCCGGTACATTTCCCGTGTCATTTCGATAAACGGTTCCTTATCGGGATACGAAATCTTTACCCCTGCTTCCTGGACTTTTTCCAATGCCTCGGCTTCCGATATGGCCCACAATTTTCGCTGATGGGCCAAAGATTTTTTTACCGCTTTTTGGACCCATCCCTGTTCCTGCTCCGAAAGGGTACCCCAAAACTGGGTGCCAACGATCAAGACGTCGGGGGAAAAGGTATGTTCGTCCAACGAATAATAGGGACACACCTCATAATGCTTGGAAAGGTAAAAACTGGGGGGATTGTTTTCCGCTCCGTCCACCACGCCTTGTTGCAGGGATGTATAGAGCTCTCCCCATGAAATGGGCGTGGGCGACCCCCCAAGACTTTTGACCATATCTATGGCCGTAACACTTTCCATTACCCTGATCTTGAGCCCCTCTAGGTCATCTGGGGCTGTTACGGGCGCATGCTCGGTGTAAAAACTGCGAAATCCGGCATCGTAATAGCCCAGACCTTTCAGTCTAAATTGTTCGGCATTGTCCAACAATGTTTGGCCAATAGGACCATCCAAAACTTCAAAGGCATGTTCCCTGCTCTCAAAAAGATAGGGCAATCCCAATATTCTGGTCTTCGGGGCAAAATTCTCCAAGGTGGCAACCGATACCTTGGTCATATCCAGACTGCCCAATTGAATCAGCTCCAGAATTTCACGTTCGGTGCCCAATTGTTGATTGGGATAGATCTCTACACGAAGTCTGCCCTTGGAAACACTATCAAGACCTTCCCCCATTTTAACCATGGCCTTATGCACGGAATGGTTAACATCCAAACCATGGGCCAACCTTATGGTCTTTGTGCTACTGACCTCTTCACAACTAGTGGCGAAAAGCAAAGCACACAATAAAAAAATGATGGGAACGTGTTTCATTATTTTTCCCTTCTGATTGTTGCTATCAATTTCAAGGTGTCTGCCACTTTTTTCTGTAAACCTTCAAAATCTTTACTTTCCAAAATATCCTTGGAAATCAATTTTGAACCCATTCCAACACAGGTAACTCCAGCATCAAACCAAGCTTTAAGGTTAGCCTCCTCTGTGCTTACCCCACCTGTTGGCATAATGCTTGTCCAAGGTTGGGGCCCTTTAATGGCCTTTACAAATCCTGGTCCATAGGTAGACCCGGGAAAGAGCTTGATCAATTCACAACCTAATTCTTCGGCTTTATTGATTTCGGTCAAAGTACCACAGCCCGGCGACCAAAGTACTTTTCTGCGATTACAAACTATGGCGATATCTTCTCTTAAAGATGGAGTTACCACAAAGTTTGCACCCATTTGCATATACAGGGATGCTGCCGCCGCATCGGTAATGGATCCAACGCCCATGATCATCCCCGGAAGTTCTTTCTGGGAATATTTGTTCAATTCTGAAAAAACCTCAAAGGCAAAATCGCCACGTGCCGTGAACTCCATCAAGCGGGCACCGCCATCATAACAAGCCTTGAGTACCTTTTTGCCCAATTCGATATCGGGGTGGTAAAAAAGTGGCACCATTCCGGTGTCCCTCATAGTATTTACTACATCAATTCTTGAAAATTGTGCCATTTTATACGCTTTTTTAGCGAGCCACCCTTCCAGATGCATCCCCGCTCATTAATTTTTCTACCTCGGCCACTGTCACAAGATTGGCATCTCCTTTTATCGTATGTTTTAAGCAAGAAGCCGCAACGGCAAAGTCCAATGCTTTTTGGTCATCTTCGGGCCAGTTCAACAACCCATAAATCAATCCGCCCATAAAGGAATCTCCACCGCCGACCCGATCTACAATATGGGTAATTTGGTACTCGGGCGATTTGAACATAGTCTTGCCATCATACAACACTCCTGCCCATGTATTGTGCGATGCCGATATTGATCCCCGTAGCGTGGTTATCACCTTTTTGGCATTGGGAAATCGTTTTATCATCTGCTGACACACGGACAAAAATGCTTCAGCCTTAACATGTTCCCCTTGTTTTGTAATGTCCAAATCTTCTGGTTTGATACCAAAGTGTTTTTCCGCGTCCTCCTCATTCCCTAAAACAATATCGCAATACGAAGTGAGTTCGGACATGATCTCCTCCCGCTTAGCATCATCGCAGTATTTCCAAAGTTTGGCGCGGTAGTTTAAATCCGTGGATATGGTAACCCCATGTTTTTTGGCGATTTTCACGGCCTCGATACAGGCATCCGCTGCACCTTGGGATATGGCAGGGGTAATTCCGGTCCAGTGAAACCATTCCACATCCTTGAACACACTGTCCCAATCCACCATACCAGGCGCTATCTCTGCCATGGCAGAATGTGCCCTATCGTAAATCACCTTGCTACCGCGGCTTACGGCACCGGTCTCCAAGAAATAGATGCCCAAACGCTCACCTCCAAAAATAATATTGTCCGTGCCTACCCTGCGTTTTCGCATTTCCATTAGGGCACTCTCGCCTATGTCGTTCTTTGGCAGGCGCGTCACAAAATCCACGGGTACGCCGTAATTGGCAAGGGATACCGCCACATTGGACTCTCCACCTCCGTAGACCACATCAAAACTGTTGGTCTGTGAGAACCTTAGGAATCCCGGAGGGGCCAATCGTAACATGATCTCACCGAACGTAACTACTTTTTTCATTCCGTTATGTCTATTTTTTGATTATACCCTAAATTAAAATAGGCCTTGGCATTTCTATAGCAAATGTCTTGAACCAAGCTGCCTATATATTCAATGTCATTGGGGACTAGGCCTTTTTTTATGTCATTCCCCAATATATTGCACAACAATCTCCTGAAATATTCGTGCCTGGGAAAGGATAGAAAGCTCCGGGAATCGGTGAGCATGCCCACAAAACAACTGAGCAGTCCCATATTCGATATGGCGTTAAGTTGCTTTTCCATACCGTCCAATTGATCATTGTACCACCATCCCGAGCCCATTTGTATCTTTCCCCGCACACTACCATCATTGAAGTTTCCTGCCATGGTCGCAAAAACTTCATTTAGAGCGGGGTTAAGATTATATAGGATGGTTTTGCCAAGCTGTCCCGTGTTTTCAAGGGTGTTCAAGAATTTGGCAAGGTTTATGGCCTGCGGAAAATCGCCTATCGAATCAAACCCTGTATCGGGTCCCAACAGCTCCAATTTTCTTTTGTTTGTGTTTCGCAGGGCTCCCAAATGGAATTGCTGCACCCATCCCAATTTATGGTATTCCCTACAAAGGTGCACCAATGTTTCAAAGGTAAAGTACTGAATTTCTTCGATTTCCAAAGGAACACCGTTCATTACCTTTCCAAAAATGGCCTCAATACCATAGTTGTTCATCTCAAAATGGTACAACTGTTCCAGTCCATGGTCAGAGAGGCGACAACCGTTTTCATGGAAATATGCCATCCTTTTTTTTAGGGCCGTGATCAAATCCTGATAGGATTTTATTTGGATTCCGGACACTTCACCCAACCTTTCCAAATATGATCTGTAGGCATTATTGTTTTCAATGGCATATACCTTATCCGGTCGGAAGGTTGGCAGCATTTTTGGCGAAGCATCGTTCTTTGCCGTGCTACGATGATGTGCTAAAGTGTCCGTGGGATCATCCGTGGTACAAATCACCTCTACGTTGAACTGTTGCAACAATCCAATTGTACTATGATTTTTCTTTTGCAGTTGCTCTTTGGTATCTCGATAAATCCATCCAGCATTGTTGCCTGTAAGCAGCTCATCGATCCCAAAGTAACGTTGTAGCTCCAAGTGTGTCCAATGATATAAGGGATTTCTGAGTGTGTAGGGAACCGTCTCGGCCCATTTTTGAAACTTTTCTTCGTCGGATGCGCCTCCTGTAATGTACTGCTCACCAATACCCAAAGTTCGCATTGCCCTCCATTTATAATGGTCATCCGTCAACCAAGCCTCAGTGATATTTTTGAACTGGTGATCACTGGCAACATGCTCGGGCGACAAGTGGTTGTGGTAATCAATTATGGGCATTTCCTTCGCAAAGCTGTGGTATAATTCCTCCGCCTGTGGAGTTTCAAGTAAAAAGCTGTCTTTTATAAATGCCATTAGGGTAAGGATTTTTCAATACCGTACATGAGTCCCCTTAATTCAGCAAGACCCCGTAAGCGTCCTATCGCGGAATATCCGGGATTTGTTTTCTTGCTGATATCGTCCAACATTTGGTGCCCATGGTCGGGCCGCATGGGCATGCGTTGGTTCTTTGCATTTTTCTTCTTGCGGATAAGCTGTTCTTTAAGCAATGCATGCATCACTCCATACATATCCACATCACCGTCCAAATGGTCCGCTTCATGGAAATTGCCCAGTGCATCTCTTTTGGTACTTCTTAGATGTATAAAATTGATTTTTTCCGATAAACGATCGGCCATGCCCACCAGATCATTATCCGTCCTTACGCCATATGAGCCCGTACAAAAACATAATCCGTTGTGAGGACTATCATAGGCTGCAAGCAGTTTTTTGGCATCTTCTTCCGTACTTACCACTCTTGGAAGCCCCAGAATGGGATATGGAGGATCATCCGGATGGATTGCCAAAAAAACACCGGACTTTTCCGCAGTTGGTCCTATTTCCTTGATAAAGTTGTATAGGTTTTCCCTGAGTTCTTTATCCCCTATTTTATTGTAGGTGTTCAAAGCCTGCTGAAACTGCTCCAACGTATAACCTTCCTCAGCACCTGGCAGGCCGGCAATAATATTTTCAATTAAACTGTTCTTGGCATCCTCATCCAATATATCGAATTGCGTCTTGGCGCGCTCAATACTTTCCTTGGAATAATGGTCAAAAGCCTTTTCACGATTCAATATAAAGAGTTCAAATGCTGCAAATTCAATGGCATCAAACCGAAGTGCAAAGGAACCATCCGGCATTTTATAGGAAAGATCGGTCCGGGTCCAATCCAAGATAGGCATAAAATTGTAACACACCGTATCTATTCCACACGAACCAAGATTTTCAATGCTTTGTTTGTAATTCGCTATATACTCTTTATAGTTTCCCGTTCTTTTTTTAATATCCTCATGAACGGGTATGCTCTCCACTACAGACCAAGTAAGTCCCGAAGCCTCTACTTCTTTTTTTCTTTTGTTTATTTCCGATGTGGGCCAAACATCTCCATTTGGAATATGGTGCAATGCCGTTACGATTCCAGTTGCGCCCGCCTGCCTAATATCTGAAAGGGAAACAGGGTCTTTTGGTCCGTACCAGCGCCATGTTTGTTCTAACCCCATAATTATTGAATTTTTATTACTTCTTGATTTCTTTTTCCTAAACGCCGCTAAAAGCACTGAACCCTCCATCGATGGGAACCACAATACCTGTTATAAATTTTGATTGTTCACTGCTCAACCATAAAGTGGTGCCCACCAAATCCTCCGGTTCACCAAAGCGTCCCATGGGGGTTTGATCGATTATCGTGGTACCCCTTGGGGTCAACCCGCCATCGTCTTTGGTCAATAAGCTTCTGTTCTGATCTGTTAGAAAAAAACCAGGTGCCAAAGCATTGACCCTAATGTCCACTTTGGAAAAATGGACCGCAAGCCATTGGGTAAAATTCGAAACGGCAGCCTTAGCCCCGCTATAGGCCGGTATTTTTGTAAGTGGGGTAAAGGCATTCATTGATGAGATGTTCAGAACGCTGCATCCTGTGCGACCGACCATTTCCCTAGAAAAAATCTGTGTGGGCAAAAGGGTTCCAATGAAGTTTAAGTTGAACACAAATTGAATCCCTTCCATATCCAAATCAAAGAATGTTTTAAAATCCTCTGCTGTCCTTTCCAAGTCCTTCTTGAGTAAATAGGGCTCACTGGTCGTTCCCAAAGGATGGTTTCCTCCTGCCCCATTGATGAGAATATCGCAAAAACCGAATTTTTCAGCAATCTCCTTTTTGGCCGCTTGTAGGCTTTCTCGGTCAAGCACATCCACTTTGACGGCCATTGCATTGCCCCCGGCATCAATGATTTTTTTCGCAACGGTCTGGGCGGATTCCATATTCAAATCCAGAACGCAGACCTTTGCACCTTGGTCAGCAAAAGCTCGGGCCAGGGTACTGCATAAAATACCGCCACCGCCTGTTATTGCGACAACTTTGCCTTTCAATTCTTTATATTTGGGATTATCCATTGCTATTTTTTTTCTTTGGACAAGGTATTGAATCAGGTAAAAAATTTATTCTGTGTACTTTCTACATGGTTTCAAATATATAAATTTTTGCTATCCATTCAGAGAAAATACCAAAATTTTAGACAAAAAAATGAAAACTCAAGAAAAACTCCAGGATATTCAAGTAAAACCGGATTCGTTCGAATGTTCCGTCACTGCCGACATTACGGTTTTTGGATATGTTGACGGTAAACTTAAAATCTTGCTTATAAAAAGGTCGTTGGGACACTTTAAAAACCAATGGCATATTCCTGGAGGCGTAATGGAGGAACACGAAACCATTGAGGACTGTGCAGCAAAGGTTCTTTTTTCCCTGACAGGGTTCAGGGGCATACACTTTGAACAGGTAAAGACTTATACTGCCTTGGACAGGCATCCTTTAAAGCGAGTTATTACAGTATGTTTTTATGCTTTGGTAAAGCCTGATAACCATCCCTTGACACTAAGGGACAATATTACGAGCATTGATTGGTTCGATGTGGACAATATTCCCAAAAATCTCGGGTATGATCATGAAAAATTAATCAACGAAGCGTACTCATTTGTACAGAACAATTTAAGGCATAAGCTTATCGTTGGCGAACTTCTCCCGAAGGAATTTACCTTACAAGAACTTCAAAACTTATATGAGGATATTTTGAATATTGAACTGGACAGAAGGAATTTTAGAAAGCGTATATTCCAAATGGATGTTTTGGTAAACACCGAGAAAAAAAAGCAGGGTGTTAAGGGAGGACCGTATCTGTATAGGTTAAAATAATGGAGGGCTGTGACATAATCCATTCTTAAGTGCTCTATTTGGTGTTAAACAAATGGACTTACTACATTTAACTGCACATTACAAAAAAATTATGTTGACTGTTTGTGAATTGACTTTGAAAAACATATCAAAAAACCAAAAAGAGAGCAAACATCGGAGTTCAAGCAAAAGACCGTCGAACTAGCTATACCAGGGGCAAAGCCGCAGAGGTATGCAGGGAACTGAGACTGTGAGCCCCGCGGTATTAGTTGGTCAAGGCATTTATAAAAACACAAAAAAAGTGGTTCTAAAAGTCATTTAAAGTTACAACAAGAACTGTAAGTGTTTGCTCCCGATGGGAACACGCTTGATATGATTTTAGATGGTTTTAAATGAATTCAAACGATATGTATAAAAACACAAAACACTGAGAATCATAAGATTAACAGTGTTTTGATTTTACTTAAATAAGGTAAGTCGGGATGACTGGAAGAAAGTAATATTCACAATCTTCTAACAATCAATATTTTAAACTAATTTCTTCAACTGATTAACCGAACTCTAAACTGCATTCAAAACGGTACATTCAGAGGCAAAACTTATGTGTGTTTTGCAAAACAAATTTAATAAAACTTGAACTTGAATTGGCTTAACAAAGCGCTAATTTTTCAATTCAAATACAACCATAAATGAAAAGTGCCATTATTTGTATAAAGAAACCCAATAAAATTAATTTTCCGCTAGAGGCTTTGGCTTTGCTTTATTTTTTTTACCCAAATAAAAAGAATTATAAACAATACAATTAAAATGGCTGGGAATATGGTCATATTTTGCATAGTGGCCTGACCTGCAACCAACTCCAGTTCATCACCAGCAATTCCTTTTGCTTTTGCTATTGCCCTGTTCGAATCAATCCAAGCACCTATAATCGGCTGAAAGAAGGAACCAGCGACCATTCCAACCGAACCGATAACCGACAAACCTATGGCGCCGCTTTTCGGGATTTTTTCAGCCACAAACCCTAGCATATTAGGCCAAAAGTATGCGATTCCAAAAGCATAAATGATAGCTGCCACATAGGCCATGCTTCCTGTTTGGGTACTGAATAAAAATATACCAATAAGCGTCAAAACACTAGCTGCCAAGAAAACACCGGTTTGGTCCAACTTTTTAACAACAGCTCCTCCAAAGTACCTAACAACTGCCATTAGTCCGGTTACCAAAGCTAAAATCAGCATAGGTTCAGCACCGCTTCTTGCAAGTATCAATCCGACCCATTGTTGAGGCCCAAATTCTGAAGCCGCGGTTAGAGACATACATACCAACATAAAAATGAACAGTGGGGTTCCCATTGCTTTAAAATTATATGACAATGAAGCCTCTTCTTTTGTCTTTGCCTCTGGCCAAGGTTTTCCATAAAATAAATAAGCATAGATAAGGGTAGGAACCAACAATATCCATATTTGAGATTGCCACCCAAACCCTCCGTCGGTCATGTATTTCGAAATCAAAGCCCCAATCACAATACCACCCGGAAACCACATATGAAAACGATTCATCATTTTAATTATGGTATTTCCTTTATATAAATCCGCAATCATTGGATTACAAGCAGCTTCTGTACATCCATTTCCGAAGCCGATCAACAAGGTGGAAATCAGTAGTCCAGCATAACTTCCAGAATAAATTGTCATAATAATTCCAAAGGTATGTGCGAAAAAGGCAAACTGCATAATCAATTTTCCGCCGATTTTATTATATACCAACCCACCAATTATCATAGAAATGGGAAAGCCCAAGAACCACATGGAATTGATATACCCCAATTCCTCTCCTGAAAGGTTCAACTCCTCACCCAATTGGGGAAGAATACCCGCTCTTATGCTAAAGGAAAAAGCATTGGTGATTACTGCAAAACAACTTGCGTAAAATAAAATAAGTCTTGTATTTTTTGATTCAATATTTGATGCTCCCATGCATTTTAAATTTATTAACGGTTAATTTTAATTGTCGGTTTGTCTGTACACGAACAAACACTGGAAATTTCGATTATTTACGTAAGCCCTTCTTATGTGACGGTCGCTCATGTACAAGTTTCCATTGTGCTTAAATTGTATTTGAGTTTTGAAAAAACAAATCCATATACCCAAGATTTTTCTATCACAGTTTACTTTCTATTTCCTTTACCACTTTCAAAGTTTTTAACATAGAATCCGGGGTAACTGAAATAGTATCTATCCCTTCCTCAATAAGGAACTTTGAGAAATCTGGAAAGTCCGAAGGTCCTTGACCACAAATACCTACTTTGGTCTTGTGCTTCTTGGCCGAGACTATCAACAATTTTATCATATCTTTAACAGCGGGATTGCGCTCATCATACAAATGAGCTACCAAACTGGAGTCACGATCAAGGCCTAGAACCAATTGAGTAAGATCGTTGGAACCAATGGAAAACCCATCAATCATTGGAGCAAATTCATCTGCCAATATCACGTTGGATGGCAATTCTGCCATTAAATAGATTTCCAATCCGCGCTCTCCCCGTTTGAGACCATTTTCTTCCATAATATCCAATACCTTGATCAATTCCTGAGGAGTCCTACAAAAAGGAATCATAATAGTTATATTTTCGAGTCCAAAATCGTCCCTTACCATTTTGAGAGCTTTACATTCCAGCACAAATGCCTCTTTAAAGGTCTCGGAATAATATCTTGAAGCCCCACGCCAACCGATCATCGGGTTTTCTTCCTTGGGCTCAAAATAATTTCCTCCCAACAGGTTGAAATACTCATTGGTCTTAAAATCAGATAATCTTGTAATTACACGATTTGGATAAAACGCTGCACCTATTTTTGCTATTCCCTGCGCCAATTTGTTTATGAAAAAGGCTTCCTCCGATTCGTAACCCTTCATTAGTTCTTCTATCGATGCGGAAAGTGAAGGGTCGTTGAGCCCCTTGTGTTTTAACAGTGCCAAAGGATGTACTTTTATATAATTGTTGATGATAAACTCCTCCCGGGCCAGACCTACACCCCCATTGGGGATTTTTCTGTATTGGAAAGCCAATTCTGGTGACCCAATGTTCATTAAAATCGGAGTTTTTGTCTTGGGAAATTCTGAATAGGCTGTTTCGTGAAGTTTATAGTTTATTTTTCCTTTGTACACTTTTCCAACATTCCCTTCCGCACACGATACGGTAATGTTTTGCCCATTTTTTAGCAAACTCGTTGCATTCGAAGCGCCCACAATGGCGGGGACACCAATTTCACGCGCCACAATTGCAGCGTGGCAGGTTCTTCCACCTTTCTCTGTGATTATGGCTGAGGCCTTTTTCATCAATGGTTCCCAATCGGGATCTGTCATTTCGGTGACCAGGACATTTCCCTCCGTGAAATCCGTTTCGTCCGAACTGCCATCCCGCCCGTCCAAAGTAAAGATTCGATGTACTTTTCCTGTTCCAATTTTATCACCAACAGCAACACCGTCCAAGATAAGTTTGTCCTTTAACTGGTCCTCGTCCTCGATTTCATATTCCTTTATATTATCCGACTGTTCTTGTGAGTGAATGGTCTCCGGACGCGCCTGTACTATAAAAAGTTCGTTGGTGAGCCCGTCCACGGCCCATTCGATGTCCATAGGACACCATGAACCCCTGCGCGAACTATAGTGTTCTTCAATTTTTTGGACCCATTGCGCCAGTTGCATTACCTGCGTATCCTTTAAACAAAAGGTGTCTTGGATACTCTGTTCCACGGGGACCTGCCGAACCGTTTCAAATGGTTTGTTTCCATAAATCATTTTATGAGTCTTCCTGCCGAGCTTTTTGTCAATAATGGCATTAAAGCCTTTTTTCATGGTTGGCTTGAACACAATGAATTCGTCCGGAGATATTTCACCCCCTACCACAAGTTCACCCAACCCATAGGCCCCATTAATCAAGATTACGTCTTTAAAGCCGCTCTCCGTGTCCAATGAAAAAGCAACGCCCGAAGCCCCCAAATCGGAACGTACCATTTTTTGGACGCAGACCGATAATTTGATCACAAAGTGATCAAAGCCCCGGGATGACCTATAGGAAATGGCCCGGTCCGTGTAAAGGGACGCAAAACAACTTCTTATTGCAGTCAACAACATTTCCCCTCCACGAATATTCAAGTAAGTGGATTGTTGCCCTGCAAAAGAAGCATCCGGTAGATCTTCAGCAGTTGCGGAGGAGCGTACAGCAATATCCGTGGCTTCTTGATTATAATCTGCGGATAAAATGTAATAAGACTCCAAAATCGATTTTTCAACTGAAACCGGGAATTTACCATTGGAAATCAATTTTCTGATATTGGACCCCGCTTTTCTAAGCTGAATTATATCAGATGTGTTCAGCCCTTCCAAAGCGTTATTTATTTTTTCCTTCAGATTATTTTCTGCAATAAAAGCATCATAAGCATCCACCGTTACTGCGAAACCACCGGGAACCCTAATATCTTGGGCCGTTAGCTTCTGGATCATTTCACCAAGGGAGGCGTTCTTACCCCCGACACTTGGCAGGTCATCCATTCCAATTTCATCCAATCTCCGGATATACTTTTTATTGTTTTTCATAGCACTCATTACTTGTTTGGTTATTTACGAAATCGTTATAGTTATTTGTTTGGTATTGGTCGTTTTTTTAAATTGTCCTTCACATTACTTCTGGAATCAGGTCGGTCCAAAACTTCCTTGTACGGCATATAATGGACAGACCTGAAATTTTTCAATATTATTTTATCAAATGGTTGGGAAAATCCCTTATGTTTTCACAGCAGATCTGTTCCATTACTTGTTGCAGCTCCATTTTCAACAGTGAAATGGTGTGGTCGCCCCCTTTGGCTCCAAGTGCCGCCACACCATACATAAAAGATCTGCCCAAAAAAGTAAACTCGGCTCCTGACGCCATTGTCCTGGCTATATCCGGACCCGACCGTATACCACTGTCCATCATCACCTTTATCTGATTGCCATATTCCTTGGCTATCCGAACCAATGGTCTTATGGTCGATTCTCCTGCATCTAATTGTCTCCCTCCATGATTGGACACTATAATTCCATCTAGTCCTAATCGAATAGCTTTCTCCGCATCCGCTTCATTGGACACACCCTTAAGCACCAATTTTCCCTTCCACATATCTCGGATAGGCTTTATTTTTTCCTCGTTTAACCTACCGGAAAAAGTTTGGTCCATAAACTTCCCCAATTGTTTAAGATCAAGCCCCTTTGGCATATAAGGTTTCAGGGTCTCAAAATTTGGCTGTCCATGTATAAGCGTCTTTAGGGCCCATTCCGGTCTGCCCAATATCTGCAAGATGTTCTTTACCGACATTTTGGGAGGCATGGCAAGACCATTACGAATATCCCTTGGTCGAAACCCGAATGTTGGCACGTCGCATAGAATGACCAACACCGGACAGTCTGCAGCCGCTGCCCTATTGATAATATCATCCCTCAAGCTGTCTTCGGTGGGGTGATACAACTGGAACCATGCTCGTCCCTCGGTTAGTTCACCTATACGTTCAATACTGCTCGTGGTCACGGTACTAAGTATAAAAGGAATGTTGTGCTCGAAGGCGGCCTTGGCCAAAATTTCCGGGGAATTGGGCCACATGAGTCCTTGTAATCCAACGGGGGCAATACCCAAAGGAGCATCATAGGTATGTCCGAACAATTCTGTTTTCATATCCGACTGGGTATGCTTGCTCAAATAGTAGGGCAAGAGCTCGACATCCCTGATGTCGGCCGTGTTCTTGTGCAGGTTCACGTCCTCATTGCAGCCACCGTCCAGGTACTCAAAGGCAAACCTTGGGATCTTTTTCTTTGCCCTTTCCCTTAGGTCGTAAACCGAAGGGTACTTTTTATTTATACTTAAATCCACCTTTTTGTTTTTAGTGATACTTTTTGGCAACCTGTTTTGAAGTTCCCAAACCTTCGATTCCCAATTCAACAACATCACCTGGTTTAAGGTATTTTGGTGGGTCAAAACCTAGTCCGACTCCAGCCGGGGTTCCAGTTGATATAATATCGCCCGGCAATAATGTCATGAATTGGCTGATATAGCTCACCACCTCTTGCACATTGAATATAAAATCCGATGTATTGCTGTTCTGAAGGGTCTCACCGTTAAGTTTTAGCCATAGGTCTAGATTATTGGGGTCTTTTATTTCATCGGCAGTAGCGATAAAAGGCCCAATGGGGGCAAACGTATCACAGCCTTTTCCCTTACACCATTGCCCTTGTTTTTCTATTTGGAAAGCCCTCTCGCTATAGTCGTTGTGCAATACATACCCAGCTACATGATCCATGGCATTGGCTTCTTCCACATAACTTGCTTTTTTTCCTATAACCACTCCCAATTCAACTTCCCAGTCAGTTTTTTCACTGTTTTTTGGAATAACAACATCGTCATTGGGCCCAACGATTGCAGAAGTGGCCTTAAAGAATACCACGGGTTCTTTAGGGATTGCCATACCACTTTCTTCGGCGTGCTTGGCATAGTTGAGTCCCACACAGACGATTTTGGACGGGCGGACCAAGGGTGCTCCAAGCCGTTCACTCGGTAAGACAATGGGACTTTCATCCTGATTTCTATCCAACCAGCATGCCAGGCGTTTTATCCCTTCTGTCCCAAAGAAATTCTCGTTATAGTCTTCGCCAAATGCTGTAATGTCAATCCAAGTACCATCTTCTAATTGCACTCCGGGTTTCTCTTCCCCCTCTTTTCCAAATCGTATTAATTTCATTATTTATTAAAGTTTATGTTCTAATGTTTAACTTTCCGGACAGCCGTCTGTCAACTGTTCAATTTTATAAATCCACCGTCGATTGGAAAATCGGTCCCTGTAATAAAAGAGGCCTCATCCGAACACAGGTAAAGTGCCAGGTCTGCTACCTCTTCGGGTTTTCCCATTCGCCCAATAGGCTGTGTCTTGGACAGTTTGTCGAACATTTCCTCCTCCTTTCCTGGATAGTTTTTTTGGATGAATCCGTCTACGAAGGGAGTATGTATCCTCGCGGGCGAGATGCTGTTGCATCGAATTCCGTGTCCGATATAATCCTTGGCCACAGAATAGGTCATGGTCAATATTGCGCCCTTACTCATGGAATAGGCGAACCTATCCTGGATGCCTACGGTCGAAGCGATAGAGGCCATATTGATGATGACACCTCCTTTTTCCTTGATTTTCGGAATAAGGGCGTGCATACAATTATATGGGCCTTTTACATTTACGCTATAGATTTTGTCCAAATCTTCCGTGGAAGTGTTTTCAATATTTCCAATGTGGGCAATGCCCGCATTGTTTATAAGTATGGAAATTTCATGTTTTGCGGTGATTCGATCAATAACCTCAATGACCTGGGTCTGATCTACCACATTGCATTGGTATGCAAAAGCAGTTCCATTCTGTTCACTAATATATTTTACGGTTCTTTCAGCATTTTCGATACTGAGTTCCAGAATGTGAACCGTTGCCCCCTGTTTTGCGAAAGTGTTAGAAATAGCCTTCCCAATTCCGCTGCCGCCGCCCGTTATAATCGCATGCTTTCCTTCTAAACTGAACTTTATCACATTTTTATTTTTTATTGTTTTTGAAATTTGAAAACATCGTTCAAAACCTTCATCGTCATCTAAAATCTCTTCCAGATGTTTATTTATACTTCAATTTCTAGTGTTGTTCTTCCTGTGTACCATTCCTAACCCTTGCCACTTCTCTCTCTTGAACTCCTCCAACATTTTCGTTTAAATTCATCCGGATGTACGTTAATACCTTAGCAATATCCTCGTCACTCAAAAAGTCCATTTTTGGCATAACATCATCGTATGTCTTTCCATTTACTGTTACAGGTCCTTCAAGGCCTTCCAATACCGCTTTTATCAATCTGGTTTTATCCCCAGTCACCCAGTCTGATCCTGCCAATGGGGGATAACGGCTCCCATCTCCTTTGCCATCTGCTTGGTGACAAGCAATGCAATAAGTATTATAAATTCTTTGACCCTCATCTGCCAAACGATAAGAAAGATTGTCATTGATTTCATGAGGATCCCTGATATGTGTCAGTGCTTTCCGCTCTTCCATCTTGCTTAACTGACTTTCACTAAAATCATCCTTATCACCTCTGTAAATGATTCGCCAGATTTTCCCTTTTCGGCTATCACTAACATACAATGAACCATCAGGTCCCATGGCAAGCCCCATAGGCCGATATTCAGCAGGTCCCATACCATCCTTATACGATTCTCCAATAAATCCATCAGCAAAAATTTCAAAGGATTTTGAAAATTCTTCATTTATATATGGCACAAAACATATAACAAAACCTCCTGTAGGATATGGAGCTCGACGACCACCACCATGAAAAGCTATAAAAGCCCCATTTTTATAACGATCTGGAAATTGATTTCCCGTGTAAAAGAAAAGATCATTTGGCGCCCAATGCCCGGGAAAACCGATAATGGGATTTGTTAGTTCACTCACTTTTACCTCTAAATCAACATCTCTGTATTCTGGAGACACCACTCTTTTATTTTGTATCTGATCATAATAGTAATAAGGCCAGCCTCCATTGGCTCCTTCTTTAATTTCAAGAAATTCTTCAGCTGGCAACATTGCACTTTCCCATTCTGAATAAAGGGATGGCCATATTCTATGCATATCGTCCCTTCCATGCTCTAAAACGAATAAACTATTAGTGGTATGATTCCAATCCATGGCAATTCCGTCTCTAAGTCCAGTTGCATATCTAACCCCATCTTGCTGAGTCTGATTGATTTTATCAGCATCAAACTTCCAAATGCCTGCATGCTTTTCCAGTTCAAGACAGGGATATTGACCTGGGCTAAGAGGAGTTCTATCTTCTTCTTGACAATTATCAGTTAATGACCCGAAATTGACATACATATTTCCATCGTCATCAAAGGCAAGAGTTTTAGCTATATGTGAAGTATAAATTTCATATTTGAGAACAACTTCCCTTTTGCTTTTCGGCACTAATGTACCAGGGGTTATTTTCTGCCTGTAAACAGCGTCTTTAGTACTATAAAAAATGTACCCATTGTAAATTCTCATACTTGTTGGGCCATAACCTTCCTCTGCGGGATAATCCCCAAAATAGGCGATTTTATCTCCCTTACCGTCTCTGTTTGTATCTCTGATAGCTACATTGCCTGAATCTTGTTTAGCACTTGTAAGCTTAACATAAATATCTCCATTGTCATTCACGGCCAGATGTCGGGCATTGCCAATACTATCTACCACAACCAAAGCTTCAAACCTGTCTGGCAAGAAAAGTCCTCCATTGTCTATATCGCCTTCTGGCAGGTTTGATTCCTTATCACAGCCCGTAAGGAAAACAAGTGTTATGGAAATCCATAATAGTTTGGAGAAGTATATTTTTAATGATGACATTTATAATATTTTTATTTATAGATTATTGGTAAATATTTTAGTGGTTTCTCTTGCCCTTACACTCAATAAATGTGAAATCATCTATTGTACTTAACTATAGTTTTAGGTAGACAATCATTCCTAAATCTATCCTATTTACTTCTCTTTTATTCCTACCCCTTAATGAGTTTTAAAAAAAATTCTGGAGACAAATTCTCAAATAAAGACATAGAAAGGGTTGCTCCCTTTACGGAAGTTATTGCACATGACGGTATGCTATTGGTAAAAAATAGAGGTTGCTTATGTTAGTGCTGAATATTCCAAAACCACAATATTTTAGATAGCTATATCATAGGAACCTTATGTCCATGAATAAAAAACAGGTTGACTTAACAGAGTGAATACAATTTATCATTCTGAAATTCAAAATTCATAAAATTGATGCGATAATTTTATCGTGCTCCACTTTTAATCGAGAGTGTTTCTCTCAACATTTTGTTACATCAACCTGTTCTACTGCAACTAAACTAAAACAACAATGGACTATGTGATTTATATTCCAAAATTGGTATCAAGCTCTCCTTGTGGTATTGGAAAAAAGTAATGGCTTGCATTAACTGGTTGAGTTCCGTATTTAGCCTGAAACTCAGGGTTTAGAGTTTCTTCCAGTATTCCCCATCTTTTAAGATCTCTGAATCTTGAACCTTCGCCCATTAACTCAATTTCCCTTTCACGTTTCAAAAGCTCAAACACCTCACTATCAGAATAGTTCGCCGCGTTGTACTCAAAGATGCCGAAACGTCTACGAACCCTATTAATAAAATCGACACATCCTGGCGCATTTCCTTGCATAAGCTGGATTTCAGCCCTCATAAGCAAGACATCAGCATACCTCATGATCCTAACGTTATTACCCGAAGCGGCCCCACCTGCACCCGGACCAGTTTCATCAGGTCTGGTCTCTCTATTGTTTTTCTTTTTCCAGAAATATTGTAAGCCTTCAAAGTCATATGGACGATTCGGATTTTCTGGACAATAATCACACCATGTATCATCTCCTGCCACACCTCCATAAAAGGTTTCCGCTCCTCTTGGGTCAATAAATTCTGCACCAGACTCATCATCGTAGATAAAAACCTCAGTCTTCTCTGGCTGGAATTTCCAGTTAGGCCATCCGTTCCAACTATGTAATTGTTGCATCATATTGTTCAAAAACGGAGCTGAACCACCTTCTACATTGCTAAACATTGCGGAACTACCACCTTGACCTGCATATGTACATTGGAACTCAAAGACACTTTCAATGTTATTTTCATTGATTTCCCCAAAATTGTACAGATAATCCTCAGCAGGTAATAAATCATAATGCCCTTCCAATTTAGCCAATTCAATTTCTGCTTCTGGAAGTCTATCATTATACAAGTATAATTTACCAAGTAAACCTGTCGCCGAGCCTTTGGTCGCCCGGCCCAGTTCGGTGTCGGGAATATCTCCAACCTCTTTTAAAAGCGATTGGGCTATTTTTAAATCACTTTCGGCCACGGCCCAAACATCTTCGGCACTACTCAGTGGAGCATCAACATTCTCAGATTGATCAAAGCTCAACCTGAGTGGTACATCCCCCCATAAATTAGCTAAATTAAAATAGGCCCAGCCTCTCAAAAAATAAGCTTCGCCCCGTGATCGAATCACTAAGTCATTGGAATCATTTTCTGCCAAATAAGCATCAGCTGAATCAATGACCAAGTTGGACCTCAAAATCATCATATAATACATTCTCCAAAGGTTTTCAACTGTGCGGTTGAATTGATTATGCTGATACGCCCTCATTTGAATAATTGGAACTTCGTGGTAACTCCCTAAAGCTCCGGCAGTCGCCTCTGTTTCATTGCCCAATACGTCCCAAATTTCAGGCCATTGGTAGCTTCCTATCCAATGTTGAAAAAATGCCGCATAGGCTGCATTGGTGCCCTGAACAATTTGATCTGGAGTTTTGAAATATGTCTCTAGTGTAAATTGTTCCGGATTACTCAGTTCTAAAACTTCCTCGTCACATGAAGAAAAGGTTAAAAAGAAAAGGACGAATACCCCTATCATTTTAAACTTGATGTTTGTTATCGTTTTCATATATTTATTTTTAAAGACTTATTTGAATTCCTAAAACAACTGTCCTTGCTGCAGGAGGAGTAAATTGATTTACCCCACGTACAAGGTTTTCCCCACCAATTTCTGGGTTGAATCCATCGTATTTTGTAAGCGTTAGCAAATTTTCGCCACTTGCATATAACCTAAATCTGGACATTCCGAATTTGGTTGTAAGTTCATCAGAAAAAGTGTAGCCTAGAGACATAAGCTTCAACCTAAGATAACCAGCATCCTGGACCATGAGAGTAGATGGTCTTGTGTTTGCGACTGCGTCCCCACTTAGAGCCCTTGGCTGTACACCGTTGCCTGGCTCAGATTCACTTCTCCATCTATTGAGCACAATGGTCTCCTGATTCAAGATCCTAACCCCTGCACGATTCCATTTATAACCTTCGTCGTAAATGTCAACATTTGCTGCTCCTTGCCAGAACATATTAAAATCAAATTGCCCAATATTTAAACTGGCATTTACCCCAAAGAGATGCTTAGGAATCGGGTTCCCGATCATGGTGCGATCATCACCATCAATTTTTCCATCACCGCTTAAGTCTCTAAATCTAACATCCCCCGCACTGGTAGAGGCTTCTTGGAAATAATCGTGGCCATTTGCTACTGCGTCGGCATTTGCAGCATCAATTTCTGCTTGTGTCATATAAATACCGTCTGCTTCGTATCCATAGAAATATCCTATTGGCCTGCCCTTTTCTGTTCTTGAAACTCCTGAAAGAAAGGGTTGTCCAAGCCCTAAACCAGTAACCACATTTTCCTGAAATGTATAATTAGCACTGATGTCATAGCTTATTTTTTCTCCTATATCCCCTCTTTTGCCAAGTAAAAATTCAAAACCTTTGTTACTAACAGAAGCTGCATTTACAATGGCATTTCCATCAATGGTTCCTCCATCCTGCCCAGATCCATATCCTAAGGACAATGGGCTAGGTACTGCAAAGAGTATATCATCAGTTTGCTTCTCAAAATACTCGACAGTACCAGTAAGGGTATTGTTGAACAGTCCGAAATCCACACCAACAGTCAACGATTCCGTAGTTTCCCATTTGATTTCAGGAGAGGCATTTTGCACCACCGAGGCACCTTGTTGATACTCCTGATTGATGCCTAACGGGTATCCCACGCCCTGAGAGAATACAGAAGATAGATAACGGTATTGCCCAATGGCATCGTTACCCGATTTACCCCAACCAGCTCTCAATTTCAACTGATTGATCACTTCATTGTCTCTTAAAAAGGACTCCTCGTCCAATTTCCAGGCTAGGGACAAAGAAGGGAACTTACCCCATCTATTGTTCGGTGAAAAGTTAGGTGAAGCATCTGCTCGCATATTAATAGTCATAAGGTATTTACTCTTAAAACCATAATTTATCCTTCCAAAATATGATAGTCTTGAATCAATGAAAAGATCTTGGGTGGGTTGCATTGGACTACCTGCCACACTAAGTAATTTTATTTCGTTTGTGGCGTATCCAGTAGCACCTATGCCTATTCCTCCACCTTGAACACCATCTTGCCAAGTATTACCCAACAAAGCTGAAACATTATGGTCACCAAACTGTTTTGTATAATTAAGATAGGACTCCACTATTGGTGAATAGAAATAAGAACTGCTTTCCAACATCGTATTAACATTATGGCTCCCTGCAGAAACATATTCATCCTGCCATTGAAAAAATCGCTCAAAATCGCCCTTCAAACCTGCTTGGATCGTGTAACTAAACCCCTTAAAAGGTTTAATTTTTAAATTAAGCTGGGCCTGGTAAGCCAACGTATTGGTCTCGGGATTTACTTTGTTTGGAATAGTCAAGGGATTGGATACATCTGAAGCGTCATTAATTCTATCCACATCCGTATAACCTCCTATTTGATTCTCATCATAAATTTCTTTGTAGGGCATATATCCCAACATACCTATATAACTAGGGCTTGCCCCTTTAATTGTTTTATAACTAAGTGCCGCATTGACGTTCAAATCGAGCCATGGCTTTATTTCAAAACTATTCTTGGTCCTGAGGTAAGTTGCTTTGTTAGAGGAACCAATAATAATGTTCTCGTCGTCTCGATGGCTGACTCCAAAATAATAGGTCGCTTTCTCCGTACCTCCTGAAAAACTAGCGTTGACCTCCGAACTATGACCTGTTTGAAAAATTAGGTCTTGCCAGTCATTTCTATCAATCCTCACTTCATCTGTAAGTAATTTAGGAGGAATGTTCTGTCCAGCATTGTTAAGAGCATCATGCACGTAATCAATATATTGGTTCGCATTCAACACATCTCTTTTATTGGTGGTTGATTTCAAACCACTCCAAAAATTCACATTTACCTTCATGGCTCCCTCACGACCACTTTTGGTAGTTACCAATATTACTCCATTAGCTCCACGTGACCCGTAAATTGCGGTGGATGATGCATCCTTCAACACCTCAATGTTCTCAATATCATTAGGGTTAACCGTAGATAAATCTCCTCCAAGGAAACCATCTATAACCACTAGTGGGTCCGTATTGTTAAACGTAGTTATACCACGGATACGAATTTTACCGCCCGTCGCATCCACACCTGGTGCACGTCCTTGTATAAGTCCTGCTACGCTTGTTGCTTGACGGTCTCCCAAGTCTTCTGATGAGATTGAGGCAACTGCACCTGTCAGGTCACTTTTTTGAACAGAACCATAACCAACGACTACAATTTCGTCCATGGCCACCGCACTTTCCGCCAACATAATCGATAAAGTGGTCTGGCCATTAAGAGTTATTTCTTGGGTCGAATATCCTATGTAAGAAGATACCAGTGTCGCATTTGCATCCGATACATTAATGGAAAAATTACCATCAAAATCGGTCTGTACACCATTTGTGGTTCCCTTTTCAAGGATACTTGCACCAGCAAGGGGAATTCCGTCTGGATCAGTTACGTTTCCCGTAACTGTGAACTGAACCATCATGTTCATAACTGGCACAGGATTTATAATCGGCTTCTTAGCGTTTTTCGCCTTTTGATCCCGCCATAAAACAACTTGGGTGCCCTTTACCTTATAATTGGTTTCGGTATTCAAGAATAACCGATTGAGTACTTTTTCAATATGCTCTTTCTGTATATGAAGGGATAGTTTTCTTTGAAGGTTTACATGTTCGGTATTATAAACGAAGTTAAACTTTGTTTTTGATTCAATATCATCTAAAATTTCCTGTACAGAAACATTTTCAACGTTCAATGTGACCTTTGTCTTTTGGGCATAACTGTCATTAGCGTGTAATCCAACCAATGCAGTAAACAATAACAATACGGTCAATTTCATTTTTAAGTCAAATTTCAACAAAGTTGCACTCAACTCGGAGTGGTTGAAGATTTTTTTCATAATTTTAAAAAGTTATTTGGTGGTTTAGCATAATAATTTGCCATACCGCTTTTTTTAACCGGAAAATGTTAGCGCATTTTCCGGTTTAGTTTTTTTGGAAAGCGAATGACGATTCTGAATTTTCAAATCATAGGCATTGCAGTTATTTGTTTGGTTATACTTTAGTTTTATTTTTAACTTTTAGTTTATCGTCACTTTATTGTTTTCAACTGTAAAATCAATGTCGTGGATATCCTTAAAATACCCTAAAACCTCTTCAATTTCCATTCTATCAAAGCGCGCATTGAATACCTCCTCCCCAAGTTCAACATTGTTGTTGACAATTTCTATATTATAGTGACGTTCAAGTTTTTTTAGAATTTTATTAAAGGCCAACTCCCTATACACAAGACTCCCCTGTCTCCATGAAGTATAGAGACTTGTGTCTACTTCTTCAACCAACACATCTTTTGAGTTAGGGTCAAAAGACCCTTTTTGCCCAGGGACTAGTTCAACTAAATCCTGAGACTGATTTTTTCCTGCCATATTTACGGCTCCTTCAACCAACACAACATCGATATTCTCATCCTCTTCATACGCCGAAATATTAAATTCCGTACCGAGCACTTTCACATCCAACTCATCAACGTTGACCACGAATGGATTAGCGGTGTTTTTGGTAACATCGAAATAAGCATTCCCAGTAAGAAATACTTTCCTAGGCCCCTCTTCTAAAAAGTTTACTGGGTATTTTAAAGAACTTCCTGCATTTAATTGAACCCTAGTGCCATCGGATAATTCTACTTGAAAAGTTTTTCCATTGGGTACCAACAAGGTATTATATACTAAGACTTCGTTTTCAGTTACTTTGGAATATCGTATCAAACCTTGGTTTTGGACATAAACAACATTTCCTTCCCTATCCCGATATTCCTTATTTCCACTAACATCTATGGACTGAACGATTCCATTGTTCAACTCCAAAGTAATAGTATCTTCTTTTGGGACAAGTACATATTGTTCTTCCGTGGAGAAAAAGCCTTGTTGATAAATCAATCCCAGTGCCATCAAAACGATAACAGCAGCAGCATACTTCATCCAATCTGGGAAAAGTCTCTTAATCGGTTTGGTCTTATCATCAATTCTATTGTTTACCTTGCTATAGGCTTCATCAAGATTGTTCTTTAATGTGGCCAAATTCAAATCATGATAGTCTCGAACATAAGCTTCAAGAATTTTCTGATTGTTTGGATCCTCCAACCAATCTTGTAATTCCATGATCTCTTTTTCTGAAATCGTTCCAAGTAAAAGCTTTGTTATATTTTTTTTCATTATACTAGATGAAGATTCTTTCAAGTTCTTTTTAAGTTTTTAAATTGCATTCGATTACGCAATACATAATTAATACTGCTAAAAAAAGTTAAACCCTTAAAAAAAAACAAATAAATTTTTCAATTTCACACTGAACCTAGCTAACTAAACAAACTTAAAATCGAAAATGACGGAAATTGAAGCGGTGGCTGCCATGAAAAGCGGCGACCAAATGGCTTTTAAGTATTTATTTAATTTGTTCTATGATCGTCTTGTTGCATATATTACAACATACACACATGACAAAATAGAATCTGAGGAAATTGTACAACAGGCATTCATTAGTTTTTGGGAAAATAAATCAAAGTTAGACGAGACAAAATCCCCGAAATCATACCTCTATGCCATTGTCTACAATAAATTTATAAATTCCATTAAGAAAAGTAAAAAGCAAAATGAACTTTTAAATCAAATATGGGAACGTGCGCTTTCCGACAGAATCGAAGAGGATACAGATGCCTTGCAATTGCGTATTCAAAAAATGAAAAAGGTGATTGAAGAGTTACCTCCAAAGTGCAAGGAAATCATAATAATGAATAAAATACAAGGTATTAAGTACAAAGATATTGCAGACCAACTAGGAATCTCTGTAAAAACAGTGGAGTCTCAAATGCGCATAGCTTTCAACAAAATACGGGAAGCGTTTAAGAAGAACGATCCGTTATTATTTTTACTTTTTAAATAACCATGACAAAGGCTTTATGCATTTCCATGATGTCAATATTGAGGACGATTTTATGACATTATCCCAATCACGCATATCTTGCTTGGAATCGAAAAATCCATATGAGCATAGTATAATCGTATTTTATGAAGTGATTTAAATGATCTAGGGTAATAAACCAATATCAACCCCAGATTTCCGGTTAATGATTTGCTCTATTAGTTCTAAAATCAGTTAGCCAAGGACAATTTTGAAGTTCCCATAAGTCTAGCGAATCATCACCTCCCAATATCGGGTGCGTTTGGAACTGCCATCTGGGCCTTTCACCTCTAGGGTAATAACCGTGCGCATATTTTTGTCCTCAAACCTATAAATTGGGTCTTGTTCCGAGGAGCTATCCCCATTGCCAAAATCCCATGTCCATTGGTCAATTTTTCCAACAGATTCATCTTTAAAGGCCACTATTCCCTTCTCCTCATCAATAACCTCGAACGTCCATGCGGCTTTGATTGGTTCCAGAAACTGGTCTTCCAATGGCATTAATTTAAAGGCGCATAAAAACGAGGCATTGCTCACCATCCTAACGGTATGGGCAAGATTCGCATGACCTTCCCTATCACCCCCATCAAAGTCCAATATGGACCATGAGAGCCCAATGACCTTATTCTCCCAAAGTTTTGACTTAACAGCTCTTTGAGGTCCGTTGTAGGGTGCATAATCATAAGGTGTGATCCAGCCCTCCAGCTGTAATGTTCCACTTTCGCCGTGTTCAAAATCGAAATCATAAGCGTAGTTGGCCCTAGGAAATTCGGAAATCCATGGTTGACTTCCCCACACCAATACCCATGCATTGTTTACTGGCGGGGTGTAGATATGGTAATTTTGAGCATGTACTCCGCTAAAATTTAAATGGTTTTCGGTATAGGCATCCGTTTGGGGATCCCACTTCAATTCGTCTTGGTCGTACATGGGGTTCTTAATAAAAGGACCACCTGAAAGATCTCCATCCACCACAAGTTCAAATATATCGTTCAAATAACCCTTTGGGTTAAAACGCTCAAAGTCCCAAAAATCATCATAAGCTTCATATTTAAAATAAATACGGCTCATACCCTTTACCCATCCTATGGTAACCTTTACGTCAAGGTCCTCGGGCGGAATGTCAGCTCCCATTCCATCTTCTGTATCATTTAACAAATCGGTACCATAAACGTAATCTTCAGGAACTATTTCCCAATCGCTCATATCCCCATCAATTCTTGGCATTTGGTCTTTAGGGAATTGAAAAATCTGAAATATCCTCCCATCCCTTGAGGTTTTATAAGATGGTGTGGATTGACCCATTGATTCTGATATTGTTCCCAAGAAACAGCAAAAGAAAAATATCCATGGCTTGTGGAATATACTGTAATGTAAGTTCTTATGATTTTTCATAACCTTTATGTGCTATCTTCTATTTAAAAATTTGAAAAGAATTTCCATTACATCATTTACTTGTTGATATCAACTTCGTAAACCTTGCCTGCCAACATATCAGGTAGGAGAAGCCGACCTTCGTCTTCCTCCAAATAAAAATCCGCGGCAGATTTAAGGCCATCAATCAATACGGTCGATTCTTCAGTTTTTCCATCTATTTTCCAAACTGCACCCGCTGCCCAACTACTTACGTAATAATCGCCCTTACTATCTTGTTCCACCGCATCAGCACCTCTAAACAGACCTTTAATCGGTGTTAGTTCTCCATCCTTTTTTACTAAAAAATTACCCAGGAAAAATGCACCCACCATAATATCGCCATTGTTGTCAACCCCTACACCATTCGGGTTCAACATTAGTGGCGAGGTGTTTTGTGCTATGGATACTTGACCATCTAGGACTACATGGTAAATACGTCCCAATTGTGGGACAAGTTTTGCTTTTTCACTGTCCAATGGCCACAGTTCGTTATTTTCATCACGCATATATTTGGTTGCTCCCATATCCGTAACATAAATACCATTGTTCTCAGCATCCACTGCAACATCATTTAAATACAGAACTTCTTCGGGAAAATCTTCTTTATCAATAAAAATGGTCGCATTGCCATCTTTATCAACTTTCCAGATACGGGTTAAATCCGAAAAGTATAGGTGGTCTTTTAAATGAACAATACCTTTGGGCTCGTTAAAACCCTCAGCAAATACTTTTGTGCCATTGGTAGAAACTTCAACTACTTCACCATCACCTTCTTCGCCTCCGTTCATTACAGTTACGTAGTAATTTCCATCAAACCCTTTTGTAATACTTTCTGGTTTTACCCCGACTTCTACTGGAAATTGAATGTCTGATTGTGAAGTACACCCCGATATCAATACCATCGTAATTGGCAGTATATAGCGAGTAACTTGGTTTAGGCCAAATCTGGTCAAGAATGACATTTTTTTCATTATTGATTGGTTTTTATGATTTAATTTTCATCTTCAAATCACTGCTACGTCGGCTGCGCAAGGAACGCTCTGAACATCAACAAGTTTAAGTGCACCGGAAGCGGGGTCAATTCGGAAACATTCGACCCGATTGGCATCTTGACTTGCTACCAACAAGAAATTACCGGTTGGATCTATGGTAAGGTTACGGGCGTTCGAGTTATCCGCTAGTTGACATCGACCCGAAAAGGTTAATTTGCCATTTTCTTTACCTACGTCAAAAATGGCGATACTTTGATGTACCCTGCATATATAATAGTAATATGATCCGTCTGCTGAAAAGCATCCCTCAGCTCCCCAATATTCAGATCTGCCTAGATTTTCCGGGTGGTCGCGCGCCACAAAATCTTCTGGATAACAGGACACAGTCTGCACTGGCACGAGTCCTTTGGTATCATCAACAGAACATACTTCTACAGTTCCATTAAGTTCGCAATTAACATATGCCATTCGCAACGAAGGGTGAAGTTTGATTCCTCGTGGCCCTGAGCCAGATGCTAGTTTTACATTATCCTTTGGTTCCAACATTCCTGTTTTTGTGTCGAGAATGTACTGATGAACCTGATCCGTACCCAAATCAGTAGCATAGACAATATTTGTTTTGGGGTCGCCAAGAATGCCATGTGGGTGGGGCATTGATTGACGAACTGGGTCCGGACCCGAACCAGAATGGTCCGGTTTTGATGTGACTTCACTTATCATACCTGTATCTGGGTCGAATGGCAGTACAGAGATACCACCCTCCCAATATCTTGTTACTAACAAAAAACGTCCCGTACGATCAAAGGCAGCACATGTATTGCCCCTACCACCAGTGGACTGCGTAGACACCTTCTCAAGTTCACCATTGGGCTGAATTTTGTATGCTGTTACGAAACCAACGCCTTCACCTACCCCTGTATGATGGGAAAGCTCGTGTGTGGCTATTAGAAATTGTCCGTTCGGGTGAATCTCTAACCACGTGGGCGAATCTTGCTTTGTAGTATTGCCCGCTTTAATAAAAGTACCCTCTGAACTGTTAAAGGAGAATGATGAAATTCCTTCTCCAGGTTTCTTTGACCCCACCCAGGGTAGCTGTCCTGGCTCATATCCCGTATAACTCCCAACGAAAAGATAGGTTTCTTTGGTTTCCCTCATTTTCTTATATATAGGTTTAGTGTTACTAAAAATAAATTATCTTCCGATTGCTACATCTTCTCCATTCCAAATTATAAATCATTGTTACTACATAAGTTTTCATCAAATAGCAGTTATACCAATTCTTGGTTATCCTATTATTCACGTAGGAGACCATTGAAAAAATATTTGTGAAAAATATGTGGCCGATCGAACACGGATAAATACCCAAAGTGAATTTCATCCACTTTACTCTCGGTAACTTATTGTTACAATATCAGCTCTGTCTCAACAACCAGCGAACAGCATTTTGCTTCAACTTACGGTACATGGGGTTCCAATGTGCAGTAAGAAGGTGACCTGGTGCCAAGTAACAAACCCGTCCTTTCCCATATTCATATGCCCAAGCTGCAGGAACAGTAGTACCCTGATCTTTACCCTTGTAAGAATAACGAAGACCATCTTCATTCACGGATTCCATAAGGATGTGTTCTGGATTTTTGTCGTACTCCATATAATGCTGCTCATCGGTAACCACAAAATCGGTAATCCCCTCCATGATCGGATGGTCTGATCTTTTCACCTTAACCTTAAAGGTTCGAATGGGCGGATGGCCCGCATAAGCAGCTCCAAGAACGTCACGAATGTCGGTATTGGTGCTCGCCAGATCCGTAACATTGTGGAAAAACAGGACCGAACCACCGTTTTCGACGAAATCACGGACGGCCTTGCCTTGGCTGGGTTGTATCCAGGCCTTCATTTCGCCCGATGTAGGCTCCAGGGGCGGGTCGCTGACAACAGCGACCTCGTCAATGCCCTTGCCAAAATTATTGTTGAAGGTTGACGGAACCTTTTTGTCGCCTCCGCCAATGGGTCCATTACCTTCGGGAAAAATGCGGCCGTCGCGATGAATAATAAGCATCTGGTAACCTTGCAGTGTCTCAGCGTTGAGAGATGTGTAGTCGTCAGTCATCTTAACTGATATACCCATATCCTTAACAATGTCGCGAGTCAGTGCCGTACGTACTATATCAGCGTTGTGATAGTGATCGCCCATCAGAGCAAATATTGTGGCTTTCTCCAGTGTTTTCTCCGGAGCTTTCTCCGGTGCCTGGGCACAAGCTATAGGAGAGGCTAATACTACTCCAGCTGTCAATCCTGCCATCGACGAGATGGCTGAGCGTCTCGTGACATTTTTTTTGGGTAAAGATGATTTTGGTTTCATACCAGATATTGTTTTAAGTTATCTAATTTGTTTATGTATTTCCCAGTTTTTGGGCAACTTGCGTTATTTTAAATATAGAATTACTTTGTTTTTATATATTAATCGGTATTGCGCTGCAATATCCTACAGGGAAAAACGTCTTTATTCCTCTCCTATGGAACCGTGTGTTTGAATTGCTGAAAAAATAAATCTGCGCACAAAATCATGCAGCAAATCGGGTACGAAAAATGTATCCCTCGTAGCATCGGTTGCATCGGCTGTTGTCACCACTAAAAGATCCAATTCCGGATATACACCAATATATTGTCCACGGTGCCCATAGGCGAAGTACCCGTGTACTTCTTGTTCCCCTCGGGCTGTATTCACTTTATCTGGACGTCTACGGACCCAGTTCAGGTATCCGTAACCTTTCTGCCTATCAAATTCTACATGGTATTTCGACGCCTCTTTAACCCAGTCTTCAGGCATCAATTGTTTATCTTCCCAACGTCCATCACGGAGCAATAGGTAACCGAGGCGTGCCATATCCCTAGCAGTCATGTGGAGGCCGTTTCCTCCTTCTGGAATACCATCAGGCCCCTTTCTCCATTCACTAATATCAATGCCCAACTGTTCAAAGAGATACTTTTCCGCCATAGTGGAAACATCCGAAACATTCCCATCAACACCCTGTTTCGCTTTCCTGTCCAAAATTGCTGTTAGTAAGCTTGGTGCGTAGTTACTGTACTCAAAGGTGGTTCCTGGAGTCAATTTGGGCTCTGCTTTAAGAAGTAGACCAATATTCATGAATTCCTTTCTGCTTTCCACACCCGAACGGTGCGTCAGCACATTTTTTAGGGTTAAATCCGCCAACTTTGGGTGAATCTGATATTCAGGCAGTAAGTCGGCTACACGTTCATCAACACTCTTAATCCATTCTTGTTTTATCGCAACGCCCAATAATGTGGCCACAAATGTTTTGGTAACCGAAAATATATGATTGTTAGTATCCACAGTTTGCCCGTTGAAGTACGACTCTAACACCAATTGTCCGTTCCTAATTACCAGCAAGCTGTAACCGCTAGGAAAAAGATGTGGATAGACCTTTTCCGCTATTTTCAATGCTGTGCTGTCCATTTCTACTGCTTCTGGGCTAGCTTCCGACCAAGCGACCGTTGGCCATGGCCCCAAAGCTTCTTGCTTTTGTTCCTGAGCAACACCTTTATCAAAACAAATCAAGATTAAAAGGAAACATAGCCCTATATACAATCCCGAACTTCTTGCGTGATCGGAAGCACCCAAAGGACGATTCTGACAACCATTACGTTTCTTCAGTATTTTCCCAGTTCTATTTTCCTGTATCATCCTTATCCCTTTTTCTTTTATGGACATGATCTGCCATACTTCTATTTTACTTGTCGTCCGATTGCTTCGTTAGCCACCTTAAGGAATTACGAATCAATCTCACCATCATTGGGTGTCCCAATGCCTCTGGCGTATGTCCTGGAGCCAGATAAACAAACCTGCCCTTTCCTATTTCACGCCACCAACCGGCCGGAGCAGATTTGTTGGCGTCCGAGATATTTCTCAATAACAACTGATTTGGTTCTCCGTAGTATTTGCTCATGTGCTGTTCGTCGTAGGTTCTAAAGTCTTCAACGCCAGCTGTAATTGGATGGTTCTTATCCTCGACTCGAATCATAAACTCCTCGGGCGCCGGATGACCGCCATAGTTTCCTCCAAAAACCTCGTAGTAAAGCCCATCTGGTGGGTAAATACCATGCGAATTATGCAACGCCAGAAATCCACCTCCGTTATTTACAAAATCGTAGATAGCTTGTTGCTGCTCATCGGTCATCCACATTACCTGCGAGCCACGTTCATAACCGTTAGGCCAAATTTGGCCATCCTTTAAGAAAATCAGAAGGTCTACATTCTTTAGGGCTTCTGTTGTAAGTGCCTCGTGATTTTCTATGTAAATTACAGGTATGTTCTCAAGCGCCAATGGACCCATCAGACCATTGCGAACATGTACGGGAGAGTGATATCGGTCTCCAATCACCGCTAGAGCATAGGGCCTATCGGCCGACGAATAAACATCTGAGGTGTTCTGAATCTGAGCGGAGAGCACGGTTGATAGGCTAAACGCCATAGCAAAAAGAATAAGAAATCGAGTGGCTCCCTTACTTCGTTTTAAAGAAGGTGGTATTGGTTTCATACGTTGATAGGTTTTATCATTGGTTATTGGTTAATTTATTATTGTTTATGTGCACTTTTGAAGTTGATTTTAGTTATGCAATACATAATTTATACTGTATTAAATTGCAAAACCCTTAAGGAATGCTTTAAAAAAAGGCGAAATCTGCACCCATGTGTTTAGAAACGATTCAACTAATTCGACATCGAATTCATTTAGACTTTTTGATTTTGAACTTTTTCAGTGCCAGCACGATGAAGGAGAGGTAGTTGAACCCTTTCCAGCTTTCCGTGGTGGTATCGAATCTGTTGAGAAGTGAGCGAAAGCTGTCCATCCATGCATTGGTGCGCTCTATTGCATATCTTTCATTATATAGTTCCTGGTCAAAATGTTCGTCCCTGTCCACCTTCCCGTTCCTTTTGTTGAAACACACATTGGCATTGATGTCCTTGGCGGCACAGGCCGATCTGAAAACCTTGGAATCAAAACCTGCATCCGCATTGAGGAACAGACCGTTGACCTCTATCTTGGCATTCTCAAGTGTTGCCGTGACCACCTCGAACTGTACCTCTATGTCATACAGGTCGTTATGGTTGCCCGCTACGGGCTCCGACATGGCAAGGGGCAATCCCTGCCTGTCGGCCAGGTACAGCGCATTGGTGGTCTTTCTGCGCTTGCGGCCTTGGCACTCCGCGCCCTGTCCGCCCCTTAGGGCCGGGGTGTGGCTACCGTCAAGGTCCACGCTGGAGAGGTCGAGCCTCTTCCGGTACTTTTCAAGTATGCCCGTCCAACATCGGTAAAAGGTGCCCGACAGGCACCATTTCCTGAAATGGTAGTAAACGTCCTGCCAGGTCAATGACCTTTCGGCAAAAAGGGAAGTTACGGGCAAGTATTCCCACTGCACACCTGTCTTCATCTTGTAAAGAACGGCATTGACGATCTCGGAAAGTTCCACCCTCGGGGGAAAACCGCGTCTGGGTACCGGGATGTTAGGTACTATTTCCATTTCTATGATATCTTTGTCAAGTACTTTGTACATGGGCTATGGAATTTGGGTGTCGCAACACAAATATCCGTAGCCCTATCTTTCGATCCAAAAAAAGTCTAAATCACTTCAGTATGTTTATTGTTCATGAAAACGATTCGGCAACATTCGGATGACGGTGATATGGTCATAGACATATCTTCTGTAAATGCAGCCAGATTATCCGATGATGGTTTCAATGCAGAGGTGTTGTTATCGGACGGAAATTGGATAAGGTTGAACTGTCTCTATTCCAAACTCAAACCGCTTATCCAAAAGTGAAGGAATCGCTTTTCAATTTGCATCTCCTCTCCATAAGATTTTCCAACACCTTGAAAATACTCCATATATCTTTCCATAACATGGAACCATCCAAAAAAAGTTCCTTTAATTAGCCTTCCTTAAAACCAAGCTTTTTTAAAGTAGAACAAAAAGAACCCCCCAAATCTTACCCCCAACTTTTGCGCATGGATCCTGGCGGGTTTTTGTAGCGTTCCGGCAGATAAGCGTTAAGCAAAAACCCGATAGGGCGCAACCTACTTTTTGGATTTCAATACCCCATATCCTCACCTGTGCCCCTGGCCCTAACGATACCCTTTCCAAGGGCTTTGATGATTTTGGCCGCAATCTGTACTTTATTGGTCGGAATACTGGGAGCTTTGACACCCATCGTCTTCAGAAGTTTAAAGGCCATGTCCTTTTCCTTGGTGGGCAATCCCATGACCTTGGCAAAGAACTTCCCCGGTTCCTTTGCATGGGCCTTTCTCCCAACGTAGGATTCCACATAGTTCCTTTTGAACCCAGTTGTCCTATCAAAGGTCTTTTCGGCTGCTTGGTAAAAACTGTCCCTATCAAATCCTCTCTTGACCGTCTTTCCGTTCAGTTCCACTTCTGAGGCCTTGTGCTTGGCCATAGGGGAAAGTGTATAGGTGTTGGTTACGTCCCTTCTGCTGACTATGATATGGATATGGGTCTGTTGCCCCTCCTTTTTCATCCCTGCGGCCACCAATTGTCCGTTCTGTTTGTGCGGGGCCAATCTTTCTTGCTCTTTGATCCTCTTTTCAAGCTCATTGACATTACCGATGGATTCGCCCCGTTCCACTTTCCGTATCTCGTTCCTGAGCCTTGCTATCTCCCCTCGGTAGGGGGCATTCTCCTGAACCTGTCTGTCAAAGCCCCTATAGGTGCGTTCATGCTCTATCTTGGCATAATATTTCAAGTTCTCGGCCTTGATCTCTTGGTTCCTATGGAAACTCTTGGCATAGTCCTCCATGAGTTTCCTTGTATATTCCCTGAGTATATTTGGGTCATTGCCTATGACCTGTAATTCCCTTTTATTGGGACTGACCACTATTGAATAGAATTTCGGGTCCTTCTGCCTAAGTTTGGCGGTATTGGCATCAATTTCATCAATGACCGTTTGAGGGCTTACGCTGTCGTTCTCTTGGTCAAAGAATTCCTCCCTGTGTTCGGGCGACCTATCCTCGTTTTCCTTTTCCAGATAGTCCACATAGTTCCCTACACTGGAGTTGTAGGTACTGCCCATTTTCTGTGCTGAGATGGTAAGGTACATAAGCGTTATTTTAATTGATATTTCAGGCTTTCAAAATCCCCGATGCCCATATTGATCTTTAGATATGGCTTTCCCATCATTGGCTCCACCTTCTCCACATTGTTGAGGATTTCATTGCAACGTTTTTTATAGTTTTCAAATTCTTGCAGTATTCTATCATGCTCCACTTTTGGAACGGTATTCCTAGGCTCCAAAAAATCCATTCGCTCTTCCTGTATCTGGACAGGTTCCCGTCTCGGTTTCCTCCCATCCTTTACATAGGCCTCATAAAGTATCAGTACCATTTCATAGGTGGGCCGGATACTGGTCTTTTCCATGTTCTTGATAATGGCGATGAGCCTATCGAATTTTTTCATCATCTTCAATTGCAACTTTTTGATACTATCAAGAATGACCTTTGTTCCCTCCCCAAAGGGGTCAAGGTTGTTCTCCTTGAAGTATTGTACCATTCCATCCAACACCTCACTATGTGATTTGCCGAACCTTTTGGAATAAGTGCGAAATCGTGTGGCCGTTTCCTTCTTTACGGTGATATTGGAATAACCACCGCTCCCTTTCTTTGTTCTATCATTTGTTGATTGCTTTTCCATAGGTATTTTTCATTTTTTCGTCAAATTGCGTCAATTTTTGCGTCAAAAATTTCCAGTGTTTATGGGGCCTCCCATAGGGTTTACTGTAGATTTCGAAAAAGTCTACTGTAGGCCCTGATTTTGTACAGTATTCCAAAATCACCTCAATAAACTGGTTTTCAACTTGTTGAAGACCCGAAAACAACCGTGATGGCGCAATTTGCGCATCACCCTCTTGCTATTCCCTACGTCCCGCAAGCGGGACTGAATGAATACTACCTGATCATCCTTCGGCTGCTTTTTTGGTCTGCATATGATTTATCAGGTTTTGCATGTCCTCCCCTATCTTGTGTTCCAATACCCTTGCATAGATTTGTGTGGTGGACAGTTTGGTATGGCCGAGCATTTTGGAGACTGTTTCTATCGGGACTCCATTGGAAAGGGTTACCGTTGTTGCAAAAGTGTGCCTGGCCGAATGAAAGGATATGGTTTTGTAAATACCACAGGCCTTGGCAATCTCCTTTAGATATTTGTTAGTCTTTTGATTGGATAGCACAGGTAGTATTTTTGTATCGGTCTCTGGACTGTCCCAATACTTTTCAATGATTTCTTTTGCTTTGGGCAATAAGGGCAGTTTTACACTTTCCGATGTCTTTTCCCTTTTGGTATAGATCCATTGGTTTCCATCAATACCAAGTACAAGTTGATTCTTTTCAAGTTCCCGGACATCTATATAGGATAGGCCAGTATAACAAGCAAAAAGGAAAGCATCCTTGACCTTTTCATAGCCTGCCCCGGTAAAGTCCGTTTCTTCAATACGCTTAAGTTCCCTTTCCGTTAGATAACTACGTTCAGTTTTATGAAACCGGAGCTTATAGTTAATGAAAGGGTCTTTGTCCAACCATTCCAACTTGACACCCAGCTTGACCATTTTCATTAAACGCTCCAAGTGTTTCATTGCCCCATTATTGGTACATTTCTTACCCTTTTGTAGTTGTGGGCCGTTCAATAGATAATGTTCAAAATCGGTGATGAACTTATAGTTCAATTGTTTCAATCGGATGTCGGGGAGTTTGTATTTAGATTCCAAAAAACGAAGGAGATACTTTTTGGTCCCATAATAGTTCTTCATCGTTCCGGGGCGGAGTACACTCTTTTGTGTTTTGTTATGATACTCGATAAGTTCAAGTAGGGTATTATGTTGCTCGTCCTGCCCTAGATAACGGGCCTTGATTGCCTGTGCCGTGATCACCTTTTCTTCCCGCAACAATACCTTATGGGTGTCCATGATTGCAGCATAGACCTCATCAAGATAGCTGTTCAATAAACGGGCCTTATGTGTCAGACCATGGAGCCTTCCCTTGTTTTCATCCCATTCATTCACCGAAACATATCGTTTCAGACTGATTTCTGCCCGTTTTCCGTTGACGGTGATACGGGCATAAATGGTCAATTTTTCGGGGTTGTTGGAAGTGTCCCGTGTAAAGAGAAGTACTTTTAAAGTGTTGGAATTGCGCATACTACATAATTTTTGTGTTTGACAAAACAGGTTTGCAAAACACCCATAAACAGCGTCAAACTATAGCTAAATTATGCACAAGGAACGTACCGAACCATTCACCGAACTCTACACCTTTTATATGGTTTTAAATGAATTCAATTGAATGCAACAAAAACAAAAAGCACTGTCAATCAGTCAGTTGACAGTGCTTTGATACCACCTATTTAGTGGTTCGTCGGGATGACTGGATTCGAACCAGCGACCACGCGCACCCCATGCGCGTACGCTACCAGACTGCGCCACATCCCGAAATCAGCTAAATGCTGATAAAATTCAAAAAAAACAATACCCAAATTTCAATTCCGCCTACCGCTAAGCAGTCTGGGTACCAGACGGAGTCTATCCTGAGCGTAGCCGTAGGGCCACATCCCGAAATCAGCTAAATGCTGATAAAATTCAAAAAAACAATACCCAAATTACAATTCCGCCTACCGCTAAGCGGTCTGGGTAACAGACGGAGTCTATCCTGAGCGTAGCCGAAGGGCCACATCCCGAAAACGGACTGCAAAAATATAAATTTTGGTGACATTTCAATCCTAAAATTACTTTTTTACGAAAACTATATAAAGGATACTCAGATTTGTCAATTCAATATTCTAAATAATAGTTTCTGTTCTTACAAAAATTCTCTTTATCTTCCATAAAACGGACTTTAAATCTGCTGTTTATCTATTGTTTCAATATAAAATCATGCAAAAACACCTCTTATTCCCATATTTTTTTATTTTACTGCTCAGTACATCCTGTGCCCAAAAATCAGATAAGGGCATACACCTTCCTGCAACCATTGATTTTACACCTAAGCTTGTGGTAGGTGGGGTCCAAAATCCTTGGGGCATGGTATTTTTGTCCGACAATAGTATTTTGGTATCAGAGAAATCCGGAAAGCTCCTTCTCCACAAATCCGGAAAAACCATTGAAGTAGGCAATGCCCCTGAAGTATACAACCGTGGACAAGGTGGTTTAATGGATATTGAACTGCATCCCGATTACGACAATAATGGTTGGATTTATTTTTCCTACGCTTCTACCGAAGGCAATGAAAAAGGTGGCAATACGGCCATTATACGCGCCAAGTTATCCAACAACAAGCTCGTAAACATTGAAAAATTGTATAAAGCATCGCCAAACTCCACACGCGGACAACATTTTGGATCTAGAATTGAGTTTGACAATGATGGTTACTTGTTCTTCTCGATTGGCGAAAGAGGGGACAGGGATGTAAACCCACAGGATATTACTCGCGATGGCGGTAAAATTTATCGTTTGCACGATGATGGTCGTATTCCTGAAGACAATCCATTTATTGATGAAACAGGGGCAAAAAAAGCCATCTACAGCTATGGGCATAGAAACCCTCAAGGCTTGGCTCTTCATCCTAAAACCGGAGTGCTTTGGGAACATGAGCACGGACCAAGGGGCGGGGATGAAATCAATATCATACAAAAAGGTAAAAACTATGGGTGGCCCGTAATCACCTACGGCATTAATTATAGTGGCACCGAAATTACCGATGAAACCTCAAGGCCAGGCATGGAACAGCCATTATACCAATGGACACCATCCATTGCACCATCCGGGATGACGTTTGTTACTTCTGAGAAATATCCCAAATGGAAAGACAATCTATTGGTCGGCTCCCTAGCTTTTCAATATTTGGAGCGATTGGAATTAAGGGACAACAAAGTTGTATACCGCGAAAAATTATTGGATGGCATGGGCCGTGTTCGTAACGTGCGCCAAGCACCAGATGGTTTCATTTATGTAGGTGTTGAAGGTAAAGGGATTTACCGATTGGAGCCAAAATAATCTGGGCTTACTTATTTCAAAGCATCAACGGCCAACTTGACCGAACCATATTTTTTGAGCGCTTTTTCGGCTTCCTCATAACTCAGGCCCAGTTCTTCCATAATGTAACGCGTTCCCCTATCCACCAATTTGGTGTTGCTCAATTGCATGTTCACCATTTTGTTGCCTTTTACCCTACCTACACGAATCATCAAGGCGGTGGAAATCATGTTCAGGACCAGTTTTTGACTGGTTCCACTTTTCATTCGGGTACTCCCTGTTAAAAATTCAGGGCCAACGTTCACTTCAATCGGTATATCACTTGATTTAGCCAGAGGAGACCCTGGATTATTGGTAATCCCCACTGTTAGAATACCATTGGACTTTGCATCTTCAATCCCTCCCAAAACGTAAGGAGTGGTGCCCGAAGCAGCAATGCCCACCAAAACATCGTTATCATTAATATTATGTTCCTGAAGGTCTTTCCAAGCTTGCTTCGTGTCATCTTCAGCATTCTCTACCGCCTTGCGAATCGCATCATCTCCTCCTGCAATCAATCCAATTATCCGATCATGTGGCATCCCAAACGTAGGTGGAATTTCTGAAGCATCCAATATGCCCAATCTACCACTGGTTCCGGCCCCTATATAAAAAAGTCTCCCCCCTTTTTCAAAACGTTTGGCCGTTTCATCAACTACTTTGACTACCTGAGGCAATACCTGCTCAACAGCTTCTGCCACTTTCTTGTCCTCATTGTTGATATTGGCTACAATCTCCAATGTATCCATTTCATCCAACCCATCATAGTTGGATGGCTCCTCGGTAATCTTAATGTGTTTTTCCACCACTACTTTATAGTATTTGTACGTTTAAATTTTTGAATGCGTTCAGTTTTGCGTCCCAAGGTTCCAACTCCGTTATCATGGTATTGATTACGTTCAAATCGCATGTTTTAAAGCGATGTTGGGAATTCAATTTCTCCGAAATACATAAAAGTACGGCTTTCTTGGAAGCGTTGATTACGGCTTTTTTCGTCTGCACCACATCCCAATCAAACTCGGTCAATCCAAATTCCGTGTCAACATAACCCGTACCTATAAAACTATAATCCACTTTAATCTGTGACAGTGCATTGATAGTACTGGACCCCATTGCTATTTGCGACCCCTTTGATAGTGTACCCCCAATAAATATGGTTTCCACATTAGGTTTGCGCAGCAACTCCATAGCTACAGGCAGACTCAGGGTGAAACAAGTGAGTTTTAGGTTTACGGGCAACAATTTGGCCAACTCGAGGCAGGTTGTCCCCCCATCAATCAAAATGACACTATTGTTTTTAAGAAGGCCCAATGCCTTTTTTGCGATAGTTATTTTCTTGTCTTGGGCATAAACATTGCTCTGTTGGGGACTGTGATTGGCAAATCCCAGAGAAACAGCACCTCCATGCACTTTGACCAAGAGGTTTTCATCATCAAGCTCTTTGACGTCCCTTCTTACGGTATCTACGGAAACATTGAGCTTGTCCGCCAAATCTGTCAGCAATACCCTGTTATGCAACTCCACCTCATTGAGTATGGAATGCTGCCTTTCTTCTTTAAGCATATGATATCCTTTTCATACGAATTCAAAAGTAGAAAACAATCACGGAAAATATCTTCTACCGGAACATAATGTTTATTTTGCTTAAAAACTGCAAATAATTGCAAATATAATGCGTTTTATTGCTGTTTAATGCTTTTTTTGAATATATTTGCAATGTTAAACAGGTCAAAATCAATAAAAACATGCAAGAGTTAGCCGATAATGTATTAAAAAAGGAACCTCTGGATGCTGAATCCGTGAAGTTCGAAAAAATTGACACCCATATTTATCAAGATGCCCAAAGCGCATCGTGGTACGTTGCCAACGAAATAGCAAGTCTGATAAAACAAAAACAAGACGAAGGCAAAAAGGCGGTTCTTGGGTTGGCAACAGGTTCTACGCCGACCAAGGTGTACGACTATTTGGTTCAGTTTTATAAAGAAGGTAGACTGAGTTTTAAAAATGTTGTCACGTTCAATTTGGACGAATATTTCCCGATGGACCCAGGCTCCATCCATAGTTATGTTCGTTTTATGAACGAACACTTGTTTGATCATATTGATATTGAGCCTCATAACGTTCATATTCCAGATGGGAGTTTGCCCAAGGATGAAATAAGAAAGTATTGCTTGGATTATGAAGAGAAAATAAAAAATGTCGGAGGTATAGACATCCAGATTCTAGGAATCGGAAGAACTGGACATATCGGGTTCAACGAACCTGGCTCGTCACTAAACAGTAAAACCCGTTTGGTTCGTTTGGATCGTGTTACACGCCTTGATGCCGCAAGTGATTTCTTCGGCGAGGAAAATGTGCCAAGAAGAGCGGTTACAATGGGCGTTGGCACCATTATGGATGCCAAAAGAATCATAATCATGGCATGGGGAGAAGGAAAAGCACCCATTGTACAACAAGCGGTTGAGGGCGAAATAAAGGAATCCGTTCCTGCAACTTTCCTACAACATCATAAAAACTGTGATTTTGTTCTTGACGGAGCAGCATCCTCCTATTTAACAAGAATAAAAACACCTTGGTTGGTAACCGAGTGCGATTGGGACGACAAACTCATAAAAACCGCATCAATTTGGCTTTCGGAAAAACTGGGCAAAGCCATATTAAAATTGACCAACGAAGATTATAATGAATATGGTATGGGAAGCCTGATTGCCGAAGTCGGTTCCGCAGAGCAAATCAACCTTTCGGTATTCAATCAATTACAACGCACAATTACTGGATGGCCCGGAGGCAAGCCCAATGCCGATGACAGTCAAAGACCGGAAAGAGCCCAACCCCACCCAAAAACATCTTTGATTTTTAGTCCCCACCCCGATGATGACGTAATTTCGATGGGAGGCACCTTGCTGCGATTGGTGGACCAAGGACATAATGTTCACGTAGCCTATCAAACCTCGGGCAATATTGCGGTTTTTGATGATGAAGTAATACGTTTCCTCGATTTTGCCACCGACGTGCAAAAAGACAACAAGGAACTTAAAAAGAAGTTCAAACAGGTCCGTGAGTTTTTGGCCAACAAAAAACCAGGGGAATTGGACAGTCCCGAAGTTCAGGATTATAAAGGGCTAATTAGAAAAGGGGAAGCCTTGGCCGCGTGCCGCTATTGTGGCGTGAAGGAAGAAAATGCGCATTTTCAGAACCTGCCATTTTACGAAACAGGTGCCGTTAGAAAGAAACCCCTTTCCGACGAAGATGTTCAAATAACCTATGATTTGCTGAACAAACTGAAACCACATCAAATTTTTGCCGCAGGAGACCTTTCCGACCCACATGGAACACACAGGGTTTGTTTGGATGTAATCTTTAAAGCTATTCAGCGCTTGGTGGACGAAGGCTCGGACTGGATAAGAAACTGCTACGTTTGGTTGTATAGAGGAGCTTGGCAGGAATGGGACATTGCGGATATGGAAATGGCAGTCCCAATTGGACCAAAAGATATGGATAGAAAAATCAATGCCATATTTAAACACCAGTCCCAAAAGGATAGTGCCATGTTTCCCGGGAACGACGAAAGGGAATTCTGGCAACGTGCAGAACAAAGAAACAAGGATACCGCAAATAGATATAATGCACTTGGAATGGCAGAGTACGAAGCCATGGAAGGTTTTGTACGGTACCATTTCTAAAAACAACAACATTTCATTTTAAGTTGTTAGTTGTTTAATTAATCTTGAAAAGGCCTACATTTAGTGCATACGTAGGCCTTTTTCTTTTATGTACCTCCGTTAAAACAACATAAAAACTTGACCCTTAACTAAAGTGATACTACCAAATTAGCCTGAACTTCCCGATATTTCAACAAATAAAAGCCAATACTATAAATTAAAACCACAACCAATGAATGTAGCTCCGAAAGATAAAAACGCATGGCTGTGGATTCCCTTTTTATATTTCACCCAAGGGATTCCCTACATTTTGGTGGTAACGGTTTCCGTAATCATGTACAAGCGTTTGGGCATTGGCAATGCGGAAATAGGCTTGTACACAAGTTGGCTGTACCTCCCTTGGGTCATCAAACCCTTGTGGAGTCCCATTGTTGATTTAAATGGCACGAAAAGAAAATGGTTTTTGGGCATGCAATTGGTGGTTTCCCTGGCATTTTTGGGGATTGGACTCTTTTTACCGTCAAATTCGTTCTTTATCATAACGCTAGCATTCTTTTGGATGGCCGCCTTCGCCTCTGCCACCAACGATATTGCCTCGGATGGGTATTATATGATTGGGCTCACCCAGAAAAAACAATCCTTCTTTATTGGACTTCGTAGTACTTTTTACCGATTGGCCATGGTTACGGGGCAAGGGCTTTTAGTGATTTTTGCAGGTTTTTTGGAGAATCAATACGGGGACAATACCAAAGCATGGTCCGTAACCATGATCAGCGCAGCTATTTTAATGCTTGCTTTAACGGTATCCAACTTTTTTACCGCTCCAAAGTTTGAAGAATCAACAACCGAACCCAAGGATAAACCAGCAGGATTCTTCGAGGTATTTGCCACTTTTTTCAAAAAACATCAAATTGGAGTAGCCTTATTGTTCATATTAACGTACCGTCTGGGCGAATCACAATTGGTAAAAATGGCATCCCCCTTTTTACTGGATGAGTTACAAGTTGGCGGATTGGCGTACTCCACTGAAGCCGTGGGTACCATTTATGGTACTGTTGGTGTAATTATGTTGTCGCTCGGAGGAATTCTTGGCGGAATCTTGATTTCCCGGGACGGCCTTAAAAAATGGATGTTGCCCATGTTGCTTGCACTCAATTTGCCCAACGCACTTTATGCTATATTGGCCATAACACAAACCACCAGCATATATGCAGTGGTCGGTACCGTTGTGCTTGAACAATTTGGGTACGGTTTCGGCTTTGCCGCTTTTATGATGTACCTCATTTATGTAGCTGATGGTGCTTCCAAAACATCGCACTACGCTATCGCCACAGGTTTTATGGCCTTGGGTATGATGCTGCCCGGAATGCTGAGCGGATACATTCAAGAATGGTTGGGCTACGACGGTTTCTTTATATGGGTGGTAATTGCCGCCTTGCCTGCTTTTCTGGTGCTTCGCTATTTAAAATACCCCGCAGATTACGGTAAAAAAACAGTAGAATCCAATGACTAAAACCCATCAAGCTTATACACTTCCAAAAAATATACTGACTTTAAAACAAAAAGTGGGGCAATTGTTTATGCCCGCTGTTTTTATCAACGATACCGAAGATGAGGTACGAAAAATGGAGAAGCTCATCAAGGAACATCATATCGGTTCTATCTGTTTTTTCCACAGCAGGGCCAGTGCGGCCACTAATTTTGAAGGAAAGAAAAAGGTGGCTCATAACGCAAAAAGCTACAACCGTTTGTTGGAGCTTATTGCACGGTATCAAAAAGCTGCCAACGTACCTTTGCTTGTTGCCATTGATGCCGAATGGGGACTTGCTATGCGCATTGAAAACACACCACAATACCCTTATGCCATTACTTTGGGCGCTTTGACCGACAATAATGACCTAATTTATAAAGTAGGCGAAGCTATTGGAAAAGATTGCAGACAAGCGGGAATACAATGGAATTTGTCTCCCGTTGTGGATATCAACAACAATCCAGAAAATCCCGTAATCGGTTATCGTTCCTTTGGGGATGATAGAAATAGTGTATTCCATAAAGCGGAAGCATTCCTAAAAGGAATGGCCAAGAGTGGAACCCTAAATTCCATCAAACACTTTCCCGGTCATGGTGATACGGCAACAGATTCACATTTGGGACTACCCGTAATCGACAAATCTTTGGAGGAACTTATGGAGAATGAGCTTTATCCCTTCAAAAAGGGAATTGAATCAGGGGTAGACTCTGTGATGGTAGGTCATTTGCTCCTACCTCAGTTGGATGCTGAAAACCCATCTACTACGTCTTCCAAAATCATATTGGATCTGCTCAGAAAAAAATTGGGTTTTGATGGAGTTGTAATTTCTGATGCTTTGAACATGCATGCGGTGTCCAAAAAATTTCCTCAAAAAGGAGCCTTGGAAAAAGCTGCTTTTAATGCAGGTATGGACGTGCTTTGTTTTAGTGAAAATGTGGCCGAGGGTATTGAGGGGATATTGGCAAGTGCTTCAGAAGAACGAATCCAAGAAAGTTTTGAAAGAGTTTGGAACTTAAAACACAAAGTGTTTTCTGTAAAAACGCAATCCAATGATTCCGGTCTTGATGTAAACTTCAAATTAAACCGTAAAATTGCAGCACAGAGCATAACGGAATTGTATGGTAATGCACCAACAGTAGAAGAAATAAAATCTTCAAACTTCTTGAATGTTTCCGTGAATTCCAGCAAGGAAAATAGCTTTTCGGAACAAATCTCATTTAATTTTAGATCAAAAGTGGTTGATTTGGATACGGCCCTGAATTCCAAAGAACAGAATGTATTGTTGAGCATTTTCCCTCCAGCTGTAAAACCCAAAAACCAATTTGGTTTTGATGAAAGTACGTTGACCACTATCCATAAATTGGTGGAGAAGAAAAATACCTTGATCTATCTTTTTGGAAATCCGTACGTCCTGGATATTTTAAAATTGAAGCCATCATCCAATGCCGTATTGATGTATCAGAATTTCCCGGAATTTCAAGAAGTTGCTTTTGAGCACTTTTCCGATATAATTGAAGCTAAAGGGAAACTCCCTATCCAACTAAAAACCTTTCAACCATGAATGTTTATAAAGTCTTGGGACTGATGTCCGGCACCTCTTTGGATGGATTGGACATTGCCTATTGCCATATTTGGAAAGAAGATGGAAAATGGAGCTTTTCCATAAAAGAAACTGCTGAAATCGATTATTCCGATGAAATGCGGGAGTACCTCAAAAAAGCGATTCATCTTTCCGAAGAAGAACACGAGCAACTGCACAAGGATTATGGTTTTTGGTTGGGACAACAATCCAAGTTGTTTATGGATGAATTGGGCGAAGAGGTCGATTTTATTGCCAGTCATGGGCACACTTCGCACCACCGACCAGAAGATGGAGTTACGTTTCAATTGGGCGATGGACAGTTATTGGCTAATACATCTGGTAAACAAGTTGTCTGCGATTTCAGGACCAAGGATGTGTCCCTAAAGGGACAAGGCGCTCCCTTGGTGCCCATTGGCGATAAATTGCTGTTCCATGAATACGATTTTTGTTTGAACCTGGGCGGCATCAGCAATATTTCTTTTGATAAAGATGGCCAACGCACTGCCTACGACATTGGATTGGCCAACATGCCACTGAATTACATTACCCATAAAATGGGACTGGCCTATGATGAAAATGGAAAACTGGCCCGTTCCGGTAAATTGGACCACTCCCTGCTCCAAAAACTGAACAACCTTAAATATTATGACCTGCCCTACCCCAAATCTACAGGGTATGAGTGGTTCGTTTCCGAAATTGCACCATTGATCGAGGCTTCCGAGATTTCCAACGAGGATTTATTGCATACATTCATCCATCATAATTGCGAACAGATTGCATTTGCTGTCCTCAAGCACAAGAGCAATGGCAAATCCAACAGTAAACTGTTGGCTACGGGAGGAGGTGCGCTCAATCAATTCTTTATGGATACGCTCCAAATTAAACTGGGTGCCAGTATTGAGGTTGTAGTACCCAACAAAACGTTGATTGCTTACAAAGAGGCTTTGGTCTTCGCATTAATGGGCGTACTCCGCTTGGAAGGAAAAACCAATGTGTTGAAATCCGTTACTGGTGCCACTTCCGATTCGTGTAGTGGCGAGGTATTTTTTCCCAAAGAAAGCTAAGTCGTTGCCAAACGTTTTCTTTTGGGTTTATTCACCAAAAGAAAAATAGTCAAAGCACATAGTCCACAAATGGCCAAACCTGCAAAAAGGGGCCAAACTGTATCTTTTACAAATTCTCCGATAAAGGTTGCAATAGGAATGGATAGCAATGTCGACACAAACCCATTAATGGCTGCTCCAATTCCGGCAATATGACCGATAGGCTCCATGGCGATGGAACGGAAATTCCCCCACATAAACCCTAGACAGAAAAACTGAACGGATAAAAATCCGACCAAAACATAAATACTTGGATTGGGGGCGTTGAGAAAAGCAATGGCGTAGGTCAGTGCTACAACGCAAAATACAATGGTTGCCATTAAGGACAACCTTCGCATACCAAAACGCATTACCAAGGTTCCATTCAAAAATGTGGAAAGTCCAATAGAAACCGCAAGGCCTGCAAAAATGTACGGGAATATTTCTTTTAAGGCATATTGATCTTCGAATATATGCTGGGCAGAACTCAAATACACCAAAAATGCTCCCGTTACCAAACCAGATGTCAAGGTAAAGGCAACTGTCTCTTTATATTTTATAAACTCCTTTACACCATCAATAAAAACGTGCCTCGTAAAGGGGATTTTATATTCTGGGTGCAGGGTCTCTCTTTGTCGTTTCCAAAACCACACGGCAATCACAAGTACAAAAAACATTTGTACATAAAAAATGGCTTGCCAACCTGCAGCATCCAAAATTAGTTTACCCACTGCGGGGGCCACAACTGGCACCAAAATGAAAAAAGCGGTGACAAAGGACATTATTTTGGCCATATAATCGCCCTCGTATGTATCCCGAATAATGGAGATGGAGATGGTTCGGGGTGCGGACAATCCAATTCCCTGCAAAATCCTTCCTACGACCATTACTTCCAAAGATGGGGCATACAAACAGATGATACTCGCAATCAAAAAGATGGAAAAACCCATATAAACCACTGGTTTACGTCCAAAACTGTCGGATATAGGGCCAAAAAACAATTGCCCCACGCCTAGTCCCAAGAAAATCATGGTGACCAACAATTGATTATCCGTAGGGTCGGTGCTATTAATGGCAGTCCCAATGTTGGAAATTGCAGGCAGTATGGCGTCAATGGCCAAGGCTACAATGGACATCAAAGCGGCCATCATGGCCACAAACTCAAAGTTGGGTTTTTGATTTAACTTTTGCATCTGGCAAAATTAGGCATACCCAACGGACCAGTAAAGCTTTTAAGAAAGGTTTAATGATAAGAAAACATATCCAACGTTGTAGTTTGAGATTATTGATGGTCTAAGGGAATATCTCCTTCCAAATCTGTTCAAAAAAAACAGATAACCTTATCTTTAAAGCTAAATTAACTAGGCAATGAAACAATTAAAAACCTTAGTGGTCGGATGCGGCAATATGGGAACTTCCCATGCCCGTGCCTACCACCAGTTAGATGGATTTGAAATAGTGGGATTGGTAAGTAGAGGTGCTAAAAGCAGGGAACGCCTTTCCGAAGAATTAGATGGAGCACCTACCTTTTCGGATTATGCCGAAGCATTAAAAACAACCCAACCCGATGTGGTTTCCATTAACACATACCCGGACACGCATTACAATTATGTAAAAACGGCCCTTGAGGCCAATGCCCATGTTTTCGTAGAAAAACCGTTGGCTTTGACCGTGGAAGAAGCACAAACACTGGTTGATCTTTCCCAAAAGCAGGATCGCAAAATGGTTGTGGGCTATATTTTGAGAGTGCACCCTACCTGGACCAAGTTTACAGAAATGGCGCAGACCTTGGGCAAACCCCTGGTGATGCGAATGAACCTAAACCAACAAAGCTCGGGGGAACAATGGTACACCCACAAACAGTTAATGCAATCCATGTCTCCCATTGTGGACTGTGGTGTACATTATGTGGATGTCATGTGTTCCATAACGCGCTCCAAACCCATTAGCGTTTCTGCCATTGGTGCCCATTTGTCTGATGAAGTAGATTCCAAAATGTACAATTACGGACAGCTACAAGTACGATTTGAAGATGGTTCCGTAGGCTGGTACGAAGCAGGCTGGGGGCCCATGATGAGCGAAACTGCATTTTTTATCAAGGATGTTATCGGCCCAAAAGGTTGTGTATCCATTAGTGATGCTGACAAGGGGGCATCTGAAGATATTGAAGGACATACCAAAACGGGAAGTCTAAAATTACACCATAGTGAGCTCGATGCCAATGGTAATTTTACTAAAAAGGATGAAATCATCAGCACAGCGGACGAACCCGACCATGATGGGCTTTGCTTGTTGGAACAGGAATATCTGCTCGATGCCATTGTAAACGACCGCGACCTAACAGACCATTTGAATGATGCAGTGAACAGCCTTAAAATTGTTTTGGCTGCGGATGAATCCGTTAAAACGGGGAAGACGGTGATGTTGTAGATAAAATGTCAGGTCGAGTTCAGATTTAGGTTTTTGTGAAAATTGGTGGAATTCGTGTCAAACACTTTACCATTTAACTATTCAACCTTTGCAAAGATTCTTCGCTACGCTCAGAATGACAATCGTGGCGTTGATGTATTATTGTGTCAATCGGTTATTTTGTTATGGAGTTTGATGCTTGAACTTGAACTTTTTGTGCAATTCGTGTCAAGCCTTTGACCTTTAACCCTTCACCTTTCCAACCTTACAACGGAATATTCCCATGCTTCTTCCAAGGGGTTTGCACGGCTTTTTTCTCCAACATGGCAAAAGTCTTCAATAATTTGCTTCGGGTATCTTTGGGCAGAATTACCTCATCGATAAAACCGCGTTTAGCTGCTCGGTAGGGATTGGCAAACTTATCGGCATACTCGGTTTCTTTCTCTTTTAATTTGGCATCGGGGTCATCGGCGGCGGCAATCTCCTTTCTAAAAATAATTTCACTGGCACCCTTCGCTCCCATCACTGCAATTTCGGCCGTTGGCCAAGCAAAGTTAAAATCGGCACCAATGTGCTTGGAATTCATTACATCGTAAGCACCGCCATAGGCTTTACGGGTAATTACGGTAACTCGTGGCACGGTCGCTTCACTCAGGGCATAGAGTAATTTTGCCCCGTGCATAATAATGCCGCTCCACTCTTGGTCAGTTCCCGGCAAAAATCCAGGAACATCAACCAACACCAACAATGGAATATTAAACGAATCACAAAAACGGGTAAAACGCGCTGCTTTTGTGGAGCTGTTCACATCCAAAACCCCAGCCAAAAACATAGGTTGATTGGCAATAATCCCAATACTTCTTCCCCCTAATCTAGCAAAACCTGTAATAATGTTTTCCGCATAATCCTTGTGGATTTCATAAAACGAATCGGCATCAATGATTCCTCCTATAACATCATGCATATCGTAGGGCTTGTTGGGATTGTCGGGCACAATACCAGACAGTTCATCCCTCGTTTCATCACCAAGCTCATAAGGTAATAATGGTGTGGTTTCCTTATTGTTTTGAGGTAGATAGTCCAACAAGTTTCGAATATCATCCAAACAAGTGGCATCATTGGCAGAAGTTTTATGGGCAACCCCAGATTTTACAGCATGGGTACTTGCACCTCCCAACTCTTCCGAAGTAACTGTTTCGTTGGTCACGGTTTTCACCACATTGGGTCCAGTAACGAACATATAGCTGGTTTCCTCCACCATAATAATGAAATCCGTCATCGCAGGCGAATACACCGCTCCTCCGGCACAAGGGCCCATAATGGCAGAAATCTGTGGAATTACCCCTGATGCTTGCACGTTGCGGTAAAAAATATCGGCATATCCCCCTAATGACCTCACTCCTTCCTGAATTCGGGCACCACCGGAATCGTTGAGACCGATTACGGGCGCTCCCACTTTCATGGCCAAATCCATCACCTTACATATTTTTTCGGCATGGGTTTCGGAAAGCGCTCCTCCGAAAACGGTGAAATCCTGGGCATATACATATACCAATCTTCCGTTTACGGTTCCATAGCCCGTTACTACCCCATCACCATAGTACATTTCCTTGTCCATACCAAAATCGGTGGTGCGGTGGGTCACCAAAATGCCCATTTCTTCAAAAGAGCCTTCATCCAAAAAGTAAAGTACCCTTTCGCGAGCCGTCAACTTTTTCTTTTGATGTTGTTTTTCGATACGTTTTTCGCCTCCACCCAAATGGGCTTGTGCTATTTTTTCTTGTAGTGCTTTTATTTTGGGGTCCATAGGATTCAATTTGAAGGTAATCGTACTATTTTCTTGTCTTCCAGAAATTGATAAAGGGCTATCATGGCGGCGACCTCTGCTCCGTTGGCCGTTTGCTGCTTGATTTTTTCCGGAGAATAATAATTCTTCACAAAATGGGTGTCAAAATCACCTGACCGGAACGCTTCATGTGCAAACACAAAACTTCCGAAAGGCAGGGTGGTCTGCACCCCTTTCACTTTATACTTTTGAATGGCATCGAGCATCAACTCTATGGCCTCCTCGCGGGTTTTACCATAGGTAATGAGCTTGGACAGCATGGGGTCGTAGTAAATGGGGATATCCATTCCTTCCTTAAAACCATTGTCCACCCTAATCCCTTCACCAACGGGCAATTGATATGCTTCGAGATTTCCCACACTGGGCAAGAAATCGTTCAATGGGTCTTCGGCATACACGCGAAGTTCCACCGCATGACCATTGATTTTTAAGTCTTCCTGTTTCATTGGGAGTTCTTCACCACGAGCTACTTTTATTTGCAATTCCACCAAGTCCACCCCCGTGATCAATTCGGTAACGGGGTGTTCCACTTGCAGGCGCGTATTCATCTCCAAAAAGTAGAAATTAAGGTCGGCATCCATCAAAAACTCGACGGTACCTGCTCCAACATAATCACAAGATTTGGCCACTTTGCACGCTGCAACGCCCATTTCTTCACGCAATTCTGGGGTTAAAATGGCAGAAGGTGCCTCTTCCACCACTTTTTGGTGGCGACGTTGCACACTGCATTCCCTTTCAAAAAAATGGAGGACATTACCGTGCATATCGGCCATGACCTGTACTTCGATGTGCCTTGGCGATTTCACATATTTCTCCACAAAAACGGAACCATCGCCAAAGGCGGAAGTGGCCTCGCTAATGGCTCTTTTCATACCCGATTCAAGGTCTTCCTCCTTTTCCACGATCCGCATTCCTTTACCCCCGCCACCGGCAGAGGCTTTTATCAATATCGGGTAACCTACCTCATTGGCAATCTCCTGGGCCTTGGCCACGTCGGAAATCGCTTCGTCAATTCCGGGCACCATGGGAATATCGTAGGCTTTCACAGCTTCTTTGGCCGCCAACTTGCTGCCCATGATCCGAATGGCCTTGGATTTTGGCCCTATAAAAGTGATGCCGCTTTTTTCTACCGCTTCGGCAAAATCAGCATTTTCACTTAAAAAGCCATAGCCTGGATGAATTCCATCAACATGAAGCTTTTTGGCCACCTCAATAATTTTGTCCCCTCGCAAATACGATTGGTTGGAAGGTGCTTCGCCAATACAAACGGCTTCGTCAGCAAATTGTACGTGGGGGGCATTCCTGTCCACTTCAGAAAACACGGCAACAGTCTTTATGCCCATCTTTTTTACGGTTTTCATAACCCTTACCGCAATTTCGCCGCGATTGGCTATCAATATTTTTTTCATGATGTTTTATTGAAATTCAATCAACAATTGTTTCTTGTCAACGGCATCACCTTTCGATACTCCTATTTTTTTGATAACGCCGTTTCTCGGAGAGGTAATAATGTTTTCCATTTTCATGGCTTCCAGAATCAATAGTTGGCCTTCTTCTTCAACTTCCTGACCTTCTTCCACCAAAATATCCAAAATTAATCCTGGCATAGGTGCGGATATGGAATCTATATTTTTACTGCCATTGGTAGCAAAGCCCATTTTTTGGATAAGTTCATCCAAAGGGGTTTGGATTAAGGTTTGGTATTCCCTTCCGTTAACACTTATGGTGTAGGTTCCATTATTAAAGTTGGAATCCAAAATTTTTATATGGTACGATCCTCCATCTTTTAAAAGATGAAAGGCATCATCACCGGTTTTGATCAAATCCAACGAAGAAATAGTGTCCTTGGAAAGTTTAAAGTCAAAGTCATCGCCAACCTTGACCGTATAAGTATCATTCATATATAAAATTTCCATTGGTTAGCTTGATAAATATAAGGGTAATGCATTAAAATCACACAAAGCTAAACGCTTAAACCAGTAAGAATTATGACATTGATCATTCATTTTTTGATAGATGATTGCTAATTATGCTGTATCCTAGTAAACTGCCTCGGGGCAAGCCTGTCTGCCGACAAAGGCAGGCTCACGAGGCACCTGCCTGGCCGGTAGGCAGGTTGATAGGAAAAACACATTTTGATTTCGGGGCAAGCCTCGGAGCAACATGCCTAACGGCAGTCAGGTTTAAATCTCGATTATCGAGTTAAGCGGTAGATATAATCATTTGTTTATTTTTGATGACAAATTTTGAACTATGTTGATTCTTGGGATTGCTGGTGGCACAGGGTGCGGAAAAACAACGGTAGTAAACCAAATTGTGGAGCAATTGCCCGAAAACGAGGTAGGTGTGATTTCGCAGGATTCCTACTACAACGACCTTTCCCATATGAGCCGGGATGAGAGGGCCAAAATTAATTTTGACCACCCTAATTCCATTGATTTTGAGCTATTGATTAAGCATATTGAACAATTAAGGGCAGGTAAAACAGTGGACACTCCTATTTATTCCTTTGTAGAGGAAACCCGAATGAAGGAAACCGTGCCTACGCCACCGCGAAAAGTGATGATTGTGGAAGGGATTTTGGTGTTGAGTAATCCCAAATTAAGGGATATGTTCGATATAAAAATATTTGTTCATGCAGATTCGGACGAGCGTTTGATTCGAAGGTTGCAGCGGGACACGCAGGAACGGGGCCATGATTTAAACAAGGTACTCACTCGATATCAGACCGCGGTAAAACCAATGCACCTTCAATTTATAGAACCCTCGAAGGAGTTTGCGGACATCATTATACCCAACAATCGTTACAATACGGTTGCCGTGGATGTTGTAAGGACCATCATCAACAATAATCTTACGTAACATGGGCCTAAAAGAGTTGAGGAAAAAGAAATGGTTCAAGATTATGACCAACACCTATATTTTGGTCCTGACCATTTTTGTGATTTGGATGGCTTTTTTTGATACCAATTCCCTAATGATTCATTTGGAACTGGAAAACGAAATAGATAAGTTGGAAAAGGAGAAGGAGTTTCTAAAAAATGAAATCGCCAAGGATAAGGAGATTTTGGAGAAAATGTCGGATAAGAAAGAGTTGGAAAAACTTGCCCGTGAAAAATATTACATGAAAAAGGAGAACGAGGAAATATTCCTGATTGAATATGAAGATAGCCTAAAGAACAAACAAGATGAGTAACACTGGCCTATTTAACGAATTTCCCGAGGTTTCCGCCAAACAGTGGAAACAAAAAATCCAGATGGACCTCAAAGGTGCCGATTACAACGAAACCTTGGTTTGGGAATCTTTGGAGGGCATCAATGTTAAACCTTTTTACCATCAAGAAGACCTAAAGAACATTCCAACTTATTCCTTGCCCAAAGACCACGATTGGTCTGTAGCGCAATCCATTTATGTAGGAGATACCGAAAAAGCCAATGCAAAGGCTCAAGAAATACTCGAAAAAGGTGCGGAAAGCATAGTTTTCACTATTCCCAGTGAGAAAATTGACTTCGAAACCTTGGTTTCGGGCATCAATCTAGAGACAGTGCAGCTTTACTTCAATTTTGAGTTTTTGGCCCTGGAACCTGTCAAAAAATTAGTTTCACTTCTAAAAGACAAAAAAGCAAAGGCCCATTTGAACATCGACATCATTGGGCATTTGGCCAAAGATGGCAACTGGTACCATAATTTGAAAAAGGACCACGAGATATTGACCGAATTGGTTTCATTGGGCACTTCGGACATATCAATTACTGGAGTTGACCTGTCCCTGTACCAAAATGCAGGTGCCAACATGGTGCAGCAATTGGCCTACGGTTTGGCCCACGCCAACGAATATCTGAATCATCTTGTTCCTTCGAGCGGAGTCGAGAAGTCACTCCCAATTACCTTTAAAGTTGCCGTTGGCAGCAACTATTTCTTTGAAATAGCCAAGGTTAAAGCGTTGCGATGGCTTTGGAACAGCTTGGCCTCCGAATACGGCATTCAAGGTGAGTGCAACATTTTGGCCATACCCTCCAAGCGCAACAAAACCTTGTACGATTACAACGTGAATATGCTCCGTACTACATCAGAGTCCATGTCGGCAGTTTTGGGCGGAGCGGATACCGTTTGTAATTTGGCCTATGATGCCATTTACCATAAAGACAACGAGTTTGGAGAACGCATTGCACGTAACCAGCTATTACTTTTAAAAGAAGAATCCTATCTGGCCAGAGCTTCACAAATTTCTGAAGGCACCTATTATATTGAATCACTTACCAATCAACTGGCAGAAAAGGCCTTGGTCCTTTTTAAACAGATTGAAAAGGCCGGCGGTTTTTTGGATAGTTTGAAAAAAGGCATGGTTCAGCGTAAAATAAAGGAAAGTGCGGACAAAGAGCAACAGCTTTTTAATGAAGGCAAGATCGTTTCTCTTGGCACCAACAAATACCAAAATCCGCAGGACCGCATGAAGGACGAATTGGAACTCTACCCCTTTGTGAAAACCAAGGCACGAAAAACCATTATTGAGCCTATTATTGAAAAAAGATTGGCCGAAGCATCCGAACAAAAAAGATTGAACAATGAGTAGAAAAGACCTTCAACATATAGAATTAAGTTCAGAGTTCGGAGTTCAGAGTTCAGAGTTGGAGAATACCCATAACCCAAAACCCATAACTCATAACTATGGCCATACCAACTTTGCTGCGGGCATATCTCCATTTTTACGGGGGCCCTACTCCACCATGTACGTTAGCAGGCCTTGGACCATACGTCAATACGCAGGGTTTTCAACTGCCGAGGAAAGCAATGCGTTTTACCGAAGAAATTTAGAGGCGGGCCAAAAAGGACTCTCCGTAGCCTTTGATCTCCCCACACACCGGGGTTACGACTCGGACAACGACCGCGTAGTCGGGGATGTGGGCAAGGCTGGAGTCGCCATAGATTCCGTTGAGGACATGAAAATCCTGTTCAATGGTATTCCTTTGGACAAAATGTCCGTTTCCATGACCATGAACGGTGCCGTAATCCCAATCATGGCCTTTTACATTGTAGCAGGATTGGAGCAAGGTGTGTCCATGGAACAACTTTCCGGAACCATCCAAAACGATATTTTAAAGGAATTTATGGTTCGGAACACCTACATTTATCCTCCTACCCCTTCCATGCAGATCGTGGCGGATATTTTTGAGTTTACCAGTAAACATATGCCGCGCTTTAACAGCATCAGTATTTCTGGATACCATATGCACGAAGCAGGAGCCCCTGCATCCATGGAATTGGCCTATACTTTGGCCGATGGCATTGAGTACATCCGAACTGGAATAAAAGCAGGGCTTAAAATTGATGAGTTCGCTCCAAGACTTTCCTTTTTCTGGGGTATTGGGATGAATCACTTCGCTGAAATTGCAAAAATGAGGGCCGGACGCATGCTATGGGCCAAGTTGGTACAACAATTCAACCCTTCAAATCCAAAATCGTTGATGCTCCGTACCCACAGCCAAACCAGCGGATGGAGCTTGACGGAACAAGACCCTTTCAACAATGTGGCCAGAACTACCATTGAAGCCATGGCAGCAGTTTTTGGCGGTACCCAGAGCTTACATACAAATGCATTGGACGAGGCCATTGCATTGCCAACGGACTTCTCCGCCCGTATTGCAAGAAACACACAAATCTATCTACAGCAAGAAACCCATATTACCAAAACGGTAGATCCTTGGGCAGGTAGCCACAAGGTGGAACAATTGACCCACGAAATTGCCGAAAAAGCTTGGGAATTGATTCAAGAGGTGGAAAAGTTGGGCGGGATGACGAAGGCCATTGAAAAAGGCATCCCAAAAATGCGCATTGAAGAAGCCGCAGCTAAAAAGCAGGCCCGTATTGATAGTGGACAGGACATTATTGTTGGTGTGAACAAATACCGATTAGAGAACGAGGACGACCTTCAAATTTTGGAGGTGGACAACGCCAAGGTACGCAAGCAACAAATGGCCCGCTTGGACCAAATACGAAGCAGCAGGGATTCCAAAGCTGTGGAAAAGTCACTTGATGAAATACGTGTTGCTTCCAAAAAAGCCATGGAAAATGATTCTGACCGTGGAAATTTGTTAGCTTTAGCAGTAGAAGCGGCCAAAAAGCGTGCTACCCTTGGTGAAATCAGTGATGCCATGGAAAGTGCCTTTGGACGCTATAGAGCAAAAATTCAATCTTTCACCGGAGTGTATTCCAAAGAAATTAAAAACGACGAAAGTTTTGAAAAGGCCCGTAAATTGGCAGACAAGTTTGCTGAGCAAGAAGGCCGCAGACCTCGTATTATGGTTGCCAAAATGGGTCAGGATGGACACGACCGTGGCGCCAAAGTGGTTGCCACGGGTTATGCCGACCTGGGCTTTGATGTGGATATTGGGCCTTTGTTCCAAACACCGGCCGAAGTCGCAAAGCAAGCTGTGGAAAACGATGTGCATGTTTTGGGCATTTCCTCACTTGCCGGAGGACACAAAACCCTAGTTCCCGAAGTGGTTCAAGAACTAAAAAAGTATGGTCGGGAAGATATTATGGTCATTGTTGGGGGCGTAATTCCAAAGCAAGATTATGACCATCTGCTAAAAAATGGTGCCATAGCGGTTTTTGGACCAGGCACAAAAATTGCGGATGCTGCTACAGAAATACTGAATATTTTACTGGACTGACCTCCCTAACAATCACGTAAATAAAACTTTAACTTTCTTTAACGTGGAATGCAGGGGTTATTCACCCCCTGTTAACAAATTACATTTTATCGCATCCTAAATAATCGTATTTTTAGCACCTAACTTACTATGAAATGGGCAAGATTATTGCAATTGCAAACCAAAAGGGCGGTGTAGGTAAAACTACCACCACGGTAAACCTTGCAGCCTCCTTAGGTGTATTGGAAAAAAAGGTGTTATTGATTGACGCCGACCCCCAGGCCAATGCAACATCGGGTTTGGGTGTTGATGTTGACTCTATTGAAAAAGGCACATATCAACTTTTGGAACACACCATGAGTGTGGAAGAAGTGACGATTTCCACCGATTCCCCTAATGTGGATTTGGTACCAGCGCACATCGACCTTGTTGCCATCGAGATTGAATTGGTGGATAAGGACAACAGAGAGTACATGATGAAAGAAGCCCTTAAAAATTTGGGCGACAAGTATGATTTTGTACTGATAGATTGTGCTCCTTCCTTGGGACTGCTCACCCTGAACGCGCTTACAGCAGCCGATTCTGTAATGATACCCATACAATGTGAATATTTTGCCCTGGAAGGTCTTGGCAAATTGTTGAACACTGTAAAAAGTGTACAAAAGATACATAACAACGATTTGGACATTGAAGGAATGTTATTGACCATGTACGATTCTAGGTTACGACTTTCCAACCAAGTGGTTGAAGAAGTGAAAAAACACTTCGCAGATATGGTTTTTGACACCATCATCCAGAGAAACGTTAGGCTAAGCGAAGCACCAAGTTATGGCGAGAGCATCATAAAATATGATGCAAGCAGCAAAGGTGCTTCCAATTATCTTAACTTAGCCAACGAAATTTTGAAGAAAAACAAGGAGAAAGTTTAGATGGCGAAAGCAACAAAAAAACAGGCACTGGGAAGAGGCCTGTCCGCTCTATTGAATGATCCAGAGAATGATATTAAGTCAGTTTCGGATAAAAATGCGGACAAGGTTATAGGCAATGTAGTGGAACTGGATATCAATTCCATTGAAGTCAACCCTTTTCAGCCACGTTCCAATTTTAACGACGAAAACCTTGAGGAATTGGCCAGTTCCATTCGTGAATTGGGCATTATACAACCAATAACGGTCAGGAAACTCGATTTCAATAAATTCCAATTGGTTTCCGGTGAACGTAGATTTCGTGCCTCCAAATTGGTCGGATTGGAGACCATTCCAGCCTATATTCGAATTGCCAATGATCAGGAATCCTTGGAAATGGCCTTGGTGGAGAACATCCAAAGGCAAGACCTCGACCCCATCGAAATTGCCCTCTCTTATCAAAGACTTATCGATGAAATCGAGATCACTCAGGAAAAATTGAGCGACCGTGTTGGAAAAAAACGTTCCACCATCACCAATTATTTGCGCCTGTTAAAATTAGACCCCATCATCCAAACAGGAATGCGCGATGGATTCATCAGCATGGGTCACGGTAGGGCCCTTATCAACATTGATAAAAAGAAGGACCAAATCGCCATTTATGAAAAGGTGGTTTCCGATGGTCTCTCCGTTAGAGCTACCGAACAATTGGTGAAAGACCACAAAGAACCTAAAAGTTCAGGCTCCGAAAAGAAAAAGAGCAGCTCAGATGTTCCCGACTTTGTTTCAAACAGCTTGGATTCCATCAAAGAACGATTAGCGACCAAAGTGGATATTACCACATCCAAAAACGGAAAAGGAAAAATTGTGATACCCTTTCATTCAGAAGAAGACTTTAAGCGTATCAAAAAATTGTTGACAGGTGAATAAAAACCTCCTTTTATTGTTCTTTGCCTTTTTGTTGTTTCACACAGGATTTTCTCAGGAAGAAGAGGAAAAAGAAAGCAAAAAACAGCCCCAACAAACCAAAGAGGTGGATTCTCTTTCACAAAATATGAAAGGGGAAGGCGTTACTTTTGAAGAGGTCACCAAAAAGGAGAACATTAATCCCCTTGCCCCTAGCAAGGCTGCTTTTTATTCGGCAATTCTCCCAGGTCTTGGACAAATTTACAACAAACGCTATTGGAAGGCCCCCATTGTTTGGGGCGCCATCGGAACAGGTATTTACGTGTACTCCTATAACAACACTGAATATCGTAGGGCAAGAAACGCTTTCAAGCGCAGGCTTGCAGGTTTTGAGGATGATGAGTTCTGGGATTTGAACGGAGATGGAAGCGGACCGGATCTAACTTCGGAAGCGCTCCAGGAAGCACAGGAAAACACACAAAGGGATAGGGATTTGGCCTTGGTCATAACCATTGCGCTCTATGCCTTGAACATTATAGATGCCAATGTGGACTCTCACTTAAAGCAATATAATGTAAGTGATGATCTGGCAGTTGACTTCAACCCTTATTTAGATATAAACCCTTTTACCAATCGGCCAAACTATGGTATGGCCATGGTGATAAAATTTTAATATATGAAGATCGGTCTGTTTGGATATGGCAAAATGGGAAAGATGATAGAGCAGATTGCTCAGGGCAGAGGCCATTCCATTGTAGCAAAAATTGACGACCCTTCGCAAGATGTAGATTATGCTTCCTTGGATGTTGCCATTGATTTTAGCACGCCCGAGGCTGCTTTTGACAATATTACCAACTGTTTTAAGAACAAGGTTCCCGTAATAAGCGGCACAACGGGTTGGTTGGACAGGTTTGAGGAGGCCATCAAAATTTGTGATGACAATAAAAGTGCTTTTATCTACGCCTCCAACTTTAGTTTGGGGGTCAATATTTTTTTTGAACTCAATAAACATCTTGCCAAAATAATGGCTGGATCGGGGCAATACAAGGTTTCCATGGAAGAAATCCATCACACCCAAAAATTGGATGCACCCAGTGGAACCGCCATTACCCTTGCCGAGGGAATCATTGAAAACACCCCCTACGAAAACTGGAAATTGGAACAATCGGGAGATAAAATCATCCCTATAAAATCCATCAGGGAAGGTATGGTTCCTGGAACGCACAGTATTTCTTATAAAAGTTCGGTGGACACTATTGAGATAAAACACGAAGCACACAACAGGGAAGGTTTTGCTCTGGGAGCAGTTATTGCATCGGAATGGATACACGGAAAAACAGGTGTTTTTTCCATGAAAGATGTGTTAAACCTAAGCTAAAAAACGTAACAAGAATTTAGACCCAGGGTCTAACAAAGAAACTTTTTTATATGGACGGTACACAATGGATTATTTTTATCCTGATCATTCAGGTTATCCATTTCTTGGGAACATGGAAACTCTACGTTAAGGCAGGCAGAAAACCATGGGAAGCCGCCATACCTATTTACAATGGCATTGTTTTGATGAAAATCATCAACAGACCATGGTGGTGGGTGCTGTTGTTGTTCATTCCCATCATTAATTTATTGATGTTCCCCGTAGTTTGGGTGGAAACCATCCGCAGTTTTGGAAAGAACTCGCTTGTAGATACTTGGCTGGTAATCCTTACCCTTGGTTTTTACATTTTTTACCTTAATTATGCGGAGGACGTACAGTACATTGAAGATCGTAGCCTAAAGCCAAAAACGGGATTGGGCGAATGGGTCAGCTCCATTGTATTTGCCATTGTGGCAGCAACCTTTGTCCACACCTATTTCATTCAACCTTATGTGATTCCGACAGGGTCTCTGGAGCGTACCTTGCGAGTGGGTGATTTCTTGTTTGTAAGCAAGTTCCATTATGGAGCAAGGGTTCCTATGACAACCTTGGCCGCCCCCATGGTGCATGATACACTTCCTGTTCTTAAAACAAGGTCATATTTGGCCGATGTGAATCCAGACACTTATAAAACTTCTTGGATAAACAAATTGCAACTCCCTTACATGCGGTTGCCCGGTTTTGAAAAAGTGGAGAAAAACGACATCGTTGTCTTTAGTTTGCCCGCTGATACGCTGTATCAATTCTTTAAGGCACAAAAGGCCGTTATAAAGCCTATCGACAAAAAATCAAACTACGTAAAACGATGCGTGGGAACCCCCGGGGATTCTCTCGAAGTTATCAATGGATATGTGTATATCAACGGTGAGCAGCTTCAACTTTCGGACAGGGCAAAACCCATGTATATGTATGACATTTATGCTAAAAATGGGGTATCCAGTAAATATTTGGAGGATGTTGATGCTTCCGACTACGTTCGTAAATATATTGCCACCAACATCAATGAATCCCAATATAATGGGTTGGCGCCATACATTTCCGGTGCAAGACCAACGGACGATGGCAAAATTGAGCTTTACACACAGGAAAATGGTATTCCAACCGATGTTATTCGTCAATTGCGGCTTTCGCTCACCGAGGAAAAACCCCGCTCCCGGATGGCCAACCTTACCAGTGAAATGGTTGATGCCCTTAGGAACAATCCTGCCATAGATTCAGTGGTACAAACCATCGACCCGAAAGGGCAATATGGCGGCGCATTTCCACAAAAACCCAACCTCTACCCTTGGAACAACGATAACTTTGGACCGATTTATATTCCTAAGAAAGGAACCACGGTGGAAATCAATTCGAGAACTATTCCGTTGTACAAAAAAATCATCCGCGATTATGAGCACAACGATGTAAAAGTAACAGGAAACAAAGTGCTCATCAACGGAGAAGAAGCCGATTCCTACACTTTTAAACAAGATTATTATTGGATGATGGGTGACAACCGTGACCACTCCGAAGATAGTAGGACTTGGGGCTACGTTCCTGCCGACCACATTGTGGGCAAGCCTGTTTTCCTTTGGATGAGTTTTGACAACTTTAGACAAGGAATCGCCAATTGGAGAGTTCGTTGGGACCGTGTATTTACTACCGTTGGCGGAAGCGGCGAACCTGTATCCTATTTCTGGTATTTCATCGGGCTTTTGGCAGCTTGGTTCATTTTTGATTTCTTCCGTAAGAAAAAGAAGAGCAAAGCATAGATAACCGTTAATTACATTGTTCTTTGAAAATACTCGTACATCCCTCTTATTTTCCAAGTATTGCCACTTTTGCGGCCATAGTGCAGCATGAAGTGATTTGGGAAGCCCATGATAATTTTCAGAAGCAGACGTACAGAAACCGCTGTTATATTTCCACAGATAAGGGCAAGCACATGCTCAACATCCCCATTAAGCACGTAGGTGGCCAAGAAGGTCGACAAAAATATGTTGATGTAAGCACGGAGAACAGTTATAACTGGAAGAAAGAACATTGGCGCACTTTGGAAACTGCATACAGGACCTCACCTTTTTTTGAATTTTATGAGGATGAGCTAAGACCACTTTACGAAGACTCTGAAGACTCCCTATACGACTTCAATTTAAAAACCATAGAAACGATTGCAGATTGTATTGGGCTGGCAATCACAACAGAAAAATCCGAAAAATACGAACTTTCACCAGCAAGCCTTTTTGATGCTCGGTTTTTGGTCGATGCGAAAAAGGAGAAAGATTGGAACGTGGAACCCTACACCCAAGTATTTGAGGAACGCCACGGATTCATCCCCAATTTAAGTGTGCTTGATCTCCTGTTCAACGAGGGCACCAACACGCTCAGTTACCTAAAAAGTCTATCTTTGGATTTAAAACATGCTTAGGCATCTACTCCATTACGGCATACACTTTTTAATCCCTATTTTGATAGCCGTTTGGTTTTTCAAGGACAATAGAATCAAAGTGGCACTAATACTGCTGGCGGGAATTATCATCGATGTAGATCACCTTTGGGCCACTCCCCTATTTGACACCAACCGTTGTAGTATTGGATTTCATGCCCTACACAGTTATTGGGCAATAGCCATCTACTGCATTTTGCCATTTTTTAAACCCACACGAATCATTGGATTGGCCTTGATCATCCACATTTTTGCGGATACATTGGATTGCCTACTCATGTGAGCTGAAGCGCAAAGTGGCCATAACAGGATAGTGATCGGACAGGCGTTCATCAAAATTTTGATGGGAAAGTACTTCAAACTTTGGGTCTGCCAAAATATAGTCAATACGCAGTGGAATCTTCCAAAAATCATAGGTACGACCAAAGCCCTTACCTTTTTCCAAAAAAGTATCTTGTAAATCTCCTTTTACAATTTTGTAGATGTTGGAAAACTGTGTGTTATTTAAATCACCACAAACTATATTGGTATAAGGGCTGTTCTCAAAATGCGCCCTAAATATTTCCGCCTGCTCCAACTGCTTCGAAAATGTATGGACCAATCTTTTATATGTCCTCTCCGATTTTTCCCCATCTGAAAAATTATCGGTACTGGGTCTTATTTTAAACGATTGCAAATGCAAATTATAAACCCTAATGGTATCTTTTCGTAATAAAATATCTGCATAAATAATGTTATTCTGTGTGCCGGGAAGATCTAACGAACCGCTACTTATTATTGGGAACTTGGAGAATATGGCTTGCGTTGCTCTTTTATTGGCATGCGGGGTTTCACTACGGTAAGGATACTGTTTCAATTGCTGATACCGTGCCCTACTATGCTCCTGCACACAAAATATATCGGGGTCCTGTTTCTTAACAAGTTCAACAATACTATCGCCAACACCTGGTTCTTTCATCCATCCATTTTTATTGAAGCCCCACACATTATAGGACATAATTTTCAAGTCGGATGATTCTTTTTTGGGAATAGGGTCATTGCCCAATCCATAAAAAGGTCCAAACATTAAATAACCAAGAACAATCGCAACCAAGGAAAGAACAAGTTGTCTTTTTAGTTTGATGCCCCAGTAAACAAGGAATAAAATATTAAGTAAAAAAAGAAAGGGAACAACCAAACTTAGAACAGATAAGGCCGAAACAATTTGGAGCGGCATATAGGATAGTATGCCGGTGACTATCAATAAAACTGCAACTAACGCATTGATTACATACACAATCCTATCAATTATCGAGGTAGCTTTTTTCACGGTCTAATCTTCCTTACCTGCCTTAAACAAAAAGTCTTTTTCCTCTTTAGACAAGCTCTCGTAACCAGACTTGCTGATTTTATCCAAAATCGTATCTATTCGTTTTTGCTTGGCCTGCTTATCGTAATCCGCTTTGCTCTTGGTCGCTGCTTTTTTCCTGTATACCGTTTTCATTGGCGCCTTCTTTTCTTTTGGCTTGAAAAGGTCCAAAATGACATTTCTGAACTTGGTAAAGCCAGCACCTATGTCATTGCCTTTGAACAATTGCCGAGCATACACATAGCCCAAAAAGGCTCCACCTAAGTGGGCCATTCCACCACCAATGTTGTCCCCCATACCTATCAGCACCAAATCCTTAACCACCAAAGCAACCCCGATATACCATAGTTTGATGTTGAAGAAAATCAAACGTACTTCTTGATTGGGAATATAGGCACAAACAAAAATAAGTACTGCGTTAACTCCTGCAGATGCTCCGATTAAAGCTGTATTGGAATTGACCAAGGTTGGAAAAACATTATAGCTGAGCAGAAATACCAACCCACCCAATATCAATCCTAAAAAGTAGACGTTGATAAAGCGTTGGGCATCAAAAAGGTTCAAAAAGATTCGACTGGCAAAGTAAAGTACGAGCATATTCCAAAAAATATGACCAAAACCTGCGTGGAAAAATGAATATGTGACCAAAGACCATGGTTGTGCCAAAAATTCAAAGAAATCCTTCGGCAAATGGAACCAATGCGAAAAGGACTGCCCCAGTAACGCTCCGGATAGACCATCCAACAAAAACAACAGTACGTTTACCGCTATAAGTTTCTCTGCAATACTAAGCCTCGCAAATTGATATCGTAGTCCACCGTTCATCATAAGTTAATCCCACCGATTACTGTTGAACTGGTTCTTTTTCCAGTACCACATCATTATAAAACCAATTAAAGCACCGCCAATGTGTGCAAAATGTGCCACCCCTGTATTAACATTGCCTATTCCAAAAATAAGGTCAACGGCAATAAGAATCGGCACAAAGTACTTCGCCTTTATCGGTACGGGCAAAAAGATAAGCATCAGTTTGGCCTCCGAATACATAAATGCAAAAGCCACCAAAATACCGTAAATAGCTCCCGACGCACCTACTGCTGGCGTATTGAAAGCTGTCAGCATACTATCCACCGTGCTTTTTCCAGCAATATCGTACCAACCGGGGCTATACTGCCCATTGGCCAAAATATCCAAAATCTGTGTACGGGCAATACCTGCACCTTCCAAAGCACTCATTCCCTCGTTGAAAAGAAAATAATTCACCCCGGTATGCAAGGCAGCAGAACCCAAACCTGCCGAAAAATAGAAGAAAATAAACTTGTTCTTGCCCCAAATACGCTCCAAAGGCGTACCAAAGGCCCAAAGCGCGTACATATTAAAAAGAATATGCATAAAGTTACCATGCATAAACATGTGGGTCACCACCTGCCACCATTCAAAATTGGAATTTTTGGGAAACCAAAGTGACATCCATTGGTACATTTGGTCTCCGTATAATTGTGTGGCAAGAAACATAATCACGTTAATGATCAAAATATGCTTTACTGCCTCGGTAAGTCTACCCATTTAATTAAATTTTTTATCTATATCCCCTTCTGAGATAATGGTATATGTTATTTTTTGAAAAGGGCTCAAATTGGGCTCCTTGCAAGCAAAAAGGTTGTTCACCAAGGTCAATTGCGATTCTTGGTCCAACACATCCCCAGTTCTTACGGCCAAATTCCTACTCAATGCCTTTGCCAACATTTCGGCCTGCGAAATGGAGCCATCGGCATAACCCTCCATGTAATCTGAAATTAAGCGATCCAATACCGTGCCAATCCCACTCTCGGGAACCATCATGGGCACGCCTGTCACTTTTACAGTTTCCTCCTCCAAACTCTGGAAAGCAAAACCAATGTTTGTCAGACTTTCTTTAATTTCTTGCAGCACAGCCAATTCCTGTTTATTAAAGGTCAGTTCCAAAGGAAACAGCAATTGTTGGCTCACACCTTCTTTTACCGTAATCTCACCTAAAAACTTTTCAAAGAGAATCCGTTCGTGAGCTCTATTCTGATGGATGACCAACATCCCGGATTTTACCGTGCTTACCACATATTTTCGGCGCAATTGAAACGTACTGGCCAAATGTTCTTCAATATCCTTGCCCGAATACAACGTTCCTTGCTCCTCACTTTCCGACTCAATAATCACACTACTAAACTCGTTGTGGTCATTTTGATTGCCAAGACCTTCGTACAAATCTTCCCAGCCTTTGGCGCTTTGTTTACGGAAACTATTACCTGTATTTTTCTTGGTCGGTGTTTCCTGAAACGGATTAAACATAGCGTCCACGGTCACTTTTGGAATCACGACTCCTTTTTCTTTGTAGGAATAAGGAGTGTCCAAATTGGGGTCATGGTCAAAATCCAATACAGGGGCCACGTTGAACTGTCCCAAGCTATGCTTAATGGTTGACCTTAAAATGGCATACAAGGTGTTCTCATCATCAAACTTCACCTCGGTTTTGGTGGGATGGATGTTGATATCGATAGAGGATGGGTCCACATCCAAAAACAAAAAATACCCAGGGTATGTATCGGATTTTATCAAGCCTTCAAAAGCAGCGACCACTGCGTGGTGTAAATACGGGCTTCTAATATAACGGTTGTTGGCAAAAAAGAACTGCTCTCCCCTGCTCTTTTTGGCGAACTCGGGTTTACAGATGAAGCCGGATACTTTCACTACCTCGGTCTCTTCGTTCACCGGCACCAAACGGTGCTCCATTTTACTGCCAAAGATGTGCACAATTCGTTGGCGGTGCTTTGTGCTGGGCAGGTTAAAAATTTCAGAGCCGTTATTGTAAAAATGGAACTCAATATTGGGATGTACCAAGGCCACACGATGAAACTCATCGGTAATATGGCGAAGTTCCACTTGGTTCGACTTTAAAAAGTTCCGACGGGCAGGAATATTGAAGAACAGGTTTTTGACAGATATTGACGTTCCTTTTGGAGTCGCTACAACTTCTTGGGAAACAATCTTGCTGCCTTCAATCTTAAGATGGGTTCCCACCTCATTGGACGAGGTTCTGGTTTGCATATCCACATGGGCAATTGCGGCAATGGAGGCCAAGGCCTCTCCCCGAAAACCTTTGGTTTCCAGATTGAACAAGTCCTGCGCCGATGATATTTTGGAAGTCGCATGCCGCTCAAAAGACAATCGGGCATCCGTCTCGCTCATACCAACACCATCGTCAACGACTTGGATAAGTGCTTTGCCACCATCTTTGATGATTAATTTAATGGAAGTTGAACCTGCATCAATGGCATTTTCCAAAAGTTCCTTTACAACGGAAGCGGGTCGTTGGACCACCTCCCCTGCGGCTATTTGGTTAGCGACATGGTCCGGTAAAAGTTTAATGATGTCCGCCATTATGGATTCAGGAATATTGATAAATCAAAATCGATGATAAACAGGAACAGCAACACCAAAACGGCCACAATAATCCAAAAACGAAGCTTTAAGTTTTTATCCCCTTCGGTCTGTAGGTCATCTACTGCAGAAGTCAACTTATTCTTGAGCCCCCTTGTAGAATGTGCCGTACTTCGAAATTTATCGAGTTTGTGCTCAATTTTATAAGGATTTCCCTCTCCCTTGTAATATCTGGGGGAGTAATCGAAGCTCTTATTTTTCCTAAGTTTTAAAGGGTTTCGCATGGTATCCTTATCGCTGTAGCCTCAAAGGTACTTAAAATAGGAAAAAGGGATTGAACGATCATCCCAAAAAATGTTAACAGCTATCTGGATATTTGTGCAACCAGGGGATTGGCCTTATTGGATTCTTGGATGTTCAGAAGTTGGATTGTCGAAGTATTGAACTTGAACTTGAGCTTGAACTTGACTTTTACTTGCCCAACACAGCCATTTGTATGGCGGCAATGGCCGCTTCGGTTCCCTTGTTGCCGTGCTTGCCCCCACTCCTGGCCCTGGACTGCTCAATGTTATCATCCGTCAACACACAAAAGATCACGGGAACATCATACGCCACATTTAAATCTTTTATGCCTTGTGCGGTGGCACTGCAAACAAAATCAAAATGACTGGTTTCGCCACGGATAACACTACCAATGGCTACAATGGCATCAACTTTTTCCGTTTGAATCATTTTTTTACACCCAAAAGTGAGTTCAAAACTCCCGGGCACATCCCACCGAAGCACATTTTCGGGAAGCGCGCCGCAATCCACTAAAGCTTCTTCGGCACCTTGATAAAGGGCCTCGGTAATTTCACCGTTCCATTCAGAAACAACAATCCCAAACCGAAGGTTCTTCGCATTTGGGATTTTGTTTTTATCGTAAACGGATAAGTTTTTGTTCGTTGTAGCCATGGTTTAGTTTTGCGCCAATCCGATCAGTGCATCAACGCTATTTGCTTCTTGTGAGTTGGGAAATTCTTCTTTGATGCGTTCAAAGTACCCTAAGGCTTTGCTTTTTTCCCCAAGTTCCAAGGCAATCACACCTGCTTTGTGTAAAAATCTTGGTGCAGTAAACTCGTTATCGCTATGTGCAATGGCTTTTTCGTAGTAGTCCAATGCATCTTCAGGCTGGTTCAATTGTGAGAAAGCATCTCCGATTCCACCTTTACCCATGGCTCCCATAATATCATCATCAGAAGAAAAGCCCTCCAAATGCTCAATGGCTTGATCGTACTGTTTCAAGTTCAAATACGTCATGCCTGCCGAATACTTGGCCAAGTTCGCTGCTTTGGTACCGCTGTATTCCTCGATAATATCCAAGAACCCATATTTACCTTGGGCCCCGTTCAATGCCAAAGTGAACAAAGAATCTTTCTCTGTTTCACTTGCCAAGGCTTGATCAAAATATTGTTGTGGGTAAAAAAGTTCGTTTGCTGCGGCAGCTTCTTTTGGGTTCTGGATGAATTGATGATAACCCAAGTAGGCCAAAACACCCACGGCAATTACACCAATAACGCCCAAAATGTAGTTTTGGTTCTTCTGAACCCACTCTTCGGTTTTGGAAGCACCCTCATCCAAAGTATTGAAAACTTCAGCGGTTGTACTGTCGTGTTCCTCTAACTGAGCTTCCTCTTCCTTATTTTTTGGCTTAAAGCCTCTCTTCTTGTATGTTGCCATCCGTCATTTAATTGGTCGCGCAAAAATAAAGTTTTTATCCAAAACCAAAAGGTAATTTATTCGTTATTTTTGGAATCCCTTTTTGGAGGGCTACCTTTTAATTCCAAATTGTTTCTCTAACTTTTTATGTTTTTAAGACATTTATCTTTAGTCAATTACAAGAATTTCGATTCCAAGGCGCTAGATTTCGACCCCGTAATCAACTGTTTGGTGGGTGATAACGGAGTGGGAAAGACCAATGTTTTGGACTCCATTTACCACTTGTGCTTTGGCAAAAGCTACTTTAATCCCGTGTCCACACAAAATATAAAGCACGACACCGATTTTTTTGTTATTGAAGGTGAATTTGAGAAAAAAGAAAGAACCGAAAAAATACTCTGCTCTTTTAAAAAAGGCACTAAAAAGGTGATAAAACGCAATGGAAAACCCTACGAAAAGTTTTCCGAGCACATTGGTTTTTTGCCTTTGGTGATTATTTCCCCATCTGATCGCGACCTTATTTTGGAAGGAAGCGAGACCCGAAGAAAGTTCATGGATGGGGTAATATCGCAATCCGACAAGGTGTATCTTCAAAACCTCATCAAATATAACAAGGTGGTTTCGCAACGAAATTCCCTACTCAAATATTTTGCCGCCAACCGTACCTTTGACCCAGATACGTTGAGCATTTACAACGAACAGATGAATACCTTGGGAACAGCGATTCATCAAAAGAGAGTTGAGTTTATTGATTCCTTTCTGCCCATTTTTAAGGAACAGTATCAAAATATCTCCGAGAAAGACGAGCAAATAGACCTCTCCTATGAAAGTCAGTTGAGCGATGACCCCCTATTGAACCTTTTGGAAAAGAATATTGAAAAGGACAGAGCGTTGCAATACACATCGGTCGGCGTTCATAAAGATGACCTCAGCTTCACGATAGCGGGGCATCCCATCAAAAAGTTTGGGAGCCAGGGGCAACAAAAATCCTTTTTGATCGCATTGAAACTGGCGCAATTCCATTTCATCAAGCAATTGGCGGACACCACCCCAATTCTATTATTGGATGATATTTTTGACAAACTGGACGAAAACAGGGTTTCTCACATCGTCGGATTGGTGAAGGATGATAATTTTGGACAGATTTTTATCAGCGACACGCACGCCGACAGAACAGAAGAGGTCGTTAAAAACATTCACCAGAGCTATAAAATATTTAACTTGTAGCACCATGAGACAAATCCTTTCCCTATTATTGGTTTTGACGCTTTGGGGATGCAATGATTCATCCGTAAATAAAGATGATTTGCATTATTTGAACGGCTATTGGGAAATATCCGAAGTAGAATTCCCCGATGGATCCATCAAGGAGTATGGCTTAAACACAAGCATCGATTTCATCCACTTAAAAGAACAGAGAGGATATCGAAAAAAAATGAAACCGAAGTTTGATGGCACCTACAACACTTCCAAGGATGTGGAGCGTTTCACTATAACCCAATCCAATGAAAGATTTACCTTATATTATGAAAGCGGGTTTAGCGAGTGGGAGGAAAAACTGCTGCAATTGGATTCAGTTTCTTTTTCGGTAACCAATCAAGAGGGTGTTGTCTACAAGTACAAACGCTTTGAACCCATCAAAATTCCACAGTAATGGCCAAACGGCATAGCTCACACATACCATTAAGCGAAGCTTTGAGCGAGTTTATCAAAGAGAACAAGCTCCAAAAGGGCATGGACAAAGTGGACGCCAGAGAGGCATGGGTTAAATTGATGGGCAATGGGGTGAACAACTACACTACCGCCGTTGAACTAAGGAACGAAACGCTCTTTATCTCGCTCTCATCTTCTGTACTGCGAGAAGAATTGAGTTTGGGCAAGTCCAAGATCATTAAGATGATCAATGAAGAATTAGGTAAAGAACTGGTGAAGAAGTTGGTTTTAAAATAATCGCAATGTCATTTCGAGAGAGCTAAGCGACGAGAAATCTAGAAGTAATGTAGATTTCTCAATCGATGCTTTGCATCTCATTTCGAAATGACAAGTATAATCGTATTGTCATTTCGACAGGGCAAAGCGACGGGAAATCTAACGTAATTCTTCATGCTGAACTCGCCTGCCGGCATAGGCAGGTTTCAGCATCCCATCCATTCCATTGCTTATGAGATTCCGTGTCGTGCTTCGACTCATTTCGACTTCGCTCAATGACCAGCGCTCAGCAACCGCACGGAATAAATAAAAAAGCCACCCAAAAAGGTGGCTTCCACTAAAATATCTTTGTATCGCGATTAGTAAATTTCCCTTCCTGAGAAGTGAAAAGCACCCTCTATAGCAGCGTTTTCATCACTATCGGAACCGTGTACTGCATTTTCACCGATACTGGCCGCGTACAATTTTCTAATGGTTCCCTCAGCAGCTTCCTCCGGGTTGGTGGCACCGATCAAAGCGCGGAAATCATCCACTGCATTGTCTTTTTCCAAAATAGCGGCCACAATGGGCCCTCTTGTCATAAACTCTACCAACTCGCCAAAAAATGGACGCTCTTTATGGATGGCATAGAATATTTCGGCATCCCTCTTGCTCAATTGTGTAAACTTCATGGCCACAATCTTAAAACCAGCAGCCGTTATTTTATCCAAAATTGCACCAATGTACCCGTTTTCAACGGCATCAGGCTTAATCATGGTAAATGTTCTATTTCCAGTCATTTTTTAAATTTTGCGCAAACTTACGCTTTTTCAAGCAAGGTACAAGGCTCAATAGCTTTGTTTTAACTCTTGGAGAACAGTACCATTATCTCCCATAATCTTGAATTCTGCCTTTCTTTCTTCAATATTTAGGTTGATGATACCGTAACTTTTATCCGAAACCACCTCCCCTACCCGATACTGATTGGGTTCACCGCTAAAGCTAGAGTAGGAATGGGTAAGTCCGCTGCTGGTAAAATCTACCAAGGGATAGGAAAGACCGTCAATATCCGTTTTGGAGAATTCGGAAATATGTCTATCCCCAGATAGGATGATCACCCCCTTGGCTCCTGATTCAGCAATCATATTCTCCAATTTATCCACTTCCAAAGGAAAATTGCCCCAAGTTTCAAAACCATGCTCTCCCGAAAGTACCTGGATACTGGACATGATCAAATTGAAATCGGCATCTGAATCGTTAAGTTCGTTTTCCAACCATTTCCATTGCGCTTCTCCAAGTACAGTTGCGGTAGAATCCGTAGTGGGTTTATACCTTTTTTTGGAATCCTCATCTTTGATGAGTTCGCTCCTGAAATAGCGGGTATCCAGCACAATAACTTTCACTTTTCCCGATGAAGCCTTATATTCGTGGGAAGCATACACTCCCTTTTGGTCTCTTCTTTCACTATCCTTGGGCACACCCATAAAGTCCAAAAAAACCTGTTGGCTTTCGGCCTTTATGGAAAAATCGGAGCCCCCATCGTTCACACCAAAATCATGGTCGTCCCAAGTACCTATTATGGGCACTTCATTTTTCAATTTGGCATAGCCTGCAACAGTGTCCTGCATCGCATAAATAGTACGTAATCTTTCCACATCATCCGTATCTGCGTAGACAATATCCCCGCCCCAAATCCACACATCGGGTTTTTCCGCCAAAATATCGTCCCAAAAAGGATTCGGTTCCTGCGACATGTTACAAGAGCCAAAGGCCACAACAAAATCCGGTATTGGACTATCCGCAACCCCAACTGTTTTTTCCGCTTTCTTTTTACAAGCCGAAAAAAGAACCAGAACCGTCAGTAAAATATAAAAATGTTTCATGATGTGTTTTTACCGAACCAAAAATACGGATAAACCAAGTTTCCTCTATATTATATTATTGTATATTTGGTCGCATGAATTCAGCGGATATCACGACAATAAAGTCGATTCTTTCCCAACCTCAGAAAATAGTAATCGTTCCCCACAGAAACCCCGATGGAGATGCCATGGGTTCCTGTTTGGCCCTCTATGCTTTTTTAAAAGAAAAGGGACAAACGGTGCACGTTGTGGCACCTAATGACTACCCTAAATTTCTGAAATGGTTGCCAGGAAACGATACGGTCATAAATTTTGAAAAGGAAAACTCGCAAGCCAAAGAACGTATTGATCAGGCCACTGTAATTTTTACCTTGGACTTTAACGACCTTTCCCGAGTTGGACAAATGGAAACTGTTTTGCAAGAGGCCAATGCAGATTTTATTATGATAGACCATCACCAACAACCAAGTGATTATGCCAAAGTGACCTATTCCGATGTTACCATGAGCTCCACCTGTGAGATGGTCTACAACTTTATCGACTTTTTGGGTGAAACCAGTCTTATTGATGCCGACATCGCCACGAATTTGTACACAGGCATCATGACGGATACAGGTTCGTTTAAATACCGTTCCACATCGAGCAAAACGCACCGTGTAGTGGCCGAACTTATTGACAAGGGTGCGGACAATATGGAAATCCATCAAAAAGTTTTTGATACCAATTCACCCTCTCGCCTGCATTTGCTGGGCATTGCCTTGAGCAATATGGTGATCCTGCCCGAATATAGAACGGCATACATTACCCTTAGCCAAGATGAATTGGACCAATACGATTTTAAAAAGGGGGACACAGAGGGATTCGTAAATTATGGGCTAACTTTGGAAGGTATTATTTTTGCGCTCATTTTTATTGAAAATCGGGAAGAAGGCATTATCAAGATTTCGTTGCGTTCCGTTGGGGATTTTTCCGTGAACGAATTTGCGAGAACACATTTTAATGGAGGCGGACATACCAATGCTGCCGGGGGCAGGAGCGAGGTGAGCATGGAAGAGACCATATCCAGATTCAACGATATTTTAAAAACGTATAAAGACAAATTGAACCCATGAGATTTTTGCTAGCCGTTCTGTTGATTGCGATTGTTGCCAGCTGTGGGGGTCCAGAACCCAGAAAACCTGTAGAGGTTAAATCGGGCAGTTTTTACAAGGAGTCCATTGAACGTACCAAAAAATTATTGGCCGCAGAGGAAGAAGCCATTCAGGAAATCATCTCCAAAGATACGGTTCACGAATACCTGTCCAGTCCAGATGGATTTTGGTACTATTACGAGTCCAAAAACGATACGGCAACATATCAATTAAAAACGGGAGATCAAATTTTGTTTTCCTATAATTTGATGAGCTTGGGCAACGACACCATTTATACGGCGCAAGAAATTGGACCAATATCTCACGTAATAGACAAGCAACAACTGTTTCCCGGGCTTCAAAATGCCGTGAAACTTTTAAAAATAAACGAGAAGGCTACATTTTTGTTCCCGTCTCCCCTAGCCTATGGCTATCAAGGAGACAACAAGGCCATTGGACCAAAAACGCCACTTAAATCATCCGTAGAATTACATACAATCATAATAGACAACGACAGTTTAAACTAAATTCTTAAACAATGAAGAAATTATTTTATATCATACCCGTATTTCTCCTAGTAATCATAGGATGTAAATCGAGCAAGTATGCCGATTTGGGTGATGGCATTTTTGCCGATATCCAAACTACCAAGGGAGATATCATCATTCAATTGGAATACAAAAAAACCCCGGTTACCGTGGCCAACTTTGTTTCTTTGGCCGAAGGCAAAAACCCATTTGTGAACGATGAGTACAAGGACAAAAAATTCTATGACGGCATTGTTTTCCACAGGGTCATCAAAGATTTTATGATACAAGGAGGAGACCCTACAGGCACAGGCAGTGGAAATATTGGATACACTTTTAAGGACGAGTTCAACGATTCGTTGAGGCACTCCAAAAAAGGAATCCTTTCCATGGCCAACAGAGGCCCCAAGACAAACAGCAGCCAATTTTTTATCACACACAAAGCAACGCCATGGTTAGATGACAAACATACTGTTTTTGGTGAAGTGGTCGCAGGAATGGATGTGGTGGACACCATTGCCAATGTAAAAACCGGAGCTGGCGACAAGCCAACTACCGATATTGTAATGGATCATGTGGAAATTGTTCGCAATGGCAAGGAAGCTCGACAGTTTGATGCCGTTCAAATCATGAGCGATTATTTTGAGGAAGCCAAAGCAGCCGAAGAAGCATTCAAAAAAATGAAAGAAGATCTGGCCGCTCAGTTTACGGAACAAATCAATGAGGCCGAAGAAACTTCCAGTGGCTTGCGTATTTTAACTTTAAAAGAAGGTGATGGGGAGCAGCCTAAAATAGGTCAAAAAGTATTGGTCAACTATGCAGGATGGTTGTTCAATGGTGATTTGTTTGATAGCAATATCCAAGAAATTGCCGAGCAATTCAACCAATTGAACCCTGGAAGAAGAGATCAGGGCGGTTACCGACCATTCCCAATGGATTATAGCCCCGATGCTCAATTGGCGGCAGGTTTCCGCGAAGGGTTATTGACCATGAAGGTCGGTGACAAACTCCGCTTGTTCATTCCTCCGCATTTAGGATATGGAGACAATGATTATGGCCCTATTCCCGGTGGCTCAACCTTGGTCTTTGATATAGAAGTTGTTGGAATTCAATAATAACAACTCAAACAGATTTAATATAAAAAAGCCGTACTTTTCTGTGCGGCTTTTTATTTTTCAGTGCTCATAACACTTTGCTTTCGTTTTTGATGGGACAAAAAACCAAAACAATCATAGCTCTAGCCCTTCCAGTACAAATACTATTGGTAAAATGGCTCAGCAGCTACCCTACCTTTGTTGAGGATTATTACAGTAATGGGATTTACAGCTACATTTCCCGTTTGCTACGAACCTTGTTTGGTTGGATTCCCTTCTCTTTTGGAGATTTGTTGTACACTGCTCTGGTGATTTTAGCCATTGGATATCTTTACAGGCATTGGAAAAGTATCAAAAGAAAACCGCTATTGTTCTTAAAGGATATTGTTGTAGTACTTTCCATCGTTTATTTTGCCTTTCATCTACTTTGGGGCATGAACTATCACCGCCAACCCATTAACTGGAAATTGGGCATTGAACGTGAATACACGGTTGACGAATTGGTTGATTTAACCCGATACATTGTCGAAAAAACAAACCAATATCAATTTGAGTTGACAGGGGATACCGTGTCACCCGTACATATACCCTACTCCAAAAAGGAAATCTTCTCAAAAACGGAAGAGGCCTACGGGAACTTTGCAAAACAATACCCCGATTTTGGATACGAACACCGCAGTCTAAAGTCTTCCATATACAGTATTCCACTCACTTTTATGGGATACGGCGGCTACCTAAACCCTTTTACCAACGAGGCACAGGTAAACGGGATTACCCCAAAATTTAGATTGCCCACCGTTAGCGGGCACGAAGTAGGTCATCAATTGGGCTACTCGGCAGAAGGGGCCACTAACTTTATCGGTTTTTTGGTCACTTCACAAAGTGAAGACCCTTACTTTAAGTATTCTGCTTACAATCATGCCTTAGGCTATTGTCTCACCGACCTTTTTCATAAAGATGAGGAACAATATAATAAGATAGTTGCCACCATAAACAAGGGGGTAAAGGAGAACTTTAATGAATTACGCAATTTTTGGGAAAAATATGAGAACCCCATGGAACCCATATTTAAATCCGTATTCAACACTTTTTTAAAGGTAAACAACCAAAAGGACGGCATCAAAAGTTACAACTCTGTTGTTGGATTGATGATTAATTACCGAAATCAACAGTTAGACTCTCCTTGAAACTTGTGGAGTCCTTAGAGTTAGGTTATATTTAAACCGACTAATTCAATTAAAACCTTATGAAACTTAAACTTTTAGCACTGTTTCTCTTCATGGGCAGTGTTTCTTTGTTTGCGCAGGACTACTTTCCAAAAAATGATGGCGTAAAGGCAAAGAAAAACAACAATTACACGGCATTCACCAATGCCAAGATCTATGTAACCCCAACACAGGTTATCAATAACGGTACCTTGCTCATCCAAAACGGCAAAGTGGTACAAGTGGGGAAATCCGTAAGCATTCCCAAAAATGCTGTTGTAGAAAACCTTGATGGAAAATCCATCTACCCATCATTCATCGATGTATTCTCAGGATTTGGCGTGAAACTTCCCAAAAAAGCCAACGGCGGCGGAAGATCGGCACAATATGGGCCATCCAGGGAAGGATTCTACTGGAACGACCATATTATGCCAGAGAAAGATGCCATCAATAGTTTTACGTATGATGAAAAAGAGGCCAAAGAACTTCGAAATGCAGGTTTTGGAACCATCAACACACACATTGAAGATGGTATTGCCAGAGGGACAGGACTTTTGGTTGCTTTGAACGATGAAGCATCCGAAGCACAACGTATCCTATCCGATAAATCTGCGCAATATTTTTCTTTTGAAAAAAGCATTGCTTCGAGACAATCCTATCCAGGCTCACTAATGGGAGCCATGGCATTGATGCGTCAGGTTTATTACGACATGGACTGGTACAGCAAAGGCAATGTGGACACCAAGGACCGTTCCTTGGAAGCACTTATTGCCAACAAGGGATTGACCCAGATTTATGCTGCCGGTGATAACGGTAACGTTTTACGCGCCGATAAGATCGGAGACCTTTTCGGCATACAGTATACCATTTTGGGCGGGGGCGATGAGTACGAGCATATTGACCAAATTAAGGCCACAAACGCCAAATTGATCCTACCGCTGGACTTTCCGGATGCATTCGATGTTTCCAACCCATACGAGGCAAAATACATTGCCTTGAAAGATATGAGACACTGGAACTTGGCTCCATCAAACCCAAAGGTTTTGGCCGATAACGGTGTGGATTTCTCCATTACTTTGCACGGACTTAAGTCCCCCAAAGAGTTGAAGGAAAAAATTATGAAAGCTATTACCTATGGCCTATCCAAGACTAAGGCATTGGAAGCTTTGACCACTGTTCCCGCCCAGATCTTGGGAAAATCCAACGAAATAGGGTCACTACAGGCCGGAAGCCAAGCCAACTTCTTGATTACCTCTGGTGATATTTTTGACAAAGGGACCACGCTTTACGAAAACTGGGTCCAGGGAACCAAGAATGTTATCGAGAGCATGGACATCATCGATATTCGTGGGGATTATAATCTCGCTGTTAACGGAAGCACCTACAAGGTTTCCTTGACAGGAGATGCCGATAAACCAAAAGCGGAAATCAAAAAAGGTGACGAAACAGTAGATTCCAAGATAGATTATTCCGCCGATTGGCTGAATATTTCTTTTAGTGAAGACAATGTAGGTTCTTACCGTATGGTCGCCCATGTTCTGCCGGACACTAAAACCATTACGGGAAGTGTGGTTCTTCCCAATGGTGATGAAACTTCGGCAACAATGACCAAGACTTCACCTTTCGAAGAAAAATCCAAAGACAAAGAAACTGCCGAGAAGCCCCAGCTTATGGCTTTGACCTATCCCAATGTTGGATATGGCTTCAAGAAAAAGCCTGAGCAGGAAAATATCCTATTCAAAAATGCAACCGTTTGGACGGGAGAGAGCATTCTGGAAAACACCGATGTATTGATCAAAAATGGTAAAATTTCCAAAGTCGGTAAAGATTTGCGTGCTGGGGGAGCTACCCTGGTTGATGCCACCGGAAAGCACTTAACTGCTGGAATTATTGACGAGCACACACATATTGCTGCGCTATCCATTAACGAAGGAGGACACAATTCTTCCGCGGAAGTACGTATGGAAGATGTAATCGACCCAAAAGACGTTGCCATTTACCGTGATTTGGCCGGTGGAGTTACTACTGCCCAATTGTTGCACGGTTCTGCCAACCCAATCGGTGGACAGTCTGCCATTTTTAGATTGAAATGGGGAGAAAGTGCCGAGGATATGGTATTCGACAACTCACCCAAGTTCATCAAATTTGCTCTGGGAGAAAACGTAAAGCAGTCCAACTGGGGGAGCTATTCTCGTTTCCCACAGACAAGAATGGGCGTTGAGCAGGTATATACCGATTATTTCCAACGCGCCAAGGAATATGATGAAAAGAAAAAGAGCGGAGAACCTTACCGTTATGATGAGGAGATGGAAACATTGGCCGAAATCCTAAACGGAGAACGATTCATCTCTTGCCATTCTTATGTACAGAGCGAAATCAACATGATGATGAAAGTCGCCGAGAAATTTGGTTTCCGTGTGAACACTTTCACACACATTTTGGAAGGTTACAAAGTAGCCGATAAAATGGCCGAACACGGTGTTGGTGGAGGTACATTCAGTGATTGGTGGGCGTACAAATATGAAGTGAACGATGCTATTCCTTACAACGCCGCCATCATGTCCAGCCAAGGTGTTACCGTCGCCATTAACAGCGATGATGCGGAAATGTCCAGAAGATTGAACCAAGAAGCCGCCAAAACCGTAAAATATGGAGGCATGTCTGAAATTGAAGCCTGGAAAACGGTAACCTTGAACCCTGCCAAATTGCTTCATTTGGACGACCGCGTGGGAAGTATAGAGGAAGGCAAGGATGCCGATGTAGTGCTTTGGAGCGACCATCCCCTATCGGTTTATGCCAAAGCTGAAAAAACATTGATCGAGGGTAAAGTTTATTTTGACTTGGAAAAGGACAAAATGCTACGAGAATCCATCAAAAAGGAAAGAAACCAACTTATTGGTATGATGTTGAACGAGAACAAGAAGGGTGAAAAGTCCCGTACTCCCGTTCAAAGCAAGAAAGAAGAGTTTAATTGTGACACCCTTTAAAAATAGATCATGAAAAAAATAGTTTTAATCATAGCAATTGTTTTTGGGGTTTCATTGAACGCACAACAACCCCCTGCCCCACCTCAATCCGAACAAGTTGCCATTATTGGGGCGACGGCCCATGTTGGTAATGGCGAGGTGATAGAAAACTGTACCATTATTTTTAATGATGGAAAGATTACCGCTATCGGTGCAGATGTTACGACACCGACTACCGGGACAACGATCAATGCAGAGGGAAAACATGTTTACCCAGGCTTTATCGCTCCTTCCAAGCCCCTTGGTTTGGTAGAAGTCGATGCCGTTAGAGCAAGTGACGATCAAGATGAAATTGGCGAGATGATTCCCCATGTCCGTAGTTTGATAGCCTATAACGCAGAGTCCAAGGTTGTGGAAAGTATGCGTCCCAACGGTGTATTAATCGGACAGGTAACCCCACAGGGCGGGACCATTTCCGGAACTTCCAGCATTGTTCAGTTTGATGCATGGAACTGGGAAGACGCTGCCTTAAAAACAGACGATGGGATCCACATGAACTGGCCAAACTTTTTTAGAAGAGGCCGCTGGTGGATGGGCGAAGAAAGAGGATATATCCCCAACAAGGATTATGGGAAGGAAATGGAAGACATCAAAATGTTTTTCCAAAATTCCAAAGCCTACGGAAAAACAAGCGAGACGGAGAAAAACCTTCCGTTTGCCGCCATGCAGGGTCTTTTCGATGGTTCTCAACGTTTGTACATCCATGCCAATGGCGAAAAGGAGATGACCGATGGTGTGACCATGGCCAAAGCAATGGGCGTGAAGCACGTGGTAATCGTTGGAGGATATAGAGCCAACAAAATAGCTGATTTTCTAAAAGAAAACGATGTAGCCGTTTTAGTGGAACGTACACACGCCTTGCCAAGTTTTGATGATGATGATTACGACATCACCTACAAACTACCAAAATTATTGTTGGATGCCGGTCTTTTAGTAGGCCTTCAAAATGAGGATGCCGCCAATTTCCAAGCTAGGAACCTTGCCTTTTACGCAGGCCAAACAGTAGCCCATGGACTGGATAAGGAAACTGCCCTACAATTACTAACTGGCAACACAGCCAAAATTTTGGGTATTGATGATATGTACGGAACTTTGGAAGAAGGTAAGAGTGCCACCCTTTTTATTTCTGAGGGAGATGCATTGGATATGCGTACCAATAAACTCACTAAAGCCTATATTGATGGTAGGGATATTTCGTTGGAAACCCACCAGACCGAACTTTGGAAACGGTACATGGGCAAATACGAAAGAGAAAAAGAAGGACAATAGATTCCAAAATAAAAAACGGCGCTCGGAAGGGCGCCGTTTTTGTTTTGTGTGATTAATTCATCTTAATGGGCACATATTCCCCATTTTCCGGTTTTTCATAAAACCCTTTAGGTTTGGAGATCTCACTCAAGCCAACTTCTTCAAAAGTGACCGTACTTGCAGGCTCTAGAATTTTTCTTTCCTCAAATTTGTGCCATGTAATGGATTCAGGAACAATCAATCCATTTACCTCTTGCCAATTATCATAACGAATCCATTTAACATTATCCGAACTTTCCCCAGATTTGTAGGTCACCGTATAGCCCAACCATGCCATTTGATGGCTTTCTGGGTCAAAATGGATAAAATACTCATCTTTAGATGAGGCCCCAACTCCCGACTCATAAGCTATTTGGAGGCCGGGATATTTCTTCCCTTCGTATTCCAAATCTTTAGTTGCGGAATACATAATGCCATCATCGGCCAATACAAAAGGCATTGCATAGAAATAGAACATCAAATTATGGTAAAACCCCGCATCACCTTTATAAATTTCGTCGGTGTTCAACAACCACACTTGTTCGCCATCAAAGCCCATTGAAAATTGTTCGGTGTCGATTCTATCTCTTCTGGACCACAAGTCAATAGTATGTGTTTCGGGCAACTCAGGTTTTGGAAGCACATAAGACAATGTTCGTTGCTTTTTCCATTGCTCCAAACCTCCATGTGCATCAAAAACTTTGACCATGGCATCTGGGTACTTCGTTTTGGATTCGTCAATTTCCTGAGGAACAGGCTCTTTAACTGTTTCGGTTTTAGGCGTTTGTTTGCAGGCTAAAACGACCAGAAAAAACACTAGAATGGTTAATTTGTTCATGATATGAATTTTATCAATTGGTCGAAAACCCCTTTTTATAATTACAGGAATGGCTATTTTTACCATGCGTATGGAAGCTAAATTGATCAGTAGTGCCCAAAACCCCTTGGTGAAAAAAATTCTTCAACTGAAAGAAAAATCCCGTGAACGAAAAAAGACCGGGCTTTTTGTTGTGGAGGGACAACGGGAAATTGAACTGGCGCAAAAGGGAGGGTATACTTTGCAAACCCTTCTTTTTTGTCCTGAAATTATGGGTGATATTTCCATTGAGTCCATTACAAAGTCCTTAAATCCTGAAATCATCCAAGTTTCTGAAAGCGTTTATGGCAAAATTGCCCACCGTGGCACCACAGAAGGTGTTCTCGGGTTGATGCTTTCCAAAAACCATGCATTGGAGAACATCTGCTTTAAAAACAAAACACCTTTGGTGCTGGTGGCCGAAGCTCCCGAAAAACCTGGAAACATAGGCGCGCTATTGCGAACCGCCGATGCGGCCGCTGTGGACGCCGTTTTAATAGCAAACCCCAAGTCCGACCTATATAGTCCAAACATTATACGTTCCAGCGTAGGTTGCCTTTTTACCAACCAAATAGGCGTGGGGACCACGGACGAAATCATTGCTTTTTTACGAACCAACCAAATCAAAATTTACTGTGCTGCCTTAACCGCTTCCAAAAATTATGTGGATTGTGATTTTAAAGCCGCTTCGGCCCTAGTTATGGGTACGGAGGCTACTGGATTAACCGAAAATTGGCTTAAAAATTCCGACCAAAACATAATTATACCGATGCAGGGAGAAATAGACTCCATGAATGTTTCGGTATCCGCTGCAATACTTATATTTGAGGCGAAGCGCCAGCGCGGATTTTAAGCTATGGAAAAAAATACTCTCTTTTATGTCATTCTAGTCATCCTTGTAGTCCAATATCTCGTTCACCAATATTTGGAGTACCTGAATGCCAAGCGTTTCAAATCAACACTGCCCCACGAACTTGCCGATATTTATGATGAGAACGAGTATCGAAAATCGCAACAGTACAAACAGACCAATTATAAATTTGGGGTAATTTCCGATGGATTCTCTCTGGTTTTGACAGTATGTTTTCTGCTGTTTGGAGGTTTTGAATGGGTAGACCAACTCACTCGCTCCATCACCGATGAACCCATTCCAATGGCTTTGATTTTCTTCGGAATCATTATGTTTGGAAGCGCCATTCTGGGATTACCTTTCTCTTACTACCGAACTTTTGTGATCGAAGAAAAATACGGATTCAACAAGACCACTAAATCCATTTTTTTATCGGACAAATTAAAAGGTGGAATCCTTACCATTATTTTAGGAGGAGGTATTCTGACTTTGTTTATGCTGTTTTACCAGTCTACCGGGCCCAATTTTTGGATGTATGCATGGGCCATGGTTGCCGTGGTTATCCTTTTCATCAATTTGTTCTATAGCCGCTTGATCGTACCACTGTTCAACAAGCAAACACCACTTGAAGATGGGAGCCTAAAAAGCTCCATTGAAAACTATGCCCAGAAAGTGGGTTTTGAGCTCCAAAACATCTTTGTGATCGATGGCTCCAAGCGTTCCACAAAGGCAAATGCTTATTTTTCGGGCTTTGGAAAAGAAAAACGCATCACCCTATTTGACACCTTGATCAATGATTTGAGCGAAGATGAAATTGTGGCAGTATTGGCCCACGAAGTAGGTCATTACAAGAAGAAGCACATTATTGTCAACCTTATTGTCTCACTTTTGACCACAGGTCTGACATTGTTCATACTTTCATTGTTCATCAACCACCCTGAAATATCGTTGGCCATTGGGGTATCCACTCCAAGCTTCCATGCCGCTTTGGTAGGTTTTGCCCTGTTGTACAGCCCAATCTCCGAAATCACCGGTTTGGTCATGAACTATTTATCGAGAAAATTCGAGTTTCAAGCCGACGATTTTGCCAAAACAACATTCGCGGCAACCCCGCTGGTATCTTCTTTAAAAAAATTGTCCAAAAAAAGCTTGAGCAACTTAACACCACACCCCGCCTATGTTTTTGTGCACTACTCCCACCCACCACTGGTGGAACGTATCCGAAACCTAAAGGCATAGTTTTTGTTGTTTAGATAATAAGATTGTAGTAAATTTAAAATACTATGACAGAGGCTGCTATTGAAAAAGAGAACAAGGAGATTGCGAAGCAGTACAAGGAATTACTTCGCATAAGCTACCAGACGCTCACGGATGAGGACAAGAAGTTGATTCGTTCTGCGTTTGATGTGGCCGTGGATGCCCATAAGGATCAACGACGTAAATCAGGGGAAGCGTATATTTTCCACCCGATCGCAGTGGCCAAGATCGTAGCATCCAAAATTGGCTTGGATGCCGTTTCCATTGCCTCTGCCCTACTCCATGATGTAGTTGAAGACACGCCATATACTTTGGCTGATATTGAGCGGATGTTTGGCGAGACCGTTGCCCGAATTGTGGACGGACTCACTAAAATTGCCCATCTGAAGAAGGACAAAGACATTAGTCAGCAAGCTGAGAACTTTAGAAAAATGCTGCTGACCTTGCATGATGATGTTCGGGTAATCATTATTAAGATCGCAGACCGTTACCACAATATGCTCACCATGGAATCCATGCCGGAGCATAAACAGGTAAAAATCGCATCCGAAACGCTTTACATCTACGCTCCCTTGGCACATCGGATAGGTCTGTACAACATCAAGACTCATCTGGAAGACCTTTCTTTAAAATACACGGAACCTGAAGTGTACAATGACATTCAGGCAAAAATAGAAGGGACCGAGGAGGAAAGTTCGGCCTATATCGAAGATTTTGCCAACGTAATACGGACATCCTTGGACAAGGAAGGGCTGAATTACTACATCAAAGGCCGAATGAAGTCCATCTTCTCCATTCGCAAGAAGATGAAGACCCAAAATGTTACTTTTGACGAAGTCTACGATAAATTCGCGATTCGGATCATTTACAAATCCGATAGAAAGAACGAGAAGTTCCTCGCTTGGAAAATCTATTCCATTGTTACCGACCACTTCACTCCTAACCCTATCCGATTACGCGACTGGATTACCTCACCAAAATCCACAGGTTACGAAGCGCTCCATATTACAGTAATGGGGCCTAAGGGCAAATGGGTAGAGGTACAGATCAGAAGTGAACGCATGCACGAAATCGCCGAAAAAGGCTATGCAGCACACTTTAAATACAAGCACGGAGCACAAAAAGAACAAGGTATAGAAGAATGGCTGAACAAATTACAAGAAGCACTGGAAAGTGCCAATGGCAATGCTGTTGATTTTGTTGAAGAGTTCAAACTGAACCTATACTCCAAAGAAATATTTGTCTTTACCCCCAAAGGAGATTTAAAATCCATGCCCAAGGGAGCAACGGCATTGGACTTTGCGTTCAACATTCACACAGAAATAGGTTTAAAGACCCGTGGTGCCAAAGTAAATGGCAAACTAGTTCCTTTAGGTACCAAACTTCGCAGTGGCGACCAAGTGGAAATAATTACCTCAGATAGTGCCAAACCCACCCAAAACTGGTTGGATTATGCCGAAACAGCGCGAGCACGTTCCAAAATAAAATCATCACTTAGCGAAGAGAAAAAAGAGGTTGCCGAAGAAGGAAAGGAGATATTGCGACGCAAGCTGAAAGCTCAAAAAATAAACCTGAACGAGGACACCATCAACAAACTGGTAACTTTCTTTAAATTAAAGACCAGCTTGGATTTGTTCTACAGGGTGGGTATCGGGGTTATTGACAACGATAAGCTGAAGGACTTCTCTTCTTCCTATCATAATGCCTTCATCAATTTCTTTAAAAACAGGATGCGCAAAACACCTGTTCCAAAAGATGTTGATAAAAACGAAATTACCACCAAATACGATTTACTTGTATTTGGAAAGGAAGAAGAAAGGCTAAACTACAAATTGTCCCAATGCTGTAACCCTATTCCTGGCGACGATGTCTTTGGTTTTGTAAGTGTAAATGATGGCATCAAAGTGCATAAGAAGAATTGCCCCAATGCCATCTCACTGCAATCCAACTATGCCTACCGGATCATAAGCGCTAAATGGATAGATTCCAGTCAAGAGGAATTCTCCGTTGACATTAAAATTACGGGAATCGACAATATGGGATTGGTAAAGGACATTACAAAAATCATCTCCGAAAATATGCACGTGAACATGCGCAACCTCAACTTTAGTGCAGATGGCGGTACCTTTAAGGGAAAAATTACCTTGGTCGTAAAAAACAACAATATCCTTAAAAGGTTGATGAACAGTTTAAAGCAGGTCGAAGGGATAGATAAAGTAAGCAGAATTTAATTTTTAACTGTACCTTTGTGCCTTAGTATAGGTAGAAAGCCATGGGAAACAATAAAAATCAGGAAATTGTAAAAAACGTGTTCACCTCGTTCCTTGAGGAAAAAGGACACCGCAAAACCCCTGAACGCTACGCCATTTTACAGGAAATTTACGAAAGTGACGATCATTTTGATGTGGAATCGCTCTACATTAAAATGAAAACCAAAAACTACAGGGTAAGCCGTGCCACCCTCTACAATACCATTGAACTATTATTGGAGAGCAAATTGGTACGCAAACATCAATTCGGCAAAAATCAGGCACAGTACGAAAAGTCATATTTCGACCGTCAGCACGATCACGTTATCTTGACCGATACAGGCGAAGTAGTGGAGTTTTGCGACCCACGCATTCAATCCATCAAAAAAACAATTGAAGAGGTTTTTGACATTAAGATCAACAATCACTCATTATATTTCTACGGAACTCGAAACAAAGAAAAAAACCTAACTGAATAACCCGAACATTACATGGTAGATTTATTGCTTGGACTCCAATGGGGAGACGAAGGAAAAGGAAAAATTGTTGATGTACTGACCAAGGAATACGATATTATAGCCCGATTTCAAGGAGGGCCCAACGCAGGCCACACCTTGGAATTTGATGGCATAAAACACGTTTTGCACACAATTCCCTCTGGGATTTTTCATAAGAACGCCATAAATGTTGTGGGGAACGGAGTTGTAATAGACCCCGTAATCTTCAAAAAAGAACTGGACAACTTGGAGCAGTTCAATATTGATATTGAAACCAAGCTTTTCATATCCCGTAAAGCACACTTGATTCTACCAACACATCGCTTATTGGATGCTGCCTCGGAAGCTTCCAAAGGCAAGGCCAAAATTGGTTCCACCCTTAAAGGCATTGGTCCAACTTACATGGACAAAACTGGCCGTAACGGTATGCGTGTCGGTGATCTTGAGTTTGACGATTGGAAAACAAAATACCGTGCCCTGGCCAATAAGCACGAAGCCATGATTGATTTTTACAATGTGGACATCCAATACAATTTGGCCGAACTTGAAGCAGAATTCTGTGAAGGTGTGGAAACACTTAAAAAATTAACCTTTATAGACAGCGAGGAGTACATTTTTAAAGCCCAAGCAGAAGGCAAAAAGATTTTGGCCGAAGGTGCCCAAGGCTCTTTATTGGATATTGATTTCGGCACATATCCTTTTGTAACCTCATCCAACACTACGGCAGCCGGTGCATGTACCGGATTAGGCGTGGCTCCCAATAAAATTGAAAGAGTTTTGGGAATATTCAAGGCCTATACCACCCGTGTGGGCAGCGGACCGTTCCCTACCGAACTTTTTGACGAGGATGGGGCAAGAATGGCAAAAATAGGTAACGAATTCGGCGCCACTACTGGACGGCCAAGACGTTGTGGTTGGTTGGATTTGGTCGCCCTAAAATATGCCGTTCAAATTAATGGGGTAACCGAGCTTATGATGATGAAAGCCGACGTTTTAAGCGGTTTTGAAACCATCAAAGTTTGTACGGCCTACAAATACAAGGGAGAGGAAATTCAGCATTTGCCCTACAATATCGAAGAGGAATATGTAACACCTGTTTACACCGAAATGAAAGGTTGGGCCAAAGACCTAACCAAACTTACAAAGACAGAGGAATTACCTACTGCGCTGAACGACTATATCACGTTCTTGGAAGATCAATTAAATGTACCCATTAAAATCGTATCCGTAGGCCCCGACAGGCTTCAAACTATTCATAGGTAAGCTATCAAAGTAGTTTTTCAGTATCCAAAACATTGCCTTATGTGACTTATATCACTTTAAGTGCAAGACATTTGCTTTATCTTTAATTCAATCTAAAAATAAAGCGATATGACTGATAAACTCAATCAAATAGGGCTAGATAAACAAGCTTCGAGCGACCTATCCGACAAACTGAACGAACTTTTGGCCAATTATCAACTATTCTACATGAATGCCCGTGGATTCCATTGGAACATTAAGGGTGAAAAGTTTTTTGAACTTCATGCAAAGTTTGAAGAGCTCTATAACGATTCATTGATAAAAATTGATGAAATTGCCGAAAGAATCTTGACCTTGGGCTTTACACCTTTACATAACTATGCCGATTATTCAGCGCTATCCAAGATTAAGGCAGCAAAGAATGTATCAAACGGCAAGGAAGCTGTTCAGGCAATCCTAAATGGCTATGAAGTGCTGCTACCTTTGGAAAGGGAGCTTCTGGAAATGTCCGGAGATTCCAACGATGAGGGTACCAACGCCTTGATGAGCGATTACATCCGTGAACAGGAAAAATTGGTTTGGATGTACTCTGCATTTTTGAACAAATAAATACAGGGCAAAGGTGGTTCTTTATCACAACACCTGGCGTTTTGGACGTATTACGCTTTCCTTAAAACAGGGAAAGTAAAATGTGAGGCTGCAACCATTTGGAGCAGAAATGCCAAAGCTTTCTAAACGGTATATGCCACGTCCTTTAAAAATCCTACTTTTGGGCAAAATTCCATGAATTTGAAAAGCATTTCATTTTTCATTCTATTTTTGGCCGCTTTTAGCGTTTTTGCCCAAGAACAAGAACCCAAAGGAGAAAGGCAAATCAACATTGTCTACGGAGCCAACTTTACCAAAGATGAAGCGCAGTACCCAGGTGCCTCCATTTTCAGCAAAGACGATGAGCGCCAAGTTCAGTTTGAGCATCAAGGTGCCGACCTTTGGTGCGATATTGCCGTTTTTTATGCCGAGGAAAATCGCTTAAAGGCCATTGGGAACATCCGTTTGCAACAAGGGGATTCCATAGAAATGAACAGTGGCAAAATGGATTATGACGGTAACACCAAACTGGCCAAAGCCTGGGAAAAAGTGGATTTGACGAACGGCCAGATGACCTTGACCACCGACACCCTTTATTTTGATCGAGAAAAACAGCAGGCATACTACAACTCAGGCGGTAAAGTGGTAGATTCCGCCAATGTGCTTACCAGCAAAGTGGGCACTTATTTTATGACCCCGAAAAAGTATCAGTTCCAGCAAAATGTACACATAGACAATCCAGATTACATCATAGATTCCGAGCAGTTGGACTACTACACTACCTCCAAAAATGCATACATGTACGGTCCATCCACCATAACAGGTGAAGAATATAAAATTTACTGCGAACGTGGGTTCTACGACACCAAAATAGAACAAGGCTACGGCATTAAGAACACCCGCATTGATTACGACAATAAAATTATAGAGGGGGACAGTCTCTATTTTGATAAGGCTACCGAATTTGCTTCGGCCACCAACAATATCCAGATTACGGATACCATCAACAATGGAGTGATCAGGGCCCATTATGCCGAGGTGCACAAGGCCAAAGATTCCGTTTTTGCGACCAAAAGGGCGGTTTCCATCAGTTTGGTGCAAAAAGATTCGCTTTACATGCACGGAGATACTTTGATGGTAACAGGAAAAGAAGAGGAACGCATCGTAAGAGCTTTCAGAAATGCCAAGTTCTATAAAACCGATTTGAGCGGTAAATCCGATTCCATTCATTTTGATGAGAGAACGGGGATCACCGAGTTGATTACAGACCCGATTTTATGGAATGTGGACAATCAAATCACAGGCGATAGTATTCATTTGATATCCGACATGGAAACCGATAAGCTCGATTCACTAAAAGTGATAGAAAATGCCTTTATTATTTCGTTGGATACCATTAGTGGAACTGGATACAATCAAGCCAAGGGCAAAAACCTCTTTGGCAAATTCGTAGAAAACGAGCTCAAAATCATTGATTTGGTCCAAAACACCGAGGTGATTTACTACGTCTACAACGATGACGAAGAGCTCATTGGAATTGACAAGACCATTTGCAGCAAGATTCGATTGCTCATGGCCGATAACGACATTGAAGACATTACTTTTTATGTGAATCCTGATGGGGATATATTCCCCGAGACCGACTTGCCCGTTGAAAGCCGAAAATTAAAAGGTTTTGTTTGGCGTGGCGATGAGCGGATCATGTCCAAAGAAGAAATTTTTGATGAAGACGACAATAATATCGAACTAGTTAAAATTAGGGGAATAGACAGCCCTATTGATATTGATGCAGAGGAAAACGAACGGCAGAAAAACCAAAACGACCCTATAAATGCACCTAATTCCAAGGCTGTAAAACCCAAAAAGCCCGTTCTTAAAAAGAAAGCACAGACCCCATAATGTCCAAAAACGACTTTTTCACATACCAAGCCCAAACTTCCCCCCATCCATTGGCCTTGGAAGTCTCCCATGCCAAGGGCAGCTACATCTACGACCAAGATGGTAATGCCCATCTGGATTTTGTGGCTGGGGTATCTGCATGCGGTTTGGGACATTCCCATCCAAAAGTTGTGGATGCCGTTAAAGCACAAGTGGACAAGTACATGCACGTGATGGTCTATGGCGAGTATGTGCAAAAACCAGCGGTCGAATTTTCAAAATTATTGGCGGCACACTTACCCGACAATCTGAACACCACTTATTTGGTCAATTCGGGAACGGAAGCCATGGAAGGAGCCATTAAACTGGCCCGAAGACACACAGGTCGCTCACAAATTATTGCTGCAAAAAAGGCCTATCACGGTAACACCATGGGCAGTTTAAGTTTGATGGGGCTGGAGGAACGCAAAAGTGCCTTTCGACCACTGATTCCAGATGTGAGGTTCATCCAATTTAATGCGGAGGAAGAACTGGACAACATTACCGAGAAAACCGCTGCCGTGGTCTTGGAAACCATTCAAGGGGGCGCTGGATTTATATTACCAGAGAACCATTACTTAGAAAAAGTAAGAAAACGTTGCAACGAAGTAGGTGCTTTATTGATTCTGGATGAAATACAGCCCGGATTTGGCCGTACAGGTAGATTGTTCGCATTTGAACATTTTAATTGCACGCCGGACATCTTGGTCATTGGAAAAGGAATGGCTTCAGGTATGCCAGTAGGAGCCTTTGTGGCATCGCACGAGTTCATGGCCGAATTAAAAGAAAACCCAAAATTTGGACATATCACAACTTTTGGTGGCAATCCCGTGATTGCTGCGGCAAGTTTGGCAACCCTAAAAGAAATCACCGAAACAGACCTTATACCACAAACGCTGGAAAAAGAAAAACTGTTCCGAAAATTATTGGATCACTCCTTAATTAAGGAAATTAGGGGCAAGGGCTTAATGCTCGCCCCCATTATGGAAAGCAAGGAAGTGGCCGACTATTTAATCCTTGAGGCCGCTAAACAAGGACTGATTCTCTTTTGGCTTTTATTTGAACCCAAAGCCGTAAGAATATCACCTCCATTAACCATTTCCATGAAAGAAATTGAGGAGGGTTGCGACCAAATCCTCAGTATTTTAAATAACTACAAACCCAGTACTGTTAACTAATTTGTTGATAACATACCCCGAATTTGGACTTGAAGAGCACCGCAAAGGGTTAATTTTAAGTCCATAGTTCAACCAAAAACGTTCCTATGGCGTTAGAATCTAACGAATATCCTGACAAATCCATAAACAAATTTGAGTCCATGCTCAAGACGGATGACGTCTACTTTTTTGATGCGGAGGACTTTGAGGAAATTATTCACCACTACCTGAACAACGGTAAAATCTCCTTGGGCAAAAAAGCCATTCAGATTGGCTTGGAACAACATCCAAATTCCATGGAACTGAAACTTTTACAGGTAGAAGTATTGGCTTTTGAGGACAAGTTTGATGCTGCAGAAACACTTCTGGATGAAATTCAGACCATTAATGCGGCCAATGAGGAAGTCTATATCCAACGGGCCAATATCCGCTCCAAACAGGACAAACACCAAGAAGCCGTAAATCTTCTACTAGAGGCATTGGATATTACGGACCACTCGTTCGACATTCACTCCCTATTGGGAATGGAGTATCTATTTATGGACAACTACGAGCAGGCAAAACTTAGTTTTATGAGATGCGTTGAGATTGATGATGGAGACTACTCATCACTCTATAACGTAGTATACTGCTTTGAGTTTTTGGAGGATTATGATGGCAGTATCCTATACCTTAACGATTATCTCGACCGAAACCCTTATTGCGAGGTGGCTTGGCACCAATTGGGGAAAATGTACTTGGCCAAAAAGCTCTATATCGAGGCTTTGACCGCTTTTGATTTTGCAGTGATTTCGGACGATTCCTTTATCGGCGCCTATTTTGAAAAAGGTAAAGTGCTGGAAAAATTGGGCAGGTACAACGAGGCCATCGAGAACTACGAGTCCACCATATCCATAGAAGACCCTACATCGTATGCCTTTCTAAGGCTTGGTAAATGCCACGAAAAACTGGGGAACTACGATCTGGCCAAATATTATTACTACCACACCGTTCACGAAGACCCTTTATTGGACAAGGGATGGTTGGCCATTACCGATTTCCATTTTAGGCAAAAAGACTATGAAAAAGCCATATACTACATCAACAAGGCCATAAATATTGATGGGGAAAACCCAAAATATTGGAAAAAAGCCGGAAAATTATATGCTGCCCTAAACAATTGGGACGAGGCAGATTTTGCCTATAAACAAGCAGTGGACTTGGGCAATTACGAACTGGAAACATGGAGGAACTGGGCACAAGTACTCAATAAAATCGGAGATTACAATTCGGCAATACAAGTGTTGATCCAAGGGTTGGAATTTTATCCCGACAATTCGGACCTTACCTATAAATTGGCAGGTATCCATTTAAAAAATCACGATTTGGATGAAGCAAAAAGCATCTTATCCAAGGCTATGAAATTGGATATTGGTAAATTGCAGCAGTTTGAAAAAGAATTCCCTGAATTCATTGAAGTTGATTGGGTAAAAGCGCTGGTTTCAAAAATCAGAAAAACAGCCAAGTAGCCCCACCTTATTACCAAATTAATGCAAGCACGTCGTATACTGGACTACGTTTTTATTACCCTGAAAGGAATGGCCATGGGTGCCGCGGACGTTGTCCCAGGAGTATCGGGAGGAACCATTGCCTTTATTTCTGGCATTTATGAAGAACTCATAACCTCCATAAATAACATAAACCTTTCCCTGATTTCAATTTTAAAAAAAGAAGGCATCAAGGCCCTTTGGAACAAAGTCAATGGAAACTTTTTATTGGCTCTTTTTCTCGGAATATTTATCAGTGTGCTTTCCTTGGCAAAATTCCTGAGTTGGCTTTTGGAAAACGAACCCATTTTATTATGGTCCTTTTTCTTTGGATTGGTGGTTGCCTCCATTTTTATGGTAGGCAAAGAAATTACCAGATGGAATTTGGGAAAAGTGATTGTATTGATCTTGGGCGCTGCCTTGGCTTTCTTTATAACCGAACTCCCTGCAAGCGATAACTCGGGTAGCCTGCCCTATTTGTTTCTTTCGGGCGCATTGGCCATTTGTGCCATGATCCTCCCGGGTATTTCGGGAGCGTTTATCCTTGTACTGTTAGGCTCCTACAAAACCATTTTGGATGCTGTCCACGAAAGGGATATCAAAATAATTTTGACTGTGGGCGTTGGGGCCATTTTTGGGCTTTTGAGCTTTGCTCGCCTGCTCAAATGGATGTTCAATCACTACAAAAACATCACTTTGGCACTGCTAACAGGGTTTATCTTGGGTTCCTTAAATAAAATTTGGCCGTGGAAAAAAGTCTTGGAAACCAAAACATTTGGCGAAAAAACCATTGTTGTGGATGATATGAACGTACTTCCGGGCGCTTTTGAGGGCGATAGCAAATTAATACTGGCCATAGTCTTAGCCATCCTAGGTTTTTCACTTATTTTTATCCTGGAAAAAGTAGCTTCCAAAAAATAAGTAAACTACCTCGGGACAAGCCCACGAGACATCGGTAGGAAAACATATTTTGATTTCGAGGCAAGCCTCGGAGCATTTAAATCTCGATTATCGAGAAAACCATCAGGTCTTATGCCACAGCAACCTAGAACATTTCTGGATAACTTCTTCTTGGTCATCAAAGGCCTGTGCATGGGGGCCGCCAATAAGGTTCCCGGGGTTTCGGGCGGTATTGTAGCCTTTGTTGCCGGATTTTACGAAGAATTCATCTATTCGCTGCAAAAACTGAATTCCAAAGCGGTGAAGTTGTTCTTCAATGGCAGGTTCAAAAGTTTTTTCCGATACACCAATGCCAAATTTCTGGGCTTGCTGATTTTTGGAATGCTGGTCAGCTATTTTAGTGTCTCCCGGATTCTAGATTATTTTTTGGACCATAACGAGGTCTTTGTTTGGGCCACTTTCTTTGGAATGGTCATAGGCTCCATTTACCATATAGGGAAAGATTTTGCTCCTTGGAACAAACGTACCATTCCAGCAGGTGTCATCGGGTTTATCATTGGAATTTCCATTAGTTTTTTAAACCCTGCCAAAGAGAACGACAACTTATTTTTTGTTTTTTTCTGTGGGATTGTTAGTGTTTCCGGGATGACACTTCCCGGGCTGTCCGGCTCCTTCATATTGATTTTATTGGGCAACTATGTCCTGCTACTGGTAGATTCCGTCAACGCACTCTACGATACTTTTTCTGAAGTTTTATCTGGGGATTTTAGCTTCGTAAAAAATTCCGAACGCATACAAATCTTAAAGATACTAGGTGTTTTCACCTTGGGGTCCGTCACCGGATTGGTTACCTTTTCACATTTGCTCAGTTATGTCCTCAAACATTTTAAAGCTACAACAACTGCGGTATTGCTAGGTTTTATCACGGGATCTTTGGGCGTACTTTGGCCTTGGAAAAGAACCATTTTTAAGGTGGACGAAGCCGGCAACCCCTTATTGGATTCCAACGGGGATAAAATAATTCTCAACTATAAACGTCACCTTCCACAAATGGCAGAGGCAGAAACTTGGTGGGCCATACTTTTTATTTTAATGGGGATTTTGGTATTATTGATTTTGGATTGGTATGGCAACAACAGAAAAAAAAATGAACAGGTTCGGGCTACTCGGTAAAAACATCTCTTACTCGTTTTCGCAAGGATATTTCACCCAAAAATTCAAGGCTTTGGGATTGAACGACCACAGCTACGAGAATTTTGATCTTCAAAAAATCGAAGAGCTAAAAAACGTGCTCACCCAAGATAATCTTAGAGGACTTAACGTAACCATACCCTACAAACAAGAGGTTATCCCCTATTTAGATGAATTGGATTCCAAAGCAGAGAAAATAGGTGCCGTAAACACCATTCAATTTTCAAAAAAAGGCTTAAAAGGCTTCAACACCGATGCCTATGGCTTTAAAAAATCCTTGGAACCTTTCTTGAAACCACATCATACCCACGCATTGATCCTAGGAACAGGAGGCGCATCCAAAGCGGTTCGTTTTGTTCTGGATGAACTGGGAATTGCCAACACCTATGTTTCGCGCAGTAAAAAAGATGGGCAGTACACCTATGGGGAACTGGATAAAGATATCATGGAAAAAAACACCTTGATCATCAACTGCACCCCTTTGGGAACATATCCCAATATTGAGGACAAACCAGCACTCCACTATCAGCACATTGGTCCTCAACATTTGCTGTACGATCTTATCTACAATCCCGAAAAAACCAGTTTTCTAGCTTATGGCGAAGCCAAAGGGGCAACCATTTCCAATGGATTAAAAATGCTGGAGCAACAAGCCGAAAAAGCTTGGGAAATCTGGAACAATGCTTAAAAACGAGTAATCGACATAGGGATTTTACCAATCCGTACATCTGTAAACTTCATCAAAAGAAGAATCAATACTTTTGCTATTAGACAATTAAGTTGTTAAATTGGCTATAATTTTCATCAATCAATAGGTAAACAAGCTACGAATGCAGGAAAACGATCGTAAACTTCAGCAAGCTGAAGGTGGAATAGAAGAAACATCAGAAAACACAAAAGGACAATTGGAAGAAGCTACACAAGCCGAATCTGAAGTGTCCGAAGAAACTGTATCTGAAACTGAAGAGTCCCAAAAACCCAAGAAAAAGGTCGTTTCCGAATCCGAAAGCGAAAAGAACAATACCGAAGAACATATAGACGAGATTGACGAATCCAACGCAGAGGATGCTGAAGATGCCGAAAACGAAAAACGGCATACCATACCAATGCTGGATTACCACTCCATGACCATGGAAAACCTGGTCGGAGAGTTACAACGTTTGGTAAAAAATGAAAAAGTACAGGCAATTAACAAACATGTTAGTTCCATTAAGTATGAGTTCGACCAAAAATTCCAAGAATTCATTGACGAGAAAAAAGAAGAGTTTATATCCAAGGGAGGAAATGAAATTGATTTTCGATATAATTCCGTTGCCAAAAGGCAATTCAACGAGGTGTATTCGGATTTCCGGGAAAAACGCGATCAATATTACAAACAACTCGATCAATCCCTAAAGGCCAACCTGCAAAAAAGGTTGGATATTATTGAAGAGCTAAAAGGCCTCATTGATATTGAGGAGGACATTAATACTACCTATAACAATTTTAAAGACCTCCAAAATAGATGGAAAAATGCAGGACCCATTCCGCGTACCAATTACAACGATGTTTGGCGCACCTACCATCATCACATGGAAATCTTTTACGATTTTCTGCACCTAAACCGTGAATTGCGCGATCTGGATTTTAAACACAATCTGGAAGAAAAGCAGAAGTTGGTGGAACGTGCCGAAGCTTTGGCGGAAGAACCAGATTTGAACAAAGCCTTTAGGGAACTGCAAACGCTTCATAAAATTTGGAAAGAGGATATTGGTCCCGTAGCCAAGGAACATCGGGAGGAAATCTGGGAAAAATTCAGCACAGCCACCAAGGCCATGCACCAACGTAGGCAAGAACATTTCCAAGAATTGGAAAAGGTCTACGAGAAAAACTTGGAAAAAAAGCAAGAGATCATAGCTAACATCGCTAAAATAGCCGAAAACGTTGCGGATAACCACAGAGGCATCCAACAACAAATAAAAGAGGTGGAAGCGCTAAGGGATTCATTTTTTAAGGCAGGTCGGGTACCCCAAAAAGTGAACGAAGAAACTTGGAGCTATTTTAAGGAAACCGTCCGTAAATTCAATAGGACAAAAAACGCATTCTATAAAAATCAGAAAAAAGAGCAACAGCAAAACCTTGAAAAGAAAAAGGAACTGTTGGAATTGGCCATTTCTTTGAAAGATAGTGATGATTGGGCCGAGGTTACCCCACAAATGAAGCGTATTCAAAGGGATTGGAAAAAAATTGGCCATGTTCCCAGAAAATATTCCGACAAAATCTGGAAAGAATTCAAAGATGCTTGCAACCACTATTTTGACCGTTTACACGCAGAAAAGAACGAGGCACACAAGGAAGAGTTTGAAAACTTTAAAAAGAAAAGCGAATGTTTGGACCGTTTAAAAGAGTTCCAACTGAGCGGTGACAAGAAGAAGGATATTGAAGACGTTAAAGCCTTTTTGGCCGAGTGGAAACAATACGGTCGTATTCCATATAACAAAAAGCACATCAACAGCAAGTTCAATAAAATTGTGGATGCCCTCTTTAAAAAATTAGGGGTAGGCAAACAACAATCGGAACTGCTCAAATACGGGAACAAAGTACAGGAACTTGCCAAAACAGAGGATAACTACGCCATTGGCAACGAACGTGTTTTTGTTAAGCGTAAAATTGATGAGGTAAAATCCGAAATTCGTCAGTTGGAGAACAACCTTCAGTTTTTCTCAGATGATTCAGAGGACAATCCTTTGGTCAAAGAAGTCGTCAACAAATTGGACAAACAAAAAGAAGCACTTCAAACTTGGAAAGAGAAAATGAAGAAGCTGAATATTTTGGAGCACAAACTCAACAAGGAGAGCGAAGAGGAAGAAACGGACAGCAACGAAGAGGAATAAGATTCAGTTTTCTATGGAAAAATAAAATATTAAAGGGCCGCTAAAACTAGCGGTCCTTTAACTTCTCCCGTCTAAGATTCAATACATTCCAACAAATAGTTGATTAAATCCGTAGTGGTGACTATCCCCACAAGTTTGCCGTTATCCACTACAGGCAGCGCATGAAATTCTTTTTTGGAGAGAAAACGTGCCACATCCTTGATTGAAGTATCGGATGCTACACTCATAACATCGTTGACCATCACCTGAGGAATGGTGAACATATTATATACAATGGTATCCACAAATTCCTCATGCTCATCCACCGCATCCGCAAAACTGATACGCAACAAATCGGTGTAGCTCAGTATTCCCAAGATGGAACTACCTTCAACAACAGGAATATGTCGAATATGATGCTTCTTGAAAAGCCTTTCTGCAGTAACCAAATCATCTTTGGTCGTGAGCGTGACCAGTTTTGTGGTCATTATTTTTGAAACGGGCACACTATTTTTCATCACTCAAGTTATTTATCAATTCCCTGAATGAAATTAGCCTGATTTTGGTTAGAAAAATATGATAAATATCAGCCCTTACTTGGCCACGTTCACCGATCGTGTTTCACGGATTACGGTAACCTTAACTTGACCGGGATAGGTCATATCGGTCTGTATTTTTTGTGATATTTCGAAAGAGAGTTCCGCTGCTTTGTCATCGTTCACTTTTTCGCTTTCCACAATTACACGCAGTTCCCTTCCCGCCTGAATGGCGTAGGCTTTCTGTACCCCATTGAAGCCGAAAGCAATATCTTCCAAATCCTTTAATCTTTGAATGTAGGAGTCCAAAACTTGTCTCCTAGCTCCAGGGCGTGCACCGCTGATAGCATCACAAACTTGGACTATGGGAGAAATTAAAGTGGTCATCTCAATTTCGTCGTGGTGGGCTCCGATTGCATTGCAAACCTCGTCCTTTTCACCATATTTCTGCGCCCATTGCATCCCCAAGATGGCGTGAGGGGTTTCCACCTCCACTTCGGCCATGGGCACTTTACCAATATCGTGAAGCAATCCGGCTCTTTTAGCCAATTTTGGGTTAAGACCCAGTTCGGCGGCCATTACCCCGCAGAGTTTGGCAACCTCTCTGGAGTGTTGTAATAAGTTTTGTCCGTAGGAAGAACGATATTTCATTCGGCCCACTGCTTTGATCAATTCCGGATGCAATCCATGGATACCTAAATCGATTACGGTACGCTTGCCTATTTCGGCTATTTCTTCGTTGATTTGCTTTTCGGTCTTCTTCACTACCTCTTCAATGCGGGCAGGGTGAATTCTTCCATCGGTGACCAATCGGTGCAACGACAAACGTGCCACTTCCCTCCTAACGGAATCAAAACAGGATAGGATAATGGCTTCTGGGGTATCATCTACAATGATCTCAACACCTGTGGCCGATTCCAAAGCACGGATGTTTCTACCCTCTCGGCCAATAATACGGCCTTTAACGTCATCCGACTCCAAATTGAACACCGACACACAGTTCTCCACAGCTTCCTCGGTTCCGATACGCTGAATGGTGTTGACCACGATTTTTCGGGCCTCTTGCTGTGCGGTGAGCTTTGCTTCTTCCAAGGTGTTTTGAAGATATGCCATGGCATCGCTTTTGGCAGTTTCCTTTAAAGATTCCAACAATTGGGCCTTGGCATCTTCTGCGGAAAGTCCAGAAATTACTTCCAACTGCTGTACTTGGCTCTTGTGGAGCTTTTCAACCTCAGATTGTTTTTTGTCGAGTATCTCACTTTTGTACTCGATTTCTTTTATTTTTTGTTGAAATTGATCGTTAAGCTTTTTGTTCTTGGCCAATTCGCTGCTAACTTGTGACTCTTTGTCCCTTGTACGCTTTTCGGCCTCTGCAATTTTTTTATCCTTATTGATGATGACTTTCTCGTGCTCCGCCTTCAACTCCAAAAACTTCTCCTTTGCCTGAAAAATCTTATCCTTCTTTATGCTCTCGCCTTCTTTACTGGCTTCCTTTATAATATTGGCTGCTTCTTTTTTTGCATTGGCAATGGTCTTGGACGCTTTGCCTTTCTCCATCATCTTGGCAATTGCAAATCCTATTGCCAGCCCCACAACAGCTGCGCCAACAATAACTATGATATTATCCATGTTTGCTTGTGTTTAGTTAAAAAAAAAGCCCACATCGGAAGAAGTTTTGTACAAACTCCAAAATACAAGTTTAGGGCTAACAGACTGATCAAGGATCCCTATACAAGTAGGGCCTGCTTTTACAACCTAAACTCACCCTTTCTAATTATAATAGTGTTGAGTTTGTCAAAAATAAATTACCAATGTGGGCAGTAACAATATTTTATTTTAAAGAACTTATTCTCCCAATTTGGAGTGAACCAATTCATCCAAGGCCCTGAGGCGCTGCATGGCGGCCTCTGCATTTTCTGAACGTTCTATTCCACCTTGCTCAATTTTGGAAGCAAATTGCAGGGCACACATGGCCAAAACATCCTGCTTATCCCGAACGGCATAGTTTTGCTCAAACTTTTTTGCCAAATTTTCTATGTTCTTGGCCGCTTTTCGCAACCCTTCCTCTTGCTTGGGGTCAATCGTTAAAGGATATACCCTGTCGGCAATGGAAAGCTTTATTTTGAGCTTCTCGTCCATAATCTCGGTATCCGTTAATCCGCCAACTTGGCTATGCAAACATCAAGTTCGCGAATCAATGTATTTATTTTGAGCTTAGCTTCTGTTTTACTACTAGTATTACCACCCAGCATTGTGTTCGCCATTTTCAGGGAGTCATATTTTTCTTCCCATTCTTTTAGAGCACGCTCTTTGAGTTCGTTTTTCTCCTTTTGAAGTTCCAATTCCTGTTTTAGTTTGGCATTCACTTGGTGCAACAGCTCCATTTTGTGCAGCAGTTTGCTCACCTTGTTCTCCAAAGAATCCACAATCTCAACAAGTTCGCTCATATATGCAAACAACAATACGTATTACACAAAGTTAACCAACCTAGCACAACCTCGCAATACTTTTTGGATTTATTCTTAGAGCCTGTTTGGGGAGTTGTCTTAAATCTTTTTATCAAATAAAAACATTGGTTACTTTCGTAAGGAAATATTGATTTTTATATGCGCCACAACTTTTTTTTAGCCTTTTTTTTTACTGTATTATACCTGCCTGCCCAAAAAAAATATCCTCAAGGCGAATTTCGCTCCCCTTTGGACATTCCCTTGGTGCTAGCCGGCACTTTCGGTGAACTGCGCTCCAACCACTTTCATTCGGGAATGGATATTAAGACCCAACAACGGGAAGGACTGCCGGTTTATGCCATTGCCGATGGTACTGTAACGCGCATCAAAGTTTCTCACTGGGGCTATGGAAAGGCCCTGTACGTAGCACACCCCAATGGATATACCTCGGTATATGCTCACCTTAAAAAATTTGGCCCTGAAATAGAGGAGTATGTAAAAAAAGTACAGTACCAGAAACAATCCTACGAAGTGGAAATGTTCCCTGATTATGGTGAACTTAAAGTCACAAAAGGGGGCACTATTGCCTATTCGGGCAATACAGGCGGTTCTGCGGGGCCCCACCTCCATTTTGAAATACGAAGCAGTGTAAGCGGCAAACCCACCAACCCCCTGCTCTATGGTTATGAAGTAAGGGATGCGACAGACCCAACTTTGCTAGGGCTGTATGGCTACCCTTTGTCCGAAGGCGCCTTGATCAACCAAAGTGCTGAGAAAATTCAGTTAAATTATACAAGGCAGTCCGATGGTTCTTTTTTGGCAGATAAAGTAACTGCCATTGGTACCATTGGTTTTGGCATCGATACTTTTGACCGTTTGGACATGGCAGCGAACAAAAATGGGGTATATGCCGTTAAGCAAACGGTAAATGGCAGGGTATTTTCCGAGTTTGATTTTGAATCTTTCTCCTTTGGAGAAACACGATACATCAACACACTTATTGATTACGCTCATTTTTATGACCACCGGCAGCGTATCCAAAAATGTTTTAAGGAGCCCTACAACCATTTGAGCATCTACAAATCACTGTACAACGATGGTAAAATCAATGTGGAAGAAGGAATGTCCTACAACGTGGAATTGCACATTTCCGATTTGGCCGGAAACACAACCAAGCTCGTTATTCCGGTTGAAGGGAAACGAGAGGAAGAAAAAATTAGCAAAGTTGATGAAACCACCGATAATTTTGTGATAGCCGACAAACCCAACAACTTTGACCTAGGTGCTGCCAAAGTGTATTTCCCCGCCAGTACATTTTATGAAGATTTCTTCATCAACCTGGAAAAAGGGAACGATACCATCACCATACACGACAATAGTATAGCGGCGCACCGAAATTTTACTATTAGTTTCGACCCGTCAAAATATTCGGCTGAAGAAAGAAAACAACTATTTATTGCACATTTGGACAGTAGAATGAACCCTTCCTATTCCAAAACCTATAAAAGGGATGGTTCCTTTACCACCCGAACCCGTACTTTGGGCACCTACACATTGGTAAGGGATAGCATTGCACCCGTAATACGGCCCAAGAATTTTAAGGAAAAACAATGGTTGAGCAATTATAGTTATTTGAGCCTTACCATTTCGGACGATCTTAGCGGTATTGACAGCTATTCGGCCACCTTGAACGGGAAATGGATCTTGATGGAGTACGAACCCAAGACCAATACCATAACATACAGTTTTGATGACAATATCTCCAACGAAACGGAATGTGAACTAAAAGTTACGGTTACCGACAATGTGGGCAATTCCACAACCTATGAGGGCACATTTTTCAGGAAATAGCGTTATTTTTGCAAACGAAAAATCGCCTAGACCGATTTCCTTAAAATTAATCAACGGCTCTAGGGTAAACCCATGAGAGATGTTCAAACTCAACTTTTTATAAGCTTCGGCCAATTAATTACCGAGTACTCGACTAAATAAAATTTGATGAAAAAAATTGTCTTTGTCTTTGTTCTTTTTGCCTCGACCTTAACCATGGCGCAAAAAAACATTTATGAGAGCATACGGTTTGACGAATACACCAATGACCATGAAATTTTGGCGATTGTTCCCTTTATAGCTCATTTGGAACTCAAAAAAGCCGTGGACAAGGATGAGTTAAGCATATTGGCCGAAAAAGAAGGGTACGCGGTGCAGAATGCATTGGAAACCTATTTTTCCAAACGAAAAAAGCGGAAAAAGTTCAGTGTGGATTTCCAAAATATCAGGAACACCAATGCTATTTTGGCCCAAAACAACATCAACTACAACAATATTGACACCTACACCACCCAAGAATTGTGTGAAATTTTGGATGTTGATGGAATTATCAGCGGCAACCTAAACCTAAACATTTTACTTTCCGAGGGTGTGCCCACCGATTTCAGTATTTTGGATTACTTCAGTGGAGATGCCAATTATGGTCGCATCGGGGTAAAAATCAGTGATGGCGAAACCGGAAAATTGCTGTGGAAGTACGAAAACGAAATCTCCAAGAAAACCGGTAAAAACACCACGGAGCTCATCGACAAAATGATGAAAACCGCATCCAGAAAATTTCCTTACGACAGAGAAAAACGCAGGAACAGAAACTGATTAACTGTTCGCAAATTCCTTTAATACCTCAACAGCGTAGTCGAGTTCTTCCTTGGTATTGTATATGGAGAAAGAAAAGCGTAGACTTGGCTTTTCCAGCTCCTCACCGGACAGAATCTCGTTAAGCACATGCGACCCTTGGTTGCTTCCCGATTGGCAGGCACTGCCTTTGGAGCAGGCAATTCCCTTCATATCCAAATGGAACAAGAGCATTAGCCCTTTTTGTTTGTCAAACGGCAAGCGAATATTGGCCAAGGTATAGGTACTTTTCTCCAAATCACCTGAAAGTCCATTGCATTCAGCTCCCGGTATCTCCTTTAAAACTTGGTCTACAAAATATTTTTTAAGCTCTTTTACGGTTTTGGCCTCTTCATCCAAGTGCTCGTAAGCCCTGACAAAGGCCTCTTCCAAGCCTACAATGTTGTGAAAAGGTTCTGTTCCCGCTCTAAAGCCCCTTTCTTGGGCCCCACCAACGATCAATGGTTTTAATCCAGAATTTTTTCTGATAAAGGCAAATCCGACGCCTTTGGGCCCATGGAATTTATGGGCTGCCGCAGTCATAAAGTCAATATGTATAGCCTGCGCGTCCCAAGGATAATGTCCAATGGACTGAACAGTATCCGAATGGAAAAGTGCATTGTTTTCTTTGCAAAGTTCACCAACGGCAGCGATATCCGTAATATTGCCAATCTCGTTGTTCACATGCATCAAACTTACCAACTTCCTGGAACCGTCCTTCTTGAGCAAATCCTCCAAATGTGCTATGCTGGGACTGCCAAATTCATCTAAATCCACATACCGAACATTTGTATTGTACTCTTTTTCGAGTTCTTCCACGGTATGCAGCACGGCATGGTGCTCTATTTTGGAGGTAATAATGGTCTCAACCCCTAAATCCCTAACAGCACATCGCAAAATCATGTTGTCGGCTTCGGTCCCCCCTGAGGTGAAAATGATTTCAGAGGGTTGGGCATTCAAGGTTTTGGCAATGGTCTTTCTTGCTTGTTCTACGGCGGTTTTTGCCGACCTTCCAAAACTGTGCGTGGAAGATGGGTTGCCATAATGCTGCGCAAGCGCTTGTTGCATGCGCTGAATAACCTCTTCCCTTACCTGCGTTGTAGCAGCATTGTCCAAATACACTTTTTGCATGGTTGAGTTCACTTTTAACAGGGGTAAAAATACGGGAAATAAAGTTAATTTCTTTTAAAGTAGATCTTAGTATTGGCGTATTATAATGGAATTGCTTTAAATTTGGCGCATGAGAAAATTTATCTTTTCAATTCTTACTTTGGGCTTGCTATTTTCTTGCAGTGATGGCGACCTTCAGATTGAAACCATTGATTTTGACAGTGTTGCCGTTCAATATTGCTCTGCCCCGGTCAGGAACGCAGGAAATCTGATGTTCAAAATAAATGAGAGCGAAGCCCTTATCTTACAACTGCAAAGTGGGGTCTTGAACAATGGTGTTGTAGGAGACACCATTGTCACCGAAAGTACAGTGCCCGGTCAATCTCAAGTTACTTACAGGGTTTTCTCGGATGCTGTGGACAATGCTTATTTCTGTGATGATATTCCAGTAGTAGAACCCACAGTTATTGATGAAGTTGTTGCGGAAGATGGATTGGTAATCGTGGAAACCATGTTGGCCGAAAACGACAGCACCCTTTTTGTTCACAACATTAGCCTGAGCGGAATATCTTTTGTTACCGGCAACGGGGAACGCATTACCAATTTGGCCATAAACGAGTTTGGGGAGGTGACCACCACCGTTCCCAACTAGCTGTTCTGATAAATATAAACCTCGGTGGCACCTAATCCGTATTTTTGATACTCGGCATCGTAAAATTCCACATTGTCATATTTCTTGAACAAGTAGTGCAATTCCTCTTTTAGAACGCCTTCACCCACCCCATGGATAAACACTACTCGTTGGATGCGTTTTCGTATCGCAAAATCCAATTGCCGTTTGGCCGTATCCAATTGAATGTTCAGCATATCGTAATTGCTCATTCCCTTACTGGATTTAACCAATTGATGAATGTGTAGGTCCACCTCCATTTTGGGAGCGCTGCGCTCTTTGGGTTTTATGGTCGGTGCTTTTCTTCTTTTGGGCAATTCCTTTTCTTTTTTGATTTTGGCCACTTCATAATTAGTCACCGAAATATGGCCTTCGATTTTGACAAGGTCACTGATTGCATATTGCATGGGGAAACCATCATCGGTAATCAAGGTTACCCTGTCACCATCCACTTTTTGTACAATTCCCGCAATTGCTTCGTCCAACACCTCTGCCCTATCTCCAATAGAAAATTTGCCCATAATTGATCGCTGTGGTAAAAAATGATGTAAAAATTAAACCCGAATACAAAAATAATAGTATTTTTCGGGCACTACAGCCTATGATGAACCTAACACCAACCATAAACGCCTTTAGTTTAGAAAACTACATGCTGCCGTGCCTCAATAAAAAAATATTGGGGGTGGATTGCCCAGGTTGTGGGTTGCAACGCTCCGTTGATTTGTTGTTGCATGGTGAGTTTGTGGCGGCTTTTCAGATGTATCCGGCTATTTATACCATTATACCTCTGTTTGTCATGATCATTAGCAATAAAGTATTCAATTTAAAGGTAGACAACCGATTGATCACCGGTTTAGGCGTAGCAACTGTTGCTCTAATTTTAATAAATTATATATTCAAATTTATCCATTAAACATTATTAACCATGGAACAAAAAAATTTACCTAATGTAACTATCGCCCTAGTTTTGGCCATTTTATCATTTCTTTGCTGCTGTTTCGGGGGAGCACCCGGTCTTGTTCTAGCTGGAATAGCTTTCTTTTTGGTCAAAAAAGATGAAAAAACGTATGCTGAAAATCCAGAGGTATACAAAAATTACAGCACACTAAAAACAGTTAGGATACTTGCGATAATAGGCATGGTCATTGGACTACTTTATCTATTGTATACTTTATGGTCGATCAACCAAATGGGAGGCTGGGAAGGCTATATGGAAAAAGTACAGGAAATGACAGAACAATATCAATAAAATAAATAAACCACTATTGGATTTGAAATCCATAGTTTTAAAGATAAGAATGAAATTCTTTGTCATTGGGAATCAAGTCCTCCCTCAATCCCTCCAAAGGAGAAAAGTTTCTCCCTTTGGGGAGACCGGAGAGAGGACATTTATATAAACACAAAAGTAACTGTAATAAAACCTGACCGCCTTTAGGCAAGTTTGCAGGCCTGCCGGCAAAGGCAGGATTTTAACCTTTAACTAGAAAATAAAATGAACCAACAACCCTTACCTGGGGCAAGCACTGTGTTGACAATGGGGATTCTCTCCATTGTCCTCACTTTGGTATGCTGTGGCCCTTTTGGTGCTATATTTAGCATCATAGGATTGGTGAAAGCCAAGACTGCCAACCAATTGTACCAACAAAACCCAGAAAATTATACCGATTACAGCAATGTAAAAACGGGTAAAATCCTTTCCTATATTGGATTGGCTTTATCACTTATCTCCTTGGTATTCGTAATTCTTTACTTTGGATTTATTGTAGCGGCAATTACTACAGGTGAGTTAAGTGGCGAATTTTAATTCGCCACTTCACTTATAAATTTTAGACGGTACAAGCGGAGTTCCTCGTCTTCGTAATCGCCTTCGAATTCTTCAATGGCGGCAGAAATGGAATCTGTTTCCGCTTCCAAGAAGTAATCGTGGATTTCTTCTTGTTGGTCCTCGTCCAAGATTTCATCTATCCAGTAGCCAATGTTCAACTTGGTACCGCTGAACACGATTTGTTCCATTTCTTTAATAAGCTCCGGTAGTTCCAATCCCTTGGCAGAGGCTATATCGTCCAACGGCAGTTTTCTGTCCACACTTTGAATTACATAAAGTTTAAGTCCAGAATTCGCCCCGGTACTTTTCACTACAAGGTCATCGGGCCTGGTAATATCATTTTCATCCACATATTTGGAAATCAGCTCCACAAAAGCTTTCCCATATTTTTTTGCTTTTCCCTCACCAACTCCTTGAATATTTATCAATTCTTCCATGGTTACGGGGTACTTTAGCGACATGTCCTCCAAGGATGGGTCTTGGAAAACCACAAAAGGGGGCACATCCCGTTTTTGCGCCTCTTTTTTTCGAAGGTCACGGAGTAGTTTCAATAAATGTTCATCCGCAACAGCCCCATTGGATTTCTGGGCCGTAACAATATTTCCAGTCTCTTCTTTGGAGTAGACATGATCCTTCGTCATCATAAATGATTCTGGATTCTCCAAGTACTTTTCACCCAATTCGGTTAAATGGAGAATCCCGTATCGTTCAATTTCCTTCTTCAGAAGCCCCGCTACCAGAACCTGTCTGGTCAAGGCCATCCAAAATTCCTTGTCATTGTCCTTACCAATTCCAAAAAAGGGTTTTTCATCAGTTTTATGCGAGGATATCATGGCATTGGTTTTACCAATCAAAACCTTGACAATTTCTTTGGTCTTAAACTTTTCTTTGGTATCCCTAACCACACTTAAAAGTTTAATAACCTGCTCCTTGGCCTCTTCCTTCGGTTTGGGGTTTCTGGCATTATCGTCCATATCGGCCCCTTCTCCATTCTCCTCATCAAAATCTTCACCGAAGTAATGCAGTATAAATTTTCTACGGGACATGGATGTTTCGGCATAGGCTACAATTTCTTGCAATAAAGCATTGCCGATTTCTTGCTCCGCCACGGGTTTTCCTGACATAAATTTTTCCAGCTTTTCCACATCTTTATAGGCGTAATAGGCCAAACAATGTCCCTCGCCCCCATCTCTACCGGCACGTCCGGTTTCTTGGTAATAGCTTTCAATACTTTTTGGAATATCATGATGGATCACAAAACGCACATCGGGTTTATCTATTCCCATTCCGAAGGCAATTGTTGCCACAACCACATCAACCTCTTCCATCAAAAACATATCCTGATATCTGGAGCGAGTCTTGGCATCAAAACCGGCATGATACGGAACTGCGCTTACGCCGTTTACCTGAAGTACTTGTGCCAATTCCTCCACTCTTTTACGGCTCAGGCAATATATGATTCCCGATTTTCCTTGATTTTGCTTTACAAAACGAATAATATCGGCATCTACATCCTTGGTTTTGGGACGAACTTCATAAAATAAGTTAGGGCGGTTAAACGATGCCTTGAAAACTTTGGCATCCGTCATACCCAAATTTTTGATGATATCCTCTTGCACTTTGGGTGTGGCCGTAGCGGTAAGACCTATAATAGGAATATTGTCCCCAAGTCTGTTTATAATGCCCCGTAGGTTTCGGTATTCCGGTCTAAAATCGTGCCCCCATTCCGATATACAATGGGCCTCGTCTACCGCAACAAAGGAAAGTTTCACATTTTTTAGGAAATCCACATTTTCCTCCTTGGTCAAGGATTCCGGGGCCACATAAAGCAATTTGGTAATACCGTTGGTAATATCTTCTTTAACCTGTTTTACCTCTGTTTTGGTCAGGGAAGAGTTCAACACATGTGCAATACCATGCTGTTCGGATATGCCGCGTATGGCATCGACTTGGTTTTTCATTAAGGCGATCAAAGGAGAAACAACAATTGCTGTTCCTTCTTTCATAATTGCCGGCAATTGATAGCATAGGGATTTTCCACCGCCTGTTGGCATGATCACAAAAGTGTCGTTGCCGCTAAGAATGTTCTGGATTACATCTTCCTGTAATCCTTTAAATTTTGAGAAACCAAAATATTTTTTGAGCGAGGAGTGCAAATCAGTGTTCATTAGGCTCATTTCCGCATTTTCAATTTGTTACAAGCAGCCTAAAAGGCAGTTGAAGCTTTTATTTTAAACCATTCAAATACAGATGAATCTATTCTCACTTCTAGAATAGTCTGTAAAAGATAGTTTGATTAGTTTTGTAATCTTAAATATAAGACATTCTTTTAGGAATACAATCAGTTAATCGGTTAATTACTTTGAGCGACATTAAGTCAATTTTATCCATAGCCAAACGGACCCTTGAAATAGAGAGCAAGGCCGTAGCAAATTTGATCAGTCTGTTGGACGATCAATTTGCACATGCAGTAAAGTACATTTTGGAATCGGAAGGAAGGGTCATTGTTTCCGGAGTGGGCAAGAGCGCCATTGTAGCCAACAAAATTGTAGCGACATTGAACTCCACAGGAACCCCGGCCATATTTATGCATGCCGCGGATGCCATTCACGGCGATCTGGGCACCATTCAACAAAACGATGTGGTCATCTGTTTGTCACAAAGTGGGAACACTCCAGAGATCAAAGCTTTGCTTCCTTTAATCAAAGTAGGAAAGCACAAGCTTATCGGCATTACCGGGAACATGGATTCCGTATTGGCCAAACAGGCCGATTTTGTCCTGAACACCTATGTGGAAAAAGAGGCCTGCCCCAATAATTTGGCACCTACCACCAGTACTTCGGCCCAAATGTCCATGGGCGATGCACTTGCTATCAGTTTATTGGAGCTAAAGGGATTCAGCAGTTCCGATTTTGCCAAGTACCACCCTGGCGGAGCATTGGGAAAGAAACTATATTTGCGCGTTGCAGACATTGTGGTGAACAACCAAAAACCACAAGTTGACATTAACTCGGACATTAAAGAGGTTATCGTAGAAATATCCGAAAAAATGTTGGGCGTTACCGCTGTAATGGACAAGGACAAAGTAGTCGGCATTGTAACCGATGGAGATATCCGAAGAATGTTGAGCAAATACGATAATATAAATGGACTTACCGCAAGGGACATTATGACCTCCAATCCCAAAGCAATAGACGTAGATACTTTGGCCGTAAAGGCCTTAAAACTATTGCAGGAAAAGAGCATATCCCAATTATTGGCCTTTGATGGCGACACCTATGCCGGAGTGGTCCACATCCATAACCTTATAAACGAGGGAATCCTATAATGGCTAAAAGAGAAAGAAAAAATCCGGATGAAATGTCCTTTTTGGATCATTTGGAAGAATTGCGTTGGCATTTGGTGCGCTCCACTTTGGCAGTTGTGATCATTGCTTGTTTTGCCTTTGTATTCAGGGGCTTTATTTTTGACACCATATTATTCGGTCCCAAGAACATGGACTTTCCTACCTATCAGTTCTTTTGTAACATCGGAAAGTTCTTTGGGGTAGATTCCGAATTCTGTGGCGATTCAATGCCGTTTACCATTCAGAGCCGTTTGATGGCTGGACAGTTCTCCGCACATATCTGGACATCCATCTGGGCGGGGGTAATCCTTGGGTTTCCTTATATTTTGTGGGAATTGTGGAAATTCATCAGCCCTGGGCTTTACGAGAACGAAAGAAAACATTCCAGGGGATTCATTATTACCGCCTCGGGATTGTTCTTTCTTGGCGTACTGTTTGGATATTATATCGTGGCTCCTTTATCCATCAACTTTTTAGGGTCGTACCAAGTCAGTAAAGAAGTATTGAACGAAATCGATCTAGCCTCCTATATTGGAACAGTAAGAGCTTCGGTGATCGCCTGTGGAATCATGTTTGAATTGCCAATCGTTATTTTCTTTTTGACCAAAGTGGGATTGGTAACCCCCGAAATCCTAAAAAAATACAGAAAAATAGCCTTGGTAATCATTTTGATTCTATCCGCAATCATTACACCTCCGGACATAACCAGTCAAATTATTGTCTGTATCCCTGTACTTATTTTGTATCAGGTGAGCATATTCATTTCCAAAATGGTAGTTAAAAACGAAGCAAAAAAAGAGAAAGCCAGAAACAATGCCAAATAAAGTAGAAGAGTTCAATGCCTATCGTGCCAAAATGAACGATAAGCTGCTTGCCGAGAACAACAAGCTCATAAAACGTATTTTTAATCTGGACACCAACGCCTTTATGGAAGGTGCCTTGGATGTCAAAACCAAAGAATTACTGGGATTGGTCGCCTCAGCAGTGCTCCGTTGCGACGATTGCGTAAAGTACCATTTGGAAAGCTCCAAAGAAGCCGGTGCCAACAAAGAAGAGGTAATGGAAACCTTGGGCATTGCCACTTTGGTGGGCGGGACCATTGTAATACCTCATTTACGGCGTGCCTACGAGTATTGGGAGGATTTGGAGGAAACCGAAGCTTAAAAAAAACCAAAAGACCATACGGCAGAAAAAGAATATGTTTAGTTTTGGCAAGTTCCTATGAAGCTACGCGCAGAAAATATAATGAAGGCCTACCGCGGTCGAAAAGTTGTTAAGGGCATATCCCTGGAAGTAAACCAAGGTGAAATTGTTGGGCTTTTGGGCCCCAACGGAGCGGGTAAAACCACTTCGTTCTACATGATTGTGGGATTGATAAAACCCAATGGCGGAAATATTTACTTGGATGGCACCAATATTACCAGTTTCCCCATGTACAAAAGGGCACAGCACGGTATCGGTTATTTGGCGCAAGAGGCTTCCGTTTTCAGAAAATTGAGCATCGAGAAAAACATCTTGAGCGTACTCCAGCTTACCAACTTGAGTAAAAAGGAGCAGCACATGAAGATGGAATCCTTGATCGATGAATTTGGTTTGGGACATATCCGTAAAAACCGTGGGGATTTACTCTCTGGTGGTGAACGCCGCCGTACCGAAATTGCACGCGCATTGGCCACCGACCCTAAATTTATTTTGCTGGACGAGCCTTTTGCCGGGGTAGACCCCGTAGCCGTGGAGGATATTCAGCGTATTGTGGCCCAGTTGAAGAACAAAAACATCGGTATTTTGATCACCGACCACAATGTACAGGAAACCTTGGCCATTACCGAACGCTCTTACCTGATGTTCGAAGGTGGTATCCTAAAAGCAGGGATTCCCGAAGAACTCGCTATGGATGAAATGGTGAGAAAAGTGTACTTGGGCCAGAACTTTGAGCTACGGAAAAAGAAATTGGATTTCTAAGAGCCTGTTTAGGAATTTGTGATTGGAATTGATATAGGGCATTTTTGATGCAGTTTGAGGCATGATTTTTAAGCATAGCCGTGGCTAAGGTTCAAAATTATAACGAAGAAATGCGCAAAAAGGGGCATAACAAAACAATTGACAAATTCCTAAACAGGCTCTAAACCTACTTTTCCGAAGGCATCAACAAAGAAGCCAAGACATAAAATAAGATTATTACAGGAATCGCCAAAAAGCGTAGTGTTAACAAGAGCACCAAACTTCCAACAATAAACAAATAACGGATTCCATTATCCTTAAAACTCCTGTTTTTAAACTTTAAAGCAAATAGTTTGATGGGCGAGTTCAACAAGTAAGAGCTCAAAACCGTCAAAATCACCAAAAACCACGGGTTTAGGATAATGTTGTTCAGCACCTCGTTGTTATGATACAAGAGAATCATCGGCAACGAGAGAATCAAAAGTGCATTTGCTGGGGTTGGCAGCCCAACAAAAGAAGACACTTGGTCCTCATCCACATTAAATTTGGCCAATCGGTATGCAGAAGCCAAGGTAATGGCAAAACCCACAAAAGGCAAAAAGGTCAACTCCGTATCGTGCCCAATAAATCCAAGGTTCCATCCACCACGTTCTGCCATGCTCAACAATTGGAACATAACCACTCCAGGTACCAAACCGCTGGTAATCACATCTGCTAAGGAATCCAACTGAATCCCAACCTCACTCTGCACATTCAAAGCACGAGCCGCCAAGCCATCAAAAAAATCAAAGAAAATCCCGATAAACACAAAAAGTGCGGCCCATTCCAAATGATTGAGTACTGCAAACACTGTAGCAATGCAGCCGCTCAACACATTGAGCAAGGTTAAAAAGTTGGGAATATAGGACTTCATACAGCTAAGATTTCCGTAAAAATAATGGAAAAATTAAACTGTGGGCAACAGATGGTAGACCGAGTCATTTTTATTCTGATATTTGCTCTGATAAAAATCGGAATGAGACGAAAGCTCCATCTTTTATTTTTTTTCTTCATTATCGGGAAGTTCCTCTTTTCTCAAGCTCCCCAACTTACGGAAAATTCAAAAATAAGCCTTCTCACCTGTGCCGCTGGTGACGAACTTTATTCTGCCTTTGGGCATAGTGCATTTCGGGTGCAGGACCCCGCCTTGGGCATCGATGTGGTCTATAATTATGGTACTTTCGATTTTGACCAACCTAATTTTTACCTGAATTTCACCAAGGGAAAAATGATTTATTCCCTTTCCCGTAGAAGTTTTGAAGCATTTCTGTACGAATACGAATTGGAGAAAAGATGGGTAAAAGAGCAAATTTTGGACCTCGACTTGGAACAACGCAACCAACTCCTAACTTTTTTTGAAGAAAACTATCTGCCCGAAAATCGGGATTACCTGTATGATCCTTTGCTGAACAACTGTTCCAGCATAACAGGGGATATTTTAAAAAATCAATTTGGTGACGCCATTGTTTTTGATGACTCCCATTTAGAAAAAAGATATACTTTCCGGCAATTGGTGCGCCAGTTTATGGATGTAAACACCTGGTCCATGTTCGGTATTGATTTGGCCTTTGGGTCGCCCGTAGATAGAAAGGCCACCGTGCGGGAGCACATGTTTTTGCCCTACTACGCCATGGAACAATTTCGAAACACCACTTTAAACGGAAAACCATTGGTAAAGCGAGAGCGGACAATTTTGGATTACAATGAACACATCCTAAAAGGCTTTTTCCCGCTCTCCCCACTGTTTTGGTTTATTTTGCTGATGGCGTTTACCGGTATCATCACCTATTTTGATTACAAACACAAAGCAAGAAGCCGTTGGTTGGACTTTTCCCTATTGTTCATAACCGGATTTGCAGGAACGTTCTTATTCCTGCTTTGGGTAGCGGCCGATCATACCTCTACCCCATACAATTTCAACATTTTATGGGCATTTCCCGTAAACATGATAGTTGCCTTTGCTGTAGTGTTTCAAGATAAAGTACCAAAATGGGCACCAAAATATTTATGGTCCGCTCTAGGGCTAATGGTCATCATGCTTTTGCTGTGGATAATTAAGGTGCAGATTTTTTCTCCTGTGCTGATTCCACTACTTTTGACCCTGACCATCCGATACCTGTACATGATCAAGTATTCCAAATTATAAAGTTGGTCCACAAACAACACCCATGAACTTATTAACGGTCGAAAACATATCAAAATCGTATGGTGAGCTGGTGCTCTTCTCCGATATTTCCTTTGGAATCAATAAGGATCAAAAGATTGCGCTTATTGCCAAAAATGGAAGCGGGAAAACATCCATCCTTAATATAATGTCCGGAAAGGACACCTCCGAAACAGGCCAAGTGACCACCCGAAAGGGCATCAAAATTTCATTTTTGGAGCAAGAACCCGACCTGAACCCGAATTTGACCATTGAGGAGACCATTTTCGCTACGGACAATGATATTCTGAGGGTAATCGCCGCCTATGAAAAGGCCGTCGACAATCCTGACGACACCGAACAATACCAAAAAGCCTTCGAGGCCATGGAGCGGCTTAATGCCTGGGATTTTGAAACGCAATACAAACAAATCCTTTTTCAATTACAGCTTTCCAAACTCGATGCCAAGGTAAGTACGCTTTCGGGCGGACAAAAAAAACGCTTGGCCTTGGCCAATGCCCTGCTCAACAAACCTGATTTGTTGATTCTGGATGAGCCCACCAACCATTTGGACCTTGAAATGATCGAATGGCTGGAAGCTTATTTTGCCAAAGAAAGCATCACTTTATTTATGGTGACGCACGACCGTTATTTTTTGGACAGGGTGTGCAATGAAATCTTGGAGTTGGACAACAACCAACTGTACACCTACAAGGGCAATTACTCCTATTATTTAAGCGAAAAAGAGGCCCGAATGGAGCGTGAGGCAGTGGAACAGCAAAAAACAAAAATGCTCTACAAAAAGGAGTTGGATTGGATGCGCAGACAGCCCAAGGCACGTACCACAAAATCCAAATCGCGTATTGATGATTTTGCCGAAATAAAAGCACGTGCCCACCAACGCCGCCAAGAGCACGAGGTGCAACTGGAACTGAACATGGAACGCCTGGGCAGTAAGATTTTGGAATTGCACAATATTTCCAAATCCTACGGAGATAAAACCATATTGGATAAGTTCGATTACAACTTCACCAAAGGTGAACGGGTCGGAATCATCGGAAAAAACGGAACAGGGAAATCCACTTTTTTGAATATCCTCACACAACAGGAAGATATTGAAGGAGGAAAAGTGGTGGTCGGCGACACAGTTAAATTTGGATACTACACCCAAAAGGGCATCCCCGACAAAGAAGGTCAAAAGGTAATTGATGTGATTCGCGAGTTCGGAGATTACATTCCCTTGAAAAAAGGACGCCAAATTTCTGCCCAGCAATTATTGGAACGTTTCCTTTTCGACCGTAAAAAACAATATGATTTTGTTGAAAAATTGAGTGGTGGGGAACGCAAACGATTGTATTTGTGCACGGTGTTGATCCAAAATCCAAATTTTTTGATCCTGGATGAGCCCACGAACGATCTGGACATTGTTACTCTAAACGTACTGGAAAGCTTTCTGTTGGATTTCCCTGGTTGCTTGATCGTAGTCTCCCACGACCGTTACTTTATGGACAAGATCGTAGATCACTTGTTTGTATTTCGCGGGGAAGGTGTTATTGAAGATTTTCCTGGCAACTACTCGGATTATAGAACATACGAAAGCAGTAAAATAATTGAGGAACGCGAAAACAAGACCGCTTCTTCAGAAAAAACAGAGAACAATTGGCGGGACACCAGCGGCGGCAAACTTTCCTATTCCGAGCAAAAGGAATACAAACAATTGGAGAAGGACATTCAAAAGTTGGAAGAGAAGAAAACAAAGCTCCAGAACAAGTTTACGGACCCTAAACTGGACGGAGACGAAATCGCCAACCTATCTATCGAACTCAAAGAAGTAACCGATGCCATCGAGGAAAAAACAGAACGCTGGTTTGAGCTTTCTTCCATTTTAGAGGGGTAAAATGTGGTTCCGATTCATTTCATATCTGAATTTTTTAGCCAAATCCACCAACCAACATGGAGTACATTCCCCTTTTGTGTTCCAATATGTAACGCAATGTCTCTACTCCAAAAAAAAGTTACATAAGAACAAAAGCATCAATGTATTGCTCAAGACCATCGACTATTTTGGCTTTCAAAATGTCAGCATTGAAAATAAAACTGAAGTCAAAGAATTGGTAAAACAGAACTTTCCTCATATCCAATTCAATGAAAATCCCGTCGACCTTCTTTATGTGGATGAAATGGATACGCTGTTATTTCAAAAAATATGTTCCGAAGGAAAATTGCACAACAACAGCCTAATTTTAGTGGATTCAATTTATGTTAGCCATCAAAATTTGGAACAATGGAACCAGTTGATTGCCTTACCGGAAATTACGGTAAGTTTTGATATGTATCATTGCGGACTCATTGCTATCCGAAAGGAACAAGCAAAGGAACATTTCACGATTCGGATTTAAAACGGTAATTTTAAATTATGGAAAATATGACATCAGATAACACCATTTGGTATGTATTGGCCGTTTTGGGGCTCATCTATTTGATTATTTTGTTCAGAAACCGAAAAGCGACAAAGCGCAGAAAATCCAGAAAGTTTATGGAGGGAAAGCGCCAACGCGACAAGAGCAATGAACATTAATCAATTGACAATTAGTATTATCCAGAAGTAAGCATCTCTGACTACTAAAAAATGAAGATATATACCAAAACCGGAGACAAGGGCACCACATCATTATTTACTGGCACCCGTGTACCCAAGCATCACGTCCGTATTGAAAGTTATGGCACCATTGATGAACTCAACTCCCACCTGGGCCTGTTACGCGATCAAGGGATGGACGAGCATTCCCAAAAAACGCTGACCTTGATACAAGAAAAGCTTTTTACGGTAGGTTCCATATTGGCTACTGAGCCCAAAAAGGATAAAAGACTCAAAATTCCGCGAATCACTTCCGAGGATATTGAATTTTTGGAGCAGGAAATGGATAAAATGAACGAGGAGCTTCCAGAAATGACACATTTTATACTTCCCGGCGGCCACACTACCGTGTCATACTGTCATATCGCCAGGACCGTTTGCCGGCGAGGCGAACGTATGATCTCCTATTTACACGAGAATGAGCCTGTTCCAGAGAATGTGCTATCCTACATCAACCGACTTTCGGATTATTTATTCGTATTGGCACGTAAATTGTCGAAAGACTTAAAAGCTCAAGAAGTCAAGTGGATTCCCGAGAAGTTGGACTGACAAAATCGCTTTTTTAGCCTAAATGTTTTGTCAACAACAAAATAATTTTTAAATAATGGTGTTTTTACTTGGCAGATTGGGTTTAAAAATTATTTTTGCAAAAAATTTAAAATCAAACCGTTACTATGTACTGGACGTTAGAACTAGCTTCATATTTAAGTGATGCGCCTTGGCCAGCAACCAAAGACGAACTGATAGATTATGCGATTCGAACAGGAGCGCCGTTGGAAGTTGTAGAAAATTTACAATCGATGGAAGAAGAAGGAGGCGAGATTTACGAATCCATCGAAGAAATTTGGCCGGATTATCCCACCGAAGAGGACTACCTCTGGAATGAGGACGAATATTAAATCCGAAAAAACAAACCCCGTTAAAAAGTCTCATTTGAGGCTTTTTTTTATGTAATTTTGACAGCCTAGCAAAAGTATTCCATCGTAATCCCATCAATGGAATAGCTTTTGACAATCAAAAGAAAAAACATTTCATGAGTTTTATTAATTCCGTACTTAAGGTATTTGTAGGAGATAAATCGGAGAAGGATGTAAAATCGTTACAACCTTTGGTTAACGAGATAAAATCCTTTGAGCAACAACTGGAAGGATTGTCGCATGATGAACTAAGACAAAAAACAACTGCTTTTAAAGCAAGGATAGCAGAGGATTGCAAAGAAATCAACGATAAAATTGCCGAGCTAAAAAAAGAGGTGGAAAATTCCAACGACATGGATCGTAACGAGGAAATCTACTCCGAAATCGACAAGCTCAACGAAGAAGCCTATAAAATTTCCGAAAAGACTTTGGAAGATATCCTTCCCGAGGCCTTTGCCGTTGTAAAGGAAACTGCAAAACGATTTGCTGCCAACGAAACCTTAACGGTTACGGCCAGCGAATTCGACAGGGTACTTTCCGGTGACAAGGATTATGTGTCCTTAGAAGGAGACAAGGCCGTTTGGCAAAACTCATGGGATGCCGCAGGAAAAGAAGTCACTTGGGATATGGTGCACTACGATGTACAGCTCATTGGTGGTATTGCACTGCACCAAGGCAAGATTGCCGAAATGCAAACAGGTGAAGGTAAAACTTTGGTGGCCACGCTCCCACTCTACCTTAATGCATTGGTAGGCAAAGGAGCCCACTTGGTAACGGTTAACGATTACCTTGCCAAAAGGGATAGTGCCTGGATGGCCCCAATATTTGAGTTCCACGGACTATCTGTGGATTGTATAGACAAGCACAGACCCAACTCCGACGGAAGAAGAGCAGCCTACAATGCCGATATAACCTACGGAACCAACAACGAGTTCGGTTTTGATTACTTGCGCGATAACATGGCGCATACACCGGATGATTTGGTACAGCGTCCGCACCATTACGCTATTGTGGATGAGGTGGATTCTGTTCTTATTGATGATGCACGTACACCATTGATCATATCCGGTCCCGTTCCTGAAGGTGACCGCCACGAGTTCAACGAGCTCAAACCACAGGTATCCGACATTGTACAGAAACAACGTCAGCACCTCACAGGAGTATTGGCCGAAGCCAAAAAGTTAATAAAGGAAGGAAATACCAAAGAAGGTGGTTTCCTTTTACTACGTGTACATCGTGGACTACCCAAAAACAAAGCGCTCATCAAGTTTTTGAGTGAAGAAGGGGTTAAGCAATTGCTTCAAAAGACCGAAAACTTCTATATGCAAGACAACAATAGGGAAATGCCCAAAGTGGACGAAGACCTATTGTTCGTTATCGATGAAAAAAACAATCAAATAGAGCTCACCGATAAAGGAGTGGAATACATCTCCGCCGATCAGGACAAGGAATTTTTTGTGATGCCCGATATCGGTAGCGAGATAGCCAAGATCGAGAACCAAGATCTCGAAATAGAAAAAGAAGCAGAGCTCAAAGAAGAACTCTTCAAGGATTTTGCCGTAAAAAGCGAGCGTATCCACACCATGACCCAGTTGTTGAAAGCCTATACCCTCTTTGAAAAAGATGTGGAGTATGTGGTTATGAACAATAAGGTGATGATCGTGGACGAGCAAACAGGCCGTATTATGGACGGTCGTAGGTACTCGGACGGTCTCCACCAAGCCATTGAGGCCAAGGAGAACGTAAAAATCGAGGCCATGACCCAGACTTTTGCTACCGTTACACTCCAAAATTACTTTAGGATGTACAGCAAACTTGCTGGTATGACGGGTACAGCGGTTACAGAAGCAGGGGAATTCTGGGAAATCTATAAGTTGGATGTGATGGAAATTCCAACCAACAGACCCATCGCCCGTGACGATAGGCATGATTTGATTTACAAGACCAAACGGGAAAAATACAATGCCATCATCGACGAGGTTACGAAACTATCTCAATCGGGCAGGCCCGTATTGATTGGTACCACCTCCGTTGAAATTTCGGAATTGTTATCCAAACTTTTGAGCGTACGTAAAGTGCCTCACAACGTATTGAACGCTAAACTCCATAAAAAAGAGGCGGACATTGTAGCCGAAGCAGGTAAAGGTGGTGTCGTGACCATTGCCACCAACATGGCCGGTAGGGGTACCGATATTAAACTATCCCCAGAAGTGAAAGAAGCTGGCGGTTTGGCCATTATTGGTACGGAGCGCCACGATTCCAGACGTGTGGACAGACAGTTGAGAGGTCGTTCCGGGCGTCAAGGAGACCCAGGTAGTTCACAGTTCTATGTTTCTTTGGAAGACAATTTGATGCGTTTGTTCGGATCGGACCGTGTAGCTAAAATGATGGACCGCATGGGCTTGGAAGATGGTGAGGTCATTCAGCATTCCATGATGACCAAATCCATAGAACGTGCCCAGAAAAAGGTTGAGGAAAACAACTTTGGTATCCGTAAGCGTTTGTTGGAGTATGATGATGTAATGAATGCACAGCGTGAAGTAATCTATAAAAGAAGAAGACACGCTTTGGAAGGTGAACGCTTAAAGGTGGACATCGCCAATATGATTTATGATACTTCTGAAGCCATTGCCGAAACCAATAAAATGGCCGACGATTATAAGAACTTTGAGTTTGAGCTCATCAAATACTTCTCCATCACCTCACCTATTGATGAAGAAGAATTCAAGAAAATGAGCTTTCAACAGATTGCCAATAAAGTCAACGACGAGGCTTACAAGTACTACAAAGAAAAAATGGAGCGTAGTGCCACCGTTGCCTTTCAGGTCATCAAAAAGGTTTATGAAGACGAATCCAACAAGTTTGAACGCATTGTAGTTCCCTTTACGGACGGTATCAAATCCTTGAACGTTGTTACCAATCTGGAAAAGGCGTACAACACCAATGGAAAGCAGTTGATCACCGATTTTGAGAAAAACATAACGCTAGCCATTATTGATGATTCCTGGAAAACGCACTTGCGTAAAATGGACGAATTGAAACAGTCCGTGCAATTGGCCGTTCACGAGCAAAAAGATCCGTTATTGATCTATAAGTTTGAAGCTTTTGAACTTTTCAAGGAAATGATCGACAAAGTGAACCGAGAAGTAATATCCTTCCTTTTCAAAGGAGAATTGCCATCGGAGAACACATCTCAAATCCAAGAAGCCCGCAACGTTCGCAGACCAAAGGAAAAACTTCAGACCACAAAAGAGGAAATTCCGAACAGCGACGAATTGGCAGCACAAAACAGGGCAGCTGGACAAACGCAAGGACAACGCCCCCAGATAACAGAAACCATTGTGCGGGAAAAACCGAAAATTGGCAGGAACGAAAGGGTTACCATTAAAAATGTAATGTCCGGGGAAAGCAAAACGTTAAAATACAAACAGGCCGAACCATTGATAGACAAAGGAGAATGGGTTCTGGTCAACGACTAGAAAAACTCAAATAAAACTTTTAAAGGTGGTAGTTATTAAGCTGCCACTTTTTTTATATCAAAAACATGGTTAGATTTACAGCATAAAACACCCCATTAAGCTACTCTACCACACCGTTTTCAACTTTTTTGTGGCAGAGGAACATTCACACGCAGCATATGAAAATTCCTAATAAGGATACATATAGGTTACAAGACAAGATTGATTTGATACTTAAGGTAAATTACAATTCATCCTTCTTTGCTGCCATTTTCGGATTGGTGTGTTTTTTCTTTTTGGATATAAGAGGAATCATACCCTACACCTTTTGGGGTTATGCTTTGATCAATTTACTGAACACCCTTTTGTACAAACAGCACAAGAATTTGGTGCTCACCTATAACTCCACCTCTATCCTTTCGATGCTGGGAGCGGTCATTATCACAATTTACAGTGGAGGAATCGAAAGTCCCTTTATTTTTGTTTTGGCGATAATTGTTTTTGCGGGCTATGTCACCACCAAAGTTTTTGGTCAACTCTATCTGATCCTTAATTTAGCAGTACTTACCCTTTTGTTCCTCTATGATACAGGAGATTTTACAATTTCGGAGAATACAGTTCCTGTGGAAGCAAGAGATTGGTTTGCTTATTTGAGTGCCATGTTTGCCGTATATCTATTGGGAGGGGTTTTTGGTAAAAATCTTTTGAGCGCACACCATAAACTGTATAAATCCCGAAACGAAATCCAAGAGCGTATCGAGGAAAAAGAAACATTGTTAAAAGAAGTACATCACCGGGTAAAAAACAACCTGCAAACGGTTTCCAGCCTTCTAAGCCTGCAATCCAGGGCAATAGATGACAGTAAAATAAGCAGTATCATAAAAAGCAGCCAAAACCGTGTCGTATCCATGGCCATGGTCCATGAGATGCTTTATAAGCGAGATGACTATCTTTCCAAAATAGAATTGGAACCTTATGTAAGGGAACTTTGCGATTACTTGGTAAGGTCGGTAAAAGGAAGCAACCGAAATGTAAAGGTTGCCTTGGACATATCGGATTACAAACTGAGTATTGATACGGTAATCCCTTTGGGACTGATTATTAATGAAACCATTACCAATGCCTTAAAATATGGCATCACAGAAGGGAATGATGGAGAAATCCATGTATCCGTCCAAAAAATGGAGAATAACCGCTACAAAATGTATCTAGGTGATAATGGAGTTGGCTATTCGGAAGAAATCAACCCAAAAACATCCAATTCCTTGGGATTAAAACTTATTTACAATCTAGCACGCCAACTTAGGGGCTCAATAAGCAGGGATTACTCCAAAAAAGGAACACACTACACTATTGAGTTTGAAGAGGTGATAGAACAGTTCAACTCTGTGGATTAAAATTTTTACAAAAGAAAAGGCCGGTTTAAAACCGACCTTACCAATACTTATTTTGATATAAACTTAAACTTCTATAAATTTTCTTTCCCTGAAGGAAAAGGCTATGCTTGCCAAAACAAAGGCAACGCTCAAAAACACCGTAAAGGGTATTAAAATATCCAATATCATAATTATGCCAATTTAGCCCTGTTCTTTTTGGTTTTGAAAGAAAGCTCCTTTTTGATTCGAGAGTTCTTAAACTTGTACAATCTCACCATTTTTCTATCCTTTCTAATAGTGTTGCTGATTGTTACATCCAACTCAACTCCTACTGTAAGGGCATCCACTTTGGCCTCTTTGGAAATATCTTGGGCAGAAGCCATAGTTCCGAAAAAAGTTACTGCGATGATGGTAAAAATTGTCTTCATTGTTCTGTTTGTTTTGTGATGTAAAATTACTTTCAAGCACAAGCTCAACTCGATTTCCATCGCTCAACAACCCGTTTTTTTCGGTGAATATTTTTTTTTCGGATGAAGTGTTTTTTATCTTCGACGAACGATTTTACCCCTAAAAACAGCACACCGAACGCATGTGCATTTTATCGATAAACCCGCAATAATAAACCCTTACAGAACATTGTGGTATATTTTCTTTTCTTTGTAAGAAAATACAATCAATCAAAATGATTAACATTTTTTAACGGCCGGCCAAGTAATTGTTGGTACCTTATTGCAACTAAACAAGAAACTAAAATGAAAATCGTGAGAACTCCATTTTTAATGCTGCTATTATTGGCATCCATAAGTTGCCAGCCCAAAAACAAATCGGGCAAACAAGAAGTTGCCCAAAAAGAATCCGACCCTCATTTGGAGACCAAATTGATCTCAGGACAACTTCAGAAATACGAGACCGCCTATTTTGCCAGTGGATGTTTCTGGTGCGTGGAAGCCATTTTCGAAAGTGTTAAGGGAGTCAAGGAAGTGTATTCAGGGTATTCTGGCGGTTCTGAGAAAAACCCGACCTACGAGCAGGTTTCTTATGGTAGAACCCAACATGCGGAGGCGGTAGAAGTATATTATGACCCAGAAGTAATCTCTTTCACACAGTTGGTCCAAGTGTTTTTTGGTTCTCACGACCCAACCACCCTAAACAGGCAGGGACCTGACAAAGGGGCTCAGTACCGTTCCATTGCATTTTATAAAAACGATAAGGAAAAAAAGATTATTCAAAGCTATATCGACAAGCTGGAAACCGAAAATATTTATGGCAATCGCCCTATTGTAACAGAAGTAGAACCTTTTGAAAAGTTTTACAAAGCGGAAGAGTACCATCAGGATTATAAAAAGCGAAATCCAAATAACAGTTATATCAGAAACGTATCAATCCCAAGATTGAATCGTTTTAAAAAGAATTTTGAGTCCTACCTGAAAGAAGATGCCCACTAAAATTGGAAGGTAGGTTGTGGCCGTTGAAGAAAGAATGGGCCGAACAAGTTTGAAGTGGTTCCCTTGGGAAGTCTTGTAACAAGATCAGTTCTTAAGAACCACCTCGCTGTATTTGGAGTTGATTTTGATGGTTTTCCCATCGTTTTTACTGATATGATATCCCGTATGGATATTGGCGCCATTTTTTTGGGTGGATGTCAATTGTAATGCTTTCGGATATTGGAATCCAGATGTTGTTTCGCTAACGGAGATAGTATAAGGCGTTTCGGGCAGTTTACAGTCCAACTCCCCATTTTCCATGGAAATATCAATGATGCTGAAGCCATCGGAGACCTCATCAATGTGCAATGCACCAAAATTATTGACAACCATCGCTTTACTGGCCAATCTACCAATTACCACATTGGATGATACCGAATGCAATTTTAGTTCCTTTACCTCTTTTAAATTCACCTTATCGGAGTAATCCGTACTAAGGCTGCCGTAATTCCAGTTTTGCACAACCACGGGAGAGTAGGACACTCGAATATCAGTATTGACACCATCAATGGTGGAGGCAAGCAAGCTTGCGTAGGACAAGCTTGCATTGATGTTCTTGGCATTTTCCGCCAATTTTACCTCACCGTGGCGTACATTCATTTTTACCTTGATGTACTTCGGCATTTTAATAATGATTCGTTTTTTTACCTTGTACTCTTTATGCTCCCCATCTGATGAGAAATAGAACACATTGGGGCTGCTGTGGATTGTTCTTGTTTCTTCGCGCAGTTGTTTTCTAAGCTCTGCCTGCTCCTTCCTAAGTTCTGCTTGATGGGCGCGAATCTCTTCCTGTTGCTCTTTCATCTGCTCTTGCATTTCTTTCCGTATTTCCTCCCGCTCTTCACGGAGTTGATCTCTTTCTGCCCTCATCTCCTCTCTTCTAGCTTCTCGCTCTTCTGCCATCTCCTCCATACGCTTGCCCCACTCTTCAAAACGGGCTTTGTATTCTTCGTCAAAAGTTTTATCGAATTCTTTTTTCCACTCCTTCATGTATTTGTCCCCATCCTTTTTGTAGGCATCATAATCAAACTCAATGGGTGGCATGGGTGGCATGGGTGGCATGCGAGGCATTACGTTTATTTCCGGGATGGTGAACTCAGGGAGTTCCGGAATCTCCACATTCGCAATAATCTCAGCAACCGAAGGCATCTCGGGGATATCAATATTAAACCCTTGAAAATCGAACGCATAATTGGGTCCCGCACCTTTTGTACTTACCTCAATTTCCTTACTATTCCCCATAATTTTGACCAAGTCCTTCTCAAAATAGGAATCGGCTTCCTCTTGCTCCACTCCTTCTAGTTCAATTACCGCCGTAATTTCCACTTGATCTTTGTCCCATGTCTCAAATTGAATATCGGCATAACTGGTGTTGATGTTAAGTTCCGTATCCTTGTTGACATTGAAACTTTCCTTGTAGGTTTTGGATTTCTCCTGCGCATGGCCGGTAAACCCAACCAAGGCAAGGAGCAACCCGCTAAACAATATTTGATGATTCCTGTTCATTTTTTGATGATTTTAATTGATTCAACTTTGATTTTAATTTTTGCAACAACTGCAACCTTAACTGTAGGTTTTTGATAAGTGCGCTTATGGTTTGGTCATTGGGACCCAATTCGTTCAACTCTTCATTTAGTCTGTGGTATTCCTTGTTCAACTCGGCCAATCGTTCCATATAGCTGTCCATAAGTTCTTTATTCTCCGGATCAACATCCAAATCCGATAGTTGTAAATTGATATTAGTAATGTAATAGGTTTCAATCTTTTTTAAGTCTGGTGATAAATCGCCCAACGACATCCCCTCACCACTACCATTTGAACTATCGCGATCAACAACCGTTACTTGCCCTTCTGGCACATCAATGGGGTCGGTGTTGTTGAAATAATAAATGGATAAGCCAAGTGCCACAACAACGGAGGCCGCTATCTGCATCCAAAGAGAGAACACCTTTTTCTTTGGAGGGTTATTGGGCAATTCCTTTTCCAGTTTAGCTAAAAACCGGTCCTCATGCCCATCCTCCATGGTAAAGCGTTTCTGCTTCCTTTCTTTCTCAAACAATTTTCTAAGGTCACGTGCCATAGGCCAAATCTTTTAATTTTTCTTTCAATTGCGCTTTTCCTCTTAACAATCGGGTTCTGGACGCTGTTTCTGTAATGTTCAAAATTTCAGCGATTTCCGAATGATCGTATCCCTCTACCAAGAACAATTGCACTACATATTTATATTTTTGTGGCAGTTCCTCAATGGCTCCTTTTACCTGTTCAATGGAAATTCCTTCTTCCACGGACCAATCATCCTCTTCTGCCACTTGCAAGTAATTTTCGTTCAATTCCACCGTTCGCTGGTGTTTCGACTTTAAAAAATCAATGCTTCCATTCACTACAATCCTTTTCAACCAGGCCCCGAACGTAACATCTCCCTTAAACTGCTCAATCCGCTGAAAAGCCTTTATAAACGAGTCCTGCAATATATCCTCTGCATCAGCAGCATTTTTAACAAATCGCATGACCACACAAAACATACCATCGCAATACTGACGATACAGTTTCATTTGCGCCTGACGGTCGTTCGCCTTGCACTTTTCCACAAGCTCAATATGGAGCACACTTGGTTCTATGTCTGGTTTTTTAGTTGTTCTGTAATAAGGACGATGCAAAAAATGCAACGTTGCAAATTAGTTTGTTTTTTGTTCACTTTTAACAAAAAAAGCCCCGATGATGGCTTCAACGGGGCTCATTATTAAAAAGTTAGGTGATTTTATTCGTCCATTAACAAATTTAAGTGCACTGTAATATTATCGCGTGTAGCTTTGCTATAAGGGCACATTTCGTGAGCTTCCTTAATGATGGTTTCTCCCATTTCCTTATCAACCGTAGGCAAATACGTATCCAAGGTTACTTCCAAGAAAAAACCTTCCTCCTCCTTATTTAATGCCACTATAGCAGTTACATTAAAATCACCAAGGTCGTCCACATCGTGGCTTTTGGCAACAGCTTCTACCGCGCCAGCGTAGCAAGTGGAGTAAGCTGCAGCAAAGAGTTCCTCGGGATTGGTTGATTTTGGATCCGGTTTTCCTTTTGAATTTGGCATGCTTATGTCAAAATCCAAAACGCCATCTTCACTCTTTACATGTCCAGCTCTTCCTCCTGTATTGGTGGCCTTGGCCTCAAAAATAGTCTTCATCTTTTAAATGTTTATAGGTTTGTAAAAATCAGCACCTACGCGGTAACCGATAATTTAACGAATAAGGTACCAATTTGTAAGCGGAAGTCCTTCTTAACAGATATTAAATTTTTGTGAAATGGATAAGCTGTATTGGTATCATGATTGGCCTAAACCCGTAAAATCTTTATAAATTCGTGATGAATTGATCAACAGCACCATTGGCAGACAAAAGCAAAACACCCTCGAACACGGTTTCCAAAATCAAGGCACTCAGAAAACAAGAACTCTCTGCCGATGTTTTGGCGCAAGGTATTTTTGACGGCAACAAAGCGATGCTTGCCAAGGCCATCACTTTATTGGAAAGCACAAAACCGGCACATTTTGAAAAAGCCAATGCGGTCATAGAAAAGTGTTTGACCCAGCCCAACAAAAGCATTCGGCTAGGAATAACAGGTGTACCGGGAGTGGGCAAAAGCTCCTTTATCGAAACCTTGGGGAAGATATTGACCGATCAAGGCAATAAAGTGGCCGTTTTGGCCGTAGACCCGACCAGCTCACTAAGCAAGGGAAGCATTTTAGGAGACAAAACCCGAATGGAGACCTTGGCCAAGGACCCAAATGCTTTTATACGCCCCTCCCCTTCGGGCACCTCCTTGGGTGGTGTAGCTCGAAAAACCAGAGAGAGCATCATCCTCTGCGAAGCAGCAGGCTATAATGTGATTTTGGTGGAAACCGTGGGCGTAGGCCAAAGTGAGATTGCCGTACACAGTATGGTGGATTTTTTCCTTTTGCTAAAACTATCCGGCGCAGGTGACGAACTCCAAGGTATTAAAAGAGGCATTATGGAAATGGCGGATGCCATAGCCATAAACAAGGCGGATGGCAGTAATTTGGAGCACGCAAAACTTGCCGTTACTGAATTTTCCAGGGCCTTGCACCTATACCCGCCCAAAGCCAATGGGTGGACGCCCAAAGTGATGAAATGTTCCGCCATGGAAAAAACAGGCATTGAAGACATCTGGGAAATGGTGCAGCAATTTGTGGAGCATACCAAGGAAAACGGCTTTTTTGAAAAGAACCGACAACAACAAAACAAAAACTGGTTCCTTCAGACTGTGGATGAATACATCAAACAGTTTTTTCATCAAAAGGAAACCTTTAAAACAGAACAAGCCAAGCTGTTATCAGCGATTGAAAAACACAAAATTTCACCATTTTACGCTGCAAAAATCCTATTGGACAAGATTACCAAGGAACTTTAGAGCCTGTTTAGGAATTTGTGATTGGAATTGATATAGGCTATTTTTGATGCAGTTTGAGGCATAATTTTTAAGCATAGCCGTAGCTACGGTTCAAAATTATAACGAAGAAATGCGCAAAAAGGGGCATAACAGAACAATTGACAAATTCCTAAACAGGCTCTTAAATAAAAGCGATAAATTTGCACAGATTTTATACTGAATGAGCACCGTCACCGATTCCCTTTTATCCATAGTGGTTCCTTTGTACAACGAGGAGGACAATGTGGTTCTTTTGACCCAAAAAATCAATGAAAGCCTTGAGGGGTACAACTACCAAATTGTGTATGTGGATGACTTTTCCACGGACAAAACCCGTATCAAGGTCAAGGAAATGGACGATAAGAAGGTCCATCTCATTGAACTGAAAAAGAACTATGGCCAAAGTTTGGCCTTGGCCGCCGGGATTGATTACGCCGAAGGGGAATACATCATTACCATGGATGGAGACCTCCAAAACGACCCTTCGGACATTCCACAAATGTTGGAATATGCCATCACCGAAGAATATGATTTAGTTACGGGCATCCGTCAGAAAAGAAAAGATTCCCAAGTAAAAAAAATACCATCTAAAATTGCCAACTTTTTGGTGCGCAGAGTGACTAAGTTGGATATTAAAGACAACGGTTGTGCCCTAAAAGTTTTCACCAAGGACATCGCAAAAAGCCTTAATCTGTATGGTGAAATGCACCGTTTTATTACACTTTTGGCACATTTGGAAGGTGCACAGATCAAACAGGTTCCCGTAAAGCACCACGCAAGACACGCTGGGGTTTCCAAATACGGTCTGGAGCGGGTTTTTAAAGTGGTCGCCGATATGATGCTGTTACTCTTTATCCGAAAATATTTTCAGCGTCCCATCCACCTCTTCGGAATTTTTGGGGTATTGTTGGTTATTTTGGGAGTTTTGATCAATGTGTATTTGTTGATCGTAAAGCTTGGCTTCGGACAGGATATCGGCACCCGACCATTGCTCATATTCGGGATGATGTTCATTGTGGGTGGCATCCAATTGTTTACCATCGGGATTGTGATGGAACTCTTGATCCGTACCTACTACGAATCGCAACAGAAAAGACCGTATCGTATCAAAAAAATCAGCATAGGTGACGGAAAAGCAGCGTAAAAAGCTCATAACCGCCTTGAAGATTATCATCAGTGCGGTCCTGATTTACTTTATTTTCACCAAAATAGAGTTGAAGGATGTACTCCAGACCTTAAAAAAGAGCGACCCTCTCTATTTATTCTTGGCACTGCTGTTTTTTGTACTGTCCAAAGTCTTAGCTGCTCTTAGGACCAACTTGTATTTCCATCAAATTGGAGCCAAGATCTCCCAGTTGAGCAATTTAAAGCTTTACCTATTGGGAATGTTCTACAACCTTTTTTTACCTGGAGGCATTGGCGGCGATGCGTACAAAGGATACGTTATCCAAAAAGAATATCAACCAGGTACCAAGAAAGTAGTCTCCAGCTTACTCTTGGACCGTTTAAGCGGTATGCTTTTGCTTTTTGTGTATGCTTGTGTGCTTGCCCTCTTGGCAAAAAATGTATTTTTTCAAAGCTTTTATTGGTTGGTAACTGCGGCCATTCCCTTAAGTGTAATCGCTTTCTGGTTCGTGAACAAAATATTCTTCATCACTACCCTGCCCGTATTTTGGAAATCCCTAGGGTTTTCGGCCTTGGTGCAACTGGCACAATTAATCAGCGTATTATGTATTTTGAAGTCCTTGTCCGTTAGCATGGACACTATTGAATACCTCTTTGTGTTCTTAGTTTCTTCGATTGTCTCCGTGATACCTTTGACCATTGGCGGAATAGGAAGTCGAGAAGTCACTTTTTTGTACGGTGCAGAGTGGTTGGGGCTGGATGCCAGCACTTCCATCGGTATCAGTTTTACCTTCTTTTTGATAACGGCACTCACCTCACTTTTCGGAGTAATCTATCACTTTAAAAAGCCAAGACTGGATTCAGTAGATTAGTTCAAATGCACCAAATGCATTTTGTTCAATTTTTCTTCTCGCGTATCGGGATTCAAGAATTTGATTTGAAGTCGGGTAATCCGAAATTGGTCCACCGTAATTTGATTGTCCCAAACAATTCCTTTTTTCTCTAATTGCTTCAATTCTTTGTCCGTGGCATACACCCAAACATCATTTTTCTCCGCTATTTCCGAGAGCGAACTTATTTGTACGGGTTTCCTGTTATAAAAATCCAACGACCACGAATATTTTTCCGAAATCTTATAAATGCTATCGACGGGAATGTTGTTCTGCTTTACCTGCTCCGCCATGGTGGACCCCCCCTGGTATTCGAGCAGTTTTGGGTAAAAATGGACATTCATCAAGCCATTTAACAACACCGAACTAAAAATGGCAACACTTACAATTTTTGTGTACGGCGCTTCTTTTTTCAAAATGAAACAAGTCACCAATGCAAGGGCCGTCAGCAAGAACAAATAACTGTACCAACGCTCGAATTTAAATACATAAAAACTCACCAAAACGGTAAAGACCGCCACTAGACCCAATATGAAGTATTGGATGCCCAAAATTACCTTGGCCATCCTCAATTTTTCCTTTTGATGCAACATATACAGGAATGCCGCCGATAGGATCGCATACAAAGGCATTAAAATGTTCATGTAGTGCGGCAATTTAAACTGCGCAAAACTGATGAGCAGGAACAAAATCGAAATCCCACCAACGGTCAGAAATTCTAAATTGGGCCTGTAAGCGAACTTCGCTTCCCAAAAGGTTCTTACTTTAGTCCAATAGCCTATCAAAGCGAGAACCGTCCACGGCAGAAACACCCATAAAAAGGTGTGAAAGAAAAAGAAAAAGTCGCTACTGTTCTTTCCTACCCCTTCTCCACTCATACGTTCAAAGCTCTGTTCCCAAAAAATGAAGAAGATACCGCTACGGTTATCTTTTCCTCTGATTACTTTCTCGGGGTGCAAATCAAACTGATGGTAATAGGCGTACAACATCGGGGCAATGGTGGCACCAAACACCAAAATCGCCACCAAAACTTTCCAATTGAGCAATTGCTGCCATTTTCGGGTATAGGTCAAGTGGCACAGTATCGAAATTCCAATCACTACCAAAGCAATCTGACCTTTGGTGGAAAAGGCCATTCCCGCCCCAAAAGCACCCAGAGCGATACTTTTCAAGGTGTTTTGCTCAATATACTTGGCCAATTGCCAAATGGAAAAGATCGTGAATCCGGTCAAAACAGCATCGGTACGCACATCGATATTGGCCAAGACCATGGTTTGGGCCGTCATAAAAATCAATGAAGCAAACCGCCCCACGTCCTTGTTGTAAAGCAATTTTCCGAGACCGTAGCAACTGTAAGCTCCCAACAAAGTGGACAAAATACCGGGAATTCGGTACGCCCAATCGTGAATTCCAAATATTTTATAGGAAAGTGCGGCCAACCAGTAGTGCATATGGGGCTTATCCAAATACTCTTCGGGACCTTTGAAGAGGCTCAAAAAATCGTTTTCCTGAACCATTCGCATGGCCATTACAGCAAATTGGGCCGAATCGTTCTCGAACAGGGTTACGAACATCCCAATGATATAGACCAACACAATCAATCCAATATAAAACCAGTATCTGGCGGTTGAGATCATACCCCTGTTTTTTGGAAAGCAAATATAGCCAACTTGGCCCACAACCATCCGAAAAGGGAACCTACCAAAGCGCCCGTTATCACATCCAACGGATAATGAACACCGATATAAATTCGGCTATAGGCAACAATACAGGCCCAAATCAACAATACCAAAGAGATGTATTTCACCTTATTCTTAAAAATCACGGTAAAGAAAATCACTGGTCCAAAAGAGTTGGCCGCGTGGGCGGAAAAGTATCCGAATTGTCCTCCACAATAACTTTTTACCAAACGCATGGCGCCACTTACTTCAGGTTCGTGGCAAGGTCGCAATCTACCAACGCCGTATTTAAAGAAATTGGACAATTGGTCGGTACAGGTAATCAGCAAGGCGATGGACACCAAAATTATTCCTGTTCCCTTCCAACCAAAAGTTCGATAGGATAAGTAAAGTAGTAACAGATAAAGCGGAGCTGAATTTCTGGTGGTGGTCATAAACATCCAAAAGCCGTCCCAAGTTTCGGTCCCCAATCCGTTGAGGAACAAAAACAATTCTTTATCGTATTGCAGTAACTGTTCGATCATCAATCGTCGTATCTGGAGACTTCCCTATCGTAAAAGGCCGTAGCGGCTTCGATCAAGCTTTCGGCCTCTTCCATTAAATCCGCCTCATCCTCTTTGGAGAATTCTTCCATCCATTCCACTTCATCATTTTCCAGATTGATGATAAAACGTGGGTATTCGGTATGAACGATAAAAATGGCATCGGGATGGTCCGTATTGTCGGCCAATAAAAATTTAGGTAGTTCCATGTATCAAATAGTTAGATTTCAAATTTTGGAATCTTCTTAATTCAATACCCGATGTGTATTTTGAAGATTTCTCGTCCAAAAACCGTCAATTCGAGTGAAATTCCAAAGGAATTTTGTATCGAGAATCGTTTTTTGGCTTGAAATTCTAGTTCTCGACCTGCCTGCCGGCAGGCAGGTACAATTTTCTTTTGTTTCGACTTCGCTCAACAACCAAAAATCACTCGAACTGACGAATTTCCTTCAAAATCCACAACTGGTTTCAAATTTATAATTAAATGTGCCATATTGAACTCCCGCCGACTGGCGTGGTGTTCAACATCACATATATTTTCATTTTATAATGAGACCCTGAGACGAGCTCAGGGTGACAACCATTCTAATTTAGTCTTCAATCAATTTCTTGGTCAAAAAGTTAAATCGAAGATACAACATTACGGCCGATGCGGTAAGTCCCGATAACAATCCTATCCAAATACCGGTACTTTCAAAACTGGTATGCAACCCCAAGTAATAACTGATGGGAAAACCTATCAACCAGTAGGCCACAAAAGTAATCAGTGTAGGTATCTTTACATCCTGTAAACCACGTAACGCGCCCAAGACCACTACTTGGAGCCCATCAGAAATCTGGAAAAAGGCTGCCACCAACAATAGTTTCGCAGCTATGATGATCACTTCGGTGTTATCGGCTTGGTTCGCAATATCGTCCACATCCAAATAAATGGTCGGCAACCAATGTCTCCCCAATAAGAAAATCACAGCGAAAGCTATTTCCACCAAAAGCGTCAAGAAAAACACAGATTCCGCGATTCGCTTCAACTCTTTATAGTTTCTGAGACCTTTCTGATTTCCGACCCTGACTATAGCTGCCACACCAAGCCCCATACCCACCATAAAGGTCATACTGCTCAAGTTCAATGCTATTTGATTGGCCGCTTGGGCATTTTTTCCAAGCACTCCGCTCAACCAAATGGCCGCTGTAAAAATGGCCACCTCAAAAAACATTTGCAGCGCCGATGGAAATCCAAGACCGATGATTTTGTTCATCACTTTTTTCTCAATCTTTCTAAAGTTGAAATGAGTTACATAGGGAGCAAACTTTTCTTTTCGCTTTAGCAAGTACCAAATAAAGGCCACCATAATCACACGAGATGCCAAAGTACCTACTGCCGCACCAACAATTCCCATCTTGGGAAAGCCCAAAGCACCAAAAATGAGCAAATAGTTCAGGGTAATATTCACCAAGTTGGCCACAATGGTAGTGTACATAGGGTATTTGGTCTGGGATAGACCGTCCGAAAATTGTTTAAAGGCTTGAAATATGATCAAGGGCACTAACGAAAATGCCACCAAATCCAAATAGGGCAAAGCGAGTTCCACCACTTCTGGGGGCTGTTCCATATGGTGTATCAAGGGTTTGGAAACTTGGATGAGTCCAAACAGGGATAAACCCAGTACGGTACAAAGTACCAAACCGTGTTTTAAGGCACTTTTGCCCGCTGCTTGGTCCTTTGCCCCGTCCGCTTCGGCCACCAAAGGAGTGATGGCAGTGGAAAAACCAATACCGAGCGACATGGCAATGAACACAAAACTATTGCCCAAGGAGACCGCTGCCAGTTCAGCAGTTCCCAATTGCCCTACCATAATGTTGTCTGCAAAGGCCACAAAAGTGTGCCCCAGCATTCCCAAAATAACGGGATAGGACAGTTTTAGGTTATAGGCGAATTCTTTGGTGTAGTTTTGAAACACAGCGGATATTTAAAAAAGGATGGCAAATATAGGTAGATTGATGACAATCTTGGTCGGTTGAAATGTTAGGGAATGAATAAATCTCACAACTGCTTCGCCTCTTCCCAGTAAACGTCCATTTCGGCCAAGGTCATGTCCTTTATGGACTTTCCTGCTTCCTTGGCTTTTCCCTCCAAATATTGAAAGCGTTTGATGAATTTTTTATTGGTCCGCTCCAATGCATTTTCCGGATTGATTTTTAGGAAACGGGCATAATTCACCATCGAAAAAAGCACATCGCCAAATTCGGACTCCATTTTATCGGCATTGTTGGTCGCCACCTCTTCTTGAAGCTCCCCCAACTCCTCTTTCAGCTTTTCAAAAACCTGCTCGGGCTCTTCCCAATCAAATCCCACACCGGCTACCTTGTCTTGGATCCTATTGGCCTTCACCAAGGAGGGCAAACCATTGGGAACGCCTTCCAGCACGCTCTTTTTACCTTCTTTTAATTTGATGTTTTCCCAATTCTGCTTCACATCCTCCTCATTCTCCACTTTTACATCGCCATAAATGTGCGGGTGTCGGTTAATCAATTTATCACAGATACCGTTGGCCACATCGGCAATATCAAAATCCTGTGTTTCGGAACCTATTTTGGCGTAAAAAACGATATGCAATAAAATATCGCCCAGTTCTTTCTTCACCTCTTCCAAATCATTGTCGAGAATGGCATCGCCCAATTCGTAGGTTTCCTCAATGGTTAAATGGCGAAGCGTCTGCATGGTCTGCTTTCTGTCCCACGGGCATTGCTCGCGCAGTTCATCCATTATGGTCAACAGACGGTCAAAAGCAGCCAACTGCTCCGATCTTGTGTTCATTGCTTTCTATTTTGACCAAAAATACGAAGTACCCACTTTAGAAAACCCAACTTCAAAAGTTACTTATGAAAAGTATTCGTGTATTTTTCAACAAAGCATTGTTACGGAAAAATATTACTATCTTCAACGTCGTTTTTAGGCAAAATCCTGTAGAATGAAACATTTTTTTATTGCATTGCTCTTGGTACCGTTAATGGCCATTGGGCAAAACGATAATCCTTTTAAAAATGAGGTTAGGTCAATTCAGCAAAAAAATGATTCCCTTTGGGATCCTTCCAAGCCGACCATTGTTTTTACGGGAAGTTCCAGTATCCGGTTTTGGACAGATATACAGAAAAGGTTTCCGGAACATCAAGTGCTGAACACAGGCTTTGGTGGCTCCCAATTTTCTGATCTTGGGCTTTATCTTGATGAGTTGATTTTGAAGTATAAGCCCGTAAAAGTATTTATTTATGAAGGTGACAACGATATTTTTGCCAAGAAGAGACCTCGAAAAATAGTAAAAACTGCCGAAGGCATCCTTAACAAACTACAACTGGAAAATCCAAACATGGAGATTGTATTGATATCGGCCAAACCGAGTATCTCTCGGTGGAAATACAGAGGTAGGTACCGTCGTCTAAACCGAAAATTGGACCGATTGGCATCAAAAACCGATGGGATAGATTTTGTTGACGTTTGGTATCCGATGCTAAATAAAAGAAAAGTAAAACAAGACATCTTTATTGAAGATGGGCTTCACATGAACGATAAAGGATATGACATCTGGTACGATGTTATCAAAAATTACATAGACTAAAACCAAACAAACGTGATTTACAGATCAATTTTGCTGTTCGTTGCAGTTATCTGCATGACAGCTTGCCAAACCGAAAAAAAGGAAATCAATTTTCCAAAAACAGACCTTGCGAAAGCTCCGTTGATTCCAAAACCCATTAAAACCATTCCAACAGGTAGTGCCTTTGGACTGGATGCGGGAACTGCGATTTACACCTCGACCACAGACCCGGAATTTGAGAAAGTGGGCAGGTTTTTATCCGATAACATTAAATCCAAAACAGGGCTTGATGTTGCGGTAAATGCATCAAACGGGGAAAAATTAGAACGATTGATCTACATCAACCAATCGGATAGCGTTGATTTGGAAAGTCCGGAAGCCTATCAGCTCTACATCAAAAATGATTCCATTTTATTGAATGCCAAAACCGCTGCTGGGGCTTTTAGGGGTGTTCAGACGCTTCGCCAACTCATTCCGGAAAAAAGTAATGATACTTTGACGGACCGCCCCATGTGGGTAATTCCTTCGGGCAAGATAATGGATGCCCCAAAATTTGGTTACCGTAGCTCCATGCTGGATGTTGCCAGACATTTTTTCACGGTTGAGGAAGTCAAAAAATACATTGATGCCCTGGCTTACTACAAATTTAACACACTGCATTTGCACTTAACGGACGACCAAGGGTGGCGCATTGAGATAAAATCTTGGCCCAAACTGACCGAGGTAGGCGGTGCCAGCGAAGTGGGCGGTGGTGAAGGTGGTTTTTACACACAAGAACAATACAAAGACCTTGTGGCATACGCTGCGGACAGACATATTACGATTGTTCCCGAAATAGATATGCCAGGGCATACCAATGCAGCATCGTTGAGCTATCCTTTTTTACACTATGCCGGAGCAGAGACACCTCGGGTACGAACCGACATGAAAGTAGGCTACAGCTCTTTTGATGCCAAAAAAGATACCGTTTACAGCTTTTTGGATGATGTAATCGGCGAAATCGCATCCATGTCACCTGGTCCATACTTTCATATTGGGGGTGATGAAAGCCACGTGACCAAAAAGGATGATTACATTCTTTTTGTGGAAAAAGTGGAAAAAATTGTACAAAAGCACAACAAAAGAATGATTGGTTGGGACGAAATTGCACAGGCAGATATTGCCCCTAGTTCGGTAGTTCAATTATGGAACAATGCTGAAAATGCCTTGAACGCAGCTGAAAATGGTTCTAAAATTATTATTTCCCCTGCAAAAAAGGCTTATTTGGACATGAAATACGACTCCATCTCCGAATATGGCTTAAAATGGGCCGGGTATATACCTGTTGATGTGGGCTATAAATGGAATCCAGAAACCTATGCCGAAGGACTTGGTAAAGGGAACATTCTTGGAATCGAAGCCCCGCTATGGTCGGAAACCATAAGCAACGGTACCGAATTGGAATATTTGGCCTTCCCACGAATAATTGGTTATGCCGAATTGGGGTGGTCTCCCAAAGAACACTTAAATTGGGAAGATTACAAAGAGCGCCTTGCCGCACAAGTTCCCTATTTGGAAGCCATGCAGATCAATTACTACCCATCAAAATTGGTGGATTGGAAAAAGGAATAGTGTTTATTCTTCCTCTTCTGAGGCAGGAACAGTAGGTTCTTCAGCATCCTTTTCGTCTTCAACAAAATCAGTGATATTGTTGTCGAGAAGGATGTTGTACCACTGTACAATTTTTTTGATATCGCTAGCGTACACTCGATCCTCATCATAATTGGGAAGCACTTCAAAGAAATACTCTTCCAATTCTATTTTATCGGCCTTGTGACTAATGGAGGTTTTTTTGCCTTCTTCTTTCTCCTTGATTTTTTGAAAGACCTCTTTCAAAGGAATTTCCTCCTCCAAGGTATAAATGGCTATTTCGGACAACACGCTTACATTGCTTCTTAAACCAACGGTTACACGTTTGCCATCCAAAAGGGATTCGCCAACAAATCCGCCCCGGGTTTGTGTCAATAATTTGTAAAGTCCCGGTTTACCTCCAATAGATAAAATCTTGTCTAATGCCATTCAAATAGTAATTTATGGGCGCAAAAATATGTTTTTATTGCAAACAGCGATTTTTTTAACGTCCTTTTTTGATTTTGGGAAACCTCATTCTGTAATCCACATCTATTTTTCCTTTGGAAATTTTCTCCAATCGACTTTTTAAAAGACGTTTTCTAAGCGTTGAAAGCTTATCTGTGAACAAAATTCCTTCAATATGATCGTATTCGTGCTGAATCACCCGGGCCAATAGGCCGTCAAAAGTTTCGGTATGAGGTTTAAAGTCTTCATCCAAGTAACTTATGGTGATCTCGGGCTTGCGTTTTACATCTTCACGGATATCGGGAATACTTAAACACCCTTCGTTAAAGTCCCACTCCTTACCACTTTCCTCTTCAATTTTGGCGTTGATGAATACTTTCTTGAAACCATCCAGCTGTTCTTGCTCTTCCTTGGTCAACCCCTCATCATCCGCAAAAGGTGTGGTGTCCACCATAAACATTCTGATGGGAAGTCCCACCTGCGGGGCGGCCAAACCAACGCCATGGGCATTGTACATGGTCTCCCACATGTTTGTTATCAGTTCATCCAGTTTTGGATATTCCGATGTAATATCCTTTGCCTTTTTTCGCAACACGGGGTCTCCGTAGGCTACTATGGGTAAAATCATAAATCAAAATCTGTTTAAGTAGGCCTGCAATATGAGCGTGGCACTTATTTCATCGACTAGGGCCTTGTCCCTTCTTTTTTTCTTTTTCATTCCGCTGTCCAGCATGGACTGTACCGCCATTTTGGAGGTGAATCGCTCGTCTTGGCGTTCCACGGGAATGGATGGAAACTTGGTTTTTAGTTTGTTTAAAAATCCTTGGATAAGCTCTTCGGACTCGGATGCGGTATTGTCCATTTGTTTGGGCAAACCTACTACAAAACGTTCTACCGATTCCTTTTGCGTATACTCCGCCAAAAACGTCAACAAACCTTTGGTTTCAACGGTGGTCAAACCAGAAGCAATGAGCTGAAGTTCATCGGTAACCGCTATTCCCGTCCGCACCTTTCCAAAATCCAAAGCCAAAATTCTAGCCAAAATATTTTTTTGGCAAAAATAACCTTAAAAATGTTATGCGCTTAAAAATGGGAACCATAATTCTGCCATGGGGCTTATCTTTGTCAAAACTTTAAGAAAAATGACAGGATTAAGAACGCTGATAGAACAAGCGTGGGACAATAGAGCCTTGTTGGAAGATGAAAAAACTCAAGTCGCCATACGTGAAGTAATAGACCTGATCGATGCGGGTGAATTGCGATGCGCTGAACCAACGGAAAATGGTTGGCAGATCAACGAATGGGTGAAAAAAGCGGTGGTGCTTTATTTCCCCATCCAAAAAATGGAAGTTTTAGAAGCTGGCATTTTTGAATATCATGACAAAATTCCACTAAAAAAAGGATACAAAGAAAAGGGTGTCCGTGTAGTTCCACATGCCGTTGCCAGGCACGGGGCCTATATTTCCAAAGGAACCATTTTAATGCCCAGTTATGTAAACATTGGCGCTTATGTGGACGAAGGGTCCATGGTGGATACTTGGGCCACGGTGGGAAGTTGTGCCCAAATTGGTAAAAACGTCCATTTGAGTGGCGGTGTTGGTATCGGAGGTGTATTGGAACCTTTGCAAGCGGCTCCCGTAATTATTGAAGACAATGCCTTTATCGGATCTAGATGTATTGTTGTGGAAGGGGTGCGTGTTGAAAAAGAGGCCGTTTTGGGTGCCAATGTGGTTTTGACCGCTTCAACCAAAATAATCGACGTTACCGGAGACAAACCTGTCGAATTGAAAGGAAGGGTTCCGGCCAGATCGGTCGTCATTCCCGGCAGCTATACCAAAAATTTCCCTGCCGGTGACTATCAGGTACCCTGTGCCTTGATCATTGGTAAAAGAAAGGAAAGTACGGATAAGAAAACTTCGTTGAACAATGCGCTCCGAGAGCACAATGTAGCAGTGTAAGGCTATGCCCTCATTTTTTTGAGCTTAGATAATGATAGGGTTGTTTTTTTGACGAAAAAGAAGCAACCCTATTGCTTTTTCAGCCTCTATAATATACCTATTAGAATTAAATTTTGAGATTTTAACAAAAAGCAAGTAGGGAAATTGAAGAGCCAATTGTTTGTAAGAAAAAGAAACGTTCAAACAATTTTTACGCTGTTTTTTTGTTATAGCTTTGTAAAAATTAAACACTACACCAATAAATTATGGCTGAATTGAGCACCCCAAAGCAAAAAATATCAGCACTTGTGATTACCTACAATGAAATGGGATACATTGAAAAATGTATCGACTCCGTTTCCTTTGCCGATGAAATTTTAGTGGTTGATTCCTACAGTACCGATGGTACTTACGAGTATCTTTTGGACCATCCTAAAGTCAGGGTAATCCAAAACCCTTTTGAAAATTTTACGGCCCAAAAATCGTTCACACTTAAACAGGCGACAAATGACTGGGTCTTGTTTTTGGATGCGGACGAGGTGGTTACAGAAAGTCTTCAAAAAGAAATTATCGACACCATAAACAACCCTAATGCCCAAGAAGCATATTGGTTTTATAGAAAGTTTATGTTCCAAAACGAGCCTCTAAATTTTAGTGGATGGCAGACCGACAAAAATTATAGGCTTTTCCGAAAGAGCAAAGCTCATTTCACGGATAGAAAAATTGTACACGAAACTTTGGTTGTCGATGGCAAGTCTGGCATTCTAAAAGAAAAATTGATTCATTTCTGCTACAAAAATTATGAAGACTACAAAGGTAAAATGCTCAAATATGGCAGATTAAAGGCCAAAGAAGACTTTTACAAGGAAAAGCATTTCAATTACCTTTTGATGACAGTAAAACCTATCTGGAAATTCTTCAACCATTACATTCTACGCCTCGGATTTTTGGATGGCAAAAAAGGATGGACCATTTGTTACTTGAACGCCCTTGGTGTCTTTGAAAGGTTCAAAGAATTAAAACGATTGGAGAAAAAGAACGAGCTTGCTTACTATTTGGTAATGCCATAGTACGTCCAAACCATTTTATTGGATTTGGTCTCCTTTCTAATAGCTTGGTTCTTGGCAATGGATTCAGGTGTTTTATATCCTCTTTTATGATCCAAGTGCACGCAGACCGCACTATAACGTAACTGTTTCGATTTTATCCCAAAATTGAACAAGCGCTCACCCAATTCACGATCCTGCCCACCGTACTGCATACGCTCGTCAAAACCGTTAACATTTAAAATATCCTTTTTCCAACCCGATGAATTATGACCGTTCCAGCTAGCATTGGTCGGAGTAAAAGTATTCAACAACTTGGAAACAATTCCATTTGCCGTGAGTTTATTGTTCTTAAAAGTCTTTGGAATACCTTTTTCCTTGAGCCAATGAATATTAAAACAATGCTGTTTTTCAATATCTTCAAGGGTAATCATTTTGGAAATATTCATGGGCAGCATATAGTACCCGCCAGAAATAAAGTATCCAGGTTCTTTGTTAATGTAGTGCACCTCCACAAAATCCTCCCGTGGAATACAGTCACCATCTGTCATAATAATATAATCGGCATTGCACGCCTCCACAGCTTTATTGAGAATTCTTGACTTTTGGAACCCATCGTCCTCTTGCCACACATGGATAATATTGTAAAAGACCTTTTTGGACATTTTTTCCAATAACTCCTTGGTTTTAGGACCGGAACCATCATCGGCCACAACCACCTCAAAATCCTTGAAAATCTGGCAATTGAAGCCCCACAACACTTTTTTTAGCCATTCCTCGGCATTATAAGTGCTTACGATTACTGATATTTTCGGTGATTCCGTTTCCTGTGGGTTCATCTGAGCAAAAATAGTAAAGTCTATCATTTAAAAGATAACTTTGCAAAAAAGTACAGTTCTTTACAAAAAACTATCCATGAAGAAAGCAGCACTTATTGAGTTTAATTCATATCACGATGAATGTCTGTACTCACAGATAAGGTTTCTCGATTCCGCTGGATACTCCCTGACCTTGGTCGTGAGCAGTCAAATAAAAGACCGGGCTTCTGAATATCTGGAGATTCCTGATGATGTTATAACATTCACCCGTTCCGATCAAAAGAATCTCTTCAGTCGCATTTTCTTCTTATGGAAACTTAAAAAACAGTTCAAAAAAAAAGGCATAAAAACAGTCATATTCAACACGGCAAGTTCTAGGCTGGAAGTAATTTTGTTGAGTTTTCTTTTGAAAAAGAGGGTATCATTATTCGGTATACTACATAACCTGAAAAAAGTAAACCATAGCTTTTCGCAAAAACTCATCAGCAAGTCCATAATAAACTATTTTGTACTCAACGATTTTTTAGAGAACTCCATCGAATTGGAAGACAAATCAATACAGCTACAGGGTTTTTACCCCATTTTTTTTCCAACCTTCGAAGAAACATCAATCAAAAAACAAGATGATGAGATTTGGATCAGTATACCGGGCAAACTTGATTTTGGAAGAAGAGACTATTATTTGGTGGCGGAAGCTCTTCAGAAATTACAATCCAAAAGCAAGTTGAAAATCCTGATTTTGGGAAGCACCAATTCCAATGACCCTAAAAGCATAGAATTCATTGATTTCATACAAAAAAACAAGCTCCAGGAAAACTTTGTGACTTTTGATTCTTTCTTGGATAATGATGTCTTCCATGACTACTTGAAAAAATCGGACTATATCCTCATCCCTTTGGACACTATTGGAGATAACTACGCAAAACATAAAATCATGGGATGCTACAATCAAGCCTTTGGGTATCAAAAAACCTTGATTTCTCCTATCGGCCTCAGCCATATTCCCGACATTGACAAGCATTCCATACTTTATGACGGGACAAAAGGATTAACATTGGTTTTAGGGCAAATAAGTCAAGGAAAAGGAGAAAAAAAGGAATATATGGAAAGCAAATGGAGTTTTGAAGCGCAAAAAAACAACTACATCAGCTTTCTTGAAGAAAATCAAATTAAATGATCGAAGAAATCAACAACTGCAATGAAGTACTGCAAGAAGGCGGGCTTATCCTCTACCCTACCGATACGGTCTGGGGCATAGGTTGCGATGCTACCAACCCCGAAGCCGTAAAAAAAGTATATGCACTCAAAAAGCGCGAAGACACCAAGGCGCTCATCTGTTTGGTAGCCAACCAGGCCATGCTGGAACGTCACGTAAAAGAAGTTCCCGATGTGGCCTACGATATTATGGACTTGGCCACTAAACCAACTACTATCGTATTCGATAATCCCATGGGCATAGCCAGCAATTTGGTAGCGGAAGACAATACCTTGGCCATTAGAGTGGCTTCCGATAAATTCTGCCAATACCTCATCAATAAATTTAGGAAGCCGATAGTTTCCACATCGGCCAATATTTCGGGTAATCCTACCCCAAAACAATTCAAGGATATTGATGAAGAAATTTTAAAAGGAGTGGACTATGTGGTAAATTTGCCCGATGAAAATATAAACCCTTCCCCATCCTCCATCATTAAATTGAGTACAGACGGACAGGTGAAGGTTATTCGGGAATAATAATGGCGAAGGAATTCCATACAAAGGCAATACAACATCCTATTTTTAAACTTATTGGCGAAGCTTCGGACGAGCTGGGAGTTGATTCTTACGTAATCGGTGGTTTTGTACGTGATTACTTTTTAAAACGAAACACTCCAAAAGATATAGACATTGTTGCCATTGGCAGCGGAATAGAACTTGCCAAAAAAGTAGCAGCCAAACTAAAGGGGAAACCAGAGATTTCGGTATTCAAAAATTTCGGTACCGCCATGATCAAGCACAAAGATTTAGAACTTGAATTTGTAGGCGCCCGAAAAGAAAGCTACAATCGGGATAGTCGAAAACCCATTGTGGAGGATGGCACTTTGGAAGACGACCAAAACCGCCGCGATTTTACCATAAACGCGATGGCCCTGGCGCTTAACCAATCGAATTTCGGTGAACTTTTGGACCCGTTTGATGGTTTGGCCGATTTGGACAAGCAAATCATACGTACACCATTGGAACCGGGCATCACCTATTCTGACGACCCGCTGAGGATGATGCGCGCCATCCGATTCGCCACACAATTACATTTCACCATTGAACTGCAATCCCTTCAGGCCATTACCGAGAACAAGGACCGTATCAAAATAGTTTCCAAGGAACGTATCGTGGACGAGCTCCACAAAATTTTGATGAGTTCCAAACCATCCCTTGGATTTTCGTTGATGCACAAAACTGAGCTTCTGCCATTAATATTGCCAGAACTTACTGCTCTGCAAGGCATTGAAGAAATAGAGGGCCAACGCCATAAGGATAACTTTTGGCACACTCTGGAGGTGGTGGACAATATTGCCGAAACCACCGACAACCTTTGGTTACGCTGGGCCGCATTGCTGCACGATATCGGCAAGGCTCCCACCAAAAAATTCCATAAAAAAATCGGTTGGACGTTCCATGCGCACGAATTTGTTGGGGCAAAAATGGTGTACAAACTCTTCAAAAGGTTGCGGATGCCCTTGAACGAGAAAATGAAATTCGTTCAAAAAATGGTATTGATGAGTTCAAGGCCCATCATCCTTTCCGAGGATCATGTGACCGATTCCGCGGTAAGGCGGTTGGTTTTTGATGCAGGGGATTTTGTGGAAGATTTGATGACGCTTTGCGAGGCCGACATTACAACCAAGAACCCGCGCAAACAGAAAAAGTACAAGAACAATTTTAAGATAGTCCGTCAAAAAATAGTGGAGGTCGAAGAACGTGACCATATCCGAAACTTTCAACCGCCCGTTTCTGGTGAAGAGATTATGAAAACCTTCAACCTAAAGCCTTCAAAAGAAATTGGCATCATCAAAGACGCCATCAAAGAAGCCATTCTAGAGGGAGAAATTCCCAACGAGTATGAAGCCGCCTACCATTTTATGTTGGAAAAAGGCAAAAAAATGAATTTAAAAGTCCACTCCGAATGAAAAAGAACAAATATGTAGTGTATTGGTTGTTAACAGGATGCTTTCTCATTTTTATCATGGTTTTGGTCGGGGGTATCACGCGTCTTACGCATTCTGGACTTTCCATTTCCGACTATAAACTGATTCATGGGACCATTCCTCCCATGAACGAGCAGGAATGGCAAGAGGCTTTTGACCTATACAAACAATATCCAGAGTACCAAAAATTAAACTACCATTTTGGAATCGAGGAGTTTAAGGACATCTACTTCTGGGAATGGCTGCACAGGGTTATAGGTAGATTTATCGGCGTGGTATTTATTTTACCGTTCTTATACTTTTTGTTCACCAAAAAATTGGACAGGCCCACCATTAAAAAATGCCTGATTCTGCTCTTTATGGGCGGATTCCAGGGTTTTTTGGGCTGGTACATGGTCAAAAGCGGCCTTGTAGACCGTCCTGATGTGTCCCACTATAGGTTGGCGGCTCACTTGACCACGGCATTCCTCACCTTCGCCTATAGTTTGTGGGTGGCACTGGACCTTATTTATCCAAAGCGAAAAGAAATCAATATAAAAATCAGGAATCTGATTCGAGCTGGACTTGTCCTCCTCTTGGTACAGATCATCTGGGGTGCCTTTGTGGCAGGTTTGGACGCAGGTTTTATACACAACCATTGGCCCTTGATGAACGAAGGCAAACTGATGCACGAAACCGTGTACATTGAGCAACAACCCCTGATCAAAAACTTTTATGAAGGGAAAAGCGGAGTACAGTTTGTACACCGATACCTAGCTTATGTTGTAGTTGGTTTTATTGCGTTGATTTGGTACAGAACACGAAAAATACAGACAACACCACTTCAAGAAAAAGGATTGAAATCCTTGTTGATATTGGTTTTTGTACAATTTTTATTGGGTGTGCTCACGCTTATTTACGCTGTGCCCCTTTGGTTAGGAATTGCGCATCAAATTGGTGCATTTTTCCTTTTGGCAGCTATGACTTTTACTTTGCATAGGTTCGCCAAATAAGGTCTATTATTGTACCTTTGTGCCCACTCTAAAATTTTATGGATGATTTATAAAATCAGGATAATACTTGATGCTGAGGAAGATATCTTTCGCGATATCGAAATTGAAGACCAAAGTAATTTGGAAGATTTCCACAATGCCATAACCCAAGCTTTTGGTTTTGAAGGGAGTGAAATGGCCTCCTTTTACACCTGTGATGAAGAATGGAACCAAGATGAGGAAATTGCCCTCTTTGATATGAGCGAGAGCGGTTCCGATATCCGATTGATGAACGAAACATCCCTTGACGATGTTTTAACGGAGGACAATCCAAAAATGATCTATGTTTACGACTTTTTTAGCATGTGGACCTTTTTTGTGGAATTGGCCGATATTGTTGACAAAGAAGATGGCAAGGTATACCCGAACCTACTGTTCACCTTTGGTGAACTGCCCGATGCCCCGCCAGAAAAAAAATTTGAAGCAAAGCCCAGTGATGATGAGGGGAATTTTGACGACCTCTTAGATCGGTACGATGATATGGACTTTGACGAAAACTGGAATTAAAAGAACGCTTCACCTAAGTTTTAACCCTTAACACTTTACCTAAAAATGCTAAACCTATATTCCGCCCAAATCGAAAGCATTTCGCTTCACCGTGTTGGCAATAAAAGTAAAAACGAATCCGCTTTTTTGTCCGCAGAGCCTTTTTCGCTCAACGATGAAATGGCCGGTTTGCTGAAGGAATATTTCTTTAAGCCTTTCAGGGAAAAGGAGGAAAACTATTATAAGTTCAATCACGAAGTGGACGTGGAATTCAACGAGGTTTGTACAGCGGTCACGGAAATTTTCGAAAACCCATCCGACAACCACAGGCTTTCCAAAAAAATAACTACACACCTTTTTGAGCAATCCAACCACCCGCATATAAAAAGTGGGGAAGTTTATGTGGTGCATTTTTCGGATATGGTCATCGACAACCAAAAAACGGATGCGGTGGGTATTTTTAAAAGCGAGTTGAAGCACGATTTTCTTCAATTTGAAGAGAACGAACATAATTTGGAGATCTTGATTCGACAAGGCATCAACATCAATAAGCTTGACAAGGGGTGTATTGTATTCAACATCAACAAAGAAGAAGGATTTAAAGTTCTTTCCGTAGATAGCAACCGTTATGACGCAAAATACTGGCTGGAAAACTTTTTGGGAGTGTTGCCATTGACCGATGACAACTTCTACACAAAGAATTACCTTAAATTCTGTCAAAACTTTGCAAAAGATGTGGTTTTGCCTGCCGAGGACAAGCAACAGGAAGTCATGTTCATGAACCGTGCTGTGAATCACTTTGCCAAAAACGACAATTTTGAAGAGACCTCATTCTTGAACGAGGTCATGGAAAACCCAGAGCTTATCCCTGAGTTTAAGCACTACAAAGTAGAGAAGGGACCCAAATACAGCATTGAGGACGTTTCCAATTTTGATATTGCGAACAAGGCCGTGAGCGATGCCCGTAAAAAAATAAAGAACGTCATTAATCTGGACACCAACATTCAGATAAAAATGGATTTCATCAACCCGGAATCCGCGGAAAAATTTGTGGAAAAAGGTTGGGACGAGGAACGGCAGATGTATTACTACCTTGTTTATTTCAACAAGGAACAGAAAAGTTAGAATTTCTTCTCTATAATCTCTCGCATACTTACATCCTCGTAGTTTCGCTTCACAAAATCCAGGGCGTGGATCAATACCTCTCCCATGGTGTTGCTGTCCCTAAAATTAATGTCTCCCGTTAGCTCCAACAATTGAGTTTTAAGCATTTCTATATTTTCTGGCGGGGCAATGGTGTCTTCTTTGCATACATCCAATAGTCGCTTAAGTCTTCTACCCCAGCTCAATATTCTTTTGGCAATAATGGAACGCTCCTCTACAATATACTGGTTTACGGAATCAATGGTCAATTTATCCTGGACCAAATCGACCATGGTTTTGTTCTCCTTAAAAAATTGGGGGCGGTACACTTTTATTTTTCCTTCATAACATTGTTGGTCAAAATCTATGGCCCTTATCTTATAGACCACACTATCAAAATCGTGAGTAGGAACTATAACATAGTTATAGGAACGCATATCGCCCAGCAAACGAATCATACATCGTTCGTTAAATTTCACGAACTCCTTGGCAATCTGTGCTTTATCAAACTCGGTACACTTGGGCAGATTTTTCTTCATAAAAACATCCCCTGGTATACCAACAATGTGTTCTTCTATCAAGGTATTTTCGTAAATCACAAAATTGAGGTTGTACGGAGATAGCATGTGTTCGAGCTCCAAGCCATATACGCGGGATGCATCTGTCTTTTTTACATAGAACAGGGTATAGTTATCGTTCAAAATGTTACGCACCTTTATTCTAAAAGGTTTGGAGTTCCCAAAAGTGCAATAGTCCACATAATCTACATTTAAATAGGGGAAAATGGAATCACTGCCATCCGAAACAAAGTTGGAATACACCCGTTTTAACGCAAGATCGATCTCATCGCGGTCGAACTCTGGATAAAACACCCTTACCCAAAGGGTATCCTCATCATTGGCATCGTACACGGCTACACTTCCCGAAAACCGAAGCAGGTCATCATAATGGATGGGAATCTCTATTTTTCGATTGTAATATTTCAAATATTTATCCAAATCCTTGCTTATGGGATAGGCAGGTTTCTTTTTCGACATCAATTTTTCTTCCGACATTGTATTCAATTATTTGTAACAAATTGCAATATACTTCGTCAAGTTAGTATAAACCATTCAAAAAACGATAGCATATCTTGGAAACAATACTAACCGTTAACCATCTTACCAAAAAATTTGGTTATCTCACTGCAGTCAACGACCTCTCCTTTACTATTGAGAAGGGGAATGTTTATGGCATCTTGGGACCCAATGGAAGTGGCAAGTCCACAACCTTGGGTATCATTCTAAATGTTGTAAACCGTACTTCAGGTGATTTTAGCTGGTTCGATGGAACCACATCAACCCACGACGCCTTAAAAAAGGTTGGCGCCATTATTGAACGCCCCAATTTTTATCCGTACATGAACGCCATCCAGAATTTAAGACTGGTTTGCAAAATAAAAAATGTGCCGGAAACCAAAATTCAAGAAAAACTGGAATTGGTGGGGCTGTGGGACCGTCGCAACAGCAAATTCAAGACTTATTCGCTGGGTATGAAACAACGCATGGCCATTGCCTCTGCGCTGCTCAACGACCCTGAAATATTGATTTTGGACGAGCCTACCAATGGCTTAGATCCTCAGGGGATCCATCAGATACGGGAAATCATCAAGAAAATTGCAAGTCAAGGCACCACTATTCTATTAGCCTCCCACCTATTGGACGAAGTAGAGAAGGTATGTTCGCACGTCATCATTCTTCGCAAGGGCGAAAACCTGTATTCAGGACCTGTGGACAGTATGTTGGCAAGTCATGGCTTTTTTGAATTGAGGTCGAACAACATGGACCAATTACAGGAACTCTTAGAAAAAAGTGCCAGTTTTGGCAAGATAGAAAACTTCAACGGCACCCTTACTGCCTATTTAAAAGAGGAAATGGATGCTGAAAGCTTGAACAAAATGCTGTTTGATAAAGGAATTACACTTTCGCATCTTGTAAAACGAAAAGAAAGCCTCGAAGAACAATTTTTAACCTTGACCAAAAACCAATAATCAAAAAACGAATGTTACGTCTCCTACAAATAGAATTTATAAAACTGTGGAACAATAGGGCCAGCAAGGTACTTATTATCTCCTATTTTGTGCTCTTGACTTCCATCGCCCTCATTGCAGCAATTAAGTTTGATATTGGCCCGGTAGAGTTCCATCTTGCCGACCAAGGCATATTCAACTTCCCGTATATTTGGCACTTCAATACCTTTGTCACGGCATTGTTCAAACTGTTTTTGGCCATTGTAATCGTCTCCATGATGTCCAACGAGTACAGCAACAAAACCATTAAACAAAACTTGATTGATGGCTTGTCGAAAAGGGAGTTTATCCTTTCCAAAGTACTCACAGTAATTTCATTTGCCCTAATATCCACAATTTTTGTGTTCGTGGTCTCCATGATTCTTGGACTTGTATATTCAGACTACAACGAGGTCTCCATCATATTTTCGGATATGGAGTTTCTACCTGCATTCTTTTTTAAACTGGTGGGTTTTTTCTCATTCTGTCTTTTCTTGGGCATTTTGGTGAAACGTTCGGCTTTTGCCCTTGGTTTTCTCATTCTTTGGACCATTCTGGAACAAGTGGTGTTCGGACTGTTGGGCTGGAAGGTAATGAGTTGGGAAACTGCAAAAGCAGTAAAACGGTTCTTCCCTTTGGAATCCATGTCCAACCTGATCAAAGAACCTTTTACACGACTTTCAGCAGTTCAGAACATAGGGCAACAGATCGGGGAGAACATGAAGTTCGACTACCATGTGTATTGGTACGAGTTCTTGATCGTTATGATCTGGACGGCCATTTTCATCTATTTATCCTACGCCTTGTTGAAGAAACGCGATTTGTAACAACATCAAGCAAGAATATTTGAGCTTTGCTTCTATTTAGCGACTGCCTTTAGTATTTTTACTTTATGAAATTTCAGGTAGTTTCCGACTTTAAGCCAACGGGCGACCAACCCGAGGCCATACGACAATTGGTAGAGGGCATTGAGTCCAAGGCCCAACATCAAACCTTACTCGGGGTTACCGGGTCCGGAAAAACATTTACCGTTGCCAATGTGGTGGAATCGGTTCAGAAACCTACCTTGGTTTTGGCGCACAACAAGACCCTGGCCGCACAATTGTATTCGGAGTTCAAACAATTTTTTCCCAATAATGCGGTGGAATATTTTGTATCCTACTACGATTACTATCAGCCAGAGGCCTATATCCCCACGAGCGGACTTTATATTGAAAAAGACCTCTCCATAAACGAGGATATCGAGAAACTACGATTGAGCACTACCTCCTCTCTCCTATCAGGAAGACGTGATGTACTTGTGGTGGCTTCCGTTTCCTGTTTATACGGTATCGGAAACCCTGTAGAATTTCAAAAGAACGTGATTACCATTCATCGGGACCAGGTAATATCACGAACCAAGTTTTTAAAACAATTGGTTCAGAGCCTGTATGCACGTACCACTGCGGATTTCAGAAATGGTAATTTTAGGGTAAAAGGCGATGTGGTGGATGTGTTTCCCGGCTATGCCGACCATGCCTTCCGCATTCATTTTTTTGGTGATGAAATTGAGGAAATCGAAGCATTAGATCCATACAACAATAACGTCATTGAAATATACGATACACTGAACATTTACCCGGCGAATATGTTCGTTACTTCTCCCGATGTGCTTCAGAATGCCATAAAGGAGATACAGGACGACCTTGTGAAGCAGATAGATTATTTCAAGGAAATCGGCCGACCACTTGAAGCAAAACGTTTGGAGGAGCGAACCAATTTTGACTTGGAAATGATTCGTGAGCTGGGTTATTGCTCTGGAATCGAAAATTATTCAAGGTATTTGGATGGAAGAAAACCCGGCACCAGACCTTTCTGCCTGTTGGATTATTTCCCTGATGATTACCTTATGGTGATTGATGAAAGCCATGTAACCATACCCCAGGTACATGCCATGTACGGTGGGGACCGTTCTAGAAAAGAGAATTTGGTGGAATATGGTTTCCGTTTACCTGCGGCCATGGATAACCGTCCGTTAAAGTTTGAAGAATTTGAAGCGCTTCAGAACCAAGTGATTTACGTAAGTGCCACCCCGGCCGATTACGAACTGGAACTGAGCGAAGGGGTTTATGTGGAACAGATTATTCGTCCAACAGGTTTATTGGATCCCGTAATCGAGGTGCGCCCCAGTGAAAACCAAATTGATGACCTCGTAGAAGAAATTCAACAGCGGGTGGAACAGGACGAACGCACCTTGGTGACCACACTTACCAAACGTATGGCGGAGGAACTTACCAAATACCTGTCCAGAATTGATATTAGATGTCGTTACATCCATAGTGATGTGGACACCTTGGAACGGGTGGAAATTATGCAGGACTTACGCAAAGGCCTGTTTGACGTTCTCATTGGGGTCAATCTTTTGCGTGAAGGTTTGGATTTGCCGGAAGTTTCCCTCGTAGCCATTTTAGATGCAGATAAAGAAGGATTTTTGCGCAGCAACCGTTCCTTGACCCAAACCGTTGGGCGTGCTGCAAGAAACCTAAATGGAAAGGCGATCATGTATGCGGATAAAGTTACCGATAGCATGCAAAAAACCATTGATGAGACCAATTATCGCCGGGAAAAACAAATGACCTACAATAAGGAAAACAACATTACCCCGATGGCCCTCAAGAAAAATCTGGACAGTGCCTTGGCAAAAAATTCGGTATCCACTTACCATTTCCAAAAAGAAGAATTGCGCGCTGCCGAGCCCGACCTAAAATATATCACGGAAGATCAAAAGGAGAAATTGATCAGGGAGAAAAGAAAAGCCATGGAAAAAGCCGCTAAAGAACTCAACTTTATGGAAGCGGCCAAACTAAGGGACGAGATAAAAATGCTTCAGGAAAAGGAATAAACCCTTATGGACTCCAAGTTCCGGATAAGATATTTAAAAAGTAAAGAAACCCGACTGTCATCAGGCAAGTTTGTTATGGTTATTAGGTTATTTAGCCAACACACAACAACTCAATAATTCAGTAACTCACTAATTAACCATAAAATACAGAAAAAATTTATGAAGATCAATAGTATCTCCTATAAAATTACAAGGTTTAACCCTTGACCAACAATAAAAAACGCGCCCCCGCTAATGCAGGGGCGCGCCTCAAACTAACCAACTAATCCAACCATCATGAAACACCTATAGTTGGTGTTCTAATGTTTTATCCTATTTCAATCAATCGTTTTGGTTTTGGCAATGCCTCTTGTTTTTTGGGCAATGTCAATTTCAATATTCCATCCTCGTATTTGGCGTCGATTTTAGATCCATCTACAGTTTCGGGCAATGTAAAGGCTCTTTTAAAAGAGGTAAAGGAAAACTCCTTTCTTGTGTAGTTGTCTTTGTTCTCCTCATTTTCAGTTTTCACTTCACAGGATATGGTCAACACATCATTGTCAACCTCAACGGTGAAATCATCTTTTTTCATGCCAGGAACGGCAAGTTCCAATTCAAAACCTTTGGTATTGTCCTTTATATTCACAGCGGGCACAGAAGTATTCCACTTTTCTGTTCCACCGAACCAATCAGGACCCATAAAATCGTTCATCAAGGATGGGAAAAACAGGTTGTTTCTTTTTACTATACTCATGGCGATTCAATTTTAGTTAAACATTTAAATCACCTTGTATAAGTCAAAACCTATACCAATAGAAAAAACATGTCTTTATGGCATAGTTTAAATGAAATCACATGTCATTTTGACATTAATTGTAATGTGCCTTGAAGATATTGATCAGCACATCCGGCGGAACAATTTTGTTGGGATAGCGGTGCATCACCTCTAAAACCTGACTAATGGCTGTGGGAGGCAAGCCCATTTTAAGTCCAATATTGTAAAGTGTATTGATTTCTTTTTTGTGCTGCTCCTGATCTATGTTCATGAGGAGAATAAGCCTATGGAACTGTACAATTCGCTCCGCTTGGGTTTTTAGGCGCACTTTGGGGGATTTTTCCTTTAACAGACCATCAAAAATATCTTTACTAACACCCAAACTTCGGGCTACTTGCAGCAAAAAATCATACTCCGACCGTTTCAAGGAATGATCTACCCTGGCAAAGGCAATCATCTCCGAAAGCATGCTCAATTTTTCCTTGTAGGTTCCCATATGGATGGTTTTGGTTTGCAATCTTTATTAGATAACTCCAAAACACCTCGTTTTAGTACATAAAAAAGCCCTGAAATTCAGGGCTTTTTCTAACTAACTCAAACAATTCCCGTTTTTAAGCGGTAATTCGTAATGGAAGTTCGTAAACTCTACCTGGGGCTACGTTGTCCAATTTCACCTTTTTGTAGTTTAAACGATTTTTCACGAAACCTTCCAAAATTTCATCTTTTGTTTCTACGGAAAGTACCACCAATTCACCCTTCTCGTTCACTATAAAGCGAACTTCGGCAGTCATTTCCTTGTCATCTGCGTTGAATTGATTTTCTTTCAACATTTCGTAGATCTGACCAGAAAGATTGTTTGCTTTCATTGGTTTTTTGCCTTCTGTTGCAAAAGCACTCATTGTGGCAAATAGTGCCAACGCTACCGATACAGTTTTTAATTTTCTCATGATCTTTGTTTTTTGATTAAAATTGATAATTATCGATTTGTCAATATTTGGACTTGATTAATGCCCCTTTTTAATGACACTTCAAAAATAAGACGATCAAAAAATAAAATTGGTATAGTTTAGTGGGATTTAACAAATGTTTAATGTCTCTCTACTTGGGCAAATACCGGCTTTTATCATAAAAAAAATTCTATCCCTTTAACCTTATTTTCGGAAACCGTTCAAAACGAAATAAGTACAAATATCAATGGTTGGGTCAGCGCTAAAAAGGACGGTTTTTCGACCCCATAAAACAAAAAAGGGCAACGTTAAGATAACGTTGCCCTTTAATATTTTTTTGGATTTTCTGAGGGTCTAACTCAAAACCTCTTCCACTTTATCCGCAGCTTCCTTAAACTGTACGACAGAATGTACTGCCAAACCGGAGTTGTCGATGATTTCCTTGGCCAATTCTGCATTTGTGCCCTGCAACCTAACAATAATCGGCACCTGTATGGCATCGCCCATGTTTTTATAAGCATCTACAACGCCCTGCGCCACACGGTCGCAACGAACTATACCTCCAAAAATATTGATAAGAATTGCTTTTACATTGGGATCCTTTAGGATAATACGGAATGCTTCCTCAACCCTTTTGGCATCTGCAGTACCACCCACATCCAAGAAGTTTGCTGGTTCCCCTCCTGCCATTTTAATCAAGTCCATGGTAGCCATTGCCAATCCGGCACCGTTTACCATACAACCTACGTTGCCATCCAAATCAACATAGTTCAAGCCAACTTCACGCGCTTCAACCTCGATTGGGTTTTCTTCGCGAAGGTCACGCATTTCAGCATAAGCCTTTCTTCTATATAGTGCGTTGTCATCAATGGATACTTTGGCATCTACAGCCATAATTTTATCGTCTGAAGTCTTCAACACCGGGTTGATCTCAAAAAGACTGGCATCGCTTTCCTCATAAGCCTTGTATAAGGACATTACAAATTTCACCATCTCCTTGAAAGCTGTACCGGACAATCCCAGATTAAAGGCAATCCTTCTAGCTTGGAAAGGCAAAAGCCCCATTCCGGGATCAATTTCTTCGGTAAAGATCAAATGTGGGGTCTTTTCTGCCACCTCTTCGATATCCATACCTCCTTCGGTAGAATACATGATCATGTTTCTTCCAGTTCCCCTGTTCAACAAAACGGACATGTAAAACTCGCTGGTCTCGCTGTCTCCTGGGTAATACACATCTTCGGCCACCAATACCTGGTGTACTTTTTTACCTTCGGCAGATGTTTGTGGGGTAACAAGGTTCATCCCAATAATGTTACCTGCCAGTTCTTCCACTTCTTTCAAGTTTTTGGCCAATTTTACGCCACCGCCCTTACCACGGCCACCGGCATGCACTTGCGCTTTGATTACGTGCCATCCGGTCCCGGTTTCCTCTGTAAGTTGTTTTGCGGCATCTACCGCTTCCTTGGCGTTGTGGGCAACAATTCCTCGTTGGATTCTAACTCCAAAACTGGCTAAAATCTCTTTTCCTTGATATTCGTGAAGATTCATCTGTGAATTTACTTTTGTTTGCAGACAAAAATAGAAAACACCGCTGACAAATTGAAGATGTTAAATGATTAATTCGTAATTGGCAGAATAAATAACCACTTTCTGCTTTGGAAAGGCTACAACTTGAAATCTTGAAAGTCCAAAGAATCAAAATTTTTAAAATGTCCGTTCATTTCGATGACTTCCTTGGTTCGGTTTACCTCGTTTAAAATATTTGTGGTGGCTTCTAAATGCTTTTTTATAAAATTCAAACGATCAGTTTCCTTCCTCATGAGCAACAATTCATATTCCTGTTCAAAGGAAAGCCCCATTTTGTGTGCCAATGAATAGCTGTTGAACTGTTTGGGGGTTGTTTTCGTGAACGGGACATCCATAATATCGTATAGGGCCTCCACTTTTTGAAGCACTTCTTCCCTTAAACTTTCATCGGCATCGTTTTCCATTTCCAAGAATTCAACTTCTCCTCCAGCATACAACTTGCCTTCCATTTGTTTTTCAAAGCTCAATACTTTAAATACTTGGCGCGCCACACAAACCACGTCCATTTCTCCAGATTCATAGGTATTCACTACCTCCACTAATTGTACCTCTGTCCCGTATGAAATTGCATTGTTTATAAAAACCGGGACACCAAAGGTCAAAGCTTCCTTTCTGCAATCGGTGATCAACTGTTTGTAACGGTCTTCAAAAATATGTAGCGGTACGGTTTCGCCTGGATAAAATACGGATTGTAATGGAAATAAGGGCAGCTTCATTTTCACAATTTATTTAAAAATACATATCAAAACCTAAAACCACAACTTCAAAAGACCTATTGTTGTTTCAAATAAAACAACTTGTTATATTTTGATAAAAATGTTTTATTTCTTGCGTGTATAAGTAACAACATATAGTTTTGTTTAAAATTCCGTTTAACATGAATTCTAAGGACTTACTTCAGCTTACCGAGCAGTTTGGCGCACCTCTTTATGTTTATGATGCCGATAAGATCACCTCACAATATAAAAAGCTCACCAATGCTTTTAAAGGGGTACCCAATCTTAAATTGAACTATGCGGCCAAAGCTTTGTCCAATCTTAGTATCTTAAGATTGTTGAACAGCTTGGGGAGCGGTTTGGATACGGTATCCATTCAAGAAGTTAAACTAGGGCTTTTGGCGGGCTTTAAGCCGGAGTCCATCATTTTTACCCCCAACGGCGTTTCCTTGGAAGAGATTGAGGAAGCTGCTGCCCTTGGCATTCAGGTTAACATAGACAACCTCTCCATTTTGGAACAATTTGGAAGCAAGCATCCCGATATCCCCGTTTGTATTCGGATCAACCCTCATGTAATGGCGGGAGGCAATTCCAAAATATCCGTTGGACATATCGATTCAAAATTCGGAATCAGCATTCACCAAATACCACATTTGTTGCGTATTGTGGAGTTGACCAATATGAACATCAACGGAATCCACATGCACACCGGTAGCGATATTTTGGATATTGATGTGTTTCTTTATGCGTCCGAAATTCTTTTTGAAACCGCAAAAAACTTCAAGGATTTAGAGTTTATAGATTTTGGTAGCGGGTTTAAGGTACCTTACAAAGAGGGCGATATCCAGACCAATGTAGATGAATTGGGCAAAAAACTCACCACAAGATTCAACGAATTCTGTAAGGAATACGGCAAAGAACTTACCCTCGCCTTTGAGCCCGGTAAATTTTTAGTGAGCGAAGCGGGTCACTTTTTGGCAAAGGTCAATGTGGTGAAACAAACCACTTCCACGGTTTTTGCAAGTGTGGACTCGGGCTTCAATCACCTTATCAGACCTATGTTGTATGGTTCCAACCATCAAATCATCAATATATCCAATCCAAAAGGCAAGGAACGCTATTACTCCGTTGTTGGGTACATCTGCGAAACGGACACTTTTGGAAGCAACCGTAGGATCAACGAAATATCCGAAGGTGACATATTGTGCTTTCAAAATGCCGGTGCCTATTGCTTTACCATGGCCAGTAACTATAATTCCAGATACAGACCGGCCGAAGTGCTTTGGTACCAAGGAAAAGCCCATTTAATAAGAAAAAGGGAAACTTTTGATGACATCCTGCACAACCAGGTAGATGTAAAAGGGCTTTTCGAATCACCTAAAAAACAGACCGTAAAATAACGGCAAAGCCCTATCAGACTGTTAAAATGAATACTTTTTTGGCACAATTTTCGTTAGTTTTGTATTGATATGACGACAATTACGTCAAAAACCAAGACTATGCGCTCAATTTACACCCAAATCAGCTTACTTTTTATAGTGTTTATAGGCTTTAACGCCCAAGCTCAAGATATTCAATGGATTTCTTGGGAGGAAGCCGTACAACTTTCCAAAACAGATGCCCAACCCAAAAAAATCTTTGTGGACGTCTATACAGATTGGTGCGGATGGTGCAAAAAGATGGATAAAAACACGTTCCAGCATCCCGAGGTATCCAAATACATGCAGGAGAATTTCTACATGGTAAAGATGGATGCTGAGGGCAAGGACCCTATTGAGTACCAAGGCAAGACATTCAAGTTTGTTCCTTCCGGAAGAAGAGGTTACCATGAATTGGCCGCTGCACTATTGCAGGGCAAGATGAGCTACCCTACCGTAGTTTTCTTGGACGAACAATTGAATATGCTTTCCCCTGTTCCCGGATATCAGCAAGTAGAGCCCTTTATGCAGATTGCCAAATACTTCGGCGACAATATTTACAAGGATAAGGATTGGCAAAGCTATGCTGGGAAGTAAATTCCCCCTGCTTAATTTGTTTTGTATTTTACCTACTATAATTCGGACTTTCTTTGGTGATGGTCACGTTGTGCGGGTGACTTTCGTGAATACCGCTTGATGTAATCTTCACAAAACGGGCATTGTTTTTCAAAGTTTCAATATCGCCTGCTCCGCAATAGCCCATACCAGCTCGTAGACCACCAATAAATTGGTGCATGCTTTCCTCCAGTTCACCTTTGTACGGCACTCGGCCAACAATGCCTTCCGGAACCAATTTCTTGATATCGTCCTCAACATCTTGGAAATAGCGGTCCTTACTACCTTTTTTCATAGCTTCCACAGAGCCCATTCCACGGTACGACTTAAACTTACGGCCTTCGTAAATAATGGTTTCTCCCGGAGATTCTTTGGTACCTGCCAACAAAGAGCCCAACATCACTGTATCGGCTCCGGCCGCCAATGCCTTGGGAATATCTCCTGTATAACGGATACCACCATCGGCAATTACGGGAATTCCTGTTCCTTTTAATGCGGCAGAGACTTCCAAAACTGCGGAAAATTGTGGAAAACCAACACCTGCCACAACACGAGTGGTGCAAATGGAGCCTGGTCCAATTCCCACTTTAACGGCATCGGCACCTGCTTCAACCAAATATTTTGCAGCTTCGGCAGTTGCAATGTTGCCTACCACCACTTCCAATTCTGGAAATGACTTCTTCACTTCTTTTAAAATACTCACCACACCTTTGGTGTGTCCGTGGGCCGTATCAATAATTATGGCATCCACACCTGCCTTTACCAATGCTCCGGCTCTATCAACAGCGTCGGCCGTCACCCCTATGGCAGCAGCTACACGCAAACGTCCGTATTGATCTTTATTGGCAATGGGTTTTTGGGAAAGTTTGGTAATATCCCTAAAAGTAATCAAACCAATAAGTTCCTCCTTATCGTTGATCACTGGTAGTTTTTCAATTTTATTTTCCTGTAGGATTACCTCAGCCTGTTGCAGCGAAGTACCTTCTGCCACCGTCACCAAATTTTCGGAAGTCATTACATCGGCTATGGGCCTATCATCATTTTTCTCAAAACGGAGATCGCGGTTGGTTACAATACCAATAAGCCTTTTATTGTCATCCACAATCGGGATTCCACCAATACTATGCTCTTTCATGCTGGCCTTGGCATCACGTACCACAGATTCCAAAGGAAGGGTAACGGGATCCATGATCATTCCGCTTTCTGCACGCTTTACCTTTCTAACCTTGATCGCCTGTTGCTCAATCGTCATGTTCTTGTGAAGAACACCAATACCGCCCTCCCTTGCCATGGCAATTGCCATACGCGATTCGGTCACCGTATCCATGGCCGCGGAAACAATGGGCACATTTATGGTAATATTCTTGGTAAATTTTGATTGAATGTTTACTTCTCTGGGAAGTACTTCGGAGTATGCCGGCACAAGAAGAACGTCGTCATAAGTAAGTCCTTCTCCAACAATTTTGTTTTGGTGAGCTTCCATTGCAATTACGGATTAATTGCGTGCAAATATACCACTAATTTATTTGAATACCTCGTTGTGCCGACATTACATTTTCTCACTTATTCGGAAATTCATTTCAATTATTTAGAATGATTCTATATAATTATTATCTTTATGACTCAATTCTATTTTATGTGCAACTATTTAAATGTAATGAACCGGTCCAAAAATGGGGTGTTGACTTTTTGCAACCACTCCAAATTATTCCAATTGATATATAACAATCTCTGTTTTGAACTCTACGAGTGGGAACTGGAAGCTTTGAGGGAATACATAGAACAACTGGATATACCTTATTGGGAAAAGCAGCTGAAAAATTGGAATCATCAACGTAAAATACCTATTTCCGTAGGCAAAAAGCATTTTATCATTTTGGTGAACAAAGAAGAAGTAGACGAATTATTGAGCTTGCTCCGTTTAGAAAAACAAAAGGTGAAATTGCTATCTTCTAAGGAAGTTGCTTATCAATTTATAGAGAACTAACTTAATGTACTTGTTGTAACTTGTTGGGAAAAATAAATTACCATAGTAACAAGTGGGCCAAGCCTAAATGATAAAAACAGAGGTTTTCAATAATCAAATATGGAACAGTCTCCCTATTCAGTTTGCATCTCATCACAGTATTCCACAAAGGTCGCTTTTAAGTAGTATCGGAAAGAAAAAATCCATCTTTATATTTATTTATTCTAAATAACCTTTGTTTTGTTCACGGAAGCACATATTTTTGCCTCGCAAATTAACATATTATTTATAATAAGTCTTAATTAAAATTATGTACAGACTATCCTTAACTATTGCGCTTTTAAGTTGCCTGATTCTTTCTGGACAGCAAAATCAAATATCCACCGACTCATCGACCATTCAATTGAACGAAGTGGTGCTATCGGCCAAGGTCATTTTTGGGAGCAAATTTGCCGCCAAGAACAGGACAGGCTCTTCTTACTACCTTTCTCCCGAAGAAATCAAAAAATTCAACTATACCGATATCAACCGTACATTACGTTCCGTTCCTGGGGTTAACATTTACGAAGAGGATGGTTTCGGCCTTAGACCGAACATTAGTTTAAGGGGCACATCCCCAGAAAGAAGTTCCAAAATTACATTGATGGAAGACGGTGTCCTCATTGCACCTGCTCCCTACAGTGCTCCATCCGCCTATTATTTTCCCACTATAGCCCGTATGCAAGCTGTAGAAATATTGAAGGGGAGCAGTCAGGTTCAATACGGACCATATACCACGGGAGGTGCCATCAATATGGTTTCCACTGAAATTCCAGACAACTTTGGTATATTTCTGAACAGTAGCTACGGAAGTTTTCAAAGCGGCCGTATCCACGCACAACTTGGAGATAGCCAAAAAAACTTCGGATACGCCGTGGAATACCTCAATTACAATTCCAACGGGTTCAAAAACCTTGAAAACGGAGACAACACTGGTTTTGACAAAAATGATCTAGTTGCCAAGTTTAAGGTCAACACCAATCCCGAAGCGCCACTTGGGCAAGAGTTTGAGATAAAATTCCAGTATTCCGACGAAACATCCAACGAAACCTACCTCGGATTAACCCAAGAAGATTTTAATGCCGACCCTTTCCGTCGCTATGCAGGCTCCCAAAACGATCAAATGAATACCGAACACTTTCAGGTCATGGGAACTCATGCTTTAAAGTTCAGCGATCAGTTTCGAATTACCACTGTTGGTTATTACAACGATTTTAGCCGTAATTGGTATAAGGTCGACTACGTTACAGTTGATGGGGAACGCCAAGGAATTGGGAACATATTCAGCAATCCTACCACGTTTAATGCTTACATTGATTTGGTGACAGGAACCACCAACAGTGATGGTGACGATTTTCTAAATGCACGCAACAACAATCGTGATTATTTATCAACGGGGGTGCAGACCAAATTGGACTACCATTGGAGCGGTGAGAACACCTACCATGATTTGGAAATAGGATTACGCTACCATTATGATGAGGAAGATCGCTTTCAATGGATAGATGATTATGCCATGGTGAACGGGAACATGCAATTGATCAATGCGGGTATTCCCGGAACCAATGCCAATCGTATCAGTAGTGCAAGAGCCTTTGCTTCCTACGCCATGTATAAGCTAAAAATCAACGATTTGACCTTGACCCCGGGACTTCGTTACGAGAATATATCTTTGGAACGATTGGATTATGGTACAGATGACGTATCCCGCAACGGTATTGACATTTCTGAGCGAAAAAACAAGGTAGATGTATTTATTCCCGGCATTGGATTCAATTACAATTTTAATGCCCTTTCCGTTTTCGGGGGAGTACACAAAGGATTCTCTCCACCCAGCAACCAACCCGGTGAAGACCCTGAAGAAAGTATCAATTATGAATTAGGGAGCCGTTTTTCCTTTGCAGGAGTCTCTGGGGAGCTGGTCGGTTTCTACAACGATTACAGCAACTTATTGGGAAGCGACCTTGCAGCATCTGGCGGTACAGGCACATTAGATCAGTTCAATGCTGGAGAAGTGCGTGTACAGGGCATAGAGTTGTTGCTCAACTATAACTTTTTGGAAAACAACGAAAACCTTCAATTACCCTTTACTTTTGGCTACACCCTGACCGACACGGAGTTTTTGAACAGTTTTGGTAGTAATAATGATATCTGGGGCGAAGTTAATTCAGGCGATGAAATGCCCTACATCGCCAAGCATCAGTTCAACGCCTCTCTATCCTTGGAGCATCAAAATTTTGAAATCAACCTTAGCGGCAGATATAATGGCGCGTTTAGAACCAAGGCAGGCAATGGGTCCATCTTAGCTAGTGAGAAAGTGGAGTCCAACTTTATTGTGGATCTTGGCGGTCGTTACAGATTCAACGAGCATATAGCCCTTACTGCGAATATCATCAACTTACTGGATGAAACCTATGCCGTTTCGAGGGTTCCTGCCGGTCTTCGACCAGGGCATCCCTTCGGGATTTATGCGGGAATCGAACTTCGTTATTGATTCTTTTTCGTAGAAAAATTAGACTATAAAGGCACTCTCCCGGGTGCCTTTTTTAGTGGTATACCGAAAATAGCTCGGTAGCCTTGTTAAATGCCGCTTCAAAAACCATCCAGTTGACACCGGTATCGGCTTTCTCTGCAGTAAAATAGGACAGCATTTTTTCGGTGGGCATATTGCCCGTAAGTTCATCCTTTGCCATGGGGCAACCGCCAAAACCTTGTACGGCACCATCAAAACGGCGGCAACCTGCCTTGTAGGCAGCATCCACTTTTTCGTGCCATTTGGTGGGCGTAGTATGTAAATGGGCCCCAAACTCAATTTCTGGGTATTTGGGAATAAGATTGGAAAACAGGTACTCGATCACCTCTGGAGTAGAACTTCCAATGGTATCCGACAACGACAGGATCCTGGTTCCCATCTCGGCCAGTTTTTCGGTCCACTCCCCTACAATCTCCACATTCCAAGGGTCGCCATACGGATTTCCGAACCCCATGGAAATGTATGTCACCACTTCCTTGCCATTGGCATCGGCCAACTCCAAGATTCCTTTTAGTGTTTCCACGGATTGGTCAATGGTCTTGTGCGTGTTCCGCATCTGAAAGTTTTCCGAAATGGAAAAAGGAAAGCCCAAATAATCAATCGCATCGTGTTTGCAAGCATCTTCCGCCCCACGAACATTGGCCACAATGGCCAAAAGATTGCTTTGCGTCCTTGATAAATCCAACCGTGCCAACACCTCTGCGGTATCCTGCATTTGAGGGATGGCCTTGGGCGACACAAAACTTCCAAAGTCGATGGTGTCGAAACCACAGCCCAACAAGGATTGGATATATTTAACCTTCTCTTGTGTAGGGATAAAGGTTTTGATACCCTGCATCGCATCCCGTGGACATTCTATGAGTTTTACTTTTGGCATAGGCTTCCGTAAAAATAGCACTTATTTATCCGATAGAAATAGATAAACCGCAATCCCTACAAAAACAACGATCTGCACCCATTTGAGGTAAACGCCCGCGTTTTGATGACGGGTCAAGTACTTGGAAATTTTACCCGCAAGTATTGCAATTGCACCAAAAACAATGAGGGCAGAAAGCATAAAAAGCAGTCCTAAAATGTAGAATTGAATTACGGTATTGAGTTCTTCACTAAACAAAAATCCTGGAAAAAAGGCCAAAAAGAAGATAGTTACCTTTGGGTTGAGCACATTCATGGTAAAACCTGTCCAAAAGAGCTTTACGGGTGTTTTGGCCGGTTTATTTTCCTTATCCAGAAAGATGGATGCATCACTACGGTAAACTTGATAAGCCAAGTACAAAAGATACAAGGCACCAAAAAGCTTGATGGCAAAAAATAATGCATCGCTCCGTTTGATGATTTCCGAAACCCCAAAAGCAAGCAAGGTTGTATGCACCAAACAGCCCGAAACCAAACCAAAAACCGTGGCCAATCCCGATTTTGTTCCGTTACTGATGCTTTGGGTAAGTACAAAAATATTGTCCGGTCCCGGTGAAATGGCCAAAGCGAGCGATGACACCAAAAACCCGATCAGTATAGGGTAATTAACGGTTTCCAGAAATAAAAACAAACTGTGCATATAACCTTAGTCCATTTTTTCCAAAATGGCCTTGTTTATTTTCTTGATAAGTCCGGGGCCTTCGTAAATAAAACCGGTGTAGAGTTGTACCAAATCGGCACCTGCCTCCAGTTTTTCCAAGGCATCTTCTGGCGAATGTATACCGCCCACTCCAATAATCGGGAATGCCTTTCTGCTGTTTTCAGATAAAAAACGAATTACCTCGGTACTTCGTTTGGTCAACGGTTTTCCACTTAGACCACCCTTTTCTTCGGATAAAATCAAATGCGACTTCAATCCTTTTCTTTCTATGGTGGTATTCGTAGCGATTACACCATCAATTTTGGTATCCGCAACAATCTCTATAATGTCCAACAGTTGATCATCGGTCAAATCCGGGGCGATCTTTAGTAAAATTGGTTTTTCTTTCTGTTTTGAACCTTTCGCCAGTTTACTGTTATGGCTTTTGAGTTTTTTCAACAATTTGGTCAAAGGCTCCTTATCCTGAAGCTCCCGAAGCCCCGGGGTATTGGGAGAACTCACGTTTACCACAAAATAGTCCACGTGTTCGAACAATGCTTCGAAGCAAATTAAGTAATCCTTAATGGCATCTTTGTTTGGCGTTACCTTGTTCTTCCCGATATTTCCCCCAACTATAACACGGTGCGGCTTCTTTAACTGTTCCACAGCTTCAAAAACACCTTTGTTGTTAAATCCCATTCGATTGATGATCGCTTTATCCTCGCGTAGGCGAAACAACCGTTTTTTTGGATTGCCAGGTTGAGGCTTTGGGGTTACCGTGCCTATTTCAACAAAACCGAACCCAAAATCGGAGAACTCGTTGTAAAGACTGGCATTTTTATCAAAACCAGCCGCAAGACCTACGGGGTTTTTAAACTTAACGCCAAAAACCTCGCGCTCCAGTTTTGGGTCGTTCAAAATGAAGGATCTCCTAAAAAGACGGCTTAAACCCAGTTTTGAAAAAAACTTAATGGCCCAAAAGGAAAAGTGGTGCACGGTTTCTGCATCAAACAAAAAAAGTACGGGGCGAATAAGTATTTTATACATTCAAAATGGATTTTGGACAAAAATAAAAACTCTTAAAACAGTTCTTAACAATTCGGTCAATTTTCGTCAACGGGCCTATTAATGTGGATAGGACGCAAGCTTAGCTGACCACATAATTTTAAATACCTTTCGTATTGGGTCTTATTGAAGCTCGTCAGTAATCTTTTATCAATCATTCTCACGTTTTGTTTCATGCTGTCCAGTATGGTAGCATATTGCTTGGAAACGGTAATCAATACCTCGGGAGAGCTTTCCTTGTTCTTTTTCATCAGATATGTTGCCTTATCCTTTAAAAAATCGTTCCGGATTTTTAACTCGGCACTCCAATTCTTTAGGTTCTCTTGTTGCTCTTCTGTCAACTCAAAAACCTTGGTTATGGTTTCGTTGTCCCGGCCGCCCACACCCAATATACAATCCATTTGGGCAAACCCGCAAAAACCAAAAATCAAAAAAAGAAATAATACTACCGCTTTCAATTGAGGTTGCTATTAATGGTTTTGGAAAGATACTTATTAAAGCCTTTGATTTGCAAAATTACGTTTGAATATGCATTATTTTTGAAAAAACTAAACACTGACCATGGAAAAATTATTACCTCGATTTTTGGAATATGTAACCACGGATACACAAAGCGACCCCTATTCCAAAACCACACCCAGTACGGAAAAGCAATGGGACTTGGCCAAAAAATTGGTGTTGGAACTGCATCAGATTGGTATGCAAGAAGTCTCCATTGACGAGAACGCCTACATTATGGCTACGTTGCCCAGCAATTTGGACAAAAAAGTGCCCACCATTGGTTTTGTTTCCCATTTTGATACTTCCCCTGATTTTTCGGGCAGAAATGTAAAGCCCCAGATTATTGAGAATTATGATGGAAAGGATATTGTGCTGAACAAGTTGAAAAACATTGTATTGTCTCCCGATTATTTTGAAGACCTAAAAGCCTACGAGGGTCAAACGTTGATTACTACGGATGGTACCACTTTGTTGGGTGCAGATGACAAGGCGGGGATCGCGGAAATTATTACGGCGATGGAATACTTGATCAATCACCCCGAGATCAAACATGGAAAAATACGGATTGCCTTTACCCCAGATGAGGAAATAGGTCGTGGAGCGCATAAGTTTGATGTGGAAAAGTTTGGGGCGGAATGGGCCTACACCGTGGACGGTAGCCAAGTGGGCGAACTGGAATATGAAAACTTCAACGCGGCCAAGGCCAAAATCACCATAACGGGAAAAAGTGTGCACCCGGGCTACGCCAAGAACAAAATGGTCAACGCCATTGGCATTGCCAACGATTTTTTAAGCCACCTCCCTCCTAGCGAGGTTCCCGAACACACCATGGGAAGAGAAGGTTTTTTCCATGTGCACAACATAAAGGGCGAAATTGAACAGGCGGAGATAGAACTCATTATCCGTGACCACGATGCCGTCCATTTTGAGGCAAGGAAAGATTTATTGAACGACATCAAGGAAAAGCTCAACAAAAAATATGGGGAATATATCAACCTGACGATTGAAGACCAATACAAAAACATGCGGGAAAAAGTAGAACCCATGTTCCATATTGTGGAGATTGCCGAAGAAGCGATGAAATCGCTCCAAATAGAGCCTATAATAAAACCCATTCGAGGGGGAACGGATGGTTCGCAGCTAAGTTTTATGGGGCTACCGTGCCCCAATATTTTTGCCGGGGGACACAATTTTCATGGTAAATACGAGTACGTTCCTTTGGAAAGTATGGAGAAAGCGGTGAAGGTAATCGTAAAAATTTGCGAACTTACTGCTATTCAAATCAGATAGTTGTGGAAAAATCCGAAAAATTAGAGAGCTATTACGAAAAGGAGCATCCGTTCAGGGAGGGCATAGGTTTTCTACGTGAAATCGCCTTAAAAACAGAAGCCCAAGAAGATTTTAAATGGAGTATTCCCGTGTACACCTTAAATGGAAAGAATGTATTCGGTATTTGTAAGTTCAAGGGGCATTTTGGGATTTGGTTTTTTAATGGGGTGTTTTTAACGGATTCCAAAAAAGTACTCGAAAATGTGCAGGAAGGCAAAACCAAGGGCATGCGCCATTGGAAGTTCCATAGTTTGAACGAAGTTGACGAAAAAATGGTGTTGGCCTATATGGTTGAAGCTTTGGAAAATCAGAAAAAGGGGCTGGAGGTAAAAGCGGAGAAAACCAAGAAAGTTGAAATTCCAGAGTTGCTACAAGCCGAACTGGCGAAGGATGCTGCTTTAAAAACCGCTTTTGAAAAGTTTACACCCTATAAACAAAAAGAGTTCTGCGAATACATTGCCGAAGCCAAACAGGAGAAAACCAAACTCCGGCGGTTGGCCAAAATACTTCCCATGATCAAGGAGGGTGTTGGGTTGAATGATGGGTATAGGTAGTTTATAGTTGGACAAATGATTTTTTAAAGCAATTCATTAATCGAATAGTTGACATGATGTTTCACTTTATTCTATTACCTCTAATCCTTTTTCAAATTTCAAGTCCGAAGTTTGATAATGACGTAAATAATCCTGAACTATGTAAAAAGCTTCAGGAAATGGCAATTGCTGACCAAAAGTACAGAGGCAGCGACCAAAACATCAAAGACGTATACCCATTGGTTTTAGACTCACTCATTAAGGCCAAAGGTTATACCCAACAGACTTTTGAACTTCTGCCTGAACATGAACAAGGTAAAATCAAGCATTTATCTTTCAAATTATTGTCCCATCACATAAAGCCCAAAATGGCAGAAAATAAATTATTGGCAAAGAAGCAAGAAAAAATTGATGCTGCCAATACCGAAGAGCTAATCAAAATTGTAAAAGAGAATGGTTGGGTTACAAGAAGAAGCTTGGGGTGTGATCAAAAGTTTCGGACAGCTATAATATTCCGTCATGCCCCGAAAAAGTATTGGAAACAAGTTCGAGAACTCATAGAAAAAGAAATAAAAGCGAAGCGAATATCGGAGTACGAATATTATGTGATCGACAATCATTTGAAAGGAAGGCCTCCACTGACCAAAAAACGTTCAGACTTTCCGAATTCAAATTGATACATTAATGATTATAGATAATATCAAATTTTGATATTTAAGTTTCTCAAAAATCATCAATCAATGAAATCAAATTTACTATTCCCTTTACTCTTTTTTATATTGCTTTCGTGTCAAAACAAAAAAAAGGAATTTGTTTGTACGCCTTGTGACTTATCTTGTGACGAATTGACTTTTTCCGAACCGGGAACTTGCCCGCACTGTAATATGGAACTCATCAAAAAGAGTGGATTGGTTCCAGAAAAAAAGGTGAGCGTAAACAAATTAAATATTCAAAAAGGTACAGGTAATTTTATAATAGAGGGCGGATTTCAAAAAGAAAAAACAATAACAGTCCATTACTATAAACCCACCAATTTTACGCCTAGATCAAATGTGATTATGGTAATTCCCGGAGCTGGCAGAAATGGAGATGATTATCGAGATGCTTGGATTGAGAAAGCCGAACAATACAATTTGCTTGTACTCTCCCCTGAATATTCAGAGGAGTATTACCCTGAATTCTGGAGTTACAATTTGGCGGGAATGATCACCGATGTAAAAATCAACCAAGAACGGACCGCTATGATTGGATTTAGTGTAAATCACAACCATGAGCAGTGGATCTACAACGATTTTGACCGAATTTTTGATTTGGTCAAAGAAAAGCTCCATTTAGATACAGAGACCTATGATATGTTTGGACATTCGGCAGGAGGACAAATATTGCATAGGCTTGCAATTTTTAAACCCGAGAATAAGGCAAATAGGATTTTGGCATCAAACTCTGGTTGGTACACGGTTCCGACGGATAGGGTTGAATTCCCGTATGGACTTAAAAATGGTGTTACATCGGCCATTGACATAGATTTCAGCTCCAATCTGATACTTTTTTTGGGAGAAAAGGATGATGCCAACGAAACTAGGGGAGACTTAAGACATACCCCCGAAATGGACCAACAAGGTTTGTTCAGATTTGAGCGTGGAAAATATTTTTATGCCACATCCAAAGAGATTGCCACACAACTGGGAAAGGAGTTTGGTTGGAAAATAGAGGTAGTCCCGAATGTAGGACACGATTATAAAAAGATGAGTTCTGCTGCGGCCGATTTTCTATATAAAACTGAAAAATGAAATAACTTCATTTCTAGTACTGAACTTGTTTCAGTAATCGTTGGATATAAGTCATTTAAAAAAATCTTGGCCTTAAAACGTTATCTGTAATAGTAAAGCAATGAGATAATAAACAATAAATAAGTAATGGAGAATCACTTTTTACAAGGAATAGATACCGTGATTTTAAGAGTATCGGACATTGAAAAAGCTAAATCCTGGTACACCGAAAAGCTTGGGTTTAAAAATATTCATGAGGACAAAAAACTAAAGTTGGTTGTTCTGGATACTTTTAGCCCTACTAGCCTGACAATTTGGGAAACACAGGAAAAGATTGTGTTAAATCCCAATACCGCCTCTTATCCTATTTTTCGTACTTCTGATGCAAATTTGGCACATCAAAGGCTAAAACTAAATGGTATAGCTGTTGGTGAAATTATTAATGATCATGTTGCGACATACTTTACCATTCACGATACTGACGGAAATATTCTGGAGGTTTGTCAAGTCCATAATTAAATATCATAGCTGACAACATTGCCATAACTTAAGACCGATAAAAACACTAAAATCAAATCCTTCAACAAAAAACTTATTGCAATCGCAGCTATTGTCATTCTCTTCCCTCCTATTTAGGCAAAATTGGCCATTGGCGTATTAGGTACTCCTTTTGCCGGCAATTCATCTGTTTTTGATTGGCCGATCGATCAATCCTCCTTCATATTCCAAAATTTATGTTAAATACGAGCTTATCTTTTAAGTTCGGGTATTGGCAAGTATCATACTTTCATAAAATTTAATGATCTTTAGAGTTTTAACTGGCAGGAATGGGCAAAAGGAAGAAGCAAGCCAAAATATTACGCATTTTTAGAAAAGTACACCGAACCACAGGAGCATTATTGTTCATTTTTTTCTTTTTTATTTCCGTATCCGGTCTTATTTTGGGCTGGAAAAAGAACTCCAACGGATACATCCTCCCAAAAACACAACAAGGAACTACAGCAGAACTAAAAAAATGGCTGCCTGTTGATAGCCTGCATACCATAGCACTGAATACAATTAACAACGAAGTACCAAACACCTTTTTTAAGGTAGATCGTATTGATATGCGAAAGGAAAAAGGATCGGTCAAGTTCCTTTTTGTGGACTCTTTTTACGAAGTACAACTAGATGGGGCCAATGGCAATGTTTTATCCATTGGAAAACGAAGGTCAGATTTTATGGAAAACATTCACGATGCTTCCATTGTGGATGATTACCTCGGAACAAACGGTTATATAAAACTTGTGTACACTTCGGTGATGGGTATTTCCCTTTTAATTTTCACCATTACCGGATTTTGGCTCTGGTACGGTCCCAAACGAATGCGAAAAGCAAAGAAAGTTTAAACCTTCCAAAAAAAAGAAAAATTTATCCCTTTATTTTTTTGATGGGAATGGTTCCATATTTGTCGATCAAGTAAACCAAACTGGCCATCGTAGCTGCTCCCAACTCCAATTCGCGCTTGTTCACGTGCTCAAAAGTATCGTTCTCGGCATGGTGATGGTCAAAATAGCGTTGGGTATCGGGTCGCAATCCCGCCAATACTATTCCATCCTCTTTTAGTGGACCTATATCCGCACCACTTCCTCCTTCATAAAACAGGTGAACCAAATACGGTTCGAACAGATCCTTCCAACCTTGAATTTGTTGAACATTTTCTGGAGAAGCATCAATGGAAAAACCTCTAGGCGTAAACCCGCCAGAATCACTTTCCAATGCAAATATGTGTTGTTCGTTTTTGGCGCGGGCGACTTCCGCATACTTATTGCCACCTCGCATTCCATTTTCTTCATTCATGAAAAGGACAACGCGCAAGGTTCGCTTTGGTTGATACCCTGTTTCTTTTAACAGACGCAGCACATCCATACTCTGCACACAGCCAGCTCCATCGTCGTGGGAGCCATCTCCCAAATCCCATGAATCCAAGTGACCGCCCACTACCATGATTTCGTTGGGATAGGTACTTCCTGTTATTTCTCCGATTACGTTGTAGGATTGCACATCTTCCAGTTGCTTACAGTTTTGTTTGAAGTAAAATTTGACATCAGGATTTAATTTAAGCGTAGTGCTCAACAATTCCGCTCCATTTGTACTAATGGCAGCCGCTGGTATCCGTTGGTTCACCGGAGTATAACCGTAGCTCATGGAGCCTGTATGTGGATAGTCATCCAAACGAAGGTTCATGGAGCGCACAATAACGCCCGATGCCCCATATTTTGCGGCTTCGGCCGCGCCAGAATAGCGTTGGTCCACACAACCTGAATATGCAGAGAAGGTATTGATCAGTGTTGGATCCATAGGACGGTTGTAAAATACAATCTTGCCCTCTATTTTATCACGGCCCAACTTTTCCAAATCCTCAATCCCCTCAACTTCTACCACGTTGGCCTTTAAGCCGCCGGCGGGTGTTGCCACTGATCCTCCAAGTGCGCAAATGGGCACGTTGGTGGTCAATCCAGGCTTTGTTTCAAAGTAGGCGAATTCAGGAACTCCCCTTACCCATTTAGGCACCATTACGGGTTGCAACCAAACCTTGTCCAAGCCCAGTGAGTCCAATTGTGCCTTGGTATAATCCACGGCTTGTTGTGCTTGTACGGATCCTGAAAGGCGCCCACCAATTTGGTTGGAGAGGTAGTTCAACCAATCATAGGCCTTGCCATTGGTAAGGGCTTCATCGTAAATTGCTTTTATTTGTTTTTCGTCCTCGGTTTGAGAAAAAAATGGGGTACTGACCAACAAAAAGGCCAAAAGTAGGACTGTTCTCATGTGGTTTCTTTTTCCAGTTCTTGTTTAAAGGTTTCTAAATTAGCTTTTATTTCATCGTCCAGCTCGGGTTCTTCGATATCTTTGTACTTTTTTAACGCTTCCATCATAATGGAGGCCACAATAACCCTAGCTGCTTTTTTGTTATCGGCAGGTATTACGTACCATGGGGCATGTTCCTTGGAAGTCCTGTTCAGGGCCTCTTCATAACACTCTTGATAATTATCCCAAAGTTTTCTTTCCTCCAGGTCGCCCGGGGAAAATTTCCAATTCTTTCGCTTTAAACGGATTCTGCGCAATAAGCGTTGCCGTTGTTCTTCTTTGGAAAGATGCAGGAAAAACTTGAAGATTATGGTGCCATTATCGGCAACATGTTTTTCAAAATTATTGATTTGCTGATAGCGTCTTTCCCAGAAATCATCATCAATATCGTCCACAGATTCCACTTTTGGCAGATTTTCTCCCAAAATATATTCTGGGTGGACCTTGGTCACCAATACATTTTCGTAATGTGTTCGGTTGAATACAGAAAATTTTCCTCTTTCGGGGAGGTCTATATAATGACGCCAGAGGTAATCGTGTTTTTTTTCCAAGGTGGATGGCACCTTAAAACTATGCACTACCACGCCCCTTACATTAAAATCTTTAAAAACTTCCCTGATCAAACTATCCTTGCCCGCGGTGTCCATTCCTTGTAAACAGACCAGCACTCCATACTTTCCGTGGGCGTAGAGCGTATCTTGAAAATCTCCAAGTTCCTTTCGGATATCCTTCAGTTCCTTTTTGAGTTTCTTCTTGGATGCACCAAAATCCTCGTAGGTATCTTTTTCAGATAACTTTACCGAATCAACTACCTTGTAGTCTTCTGTTTTGATTTCTTTCATAGGAATGAATATAATTCTTTTTGACCACTCCTTCAACCTACTTATTAAATGTGTAGTTCATCGATACTTTGACCACTTGTGCCCAAAGTTGGTTCTTTAATCGATCTATTTTCTCCTCTGGACGATGAAATTCGTAACTTTATGATTATCAACGACGCAGCGTCCCAAATCTGTAAATCGTTATGAAAAGCAGAAAGATTATCCTACTTATAGTCTTTGCTATTGGTCTTTTCGGCCTTTGGCTCATGGCTTCGTTCACTACTCCAGCAAATGCCTGCCAATATGCAAGCACCAATTTAGAGTACATCAAAAGTAAAATCCAAGAGGCTGTGGTGGCCGACAATTTAAATATGGCCAAGTACCACGCCTACAAAGCGTTGAACGGTATTGAAAAAACAAAGGGCAATTTTTTGGACTGTGGCTGCGAGGGTGCCATTGAAAGTTTGGAAATTACACTTTCCCATTTAAAAACGGCTACAAAAGCCAGTGTTTTACCAAAATCCAAAGCGGCATTGCACCAGGCTTTGGAGAGCACTATAATCGGCATTAATGTGTTACAGGAGTTCGGGCAACAGACTTCCAGTGATTACGGAAGCAATGTGCTGGTACTGAACACCAAGGAGGTTCTGGGTTTTCAGAACGGAATGATGTTGACACATGGTTCTACGGTAAAAAAACAGGTGCACAGCTGTTTATTGAGGTTTGAGTCTTCCTTGGATAAAGTGGTTTCTGATGTGGACTGTGAAGAAGCTGACAAATTTATCACCAATATTTATGAAGAATCTCGTTTGACCCTGTTGAACACCAACCTATCGCAACATAAAAAGGAATATTACCAACGGGTTAAAACCTTGGCCAAAGATGCCCTGGAAAAATTGGGTGATTGCAACTAGGCTTATTTACTGGCGAATAGTTTCACATCCTCTTCGGATACTTCCTTACCTCCTAGAATGATCAGACGTTCCACTACATTGCGAAGTTCGCGTACATTCCCCGTCCAATCATAACTTTTAAGCAGCTCTATAGCCTTTTTGGAGAAGCTCTTTTGTCCTGTTCCTTGTTCGGATGCTATTTTTTTGGCGAAATGTTCTATCAACAAAGGTATATCGTCACGCCTATCGTTGAGTGCCGGAACCTTGATCAGGATCACGGCCAAACGGTGGTAAAGATCTTCCCGGAATTTGCCTGCCTCTATTTCCTTTTTTAGATCCTTGTTGGTAGCTGCAAGTACCCGAACATCTACTTTAATGTCCTTATCGGAACCTACGCGACTGATTTTGTTCTCCTGCAGGGCCCGAAGTACTTTGGCTTGGGCCGAAAGGCTCATATCGCCTATCTCATCCAAAAATATGGTTCCCTTATTGGCCGCCTCAAACTTACCCGCCCTGTCCTTAACAGCAGATGTAAATGCACCCTTGACGTGTCCAAACAACTCACTTTCAATCAACTCAGAGGGGATCGCTGCGCAATTCACCTCAACAAATGGGGACGATGAACGGGGGCTTTTTTGGTGTACCCAATGGGCCACCAGTTCTTTACCGGTACCGTTGGAGCCTGTAATCAGAACCCGGGCATCGGTAGGCGCTACTTTTTCGATCATGTCCTTTATGGCATCTATTTCCTTGCTCTCTCCAACCATCTCATAGTTCTTGGAGATCTTTTTCTTGAGCACCTTGTTCTCCACGGCAAGTTCCTTTCGGTCCAAGGCATTGCGAACCGTAGTAAGCAATCGGTTTAAATCCGGTGGTTTGGAGATGTAATCGTATGCCCCCAACCTCATGGTATTTACTGCTGTGTCGAGATCACCATGACCGGAAATCATAATAAATGGAATTTCTGGTTTTATTTTCTTAGCGGCTTCCAAAACCTCTACCCCATCCATCTTTGGCATTTTGATGTCGCAGAGCACTAGGTCAAAATCTTCCTTTTTGATGGCTTCAATTCCTGCTAGGCCGTCCTCTGCTTCAGCTACATTATAACCATCGTTTTCCTCGGCCAATATTTTCACCAACACCCTTCTAATTGCCGATTCGTCCTCTATTATCAGAATTTTTGACATATACTGCTTTTTAAAATATTCCTATTTTGAAACCTGTTCTAATATAAAAATTTGCATCGTTATTAAACAAATACACCTCACCACGATCTTTATTTCTTAATTTGCCTTCTTGATACACACTGCTTCCCACAATGGCAAAAAAGGACATGTTCTTGGAAATACTGTATTGATACCCCAAGCTACCCACCAAAGTGTTGAACGAAATCCGGGAAGCTGCCAATCCATTATCCAAAACAATATCGTTTTGAAGATTTAAAAAGTAACCGTCCAAGAACAGTGCCAACTCCAAACTGTGTTTTTTATCAAAATGATATTTCAGGTTGGATTTTGGCACTCCTACTATAAACGACCAGTCTGGGTGGAATTTTTTATAGTAATGGATCAGGGGCAGCGGTACGGGAATCCCGGTAGTACTGTTGTAAGTCAGCCCCAAAACCACCCGAAAAGGTTTATCTGCTTTTGGCTTTTCTTTCCAAAAAGCCGCAGAGCCATTCATAAAAAAATCATCCTGCAGCACACCATCCAATAAATTGGACGCCAATCTAGGAGTCAATATGGCCACAAAATTCCAATTCTCGTTCCATTTTTTGATCAATCCCAAATTAAAATCAATGACATGGAAGCGGATCATCTCCTTTTTATCAAATGGAAGGTCTGCTGAATACCCCATATCAAAACGATTATATTCGGCACCTGTAACCAGGTAATCCTTATTGTTGTTCAGCTGTATGGGAAAATTGAGCAACGCTTTGTAGCGCTGTGTCTTGACACCGCTATCGTTCTCGGGAATATTAAGGTATTCCAGCCTAAAAATATCTGTGCTCTGTGCCCATAAATTATGGTTACAAAGTATTACAATGAAAGTGATCCACTTCCAAATTGCAATATGGTGGGTTGAGGTTTTTATGTGTGTCTATTGTTTTGACTGAATTATATGAATATCGCGTTGCGGGAACGGAATGCTAACGTTGTTCTCCTTGAATTTGGCATTGATTTTATAGCGCATTTCACTTTTTATCCGTGGATCTCGGAAAGTATGGTTGGTATAAAAGTATATGGAGAAGATCAATGCTGAATCTCCAAAATCCTCGAACAGTACAAATGGTTTTGGGTTTTTGAGCACTTGTTTTTGGGTATTGGCCACTTCTTCCAAAATAGTGGTCACCAAATCCACATCGCTTCCATAGGCAACACCTACACTTACTTTTTCTCTTGTGGTTCTATGGTTTTGGGTATAATTGTAAACAATGTCGCTTATAAATTTGTGGTTGGGCAGTATCAATACCTTATCATCACGGGTAATGGCCCTTGTGGTGCGGAGCTTTATTTCGAAGACTTTACCCACCTTACCATCAACCTCAACAACATCGCCTACCTGTAACGATTTATCCACTATAATAAAAATACCCCCAAGAACATCTTTGAACAACTCTTGCAAGGCAAGACCCAAACCTACAAAAAGGGCCGCGGAAGCTGTAATCACCAAAGTGATATCCACTCCTGCTGCACTTAAGGTGACCAATACAGCAATGAGATAAACGACGTAATGGATAAATTTGAATACACTGGAAAACTTTTGTTTGTCTTCCTGTTGCATTTTTCGGGTAAAGATGCGGCGCAGCCATTTCAGCAAAAATTTTGTCACCACTATCGTAATCGTCAACAATAGCAAAAGCCCAATAGTAAGATTTATAGCCTTTTCACCCTCCCCAATATGGAATCCAAGGTCCAAAAATTCCTTAATGGTCCCCCAAACATCTTTCGTAATGATTTCCTTTATTTCTTCTGCGCCTTCTTGCATACTATTTTAATATCTCAACCATTTTACCAATTCTTTGTATGTTGGTTTTTTACCATACATTAAGATACCTGTCCTATAAATTTTGGCCGCCAATGATACAATTCCCAAAAAGGTAACGATCAAAAGAAAAACGGACAACAAAAATTGCCACAAAGGCACTCCGCCTTCCCCTATTCCTCCCGGCAAGCGCATCAGCATTACAATGGGCGATGTTAATGGAAACAACGAAAACCCAACTGCAATGGGTCCATGCGGGTTGCTAAAAACCGAAAAGAACCCAACATAAATAGCCAGCATTAAAGGTAATATAATAGGGAAAATAAATTGTTGTGTATCCGTCTCATTATCCACCGCGGCACCAATAGCCGCATAAATAGAGCTATATATAAGGTAACCAAGTATAAAATAAATAAAGAATGACCCTATAAGCAAGCCCCATGGAATATCGTAGATTTCCTTGGCATACATCATCATTTTATCATCCATAGTGCCCAATTGCGACATTCCCATTGGTCCAGGAGTCACTCCATTGTCGCTTGATAGTGCCGTCAAGTCTATTCCAAAAATCATCACTGCCACTAACATCAACAATGATGCGGAAATGATCCAAATGGTAAACTGGGTGATTCCTGCCAAAGAATTTCCTATAATCTTCCCGAGCATTAATTGAAATGGTTTTACCGAGGATATGATCACTTCAATGATCCTGCTGGTTTTTTCCTCGATAACACTGCGCATCACAAAGCCCCCATAAATAATGATGAACATCATAATGGCATAGCCAAAACCTCCTCCAATAATAGCTTTGATCTCGTTGATGCCCCTTATACTTTTTTCTCCATCGAATGTGGATAGGTTGATTTCAAAAGGTTTTTCCACACTGGAAAACTGTTTTGGGGTCACTCCCAACTTTTGCAAACGATCTTGCCGCAGTTGGTTTTGAAAAATATCCTCCAATTCTTTGGTCACGGAGGTATTGGGGTTGTCCTTGGTAAAAAGATACGAGGCATTGGACACCTCCTCAACCGTTGCTCCTTGGGGAATATAGAGTAATCCATAATATTCCAAGGAATTGGTCGAGTCTTTTGCCTGCTCCAAGGTCAAATCGTCCATGTGGACAAAGGATATATTCTTGGATGGACTAAATTCACTTTGAAAGAAGGCACTTTCGTTCAAAACGGAGACTACCCTGGTCTCATCATCATTTATTTTGGCCAAATACGCAATAAGAACAACCATCCCCACCATTAGGAGTGGGCTCAAAATGGTCATAACAATAAAGGAACGGTTGCGCACCTTGGCCAAATATTCGCGCTTTATAATTAAACCAAGTTTACTTGCCATTGTCCTTGTTGTTTACAGTTTGAATAAAAATATCGTTGGCCGAAGGTATGGTTTCTTCGAACCTGTTTATGTTCGATACCTTGGAGAGTTCCGCTAAAATATCACCCGTATGCGATGATGGCAACTGCACCTTAAAATGTATTTGATTTTCCAAAGCATCTATTTCCGAAGAAAGAATGTTGAACTTTTGTTCCAAAGAACGCATAAAGGCCTCTGCATCTTTCTCCATTTGCACACCCACATTAAAAATGTTGTTCTTGTAAGCCTTTTTTATATCCGACAGTTTTCCGTCCAATATTTTTTCGGACTTATGGATAAGGGCAATGTACTCACAAAGCTCTTCCACCGACTCCATACGGTGTGTGGAAAAAATGATGGATGTACCCTTTTCCTTTAATTGAAGAATCTCATCTTTGATGATGTTGGCGTTAATAGGATCAAAACCACTGAAAGGTTCATCAAAAATCAATAGTTTGGGTTCGTGCAGCACGGTAACTATAAACTGTATCTTTTGGGCCATTCCTTTGGAAAGCTCTTGTATTTTTTTATCCCACCAGTCACCAATATTTAAACGGTCGAACCAATATTTAAGCCTTGTTTTTGCCTCATTTTTGGACAATCCCTTCAATTGTGCCAAATAAAGTACCTGCTCCCCCACCTTCATACTCTTGTACAGTCCCCTTTCCTCGGGCAAATACCCAATGGATGCTATATGCTTTGGAGCCAAGGGTTCACCATTGAACCAAATTTCACCAGCGTCTTGGTACGTAATCTGGTTAATAATTCTGATAAACGAAGTTTTACCTGCCCCATTGGGGCCCAAAAGTCCGTATATGCAATTCTCAGGAATTTGTAGTGAAATGTTGCTCAGCGCTGTGTAATCACCATAGGTTTTGGTCACATTTTTGGCAACAAGGATATGATCCATGTAAACTATTTTTTCAAAGATATGTATTTGCTAGCTACCTATTTTCCTATAAAAACAAAAACCCACCCTTAAAAAAATCAAGGATGGGAAAAAAATTGCTATGAAAAAGAAAATTAGATATCGGTCACCCAACATCAGTTTCAAATATACGTTTTTTATTTAAACAGAAGGATTTTTCTCTTAAGAGAACATATCTTTTACCTTCTCAAAAAAGGATTTATCCGATTTTTCGGGCCTTGGAACAAAATTATCATCATCCTGCATACGCTCAAAAAACTCCTTTTGTTCCTTATTTATATTTTTTGGTGTCCATACGTTTACATGCACCAATAAGTCTCCCGCGCCATACCCGTTAAGGCTGTTTATTCCCTTACCGCGAAGTCTTAAAATCTTTCCGGACTGTAGCCCTGGTTCCAATTTTATACGGACTTTTCCGCCAATGGCATCAATTTCTTTGGAACTTCCCAAAACGGCTTCCGGCATACTTATGTACAAATCGTAGTGAAGATTGTCTCCTTCTCGCTTTAAAGTATCGTGCTCAACAGTTTCAATGGCGACCAACAAATCTCCCGCAATACCGTTTCCGGGGGCATCATTACCTTTGCCGGATACTTTTAGCTGCATGCCATCCTCCACTCCTGGTGGAATTTTAATGGACACGGTCTCTTCTTCGACCTTGAGCCCTTGGGCATCGGCTCCAGCAGGTTTTTTATCTATGGACTGCCCAGCACCCCCACAAGTTGTACAGGTGGTGGCTGTTTGCATTCTGCCCAAAATGGTGTTGGTGATTTTGGTGATCTGTCCGGTACCGTTACAAGTAGGGCAAGTTCTATAGGTAACCCCATCGGCTTGGAGCTTTCGTCTTACCTTAACTTTCTTTTCTACACCATTGGCCACTTCTTCCAGCGTTAGCTTAACACGGATACGAAGGTTGCTTCCCTTGGCTCTGCGCTGTCCGCCACCAAATCCGCCAAATCCACTGAATCCTCCGCCACCGCCAAAGGCGCCACCAAAAATATCACCGAATTGACTGAAGATATCGTCCATGTTCATACCTCCACCGCCAAATCCGCCACTTCCATCGAAGGCAGCATGTCCAAATTGGTCGTATTTTGCCTTTTTGTCAGGATTGCCCAGTACTTCATAAGCCTCGGCAGATTTTTTAAACATTTCCTCCGCCTTGGCATCACCTGGGTTTTTGTCCGGGTGAAACTCGATGGCCTTTTTCCTGTAGGCTTTTTTTATTTCTGCGGCTGAAGCTCCTTTGGAGACTCCCAATATTTCGTAATAATCCTCCTTCATACAGTTTTAGTTTCCAACAACAACTTTTGGATGTCTTATAATGCGGTCTCCAAGCTTGAAGCCTTTTTCCACGACATCTATGATTTTCCCTTTCATTTTCTTGTCCGGTGCAGGTATCTGGGTAATGGCATCGTGCACCTCGGCATCAAATGTATCCCCCGCTTTTACCTCAACCTGTTCCAGACCCTTGTTCTTCAAGGTTTCTTTGAATTTATTGCTGATAAGTTCCACGCCTTTGAACATTTCCCTGTCTTCGGATTTGGAAAGCTCTTTTAAAGCACGTTCAAAATCGTCCAAAATAGGAAGCAAAGCCACCATGACCTCTTGTCCGGCCGTCTTGAACAAATCCATACGCTCCTTGGAAGTTCTTCGCTTATAGTTTTCAAACTCGGCAAAAAGCCTCAGGAACTTCTCTTTTTCTTTTGCCAAATCTTCACGCAGCTTCTCCTCCTCAGAAACTTCATCTTCTTCGATTTCTTCCGTGGTTTCGGTTTCTATATTTTTATCGTTCAGCTCAGTACTTTCTTCGGTTTGCCCTTTTTTAGGCTCATCTTCCATTTCCTCAACCTTACTTTTATTGCTCATGTTCTAATGTTTTATTCCGATTTGAAGTGGCAAAAGTACTGCCAATTGTCCAAAAATGTCAAAATGTCACCGCAAAACATAAAAAAGGCCGCCAAAAGCGGTCTTTTAATCTTTTAAAAAGTATGTAAGCCCTGATTTTTCTATGCTTCAACCGATGCAGGCATACCTTTTTCTTGTGGTGTATATAATTTTTTTAATGCTTGACAAATATTCACATACTGAAAAGAGAATCCTTCTTCTTCTATTTTTTTACTGCTCACCCGTTGGCTTGCCAGTAAAAGAGTAGCCATTTTTCCCAAAACCAGCTTTAAGAAAAATGCGGGTACATTCGGTAACCACAGGGGTCTTTCCAAAATTTTAGCCAGTTCCTTGGTAAGTTTTGTGTTGGTGACTGGATTGGGGGCCACACCATTATATGTGCCCCGAAGGTTGTTTTCTACCGCAAAAGCGAACATTTGCGCCAAATCTTTGATATGTATCCAAGATTGCCATTGTTCACCACTACCAATCGGTGCACCAACAAAGTTTTTTACAGGCCTTGCCATTTTGGGCAGGGCACCACCTTCTGTTGACAGTACGAGACCTATCCTAATTTTAGCGACATCTACACCAATTGTTTCAAAGGTTTCGGCCTCGGCTTCCCATTTTTGAACTACCTCGCCCAAAAAACCTCCATCAACTTTGGATGTGCTCTCATCATAATAATCCGAAATAGAATCTGGATATATACCAATAGCCGACGCTGAAACAAGACATTCAACTTCGTTGTTATTGGAGTTTTCCAACCCTTTTTTTAGGGTTTGTAAACTATTTATACGACTGGAGATCACTTTTTTTCGATGCTGGGGGGTCCAACGCTTGGCTATACTTGTTCCAGCCAGATTGATTATGGCCTGCACATTATTAAAGCAGTCTGTATCTATCTCACCTTTGGCAGGATTCCAATAAAATCCTTGAAAATCTTCGTCGGAAGTAATTTTCCCCTTGCTTGTGGTCAAATAATTTACTGGAATGCCCTTTTGATGCAAAACCTCAACTATGGCCCGCCCAACCAATCCAGTAGCTCCTGTTATCAACACCTTCATACAATCACAATCATTTTGCGCAAAGTTATAGGTTTAATCGACTGTTTATGAGACCTTAATTTAGGTTTAACATATTTGTTTAAACTTTAAACCTATTTATGACACCAAAAGCATTTTCCTTAACAGAATATTGGCTATCACTCCTGTTTTGTGGCTCTTAGCATTTCTCTTTTCCCTGGTGGGCCGGGCAATCGTTCTACGGTAAAACCAACAGCTTGCATGGCTCGGCGCACACTGCCTTTGGCGGCATAAGTGACCAAAACCCCGTTGGCTTTTAGTGCTTGGTACATTTTCAAAAAAATGGCTTCGGTCCAAAGTTCGGGTTGGACCCTAGCACCGAATGCATCAAAATATATAAGGTTGAACTGGTTTTGCTGACTGATTTCCTTAAAATCCTTTTTTTGTTTTGAAAGTGTGAAATCGGTTGTGATCGAAATGACTTTTTCCCATGGACAACTATGCATTTTTTGAAACATTTGCTCCAATCCTTCAAAACCCAACTGCTCGCAATAGTCCAACTGATTTACTTCTTCTAAGGAAACCGGAAACGCCTCAACCCCAACATAATCAACACTCAATTGTTGTTTGGAAGCTTCTATTAGGGTAATAAGTGCATTGAGGCCCGTACCAAAACCTATTTCCAACAGATGGATGTGTTTTTTTTGGAACAACTTTAGACCATGCTCAATAAAAACATGATAGGCTTCTTGAACCGCACCATGTTTGGAATGGTACTGTTCGTCCCAATCTTCTATTTGGATGGTCTTGGAACCGTCGCCCGTAGTGATTATTTTTCGCTTCAAGGTTGGCTGGCAATCAATACCCCGTCTGCTTCAAACCTCAACGTTTTCTTGGGAGCGGTAATTTGGGCCAGTTCATCTTCGGAAGCACCTTCATCCTCTGCGTAGTGTTTTTGGTCTTCTACGGACATTTCTTCAAAAAAAGCCGCACCGTTCATCACCACTTTTTTTCCTGCGGCATCCTTTGGCACAAAAAAACCGTAATCCTTAAAACGGACAAATACCTCTTCATTGGACTCCAGTTCCACCTTCATCCAGCATCCTTTGGCTTGGCATACCTCCTTGATCTCACCAACTATTTGGGTCTGCAGGGAATCCCTTCCAGAAATTTCATCAAATGGAGCTGATGTTTTGGAAGCCTCTCCAGAAACTTTGAATTCCTCTCCAAAATAATCGCCTTTAATGGTTTCTTGCTTACATGAAACCAGTGCCATACCGAGTAAAATAATTGTAGCAAAAGTGTTAAAAAGTCTCATTTTTGATAACATTTAAGTAATTGTGGGTCAAGTATAATATTTAGATTTGATTAACGTCCAAAACTAACAATAAATAGCTAATTTTATCCCTGTAAATGTAAGTGATATGGAAACATTAGCGAATAAAATAGCTATGGAAAGAGTCAAAAACTCAAAAATCCATGATGTGGATTTTGACAATCTTTCCTTTGGAAGTGTTTATTCCGACCATATGTTGGTCTGTGATTATAAGAATGGTGAGTGGTCTGCTCCCAAAGTGGTGCCTTACCAGCCGATTACCCTGGACCCATCTTCAAAGATTTTCCATTACGGTCAATCTATTTTTGAAGGGATGAAGGCCTACAAGGACGAAGACGGAAGAGTTTGGCTTTTTAGACCAGAAGAAAATTGGAAACGATTGAACAAATCGGCCCAAAGACTGGCCATTCCAGAAATACCCGAAGCTTATTTTATGGAGGGGCTCAATGCTCTTATCCAATTGGAGAGTGACTGGATTCCTCAAAGCCCAGGAAGTTCCTTATATATTAGACCTTTTGTTTTTGCTTCTGGAAATGGATTTCACGCTTCACCGGCCGATGAATATAAATTCATCATCGCCTGTGCACCTTCAGGGGCTTATTTTTCGGGAAAAGTGAAAGTTTTGATAGAAGAAACCTATTCACGAGCAGCAAACGGTGGCGTAGGTTACGCCAAAGCAGGTGGTAACTATGCCGGACAGTTTTATCCAACAAAGTTGGCAGCGGATAAGGGTTATCAACAAGTAATCTGGACAGACGATAATACACACGAATTTATTGAGGAGGCAGGAGCCATGAACGTTTTTGTTCGAATCAACGATACATTAATGACCGCCCCTACCAGCGATCGTATTTTGGACGGAATAACGAGAAAGAGCATTTTGGACATTGCCAAAGATGAAGGCATTAAGACCGAGGTTCGCAAAATATCCGTTCACGAATTGGTCGAGGCTGCGGAAAATGGCTCTTTAAAAGAAATGTTCGGTGCAGGTACGGCTGCGGTAGTGTCTCCGATTTCTGGCTTTGGCTACCACGGCAAGGATTATACATTGCCCGAGATTGAAGAAAGCTATGCTTCTTTATTGAAAAAAAGAATCACGGACATTCAATACAACCGTGCCGAAGATAAATTTGGATGGCGACACGAAGTCATCCAGTAATAAAAAAGGTGCCGATCGGCACCTTTTTTATTTATCGATTATGTTTTGAATGTCCGGCTTAAAGTAATTTGGACCTTTCAGTACTTTTCCATCTTTACGGTAAATGGGTTTTCCATCGGCTCCAAGTTTACTCATGTTACTGCGTTGTATCTCTTCAAAAACTTCTTCTATCTTGTATTGCATGCCATGCTCTAGTATGGTTCCGCATAAAATGTAGAGCATATCGCCCAATGCATCGGCAACTTCAACCAGATCGTTATTATTGGCGGCTTCCAAATACTCACGGTTCTCTTCATCCATCAAATTGAACCTTAGATTGTTTTTGTCCTTTCCCAAATCTGCCTTTGGCTCTTGGGAAACTCCAAGACCAAAAGAATTGTGGAAGAGCTCCACGGCCTTAATTTTACTTTCCATTACACTTATTTGATTTAGCTTTGCATAAAAATATAAAATATGTTCAGTACGGGACAGCTAATTTTCGCAGCCTTATTTTTTATAGCCTTTGTGGCAATCATCTCATTTTCTTATCGAAAGGACAAGAAACTGCACAAAAAAAATTATAAAGGTGTCATCTGGATTCTAGCTGCCTTCTTAACATTTATAATTATCCTATTTTTGATTAAATACTTCCTCAAAAATTAACATTTAATTTGTCTTTACCACAAAAATCAATTGTTTAACAACAATAGTTGGCCCTGTATTTCGTTCTTATAGGAAAAAACGTACTTTTGTTTTAACAATACTTTAGCACCTAACCTAGATGACTGTATTTTTGAGTATTCTTTTTGTTTTGCTTACCATTAATGCCGTTCTGTTGATTTTCAGTGTCAACGGAGCTAAAGAAAGGTTTACAAAACCTATGCAACGGATTTCTGAGAACTCAACCACCAAACTTTTCCCCCGTGAGGCCGTAGAAACCGAGTACAAAGAAGCGGTTTAGTTTGTACCTTTAAGGCATGAAGCAAGCCTTACTTGTTTTTTTGGGCGGAGGAATTGGTAGCGTTCTACGTTATTTGATTTCCAAACCCCTCAACCCTCTTTTCCATAATTTCTTTTTGGGGACTTTTTTGGTCAATATTATAGGTTGTCTTTTAATTGGTCTTTTTTTAGGTCTCTCTGCCAAGGGCAATCTACTATCCGATAACAACACTCTTTTTCTGGCTACTGGATTTTGCGGTGGCTTCACTACTTTTTCTGCATTTGCTTTTGAAAAGCATACCTATTTAAAGAATGGCGAACTTCTCAATTTAGCCATTTACATGATTTCGAGTATTGGCATTGGTGTATTGGCCGTTGTGTTGGGATTATGGATCGCCCGACACATCCATTAGTTACAAACTGTATTTTTATCGTTAAAATTTGTTAAAAATTAAACATTTTACATGTTTTATGGCACTTCTATTGATAAAAACAAAGCATTAGGCACATAATGTTAATACAAAATCAACAAATACATAACAAAAAATAATTTAAAATTCAATACCCCTAAATTTTAGGGGGTATTTTTTTTATACTCACAAAAATTGAACAACAACCCTCTCATTTTAGGTAGTCTGTATTGAATTCACATATATTTGAATCATCAATTAACTACTTAATTATGAAAAAAGTCGAGGCAATTATTAGAAAATCCAAATTTGATGAGGTAAAAAAAGCCCTGCATCAAATTGAGGTCAACTTCTTTAGTTACTGGGATGTAACAGGGGTTGGAAATGAAAAACAAGGACATGTCTATCGTGGCATATCGTACAGTACGAGCGATATACAGCGAAGGTATTTGGTTATCGTAGTTAGCGATGACTTTCTGGAAAAAACCGTGAATGTTTTATTGGACACTGCCAGTACCGGTAATGTTGGTGATGGAAAAATTTTCGTCTCCGATGTTATCGAAGCTTACAGAATTAGGACCAAGGAAAGCGGTAGCGCAGGAATCAACTAACATTTAATAGCCAAAAAACTTAAAAACTTAGATTATGATTGTACAAGAACAAGAAGCGATAGATAAAGCCGTTGAAGCCATAACTGGCGATATGGGCGCCTTGTGGATTACACTTGCCGCCGTTTTGGTATTTTTTATGCAAGCAGGATTTACCCTTGTGGAAATAGGTTTTACCAGAAGCAAAAACAGCGGTAATATAATAATGAAGAACGTTATGGACCTTGCCGTAGGCTCCATAATGTTTTGGGCGGTAGGTTACGCCATTATGTATGGCAGCGATTTAGTGGGCGGAGGATTTTTTAGATCTAGCCCATCCGATCAAGGGTATTTCTTTTTTAGCGCCGATGATTGGCACAACCTGTTCTTCCAAACAGTTTTCTGTGCCACAGCAGCCACTATTGTATCGGGAGCAATTGCAGGTAGAACCAAATTTTCCACTTATTTGATTTTCTCCGCAATCCTCACCACTTTAATTTACCCTATTTCAGGTAGCTGGTACTGGCCTTTTGACGACGATGCATGGTTAAACACAGCCGGATTCGTTGATTTTGCAGGTTCTTCCGTAGTACATGCCGTAGGTGGTGCCGCCGCCTTGGTAGCCGCCATTTTGGTTGGCCCAAGAATTGGTAAATATGTAGATGGAAAGGCCAAGGCGATTCCAGGTCACAATATGGCCTTTGGAGCATTGGGTGTATTTATTCTCTGGTTGGGATGGTTTGGATTTAACGGTGGTTCCCAATTGGCTTGGGGCGGTGACGATACCATCGCTGCAACCAGTGTTATCATCAACACCAACCTTGCCGCTGCCATTGGTGCCATTGCAGCCCTGTTCTTTACCTGGGCCAGATATGGTAGAGCGGATATTTCCATGACATTGAACGGTGCTTTGGCCGGTTTGGTAGGTATTACCGCCGGATGCGGGTCCGTAAATGCTTGGGGAGCCCTTGCCATTGGTCTGCTATGTGGTATTGTAGTGGTTGCGTCCATTGAATTTATTGATAAAAAACTTAAGATTGACGACCCTGTAGGTGCCATTTCCGTTCACGGGGTTTGTGGATTCCTTGGAACCGTACTAATTGGCCTATTTGCACTGGATGGCGGATTGTTTTACGGAGGTAGCGGAAAACTACTTTGGGTACAGACCTACGGATCGTTGGCCTATATTGTTTGGGCTGCTGTTGCTTCCTTTATAGTACTCTTTATTTTGAAGAAAACCATTGGACTACGGGTATCTGAGAAAGAGGAAGTTGAAGGTTTGGATTTGCACGAGCATGGAGTGGAAGCTTATCCAGAACACATTTCCCAAGACAAATAAAACAAGTCTTTCAAACTCACAACAAGATTGTAAAAAGGAACGGAGCGTTCTGCCAAACGCTCCGTTGAATAACCTTTTCAATCAAACTCACAATTAAACAACCGTCCTTCAATAAAAGGACAACTTAAAACGATTATGATATGAAAACGATTATAAATACAAACTTCGGAAAAATTTTGGCTATCGCCATCATTTCAATGGTAACATTTTCCGCCACTGCACAGGAGGAAGAAACTACTCCAAAGTTTAGCTTTAGTGGTACTGTTGATGCTTATTACAGAGCAAATATTACCGCTCCAAATGACGAGGAAGCCATAGCCCCGGGATCCTCTTTTGCACAACTACCAGGGTTCTCTTTGGGCATGGCAAATGTTATTGCCGCTTATGAGGGTGAAAAAGTAGGTTTTGTGGCCGATCTGGTTTTTGGCCCACGTGGTACGGATGCTATTTTTGCATCTCCCATGTACTCTGCTACTGGCGATATTGTAAACCAGTTATACGTGTATTGGAATGTAAGTGATGCCGTGACTCTTACCTTTGGTAACTTCAACACATTTTTGGGTTATGAGGTAATTTCACCTGCGGCCAACTTTAACTACAGTACTTCCTACCTATTTTCTTACGGCCCTTTTAGCCACACAGGTCTTAAGGCCGATTTTGATTTGGGCAACGATTGGTCTGCCATGGTAGCTGTAATGAATCCAACAGATCTGACCGAGTTCAACCCGACAGGTGATTACGCCGTGGGCGCACAATTGGGCTACTCAGGTCAGTTTTTGAATTTCTTGTACAGCCAAGGAGGCTTTGAGGTTGACTATACTGGTGGTTTTGACCTTTCAGATGAGTTCTTCTTGGGTATCAACGCTGCTCACTTTAGCATGGAAGATGACGGGGGATCCTTTACAGGTGCCGCACTTTATCCGCAGTACGCAATTTCTGATACTTTTAGCCTAGGACTTAGGGGGGAATACTTTATGGAAACGGATGAATTTGGTGCCATTGGAGAGGTGTTTGATGCTGATGGAGATGCAAGTGTACTGGCATTAACTTTAACAGGTAGCGCTACTATTGGAAACTTGATTCTTAAACCAGAAATTCGATTGGATAGTGCCTCTGAAGATACTTTTATCGACCACGATCTTGCTCCAACCTCGAGCTTGGCCTCTGTATTGTTCGCTGCGATTTACTCCTTCTAAGCACTATAGATATGACACGAAAAAAAGCCTTATTCCAATAGGATTAAGGCTTTTTTAGTCCTTGTTAAAATTTTTCACTCCTGCTCTCACTTTAGTTCTCAAATAATTTTGCCTTGGCACTAGAGGGCAGGAGTACTTTTTGTTATAAACACAATACGGGTTGTACGCTTTGTTAAAATCAATCACCAAAGTATCCCCTTCCGGGATGGACAAATCAATATACCTGCCACCACCATACGTTTCTTCACCATTGGTGTTGTCCAAAAAAGGCAAAAACAGATAATCTTCATATTCCTCATCATCCATCAAATCCAAACTTTGGTACACTTCCAATTGATGCGCTGTACCGTTTAAGGTAAAATGGGCAATTCCGTAGACCACCTCCCGTGTTTGCCTATCCGTAGTGCTGGGCATTAAAAAAGGTTCGGCATCGGGAGTGCGTACAAAGTGGGCCTTTACTATATAAGTGGTATCGGGCGCAAAAAAATCGAGCCCTTCAAAATCCTTACGGTATTTGTCGGGCAAAGGAGAGGAATCCGGGTCTCTAAAACTTTCGTTCTGTTCTTTTTGATATTCAAGAATACCGGCAATCAAGTCGGATTCAACTGCTATCGTCTTTTCTTTGTCATGATATTTTTTTCCTTGACCACAGGCTGTTAGGAATATAACTGAAAGTAGGATTACGTATTTCATTCAGAAAGTATTTGTACAAAAATACAGCTCTAAACCAAATCAGTGTCAAGTCTACCTGGTAGATTAATTTTCATCGACCTTAATATCGTACCGCGCGTCTTTCAAATATTTTGAGACAAGCTCGTTAAACTCCGGGGTAATGCGGAACAAGGCTGTATTTTCCAGACTATAGAGCTTTTCCTTATCCTTAAAACCCTTTTTCAACAACTCTTCCAAATAGAATAACGAAGTACCAAAATCATCATTTTTTGCACTGATGGAAATGGTTTTTAGATAATACTCGTAGTTGTCCGGCTCTAAAATTGTTTTCAGCATATACAAAAATGCCAAGGCATCTTCATCAACCACCTTTTCCGAAGCTATAATGTCAATGTAATCCTCTGCCAATGCATTTACAAAACCCTTTAACCGATGTCCCATTTGTTTTTCATACGGTTTTGAACCAGAAATAAATTTTTCTATCTCGCCCATTTGATGGTTCCACCAACCCAAATTGTTGAAATTATGGGTATAAACATCCTCCTCCATATAATATTGATAATCTTCTTTCAGCATGGACTCTTTTAAGAAAGCGGCATTTTCCGCTCGTTTCAAGGTTTTATAATCCCTGTTTCTCCGAAGGTCTCGCTGTACCGACCTTAGGGAGTCCATATTTTTTAAAGCTCCGTATATGGAAGTCATTTCTGTCATATATTGTTCCGCCCACAATAAATCGCCAATGCTTTTCAACTGATTTAACTTTGCCAAATCTTCCTGGTACGCTTTTTCGATATAGGATGTATCTTGGGGAATCCATTTTCGTCCCATGGCATCGAGGGTGAAGAGCTGCATTCCTTTTTGTAAATAAGCCACACCTGGCCAGTTGCCATTTCCATCGAACAACAAAACCTGATTGGGAAACTTATAGCGGTCCAAAAGCTTGGTATCCGTCAGCATAAATGGATAATTAAAGTTTTCTTTGCTGACCATACCTATAAAATGAAAAGGCTTTTTAACATTAATGAGTTCGCTATTGGATAAGGAGGCGCCAATGGACATGGCTCCGTTGACCCCATTGATCAGAATGGGCACCAAACTGGCAAATTGCCCTCCGGAATCCTCGCCTGCGGCATAAATCCGATCATTATGTATTGGCAATAGACTTGTAACTTTCTGAATAACTTGGCCAGCCACTACCATATTCTTGGTCAAAGAAATACTGTCGATCAACTTTGGGGCCGCCAAAACATAGCCTTCCTTTTCCGCAGCAAGCACAAACATGGACAGTGCCTTTTTCTCATTCCCCTCCGTATCAAAAATCATGAGCAACGGCCATTTTTCGTCCATGGAGAATGTTTTGGGAATATAAAGGGAGTAGCTGTTTTTGGTTGAATCGTTGACCGAGAGATTATCAATAATCTCCCCCTTTTTCAAAACCATTTGTTGCGAAAAGACAGAAAATGTGCAAAAAATAGTCAGAAGCGGTAACAAATATGTTTTTCTCATAACCCTATTTTAACAAAAATCTAGCCAAAGTTTGTTTTAAAAACGTCAAATTTATCCGGCAACTACTTGGCTGTCCTATTTTTTTGAATCGGTGAATTGGCCACAACGTTGGACAATACAATATGTGTCCTGCACTCACCATATACGATCAGTTCATCAATAAATTCTTCTAAATGCGACTGATCACGAAGCACTACCTCCATAATGATGTTCTCATTTCCCGTAATTCGATAGCAGTTTACCACTTCCCGGAACGTTTTGACCTTATCCAAGAACGGTTTGAGTTTTCCCATAAAAGCACGCAACATAATAATGGCCTTTAGCTGATACCCGGCCTCTACATACGAAATTTTAGTGCTGTAACGCTCAATAATTCCGAGGTCCTCCATCTTTTTTACGCGCTCCGCCACAGCGGGTGGTGTCAACCCGATTTTCCTTCCAATATTGGCAAAAGATTCCCTCGCATTTTGTTGCAAATGATTCAGGATTTGCCAATTCAAATCATCTATCTTCATATCAAAAGAAATTTACCACTATTTTTTTACTATCGAAAGTAAAATCGAATAATTGCTTTATTAACAAAAGTAAAAAAATTTAAATCGTGCTTAATTTTATAGTACAAAATTGCTATTGAAAATGGAGAGAAATTCCCTTAACTCCTTAGGTGTTTACCGTAAATCTTTGGCGCTACGCGACATGAGCGAAGCTGTAGCGGCCTATTTTGCCCAAAACAGGGAAATGCTGTCTTTGCGTAAAATTGATTCCTTCCGAGACGACATCTCCAAATCCCTTTTGGCGGATGCTGATTTGATTACGAAAGAAGTGGAACAAGCTGCATTGAGCAATTGCCATACCTCGCGAATGAGAAGTCTTTCGTACGTAAACATTATGACCCGTAACATCTTGGCCTATTGCAATGGTTTGGAAAGGGACGGCGTCAAAGAAAAGGAATACCTAAATCTTCTTCGCAGAGAGATTCGGATATTCCGAGTTTCCTTTAAAAAGTGGAGAAAGTCCTTGATCAACAAGAACGACTAAGTTCCCCCTTACATATTTCTTCGGTATTGCCCTCCCACTTGGAACAAAGCTTCGGTAATCTGGCCCAATGAGCAATATTTGGCAGCTTCCATCAATGTTGCAAAAATGTTTTCATTATTGATAGCCGCTTCCTGTAATTCGTTCAACTGTTTCGCAGCTTCACCAGCTTCCCTTTTGTGCAGATTTTGCAAGGTTTTGATTTGATTTTCCTTTTCGGTTTCGGTAGCCCGTATTACTTCGGCAGGTAAAATGGTAGGTGAGCCTTTGGAACTCAAAAATGTATTCACTCCAATAATGGGATATTCCCCGGAGTGCTTTAAAGTTTCATAATGAAGGCTCTCTTCTTGTATTTTGGAACGCTGGTACATGGTTTCCATGGCACCAAGTACACCACCACGTTCGGTAATCCTGTCAAACTCCATCAAAACGGCCTCTTCCACCAAATCCGTCAATTCTTCAATAATGAATGATCCTTGAATTGGATTTTCGTTTTTGGCCAGACCCAATTCTTTATTAATGATCAACTGTATGGCCATGGCCCTGCGCACCGATTCCTCAGTCGGTGTGGTAATGGCTTCATCGTAAGCATTGGTGTGCAATGAATTACAGTTATCATAAATCGCATACAGGGCCTGAAGCGTGGTACGGATATCGTTAAAATCAATTTCCTGCGCATGCAGACTCCTTCCCGAAGTTTGAATATGGTATTTGAGCATTTGCGCTCTCGGGTTGGCCCCATATTTCTCTTTCAGGGCTTTGGACCAAATACGACGAGCTACGCGACCAATTACCGCATACTCCGGGTCTACTCCATTGGAAAAGAAGAACGAAAGGTTTGGACCAAATTTGTTAATGTCCATCCCTCGGCTCAAATAGTACTCCACGTAGGTAAACCCATTGGACAGCGTAAAAGCTAACTGCGTGATGGGGTTGGCACCCGCCTCTGCAATATGGTAACCCGATATGGAAACCGAATAGAAATTACGAACCTGTTGTTCAATAAAATATTCTTGCACATCGCCCATTAACCTTAGGGCAAACTCGGTCGAGAAAATGCAGGTGTTCTGTGCTTGGTCCTCTTTTAATATATCGGCCTGTACCGTACCGCGAACTTGGTTCAGGGTCTTGGCCTTTATTTCCTGGTACACTTCTTTTGGTAGCACTTGGTCACCCGTAACGCCTAAAAGCATCAATCCCAAACCATTGTTCCCTTCAGGAAGTTTTCCATAATATTGGGGCTGTGCTATCCCCTTCTCTTTAAAGATGGTTTTGATTTTGTCCTCGACCTTTTTCTGCAAACCATTTTCTTTGATGTATTTCTCACAGTTTTGGTCTATGGCAGCATTCATAAAAAAGGCCAAAAGCATAGGCGCAGGGCCATTAATGGTCATACTTACCGAAGTCATTGGACTGCTTAGATCAAAACCTGAATACAGTTTTTTAGCATCATCCAAACAGCAGATGGAAACCCCAGCGTTTCCGATTTTTCCATAAATATCAGGCCGATGGTCCGGGTCGTTTCCGTACAGCGTCACCGAATCGAAAGCTGTGGACAATCGTTTGGCGGGCATGTCCATACTCACATAATGGAAGCGTCGGTTGGTACGTTCGGGTCCTCCCTCACCTGCAAACATTCTGGTTGGGTCCTCTCCTTCCCTTTTAAACGGATACAAACCTGCCGTGTATGGAAATTCACCGGGTACATTTTCTTGCAATATCCATTGTAAAATATCTCCCCAAGCTTGGTATTTGGGCAAGGAAACTTTAGGAATCTGACTGTGCGATAGGGATTCGGTATGGGTTTTTATCTTGACCTCCTTTTCTCGAACTTTAAAGGAATAGATTTCAGATTTGTAGCGTTTTACCTTTTCCCGCCATTTTAAAATAGCCTCCCAGTTGTGTGGATTCAGATGCATCTTGACTTTGTCGAACTCCTTTATCAGTAGTGAAATAAATTCTTTGGATTTATCACTTTTTAGGTATGATTGAATTTCCTCTTCGTTCAATCCCGATTTATCCAAAAACAGCTCCTCGGCTTGTTCTTGGTCCATTTCCAAAGTAGAAGCTAATGTCAAAAAGATACCGTAAAGCTTTTGAGCTATTTTGGATTCTTCCTTTGCCTTGGCATCATAACCTCTATTATTTTCAGCTATTTCTGATAAATATCGGGTACGTGCTGGCGGAATCACGTAGATTTTCTCCGCCATTTCTTGGGTAATCTCGATGGTCGATTCCAAATTGGAACCCGCTTTCTCCACCAAGGTGCCCATCACCTTTTTATATAGATTGTTCATCCCGGGGTCGTTGAACTGCGAAGCAATGGTTCCAAAAATGGGGAGTTCGTCTTCATTGGTATGCCATAATCCATGATTACGGGCATATTGTTTTTTTACATCGCGAAGGGCGTCCAAAGCACCACGTTTATCGAACTTATTGATGGCTACAATATCGGCAAAGTCCAGCATGTCAATTTTTTCCAATTGCGTGGCCGCACCAAACTCTGGCGTCATCACATAGAGCGAAACATCGCTGTGTTCCAAAATTTCGGTATCGGATTGACCGATCCCAGAGGTTTCCAAGATAATCAGGTCATATTTTGCAGCTTTCAGCACTTGAACTGCCTCCGAAACGTGTTTGGACAGGGCCAAATTGGATTGTCGCGTAGCTAAAGAACGCATGTACACTCTATCGCTATTGATGGCATTCATTCGGATTCTATCACCCAAAAGCGCGCCTCCCGTTTTTCGTTTTGAGGGATCCACCGAAACAATACCGATATGCTTATCTGGGAAATCCATCAAAAAACGCCGTACCAATTCGTCGACCAAACTCGATTTTCCTGCTCCACCTGTACCCGTGATGCCTAAAACAGGTACGTTGGCCTGTCTCTGTTCAATTTCTTGTTGAAATTTCTCGTACTCTTTATGACGGTTCTCGGCCAATGAAATCAATCGAGCCAAGGTATTCGGATGCTTTTTCTCCAATTCGTTTTCCAGTGACTTTCCTTTAGGAAGGTTTAAATCGGGAACGGCATTATCACATCGTTTTACTAAATCGTTGATCATTCCTTGCAGCCCCATTTCCCTACCATCGTCCGGGGAATAAATTCGCTCAATCCCATAATCCATCAACTCCTTTATTTCTTCTGGAAGGATGACACCGCCACCGCCACCAAAGATTTTGATGTGTGCCGCGCCTCTTTCTTTCAGCAAATCGAACATATACCTAAAATACTCATTGTGCCCGCCCTGATACGAGGTCATTGCAATGGCATTCGCATCCTCTTGGATGGCACAATCCACCACTTCGGCCACACTCCTATCGTGTCCCAAATGAATCACTTCGACCCCTGTAGCTTGGATAATCCTTCTCATAATATTGATGGCTGCATCGTGTCCATCGAACAGAGAAGCTGCGGTTACAATTCTGATTTTATGTTTAGGGGTGTAGGGTTTAATTTGTTCCATCTGCAATAAAAGGTCTGTTTTCGCCCTGCAATTTACAGAAAATGCAAATGAAAATTGGTTTTGATTAAGATTATACAAAAAATAATAAAAGTTTGGACTTCCTTTTTTGAATACCATAATTTTATCCGTTCAAACATGTTCAATGAAACTGACCATTCTTATCAATTGCCCGGACCAATCTGGAATCATTCGTTCCGTAACTACCTTTATCCATCAGCAAAAAGGAAATGTTGTGTACCTTGACCAACATGTGGACAAACAGGCGGGCGTATTTTTTATGCGTTTGAAGAGTGAATTTGAACAGGAATTGGACCTACCCAAGTTCAAAGAAGATTTCGGTCAGGGGTTGGCTACTGATTTTAACATGGAATGGGATGCATATACAGATGAGTACAGACCAAAAATGGCCATTTTTGTTTCCAAGTACAATCATTGCCTTTACGATCTGCTGAGCCGATACAACTCTGGCGAATTATCTGTGGACATCCCTTTTATTTTGAGCAACCACAAGGATTTGGAGTATGTGGCAGAGCAGTTCAATATTCCGTATTTCCACATTCCCGTAACCAAAGAAAATAAAGCAGAGGCCGAAGACAAGCAGCTCGAACTTTTAGAGCGATACGGCGTTGATTTTATTGTTTTGGCCAGATATATGCAAATAGTATCACCAAAGGTGATTGATGAATTCCCTCAGAAAATCATTAATATCCATCACTCTTTTTTACCAGCATTTGCGGGGGCCAAACCTTACCATGCCGCTTTTAATCGAGGCGTTAAAATTATTGGTGCCACCAGCCATTACGTTACTGAGGATTTGGATGCGGGGCCCATTATTGAGCAAGATGTCACCACAGTTTCGCACACACATTCCGTTAAGGATTTTATTGCCAAGGGCAGGGATTTGGAACGTATAGTCCTTTCTCGCGCCGTTCAACTTCACGTAGCTCGAAAAACCATGGTCTACAACAACAAGACCGTTATTTTTTCCTAAAATCAACGGCCTCGGAAAAAGTCTGTCTGCCGACAAAGGCAGGCCCACGAGGTATTCAAACCAGCAAACCTTAAAACCATTTCGACACAGGGCATCGGGGAATTAAACCCATTTAATGGGATTAAAGTTTGTCCACGAAAATGTTTTATTTTACTTTCCCTAAAAGTATTCCAGAGCGGTATAAGCAGTTCAAATTGTGGATCTAACACTCTATCACAATGTTTCAAAAGCGAAGATTAAACTTCTGGGAAATCTGGAACCTCAGTTTCGGATTCCTTGGAATTCAGATGGGCTTTGCCCTCCAAAATGCCAATGCCAGTAGAATTCTCCAAAGTTTTGGCGCCGATGTCCATGAACTTTCATGGTTTTGGATCGTTGCTCCACTTACCGGACTTATCGTACAACCTATTGTAGGCTATTACAGCGACAAGACCTGGACTAGGTTGGGACGTAGACGACCTTATTTTCTGACAGGTGCCCTTTTGGCTTCATTGGGGCTCATTTTTATGCCCAATGCGGATATGTTCACCGCTTTTTTGCCCTCACTCTGGGTTGGTGCCGGTATGCTTATGGTAATGGATGCCTCTTTCAACATTGCCATGGAACCCTTCAGGGCGTTGATAGCGGATATGTTGCCATCGGACCAACGGACTTTAGGCTACAGTATTCAAACCGTATTAATCGGTGTAGGTGCGGTCATCGGTTCCTGGTTGCCCTACGCTTTGACCAACTGGGTTGGAATTAGCAATACCGCTGCGGCGGGCGAAGTTCCTTTAAACTTGCTGCTTTCCTTTGTTATAGGTGCATTGGTACTTGTAGCCAGCGTTGCCATAACCGTATTTACCACCAAAGAATATACACCTGAAGAAATGGCCCTTCTAAACCAAGACGAAAAAGTCGAGGAAACGGAAAAATCGACAGGCGGCCTAATCGATATATTTACCGATTTTGCAAAAATGCCAAAGACCATGCGGCAATTGAGCTGGGTACAGTTCTTTTCCTGGTTTGGACTGTTCGGGTTATGGGTGTTTGCCACTCCGGCCATCGCCGAGCATATTTATGGATTGGATCCCAACAACAGTCAAAGTACCGTCTATCAAGATGCTGGTGATTGGGTGGGTGTTTTATTTGGTGTGTACAATGGCGTTTCAGCCATCTTCGCTTTTTTTCTTCCTGCCATTGCCAATAAAGTGGGTCGAAAAAAAACACATGCCATCTCATTGATCATAGGCGCCCTGGGTTTTCTATCCATTTATATTATGCCCAACGACAATTGGCTGATACTTTCCATGCTTGGCATCGGAGTTGCATGGGCCAGTATCTTGGCTATGCCATACGCTATTTTGGCAGGCGCCATTCCTCCACAAAAGATGGGCGTTTATATGGGCATTTTCAATTTTTTTATTGTGATTCCCCAAATTATAAATGCACTAATTGGAGGCCTAATGGTACAATACCTATACAACGGACATCCTATATATGCACTAATGACCAGTGGTGTTGCCTTTTTAATTGCAGCCTTATTGGTTTCAAGGGTTGAGGATATAGACGAGAATGGAACTACAATTTAATCGGAATTTATTATGTTCGGGCAATGCCACTACCCATAAAAACCAGAGGTTTTAATCAAATTCTAACAAATTAATCCAAAAAACAAACAACACATCAATCACCCCTAAAATGAATCAAGACTATATACAATCACATCCATGGAGCATTATAGAAGAAGGTTTCGACAAGGAACGCATCAAATCTTCCGAAAGCCTTTTCAGTATGGGAAATGGGGTTATGGGACAGCGTGCCAATTTTGAGGAATCCTATTCGGGCCCTACATTTCAAGGAAGCTATATTGGAGGCGTATATTACCCGGACAAAACCCGTGTCGGGTGGTGGAAAAATGGCTATCCCGAGTATTTTGCCAAAGTTATAAATGCCCCAAATTGGATTGGCATCGATGTTAATATCAATGGAGAGCCCTTGGATTTAGCCACTTGCACTAATATTAAAAACTTTAAGAGGGAGCTTAATATGAAGGAAGGGTGGTACCGAAGAAATTTCGTCGCCACCATGCCCAATAATATAGAAATAGAAGTTGTTGCCACTCGATTTTTGAGTCTACCCCACGATGAAGTTGGAGCAATTCAATTTGAGATAACCCCAATAAATACCGATGCTGAAATTGTTTTTAAACCTTATATTGATGCCGGTATCACCAATGAGGACAGCAATTGGGACGATAAGTTCTGGAATACTACCAACATTGGTTCCAACAAAAATAGGGCCTTTATTGAGTCTCACACCATGAAAACACATTTTAACGTGTGTACTTTTATGCAGGCCTATCTGGTTTATGGCAATACCATAAAAGAAACTCCTGATTCCCTTAATAAAGAAGAGCTAGCTATCGGTTTTGAGTTTTCCAAAAAAACCAATAAAGGAGAAAAAGTGAGTTTATTCAAATACGGAGGGTACACGGTAGACCGAAACCATAATACGGACAAATTAATGGAAGCAGCCAACGCAGTGCTGGATGAAGTATCTTCCCTAGGCTTCGACAGGCTTCTGGAAGAACAGAAAAAGGCATGGGCAGCTATTTGGAAAATGAGCGATATTACCATAGAAGGTGATGTAAAAGCCCAACAAGGTATCCGTTTCAATATTTTTCAATTGAACCAAACCTATACCGGAACAGATTCCCGATTAAATATTGGACCAAAAGGATTCACGGGCGAGAAATATGGGGGTAGCACGTATTGGGACACCGAGGCCTATTGCCTTCCTTTTTATATGGCGACCAAGAATCAAGAAGTAGCCCGAAAACTGCTCAAGTATAGGTACAACCATTTGGATAAGGCCATAGAAAATGCCGAAAAATTGGGTTTCACCAAAGGTGCTGCATTATATCCCATGGTTACCATGAATGGTGAAGAATGCCACAACGAGTGGGAAATCACCTTTGAAGAAATCCACAGGAACGGTGCCATAGCCTACGCCATTTACAACTATACAAGATATACCCAAGACTTTAGCTATGTTCCAGAAATGGGACTGGAAGTGCTGATCGGTATTGCACGATTTTGGCAGCAACGCGTCAACTGGTCCACTCACCGCAACAAATATATGATGTTAGGGGTAACTGGGCCCAACGAGTACGAAAACAACGTTCATAACAACTGGTACACCAATTATATTGCTAAATGGTGTTTGGAATATACATTGGAGCAATTAAATTATGTGCAGCAGGAGTATCCGAACGACTACAAAAGAGTTTTGGAAAAAACCCAGTTGGGCAATGATGAAACTGGACTATGGAAAAAAGTCGCCGCCCACATGTACTTGCCCTATTCCGAAGAACATGGGGTTTACCTTCAGCAAGATGGGTTCCTGGACAAAGATTTGGTTCACGTGGCCAAGTTGAATAAAAAAGAACGCCCCATTAACCAACATTGGAGCTGGGACCGAATTCTACGTTCCCCCTATATTAAACAGGCCGACACCTTGCAAGGGTTTTATTTTTTTGAAGACCATTTTACGGAAAAAGAACTGGAAAAACATTTCGATTTTTATGAACCCTTTACCGTACATGAATCTTCACTTTCTCCTTGCGTTCATGCCATACAAGCAGCAAAGCTGGGCCGCATGGAGCAAGCCTATACTTTTTACCTGCGTACATCCAGATTGGATTTGGACGATTACAATAAAGAGGTGGAAGAAGGGCTTCATATTACATCAATGGCAGGTACTTGGATGAGTATTGTAGAAGGATTTGGTGGTATGCGCGTTAGAGACGGTAAGCTTTGCTTTTCTCCAAAAATTCCTGAACAATGGGATAGGTACTCCTTCAAAATTAATTTCAGGGACAGGGTTTTAAAGGTTACTGTTGCCCAAAACGGTGCAACCTTTACTATTGATGAAGGTGAAAGCTTAGAAATTCTCGTCAATGGTGAATCCATTATTTTGAATTAACCATTATTTATGTAGTTTCCCCGTATATTATCACTCCAAATTAAAAAATTTAACCATGAAAAGATTAGTGCTATGCGTTTTAATGTTGCAGCTTGTAGGGTGTGCGGAACTCCAACAAGTTGTAAACCAATTGCCCCAAGGCACCACAGGAATCGGAAATGCCGAAATAGCACAAGGATTACGGGAAGCCTTGAATATGGGTATTGAAAAACAAGTGGATAAGCTAGCTCTGGAAAACGGTTTTTTCAGGAACGAGCTTGTAAAGATTTTGCTTCCGGAAGAATTACAAAAAGTGGACAAAACCTTGCGTGATATTGGCTTGTCCAGTTTGGCGGACGAAGGCTTGAGAATAATAAACCGTGCCGCAGAGGATGCCGTTGGCGAAGCCACACCTATTTTTGTAGATGCCGTAAAGGGAATCACTTTTAATGATGCCAAACAGATTCTTTTAGGAAACGACAATGCAGCGACCCAATATTTACAACAGGCCACTCGTACCCAGCTCTACAATAAATTCAACCCAATCATCAAAAATTCATTTCAAAAAGTGGGTGCCGACCAAATCTGGAGCAATATCATAACAAAGTACAACAGCCTGCCGTTGACCAATGATGTAAACCCGGATTTAACGGATTATACCACCAACGAAGCTTTGGAAGGTGTATATACGATGATCGCCGTGGAAGAGAAAGAAATTAGGACAAAAGTTTCGTCCAGGACAACAGATTTGTTAAAAAAGGTCTTCGCACTTCAAGATTAGTCATAATTTTTTGCTAAAAACGCAATAACTCTAAAAATAAGTCGTTATAAACTCAATAATTAAGAGTAATTATAACAAAATCCTAAAGTTAAATTAACCTTGGCCTGAAGGTTAAACTAGAATTTTGTACAAGTTATCTGAGTTAGCATTTTTTTGAGTTAGTTAGTTTAAAAACCGGTGTTCTTCACCGGTTTTTTGTTTTCTGAACTTTTCGGTAGAGTCCATCAAAAACAATTGAGGTACTGTTCCCTTCCCCTATGACCTCCCATAACTGCCTCACGGTTCCATCATCGTTTTTGGTCCAGGTAATTCGGTTCCTATATTTTTTGCCATCAGATTTTGTAAACTCATCGGAAGTCAAGATCATTTGATTGTTGATCCTGTTTCCCTTCAACTTTAAAGAAGCTCCAGCATTATCTATCCACAACTGTTCCCATTCATTGGTTTGGGTATTATAAAAATTAAGACTGGTTCCTGTATACCCTGCTTTGGCACTGGTCCAATTTTCCCGAATTACGCAACCTCCTTCTTCCTTACTGATTACACTTGATCCTGCAAGAGAGCCATCTTGGAAATTAACTACTTCCCACTCCCCAACCCAAAAGTCAAATGCTCTATGGTTTTCAGAACAGCAATTACAATTTTGTTTATTTTGTGCTTGACCCACAAAATGAAAAAGTAAAATCAAAACGAATAATGATCTGTGCATAGCAACCCTAGAAAGTTAAAAAGCAATCCTTTTAAAGATAAGTTAATTTTTTACTAGGCTAAAGTAAAGGGTTTGGACAAATAGCACTAGATACGTTAAATTTTAGATAAATTACCTGATTTATAGACGTATACCACCTCACAACGTAGTCCATAAGCCCGTTTTGAACGTATCTTTGTTATTAACAAATCTTGAAAGCTATGAATAATCAGTATTGTAAAGTTGGATCTGTTACACCCATCACCAGTATAAGCCAAGCAGCATCAGTTTTGGAGGTAATGCAAAATAATTTTATGGAAAAAGCTGCCAGTGTTGCCGGTAAAGACACCCAATTGGGAGAATTTTTTAAAAGGAAAGCGCAGAGCCTAAAAAAGGTTTTGGAAAGCTTGGCCTAGAACTTAATCAAGTTTAGCCAGTTCAATTGCCATTTCTTGCTGGATTTCCTGTGCCTTTTTCGCAGCGGTTTCGGCAAAATCCAAACCTGTAGAAGCATATAAAATACCTCGAGAAGAATTCACCAACAAACCTACATCTTTAGTGATTCCGTATTTACAAACTTCTTGTAAACTTCCCCCTTGCGCACCTACCCCTGGCACCAACAAAAAGCTTTCTGGAACAATTTTTCTGATATCTTCCAAATAAGTAGCCTTAGTCGCACCAACAACATACATTAATCTTTCAGCGCCTTTGTACGTTTTGGAAACGGACAATACTTCTTTGTACAATTCCTGGCCATCTACATTTTTGGTCTGAAAATCAAAAGCGCCCTGATTGGACGTAAGCGCCAACAAAATGGTATGCTTATCCTTAAACTCCAAAAAGGGCTCCACAGAATCTTTGCCCATATAGGGTGCAATGGTAATGGAATCAAAATCCATGGTCTCAAAAAACGCCTTGGCATAGCGAGTGGATGTATTTCCGATATCTCCACGTTTCGCATCAGCGATGGTAAACATTTCTGGATGCTTGGCATTCAAATATGCCATGGTACGTTCCAAGGATTTCCATCCTTCCAGACCATAAGCCTCATAAAAAGCAATATTCGGTTTGTAGGCTACACAATACGGATGTGTAGCATCAATTATAGCCTTATTGAAAGCGAAAATGGGGTCTTCTTCTTTTAGAAGATGCTTTGGGATTTTATCCAAGTCCGTGTCGAGACCAACACAGAGGAACGATTTTTTTTGACGTATTTGGGCAATTAAATCTTCTATCTTCATTTTGAATGGTTCTCGACCGTGTTCAATGGGGAATTAACCGATTAAAATATCTCCGAAGCTTCTTTGAGTTTTTCGGTGTTCTCCACCAACATCAACTCATCGATTATCTTTTGGATATCCCCGTTGATGATATTCTGTAAATCGTACAGCGTTAGACCGATTCGGTGATCGGTTACCCTACCCTGCGGATAATTATAGGTGCGGATTTTTGCTGAACGGTCGCCACTGCTCACCTGCGAATTACGTTTGGCAGCATCCTCGGCCTGCTTTTTGGCCAATTCCATATCGTACAAACGGGCACGAAGCACTTTAAAGGCTTTATCCTTGTTCTTGTGTTGGGACTTTTCGTCCTGGCATTGCGCTACAATCCCTGTGGGTTCGTGGGTTAAACGTACTGCCGAGTATGTGGTGTTCACCGACTGACCTCCAGGTCCTGAGGAACAGAAATAATCTATCCGAACATCTTTGGGGTCAATCTGAACATCAAATTCTTCCGCTTCGGGAATCACCATAACGGTAGCCGCACTGGTATGCACCCTACCTTGGGTCTCTGTCTGTGGTACACGTTGTACACGATGCACCCCAGCCTCAAATTTCAAAGTTCCATACACATCTTCGCCGTTCACCTCAAAATGGATTTCCTTGTATCCGCCGCTGGTTCCTTCGCTCAAATCGATTACGTTGGTCTTCCATCCTTTGGATTCGCAATATTTGGTGTACATACGGAACAGGTCTCCCGCAAAAATACTGGCCTCGTCCCCCCCGGTTCCTGCTCGGATTTCCATAACCACGTTCTTTTCATCTTCGGGGTCTTTGGGAATCAAAAGGTATTTAATTTCTTCTTCCAACTTGGGCAAGGCACTCTTGGCCTCATCCAACTGCATTTTGGCCATTTCCAACATTTCTGTATCACTACCGTCGGCAATAATCTCTTCTGCTTCCTGGATATTGTTGGTAAGGGCTATGTATTCGTCGCGTTTGTCGCTGAGCAACTTCAAGTCTTTGTACTCTTTGTTCAGCTTTACGTACCTTTTTTGGTCCGCAATAATATCGGGTTGTATGATCAGGTCCGAAACCTCATCAAAACGCTGTTTTACAATGTTGAGTTTGTCTAGCATAAATCAATCCTCCTAATGGGAATGCGAATTTACGATTTTTTCGTTGGATTATTTTTTAAAATCAACTACCTCGGAGCAAGCCAACGAGGTGTTCAAACGAAAAAAATTAATTCATTCCGACATAGAACACCGGAAAATCAAACCCTCAATGAGGAATTGAGGTCAGTTTCCAACAAAAGTAGTACCAAGCGTAACAATAAAGGCATTTAGGCCATCACTACGATCATATTGGCTAAATCGCAGGTTGATGGTTTTCAACCCAAAATTGAGCACTCGGGCTCTGGTAAAAATATCCTTGTACTGCACTCCTATTCCATATTGATGGGCATCGTATTTGGACAGATCATAGTCCGAAGTATAAAACGCGGAGGTGGATAATGCCTGCTCCTTGGGATAAAAATAGTCGGCTGCGGTTTGTGCGTAGTATCGGTAACTTGGGTATAGGGTAAACTTATCCGTGAGCTTAAAAGGCACTTCAAGACTGGCCGTGTGTGAACTGATGCCCCAATCATCCCAATAAAAACGGTAATAGGAACGTAGCACTACCAAATCGTTCAAATAATAATTTAAACGACCACCCACGGGTATCTTAAATCGGTTATTGGGCAATTGCTCCACATTATCCGCCAATTGAAAATCATCAATATAAAAATCTTCGAAATCCGAGAAATACACGCGTTGGAACGGCGTGCTCAACAATCCGTTCTGAGAGACCACATCCATAAATAGGGCCCCTTGCAATTTTTGACTCAAAATCTGTGAGAAACTTAAGGAAAGTGAGTAAGAGTTCCGCTTTTCATCCTCAAACTCAGAAAAAATGGGATTGTAAGCACCATTTCCTGTGATACGGTCATCAAAGAAACCATCACGTAGTTCAATAGGGTACTGTGAATTCCATTTATCCAAATATACATTACCACTTAGTGTGATTTCTGTATTCTTCTCGTTGAATAATTTGGTGTAACTGCCTCCAAATCCAATGGAAAAATAATCGTACTCCGATGAAAAATAGCCATTGGCACTCCAAATGGAGTTACGATCGTGGGAACTGTGCTGATATGTTGGGTTGATATAGGCCAATACATCCTTTCGAGATTCGCCCGAAGAAGCATCAAACGGAGTAGCATTGAGTCCGCCATCCAAGGGGTTTACATTACTGGAAGATGCCGAAGTATAGGCGGACAACCCCACATCCACCGTTAAAATATCATCCTCGTTCATCGGCATTCGCAAGACAATGCTAGAGGTTGCATCCGTTAATTCCTCGGTACCTTCGCCACCTGTAACTGCTGCATTTTGCCCATCTTGACTGTAATAGCTAAAAAGCATGTCAACCTCACTTGCCTCCAACACCCTTCGTTTGTACGAGGTATCACCCTGTTGCGACCATCCCAAGGATACCATCAAAAATAATAAGACTACGAAAACGGTTTTCGCTGATTTGGATGATCGGGTCATGAGGTTTTTAAATTTATCATTTGAGGTTCTCATTCAATTACATCCGCATCCGCCCCCTGTTTTGCCTCCGTTGGCACCGGAGGAGGCCTCTCTATAAATATGGAAATTGGTTTCAAAACGTTCGCAAGGTCGCGCACTCAATTGCATCTCTTCGTCGTTCACGTAAACTTTATCGTATTCACGAACGGCGACACAGGAACTTGAGAAAATTAAGAGTAGTAGCAAAAAAAGAGATTTTCCCATATTTTAAATGTACTAAGAGCATATTTAAAAAGAATTCAATTGGCTAAAAAATTGCCCTTTTGCCCCCACTTTTCACCTTTTTTTCCTTCCGTAGCTCGGCTATGTAACTCAAAAAAGACCTCTATTGGGCACAAAATGACTGATTTTCGCTTCAATCAATCCTCTTTAAACATGCTCTAATTCGTATCGAACATTATACCTGAGCTTTTATGGACTTTGCTTTCGGAGTCGACCACAACGGCTTCTACTCCATCAACCTGGTTGATCATGTGCAGACCAATGTCCCTGCCCATTATAAAAACTGCGGTAGCTAGGGCATCGCACAATTCAGCTTGTTTTGCAAAAATCGATACACTATTAATACCTGTGGTAGGGTATCCTGTTCGCGGGTCAATAATGTGCGAATATTTTTTTCCGTCCAGCTCAATATACTTCTCGTAATTGCCCGAAGTAGCCACGGAAGATTCTATTATAGGCAACCAACTGAACACTTTATCCTTGCTCAATGGGTTTGCAATGCCTACCAACCATTTTTCACCGGTCACTTTGGTGCCCCAAGTGGTAAGGTCGCCCGAAGCATTGATAATTCCACCTTTCACATCTTTGGACACCAAGAGTTCTTTGGCCCTATCTGCAGCATACCCCTTTCCGATAGCACCAAATCCAATGCACATTCCCTTTTCGGGCAAAAAAACGGTTTGGGCATCTTGGTCCAACTGTATTTTTTGATACCCGACTTTTGCAATGGATTTTTTAATTTCTTCTTCTGAAGGGATTTTATCCATGGTCCCATCAAACCTCCAAATCTCATCCATGGAGGCATAGGTAATATCAAAGGCTCCATCTGTTATTTCCGATATTTTGATGGATCGTTCGATTAGACCAATCAATTCTTGACTCACCTTCACAGGTTTGATCCCAGCATTTTTGTTGATTAAAGATGTTTCGGAATCCTTGTCCCATGATGAGATGATTTTTTCTATACGCTCAATTTCCGAAACAGCTTCGTCTATATTAATGTAGCCAATATCCTCGTTCGGTGCCACTACGGTAATCTCGAACCGGGTACCCATTAGTTTTAGGGTCTTTTTTACAGTAACATCTGTTTGCCTCAACTGCCCAAACGACAGCAGACAAGAAAAACTGCAGATAAAGGCTATAAGGCTTTTCATTTTAGAAATTTGTTAAGTGTTCTGATATATTTTTCGGGACTCGTTCGGGCCACAAAACCTGTGGTGCCCAAAACGTTTTGGTTCTTGTCCATTACCACAACCAATGGGAAATAACCCTTTGGGTTATACTTTTCGGCCAAGGACTTGTTTGTATTTAATTTTTCTTCGGGTAGTCGATTTTTCTTTTTACGGGGAAAATCTGCATCATACATTACATAGTGTTCCAAAGCATAGGCCTTGAACTCCTCGCTATCAAAAACATGTTTTTTTAAACGGATACATGGCGCACACCAATCCGAACCGGAAAAGACCAAAACAATAGGTTTATCTTCGGCTGAGGCCTTGGTAAGGGCATTATCAAAATTTTCTTGCCATTGTTGTGCCTGAAGCATACCACAGCTAACGAATAGGAGTATGTAGATTAATTTTTTCATTCGATTTGGGATTCCAAAAAACTATTCATAAACCCGTAAAATGGAGCCATCGAGTTCCGTATTGTAAACTGTCAGTGCCTTGGCCGGGGTTTCATCAACCTGATTTAGCGGGGTTCCATCCTGACCAAACCTTGAACCATGTACATCGCAATAAAAAATACCTCCGCTCTGGTCCACAAAACGCACCTGATCATAAGATTGATGACTACAAACTTGGCTTGCTGCCACATATTCCCCTTGTAGGTTTCTGGCAACGACCACTAAGTTCTTTAAAATAAAACCTCCGTTTTCGGAAAGATTTGTTGCTTCAGCTGAAGTAAGATCAATGGTAAAATCGACTCCTGTAGGTTCATCGACCAGATTCCCATCAATTTCATCCTTGGAACACCCTTGTAAACAGGGGAATGTAAGTGCAAAGGCTGCACCTGCGCCCAAACTTCGCAGAAACTCTTTTCTTTCCATAGCGTGGGAGGTTTATTACAAGAACGCTATTTCAAGGTAAATCGTATATTAATAATCAAACTTGCCGTACGGGCTTTGGATTGTCAACTTTTTACTGCTAGCAGATGCTACCCGACCAATAATTTGGGCATCCACATCAAAACTTTTGGAAATGGAAATGATTTCTTCTGCAACCTTCTCATTTACATAGAGTTCCATTCGATGACCACAATTAAAAACTTGGTACATTTCCTTCCAGTCCGTTCCCGATTGTTCTTGAATCAGTTTAAACAGGGGTGGAATGGCAAACATATTATCCTTGACAATGTGAAGATTATCCACAAAATGAAGAATCTTGGTCTGTGCTCCTCCACTACAATGCACCATACCATGTATTTCTTCGGAAGTATATTTTTCCAATACTTTTTTAATGATGGGTGCATAGGTTCTTGTTGGGGACAGCACCAATTTCCCAGCATCTAATGGAGAATCGGGTACCGCATCTGTGAGTTTTGTCTTTCCGGAATACACCAATTCTTCCGGAACTGATGCATCAAAACTTTCTGGATATTTTTCAGCCAGATATTTGGAGAATACATCGTGCCGGGCAGATGTTAATCCATTGCTGCCCATACCGCCGTTGTATTCGGTCTCGTAACTCGCCTTTCCGAAAGAAGCCAATCCAACAATTACATCTCCAGCTTTAATATTGGCGTTATCTATCACATTTTTTCGTTCCATTCGGGCCGTTACCGTGGAATCAACGATAATGGTTCTTACCAAATCGCCCACATCGGCAGTTTCACCTCCCGTGGAACGGATGGTAATCCCGTGCTTGTCCAAATCGGCAATCAATTCTTCAGTACCGTTGATGATGGCCGAAATTACTTCACCTGGAATCAAGTTTTTGTTCCGCCCAATGGTTGAGGAGAGCATGATGTTATCAGTGGCACCTACGCAAAGCAGGTCATCCACATTCATAATAAGTGCATCTTGGGCAATGCCTTTCCAGACCGAAACATCGCCTGTTTCTTTCCAGTACATGTATGCCAAGGAGGATTTGGTACCTGCTCCATCGGCGTGCATCACCAAACAATGGTCCTCGCTACCTGTTAAACAATCGGGTACAATTTTGCAGAATGCCTTGGGGAAAAGTCCTTTATCAATATTCTTGATTGCGTTGTGCACATCTTCTTTGGAGGCAGAAACGCCTCTTTGCGCATATCTTTTACTGGTATCCGATGACATATGAAAGGTTTGGGCAAAAATAACGGAAAGCCATCAAACTATTGATATGCTTTCCGTCTTTTCAATTATTCCAGATTGTTCTATTTGGAAAACAACATTTCCCTGTATTTGGTAAATGGCCAGAATTCATCCGCAATCAATTTCTCCAATGTATCCGAGTGTTCCCGGATTTTATCAAAATACGGTTTCACATTATTGCAATAAGCCTGGGCCTTTTTATCCACCACCGACATGCCATTGGCCCTTCTACGAGCATCCGCCATTTCATCGGTAAGTTTTTTGATCTCCACGATATGTTCGCCGATCTGTTCCAAAATGTTCAGCTGGCCTTCGGCCACTTTCTTGTGTGCCGCTCCATAGACCTCTTTTAACCCATGAATGTTCTCCAGCAGCATGTTTTGGTACTTGATCGCCGCGGGAATGATGTGGTTGTACACCATTTCGCCCAATACACGACCTTCTATCTGAATATGGAAGATATAAGCGCCCAACTCTACCTCTTTGTGGGCCTTGAGCTCCACTTCGTTCATCACCCCCATTTGCTTGAAGAGTTCGTAACTTTCCTTTGATGTGATTACTTGGAGTGCCTCGGGTGTGTTTTTATTGAAGCTCAGTTTTCGTCTTCTTGCTTCTTCTTGCCATTCAATACCGTAACCATCTCCTTCAAAACGGATGCGTTTGGAAGTTTTAATATATTCCCGAAGCACATTGAACACTGCTTCGTCCTTTTTCAGGTTTTTCTTGTCAATCAGCGTATCCACTTCTTTTTTAAAGTCGGTCAACTGTTTGGCAACGATAGTGTTGAGCGTGGTCATGGGCTTGGCACAGTTGGTCTTGGATCCCACGCCCCTCATCTCAAACTTGTTCCCCGTAAAAGCAAAGGGAGAAGTTCGGTTCCTGTCTGTGTTGTCCAATAAGATTTCAGGAATCTTACCTACTACATTGAGTTTGAGCTCCGTTTTTTCCTGTGGGGACAATTTTCCTTTGGAAACGCCTTCCAGTTCATCCAATACATCGCTCAATTGCTTACCTATAAATATAGAAATGATGGGTGGTGGTGCCTCACTGGCCCCCAATCGGTGGTCATTGCTCGCGGAGGCGATGGATGCTCTCAACAACTCCTCATACGTGTCCACCGCTTTGATGGTGTTCACGAAGAAGGTCAAAAACTGAAGGTTCTTCATGGGGGTGGTACCTGGACTCAACAGATTCACGCCCGTATCGGTTCCCAACGACCAGTTATTATGTTTCCCCGACCCATTGATGCCTGCAAATGGCTTTTCGTGGAACAGCACCGAAAAATTGTATTTATCAGCAATCTCTTCCATTACATCCATCAACAATAAATTATGGTCCACGGAGAGGTTGGCTTCTTCAAAAACGGGGGCCAGCTCAAACTGGTTGGGTGCCACCTCATTATGGCGCGTTTTTACAGGGATTCCAAGCTTGGTACATTCCTTTTCCAGTTCACTCATAAAACCTAAGACCCTTGCCGGTATCACCCCAAAATAGTGGTCATCCAGTTGTTGACCTTTAGCGGAAAAACTTCCCACCAGGGTCCGGCCGGTTACAGAGAGGTCCAATCGGGAATTGACCAATGATTTATCAATCAAAAAATATTCTTGCTCCCACCCTAGCGTGGCATGCACTTTTCTTACATTCTTATCAAAATACTGCGCTACTCCCGTTGCAGCCTGATCTATGGCTTGCAACGCCCTCAACAAAGGCGCTTTATTGTCCAGTGCTTCCCCAGTATAAGCTACAAATATGGTGGGTATACATAGGGTTGTTTTGTAAATAAATGCTGGAGAAGTCGGGTCCCAAGCCGTATAGCCGCGTGCTTCAAAAGTGTTTCTGATTCCCCCACTCGGAAAGCTGGAAGCATCAGGTTCTTGTTGCACCAATTGTGCCCCCCCAAACTTCTCCATGGCTCTTCCGTCGGGAAGGAGATCAAAAAATGCATCGTGTTTTTCTGCGGTGGCCCCTGTTAATGGCTGAAACCAATGCGTGTAATGTGTGGCTCCCATGGATAGGGCCCAAGCTTTCATGCCCTCGGCGACTTGATCGGCAATCTTTCTGTCGATCTTATTTCCTTGATAAATGGCTGATTTTACTTTATCCAATGCTTCTGCTGTCAAAAATTGCAGCATTTTTTCTTCATTAAATACGTGCTTACCGAACAGGTCAGACCTTTTCCCTGTTTCATTGATAGTGGCATATTCCCTATTGCGGCTTTCTGCCAAGGCTTGGAATCTTGTTTTAGGCATTTTCAATAATATTTAATTTTCAAATCTACAATTAACAATTTAATAAAATATACTTCAAAAATTACTTTTTTTTCATTCTGCCCTAAATAAAATAGGGGTAATATAAATAATAGGTGCAAATTTGTGATTTTACCCCCGCAAAACATTGATAATTAAATGAAAAAACTATTTTTGTGAATCATAAAATTGAGAACGATTAACTACCAGAATTATGAGCAAATCTAAATTAGAGTATCTATGGTTGGATGGTTATGAACCAACGGCCAACATTAGAAGCAAGACTAGAATTGAGGAAGATTTTAGCGGTAAATTGGAAGACTGCCCCATGTGGTCTTTTGATGGTTCTTCTACCAAACAAGCCGAAGGCGGTTCTTCTGACTGCCTGTTGAAGCCTGTTGCCATTTACCCAGATCCTGCAAGAAGAGATGGTTATTTGGTAATGACTGAGGTGTTGAATCCTGACGGAACCCCGCACGAGAGCAACTCCAGATCTACTATTGACGATGAGGATGATGATTTCTGGTTTGGATTTGAGCAGGAATACTTTATTATGGATACTGCTACGGGTCTGCCATTAGGATTCCCTGTGGGTGGTTATCCAGGCCCTCAAGGACTATACTATTGCTCCGTTGGTGGAAGAAACACATGGGGAAGAGACCTTGTTGAAGAGCATGCCGATCTTTGTTTGGATGCTGGGCTACAGTTCGAGGGCATCAACCAAGAGGTGGCTGCCGGACAGTGGGAATTCCAATTGTTCGCCAAAGGTGCCAAAAAAGCCGGTGATGAAATCTGGGTAGCTCGTTACATGCTACAAAGATTGACAGAAAGTTACGGATACTACATTGAATACCACCCAAAACCTATTAAAGGTGACTGGAACGGTTCCGGTATGCACGCCAACTTCTCCAACACCTTGTTGAGAACTTGTGGTTCCAAAGAAACTTACGAAAAAGTATGTGAGGCTTTCCGCCCTGTAACCAAAGAGCACATCTCAGTTTACGGTGAGTACAATGATGAACGTTTGACAGGGAAGCACGAAACTGCTTCTATTACAGATTTCAGCTATGGTGTATCCGATAGAGGTGCTTCCATCAGAATTCCAATTATGACCGTAGAGAAAGGTTGGAAAGGATGGTTGGAAGATAGAAGACCTGCTTCTAACGCAGACCCATACAAGGTGGCGGCCGTAATCGTGAAAACGGTTAAATCCGCAGTAGTATAAGTACGTATATAAATTAGTTGTTGATTATAGGTGAAAACCGTCCCGTTTTGTGGGGCGGTTTTTATTTTATGGTAAAATAGATAAAGGTGGCATAAAATGTTAAGAGTATCAATCCATCTCTCCACCCCAAGCGCAGTCCTTTTGGGAAGAACACCAAAGGAAGGATAAGGAAAGAAATCCCCAACATCCAAAAAATATCGCTGGACAACAATCCTTCGTCCATAACGGTTATCGGAGTAATTATCGAGGTAATTCCCAAAACGGCCAACAAATTGAAAATATTGGAACCTATCAAGTTCCCCAAAGATATAGCCTTTTCTTTCTTTAGCACCGCTATTATGGATGCTGCCAGTTCAGGGATGCTTGTTCCTACGGAAACAATGGTTATTCCAATTACACGATCACTTACCCCAAAAGAGGATGCAAGACCCACGGCCCCATTTATAAGTAATTCGGAACCTCCCCAAAGTGCCGTCCCGCCAATTCCCAAAAAAAGTGCAATCTTATATAATGGTAGCGGCACATCATCTTCGGGCATTTCGTCCTCAACCGCTGTTTTTTGAAATCTAAGTAGGTACACCAAGAACACAAATAAAAGGGACACAAGAATAATCCCTTCATATTGCTGGAGCTCTCCATCAAAATAGATAAAACCACAGAACAAAAGCGAAGCAAACATCATTACAGGCCAATCGGTGGTATAAAAACTCTTCCGCACATTTATGCTTCCCATAATTATGGTGATTGCCAAAACCAATCCCAGATTGGCAATATTGGAACCTACCACATTTCCCAAAGAAAGGTCCGGGAAACCATCCAAAGCAGCTTTTACACTAACAATAAGCTCTGGAGCTGAGGTGGCGAACGACACCACCGTCATGCCAATAATAATTTTGGGGATGTACAATCTCAAGGATAAGGCAACTGCCGATTTTAATAACCAATTCCCTCCTGCAATCAACAGAACCAATCCCAAAACAATAAAGAGTAGATTTCCCAAAAAAATAAAATTTTGCGCAAAGATACGGGAAGAATAGCTGGTCAAAGAAGGTTATTTCAAAAATAAAAACTATAAAAATAGTTAATAAACTATAAAAATAGTTGCTTAACTAAAATATTAGTATTACGTTTGGGCATACAACAAATACATCATGCAAAAATTGACCAACAAAGAAGAGGAGATCATGAAAATCCTCTGGGAGCTAAAAAAAGCTTTTGTAAAGGAAATACTTGAGGAGATACAGGGCGAAAAGCCCCATTACAATACCTTATCCACCATTGTTAGAAATCTTCAGGAAAAAGGGTTCGTAGATCATGAGGCCTTTGGCAACACCCATAGATATTTCCCAATAGTAAGCAAAGAGGACTACCGGAAAAAGTATGTGAACTCAGCCATTGCAGATTATTACAATGACTCTTTTAAAAGCTTGGTTTCCCACTTTGCCCAAGAGGAAAAAATATCCATTGCAGAACTCAAAGAGATCATTGACCTAATAGAAAAGAAAAAATAATGGAACCTATATTCATGTACTTTTTACAATCCGCCCTTATCTCCGGTGGTTTTTTGGCGGTTTACCATATTTTTTTAAAGCGCGACACCCTTTTTACGGAAAACCGCATGTTTTTGTTATCGGGATTGATACTCGCTTTTGTACTCCCCTTCATCAAAATCAAAAAAACGGTGGTGGTTTCCAAACCCATACTTATTCAGGCCGATGAGTTGGGAGCTCAAGCTACCTCAGCCCTTGCCGAAAGTAGTTTGTTCACTGCGGAAAACATACTCCTTACCCTATACATTGCAGTAAGTGCTATTTTGTTGGTAAAGTTTATGATTAGATTGATTTCGTTAAAAAAATTGGCCGAAAATGCCCATAAAAGAAAGGAAAGTCCTTTTTTACACTTGGAAACGGAAAAACGGATATCCCCTTTCTCTTTCTTCAACTGCATTTTTTATAATCCAACACTTTTTGAGCCCAACGAACTGCATTCGGTTTTGGAACACGAAAAGGTACATGCCCGGCAATACCATACGTTGGACATCTTATTCCTTGAGGTTTTAAAGATTGTTTTCTGGTTCAACCCAGTGTTGTGGCTCTACAAAAGTGCTGTGAGGCAAAACCTGGAATACTTGGCAGACCATTTTGCCATAGCGCATGCGAAAGACAAAAAATCCTACCAATACCTAATGCTAAAACAGGCGGTAGACACACAAGAATACGTTTTAGCCAATTCATTTTATAATTCATTAATCAAAAAACGAATAGTCATGTTAAATCAAAATCAATCCAAGAAAATCAATGTTTTAAAAACCCTGGCCGTAGTACCGTTGTTGGGATTGCTTCTAGTGAGTTTCAGTATTGAGGAAACCTATCTGTATAGGGATTCCGACAGTACTGGGAGCTCAATGAGCGAAAAAAGATCAAAAGACAACAAAAAGATTGAATTCACCGTAGACAAAAATACATCAGATGCCAAACTCGATAATATTAAAAAAGATTTGGCCAAAGATGGAATAAACTTCAGTTACACCGTCGTTAGAAATGATGCAAAAGAGATTATTGAAATTTCTCTGCAATTGAGCGGTAAAAATGATGAGGGCAAAAAAGTGAACGGAAACTACAGTAGTAACTCCGATGGCCCCATTGGTCCAATTACAGTTATTTATGATGATGAAAACAATGCGGTCTCCTTTTGGAACGCGAGCAAAGACAAACATGTAAGCATTCGAAAAATAAAGGGAACGAGGTCCTGGACCACCGATGATGAAACCGAAGTCGTCATTAAAAAAATAGATGATGAAAAAGTTGTAATTGTAGACGGTAAAAGACTAAGTAACAAAAAGTCTGAAAAATCACATATTAAAGATGATGAGGACGTAAAACATATTACCATTAAAAAAATTGAAAAGAAAGGCGAAGGAAGCAATATGGTAATCTTTAGTACGGATAAAGACAAGGATATTGAAGTAAAAAGGAACAATAATGTAATGGTCATTAAAGATTCGGATGACGATGAAGACATTGAAGTAATCAGCAACGATGACGATGCCAGTTTCTTTTTTATAGACAATTATGGCAAAGGCGAGCTGCTTTATTATGTAGACGGTAAAAAAGCAAAGGCAAAGGATATCAAAAAGATATTGCCTAGCGATATAAAAAACATGACCGTCTTAAAAGGTGATAAAGCTATTGACAAATATGGCAAAAAAGCTAAAAATGGGGTTGTTGAAATAACCACCAAGAAAAGTAAATGATTATAGTATTATCATTTTTTGAATAGTTCGAGGAGCCGTCTTTTAAGACGGTTCTTTTTTGTGTCGCCAAACGAAAACCTAAAAATAGGCTCATTTTTAAACAAAACCTCCCTTGCTTTTCAAAAAACCACTTAAAATGGTCCTTCAAATCTAACATTTTATTATCTTAAGTAGATGAATAGGTTTCAATTCATTATTTTATACAAGATATAAACTTACAGTTATAAATACATTGCGTTTTTTAAAATACAATCTCGTATGCAATTACATTGATTTTAGCCTAATTGTTTGGAAGCATGACTTTTATCATTATATATTCGAAGAAACAATAAAATAGTCACCGTTTTTTAAAACCTAAAATCAATCAAATGATAGCAATCGTAAAATTTTTCATCGCACTTCTAGTTCAACTCTTAACAATAATATTTATGTAGAGCGAAGGATTTTACTTACTTCACACTTATGAATCTACCTTGTAAACAGCTTTACCTATATTTGCCCAAAACCAATGCAATTATATGTTTTACAAGATCTTGGCAAAAATCAACAAAGAAGTACTCCCTTCCTACTCTAAAAGGGGCTTGGACCTTTCCAAGGCATCTAAATTACAAATGGCCATTATAGGATGGAGATACTATGTTACCAAAAAAGCATTGGATCAAAATTGAAGAAGTGTCTCTTTTTGGTAACCCTTTACTTTTTCAGCCCCATTTAAAAAGGTGAGTTCAATCAAAAAATTGCATTGTACCACTTTCCCCCCTAATTTTTCAACTAATTTACAAACGGCTTGGGCCGTACCTCCAGTAGCCAAAACATCATCATGTACCAATACCCTCTCCCCTTTTTCTATGGCATCCGCATGAATTTCCAACGTTCCAGTACCATATTCCAGATTGTAAGACTGGGAAATCGTCTTATATGGTAGTTTTCCCGACTTACGGACAGTAACAAAACCAGCTCCAAGTCTTTCGGCCAGCATGGGTGCAAAAATAAACCCACGGCTGTCCACCCCAACAACTTTGTCTATTTTCGTGTTGCCCACCAAAGCCAACAGGGCATCCGCGGCCTTTTGGAAAGCACTTGGGTCTTTTAGCAGCGGGGTTATGTCCTTAAAAACAACACCGGGCGTAGGGAAGTCCTCAATATCGCGGATGTAGTGTGTAAAATCCATTATTTTTGTATGCTAGGGTTTTGTGGTAAAGTTAAAAAGAAATATATTTGCAGCCCTTAAATAAGGCCGCGTGGCGCAACTGAATAGCGCATCTGATTACGGCTCAGAAGGTTGCAGGTTTGAATCCTGCCGCGGTCACTGGGCAGCAATGCCAAACAAACGAAAAACCTTACAGAATCTATAACTGTAAGGTTTTCAGCATTTTTAGAGTATCATTTAATTTGTTTTGATTTCATATCAATCGGTAGCAAATCGGTCAACAAAATCAAATCGTCAACACTGTTGACCGAATGGAGCTCTAAAACACTGGCACATAGTTGATTTGACTTTCATCTTAACGTTTAACCCTAAGATGACAACTATGAAAACATCACACAACTTTTCAATCCTATTCTGGATCAACAAATCACGAGCTATTAACAATAAAGCGGAAATCTTTGTAAGGATTACCGTAAATGGGAAAAGAGCCAATATTGGTGTCAAGAGAAAAATTGATATTGACCTTTGGGATAACCAAAACAAAAAAGTCAAAGGAAAAACAAAAGAGTCACAAGAAATCAATCGATATTTAAATCTTGTTCAAGCAAGATTATTAAGTATTTACCAAGATTTAAAATACAAGGGAGAACTGATAACGCCACAATTGGTCAAATCACTTTACCACGGTGAAAATATCAACTCCAAAACTCTTTTGGAATTACTGGAATACCATAACAGAAAAATTGAAAACACTCTGGCTCCAGGCACCATTCGAAATTTTGGAATCACCGAGAACTACATTAACAGATTTCTGAAAAAAAATCTCAAAACAACTGATGTTTATCTACGTCAGCTTAACTACAAGTTCATTTCGGATCTTGAAATGTTTTTAGTTAATTATTATCCAAAGGGTCATCCCAAGGCAATGAGCCAAAACACCGTCATGAAGCATCTTCAAAGGCTAAGAAAAATCATTAATCTTGCTTATCAATTGGAATGGATTGAAAGAGACCCTTTCTTGCGTTGGAAACCAACATTTGAACAAAAACAAAGAGAATTCCTAAGTGCAAATGAACTAAACAATTTAGAAACATATAAATTCTTAATTGAACGATTAGATCGAGTCAGGGATCTTTTTGTTTTCAGCTGTTATACAGGAATCGGTTACTCAGACATCATGGAGTTGACGAACAACAATCTAATTATTGGCGAGGACGGGAATAATTGGATTGTTACAAAAAGATTGAAAACGAAAACTTCGGTCAGAGTTCCACTATTAGGTCCGGCCAAAAATATCCTGACCAAATAACAAAAATCACCCTGTAACAACGCACTCAGCAACACTTTTACCTAAAATCACAAACGAAAAAATTAATCTGTATTTAAAAGAGATTGCAGATGCAGTTGGAATTAAAAAGAATTTAACCTTTCATATGGCACGACATACATTCGCCACAACGGTAACTTTATCAAATGGTGTACCAATTGAAACTGTATCCAAAATGTTGGGACATACCAAATTAGCTACTACTCAAATTTATGCTCGTGTTTTGGACAAAAAAATATCAGAAGATATGTTGGCCTTACAAAAGAAACTCAAAACCAAACTAAAATTATGATCCTTAATCTGAACTTTAAAGTTAATATTGTTCGTGCAGAAAGTTTATAAATTCATCCTTGTCTTCATCTTCTTCACTACCAAGAAAATGGATAACGGCCAACCTTTCATTGCTGACATATTATTGATGGCACTCCAACCGGTACTGAATATCATCCTCACCATCCGAGAACCATATCTCTATTTCAATCGGAGTACTGTAATCTACGCCTAGTTTCTCCAGTTCTCGAAGATTTTCATAAATACCGCTCGGAGTTTCATCATTGAGAAGGTTTCCGTCATCATCGAAAAGGTCTTCCTGCTCCCGCCGCCGCATGACCAAGTAAACCGTTTTATGATTTTCAACAAAATAAGCTCCGTCAATGGTTGCTTCCACCGTCTCTTCCCCATTGACAATCCTGGCAGTAATACGATTGGCAATCAAATCATTCCTTATCCAGTCCTCGACAATTTCCAATAGTATGCCAAAATTTACGCTTATTTTCTGCATGCTTATTTGTACTATTTAATCAGATAAATATCTGTTAAAGATGTCTTTTGAAATCTCTTATTTGTCCTAAAATGCGAACAACGAAGATGCCATTTTCAGTTGGTTCGTAAAAAATTGTGTGCGCCTTATAGTTGTATCTTCTAAGTAGAGCCGCAAATTCTGAAGCACTTCGACCAAGATCGGGATTATCTGCCAGAGTTTGTAAAAATTGGTATAATTCGGTAACATAGATATGCGTCTGTGATTCACCCCAAGTTTCCAAGGTATAATCCACTATATCATCGATATCGTCATCCGCTTTGGACGATAAATAATATCTAGGCATTTCTGTTCTTTTTACGAACCATCGCAGCTTCAATAATTTCATCAACAGACCTGATTTTAGAACTTACGCCACTATCATAACCATCTTGTATGGCCGCCTTAGTGATTAGAAACTCCCTATTGCGCTCCTCATCCAATCGTATTAGATGTCGCATGTATTCACTATCGTTGGCGAAGCCACCATTCTCGATTTGCAATTTAATCCACTCTTCCTGGGCAGCAGTTATGGTTAATGATTTTCTGATTGTTGCCATAATAAAAGTATTTACATACAATATACGCATTCTAACATATTATTGGCGCATATTTATTAAAAATTTGTCAAAGGTAATTATATCAGGAATGTTTAGGTAACGTTTACTTGAACTTTGAATTTAGTGATCTTTATTTTCTACGATCTTCAGTTTAATAAATCTATTTTGAATTAACATGGCAACAATAATCAATACTACAGAAGTAGCTATAGCCATTATCAATGATAGTGACTGATTACCAAAAATTTCCTTGTTCCAAATTACAAGCGCTCCTCCTAGACCACCAATCAAGCCTGAAATACTCGATAAAGATGTGTCAGCTTCTAAAATTGTATTACAACTTCTACATTCAACCCTATTTCTAACTCTTGATAGTAAACCAGCTTTAAGAAAAGGTAATCGGTTATTACATTTAGGACAGTTTGCCATTCGCTTTTCTTTTAATGTTGTTTATCGTTTATTTGAACTTTGAAGTAGTCCAATATTGCTTTATGCAGGAACCATTGTAGTTCAACTTTTTAATCCATAATTTTTAATTTTCGTCAAACCAAACATCTCCATAACCGTTGTTGTTAATCAAAAACAGTAACCAATGTCAAGACCGAAATATTGCATTAATTCAGGTCAAGTTTCGGGCAAGGGTTCAGCGCGTATGGGCTTGAAATAATCATTTTCATTAAACCAAACTCCACTCCTAATGTACCGGAAGCTACATTTCAATTGTAAAAATAATAAGTTAAACTTATAAACTATCAAAAAAAACATTCCTATCAAATCTGTAATGCTACTTATAGGTACTTAATCGGTTTATCCATAAAATGAATTGTTTCATATCCCTTCACTTTAGCTTTCTCCCTTAAAAAGTCTTGTAAATGAAAAGCAATAGAACCAATAAAGTACAAGGGGTGTCGCTTCATTTCATATTGATAAGGTCCCAATACATACTCAAAGACCTTTTCCAACCCATCATCGATAATCGACCAGAAGAAGGGATGTCCATGGTTCTCGATCATGAATTTGGCAAAGTTGGCTAGATAGGAGCTCGGATTCTCACCATGGTAGAGTTCTTGTAGTATAACCTTACCTTTAAGGTCGTACCTGTCCCCAAATTCTTTCATCAAATCACTTGGCATATATCCATAAGCATAACTGCGCAACAACTTCCTTCCAAAATAATTGCCACTGCCCAGGTCCATAACCTGATATCCCAGATCGGGCAATCGTTTGTGAATCTCTGTTCCATCAAAAAAACAACTGTTCGAGCCCGTACCCAAAATGCACACCACTCCCGGTTTCCCCTTAGTGCACTTCACGGCCATTCCCAGATCATCCGCTATTTGCACTTGGGCGTGGTTGAAATATTTTTGAAATATTCGGCTCAACCTTTGTTGTGAACTGTAATCTTTACCTCCGGCACAGTAGAACTCCACTCGGGAAATCCCATCTTCAAGATGCTCTTTTAGCCCTTGTAATGCTGCCTCTATGTCATCATCCGAGTGAATCATGGGATTGATACCCGTTGTCCTTCTTTGAAATAACCTGACCCCAGACGTATTGTACACATGCCAATCACATTTGGTGGATCCACTGTCTGCAATCAATACCATCTTAGCATCCTATTCTTTAAAAAAGTCATATCTCACAAAAGTCTCCATGGCTGCATAGCTTGCCAAGCTGAGAGACTGGCATTTTTTTGTGGTTTCCTTGTTCCGATCCTCCGCTCGCACCCAGAACACACTTTTGCCCCTTACCAGTTTTCTCCCGGATCAAGTCCGATATCTCCTTGGCAACCTGTAATAATCCCTGTTTGGAATCTTGGAAGATGACATTGTATACCTTTTCATATCTCGTGGCTTCAAACCTTCCGGCTGGTTTATGCCGTATAGATTGCATAGCTATTTCCATTTTTATAAAATCAATTTAAGGTCTATTCTATTATCTTTTTTATTTTCTTCCACGTAAGCAATAAGCATACGGCCGAGACTGCCGCTAGGACGGTCATAGCACTTGCCAACATCCACTCGCCATATATCCAATAGCCCACTGCAAAAAGGCAGGCATAAATCAGTACCGTTCCTAAAAGCATCGCCAATATCCCACTGGGAACGCTCCAGTTCTCAGCATTTTCCAACACACCCCTTTCTGATTTGCCCTTGCGGGCTATTTTACGCCATCCCGGACCGCCTGGGCGGATTTTTTCACAGAATCCCAAAAGTACCTCGTCTTGCTCGGGTCGGGTAAGGTAGGTTGCTGCCAACCATATCAATGTGGTGGTAAAGACCACTAGGGGATACTCCGACCAACTTGGTAACAGCCCGCCATCGCCAGCGAACAAATAATCGCCCAAAGGGGTCAGCTTCAAAACTAGTGAAAGTATCCCAGAGACAAACATTGCCGTGATTTCACTCCAGGCGTTGATTCTCCACCAAAACCACCTCAGTATAAATATCAACCCTGTGCCCGCACCAAAAACGAGCAGTATCTCAAAAAGCTGAAGTGCATTTTGGAGCAAAAGGGCCAATGTAGCGCTGAGCACCATCAATACCACCGTGGATATCCTTCCAACCGCCACCAATCGTTTTTCCGATGCCTTTGGATTAATCCTTTCCTTATAAAAATCATATACAATATACGAGGAACCCCAATTGAGCTGCGTGGATATGGTGGACATATAGGCCGCAACCAAGGAAGTGAGCACCAGCCCTAAAAGTCCTGTTGGTAATCTGGTTAGCATGGCCGAATAGGCAAGATCGTGCCCAAGTTTATTATCAGATATGATTGGAAAGGCCTGTTGCAAACTCTGAAGGTCCGGAAATACAACAATAGAGGCCAGCGCCACCAATATCCAAGGCCAAGGTCTGACGGCATAATGCATAATATTGAAAAAGAAAGTGGCTGCTATGGCATGCTTGCCATTTTTGGCGGAGAGCATTCGTTGTGCAATATATCCTCCACCCCCGGGTTCGGACCCCGGGTACCATGAACTCCACCATTGTACGGCCAGTGGAATGATAATCAATGTGATCAATGCATCGGTATTGTCCAACTCCGGTACCATGTTCAATTTTTCCTTGACATCCGGATTTGACAAAAGATTTTCCAAACCTCCCACTTCGGGGATGTTCACCAAGTAATAGGCGGCCCCTATGGTTCCCCCCATTGCCACAAAAAAGAGAATGAAATCCGTATACACAACCCCCTTAAAACCTCCTATTGCACTGAAAACAACCGTTACCAACCCTGCTATAAGAACTGTCTGCCATGGCTCGAGACCAAGCATGATACCTCCGATCTTGATGGCCGCCAAGGTCACCGCCGACATGGTTATCACATTGAAGATCACCCCTAGGTAAATAGCCCTAAATCCCCTTAAAAACCTTGCGGGTGCGCCTCCATACCTCAGCTCATAAAACTCAAGGTCTGTATTGACATTGGATTTCCGCCACAACCTTGCATATATAAAGACCGTCAGAAGACCGGTCAATAAAAAGGCCCACCAGACCCAATTACCCGATACTCCGTTGGTCCGTACTATATCGGTGACCAGATTGGGCGTGTCCGTGGAAAAGGTAGTGGCGACCATTGATATGCCCAAAAGCCACCATGGCATCGACCTACCCGACAGAAAGAATTCCGAACTGCTTTTGCTGGAACTCTTGGATACATAGAACCCAATACCCAGGGTAATAGCGAAAAATGACAGGATTATGGCATAATCCAATGGTCGTAATGTTATCATATTCATATTTTGGCAAGGCTGAATTGGTATCTATTTTTGCTTTCGTTATTTGATGAATAGAAAGGCAGGGGGCAAACCCTGCCCATCTTCGTCAACTAACTCCAATAGGTCGCCCATTTGGTTTATTTTGTCTTTTACCTTTTTAAAATTTATTGGAGAAATATTCAAATCTTCAAGAACTTGGGAATCTCTTACTTTAATTCCTTGATCCTGATATTTCGGAACCACAATACGGAACCGTGCCCCAAAAAACCAATATGACCACTATCTCGCTGAAGTCCTGGATGATTCTGACCATCCGCTGTACCATTTTCAGAGGCTTTTTTAATATCTGCATCAAGAATGACGTGATCATTAAGTATGATTTTGATGTGGTCGTCTTTTACCATGACTTCTTGGGAATTCCATTCGCCTACAGGGTTTAAAAAGCCTCTTTTTGCGGCCGCAATCCCATAAACTGAACCATGATACTGATAGGGCTTTAAATTGGCATAGATCGGTGCCGTATTGTCTAGAATTTGCAGCTCTTTCCCAACATAGGCTGCATCGCCCTCCAAAGGCGCATGAATTCCAAGACCATTGTTGGCTCCCGGAGTCAGTTTAAATTCAAATCGAAAAATAAAATCAGAATACTCGTTGGCAGTATATAGGTTTCCGTGCCCCCCATGCTCCGGTTGAACCACCAACTCATTGTTTTCAACCGAATAATCTGTCTTGTTTCCAATCCAATGATCTAGGTCCTTTCCATTAAAAAGGGATTGAAAGCCTTCTTTTTGCTCTTCAGAACTTAAAAGTTCATTGCCGGACTGAATTTCACGGACATAAACATTCCTAAAGCCTAAATCTTCGCCATGGGCTTGAAGCTCGATGGCCTCTTTTGCAAAAATGGCCCGGTCCCTATCCCAATAATTCTCCAAAACAACATTATCGGTAACCAATTTTCCGTTCAAATGAACAGTGACTCGCTCTCCGACCATCTTGATTCTAAAGGTGTTCCACTCGTTTATGGGATTATCGGCAACCACCAAAGGTTTACTTGTGTTTTCCTGGTTGTTGTACAATCCTCCACTGCCGACTTCTGCTCCCACATCGGTACGAGCAGTGTCCCAAATCTGGACTTGTGGGGTTCCCCTGAGGTAAATACCGCTATCTCCACCATGGGTTATTTTCCAATCCACCAGCATCTCAAAATCCCCATAATCCTTTATCGTACAGATGTTATTGTAGCCTTCCCCTTGAAAGCCAATGACCCCATCCTTTACAAACCAATCCTTTAACATTTGTGCATTTGCTTTTTCTTGGGCTTTTTTCAGGGCGCTTTTGGACATCCTATTTCTTTTGATGGGATTTTCGACCAAACCTTCCCAACCAGTCAGGTCCTTTCCATTGAATATGGATACAAACCCCCTTTCCTTGGACATTTTATCCAAAAACTCCTTAACATCAATCCTGAGATATTGACTATCGGGACCTGTTAAATTTGCCATGCTTTTTGATACGGCCTCTCGGACCACCTCCCCGCTTAAGCCATTGTTGGCGCCTGGTGTTGGCAAGGCAATCTTGATCACAGCATTGGATGCCACAGCACTTAAGTCTGCATCATCCAAATAATCAGAAACAAAGACCAAGGACAGGAATGTCTTCGCTGTTTGAGCTGCTTGTATCACTTGCTTCTTCTCTGCCAAGTTGCTACTGTACGGCATCAACTTTCGTATGAGCAACAGTTTTTGGTCATCGGGTTGGTCGGAAGTAGCAACTTTTTGCAAATATTTACCAAAAGCCAATTCCCTGATGTCTCCATTTGAATTGATTATGGCCTTGAACAAATAAGATAGGCTCTTATTACCTTTCCATGCCGAAAGTGCCTGTATTGCCGCCATTTTTTCCTTAATGCCTCCTGATTGCATTTGTTCCGATATCAGAGTCAATGCTTTTTGACCTCCTATCGCAGGAAGTATTGGAATCAATTTGGATTTATCTTCAAAATCTGCAAATACGCTATAAACATCCAAAGAACTATCCTTTTCAGTATTGTTAAGAACTTTGATAATGGCCTGCTGCACGTAATTAATATTTGCTTCATCATCCACCTTAGAGAGCATTTCCATCAACTCCGATAGATTACTTTCCGTGGAAATGGATGGCATTGCCTTATAAATGTTCTTTTGTAAATCAGGGTTTGCTTTATCCAACAGCCTAGCAATCGCATCAAATTGATTTGTGGCATTTCGTTCAGCCAGTACATTTACCAATACGCCCTTGGCTTTTTGATTTTCAACACGGAATAATTCTTCTGCAATCAAAGGTGCATCGTCAACATCTACAATTTTCAGCAACGTATTTTCAATGGTTGCAAAAGTTGCATTGGTATTATCCCCTTGTAAGGTTTTAAAAAGCAGTGGCAATGCCTTGCTCTTTTCTTGAAAATCCAAAGCTCGTATCCCTGCCAACTTTAAGCTTTCATTGTCAGATTCGATGGCCTTTGTGATGCACTTATCCAGCACCTTGGGCTCTTGACGCTCTCGCAGTATTTCCAGAAGCTGTATTTTTCCAATATCCTCTATTTTCTTGTATTGTTTAACCCATTTTGATACTTCTGTAGGTCTCATGTTCTGGCCCGCTGCCTTTAACACGCTCCCCCTATAGGCATCATTGGGATGCTTTGCTTCCTTTAAAAGCGTTTTTGTCGCATTGTTACCCATTGAGGCCATTAGAAAGTCAATACCTGCTGCTCTAAAATTTAATTGGTTATCCTCTGTACAATTTTTCAATAGCGACCTGGCCATACGCTCTCCCAAGGAGAAATTTCCTTGTTCGATAAGTCTATTGCCATAATGGATATATGCTATAATGGCCCTAGTTTCACCCAATTGATACGCTTCGCTCTCAACTGCTTTGGAAAGAATGTCGTACGAGTCGGGTTGAGCTATTTCTGCCAATGCCATCAGCGCTTTCTGCTTTAAAAAAGCATCAGACATGGGGTTGGATACCACTTCTACCAAGGTTTTTGATGCAGGGGCATAGCGTAAACGCCCCAATGACTCAATAAATGCCGCTTTCCTTATTCCACCAACTGATTTGACTGCGGAATGAATCGCTTCTGCCGACCTCTGAGTGCCTAAAACGGTTAAAGTAGCCAATGCGGGTTCATATAGTTCTTTATCCGTTAGGTATTTGCCCAGTATTTTAACACTTGTGTCGGTTCCACAAAACGCCAAACGGTCTATAAAAAATGTTTTTACCTCGGTATTTTGCGCTTCCTCCAAAGCATCCAGCAGTGTGTTTTCAACCATACTCTCCCGGTGCTTGCCCGCATATACCGCCAAACTGTGAACTGCATACCTTGCTTGGGTATCGTTCCCTGTTCCCAAAGGAACAATTCGTTCGTTGAACTTTTGGATCCCTTCGGTCCCCAGTACCAACATTTCTTCCATTACCTTGTCCGAATGCTCTAAATCCTTAGTCGGAAACTGCGCCAATATATCCACTACTTTGGTTTCCAGGGTCCGATTGATTTGCCCTATAGAAACCTGTAAAGCAAAGAGCAAAAAGAGCGTTGATACAATATATTTTATTGTTTTCATTTTTCCTGATTTTTTGACCAATGGACACTTCGTACATCGATTTGATTTCGAAACGCAACACACGTTCCACTGGTATGTACTTTTATTGTTCTATTTAAAAATTAAGTGAATGATTAATTGGCCCATGAGGTTCGCATGGGTTGGTCCAATAACCTATTGGCTTCCGGGTCGTTTACAAATTCTTGTTTGACCGGATCAAAATCGAGGTTTCTACCTAACCGAAGTGCCACTACGCCCATATTGACAATAGTTGCGGAACGGTGTCCGTTCTCTTCGTTCAGTGCAAATTTTTGACGGGTTTTAACGGACTCTGAGAATGAAGTTATTTGTTCCTCGGGATTGGGAAGGGTATTGATCAAACCATCAATATTGGGAATGGTTGATTTGAACCCATTGAATATTTTGCCATCAGGTCCTTCAATATAGGCTGCATTCTTATCACGGTTTTCGCCGTCCAATATAATTTGACAACCGTCTGCATAGGTATACGTTATTCTTCGCCAAGTTCCAATGGCATCGTAATGCTGTTGCGGGGCATCCACCTCAACTTTTACAGGGCTGGTATGATCCTTACCCAAAAAGTATTGAACAGGATCAATATAATGCTGGCCCATATCGCCCAATCCGCCGCCGTCATAATCCCAATATCCTCTAAAGGTGGAATGGACTCGATGTGGATTGTACGGTTTTTCGGGAGCTGGACCCAACCACATATTGTAGTCCAATTGTTCTGGAACTGATTGTGGTGCCAAATTCTCCTTTCCTACCCAATAGAACTTCCAATTAAATCCGGTAACTCCACTTATGGTTACTTTTAATGGCCATCCCAATGCACCACTGTCGACAACTTTTTTTAGTTTTTTTACGGGTGTTCCCATTCCGTAAAAGTTATCCTTGAAACGAAACCAAGTATTCAGCCTAAACATTTTACCATGGACCTTCATGGCTTCAACAACACGCTTACCCTCGCCAATGGTCCTTGTCATTGGTTTTTCGCACCAGACATCCTTGCCTGCTTCTGCGGCCATAATGGACATGAGTCCGTGCCAGTGCGGAGGGGTCGCAATGTGAACAATATCAATATCCGGTCTCTCCAGGACTTCCCTAAAATCTCGGTATCCCCTTACATCGGGGCCAACTTTTTTAAGTGTAGCGGCCAAGTGTTTTCCATCTGCATCACAAATGGCCAATAATTTGGTTCCTTCATAGGTTAAGTGACCCTGTCCCATACCGCCAACACCTATCACCGCTTTGGTAAGCTGGTCACTGGGAGGAATAAAGTTGGGGCCTCCCAATACATGACGTGGGATGATACTTATCCCGGCACCCGCTATCAAGGACTTTTTTACGAACCCCCTTCTACTGTTTATTTCTTTTTTCATTTGGTATGCTTTGAATTGATTATTTCCAACTATCTGATTGAATGATGATGATGCAAATAAAAAAGCATGGGCATAAAAAAAGGGGTACTAAATGGGGTAATGAATAAAAAAATGTTGTTTTTTTCAGGGTTTTATCTCCATAAGACAGGGATAAGCTATTGTTGGGAAGAAATCATTTCCTCAAAAGAAACTTCGTAGGCCTCCCCGTAGAGATTTTCATATTGCTTTTTAAAATTATGGCAAGCTTGATGTGCCAAACTAAGCTTTCCTTGTTCGATGAGTACATTGAGTTTTATCTTTAATGCATGCTCATTAAGGTCATCATATAGACAAATGACCTCTGCCAAATCGAGCATAGTATCCAAATGAGTCCCAATCATCGGATTTTTACTGATCTGGATAAATTGTTCCACAATCCGGTTGCTGAACCTTTCAATAAATGGGTCCAGCCAAGGAGCACTTGTATTGGCAAACAATCTTCCTTTCTTAACAATGGGAATCAATTTTCGGAGTTCGATTTCAAGTTGTCCATCCGAACAATCTTTGCTCGTCAAGAATTCCAGATATTGCAGTGCCATGGAATAATCCGAATAACAGTTCTCGCCCATTTGCAATATCCAATGTTTGTCCTTGAAAACTACCTCAAGGTTTGGGCATGTGCCCAACAACTGCCTCAAATTTTGAATTGTTGTCCCTCTTGTATTTTTAGCGCTTGCCACACTTTTACCCGGCCATAACAATTCGGTAAGACGCTTGGTGTCCACCCCTTTTTTATCTCCTTGGCTATGCAAAAAAATAATCATGAACATTTTTTTCTGGAGCGGGGAAAGTTTTTTTGCAACATCCAAACCATACATATCAATAATCTGCAAAGGACCAAAACATAATATTTGAGTGGAATGCTTCCCATCTACTTTCGGGTCCTTAGGCTTTATTTCGCTTGGTGTGCTTTTTGTTACCTTCGTCATCCAATACTTGAATACTGCATATCCTCCGCCAAACAAGAGGGATAATCCCAAAACATACATCCAAATATGTGTATTCCTTTTCAAGACTTTTGTTTGATCATAATGAGCCTTGATTTCCGAATCATTCAATTCTCTCCCCCATATTTTTATCTCCCGTATGTAGCCTTCAAAAAATTCTTCCCACAGATTACTGGCAATAAGTATGTTGTAATTTGATATTTCATATTCAGAAATCAGCTCTACACTATCTGTGCGTTCCCCATTGATATAGAAAAAAAGTGTATTCTCTATTTTGGAATGAACCAGTGCCACATGGGACCATTCATTTAAGGGAATAGGTGAAGAAGTTGACACATAATCCTTGATACCTGCCATTGTGAACGTTAAAAAGCCATTGTGAATTTTGAACACAAAGTTGTCTCCCTTTCCAAGAATACTATTGTTTTGACCCAGCTTAGTCGGTTTTATCCACGCATTAATAGTAAAATTCCCCTTTAATGATGATTTACTGGATATTCCCACATCAACATAGGCTCCATCTTCAAAGTAACTGACCTGTCCATATAACGAATCCTTCCTTACTCTTACATCATTTGAGATTAATCCCTTCGAATTTTTCGCCAATATATCGGCAACCTCATCCTTAAATTCAAAATGGTGGGAAAGTCCATATTCAGCATCCAATGGGAAACCAACAAATTCCTTCCTGTTGTTCAGGTTTTCCGGACTAGTGTAGATAATGTCCGGGGAAAAATGGAAACCTGGCTTATAGGGTACCAATATGGGGGGCGATAAAATGTCCAGTACGGGATAACTAAAATACCCTCCTATCTGGACTTCTCCATAATCTTTGAAGCTGACCCCATCCAACAATCCTTTTTCCGTTTGAACAACCCCGAATATTTTTGGCTTGGAGTTTAATTGACGCACCAAACTGTATAGATGTTCAAAAGACGCTTCGGCTTTGATGAAATTCGGCATTTTCCCTAAATCTTGCCAAACCTCAATTAATTTTGAAAACGTGGGAGTATTTCCATGGTCAACTTGTATGCTTAAAAGTTCCTTGTCGCTTGATTTTTTAACCAGATCAATGGTCTCTTGCGAGCCAAGTTCCAATGTGTACATATCCGAATCAGCTACCCAGATCACGGAGAGGTTTTCAGGAATTTTTGAAATCGAGCCCTCTTGTCCCAACACTACTAATTGATTGCCGTAATGGGCATATTGGTCAAGAAAATTGGTGTTTTCCACTTTATTTTGTGAAGGAATCACTGCCCATGTTACATTATCGGTCAAATTCCGAAACATCAACGAATCTAAGCTAGTTTTATTGAGGTCTATTAAGATATGAGAAGTTGTGCGGAGATGGTGTTTATCGCTTTCTGAAAGTGAAGAGTATGTTTGGGAATATGAGGAATCAACCCCAATAAAAAGTATCCAAAAAAAATAAACGTACCATACGGAAGTATGCTTACATTGACTAAGAAAATTATACGCTATAAAGCTCTTGGCCATAACAGCACAATGTATATAATTTAAAGTTGATTTCTAGTTTTCCAATACTTGAACAATATTAGTCATAAAAAACCTTTTACGCTACCCCACTTTAATGCAATTGGCATACCATATGCAAGATATGATTTTGACGTGTACACATTATTGCCTTACTTTATTGGTAGTCTCGGCTGTCTCTAATCCTTCCCCTCTCCAATGTTCTTCAATTTCTTCAAGGGTTTTTGCTTTGGTTTCGGGTATCATTTTATGGAAGAAAACTGTTGCTGTAAAACAAAATCCTGCAAAAACAAAGAATCCGGAATTCATTCCAATGACCGAAACAAACCAAGGGAACAAAAACGCAGTTACAAAATTGGCGCCCCAATTAGCGAAAGTTACTATGGACATGGCGCGCCCCCTAATTCGAGTAGGGTAAAGTTCCCCCAACAAAACCCATATTACCGCGTTGATAGAAAATGCTAAGCTTGCCATATAGATGCATAACATAACCACAATCCAAATACTGGAAATAGATGGTATCGAAAAGAACACTCCGATTACAATCAAGGATATACATACTGATAACATTCCCCATATCAACAATGGCCTACGTCCCCAACTATCTATTTTCCAAAGGGCCAAGGCCGTAAAAACGAGGTTGATAAGTCCAATGGCCACTTGAAACTTCAAAGCTCCGTCGAAGTTCAGGCCTGCATCCCTAAGTATGTCGGGGCCATAATAAACAATAATGTTCACGCCGCTAAACTGACCAAATATCGAAAGTCCCAATCCTGCGATCAAGGCTTTTTTGAAACCGGGCTTGGCCAGTTCTTTCAATGAGCCGCCTTTTTTGGACAAGGCTGCCAGAATGTTTTTCAATTCGGTATTTGCCTTTGGTTTTCCATTTATCCTCTCCAAAATTCTCAAGGCTACATTGGTATTTCCTTCCTTGACCAACCATCTCGGACTTTCAGGAATTGTCCATAATAATAGGAAAAACAAGAGAGCGGGCACCATTTCAGTTCCGAACATGGCCCTCCAGACTTCCGATACCATGATCCTGTAGAAGATTCCAGAACCTCCAAAACCATCTGTATTGGCCTGGGCATAGTTCAACACTCCCCAATTGGAGAAGTAGGCCAATAATATGCCGATTACTATTGACATTTGGTACAAGGCCACTAAACGCCCACGTATATTAGCTGGAGAAAACTCGGAAATATACAATGGTGCCAAGACCGAAGCAATCCCAATTCCGAAACCGCCAACGAGCCTTGCAGCTATCAACAAACTGAATGAAGATGGCAAAGCAGACCCCAGTGCAGAAAGAAAGAAAAGTACCGCGGAAACAATTAGTATGGACTTACGCCCATACCTGTCTCCAAGTGAACCAGCGATCATGGAGCCGATAATCGCTCCAATCAACGCAGAGCTTCCAAACCACCCCACTTCCATTTTATCCAACTCAAACTGGGCCTCGACCATACTTATGGTCCCTGAAATTACAGCAGTGTCAAAGCCAAACAAAACACCTCCCAAGGAGGCCACCACGCAGACCTGTGCCACTAAAAATGGACTGCCTGTTGGCGCTTCCTTTACTTTACTATTGAAATCAGTCATTTTCTTCAGCTGATTTAATGGTAAGTTCCAATAATTGGTGACACCTGAAGAGTATCCTCGGTATATGGAAAAAGCCTTTCCATCCGTTGGCTTTTGTTGACCAAACTGGACTTCCATCGCGATTTAAATAGCCATACCACTCGCCATGCTCCCTATCTGGGAAATGGGCAAAGGTATATTGATGTACTTTTTGGTACCATGCTTTGATGTCTTCCCTACCCGTATGAAGCCATGCCAGCAACAAAGCATACAATGCCTCTCCATGTGGCCACCATAGCTTCAAGTCCGCTTCCAGTTCATGGGTTGGGGTCCAATCGATATTGGTCAGGTAACGAATACCTCCAAACTCTTTGTCCCATCCATGTTCCAATGATGCCAAAATAATAGCTATTGCTTCGTTAATCCATTCTTTTTCATTCCGTTCGATACCAATTTCCATAATCATCCATGCACTTTCAATAGCATGTCCTGGATGAAAAAGCCGACCTTCGGGAATATCCAACATAGTGGAACCGTCCATTCCCACATTTTCCAACAAATACCCTTCATTCGGCTTCCAATGCCTATTCAATATGGACTCGATGGATAAAGTAATGTCATCATCAAATCGCTTTAAGGGCCAAATATCCTTGAACACCTTGGCCACGGTTATTCGGCACATATCATGGGAGTGCAAATGGAATTTCCTGTTGAGCGGATAGCCCAACATGGGTGTATCCGATGGCTTTCCCAGTCTCGACGCTAAGAAATCGTACATCTTAAATGCACGCTGTTTTAAGCCATCATCTTTACTGAGTGCTGCATATTCGGCCAATGCAATAGCCCCAAAAACTTCGGTATACAAACTCAATACAGAAGAAACGGGCTTGCCAACGTTGTTCAATCTGAAGTGCATTTTCCCATTTTCGCCAAATGCATTGGATATCATAAAGTCCAATCCATGTTTAGCGATGTTTTTCCATTCTTCCCTTTTTTCAAACCTATTGTACAAATGACTGAACATCCATATTTGTCTGCCCGTCATCCACATATCCTTGTCATCGGAATAGCGATTACCATCCTGCGCCAAGCGGGTATAGTACCCTCCGTTCTTTTTATCAACGGAATGGGTTTCCCACCAAGGAACAAGGTCATCAAAAAGTGCAGAACGATACACCTCCTTCAATTGATGCAAGCTCTCTGTTATGTTTTTTTCGCTTTCCAAGCTCATTTTTCTTTTGTTTGGTTGCTTTATCTATTGATGTTCGATCGGCAGCATTTCTTTCTTCAATGCATCGTAATGGTTGTTGATTTTAGAATTCTTGGTCAAATCCCAGATAGATGTATCCAGCTCACGCAGAGACAGTATGGTCGTAATCCAACCTTGTGTCCATCCACTTTCTATGGCCCATGCACCCCAGCCAGCATCGGCATTGGAACCCCAATGTTCAAATCTTTCAAAGTCAAACGCCCTCATCCATCCCCCATGAAGCTCTGGATGTTCCGGAGATTTTACCTGTATACGACAAAGAAACTCCGATAATTGGTCAACCGATTTCTTTATCCGGGGATCTTTGAGTGTATACCAAGCCTCGTGCAGACCTACCAATGCAAAATTGGTGGTATAGAGCAAATCACTAACGGGGTCTCCGTTCTTTGCAATCAAAGAGGCCTCGTGCAATCCATAGTCAGCATTACTTTTGGAAGGTGGAAAAACTCCTTTATCAATGCTTCCCAACTCTTCGCTTATGGCACCACTTTCATCCTGAAGGTCCAGTAATCCGTCCAGGGCAGTATAGAGCATTTTTCTGTTTTCCTCGGTATTTTCAACACGTACCAACCACGCAAGCGGCAGTAAGATCCTGGCCTTTTCTTGTGCCAGTCCGTTCATCCATTTCCATTTATGGGGATAGCCTTCCATGGTGGCTTTTATTGCTTTTTTAGTACGTTCTAAGAAAATGGGGTCTCCTGTTTTATCGTAGGCCCAAAGAAAACAGGCCCAGAGATAGGCTTCCATGTGCGGAGATAGATTGACCACTTTGCCATTATAATAGTGTTGCCACCCATTTTCCTGTAATTGGGGTAAATCTATCCTGTCCCCTCGAAAACCATTTACACCTGTGGTCCTGTGCAATGCGAGCAACATACGCATCAATGTTTCATCCTGTTCGGTATTTCCCGTAATTGCCGCTGTGATAATGGCTCCCAGAAACAAACGGGCATTGTCGTCGCCATAATTGGCCTTGTACCATGCATAACTGGAAATACCCCAAGGTACAAGTCCATAGGCTCCATGGCTCGGATCATCGTACTCCCCTTTCAGCGCAGTTGATTCTTTCAGATAAAATTCCAAAAGGTTATTGGCTATTTCGTAGTTCTCATCCTTACCAAGCGCCTTTCCCGATGCGGCAAAGGCACCTGCCACCTCCCCCGTGCAATCGCCCCTGAGGACAACCCCGATGGGTTGATTTCCCTTTTCATCAATTCTTGAGAAAATACATTCGAATACCCCATTGCTACCATCTCCATTGGGAATGGTATCATTCCAATTGATGAATTTGGTTTTAATTTCTTTGTTATGATTGTTTCCAATAATGTCATTGTAATTTGACGGCACCAGCATTTTAGCATTTATGAACCAATCAATGCCCTTTTCAAGGCTTTTTTTCTGGTAATCGAGCGGTAATTGCTCGTTTCGGGCGTAGGTGGTCTGTATTTTAGGATTCCAGTCCAACCCTTCAACTACAGTACCATCAGCCAATAAAAATTGAAGTATACCTTTCCATACCCCCTGCCATTCAACTTGTGGGGCGTACCTTCCTTTTATGAAATTGCTCAGCCCTGTTGTCGATACCAATCCATTATAATCGTTCAATTTGAACAATAAAGGATTATTCTCTTTGGGAATTCCATAAATAGCACTACCCAGACCAGCAACCCTAGCCGCAACGATATGGGCATTGGAAACTTGGGTAGGAATGTAGGTCAGTCCATTGACGGCCAAAATGTCCAAGCTATCGGGAATTCCTCCAAAAAAAGAGGAATTGACCACTGCTCGTTCATACTTTGATATTTTATTCTTTGGTTGAATCTCCACCCCTGGAAGTTTATCCACGAACTCGACATAAAATCGACTTTCCTTCTTTTTCAATAAATTGAAAAAATCGTCTGGAAGCTTTAGTCGTTCGTTTGGATACGTATCGGTTAAAATAAGCGAAGGTTCTCCCTCACCAATGCCACGTATCAATTCATCCAAATTATCATAGTGGACCACTTCCAAATATTCCAAGTTTTGGATTACTTGGAACAGATCATTGGTCTCATCAGAGTACACGTGTATTTTCTGAGGGGCCGAATACCATACCATTAGCATATAAACAATGACCAAAGGCCCTAGGAACATTAGTATTTTTTGAAATAATTTCATTTTAAGAGATTGTGTTTTGAGGACATGGAGTGTAAAAGGTGAAGACGGATATGACCACAAAATGCTCCATCATTTAGTATGCGGCCTTCCGCAAAAATTGGAAGGCCGCAACTAAACTGCATATAAAAATGCTATGGTTAGTATCCTGGGTTTTGTTTTAGGTTTGGGTTTAATGTAAGCTGGTCTACAGGTAAAGGTGCCAAGTAGTTTTTTGAAGGGTCAAATCCTACTTCCCCTTCGCCAAAGGTTTGTAGCAAAGGAGATATATAGCCATCAACATTTTCTACCCTAGGGGATACTTCATCCACATCATAGGCGGGCTCGAAGGGTCTATCTCTCCATTGCTCCAATTTGGACCCAAGTCTGGGCGCTCGAATCAAATCCGTGGCCGCCCAACGATACAGATCATCTGTTCTAAATCCTTCGAAGGCCAGTTCCACTCTTCTTTCCCTTCTGATTTCATTCATCAAAGGTGATAGTTCGGGAAAATTCCAATTGGGATCGGTAAAACCAACTATTGCATTAAGATGGGGAACACCTGCTCTGTCCCTTAGCAAATTGATGGTCCGATCCAACACTGCCTGGGTACAAGTTCCCAGTTCTTCATGTGCCTCGGCAGCTATCAACAATGCCTCTGCATATCTGAACAAGGGAACGGCATTGGAGGTATTGTTCCCAGAAGCATCTTCAGTCGCTATAAATGGACTGAGCCACTTGTAAATTTGATACCCCGTGGTATTGGGCCATGGATTCAAGGTTAGAAAGGGCAGTTCATACCTGTCCACTACCCCATTGGATATCTTGATAGGCATCCCTGGGGTCGATACGGTCATTTTCAAGCGAGGGTCTCTATTGGTCGTCACATCTTCCAATGTTTCATCTCCCATATACTCCGGGCTTACACTAATTGGTAATCCATCATCGCACAGGTAAGCATCCACCAAAGATTTTGAAATTCCTTGTCCATTGGGCCCTCCGGAGGTTCTGATTTGCTGACCCCAATAGATCAAATCCAAATCGGCACTGTACTCTCTTGCCAACAGCACTTCTGATATTCCTGAAATTTCTGAGCTTGGTGTTGAAAACAATCTCCAGTAACTGAAGCCATTGGGGATTTCGGGATGTGAAAAATCATTGTAAAGCGTATATCCACTTTCCATGACTTCTTCAGCGGCATCCCTGGCTTGGACAAAAAACCTGTTCACATCCCTACCATCACCTTCAAAAGGAGTTCCTGCATGGTACTTCTCCCAAGTACCTTCGTAAAGAGCCACCCTTGCCTTAAAAAGAAGAGCAACATCCCTGTGGATACGTCCTTCTTGGGTTTGTGTTTTTGTAGGCAGCTTTTCAATGGAACGATCTAATACGGAAAGTATGGAATCGGCAACCACCGATCTGGACAAACGTCCTTCGAACAGTTCCGGAGAGTCCACATCCAATGTAGTTGACAACCAAGGTAAATCGCCAAACCTTTTCATTAAATCAAAATAAAAGAAGGCCTTAAAAAATAGTATTTCCCCCATATACTTGTCTTGAGCGGATTGCGGCGCTTCGGAAACAGAAATATTGTCCAAGAAAAAATTGACATTGCGGATGTTCCCCCAATTCCAACCTCCACCTGAAGCGGGAATAGTCTGGGTTCCAAATGCCAATGGATATGATGTAAATGAAGCTGGAACATTATTATCAGATGCAGCATCGGATTCCCACGCCCATGCAGCCATGGTTCCCGGCAAAGATGTGTAAAACTGGTTGGCGTACATTTCCATTTCATTGGCCGAAAATGTAATACCTTGATCGGTAATAGTGTCCTTTGGAATAGTGGTCAATTCATCTTCGCATGATAGCATCGCAACAAGTAGTACGGCCATCATTGTGACTAGTGTATATTTTTTCATGATCTTGTCCAATTTTAAAATTCAATATTTACACCCATGGTAATTGTTCTAAACAATGGGTATGATTTACCCGGACCATAATATCCGTGAAGTCTTTCCGGGTCAAAGTTCTCATCAATGGGCGAAAAGGTCAGTAGGTTTTCTCCACTAACATAAACTCTAAGCCTACTAAAGCCTAAAGGATCCAAAACAGTACTCGGTAGGGAGTAGCCCAACTGAAGGTTTTTCAACCGCATATAGGAAGCATCTTGCAAAAATCTTGTTTGCTGTTGCTGGTTTTTCCTGATTTCGCCCGTTGCATACGGTCTCGCAAAATAGGCATCCGTATTTTCGGGTGTCCAATAATCCAGTGTTGTTTCGAACACTTGCTGTGTCCAACTTCCCGTAAGACCATAAAACGGAATGTCACCCAACGAAACTTCTCTTTTTGCAATACCCTGCCAAAACATATTGAAATCGAATCCTTTCCAATCGAATCTGGTAGTGAATCCAAAGGCATAACGCGGTGTTGTATTTCCTATCCTTCTTAAATCTCCTGGGTCTTCGATGGTATTTTCCCCTTGGGAGATTACACCATCTCCATTCAAATCGGTATATTCAATATCCCCGAGGTTCCAGTTTCCGCCATAGATGTAAGTCGTCTGGTCGGCCATATTGTTCAATTGTTCATCACTTTGGATAATTCCCGCGGTGGTGTACCCCCATATTTCTCCAATCTCCTTGCCTGGATAAAAGCCCCAAATATTGTTGGTTGTACTGTTGTATTTGGTAATCTTGGAAAAGTTATCCGATAAATTGAATTGTAGTGAGTAATTGAACTCTTCGTTAATGACATCGTTCCAACCCAAGGTCAATTCAAATCCTTTGGTCACCATATCTGCATTGTTGGTTACCGGGACACCCACTCCTAAAATGGAGGGCAAAGCTTCTGCTGGACCAACCATATCCAAAGTCTTTCTTTCAAACCAATCAAAACTCAGACTCAAACGATTCTTCAACATCGTTACATCCAAACCAAAATCCAAGGTGTTAGCTGTTGCCCAGGTTAAATTATTACTGACCAACCCTGGCGCAGAAATATAATTGGGCCGCTCACCATCAATTATATACCCCAGATTGGTACGAATGGGGACTTGTGCATAAAAGAGGTAATTTGAAATTTGCTGATTCCCGAGTTCTCCATAGGAAGCCCTTAGCTTAAGGGAGTTGATTTCCTCAACCTTGAAAAAGTTTTCCTTGGCAATGTTCCAACCTGCGGATACCGACGGAAAAAATCCCCATTGATTTCCCACAGGAAATTTTGACGTTCCATCATACCTAGCATTCGCCTCAAACAAATATTTGCCTTTGTAATTGTAGTTTACCCGGCCAAAAAAACCAATATTGACCCACTCATCAATTGAATCGGATGTTTGCCTAATACCTGTTCCCGTATTCAAGGACGGTATGGCGTCGGTGACCAAATTGGGAACATAACCCGATATTGCATTGCGGGTATAATCTTCTCTCTGGCCTCCGAGTAGCACGTTAAAATAGTGTCCGCCAATGGTTTTATCGTAAGAAGAGAACAACTCTAAACTTTCATAATCCCTTGATGCATTTGTTTTGCTCACAGAATTGACGGACTGAATATCGTATGGATTCCCATCCGTATCATGTGCCTGTAAAACAGCCTGATGGGCGTTGACTTCCGTCATTAATTTGGAGTACGAGTACCGTGCAGTGATTTTCCAATCTTTTATGGGCTCAAACACCACGGTTCCCATCAATTTTAATTCATCCTCCCTAATCTTACGTCTTGATCCTTCAAAATATTGGATTTCCGAGGTCCACAAAGGATATCCATTGGGATCGTACAGTGGCCAGTGTGGCTGCCTCGTATAGGTAATATGAAAAAGGTCACCTGTCTGTGCCGAATAGTCATAAGGTTCATTGGTAAAACCTCTATTGTACAGGGTTTGAAAGCTAAACTTGAGTTTATCGTTCAAATCCGTATTAATATTGGCCAAAAGATTGTACCGTTTGTAGTTATCCTGTCCTATCTCATAAATTCCATCTTGGTCCAGGTAGCCCAAAGAGATACGATAATCTGTATTGTCTCCCCCTCCACTTACCGCAAAGTCGTGTTTTTGGCTTACCATGGAATCACTGTAGTACGCATCAAAATAATCCACATTTGCGTTACCCAGTCCATAACTCCAACGCGAAGGATCTCCGGGCTCGGGGACCGTGGTCGGAATACTCCCTGGATCGGAAAGGTATTGTCGTATTCTATCCATCTGGTCTGGACCAAAAATCGGGTTCATTCCCGAGTTGGCCGCAGCTGCATTCACTGTTTCTGCATAAAGCAGGGAATTTACTGTTTTTGGAAAAACAGTTTGAGCGTTGTTCGACACCGAACTGTTAATACTTACCGTGGTTTGCTTTCTAGAACCTTTTTTTGTGGTTACCAAAATGACCCCGAAAGTTGCTCGGGCCCCATAGATTGCAGCTGATGCTGCATCTTTCAACACCGATATACTCTCAATATCGATCGGGTTTAAAAGGTTTAAATCGCCCTGTACACCATCAATGAGTACCAGCGGTGCCGCTCCGCCATTTATATCACCAAGTCCTCGGATTTGAAAGGCAGAGCCTTGACCAATTCTTCCCGGTGAACCAGGGTTGGTCGTTACATTCAAGTTGGCAACGGTACCCTGTAAAGCTTGACCGGCATTTTGGACGGCCCTGTTTTCAAGGACCACGCTAGAAGTCTCCCCAACGGCTCCCGTCAGGTTTTCCTTTTTCTGCACCCCGTAACCTACAACGATCACCTCATCTAGTTCACTTGTATTTTCTTTCATGGTCACTTCAACTACATCGGTGGTCACTTCAATACGCTGAGTGATCATTCCCATATAGGAAAACACAAGTATGTCACCTTCATCCGCTTCTATCGAATAATTGCCATCGAAATCGGTCTGGGTTCCATTAGTGGTTCCATCTACCAAAACATTGACCCCTGGCAATGGGTTTCCGTCAATGTCCTTGACAGATCCCGAAACCATTTGTTGGTAATTATTGGTTTTCGTATTTTTTTTTGGTCTGTCTTCATCCACCCTAGGCAAGGAACGCTTAAGTATTATTTGTTTTTTGAAAACCTCATAGGTTATGGGGGTTTTCGAGAAGAGTTCTTCCAAAATTTTGGAAATACGTTTGTTTTTTACATTGATAGAGACCTTCTTGGCATATTCAATTTCGTCATCGTTGTACAAAAATTTGAATTGCGTATTGGACTCAATTTCTCTCAACACTTTTTCAACACTAACATTCTCTAAATGCAAAGTGATTTTGGTGTTCTGGGCATAGGAACTTGCCTGAACCTGAAAAAGGGAAATGATAAAAAGATAGACTGTCAGTTTCATTTTAAGGTCTAACTTCAAGTATAAGGGGGGCATGCCCCTTAACATCGAAAGGATTTTCATATCTTTGTTCTGTATTAAGATGATTTAACATTTGGTTTAAATCACTCTTTTATCCAATCGGGGAATGTGTCAGCATTTTCCGATTTTTTTCTTATAGAGTGATGGTTATTTATATTCAAAAGTTCATTTCATTGGCAGATTTTTTTGGTTAATAAATATTGATTTTGTCGTTTTCAATATCATACTCAAAGCCGTAATTTCTTTTGAACGACTCCAGTATATCTTCCATTGATTCAATTTTGATATCAAAGGTCGCCGTGAAGGTTTCTTCTCCTAGCTCTACGTTGTTGTTTGTGATTGACACATTGTAGCATCGCGCCAATTTCTTGATGATGTCCTCAAATTTCATGTGACTGAACACCATCCTTCCCTTAGTCCATGCGGTATAGATATCCGTATCCACTTCTGTGACAGCGATATTTTCCTCCGCTTTGTTCCATGCCCCCATGAACCCGGGTTCCAACATGATATACCTTTCCTTGTCTTTTTTCTGAGAACCTTGGTTTTTGTACAACCCAACGGAGCCCTCAAGCAAAACCGTATTTATAAATGCATCCTCAGGGTAGGAAGAAATCACAAATTGGGTTCCCAGCACTTGGACACCTAGATTACCCGAATTAACTATAAATGGTTGTTCCTTATTTTTTTGGACATCAAAAAAAGCCTCACCCTCCATAAAAACCTCCCTGCTTTTATCTTCGATAAACCGCACAGGATATTTCAAGGACGTTCCCGCATTAAGATGCACTTTGGTCCCATCGGACAAGACAAGTTGAAATGTTTTACCATAAGGAACGGTGAGCCTATGATACTCTATTGACTTCTTATCACTATCGGAACTGCTGGACCGTTCTTCTGCTTGGGTATAATCAAGTTGATCGAATTTTTGCATCCCCACGACGTTTCCTTTGCTGTTCTTAAACAGTCGATTATCGGATTTTGACAGTTTTTCAACAGCACCATTTTCAAGTTCCAGAGTAATCGATTCTTGTTCGGGCAATGCACCAGTCCCCTCCTCCGTAAAATTTCCACTTAAAAAAAAGTAGGTACAGACAGCAACACCGATAAAAACAGCGGCAACTTTGACCATTATTTTTAAATATCTAAGCTTTGAATCCGCAACTGTATTTGCTCTTAACCTTTCCCATTCCCTTGCGTGCGTTTCATCCACCTCCTTTTTCAAACGACTTCTCTCAAGCCAATGACTGGGTTCTGCCAATTTTTGCATGATATAATCCCGCTCGTCTTGATTCAGCTCCTCTGAGGTATCCACCTCATCAATCCTTTCTCGAAGTAGGATTGTTCTAGCCAGTTTTTTAGCCAGTTCGATTAGTTTGCCGAAATCCCTTAACATATGGTAGTAATTGTTGCTTTCTTTAGTTTAAAGACGATGTTACATGCAAATGGGGTTAAACATTTTTCTTTTTTATGGCAAAAAGATGTGGGCCACTAAGGCGATGTGTTCCCGAAGTTGGAAACGGAGCTTACGATAGGCTATTTTTTTCTGGGCCTTTACAGTGTTCAAGGTTATCTCCAATTCATTGGCGATTTCACCATTTTTATAGCCCAATAAACTTAGTTTTATGATTTTCTTACATCTCAATGGCAAGGTATCCACAGCATGGTCCACCAAGCGTGCCGTTTCTTGCAACACGAGCTCAGTTGAAAAAAAAGAATCGGTTTCCATACTTTGAATGGCCTCGACAGATAAGTCGCATTTCGATTTATACCTTTTGCTTTTCAGCACATCCAACGCTCTATTCTTTACTGCTGTATACAAATAGGATTTAACAGTATTCTGGCTTTTAAAAACCGTTTTTTTGTTCCAAACTTTTATAAAAATCTCCTGTACGACATCCCTTGCCATCTCGATATCGTTCAAATAACGATTGCAAAACAAACAAAGTGAAACGTGGTGGGTATCAAAAAGAACCTTGTATTCTTTGGTAGTTAGGCGGTATGTTTTATTGGCTTTCAGTTTTAAGGGGTTATTTATACTGTACACTATTAAACTCCGCCGTTTATGCCACAAAAAATAGGGCAATCCAAGACTGCCCTATTTCAAACTAACTAAACGACTTAACAATTATGTAAATATTTACGATGCTAGGTAACTTTAGTATACCATTATGTTTGTTTCCTCTCATAACACTACTAAGACGACCATAAGTTGAAATAGGGTTAAAAATTTTTAAATAATTTATGTTCACCACGTGTTTATCCATTTCAGAATCCATTTTGGAAAATAGTCCTGTACATGCAATTAAACCCATTATGGGCTGAACTCCCTGCCCAGACACATCAACATTTAAGGCACATTGAAAACCATCTTTTTTCTTGGACAAAAGCAAATGCTCGATATGGTTTGGACCCAACGAGCATAAAATGTACAAACAAGGCTCAATAAAAGAGAATGGAGGTCGGGGGCTGAACATATAGTAAAATCGATGTTTTCAAACACAAGATAACTTACCATACCTTCAATAAAAATACGTACCCCAGTACGATTTTTACGTAGGGGTACGTATTTCTGGCTTATGATTATAGTGACAATATTAAATCCTTATACTTGGAAATCCAGGAAGTCCATTGGTCTCCGCCACCCAATTCCAATTTTTGGATGATATTGCTTCTATGCTTCTGGACTGTTCGCAAGGAAATCAACAACTCCTCGGCAATTTCCTTGGACGTTTTTGACTGCGCCACCATTCTAAGAATAGTGCGCTCTGAAGAAGACAGTAGTTTTAGTTTTTTTAGTTGTGGATTAATGGTTGTTTCCACCATTTGTTCAAAGGTCTTGCTAAAGTACGTTTCCCCTGCACTCACCTTTAGGATACACCTTTCCATTTCCAAAAAAGGTTCTTCTTTAAGCAAATAACCACTGATTCCCAGTTGTTTGGCCCTATATACAAGCCCTTCCTCCTTATGGGAAGTAAGTAGGATAAAACGGGTAGTACAGCCTGCATCCGTTGCCTTTGTTATCACTTCTATTCCAGAAAGCATGGGCATTTGAATATCCAAAATAGCAATATCGGGTTTTAGGTCCAATAGTTGTTCCAAGGCCTCTAGGCCATTGGTTGACTGAGCAATCACATTATATCCTTTGAATTCGAGCTCATCAACCAATCCTTTTAACAACAAAGGATGGTCATCGGCCACCAATATGGTATGTGCATTATGCATTTGTAATGGGGATATGGGCATTAATAGATGTTCCTCTATTCTTTGTGGTCCGGATTTGAACATTACCGTTCATCATCTGGATTCTTTTTTCCATGGTTTTGAGACCCAGGCCTTGACCCTTATGTTCTACGTCATAGTCAAAACCTATTCCATTGTCCGTAATCAGTAATTTGACACAATCTGTCTTCTTAATAATCTCAATCAATACTTCGGTCGCTTGTGAATGTTTTACCAAATTGGTCATGGCCTCTTGTACAAATCTGTAAAAGTTAACATTTTGCTGTTTTTCAAAGCAATTGTCTATCGCGTCCATTTCCAAGGTAAAAATAATATTGTACTTCTCATCAAAAGTATAGATTAGCTGTTGTATGGCTCCGGTTATTCCCAAGTTTGCCAATGCAGGGGGAAGAAGCCCTTTTGCTACCATTCTGACTTCCTCCAAGGTATCTTGGGACAGTTTCAACAGTTCTTTTTGTTTGGTATCCCTTGCTTTTTTTGACATCAAGGTCAGTTGTTGCCCAACGCCATCGTGCAACTCCCTTGCGATATATTCCTTTTCCCTTTCCTGTTGCCATAACAAATCTTGTGAATATTTTTCGGTAAGTTCTTGCTCCTTTTTGGCAAACCGCCGATTTCTGTACAACCATAAAAAACCAGATCCGCCAACAAGCATCACACCACCAAAGATCATCCAATAGGTCTTTTCCTTATTTTGTGCATCGAGAATTTTAATATCCTGCTTTTGACGTGCAATCTCCATATCCTTCTTTTCCGCTTCAAGTTCGGCTTGAATAAAAGCGAATCTCCTCCTAGCGGTTACATTGTTAACAGAGTCTTTCATCCTTTCATAATTTTTAAAGTGCCGCAGGGATTGTGGCAAATTGTTCATTTTCTCATAGATATTGGACAACAACAACTCAGAGCGCATAATATTTTGGGCTTCCAAAGTTCCCTTTACACCTTTATGGGCTTTTTGGGCATACTTTTCTGCTTGAGTAAGTTGGTTGTTGGCCAATGCATTCCAACTCATGGCCAAATGATAGTATGTTTCTAAAAAAGGATTGTTAATATGAGGACCTATCTTGGAAACAAGCTCCCGTTTATATAAGTCCGAAGTATCCCGTATCCCGTTCCTGGCATAAGTGGAAACGGCATAAGAAAGGGTCAATATATCCACTATGCCCTGTATATCGGATTCATGGTTCCTCTCTTGAAGAGCCATTCGAATTTGATGAAGCTCTTCGGCAAAGTCATTTTTAAGGTTGGCCTCATTACAGGCAGCTAAACGCGCCATGGCAACCACCTGATACTCTTCCATGTCCGTTCCCTTTTCGAGTACCTCCCTTCGGGCCTTTTCAGCTCTATCATACAGCCCATTTTTACCATAGAGCTGTGCCAAACCATTCTGCGCCCACAAATACATCAGTGCATCCCTTTGATGGGCAAATATTTTCTTGGCCTTTTCAAAATAGCCCACACTCTGGGAAATCTTGTTCACCTTGTCACTATTTTCACCTGCTTTTAAATAAGCGTAACCGAATTCATATAAGGAGGAATCCTTTTGCTTTTCCATGAACTGGATTCCCTCATCCAATATGTCCAAAGATTTTTTATAATACTGCATAAATGTTGCCGCCTCAGCATAGGTAATGTAAAACAATGATATTTGCTTTTCATCACTGTTGTGTTGAACATAAGGCTGATAGTTCTCCAAAATCCCGAATGCCTTGGTATGGTTAATGGATTCGTAAATATAATAACCCCCTAATGCATTTGTGAACAACAAGGCTTCATTCCATTGTTCTTGTATCAATGATGAATCTCGATACTGAAGGAAAATATTGGCAATCCCATCGTTGTTCAACCGTCCATCATCAAGTAATTCCCGTAAATGCTTCACTTTTGCTTCAAATGTTGCCATTGAATCCATAGTGACCGAGACATTATTAGAGCCTTCCCTTGTTTGGGAACTACATATTTCGGAAACCAAACAAAAAACTATGATCAGTATGGGTATGGGGAATTTATACACAAGCATAAAAATACCACTAATACATAAACTTTTATGAGTGTAAACTCAAATATCTTTTGCTGCTTAACCTGATGGTTTTGACGTACTCAACCAGTATACTCATGGGATGCACCATGGGCTTAATTTATATTTGAAATAAAATCATATCTCAAAAAAAATTCATGCGTACCACCAGTATAAGGGCGGATTCCCGATACCGGGACTTCGTAAGCATACCCCAACATCAACTTTTTCCCTATCATAAAGCTTCCCAAGCCACCAACGGCATCGTAACTATTAAAACGATAGTTGGCCCCTATCATAAATCGGTCATGAAAACTGACATTGGCCCCAGCATCGATGGAAACCGGTGCAGCATCCGTCAAAATCACCATGGACCTTGGCTTCAATGTGATGGAATTGGCAAGTGGAAAATCGTATCCTGCCGTAGCATATAAATTGGGGCTGTCCGAAACCCTGAAGGACGTGTCAGTGTCCACTATATAATCCACATTGAACATTTGAGGTACGGATACTGCCACATACCAGCGTTTTCCATATAAAAAACTTCCCACTCCCACATTTGGAGACCAACTATCGGAATACGAACTGAAATAAGGATCCGTTTGTACATCCGGGCTGTTCAATAGTTCCGGACTCAAGGAATAGTGGGTAAAGCCTGCTTTTATACCAAAAGCTAGGCGAGTAGTCCTACCTACTTGCAGCGTATAAGAGAAATCACCATAGAGGTAATCAAACTTTTCTTCGCCCAAGGCATCACTAACAAGTGAGAGTCCCAATCCTACTTTTTGATTGCGCAAAGGGGTATGTGCCGAAAACATTTGTGTTGCTGGGGCACCCTCGAAACCACTCCACTGGGACCGATGCATCAAAATGGCCGAAAATCCTTTTGTGCTTCCTGCAAATGCAGGGTTGATACTAACGGGATTGTACAAGTACTGTGTAAATTGTGGAGCTTGCTGTGCCACGGTAAATTGATGGCACATAACCACCACGATTATCAATAATATAAACTTCTTCATCCTCATCTTTTATTTTGTGCCAATGTAGATACTTCCCTTAATGGGTTTCGTATTGGAGTTCAACACCTGTATCACATAGAAATAGGTTCCCGAAGACAGTTTACCTTGGTTATTGCCTCGTGTACCATTCCAATCGTTTTCATAATCATCCGACTTGTAAACTTGCTGGCCCCAACGATCAAAAACCATTAGTGATATTTTATTTCCATCTGTATCGGATCCTTCCACAATGAAGTAATCGTTATGTCCGTCATCATTCGGGGTAAGCAACTTGGATACCTCCATTCTTGATGCTTCATCCATTCCACAGGCATCTTCCACCCTTACCTCAACAACCACCTGGTTGACGCACATTCCTGCTTGTTCGGTATAGGTAAAAGTATACGTACCAATCTCCATGGTCGATGGGTCGATTACAGAGCCGTTTATATTGACCGAACTGCTTTGGGATTCCCAGATTCCATTTCCTGCTTCCCCTTCGATTTTTTCGTAGAGGTCCAAATAGGTTTCAGTAATGCATACGGCAATGTTATCATCAGTGTTTATCTGCATTGGCAATACTGTGATATTTTGCTCAACACGTTCTTCATTTCCTTTGGCATCGGAAGCTATCCAGAAACGTTCAATTTGATACCCTTCTCCTGAAATGGTCTCATTTTGACCATATTCAATTTGAACCTCCATATCACAGTTATCCTCAAAAACCAGGTTTGGGATTTCAGGTACTTCATTGCAATACACCGTAAGATCCATATCCAATGCTGAAATCAACTCAGGAGCCATGGTATCCTCAACGATCACGTGCTGTGTTTGGGTACTGGTGTTCCCAGCTTCATCTTCGTAGGTCCACGTTATCACTGTGGTTCCTTGCTGTGTGATGGGCAAAACAGCGTCGTGCGAAACTGTTACCGCACTACTGCAATTGTCCGTGGCCGTTGGGGCCGTTAGACTGCTTACCTCACATTCATCGGCAATATCCGGTAAATTCGCCTGATCGGGAACCGGTGCATCGGCATCATCAATGATTACGTTCTGTGTTTGGGTACTGGTGTTACCGGCTGCATCTTCGTAGGTCCATATGACCACCGTATTACCTTGGGTTGTTATCGGCAAAGTAGCATCATGGGTTGCCATTAGCAAACCACTACAATTGTCCGTTGCCGTTGGGGCCGTTAGATTGCTCACTTCACATTCAGAAGTAATATCCGGTAAACTTGCTTGGTCGGGAACAGGTGCATCGGCATCATCAACGATTACGTTCTGTGTTTGGGTACTGGTGTTCCCGGATGCATCTTCGTAGGTCCACGTTACCACTGTGGTTCCTTGCTGTGTGATGGGCAAAACAGCGTCGTGCGAAACTGTTACCGCACTACTGCAATTGTCCGTGGCTGTCGGGGCCGTTAGACTGCTTACCTCACATTCATCGGCAATATCTGGTAAATTCGCCTGGTCGGGAACCGGTGCCTCCGTATCTGCAATGATCACGTGCTGTGTTTGGGTACTGGTGTTACCGGCTGTATCTTCGTAGGTCCACGTTACCACCGTAGTACCTTGGGCCGTAATCGGCAAAGTTGCATCATGGGTTGCTGTTAGCAAACCGCTACAATTGTCTGTGGCCGTTGGGGCCGTTAGACTACCTGCCTCACATTCATCGGCAATATCCGGTAAATTCGCCTGGTCGGGAACCGGTGCATTTGTATCCGCAACAACCACATTTTGTGTTTGGTTACTGGTGTTCCCGGCTGCATCTTCGTAGGTCCATGTGATCACCGTAGTACCTTGGGCCGTAATCGGCAAAGTTGCATCATGGGTTGCTGTTAGCAAACCGCTACAATTATCCGTGGCCGTTGGGGCCGTTAGACTGCTTACCTCGCATTCTGCATTTACATCTGATAGATTTGCCAAATCAGGAACTGGAGCCAAGGTATCCTCCACGGTAACAGTTGCCGTACATTGGACACTTACCCCATTATTGGCCGTTACGGTTAGTATCACTTCATTCGTTCCTAGGTCTGAACAATCAAATTCTGTAACATCGAGGGTAAGTGTTATTCCATTATCCTCATCATAAGAGCCGTTATCTATTTCTTCAGGGCCTATAATCACCCTACCGTTTGCATCTAGCGCTACTATAATATCCTGGCAAATGGCCACGGGTGCCCTGTCTTGTAACTCATAGGCGCCCATATCAACAATACCACCGTTGACATAGTCGTAAATGCGCTTATTTCCAGCCAAATCGACTGCCGCTCCGGGTGCCCCTAACGATACCACAAAATTATTGTTCCCAGCATTTATGGCAGGACTGGTAGCCTTCACGCTATAGTCATGTCCCGCCACATCTTCAAACTCCGGATTCACCGCCAGATTGCGACTTTGCATCACATCTCCAGAAACAGTCCCATTATATGCCAATGAACTATACAGGCGTGCATATCCACCATCCAGATTGATATGGCCATTGGTACCGGCATTATTGGAAAGAATGGAGTTCGCCACCAACAGAGTCCCATCACTTAAATGGATACCACCCCCAGTGGCAGCCGTATTATCGCTCAGGGTGGAATTTATAATTTCAACTTCACCGGATTCACATGAAACAGCACCTCCAACAGTGGAGGCAACATTATCATACAGCAAGCAACTTATTAATTTTGTATCACCGGTAAAACTAATTACCGCGCCTCCCACACCATTGATGCCATCACTAAAGGCAATATTATCGTGCAGTATGCTATTCTTTAAAAGAAAGCTGGCATTTTGGTTTATATAAAGCCCTCCCCCGGTTCGGCCAATGGCCACTTGACTATTGTCCGTAGGATCATCCGCATAGGAATACGCAATGATAAGTCCATCCAAAGTCACATTAGGAGTTGTCACTGTCACAATGGTATGGCTGTCCCCTGCATCTGCCATATCATTCCCATTGATATTCCCACTTAACAGGGTCGGCGCTGCGTTCCAATTCCGTTGGTCCGATGAAGTTTCATTTCCGGTAAAGCCTCCCAAAAGGGTCACCCCTTCGGGAATGACAAAAGAATCATATTCGGATGTTCCCGGTTTGTAGGTACCCTGGGCCACCCATATTTCCGTTAACCCACAATTCGCAGACAAAGTTAGTGCATCTTGTAAATCGGTATATGCGTCGTTCCAAGAGGTTCCATTGTTTGATCCCGTCGCGTTCTCATCCACATAAACAATACCTGAACTGCGATCATAGGGATCTACCACTGTAACCGTGGCTGTGGCCGAAGCCGAATTATAACCGTCATTTACCGTTAAGGTAACCGTATGCGTTCCCGCATCGGCACAGGTAAAATTGGTTTTGCTCAATGTTCTGGTAAATGTGGTGTAACAGCCATTGGCATCTATACTGTTATCGTCTATATCTTCAGGTGTTAGGGTTGCTCGCCCATTGGCACCCAGATAAATGGTCGCCGATTTTGTATTTACTATAGGTGGCGTATTCTTGTTAATCTGGTACACGTAATTATAGGTAGCCGTATTCCCATATTGGTCGGTCACTTCAATAGGCACCAAAATATTGGTCCCAATATCGGCACAGGTTGCCGTACGGGTACTGGCCACAGCGGTATAGCTGTCACAATTATCCGAGATATCAAAAGGGCCTTGTGGTGTTAGTTCCACAGAAGTACTCTGCCCCATTTCAATAAAATTGGTCATCGCAAGCATAAAGGGAGGGGTATTGTCCACTACGGTTACATTGGCCGTACAAGTAGCCCCATTGCCCTTTCCATCAAGAACAGTTAAGGTAACCGGGACGGTACCAACGTCATCACAGGTAAAGGTGGTTTGTGATAGGGACATGGATGCCACATAAACATCATCATAAGACCCTGCATCAATATCGGCAGCCGTTATGGTAACAGTACCATCGGCCAATAAGGGATTTTCCAGATCAAGGGACACTGTAATATCACTACATACTGCCACAGGGGGCTGTTCATCATAAATGACCCTGTATTGTATATAACCAGTAACTGGAGCAATAGTCGTTCCTCCTTCTGTCTCCACTAAATCTTGTACCATACTAAGGTTGCCATACGATTGTCCGCCACCGCCGCCACGTTCCAAATCACCGCCGCCGCCGCCATAATAACCAGCGCCACCGCCGCCAGAGGCCCCTTTCCCAATATATTGATTTGAGCATTTGGGTGAAGGTCCAATCGGATGGCCATAAAATATTCCGCCAGCCCCGCCACCGGCCCAGCCCGTACCTCCACGATTGATATCATTAACCACTATTTTTGTACAATTAGGGTTAAATAACCCTCCCGAACAATCTCCCTCATATACAATAGTTGGTGGATGATAACCTCCGGCACCACCTCCATTGGGTGAACTTCCCATAACTTCCAATTCAAATAACACTGCTGATTCAGGTGGGCTATATAAACTGCCCCCGCCCCCTGAAAATGGATGAAAAGTAGTCTCTACACCATTAATTAAGCCTCTATGAGCTACCCCGCCACTTCCATACGAAATAGCATCATCCACTCTTAATCCATGCGAATTACAACTATTTTTTCCATTTCTTGCTATGCCGCCACCATATCCATGGGAAACCAGAGCTTCGATTGCTGCTCCCCCACCACCACCTGCTGCAACCGCTATGGGATTAGTAGGTTGTCCATATGGAGTTATTGCCGTAGCCCCTCCACCCCCACCACTGGCAGCAACATCATGAGCGTCGGATTCTCCACGAGATCCTATATAAAATTGGAGCCGGTCCCCTGCATTTTCACTGGTAATGGGCAAGGTAAACCGTACGGTGCCCCCTTCCCCGCCCTGTCCTATTTTCTGGGCTACCAAACCTTGCCAAGTGGCACGTCCGCCGTCACCCCCTTTAAGGATGAACTCCACAGCTACCGCCCCGTCTTCCAATGTTGGCAAATAACCGTCCATGGTGGCCCGGGTACGTGGATGTCCACCTCCCTCGTAGGGCAAAGGAGTCCATTCGCTATTGGTCAAGTCTCCTATAGAGGTATGGGGTCGATTTACGGTTTGTCCGAACAGGCTCCTAGAACATAAAACCAATAAGACTAGTGCAATCGAGATTGATTGAAAAGATGATTTGGGCATGTAAAAATGTCTTTATGCTTTCGCGCCGCAAGTTATACCCGTATAAAATCAATTAAAATACGCACCCATGTACAAAATTTACGTAGGGGTACGTAGATAGTGGGTGATTTCATATAAAAGAATATCTAAATGGATAATAGATAATCGAAAATGTACTTTCAATATGAATCCTGCAGCAATGGGTATTCTACTTAAGGCACGTCCATCTATCCTTCTATAACAAGAGGACTAGTGGGATATGCTTAATTCTCCCAAGATTTTGGTATCTCTTATTATGAACTAGATAAAATTAAAATCTGAGGATTTCTAGAATAGAAAAATGGGCCATACCAAAAACAGATAACATTGATATAAATCGAATCAAAAGTTGGCAAACAAATTGTTGTTTTTTTTTGATAAAAATGAGGTGTTTGGGGTCTGTAAATTAAACTCTGAGAACCTATGAACCATAAGATTCCTAATCACCATTGTAATGGAACACTTTTCTATTAAGCAAAAAATCAGAAAAAAGTTGATTAGTCCGAATCCTATAACGAACATTCCTTCCTGATAAACAGAAGCCCAATCCTTCTTTCCTTTATATTTTCTGTAGTAATATCGGATTACAAATATTAGGGCTATTTGATACAATATAAATTCAAATATCACCATTTACTATGTCAAAGTTTATTTGAACCTAGTCATTTAATCTTCTTGTCATTCTTGATTTAACTGCCTTATGCCTCAATCCTGATTTTATTGTCAATTCCAAAAAGTCATTCATTAAAGTTTCCAAACGTCTCCGTTTTGTATCATCCTCTAAACAAACATCTACTACTGACCCAGCTCCGCCAAGTAGCTCTGCCGAAATTACTTTATTTATAAAACCTTCCTTATCCTCCTTATAAACGGTTGATAGAATCTGTATTTTCCAATTAGCCTGGTAAGAATAAGCTGAATCACGAAGTATTTCATGAATCTCAGTTAACAAAGTTGTAAATTCATTTTTGTTATCTTCTGAAAAATCTATTTGGTATGTCTTCCTTCTAAATAATCCGAACATCGTTTAAATGTAGGAAATTTCCAATGATTAAGAATTTGCTTTCCGGTGAAAAGGAAAGTAGTCAAACGGTTTTAGTTTTCCTTTTGTGCTTTTTGCAATTAGCCCTTTCCAAAACTTGTTTCTTGTCCCAGAAAAGTCTGCCGCACTCAAGGCATTTTCTTCTTCCTTGGTATGCAAGATATTTATAGAGGGTCTTTTTAGATCCAACATCAATGAGCTTCATTATTTCTTCAATGCTCAGTTTGTTATCCCTGTAATACCGCTCCGCCAACATTGCTTTGTGCAAAGCCTGATCGCTCAAACCAGGTTTTCGACCAATTTTCAAACCACGCCTTCTAGAGCTTTCCAATCTCGCCCGTGTACGTTCAATGATAATATCTCGTTCCAATTGGGCAACTGAGGCAAAAAGGTTGAAGATAAACCTTCCGTGTGGTGATGTAGTATCAATGAAGTTCTCCTGAATGCTCTTGAAGTGGATTCCCTTTTGTTCGAAGTTCTCGATAAGTTTGGTCAGGTGTGAAAGGCTTCTGGCTATTCGGTCAAGTTTCCAAACCACTAGTGTGTCACCTTCCCTTAGTATGGATAAAAGTTCATCAAGTCCCTTCCGTTCTGCTTTTGCCCCCGATGAAATATCGGCATAGATGTTCTTGGGTTTGATTCCTTCCTTGAGAAAGGCATCCACCTGCAAATCGTGTTTCTGTGATTTTGTGCTCACTCTTGCATATCTGAACTTCATCTTAGGGGTAATAAAGGGTATATAAGGTAAACTATATAAGTGTACGGAAAAAGTAAACTCTTTAGAGTCAGTAGACTCGTATTACCATAAAAGTTCAATAAAACGGTGCCTAAAAAACCTGGTCTTGAATCAGGAAACGAATTAAAGAGCGAACTAAACGCAGTGGAGTGCTGCAAGCCCAAAATCTTGCCAAACTAACCTTACTGAGCGAGACAATTTTATCCATTAATCCGATATACTCTTCTCATCATTTGAGGTAATCCAATGGTCTGTTGACCTCAATTTTATATCGTTCCAATCTCCATTCCATTAATTTGAGCTTTAGATTGCTTTTCCATAGGCCCAATTTTGTTTTTTCGTCAAATTGCGTCATTTTTTTCGTCAAAAATTCCCCGTGTTTATAGGGCTTCCCGAAGGGTTTACTGTAGATTTCGGAAAAGTCTACTGTAGGCCCTGATTTTGCAAAGTATTCCAAAATCATTTTAATTAACTGGTTTTCAACTTATTGAAGACCCTAAAACAACCGTGATGGCGCATTTTGCGCATCACCCTCTTGCTATTCCCTTAGTTTAGCGTCGACCATTTACATAGAGCTTTTCCTTTAAGATGATCGTTGTTCAAATGACGGTCGTCTTTAACTCGGGAATACCCTCGGTGACCGTAAGTGGCCACCGACCGATAAAGGAGGATTAGGCGCAAGGAAAGTCCAGGACTTGGGCTTCAACACGGACCAATGACTTATCGGGATTCTTATTATTTCAAAATGGGCTTACTCTTGTTTGAGGTTATTTCAAACATTTAAAATTATTATCTTTATATCGAAAGTTGAATCATCAAGAATTACGACCAAATTAAAAGACAGTAATTCGGTCAACAGTTTTTGTAAGGTCTTAAAATCCTTTAAATATAGGGCTTGCGGAATGAGGTTTGAATCCTGCCGCGGTCACAAGTTTAAACCCTTTTTTAAGCCTAAGCACTTGATGCTTAGGCTTTTATTTTGAATATTACTGGGGTCGCACTCAAGTTGAAGTTAATTTTTAAATTATTGATTATCAATGAATTATATTTTAAAAAAACTGGTTTTGTCCCACTAACTACCCACTAGCACGAATCGTTTCTTCCTAAGATTAATCTTTTCTGACAGGTTTTTCTATCTTTAAAGCACCCCCTTTGGAATTCATTTTTTCCAACACAACTAAATTGTTTAAAGTTTTCATTGATGGAAATAAAGCATACTAATGTTAATATCCCTAAAGAAAAACCTTTTGAGAATTGCAAGCTAAACAGAGCGCCTATTGCTGAAATTATACATCAGGTAAACTATACTCATAAATACTAAAGCTCGAAGCTTATGTCCTTTTGATATCTTAAATAAGGGAATTAAAAAAATGATTGAATCCAATCCAATTTTATTTACTATTATTTGTGTTTTAAACCTACAGGCCATATTCTTAAGTGGACTGATTCTAGTAAAAAAACCAAGACGCTTGGCCAACATCTTTTTAGCCTTATTGGTGTTTTTTTATGCGTTGGTTCCTTTGAACATAGTAATGGTAAATGTGTTGAAAGACTACAACCTGCTTTACATCTTCAGGTATATTCAGATGGAAATGCTTTATGGAATTGGGCCGTGTTTGTATTTCTACACCAAATGCATTACCCAACCAAAATTCAAATTCCAAACAAAACATTTCATCCATTATATTCCATTGGCCTTGGAGTTCATCTTTTACAGGACGGCCATCTACAGGATAGGTTCTAACGGTTTGTATCTAGAGGAAATGCCCACTTATTCTTATATCTATTTAGCAGAGCAATGGTTAGGCGTAATTTCAATTTTAACGTATAGTGTTGTGTCATTAATGATGCTGATTAAATACAAAGACCGGCTTAAAGAGTGTTACTCCAAAATTGAACACCTTTCGCATAAATGGTTACAAACGCCAATCATTATTTTTGCCGGGTACTTTATTTTCTGGCAAATTTTAACTGAGATAGACCGGTTTATTTTTGACAGAGCATACAGAGGATATTACTTCCTGCCAAATTTTGTACTACTCTCTACCATAACGTGTTGGCTAGGGTTTAGAGGGTATATTCAAAAAGAAAGGGAAGTGGTGCTTTTAAAACCTGATAAAAAGACATCAATTGATACACATCTTAAAAAGGATGACGAGTTTCTTGCCGAGTTGAAAATCTTGATGAACACAAAAAAACCTTACCTCAATCCAGAACTGAATCTTTCCATGTTGGCTAAATTGTTAAACATAAAACCAAAAGAACTTTCCACAAAAATTAATCAGAACTGCCATCAAAATTTTTATGATTTGATCAATTCATATCGGGTTGAAGCGTTTAAACACCGATTGAAATCTCCTGAACGAGATCAATTGTCGCTTTTAGGTCACGCCTATGAATGCGGGTTTAATTCCAAGTCCACATTTAACCATGCTTTTAAGAAATTTACACAAATCACACCAAGTCAATACCTTAAAACCCTCCAAAAAACGTCCGGATAGACGCAGTCGGTCTACAAGACGCTTTTTAATCAATATGTTTGCCGAAAATAAATGAAAATGAATAGATGTTTTTTGAAACTGAAATGTTATAGAAAAATCTTGTTTTGGTGTGTTTTGATTATAAGTCAATCTACGATAGCACAGCAATATTCAAAAGCAGATATTTTATCAGATTTAGCTTATTTAAAAATGTCTTTGGAAGAAACCCATATCAATTTATACGCTTTCACCACAAAAGAGACTTTTGAAAGGAACTATATCGAGGTAAAACAAAGCATTCAAAAAGACAGTTTTAGCAGTCTGGAAGCGAAAAAACTATTTCAACGAATCGTTTCTCAGGTAAACAACGGGCATACCCGAATCCCTTTTCCAATCCCTGAATATATCGCCTATGCCCAAAATGGTGGAACATTGTTTCCGCTAGAAGTGGCCATTGAAAATGGCAAAGCAATGGTAAGAAAAAACTGGTCTGAACATACTGATATTGCAGTTGGAGCTGAATTATTAAATATTAACGGACGGCCAATTAAAAAGGTGTTTGAAGATATTTATCTTCAAATTTCTGCCGAACGTTTGTACTTTAAACATGCTCAATTGGAAAACATGACGCTTCCCAGGTTTTACTGGCTGGTTTTCGGAAAGAAGAATAGCTTTGACGTTGAAATTTTAGCAAATGGCAAACGCCGAAAATATCATCTAAAGTCCGTAAGGGCCATTGAAGATTTTGAAATGAAAAGAGGTGATATTTTAAAACATAACAGAAATTTACAGTTTCTTGAAAAAGCTTCTGCCTACATAAGGCCAGGTGATTTTGGAGGCGATTTAGAACAATACAAACACTTCATAGACTCCGTTTTTGTTGAAATAAAGCATAACAACTTCAAAAACCTGATTATAGATTTAAGAAACCATTCCGGTGGCGATGACGCCTTTGGTGATTATTTAGTGTCTTATATCGCCGATAAACCTTTTAAATGGGCATCACGGTTTCAATTAAAAACCAGCAAACAACTCAAAGAAAACACAAGAAGGACGAGAGACACCACCCAAGCCTATTGGCAATCGATTTTAGAACATAAAGATGGTGAAATATATAATTATGATTTTGGGTATCAAAAACCTCAACCTAAAGAAAAGCGCTTTACGGGTAAGGTATATGTAATGGTGAATCGGCAATCCTATTCACAATCTACGGTCACCGCCGCTCAAATACAGGATTACGGCTGGGGAACCATTGTTGGAGAAGAAACAGGAGAATATCCTAATCTTTATGCCTCCATTTACAATTATCCGCTACCAAAAACAGGAGTCACTGTTGATGTTTCTAAAGGTAAAATTGAACGCATAAATGGGGTGGACAAAGGCACAGGTATTATCCCCGATATTCTAATCAAAGACCACTTGTTGGATGAGAAAGATGAGATTTTAGAGGGGGTATTGAAAAGTATAGAAGATTAAATTATAAATTGGCAATTACCAATGGATACAATCAATCCAGCCACACCCTAATCTACAAGTTAACATCAAGGAGTGCTACTTGATTGAAAAGAAGTTAGAATAAAAATTCCTATCCTAAATGACTGTTGCCATGATATTTTATTTAAAGAGCAAGAAGCTTCACTTAGGCATGCTCCAAATGAATGTAGCCTAACCCATTTTGGGCATTTTGCACTGATGGAACAATTCACCTTAAAAAGGAGCAAACCATACAGGTAAATTCACTTCATATTGGATATAGACCCACTGAAACAGTCTTCAAATTCAAATAAATGTTTAGTCTTTTTTACAATCAATAAAGCTGGTTTAAAAAAAGCTCTTAGGCTTTTGTATATCCTGATCACCATATATTATTTTTTTGTATAATTCAATTTCAGACTATTTTAGGAATCCAATGAAACATCAACTAAACAAAATGACACCTCAGCATACCTTTTCTTTTTACTTTATATTATTTGCCCTGCTTACAAGCTGTAAATCCAAAACGGACCAATCAAAAGAAAGTGTTGCCACTTCCAAAACAACAGAGTATGTAAAGCCGAGCAAAGCTCCCGGTGAAGCTCCCGAAGGCATGGTATGGATACCTGGAGGGACATTTTACCAAGGTGCTGTAGAATCGGATAAGATGGCCATGGCACACGAGAAGCCCAGACACCCAGTTGCGATAGATGGTTTTTTTATGGACATTCATGAGGTAACCAATGCCCAGTTTGCCAAATTTGTTGAGGAAACTGGCTATGTTACCATGGCCGAACGTGAGATAGATTGGGAAGAAATGAAAAAGCAGTTGCCCGAAGGCACCCAAAAACCCCACGATTCCATTCTACAGCCGGGTTCTTTGGTTTTTAAAAAAACAAAATCCAGTGTCCCCAACCTGTATGATTACTCCCAATGGTGGGAATGGAAGATCGGTGCCAGTTGGAAGCATCCCAATGGTCCCGACAGCAATATCAATGGCAAAGAAGACCATCCTGTGGTCCACATAGCCTACGAGGATGCACAGGCCTATTGTAAATGGGCAGGGCGTAGATTGCCCACGGAAGCTGAATGGGAGTTTGCGGCCCGTGCCGGAAAAACGGACAGCAAGTTTTTTTGGGGCAACGACATCGATCAACTCAGTTCTCATGCCAATTCTTGGGAAGGCGAATTTCCTGTGGAAAATACGATGGAAGACGGTTTTGAACGCAGAGCGCCGATCATGAGCTACCCCAAAAACGATTTTGGCCTTTACGATATGGCCGGCAACGTTTGGGAATGGACCAGTGATTGGTACAACACCAACTACTATCAAAAGCTGGCTTCGAGCGGGGAGGTCGCACAGAACCCAACAGGGGCAGCAAGTGCGTTCAATTCAAGTAACCCTTATGCCAAGGAACGCGTGATCAAAGGAGGATCGTTCCTCTGTAGTGCTTCTTATTGTGCAAGCTATAGAATTTCCGCACGCATGGCCACCAGTCCGGATTCGGGTATGGAACATTTGGGATTTAGAACCGTTCGCTCAGCGAATATGCCATAATTTTAGTGACCTATGGGTACAGCAATTAAAGTGAACAACAAGATTTCACATGCACTGGATATAAAAATCGAGCCCTTTGATGTGAACAAACGCTATACCAGACCACACCGGCACAATAAGTATCTGGAACTGGTTTATTTTAGCAAGGGATCAGGTTTTCATCATATGGATCAAAATTCGTATGAAATCAAACCTCCCATTGCCTTTATCATCAAAAAAGGTGAAGTGCACCATTGGCAGATAAATACCGTACCCGAAGGGTATGTTGTTATAATTAAAGATGGTTTTTTGGACAAAACATTGGACAAACAAATCAAGGTTCATCGACAGTGAATTTGGAAAAAAAGAATTTTAATCGATTATTGAAACCATAAATTATTTAAAAAAGCACCAAATTCAGAGGGACAATTCCCAGTTTTTGAGTATCCTACACCTCTCCCCCTTTAACAATGCCCACCAAAATCAGGTAGCACCCAAAAGCATTTTTTTATAATGTTCTTTTTGATGGACAGCAAGCACACCTGTATTCCATTTCGAAGGATTCACTATTAGGGAATGATGGCTCTCTCGCAATCATTTGAATCAGTATCGAGTTGGATTATGATATGTTTACTGATCTTGCTCATATTTCAAATCGGTATTTTATTGGTAATTTGAACAATATCCCATGCCTATTGCAATGAAATACTTTTTGCTGTTTACCATCTTCTCTTTCCTCCTATGCTCTTGTGTCCAAAAAAAGGAGCAAATATATCCAGAAAAGCTCCCGATGACCGAATCCGTTTATGCTTCCGCAACCGTACAGCCCGACAGCATGTATCAGGCGTATTCCGTGGCCATGGGCATTCTGGACAAAATCTGGGTGGAAGAAGGGGATAAAGTGAATAAGGGAGACCAGATACTACAAATCACCAACACCTCCCCGGAACTGAACCAGAAAAATGCCCGATTGGCCCTCGAATTGGCCAAAAAAAATTACAGTGGCACTGCGGCAGTACTGAGCAGTATCGAGGATGAAATCCAAGCGGCAAAACTCCAGCTCAAAAACGATTCCATAAACTATAACCGTCAAAAAAAACTCTGGAACCAAAACATTGGCTCCAAAGTGGAGTTTGACAACAAAAAACTGGCCTATGAACTATCCCAAAACCGGCTGGAACTCCTAAAAAAGAAATTCGATCAGGCCAAAAACGAACTGGAAACCCAACTTAGACAGGCCGAGAACAATTATAAAACCTCACTCACGACCACCAACGATTTCACCATCAAGAGCAAAATAAACGGAACGGTGTATGCGCTCTACAAAAATCCGGGGGAAATTGTGAATACCGTGGAACCTGTGGCAACCATAGGCAAAAGCGATATGTTTGTTGTGGAGTTGTTGGTGGACGAGGTGGATATCGTGAAACTCCACATCGGGCAGAAGGTATTCATCACGCTAGACTCCTATGGTGAAACCGTTTTTGAAGGTACCTTGGACAAAATCTATCCCAGAAAAGATGAACGTTCACAAACTTTCAAGGTAGAGGCCTTGTTCAATGACCCTCCTGAAACTTTGTATCCCGGTCTTTCCGGAGAAGGGAATATTGTCATCGCCGAAAAGAAAGAAGCCCTCGTTATTCCAAAAACATATCTGATCAATGGGTCCAAAGTGCTTACGGATGAGGGCGAAACATCTGTAACCATCGGACTTGAAAACATGGTTCTAGTGGAGATTCTGGACGGGGTCAACGAAAACACGGCCATATACAAACCTGATCCATGATCAATTGGAACGTGATATTGGGCATAGCCAAGACCCATCTTCTCACCAAGATGAAATCCACCGTGACTGCCACCCTGGGAGTCACCTTCGGGATAGGTTCCTACATCACCCTAGTAAGTTTCATGACAGGACTGAACACCATGTTGGATGATCTGGTACTGAACCAAACTCCCCACATTCACATCTATAACGAGATCCGTCCCTCCCCTGAACAACCCATCGCCCTTTATGACGATTTCAAGAATACATTTAACGTGGTGCACTCCATAAAACCCAAATTGAGCCAAAAAAAGATCCACAATGCCCTTCCCATTCTTAATTATCTGAAAAAACAGCCAAACGTGGATGGGGCAACTCCACAGCTCAGAGCACAGATCTTTTATATATCCGGTTCCATGGAGCTGGGTGGCAATCTGATCGGGGTAGATATCATGGAAGAAGTCCGGTTGTCAAACCTACGGGACAATATTGTAGAAGGCTCCCCCGAAGCCTTGAAAAATAATGAGAATGGTATTCTATTGGGATCCGGGCTTGCCGAAAAAATGTCTTTATCCCTTGGTGACAGGGTGCAGATAAGTACGGTGTCCGGAAATATATTTCCCTTGAAAATCGTGGGCATTTACCAAAGTGGCATTGCAGAAGTGGACAATATCCAGAGTTTCACCAATCTGAAGACCGTGCAGCGCATTTTGGGGGAAGCAGAGAATTATGTCACGGATATCAACATCAAACTGCTGGACATTATAGAGGCCCAATCCATGGCAGAACAATTGGAAAAACAGTTCAATGTCAAGGCCATGGGAATCAACGAGGCCAACGCACAGTTTGAAACGGGATCGAACATCAGGAACCTTATCACTTATGCCGTCTCCATCACCCTGCTCATTGTGGCCGGATTTGGTATTTACAACATCTTGAACATGCTCATTTATGAAAAAATGAAGGACATTGCCATACTCAAGGCGACCGGATTTTCTGGAACGGACGTGCAACTTATCTTTATGGGGCAGGCCATGATCATTGGTATCGCAGGTGGCATTTTGGGACTGTTGATCGGGTTTGTGCTCTCAAAACTTATCGACCAGACCCCTTTTGAGACGGAGGCGCTGCCCACCATCACCACTTATCCTGTAAATTACGATCCGACCTATTATGTCATTGGGATCATTTTTGCCCTTTTGTCAACCTTTGTTGCGGGCTATTTGCCCTCCAACAGGGCCAAAAATATCGATCCTGTAAAAATCATCAGAGGAACCTGAACCCGCGTTTATGGAATTTGTATTGGAAACCAAGGATATCAACAAATATTTTCACAAGCCTAAGGAATTTCACGTGCTCAAGAACATCTCCTTTGGGATAAAAAAAGGGGAGTTCGCCTCCATCATGGGAAAGTCAGGATCTGGAAAATCCACCTTGTTGTATATTCTTTCCACTATGGACACGGATTATACAGGGCAATTGCACCTCAATAATGACCTAGTAACGGGCAAATCCCAAAGGGAACTGTCCCGCATCCGCAACAAGAATATCGGTTTTGTGTTCCAGTTCCACTATTTGCTGTCCGAATTCAGTGTTTTGGAAAATGTGATGTTGCCTGCCAAAAAACTCGGCGAAAAACCTCTTGCCGAGATTGAACGCAATGCCCAGCAAAAACTTGAAATGCTCCATATAGGCCATTTGGCGCACCAGCGTGCTTCTCGGATTTCTGGAGGGGAAAAACAACGCGTGGCCATCGCACGGGCATTGATCAACGATCCCACCATTTTGATGGGAGATGAACCCACTGGAAATTTGGACAGCCAAAACTCTGAAAATGTGTTCAACATCTTCAAAAAACTCAAGGAAGAACAAGGACTATCGCTCTTGGTGGTGACCCATGATGAGGATTTTGCCAAACGCACCGACCGTATCGTTCAGTTGGAAGACGGCGAAATCATCGTGCAATAAAAACTATCAAACCATTACCTTTCTCCTTCTTGGGTGACGCACATCATTCCACCAAAGGGAGGTTGTATCTAATTTAGTTCCACTTAGTTGTAAAATATTTTATATAACCTAAAAAAAATGTGTCATGTCATTAGTTAAATTTAGAAGCAGACCCTTTGGAAACCTGATCAAATCCAATTTTTTCGATCTTGATGATTTCTTTGAAGACGAAGTATGGGATTCCGACCTCTTAAAAGATAGATTTTGGAACGGAAAAAGCATGATTCCGGCCATGAACATCAAAGAGACCGACAATGATTATGAAATTGAACTTGCAGCACCGGGTTTTGACAAGAAGGATTTCAAAGTAACCATTGAGAATGGATGTTTGAACATTTCCGCAGAAAAATCGACTTCAGAGGAAGAGAAAAAGGCAAATTATACCCGAAGGGAGTTCAGCCACAATTCCTTTGAACGTTCCGTCCAATTGCCGGATACCATCGTGGACGATACTGTAAATGCAAAATACAATGATGGTATACTCCGTTTTAAGCTGTCCAAAAAAGAGGAAGCCAAAAAACAGAAACCCAAGGTGATCCAAGTCTCATAGATACACCTTGTAACCAATCCCCATTGCAGTTATCCCGACCTTTCATTCCTAAATTTCTGCAATGGGGTTTTTTGTATTTGCTCCTATCCATACCATGCAAAACAATGCCTTTGCCCTACCCCTTGGTCATGCCTTTTCAAATAGGTTCATGTCGCTTCTTCCAGTTTCCAAAACAATGCATCTTGGCTTGTGGCCCAACAACCTTAAGCCATTCATTCAAATACCTCAAACAAACTGGTTTCCAAATATTTACATCAATAAATAGACGCTTTTGAACATGATTATTATCATAGCAACACAGGAAAGCGTATACTATATTTGGTAATATTCTTTTTATTGATTCTTGAAAGTTTTAAATACCCATCAGTCCATAAAAATGATCCATGTTTTTAAAAACTGAAGGAAAGTCAAGGAATCCATTTGCTATAATTCACTGTTATGACCTAAAAAACCAACTATTTAAATGAAACGGCGAAATTCCAAAGAAGAAAAACGATCGTATCCTATGTTTGAGGGTGACCGAAAACTGAGGACGTTGGTGGAAAACCTTCCGGGCATCGTATTTCGCTGTGAGAACGATTCTGATAGAACCATGCAGTTCATCAGTAATGAGTGTAGATGGATTACAGGATATTGGCCAGAGGAATTTTGCAGGACAGGTGGCATTAGATGGGCATCCCTGATTCATCCCATGGACAAGGATGATGTCTGGAACACTGTACAAATAGCCTTGGCAAAAAACGAAAAGTTCCAGTTAAAATATCGAATAATCGATAAGGAAGGAAAGATTCACTGGATCAGCGAAACTGGAGTTGCAGTTGAAAAAAAAGAAGGCACGGTATTTCTGGAAGGATATATGCAAGATATTACTGCCCAAATCATGGGTGGCAACATCAATGTTATCAAGGAGAGGGCCTTGGATGAGGTACGGAACGGTATCGTCATAGCAAATGCCAAACCTAAACAGTTTCCCATCATTTATGTCAACAAGGCTTTTGAAAAAATTACGGGCTATACCAGCGAGGAGGTCATCGGTAAAAATTACAATTTCCTACAGAGTGACGAATGCCAACAGCAGGAAATTCAAATCATCCGCGAAGCACTATCAACCCAGTCCTCATGCCATGTGGAAACCCATAATTACAAGAAAGATGGTACCCTGTTCTGGAACGAGCTGTCCATTACCCCGATTCGGGACCTCCATAGTGAAACCACTCATTTTATAGTGATCCAAAATGACATAACGGAACGAAAAAACCTTGAATTACTGAGAAAGGCGAAGAACGATGTACTGGAGATGATCATCAAAAAAAAGCCATTGCCAAACATTTTTGACCGGATTCAAGACGTGCTGGAACAACAAATGCGAATCGGCACTGTTGCCATTTGTTTGTATGATGAGAGCGAACAGGTCATCAAAAGGGTTTCTGGTAACAAAATACACCCTGCCATCGCCAAGGCCTTGGATCAAATTTTGAAGGCTTCCGACTCCTGTCCGTGCGTTCGGGCCATTCGGTACAAAAAGAAAGAAAGTATTACCGATATCTTGGAGGAGCCTTCGTGGTCCAAACATCAGGCTTTACTTGTCGAAACAGGCATCAAATCCATCAGTTCCACCCCCATATTGGATGTAGACGACAATGTTCTGGGCGTTTTGACCATTTTTTATCCGGATGGATTCCTGAGTTCCCCTCAGAAGGAAGATTTAGTGGATGAGATGGCGGGACTTGTAGGTTTGGCCATTGAACAGGACAAGATCAGAAAAAGGCTCCAAATGAACCAAGAACGTTTGGAAGCACGATCCAAAGGTTTGGAAAAACAGGTGGAGCTGCGTAATAAAGACTTGGAACAAATCCTTAAGGAGTTGAGAGCAACAAACTTTGAGCTGAACGTTCAGATAACAGATGCCCATAATGCCAGGAAAAAGGTTGAAGTTCAAGAAGCCATGCTTTTGGCCATTGCACAGAAATTTCCAAGGGGTGCCATCATTTTGGTGAATGAACAAATGCAGATAAGTTTTGTGGAAGGAGCCGAACTAAAATTCCTTCAAAAACAAATCCGTTCAAACCAAGAACTGTCCATAAACAACCTTGATGGTTTTTCGGTCAAGAGCAAATCCCTCTTGTTGACCTGCATTAAACAAACATTAAGAGGGAAACACTTAAGTTTTGAGATAGAGTACCAAAAAAGGAACTATATTGTGAACACCACGCCCTTGTTCATAGAAAATGGAAAGGCGTCCCTTGCGCTTCTTGTCCTGTTCAACATATCCGACCGAAAACGAAATGAGGGAAAAATGCTCCAAAACCTTATCAAGGAAAGGGAACTGAGCGAGCTAAAGACCCAGTTCATAAGCACAGCCTCGCATGAGTTCAGGGCACCGCTGAGTGTTATCCTATCCTCTGCTTCACTCATCGAAAAGCTGAACAACCCCGACAAGGGCGAGAGACGTTTGGTCCACTTGGAAAAGATAAAGTCGAATGTTCGTCAATTGGTCAACATACTCAACGATTTTCTTTCGGTGACCAAATTGGACGAGGGAGAGACCAAGGTCTCGCCCGAATATTTTGACCTGCTCCATTTTTCAAGGTCTTTGATTGAAAAATTGAAAATAGGAAAGAAAAAAGAGCAATCCATCATTCTGGAATGTGAAAAAGCTGAATTGGTAACCTTTTTAGATCCCAAGCTTATGCACCTTGTGCTCTCGAACCTGCTCAACAATGCCATCAAATACTCCGATGAAGACCAACCCATCCTTTTAAAAATTGAGGACAATGAACTCCATGTTAAGCTTTGGGTGATCGATCATGGGATAGGAATTCCGGAAGATGACCAAAAACATCTTTTTCAGCGGTTCTTCAGGGCCAAGAACAGTGTAAACATTGCCGGAACCGGCCTGGGTCTGCACATTGTCAAAATGTATGTGGAACTCATGGGCGGAAAGATAGGGTTTGAAAGCAAGGAAAACCATGGAAGCACCTTTAAACTGGAGTTTCCCAAAAAACACTACACAAATGAAAAAAATACTGGTAATCGAAGATCATGAGGAGTTCCGAGAGAACACTATGGAAATCCTTGAAATGGCCAATTATGGCGTTTTGGGTGCTGCCAATGGCAGATCTGGCATCCAAATGGCGTTGGAACATCTCCCTGACCTCATCATAAGCGACATTATGATGCCCGAGGCCAATGGATATACCGTACTGGAAGTCTTGGGCAAAGATCCGAGGACTTCCAAGATTCCCTTTATCTTTTTGACCGCTAAGGACAGAAAAGAGGATATGAGAATGGGAATGAACTTAGGGGCGGATGATTACATCTACAAACCCTATGAAACCCATGAACTCTTGGATGCCATAGCAATGCGGTTGAAAAAAAGCAGTTTTATCCACCAACATTTCTCCAAAACACCCGTTGGAATCAACCATTTTTTTAAGGAAGCATCGGAATATCTGGGCAAAGAGCTCACCTCACAAGATAGGGAATCCCAATCTTTCCGTGACAGGGAGGTAATTTACAGGGAAGGGAATGCCGCACATTTCCTCTATTTTATAGAGGAGGGAAATATCAAAACTTACAGGGGCACCGAGGAAGGCAAAGAAATGATCACTGGACTTTATGGTCCCGGGGACTTCGTGGGGCAGCTCTCTCTTTTGGGCAACGGGGGCACCTATCTCGAAACGGCCATTGTCATGGAGCATGCCACGGTTCTGGGTATTCCGAAAGAGGATTTTATCCACTTGGTCTATCAGGACAAGGAAGTCGCCAATAAATTTCTTGAGATCATTTCCAACAATATGGCCCATTTACAGGGAAGATTGCTGGATATTGCCTATTCCTCCGTAGATCGACGAGCGGCAAAAGCATTGTTGGAACTTCACGAAAAAGGAATCTTGAAAGATGACCATCATAAGGGCGTGGATATGCTTCGGGAAGATTTTGCCTCCATGATCGGGGTGGCCAAGGAAACAGCCATTCGGACCCTTACCAAGTTCAGGGAAATTGGTCTGGTAGGTACCGACAAGCGGAGAAAACTCACGCTATTGGACAAGGATAGGTTGAAGCGTATCGCCGATTTCGACGATATGGTGTGATTTCATCAAGCGCAGATGGGGAAACCTAATAATAAAGATCTTTTGAAACCAACTATCCCAAGGGCATGCCACAGGGGGTATTTCACTCATCCCATTTTGACGCCAGGGTCAAAAACCGAAATTCCATTATTGGATTCCCGTTTTCAAGGGAATGACAGTTGCAATGGAAACCCCGATGCAAGCATGCGGGGAATTCCTTTCGATTAAATAACCCTTCAATCTTTTTGGGCCTTGGCCTTTTCTTTTTCCAGTTTCCGAAAATACCTCCTCGTTAAAAAGTTGTGTTTTAGGGCCTCCATATTCTGGTTGAACTTATCCGTTCCCTCTTCTATGTTGTGCATTGTCTTCATAAGAAGCTTCGCCATAGTCGTATCTTGGGATACCAAATGGAGCATCCCTTCCTCCGTGTCCATACCTTGGACCAGTTTGGTCAGCTCGCGGGTCATTTGCCTAATTTCTGCGCTTGATGTCTCCAAATTTTCAATGCTGCTTCTGATATTTTCAGCTGCCACGGTATCAGTCAGTATTACCCCGGCAACACTTTCTTCCATATCAATTTGTCCCACAATGGTCTCCAGTTCCATGAGTGTGGTATTGGCATGATGGCTGCTCCGTTCAAGATTTTTTATAATCCCCTGCAAGTCCTTTACCATCACCGTATCATTGAGCAAACGGCCCAAAACCCCTTTTCCTTCCATCAAGGATTGGGTCACCTTCAAAAGATTGGATGTCAACAAAGCTGCATTTTCGTTCGTAACGTTGAGCGTACTGAGCATATCTTGGGATGAAATCCTACTGTACGATTGGAGTTCATCTCCGTTTTGCACCAAATCGGCCTTTCCCACACTTGGAACGATGTTCACCAACATGCTGCCCACCAAACCATCGGAGCCTATTGTGGCAATGGCATTTTTTCTGATGTGATCGCGCATTTTATCCTCAATGGTCATGTAAACATAAATGGTGGTATCGTTCACCATTTCCATTCGGTTTACCGTACCAATGTTAATGCCCGAAAAGCGCACATTGTTGCCATTTTGTAATCCGTTCACATTTTTGAAAACAGCGCTGAGGGTGAAGGTTTTCACAAACATGTTCTGTCGGTTTCCAATAAGATAGGCCGCGATGAGCAGCAGTAAAGTTCCGGCCACCACGAAGATGCCTAGCCTTATATTTTCAGAAGAAGTTTTAGAAGCCATATTACTTTTTAAAAAATGCGTTTACCATAGGGTCCGACGATGCCAACAGTTCCCCGTAAGTGCCCTCGGCATAATTTGTTCCATCCACCAGCAAGACCATCCGTTCCGAAACAACCCTTGCACAATCCACATCGTGGGTAATGATCAAAGCCGAGGTGCCATACTTTTTTTGGATGTTCCGCATCAACTCGATGATTTCCTTTGCTGTTATGGGGTCCAATCCATTGGTGGGCTCATCGTACATGATCAATTTTGGCCTTAAAATAATCGCTCGGGCCAAAGCAACCCGTCTTTTCATTCCTCCCGATAATTCAGCGGGCATCAAATCCAAGGTGTGGGCCAAACCCACATTTTCCAAGGCTTCCATAACATACGGAAGCGTATCCTGATCTGCACCAAATTTATTCCTGTGCCTTCGCATGGGAAATTCCAGGTTTTCCCGCACCGTCATGGAGTCGTAAAGGGCACTCCCTTGAAAAAGGAACCCGATATTGGAGCGGAGTTCATCCAAAGCATGCTGGTCCAGGGTACTGATGTCCTTTCCCAGCACTTCCACATAGCCCTGATCTGGAGTGATAAGCCCTACCATGCACTTGATCAGCACGGACTTGCCCGAACCGGATTTTCCCATAACCACCAAGTTTTCCCCCTTCTTCAAAACCATATTGAACCCTTTTAGCACGTGGTTGTCCCCAAAACTGATGTGGAGGTCTTTGATCTTGATGACTTGGTTCCCATTGGTTCCAAGATCGGTCCTTGTTTCAATTTGTTCCTGTCTTTCCATCATAGCTCATAAAAAATATCAGAAACAAAAACAGCAATGAAATCTACAACGAACAACAGCAGGGATGCCATGACCACGGCCGAATTTGCCGCAACGCCCACCCCTGCGGTTCCCTTATCCGAGTTATATCCTTTGTAACAACCCGTTAGCCCAATGACAAATCCAAAGAAAAAGGACTTGATGGTCGCTGGTACCAGGTCTCCGAAGGAGAGTGCATCAAAAACCGTGTTGAAATACAATCTGAAGGAAACATCCCCTTTCATGTTTTCCACAAGCGAGGAACCATAAAGGGCTACCAAATCCCCAAAAATGACCAGCAAGGGAAGCATGAGTGTAGCGGCCCAAATACGGGTCACCACCAAATATTTGAAAGGATTGGTGCCCGAAACCTCCATGGCATCTATCTGCTCCGTGACCCGCATGGAACCGAGTTCTGCACCAAAACCTGAAGCAATCCGACCCGAACAGATCAGGGCGGTGATCACGGGGCCAATTTCACGGACTATGGAAATCCCTACCATGTTGGGCATCCAGGAAACAGCCCCAAATTCTATGAGTGTAGGCCTAGATTGTAAGGTAAGTACCAGACCGATGATAAAACCTGTGGCCATCACCAAGAGCAGGGACCTGTTCCCCACTTGGTAACATTGCCTCAACAGTTCCTTGAATTCGAATGGAGGGTTCAGGGCCTGTTTAAAAAAACGGCCTGCAAAATGTGAAAGGCTACCCACCTCTTTAAAAAAAAGTTTGGTCCTTTCCATAATTTTCATGGGAATTGCCAAGTCTTCCATACTCAAAAATAGCTTGGCAAAACGGGTGCTGAAATGACGGTTATCATAAAATCCGTCATCTAGGTTGAAGGTCAACTACTTTTATGAAGCATTGGAACTTCCATCCATCAACAAATACAACTTCCCAAATTTTGTCCATACATGGAACTGCGGCCATGACAAGCCGTTACTTTTTACATGTACTGTGACAAGAATCTAAAGAATTCCTTCTTCAAATCTGCATAGATCTGTCGCTGTTCTTCCATTTTCTTTCGGAAATCAGAATGATTTTTGACCAGAATGGTATCCAGTGCGGGCCTGCCTGTATTTTCTTGGGCCGCTATGCTTGTTTCATGGATTTGTATTTCTTCCTGAAGCTTTTCGATGACACCTTTGTGGAGCATGAATTCGTTTTGGTAGTGTTCCAATTTTTGGAGCACCTCCTTTTTGGTCCATCGGTTTACCAATTCATCCAAACGAAGGTTGAACGATTTCAGCTCATCTTTCCAAAAAGCAAGTTCTGAATTCCACTGTTTGTGTTCAAAATGCAGGTCACTGTTGTATATAGTTACTTTTTCCATGATTATTAACCATTTAATGTTCTATCCCAAAACTATCCCGTCCAATGCTTTCGTGGAATGATCTGGATCATTTTTCCGGGGCTCTCCTTTACATTACTTTGTCCTACTAAAATGGAATACCATGAAAAGAATTTGGTCATATTCAGGAATGTTCCTATTGTTTATGGCGATGCAGGGTTGTGGCCCTGTATTGGTTTCGCACAATTTGGCAGACCCTCCCCCTCACTGGTTTTACCCAAATAGGGTGGAGACGGTACGATATGTTTATTTCCCGGAATTGAGCATTTATTACGATTTATCTGCCAGAACTTACATTTATTTGGATGGTGGGGTATGGTTAAGGAGAAAAGTATTGCCGCCCCGGTACCGTACACAAGACTTGAACCGATCTAGGTATGAACGCATCAGGAATTACTACGAGGATGATATTAGGCGGTATCACGATCAGAATAATGCGGACAGGGGACGAAGCAATAGAAGTGTTGGGAGAAGGAACAAATAAATCACCTACAGCTTCTTCAGCAATTGGGACTCCTGTTCAGCCTACAGGCTTGCAAAACTTGGTCCGCTTTGCTGCCATCCCTGTATATGGTGATTCCCTTCAAACCATATTCCCAAGCGGTCCAATATATCTCCGAAACAGTTTCCACTGGGGTTTCTCTGGACAGGTTTATGGTCTTTGACACGGCATTGTCCGTATATTTTTGAAAGGCCTGCTGGTGGCTCAAATGATATTGCCAAGGTATCTCCAAACTGGTCTCGAACAATTTTTTGAGCTCTTTTGGAACCATTTTCGAGTGCTGGACACTTCCCATTTCCAACACCTCCGATTTCAACTTTTCCGTCCATAGCCCAAGTGCCTTCATGTTTTCCACAAAAACGGAATTGATTTCTGTTTGAGTTTTGTTCCCCATGATCCCGACACGACGATAAGCAATGGCGTACAAGGGCTCTATGGAATATGAAGTATCTGCGATGATCGAGATGCTTCCCGTAGGAGCAATACTGTTTCAGGTTCCATTTCTCATGGGTCTGTTTGGATGGAAAACGCTATTCGTCCATGAGGGAAACACGCCTCGTTCCCCCGCAAGGGATTCGGATACAGCATAACTTTTTGATTGAATGAAACGCATGATTTTTTCTCCCAGTTCGACAGCTTTCTCGGAGGCATAGGGAATTTCCAATCGGGCCAACATTTCCGCCCAGCCCATCACGCCCAGTCCCACCTTACGGGTATTTGTGGTCTGGGTCTCAATCTCGGGCAGTAAATAGTGGTTTACTGAAATTACGTTATCCAGAAACCTCATGGAGCCCTCAATGGTCTTTTCGAGCATATCCCAATCAACCTTTCTTTTGCCCTTTTCTGATTTGAGCATCTTGGAAAGGTTCAAAGAACCCAGATTACAGCTTTCATATTCAAGAAGGGGCACTTCCCCACAGGGATTGGTGCTTTGGATAATACCTTGGTCGGGAATTGGGTTATGTTTATTGATCGTATCCAAAAAAATAAGCCCGGGATCGCCAGTTTTCCATGCTTGGGAAACAATCAGTCCCCATAAGTATTTCGCCCTGATGGCCTTTGTTACTTCTCCCGTTCTTGGGTTGATCAGGTTCCAATCCGCATTAGCGCTTACCGCTTTCATAAAATTATCGGTGATACCCACGGAAAGATTGAAGTTTTGGAGTGTATTGCCTTCGGATTTTGCCAAAATGAATGCTTCAATATCCGGATGGTCCACATTTAGGATTCCCATATTGGCTCCTCTCCTTTTACCGCCTTGTTTTACATGCTCCGTGGCCGTGTTGTATATTTTGATAAAGGCAATGGGGCCCGAGGAGGTCCCTCCGGAAGATAGAATTCTATCTCCGTGGGGCCGAAGCTTGGAAAAATTATACCCTGTACCCCCTCCATTTTGATGAATCAGGGCGGTGCTCTTCAGTGTGCTAAAAATACCGTCCAAGCTATCCTCTACCGGAAGCACAAAACATGCACTCAACTGTCCTTTGGGCAATCCTGCGTTCATCAAGGTCGGTGAGTTGGGCAAAAAGTGGAGATTGACCATCAAATCGTAAAATGTACCCTCCCAGCCGGCTTTATTCTTCTCCTCTACACTTGCAACATGTTTGGCTACTCTCTTAAAAAGCCCATGGGGCGTTTCAATAATTTTTCCCGAAGGGTTCCTGAGCAAGTACCTTGCCTGGAGCAACTGCTGTGCATTGGATGTGCGTTTCATGGTATTTTGAAATAATCCCCTCAACTATATGGTGGAAACCATGTCTTGTGTTTACTTCCCTTCGAGATGGGGCAAGACCATAAAAGGGATATTGAGATGCATACCTATTTTTCTGATAACCGGCCGGATGAACAGGCTTTCCAAAAAAGTATGCTTGTTCATGATCATGGCCAAAAGGTTGATTTTGTTCTTTTTTTGAAAGTCATTGATACCCTCTATAACCCCATTGACAGGTGTTTCATGAAATATATAGGTATGTGGTTTTAAAAGTTGTTCGAGCTTTTTCTTGTTCTTCATCTGGAATTCTGTCATACTATTACCGGTTGAAATATGCAGGATATTGATGTTTCCCTTATTTTCACTTGCCAAATAAAGAAGTTCCTCAATTATTTTTTTATCATAATCAACCTCAAAATCCACAGGAAATAGGATTTGCTTCGGGCTCTCGTATTTAAATTCCCCAGGGACTGCTATAAGTGGGCATTTTGCTTTTTTAATAGCATGGACGGTATTACTGCCAAACAGCAATTCCTTGGCTCCCGTGACCCCCTTTGTTCCCATCACAATCAAGTTTATTCCTTCTTTCTTCACCACTTCCCCTATTTCATCCACGAGTTGATTAAAGGCTCCTTGCAATACAAATTGGTGCTTGGGGTTTGCATGGTCAGCTTCCAGTTCTTGTTTCAATGCATTTAGTTGATCCATTGTTTCCTTTTGGTAATGGGCTATCGGGTTTGTTTCGTGGGAATCCATCGTCCAATTTTCAATACTGTACACGGGAATGCCATAAGCGTGCAATAAGTAAAAGGTACATGGTGTATCCTTATATAGCTTTAAAGCATAGCTAATGGCATTTTTTGCATTTTGGGAAAAATCAGTTGGAAGCAATACCTTTTTCATATTACATCTATTTGGATATGTCCACCAAAATTAGAATATAAGAAGCGACCAAACCATGACTTAGGTCATTTCCAAAACCTTACCACACATTATCTGTTTTTCCGAACCAGAGAATCTTTGAAAGTACTACTCTGTGTTGCAATAAGCAGTTTCTTGTCAAAAGTTTATGAATACATTGCGTATGGTTCCACAGCGTCCATCACATACATATTCTTGTACCAAACTGCAAGTAAAAAGAAAAGGACCAAGGCACCGATCAATATCCAAAGCACTATTTTGTACCATTTCACTTTCATGTTTTCCTTTTTTGATGTTCTTTTTTTTGTGTTGGACGGATACCATAATTATGGGTTTTTACATGATGCTCCAACAGTTCTTGTAAACTTTGTAGATAGTCCTCCAAGGCCTCTTTGCCAACATTGGGATGGGTCAACACAGGAAGGGTAACGGGGTCTTCGTCCAAAAAGTGGTACAGTTCAGGGTATTGCGATTCCATGGTATAGGTCAACATGGTAATACTGTTCAATAGGGAATTCAACTCTCTCATGGTTTTTGGGCAACTGTTAACTACAATGTATGTACACTTTGTTCACTTTTTAGGATGATTCAATAAAAATAATGGCTGGGATGCACTTTGAAAATGATCTTAATCACCCTAGAACAACTACCGTGAGTGACCAATGTCATTGATGTGGGCAGGTCTTTGCCCTAACTTTCCGTTTAAATTGGGCAAGACGCGGTGTAAGACATTTTTTGCTCCCCATTTATGGGGGTAATGCTTAAAATTCCAATGCTATAAGAATCTATAAATTTCAAGCAAAGAGAAGATCATGTTTAGAGACAGGGAAGATGCCGCACTGCAATTGGCAGAAAGGCTTGAAAAATACAAAAATCAGAATGTAGTGGTACTTGCCATACCCAAAGGCGGGCTTCCCTTGGGTGTCATCATTGCCAAAGCCCTAAATGCCTCGTTGGATGTAGCCCTTTCCAAAAAAATTGGACACCCCTACAACAAGGAATACGCCATTGGGGCGGTAAGTTTGGAAAATGTGGTTCTCACCAATGACCATGGAGTGGCCAAAAGCTACATCACTGAAGAAACGGAACGAATCCGTAAAAAACTTCAAAGCAGATTTGAAATGTACCACCGGAACAGAGAGCCCATATCTTTGAAGGGCAAGACCATTATTATTGTGGATGATGGTATCGCCACCGGCAATACCATAAAAATAACAGCCCAGTTGGTCCAAAACCAGCATCCACAAAAAACCATAGTGGCCGTTCCCGTAGCACCTCTGGGTGCTATCCAAAACCTTCAGGATTATAAATACATTGATGAGGTAATCTGCCTGACCACTCCCCATAACTTTCATGCAGTTGGGCAGTTCTATTCGGAATTTGAACAGGTCTCAGAAGAAGAGGCCTCAGAATTGTTGAGGCAGACGAGTTAATATTTGGAAATGTGACATTCAATTAAATGATACATTTGGCCACTCATCTACATATCAAAAGTAACATGGCTTTCCCAAACATTTTCCTCATTCCTTTTTACATGGGTGCCGAGATAAGAAACCCCTCTTATCCTTTCATCAAAACCACCCAACCATTTGCCATATAACTGGGCCGAGATGCTATTCTCCGAAAGCTCGGCAAAATAAACATTACAGAAAAGGATTTTTTGCATATAGGTAAGGGAAAGAGTATCTGAGAGGAAATCGATCAAGAGGTCGGTGGCATTATCGGTGGAAATCTCCGTACACATTTGACAGTCAAAATGACCCGCATTGTCACATCCTCCCTTTTTCAAGATATCGTTCATGATTCCAAGATTATCCCTTAAAAGTACTTCAAGCGAAGGTGCCAAGATCTTTATCTCAATTTCTGTCTTATATTTTACCGACCCATTCATGGCTTAACCGCTTTAACGGTGACAAAAGACCCCGTTCCGTAGCCGTTTTTGGGTATTTGTACTTCCTCTATGTCCTCAAGATCTCCAAAAAGGGTTTGGTTATACACCAAGTTCCTAAAACCTACATTTTTGAGCAATTGTTCCACTTGGTCAACCGAATGGAAAGTGGCCGTTTTGTAAAAATTGCTTCGATCTCTTTTGTTCATGTACGCTTTTGCAACACTTTGATCTCTATCCAAAAAACCTATAATCATAGCTCCATCGGACTTTAACACCCTATACGCTTCGGAAAGGGCTTTCTTAAGGTTTTTGAAGTAACAAATGGTAACGAAGAGCACAAAATCAAACTGCATGGCGGCATAGGGCAGGTGCTCTGCTTTTCCCTTCATAACCTCAACGCCCCTGTCAAACGCTTTTTTTGCCATTTCCACCGAAGGCTCAATTCCTTCCTTAATACCCAAAGGTTCGGAGAACCTTCCTGTGCCCAGACCTACCTCAATGCCCCTTATGTTCTGGGGCAGCTCCAAAAACTGCTCCTGCAATGCCAATATTTCGGATTGGTACACTTCGGGATGGTCCTCGTACCATTGTTCGTATTGCGATACGTGTTCATCAAATACTTCTGTAGTTGCCATAGCTCATTGTTTTTTAAAAAATTCAGTTATTGGTTGCACCGGCCACAATAATACAGGTCAACCCTTACAAATTATATGGTCCGAAGCCAAGAGACCGGCACGGACCATACAAACAAAACCGACTAACTAGGAATTATCCCCATCTATTCCGAAAGTGACCTTTGCATTCACACGGTATTCGGAAATTTGGTTGTTTTTTACACAAACCTGCATGTCCTTCACATAAACAGACTTGATGTTCCTCACTGTTTTTGATGTCTCCTTGACAATGTTGTTTACGGCATCCTCAAAACTCTCTTTTGAGTTTCCCATAATTTCGACGACTTTTAATACTGACATAACGATTGATTTATTGTTTAATAATTAGGCCAAAGACGACCCCGATTTCTATAGAAACTCACCTTTTTCATCCACTTTTACCCGCAGCGTCTTATCTCCATTTTCCAGTTTCAATTTGTATTTTTTGGAAACGCCCTTTTCGTTGTGATAAGTAACCCGGTAAACATCCTTGCTAATGGTCCATTCCGGAAACCTATCCAAGATGGCCTTCTTTACAGAATTTGGCAGGTTAATGTTTTTAAACCTCTCGGCAGTTCTGATGATTTTACCGTCTTTGTCGTAGGCGGCAAGGATTTTTCCTTCCGGGATAAAGAAATTGATGTTGTACAGATCATAGTCATCCTGATAGAATTCAGAATCTTTTACATCGAAGGCTGCGACTTTTCTTCTGAGCATTTCTACAGGTATGGAAGCTTCTTCCTCTGTATCTATGTTGTTCAAATACTTGTAATTGGTCGCATACACAATTACCTCGGACAATTCTTCCGTTTTAATGATCTGGGAGTGCAAAGAAATTGCGAATCCCACAGACAATAGGGTTAATACTATCTTTTTCATAATCTTAGTGTTTTTGTTAATACTTCAATGGCTGCTGAGCCATCCTTTTAAATTATCGCTCTATACATTCAAAACTAGTAGAGATAGGTTCTTCGCACAATGACCCAGATCACTCTAAATCATTTTAACCAACTCATTTACAATCCATTGAAAACAGTACGATTATTGCTAAAATTGGCATACAGAGCATTTGATGGACTGACCCAAGTCATTGGAAAATATTCGCTGTGCCTAAAAATTTGTCAATTAAATCGTAAGCCATGGATGTTTACATCAATCCTTTCAGGGCAATACATTTTAATGGAGAAATTGATGTCAAAATGTTAAAATTCGAAAAATAACGCTAAGATGACCCAGGTCATTCCACAAGCTCAACAATCGTCTTAATTTAGTGCCAAGATTACGATACAATACGTTCTTTGAAGATAAAACCAATGGTGTAAGAAATACAGAAGGAGATACAACTATTCTTTGACTCCTCTTGGAATTGCGAAAACGTTTAGTGATAAACACAAGTAGTTTATACAAGAAAAAGAGCGTTGGATAGGATAACTTCTTCTGTGAAACCGGGGCATTAAAATGCCCCGGTTTCTTCAAAGACTACAAAAAATAGTCAATTGGAAAAAAAGCCAACGGTTATAAAAGGTGTTTTTAAGGCACGAGGATTTGAATATCAACCACATTCGTCCTCCTCTCCATCAAAAACACCCCATAGAATGTTTATGGTCTGAGAAGATGCATAAACTAGAAAGGTTTGGATTGTCCACTGAACAAGCGTTCTTAAGCATTTTAGCAATAAGATGGTAAAGAGAAAGTTTAAGGCAGAAAGCAACTCAAGCCTTTCGAAGAAACAGGGAGTTTAGGCTCCCTGTTTCCATTTAAATTCGTCCATTTTCCTTAGCAGTGCCGCATTATTTACCTAATTAATTCATTCTGATAAAAATGGAATATTACTTTAATACCGTTCTCAGTGATACCACTTTTGAGAAAGCCATACAAAAAACAACACAAGCCCTTAAAAATGAAGGTTTCGGGGTTTTGACAGAAATTGACATCAGTAATACATTGAAGCAGAAATTGGATGTAAACTTTCCCAATTATACCATTTTGGGAGCATGTAACCCATCGTTTGCCCATAAAGCATTACAGGTTGAAAATAAGATTGGCACCATGCTACCGTGCAATGTTATAGTGCGTAAAGCCGAAGGTGGCAAAATAGAAGTGGCCGCGGTAAACCCAATTGCTTCGATGATGGGGGTTCACAACGAGGCTTTGATGGGCATTGCCGAGGAGGTCCGGGATAAACTAAAGAGGGTGATAGAAGCCCTTCAAGAAAATCATTGATCCATACCGATAAATAGTATCATGAAACCTTCAAATATCTGCGAACATTGTGGCATGCCCATGTACCACCTTACCGATTTTGGCACCAATCGGGATGGCAGTATCAACACAGAATACTGTCACAAATGCTATAAAAAAGGTAGGTTTATCCATGCAGGGGAGGAAAACTTTGATAGTTCCTACTCCTGTGACACCCCGCTATAATTGTACCCGTTGCATTGTCCAGTTCCTTTATGGTTTCTGGATTTGTTCACTGATATTGCAGATTTGTAAATCATTGTCACCTGTCTTTATCAGTATCAGATCGGGAGAGATGAAGGATGCGGTCATGTTTGGTGTCTGGTATCGTCTTTTGGACATAGAAATGTCTTCTCTTTTGCTGATGGGCCAAGTAATTTCACCCATGTTGTTTAGCACAACTTCGGTAAAGGCATAATCATAAATATTCAATTGGAAGTCGTTTTTTCCCCTGAAAGTCCTTCTACAATAGATTCCTATGGCCCTATCATCTTTAAAACCGGTAACGTTTAAATACTCCGGTTCGATTACGACCTTTCCTTGGGTGTTCATAAAACCATAGTACGGGATTCCCTCATCCTTTATCATTTGTATGGCACATAGGCCATTTTTAAATTTCGGATACTTGATGCCCTTGATATCATTACGGGATTCATCCGCATTTTGATTCCATACCACGTCATCCCTAAAATCTACGACTAAATTACCTTCCATATCGATAAAGCCCCATTTACCGTCTTTTCGGACGGCTGCCAAACCTTCACTGAAAGGCCCGACTTCTGTTAGTTCCTTTATTTTAATTGTAGGATCATTGATCGTTTCAAGGGTTTGTGCGCCCATTAAAAATGGGATGGCCATAATAGCCAAACCCACCAAATATTTTAGTCTCATAATTCATGTTTTTAGATTATATGAAGGTAGTGCGCAAGCTGGTCTACAACAATGACCTAAATCATTGTGCCACGCAAGGCAAGGGGGTAAGTTTACATTTAAGATAAGATCAATACCTATTTGGAGTTTTGAAATGTCTTGCAAAAATTATGTGGACAGACGTGCTTAAGTACATTAACCTTAGTACAAATAATGGAAAAGGAAGTCACAAAGTAATTACTGTTACCCAAATATGAATCACTAAAATTAGACAAAATGAAAATCCTAATTGTATATGGCACAAGTGAGGGGCAGACCCGAAAAATTGCCAGATTTATGGAAGAAGTGCTTCAAGGAGGAAACCACAAGGTGGTTATTGCAGATGCCACGGAAGACCCCCCTTCCCCAGCCCATTTTGAGGTTGTATTGATAGGTGCCTCTGTTCACATGCAAAAATATCAAAGCTCCGTGACCAATTATGTGATGAGGCATTTGGACATTCTTAATAAAAAACATTCCGCATTCTTCTCGGTTTCCATGGCCATTGCTTCCAACATAGAAGAGGAGCACGAAGAAATCAAAAAAATTGCTTTGGATTTCTTCGCAAAAACAGGATGGAAGCCCAATGAAGTTCGTCATTTTGCTGGAGCATTAAAATATACCCAATACGACTATTTTAAAAAGCTCATCATGCGAATGATTGCAAAAAAAGAGGGAGGCAGCACAGATACTTCCCGTGATCATGAATATACGGATTGGGACAACGTAAAGTCGTTTGTCCTCAACTTTTGCGCAGAAAATGTACAATCAACTGTGTAGGGACAGTTGGGCTTGAATCACCGTAAATCATATTTATAACACTAATACTATAACCATGGGGTTCAATTTTGATCAATACACCGCAGAAGGAAATACTTTTTTAAATGACTACGCCAAACAGCTATCCATGGAGAACGACAAGGATAAAGCCGGTAGGGTCTTAACGTCCATATTGTATGCTTTAAGGGACATTATCTCACCAATAGAGTCCCTACAACTTATTGCACAACTGCCCATGTTCATAAAGGCACTATATGTTAATGGATGGGCCATTGGCAAAAAAAGGGCCAGAGTCAAGAATTTGATGGATTTTATCGAACTTGTGAAAAAGCAAGATGGCTCTGCAGCCATCAACGACTTTGGCTATAATAATGATGTAGCGGAAAACTATATCCATACCACATTTTCGTTCTTAAAAAGATATGTTTCCCAAGGCGAACTGGAGGATATCAGGGATGTATTGCCAAAAGGTCTAAAAAATATAATTCCATCTCACATAATGAATACATAAACCATATAAAAGTATTGTTCTTGCTAATACCTTATGGAAAATATTGAATCGTAGAACCAACCTTAGGTAGGCGAATGGGTGGTTTTTTGCCGACCCAATCTATAAAATCCGTACTTTACTTTAATCCAAATTCAGGTCATCTTTCATTTTTTATGTAAATTCCTGTCTAAGCAGAACAAAAAACTGAGCTCAATAAAGTGAGCAATACTTTTTGCGGTTAAAAAATGACTGTAGACACCCTTAAAATATCACGCATTCTACATAAAACAACATCCAATCAGAACAGTGGTTGCTATGCTGTTTGTTGGGTTCAAAATGGTGCTAAAGGGATTGAAATAAACAAAACCTTCTACAAAAATGTTTCGAACGCTGTTTTTTTCCTAAGCCCAAACCATGACTGGAAAATCTTAAAGAAGGGTACTATAAATTCATCGGGGTATGTGCTTTATATTCCCAAAGGTGTTTTAAACCACCCCACTTTCAAAAATCTCCACATAACTGAAGTCCGTCTTTTAAACAGCAATGAAATACCGAAAATCAACCTTTCTCCAGGTATAGAAACACGCATAAAAGCTATTCTTGAAATGATGGACGAGTTGCTCAGCACTAACTTAAAACATCGTGAAGAGGCCATACTTTCCCTGTTGAATACTTTTTTTGTGTACTGTGACGGCAAATGCAACATAAAGTCGGTGATTACGGACAACAATTCAAGATCTGCATTGGTTTATAAGTTCAAAAAAAGTATTGACCAAAACATTACCGAACATCATGAAGTGGGCCACTACGCCAAAAAGCTCAACATATCCGACAAATATTTAAATGAATGTGTCAAGGAAGTTTTGGGTGTCAACGCCAAGCATCTTATAGATGAACAATTGGTCATGCGCGCAAGGCATAACCTGAAATTCACGGATAAGACCATTAAAGAGATTGGCTACGAACTGGGCTTTTCCTCTCCCGACTATTTCAGCTATTTTTTTAAGAAGCATACTGGAGCCGCCCCGTCCCAGCTTCGAAAAAGCTGATATTCCAAAAATCAAAGGAATATCCGTGTTTTTCACAATATTTCAATAGTTCTCTCCCTTTATTTTTATCCAAACAACAAACAAAATGTCATGGACAGAAAAAAATTCATTCAAACCTCTGGTTTGGGCCTTGGGCTCGCCTTGGTTCCTGGAATTGCCAACAGCAAACAACTATTCAACAAAGTAGCACCACCCAACAACCCAAGCCCAAAAATCATAAAGGACAGCGAAGGCGATGTTTTGAATGTTATTGGGGATATCCAGACCCATAAACTGGTCGGTAGCGACACCAATGGTCAAATTGTGGAATGGGTCGACAATGTAGGTCCCGGAGTTGGTATTCCTCCCCATGTTCACACAAAGGAAGATGAAATTTTCAGGGTAATTAAAGGACAAGTTGAAATAATGGTGGATGGGAAAACCACGGTTTTGGAAGCTGGTGACACCGCCTTTGCCCCGAAAAATATTCCACATTCTTGGAAAGTTGTTGGAACTGAAAAGGCTAAAATGATCACAAGTGCCTTTCCCTCAGGAATTGAAATCATGTTCAAGGAATTGGCCGATTTACCTCCTGGTCCGCCAGATTTTGAAAAAGTCGCCACAATATGTGGAAACCATGGTATCTCTTTTCTCTGAAAATTGTTTACAACCGCAAGTATGCTTGTTGGAAACAACCATTTACTTTATTGTACCAAAAAATGAGTGAGGCAACGGCAGAATATCTATATTCCTCTCCTTAAAATGATTAACCGGCCACTAAAGTAGCTTAATACGTCAATGTATTATACCCCTTGGCCTGAAGTTGGAGTATTCGTACAGACCACGTTGGCACCGGCACCAATCCGTCGATAAGTTGGTCCGCCGACACATTTAATTTTTCCATGGCCACACTGCATATACTAACGCGCACCTTGGATTTGTATTTCTGAAAAAAGGTTTCCAGTTTGGATCCCTTTACCAACTCGGCAACTACCTTTCCTTTAACAACGACTTCGTAATCGACTATCTCTACCCCGTTTTCCATCAAAAGATCATACATGTTCAATGCGCCTTTAAAATGGCGTTCATCACTGACCCCAATGGCAAATTGCTTGGTGTTTTTTAAATCGTTGACCGTTTCGGCATCCAACCGAACTTGCGCAGTAGCATCAACACCGCCAAAAATAACTGTAGCGATAAATATGATCAATGTGTGGAATGCTCTTTTCATGGTTCGTAAGTTTAACAATCAATATTTTAAAGATACAACTATTGACTCGCTTCTTTTACAACAATGGTTTTATAGACGGTTATTGGTTTGCCATAAGTGGTAAATCCATCCAAAACCACTTCAAACTTCCCTGTAAGATCAGAGGTATAGAACTCAAATTGTAAGTCTGTATCATCTCCTACCTCAACATGGGGCTCCCACAACAACACTCTTCTGTAATCGGGGATTCTCTTGCCCATTTGCTCCGTAGTGTAACGCTGCTTATAATAATTCTTTTTGGGCATAGGTTTTTCAATAGGAACATTGATACCGTAGTCGGGAGCATAGTTTTCAAAAAAATCGCCTTCTATGGTTTTTACCGCCATCATGCCTTGGTAATCCTTGCCCGCCATTCTAAACTGATCTCGAACCAAGCTGATGGATTGTATTTGTCTAGCATCATAGTTCTTTACTTTTTCGTGATCTGGCACGTACACCCCATCAAACAGCACAATGGCAGGAAAATCATTGGCCTCTTCGTTATAGGTTTCAAAATCTTGGGCAATTCGGATGTAATCGCTTCCATCGGGGTTGTTTCTATACCCAGCATAGTTGAGTACCTCCACCAGCGTCTCCTGAAAGGTCCGAAAGCGTGTAAACTCGTCCAATTTTATGGTTTCGGGCATACCGCCATCAAAAGGGTCTACAGGGGTTCCCAGAAGAATGGAATCCGGTTTTACGGAGTAAAATTGATTCTCCAATTGATTGTGTATGCTACGTTGTGCAATAGCTTCGGAATATTCTGGTTTTATATGGAATTGATCAAATATCAGTTGGGAAGCATCAAGATGGGGAACTTTACCCAGAGAAACCTCAACATTCTGGGCATTTTCTGCGACTTGCACAATGGCCCTACCCAATTTGTAATTTTTTCTCAAATAGGTATAGAAATTGCCATGACTGTCCGTTGTGGCAAATTTTAGTAGAAACTCCTCACCCGGAACCGACACCACCATTTTGGCATCGGAAACAGGGATTCCCTGTCCATCGGTCGCTTTTCCATACAATAGCTCTCCACGCTGTTCCGGCAGAAAAAGACTGTCGCCCACCGTTTTGTCCAATGCTCCCTTTACATTAAAATATTTGTTGGCGTAGGAAATGGCATTTATGGAGGGAAACACCAACATTTCACTCTTTTTTTGAACCCTTAGGGTATAACTTCCGTGACCAAGCTGGGCTTTGTAGTTTTTAAGATTTACAACAACCTTTTCCCGAGTTCCGTAAATTTCTTGTTCCAATTTTATTTGTACTACCGATGAGTCCACAGGTTGACTCAATTTTTCGCCAATTATTGCCTTCTCTTCTAAATTATCGGGCAACAATTGTGATTGATCTATTTGATAAGGGTTAATAATGACCAAATCATCCTTAAAAACTTGCTCCATACCGTTGTTTTTCATCCATTGGGTATAGCCGAGCAATTTGTAATTTCCTGAAGGTACATGGGTATTGACAAAGAAATCGCCTTGTGACTTACCTTTTTGAAGTCTAACCTTTTGTTCCAGCACATATTCCCCTTGTGGGTTCACCAAGGCAACGTAACCCACAAAACTTATATTGCTGGCGCGATTGTTCTGTGCATTGAAGCAATAAAAGGCATAGTGTAGGTACTCTCCCGTGAACACAATGGGACCGGTATGGTGCAAATACACCTTTTCTTGCGGTAGGCTTTTTAGGTTTTCCAATTCCTCTTCACTACTTATTACGTATTGAGCTTGAACGGGCAAGGACAACGTTGCGAGAACCATAAGTATTACCCATTGTTTTTTCATAAGCTAAGTTTTTAATCTATCCAAAAATCTGGTTTTACATTACTTCCCAACAAGGTACAGTCTCCACAAATTCTTTGAACAAAAATGTAAGGCCCAGGACAAGATGCATAGGGTACCAAATTCTCATCGTAGCCCGAAAAATAACTAATGGTCCCTATGTTTACTCTTTCTATTATGGATTGTGGACAGGGATTGGAAACGGGTTCTTGAATACAGTATGACGGATGGGATTCAGGAACGGATTGCAAAAAACAATCAAAAGGAAAGGCAGGTAGTTCTTCGTCGGGGAAAAAATCCTCAAAATTAAAGAACAGTCGCCTGTCCGACACCCCCACGGCCTCCACATACCCCAAAACATTTTCACTTGTCCCATCCTTTCTATACACGTTTGCATAAAGCGCTCCTGGCTGTATCTGGGAAAATATATTATCCGATTGCGAAAAGCTTTTCAAAGTCTCATAAAAAGAATACGCATCGGCAGATTGTACTTGTTGTTGCACCAGAATACTGTATCGTTCCGAAATAATAAAATTGTCCTTACCAATAAAACGTACCATGTGCTTGGAAACTTTGCTTTCGGGACTTCCCGCAGTACTCAACTGTTCAATAATAGTGGAAGAAACGGTATTGTAACATACCCTGTTCTCCACTTCTTTGGGTACAACCTCTAAATTGTATGTAGGTACAGGCAAAGCGCCGGGGTCATAGTCTGTTAACACAAAATCACTGCCTGCCCAAAAAGGAGAGACTATTTTATAAGTTTCTTCAAAAGTATATCTATAAAATTCCGTGTTTCCTTGCTGGGGTTGACTATCTACATAAATGGCCACACCTTCCGCTCCGCTGTCGCTTATAGCTCTTTCAGCATACACATTGGTCAATTGCGAGGTTCCCTCTACAGTTAAAGGGTCAGAGGTATATCCCGTGCCATCACTGGTTGTAATATCCAAGGTATATCCAACTCCCATTTCCAACGCAAATTGTTGATTGGAGAGATAGATGCCGTCATCACCTTCGGTAAAACCGTATTCGGTACCATTGTCGCCCAATACACGGACCGTGGCACCGCCCTCCATATCCACCGAATCAATGGGGCGACTGCCCAAGGGAATGTATGGATTATAAACGGTATCGGTTTCGAGGTCCAAACGCAGGCTGCTTCGGCTCAGATACACCTTTTGGGTAATCATTTCATTTGTTAGGACAGCCTCTACCACCAAAGCAGCGG
>NZ_JACESV010000005.1 GCF_013911645.1 Allomuricauda sp.
GGGCCTTGTTCTCCCATTGGGCCTTGAGGTCCCTGGATGCCGGGGTCGCCCTGCGGGCCTTTGTCACCGGTCTCTCCCTTGTCGCCTGTCTCTCCTTTGTCACCGACGGGACCTTGTTCGCCAATCGGGCCTTGCGGACCCTGTATACCGGGATCGCCCTGGGGGCCTTTGTCACCTGTTTCTCCCTTATCTCCCTGAAGACCTTGCGGACCTTGGATGCCGGGGTCGCCCTGTGGGCCCTTGTCCCCGGTCTCTCCCTTATCACCTGTTTCTCCTTTATCGCCGACAGGGCCTTGTTCTCCCATTGGGCCTTGAGGTCCCTGGATGCCGGGGTCGCCCTGCGGGCCTTTATCACCGGTCTCTCCCTTATCACCTGTTTCTCCTTTATCGCCGACAGGGCCTTGCTCTCCCATTGGGCCTTGCGGCCCCTGTATGCCGGGATTGCCTTGGGGACCCTTGTCACCGGTCTCTCCCTTATCGCCTGTTTCTCCTTTATCGCCGACAGGGCCTTGCTCTCCCATTGGGCCTTGCGGCCCCTGTATGCCGGGGTCGCCCTGGGGGCCCTTGTCACCGGTCTCTCCCTTATCGCCTGTTTCTCCTTTGTCACCGACGGGGCCTTGTTCTCCTATCGAGCCTTGTGGGCCTTGCGGACCAATGGCTCCTCCCGCTGCAACATCCGTAAGAGGAATTGAAACGATATTATTGTCCGAGTCTATTAACACCAAGTCTGTTCCGACCACTTCCATTCTACTATTTACCGTATTAGTATCGATAAATGTCAACTCCCATGAATCACCATCCCAGAAGTATATGGTTCCTGTATTGGTATTTACATAAATATCTCCCAAATCTGCACCAACTGGTGTTATTGCACCAGAACTGGAAACATCCGTACCCTTAAGGACCTCACAATTGCATTGATCCTGAAGGGTTACTGTGGTTTGAGAAAAGGCAATTCCTGTAAAAAAAAGAAAAAATAGGGCTAGAATGCTCTTTTTCATGAGGTTACTATTAGTTGAGGATTGTGTTTGTTGTTTTGTTGATTTTGTATTTTTGGTCTACTCGTTCTTATGTAGTTCTACTTACCGAATTTTCAACCTGATACAAATTTACCCCCACTTTTACGGGCTGAAAATAATTGTTGTGAACAGATGGAATAGAACTGTATAGTCTGTAAATTTTGAGGTTACCCCAATATTTTTTCACACTTTTTTAAAGGCTGTTCGTCGATAAGATTTAAATAGAACAGTGAATCTAGTAGGTTGAATCTTACAAGTTTACTGAAACTGGAAAGTGTTTGGCTTTACTATGAAAAATGAACTATCCAATAAAATAGTAACAATGAATTGAGGTAGAATCCATAAAAAACGGCCCCATATGGGGGCCGCTCAAATATCCTTTTGGCACAAAGTCTTTATTCAAAAATGATGAACTCCGACCTTCTATTGAGTTGATGTTCCTCTTCGGAGCATTTTGAGCCATTTACACAGTCATTTACCAATCGGGTTTCGCCAAATCCTTCTCCTTCTAATCTGGTAGGGGAAATTCCTTTGGAAATCATATAATCAACAGTGGATTCTGCTCTTTTTTGTGATAACCAAAGGTTATAGGCGTCAACACCCCGGCTATCGGTATGTGAATTCACCTTAATTTTTAGACTTGGGTATTTCTCCATGGCCACAATTACTTTTTGAATCTCAATTTCAGCATCGGGTCGGATATTATACTTGTTCAAATCAAAGTATATGGTGCTCAACTGTAGTAATTTTGCCAGGTCGTCGCCAAAACCTCCGGTGACCAAATCGCGTTCCAAATAAAAATCCACAATTCGAGGTTTTCCATCGGATATTGGCAAATATTCTTCCGCAGGTACATAACCATCCCTTGATGCTCTCACAAAATTACCTTTGGAACAATCCAATTGGAGTATGTAATTACCATCAGAATCAGTAATAGTAGAAGAAATCTCATTATTTTCCTCATCAATGATCTTCACGGTTGCTCCGGCAAGAACCTCATTAGAAATGCGATCCCTAACGGTTCCTGTTACTTCTTGTATGCAATCCAATGTAAGTGGCTCATTTTCCACAAATTCGTAAATATCATCATCTCCCATGCCGCCATCCCTGTTTGAAGCAAAATATCCTGTTTTGTCCTCGGTATTGTAGATAAAGGAAAAGTCATCCTTTGGGGTATTGACTGGTTTTCCTACGTTAACCACTGGCTGGGTATAATCGTTATACGCGATTTTAGTGGCAAAAATATCCAATCCGCCCAGTCCTTGGTGTCCATCGGACGAAAAATATAGTACTCCTTCTTGGGTTATGTACGGGAATGTTTCCCTGGCCAAGGTATTGATATTGTCCCCTAAGTTTTGGATTGGACCATAGGTACCATCACCTATAATCTCTGTCACAAAAATATCCGACTCCCCTAAACTCCCGGGCATATCGGAAACGAAGTAGAGTTTCTTGCCATCTGGGCTCAACATTGGGTGGGCCACGGAATAAGAATCACTATTGAACGGAAGTTCCACAATATTGGTCCACTTTCCATCAATATATTCTGCACTAAAGATTTTTAAGCGTATGATTCCTTCTTCATCCTTCTTCTTTCTTCCATCGAAGAAATTGTTTCGGGTAAAGTACATGGTGGTACCATCTTTAGTGACCACCGATGTGGATTCATGCAATCGAGTGTTTACATCGCCCTCCAGTTTTACTGCCCTATTGTTGGAAACACTATCGGCATTTACTTTGTAAAGGTCTAAAAAATCCCTAGCGTTCCATGTGTGCCTGTACCTCGCAAAATTGCCCGTATCGCGATCGGAAGCGAAAATGAGGCCTTTTTCGTAATAGGCCGCTGCAAAATCTGAATACTTGCTGTTGTACGGGAATGACTTTATGGTATACCTGCCAGAGTTCTCCTCAATTTTGGCCATGTAATCTTCATCAAAATCTACCATGGAAGAGGTCATTTCCTTAAAACTCTGCATAACTTGGGCAGCCTTATCATAGTTCCCTACCGACTTTAAGCTTTGTGCATATCGGAAAACATCTTCGACTGACATCTCATCTGGATAGGTTTCTTCCAACTTTTTATAGGTATCTGCTGCTTCATTGTACTTAGCGTTGAAATAGTATGCGTTCCCTAACCTTTTCAACAAATCTGGAGAACTATACCCCTTGTCCAGTACTTTCTTGTAAATATCTATGGCCGGACTAAAGGAGTATTGCCTGTACCGTTCGTCGGCCTTTTCCATAACCTTGGCAGTCTGCTTATCGGGAATACTGTCCTGTTGCGCATTTACTTTGACCAGACATCCACAAAGGATAATGAATAATGTGAGTATTCTTTTCAGCATTCTAAACATTATTAAAAGAATCTAGGTGATATGGTTCTTTGGAAGGATTTCAATAATTCCAACCTTAGGAATACTTCAAAAGATCCGTCATTGAACTGTGTTCCTCCCAATTCCGTTGTTTCGCGATCATATGCCAATCCCAACATAATCTGATCCGTTACTTGAAAACCGACCAAGCCGCTCACTGCGGCATCCCAACGGTAAGCTGCACCAAAACTGAATTTATTGGCAAACAGGAAGCTTGCGGAAAGGTCTACCTGCAAAGGTGCCCCTCCTACCGCTTTTGTAAGCAACGCTGGTTTAAATTGAAGGTCTGCGCCCAAATCAAAAACATATCCAGTGATCAAATAAATATTCATACGCTCTGCGGAGAGAAAGTTTACTCCATCGTCCGAGTTATCATTGTCAAAATATTCTGATTCCAGAACATTTGGAGCGGAAACTCCTGCATAAAACTTATCTGAGTGATAATAGATTCCAAGTCCAAAGTTAGGAGTGAACCTATTGTCTATATTATTTTGGTTGACTACTTCTTGGTCAAAATTCCGAAGTCTGTTGAAGTCCAAACTCAACATATTCCCACCTGCTTTCAATCCAAAAGATAACTTGGCGTCCATGGAAACATCAATAGTGTAGGATACAACGGCATCCAAATATGTTTCCTGTACCACACCGTCACCAATATTGTCGTTAACAATGGAAATACCGTATCCCAACCTACTGTTGCGTATAGGTGAATGCAAGTTTAAAGTGAAGGTTTCCGGAGCGCCGTCCAAACCTACCCATTGTGATCGGTACAGTCCGGCAAAACTAAGCTGCCCCCTGGACCCAGCGTAAGCAGGGTTGACACTCAAGGTATTATACATGTATTGTGTATACTGGGCATCCTGTTGTGCCATTGCACCCGTGGATACAATTCCAATAAACAATAACGTAGTTAAAAAATGTTTTTTTACCATTCTATCAATATCTTATCTGCTTATATAAATGTATTCGGAGTCTGTGAAGCTTCCCTGCACGGTTTCGTAATTAAAAATATAAAAATACACCCCTGCCGGAAGGTAATCGTTTACGCTCAAAGCTGATTTACCTCTAACACGTCCATCGAAAACATTGTTTACATTATCGTAGTTGTTGCCTTCAAATACAAGGGTTCCCCAACGATTAAATATTCTGATGGAGCTCGATTTGATATACTCGACACCTCGAATGAAGAGAAAGTCATTTTTTAAATCCCCGTTCGGTGTCAACATTTGGTTTACTTCGATAGCTTCAACTACCACCGTAACCGTGGCCGTGTCACAATTGTTTGGGTTGGCCGTTTCACATATCGTATATTCAATGGTGTAAGTACCGGGTTGTGTTCCTGGTGCAACGGATACACTCCCATCTTCGTTTACAGTAAGTCCATTTGTTGGGGCAGAAGTTAATATTACATCGATCATGGATACTGCCTCACCGTTCAAAGTATCGTTGAACAGTACATCGCTATTGGCAATCAATCCACCTCCAGCACCTGCATTATATGTATCATCAATGGCATCTATAACATTATCCCCACCTTGCATTACTTCAACGGTAACCGTAGCAGAATCACAATTGTTCACATCCAAAACATCACAAATGGTATAATTGATCGTGTATGTGCCTGCTTCGGTTCCTGGAGCCACACTTACGCTTCCATCTTCGTTGATGATGAGTTGGTCGGTGGGTGTGGAGGTCAATATAACATCGGTAAGGGTTGCTGCTTCTCCATTATAGGTGTCGTTGGACAGAATGTTGCCATCTGCAATCACACCATCTTCTCCCACACTTGCTGTGTAGTTATCATCCACTGCATCGATAACATTCCCTGTTCCTTGCATTACTTCAACGGTAACCGTGGCGGAATCACAATTATTTACATCCAAAACATCACAAATGGTATAATTGATCGTGTATGTGCCTGCTTCGGTCCCTGGAGCCACACTTACGCTTCCATCTTCGTTGATGGTAAGTTCGTTAGTCGGTGTAGAGGTCAATATAACATCGGTAAAAGTTACAGTCTCACCATTATACGTATCATTGGACAGTACGTTGCCATCTGCAATCACACCATCTTCTCCCACACTTGCTGTGTAGTTATCATCAACTGCATCGATAACATTCCCTGCTCCTTGCATTACTTCAACGGTAACCGTAGCCGAATCGCAATTAGCTGGGTCAGTAGCATCACAGATAGTATAGTTGATCGTGTATGTACCTGCTTCGGTCCCGGGCACAACGCCTACACTTCCATCTTCGTTGATGATGAGTTGGTCGGTTGGTGTGGAGGTCAATATTACATCGGCCAAGGTTACAGGTTCACCGTTATACGTATCATTGGACAGTACGTTGCTATCCGCAATCACGCCATCTTCCCCTACACTTGCTGTGTAGTTATCATCCACTGCATCCAATACATTTGCACCAACCTCAATATAAATGGTTGCTGAAGCGCAAACACTTGGGTCGGGCAAAATATTACATACTTGATAAATTATGGTAACTGTTGAATTGGATTCGGACGCTACCGGAGTATAGTTTACAAAGCCGGTCTCATCATCAAAAGTGACCGTACCACTTGCATCTCCTCCAATTCTTGACAAATTTGTCACCCCTACGTTGATAGGATCGTTGTTAGGGAGATAATCATCGTTCTCTAAAATATTAATTGCAACCTCGGTAAGTGCCGGTGTTGAACCAAAGTCATCGTTAGCATTGGCCGTTAATGGATCGGGATCCGTTTCATTTGGATTGCCATCACCGTCACAGTCCAAAGCTTCCCAATCTGCAGATTGTGGCAAGGTCACACTTTCTGGATCATAGTCACATGAATCCAATGGGTCTGTCCCATCTTCTTTTTCATCTTCGTTCGTAACACCATCACCGTCACAATCAGAACTGTTCCAAGTTGAATCTGGATCAACTGTTTGACTGTCGAGCACAAAATCACATGGGTCTTGTGGATCTGTTCCGTCCTCTTTTTCATCACCATTGGTAACACCGTCACCATCGCAATCTGCCTCAAGGTAATCACCTGTTTGTGGTAAGGTTATACTTTCTGGGTTATAGTCGCAGGGATCAAATGGATCAGTACCATCTTCTTTTTCATCTTCGTTGGTGACCCCATCTCCATCGCAATCAGCAGTTAAATAATCTCCAGTTTGTGGCTGAGTGATATGCTCTTCAATAAAATCGCAAGGGTCGGTTGGGTCGGTTCCATCTTCCTCTTCATCCTCATCGGTAACTCCATCACCATCTGTATCTGTATCATTATCCAAATAGTCTGGCGTGCCGTCTTCATCGGTATCATCATTGGTGGGGTCGCCATCACCATTGGCATCTTCGTCCGGAGTATCTATTCCATCACCGTCATCATCAATATCTCGATAGTTAACATCCTCAGTACCATCTCTATCTGGTAGATCAGTTGCAGGATTTTCAATTTCATCGTTCACATCAAAGCCGTCATTTACATCACTGCCTTCATAGCCGTCGTCAAGTCCATCACCATCCGAATCTACACCTGTATAGGTCCAATCGGGTATTCCATCAAAATTGAAGTCGTTCCCTTCATTATTATCCGGCACCCAGTCATTATCACTGTCGTCATCCAAATAATCCGGAGTTCCGTCAGCATCAGTATCTTCTAATGAAAGCCCCATTGTATCACCACTTTCGTAGGCATCGTCAAGACCATTTCCATTAAGGTCGTCTCCGGATGGAGGAATGTACTCGAAAGTTGGTTGCGCCTCTACGTTGTCCGGTATACCATCGTCATCACTATCAATATCCAGTCTATCGGGGTACCCATCATCATCACTATCAATATCTTCGCTAAAATTGACCGTTTGTGGGTCATTAAAATTATCTAAACATGTAAACTGTATACCCGCCTGTCTTGCCACATTCGTTTTAAAATTGTCATCCACATCGGCCTCAATTCCAAAACGGAAGACAAAAGAGTCAATGTTTATAAACTCAACAGCAACATTTACGGAGGGGTGCTCATTTGAAATACCATCATATTCCCGGGTACCTCCATTCACTAAAAATCCTCCCGTGGTGTTCTGAACCGTTATTTCATTATCGGCATCGAGGGTGTAGCTTGCCGGTGTATTGAATCGATTATATTCTTGATATTCATCATTTCCATCAACATCAATAAAGTTTGCGCTTAGTTCTTCTAAAACAACAGGTGTATCTGTGCCCTGGTCCACAAAGGAAATCCTAAAATCTACGTAAGGTCTTCTTTCCTCCGATGTTGTGGTGAAATAAATTTCTGGTTTAAAAAATTCTGCGTCGGTCTCATTCTGGTCAAAATATAAAATTTCACCATTCACCACTTTTTCTATGGTGACCAATGCATCTAAATCTTCAGTTACGTTCTGATAGCGATAAACAGCACCTTCGGAAAGCGCATCGCCCGACTCCAAGGTTGGTTCCATTCCAAAATCTAATTTAGGAACTGTACTGCAATCAAAATCTGTACTTACCACACTGGATTCGTTCTGATCGAGTATACCATCATTGTCCGAATCCATATCCAGATAATCCGGCACATCATCACTGTCTGTATCTATAGGCGTCAGGCCATTTCCTGCACCTGGGGAATCCTCATAAATATCATCCAACCCATTCCCATCGGAATCCACACCGGAAGGTAACTGAAAGTCTGCAAAGTTTTGCGCTTCGTAATTGTCCAACAATCCGTCACCATCGGAATCCAAGTCCAGATAATTCGGGATACCATCACCATCGGAATCGGTCGGGTTGGTAGCGGGATTGTTATCGCCATCCAAGTTTGCATCTTCCACAACGTCCAATATACCATCGTTATCACTGTCGATATCAACACTATCAGGTACGCCATCACCATCAGAGTCGGTATTTCCGCTCATTAAAAAGGAGTCAGCCATACGCATCATTGGACTAATTGCCGGGACAATGGTAGAATATATAGGCAATCCCAAAAATAGAAGTAACAATAGTAGTGCGCTCTTCTTGAAATTCAAGAAAGTAATTTTTTCCATAAATGATTAAGTTTTGGTCAACTAATCACCATGGCAACAAGTGGTTCTCGTAATTGTAAGAAAATTGGGGTTTTCTTATTGGTTTTAATATCTCCGGTCCTTTCGACACACTTCGATACAATCAGGTCACATAATTAACCCATTTAACATTTACCTCCTATTTTTATCGATAAAAGGTGATTTCCTCATCATTAGTTACCTCTTCCATGTGTTTTTACAAATGGATAATCCCTATTATGGAGGATTTATTTAAAACCGACGAAAATTACCTTTCTTTTTGGTTTTGGCTCGTTTAAATCCTTTATTTTTTTTCCAATTATATTAACAATCCCGAATCACACTAAAAATGAGTGGCAAAACATATAAATCCTGTATTTTTGCCGAAATTTTTGTTGATGGAATTTGAAAAGGAAATAGCGAAACGAAGAACTTTTGGCATTATCTCCCACCCCGATGCCGGAAAAACAACCTTGACCGAAAAATTACTATTGTTCGGTGGGGCAATCCAAGAAGCTGGTGCGGTAAAAAGCAATAAAATCAAAAAATCGGCAACCAGCGACTTTATGGAGATTGAGCGCCAAAGGGGGATTTCCGTAGCTACTTCCGTTTTGGCCTTTATTTACAAAGACAAAAAAATCAACATTCTGGATACTCCCGGACACAAGGATTTTGCCGAGGACACTTTCCGAACCCTAACCGCAGTTGATAGCGTAATTGTGGTAATCGACGTTGCCAAGGGTGTGGAGGAACAGACCGAAAAGTTGGTGGAGGTTTGCCGTATGCGCAACATTCCCATGATTGTATTTATCAACAAATTGGACCGTGAAGGTAAGGATGCGTTTGACCTTTTGGACGAAGTGGAGCAAAAATTAGGCTTAACAGTAACCCCACTGAGTTTTCCAATAGGAATGGGATACGATTTTAAAGGCATTTACAATATCTACGAAAAAAACATCAACCTTTTTAGCGGCAACAGCAAAAAGAACATCGAAGAAACCATTGCTTTTGACAATCTGGACAATCCAGAACTTGAGAAAATCATAGGTACCGATGCCGCCGAAGAACTGCGCGATAATTTAGATCTAGTTGAGGGTGTTTACCCCGATTTTGGCAAGGATGCTTATTTAAAAGGTGAACTTCAGCCTGTCTTTTTTGGTTCTGCCTTAAACAATTTTGGAGTTCGGGAACTGTTGGATTGTTTTGTGAACATTGCCCCATCCCCTAGACCAAAAAAAGCTGAGGAGCGTCTGGTAAAGGCCAATGAAAAGGATTTTTCCGGTTTTGTTTTTAAAATCCATGCCAATATGGATCCCAAACACCGAGATCGTTTGGCCTTTGTTAAAATTGTGTCGGGTACCTTTGAAAGAAACACTCCCTATTTGCACGTGCGACAAGGCAAAAAACTGAAATTCTCCAGCCCAAATGCTTTTTTTGCAGAAAAAAAGGAAATTGTGGACATCTCCTATCCGGGTGATATTGTAGGGCTTCACGATACTGGAAACTTCAAAATTGGGGATACTTTGACCAGTGGTGAGGAGTTGCACTACAAGGGCATTCCAAGCTTTTCACCAGAGCATTTTAGGTATATCAACAATGCCGACCCCATGAAGGCCAAGCAATTGTACAAAGGCATTGATCAGCTTATGGACGAAGGGGTAGCACAGCTTTTTACCTTGGAAATGAACGGAAGAAAGGTGATTGGTACCGTGGGAGCATTGCAGTATGAAGTAATCCAGTATAGATTGGAACACGAATACGGTGCAAAATGTACCTACGAGAACTTCCCCGTACATAAGGCTTGTTGGGTAGAGGCCGAGGATGAAAACAACGAAGAGTTCAAAGAGTTTAAGCGTGTAAAGCAAAAGTTTTTGGCGACGGACAAAAAAGGGCAGTTGGTATTTTTGGCAGATTCGCCTTTCTCCTTGCAAATGACCCAACAAAAATATCCTTCGGTAAAGTTGCGCTACACCTCCGAATTTGAGTAAGAATTCAATTTAAAGTACAAGCATACACTTCTGAATGTGAATAGGTTGAAAGATTCATACATCTTTTTTTTGTACATTGGATAACATAACCAATTAAATAAAAATATTATGACGACTTCAGTAAAACCACCTACTTGGTTCTGGGTGGTGAGTGTTATTGCTCTTCTATGGAATTTGATGGGCGTTGGCAACTATCTCAACCAAGCTTTTAACCAAATGGCACTTTTGGAAAGTATGGATCAAGCACAACGGGAAGTTTTTGAAAGAATCCCAGCTTGGGCAACCGCCGCTTTTGCCATTGCCGTTTTTTCGGGGACCCTGGCCTCCATCGGTCTTTTGGTCCGGAAAAAATGGGCCAGACCACTTTTTATCATCTCCTTGATTGCTGCGTTGGCACAGTTTATCCATTGGCTATTCATCTCCAATGCCGTGGAAGCCTTTGGTCCATCTACCTACGCCATGCCTGTGGTAATCATCATTATAGGTATTTACCTGATTTTCTTTTCGAAAAAGGGAATTGAGAAAGGTTGGTTGAAGTAAAAAAGTTAAAGACCTGAACAAGAAAATTTTTATATCAATATCAGGCACTGTCGAGATTGTAGATAAAGTGGTGTCCTTTAACGTTCTCGACTACCCCTTCGACTGCTCAGGATGACAGCTCGAACTGACACATCAATTTTGCAAAGGTAGTTTTATGCTTCGCCAGTAGGGCCGAAATTTAATGGAATCGCAGGTTGTTCGTAATCTTGGATTGTCCCGTGGGCCGCTTCAAACCTACTCACATTATCGTTCAATGCCTTTAGCAACTTTTTGGCGTGTTGTGGGGTCAAGATAATTCTGCTCTTCACCTTGGCTTTTGGCGCGCCAGGCATCAAACTAATAAAGTCAACTACAAATTCGGATACGGAATGGTTGATGATCGCAAGATTGGAATATGTTCCCTCCGCTGTTTTTTCATCCAACTCTATATTGATCTGCTTCTGCTTTTTCTTTTCTTCAGCCATGTTACTTGTATTAAAAAGAAAAACCCCGACCTAAAGGCCAGGGTTTGTTTTTATTTAGAATTTGAATTCCTCTTTGCGGGCCATGATCTCATCGTACTCCTCTTTGGAACCTACAATGATACTGTCATAATCCCTCATACCGGTACCGGCTGGAATTTTATGTCCTACAATTACATTTTCCTTCAATCCTTCCAAGGTATCCACTTTACCGCTTACCGCAGCTTCGTTCAATACTTTGGTGGTTTCTTGGAACGATGCAGCCGAGATAAAGGACTTGGTCTGCAACGATGCTCTAGTGATACCCTGCAAGATTGGCGTAGCAGTTGCTGCGACAGCATCTCTTGCGGTTACCAAGGTTTTGTCCTCTCTTCTAAGAATTGAGTTCTCGTCCCTTAGCTCACGTACTGTCAAAATCTGTCCTGGTTTCAATCTTTCGGAATCCCCGGCATCCTCAACAACTTTTTTGCCGAAAATTTCATCATTCTCGTTGATAAAGTCGTCTTTGTGCACCAATTGATTCTCTAGGAAGATGGTATCTCCTGGATCTTGAATCTTCACTTTACGCATCATTTGTCTTACAACAACTTCAAAGTGCTTATCGTTAATTTTCACACCTTGTAAACGGTAAACTTCTTGTACTTCGTTTACCAAGTATTGCTGTACTGCTGATGGTCCTTTGATGGCCAAGATGTCTTCTGGTGTAATGGAACCATCGGACAATGGCATTCCAGCACGTACGTAGTCGTTCTCCTGAACCAAAATCTGGTTGGACAACTTAACCAAGTACTTTTTGATATCTCCTGTCTTGGACTCGATGATAATCTCACGGTTACCACGCTTGATCTTACCGAAGGATACCACACCATCAATCTCAGAAACAACTGCTGGGTTGGATGGGTTACGTGCTTCGAAAAGCTCGGTTACCCTTGGAAGACCACCGGTAATATCCCCTGCCTTGGCAGATTTACGTGGGATTTTTACCAAAATCTTACCTTCTTTCACCTTCTCGCCATCATCAATCATAAGGTGGGAACCAACTGGCAAGTTGTAAGAACGCAATGTTTCGCCTTTGCTATCCTTGATCAACAAGGTTGGGATAAGTTTCTTGTTTCTAGTTTCAGAAATTACTTTCTCCTGGAAACCAGTCTGTTCATCGATTTCAACTTGGTAAGTAACCCCTTGCTCAATGTTCTCGTAGGCAATCTGTCCGGAGAACTCGGAAACAATCACACCGTTATATGGATCCCATTCACAAATCACGGTTCCTTTGGTAATCTTTTCACCGTTTTTGATGAACAATTGAGAACCATAAGGAATGTTATTTGTACTTAGGGTAATTCCAGTTTTTGGATCAATAATTTTAACTTCTGAGGTCCTGGAAATTACAATGTTGGTTTTTCCACCTTCACTGTTTTCTCCTTCTACAAGCCTCAAGTCTTCTATTTCTGCAACACCATCAAACTTGGACTCCAACTTGTTGTCCTCGGAAATGTTACCTGCAATACCACCCACGTGGAAGGTACGCAATGTTAGCTGTGTACCGGGCTCACCGATGGACTGTGCAGCAACAACACCTACAGCTTCACCTCGTTGTACCATTTTATTGGTGGCAAGGTTTCTACCGTAACATTTGGCACATATTCCCTGTGGAGCCTCACAAGTCAATGGAGACCTTACTTCTATTTTCTCGATCGGAGCTGCTTCTACCCTTCTTACATCGACTTCATTGATTTCTTGGCCCGCTCTAAGAACAAGCTCCTCGGTCAATGGGTTGTACACATCGTGCAACGATACCCTGCCCAAAATCCTTTCGCCTAAGGTTTCAACAATCTCCTCGTTTTTCTTCAATGGTTCTACCTCGATACCTCTCAAGGTTTCACAATCTTCGCTATTAACGATAACATCTTGCGACACATCAACCAAACGTCTGGTCAAGTAACCTGCATCCGCCGTTTTCAAAGCGGTATCCGCAAGACCTTTACGCGCACCGTGGGTAGAGATAAAGTATTCCAAAATCGACAATCCTTCCTTAAAGTTAGAAAGAATCGGGTTTTCGATAATCTCACCACCACCTGCGGTAGATTTTTTAGGCTTGGCCATCAATCCACGCATACCGGTCAACTGACGAATCTGCTCTTTGGAACCCCTTGCACCTGAATCCAACATCATGTATACGGAGTTGAATCCTTGTTTGTCTTCACGAATTCGCTTCATGGCCAATTCGGTCAACATGGCATTGGTAGATGTCCAAACATCAATAACCTGGTTATATCGCTCGTTGTTGGTAATAAGACCCATGTTGTAGTTCATCATAATACCATCGACCTGCTCGTTTGCCTCGCCGATCATATCCTGCTTTTCTGCTGGAATGATGATATCCCCCAAACTAAAGGATAGACCACCTTTAAAGGCGAAATCGTATCCCATGGCCTTGATCTTGTCCAAGAACTCAGCGGTTGTAGGTACATCGGTCACGGCAAGAATGTCCCCAATAATATTCCTTAGGGCTTTCTTGTTCAATACTTGGTTGATGAATCCTGCTTGTTCTGGCACTTCCGTGTTGAACAATACACGACCTACCGTGGTTTCAATAATTTGATATACCAACTCGCCCTCTTCGTTAAAGTCTTTGGCTCTTACCTTGATTCCGGCATTAAGCGAAACTTTTTTCTCGTTAAAGGCAATCTCTACCTCTTCAGAAGAATAGAAGGTCAATCCTTCACCTAAAACAGGTTCCTCGGGGGTAGATTTTTTCTCCTTGGTCATGTAGTACAATCCCAAAACCATATCCTGAGATGGTACGGTAATCGGAGAACCGTTGGCCGGGTTAAGGATATTTTGTGAAGCCAACATCAATAATTGTGCTTCCAAAATGGCCTCTGGTCCCAATGGCAAGTGAACTGCCATCTGGTCCCCATCAAAATCCGCGTTAAATGCGGTACATGCCAATGGGTGCAAACGAATCGCCTTACCTTCAATAAGTTTGGGCTGGAACGCTTGAATACCCAATCTGTGCAATGTGGGGGCCCGGTTCAATAGTACTGGGTGTCCTTTTAGGACGTTTTCAAGAATGTCCCAAACTACGGGCTCCTTCTTGTCTATGATCTTTTTGGCAGATTTAACGGTCTTTACAATACCTCTTTCAATCAACTTACGGATGATGAATGGCTTGTAAAGCTCGGCCGCCATATCTTTTGGGAGACCACATTCGTACAATTTCAATTCCGGCCCAACAACAATTACGGAACGAGCGGAGTAATCCACACGTTTACCCAAAAGGTTTTGACGGAAACGACCTTGCTTACCTTTCAATGAATCGGAAAGGGATTTCAATGGTCTGTTGGATTCTGTTTTTACTGCAGATGCTTTTCTTGTGTTATCGAAAAGGGAATCCACCGCTTCTTGAAGCATACGTTTTTCGTTCCTCAAAATCACCTCTGGTGCTTTGATTTCCATCAAACGCTTCAAACGGTTGTTACGGATAATCACCCTACGGTACAAGTCGTTCAAATCGGAAGTGGCAAAACGACCACCATCCAAGGGCACCAATGGACGCAACTCAGGTGGAATTACAGGAATTACCTTCATGATCATCCACTCAGGGTTGTTTTCCCTGTTGTTTTGTGACTCACGTAAAGCCTCAACAACCTGAAGGCGTTTCAATGCCTCGGTCTTACGTTGTTTTGAGGTTTCTGTGTTAGCCTTATGACGTAGTTCGTAAGACAATTGTTCCAAATCGATTCTGGACAATATCTCAATCAAACATTCGGCACCCATTTTGGCGATGAACTTATTGGGATCGTTATCCTCCAAGTATTGGTTCTCGGTAGGAATGGATTCCAAAATGTTCAAGTATTCCTCCTCGGTCAAGAAATCCATTTTATTGATTTCCTCACCTTCTGGACCTTTGGCAATACCTGGCTGGATAACCACATACCTTTCGTAGTATATGATCATGTCCAACTTTTTGGAAGGCAATCCCAAAAGGTATCCTATTTTGTTCGGCAGCGAACGGAAGTACCAGATGTGTGCCACAGGAACCACAAGGTTGATGTGTCCTACACGGTCTCTACGTACTTTTTTCTCCGTCACTTCAACACCACAACGATCACAAACAATTCCACGGTAACGGATTCTCTTGTATTTACCACAGGCACATTCGTAATCCTTTACAGGACCAAAAATACGCTCGCAGAACAATCCATCACGCTCTGGTTTGTGCGTTCTATAGTTTATGGTTTCCGGCTTCAACACCTCGCCGCGGGACTCGGCCAAGATAGACTCTGGAGAGGCCAATCCTATGGAAATTTTGTTGAACCTTTTTTGTGCGTTATTATCTTTTATTCTAGCCATAACAATATGGTGATGATATAGTTAATGTATATAGTATTCTATTCTTCCAATCGGATATCCAAGCCCAAACCTTTAAGTTCGTGCATCAATACGTTGAAAGATTCTGGCAACCCAGGTTCTGGCATGGTCTCACCTTTTACGATGGTCTCATAGGTCTTGGCCCTTCCGATAACATCATCCGACTTAACGGTCAATATTTCTCTAAGGGTAGATGATGCGCCGTAGGCTTCCAAAGCCCAAACTTCCATCTCTCCAAAACGCTGACCACCAAACTGTGCCTTACCACCCAATGGTTGCTGAGTGATCAATGAGTATGGTCCAATAGATCTTGCGTGCATCTTATCGTCCACCATGTGACCTAGTTTCAACATGTAGATAACCCCAACGGTTGCTCGTTGGTCGAAACGCTGACCTGTTCCACCGTCATAAAGGTAGGTGTGCCCAAATCTTGGCACGCCTGCTTCATCGGTAAGCTTGTTGATCTCTTCCAACGAGGCACCGTCGAAAATCGGGGTCGCATATTTTTGACCCAATTTTTGTCCGGCCCAGCCCAATACGGTTTCGTAAATCTGACCAATGTTCATCCTTGATGGTACACCAAGTGGGTTCAATACAATGTCCACTGGGGTTCCATCTTCCAAGAATGGCATATCCTCTTGACGAACGATACGGGCAACAATACCTTTGTTACCGTGACGACCTGCCATTTTATCACCTACTTTAAGCTTACGCTTTTTGGCGATGTAGACTTTGGCCAACTTCATGATACCTGCAGGAAGCTCATCCCCTACGGAGATGGTAAACTTGTCCCTTCTCAGGTTACCTTGAATATCGTTCAATTTGATTTTATAGTTGTGCAACAAGTCGGCAACCAAAGCATTGGTAGCGTCGTCCGTTGTCCAGCTTCCACCGACCAAGTGAGCGAAATCGTCTACGGCGTTCAACATTTTGATGGTGTATTTCTTTCCTTTTGGAAGTACTTCTTCACCCAAATCGTTGATTACGCCTTGTGATGTTTTTCCGCTGATCAAACTGAACAATTTCTCGATCAATTCGTCTTTCAGTTGTTGGAACTTCACTTCGTAGTCCATCTCCAATCTGGCGATGGCCTCTTTATCTTCGGAACGCTTTCTCTTGTCCTTGATGGAACGGGAGAACAATTTCTTGTCGATAACCACACCTCTCAACGATGGTGAAGCCTTCAATGAAGCATCCTTAACGTCACCTGCTTTGTCACCAAAAATGGCACGCAGCAATTTTTCTTCAGGAGTTGGGTCTGATTCTCCTTTTGGAGTAATCTTACCGATCAAAATATCCCCAGGCTTCACTTCGGCACCGATACGGATCATACCGTACTCGTCCAAATCCTTGGTAGCTTCTTCGGATACGTTTGGAATATCGTTGGTCAATTCCTCTGCGCCCAATTTGGTATCCCTTACTTCCAACGAATACTCATCAACGTGGATAGAGGTAAAGATATCCTCACGAACCACTTTTTCAGAGATCACGATCGCATCCTCAAAGTTGTATCCTTTCCAAGGCATAAAGGCAACCTTCATGTTTCTACCCAAGGCCAATTCACCTTTTTCGGTAGCGTAACCTTCGCAAAGCACCTGACCCTTTTTCACTTTGTCGCCTTTTCTTACGATAGGCTTCAAGTTGATGCTGGTCCCTTGGTTTGTTTTTCTAAACTTTACCAATTGGTAAGTCTTCGAGTCATCGTCAAAGCTTACCAAGCGCTCTTCTTCGGTCCTTGTATATTTTATGGTGATTTTCTGTGAATCCACATATTCCACTACGCCATCTCCCTCTGCATTGATCAATACTCGGGAATCTGTAGCTACTTGTCTTTCCAGACCTGTACCCACAATCGGGGAATCCGGTCTCAACAATGGAACTGCTTGACGCATCATGTTCGATCCCATCAAGGCACGGTTTGCATCATCGTGCTCCAAGAAAGGAATCAAGGATGCGGAAATGGATGCAATTTGGTTCGGTGCAACATCTGTGTACTTCACCTCTGTTGGATCCACGACTGGGAAATCGCCTTCTTCACGGGCAATTACCTTTTCTCTTTCAATAGTACCATCTTCTGCCAATGGAATGTTGGCTTGGGCAATCTTCATTCCTTCTTCTTCCTCTGCACTTAGGTACATGTGGTTTTTAGTGTCCACTTTACCATTCTCTACTTTACGGTAAGGAGTTTCCAAGAAGCCCATATTGTTCACCTTCGCAAATACGGACAAGGAAGAAATCAAACCAATGTTCGGTCCTTCAGGTGTCTCGATTGGACACAATCTTCCGTAGTGTGTATAGTGAACGTCACGCACCTCGAAACCTGCTCTTTCACGGGAAAGACCACCTGGCCCCAATGCGGACAATCTTCTTTTGTGTGTAATCTCTGCCAACGGGTTGGTCTGGTCCATGAACTGGGACAACTGGTTGGTTCCGAAGAAGGAGTTGATCACGGAGGACAATGTCTTCGCGTTGATCAAATCTATCGGGGTAAACACCTCGTTGTCACGAACGTTCATACGCTCACGGATGGTACGTGCCATACGCGCCAAACCTACACCAAATTGTGAGGACAATTGTTCACCTACGGTTCTTACACGACGGTTGGACAAGTGATCGATATCATCAATCTCTGCTTTGGAGTTAATCAACTCAATCAAATACTTGATAATGGTGATGATATCTTCTTTGGTCAACACTTGTTTGTCCATTCCGATATCCAAGCCCAATTTCTTGTTCATTCTGTAACGCCCTACCTCACCTAGGTTGTAACGTTGGTCTGAGAAGAACAATTTGTCGATAATCCCACGAGCTGTTTCCTCATCTGGCGGCTCGGCATTACGCAATTGTCTGTAAATGTGCTCTACCGCTTCTTTTTCGGAGTTGGTAGGATCTTTTTGCAACGTGTTGTGGATGATGGCGTAATCGGATTGTGCATTGTTCTCCTTGTGAAGCAAAATGGTCTTCACATCGGCATCAATGATTTCATCGATATGCTCTTTTTCCAAAACGGTATCACGATCAAGTACAATTTCGTTTCGTTCGATGGAAACCACTTCTCCCGTATCCTCGTCCACGAAATCCTCATGCCATGTGTTCAACACCCTGGCGGCCAATTTACGGCCCAATACTTTTTTAAGTCCGGTCTTGGAAACTTTTACTTCTTCCGAAAGGTCGAAGATTTCCAAAATATCCTTGTCCCTTTCAAAGCCAATGGCACGGAACAAAGTGGTTACCGGTAATTTTTTCTTCCTATCAATGTAGGCATACATCACCGAGTTGATGTCGGTGGCGAATTCAATCCAAGATCCTTTGAAAGGAATTACCCTGGCCGAATACAATTTTGTTCCATTTGCGTGGAAAGACTGTCCAAAGAAAACCCCTGGAGATCTGTGCAACTGGGATACTACAACGCGTTCTGCTCCGTTGATCACAAAGGTTCCACTAGGAGTCATATAGGGGATAGTTCCCAAATACACATCCTGTACGATAGTTTCGAAATCCTCGTGTTCTGGATCGGTACAGTACAATTTTAAACGTGCCTTTAAGGGTACGCTATAGGTAAGTCCACGCTCTATACATTCTTGGATGGAATATCTTGGTGGATCAATGAAGTAATCCAAAAACTCAAGTACAAACTGGTTTCTGGTATCTGTGATTGGAAAATTCTCCATGAAGGTGTTGTAGAGACCTTCGTTTCCTCTTTCGTCAGATTTAGTTTCAAGCTGGAAAAAGTCTTGGAACGATTTTATCTGAATGTCCAAGAAATCCGGGTATTCCGGTATGTTCTTAGCGGATGCGAAATTAACTCTTTCAATAGTGTTTGTGAACATCTATGGACAAATTTTGATCGTGAATACTAAGTGGGTTGGTGTACGGCTTTATACACTCCTTATATAAATAGGCTAAGGTCTAACCAAAAAATGGAAAGACCTTAACCAAGTTCTTATGGGAAAAGCGATTATTTAAGCTCAACTTCTGCTCCTGCTTCTTCCAATGATTTTTTGATACCTTCTGCCTCATCTTTGGCAACACCTTCCTTAACAGCTTTTGGTGCGCTGTCAACGATTTCTTTAGCGTCTTTCAGTCCAAGACCGGTCAATTCCTTAACCAATTTTACGACTGCCAATTTAGAACCACCAGCAGCTGTAAGGATTACATCAAATTCTGATTTTTCCTCAGCAGCTTCACCTTCGCCTCCACCAGCGGCAGCACCACCGGCAACGGCTACTGCAGCAGCAGCAGGCTCAATACCATATTCTTCTTTTAAAATGTCGGCCAATTCATTTACCTCTTTTACTGTAAGGTTTACCAACTGTTCTGCAAAATCTTTTAAATCTGCCATTTTTCTATCGTTTAATAAAAATGTTTAAAAATATACTTAGTTTATTGTGCGCGAATTATTCTTTCTCAGAAAGGGTTTTAAGGATACCTGCCAATTTACCGCCTCCGGACTTAAGTCCAGAAATAACGTTTTTGGCCGGTGATTGTAACAATCCGATGATATCCCCGATAACTTCCTCTTTGGACTTGATGTTAACAAGTGCATCAAGATAGTTATCCCCAATGTAAATGGCCTCTTCGATAAAGGCACCTTTTAATACGGGCTTTTCTGATTTTTTTCTAAAGTTCTTGATAAGTTTCGCAGGTGCGTTCCCTGTTTCGGACAACATCAATGATGTATTACCTTTCAATACATCGGGAAGTTCACCAAATTCCTTATCAGAAGCTTCCATTGCTTTTGCAAGCAAGGTGTTCTTTACGACCGCAAGCTTAATGTTCGCCTTAAAACACGCTCTTCTTAAATTGGAGGTGTCCACGGCATTCAACCCTGATATATCCGCCAAGTAAATGTTGGGATTATCAGTCAACTGTGCAGTCAAGTCTTTTATTACTGTTGCTTTTTCTTCTCTTGTCATAGTTAAAAAAATTGAACTACCAGTTATTGAACTGCTTTTGGATCTAATTGAATACTAGGACTCATGGTACTTGACAAGTAAATACTTCTCATGTACACACCTTTTGCAGCAGATGGCTTCATTTTCACCAAGGTGTCAATCAACTCCCTAGCGTTTCCTGCGATTTTGTCCGCAGAGAAAGAAGCTTTTCCGATTGCAGCGTGTACAATACCTGTTTTGTCCACTTTAAAGTCAATTTTACCGGCCTTAACATCGGATACTGCTTTGGCAACATCCATTGTTACGGTTCCAGTTTTAGGATTGGGCATTAAACCTCTAGGTCCCAAAATTCTACCTAATGGTCCCAATTTACCCATAACGCTTGGCATGGTGATGATTACATCAACATCGGTCCAACCGCCTTTAATTTTTTCCAAATATTCGTCCAACCCTACAAAGTCAGCGCCAGCTTCTTTAGCTTCTGCTTCTTTGTCTGGAGTCACCAATGCCAAAACTTTTACGTCTTTACCAGTTCCGTGAGGAAGGGTAACAACGCCTCGCACCATTTGATTTGCTTTTCTTGGATCTACACCCAAACGAACTGCCAAATCAATGGAAGCGTCAAATTTTACATTGGTTATTTCTTTTACTAAAGCTGATGCCTCTTCCAAAGAATAGAGTTTGTTCTTATCTATTTTGGATTGGGCTTCTTTTTGCTTTTTAGTCAATCTTGCCATTTCTTAATTGCTTTAAGATTTTAAAAAGGTCTCTGTCCGGCTATTTTCAAGCCCATAGATCTTGCAGTACCCGCAACCATACTCATTGCAGATTCTACGGTAAAAGCATTTAAATCCACCATTTTATCTTCGGCGATTGCTTTTACTTGATCCCAGGTTACTGAACCGTTTTTAACCCTGTTAGGTTCGCCAGATCCTTTTTTAATCTTAGCTGCTTCCATCAATTGAACTGCCGCAGGTGGTGTTTTTACAACAAAATCGAAAGATTTATCCTTGTAAACGGTGATAACGACCGGCAATACCTTGCCTGGTTTGTCCTGTGTACGAGCATTAAACTGCTTACAGAACTCCATGATGTTAACACCAGCAGCACCTAAGGCGGGTCCAACCGGTGGCGATGGGTTCGCAGCACCTCCCCTAACTTGTAATTTAACTACCTTATCTACTTCTTTTGCCATTGTTTCTAATTAAATTTAAAGTGTGTCAATTGGAAGCAACACAGCTTTATATATGTAACAGCTCTTGTTATACTTTTTCTACTTGCATATAGCTTAGTTCCAATGGTGTTTTTCTTCCGAAAATCTTTACCATTACTTCCAGCTTACGCTTTTCTTCATTGATTTTTTCAACAGTTCCATTAAATCCGTTGAAAGGTCCATCAATAACCTTAACCGTTTCTCCCAACACAAATGGAATCGCAACATTGTCTGTATTAACAGCCAACTCGTCCACTTTCCCCAACATACGGTTTACTTCAGATTTTCTTAAAGGAATTGGGTCTCCACCCTTAACTTCGCCCAAGAAACCGATTACATTGGTAATTGAACGAATGATGTGAACCATTTCCCCTCCAAGATTGGCCTTTATCATGATATATCCCGGAAAGTACACACGTTCTTTATTTATTTTCTTTCCGTTTCTGATCTGAACAACTTTTTCGGTAGGCACTAGAACTTCTTCAAGGTAATCGCCAAAACCTGCGCGCTCTACCTCACTTTCTATATAGCCTTTGATCTTGTTTTCTTGACCACTGACCGCTCTAACCACATACCATTTCTTTTCAAGTACCTCAGACATATCGACCGATCTTTATCCTATTAACTTATCAAAATACAACGTAATCAAGCTACTGAACAAGGAATCCACCCCCCATGTTGCCAAAGCAAACAAGATGGAGAAAACAGCTACAATAACCATTAGATTGGAAGCTTTTCCTTTTTCCAACCACGTAACATTGTTCTTAAGTTCTTCTAATGATTCCTTTATGTAAGTGACCATGATTTTTTATGTATTATTCTTGCATGCTTCGACTGCGCTCAACACAGGCTTCAGAGAGATATTCATCCCGTCACGCTAACGTCTTTTCTTTTTGCACGGGAGGAGAGACTCGAACTCCCGACACCTGGTTTTGGAGACCAGTGCTCTACCAACTGAGCTACACCCGTTTATAATTACACTGAAAGGTATCCCGAGAAAATCGGAACACCCTTGAGTGCAATTTTATTATAAAATGAATCTTAATCTAGAATCTCAGTAACCTGACCGGCACCTACTGTTCTACCACCCTCACGGATAGCGAAACGTAGACCTACGCTACAAGCTACAGGCTGGATCAAATCCACGGTAATTGTCAAGTTATCACCTGGCATTACCATCTCAACACCGTCAGGCAAGTTAATGTTACCAGTAACGTCGGTAGTTCTCAAGTAGAACTGAGGACGGTAGTTGTTGTGGAATGGTGTGTGACGACCACCTTCTTCTTTTTTAAGGATATAAACCTCAGCTTTAAATTTAGCGTGTGGCTTAACTGAACCTGGCTTACAGATAACCATACCTCTTTTGATATCAGATTTCTCGATACCTCTCAAAAGAAGACCTACGTTATCACCAGCTTCACCTCTATCCAAAATCTTACGGAACATTTCAACCCCTGTAATAGTGGAAGTCAATTTCTCAGCACCCATACCGATGATATCAACAGGGTCACCTGTATTGGCAACACCAGTTTCGATACGACCAGTAGCAACGGTTCCCCTACCTGTAATGGTAAATACATCTTCAATCGGCATAAGGAAGTCTTTGTCAACTTCACGCTCAGGCTCCTCGATCCACTCATCAACAGCTTTCATCAACTCCATAACTGTGTCAACCCACTTTTGCTCACCGTTCAAAGCACCAAGTGCAGAACCAGCGATAACAGGACCATTGTCACCATCGTACTCGTAGAAAGAAAGCAATTCTCTAACTTCCATTTCAACAAGTTCCAAAAGCTCTTCATCATCCACCATGTCAACTTTGTTCAAGAAAACAACGATACGTGGAATACCAACCTGACGTCCCAATAGGATGTGCTCACGAGTTTGTGGCATTGGACCATCCGTAGCGGCCACAACCAAGATAGCACCGTCCATCTGAGCAGCACCAGTAACCATGTTCTTTACGTAATCCGCGTGACCAGGACAGTCAACGTGTGCGTAGTGACGGTTTTCTGTTTGGTACTCAACGTGTGAAGTGTTGATTGTAATACCTCTTTCTTTTTCTTCAGGAGCGTTGTCAATAGAATCAAAGCTTCTTGTTTCAGACAAACCTGCGTTGGCCAATACAGTGGTAATAGCAGCGGTCAATGTAGTTTTACCGTGATCCACGTGTCCAATGGTACCAATATTTAAGTGCGGTTTGGAACGATCAAAAGTTTCCTTTGCCATTTTAAATAATTTTAATCTTAGTTTATATTAGTGTACAAATCGTTTTGAGCCAATGACGGGATTTGAACCCGTGACCTCTTCCTTACCAAGGAAACGCTCTACCCCTGAGCTACACCGGCCTATGGGTTATCAGGTTTAGAGTTTAAAGTTACAAGTCTAGCTCGTCAAAACTTCAACCTTCGTCTTGAAATCAAAGTTTCAAGTTTAGAGCGGGAGACCGGGTTCGAACCGGCGACATTCAGCTTGGAAGGCTGACGCTCTACCAACTGAGCTACTCCCGCATTTTTATGGATTTTCATCCAAAGATTCCATTATTTCAAAAAACCTTCTTTCCCGGTTGTTCCGACGAACAACTTTTGTGGGGGGAGCAGGATTCGAACCTGCGAAGGTAAAAACCAACAGATTTACAGTCTGTCCTCGTTGGCCGCTTGAGTATCCCCCCGCCTTAATTTTCAGTAACTTACGAGCCGATAGAGGGACTCGAACCCACGACCTGCTGATTACAAATCAGCTGCTCTAGCCAGCTGAGCTATATCGGCATTTCACCGCTTTTTACTCACTAAAAAAGCCCGCTATTTCTAACGGACTGCAAATGTATATATTTATATTTTAATTCAAAATAAATTTTGAAAAATTTTCATCACGCCTTCGCCCTCAGTTTTTCCTTCTTTTTCACTAACTGCCTTTCCAAGGAACTACAGGCCGAATCCACAGCCTCTTCAAACGACTTACATTGTTTTTTTACCATGAATTTGTCCCGAGGGACAAACACCATGATTTCCACGATCTTATTTTCTTTAGCACTTGTGTTTTCAACTTTTAAATATACATCCGATTCAATGACCTTGTCATAGAACAATTCCATCTTGTCCATTCGTTTTTGGACAAAGTCGAGGAGTTTTCCATCAGCTGTAAAATTTACCGATTGTGCGTTTACTTTCATAAGACGAAGTTTTTAGTACTGTCCAGGACAGTGAAGTTAAACAATACAAGAATTTTATTTCTTGTTTCTTGGATGGGCCTTTTGGTGTACTTTTTTTAGCTCGGCAATACTGTTGTGCGTGTACACTTGCGTAGATGCCAAACTGGAATGACCCAATAATTCCTTTACGGAATTTAAATCCGCCCCCCTATTGAGCAAGTGTGTTGCAAAGGTGTGTCTGAGTATATGCGGACTCTTTTTCACCTTGGGGGACACCAAACTAAAATACTTATTTATGGTACGATAAACAAGTGTTTCATAAATTTTAAGACCTTCTTTTGTTAATAGCAAATATGTGGAATCCGATGCGTTTTCAAGTTCGGAGCGCTTGGTCAAATAGTTTTTTATCCGCTCCATAGTGGCTGGCAACAAGGGAAGAATACGTTCTTTGTTCCGTTTGCCCAAAACTTTTAATGTATGGCCGGACAAGTTTACATCCGTCACCTTTAAATTTACCAATTCGGCCCTTCGCATGCCGGTGGTGTACAAAAGTTCTATAATGAGTTTATCGCGCTCCCCTTCAAAATCTTCATCAAAAGGAATTTTGGATAAAATAGTTTCCATCTCCGTTTCAGAAAATGGAACTTCTACTTTTTTGCTGGTTTTAAGCGCCCTATGTTTCACCAATGGGGAAATGACAATATCTCCCACCTTCAATAAAAATTTATAGTAGGCCTGCAGTGAAGATATTTTTCTGTTGATGGTTCTGTTTGAAATCCCCTGGTCGGACAAGTGGACAATCCAATTTCGAATCAATGGATAAGAGATGTTTTCCAGATTGGACTCCCCATGATGCTCCCTGCAGAAGCTGGAGAAGGTATCAATATCCTTTTCATACGCTTTTATGGTATGCTCGGAGTAGTTTTTCTCCAACCTTAAATAGGATATAAATGCTGATACGGACATATATCAAAGGTAGCAATTACGATTGGCCTATAGCTAAAACGAAAAATCCCGCTCCAATATTGGAACGGGATTGATATATTTTGCAAACGCGATAGCCCTATACTTCTTCTTGGTCTCTAAGGCCTTGAATGTACTGTGCTTTTTGAATTTGCGCTCTACGCTCTACAGAAGGTTTGGTGAACTGCTGTCTTGATCTTAACTGACGCATGGTACCTGTTCTGTCGAACTTTCGCTTAAAACGCTTTAAAGCTCTATCGATGTTTTCTCCTTCTTTTACTGGTATAATTAACATGGACTACAACCTCCTTTCTTTTAGAATTTTGGAGCGCAAATATACAAATGATATTCAACAGTTAAAGAAATATTTTATTTTTTTGACAGTCTCTTACACCGTTCGCTTCTTGTACTCCTTTTTATCTACAATAATTTTGGCCAAAATCTCCTTTAGAATTTCTGAAGTACCACCACCAATGGGACCCAACCTACTATCTCGGCTCAAACGTGCCATAGGGTAATCTTCAATATAACCGTAGCCGCCCAAAAATTGAAGACAGTTGTAAATCACCTCATCGGCCATTTTGGTGGACTTTAATTTGGAAATAGTCGCTTCTTTAACAACATACGCACCTTTTTCCATTTGTGCCACTGTGGCATAATTGAATTGTTTGCACACCAACATATCCGAATACAGGTCCACCAGCCTATGCCGCAAAGCCTGAAACTGGTCTATGGTTTTGCCAAACGCTTCGCGCTCGGACATATATTGCAACGCATAATCCAAGGCAAACTCGGCCCGCGCATGTGCATTGATGCCCATTACCAACCGCTCCAAGGAAAAGGCTTCCATAATATAACCAAAACCTTCGTTCTCCCTACCCAACAAATTGGAAGCGGGAACCTCCACATTATCAAAGGCCAATTCTGCAGTGTCGGAAGCACGCCACCCCAACTTGTTGAGCTTGCTGGCGGTGACACCCTTCGCATTCCTGTCCACAACAAACATACTGATGCCCTTGTGGCCAGCATCCTTGTCCGTTTTGGCTGCAAGTACAATGTAGTCTCCGTAAACCCCGTTGGTAATAAAAGTCTTGGAACCGTTGACTATGTAGACATTATCTTTCTTTTCTGCCGTGGTGCGCATGGCCGCAACATCGCTCCCCCCAAAAGGTTCCGAAACTCCCAAACAACCAATTTTTTCACCGAGCACACTAGGCTCTAGATAAGCTTTCTTTTGCTCATGATCTGCCAGTTTGTTCAAATAGGTCATGGCCAAGTATTGATGCGCCCACATGGCAGCGGCAAAACCACCTGAATTGATCTTTTGTAGCTCTTCCAGAAAAATAGTGGTATAAAACAGGTCTAGGTCCAAACCCGAATAAGCCTCGGAAGTCATTAGCCCAAAAAAGCCCATCTCCCCAAACTTATTCCAAATAGCCCTATCAATCTTTCCTGTGTCCTCCCACTCTTCAATGTGGGGAACCACTTCTTTTTGTAAAAAATCTTTTAAACTCTCCCGGAACAAATTATGCTCTTCCGTGAAGTACATATCGATCATACCACCTTATTTATAAGGACAAATATAAGGCTATTCTATCTAGTTTTTCCGTAGGAAATTTATTGACTTTACTCAATTCTTGAAATGATTTGTAGGCACCGTTCCTATCTCTATGGGCAACAATGTCAAAAGCCAATGACCTACTGATATAAACCAATTGCGATAGCTCCGCTGCACTAGCTTTATTAATATTGATTTTTTGTATCGAAGGCACCTCCAATACTTGGAACCTATGCAAAGCTTTGTCCGCAACCTCAGGTTTTAAACCATAAACATCGTACAACTGTTCGTTTACCAAGAAACCCCCTAACCTGTCCCGAAATTTTATGATTCTTTCCGATAGTGTTTCCCCAATACCATAAATTGATTTTAAATCTTCCGCCGTTGCAGCATTCAAATCTTGGAGCCTTACTGCTGTTGTTTGTTTTGATGAGGCCTTTTTGATGGATTGATGCTTTGTAACCCAATCCGGAAACTTAAAATAGGGTGAAATTTGATTCAACAATGAATCCGATACCTGGGTAACGGTTTGAAACTCCTTGGCCGAATTCACGAACTTGCCCTCTTCACGAAAAGCAAACAATCTGTCCAATTGCGAAGTGGACAACCCCAGTGTATACCCTTTATAATCTGTAATATAATTGGGGTTGAAGGGAAAAATTTTTACGGATGCTTCAAGCTGATGGTTTTTAAGACTATCCATCTTGCTTTGCTCCTCTGTATCGAGAGCAAAATTGCTTTCCCGTTGAGATGGATTTGCTTTTACATAGTAATATCCACCTTGAAGCACAGTCGTTATCAACAATAAAAAGAAAATCCCACTCCGTTCTTGTTTATTGAATCTGAAGTGGGATTGTTTTCTCATAATATGTTTAAGTTAAAACTTAACTTTTAGCCTTTTTAAAGAGTTGACCGACTTTTAATTTCTGTAAATAGCCATCCAGATCTTTACGCACTTCACCGGACATGATGTAGAGTCCAATAATGTTCGGGAAGGACATGGCCAATATCATCATGTCGGAAAAGTCCAGCACGGCCCCCAAGCTTACGGAAGCCCCCACAACCACAAATACCAAGAACAGCATTTTATAGATCATTTCGGCACGCTTGCTCTTCCCAAAAAGATATGTCCATGCTCTCATTCCATAATAGGACCAAGAAATCATGGTAGAAAATGCAAAAAGGAACACTGCCAAGGCCAACACATAGGGGAACCAAGATATTTGGCTACCAAACGCATCGGAAGTCAACTGGGCACCGGCCATTCCTTCCACTTCGTGCATTCCGGTAAAAATCAATACCAAGGCCGTAAGGGTACAAACCACCACCGTATCAATAAAAGGCTCCAACAAAGCAACAAAGCCTTCTGATGGGGGATGATTGGTCTTGGCGGCACTATGTGCGATCGCCGCGGAACCCACACCGGCCTCATTGGAGAAAGCTGCCCGCTGGAAACCAACGACCAAAACGCCTATTATACCGCCTTTTAAGGCCGAAGGATTTAATGCCCCTTCAAAAATGGCAGAAAATGCGGGACCAATATTTTGTATGTTCATTATAATGACCGCCAAGGCAGCTACAATGTAAACAGAGGCCATAATTGGTACTATCTTACCTGTTACCCTAGCAATACTACTAATTCCGCCAATGATGACCACACCGACCAAAATCGCGGTAACCACACCAAACCAAAATCCGTTGCCTGCCAAAACAGGAAACTGCCCTGCCAATTGCTCGAAGGACTGGTTGGCTTGGAACATATTTCCACCTCCAAAGGAGGCTCCTACAGCAAGTAGTGCAAACACTCCTGCCAATACTTTACCAAATCCTTTCAGGTTTCTTTTTTCAAGACCATACCGCAAGTAGTTCATAGGGCCGCCAAACACACGTCCATCAGGTAGTATATCGCGATATTTTACGCCAAGGGTGCACTCCACAAATTTGGAGGACATCCCCAACAAACCACAGATAATCATCCAAAAAGTTGCTCCTGCGCCCCCTAACGAAACAGCAACAGCAACACCGGCAATGTTTCCAAGGCCTACGGTACCAGAAACTGCAGTAGCCAACGCCTGAAAGTGGGTTACTTGTCCCGGTGCATCAGGATCGTCATATTTTCCTTTGGCCAGATCCAGCGAATGCTTAAAACCACGGATGTTGATGAATCCCATTCGGAGGGTAAAGAACAATGCTCCAAACACCAACCAAATCACAATAAAAGGAATTCCCTTCACAATGGGATCCCCATTGGGATGCAACATTGGGATGGGTTCGTCATACTCGATTTCAGCAAAATAATGCGCTCCCTGCTCAATAACATGCTCCGGGTTCTGGGAGTTGTAGATTACTCCTCCCTGTTTCACCTTTTGCAAGAGTTTTCCTTTGGCGTTGGATTGTATGGTTATCTCACCTCGTTTGTCACTGGCAATAATGGCAATATCTTCGCCTTTGGCAACACTTGCCTTTTCATCTTTGAGCCATTCCTTCAATACAAATTTGTCCTGGGTTTCATTGCTCCAATCCGGGATACCGATCAGTTTTACATCGGCGTAGGCCACAGGATCGTATATTCCAATGGCGGCAAAGGGGTCCCAAAAAAGAACAGACCCCAAAGCACTTACTGCCGGGGTCATGGTTCCGTTGAAAACTTCAGTGATCGATTCTGTCTCAATTTCAAACTCCTTTGTAACGGAATTGCCTGCAGCATCTGTTACAACTACACTATATGGTATTCCTTCCACCAGTCCTTGCGCTCTTTTTGATGTGAGCGGCGTACTCTGGTTGCTCCATTTATAGGTATAGGGTTCGACCCCACCATCAACTTCAAGTTCTATGACCCCATTATTTATGTTGTCGGAGACGTTATAAGTTTTGCCCACTACGGTCAATTCTTGTGAAAAACCTGTGGTTAGTGCAAAAAATGCCAATAGAGTAATAAAATACTTCATATATTGAAATTAGTTAGTTTTTGGTACGGTAAAGGCAGCAATATCTAAAAAAAATTCAACGCTATCAAATTTTATGTTTTTTTAACTAACCTATCTGAAACATTTGATTTAATTTCCGTATTTGCTCCGGTCTTCCCAAAACAATCACCTTACTTTTTGGCTGTAATGCCATATCTGCCTCTGGATTGATGATATATTTTCCGTTCGGGTCTATGTAACCTATAATTGTGCAGCCCGTTTTTCTTCGCAAATCCAAATCCCTAAGTGAACTACAGTCCATTTGACTGGTGAAATCCTCGATTTCAACCTCTTCTAAATTTGTAGTATGTTCCCCTTCAATGGAAAGTTGATCTAAAAATGTAATCAAGTCGGGCATTACCACTAAAGAAGCCATGTGGTCCCCACCAATTTTATCGGGCATAATTACTTTGTTCGCCCCAGCAAATTCCAATTTTTTTATAGAAGTGACCTGAGACGCCCTACTTATTATGAACAGATTCTTGTTGAGCTGCCTAGCGGACAGTACTATAAAAAGGTTGGCAGCATCGTCGGGCACGGCGGTGATCAAGTATTGTGCACGATCGATCCCGGCTTGCAGCAACACCTCGTCCTCATTGGCATCGCCCTCCACAAACAACACATCATCTTCGTGCCTTTCAATAATCTCCTTATCTTTTTCAATAACAACAAAAGGCTTTTTGTAGGCAATCAATTTTTCGGCGGCCTGCATGCCGTTTCTACCAAAACCGCAAACCACAACATGGTTTGAAAGACTATCTACTTGTTTCTTCACTTTTCTCTTTTTTAGTAGTTCCAGCGAATTTCTTCCCAAGATATATTCCGAAACCACAGAAATGGCAAAACCGAATATAAAAATACTGGTGACGATTAAAAATACGGTAAAAATCTTTGCATTGGCATCCAACGGCCTCACCTCCGAAAAGCCTACGGTAGTTACCGTAATAATGGTCATGTAAATGGCCTCTATCCAAGTAAAATCGGACAGCATTTTATAACCGAACACCCCAAACAAAAGCACCACAACCATTAAGGAAAGTGCCAATACTATTTTGGAGCGCATCAATCTAATCATGATCAGAGGTCAAATACAGAAGTTCTTTTGGTATAGATCAGGTCCTTAATCCGAAGCCAGAAAGCAATAAAAAGGTACAGCGCAAAACCGAAACCCAAGGTAACAAAGGTTAAATAAATAAAACTGGTCCGGACCACCCGGGCCCGAATTCCAAGCCGTTCCGCTATGCGCCGACAGACCTCAAAGCCTCTTTTTTGAAAGTAGTAAAGGGTATTATAGAACAAAGACATGGCTAAAATTATGTATTTCTATTCAATAATTGTGTGCCAATGGCACATTGCATGCATTTATTTTTGGAGCAGTAATTAGTATAGAGCTCCAACTTTGCTTGACTTTCCAAAGCATTTTGGGTTTTCATCCCTATTTGCTCAAAGTTTTTGATTATGGAATTGTCCTCTTTGCCCAAGTCTGAAACCAAGGCAATCAAATCCTCGTTCCAATCTCTGCCTAAATACTTTGCATAACAAAACTTGAGCGGCACCAAGGTGTTGATGATAACCAAATCCACAAATTTCTTGGATAATTTCTTCACCCGCTTTTTTGAAAGCTTACCAAAGGTATAGTGGTCTTCCCAATATGGTCCGGTGCTAATTTCAAAAGCTTTATAGATATCTTGCAGGCCGTTGATCTCCATTAACTTGGAAAATATATTGTGATTCCCTGCGTACAGGTTTACCAATTGCGAAACCCTAATAGTGGGAAAATTCAATGGCCGCAAGCCAAAAAACTCTGGTTTTGATCCATTCTCCACCAAACCGAATTTACGAACCAAATATTTGTATTCGTTTTTGAACTGGAGAAAGTATGCATCCGAACAATCGTCAATATTTAAAAGTCCAAAATGGCCAAAAAGCAAGGCTTCCAATTGCAATGGTTCGTTAGTAGTTTTCCTCACTATGGAAAAATCCAATTGTTTTGCCTGCTCCAAAAAGTAGGTTCCGTTTACCTTGGAACCAAAATTCTTGGCCAGCAACATAAAAAGGACGGCCTCCCAATCATTCTTGGACGCTTCCAATAATTTCAGTATCAATTTGGACTTGTACTCCAGCCGTTCAATGTACAATCTGTGCAACCAGTTTTCCACCACAAAGGAATCTATCTCCTTTAAATCCTTTTCACAGTTAATAAAACTTGTCCGTGAATTATCCATCAAACTTTGATAGCCGTTCAAAAGCTGATCGGAAACATAGTGTTGCACTTCCAATGTGGGAATTTGGGAGCCATCTTTCCTAAAAACAGCAATGTCATCCTCCCAAACTACATGGAGAATGACATTGTTGTAGTTTTCATCCGTTTCATGATGATGCACATACCAATCCGAAGATTTAAGGTGCATCTCCACATTACCGGCCCAGAGCTGTCCGCCGATTTCGACCTTGGCATTGAAAAAATCGGGGCCTGCAAACCTGTTTTGAGTCCCCGTTGCCTTGATTGCGATGGCTTCGCCGTTACCGGTACACAGCTGTTTTGTTGGAAGCTTGTTGTGTTTCCAAATAAAATAAAGTAGGTCTTCTCGCATTGATTTGGGATAAATGGAGGCTTACTCTGCTACTTCGCCTTCCCACTCCATAAAACCACCTTCCAAATTATATGCATTCTCGATCCCGATACTGTTCATTATGGCGCAGGCTTGTCCGCTACGGTTTCCTGATCGGCAGTAGACATAAAAGTTTTTGGACTTGTCCAGTTTTTCCACCTCGTCCAAAAATTCTTGACCCAAATAAATATCGATGTTCGTTGCTCCGGGAATGTATCCTTCTTCCACTTCTTCGGGGGTACGTACATCCAAAATAAAGGCGTTGTCATCATTTTCCAGTTGCTCCGCCCATTCTTCTTGTGATAGATCTGACATTTTTTTCAATTTAAATTGGTACAAAAATAAAAATCCGAAGCATTACTCCGGATTTCTGGTTGTTTTATTTTTATCGTGGCTTATCTTATACCGCATCCAATGGCTTTTGTTGTTGTAGGATTGATTTCATTCCCTGCCAACATGGCGTCTACGGCATTTTCAACAAATTTTTCATCTACTTGCGAGGCATCTTGGTAATTATCATCAATGGCTCCAATATATTTTACCATATTGCCTGAGTCTGTTTTTTCCAGCAAAAAAACGTGCGGTGTGCGTGTTGCACCATATTCAGGGTACACTTTCTGGCCTTCATCCAACAAATAAGGAAAAGTGAAGCCTTTTTCTGCTGCTCGCTCTTTCATTTTGGCAAAACTGTCGCCTGGTTTGGCACTTGGGTTGTTCGGGTTAATGGCAATTACGGGCACCCCTTGGGGGTTGTACTTGGCATCCAATGCGATTATCCTGTCCTCATAAGCCTGTGCATACGGGCAGGTATTACAGGTAAAGATTACCAAAAAGCCTTTGGCCTTATCAAAATCTGACAAGGACACCATGGTTCCGTCCACGTTTTTCAAGGAGAAATCGGCAGCCATATCCCCAACTTCATAACCATTGTCCAAATTATGCTCGGTCGCGGCCTTGAATCCCATGGCAAAGGCTGCTACAAAAATCAACGCCAATGCCGACCATCCTAAAATCTTTGTTTTTTTCATAGTCGATTAGTTTATGAATGTATTCAACTCTTCGTTCAGCTCTTCGTACGTGAAACCACGTTCGTAAAAAGTTCGTTTGTCCTTATTATATATTAAGGTAGCAGGAATACCTCCGCCCCACTCTTCGGACACCTTGGGTATCCAATCATTTTGTTTTGGGTCATCCAATATCACTACTTCAGATTGGATTCCTTTATTTTCCACATAAGGTTCCAAGCGACTCTTCCACATATTGGGCATATCCAAATTTACCAATATCACTTTTACATTATTGTTCTTTTGCTCAGCATGCACCCTTTCAAAATAGGGCATTTCTTTAATACAGGGCTTACACCATGTGGCCCAAAAATTAATTATGTAGGTTTTATCATCTTTCTTGTGCAACAAAGGCTCAAGCCCTTCAAAGTCATAAACAGGGAACTTAACGCCTGCGGTGGCAATATCTTCTTGCGCAACAGTTACTGTATCAACTTTTTCTGCCACTTCTGTATCTTTCTTTTTCTTTTCGGCACATCCAAAAAAAATAAAAACCATCAACCCTAAAGCAAATAACCTATTCATTATGTGAATTTTACATATTTAAAAATACACACTGTAAATGCATTTTTTTATTCTTTAACAAAAATTTATCGGTATAATATTTGGTTCATCGCCAAAAATCAACATACATTTGTATATACAAATATTGTTTATACATGAATGTGGAAGAAATTATTAAGACAACCCAAAAATTGTCCTTGGAAACCAAGACCATTATCCACATGACATTGGTTCATAACAAGAGTAATGAAGCCTTTGCCTCTGCATTGAAGCCCTTCGAGATTTCCATGCAACAATTTAATGTTCTTAGAATATTGAGGGGGCAGAAGGGCAAACCAGCCAACCTGTCCACTTTAAACGAGCGTATGGTAACCAAAATGAGCAACACCACTCGTTTGGTAGATAAATTGATCACCAAGGGGTTTGTGAACCGATCGGTGTGCCATTCAAACAGACGAAAAGTTGAGATTACCATAACAGCATCGGGGTTGGAGGCACTATCTAAAATGGACAAGGCCGTCTCGGAAGCAGAAAATGATATTGTAAAAAACCTCAACAAAGAAGATTTGGAACAATTAAATCAACTATTAGATAAATTTTAGACATAATGAGCAACATTTTAGAACATAGAACATGGCGTTATGCCACCAAAAAATTCGATGCCACAAAAAAGGTATCGGACGAAGATCTGGAAACCCTTTTGGAAGCTACACGATTGAGCGCTTCCTCCTATGGATTGCAACCCTACCATGTTGTTGTGGTATCTGACAAAAAAGTGAAGGAACAATTGAAGCCTGCTTCGTGGAATCAATCACAGATTACAGATGCATCTCACGTTATCGTATTTGCTAATGCCACTGAGTTCGGGGAGGAATTGGTCGACGACTATTTGGCCAATGTGAGTGAAACCAGAAATATCCCCGAGGAAGGATTAAAAGGATATTCCGACTTTATGAAATCCAAATTGATAGATCTTCCAACAGAGACTAAAAGCAATTGGACCGCTAGACAGGCATATATTGCTTTCGGCAATTTGATGCAGGCCGCGGCAGAGTTAAAAATAGACACCTGCCCCATGGAAGGTTTTGAATCTGACAAATACAATGAGATTTTAGGGCTAGAGGATAAAAACCTCAACGCAGCAGTTGTTTTGGCCGTGGGTTATCGTTCCGCAGAAGATGAAACACAACATTTGCCCAAAGTGAGAAAATCCAAAGAAGAATTATTTACGCTTATATAAATTTTAACCCTTAACAATTAAAACAGAAATTTAACACAATCATGAAAAAGACAATTTTAAGTTTAACATTGGTCACCCTATTTAGTGCCTCTGCCATTGCCAACCCAATCGAAAAAGAAACCAAAGAAGTAAAAACTTCTGAAAGCACCGTAACCTGGAAAGGTTATAAAGTAGGTGGCTCCCACAATGGAACCATCAGCCTTGAATCTGGTGCCCTGGAATTTGACGGTGAAAAATTGGTTGGTGGTAACTTTGTAGTGGACATGTCCAGTATCAACACCCAAGATTTGGAAGGTGAGTACAAAGACAAATTGGATGGACACCTTAAGTCCGACGACTTTTTCGGTACTGCCGATCACCCGACCGCCTCATTGGTTTTCACTAAAGTGAAATCAACAGGGAAAAATTCATACGAGGTAAAAGGAGACCTTACCATTAAAGGTACTACCGAGCCCATAACTTTCGATGTTTCCGTTTATGGGGACAAAGCAACTGCTACATTGAAAGTGGACAGAACCAAGTACGATGTAAAATACGGATCTGGGATTATTGGTACCGCCAAGGACAAATTGATCTATGATGAATTTGATTTGGTAGTTGATCTACAGATGTAATCGACTCCAATTTTAGTGTGTGAAAATCCCGTCCGAGAAATTCTTGGACGGGATTTTTTATTTTAGAACTCATTTAAACTTTTAGGATTGAAGCGAAAATTAGTCAATTTGTGCCCAGTTGAAGGCTTTTTCGAGTTGCATAGCAAAGCTACGGAAGGATAAAAAGACAAAAAGTGGGTGCAAAAGGGCAATTTTTTAGCCAATTGAAAAAGTTTATGTGAGTTCTTAAACAAAACATTGTTGTCCCGTTAAAAATTCCTCCCTATATTTGAACCAATGATTAACGGAACAGTAAATATCTGGTGGTGGACAAACTTACGTCGAATGTCGTGAGCTAAGTCCCCATTATTATCATATAAGAGGCTTGTCATCGCGACAAGCCTTTTTCTTTTTTACGGCTTTAGTTATAATTTCCGCGAAGGCGGAAATCCTAAATGTTGAAAAATGAGTTTTTATGTCTATATCATATCAAACAAGAAAATGGGAACCATTTATATAGGCTATACAAACGATTTGAAAAAGAGAATGTACAGGCACAAACATGGCGTGGGCAGCAAATTTGCCAGTAGATATAATCTTAAAACATTAGTCTATTATGAAAAATTTAATTTCCCAATGCCAGCCATTCGAAGAGAGAAACAATTAAAAAAATGGAATAGGAGCTGGAAAATAAACCTGATAAACGATTTCAATCCAGATTGGAAGGATTTAACCTATTTCTTTGATTAACCAAAAAAAGATTTCCACCTGCGTGGAAATAGAAACGAAATGACTTATTCATTAACAACACACTACAAAAAAATTCTCGCGGACACCATTACGCCCGTGAGCGTTTACCTAAAAATCAGGGACAAGTTCCCCAACAGCATCCTTTTGGAAAGTAGCGACTACCATGCCAACGACAACAGTTTTTCGTACATCTGCTGCAATCCCATTGCCTCCATTAAAGTAGCTAACGAAATTATTTCCCAAGAGTTTCCCGATGGCACAAAAGAAGTTACCAAAATTACACCTGACACCGATGTAACAGAAGTAATCCACAACTTTAGCAAGCAATTTAAAACATCGCAAAACGGTTTTAAATTTATTTACAACGGACTGTTCGGGTATATGGCCTACGATGCCGTCCGCTATTTTGAGGATGTAGCAATATCCAAAAAGGATGATTCTGCCAATATCCCTGATATTTATTATGCGGTGTACCAGAACATCATTGCCATCAATCATTTTAAGAATGAAGCTTATTTGTTCGCGCATTGTTACAACTCAGAAAGCAATGTGGATGAAATGGAGCAGCTTTTTAATGTACGCACCTTTTCATCATACAATTTCAACAAGGAAGGAACACCAGAATCCAACCTTAAAGATGAAGATTACAAGGAACAAGTGGAGTTGGCCAAAAAGCATTGTCAGCGAGGTGATGTTTTCCAGTTGGTACTTTCCAGAAGATTCAAACAAAAATTCAAGGGAGATGAATTCAATGTTTATAGAGCACTGCGTTCCATAAATCCATCCCCATATCTATTCTATTTTGATTACGGTGACTTTAAAATATTCGGTAGTTCTCCGGAAGCGCAGCTTATCGTAAAAGAAGGCAAAGCCGAGATACATCCCATTGCCGGAACCTACAAACGTACCGGAAACGATGAAAAAGACGCCGAACTGGCAAAAAAATTGGCAGAGGACGAAAAAGAAAACAGCGAACACGTAATGTTGGTGGATTTGGCTCGAAACGACCTCAGCCGCAACGGAAATACCGTAAAAGTGGAAACTTATCGAGAAGTACAGTATTTCTCCCACGTCATCCATTTGGTGTCCAAAGTAACAGGGCAAAAGAAAAAGGACAGCACTACCATGAAAGTGGTCGCCGATACGTTCCCGGCCGGGACCTTGAGCGGCGCACCCAAGCACATGGCCATGCAGCTCATTGAAAAATACGAGAAAACCAGCAGGTCGTACTACGGTGGGGCCATCGGGTTTATGGATTTTGAAGGCAATTTTAACCACGCCATTATGATCCGAACCTTTTTGAGCAAGGATCACGAACTGTATTACCAAGCTGGGGCAGGTTTGGTAGCTGCCTCCAACCCGGACGATGAACTCCAAGAAACCTACAATAAATTGGGCGCATTGACCAAAGCGCTGGAAATTGCCGAAACAATCTAAGCATGGGAAGAAAGATTTTAATGATAGACAATTACGATAGCTTCACCTACAACTTGGTGCACTATCTGGAAGATTTGGATTGCGAGGTTACCGTAAAACGAAACGACCAACTTACTTTGGACGAAGTAAAACCGTTTGACTATGTGGTTTTGTCTCCTGGACCCGGAATTCCAGATGAAGCAGGGCTTTTAAAGGAAATTATAAAAACCTACGCCCCCACCAAACGTATTTTTGGAGTTTGCTTGGGGCTGCAAGCCATAGGCGAAGTGTTCGGAGGCACATTGGTGAACTTGGACCAAGTTTATCACGGAGTGGATACTACCATAACCGTCACTAAAGACGACCCTATTTACAAGGACATGCCAAAAACGCTTCAAGTGGGAAGGTATCATTCTTGGGTAGTTGATACTGATTTGCCGGAGGTATTGGAGACTACTGCGGTGGACGAGAATGGACAAATTATGTCCCTTCGACACAAAGAATACGATGTGACCGCTGTACAGTTTCATCCAGAATCGGTTTTAACGCCCGAAGGAAAACAAATGCTAAAAAATTGGTTGGAAAGCTAGGGATATGTCATTCCTGCAAAAAACAGGAATCCAAAACAAAAATGAAACTGGTTCCCAAATTAAATGCGGAATGACAGACCGAGCAAAAACGAGTGTCTTTCCCACGAAAGTGGGAATCCAAAATAATAACAAATAGATTCCTGCTGGAGTTTGTGCCGAGCAAGGCCAAAGTGCAGGATTGACAAAGAAGAACAATGAAAGAGACATTAAATAAACTCATCAATCACGAAATTCTCCCCAAGGAAGAAGCCAAGCAGGTTTTGGTAAACATTGCCAAAGGAGAATACAACACCTCACAAATTGCGGCTTTCCTCACCGTGTACATGATGCGGAGCGTGACCATTGAAGAACTGGAAGGCTTTCGCGATGCCCTTTTGGAACTTTGCTTGGCCGTTGACCTTGCTGAATACGACCCAATCGACCTGTGCGGAACGGGCGGTGACGGCAAGGATACTTTCAACATTTCTACTTTGGCCTCTTTTGTGACAGCCGGAGCTGGAATTCATGTGACCAAACACGGAAATTACGGGGTTTCCTCCAAATGTGGTAGTAGCAATGTAATGGAATTCTTGGGCATCAAATTCAGTAATAAGGCTGATTTTCTAAAGAAAACCATCGAGAAAGCTGGTATTTGTGTATTGCACGCCCCACTCTTCCACCCCGCCATGAAAAATGTGGCTCCCATCCGAAGGGAGTTGGCGGTGAAAACATTTTTCAATATGTTGGGACCTATGGTAAACCCTGCATTTCCAAAAAATCAAATGGTAGGAGTATTTAATCTGGAATTGGCCAGAATGTATGGATACCTCTATCAAAACACAGATAAAAAGTTCACCATCTTAAATGCGTTGGATGGGTATGATGAAATCTCGTTGACGGGTGACACCAAGACCATTTCCAACAATACCGAAGCCATATTGAAGCCTACTGATTTTGGGGTGGATAAAGTTTCACAACAAGATATTGTCGGTGGTGAAGATGTGGCAGATTCAGCTCAGATATTCATGAATATTTTACAAGGAAAAGGCACCGACGCTCAAAATAATGTGGTTTGCGCCAATGCAGGGGTAGCCATTGCTACCGTGAAGGGCATTACCCCAAAAGAAGGTTTTGAAAAAGCAAAGGAATCGTTGCTTAGTGGCAAAGGTTTACAAGCTTTAAAAAAATTACAGGAATTGAGTGAAAAGTAAAAACAAAACGAATGTCATTCCTGTGAAAGCAGGAATCCATAATAAAATAGATCCCGCATCAGGTGCGGGATGACAAATTGAACAAAAACAAATGTCATTCCTGCGAAAGCAGGAATCCATAAATTGAAATGAAATAGATTCAGAACCGGTTGCGGAATAACAAAAAACAAACGAATGTCATTCCTGCGAAAGCAGGAAACCAACAGAAATAAAAAATAGATCCCACATCAGGTGCGGGATGACAAAAACAACATGAACATACTTGACAAAATAGTAGCCGATAAACGCAAGGAGGTCGATTTAAAAAAATCGCTTGTCACCCTGCCCCAATTGGAAGCCTCGGTGATGATGGAGCGCACCTCCGTCTCCTTGGCAGAGGTATTGCGAAAAAGCAATTCAGGCATCATTGCCGAGCACAAACGCCGTTCCCCGTCAAAATCCGTTATCAACCAAAATTTGAGCGTACAGGACGTAGCCAAAGGGTATACCGATGCAGGGGCCTGTGGCATGTCCGTACTTACCGATGGCAAATACTTTGGAGGCTCTTTGGACGATTTGGTGCTCGCAAGGGCTTCCACCAATATTCCTCTTTTGCGAAAGGAGTTCATCATAGATGAATATCAAATTGTAGAGGCCAAAGCCTATGGTGCTGATGTAATTTTGTTAATTGCCGCCATTCTATCCAAAGAAGAGATAAAAACCTTGTCCGAACTGGCCAAAGGTTTGGGACTGGATGTATTGCTTGAGGTACATAATGAAGTAGAACTCGAAAAATCCCTAATGCCAAGTTTGGATATGCTAGGGGTGAACAATCGTAATCTTAAATCTTTTGAGGTTGATTTGGAGATCAGCAAATCGCTGTCCAAAAAAATACCCGATGATTTTGTGAAGGTATCCGAAAGCGGCATTAGTTCCGTGGAAGCTATTCGCGATTTAAAGGAATTTGACTATCAAGGATTTTTGATCGGGGAAAATTTTATGAAGACGGACGAACCTGGTGAAAGTGCAAAAGAGTTTATTAATAAGATAATCGCATAACGTCATTTCGAACTGTCAGATTGAGCGCAGTCGAAATCAAAGTGAGAAATCCATTTTGAGATTCCTCAATCGCAAAGCTCATTTCGGAATGACAACGACCACAAACTATGAAACTAAAAATCTGCGGTATGAACCATAACCCTACCGAAGTTGCCCAATTGCAACCGGATTATCTAGGGTTTATTTTTTGGGAGCCTTCTTCCAGATATTTTTTGGGAGATATGCCCAAATTGTCCAGTTCTATCAAAAAAGTGGGTGTTTTTGTGGATGCACCTTTGGAAGAAGTTTTGGAAAAAGTCGAGCAATATCAATTAAACGCGGTTCAACTCCACGGAAAGGAAAGTGCTGAGTATTGCAAAGCATTAAAGGAAGGCTTTCTGTCATTTCGAGCGCAGTCGAGAAATCAGGGAAATTTTAACCAAAAAGAGGTCTCGACTACGCTCGACCTGACAACGCTAGAAATCATCAAAGTATTCTCCATCAAAGATGATTTTGATTTTGATGTCCTGAAAGATTATGAAGAAGTCTGTGATTATTTTCTTTTTGACACGAAAGGAAAATTGCCAGGTGGCAACGGCTATACTTTTGATTGGGATGTTTTGAAAAAGTATCCATCCAACAAGCCCTACTTTTTAAGTGGCGGCATTGGATTGGATTCCGAAGAGAAATTAAAAGAATTTTTAAACAGTCCTGCTTCCAAAAACTGTTTTGCCATAGATGTGAACAGTAAATTTGAAACAGCACCTGGATTAAAAAATATTGAAGACTTAAAAATATTTATTGAATCGCTCAAGAGCGGTCACAACTAAAAAAAGAAATCTATGAAGAGCTATCATGCAGATGAACGCGGGTATTATGGTGAGTTCGGCGGTGCATTTATCCCCGAAATGCTGTATCCCAATTGCGAAGAGCTTCGGCAGAACTATCTCAGTATTATGGAAGAACCTTCGTTCAAAGAAGAATTCCATCAATTGTTGAAGGATTATGTAGGCAGGCCCACCCCGCTTTATTTCGCCAATCGTTTATCAGAAAAATACAATACAAAAATCTATCTCAAACGGGAAGATTTATGCCATACCGGTGCTCATAAGGTCAATAATACCATCGGACAAATTTTGATGGCCAAAAAATTGGGCAAGAACCGAATCATTGCAGAAACAGGAGCAGGTCAGCACGGAGTGGCCACAGCAACCGTTTGTGCGTTAATGGGAATTGAGTGCATCGTGTACATGGGCGAAATTGACATTGCACGCCAAGCCCCAAACGTAGCTCGCATGAAAATGCTGGGTGCAGAGGTAAGACCTGCCAAATCGGGCAGTAAAACATTGAAAGATGCCACAAACGAGGCAATTCGAGACTGGATCAACAATCCAGTGGACACACATTACATTATTGGTTCTGTTGTTGGCCCCCACCCCTACCCGGATATGGTGGCCCGTTTTCAATCCGTAATCTCTGAGGAAATCAAAAATCAGCTTCAAGAAAAAGAAGGCCGTGAAAACCCAGATTATGTTGTGGCCTGTGTGGGCGGCGGAAGTAATGCTGCAGGAGCATACTATCATTATTTGGATGTTCCCGAAGTGGGCATTATTGCAGTGGAAGCTGCGGGAAAAGGCATTCACTCTGGCGAAAGTGCAGCCACCTCTGCTTTAGGAAAAGTGGGCATCATTCACGGTAGCAAGACCCTGTTGATGCAGACACAGGATGGACAGATTACCGAACCCTACTCCATATCAGCAGGACTGGATTACCCGGGTGTAGGGCCAATGCATGCGCATTTATATGCTTCAGGTCGAGGGGAGTTTATTTCCATTACCGATGATGATGCCATGAAGGCCGGTTTGGAGCTTTGTAAACTAGAGGGTATCATACCGGCAATAGAAACTTCCCATGCCCTGGCCATTTTTGAGGAAAGGAAATTCAATCCAGATGATGTGGTGGTAGTGAACCTATCCGGACGTGGGGACAAAGATTTACAGAACTATATTGATTATTTTAAATTATAATTTAATGTCATTCCTGCGGAACCCTGAGCGTAGTCGAAGGGAAAGCAGAAATCCATAATAAAATAGATCCCGCATCAGGTACGGGATGACAAACCGAACAAAAAACGAATGTCATTCCTGTGGAAGCAGGAATCCAAAAAAGAATTGAAAATGGACCCCCGCATCAAGGTGCGGGATGACAAAAACAAACTAGAAATGAACAGGATCAAACAAAAATTACAAGAGGATAAAAAAATTCTTTCCATATATTTTTCGGCTGGATACCCCAATTTGGACGACACCGTTAAAATCATCGAAGATTTGGAAAAAAGCGGCGTCGACCTCATCGAAATAGGACTCCCTTTCAGTGACCCTTTGGCCGATGGACCGACCATACAAGAAAGTTCCACGGCGGCCCTTAAAAATGGGATGAACACAGCTTTGCTCTTTGGGCAATTGAAAGATATTCGAAAAACCGTCAGCATTCCCCTCATTTTAATGGGTTATTTTAACCCTGTGCTTCAATATGGCGTGGAGGAATTTTGTGCCAAATGTGAAGAAATCGGAATCGATGGACTGATTCTTCCCGATTTACCTCTGGATGTGTACAAAGAAGAATATGAAGACATTTTTAAAAAACATGGATTAATCAATGTTTTCCTGATCACTCCCCAAACAAGTGATGAACGTATCAAAGCCATTGATGATGCCTCCGAAGGATTCATTTACATGGTGAGTTCGGCCAGTACAACCGGGGCCAAACAAGGTTTTGGAACAGAACAATCGGACTATTTTGAACGCGTTGCCAACATGCAGTTGAAAAACCCTCAAATTGTTGGGTTTGGCATTAGCAATGCCGAAACTTTTGAGCAAGCGACCAAAAAAACAAAAGGAGCTATCATTGGTTCGGCTTTCATCAAACATGTAACAGCAAATGGAGTGGATGGTATTAGTGACTTTGTGAAGCAAATTCGTTAAATTTCAGCTTTTAAAATCAACGCTGACCTGTCTCATGAAAAAAACACTATCCCTAGTTTGCCTATCCCTTACTTTTTCCCTTTTCGCGCAGGATGATGTAGCCGTAAAATCGCAAGTGGCCGATGCCATTAACGAAATTCGGGAATTTATTGCCATTCCCAACGACGCTTTGGATGCTACTGATATAGATCGCAACATCATGTGGTTGAAGCGTAAATTTGGTGATAGAGGCTTTAATACTGCCGTTTTGGACACAGAAGGGCTTCCCCTGTTTTTTGCGGCCACGCCAGTGAGTGGTGAAAAACCCACCATACTCATTTACATGCATTTTGATGGGCAATCCGTAGACCCATCCAAATGGGACCAGCCCAATCCCTATCAAGTGGTTTTAAAAAAGCCCAGTGATGATGGTTTTGAAACGGTTTCTTTTGATGAACTGGGGGATGACATTAATTATGATTGGCGTTTGTTCGGACGGTCAACTTCTGATGATAAATCGCCCATTGTGATGCTTTTGAACGCCGTGGATTTATTAAAGAAGGATGGCAAAGAAATTCCTTTTAACATAAAAGTGATTTTGGACAGTGAAGAGGAGAAGAGCAGCAAACCCTTGCCTGCTGCCGTTAAGCAGTACCGCGAACTATTGGAATCCGATTTTTTAATGATCGTGGACGGACCTGTTCATGCTTCGGAAAACCCAACGGTGGTTTACGGGTGTCGAGGCATCACCACCTTGACGCTTACCACCTATGGCCCCATAAAACCTCAACACAGTGGACATTACGGCAATTATGCACCAAACCCCGGGTTTCAGTTGGCACAGTTGCTGGCCACCATGAAAGATACCGAAGGTAGGGTGACCATTCCCGGCTATTACGACGGCATTTCCATCAATGAAAAAACCGATTCCATACTAAAAAGTGTTCCTGATAGCGACAAGGCGATTGCTGAAAAGCTTCAGTTTAAAACTGCCGAAAAAGTGGGTGGTTATTATCAAGAGGCTTTACAATACCCATCCTTGAACATTCGTGGTTTGGGTTCGGGATGGGTCGGTGAGAAAGCACGGACCATTGTTCCCGAAAGTGCAACTGCGGAACTGGATTTGAGGTTGGTAGTAGAAAGTGATGGAGATCGTCTTAAAAACTTAGTAAAGGACCATATCACTAAACAGGGATACAAAGTATTGGACCATATACCTTCCAAAGAGGAGCGTATGCAGTTTGATAAAATTGTTACCGTGGAGGAAGGTAGCGTTACCGATGCTTTCCGAACCGAATTGGACAATCCTTATGGCAAGTTTATCGTAAACACGTTAAACATGAGCTTTGGAGAAGAGGTGATTCAGATACGTACCATGGGCGGAACCGTTCCTATTTCCCCTTTTATCAACGAATTAAAGATTCCTGCCTTTATTGTACCGGTGGTCAATCCCGATAACAACCAACATAGTCCCAACGAGAATGTCAAGATTGGACAATTGGCCTATGGGATTAAGGCGTTTTATGGAATTCTTTCTTCGGAAATGAATTAAAAAAACTCCCGGTACTGCATTACCCTGAAGTCAAGAGTATTGAAATCAGGGTTTTTGTTTTTTAAATCCTTATAGGCTTGTAAACTCCCAACAGCACGGTTAGCAGCGCCTGAAGGGGCGGTTAATGAGACGGTTTTAACCGTTCTCGACTGCGCTCGAACTGACATAGAGCTTGAATCAAGAGGCAACTCCAAATGATGTATTCGGGGCACTTCGTTGGAGACAACTTTTAATTTTAGCCCACATTCCTTTAACTGTTTGCGAAAGAAATATTCGGGACCGTTTTTACTATTTCCTCCGGTGAACAAAAGTGTCCTAATGTTCGGGTATTTCTGTAAGTACCCCACCAAATCCCGGAGCACTACGTTCTGCATCCCCAAATCGGAAGCATCTATTTTTTCACGTTCGGCACTCTCCACAATATCGCAGACCCCAATTTTATTTTCAATCAGAAAACGCTTGCGCTGCTCAACGGCTTCATTTGTGGTTTCATACTTTAATCCCAAGTCAAAGATTTTATCCAAAATGGGCCACAATTGTCCATTGCAACTGCCATAACAGAAATCTACATCTTGGGGTTTTAACTCTCCCGTAGTAAAACGGGGTGGCGGTAAAGTGCCCACAATCAATTTAGTGGCCTCGGGCAACAAAAAAGGTTCGTAAGGATGTGTATGCTTAAAGAGTTTTGAACTCAAAGCTTCAAGTTTTAAGTTTTCTTATCTGAGCACCTATAAATAATCAGCGTAATACTAAATTATAAGCATTACACTGATTGAATATAAAAGTTTGTGAGACCCTGAGACAAGCTCAGGGTGACGGCAGTATTAATCCGAGATTAAGCGGAGTTCCTACTCGCATTGATGTTTCCGTAGAGTGAACGGGTCACTATCTTTTCGTATAGTTCTTTATACTTGGAATTTTGGGTGATGTGGTACAAGGCATTTTGCTGAATCACCAACAATGGCAATACAATCTTTTCCCTGATTTTCACCGATTCCCTGGATACAGCTTCATCTTCCATCAAAATTTTAAGACCGGAAATCTGTAGCAACATCTTTTTGGACAATTGGAATTCATCGTGCAAAATGTTCCAGAAGTCTCCAAACTCAGGGTCATCCTTCATATAACTGGTCAAATCAAAGTTGGATTTGGCCAAGGACATCATACTGTTCAGCATTAATGCCTTAAAGAATGGAACTTCTTTGTAGAGTTTTTTCACCTCGTTCAATCGCCCCTCTTCCTTTAACTGCATAATGGCAGAACCCAAACCAAAGTAACCAGGAACATTCTGTTTTAACTGGCTCCAAGAACCTACAAACGAAATGGCTCGAAGGTCTGAAAGCGTTAACTGTTTTTTGTTGCCACGTTTACCCGGTCTACTACCAATATTGGCCTTGGTGTAATATTTTAGGGTACTCCTGTTTTCCAAATAAGGAATGAATTTCTCGTGCTGCTTCAACGCATCATACTTTTCAAAACTTAGTTCGGAAAGTTCTTCAATCAATTTACGTTGCGCAGCAGAAATGGTATGCTCCTTGCCAAAAAGATTATTGCTCAAGCCAGCGGTGAGCATTTGTTCGGAATTGTGAATAAACTGCTCCTTAGTCCCGTAGGTACTGGTAATGGTCTGCCCTTGAATGGTAAGCTGAATCTCGTGATTGGCTACATCCTTAGTTTGAGCTGCGTAGAACCTGTGGGTTTTACCTCCACCCCTTGCCGGTGGTCCTCCCCTACCATCAAAGAAAATGGCACTGATTCCGTTTTTCTTGCAGACTTTGCTCAAGGTTTCTTTTGTCTTCAAAATGGACCAGTTGGCTTTTAAATACCCTCCATCTTTGGTACCATCGGAAAATCCGAGCATTATGGTGTGAATGTCTCTTCTTCGCTCTAGGTGCTGTCTATATTGTGGTATATCGAACAAGGTTTGCATCACTTCTTCGGAAGCATCCATACCGTTCATGGTCTCGAACAAGGGGACAATATCAAAAGTGATTTCCTTCTCATCCCAACCGCACCACCTGAACAATCCAAACACGAACAACACGGAAAAAATATCTTCGGAATTACTGATGATGTACCGGTTGCATCCATCTTCACCGTTTTTGTCTTGGATTGCTTTTAAATTTTGAATGTTGACAATGGTATCTTTTACAATGTCATCGTCAAAATCTTTTGGATTGAGCTTAAAGTCCTTCTTGAGCAACAAATCCACCAACTCCTTTTCCTTGAGCTCATCCAAACTTGTTTTGATGGCTCCTTGCTTTTTAAGCACGGTTTCCACCACCAATTTATGTTTGCTGTGATCTTGACGGATATCCAAGGTTGCAAAATGTGTTTTAAAGATGTGGACCTTATCTATAAACTGATCCAACTCATCCAAATATAAGCCGTGATAATGTTCGATCAACTCTTCTCTAACGGCACCTAAATGTTCAATAATTCCCTCGTAGGAAATAGGTGCATCAGGATTAAACATGGCCTGGTACATTTTACCGCTCAGTTCATTGAGGTGTCCCTGCATTCCTTTAAAAGTCAACTTTTTGCGAAGGTCCTTCAATTCGTTGTAGTAGCATTTCATCAAGGTAAGCCTGAGTTCGTCGGCCACTTGTTTGGTGATGTCGGCAGTTACAAATGGGTTTCCATCTCGGTCACCTCCAGGCCAAAATCCAAGCTTCATCAAGTTATAGTTCTCGAACTTTTCGTCCTTGATATTACTTTTTACATATTGATAAAGCTCTCCAACGGCATCATAATAGGTGTTTCGAAGAATGTAGATGATGTTTTTCGCCTCATCCAAGGGCGTAGGTTTTTTTGCATTGATCAAAGAGGTCAATCCCAATTGTTGCAAGGTTACATCAATATCATGGATTCTATCTTCATCAATCAACGAGCGTAGCTCTGCAATGATATCCAAAACAGCTGGGGTGTAGAACTGTGTAGGGTGGGCCGTTAAAACAATGCGTGCACTAAAGGTGGAAAGTTTTTTGGAAACCTTGTCCCAATTTTTGGTACGGTTTACCAATTCAAAATAATCCTTTATGGTCAACGAACTACTGTACTCTTGCAATTTTGGAAATGCGGAATCTTCCACACTATCGTAAAGTACCACTTGGCGCTCCACATATTGCACTATTCTGAACATAAAATCCAATCGCTCCCGTTCGTCCTGAATATCCACAAAGTTGGAAAAGAAGACCTCCAAAATCTCCTGCGGCTCCTTGCCTGCCTTTAGTCCTTTCTCGCATTGATCGAGCAAAAGTGGGATGAGAATCCCCACATTTTCCACATTCTTGTAGGGCAAGCTAAGGAAAAGGCTGTTATAGATATTGAATTTATTGGTTACCGATTTTTTAAACTCTTCTAACCGTTTAGTCTGCTGCATAAATATGTTTTATGTTAGTGTTAAAAATAGACAAACACTCAAAGGTCGTGAATAATGTGTAACCTCTGGGTTAAATTTAAGCGTATCACAATTTAAGGTATGCGCACACCTAGCGTAACAACATACCTTGTCGTCTATAACTTAAAGATTACTCTGGATTTTACCAAAGTTTTTTATCGGATGAACACGGGTTCGTTTTTATGCACCGTGTGCTCTTCGCTATAGAGATAACCATCGTAGTCAAAATTCTTGATATCGTCCAGCGTTTCGGCCCCTGTGTCCAAGATATAACGAACCATGGAACCACGCGCTTTTTTGGCGAAAAAACTAATGACTTTCAGTTTATCGTTTTTCCAATCTTTAAAAACCGGTGCAATCACGGGAACCTTAAGGTTCTTATCGTCCACGGCACCAAAGTATTCGTTGCTCGCTAAATTCACGAACAATTCGTCCTCCTCTAGTTCGTTGTTCAAGGATTCTGTGATTTGGTCCTGCCAAAATTCGTACAAGTTCTTTTTACGACCCACTTTCAATTGTGTTCCCATTTCCAATCGGTACGGCTGCATCAAATCCAAGGGTTTCAGCACCCCGTAAAGGCCGGACAAAATTCGCAAGGTATCCTGCAAGCGGTCCAACTTATCTTCGGGGATGGTATAGGCATCCAAACCTTGGTACACATCACCATTGAATGCATAAACGGCAGGTCTCGCATTCTCCGTGGTAAAGGGAAGTTCAAATTTCTGGTTACGCTCCCAATTTAAATCGGCCAGCTTATCGGAAATGGACATCAATTCAGATAAAGCTTTGGGCTTTTTCTTTTTTAGGACGGAATTCAGTTTTTCCGCTTGCTCCAAAAATTGGGGTTCGCTATATTTCGATGTAGGCAAAGTCGTATCGTAATCCAATGACTTTGCTGGAGATATCACAATTTTCATCTTGTTCTAATTTTTGTAAAAATAACGATGATTTTACTTATTTGGAAGGGTATTCCAATGGTGTTTTCAATCTTAAGATTGAAGAAAACTATGATTCGTGATGCTTAGAGTAGCCCCGCCACTTTTCTATTCCATTCACCATATCCTCGGGCAGTTCGGAATCAAAACGCATAAACTCGCCCGTTACGGGGTGTTCAAAACCAAGGGTTTTGGCGTGCAATGCTTGTCTGGGCAATACCTTAAAAGTATTATCCACAAACTGTTTGTACTTGGTAAAGGTAGTACCCTTTAAAATTTTGTCGCCCCCATAACGTTCGTCGTTGAACAGCGTATGGCCAATAAATTTCATGTGTACCCTAATTTGATGCGTTCTGCCCGTTTCCAGTTTACAGGAAACCAAGGTAACATAGCCAAAACGTTCCAACACCTTGTAATGGGTTACTGCTTCTTTGCCCTCGTCACCTTCAGGAAACACCATCATTTGCAGACGATTTTTAGGGTTTCGGGCAATATGCCCTTCCACGGTCCCTTCGTCTTCTTCCACATTGCCCCAAACCAAGGCTACGTATTCGCGCTCGCTGGTCTTATCAAAAAACTGCTGGGCCAAATGGGTCATTGCAGATTCTGTTTTGGCAATCACCAATAAGCCCGAAGTGTCTTTATCAATTCGGTGCACCAGTCCAGGCCTGTCCGAACTATTGTTGGGCAAGTTTTCAAAATGATAGACCAGTGCATTGATCAAGGTGCCCGAGTAATTGCCATGGCCTGGATGCACTACCATACCTGCGGGTTTGTTCACCACCAAAAGCACGTCATCCTCATAAACAATGTCCAGGGGAATGTTCTCGGGCGTCAGTAAAAATTCATAAGGTGGATGCTCGAACATCACTTTTACCTCATCGCCTGCCTTAACCTTATAATTCTGCTTTACAATGGAACCGTTCACCCAAATATGCCCTTTTTTGGCAGCTTGCTGGATCTTGTTCCGCGTAGCGTTCTCAATAAAGTTCATTAAGAATTTATCCACACGCAAAGGCTCCTGACCTTTGGAGGCTACAAAGCCATGATGCTCGTAGAGCTCATCTTGAGACAGTTCATCTTGATTGTCCGGAGTGTTCATGTTTATTGGGAATCTGCCTGTACCCTAGCACTACCTGGTATGGTACCATTTCCGCAAATCAGCTCCAATTTGGAGGTTTTGGGTAGTTTATCTCCCGGTTTTATGTATTTCCCTTTGTATTTCATGTTGTACACCATGTCCTTGCCCAACTCATCAATATAGGTAACGCGCTCCACATCCAAACCTACGGCCCTGAGCATGGAAGCGGCATTGCGTTGGGTAACTTGGATAATATCCGGTACGGTCACCTTTTTATATCCAGAAGGGTTTACCGTAAAATATATTTTTCGGTTTGACTTTACCTTATTTCCTGCGGGCGGATTTTGATCCAAAATGGAAAATCTAGGATACTCCGGGTTAAAGTTGGAAGAATCCAACACTTGATATCTGAGTCCCACTTCCTCGACCGCTTTTCGCATCTCCATGACCGACATTTTGGAAAAATCGGGCACTTCTACAAATTCACCATGGTTAGTGGTACTTTTAAGCCATTGTAAAGTAAGAAACACCAAGATTACAACGGCCAAGGCCGCCAATCCAAGTTGGATCAAAAAAGTCTTGCTTTTTAAAAAGTTGAAAAAATTCTTCATGTAGTTCACCTTAACGGAACAAATATAGGAAAGCCAACCGTTTTTTCTTTATTTTGGCTTTTCGATATTTTACAAGTCAATGAAAAAGAACATTGCCATAATTATGGGCGGCTATTCCAGTGAGCACCATATTTCCATTAAAAGTGGAAATGTGGTGCACAAATATCTGAATAAAGAAACGTACAATGCGTACCGAATCGTGATCACCAAAGAGAAATGGTTTTATTTGGATGAGGACGATCAGGAACATTCTGTGGACAAATCCGATTTCAGCATAACCATCGATACTGAAAAAATTCATTTTGATTGTGTTTTCAACGCAATCCATGGAACCCCCGGTGAAGATGGCCTAATGCAGGCTTACTTTGAACTTTTGGGCATTCCACAAACCTCCTGTAACCATTACGAAGCTGCGCTGACTTTTAACAAACGGGATTTGTTGAGCACCCTTAAACCTTATGGCGTGCCTTGTGCCACTTCCTTTTATTTGAACAAAGGGCAATCGGTGGATGAGGATGCCATTATGGATAAAGTTGGTCTTCCGTGTTTTGTAAAAGCCAACAGGGCGGGCAGTAGCTACGGCGTATCCAAAGTGCACAAAAAAGAGGATTTAGCCAATGCCATTGATGATGCTTTTAAGGAAGATACCCAAATCATTATCGAATCTTTTTTGGACGGCACCGAAGTATCGGTTGGTGTGATTACCTATCAGAATAAAGTAACTGTACTCCCTGCGACCGAAATCATCTCGGAGAACGATTTTTTTGATTTTGAGGCCAAATACATGGGCAAATCGCAAGAGATTACACCAGCAAGAATATCTGAAAAGCAAGAATCCAAGGTAAGGCATTTGGCCGAATTTATATACAAAACTTTAGGATTGAAAGGCTACACCCGTAGTGAGTTTATTTTTATTGGTGATGTACCACATCTGCTCGAAATAAACACAACCCCGGGACTTACCGAGGAAAGCCTTTTGCCACAGCAGGCCAATACAGCAGGAATTTCCCTGGAGGCACTTTTTGATAGCGCTATTGTTGAAGCTTTGCGATAGAAACCGTATTTTTAAAAAACTTTATTCCACAACATGAGACGCGCATTGTTTCCCGGTTCTTTTGACCCACTTACTTTAGGACATTACGACATTATAAAAAGAGGAGTCACCCTGTTCGATGAATTGGTGATTGCCATTGGGATCAATGCTGATAAAACATATATGTTTTCGCTGGAAGAACGTGTTAAATTTATTGAAGAGGCATTTAAAGACGAACCAAAAATCAAAGTGACCACCTATAAGGGAATGACCGTAGATTTTTGCAAAAAAATAGGGGCCAATTTTATATTGAGAGGATTGCGCAATCCAGCAGATTTTGAATTTGAAAAGGCCATTGCCCACACCAACCGAAAACTGTCGGAAATCGAAACGGTTTTTTTATTGACATCTTCTGGCAAATCTTATATCAGTTCTTCCATAGTTCGCGATGTTATTAGAAATGGCGGCGACCATACTGGCTTAGTACCTGACACAGTTGTGGTCAAAAAATAAAAATCATTTCCTTTTTCAATAATTGACTGTAGGTAAATTCTTTCTTTTGTGAAATTTTCAAACCATAACTAACCCATCGAATACAACATTTATCCATGCTTTCACAACAATAAATCTATCTGACAATTCAATAATTATACATTTGGTCAGAAATTTCTTAGCGGTAGAACGTCTTTAAACATCCCCCGAGTTTTGAAAGCAGTTGAAAGAGTTGACCAATTTTATTTACTAAAACAGTTGCCAAAGGCAACCGCTCTACTTTGCAAGAAAGGCATCGTACAGGATGCCTCCTGTTCGTGGCTCGAAATTTTTGGTCAATCCTTACAAGACAAGAACCACCAAACAAAAATTTTTCCATTATATCCAGAGATTTTGGACCTTGAGAAAAAGCTCAAGGAGCACACCCCCTTTTCCATTAAACATAAAATAAAAAACAGCAAGGGCACCCGCCATTTGAAAAGCTATTTTGCCCCATGGTTCGATGAAAAGGAGAATGTCATCGGGACCATTGTCCAAACTGACGATATTACCTCCGAAGTTGAAAAAGAACAACAGATAGATTGGTTGAACAATATTCTGGAAACAAAGGTAGAAGTATCCAAAACCGGTTGGTGGGAGTATGAAATTGAAGAAGAGAAACTTACTTGGTGCAAGGAAACAAAACGAATCCACCAAGTTCCTGAGTGCTTCGAGCCAACCGTAATAGAGGCCTTAAATTTCTATAAACCAGGGTATAGCCGAAATAAAGCATCCATGCTTTTCCATAAAATTGTCCTAAGGCATCAATCTTATGATGTCAAGTTAATGATCGTTACATTCCATGGTGAAGAAAGATGGGTCCGTATAACAGGAAAACCAATTATAGAAAACGGAAAAACAGTTAAGGTTTTTGGCACCATAAAGGACATACATGATCAGGTAACGGCCGAGACCACAGTAAAGGAACACCAACAATTGCTCTCCACATTGGTAGATAGCCTTCCATTGAATGTATATGTAAAAGATTTGGAATCCAGAAAAGTTTTGGTAAACAAGGGGGAGTGCAAGTTTCTCAATAAAAAACCAGAACAAGTTATTGGCAAAACCGATTTTGACCTATACAGCGAAGAAACGGCCAAAATTTTTAGGGAAGAAGATCTTCAGGTGATGAAGCACTTAACTCCAATAATAGGAAAAGAGACCGCAAGCACGGTACACGGAAAAACCATTTACTTTCTTACATCCAAAATTCCTTATTTTGACCTAGATGGTAAGGTTTGCGGACTCATTGGAATGAGTTTGGACATTACCAACATAAAAAAGAAAGAGGAACAGTTGCGGAATTTAATAAATATCACCTCTATGCAAAACCAAAAGCTTATCAGTTTTGCACATATTGTTTCCCATAATTTGAGGTCGCACTCCGCTAATTTCTCCATGCTTCTGGGCTTTTTAAACTCGGAAAAGGATCCTGAAGAACGTAAACGTATTTTAAAAATGCTTTCTCAGGCATCGGACAACTTGTTGGAAACCTTGGAAAACTTGAACCAAGTGGTGGACATCAATACCAAAACATCGGAAACAAAAACACCGCTCAATCTAAAAAATAATGTTCTAAAGGTACTGGAAGACCTTTCAGCCCTTTTGGAAGAAAACAAGTCTCAAGTCATAAACAATATATCGGAGAATATTGAGGTGAATTGTGTACCTGCCTATTTGGACAGCATTATATTGAACCTTGTATCCAACGCAATCAAATATAAAAGCCCCAATAGAGAACCTTTGATTACCATAAATGCCGTAAAGTCCAACGAAGGGATAATCTTGAGTGTTTCCGACAACGGATTGGGAATAAATTTAGACAAATACGGTGACAAAATTTTTGGAATGTACAAAACATTCCACAACAGAAAAGATGCCAAAGGCTTTGGCCTATACCTTGTAAGGAACCAAATTGAGGCCATGGGCGGAAGTATAACAGTGCAAAGTGAAGTTGACAAGGGCACTACGTTCAATGTTTATTTTAATGAAGAAAGTTAGTTGTATTTTTATTGTGGACGATGATCCCATTACCGTATTTGGTATTAAAAAAATGTTGCGGTCGGTTACTCATTGTGATGATGTTCAAATATTTCAAAACGGGCACGAAGCCTATGAGGCCATAAAGGAAAGACAAGAGAAAGGAGAAAATATTCCAGATGTCATTTTTCTCGACATCAATATGCCCATTATGGATGGCTGGGGGTTTCTTGATGAATTGATCGATCTAAATATTGATGATCATGTCGTAATCAACATGATCACATCTTCCATAGATCCAGCAGATCACAAAAAATGGAACAGTTTCAAAGACAGATGTCCACATATCCTAAACTTTAAGAACAAACCCATTTTTAAAATAGAGCCAGAAGACCTTGGCTGTATCAATGTGGCTTCTTAAATTATAATATTATGTATTTTTGGAGCTGCCAAACACAGGTTTTTGTGCGAACCAAAGTTCCCGTAATATTTTGAAGCATATATTTTTTTTAACGGCTCTTTTTCTTTTGATTTCCTGCGAATCCGAAACGCAGGATGAGAAATCCTCGTATCCGACCCATTTTGAATCATCTAATGGAAAAGAAACGGCCACTTATAAACAAACCATTGACTATTACATTGCCCTTGCCCGTGAATTTCCCGAGATAAACATTCACACCATAGGCAAAACGGACAGCGGTTACCCACTGCACACAGTAACATTTAATCCAGATGGAGATTTTAATTACGAAAATATCCGCAAGGAAAAATCCATCATTCTAATAAACAATGGAATACACCCGGGCGAAAGCGATGGCATAGATGCCACCATGATGCTTTACAGGGACTTGGCCACCGGCAAACTGCCCACACCAAAAAATACGGTATTGGTCACCATTCCCATCTATAATGTAGGTGGCTCGCTCAATCGCAACTCCACCACCAGGGCCAATCAAAATGGGCCCTTGGAATATGGGTTTCGGGGAAATGCCCGTAATTACGACCTCAATCGGGATTTCATCAAAATGGACACCCAAAACGCCAAGACCTTTGCCCAAATATTCCATAGGGTAAAACCCGATGTTTTTATAGATAACCATGTAAGCAATGGAGCGGATTACCAATACACCTTGACACACCTTTTTACCCAACATAATAAATTGGGCGGTGAAATGGGCAAATACCTTCACAATACTTTAATGCCCGGTCTTGAAAATTCTTTAGCGGAAAAGGAATGGGACATTACCCCTTATGTAAATGTGTTCAATGTACCTCCCGAAATGGGATTTACCCAATTTATGGACCACCCCCGGTACTCTACAGGATATACCACACTATGGAGCACCTTAGGATTAATGGTCGAAACCCACATGCTAAAACCATACAAACAACGTGTTGAAGGTACTTATGCCCTAATGCAGAGTCTGATTGATGTAGTAGAAGTGGAACACGAGAACATAAGATCCCTCCGAAAAGAAACTTTGGAAGAAAATCTGGATCTTACCGAATATTATTTTAACTGGCAAGTGGACACCACAAAGACCAGCACCCTCGATTTTAAAGGGTTTGAAGCTGAACAAGTCACTAGCGAAGTAACCGGACTCCCAAGATTAAAGTACAACCGAGATAAGCCCTTCACTAAAGAGACGGTATATCAAGATTACTTTTATCCAGTGGACACGGTTAAGGTTCCCGAGGCCTATATCGTAAAAAGGAGTTGGAAAAGGGTCATAGAGCGGTTGGATGCCAACAAAATTCAATATTCGCCCATAGCAAAAGACACCACCCTCTCCGTAGAAGTTTACAAAATAGTGGATTACGATACCCGAAACGCACCATATGAAGGTCATTATCTGCATTACAACACCAAAGTGGAAAAAATCATTAAAAAAGTTCATTTTAGGGAAGGAGATTTATTGATACCCACCCGTCAATCAGGAATCAGGTATCTTTTGGAGACACTGGAACCACAGGGGGCCGACTCATTTTTTAACTGGAACTTTTTTGATACCGTACTGCAACGAAAAGAAGGGTTCTCGCCTTACGTTTTTGAAGACGTAGCTCTGGAAATGTTGCAAAAAGACTCTTTGTTGCTTCGGGAGTTTGAAATGAAAAAAGAAAACGACCTTAATTTTGCCAACAATTGGTACGCGCAATTGAATTGGATTTTTGAACGCTCTGTACATTTTGAAGAAGCCTATCTCACCTACCCTATTTTCAGGATAGCAAAAAACAGCGGAGCCGCAGGTTTGTTAACTAATTAAAAGGCCAATCATCGAACAATACCTTAATGTTATGGTAAGAGTTCTTTAATGCCTTTTTGGTCTTTTTGGCACCTTTCCACTTCACCTTTTTGATGCCTTCGGCTTTTTCGGCCACCAATTTTCCGGTGTAATCGGTGGACATGATAAACCAGTGCGTCTGTTTCAATCTGTATTCCCCGTTCCTTTTAAATATATGGAACGTTGTATGAAGAAATCTTTCGATCACTAGATTTTTTACGCCGGTTTCCTCCTCTACCTCTCGAATTGCGGCATTTTCTATGGATTCCCCCTTGTCCACTTTTCCTTTGGGCAAATCCCACTTTCCGTTTCTGTAAATAAAAAGAACCTTACCCTTTTTATTGATTACAAATCCACCGCCGGCAACCACTACCGGAATCTTGTGCATAAAAAGCTTCAGGATTTTTTTGTCATCAGGGTGGTACAGATACGCCTTTTTCAACTTCTTTTTGGACAAAAGTCGAATCGCCTCAACAATAGAATCACCATCCAACGAGAACAAATTACCATTGGAATCCTGGGGGCGCTCGTTTGTTAAAATCAGTGGAGCCTCATTAACAAAAACTTCATACATTTGCGCAATGGTTTTAGATAAACAAATCGCAAAAAAAACAGCTGAGCTGTTATTACAAATTAATGCAATTAAGTTGGAACCTGAAAATCCTTTTACATGGGCTTCTGGTTGGAAATCGCCTATTTATTGCGATAATAGGATCATGCTCTCTTACCCCCAGGTGCGGAATTTTGTAAGGGAAGAAATAGCAAAACAGGTCGAGACGCTCTACGGCAAGCCCGATGTTATAGCCGGTGTGGCCACAGGAGCCATCGGGATCGGTATTTTGGTCGCAGAAGCTTTGGGACTTCCTTTTGTTTATGTAAGGCCAAAACCCAAAGAGCACGGTAGGCAAAATCAAATCGAAGGATATTTTGAACCCGGCCAAAGCGTTGTGGTCATCGAAGATTTGATAAGCACTGGAAACAGTAGTCTTAATGCCGTACAAGCCCTCAAGGAACAAAAGGCGGATATTAAGGGAATGATTGCCATTTTTACCTACGGTTTCCCGGTATCCACTGAAAATTTTGAAAAAGAAGGCGTGGAACTCCATACCCTATCGGATTACGAAAACCTCATAGAGCAAGCCTCCGACACCAACTATATTCAAGAAACACAACTACAAACATTATTGGAGTGGAAATCCAATCCACAAGAATGGAAATAATATTTTACCATGCATATTGAAGCCTCAAAAAAGAAAGTAGCGAAAAGCGACAAAGAAGTTTTTGAGTTCTTGACAGACATCAAAAACTTTGAAACGCTAATGCCCGACAATATTGACAAATTTGAAGTGTTAGACGAAAACACATTCAAATTCGCGTTAAAAGGCATGCCGGAGATTGTACTAAGGCTAAAGGAACAAAACCCACACGACAAAGTTGTGCTGGGCGCGGCAAGCGACAAACTACCTTTTACATTAACTGCGGACATTGAATCTTTAGGAGAAAATGAAAGCGAGGTGGCATTAAATTTTGAAGGAGAGTTCAATGCCATGATGGCCATGATGATCAAGGCGCCGATTACTAATTTTATGGGAACCCTGTCCAACAATCTGGACAAAATAGGTCAGTAAAGCAGGCTTACCTCTTTCAAATCAAATTCTTTAAATACCCTATCCTCCAATTCGAGCACCAATTTGCCCGAAGGGGACACCCTGCGGATATACCCCATAAACATTTCATTATCTGCATTGGTAAAAGTTGATGGTTTATCCTTTTTGAAAAGTAATTTCTCGTAGGCCGGCAAAAGTTGATTGACCGTTTTTGTTTCTATCCCCTGAAGATAAGACCTGATACGTTGCAAAATTTTATGAAGCAGCTCGTCTAGGTCAAAAGTTTGTCCCATTATTGATTTTAACGATGATGCTTTCTCCAACCCCAAAAAATCCGTTTGGTTCACATTCAGGCCAATTCCGATAATGGAATGGGCTACCTTATCACCTTTTAAGACATTTTCGATCAAAATACCGCAGATTTTTATGGAACCTGACATAATGTCGTTGGGCCACTTTACTTTAACATTGGGTACAAAAAGTTCGTTCAGGGTATCGCAAACGGCCAAGGAAATTGCAATGTTCAAAACAAATTGGTGTTGCACGTTAAACGTATAAAAGTTTTTTAACACGCTAAAAGTGAGGTTTTTACCTCCGTCAGATTGCCAAAAAGTTCCCATTTGCCCCCTTCCCTTAAGTTGCTTTTCCGCAACAACCACAGTGTAATCCATAGGATTTTCCGAACGTAACAAATCCTTTAAATATGAATTCGTGGAGTCCGTGGCATTAAGTTTGAGTATTTGAAATTGTTTTCCCAATGTAATAAGCCTTTATGATTTGTTAAAAACTAGGGCTAAGAAAACAAAAAAAACATAACTTTGTAAAAACTAAACTTTTTGAATGCAGAAAACGAAAGCTAGCGCAGATGAATTGATTGCCTTGATCCTAGAAGGAATAGAAGACGTTAAAGGAGTTGATATAAATCTACTGGACCTTAGGGAAATCGAAAATACAGTTTGCGACTACTTTATCATCTGTAACGGTACTTCCAACACACATGTAAACGCAATTGTTTCATCCATCCAAAAAAAGGTTAGCAAGGCCATACACGACAAGCCATGGCATGTTGAAGGCTCTGAAAACGCGGAATGGGTGCTGATGGACTATGTTAACGTTGTGGTACATGTATTTCAAAAACACATTAGGGAATTTTATGACATTGAGGGACTTTGGGGAGATGCCAAGGTCACTATGGTGGAAAGCAGTTACAATTCTTAAGAAAAAATGGCAAAAGAAAACAACCCGAACAATAACACTCCGAAAAAACCACGTTTTAGCTCGTGGTGGATATATGGTGTGGTAATCGCCTTGATCATTGGCTTCCAATTTTTTGGTGGAAGCAGTTTATCAAGCACAGAAAAAACCACAACCTCCGAATTACAGGAATTTTTGCGCAATGGTGATATTTCCAAAATCGTCATCATTACAAATACACGTCAAGCCAAGGTATTCCTTACCGAGGAAGCACTTAACAAAGATGTACATAAAGGCGTGGCCGAAAAGCCCTTGTTCCCTTCAACAGGATTGGTACCCCAATATGTGTTGGATTATGGAGATCTGCAGATCTTCCAAAACGAAATCACGGAAATCAAAAAAGAGAACAATCTCGACACCATTGTTGAGTTTGATACGGAATCCAACGTAATTGGCGAAATATTCTTGACCCTGCTTCCATTTGCCCTTATTATCGGTATTTGGATCTATCTGATGCGCAGAATGTCCGGAGGCGCAGGTGGAGGCGCAGGCGGACAAATTTTCAATATTGGAAAATCCAAGGCCAAATTGTTTGATGAAAAAACAGACACCCGCACCTCTTTTAAAGATGTGGCAGGTCTCGAAGGAGCCAAAGAAGAAGTACAGGAAATTGTAGAATTCCTTAAAAATCCTGACAAATACACTTCATTAGGTGGTAAAATACCAAAGGGTGCCTTATTGGTAGGTCCACCCGGAACCGGTAAAACATTATTGGCAAAAGCCGTGGCAGGTGAAGCCAAAGTACCTTTCTTCTCGCTATCAGGCTCCGATTTTGTTGAAATGTTCGTAGGCGTTGGGGCATCAAGAGTGCGCGATTTGTTCAAACAAGCAAAGGACAAATCCCCAGCCATTATTTTTATTGATGAGATTGATGCCATTGGACGTGCAAGAGGCAAGAACAACTTTACAGGTTCCAATGATGAACGTGAAAACACCCTGAACCAGTTATTGACCGAGATGGATGGTTTTGGCACCAACACCAACGTGATCGTGCTTGCCGCTACCAACCGTGCCGATGTACTGGATAAGGCATTGATGCGTGCAGGACGTTTTGACCGTCAAATTTATGTTGACCTGCCCGACCTGAACGAAAGAAAAGAAATTTTTGAAGTACACCTTCGCCCCATTAAGACCGCTGAAACTTTGGATTTGGACTTTTTGGCCAAACAAACCCCTGGTTTCTCGGGAGCCGATATTGCCAACGTTTGCAACGAAGCTGCCCTTATCGCAGCCCGTAAAGAGAAAAAAGCAGTGACCAAACAAGATTTCTTGGATGCTGTGGATAGAATTGTTGGAGGCCTGGAAAAGAAAAACAAAATTATCACCCCAGAGGAAAAGAAAACCATTGCATACCACGAAGCTGGACACGCAACGGTAAGCTGGATGTTGGAACACGCTGCACCTTTGGTGAAAGTTACCATTGTTCCCCGCGGACAATCCTTGGGAGCTGCATGGTATTTACCCGAAGAACGTTTAATTGTACGTCCAGAGCAAATGTTGGACGAAATGTGCGCCACTATGGGTGGCAGGGCAGCAGAAAAGGTAATGTTCGATAAAATATCCACAGGTGCGTTGAGCGATTTGGAAAAAGTAACCAAACAAGCCCGCGCCATGGTAACCATTTATGGGCTAAATGATCAATTGGGCAATATTACCTATTATGACTCATCTGGACAGAACGAATATGGATTTACCAAACCATATAGTGAGCAGACTGCTCAAAAAATTGATCAGGAAATTTCCAAAATGATCGAAGAGCAATATCAAAGGGCCATCAAATTGTTGGCAGACAACAAGGACAAACTCACCGAACTTGCTGAAAGACTTTTGGACAAAGAAGTTATTTTTAAAGACGATCTGGAAAAAATATTTGGTAGGAGACCTTTTGAAAAAGAGGAAGAAAAACTTGAACCCGCAGAATAAACCGTTGATATATAAAGTTTAATCAAAAGAATTATATTGATTCAGTAGCAAAGAACACAATGCCATAAATGGGAGTTTTTAAAAAACTTTTCGGAGGAGGAAAAAAGGTTTCCAAGGAAACTGCGGAAACCCGTGGCGACCACATGCCCGATTTAAAAATTCCCGTAGATGAGAAATTTACCATCTACTTTAAAAAAAATGGTGGAAAGTTTATTTACTGTGAAGACTTTGCCGAAATATCCGAAGCTCTCAAAAACATTGTTTCCGAGAACGATTGGCAAAACCATCTTTTCTATTCCATGGATCCAAGATTGGAAACCCGTTTTGCTTCAGAAAATATAGATTTTACGAACAACCGTAACGAAAGTGAGATTTTCTTCACCACCTGTGAACACCTTGTTGCCCACAATGGTTCCATTTTGGTATGCTCTAATCAAATCAAGGAAAAAAAATTAAATGAACTCCCTTCCAATTTGGTGGTGTTCGCCACTACCAGTCAATTGGTGGATTCCATAAGCGAAGCACTCAAAATAATTAAAGAACGTTATCAAAATAATATTCCCAATAACATTACCACATTAAAGCACTTTCAAGCTACCGAGGAAAACAAAGATGACTTCCTTTCCTACGGAAGTGCCTCAAAAAATGTATATCTTTTACTCCTAGAAGATTTCTAAATACATGAAAGAAATTTTAAGACGCTCCATAACAGGGGTGATTTATGTGGTACTTCTGCTAGGCGCGGTATTTTTAAGTTCGGACGCTTTCGACTTTCTTTTTATGGCATTTGGCTTGGCCTGCCTTTATGAATACAAGCGTATAGTTCGCCTTAAGGGATATTATATGTTTGCAGCCTATTTGGCACTTTGGTGGGTTTTCATCTACCTGACCAACGATAGCACAGCAGTAAACTTGTTGATGCTTTGCACCATAGCAGTGGACCTAGCACTGTTAATGTTCCTGTTTTCAAAAAAACCGAAAAAATTCAATAACCTTCAAAAATTCATCATCGGCCTTTTTTACATTGGTGGCGGATGTATTTTTTTGACCATGATACCGTATAAACATGATGAGTTTGCCCAATTTTTGATTATGGGGATCTTTATTTTAATATGGGTAAACGACACATTTGCCTATTTGGTCGGAAGAACTTTGGGCCGTTCAAAATTATTTCCAGCAGTTTCACCCAAAAAAACTATTGAAGGTTCTGCAGGAGGTCTTATTTTTGCATTGGTGGCCGCTTACTTTTTATCCTGGTACGAAACAAGGCTTTCTGTAACAGAGTGGATGGCAATGGCCTGTTTAATAGTGGTCGCAGGGAGTTTGGGCGATTTATTGGAGTCAAAATTCAAACGAATGGCCGGGGTAAAGGATAGCGGAGCTATTTTACCCGGGCATGGCGGAATTTGGGACCGACTGGATAGCTTGGTGTTCGCTGCGCCTTTTGCTTATTTGATTTTAACTATATTCTCCTATGTTTCATAAAGAGGGGCAAAAAATTATTATCGCCACTTTTTTTCTAGTGGTAGCTGCCGTATTGGTCGCACAGTATTATATTGATGTGGAATGGATTCGTTTTGCCGTTCAAATAGCCGCATTGTTTTTTTTGATTGCAATTCTGCAGTTTTTTAGAAACCCAAAAAGATTGGTCACGCCCAATTTTGATGAAATTCTGGCCCCCGTTGATGGTAAGGTCGTTGTTATCGAAGAAGTTGATGAGCCCGAATACTTTAAAGAAAAAAGAAAACAGGTATCCATATTCATGTCGCCTACCAATGTACATGTAACCCGATACCCCGCCAGTGGCACGGTGACCTATTCCAAATACCATCCTGGAAAATATTTGGTGGCTTGGCACCCAAAGTCCAGTACCGAAAACGAACGTACCACCATAATACTCCACACACCAAAGTTTGGTGAAATAGGATACAGGCAGATCGCCGGTGCCATGGCCCGTAGAATTGTAAACTATGCCGAAGAAGGTGAACAAGTAACACAAGGGGACGATGCCGGTTTTATCAAATTTGGCTCCCGTGTAGACCTCTTATTGCCGCTTGACTGTGACATTACCGTTAAATTGAACCAAAAAGTAGTTGGGGCACGCACCTGTATTGCCTCTATAAGACCGTTGGATGATTAACGAAGACCTACACAAAAGATTTAACGATGCCGTTGACTTTGTCAACGACTACACCGATCCGTTGCCCGCGGATCTTCTGCTAAAACTCTATGCCTATTTCAAGATAGCGAACAAAAACTTTGACAATCCTGGCAGTAGAACCCCATTGATCAACGCTTTTAAGGCAAACGCATTGTTCCAAGCCAAAAGAATTAGTGTGGAGGAGGCCATGGAAAAATATGTGGAATTGGTGGAGAAAGAGCTAAAAACACTCTAAGAAGCCAAATCTGTAGCAATAAACGACTTCTCAAAGTAGGTAAAGTAGATACCTCCAAAAATGGTGATCAAAAAATAAAAAGCTACAAGATAACTTCCCATGGAAAAGTACGCATTGATTCCGAACCAGTCCTCAGTAAAATAAATCAACACCAATCCCCCTACCCCTCTGATCACTTCAATCCAAACGGCATAATTTTTACCGTCCATTAAGGTGGTGTAGCCATAGATACCCACAAAAATAAAAGCACCGAACAACAAGAGACCATCAAAACCAATATCCGAATAGTTGTAGAACATAAAAAGCATTAAAATAGTGGTAATGGCCAGTTGAAAAAGTGAATATCCCTTGAGCCGAGCGGATGCTTCGGGTCGATATTTTCTGAAATTGTACACATTCTGGATAATGGCAACAGGATATTTATCCTCTACATCCTTAGGCCGCCAGCCTGTGGGCATAAACCAAATGCGAAATTTATCCCAATAGTTTTTGGTTCGCCATGCATCCTGCATCAACCGCCATAAATGTTGAAAATTGATGATAATGGGATTCCAAGTGTTTGCCGGTTTCAATACCCCGTATTGCGGGGGCACTTCATCCAATTCCTCTTGAAAAGTCCCGAACATTCTGTCCCAAACACAAAAAATCTGTCCGAGGTTTTTATCAATATACTCTTTATTGATGGCATGGTGCACCCGGTGTTGTGAGGGAGTAACGATCACATATTCCAAAAAACCCATTTTTCCGATATGCTGGGTGTGGTACCAAAATTGGGCAAAAAGATGGATGGGAGCCAAAATGGCAATCACTTGGTCCGGAACACCCAAGAGGGCAGCAGGAATCAATAAAAGTGCATAATAGCCCAACAAATTGGAAATAGGTTGACGAAGCGCACAGGCCAAATTAAACTCCTCACTGCTATGATGAATTACATGCTGGTTCCAAAAAAAGTTAATGTGATGGCTCAACCTATGGTTCCAATAGCCTGCAAAATCCAACGCAATAAAAGCCACCACCCAAACCAACCAGGTCGCTTTGATTTCCACCAAAGCCAAATGTTCCAATAAAAAGGGATAACTCACCAGAATAATTACAAGCCCCAAAGAATCTTTAACCACATTGGTCAAACCCGAGCTAAGGCTGCTCACGGTATCCATTAGATTATGTTTCTGGTCTTTTACAAATCGACCATAAAGTATTTCAAAAAGCACCAGGCCTATAAAAAACGGTGTGGCATATAACAATGCCGTTGCATACGATTCCATTTCCAAAAATTAAACTTTGCTCGATGCAAGAATGGGATTATATGCCTTTAAGTTACTCTAAATTTTTAAATAATTGAATATCGTTGGCATCCGTTAAATCTGGAATGTGTTCGGAGCGGGGTATACAAAGTACGCTCTGCGGTTCTTCACTTACCAAAACGGCCACCGCTTTGGGCAATTCCTTTTCATCCCGAACAGGATCAATGGGACATTTTTTTAAATAGGGATATATTTCCGCTCCAGAAAAACTAAAAATGTTCATGCTTACCCGAAGTTCGCCTGAAGCATCTTTATATTTGGGTACATCCGCTACATTCGGTTTTTCGATAATTTCCTTCAAAAATCCATCAGAAGAAATGTCCATTACGGCAAATTTGGCAATGCGCTCTTCGGTATAATCAAAACCTGAGCTGCCGTAACTGATCAAGGCGTGTGGTGCTGTCCGCTCCGCCCTCAAATCCATCAAAGCGCCAACAGAGTAAAGGTTATCCCCATTACAAACGGTGAAGGTGGTCTGTTTCAAATCTGGGTGTTGGTCCAAACATTGTTGAAGGGCGTCTGCGGTACCCAATGGTTTTTTTCTTCCCTCGGGCACACTTTGCACTGCCAAAAACACTTCCAACCCGTCAGGAAGATCCTTATTATCAATCAAACTTTGAAATGCTTGGTTCCCGGGACTAGTAATCAAATACAGTTTGGCGTAACCTGCTTCCACTGCATTCTGTACCAAGTAGTACAAGAAGGGCCTTCCATTTTTCCCTACGGGAATCAAACTTTTATGGGGGATATTGTCCATGATCCCTTTTTGACACTCCTTAGTTTTTAAACTCCGCTTCATTCGGGAAGACGCCCCTCCCACCATAATGATCAAACTCGTATTCTCCATTTGCATTAACTTGTTAATTCTACAGCATACACCGCCTTGGCGCCTTTGTCCAAAAACGCCTGTTTTACCTGTTCCTCGACAGCATCAGTTACCATGGCCACCATACATCCTCCACCTCCAGAACCGATTATTTTTGTTCCCAATGCACCCATCTCACGAGCAGCATCCATCATCTCAATCATTTCCGATGGTGTATTCTTGATTTGATTTTGAAGAATGGTTTGGTGCCGGTTCATTAAATCTCCCAGAACCTGAATATTAGGGGTCGGCTTTAACAATTCCTTTTTTGCTTCCAAAGTGATGTGATAGTTGTAAATCGTGGAATACCAATACCCCTGAAGTTCCTCTGGCACCAAGTCGATGTATTTTTCATAATCACCCAAATATGATTCTTCCAAAACAAATTCAGGATGCACCTTTTTAACGGCGTCCACCGCATTTTGTGCGTACACCCGGGCATTTTTGAGCACTTCCAGGGTCTTTTTGGGCACGCCCGATTCAGCAACCAACAGTTTGCCCAAATCAGCATTCAAACGTGTGCTTTCCCCACTTTGGGTGTCGATATAAATAAGTCCTTTTTGAGCGATGGTGTACTGATCCATTAAACCTCCGGGTTGGTCAAAGAACAGCACTTCGGCCTCATAGGCCCATCTCCCTATTTGATAATCGCTGATTTCTTCCGATTTCCCCTGTGTTGCCACCAAAAAACGAATCCAGGCCACCACCAAGGCTGAAGAACTGGAGAGCCCTGCATTCACGGGAATGTTTCCTGAAATTTCGATGTCATAACCTTGGTCAAGTTGGAAACCTTGCTCTTTTAAAATTGCCATTACCGACCTGAAGTAATCATCGGCTTGTACTTGTTTCAAATCATCATCCAAAGAAATGGACAATTCGTCCTTTAAATCCAACAACTTCAAAAGGTATTTCCTATCAGAATTCGGAATCGCCTTTAAATTGATGAAGCGGTCAATGGTTCCTGCTATTACCGGCAGTCCCAAATAATCTTGGTGGTCCCCGTAAAAACAGATTCGGGCCGGGACTTTTATTTCGATCATTAATCTTTACTGCTTAACTTATTATTTCCAGTGGTGCTGTTTCTTTCCAATTGCCTCTTGTAAAGTCGGGAAAAGGCTGTGGTGCACCACCACTTGCTACGGAGCGTTCACTTAATGGCGCAACTGCGCTCCACAAACATCCTTCGTATACATTTTGGTCCAACGGAAGTCCTTTTTGCAGGCATTCCACGATTCGATACACCATAATACCATCCATCCCTCCATGCCCACTGCCCTTGGCAGCTTCGTTCAATCGTTTGTAGAGTGGATGATCGTATTTTTCGTATAATTTTTCCAATTGTTCCCCTTGTACCCAAGAATGGTGGTCTTCCGTGAGTCCTTCCACTCCGCCTTCAAGAGCCACCCGGGTTGGAAATCCTGCCAACGCACCTTTGGTTCCCTGCACCAGATTTAATCGGGAATAGGGTCTTGGGCTGGTCTCGTCCCATTGCACCATAATGGTTTTTCCAAAGTGGGTTTTGATAATGGATGTGTTCAAATCTCCTCCTTTAAAATCGAGTTTGTTCCATTTATGATCGGCTGGATAATTTTTTTCTGCATACAGCTCGCGTCCTCTTGCGGGCGTAGAGAAAGAAACCAAACTGCCAAAGGTATCTTCTTGTCTCGCCAAGCTCATATACTGGGCAACAGGGCCCAAACCGTGGGTCGGGTACAAGTTTCCGTTCCGTTTGGCATAGTGGGGCGTCCTCCAAGAACCCGTGCCCCGCTCCTGCTCTTCCATCTGCCAGCGCAGTTCGTGAATGTAGGCTGCTTCGCCGTGCAAAATTTCACCAACCACACCTTGCCTGCACATATTGAGGAACATCAGCTCATCACGACTGTAATTTACGTTTTCCAGCATCATGCAATGCTTTTGGGTTCGTTCGCTGGCATCCACAATATCCCACATATCTTGGATGGTGGTAGCGATTGGCACCTCAACAAAGGCGTGTGCCCCGTTTTCCATGGCACCGATGGCCATAGGTGCGTGATTTACCCAGTTCGTGGCAATGAACACCACATTGGGCTTTACCTCTTTGAGCATGGTACGCCACTTGTCCTCTTCGCCCCAGTATTGGGCTATATTTTCATGTCGGCCAGGTCCGCCGGCCTCTTTTACCCATTGGGTCTTTTCTTTCACTAAATCCTCGTATAAATCACAGATGGCGACGACTTCGGTTCCTTCCAATGCAGCAAAAAACTTGGCATGGGTTCCTCCCCTGGCTCCTACCCCGATAAATGCAGCGCGCACTTTTTCCAATTTAGGGGCTACAAATCCACCCATGTACGTTGATGAAAGCGGTCTTTCTGAATTGGCTTTTAAATACGTTGGGGCTATGGAAATTGCTGCCGCGGTCAATGAAGTTTTTTGGATAAAACTTCTTCTATTGAGGTTTTTCATTGGTAATTGTATTGTTGGTTCTAATATTTTCCAAAGTATGAAAAATAATGAGAAAAGAGGAACTCTAAAAGCTTGTTATCTGTCAGTTCGAACGCAGTCGAAAACCTAAAACATATTGATAATCAATGGATTTAGACTGCGCTCAACCTGACAAATTTAAACTTTTGTTACGTTTTAGACCTTTTTCAAAATCAAGCCCATTTATAACCAAAGGTTATTTTAAACTAGCCAAACTCTTTTCCAAGGTTTCAATCTTGGCTTCGGCATCGGCCGCTTTTTTGCGTTCCATGGCCACCACTTTTTCAGGGGCATTGTTCACAAAACGCTCATTGCTCAACTTCTTTTCCACAGATTTTAAAAACCCTTTGGTGTAATTTAGCTCTTCGGTAATCTTGGCAATTTCTGCTTCCACATCGATGGCTCCACTAATTGGAATAAAATATTCGTTACTCTTTACCCTAAAGGTCAAAGCACCCTCCAAACTGGTATCCACTGCCTCCATTTTTGACAGATTTCCCAATTTTAGGATGATGGCATCCATTTGATTGCCCACTTTTTCACCATTCAACATAAAGAGCTCCAAAGTATCTTTTTGCGGAATGTTTTTCTCTTTTCTGATGGTCCGTATCCCAGAAATTACCTCGGAAGCGAATTCGAACTCGGCAATTAGGGCTGAATTCACTTCTTTAGCTTTTGGCCATTGCGCTACAATTAACGCATCTTCTGGAGTACGCTCGGCGATATGTTGCCAAACTTCTTCCGTTAAGAAGGGCATAAACGGATGCAACAATTTTAGGTTTTCCTCAAAAAGACCCAATACCTCATTATACGTTTTCTGGTCAATCGGCTTTTGATATTCAGGTTTAACAATCTCCAACAACCAAGAACAGAAATCGTCCCAGACCAATTTGTACGTGGCCATCAAGGCATCGGAAATGCGGTATTTAGAAAAGTGGTCTTCAATTTCCACTAAAGTCTGATTGAACTTGGCCTTGTACCATTCAATTCCCTTTTGTGCGGCTTCGGGCTGCGGAATATCCGCCACTTCCCATCCTTTTACCAATCGGAAAGCGTTCCAAATTTTATTAGCAAAGTTGGCTCCTTGCTGGCAAAGTGCCTCATCAAACAATAGATCGTTACCCGCTGCGGAACTCAACAAAAGTCCAACACGAACACCATCGGCACCAAAATCTTCAATCAGTTTTAAGGCATCTGGCGAGTTTCCCAACGATTTGGACATTTTTCGGCGCTGTTTGTCACGAACCAATCCGGTTAGGTACACATTTTCAAAAGGCCGTTCTCCTCGGTATTCGTATCCGGCCATGATCATACGGGCTACCCAGAAAAACAAAATATCGGGTCCCGTAACCAAGTCACTGGTCGGGTAATAGTAATTCACCTCTTCATTGTCCGGCTCCAAAATACCGCCAAACACACTTATGGGCCACAACCACGATGAGAACCAGGTATCCAAAACATCGGGATCTTGGCGTAAGTCGGACATTTGAATCTTTGGATTCTTGGTTTTTGCCAATTCCAATGCTTCGCCCGGAGTTTCGGCCACCACGAAATCCTCTTTGCCATCCCCATAATAATACGCAGGGATTTGCTGTCCCCACCACAATTGACGGGATATGTTCCAATCGCGTATGTTTTCCATCCAGTGGCGGTAGGTGTTTTCAAACTTGGAAGGGTACAATTTTACATCCTTGGTCTTCAAAACGCCTTCGAGAGCAGGTTTGGCCATGTTTTCCATTTTTAGGAACCATTGGTCCGAAAGTCGTGGCTCGATTACGGCCTTAGTCCTTTCAGATGTACCCACTTTGTTGGTGTGCTGCTCGGTCTTTACCAAATATCCCTTTTCATCCAGTTCCTTGGAAATTTCTTTACGCACCACAAAACGGTCTTTCCCTTCGTAGTGAAGTCCGAAAGAATTCAAAGTGGCATCTTCATTGAAGATATCAACGACGTCTAGATTATGCTTATCCCCAAGGTTTTTATCATTCTCGTCGTGTGCAGGAGTTACTTTTAAGCATCCCGTACCAAATTCAACGTCCACGTATTCATCTTCAATAATAGGAATTACCCTATCGCAAATAGGAACAATGGCCTTTTTGCCCTTTAAATGACGGTATCTTTCATCGTTTGGGTTGATACAGATTGCGGTATCGCCCAAAATGGTCTCTGGACGGGTGGTGGCAATGGTCACTTTTTCATCAGAACCTTCAATGGCGTAGGACAAATAATAAAGACTACCCTGTCTTTCTTCATAAATCACCTCTTCGTCGGAAAGGGTAGTTTTGGCCTCTGGATCCCAATTCACCATTCGATACCCTCTGTAAATCAGCCCTTTGTTATAAAGATCCACAAAAACCTTGATCACTGAGGCTGACATATCGTCATCCATAGTAAACTTGGTGCGGTCCCAGTCACAGGAACAACCCAATTTTTTTAGTTGTTGAAGGATTACCCCTCCGTACTCGTTGGTCCAATCCCATGCATGTTTTAGAAATTCATCGCGGGACAATTTTGATTTGTCGATGCCATCGGCTTTGAGCTTGGCGACCACTTTGGCCTCGGTGGCAATCGACGCATGGTCCATTCCCGGAACCCAACAGGCATTTTTTCCCAAGAGTCTTGCCCTTCGGATAAGAACATCTTGTATGGTATTGTTGAGCATATGTCCCATATGAAGTACCCCAGTCACGTTTGGTGGCGGGATTACTATGGTATACGGCTCCCTTTCATCCGGTTTGGAGCTGAAATATTTATGCTCGGACCAGTAGGCATACCAGTGCTCTTCAACCCTTTTTGGGTCATATTTTGATGGAATCTCCATTTTTCGGTACAGTTTTTGTTCAATTGGACTGTGATTGGATTTTTGAAGGGAAAGCTAAATGTTAATTTTTACGCTATTCTTCGGATGAGAGCCAATCCAGAAATACGAAACAAAAATAAGTAACGTTATTCTATAACAAAAGAATTTTGGATGCAGGTATCAAAACATCTACATTTGAAGTTCACCCAAAAACCAAAAATGATGAAAAAAACTGTACTCATGCTGTTTGTAGGGCTTTTATCCTTAGGGATTTACGCTCAGGAGACTGCTAAAATCGAATTTAAAAGCGAGACCATTGATTACGGAGAAATCGAAAGAGGTAGCGATGGTGTTCGTGTTTTTGAATTTACCAACACTGGTGATGCCCCTTTGGTAATCAGCAACGTTAGATCTAGCTGTGGATGTACTATCCCAAAAAAGCCAGAAGAACCTATTATGCCCGGGAAAACTGGTAAAATAGAAGTGAAATATGACACCAATAGAGTTGGCCCCATTAGAAAGGCCATTACTGTTACATCGAATGCAGATACTCCTACGAAAGTTCTTAAGATAAAAGGAACTGTAAAAAATCCTGGAGCGAAGTAAGCGAAAAAGAAGTGTATAATCAAAAGCCCAAAAACCTAACGGTTTTTGGGCTTTTGATTTTTTAGTCGTCGTCAAACATCTTTTTTAACACAAAGGTGAACAACAGGTCTCGGTTGTATCGTTCAATCAATACTTTTATCCGCTTCCCTTCTCTTTCGTTGATCATTTTAAGGATTTCCTGAAGCTTGTACTTATGGACTCTTTTTCCATTTACCGCTAAAATTACATCCCCTTCACGTAATCCTGCCTCTGCAGCGGGGCTTCCCGCACGAATGCCTGATACTACTATTTCGGGAACAAGACTTAAACGGGTCTTGTTTTCCAATAAAATTTGGACATTCCCAAAAGTATCCGCATCATCCTCTTTCACAATTCCATTCACATCGGCGATACTTTCTGCTATATAACGCAAACCGTTGTGCTGCAAGTCTATTCCTGCTAAATTATATTGGAAGGGGTCTTTGAAGTTTCCATTTTTCCTTAAAGTAACCAGGCCCCGGGCATAATCGAAAACGATATTGAAACGCTTGAGGACTTCACCCCCCAAACTGCCATTACGATCGCCCATACTTTCCAACCCCTGAAAAGATTCAAGGTACGGAAATGCTACTTTGGCTTCTTCAAGTTCAAAATCGCCTATCCGAACCCCATTGATTTTACTTCGCTTTCCGAAAATATCACCGCTTAAGCCCCTACCCAAGTGGTCCTCATAATTCTTCTCTGGTATTTCCAAGCCTTTTTCGGGTGCCGGAAACAGCCATAAGGCATCACTACTACCGGTATCCACCAGTAATTTAACCGGTACATTTGCAGTATCCTTCATTAGCACCGTGCCTTCCACATAAGCTTTTCTTTTTTCTACGGTAAGCGGTAGGGTCTGCGTTTTTCTTCTATCCTTATATTGGTACAATTCTGGATTGTGCAGTTTTATCTTTTTGGAATTATATTTTACTTCAACAATAAAGTCCCTGAAAAGATCGTACCCCATAATTCCATGCACGGGAATCCCAAGGGATGTTGAAAAATTGATCCCCCGATCCAAAACCACATAAAGGTCTTGGGAGTAATTTCTAGCCTCACCAAGTTTAAAAGCATTGTTTTTGGAACTTAGGGCCTTCATCGGCTCTCCACCGCCAAGGCCACGAATGGTGACTTCGGAAACATTATTTATCGGAATGGAATCTGACTCGGAAAGATTAAAAAGTATGGGCTTACTTACCCCGGAATCCAAAATAAAGGTGAGCTCCGTACCATTAACCTCTACAGGAATTATGATAAGGTTGTTGATGAGCTCAAACTTTATCTTTTGGAATTTTTCACCTTCGGGCAATCGATATCCCTGCGCCCAAATAAACAAGGGCACAAATAAAAGAAGTGCAAACAAGATGGTGTTCTTCCTTAACATACTTAATATCAACTGGTCATACTTATTAAATATACAAATTAAGGCGCATACTTCATCTTAATTTAACATTTCACTAGGCAAGTAATTATTCCTTAAAGTTGTTGTTTTCGATAGTTGGTTTTCTCATTTTTGCCAAAACTTTAGCACATGCCAAGTATTTCGAAGAAAGGGACACAAATGCCCGCATCGCCCATCCGTAAATTGGTACCCTACGCAGAGGCCGCCAAAAAACGGGGAACCCAGGTAATACACCTTAATATTGGACAGCCCGACATCAAAACACCAAAGGTGGCTTTGGATGCCGTACGAAACCATACTATTGAGGTACTTGAATACAGCATGACACAGGGTTCCGAAGAATACCGTCAAAAAATTGCCGCTTATTATGCAAAACGGGACATTTTTGTTGATGCCGAAGATATTATTGTGACCACAGGTGGGTCGGAAGCATTATCGTTTACCATGGGATCCATTATGGATAACGATGACGAAATCATTATTCCCGAACCATTTTATGCCAACTATAACGGTTTTGCCACCGCTGCAGGGGTTAAAGTAAAACCTATTGCATCGTCTATAGAAAATAATTTTGCCCTCCCTCCCATTTCCAAGTTTGAAGAGCTTATCACCCCAAAAACAAAGGCCATCCTTATTTGCAACCCTGGGAATCCTACTGGATATCTTTATAGCAAAGAAGAAATCCATCAATTGGCGGAATTAGTAATAAAACACAACCTTTTTTTGGTGGCAGATGAAGTGTACCGCGAATTCACCTACGACGGAAGGGAACATTACTCCATTCTTCAGGTTGATGGGCTGGAAGAACACGCCATTGTGGTAGACTCCGTTTCCAAGCGTTACAGTATGTGCGGGGCACGGATTGGTTGTTTGATATCCAAAAACACCAAAGTAATAGCAACTGCAATGAAATTTGCCCAAGCAAGACTTTCTCCACCAACTTTTGCCCAAATTGCAAGTGAAGCGGCATTGGAAACCCCACAAGAATATTTTGATGATGTAATCGAGGAATATGTTTCGAGAAGAAATCTATTGATTACCGAACTCAACAAGTTGGAAGGTGTAAAAGTGGCCACTCCGCAAGGTGCTTTTTACTGTGTGGCAGAACTCCCTATTGAAGATGCCGACCACTTTGCCCAATGGTTGCTGGAAAGTTTTGAAGTTGATGGAAAAACCGTAATGGTAGCTCCCGCAGCAGGCTTTTATGCCACGCCAGGTTTGGGAAAAAATCAGATTAGAATTGCCTATGTGCTCGAAAAAGAGCAACTTGTAAGGGCTGTCCAAATTTTGGGCAAAGCCTTAACAGAGTACAACAACCAGTGAACATACAGGAAAACATATCCTTAAAAAACTACAATACCTTTGGTATTGATGTAAAAGCACGGTTTTTTGTTGAAATTACCGGACTGGTTCAACTTCAAAAAGCACTTGAACTTAAGGCCTACCCCAAAAAGTTTATAATCAGCGGAGGAAGCAACATGTTGCTCACCAAGGACATTGATGCACTGGTAATGCATATTAACCTCAAGGGCATTACCATTGTCGAGGAAGACGAAAACAGTGTGGAGGTGAAGGTAATGGCCGGTGAAAATTGGCATGAATTGGTAATGTGGAGCCTGAAACAGGGTTATGGTGGACTCGAAAACCTTTCGTTGATCCCAGGGAACGTGGGTACTGCGCCCATCCAAAACATTGGCGCCTATGGTGTGGAACTCAAAGATGTTTTTGTGAGCTGTGCCGCCATGGATGTGAAAACTGGGGAACTGGAAGGTTTTGACAAGGAAGCATGTAAGTTTGGTTACCGGGATTCCATCTTTAAAAACAAAGCAAAGGATAAATTCATTATTACTTCGGTGGTTTTAAGACTTACCAAGAAAGATCATGTGCTGCACACGGGGTATGGCTCCATTGAGAACGAACTGAAGAACAAAGGAATTGTGCATCCGACCATACAAGATATTTCCGATGCCGTGATTGCCATTCGAAAGAGTAAACTGCCCGACCCCAAGGAAATTGGAAACAGCGGTAGTTTTTTTAAGAATCCTATTATTCCTAAAAAAGCATTTGATAAATTCATTAAAAAGAACCCCAATGCACCTTTTTATGAGATGGACGAGAATCAATATAAAATTCCAGCCGGTTGGCTCATTGAGCAATGCGGTTTTAAGGGAAAACGGTTTGGTGATGCAGGCGTGCACGAAAAGCAGGCCCTTGTATTGGTTAACCACGGAAGTGCCACTGGCAAAGAGATTCTTGACCTAAGCAAAAAAATTCAGGACGAAGTACAGAAAACCTTCAAAATAAAAATTCAGCCAGAGGTGAACATAATAAAATAACCCTCGCATTGAAGTCAATAACGAGGGTTATACCAAACCAAACTAACCAAATTTATGTATGTTGTCAGGGTTGTTACACCCCTTATTACTTTTCAAAATGAACAAAGACAAAATGCTTTTTCTGTCTTAGCTTTGTTTTATATACGAGATAAATCCTATTTTAGATTTTGGCCCCTTAAAAAATTTTACCAAAAGCATCATTAATGAGCACATTGATCGAGAGACATATTGTTTCACTCCTTGCGGAAAAAGACGATAAGGCTATTTCCCTACTCTACGAAAATTATGGAGATACACTTTTCGGTGTTGCTTTTAAAGTGGTAAAAGATGAAGATTTGGCCCAAGATGTGCTCCAGGAAAGTTTTATCAAAATCTGGAAAAAAGCTGATAGTTACGATGCCTCAAAAGCCAAGCTTTTTACATGGCTATTTCGAATTGTGCGAAATACGGCAATAGATAAGTTACGGAGCGTAAATAATAAATCGGACAAGGAAATCCAAATCGACGTTTCAGACGTATATAATGTTGGAGTGAAGGCTATTAACCCAGAACATCTGGACATCCAAGAAAGCTTGGACAAAATCGAAGATAAGTACAGGGTTGTTCTTGAAGCCCTGTTTTTTGAGGGAATGACGCAGCAAGAGGCAAGTGATGAATTGGACATTCCCTTGGGAACCATAAAGTCCCGATTAAAAATCGGGCTAAGGGAACTTGGAAAAATTTACGGTACAACCATGGCTTTGCTTCTTTTATTAAATCTATTACCATGAAAGAGAAAGTTAAAATATTTTTAGAATCCGATATCTTGGAAAAATACCTTTTGGGAGATACCACTAAAGAAGAATCCCAAAAGGCCGAAAGATATATCGCCATGTATCCCGAAGTAAGGGAAACCTACGATATGCTCCAAAAAAATCTGGAGACCTTTGCCAATTTGTACGCCAAAAAGACTCCAGAAGGTCTTAAAGAAACCATATTGGCCAGCGCAAAAAAGGAGACAATGGTAAGCAAAAGGTACATGCGCTATGCCGTAGCGGCCAGTATCGCCATTATGATTTTTGCCGGTTCCTCCCTATTCTTTTGGAACGAAAACAAAACGCTTCAAGAAAAAAATACCATGGTCACCAACCAAATCAAGTATTTGGAAAACAACATGAAAGACCAATTGGCAGATATGAGAAACCAATTTATTGTGCTAAATAACCCTGCCACAAAAAAATACCAAGTAAAAGGGGAACGTGAAGCTAAAGAACTTAAGGCAATCGCTTACATCAACCCAGTCAAAAAACTTTCCTACATCAATGTGAGCAATGTCCCGGAGCTTCCAGAGGACAAATGCTTCCAAATGTGGGCCGAAGTCAACGGCGAATTGGTAAACTTGGGCGTAATCAAGAATTTTGATGAAAAAGATAAACTTCTTGCGCTTCCTTATGCCGATAATGCGGTAAGTTACATTACCATTGAACCAAAAGGTGGTAACAACACCCCATCGGTCGACAATATCGTGGCCAACATCAAATATTAAGGCTCAACTTTAAAGAAACCTTAAACCTTCCGCCCTTTAGTAAGGTATTTTGTACCTTTGTGCAAAAGTCAAAACATGAAGTTAGCATTAGTTACCATCGGGTTATTGGCCCTTGCCTTTGCAGGTATTGCAATTAAAATCTGGGGGAAAAAGAACGGTGAGTTCGCCGGAACATGTGCCAGCCAAAGCCCTTTTTTGAACAAGGACGGAGAAGCATGCGGATTTTGTGGCAAACTCCCAGAGGAGCAAGATTGTAAAAGAGATACTGTTACCGACACCCAATAATTCTTAATTTTTAGGCAAGATTCATTTTTTTGGAAAAAACCGACGATTCCATCGAGGAGATTATACAAAAGGCAAAAGAAGGAAATCAAATTGCCTTTAGTACACTCTTGGACACTTTTTGGAACGATGTTTACGGTTTTCAGATACTTCGCACCAAAAATGAAAATGACGCAGAGGACATAACCATAAGGACATTTTCCAGGGCCTTTGATAAAATCGACACCTACGATAAAACATATGAGTTTAAGACGTGGCTCATCACCATTTCCAAAAACCTTCATGTGGATCTCCTCCGAAAACGCAAGCGGAGCCTCATGAACGAAATGGATTCCCGGGGGGACGAGGTTAAAAAAGTATTGGACGAAACCCCCACGGTCGAGGACCGTTTGATCACGGAGCAAAACCTCGCCCATCTCTTACAGGACATCAAAAAATTAAAACCACATTACCAAAAGGTCATCAACCTACGCTATTTTCAGGAAATGAGCTATGCCGATATTGCCAAAGAACTCAACGAACCCGTGAACAATGTGAAGGTAAAATTGCTCCGGGCCAAAAAACTTTTGGCAGAGATCATCAAAAAAAAGTGACCTGCTCCAGGGCACAAAGTTTCCTTCCCAGTTTCGTATCTTTGTACATCAAATTTATTATGTATGAGCACAAGCGTTGCAGAAAACGTTCTTCCACCCAAAGGAAAACCTAAATGGCTAAGGGTTAAGCTCCCTACGGGCAAAAAATACACCCAGCTCAGAGGGCTTGTAGACAAGTACGACCTACATACCATTTGCACCTCCGGTAGCTGCCCCAATATGGGTGAGTGCTGGGGAGAGGGCACCGCTACATTCATGATTTTGGGCAACATTTGTACCCGCTCCTGTGGATTTTGCGGCGTAAAAACCGGCCGACCGGAAACAGTGGACTGGGCAGAACCCGAAAAAGTGGCCCGTTCCATAAAAATAATGAACATTAAACATGCTGTGCTCACTTCTGTGGACCGCGATGACCTTAAGGACATGGGATCCATTATTTGGGCAGAGACCGTTAAAGCTGTTAGACGGATGAATCCAGAAACCACCATGGAAACCCTTATCCCTGATTTCCAAGGAATATCCAACCATTTGGACAGGATAATCGAGGTAGCCCCGGAAGTGATTTCCCATAACATGGAAACCGTAAAAAGGCTGACAAGAGAAGTCAGGATTCAGGCTAAATATGATAGAAGCCTCGAAGTACTGAACTATTTAAAGAAGAACGGAGCAAAAAGAACCAAATCCGGCATTATGCTCGGTCTTGGTGAAGAGGAAAGCGAAGTTATCGCCACTATGGAAGACCTTAGAAAGGCCGACGTTGATGTGGTTACCATTGGCCAGTACCTTCAACCCTCCAAAAAGCACTTGCCCGTAAAGCAATTTATTTTGCCCGAACAGTTTAAAAAATATGAGGAAATAGGGTTGGAAATGGGCTTTAGACATGTGGAAAGCGGAGCCTTGGTCCGTTCATCGTATAAAGCACACAAACACATACACTAGCTCCCTTCCCCATTATCATGAAAAACATCTCCATTGGCATTAATGGTTTTGGCCGTATCGGTAGAACCCTTTTTAGGCTTTTACTTAACCATCCCAACATCAAAGTAGTGGCCATAAACGATTTGGCCAATGCAGAAACCTTGGCCCATCTATTAAAATATGACAGCATTCACGGGGTGTTGAATACCGAAGTATCGCACAAAGACAATCTGATTCTTATTGATGGCAGGGAAATACCCGTTCTCAATCACAATCATCCCAAGGAAATAGATTGGAAATCGCATAAGGTTGATATTGTCGTAGAATCCACTGGAAAGTTTAAAACAAAGGAAGAATTGGAATTCCATATAAAAAATGGGGCCAAAAAAGTGATTCTTTCCGTTCCCCCGTTGGATGAATCCATTAAAATGGTGGTTTTAGGGGTTAATGAGAATATCATCAACAACGATGATCAAATAATTTCCAATGCCTCCTGCACCACCAACAATGCCGCTCCAATGATCAAGGTGATCAATGAATTGTGCGGTATAGAACAGGCATACATCACAACTGTCCACTCCTATACATCGGACCAGAGCTTGCACGATGCCCCCCACCGCGACCTTCGCAGGTCTAGAGCGGCAGGACAATCCATAATTCCCACAACAACAGGGGCCGCAAAAGCATTAACAAGTATTTTTCCTGAATTATCCGATGTGATAGGCGGATGTGGTATACGCGTTCCCGTTCCCAACGGCTCACTTACGGACATTACATTCAATGTGCTCCAAGAAACTTCTATTGAGGAAATAAATGCTACCTTTAGGGAGCAAGCGGAAAGTACCCTAAAAGGCATACTCAATTATACCGAAGACCCTATTGTTTCCATCGACATAAACAATAGTTGTTACTCTTGTACGTTTGATTCTTTGATGACCTCTGTGATTGGTAAAATGATAAAAATCATTGGATGGTATGACAACGAAACTGGATATTGCTCCAGAATTATTGATTTAATAGATTTGCTCATAAAGAAAAAATACGTTTGATCTTCAACCTTGTAAACAAAAAGATAGGCGAAAAATCGCTGCTTCTATTGTGCATAGTATTATGCATCCAGTTTACTTTTGCCCAAAGTGATGGCAATTCCACCTCCGATGTTAAGACCATTTTTAATGAGTTTATGCAATATCGCCACGAAAACAAAGTGGACAAAGCTTTAGAAACTTTGAACGAGGCTGCCAATATTGCTGAGAGGAATGAGGATTCCAAACTTTTACTGGACACTTATCACCAATATGCACGACTGTTCTTAGAGGAAGGAGACAGGGAAACAGCTGTTTTTTACTGGGACAGGGCCAGTATTCTTTTAAGGGATACCTCATACTCCTATGGCGAAGCATTCCACTTGTATTTAGATGCCGCACTGCGGTTTGATGAAGGCAATAACTTTCAAGCATTGAAACAACTGGAAGAATCCAGAAAACTTAGCAATAACAGAAATCTTACCAACAATATACTTTTACTTGAGGCCAGTATCTACACCAATATTGAAAAGTACGATGACGCTGTAAAAAACCTGCATGCCCTAATCGTTAACTCCGATGATAAAGAGCGTGCCTATTTGGCCACAAGGGCCAACTTACAATTAGCAAGAATAAGCGTGACCCTGGATGACCTTGAAGACGGGATCATCCACTCCAAAGCTGCTCTGGAACTAGCGGAAAAGCATGGCTTTTCCAAAGAGATAAAAATTGCCTACGAAAAATTGTCCGGTATTTACGAAGCCAGTGGCAATTACGATGAGTCCCTCGTATATGCCAAAGGTTTGGCAAAAATAAAAGATTCCATATTCAATGTGGAAAAGGCCAAGCTAGATGCCGATGCCGCGGACAAGATTCGGTTCGACCACCAAATGAACGAACTCAACAAGCTCCAAGCTAAAAATGAGGAGCTCAGTGAATCCAAAAACCGTTCGGAAATAACCGCCATATTAACATCTGCCTTTTTAACCATTATCTCCCTTTTGGCAGTTTCACTGTTCAGGAACAATCAAATCAAGCTTAAAACAAACGACCTCCTTTACACCAAAAACAAGGAACTGGAGTTGGCAAGGGATGCAGCGGTATCTGCCATGCGCGCCAAAACCAATTTCCTGTCAACGGTAACCCACGAGCTCAGGACACCCTTGTATGCCGTTACGGGACTCACCCATCTATTATTGGAAGAGAACCCCTCGGAGCATCAAAAAGAACATTTAAAGTCATTAAAATTCTCGGGGGAATACCTGCTAAATTTTATCAACGATATTCTTCAGATCAATAAAATTGATGCCGAAAAACTGGAACCCCTCAATATAGAATTCAAGTTGCACAAAGTGCTGGATGATGTTGTGGATTCGCTCCAACAAAATGCTCACGAGAAAAAAACAAAACTGATCCTGGATTACGACCCCACCATCCCCAAAAAATTGTTGGGAGACCCCATAAAGCTATCCCAAATTTTTATGAACCTTGTTGGCAACGCTCTTAAGTTTACCAAAAATGGCAAAGTAGAGGTCTTGGCCAAAATGTTGAAAAAAGATGAAGACCAGGTAAAGTTGTATTTTGAAGTAAGGGACAATGGAATCGGAATTTCGGAAGAGCAACAAAAAAATATTTTTGAAAGCTTTGAACAAGGTTCCATACAAATCAACAGGGAATATGGTGGCACAGGACTTGGGCTCACCATTGTTAAAAGTCTTTTGGGATTGTTTGGAAGCACCATTCACCTTGAAAGTGAGTTAGGCCATGGAAGCTCCTTCTATTTTGAAATGGATCTAGATTACGAATCCAAAGAAGGGGAAGAAATCTCTTTTGAGCTCAATCCCGAAGAATTCCAGTTCAAAGGATTGCACGTATTGGTTGTGGAAGACAATAAGATCAACCAGGTGATTACCAAAAAAATGCTCACCAAAAAAGAGATTAGTTGCGATATTGCCAATAATGGCAACGAGGCCATTGACCTGGCCAAAAAAAATACCTACGACGCCATTTTAATGGATATCCACATGCCGGGCATAAGCGGCGAGGAAGCCACGCGGCAAATACGAAAGTTTGACAAAAACATCCCGATCATTGCATTGACTGCCATTTCTTTGGATGACAGCCTGGAAAGTTTCTATGAGGCTGGCTGTAACGATGTAATCACCAAACCATTTAAGCCAGAGGTTTTCTATCAAAAAATTGGAGAAAACATCTTTAGGAGCAAAATGGAAGGTTCGGTTTAAAACAATGCCTGTAGCGAGCTCTTCAAAACCGCTTCATCTTCGCGGGAAAAACTGTGGGTTATTTCCAAAAAGTACAGATTTCGCAACCTTCCTTCCAAACGCACAAAGTCTTTTTCGGTGGTCAGCACCATTTGGTACCCTTTAAGTTGTTCAACCTCCCTGTCTGTAAAGTGGTGGTGGTCCCCAAATTCAAAATGTTCAAACACCATTCCAACAGACTTTAAAAATCGCACCAAAGGTTCCGGCAATGCAATACCGGTTACCAAAGCCAATGGTTTCCCTTTTAATTCAGACAATTGGATTTTTTGCTGTCCTCCATCAGTTACAAAATTATTGTACTGCAATGATGCAAACAGCACATTCTGATGTTTCTTTGGTTTTAACCTTGCTGTAATTGCATGCCTTTCATCCTCCCGTAATCCTTCGGGACATTTGGTTACAATGATTAAATCCGCACGTTTGGCCTCCTTTTTTGCATCACGAAGGCTTCCTGTGGGCAAATACCAGTCATCCACATATAAATTATGATACGTGGTAAGCAAAATCGAAAAAGTGGGTTTCACCTTTCTATGTTGAAAAGCATCATCCAAAACAATAACTTCAGGATCAAACTCACTTTCCAGTTTTTCAATACCATTACGCCTATCGGTATCAACAGCAACAGCAACTTGGGGAAATTTTCGATGGATCTGATAGGGCTCATCCCCCAATTCCAAAACAGTACTTTCTGTGCCAGCCAAATAGAACCCTTTTGATTTCCGCTTATATCCACGGCTCAAAACAGCAGTCTTTCGGTGGGTCAATATCCTTAGCAAATATTCTGTCATCGGGGTTTTCCCGGTTCCCCCAACACTCAGGTTGCCCACGCAAATGGTGGGTGTTTTGTACGATTTGGATGAAAAAATACCCACATCAAACAAAAAGTTTCGCACATAAACCACCAAGGCGTAGACCAAAGAAATCGGGAACGCTATTTTCCGAAGCAACTGAAGCATTGAACGAAAATATAATATTTTATCTTTAGCCCACTTAACATTTTTAAAATGACCGTTAACGACATAGCAAAAGTGCTTGAAGAATTGGCTCCATTGGCCCATGCCGAGGAGTTTGACAACGTGGGTTTATTGGTTGGAAACCCAAACATGGAAGTCAAAGGTGTTCTCGTGACCCTAGATACACTGGAAAACGTGGTGGAAGAGGCCATTGAAAAAAAATGTAACCTCATCGTAAGCTTTCACCCAATAATTTTCAAAGGGCTGAAAAGGCTAACCGGAAGCAACTACGTGGAGCGTGTTGTAATCAAAGCCATTGCCCACAATATTGCGATATACAGCATGCATACGGCCTTGGACAACAGCAAAATGGGCGTCAATGCCAAAATTTGCGAAGTTTTGGGACTAAAAAATCCGGAAATCCTGATTCCAAGAACCAAAAGCATCAAAAAATTGACCACTTATGCTCCCTCGGCAGATGCTGATACTATAAAAATGGCTCTATTTGCTGCTGGTGCCGGTGAAATTGGGAAGTACAGCAATTGCAGCTATAGTTTGGAAGGCACTGGAAGTTTTAAGGCAGGAAACGGCGCCAACCCCGCTGTTGGAAAAGTTGGCGAAGTACATTTTGAAAAAGAGACGCAAATCAACGTAATTTATACTTTTGAAAAGGAAAAAAGCATTCTCAAAGCACTTTTTGATGCTCACCCCTACGAAGAAGTGGCCTACGAAGTGCTTACCCTGGAAAACAGCAATCAAGATTTGGGAATGGGAATGATAGGCACTCTCGATGCCGAAATGGATGAAAAAGAGTTTTTACTTTTAGTAAAAGATAGAATGAATGCTTCTGTTGTAAGGCATTCCAAACTACTGGGAAACAAGGTAAAAAAGGTTGCAGTTCTAGGCGGTAGCGGGGCCTTTGCAATAGGTGCCGCCAAGAAATCCGGGGCCAATATTTTTGTGACCGCCGACATTAAATACCACGAATTTTACCAAGCCGAAGACCAACTGGTAATTGCCGATATTGGGCACTTTGAAACTGAGCAGTTTACAAAAGATTTATTGGTTGATTATCTTACGAAAAAAATTCCTAATTTTGCAGTCTCTTTATCGGAGAGTATAACGAATCCCATCAAGTATTTATAAATATATGGCGAACAAGAAAGAAAGCACTGTGGAAGAAAAGTTGAGAGCACTGTACGACCTACAGCTTATTGATTCCAGAGTGGATGAAATCCGCAATGTTAGAGGCGAACTGCCTTTGGAAGTAGAGGACTTGGAAGACGAAGTTCTTGGTCTTAAAACCCGAATGGACAAATTGAAAACGGATGTTGAGACCATCAACTTTGAGATTGCTGCCAAAAAGAATCTCATCGATGAGTCAAAAGCGCTTATTAAAAAATACAGCGAACAACAGAAAAATGTAAGGAATAGCCGCGAGTTCAATTCGTTGAGCAAGGAAGTGGAATTCCAAGAGCTGGAGATTCAATTGGCCGAAAAGAACATTAAAGAGTTCAAAGCTCAAATTGAGCAGAAAAAAGAGGTGATTTCCACAACCAAGGAAAAATTATCCGAGCGCGAGGGTCACCTAAAGCACAAGAAAGGTGAATTGGACGCTATTCTTGCAGAAACTGAGAAAGAAGAAAAGGCTCTTCTGAAAAAATCTGAAGAGTACCAAGACAAAATTGAAGAGCGTTTGATAAAGGCCTACAAAAGAATACGCCAAAACGTAAAAAATGGTTTAGCTGTGGTTCCCGTAGAACGTGGAGCTTCCGGTGGTTCCTTCTTTACTATTCCACCACAGGTTCAAGTAGAGATTGCAAGCCGCAAAAAAATCATCACCGATGAGCACAGTGGCAGAATTTTGGTAGATCCTTTATTGGCGGAAGAAGAACAGGATAGAATGGAAAAACTTTTTGCCAAAATCTAATCTTCACCATTGGTTAAGAAATTAAAAAAGCCACCTAAAGGTGGCTTTTTTGTTGCTCTTATGTGTCATTTTAAATGAGTGAAACGATTGAGAAACCTCCACTGTTTCTAGATTTATCACACTCCTTTATGTCGGTTCGAAATGACAAATAGGCCACTTCCGGAAAATTCGTGCAAATATATAATCTGACAACACCCCAAAGTCACCTCAAGGAAATAATTTAAGCCTTTGGCAAGAATACTTCCGCCATCATACAACGGGCACTACCGCCTCCGCAAGTCTCAATAGTATCCAAAGGACTATGAATGATTGGGCTATGTTTTTCAATAGCTTTGACCTGTTCATCGGTCAGACTGTTGTAGGCCTGAGTGCTCATCACCATATAACGCTGATCGTTAGCCCCGATTACCTGAAGCATGTTACCTGCAAAATGACACATTTGTTCCTCGGAAATGTTAATGACTTCCTTGCCATCCATTTTAATATGGTTGACCACATTTTTTCGTTCCTTTTTATCATCGATGGAATCGAGACAGATTACCACAAATGTCTCCGCCATGGCCATCATTACGTTGGTATGATAAATAGGCAATCGTTCACCTTCAACGGTTTGGTTAGCATGGAAAATAACAGGGAAGCAATCAAAATCTTCGCAAAATTCAATAAAAAGATCTTCATGGGCGCGTTCGGAAAGGGCACAATACGCTTTTTGGTTGACCCTATCCAATAAAACACTGCCTGTTCCTTCCAAAAACACCCCCTCATCCTCAGCGGCTGTATAATCCATAATATTGCTGATGGCAAAACCGTTTTCCTCCAACAACTCAAAAACATCTTCTCTGCGTTCTTTTTTACGGTTTTCGGCAAACATGGGGTACACGCAAACAATCCCGTTCTCGTGAAAGGAAACCCAGTTGTTCGGAAAAATGGAATCTGGTGTGTCACGCTCCATATCATCGTTTATGGTAATCACGTTAACACCATGTTCCCGAAGAATCTTTACAAACTGGTCGAACTCTTGCTGCGCTTTTTTATTGATTTCAACATTTTTAAGATGTGGATTTTCCTGAAAATAATTGTTGACAGCGGTTTGCTCGTTCATCCTAAAGTTTACGGGACGCACCATAAGAATGGTGTTTGTAATCTGCTTTCTCAATGCTTTAACTGTTTTGGTTATACCTGTGGCAGCAGGATGTAGGGTTTAAAAATTATACTCTTATTAAAGGCATGGTGCTACAACGCAATAGGCCTTCTTGCTTGGCGATTTCTGCATAGGGAATCTCTTCAACGGTGAATCCTTGGTCTCGAAGCCAATTGTTAAGTCGGGTAAAACTCTTTTCCGAAACTACCACCTCAGGTGATATGGAAAAAACATTGCTGAACATTTGGTACATTTCTTCTTTATCGATCTCAAAGATATTCTCTGGCCCAAAGAAATCTACCAAATACTGGTATTCCTGTTCTACCAAGAATCCATTTTTATGCAAAATGGCTTTGTCCTTGCCCACGGGTTGAAAACAACAATCCAAATGCAGTGCATTCTCCTTGGGGTCGGTATTGGATTTTCTGAGTTCAAAGGATTTTATGGTTTTATGGGGAAACATATCCCGAATAAATTCTACTGCTTCCCTATTGGTCCGTGCTGTAATATAACTTGCGTAATCTGCGCCTGAATAGGTCCCGATAAAAATATGGTCGTTCCAGGGCATTACATCACCCCCTTCTATATGTACTTCTTCTGGTGGACGAATTATCTTTTTGGGATCTATTTTATCCAATACATTATGAATGGCCACAAATTCACGCTCCCTATCGGGCAAAATATTGGCATGAAACAGTTTATCCTCTATAACAAAGGCAATATCTCTTGCGAATATCTGGTTGCAATCCTTAAGTACTTCCGGTCTATAAACATCCACCCCATATTTATCGAAAACTCGGGCAAAGCCTTCCATTTCTTTAACCATATCCGCTTCTTTGGGATAGGTTCCGGCCTTAATATGCTCTATGGATTTAGGATCGTATGCCTCATCTATAGTAGGTATAGGTCCGCTACTTTGGGCCGTTCCCAAAATAACGGCTCTTAGTTTACTGGTCTCATCAACAATGTTCAATTCTATCATACACGATTCATTTATGGCCAAAAAACCGGCCGTAGAAAGTGATAAGGATAATCCTTGGAATACGATGGCAAATCTAGTGTTTTACTTCAATTTCCTCCTTGTTAAATGATAAAATTACCTACTTTATTTAAGGTTTTACATTATGGAAACGAAGGAATATAATTTTTAATCAATGATTTGTATATCAAATGATTAAAATGAAAATAAAATTCAAGAAACTGACTTTTATCAGGTTTTTGTTTTTATTAATTATTACATTTGCAATAAGATTTTTCTTACATATGAAAAAATTGTTATTTACATCAGTTCTGCTAGCTTCAGTGTTCATTACATTGAGCGGGATGAATGCGTTTCAAAAAATGGAAGATTTTAACTTTAATTCCAAAGAACAGATGGAATCTGTTTACGCTGTAAAATATGATGATTGTATCACGGAGAGTGATTTTCCTGGAGGTTACCTATCTATAAATCGGGATACCGATCAAGATGTAGATTGGAATATTATGAAGGTAGACCAATCCATTAACAAATATCGTAAATCTTTAGAGTCGACTTTGAAGAATTTAAGTACTGTGGATGCACATGATTTTATTCATCAAACATTTCAAAAGGCGAAAAGTTCCATGGAAAATGACAATACCTCTGATATACAGAAACATTACTTTAGAGGCGTTATGCGAATATGCTATGACAAAGACAAGGATTTAAATCAAAATAGCATAACCATACTATAGTTCCCCCACAAAAAAAGGGGCGATATTCGCCCCTTTTTTATTCTTTTCGTCCCAAATCTTATCTTTTTTCCAACGGAACAAAGCTTCTCAGGTTTTCCCCTATATAAACTTGTCTTGGTCTTCCAATGGGTTCTTTTCTAAGTCTCATTTCTCTCCATTGCGCAATCCATCCTGGCAATCTGCCAAGAGCGAACATTACGGTAAACATTTCTGTGGGTATGCCCAAAGCGCGGTAAATAATTCCTGAGTAGAAATCTACATTGGGGTATAGTTTTCTATCTACAAAGTAGCTGTCTTCCAAGGCTTCTTTTTCCAATCCTTTGGCAATGTCCAAAATAGGGTCTTCAATACCTAGGTTGCCCAATACTTCGTCAGCTGATTTTTTAATGATCTTGGCTCTTGGATCAAAGTTTTTGTAAACACGGTGTCCAAAGCCCATTAATCTGAATGGATCATTCTTATCCTTGGCCTTGGCCATATATTTTTTGGTATCACCTCCATCGACTTCAATCGCCTCCAACATTTCCAAAACAGCCTGATTGGCACCTCCGTGCAGTGGTCCCCAAAGCGCGGAAATACCCGCGGAAAGTGAAGCAAAAAGTCCTGCATGTGAGGAACCAACAATACGTACAGTGGATGTAGAACAGTTTTGTTCGTGATCTGCGTGCAAAATCAATAATTTGTCCAAGGCATCAATGGCAATCCTATCTCTCTTATACTCTTGGTTTGGCCTTTTAAACATCATTTTATGAATGTTCTCGACATAACCGAGGCTATCATCGCCATAATCCAAAGGAAGCCCTTTTTTCTTGCGCATGGTCCAAGCCACCAATACCGGGAACTTTGCCAATATACGGACAATGGAGTTGTACATGGCCGATTCGGATGACACGTCTACACAAGATGGGTTGAAGGCCACCAATGCACTGGTCAACGAAGATAACACGCCCATTGGGTGTGCCGATTTTGGAAACCCGTCCAAAATCTTTTTCATTTCTTCATCCACCTGCGACTCTTCTTTAATATCGCTATGGAATTTTTCCAGCTGTTCCTTGTTTGGCAGTTCACCAAAAATCAAAAGGTAGGCTACTTCCAAAAAGTCGGCTTTCTCGGCTAAATCTTCAATTGAATATCCTCGATACCTCAAGATTCCCTGCTCGCCGTTTAGGAAGGTAATGGCACTTTCACACGATCCGGTATTTTTGTAACCGGGATCTATAGTCACCATTCCTGTTGAGGCCCTCAAGGTTTTAATATCTATGGCCAATTCATCTTCAGTACCTTTGATAACGGGGAATTCATACCTTTTTCCCCCATATTCGAGTATAGCTTTATCCGACATTTTATTTTTTAATAGATTAGTAAAAATAGAAAGCGGAAAATACGAAAAACCGCAACCATTAACAATTTCCAACTGCTATTTGTGTTGATATTAACGCGAAAATGTTATAGAAAATTTACTTAATCCAACTTGTAAAGTAGTTTGTAATATTGATCAACGGATTTCTCCCATGTGAAGCGCTTTTTTCTTGCCGCGGCCTGTATTTTTTTCCAGGTTGGCTTATCATTTTCAAACACATCCAGAGCTACATCCAAAGCTTCCAACATGTTTTTTATTTTTTCATCGTAACTGTCCCCATCAAAGGCAAAACCAGTTTTCATATGCTCCACCGTATCCTTTAACCCCCCTGTATGGTGTACCAAACAGGGATTGCCATTTCGCATGGCCAACATTTGACTAATGCCGCAGGGTTCAAAAAGACTGGGCATAAAATATAGGTCGGACTCCAGATACATGGAGTCGATCAGCTTTTCCGACTGGCCATTGGTGAAAACAAAGTTCTTGTGTTCGTAGCTCAGTTTTCTGAAGAGTTCCTCATACTCCGGTGCTCCGGTTCCCAACAGCATAAAAATACCATCGACCCGTTCCAACTTTTTTAATATTTCCACAAAGGCTTCTGGGGAGCGCATAAAAAAATAAAATTTTTGCTCCGTTAATCGAGCAACGCTGGATGCAATGAATTTTGGTCGCTTTTCCACAAAATCCATGATTTTTTCTCCGGTATGCGCCAAAAAATCAGCTTTGTACTTTTTGGATTCTTCCTGCAACCACATAAACAAGGCCTTAACGGTATTCCTGTATATATTGCCTTTCTTCTCTTTGTTGATGTTCTTGTAGTTACATCCATTTAAAATACCGAACAAGCGTCCTTCTTGGTCCGCGTTTTGTAAATCTTTTTCCAATCCCTCACCTCCAATAAATTCCGGAGGCGAACTTGGCAACAGCACATCTTCTTTATATGATGGTGAAACAGTGTGCACGGCGTCGGCAAAACGGATGCCTACTGCCATTAGGTTGATACAATCCTGGTATCTGTAATCCATCAATTTTTGATAATCCAAGGGTACGTTGGGGAACCAGTTTTTTAAGGATGAGTAGTTTCCCCCAAACGGGCGTATGCCCTGAATGGCCAAATTATGAATGCTATATACAATTCGTATATCCTTTAGATTGCTGTATTCCGGGTGATACTCCCTTAAAAACAACAACAAACTGGAGTGCCAGTCGTGCAGGTGTACTATTTCTACATCTCCAAAAGCACCCTGCTTAATAGCCTCGGCCACCGCCGTACAAAAAATAAAATACTTGATGGCATCGGTGTAGAACGGTTCCTCTGGGTCGTTATGATAGATGTGTGCAATATCACCGGCCTCAATTTCTGGATGATGCAGTACATAATGGAAAATATTTGGGAACTCTTTTTTAGGTTTCACCTCATATAATTCTGCTGTGTAGCTTAAGCCCCGTAGCGTAAAGTTTAAGGTAGTTCTGGGCAATCCTCCATGATGCAGTCTTGAATAGGCCGGGACCACAACATGCACCTTGTCTCCCCGATCCGAAATTTGCCTGGGCACATCCCGAACCACGTCGCCCATACCGCCCGCTTTACAATTTTCCAAAGCATCATTTTCGGCGGCAACAAAAAGAAAGTTATTCATGCGGGAGAATTTAAGGTAGTTTAGTGAACCATTAAGTTAACCAAACTTTGTTATTGAAACAAAAAAAAGCCTTTCCCATTTGAGAAAGGCTTTTTGTATGCTAATAATGATTATGCTTATTTTACCTTAAAAGCTTTTTCTTGAGGGTAGTAAGCAATATCGCCCAACTCTTCCTCAATTCTCAACAATTGGTTGTACTTGGCCATACGGTCACTTCTTGAAGCGGAACCTGTTTTGATTTGACCTGTGTTCAATGCCACTGCCAAATCGGCGATGGTATTGTCCTCGGTTTCACCTGACCTGTGAGACATTACAGATGTATAACCAGCATTTTTTGCCATGTTTACGGCTGCTATGGTCTCTGTTAGTGTTCCGATTTGGTTCACTTTGATCAAAATGGAGTTGGCAATGCCGTTTTCAATGCCACGGGACAAACGCTCAACATTGGTTACGAACAAGTCATCCCCCACCAATTGAACTTTGTCTCCGATTTTTTCGGTCAACACTTTCCAACCGTCCCAATCGTTTTCGTCCATTCCATCCTCAATGGAAATGATTGGATATTTATCACAAAGGTCGGCAAGATACTGTGCTTGCTCCTCGGAAGTTCTAACTACACCCTTACTACCTTCAAATTTTGTATAATCGTAAGCACCGTCAACATAAAACTCAGCGGCGGCACAATCCAATGCAATCATTATATCGTCGCCCAATTTGTAACCTGCTTTTTCAACGGCTTTTGCAATGGTATCCAAAGCATCTTCGGTACCACCTTCTAAAGTTGGTGCAAAACCACCCTCATCGCCTACTGCGGTACTCAAACCACGGTCGTGCAGTACTTTTTTAAGGTTATGGAAAATCTCCGTTCCCATTTGCATCGCGTGGCTAAAGTTTTTTGCTTTAACTGGCATTACCATAAACTCTTGGAATGCAATGGGTGCATCGGAGTGCGAACCTCCATTGATTATGTTCATCATGGGAACTGGAAGGGTGTTGGCACTAACACCACCTACGTAACGGTATAAAGGCATGCCCAACTCGTTGGCCGCTGCTTTTGCTGCTGCCAAGGAGACTCCCAATATGGCGTTGGCTCCCAATTTTGATTTGTTTGGGGTACCATCCAATTCGATCATGGCTTGATCGATGTAATTCTGCTCAAAAACAGAAGTTCCGATCAATTCCTCTGCAATAATGGTATTAACGTTGTTCACGGCTTTACCAACTCCTTTGCCCATAAAGGAATCGCCACCATCGCGTAACTCAACGGCTTCATGCTCTCCAGTAGAGGCTCCGGAAGGTACTGCTGCCCTTCCCATAATTCCATTTTCGGTTACTACATCTACTTCTACTGTTGGATTTCCTCTGGAATCCAATATCTGTCTTGCATGAATGTTGATAATGATGCTCATTTTAATTCAATGTTTTTAGTTGTGATTATTGGGCTAAGATACAAAAGGTAGCGTTTTTTACTCCATGATAATACGCACAAAACATACTTAATTGCTTAAAAACAAAACTATAACGTTTTAGTTTTTACTGGCCTTGATCAAATCGAAGAACTGGTCGAACAGATAATCTGCATCGTGTGGACCTGGACTTGCTTCTGGGTGATATTGTACCGAGAATACATCCTTGTTCTTCATTTTGATACCTGCCACCGTTTGATCGTTCAAATGGGTGTGGGTAATCTCCAATTCAGCGTTTGCTTCGGTCTCTTCCCTATTTACCGCAAATCCATGGTTTTGAGAGGTGATTTCCCCTTTTCCTGTCATCAAGTTTAAAATTGGGTGGTTTATTCCTCTGTGCCCGTTGTGCATTTTATAGGTGGAAACGCCATTGGCCAAAGCCAATACTTGATGTCCCAAGCAAATCCCGAACAAGGGCTTGTCGGAGGCAATTATTTCTTTGGTGGCTGCCACGGCATCGGTTAAAGGTTCTGGATCTCCAGGTCCATTGGATATAAAAAAGCCATCGGGATTCCACTCCTTCATTTCCTGGTAAGATGAATTGTACGGAAACACTTTGATGTAAGCTCCTCTCTTCGCCAAATTCCTCAAAATGTTCTTTTTAATACCGATATCCAAAGCAGAAATTTTGATTTCTGCATTTTCATCTCCATAGAAATAGGGCTCTTTTGTTGATACTTTGGATGAAAGCTCCAAGCCTTCCATACTTGGCACTTGTTTCAACTCTTCTTTCAACGCGTCAATATCGTCCACTTTTGTGGAGATCAATGCGTTCATGGCACCATTGTCCCTAATGTAGCAAACCAAAGCGCGGGTATCCACATCGGAAATGGCCAACAGGTTGTTCTTATCCAAGAATTCCAAAAGACTCATTTTGGCATCTGGCCTTGAATATTCATAACTGAAATTTTTACAGATGAGACCTGCAATCTTTACAGAATCAGATTCCACTTCATCTTCGTGGGCACCATAGTTACCAATGTGTGCATTGGTGGTCACCATCAATTGACCGTAGTAAGATGGATCAGTGAAAATTTCCTGATAGCCAGTCATTCCGGTATTGAAACATACTTCCCCTACCGCGGTACCTTCTCTTCCCCCAACGGCCTTGCCATAAAAAATGGTTCCGTCCGCTAACAAAATCAACGCTTTTTTCTTTGTGTGATACTTCATTTTGTGCTCTAGTTTCAGTTAAGATAAAAAAACATAAAAAAAGGATAAGTTTTCACTTATCCTTTTTCCTAAAATATAATAGTTAATATCATTCTTCTTATTCTTCAGAATCGTCAGTTTTGGTTTCAGCTGCTGGAGCTGGTGTCTCAGCCTTCTTGGCGCCTCCGCCTCCTCTTCTACTTCTTCTTGTCGATTTCTTCTTAGGCTTACCTGCGTTGTATAGCTCGTTGAAATCTACCAACTCGATCATCGCCATGTCAGCGTTATCACCCAAACGGTTACCCAATTTAATGATTCTTGTGTAACCTCCCGGTCTGTCACCTACTTTTTCGGCAACTGTGCTGAACAATTCTGTTACTGCCTCTTTGCTTCGCAAGTTACTAAAAACAACCCTTCTGTTGTGTGTACCTTTCTCGGTAGTCTTGTTGTTCTCAATCTTCGCTTTTGTGATCAAAGGCTCGATAAACTGTTTCAACGCCTTGGCTTTTGCAACAGTGGTGTTGATTCTTTTATGCTCAATTAGGGAACTTCCCATATTGGCCAACATGGCTTTTCTGTGGGCGGCTGTTCTACCTAAATGATTAAACTTCTTTCCGTGTCTCATTGTTCTAAGTTATCATCTTGCTACCAAATCCCAAGCAATCAGGAGAGCAAAATATGATTATTAATCTTTATCTAATTTGTATTTGGAAAGGTCCATACCAAATTGCAGGCCTTTGTTGATTACCAATTCTTCCAATTCGGTCAATGATTTTTTACCGAAGTTTCTGAACTTCATCAAGTCGTTTTTGTTGAAGGAAACCAAATCTCCCAAAGTATCCACCTCGGCAGCCTTAAGACAGTTCAAAGCCCTTACGGACAAGTCCATGTCGACCAACTTGGTCTTTAACAACTGACGCATATGCAATGATTCCTCGTCGTATGTCTCGGTCTGGGCAATTTCATCAGCCTCAAGGGTGATACGCTCATCGGAGAACAACATAAAGTGGTGAATCAATACTTTAGCGGCTTCGGTCAAGGCATCTTTTGGGTGAATGGAACCATCGGTGATGATTTCGAAAATCAATTTTTCGTAATCGGTCTTTTGTTCTACCCTAAAGTTCTCGATGCTGTACTTTACATTCTTTACAGGAGTGTAAACAGAATCAACCGCAATGCTACCAAGTGGTGCATTGGATTTTTTGTTTTCCTCGGCAGGAACATAACCGCGACCTTTTTCGATAACGATCTCCATGTTGATGCTCACTTTGGGATCCATGTTGCAGATTACCAAATCTGGGTTCAACACTTGATATCCCGAAATAAATTTTTGGAAATCACCAGCGGTCATTTGCTCTTTTCCGCTTACGGAAATTGATACAGTTTCGCTCTCAACATCATCAATCTGTCGTTTGAACCTAACTTGTTTAAGGTTCAGGATAATTTCCGTAACGTCTTCAACCACGCCTGGTATAACAGAAAATTCATGTTCAACTCCATCTATGCGCACAGAAGTGATGGCAAAACCTTCCAAAGAGGAAAGTAAAACCCTTCTCAGCGCATTCCCAACTGTTAATCCATAACCAGGTTCCAAAGGGCGAAATTCAAATTTCCCTTCGAAATCTGTTGAATCGATCATTATAACTTTATCGGGCTTCTGAAAATTAAGTAATGCCATAATTGGATTAATGTTGAATTCTTATTTAGAGTATAATTCGACGATCAGCTGCTCCTTGATGTTCTCAGGGATCTGAAGTCTTTCTGGGACGGCAACAAATGTACCTTCTTTCTTTTCAGAGTTCCATGTAATCCATTCGTAAACGCTGCTATTGTTAGCCAACGAGTCTACAATGGATTGTACGGATTTTGATTTTTCCCTAACACCAACAACATCTCCTGCTTTTAGTGAATAGGATGGAATGTTTACTACCTCTCCGTTTACGGTAATATGACGGTGCGACACCAATTGACGGGCTCCTCTTCTTGATGGGGAGATTCCCATTCTATACACCACGTTGTCCAAACGGGATTCGCACAATTGAAGCAAGATTTCACCAGCAACACCTTCTTTTCTTTTGGCTTGCACGAAAAGGTTACGGAATTGTTTCTCCAAAATACCGTAAGTGTATTTTGCCTTTTGCTTCTCCATCAACTGGATTGCATATTCAGACTTTTTACCACGGCGTCTGTTGTTACCGTGTTGTCCTGGAGGGTAATTTTTCTTTTCGAATGACTTATCGTCTCCGAAAATCGCTTCTCCAAACTTTCTAGCGATCTTTGTTTTTGGTCCTGTGTATCTTGCCATCTTCTTTTAGTTTGAAAGTGCGATTATGAATTAAGGCTTATCCTTCGATAATCTAACTGCACCTTCGGGTGAAGACCCTTTTTGGGGGCCATTGATCTATTAATGATTATTAAACTCTTCTTCTTTTTGGTGGTCTACAACCGTTGTGCGGAAGTGGAGTAACATCTACGATTTCCGTTACCTCGATTCCTGAGTTGTGAATGGAACGAATAGCGGATTCCCTACCGTTACCTGGTCCTTTTACGTACACCTTTACTTTTCTCAGTCCTGCTTCGTGGGCAACTTTGGCGCAATCCTCTGCTGCAATCTGAGCTGCGTAGGGAGTGTTCTTTTTAGAGCCTCGGAATCCCATTTTTCCAGCGGAAGACCATGAAATAACATCACCTTTCTTATTGGTAAGGGAAATAATGATGTTGTTGAAAGATGCAACAACGTGCGCCTCTCCGGTAGATTCCACGACTACTTTGCGCTTTTTAGCTGTTTTAGTACTTGCCTTTGCCATACTACCTACTTATTATTTAGTTGCTTTTTTCTTGTTGGCAACTGTTTTTCTTTTTCCTTTTCTGGTCCTAGAGTTGTTCTTGGTGCGTTGACCTCTTAATGGCAATCCAGATCTGTGACGAATTCCACGGTAACAACCAATATCCATCAAACGTTTGATGTTCATTGAGGTTTCTGAGCGAAGTTCACCTTCAATTGTGTAAGCTCCAACCGCTTCCCTGATTTTACCGATTTCATCATCGGTCCAATCGGAAACCTTGGTATCTTCACTTACTTGGGCTGCTGCCAAAATTTCTTGCGCCCTACTTTTACCTATACCGAAGATGTAGGTAAGCGAAATAACGCCACGCTTTTGTTTAGGTATATCTACCCCTGCAATTCTTGCCATAATTACCCTTGTCTTTGTTTAAATCTAGGATTCTTTTTGTTGATTACGTACAATCTGCCCTTTCTGCGAACAATCTTGCAGTCGGCACTTCTCTTCTTTATTGATGCTCTTACTTTCATGTAACTAGTATCTATAAGTAATTCTTGCTTTTGTTAAATCGTATGGACTCATCTCCAACTTTACTTTATCTCCAGGAAGCAGCTTAATGTAGTGCATGCGCATTTTCCCGGAAATGTGCGCCGTTACCACGTGCCCATTTTCCAATTCTACCCTGAACATTGCATTGGACAATGCTTCAATAATAGTCCCGTCTTGTTCTATTGCTGGCTGCTTTGCCATAAATTATGCTACTTTTCTGTTTTTTCCGGTTTTCATTAAGCCATCGTAATGTCTGTTCAACAAATAAGAATTTACTTGCTGTACAGTATCTATTGCTACACCAACCATGATCAATAGTGATGTACCCCCATAAAACAATGCCCATCCGGCCTGTACGTCCATCAATTTTACAACAACTGCGGGCAACACGGCCAACAGTGCCAAAAAGATGGAACCAGGTAATGTAATCAAGGACATTATTTTGTCCAAATAGTTTCCGGTTTCCTTTCCAGGACGTATGCCCGGGATGAAACCTCCACTTCTTTTTAAATCATCGGCCATTTTGTTTGTGGGCACGGTGATCGCTGTGTAGAAGTAGGTAAATATGATGATCAATACTGCAAATAGGATGTTGTAGGCCAATCCAAAAATATCGGCGAACTGTACTTCCATCCACTGACCTGCAGCGGTATCGTTAAATGTTCTACCAATCAAACTTGGTGCGAACATAATTGCCTGTGCAAAAATAATGGGCATTACACCAGATGCATTCAACTTAAGCGGAATGTACTGACGTGCTCCCATAACATTCTTTTCGTATCCGCCAGAAGCTGTTCTTCTTGCGTACTGAACCGGAATTTGTCTAACTGCCATTGTTAGGTAAACACTGGCCAAGATTACCAAGAACCAAACTATAACCTCAATCAGCATGAACATGATTCCTCCTGTATTGTTGGTCGTTCTTGAAACAAATTCTTGCGCAAATGCCTGTGGCAAAGTTGCAATGATTCCCACCATAATCAACAGGGAGATACCGTTTCCGATTCCCTTGTCGGTGATTTTCTCACCCAACCACATGGCAAACACACATCCTGTTACCAATATAATAACAGCTGGAACGATAAAATCCAAACCTTTACCCAAAACAAAAGCACTATCTGGCACACCTAAGGCACCAAGACCGTACAAGTAGGCGGGCGCTTGGACAATACAGATACCAATGGTTAACCAACGGGTTATCTGGTTGATGGTTTTTCTACCACTTTCGCCTTCTTTTTGTAGTTTTTGAAGATAAGGAATGGCTATTCCCATCAACTGTACCACAATGGAGGCGGAGATATAGGGCATAATACCCAAAGCGAATACCGAAGCATTCGCAAAAGCACCACCCGTAAAAGCATTAAGAATTCCCAAGATACCGTTTTCAGTCTGCGAGGATAATTCCGCCAATTGGGCAGTATCAATACCAGGAAGAACAACTTGAGCTCCAAATCGGTAAACCAATAATAGTCCCAATGTAAGGATGATACGCTGTCTCAGTTCGTCAATCTTCCAGATATTTGATATGGTCTCAATAAATTTCTTCATGCTATATGTCTTATAAACTTATTGCTTCACCTCCTGCTGACTCGATGGCAGCTTTTGCGGAAGCAGTAAATTTATGTACCGATACTTTAAGGGATGCCTTTAATTCGCCATCACCCAAAATCTTTACCAAATCGTTTTTGTGGGCCAAACCGTTTTCAATAAGTGTTTCCAAGGTAACCTCTTTTTTCACGGCACCCTTGTCCACCAATTCCTGAAGTCTGCCCAAATTGATTCCTGTGTACTCTTTTCTGTTCATGTTTGTGAAACCGAACTTGGGTACACGTCTTTGCAATGGCATCTGACCACCTTCAAAACCAATCTTTTTGGAATATCCAGATCTAGACTTGGCTCCTTTGTGTCCGCGGGTAGAAGTGCCCCCTTTTCCGGAACCTTCTCCTCGTCCTACACGTTTTCCTTCTTTGTGCACAGCGCCATCCGCTGGTTTTAGATTATTCAAATCCATGTGCCTTTATATTTTAAGCTTCCTCTGTGGAAACCAAGTGTTTTACCTTATTTACCATTCCAAGGATACTAGGAGTTGCTTCGTGCTCAACTACCTGTCCGATCTTATGCAATCCAAGAGCCTCCAAAGTTCTTTTTTGGTTCTGTGGCTTTTTGATGCCGCTCTTTACTTGTTTAACTTTAATCTTTGACATGTTATCCTCTATTTATCCTTTAAAGACTTTTTCCAAAGAAACTCCTCTTTGCTTTGCAACGGTGTCAGCACTTCTCAATTGCAACAGGGCATCAAAAGTAGCTTTTACCACGTTGTGCGGGTTGGAAGATCCTTGCGATTTAGACAATACATCCTGTACCCCAACAGCTTCCAATACGGCTCTTACAGCTCCACCGGCGATTACCCCGGTACCGTGCGATGCAGGCTTGATATAAACACGTGCACCACCGTATTTTCCTTTTTGCTCGTGAGGAAGTGTTCCTTTGTTCAATGGAATACGAACCAAGTTCTTTTTGGCATCCTCGATAGCTTTGGCGATAGCTGTGGCAACCTCTTTGGATTTTCCCAAACCATGTCCAACAACTCCGTTTTCATCACCAACAACAACTATGGCCGAAAAACCAAAGGCTCTACCCCCTTTTGTTACCTTGGTAACACGTTGTACTCCAACCAATCGGTCTTTCAACTCCAGTCCACCTGGCTTTACTATTTCTACGTTTTTGTATTTCTGGTACATAGTTTATTAGAATTTTAGTCCTGCTTCCCTAGCTCCTTCAGCCAATGATTTTATTCTTCCGTGATATAGGTTTCCTCCCCTATCAAAAGCTACGGCTTCAACACCAAGCTTAAGAGCTTTCTCGGCTATGGCCTTACCCACGTTGGTCGCTACCTCGGACTTGCTTCCTTTGGAGTCCACATCCTTATCTCTGGATGAAGCTGCCGCCAAAGTTACACCTTTATCGTCGTCAATCAACTGGGCATATATTTCTTTATTGCTTCTGAATACAGACAACCTTGGTCTTGCTTCAGTTCCGAAGGATACTTTTCGTATTCTTCTTCGGATGCGTAATTTTCTTTCAGTCTTAGATAATCCCATAGTCTTAATTATTAAGCTGATTTACCTGCTTTTCTTCTTAATTGCTCACCTACAAACTTCACACCTTTTCCTTTGTAAGGCTCTGGCTTACGGAAACCTCTAATTTTAGCGGCTACCTGACCCACCAATTGTTTGTCATGAGATGTTAGTTTTACGATAGGGTTCTTCCCTTTTTCGGAGATGGTCTCGATTTTTACTTCGGGAGCGATGTCCAGAACAATGTTGTGGGAGAACCCTAGGGCCAAATCCAATTTTTGTCCTTGGTTGCTGGCCCTGTAACCAACACCTACAAGTTCCAATTCCTTTGTCCATCCATTGGTCACACCTTCTACCATATTATTGATAAGAGCGCGGTATAACCCATGCTTTGATTTGTGTTTATTGTCATCGGAAGGTCTTTCCAAAACAACGCTTCCGTCCTCGACTTTAATGTCAATCCCTGAAAACTCTTGGGTAAGTTCTCCCAATTTACCTTTTACAGTAACAACGGAATCTTTCACTTCTATAGTGACTCCATCAGGAATTTTAACTGGACTGTTACCTATTCTTGACATTTTTCTTCTCTTTTCTCAATTAATATACGTAGCACAATACCTCGCCACCTACGTTCTCTTGCTGGGCCTGCTTACTCGTCATTACCCCATGAGAAGTAGAAACGATAGCGATTCCCAATCCATTCAGTACTCTAGGCAAATCGTTAGAGTTTGAATACTTGCGCAGACCGGGCTTACTTACCCGCTGCAATTTTTTAATGATGGGCTCCTTGGTAAATTTATCGTACTTAAGGGCGATTTTGATGTTCCCTTGTACTTTGTCTTCCTCGAATTTATAGCTCAAAATATATCCTTGATCGAACAATATTTTGGTAATCTGTCTTTTTAGATTGGAACCGGGGATATCTACAACCCTATGACCTGCCTTACTGGCATTTCTCAATCTGGTCAAATAATCTGAAATTGGATCTGTAAGCATTTCTTTTCTTTATCTAAATTACCAACTTGCCTTTTTAACTCCCGGAATCAAACCCTTATTGGCCATTTCCCTGAACATTACCCTGGATACTCCAAAAGTTCTCATGTACCCGCGAGGTCTACCTGTCAACTTGCAACGGTTTCTCATGCGAACAGGAGAAGCGTTCTTTGGCAACTTCTGCAAAGCCTCATAATCTCCCGCTTCTTTTAGAGCCTTTCTTTTCTCGGCGTATTTTTCTACCATTTTAGCCCTTTTTCTTTCACGGGCTTTCATTGATTCCTTGGCCATACTAGTTCTTTTTAAAGGGTACTCCCAGTTCGGTTAACAATGATTTTGCTTCTTTATCAGTTTCAGCAGAAGTAACAAACGTGATGTCCATTCCGTTGATTCTGTTGATTCTGTCTATATTGATTTCTGGAAAGATGATTTGTTCGGTAACTCCCAAATTGTAGTTTCCTCTACCATCGAATCCTGTAGCTTTTACTCCAGAGAAATCACGTACCCTGGGAAGGGCACTGGTAATCAATCTATCCAAAAATTCGTACATGCGTTCTCCTCTAAGGGTCACTTTTGCACCAATCGGCATTCCTTTTCTCAATTTGAACGTAGCAACGTCTTTCTTGGAAAGGGTAGCGACCGCTTTTTGACCTGTAATGTTGGTCAATTCGTCAACGGCATGATCAATCAACTTTTTGTCCGAAACAGCGGCTCCGACTCCACGGCTAACCACTATTTTTTGCAACTTGGGAACCTGCATTACGTTTTTGTAACCAAATTCTTCCGTTAGCGCCTTGATCACGCGCTCCTTATATTCTTGCTTTAATCTTGGAATGTAACTCATGACTAAATTACTTCATTGGATTTTTTGGAAAACCTTACTTTCTTTCCGTCCCTTACTTCATATCCAACACGAGTTGCCTCGCCAGACTTTGGATCGATCAAGGAAAGATTGGAAATATGTATTGGGGCTTCCTTTTTTGTTATGCCTCCTTGAGGGTTGTTCGCACTTGGCTTTTCATGTTTGGACACCTCGTTGACGCCTTCTACGATAGCTTTGTTCTTTTCACGGTCTACTTTAAGCACTTTGCCTTCGCTGCCTTTGTGGTCTCCCGCAATGACTTTTACCGTGTCCCCTGTTTTTATTTTCAACTTCATCTCTCTGATATTTCTTTTATAGCACTTCAGGCGCCAATGAAACAATCTTCATGAATTGTCTGTCCCTCAACTCTCTGGCAACTGGACCAAATACACGTGTTCCCCTCATCTCCCCGGTCGGGTTCAACAACACACATGCGTTGTCGTCGAAACGGATGTAAGAACCATCTGGTCTTCTTACTTCTTTCTTGGTCCTAACAACAACCGCTGTAGAAACAGAACCTTTCTTTACAGTACCGTTTGGAGTAGCCTCTTTTACGGTAACTACAATTTTGTCACCCAAAGAAGCGTATCTTCTCTTTGTTCCTCCTAGTACGCGGATGGTCAAAACTTCTTTTGCACCGGTATTGTCCGCAACTCTTAATCTTGATTCTTGCTGTACCATAATTATTTAGCTCTTTCTAGGATTTCTACCAACCTCCAGCACTTTGTTTTGCTCAATGGTCGTGTTTCCATTATTTTAACGGTATCACCTTCGTTGCAATCGTTCTTCTCGTCGTGGGCAACATACTTCTTGGTCTTCAGAACGAATTTCCCGTACATGGGGTGCTTCACTCGTTTTACCTCAGAAACCACTATCGATTTCTCCATTTTGTTGCTGGTAACAACGCCTATTCTTTCTTTTCTTAAATTTCTGTTTTCCATAAGGCAGAACCGATTATTGTAATTCCCTTTTAGTTAATTCAGTTGCAAGTCTTGCTACCGTCCTTCTCGTCTTTCTGATCTGTAAAGGATTTTCCAAAGGAGTAACAGCGTGCGCCATTTTAAGATCAGCGTGTTGTTTTTTGAACTCGGCCAATCGCTCCTTTAGCTCTTCAATTGAAAGTTCTTTTATTTCTGATTGTCTCATCTTTCTTCTCAATTAAAAATTAGGCGGAATAATCCCTAGCCACAATAAACTTGGTTTTAACCGGTAGTTTTTGCGCTGCTAGCCTTAAAGCTTCCTTAGCAACATCCATGGGTACACCACCGACCTCGAACATGATTCTACCAGGTTTTACCACGGCTACCCAATATTCTGGAGCACCTTTACCTTTACCCATACGAACCTCAAGAGGTTTTTTGGTGATAGGCTTGTCCGGGAATATTTTGATCCACAACTGACCTTGTCTTTTCATGTATCTTGTCGCAGCGATACGTGCAGCCTCTATTTGACGGGAAGTGATGAAGTGCGAATCCATGGACTTGATACCGAACATTCCATTGGAAAGCTGGTGTCCTCTCTGGGAATTCCCCTTCATACGCCCTTTCTGGGCCTTACGAAATTTTGTTCTTTTTGGCTGTAACATTTTACCTTACTTTATCTTATTACTTTCTACGACGGGATTTCTTGTTATCCTTGCCGCCTTTTCCTTGACTCTTGCTCAATCCTACCAATGGGGAAAGCTCTCTTTTACCGTAAACCTCTCCTTTCATGATCCACACCTTTATACCCAATCTACCATAGGTAGTGTGAGCTTCGTGCAAGGCATAGTCCACATCTGCACGGAAAGTAGACAAAGGAATTCTTCCCTCCTTATAAGATTCTGAACGTGCCATCTCAGCACCGTTCAAACGTCCGGAAATCTGAATCTTGATTCCTTCGGCATTCATACGCATTGCTGCTGCAATGGCCATTTTGATGGCTCTTCTGTATGAAATCCTGCTTTCAATCTGTCTTGCGACACTTGCAGCTACCAAATTTGCGTCAAGCTCAGGTCTCTTAATCTCGTGAATATTGATCTGAACCTCTTTGTTGGTAATTTTCTTAAGCTCTTCCTTAAGTTTATCTACCTCTTGCCCACCTTTACCGATAATGATACCAGGCCTGGACGTGGTAATGGTAATGGTAATCAATTTCAAGGTTCTCTCTATAATTACCCTGGATACGCTAGCTTTCGCCAAACGCGCATAAAGGTATTTTCTGATTTTATCGTCTTCAGCCAGTTTATCGCCGTAATCATTTCCTCCGTACCAGTTGGATTCCCATCCTCTGATAATTCCTAAGCGATTTCCTATTGGATTGGTCTTCTGTCCCATATTATTCTTCTAGCTTTGAACGTTGTTATTGGCCTCCAAAATCATAGTAACATGATTGGAACGCTTTCTGATTCTATGTGCTCTACCTTGAGGAGCTGGTCTCAATCTCTTCAACATACTTCCTCCATCTACACGGATTTCCTTGATGTAAAGATCAGCCGCCTCGATATCTGCACCCTCATTTTTAGCTTCCCAGTTAGCGATTGCAGAGAGCAAAAGCTTTTCCAGTTTTCTGGATGCTTCTTTTGGGTTGAACCTTAGGGTAGCCAATGCCATCTCAATTTGCTTACCTCTTACCAAGTCAGCGACCAAACGCATTTTTCTTGGAGAAGTTGGGCAATTGTTAAGCTTTGCAATAGCAAGTTGCTTTTTCTCTTCTTTTAACCTTTCGGCCATTTGTCTTTTACGAACTCCCATAGCTTACTTACTTTTTACCTTTGTTTTTAGCTCCTGCATGACCTCTAAAAGATCTTGTAGGTGAAAATTCCCCTAATTTGTGACCTACCATATTTTCAGTTACAAATACGGGAACAAATTGTCTACCGTTATGAACCGCGATGGTTTGCCCAACAAAGTCCGGCGTTATCATTGAGGCTCTTGACCATGTTTTGATAACTGATTTCTTACCTGATTCCATATTGGCCTGGACTTTTTTCTCCAGACTAAAATGAACGTATGGTCCTTTTTTTAACGAACGTGCCATTTACTTTTCTTTTATTTCTTTCTACGTTCTATGATATATCTATTGGTGTCCTTAGTTCTAGAACGTGTTCTAAATCCTTTTGCAGGAATACCGTTCCTAGATCTTGGATGACCTCCTGAAGCTCTACCTTCACCACCACCCATTGGGTGATCAACAGGGTTCATAGCTACTGGTCTAGTTCTTGGTCTTCTGCCCAACCATCTGCTTCTACCCGCTTTACCGGATACCAACAATTGGTGGTCAGAATTGGAAACCGCCCCGATAGTGGCCAAACACGTAGCCAAAACCATTCTTGTTTCACCAGAAGGCAATTTCAAGGTCACGAACTTACCGTCTTTCGCCATCAACTGGGCAAAAGTTCCGGCACTACGCGCCATAATAGCACCTTGACCCGGTCTCAATTCTATACAAGACACAACAGTACCCAATGGAATCTCACCCAATGGGAGTGCATTTCCAATTTCCGGAGCAGATCCAGTTCCAGACTTGATTGCCTGACCTACCTGCAATCCGTTTTGGGCAACTACATATCTTTTTTCACCATCCTTGTATTCTACCAAGGCGATAAATGCAGTTCTATTGGGATCATACTGAATAGAAACAACAGTTGCCTCTACTCCTTGTTTATCCCTTTTGAAATCGATGATTCGATATCTTCTTTTATGGCCACCACCTTTATGGCGCATGGTCATCTTTCCTTGACTGTTCCTACCACCCGTCTTTTTGATCGGAGCAAGCAAGCTTTTCTCCGGCTTATCAGTAGTAATCGCGTCAAATCCGTTTACTACTCTAAAACGCTGACCAGGGGTTATCGGTTTTAATTTTCTAACTGACATTTCTCGTCTTTATAGATTACTGTAAAAATCAATAATATCACCTTCAGCCACATCAACGATTGCTTTTTTGATTGCATTCGTCTTACCGTGCTGAATTCCGGTTTTTGTATAACGACTCTTACGCGATGGACCATAGTTCATGGTTCTCACCTTTTCAACAGAAACACCATAAGTAGCCTCTACCGCTTCTTTGATCTCCAACTTGTTAGCGGTTGGATTTACAAAGAACCCGTAGCGATTGAAAAGCTCGCTATCAGCGGTCATTTTTTCCGTAATGATCGGTTTTATCAACACACTCATGATACTTTTATTTCTTTAGGTTCGATTCAATTCTTTCCAAAGCGCTTTCTGTCAATACTAAACTTGTTGCGTTAACAATTTTGTAAGTATTTAATTCTGAGCCTGTTACAACCTCGGAACGCTCCAAATTACGCGACGACAAATATACGTTATTATTTGAATCGCCCAACACAATAAGGGACTTTTTATTTTCTATTCCCAAGGAAGACAAGAAATTAACGAAGTCCTTGGTTTTTGGAGCTTCAAAACTGAAGTCTTCCACAACCACTATTGATTGCTCTTTGGACTTTAAGCTCAAGGCCGATTTTCTGGCCAATCGCTTCATGTTCTTGTTCAACTTTTGGGTATAATCCTTTGGTCTTGGACCAAAGATTCTACCACCACCTCTAAATATGGGTGATTTAATGCTACCGGCCCTTGCGGTACCTGTACCCTTTTGCTTTTTGATCTTTCTGGTACTACCAGCGATTTCCGCTCTTTCTTTAGCTTTGTGTGTTCCTTGTCTCTGATGGGCCAAGTACTGCTTTACATCCAAATAAATAGCGTGTTCATTAGGCTCTATAGCGAAAACATCGTCGGAAAGCTCTACTTTCCTACCTGTCTCTTTTCCCTTGATATCTAAAACTGCTACCTTCATCATTTCCACCTTTGAATTGTTACGTAAGCATTTTTATGACCTGGAACACATCCTTTAACTACCAAAAGATTTTTCTCAGGAACCACTTTCAATACTTTTAAGTTTTGCACGGTAACTCTGTCACCGCCCATTCTACCGGCCATTCGCATACCTTTCACAACTTTGGAAGGGTAAGATGCAGCACCGATGGAACCAGGAGCTCTCAATCTGTTATGCTGGCCGTGGGTCGCTTGTCCAACTCCACCGAAACCATGACGTTTTACAACACCTTGGAATCCTTTTCCTTTTGATGTGCCTACTACATCAACAAATTCTCCTTCTACAAATAGATCTACACCTACGGTGTCCCCCAATTTGTATTCACCTTCAAACCCTTGGAACTCAACGACTTTCTTTTTAGGAGAAGTACCTGCTTTTTTGTAGTGACCTGTTTCGGCCTTATTAGCACGTTTTTCTGCCTTGTCATCGAAACCTAGTTGAAGGGCTCTGTACCCGTCTACCTCTTCGGTTCTGACTTGGGTAACCACGCATGGCCCAGCTTCCAATACGGTACATGGAACGTTCTTTCCATTCTCGTCGAAAATGCTGGTCATACCGATTTTCTTACCTATTAACCCAGACATATTTAATTAATTAACAATTATTTACTTTTTATAACTCTTGCCAATTTCTTGGCAAAAAAATTGGGTCAAGAAAATATTCTGTTCTGACCCAGATTTTTTTCTTTCACCGTTTTTCCCGAACCATCGTTTGGGACATGTTTATGCTGAACTCGTTTCAACATCTCTTTATTGAGACACTTCGGCTTCGCTCAGTGTTTGTTCGGCTAAAACTTTCTGTAAACCAGAAAGTCAAGTCCTCATCAAACTTTAATCTCAACCTCCACACCACTTGGAAGCTCAAGCTTCATAAGGGCGTCGATGGTTTTTGATGAAGAGCTGTAAATATCCAATAATCTCTTGTAAGAGCTCAATTGGAACTGCTCTCTCGATTTTTTGTTCACGTGGGGTGAACGCAAAACCGTAAATATCTTTTTGCGTGTTGGCAATGGAATTGGTCCAGTTACCACAGCACCTGTTGTTTTTACTGTCTTCACGATCTTCTCAGCAGATTTGTCCACCAAATTGTGATCGTAAGATTTCAATTTTATTCTAATTTTTTGACTCATCTTGCTGAAAAATTAAGCGGTTACTCCTTTAGCTGCTTTGATTACTTCTTCCGCAATATTGGAAGGCGTATCTGCATAGTGTGAAAATTCCATTGTGGATGTTGCCCTACCTGAAGACAAAGTCCTCAAGGAAGTTACATAACCAAACATCTCGGATAGTGGCACTTCAGCTTTGATCACCTTGGCACCTGCCCTATCTGACATACTGTTCACCTGACCTCTTCTACGGTTCAAGTCACCAACAATATCCCCCATGTTTTCTTCTGGAGTAAGCACCTCCAACTTCATGATAGGCTCCATAATTACCGCTTTTGCTTTCTTGGCCGCAACCTTGTACCCAAGTTTAGCAGCAAGCTCGAAAGAAAGCTGGTCGGAATCCACAGGGTGGAAAGAACCATCTTTAAGAGTAATTTTCATGGAATCCATTTCGAATCCTGCCAAAGGACCATTTTTCATAGCCTCTTTGAATCCTTTCTCAACGGATGGGATAAATTCTTTAGGAATATTACCACCTTTGATCACGTTAACAAACTCCAGTCCGGACTTACCTTCTTCAGCTGGCTCCATAGTAAATACGATATCCGCAAATTTACCACGACCACCGGTCTGCTTTTTGTATGTTTCCCTGTGATCGGCCGTTCCGGTAATAGCTTCTTTGTACTCTACCTGGGGTTGACCCTGGTTAACATCTACCTTAAACTCACGCTTTAAACGATCACAAATAATATCCAAGTGAAGCTCGCCCATACCAGAAATAATGGTCTGACCGGATGCTTCGTCTGTTTTTACCTGGAAGGTTGGATCCTCTTCGGCCAATTTAGCCAAAGCCATACCCAATTTATCAACATCAGCTTTAGTTTTTGGCTCTACCGCGATACCGATTACCGGCTCTGGGAACTGCATACTTTCAAGAACAATTGGATGTTTTTCATCAGAAAGGGTGTCCCCAGTCTTAATATCTTTAAAACCTACTGCCGCACCAATATCTCCTGCTTCGATAAAGTCGATTGCATTTTGCTTATTGGAGTGCATTTGGTAGATACGAGAAATACGCTCTTTATTACCTGAACGATTGTTCAAAATATAAGAACCTGCGTCCAAACGACCGGAATACGCTCTAAAGAATGCCAAACGACCTACGAAAGGATCGGTTGCAATCTTGAAGGCAAGAGCGGCAAATGGCTCTTTTGGATCGGGTTTTCTTCTTTCTTCTTTCTCCGTATCTGGATTGATACCTACAATATCATCTTTATCCAAAGGTGATGGTAAGTAACGGCAAACTGCATCCAACAAGAACTGAACTCCTTTATTTTTAAAGGAAGAACCACAAATCATTGGAATTATAGCCCTGTCCATAACAGCAGCGCGCAAAGCGGCGTGTACCTCATCTTCAGTGATGGAATCTTCATCTTCGAAGAATTTTTCCATCAACTCTTCATCATATTCTGCAACAGCTTCGATCAAGGCAGCTCTGTACTCCTTAACTTCAGCCTTCATTTCTTCAGGAATGTCAACAACATCAAAGGTAGAACCAAAGTTATCCTCGTGCCATACAACAGCTCTGTTCTTGGCCAAGTCAACAATACCTCTAAAGTCTGCTTCGTCACCAATTGGCAGTACAATTGGCACCGCATTGGAACCCAACATCTCACGAACCTGCTTACACACGTTCAAGAAGTTGGAGCCTTGACGGTCCATTTTGTTTACGAAACCGATCCTTGGCACTTTATAGTTATCGGCCAATCTCCAGTTGGTCTCGGACTGTGGCTCAACACCATCAACGGCACTGAACAAGAACACCAATCCGTCCAACACACGAAGTGAACGGTTCACCTCAACGGTAAAGTCCACGTGCCCGGGAGTGTCAATAATATTAAAGTGGTAATCTTTTGTGTCAGGTAACGGTTGTGCATTCTCCATTGGAAACTTCCATGTACAAGTGGTAGCTGCAGAGGTAATGGTAATACCACGCTCTTGCTCTTGCTCCATCCAGTCCATGGTTGCGGCACCATCGTGCACTTCACCAATTTTATGACTCACACCTGTATAGAAAAGAATACGTTCTGTAGTAGTTGTCTTTCCAGCATCAATGTGAGCTGCAATACCTATATTCCTTGTATATTTTAAATCTCTTCCCATTGTATTGATTAGAATCTAAAGTGCGAGAATGCTTTATTGGCCTCGGCCATTTTATGTGTATCTACTCTTTTCTTCACTGCAGCACCTTCTTCTTTGGCAGCCGCTAAAATCTCAGCAGCCAGTTTCTGTGCCATTGATTTCTCGTTACGCTTTCTTGAAAAGCTGATCAACCATTTCATGGCAGTGGAAATTTTTCTATCTGGACGAATCTGCATTGGAATCTGGAATGTTGCACCACCCACTCTTCTACTACGAACTTCTACGTGGGGCATAACATTTGAAAGGGCGTCCTTCCATAGCTCCAATCCTGTTTTTTCTTCGTCAGTGTTCTTTTCGTCAACAATTTCAATTGCATCATAAAAAATCTTGAATGCAACTGATTTTTTACCGTCCCACATCATCATGTTCACGAAACGTGTAACAAGTTGATCGTTAAATTTTGGATCCGGCAATAACGGTCTCTTTTTTGCCTGTTTTTTTCTCATCGCTTCTTCTTAAAAATGATTAATTTTTAGGACGCTTTGCACCATACTTAGATCGTCGTTGCGTTCTTCCCGCAACACCTGCGGTATCCAATGCTCCACGAACGATGTGATATCGCACACCAGGCAAATCCTTTACTCTCCCGCCTCTTACCAATACTATCGAGTGCTCTTGGAGGTTGTGACCTTCACCGGGGATATATGCGTTCACCTCTTTACCGTTGGTCAACCTTACCCTTGCAACTTTACGCATTGCAGAGTTTGGTTTTTTAGGTGTAGTGGTATAAACACGTGTACAAACCCCTCTTCTTTGAGGACACGAATCCAAAGCAGCCGATTTACTCTTCTTGGTAATTGTGGCCCTTCCTTTTCGTACTAATTGTGAAATTGTTGGCATTAAATTTCTTTTAAAAACTAAATAACCCTCATTTTGAGGGCTGCAAATGTAGTAATTATTCCCAATAATTCAAATCCCCAGTAATTAAATTTCAACCGGAAGTAAAAAAATTCAAAACCAACACAGCGCAACACACCAAAAAGGACAAAAAAGGGAAAACAGAAGCATTGTATATTAAAAGACTATATATTAAGGTACACGTTGTGTATTTTGATGAAATTTGTCATTTTGAGCGGACTTCAAGGGAGCATGAATGAAATTTGTATCGAGAAAAAGAATTTTTACCCAAAAAGGTTCTCGACCTGCCGGCAGGTACGCTTTTTTTCCCTCAAAATTACCTGAGCCGGCACCTACAACTAAAGTTTAATGTTAAAAACCTACAATGGACATTAACGTGTAAGGGCCAAAAGTAAAAATTCACATCTTCTTAACACAACCAACAATCCACCAACCACCACACCGATTCCATTAAAACTTTCCAAAAAAAATGACTTTCACGAACTAAACCTTTCATATAAATGGGGTCTTAAAACGAATATTTACATTAAGAGCAATTACACCCCCATCAAATTATAGAGTTATCAATGAACTCTAATGATTTTGCAGTTATCTCATTTAATGATCCTCTCTTAAAGATTTTATAAAATTAGTTTGGATTATTAACATGAAATTATGATTTTAGCGATTAGCTAATTCAAATAATTTAACAATGAGAACAAAACTTAATGGATTGTTAACGCTATTATTGGCGTTTGTTGTGCATATATCCTATGCACAAGACAAGACGATTACAGGTACAGTTACGGATGCCGATGGGCTCCCGCTGCCTGGGGTCAACATTGTCGTTGAAGGGACCACAACAGGTACCCAAACAGATTTTGATGGAAATTACGCCATCAGCGCGAGCGAGGGGCAAACATTGCTTTTCACTTACATTGGGCAAAGACCCTCGACAAAAGTTGTCGGCGCTAGCAGCGTAATCAATGTTCAAATGGTGGAAGACACCCAAGCCCTTGAAGAGGTAGTTGTTACCGCACAAGGTATTAAACGTGAAAAGAAGGCCTTGGGTTATGCGGTTTCTTCTGTTGGTGAAGAAGACTTGGAACAACGTGCCGATGGTGATGTTGCCAGGGTACTTTCCGGTAAAGCTTCTGGTGTAAACATTACCGCCGCGGGTGGTATGTCCGGTTCCGGTACCAACGTTGTAATTAGGGGTTTAAGCTCCTTTAGCGGAAGTAACCAAGCGCTTTTTGTAGTGGACGGCGTTCCTTTTAGTAGCGACACTAACGCTCAGGGTAACTTCCTGGATGGAAACACAGGTTCTTCCAGATTTTTGGATTTGGACCCGAACAACATTGCCAGCGTGGAGGTACTTAAAGGTTTGGCCGCTGCCACTCTATATGGTACACAAGGTAAGAACGGTGTAATACTGATTACCACTAAAGCTGGTTCTGGTGAAGGTGGTGCCAAAAAAACAGAGATTACGGTAAACCAATCTTATTTTGTCAATGAAATGGCATCAGTACCAGATTACCAAGATGAGTATGGTGGTGGTTTTGACCAATCTTTTGGATGGTTCTACAGTAACTGGGGACCTAAATTCGAAAGAGGTGGTGTTGCAGGATGGGGGAACCAACCTGCTATCGACGACAACGGTACGCTTCCACACCCTTATTCGACAACTGCTATTCAAGCCACAAGGGATGCCTTCCCAGAACTCCAAAATGCACGATATGACTGGAGACCTTACGATAGTGTTGAAGACTTCTTTAGTCCTGGCGGTGTAAGTAACACATCCATCAACATTAACGGTGGAACACAGGATGGTACTACATCATTCAATGTTAACCTAGGTTACTTGAACGATGAAAGTTTTGTTCCCGGCAACGATTTACAGCGTTTTAACATCTCTGTTGGAGGTAGAACACAGCTTACCAATAAATTTACCATTAGCGCTGCAATGAACTATTCAAGAACTGACTATCGTACACCTCCCGTTGCGGCGAGTAGAGGTAATGGAACGCTAGGCTTTTCTACATTTGCTGCCGTTTTCTTTACACCTAGAAACGTGGATTTGATGGGATTACCTTACGAAAACCCCATAGATGGATCTAGTGTGTACTATAGAAATGGTAATGATATTTTGAACCCGAGATGGACTGTAGCGAATGCGCAAAACTCTCAGTTGACCAACAGGTTCTTCTGGAATGCTTCTGCCAACTACGCACTTTCCGACAACTTGGACCTAACCTACAGAGCAGGTATGGACTTCTATACTGAAAGAAACACTCAATATTCAAATAAAGGTGGTGTTACATTCAACAATGCCATTTTCGGTTTCTTGAACACATACGATAACAACAATACCATCTGGGACCACTACTTGGCAATTAATGGTAATTATGACCTTTCTGAAAAATTGGGTATGACTTTCACTGCTGGTGCAACAACAAGATCTACCACGTTTGACCAGCAAGGGGTTCAAAGTACGGGACAGTTGGTTTATGGAGTGGTACGTCACTTTAACTATTCCAACCAATTACCTATCCAGTATACCGAAAGAAGAAACATCGCCGGTGTATTAGGTCAGGTAACTTTGGATTATGACAACATGTTGTTCTTAACAGGTTCCACCAGAACAGACTGGGTATCTAACCTGATTACGGATAACAACAGTAAAACATACCCCAGTGGAAGTATTTCTTTCTTGCCAACGGCCGCATTCCCAGAATTGCAGTCCCAAGGAGGTCTTAACTTCTTAAAGTTGAGAGCAGGTATCGGTTCTTCCGCTACTTTTCCAACGGCTTACCCCACTGTAGGTATTGTTGAGCAAAACACACAAGTATTTGGTGAAGGTGGTGAGATTACCACAAACCAAGTTGCAAGTTTTAAAGCAAATCCAGACTTGAAGCCCGAGCTATTGTCTGAATTCGAATTAGGTTTTGAGTCCAGATTCTTCAATAGCCGAGTTTCTTTGGATTTCACATACTTTGACCGTACAACTACCGACTTGATTGTGCGTGAACCATTATCACCATCTACAGGGTTTACCTTTACGCAGAGCAACGTTGGTAAAATCGAAGGTGATGGTATTGAAATAGATGCCTCTGTGGACTGGTTCAGAAGTGATTCTCCCGATGGGTTCAACTGGAACACTAGAGCAAACTTCTCTACGTACAAGCCTGTAGTAACAGAACAAGAGCAGGACATTATTATTTACGCGGGTAGCTCTACCCTGTTTGTAGGTGGTAACGCAGCAATTAAAGGTAAACCTCTCGGGGCAATGGTAGGAACAGCTGTCGGCAGAGATGCAGACGGCAACCTATTAGTGAACGATGCTGGTGATTATGTTATTGTTGAGCAGGATTTGGATGGAAATGTTCCTGTAATTGGGGATCCAAACCCAGATTACATCATGAACATCATCAATACCATGTCCTTCAAAAATTGGAACTTCGGTTTCCAATTGAGTCATACCAAAGGGGGTGACATCATGTCAAATACAATCGCTACCCTTCTAGGTCGTGGTTTGATTACCGAAACTTTGAACAGAGAGAACACCTACATATTGCCAGGTGTATTGCAAAGTACAGGTGAAGTAAACAACAAACAGACAAACAATGCGTCTTACTACTTCGATAACGTTTTGTTCGGTCCTGCCGAATTGAAAGTTTATGATGCTTCCGTAATCAGATTGCAAGAAGTTTCTTTAGGTTATTCATTCCCAAAAAAGTTTTTGGACAAGACCCCATTTGGAACTTTGACCATTACCGCCCAAGGATTCAACCTTTGGTATGATGCCTACAACACGCCAGATAGTGCCAACTTTGATCCAAACGTTCAAGGTGCGGGAATCGGTAACGCCCAAGGATTCGATTTCATCAACGGACCTAGTGCTAGAAAATACGGTTTAAGCGTCAAAGCATCGTTTTAAATAAAAAATAGCTAAAATATTATGAAAAATATAGGTAAATATATAACCGTTGTCTTTCTACTAGCAGGATTATTAAATTCTTGTGAGACAACCGATCTGGACCTCCGAGTGAGTCCTAACGATCTTGCTGCCGACCAGGCAGACCCAGCATTGCTTCTGAATTCGATTCAGCTTGCCTACGCTGGCAACATTTTTGATTTCAGCATCTTGGGAGGTGAATTAACCAGGATTGAGTACATGAGCGGAAGAAACTACTTTAACAACTACCCGGGCTCTACTCTGGACGATGTCTGGGAGAGAACCTACAGTAGCGGTTGGGGAGATGATGAAGTATATTCAACAGATTATGATTTGGGTATCTTTTCCAATGTTCAGCGATTAGAAGAAATCGACGCAACCAGCGATGTGGATTATTCCTTCCACATTGCAGTGGGCAAAACAATTCAGGCCCACATGCTTATGTTAATAACCGATTATATTGGTTCAGCCGTTTACTCAGAAGCTGGAGACCCAGACCAGTTCCCAGCTCCTGCATTGGACGATGGAGCAGCAGTTTATGCCAGTGCATTGGCGTTGTTGGACGAAGCTGAAAGTTTGTTCGCCAAAAATCCTGGAACAGTGGGAGCTACAGACTTCTACTATGGTGGTGATTCTTCCTTGTGGATCAAAGCAGTAAACTCGTTAAGACTAAAGGCTTATGTTACCACAGGAAACACTGCTGCTTTTGATGCTGTAATTGCTGAAAACAACTACATTGATGATGTTGAGGAAGATTTTCAATTCCAATACGGAAGCCGTGAATTGCAACCAGATACCCGTCATCCTAACTACGCTGACGATTACACGCCAAGTGGTGCCGACAATTACCGCGCCCTTTGGTTGATGCAGTATATGCAAAATGTGGACGACCCGAGATTGCGTTACTATTTCTATCGTCAAGTTGCCGAAACTCCAGGAGCTCCAGGGGTTGACCCCAACGAGGAAACCTTGGCGTGCTCCTTGGCCGTACCTCCAATTCACTATCAAGAAAGTGAGTGGGCATACTGTAGCTTGCCCAATGGTTACTGGGGTAGACAACACGGTAACAACGAAGGTACACCTCCAGACGGTTTCACAAGAACTGCAATCGGTGTTTACCCAGCTGCCGGTAAATTTGACGACAGTGACTTTGCTGTAGATGAAGATGATCCCAGCTATGATCCAACAGTAGGTTTGGGCAAAGGTGGTGGCGGAGCCGGTATTCAGCCCATCATCCTTTCATCCTATGTAGATTTCTGGAAAGCCGATAACGCCATGGCCAAAGGGGAATCCGATGCTGTAGTTGCGGAATTGTTTAGGTCGGCATTGAACAAATCCATGGCAAAAGTAAGACCTTTTGCTGCTTTGGATCCAACTGCCGATTTAAGTTTTGAGCCTTCAGGAACAGACGTAACAACTTGGATAGATGGTATTATTGCCGATTTCTTGGCAGCTACTGGAGATGATCAAATGAACATCTTTGCCGATCAATATTTTGTCACTCTGTATGGTGGTTCGGCCGAAGCCTACAACTATTATAGAAAAACAGGATATCCAACGAACTTGGCCCCAAACTGGGAAGCTAATCCAGGTCCTTTCCCAAGAACCTTCCTTTACCCTCAAACCGAGGTTATCACAAATCCGAATTTGACACAAAAAACGGATATGACAGGACAGGTTTTCTGGGATACAAATCCGGCATCACCAGCATTCCCAGAAGCTCAATAACATAAAAAAATTTGAAAATCATGAAATTTATAAATAAATCACTTTTAGCCGCAGCTCTAGCGCTAGTAGGATTCACATTCAATTCGTGTGATGATGGTGACGCTGTGATTGACGAAGTATTTGCCAATACCACAAGTGGTATTGTGCTAAGAACAGTGAATGTGGAATCGGACGAACTGCCCATTGGGCAATCTGACTCCTACTTTGCTGTCGAATTAGAAATGCAGGACGAAGAAGACGGTGCACTGGTGGAAAGCCTGGATGTATACGTTTCCTTTAAAGACAACACAATTGAAGAAGGAGGAACAGATTTTAGTGCTGCCGAGGTTCAAGTTGGGACCGTTTCCAGTTCTGAGTTCACTATTGGGGAATATGGATTTCCAAGGTACTCCTATAGCATCACTCTTCCAGAAATGCTGAGCACTCTTTCGGTATCTGAATCAAATTTAGATGGAGGCGACGTATTTTCCATTCGCTTTGCAGCGAATTTAGTTGATGGAAGAACATTCTCAAACGGTCAAAATACGGATACCTCCACAGGATCTTTCTTTGCATCTCCGTTCCAATATAATGCAACGGTAGTTTGCCCCCCCTCCACCCCTACAGCAGGTACATGGGAGGTATACACTGCCGACTCCTATGGAGATGGATGGAACGGTGGCGTTCTAACCGTTGTTCTTGATGGAACAGATACACTTGAATTTGTAAATACGGATGGTGGTCTGCCTGACCCAGGTCTAGTTGAACAAAGTTTCTCGTTCGAAGTTCCTGAGGGTACAGAAACAATTTCAATAGTTTATACTGGAGGAGCCTATGACTCTGAGGTAACATTTACTGTTACTTCCGCCAATGGAAATGTTGTAATTGATGCAGGACCAGAACCTATTACGGATTTTGAATTGCTTAACTACTGCTTGAACAACTTATAGTCCATCAAGTATTCAAACACAAAAAAGCCTGGATCAATAAATCCAGGCTTTTTTTTTGTTCTTGATTAGAATTATCCTACGCAATTTCTTATCTTTTTAATCACAAAAACACACACAATACATTAACATTCAATTACATGAAAAAATTCATCACACCATTACTACTATTTCTAACGGTCAATCTAATATCGGCCCAGTATGCCGGTCAAGTAGCATCGGGCAGTTCATACAACGCAGCGTCCAATGCCCTGGTCTCTAATGTCATTGGCGATATGGATGATCAATATGATCGCTTATCAAAACAAACAGGAATTGACGATTTTGCAGGTTCCCCGTATACGAACGATACATTTGTGCAAACCCCTCTTTTTTATGGTGATGAAGGCATGGGCACCTACTATTATAGATACAACGCTTACAACGAAGAGATTGAAATAAAAAAAACCAATTTATCAGAAGAAAAGATAGCTGCACTTACCAAAGATAAATCCATAAAAGTGATGGTAAAGGGTAAACCTATGGGCTTTGCCACCTTTATCGACAAAAAAGGAAATACCCTGAACGGCTATCTAACCACAGTTTTAGATGGCAAAACCTACGACCTCTACAAAAGGGTAAATGTGAAGTTTACCGAGGGACAAAAAGCACAAAACTCCTTTGTCAAAGCTGTTCCCAATAGGTTTACGCACTTTATTGAATACTACTACCAAGAAAAAGGTGTGAACAGAATAGACGAGATCCCCTTAAAAACCAACAAAGTTGCCAAACTGTTCAAAGAGCCGTTAAGATCAGAGGTGAAAAATTATATCAAAGACAATAATTTGGATATGAAAGATGAAGCTGACCTTATTAAGGTATTCGAGTATTTGGACAACAAATAAAAACTACTCCCTTCCATACATCTATTATAAAGGAAAAACACAACGTAAAAGGGCATTAAAAGATGTCCTTTTTCAATTTTTAAATAAATTTTGCGCAATCACTTTATACATGACCATCTTTGTTGATATTTGTATGATAAACGACGAAACACACAATGAGCAGTCAAATCTATGGGATAAGGGCCGTTATGGAAGCCATTAACGCCGAACAGCCCATCAACAAGATATTTATTCAAAAGGGTCTCAAAGGCGAACTTTACAAAGAACTGGAGTCCTCCGTTCGTAAAAATGGCCTTAGTCTATCCTATGTTCCGGTTGAAAAACTGAACCGCCTCACCCGAAACAATCATCAGGGTGTAGTGGCACAAATATCCCCCGTACAGTTTCATCAATTTGAAGAGTTGGTGGAACAAGTACTATCCAAGGAACAACTTCCCTTGTTTTTGATGCTCGACGGAGTTTCAGATGTTCGAAATTTTGGTGCCATTATCCGAACCGCCGAATGTTGTGGCGTGCATGGCATTATTATTCCAAAAAATGGTTCGGCCCCCATTACGGACGACACCGTAAAAACCTCTGCTGGCGCAGCTTTTAATGTGCCCATTGCCAAAGTAGATCATCTAAAAGATGCCATTTTCTACCTGCAATCTTCAGGTATTGTGGTTACCGGAGCTACCGAAAAAGCCGATGATGAGATCTATGATGTGGACTTTAACCGGCCTACCGCCATCATCATGGGATCTGAAGAAAAAGGCATTTCCCCTTCTACCCTAAACATTATTGATCACCAAGCAAAGCTCCCGCTAATGGGCAAAATTGGTTCGTTAAATGTTTCCGTGGCCTGCGGTGTTTTTCTTTATGAAGTTGTTCGGCAACGGAGAGGTTAATCATCGCTGGACTTTTTATAGTGATATTTGATTTCTATTTTTTGTTCAGGCTCCTCCGTAGTGGTCTCAATAAAATTACCATCTTCATCAAAATGTTTTAGGAAAGGGTCGTCCTCTTCCTTGTAATCTTCCCGTTCCCAGTCGTACTTACGAACCTCGGGAACTTTTACCTTGGTAACCAATGCCATAATCAACCCCATTACGAAGCCTGCCAGGTGCCCTTCCCACGATATGCCATCCTTTACAGGAAAAATATACCAAATCATGCTCCCGTAAATAAAAACCACGATCAATGACAGTGCCACCAACCGATAATGTTTGGCAAAAATTCCCTTAAAAAAAATAAAGCTCGCCAACAAATAAATTACACCACTCGCGCCAATGTGGTACGATGGTCGTGCAATTGCCCAAGTAAGCAATCCGGACGCCAGTGTTCCGAACAATAATATCCGAAGCGCCGCACTTTGATAAAAATAGAACAGAAATGCCGTCAACACGGCCAATGGAATGGTATTGTTGTACAAGTGCGTTATGGAACCGTGGATAAATGGGCTAAAGAGCACTCCTTTTAATCCAGATAACCTTCTTGGGTAAACTCCATAATCGTTTAGGTTGACGCCAAACTGCACCTCGACCCAAAAAACAATCCAAATAGAAAGTACGGCTACCAATGGCGCCAATACTACTGCGTTTGAAAACTTAAATGTATCTGAACCCATATACTCACAAAATCAAACATCCCACCACAACCTTAAATGTATACAAATTGTCAGGTCAACAACAAAAATCCTTTCCAAAGTAAGAACAATGGACCATCAAATTTATTTTATTTTTACTCCATGAACGAACCTTTGGCAGAACGAATACGGCCTAAAACTTTAGAGGATTACATCAGTCAACAACATTTGGTGGGAAAGCAAGGCGCTTTGACCACCCAAATCAAAAACGGTGTTATCCCATCCTTGATATTCTGGGGTCCCCCTGGAACGGGAAAAACCACCTTGGCCAACATTATTGCATCTGAAAGCCAACGGCCCTTTTACACTTTGAGTGCCATTAGCAGTGGTGTAAAGGATGTTCGAGAGGTGATTGACAAAGCTAAGCAAAGCGGGGGATTGTTCACTTCCAAAAACCCTATTCTTTTTATTGATGAGATTCATCGTTTTAGTAAATCCCAACAGGATTCATTGCTCGGTGCGGTGGAAAAAGGTTGGGTGACACTTATTGGGGCAACAACGGAGAATCCCAGTTTTGAAGTGATACCCGCACTTTTATCAAGATGTCAAGTATACACGCTAAACCCATTTGGAAAGGATGACCTTATTGCACTGTTGGAACGGGCCATTAAAACGGATGCCCATCTTTCCAAAAAACAAATTGAGCTGAAGGAAACGGAAGCATTGTTACGCCTATCGGGGGGAGATGGACGAAAATTACTCAATATTTTCGAGTTGCTGATCAATTCGGAGGGTAACGACAAAATTACCATCACCAACGATTTAGTGCTCAACAAGGTTCAGAAAAACACGGTGCTGTACGACAAGACCGGGGAACAGCATTATGATATTATTTCGGCCTTTATAAAAAGTATTCGGGGAAGCGACCCGAATGCCGCTGTATATTGGTTGGCCCGTATGATCGAGGGCGGTGAAGATGTAAAATTTATTGCAAGGCGAATGATCATCTTGGCATCCGAAGATATTGGAAATGCGAATCCCACGGCCCTTGTATTGGCCAACACCACATTCCAGTCCGTTACTACTATTGGATACCCTGAGGCTAGGATAATTTTGAGTCAATGTGCCACCTATTTGGCAAGTTCGCCAAAAAGCAATGCCAGTTACATGGCCATTAACGAAGCCCAACAAAAAGTGCGTCAAACCGGAGACCTTTCAGTGCCTATCCCGCTCAGGAATGCCCCTACCAAATTGATGAAGGATTTGGGGTATGGAAAAGGATATGACTATGCCCATAACCACGAAAATAATTTTGTGGATTTTGAATTTCTTCCCGATGAAATTTCCGGAACTACATTTTACAGACCAGGGAACAACCCAAGGGAAAATTCCATGAAGGACTTTTTAAAAAAAAGGTGGAAAAACAAGTATGATTTTTAGAACTTGATATTCAGTTCTTTCTGTACTTTTTTACCGTTCTCGGAATACTCCAACAGCCATTTGCCGTCTTTTTGAAAGACCACTGCATTATTACCCTGGAAATCGGTCATAAAAACATTTTCCATCGAAGTAGCTTCCAACCTTAGTACAACTTTCGGCGTACTGTCCACCAATTGGTAGCCATTTTCGGTAGGTTGGGCATATAAAAGGCTTTTGGGAACCGTGGTCATCTTATCTTTACCAGAGTCCCTTATAATTGTTGAAGGTTTTGGCTCTACACTTTTATAAACCTGTTCTTCCATAGTGGCCTTTTGTTCCACAACGTGCTCTTTGGACGCTTCTTCAACCGATTTTACATCATCCTTAAAACTAACGGTTACTGGTGCTTCCCTATTTACTTCCTCTTTTTTGGGCTCATACGCATAATCCATACCGGCATAAGAAACAAATGCTTTCTGAATGGCATCCTTATAGGCCTTATCATATTCCTTGATCTTACTTTTTCCCTCAACGGACCTAAATACCTCAACATTGTTACAATCCTTGAGGGCAATGGTCACTTTTGTGGAAAAAAGCGAGGAATCATCAACCAAGTCGGCCATAAGTCCCAGACATCTATTGCCTGCCAAATCTACAGGCAAGGCATCATCATAAACAACATTAAAACCGTTTTGCTCAAAATAGTATTTTACCAAAGTGCTGGTCTGATACTCGTTTACTGATTTGAAAGCGTCAAACTTTTTTGGGACTATAATATATTTATAGTTGTTCAATTGTGCGTTTACGGCACTGCTCAATCCCATTGCCAAAAGCAATATGTACAATATTTTAGATTTCATATAGTGAAAAGTAATCAATTACTGTTCCAAGATATGATATTAAATCCGAACTGTAAAGAGGTGTAATGACTATCGGCCACATTGCTATAGCTTAAAAGGTTGTCTGCCAATACATAGAAATTAACGGGCCCAAATTGAAGGTTTGCACCCAATCCAATATTTGCAAAAGAATATTTATCAACGGTATATGTGGCTTTTAAGGATGCGGTTTTTCCAAACCTTCTTTGGTAAAAACCGGTCAATGCGGCCTGTACACCCCGAGGTCTTTTCATCATAAACAATTGGCCTCCGACACTGTTCCTGTAATAATCGCGATTGCTTCCACCTCTCCCGTTAACGGCACATCCGCAATTTTCGAACAAGGGTCTTCCCCCTCCTTCACCAAAATCGTATCTAACAGAACCATAAACCTTGATCGGCCTTAATGAAATATAACTGGATTGGTTTTCGCCATGGGGCAGTGCCGCATCAATCTCATCTATGAGTTCCTGCCATAAATCGTTGTTCACATTGTTGATGTCCTCCGGAAGAAAAACAGAAATCCCGTCGGTAGTTGTACTTCCGCTAAAGGTGTAGTTCCATACATCCTTGGAGTTATTGATAAACCCCATATCCAAAACACTTCCCGTTATTGTGGTCTGCGAATTAAGATTATAGCTAAACCCAAAATCAAAACCAATCCCCAGGTTTCCGCCCAACAATACCCGCTCCGTGAAAACACTTGCCAAATCCTTTTTTGTGGTGCCCGTATCTTCTTCAATAATATCGTAAAACTCCCTTATGCCTGCCGTTTGGAGATGCATATTGGCATTTATTGTACTCTCGTATACATTATTCTGACCTTGCCTTGTTACAAAAGAACCTGAATTTTTTATGGATTGAAACTGAAAAATACTGGAATAGATTTTGGCCCTTGCCCCCAAGGTAAGTGACTCGCTCACCTTTCTGTTGATTCCAAAATGAAACACATTGATCATCTCTCCACGAAGATTTAAATCACCTAGATCAAAACTCCGCCCAATGTTGTTGCCTCCATTACCTTCAAATGCCAAAATAGCCAAATCCTTGGGCCAATACGAGATGATGTCCATTTCACCGTACATTCCAAAGGAATAGTAGTCATCCGGCCTGTTTTTACCTCTAAAACCCACGGTAATTCCCTCTATCTGGCTTGTGGTACTGAAATCGTCTTTGTCCGACATTATATCCAACAACCGCTCTTGGACTTTTGTGGTAAAATCAACACCGTCGTTGGCAAAGAGATCGTTCACGGTAACACCACTGGTTGCACCTTGTACAAACAGTCCAGAAATCACTGGAATGCCAGCATGCCATTTTTGCGATGTCTTTACTCCCGGATTTACCATCAAAGATTGTGGGATTTCATAAAAATCGTATAACAACTCCTTGTTTTGGGCAAAAACAGTGGTACCACAAAATAAGGCAATCAATATAAGTTTTGGGGCTATTCTCATTGCAATTGAAATAGGAATTCTCCTCCAGACCGTAATATAAGTTTAGGATCTTCGGCTGACGAAACACTTGTGTCGTCACTCAAATTATTGGCAGTAATTCGAAGGCTGGATGTGTTCGTAAGAATCTCGATCGGTTCGCCTTCTGGGCCATAAATCACTTCACGAACTACAGTTTCCGAAGGGTTTGCTTCAATGGTAAAGATTTCCGTATCCAACGGTTGTCCTGCTTCATCAAGAAATTCAATGATTATCCGCAATTCCTTGCTGGTGGTATTATCCATCTCGTAGGTAATAACACCCTCTAAAAGACGCTCGGCAACGTACTGCTCATTGAATGCCTCAAAATTGATCTCTTGAAAATAAAAAGAGCTTAGTGCTCCTGCTGCGTTTATGGTCTCTTCATCTGATTCCAAATAAAAAAGACCCGAGGCCAAAGTTGGGGTTACCCTTAAATCATCAATCTGATTAAAATCTTGTTCTTCGGTACATGAAGCAATGAAAAATAAAAGGCTAACCGCCAAGAAGACTGAATGGAATAATCTTTTCATAGCCAAAAACATTTTCTAGTGTCCAAATAATGAGGGTATACCACTCCTAATATAACTCTATAAAATGTTTTTTATTTCAATAAGGTCGTCAATCATTGTACATTCACCATGATTGGAATCCTTATGGAAATTGTAATGAAGCACCTGCATTCCCATTGCTTTGGCACCCAAAATATCCGCCTCTAGGTTATCCCCGACCATCAATGAATTTTGTGGCTCTACCTGTGCCATATCCAGTGCAAGCTCAAAAATATAGCGGTTTGGTTTCTTGACCCCCGCCATTTCAGAATCAATAATTTTCTGAAAATAATGATCAATCCCACTTCCTTTCAGTTTTTTTGATTGCACTTCTTGAAATCCGTTTGTAATAATGTGCAGTTTGTATCGTGGAAAAAGGTATTCCAAAGTCTCCACGGTATTGGGCAACAAATGGGTAAAAGATGATAGGTGAGCGATATAATCGGTGGCCAACACATTGATTACCTTATCGGAAACATGCACGCGGAGCGCATCAAAAGTTCGTTTTAAGCGCTGGTAACGCAGTTCGGATTGACTAATTCCGTTCTCTCGGTACAATGCCCACATTTGCATATTGATAGGCGCATAGACCTCCAAAAAACCATCTAAATCCACCTTCACTTTGTTATCTACCAATATTTTGGCAAACGTAAGGGCCGAGTTTTTCTCAAAGTCCCAAAGGGTGTGGTCCAAATCAAAAAAGATATCGGTTACTTCGTAATCAAACATAATAGCGTTTTAAAATAGATTGATAGAGCTCCATCCAATCCAAGTGTTGCTTGCCCCCTAAGAGTTCGTTGGAAAAAACCAGAACAAAATCGCCCCTGACCTGTTTCACCAATCGGTACACTTTATCCATTTTCTCAAAAACCTCTTCTTTGCTTTTATACTTGACCAGGGCATAGTCGTGCATGGCAAAGGGGTGTATTTTTATCGGCTGCCTTACCTCGGTGTTAATATCATAAAAATAAAAAGGCGTACAGGTACCTGCCCTAAACCCGATTTCGTGCGTGTATCCCATAGAAAAATCATCCGTGAACTCGGTCTCTACCAAGTTCCTGTAGGTAGCTGGAACATTCACTTTGTTATATCTAAGCCTGGCATAACTTATGGGCCTGTTGATCAGGTTTCCCAATTGCTTTTTTTCTTCTCGAAGTACATTTTTGTCCGATGTGGATACAAATGATGTGCTCAGCGAAACAATGCTATAATCTGCCACGGACTTGATCAAATAACGAAACTTATTGTTGTTGGTGGATACATTTTTATCGTGGGCCGAATGCTTGGCGAACTGAAAAAAGAACATGGTCTTTATCGGGAACTTTTTATGGATGTCCACCAACTCAAAGAAATTATCGTAAGGGTCTTTTTTTAGCCTCAACAGAACAGAGAATCGCTCCCAAACATCCCTGAACCTAAAATTCCCCAAATCCAACAAAAAGCCACCGAGAGTACGTGAAATTCCGCGCATGGCATAGGCGTGCGATGTGGTGACGTTAATAATGGAAGTGAAGCCGTAACTCTTTTCCTTGGTCTCCAAATCCGGGAAACGTTCTTTTAAAGCCTCCAGTAGTTTGTAGGCCCAAAGATCGACCACAGGTAGTTCCAAAAAGTTATTTTGATAAGCTATGCTTTCCTTCACTGGAAACCGGCCCACACTATCCTTAACATGGGGCAAATATTCCTCATACCTGCTCAAAAGAAAAAAACTGGCCGAAAAAATATCAAAGGGAATGGTACTCTTCTCTCCCGAAGAAAAAAAACAGGGAATACCATCCCAATCCGAAACCTTTATCTCCAAATCGTTGATGCCCTGTTCGAACAAAAGATCGTTGCTCCTCACAAAAAACTCGTTCTGCAAGGGCTGTTTGGAATAAGTCATCTTGGGCCCATTATGCTTTATAAAGTCCTCGACCTTTGTGGTAAATCCCATCTCCACCCCCAAGATTTTTTCAAAAATTTGCTTGGCGGTATACGTTAATCGGTTGGTTACCTTATGGGTAAAAATCAATAACATAGGCAAAATGGGCTATAGAATTCCTTTGTCCGCAAAACTTACATATTGATTTCGGGCCAAAATCAAATGATCCAATATTTTTATATCCAAAGCTTCGGAGGCCGTCTTTAGTTTTTTGGTTATCTGCTTGTCGGCCGTGCTTGGCTCCAAAGTTCCTGATGGATGGTTGTGGGCGAGAATAATTCCCACAGCTCCAAGTTCCAATGCCTGTCTCAAAACCAATCTAACATCCACCAGGGTTCCCGTGATGCCCCCTTTGCTCAACTGGGCTTTGTGCACAACCTTATTGGAGTTGTTTAAATACACGATCCAAAACTCCTCGTGCGGAAGCTCTCCAATTAAAGGGTAAAGCAGTTCATAAGCGTCATGACTGCTCTGTATTTTAATTATTTTGGAAGTATTCTCCAAGCGTCTTCTCCTACCCACTTCCAATGCAGCTGCAATGCTCACGGCTTTGGCCTCTCCAATCCCTTTGAATCGCATCAATTGGTTTACCGAGAGCTTGCCCAATTCGTTCAAATTATGGTCCACGGAGGCCAAAATCCTTTTGGAAAGCTCCACGGCACTTTCGTTCCTGTTACCTGAACCGATCAAAATGGCAATTAGCTCGGCATCAGACAGTACAAAACTGCCTTTTTGAACCAGTTTTTCCCTTGGCTTGTCATCATCTGCCCAATTTTTAATGGAAAAGGAAGCTAGTTTTTCTTGCATGGCCTAAAGATAGGAGAATAATTTTATGTAAATTTCAATATAAATCCTTCATCATGAAATCCCTTTTCAATACCGAGGCACATACCGAAATCTTGGCACGGGTCGACAAACTTTCAGATTCCTCCGAAGCGCAATGGGGCAAAATGAGCGTGGCGCAGATGTTGGCACACTGCTGTGAGCCCCTGAAAGTGCCGTTGGGCAAGCTTACCCTTCAAAAGCCCAATGTCCTCATGCGTTTTTTGTTTTCGTTTTTTAAGGAATCGCTCTACAACGACAAGCCGTGGAGACAGGGCTTGCCCACTTCCAAAGAGTACAAGGTTACCGACGATCGTAATTTTGCTGCGGAAAAAGACAATTTAAAAATGCTCATTGATGAATTTCATGCCCTTCGGGACGAAACCGAACTGCCTCCCCATCCCTTTTGCGGAAAATTGACCACTGGGCAATGGGGCCAGATGCAATACAAACATTTGGACCATCACTTGAGGCAATTTGGGGTTTAAGGATTATTGATAAGTAGCTATAGCTTCGTAGAACTCCACTTCGTCAACACCCATTTGTTGGCATATCCACTTGGCCCCTGCCAAATTGCTCAACTTTGTTGCACTTGAGGTTTCCAATGGCAGTTCACCGTCGGGCGTATCCAGAAGGACTTCCCCATTCTCTTCTTGATAATCCGGGGTTACATACGGCAGTTTTCTGATCGGGTTTTCCGATGCTTCTACGAGTTTTTTAACCACGACATCCTCATCATTATAAGTAATGCTTCCGCCCTTGACAATACTATCCACAAAAATGCGGTACTGTTCGGTGTAGTTTTCAAAATCTCCATAAGGCCCTTTACCATCCCATTCAATATCACTTAACAAAGCAATATTGGGTCGGTACAAGTGAAACTGGGGAGCATTATCCATTGCAGACGACGGAGTATCACCCCCCTCGATCACAATAAAGTCGTTTTCCTCGGTTAGACGAATCTCATTTGTGGCCGACAATGCGTAGTCCACTTCAACATTATTATACTCCAATACATGTAAGATCATTGAGGCTACACCGGTTTTTCTCTGACTTCCAGCAATGACCACCCGCGTCTTGTATTTGGTCAGCTCGTACAGAAACTCGGCATAGGAATAAATTTTTAGACCCAATTCTTGGGCCTTTTCCAACTCTGGATTATCTTTTTTTACATTTGATCCCAGTACAACGGCGTCCAATTGTGCTTGGATTTTACTGGGAAACCATCCCATATCATCTGGTAATAATTCTTGTTCCTTCAACTTGGGCCTGAACGATACTTCTATCGCCTCATCGCTACCAGTTACAACTTCTCCTTTTTTATGCAGAGCATGGGCCAAATTGAACATATTGACTTCGCCCAAACCTATAAAATGTACTCCCATTGATTTTAATTATCGGTCAAAAATAGCCAAAGCGGATACCATTCCAAACAAAGATGCTTATAATCCCTGATCAATTTAAATGTACCGCCAACCGAACTCCATAAACCCTATTTTCTAAACAATTTGTACGGAGAAATGTACAACGGATACAAACAAACCAATCTTGAGTATTTTTTTTATTAGTTTAGCATCTTCTAACCTCAAACGATAATCGTGTTGTAACCCCACAACAGGTTTTTAATTTTTATTTGACAACGTTGTTTTTCAATCCTATCCCAGATTGACAACCAACTCTTTTGACCTACTTAAAATGACAAAAAACGACCTTACCCGTTTGGGTTATCGTGCTTTTGGGGCAACCATTGTTCTTTTCTTGGCCTTTGCAGGGGCCATATATTCCCAATGCGCTGGAGAGGATAACATGCTTACGGTTTGCAACAAGTACGACGACATCAATAATAAAACTTTTGATTTATTCGCAAACCTTAACGGTACGCCCGATCCTGGCGGCACTTGGTCCACTCCAAATTCTGACAATGCTGGAGCTTTGGATACAAACACGGGAATCGTTAATCTTTGGAAAATTAATTATTCCGGTGAACATCAATTTACGTATACCAATGAGGATTGTAATGAGTCTGCCACTATCACCCTTTACTTGGGCGGTTATGCAGGGGAAGACAATATTGATGGCAGTGCCAATGCATGCAGCGACAACCCTGCAGTTAATCTCTTTTCATTTCTTGGCAGCGATGTAGATGAGGTAATTCCCGATTTTAATGGTATTTGGGCGGAAGACCCCAATACCGAAACAGGCTTTTTATTCGGCAATCTTTTTGATGCACAAGCTGCGGGACCCGGTGAATACGTTTTTACATACACAGTTCCTGCTGTGGATGCGTGCCCAGGTATGCAATCCACCGTAAATTTGGAAGTGCACGAAGCCCCCAACTCCGGAGAACCTATAAATCTGGTTGTATGCACTACGGATGACCTATCAGGGTATACCCATCTGGATTTAAACGATTTACTTAGCAATGAAGATGCAAATGGTATTTGGACGGAAGTCGGCACCGACCAAATTGATGATTTTACCGACCACTTTGTAAATGTGGAGGAAATCAATGCCAACCACGGATATGGGAGTTACAGCTTTACTTACACGGTACAACCCTCGCACCCTGTTTGTCCAGAACACTTTACCGAGGTTTTTATCATAATACTTCCAACACTTAGTGGTTCCATGGACTCCCAAAACTATTGTTCGGAAACGGACTATGAAGTTACCTTGAATTATGATGCTTCATTATTGCCTCCAGGACAATATGAAATTGAATATAGCGTGGACAGTTCTGAAGGCATACAAAGCGACTTCACCAATATATCCCTGGAGAATGGAACAGGTACATTCAACGTGTCTTCTTCACTAGTGCCGATTAATGAAACTATACAACTGAACATTATTGGTGTTATTGGCACTTTACCGGAACAGATAGTATGTAGCGATATTAATGTCCCGCAAACCGAATTTCTGGTATCCAACCCAATTGCTTCTAGCGAAAATGTATGTCCAGATAATGCAATGGACATCCATTTGGAGAACATTTTGGACCCAATGGCCAATCCTTCCAACGAAGTGCACAACATAAATTACTCATTAACCCTTCCCGATAATTCTATTGAGAACTTATCGGAACAGAATGTTGCGTTTTCTGATGGTTCCGCCACATTTGAAATTCCTTCGGAACACTTAAACCTTTCTGGTCCATATACCGTGGAAATCACGGTAGAGGACAGCTATGAGATTGGTTGTACCATCAACACAGGAGTACAGATACTGCCTATTCCCGAAGAAATCGATTTGGATATTGCGGTGGACAATAACTGTGATGCAACATCCATTGATGTACTTGTGAATGCCCCAACACTTCCCAACGGGAGTTACACCATAGATTACGAAGTAATTGAACAAAACACCCAGTCAATCTTAACGGACAATACCATCAACTTTGGTGGAGGTGTCGCTGTTTATGGTATCGACATTGCCAATCTTCCTGATGGAGATTACATCGTAGTATTGAAAAGCACCCAAGATGATTCAACACCCTGTAGACTACAATTTGAATTTGAGCTACAGGAAGGATTTTCCATTGGTGGGGAACCTATTGTAGTAGAAGCAGACGAGCAACAATCCTTTTGCCTTAATGAAGGTGTTCCAACATTGGAAGACATCAATGTCAGCACTACGGGTTCCATCGCATTTTACCCAACCGTTGATAGTCAAGAAGCTTTACCGATTACCACACCTTTAGAAAATGGAGAAGATTACTACATCATTAGCTCCGATGAAAACAACAATTGCGCCAGTGAGGAGAGAACTAGGGTACACGTATCACTGTTAATGGCAGATACCCCAACTGCAAACGAAACAGTTCCAATTCTTTGTGCATCGGAAAACTTCACCTTGGCAGATTTGGAAATAGCCACACCAAATGGTGAAAGTATTGTTTGGTACGATACCGATTCAGGAGGAACCCCTTTGTCTCCTGACGAAATTCTTGTTGATGGACAATCCTACTTTGCTGCCGGACAATTGGATGGATTTTGTGAAAGCGACACCAGATTGGAAATTACACCAATAGTGGTTCAACCGCCATTGCCCGATTTAATTTCCGATGAACTCTTGGTCTGTGCGCTGGACAACCCGACCGTGGCAGAACTGAAAAATCTTGAAAATGCCATCGAGGCCGAAGTGGAATGGTTCAATGTTGCCGAAGGAGGCATAGCACTGCCCAGTTACGAACTTTTGGAGGACGATACTGTTTACTACGCCCAGAGTTACGATATTGAAACTGGATGTATCAACACAAATCGGGTTCCCGTAACGGTCGACCTGAACAATTGTGACCCAGAAAAGTATGGCTTTTTTATTCCAGACGCATTTTCTCCCAACAACGATGGCAGAAACGATACTTACTACATTCCCAATATTGAAATTATCTTCCCCGGTTTCACCTTGGAAATCTTTAACAGATATGGAAACTCGCTATTTAAGGGCAATGTATCCAAGCCTGCCTGGGACGGTACAGGGCCGGGCGGAAAAACCGTTCCCAACGGGGTCTACTTCTATATTATAAACTTCAACCGAGAAGGATACGACCCAAAACAAGGAAGATTATACCTAAACCGATAAGCAAGTAAATCCATGAAAAGAATACAAGCCCTTTTGTTGTTTTTGTTGTGTTCATTGGGCGCAAAATCGCAACAAGACCCCCAGTACACCCAATATATGTACAACTTGAGCATCATTAATCCAGCATACACCACCAATGAAAAAGGCCTTATAAACTTTGGAGCACTATACAGGTCGCAATGGCAAAATGTTGAGGGCGCCCCAGAAACATTGACCTTTTTTGCCCATGCTACCTTGAGCAATAAAGTGGAAACGGGAATATCTATTATTAAGGATGACATTGGGGATGGCGTACTTTCGGAAAACAATATAAATGCGGATTTTGCTTACACCTTACAACTGGACAATCACAGTAATTTGGCGCTGGGGCTAAAAGGGGGCATAACCACTTTCGAAACCAATTTCAACGACCTTAAACTACCGGAATTCCAAGACGACGATGCTTTTAATGAAAACATAAACAGTGTTTTCCCCAATGTCGGGGTAGGCGTTTTCTACAACAGGCCCAACTTTTATGCGGGCATTTCAGCTCCAAACCTACTCACATCCAAACATATTGATAACCAAGATGGGGTAAAAAGAATAGGTTCCGAAGAAATACATCTGTTTTTCACTTCGGGCTATGTGTACACCATAAACCCGGACTTGAAGATAAAACCTTCAGTGATGACCAAAATGGTGGAAGGTTCGCCCATTTCTTTGGACACCTCTATCAATATGTTGTTCCATAATAAGTTCGAAGGTGGTCTTTCCTACAGATGGGATGATGCTGTGAGTGCCATGTTCAATGTTTCGGTAATGCCTGCCATTAGAATTGGCTACGCTTACGACTATACCCTCTCCAACTTGGGAAGCTTCAGTTCCGGGTCACACGAAATCTTTGCCCTTTTCGACCTCGACCTGCTAGGACTTAAAAAAGGATATGATAAATCCCCCAGATTCTACTAAAATTATGAAAAGAGTACTTTTTATCATATTGATTAGCCTACAGCCCGTTCTGGCACAGCAAGAACTGGAACGCGCCAACACCTATTTCGAAAGAGCTTTTTATAGTGATGCAATACCACTTTATGAGCAATTATTATCAACCAATCAAAGCCAACAAGTTTTACAAAACCTGGCAGATGCCTATTACCGAACCTACAACATGCATTCCGCTGCAAGATGGTACAAGACCTTAACCTCAAGGTCGGGCAAAAATGTTGATGCTTCCTATTATTTCAAGCTTAACCAATCTTTAAAGGCCATAGGCAAGTATCAAGAAGCTGAAAAAGCATTGCAAGAATATTATCAGCGTTTGGGAGATTCGGTATCAATCAACAATATGAGGCAAAACAGTCTATACCTTAACAATATTGAAGCTATTGGAGATAGATTTACCATTCAAAACCTCCCATTGAATACAGCCGCTTCGGAATTCGCCGCCATGCAAATCGATTCCAACTTGATTTACACCGCGGCCAAAAAAAAGAACGCATCATTAAAAAAAGTATATCGATGGAACAATCAAAACTATCTGGATATTTATACCCACCCCATGGATAAAATCAACCAAAATGATAGTTTTAGCAAAAGCCTTCCCGGTAAGGTAAACACCAAAATGCACGAGGGGACTTTTGCCATGACCAAAGACCGAAAAACAATTTATTTTACCCGAAATAATTTTATTAAAGGAAGGAAAAGAACGGACGACAAGAAGATTTCCAATCTAAAATTGTACAAAGCAGAGTGGTCTGGCAAAGAATGGTCGAATATTACGGAATTGCCTTTCAATAGTGACGACCATTCCACCGAGCATCCAGCGTTGAGCCATGATGAGACCAAACTTTACTTTTCCTCCGACCGTCCTGGCGGTTACGGTTCATTTGATCTGTATAGCGTGGATATCATTTCCGATGGATCTTACAGCAATCCAGCGAATCTCGGACCATCCATCAATACGGACAAGAAGGAACAGTTCCCCTTTTTGGATGCACAAAACAATCTTTACTTTGCCTCAAATGGCCATCCAGGATTTGGTCTTCTGGATATTTTTATTTCCAAATACAAATCTGGAAGCCATGAAAAACCTGATAACGTAGGGTTGCCAGTAAATAGTGGATATGATGATTTTGCCATTTCGTTCCACACGCCAAAAAAAGGATATTTCTCATCCAATCGACCATCTGGCAAGGGCAGTGATGATATCTATTCCTTCACCGAGACCAAACCGCTTGTAATTGAAGAATGCCAACAATTCATTGCCGGGACACTTACCGATAAATTGACCAAACAACCCATTGCAAACGGGACCATCAAATTAATTGACAGCCAAGGAAATGTTTTGAAAGAAATCCAAACGGATGAAAAAGCTATGTTCAATTTTAAAATTGATTGTGCATCAAACTATACCCTATTTGGCAACAAAGATGGATATCAGAATAACTCAAAAAACATACAAAGCACCAAAGAGCGTGATAAAACCTTGGATGGCTCCTTGCAATTGACATTAAACATTCCACAAAAAGAGAAAAGCCCCTCAAAAGAAACAGAGGAAGACAAAATAGCAAGGCTCGTAAACGAAGACGATGCCCTTATGCAGAAAAATGACAGGATTTTTATAAAAACCCAACAAATACATTTTGATTACAACCTTTGGTACTTAAGAAAAGATGTAAGAAATAGATTGGGAATAGTTGTGAGGACCATGAAAAAATACCCAAACATAAAAATTGAAGTCGGAACACATACTGATAATAGGGGAAATGAGAGTTACAATCTGGGGCTATCACAAAAACGAGCCAACTCGGTAAAAGATTTTTTAATTGAAAACGGTATAGATAAAAATAGAGTGGTCGCCAAGGGATATGGAGAATCCGAACCTCTGGTTGAATGTAAAACAGAAAATGATTGCAGTGAGCAAGACCACGAGCAAAATAGGAGATGTGAATTCACTATTTTGGAATGGAATTAACCGGATGAACAAATTATCCTTTCGGCTATAATTTTATTTAAGTTATTGCTATTTTTCCATAAAATAGCACAATGAACCTATCAGAGATCAAACCTAAGGAAATAATGCCCGGCTACCACGGAAAATTGGTGCACGGCGAACGCATGAGCTGGGTATTTTGGGATGTGGAAAAAGATGCAGAAGTACCCGAACACCAACACGATCATGAACAGATCATGCACGTAGTAGAAGGCGCTTTTGAGTTTACCTTGAATGGCGAAAAAAACACGTATGGACCGGGCGATGTAGTGATTATTCCATCCAACGCCCCGCATAGCGGAAAAGCATTGACACCCTGCAAATTAATGGATATTTTTAGCCCCGTTCGGGAAGAATATAGATAAGCATGAACATTTCACTCAAAGGAAAAAATGCCCTTGTGGGCGGAAGCAGCAAAGGCATTGGAGAAGCCATCGCCCGGCAATTGGCCGAAAGCGGGGCCAGTGTGACCCTAATGGCCCGTAGCGAAGAACGTATGCAGGCCATTGTGGAAGAAATGGATACAAGTCAAGGACAAAAACACCAATATTTAGTGGTCGATTTTTCCGATTTTGAAACGTACAAATCCACTATTTCCACTTTTTTTGAACACAACACCATCGATATCTTGGTGAACAACACCCAAGGTCCCGAAGGTGGTGGGGCATTGGAAAAGAATGTTGAGGATTATCAGAAAGCTTTTGATCTTTTATTTAAATCGGTTGTTTTTACCACAGAACTGGCCTTAAAGTACATGCAAAAAAACCAATGGGGCAGGATCATCAACATTGCCTCCATTTCTGTCAAAGAGCCGTTAAATTATTTGGCATTATCCAATACCATTCGAGCTGCTGTGGTTACATGGGCAAAAAGTCTGGCTTACGATGTGGCCAAAGATGGTATTACGGTAAACAGTACCTTAACTGGTTATTTCGACACGGACCGAATTGCCCAATTGAACGCCAAAAAAGCTGAAAAATTAGGAATTTCCCCAGATGAGGTGCGTGCCAACATGGAAGAACAGGTTCCTGTAAAACGGATAGGCGACCCTAAGGAGTATGGTTATTTAGTGGCATTTTTGGCTTCGGAACAAGCCGCTTTCATTACCGGAACCAATATTCCTATTGATGGAGGACTGCTAAAATCTCTTTAAAAAACTGATTTATAACAAATTAAACCCTATAAAAACTATCAGATATTCATTTTTTGAATACTTTTATTGAGTAACCAATAAAAATTCAACTCTATGAATTCAAAAGTTTTTTTGGTGGTCCGCATACTTTTGGGGCTTTTTGTCCTAGTGTTCGGACTAAACAAGTTTTTAAACTTTCTACCTGCGGGTGGCGAAATGCCCGAAGCGGTCATGAACTATTTTGGTGCCCTGTCATCCACTTACACCCTAAAATTAGTGGCCGTGGTCGAGGTATTGACCGGGCTTGCCCTGATCTTTAACAAGTATGGCGCCCTCATGGCGTTAATTTTGATGAGCGTTGCCGTAAACGCTGTTTTGTTCCACATCACGCTCTCGCCAGATGGCCTCCCCCCCGCTCTTGCCCTACTGATATTGAACATTGCTGTTCTATATGGATACAAGGATAGGTATAAGGAACTTTTAAGGGCTTAAAACAAAAAGACATCTTTCTGTCAATTCGAGCGCAGTCGATAATCCTTTGAACCCTGATAATCAATAGGTTTCGACTGCGCTCAACCTGACAAGACCCAAGTTCCAATACTTTTTAAACCATTTTCTTATTATAAACTCATACGATCTTTAAAAATGTAGGATTGTCTGCGGGACACCTCCACTTCTTCTCCGTTTTTTAGGGTAAGCTTTAGTTTACCATTGAACCATGGTACCACATTTTCTATATAGTTGGTATTGACAATTTGCTGACGGTTCGCCCTAAAAAAAGAATCTTCCGGCAATTTTTCCTCTACTTGGTTAAGTGACTTGTACAACATGGGTTTCTTGTCATCAAAGAATACACGGGTGTAATTGCCCACAATTTCGAACAAGGAAATATCGCCTATCTTCACCAACCAACAAGATTCGCCATCCTTTATAAAAATTTGACTGTTCTCCGTCAGTTTTTTATCCGTGGATGTGTTTTCCTGTTTGGACGCCATCTTGGCGCGAACCTTTTCCAGAGCCATATCAAAGCGTTTATTGCTAACGGGCTTTAGCAAATAATCCAAGGCATTGTATTCAAAGGATTTTATGGCATACTCGTCGTAGGCCGTGGTAAAAACGGTAATTGGAACGTCGTCCAGCATCTCCAAAAGGTCAAAACCATCCTTCTCGGGCATATTGATGTCGAGGAACAATAAATCCGGGGATTCGGAATCGATAAGTTCCGCACCTTCATCTACGTTGCTTGCTTCTCCCACCAACTCTAAATCATCGTGTAATTTAATGAGTTCCTTGAGCTCATTACGAGCCAATCTGGAGTCTTCAACTATTACCGCTCTGATCTTCATGCCAAGGGAATTATGATTTGTGCCACTACTTCATCCGATACTTCTTCCAATTTAAAGGACGCACTATCGGCATACAACAACTTTAAGCGCTGTTCGATGTTTTTCAATCCCAGTTTGGTGGAATCCTTCGAAATATTCAGTTTTCCCGTATTCCGCACCTCAATAAACAAATCGTTGTTCTTCTTGAAGATGGCCAACAGAATCCGGCCTCCATTTTTAAGGTTGGAAATACCGTGCTTGACTGCATTTTCTATCAGTAATTGAATGATCATGGGCGGAATCCTAAGGTCCAATGTATTCTCCTCTACCTGTTTTACAAACTCCAAACGATCCTCGAACTGTATTTTAGACAGGTCGATATAGTTATCCACTACCTCCAATTCTTCACGAACGGGGATATCGTTAATGTTGTTCTTAGTAAGGGAGTATCGAATAATCTCGGAGAGCTTGGTGAGCATTTCCCTAGATTTTTCCACATCTTCCAGCATTAAACCACGTATATTGTTGAGGCTATTGAACATAAAGTGTGGGTTGATTTGTCCTTTTAAGGTGTTTAACTGAGCTTGTTTCAAGCTAGTGTTCAACTCCAACCGCTCTATCCTGTTCTGATTTAGTTTTAAAAGCAGTTTGATGACCAAATAGGTAATTGCCCAAGCCCCGACCAAAAAGACCGAATTAAGTACTTGCACCATGATTTTGTCATAGCCTTCGAACATGTGCAATTCCGTCTCTGTCAGTTCTGGACCAAATTTTATGTAGATATATCCGAAAAATACATTTAAAAGCCCAAAAATTGTAGAAGCCACCAAGGTGGACACAATAATTTTAATGACTTCTTTGCCTCCGAAAGAATCAAAATGTACATTTCTTTTAAGGTACCAGCGCAGCATCGAAGTGGAGAAAATACCTATAAAAATTCCGACGACCACCGAAAAAATGGTCATCTCTATACTAATATTCTGGGGAATCAACGCTGCTATGGAGTTAATAAAACCCCACCCCAATAATTGAAGGGTCCAAAATGCTATATTTCTTTTACGAGAACTTAATTCCATTCCATTGGGCCAGATTTGCCCAAATTTACATTAAACCAATACAGTATTGGCTATACTAGGGTTTTTGTACCGATTTTCTTTTAAAAGGGTTGCAACACGCCTTTTTCTGAGGTAGAAATGCAATCCACATCATGGTTATGCCCGAATAGAAAAATGGAAAGTATTCCATGTATTCCCACGCATTGAATCTTCCGAAAACCCCTATTAGTAAGCTAAGGATCCCCATGGCAAAAACAACTTTTTGTGTTGTGTTCAGCTTTCTCATATTAATGAATTTTGTGACTGTTCGGACAGATTATAAAATAATACTTACTAAAAGTGAAATAATCAATTTGGCTAGTGCTATCATAACTTTTGTGTTTTAGAATTTATTTCTGAAGCTAAAATACAGGACCTCTCTTGCCTGATGAAGTGATTTATGACAAGTGGTAATTTTGCCCGACCGAACGGTAAAATCATTAAATTTTGGCTAAAAAACCCGTAACAAACTGGTTTTAAAGGCTATTTCACCTTTGGGGGAAATTTGGAAAATACCTTTTTTACCAGGTTCCTAAGTTTGTCTTCCCTAACACTGGGAGAAGCATTTTCCCGGAATCCGCTCTCGGCCACAGCCTGCCAAACAAGGGCATCCCTTTGCGCGTCCACCAAATCAAACTGAATGCTGCGCTGCATGTTGGAACCGCCCAAGGGCAATCCTACGGATATACCCCCACCTACATTTCTGCCACCGCCACCAATTCCTACGCCTACGTTATTATTTGGGGCGCCCCTGTATTCATAGCCCATAATGTTGATGAAGAGTTCCGGTTCCTCGGCCAATCGGTAACCCCTTGTTTTTAAGGTTGAATCCATAGCACGAAGTAGCCGTTTTTCATCCAATTGGCTCAGCCCAGATTCCATGTCAGAATAATAATTGTATGTGGAGTAATTTGAAAAATCTACCTCCTTATCGTAGTCATAATTCACCTTAACGGAACTACAAGACATTAGTGCCGAAACCAATATTATGGAAAGCAAATACCGCATGATGAGACTTTTGGGTTCTCCTAAATTTAATCAATATATTGATTAGATGGCATATAGCAGAGTGTTATTCGTTCAACAACTTCCAAAGTCTATCCTTAAGCTGTTGTATTCCCAATCCACTTACCGATGATATGAACATATACGGAACATCCTTAAAATCCTCTTTCATGTCCTCATCCATTTCATCAATAAGTTCCTGGTCCAGCATATCGCATTTGGAAATGGCCACCAATCTTTCCTTGTCCAACAATTCCGGATTGTACCTTCTAAGCTCATCCAAAAGTATGTTGTACTCCTGACTGATGTCCTTACTATCCGCTGGAATCAAAAACAACAATGTGGCATTGCGTTCAATATGGCGCAAAAAATAGTGTCCCAATCCCTTGCCTTCGGCAGCACCTTCAATAATCCCTGGAATATCGGCCATTACAAAACTTTGAAAGTCTCGATATTCCACAATGCCCAAGTTGGGTTTTAAGGTAGTAAACTCGTAATTGGCAATTTTAGGCTTTGCCGAAGTCATTACGGAGAGTAGGGTGGATTTTCCCGCATTGGGAAAGCCTACAAGACCGACATCGGCCAAAACTTTTAATTCCAGGGTAAGATGTCCTTCTTGCCCCTTAATGCCGGGCTGGGCATACCTTGGGGTTTGATTGGTGGCACTTTTAAAATGCCAGTTCCCCAAACCGCCCATACCGCCTTCGAGTACAATTTTTTCTTCGCCGTCCTCAGTGATCTCAAAAAGTATCTCATTGGTTTCGGTATCCCTTACCACGGTGCCCAAAGGCACTTCCAAATACACATCCTCGCCATCGGCCCCGGTGCTGCGGCTTTTGCTTCCGTGCTCGCCGTGGCCTGCTTTAAAATGCTTTTTAAACTTGAAATGGACCAGCGTCCACAAGTTTTTGTTCCCTTTGACTATAACATGACCTCCGCGACCACCATCACCACCATCGGGACCACCTTTGGCCACATACTTTTCGCGACGTAAATGCGCAGAACCTTTACCTCCGTTTCCAGAAGAAATGTGCACCTTTACATAATCGACAAAATTTCCTTCGGTCATATTTTAATATATAAAGTCTTTGTTGGGAATCAATTACAAGGAGTCGATCACTTTGCTCAAACGCTCGGTAATCTCATCAATCTCTCCTATTCCGTTTACAGAGTGGAATTTCCCCTGCTTTTCGTAATATGCTTTTAAGGGAGCCGTTTTCTCGTTGTATTCGTCAAAACGGTTACGGATCTTGCTCTCGTCTTGATCATCGGAACGGCCGCTACTTTTGCCGCGCTCCAACAAGCGGGCTACCAAAACATCATCCTCTGCTTCAAGGGCGATGGTTGCATTTATTTTCATGTCCTTGGATTCCAAGAAATTGTCCAATGCTTCTGCCTGAGCAGCGGTTCGCGGAAATCCATCAAAAATAAAACCTGCCGCCTCTGGACTTTTCTCCACTTCGTCTTTTAGCATATCTATGGTTACTTCATCTGGCACCAAATCACCTTTATCAATGTAAGACTTGGCCAACTTGCCAAGCTCGGTTCCGTTTTTAATGTTGTAACGGAACACATCTCCAGTAGAAATATGTTTCAAATTATACTTTTCCTTTAGGAACCCTGCTTGGGTACCTTTTCCTGCTCCTGGCTTTCCAAAAAGCACTAGGTTGATCATATCTGTTTGATTTAATTGGTAAACTTCTCTTAGATTTCGGCCCAACTCGTTATAATCCAGCCCATACCCCACAATAAAATGGTCGGGAATCTCCAGACCCACATAATCTATGGCATATTCACCATTGTACACATCCGACTTATAAAATAGTGTGCCGATTTTAAACTCTTTCACATTGGTATTGGAGAATAGATGGACCAACTCTTTCAAGGTTCGGCCTGTATCCACAACATCTTCCAAAATAATAACGCTCTTTCCTTCAATTTCATCAGGAACATCCAAAAGGGTCTCTACAATTCCTGTTGATGTTAAACCCTGATAAGAACTCAACCTTACAAAAGAAACCTCGCAGGGATGCTGGTAAGCTTTAAGAAAATCTGCTACAAACATAAAGGCCCCATTGAGCACCCCTACGAACAAGGGTGTTTCATCCTTGTAATCGGCAGCAATTTCCTTGGCCATTTTAGCTATGGCCGCAAGGATTTCCTCTTCTTTTATATAGGGCTTAAAAAACTTATCGTGGAGCTTAATCAATGTTCTCAAGTTATGGTCAGGTTGGCAAAGATAATATTTTTAAAGCTGCTAAGCCCTCACATCTTTTATAGCCTCGTGGATTTCATGTATTTTTGCTGACATTCAATTTACAAATCAATGCAATTTTTCTCTTCCGACTTTAAATTAGGGATTTTAGGTGGTGGACAATTGGGCAAAATGATGCTCTACGAAACCCGAAAATGGGACATACAAACCAAGGTGATGGATGCTTCGGCCGAAGCTCCTTGCAAAATAGCCTGCAACGATTTTGTTCAAGGTAGTTTGATGGATTTTAATACCGTCTACAATTTTGGGAAGGATGTGGATGTCCTCACCATAGAGATTGAAAACGTAAATGTGGACGCCCTTGAAAAGTTGGAACACGAGGGAATCAAAGTCTATCCACCAACAAAAACCTTGAGGACCATTCAAAATAAAGCGGTCCAGAAATTGTTTTATACCGACCACGGTATTCCAACAGCTCCTTTTACACGGTTTGCCTATACCTCTGAAATTGAAGACAGCATTAGCAACGGAGGGCTTTCCCTTCCATTTGTTTGGAAAAGTGCCCAATTTGGGTACGACGGACAGGGTGTAAAGGTGGTCCGCAAGATGGAGGATCTTAAGGACCTGCCCAATGTGGAATGCATTGCCGAAAAAATGATCGATTTTAAAAATGAATTGGCCGTTGTGGTAGCACGGAACGCCAAGGGCGAGGTAAAAACCTATCCCGTGGTGGAAATGGAATTTCATCCCGAGGCCAATCAAGTGGAATACGTTATCTGCCCTGCAAGAATTGATGCTGCCGTGGCCAAAAAGGCTCAAGAAGTTGCCTTAAGAGTTTCGGAGCATATAAAGCACGTGGGATTGTTGGCCGTGGAAATGTTTCAGACCAAGGATGACCAAATTCTGGTGAACGAATCCGCCCCAAGACCACACAATAGCGGACATTACAGTATTGAAGCAGCATACACCAACCAGTTTGAGCAACATATCCGTGCCATTTTAGGCCTGCCACTCGGAAAAACGGACAGCAAAGTGGCCGGAATTATGGTCAATTTGGTAGGGGCCGAAGACCATACAGGTGATGTGGTTTACGAGAACATCGAAGAAATATTGGGGATGGATGGGGTTACACCGCACATTTATGGTAAAAAACAAACCCGTCCGTTTCGTAAAATGGGTCATGTAACCATTGTGGACGAGAATATGGCCAGAGCTCGGGAAGTAGCCCAAAAAGTGAAGGAAACCATTAAAGTGGTAACGAACAAACAGCAATAATCAAATTTCAAAGATCAAGTGACACGTTCAAGTTTAGTTATTGGAATTTAAAGATTGGAATTTTATGAAAAAAGTAGCCGTAATTATGGGAAGCACAAGTGACCTTCCCGTTATGCAAGACGCCATTGATATATTGAAAGAATTGGGCGTTGATGTGGACGTGGACATTGTGTCCGCCCACAGGACCCCAGAAAAACTCTTCAGCTTTAGTAAAAGTGCCCACACCAATGGCTATTCCGTAATTATTGCCGGGGCCGGTGGAGCAGCACATTTACCGGGAATGGTAGCATCGTTATCGCCCCTTCCTGTTATCGGAGTTCCCGTAAAAAGTAGCAATTCCATTGATGGTTGGGATTCCGTCCTGTCCATTTTACAAATGCCCGGTGGGGTTCCCGTGGCCACCGTAGCTTTAAACGGAGCAAAAAATGCCGGAATTCTTGCGGCACAGATTATCGGAAGCTCCAATAGTGATATTATGGACAACATTATTTCCTATAAAGAGGGACTTAAGGAAAAAGTAATCAAAGGTGCCGAAGAGGTAAAGAAAACATTCCAGTAGCAAACCTTGGTTGATTATGAACTATAATCAAATTGGCATATTGTTGGGGATTTGCGCTATTGCCTTTTTTGGTTTTACACTAAAGAAAGTAAGCAACCCTTACCTAAAAGGTCTTTGGAAGAGTGGCCTTTTGGTCTTCTCCCTATATGCAGCTCTTTTAATCTATGTTGAAATACGTTGGCAATTCATTTCGGATTATGCCAGCAAATACGATCTCAACGGAAATGGCTTTGTGGATTTAAACGAGTATTCCGAAAAGGCCATCGCCGCCATGAACAAAATGACCAGTGGCGCCAAAGAAAAAAGCTATGCCGCCTTAACCATGGCTGCATTTTCCTCCATTATCGGTTTTGCCTATTTAGTGAGTGATTGGGCAGTAACCCATTTTAAAAACAAAGAACAGAAGTAACACATATGAACAATCCATTATTGGAAGCTTTTGACAAGGCTCCTTTTTCAAAAATAAAAAACGAACATTTTAAACCCGCTTTTCTTCAGGCCATCGAGGATACCAAAAAGGAAATCGACACTATTGTGAATAATCCAGAGCCGCCCACTTTTGAAAATACCTTGGAAGCCTTGGATTTTTCGGGTCAGCAATTGGACCGTATTTCCAGTATCTTTTTCAATTTGAATTCTGCGGAAACCAACGAAGAAATCCAGAAAATAGCCCAAGAAGTGTCCCCTCTATTGTCGGAGTTCAGCAATGACATCACTTTGAACCAAGGGCTTTTTGAGCGTATCAAAACTGTTTATGAACAACGAGATTCGTTGGATTTGACAAAAGAACAGCAGACCCTTCTTGAAAAAAAATATAAGAATTTTAGTAGAAATGGTGCCAATCTTAAGGAAGAGAACAAAAAACGCCTTCGCGAAATAGATACAGAACTCTCCAAATTAAAACTCACATTTGGCGAGAATGTGTTGGCCGAGACCAATAAATATGAAATGTTGCTGACGGATGAAAAAGATGTGGAGGGGCTTCCCGAAGGCACCAAAGAAGCAGCAGTCCAACTAGCTGAATCCAAAGGTAAGCAGGGCTGGTTGATTACCTTGGACTACCCCAGCTACATCCCGTTTATGAAATACGCCAAGAACAGGGAGTTGCGCAAGGAACTGTCCATGGCCTTTGGCAGCAAAGGTTTCCATAACGATGAACTGGACAACCAAGAAAACGTAAAGCGCATTGCAAATCTTCGCCACGAAAGGGCAAATTTATTAGGCTATAAAACTCATGCACATTTTGTGCTAGAAGAACGTATGGCCGAGACCCCAGAAAAAGTGATGGATTTTTTGAACGAACTTTTGGAGAAATCCAAACCAGCCGCCGAAAGGGAATTTGCCGAACTGGAAGCTTTCGCCAAGGAGCTGGACAACATTGACCGTCTGGAAAAATGGGACAGTGCTTATTATTCCGAAAAATTGAAGCAAAAACTGTTCAATTTGGATGATGAAAAGCTGAAACCCTACTTTAAGCTGGAAAATGTAATCAACGGGGTGTTCCAAGTTGCGAAAATACTTTTCGGGCTTACGTTTAAAGAAGTGGACAATGTGGACAAATACCACGAAGAGGTAAAAACTTTTGAGGTTTACGAAAACGACAATTTCATTTCCTTGTTTTATGCCGACTTCCACCCCAGACCCGGAAAACGTGGCGGTGCTTGGATGACCTCTTACAAACCACAATATACCTTGGGCGGAAAAAATAGTAGGCCGCATATTTCCAATGTCTGTAATTTCACCAAACCTACAAGTTCCAAACCATCCTTGCTCACCTTCAACGAAGTGACCACACTTTTTCATGAATTTGGGCATGCCTTGCACGGCATGTTGGCCAATACCACCTACCCTAGCCTATCCGGAACTTCCGTGTACTGGGACTTTGTGGAACTACCTAGCCAAGTAATGGAAAATTGGTGCTACGAAAAAGAAGCCTTGGAACTTTTTGCGCATCATTACGAAACAGGCGAATTGATTCCGATGGAGTTGATAGAAAAAATAAAGGAGTCCGCCACGTTTCAAGAGGGTATGGCAACGGTTCGCCAGTTGAGCTTTGGACTGTTGGATATGGCTTGGCATGGTAAGGACCCATCAAGCATTAAAGATGTAAAAGCTTATGAAACGCAAGCCTTTGAAAGCACCAACTTATTCCCAGAAACACCAGAAACCTGCATGAGTACATCTTTCGCCCACATTTTCCAAGGTGGCTATTCTTCTGGCTACTATAGTTATAAATGGGCCGAGGTATTGGATGCAGATGCCTTTGCCTTTTTTAAGGAAAATGGGATTTTCAGTAGAATGGTTGCCGACAAATTCAAAGAGCATGTCCTTTCTAAAGGTGGCACGGAAAACCCGATGGAACTATATAAGCGTTTTAGGGGAGCAGAACCTAATATTGACGCCTTGTTGAAGCGGGCAGGACTGGTTACTAAATAACAAGGATTTTTTATACCAATTTGGAACCGCAACAAGAAAAGTGATGGAAATTTACTATCTTTCATTACCTGACCCCATAAAGCTTGAGAGCTCCCATAAATAATCAAGGCTTACTTTGTTACAACCAACCCCGAAGTATATGAAAAATTGGGACATTAAGGATCTTGGATCAGATAGTTTGTTTACGGAAACCATCAAACTTGCCAAAATAGGCATCTATGAACTTAACGTAGCCTCCAACGAAATTTATTGGAGCGATGTTACCCGCGAAATCACCGAAGTTCCTGATGATTTTGCGCCATCTATGGATAACCTTGCTTCCTTTTTTAATGAAGGATACTACAGGGATATGGCCCGTGATGCCATGCAAAATGCCATCTCAAAGGGTAAGCCTTATGATTTGGACATGGAGGTTGTTACAGCCAAAGGCAACATTAAGTGTGTTCGTAATGTGGGGAATCCAAAAATGGAAAATGGGGTTTGTGTAAAATTATTCGGTTTCCTCCAAGACATTACCGAAAGGAAACAGACAAAAGTTGAGCTTACCAAAAAAATCCAACAACTCAATCTTGCAGAACAATTATCCCAAATTGGCTATTGGGAATGGGATATTTTGGCCGACAACATTATTTGGTCGGACAACCTATATCGCATATTTGGTCTGGAAGTGGGCACTCCCATCCATTTTGAACGCGTTGTCGAAGCAATACATCCCGATGACCGAAAAACTTTTCGTGAGAATGCCCAAGAGTTTATCGACGAGAAACGGTTTCGAAAATTTATGCACCGCATAATTCACAAAGACGGCAGTGTCCATACAGTTGAGTTGATCGGGGAACTCATCATGAATCAACATGGCGATGTGGTAAAAATGATCGGAACCACACAGGATATTACCGAACACCGAATGTCCGAAATCAAGTTTAGAGGTTTATTGGATTCCGCACCGGACACCATGGTCATTGTTGATCGAAAAGGTATCATCCAATTGATCAATAAGCAGGCAGAGAAAATGTTTGGCTATAAATCATCGGAACTTATTGACGAACATGTGACCATTCTTGTCCCAAAACGACTTTGGGACACCATGGAATATTATGCTGAGACATTTTTTAAAGCCCCAAAACATACCGGGCTTCCTGCGGACCTTGATTTTTTTGTACAAAACAAATCAGGTTTCCAAATACCCGTCCAAATTACCCTAAGTCCACTGGAAACCTCCGAAGGCCTTCTGGTATCGATTGCCGTCAGGGATATTACGGTTCAAAAACAGGCAGCGCATCGAATTATGGAGACCAACAAAAGTTTAAAGGAATCGGCCAAGCGACTGAAGGCCCAAAATCGCCAATTGGAAGAGTTCAACCAAATCACATCACACAATCTGAGATCCCCGGTAAGCAATCTCAATGCCTTATTGGATATTTACAAAACGGAAAAAAATTCCAAAACCAAGGAGATGATCATCGGTAAAATTGAGTCAGTTACAAAACATCTTACATGGACTTTGGACACCCTTGTGGAATCCTTGCTCATTAAAAAAAGTGCTCAACAATCTTTAGAAAAAAGCCATTTCGACAAAACATTGGAAAGAACAAAAGAGATGCTCGCGGCCGAGATTTTAAAGACCAATGCGGTCATTACCTCTGATTTTTCCGAAGCTCCCACCGTGATGTACAACAAAATCTATTTGGAAAGTATTTTCATTAATCTGATCAGCAATTCCTTAAAATACAAGGCGAAAGACAGGGCTCCCGAAATTTTTGTGAAATCAAGGATAAACGATGGAACGGTACAGCTGGAATTTAAGGACAATGGTTTGGGAATCAATCTTAAAAAGAACGGGCACAAACTCTTTGGGTTCAGCAAAGTTTTTCATAGAAACGATGACGCAAAAGGTGTTGGGTTATTTATAACAAAGGCCCAGGTTGATGCCATGGGCGGAAAAATTTGGGCCAAGAGCGAAGAAGGCAAAGGCACTTCTTTTTTTATAAATTTATAACTGTTGATGATTATGAAACCAGTTAATGTCTTTGTGGTCGATGATGATGACATCTATCAATTTACAATCGGAGTAACACTTAAAAACATTCCAGCAGTGCGTTCTACCCGTACCTTTTCCGATGGTGCAGAAGCACTGGAATATATTGTAGTACACCAGAATGACGTTGATGAATTACCGGACATCATCTTTTTGGATATTAACATGCCCGTATTGGATGGGTTCCAATTTATGGAAGAGTTTATCGAACTGCTTCCTAAATTGAACAAAAGCATCAAAGTATATATGGTTTCCTCTTCGATGGACCCCAAGGATATCAAAAAGGCGGACAGAATTGAGGAAATATCCGATTATTTGATAAAACCTTTAAACTCAAAACATATCAAGGAAATCGTGGCCAAACTGTAATCCGAAGCGCCAGAAGAGCTAAACTTGACCGTTTTTTCAAGGTACTTTTGTAACGACAAATCAAAAACTTTTGTAAAACCTTTACTTGGCTGTTAGACTGATTACTTTTATACGTCTAATTCCAGCCAAACATGGATTAGGTGTCCAAAAACCATTACATTTGGTAATTCGATACGAAAATGGCCAAACACAAACTTCAACCGGACAATTGGGTCGACCTGTACGCAGACTACCTGTTCAACTATGCGGTCTCGCGCGTGAGCGATGCTGAAATTGCCAAGGATTTGGTACAGGAAACCTTTTTTGCAGGTCTCAACTCGGCCAAAAACTTCAAAGGTGATGCTGCCGAGCGTACTTGGTTGGTATCCATTCTTAAGCGAAAAGTAATCGACCATTACCGAAAAATAAATTCGAAAAAGGGAAAAGCAGAGGTACGCATAAATTATAACTCAGATTCGGAAGTAGAAGGAGATTGGTTGGAGGAGCAAGTAGCAGACCCTTTCAGTAAAGACGGAGATCACTTGATCGAAAATGAGGAACTCGGTTCGGCAATTCAGGACTGTATCAAAAAATTACCCCAAAAACAGGCTTTGGTATTTAAATTGAAAACCATACAAGGCATGAGTACCGAAGATATTTGTAATGAACTTGACATAAATCCGTCCAACTTGTGGGTAATAATCCATAGGGCAAGGACATCGCTTATGGGTTGTTTAAACGAAAATTGGTTTTAGGTATGAAGATTTCGTGCAAAGAAGCATCGTGCATATGTGACAAATCCCAATATAAGGAAGCGAGTTTGTGGGACATTATAAAACTTCGCTTTCACCTTCTTTATTGCAAGGTTTGTCGCAGCTATTCCAAAAAGAATGGTGAGTTGACCTCGTTGTGCGACCGAGCCGGACTGACCATGCTCTCAGAAGACGACAAAAAGAAAATGAAGAGGGAATTGGAAGAGAAACTCTAAAAATAATTCTCCGTCCACCAGAATAAACAAAACCAAAAAATCGGGATAGCCTCCACCCAAAACATCACAAAATATTTGGATTGCATTCGCTTCTTTGAAATCAGCACAAAAATAAGTGCTGCGGACAAAATGAGCCGCAACACGATTTCATTTTGATGTATTGAATCCTTTAGAAAAGTCATCAAGAAAAAAATCAAAATCAATCCCACTCCCAATCTAGTAGTGTTTTTCACACCCAAGACCTGTGGCAAAGTTCGGAGTCCCCTATCATCCCATTGCATATCCCTGATTTCAAAAGGAAGAATCAACACCAACACCAACAACATACGTTGGATAAATGTTACGGCAAAATCCCAATCCAAGGTCATTTTTGCATCCAGCACGGGCAACAAAACCGTAAATCCGGCCCAAACAAAAGCCACAATATAAATTTTAAGACCAGCCAAATTCCTTAAGTTCTTGGCGCGTGGCAACAAAGGAACTGCATACAGAGCGGACAACACGCCCAAAACAACGGTCGCCACCCATATTTCCTCATCCAATTGTAGCAAAAAATAAATGGCGAAAGCAAACGAAACAAAGCTGAATATTTGAATGATTTTGTGATAAGCATTCGATACTATGAGATACTTATATGCCTCAACACCATACTTGATAAAATTGTAACAAACGATTACACTAAAAAAGATAAAGCCCAATAAATTGATATCCGAAGAGCTGCCCAACAAATGAAAGGTGACCCCCGCCATGGAAATAACCGCAATGGCCACATGAATACTGGCATCCAAGTAAAAATCGAAAATAGTTTTCAGGCTTTGCATAGGGTAAAATCCAATAGCTTTAACCAAGGGTTAACTTGTGGTTAACAACTTTGGTTCAGAGACCTTCAAAATTGACCATTTTCATCGAATTAATCCCTAATTTTGTGCACTTTATTGGATTGAACATGAACACAGAGGTTTTTGCCGCCAGACACATTGGCATCACAGAGAGAGACTTACCCCACATGCTCGAGACCATTGGGGTGGAAAGTATGGAACAGCTCATTTATGAGACCATTCCCGATGACATCAAATTAAAGAAACCATTGGATCTTCCGAAGGGTATCAGCGAGCACGAGTTCCTGAGCCACCTAAACGAACTGGCCAAGAAAAACAAGGTTTTTAAAACCTATATCGGCTTAGGGTACCACGAGACCCTGACACCATCGGTCATCAAAAGGAATATTCTGGAAAATCCAGGATGGTACACGGCCTATACACCCTACCAAGCCGAGATTGCCCAAGGTAGGTTAGAAGCACTTTTGAATTTCCAGACGATGGTTGCCGACCTTACTGGTATGGAAATCGCCAATGCATCACTTTTGGATGAAAGTACCGCTGCCGCTGAAGCCATGAGCATGTTGTTCGAGCTTCGCAGTCGACAACAAAAAAAGGATGGTGCCGTAAAGTTTTTCGTTTCTGAAGAAATACTGCCACAAACCTTGAGCTTACTGGAAACACGAGCCATACCCTTAGGCATAGAATTGGTTGTGGGAAATCATGAAGGTTTTGATTTTTCAGATGAATACTATGGTGCCTTGCTGCAATACCCGGGGAAACATGGTCAAGTAAACGATTATGCCTCCTTTGTGAAAAAAGCCAAGGCAAACGAAATAAAGGTGGCAGTTGCAGCCGATATTTTGAGTTTGGTAATGCTTACCCCTCCTGGTGAATGGGGCGTGGATGCCGTAGTGGGAACCACCCAACGTTTTGGGATTCCATTAGGTTATGGCGGCCCACATGCCGCTTTTTTTGCCACCAAAGAAGCTTATAAAAGAAATATTCCCGGAAGAATTATCGGAATCACTAAAGATACCGATGGCAACCCAGCCCTACGAATGGCACTTCAAACTAGGGAACAACACATAAAAAGGGACAAAGCAACATCCAATATATGTACCGCACAAGTACTTTTGGCAGTTATGGCCGGAATGTATGCGGTTTATCACGGTCCGGAAGGCTTAAAATATATTGCCGGAAAAGTTCACCATCAAACCAAAAAATTGGCCAGTACCTTGGAAAATTATGGGTTTGAGCAATTGAACACCGCTTATTTTGATACCATTCAAGTAAAAGTTAAAAACACAGAGCGACTTAGGGAAATAGCAGAGAGCAAAAGCATCAACCTTTATTATATTGATGATGCAACGGTTTCCATTTCTTTGAACGAAGCTGTTTCCGATACGGATGTAAATGTATTGGTATCTTGTTTCTTGGAATCTCAAGAACTAAAGGAAAAAACCTCGGCAAACATTGAATTGGAAGAGATCATTCCTGCCCATTTGCAAAGGCAAGCTCCGTTTATGGAGCACGAAGTATTCAACTCCTACCATTCTGAAACGGAGTTGATGCGATATATCAAAAAATTGGAACGGAAGGATTTGGCATTGAACCACTCCATGATCTCTTTGGGAAGTTGCACTATGAAACTGAACGCTGCTTCGGAAATGCTGCCTTTAAGCTGGCCAGAATGGGGTAACATACACCCTTTTGTACCCGTAAACCAAGCGCTAGGCTACCAAGAGGTGCTAAAATCGCTTGAAGAACAATTAAATGTAATTACCGGGTTTTCGGCCACTTCCCTTCAGCCCAACTCGGGTGCCCAGGGAGAATACGCTGGTTTGATGGTCATCCGTGCCTACCATGAATCCAGAGGAGAAGAACACCGGAACATTTGTCTAATTCCTGCTTCGGCACACGGAACCAACCCTGCTTCGGCAGTAATGGCCGGCATGAAAGTGGTAGTGACCAAAACCGATGAAAAAGGTAATATCGACATGATTGATTTGGAGGAAAAGGCAGAGAAACATGCGGAGCACCTTGCTGCATTGATGGTCACCTACCCTTCCACCCACGGTGTTTTTGAGTCATCCATAAAACAAATCACAAAACTTATCCACGATAACGGCGGACAAGTGTATATGGATGGTGCCAACATGAATGCCCAAGTAGGATTGACCAATCCTGCAACGATCGGAGCGGATGTTTGTCATCTTAACCTGCACAAGACCTTTGCCATCCCTCATGGTGGTGGTGGCCCTGGAGTAGGACCCATTTGTGTTGCCGAGCATTTAAAACCGTTCTTGCCCACAAACCCCATAATTGAAACGGGGGGTGAAAACGCAATAACCGCTATTTCCGCTGCACCATGGGGAAGTTCGTTGGTTTGCTTGATTTCTTACGGATACATTAAAATGTTAGGGACTGGAGGACTTACCAAAGCCACCGAAGCGGCAATCCTTAATGCCAATTATATTAAAGGTCGCTTAAAAGATAAGTTTGATGTACTCTATACCGGCGAGCGAGGACGTGCGGCCCATGAAATGATCATTGACTGCAGACCTTTTAAAGCCAATGGAATTGAAGTGACCGATATTGCCAAACGTCTTATTGATTACGGATTCCACGCACCGACCGTTTCTTTCCCCGTTGCCGGCACCATGATGATTGAGCCCACCGAAAGTGAAAGTCGTGCAGAATTGGACCGTTTTTGTGATGCCTTGCTATCCATCAGAACGGAGATTGATGAAGCTTCTGCCGACGAGACGGACAATGTTTTAAAAAATGCTCCGCATACCTTGGGGATGTTAACAAGTGATTCCTGGAGCCATCCGTACAGTAGGGAAAAAGCCGCCTTTCCATTGCCTTATGTGGCCGAAAACAAGTTTTGGCCCAGCATTAGAAGAACTGATGAAGCATTTGGGGATCGTAATTTGATGTGCACTTGTGCACCTGTAGAAGATTACATAGAAGCCTGAAAACCATTATAAACATTAGAAAAAAGCCTTGGTTCCAAAATAAGACCAAGGCTTTTTTCATATCCTGCAATATATAAGGTATCTTTTGAACATTGTACTATTTATTATGCATGCATAGCATTGTTGACTATATATCTTAACTTGTTATGATTAAAACCTCCAGATAAGATGAAAATTGGCATTACAGGTACCGGAAGCTATATTCCATCCATAGTAACCAAAAACGAAGATTTTTTGCATCATAAGTTTATGGAGACTGATGGATCGCCATTTGAACAACAGAACAACGTTATCATTGAAAAATTTAAGGCCATAACTGGCATCGCCAACCGAAGGTATGCCAAGCCCGATCTAAAAACTTCGGATATCGGTTTTTTGGCGGCAGAAGAAGCCATTGGCAATGCTGGGATTAATAAAGAGGAACTGGATTACATCATATTTGCCCACAATTTTGGAGACCTCACTCCTGGAAAAATCCAAGGGGACACTTTACCCAGTCTGGCAACCCGCGTGAAGCATTTGTTGCGTATCAAAAATCCAAAATGTGTGGCATACGACCTTATTTTTGGTTGCCCGGGATGGATTGAGGGTATGATTCAAGCAAATGCATTCATCAAAAGTGGTATGGCCAAAAAATGTTTGGTCATTGGCGGGGAAACCCTTTCCAGAGTAGTGGATCAACACGACCGTGATAGTATGATTTTTTCCGATGGCGCTGGAGCCGCCATTTTAAAGGCCAATTCGTCAAACGGTGAAATATTGTCCCATGCCTCGGCAACCTATGCTAACGAAGAGGCCTATTATCTATACTTTGATAAATCCAACAGCTCCGAAGCATGCAAGGATACCCGGTACATAAAAATGCAAGGACGTAAAATATATGAGTTTGCTTGCATCAACGTACCCAAGGCCATGGCTTCATGTTTGGATGAAAGTGAAGTGAACATAGATGATGTTAAAAAAGTCTTCATTCATCAAGCCAATGAAAAAATGGATCAGGCCATCATCAAAAGATTTTATAAAATCTATGGGAAACAAGTTCCCGAAAATGTGATGCCCATGAGCATTCAGGATTTGGGCAATAGTTCCGTGGCCACCGTCCCTACCCTATACGACATGGTACTTAAAGGCAAACTACCCGAACATGAAGTAAAAAAGGGAGATGTTGTGATTTTTGCCAGTGTCGGTGCTGGAATGAACATCAATGCCATTGTTTACAGATGTTGAAATGTTTGGAAAAACAAGTTCAAACTCAAGTATCAAGTTCAAGTGCAAAAACAAAGAGAAGAGAAACAAGAGCCAAGACTCAAGTTCAGAGTTATGAGTCATGAGTTAGGAATTCCAAGTTATTGGGTTATTGAGTACTGCACACCGCCACTGCCAACTGACTTCCGCCGTTTCGACTATAGTTTATCCTGAGCCGAAGGGCTCAACATGACAAATTAAAACGACATTTAACAAGAGATTCGAGCAATTGGTGTAATTCGTGTCAAAAGAGAGAAGAGAAGCAAGAGCCAAGACTCAAGTTCAGAGTTATGAGTCATGAGTTAGGAATTCCAAGTTATTGGGTTATTGAGTACTGCACACCGCCAACTGACTTCTGACGTTTCGATTTTAGTTTATCCTGAGCCGAAGGGCTCAACATGACAAATCAAAACGACATTTAACAAGAGATTCGAGCAATTGGCGTAATTCGTGTCAAAAGAGAGAAGAGAATCAAGGGCAAAGAGCCAAGAATCAATACCACAATAACTGAATCATCCAGCAACCAGAAACTTGAAACCAGAAACGGATTTCCGACTTCTGTCATCGAGCATCGAGCATCAAACTCAAGTAAAAGTTCAAACTCAAGTATCAAGTTCAAGTGCAAAAACAAAGAGAAGAGAAATAAGAGCCAAGACTCAAGAATCAATACTCCAATAACTGAATCATCCAGCAACCAGAAACTTGAAACCAGAAACGGATTTCTTACTTCTGACATCGAGCATCGGGTATCAAACTCAAGTATCAAACCTAATAACTGAAAATAACCCAATAACATAAAAACTAATTTGGGATATGTGGTTTGTTTTTTGGAATTTTAGCGCATGTACGAAAACAACTTTCCCAACAAACGCTACAAGCACACCTTGGCGTTTCTGCAAAAGCACATCGATACTTCTGAATCCATTTTGGATCTTGGGGTAGAGAATCCCTTCGCTGAAATAATGAAATCCAATGGATATAATGTAGAAAACACCTCGGGTGAAGATTTGGATGTAGATTTTCAAAACGTTGCGCAATCGGATACTGATGTGGTGACCGCTTTTGAAATATTTGAGCATTTGGTGGCTCCTTTTAATGTTCTGAAAGCGATAAAAGCCGAAAAGTTGGTAGCGAGCATTCCCATGCGATTATGGTTTTCACCGGCATACCGAAGCAAGACCGATCCTTGGGACCGTCATTATCACGAATTTGAAGATTGGCAATTTGATTGGCTTTTGGAAAAAGCGGGTTGGACCATAAAAGACTCCGCCAAATGGACGAACCCGACCAAAAAAATTGGGGTGCGGCCCATACTCCGGTATTTTACAAACCGGTATTATATTGTTTATGCTGAACGTGTACGATAAAAAGACGAAGGGTAAAGGGGCAGAAGGTAAATAAAGTTCAAGCTCAAGTGTCAAGTTCAAGAGCAAAGAATCAAGACACAAAACTTCGTGCATCCTGCTTCGGACATCTGACTTCCGACAAGTTTAAGTGCAAGAACCAAATTCAAACTCAAGTACATCTAACTAAGTTATTGGGTTATTGAGTTATTTGGTTACTTCTGACATCGAGCGTCGGGCATCAAACTCAAGTGCAAGTTCAAGTTTCAAGTTCAAAAACAAAGAGAAGAGAAACAAGAGCCAAGACTCAAGTTCAGAGTTATAAGTCATGAGTTAGGAATTCCAAGATATTGGGTTATTGAGCACTGCACACCGCCACTGCCAACTGACTTCCGACGTTTCGATTTTAGTTTATCCTGAGCGTAGCCGAAGGGCTCAACATGACAAATCAAAACGACATTTAACAAGAGATTCGAGCAATTGGCGTAATTCGTGTCAAAAGAGAGAAGAGAAACAAGAGCCAAGAATCAATACCACAATAACTGAATCATCCAGCTACCAGAAACTTGAAACCAGAAACGGATTTCCGACTTCTGACATCGAGCATCGGGCATCAAACCCAAGTGTAAGCTCAAACTCAAGTATCAAACCTAATAACAGAATAACCCAATAACATAAAAACTAATTTGGGATTTGTGATTTGTTTTTTGGAATTTTAGCACATGCGCATCAGTATTGTTATTCCCGCACACAATGAAGCATCTTATTTAAAAGACTGTTTGGATTCTTTTGTGGCCCAAACTTACTTGCCCAATGAAATTATTGTGGTGGATGATAATTCTTCTGATGATACATATGCAATTGCAAAAAGCTATTCACAAAAGTACGATTGGGTAAATGTGGTACAGCGTAATTCTACCGATGAACATATTCCCGGCAAAAAAGTGGTGGACACCTTCAATTTTGGATTGGAACGAGCTTCGGAACACGACCTTATCGGCAAGTTTGATGCGGACATTATCCTGCCCCACAATTATTTTGAACTTATCGTCAATCAATTTCAAGCCAATTGGAAACTCGGGATGTGCTCAGGTCTCTTGTACATCAAAAAAAGTGATAGGTGGGTTTACGAAAACATCGCGGATAAAAATCACATCCGAGGTCCTATAAAACTCTATCATAAAGCTTGTTTTAATAAAATTGGCGGATTACGCCCAGGTGTAGGCTGGGACACCGTGGATACCCTTTTGGCCAAATACCACGATTTTAATACCCTGACACTCCCGGAACTCCAAGTAAAACACCTCCGCCCAACTGGACATGGGTACAGTACCAAAAATTATCAAGCAAAGGGTGTTGCCATGTACAAGATGCGTTACGGGATTATCCTCACCAAAATTGCCGCATTAAAAATGGCTTGGCAGGCCAAAAGTCCCAAATTATACTTCCAAGCAATATGGGGCTACCTCAAAGCTTTCTTCCAACGGCAAGCAAAATATGTCTCCAAAAAAGAGGGAAAGTTTATCAGAAGTTATCGTTGGAAGGGAGTTTGGTCCAAAATCCTATAAAACCACTTGTAATTCTTCATCCGTCAATTGAAAACGGGCATTCGTCAATTCCCACACACTATCTATTAATAAAATTCTTTTCTTGAGAGAAATAAGCTACGGTTTATATCAGTAAAGGAAATTGTTAATGCTGTTCGCAATTTCTTATACCCAAACTTAACCTGAACGGCAATAACTAAAACTTATGTATTATGAGAACAATGAATTTAAACGAAATGGAAAATGTTCTTGGTGGCGATGTACAATGTAATGGTTTATCTGAAGGATTAGGTGGAGCAGCTCTTATTATTGGAGTATCCGCATGGTGGACCGGCGTTGGCGGTGGAATTGCATTGGCAATTAGTGCCGCAGCTTATGCTGCAGATTTAGCTGGTTGTTAACAAGTAAAAACTGTAATAACGGGTTTCTCTACAGAAATCCGTTATTCAATTGAAAAATACAAAACATGCCTACCATAATATTAAAAAGAAAGAGAGATTACATGATTATTTTCAGAGCTTTAAAAATATATATAAATAATGAATTTATAGATTATTTCGAACCAGATGAAAAGATCAAAAAATTTGAAATCGAAGAAGGCTCTAAACTGAAAATCAAGGTTGATTGGTGCTATTCCAACACCGTGGAAATTTCACATAGAGAAAATCAAAATGTTAATGAAGGTCACTCCTTTATTATCTCTAGTCAAATCCATAATGGTTTATTTATACTAATATTCGGATGCTTTATAACAGGGAATTCTTTAATGATTTTAGATAAGATAAATCCATTTGCATATCTAGCTCTTATTTCTCCAATAGCCATAATTGTTGGCTGGCAAATCTTTGGCAGAAACAATTATTTAAGGTTAACACGACTTAACCACAAATAGATTTATAAATTATGACAATAAGGAGTATTCTATATTTTTTGTTTTTAGTAATACTATCACTTAGTCTTGGTTTAATCTCCAAAACTCTATTAAATGGAGATAATCTTTTGATTGAATCCTTATCCAACCATTACACCATTGAGCAAGTAGAGGAAATCATCAATTTTCAAAAAAAATGGGAGTTCACTTGGAGTATCTTGATTCCCGTGGTTTTGTTGATCAAAATTTCCATCATAGCTGCTATTTTGGACGCAGGGTGCTTTCTGTTTGACAAAACAGTAAAGTATAGCAAACTATTTCGTGTTGTATTAATTGGAGAGTTTATTTTTTTATTGCCAGCAGTAGTCAAAACACTTTGGTTTTATTTTTTTCAGCAGGACTACACGCTCGAAGACTTACAGTATTTTTATCCTTTTTCCGCGTTGAACATTGTGGGTTATAAAGGATTGGATGTTTGGTGGATTTATCCGCTGCAAACCATCAATGTTTTTGAAATTGCCTATTGGATTGTCCTAGCCTATCTTTTGGATAAAGCCCTAAAAACACCTAAAAAGCAAAATACAGGTCTTAAAATAGTGACAAGCAGTTATGGTGTTGGATTATCCATTTGGGTTATTGGTATTATGTTCTTCACTTTAAACAATAGCTAAAATATGCGCAGGAAGAGATTAAAAACACTTGTCTTCTCCATTCTATTGACCCTTTTCATTTTTATAGGCAATAAAGTCGTAGACAAAATTCTTCAAAAACAGAAGTTCGAAAAAAGTATAAGCACCATTCCAGACTTTAATTTCAAAACAGTTAACGGCACAAGTTTCACTAAAAAGAATTTAAAATCGGGGACATCCACAGTATTCCTGTACTTTAATTCGGAATGTGATTTCTGCCAACACGAAGCTAAAAGCATAGCCGATGACCATCATTTGATTAAAAACGTCCAACTGGTATTCATATCTACCGAACCTATGGAACAGATCATCAATTTTTCAAAAGTTTATGCTCTAGATAAAAAGGCCAGTGTAATATTTGTCCAAGATGAGGCGAAACGTTTCACAAAAATATTCCAACCCTCTTCCATTCCCTTTAATTTAATCTACGACAAAGAACAGAAACTTTTAAAAACGCAAAAAGGGCAGTTAACCGTTCAAGGACTTCTCAAAATAATCAACTAGCACATCCTATGGGCAACAAATCCCGATCTTTCAGTCAAAAGAAAGCTAAGAAAACATTTGTTCTACAACACGACCAAAGCGATTGCGGAGTTGCCTGTTTATCATCTCTGATCAATTATTATGGTGGGAATGGAGACTTAGAAAAACTTCGAAGATTAAGTGGAACCACAAGGCAGGGCACTACTTTACTCGGTCTTTACCAAGCTGCCAATCAGTTAGGGTTTTCGGCAGAAGGGAATGAAGCTGATTTAAAAGCCTTAATGGAACATCCAGAACCTGTAATATTGCATACCACTATTGAAAAAAGGTTGCAACATTACATAATATGCTATGGATACTATAAAAATAAATTTATAATTGGCGATCCAGCTAGGGGCATTGTAACCTACACATCCGAAGAATTAGAAAAAATTTGGAAATCCAAAACATGTCTTACTCTTGCTCCTACTATAAAATTTGAGACAAAAGTTGATCAGCGTAGTGCGAAAAAGAAATGGTTTATTAATCTTTTAAAAAAAGATGTTAGACTCATCAAATTTAGTGTGTTACTTGGGATAGGAATAGCTGTTTTGGGAATGGCCATGGCTATTTTTTCCCAAAAACTAATTGACGAAATATTACCATCCAAAGATTTCAACAAATTAGTAACAGGTATTGTTTTGGTTGCGCTCTTATTACTCATTAAAATTGCCTTCACTTCTTTGCGCGATTATTTTTTGATAAAACAAACAAAGGATTTCAACAATAGAATTGTCAACCATTTTTATTCTGCCCTACTTAATCTCCCAAAATTGTTTTTTGACACTAGGAAGATAGGTGGACTGGTCAGCAGATTAAACGACACCGAACGTGTTCAAAGAGTTATTAAAATAATCGTGGGAAATGTAATCATCAATGCTTTAACAGCTTTGGTGTCTACTGTTTTTCTTTTTTATTATTCGTGGGAAACAGGATTTATAGCGTTATCCAGCCTACCCTTTTATTTTTTATTGGTGTATGGATTCAACAAACACATCATCCAAGCCCAAAAAAATGTAATGCAAGGTTATGCACTTAGCGAGAGTAACTATATTGCCTCAATGCAAGGAATCTCTGCCATTAAAAACAATAATAGGCAAAGATTCTTCCAGAAAATCAATAAAATTATTTATGGAAACTACCAAGACAAAACTTTTCATTTAGGAAAAATCAATATCCGTCTATCAATGTTATCAGGAATCTTTAGTATTCTCTTTCTGATTGGAGTCCTTACTTATACATCAATCCAAGTTTTTCATGATAATTTAAAGTTAGGTGAATTGATGGCAATATTGGGAATTTCAGGAAACCTTCTTCCCGCAGTAGCAAGTTTGGCATTAATCACAATACCTATCAACGAGGCCAAAGTTGCATTTAACAGAATGTACGAGTATGCTTCGATGAAAAAAGAAAACAAGGGAGAAATTAAACTGGATTCATTTGAAAAGTTGGATATTAAAAATCTATCCTTTCGTTTTCCTGGCCGTAGCAAATTGCTAAAGGATATCAATCTTTCAGTTCACAAAAATGAATGTGTGGCCATTGTAGGTGAAAGTGGTTGTGGAAAAAGTACCTTGGCGCAGATACTTCAGAAATTCTATCTCAATGAAAGTGGAGCGGTCATCATCAACCATCGGTTAGATTTGCGGAATGTTTCCACTACCGATTGGCGAAACGTGATAGGTGTTGTTCCACAAGAAATCACAATTTTTTCTGGCAATGTACTGGATAACATCCTTTTGGGAAAGAAAGATAAGTTCGAAAACATAAAAAGATTTTGTGAGGATTATGGGTTCATCGATTTCATAAATGAACTTCCCCAAGGCTATTCCACAATCTTAGGAGAAGAAGGGATTAACTTGTCCGGTGGACAAAAACAAATCATCGGTTTGATGAGGGCCCTGTATCATAAACCTCAACTTTTAATCTTGGATGAACCTACATCCGCAATGGACAGAACAACCGAAAAATTTGTCCTAGCACTATTGAAACAACTGAAACCCAAACTGACTATCATCCTTATATCACACAGAATCCATTCTTTGCCAAAAATTGCCGATAAAATCTATATTATCGAAAACCTAACTATTTCAAACTTTGGCACTCACCAAAAATTGATGCAATCACATAATTTTTACAGCACTTTTTGGTCAGAGTTGGAAACTTATAGCTAGATATTCCTTTACTCCAACACCTCCCCAATCGGCTGTCCCGTAGTTCCACTTGGGAATGCAATACCCAACAGAGCTGCAAGAGTCGGGGCAATATCGGGTATTTCGGTACGGTTTACGGTACTACCCTGTTTAATACCCTTTCCGTAAAGCAACAAAGGCACATGAGTGTCATATATTTGAGCTGAACCATGAGTGGAACCTGTTCTGCTGTACGAAATGTACCCCACATTTGGCACAATAAGCACATCGCCCGAACGCTTTTGGTTATAACCGTTCTGCAAAATGTAAGGTATGCCTTCCGTGTATTCGTTTGCCCACATTTGATGGGCCGTGTACACTTGACCTATCCCTTCGTAGGACAATAGTTCTTTGGCAATATCCTCTTGGGCATCATCAAGGTCTATGTCTAAATTGGTCAAAATCTTATGGTCCAAAAACAATTGGTAATTGGAAAGGTCTCGCACCACATCCGTTGTCCCATATTTATACTGAAGAAATTCGGCAAACTTTGTTTGCGTACCCTTCATATCCAAATAACCTGCTGGAATCTTGGAATCCATCAAGTATGAAGGCACATTAATGGCTGCGTGGTCGGCAGTCAAGAAAACGGTATACTCATCTTTACCTACTTTTTCATCCAAAGTTGAAAAAATACGGGCCAAATCTTGATCCAGTCTTATGTAGGTATCTTCCACCTCTTTGGAATTAACTCCATAAAAATGCCCCACATAATCGGTACTGGAAAAACTAATGGCCAAGAAGTCCGTAATGGTATCGGCCCCTAAATCCTCGCCTTCCAAAGCAGCCAAGGCAAAATCTGCAGTGATGCTGTTTCCGTACGGCGTAGCACGCAACAAACCAAACTGACCGTTGGCATCCCACAAGTTGGGTATATCGTGCGGGAAGGTGTTACTTGTCTCCCCTTTTTGCAAACCTTCATAATTATTGGCATCCAAACCACTTTCCACATAAGTTTCAATGGGTTTTAGGGTGTTCCAAGGTTTTTTATAGGCTTCAACCGCGTCTGAATTGTTGAAATCGGTCACCCATTGCGGTAAGGTTTCCATGTAGTAGGAACTGGTAATCCAGTTTCCCGTTGCCCCACCTTCAAACCAATAGGCTGCATTGGCTGCGTGACCCGCAGGTAAAATAGCGCCTCTATCTTTTAGTGCCACGCCAATTACCTTTCCTCTTTTTTGAGTGTGCAAGCGCAACTGATCGGTAATGGTGGTTGTAAGCATCCTGTGGGGGGACATTTGCCCTGCATCGGAGGTAGTTCCTACGGATGTGTAACTATCATCCCCTGCACAATACACGTCTTGCCCAGACTCCTTATCGAACCAATCATTGCCAATAATACCATGCATGGAAGGTGTTGTACCGGTATAAACCGATGCATGACCGGGCCCAGTACTTGTTGGAGCATAGTTAAAATGGTTGTTTTTACAATTAAAACCCTCGTTCACCAATCTTTTAAACCCTCCTTCTCCATATTGGTTCCAAAAACGGGTAAGGTAATCGTACCGCATTTGATCCACTACAATACCTACGACCAATTTTGGTGTTTGGGCAATGGGTTTGGGCTGTACTTCAGCATCGTTCTTTTTTCTTCGTTGTCCGTATGAAATACTGATGATGCACAATGCTAAGATGGAAACTATAAGGTTGGTCTTTTTCATGGTATGGATTTAATCAAATAACAGCAAAACTATTGATTTCTGTCGTTTAAAAATTTAAATGAAGGTTAAATGCTGCACAATATTCTTATTTTTATCAACTCAAGTCCAAAAAAACGCATGAAATACCTAGAAGCGATCGGGAAATACTTCATCATGATTTGGGAAGTATTTAAAAAACCTACCAAGTGGCGCATTATGAAAACCTTGATCTTCAAGGAAATTGATGAGCTTATCTATGGCGCCATGGGCATCATTATATTCATCTCATTTTTTATAGGTGGAGTTGTTACCATACAAACTGCCCTGAACCTAACCAATCCTCTTTTACCGAAAAGTCTTATTGGATTTGCAGCAAGGCAATCCGTTATATTAGAGTTTGCACCTACCTTTACCTCCATTATAATGGCAGGGAAAGTAGGCTCATACATAACATCGAGTATAGGCACCATGAGGGTGACCGAACAAATTGATGCCCTCGAAGTAATGGGAATAAACTCTTTGAACTATCTGGTTTTTCCTAAGATTGTGGCCACCATGTTGTATCCCTTTGCGGTTGCAATTTCAATGTTCGTTGGTATTTTGGGAGGATGGGTAGCAGCTGTATTTGGAGGTTTTGCTCCGAGTGGCGATTTTATTCAGGGACTACAAATGGATTTTGATTCGTACCATGTAACCTATGCGCTAATAAAATCGGTAGTTTTTGCCTTTGTGATTGCCACTGTTCCCTCTTTCCATGGTTTTTACATGACCGGCGGCGCTTTGGATGTAGGAAAGGCCAGCACCACATCCTTTGTTTGGACGAGTGTTGTTATTATTATTGTGAATTACATTTTAACACAATTGTTATTAGGCTAATGATCGAAGTAGAGAACATACATAAATCTTTTGGGGACAACCATGTTCTAAAAGGAATTTCCACACGTTTTGATAAAGGCAAGACCAACCTAATCATTGGACAGAGTGGTTCGGGAAAAACAGTATTTCTTAAATGTCTGTTGGGACTTTTTGAGCCTGATGAAGGTAACATTTATTACAATGGTCAATGCTATTCCGAACTTTCGGCAAAAGAAAAAAGGAATCTAAGGCAAGAAATGGGCATGGTTTTCCAAGGAAGTGCCCTTTTTGATTCTATGACAGTGGAAGGCAATGTGATGTTCCCCTTGGATATGTTCACCAACCAATCACTATCCGAAAAACAGGATAGGGTAGACTTTGTTCTAAAGCGTGTTAACTTGGTAGATGCCCACAAAAGGCTACCCGCAGAAATTTCTGGGGGAATGCAAAAAAGAGTGGCCATTGCACGGGCCATTGTAATGAATCCCAAATATTTGTTCTGCGACGAACCCAACTCCGGACTTGATCCAAAAACAGCTATTTTGATTGATAACCTTATCCATGAGATTACTCAGGAATACGACATTACTACGGTAATCAACACCCACGATATGAACTCTGTGATGGAAATCGGGGAAAAAATAATCTTCTTAAAAAACGGGCATAAAGAATGGGAAGGCACAAACAGGGAAATCTTTAAAACCGACAATGAAGCCGTAACTGATTTTGTCTACTCTTCGGAGCTCTTTAAAAAGGTTCGACAAATGTATATTGAAGAACGGAATTGATGCTTTGTTCTTAGGTTATTCAGTTCTTAGGTTATTCAGTTATTGGGTTATTCAGTTATTGGGTTATTCAGTTATTGGGTTATTCAGTTATTGGGTCATTGGAATTTGTGATGATAATTCAATAAGGAATGTGCATACTGACTTTCGACAAGTTCAAATTCAAGGGTTAAATTCCAAAAACCAAGCCCCAAATTCCAAAATCAAAGACAGGAGTTATTACTGACTGCATACTGCAAACTGCCCACCGACTTCCGACTTCCAACAAGTTCAAAATCAAGCATCAAGTTCAAGAACAGAAAAATTCGTAATGATTCGGGAAATTTGTGTCAAAAGGAAAATAGAACAAAGAGAAGAGAACCAAGACCCGAGTTAGGAGTTACGAAATTCTTGAGTTACTGCCAACTGCCTTCGTGCTTCGAGCATCCGACATCCGACATCCGACATCCGACATCCAACTTCTAAAATAAAAACTACTCCACTTCCTTAATTACAAGGGTTGTGTCCTGAAGCCTCAATTTTAACCATGCGAGCATTTTTTTGGTATCCTTCCCTTTTTGTTCGGAACTTATCCCATTTTTCCAATCCACCTCAAAAACCGGAACTGTGTCCATTTTTTTAAAATCAGTACGTACCTGATAGGAAAAACCAAGTGCTTCAATATTTTCGTAATTAGCTTTGGCCTCTGCACTAATCTCTTGGAAAGGCACCTGTTTTCCTATATTTTTAGTTAAAGTGGTCAATTCTTCTTCGAGCATTCGGATTTGCTCATCCTTGTTCAGCAATTCTGCCTTGTTCTTCTCGTACAACTCACTTACGTAGTTGAACTTTTCCTCTGAATCATCTTGCCCTCCCTGAATTATATGTAGCTCGGCATTTTTAAGTCGGTTATATTCATTTTTTTGGGTTCGCCATGTATTCACCACATTTTCAGGAACCGATTCATCGCCCATAAACACAACTTCTATCATTGAGGTTCCATCATCCACATATTCCAATTTGGTAAGGTTATCCACATATCTTCCGGCACCATTAAACTGGTACACTTCCACGGTATCTTGTAAAAAACTTTGTGCCTGTTTCATAAAAAGTGATTCTTGGAATACCTTATAAAAGGTAAATCCTGCAGGTATCATCACCAAAATTCCTGTAATGGAAGCCAATCGGGCAATTAGTCTTCTGCGCTGCGAGTTGGCGTAGCGCACCATGGGAAACCGCAAAAACTTGATGACCAAAAAAGTGGCCAGACCAATAAAAATGGTATTGATGGTAAATAAGTACATCGCCCCAGCCGCATACCAGGGTTTACCAATGGCCAGACCAAAACCTACCGTACAAAGAGGTGGCATCAAAGCTGTTGCAATGGCCACACCAAATATAACACTGGCAATGGTGCCTTTTTTGGCCCGTGCGATCACAAGGGCAAGCCCACCAAAAAATGCAATCAGCACATCCCGGATATCCGGCTTGGTCCGTGCCAAAAGTTCGGACGATTCATCACGAAGCGGAAAAAGATAGAAGAACAAAAAAGCAGTGATGACACTTAAAACCACCATCACGGCAAAATTTTTGAGCGATCGTCGCAACGTATCAATATCATTTATGGCCAAGGACATCCCCATTCCCAAAATAGGGCCCATTAACGGGGAAATTAACATGGCTCCGATCACCACAGCGGTTGAGTTGGCATTTAATCCAACGGAAGCAATAAAGATGGAACATATCAAAATCCAAGAGGTGTGCCCCTTGAAAGGAATATCGGCAATAATGGATTCTTTGGTAGCGGCTGGATCGGTATTGGAACGAATTTCCAACAAATCCGAAAGAAACTTCCGCATACTGCCCAAAAGTCCCTTAAAGTCCTTTTTTACTTCATCTCCGCTGTCCTGAGGTGGAGATGTTTCCTTATCTTTATTTTGATCTTCACTCATCTATTATGCAAACTGGTCCCCAAATTTATCTTTTACTTGGTTCAATACTTTTTTAATATCCTGTTGTTTGTTCTTGGGATAAATCAAAAGCACCTCTTCTTTATCCACAATAATATAATCTTCCAGACCATCCACCACTACAATTTTTCCTTTTGGTGAACGAATCATATTGCCTTTGGCATTTTCCAAGAGCACTTTGGCATTGACCACGGCGTTTTCCTCTCCGTCCTTGTCCAATTTATCGTACAGTGCTCCCCAAGTACCTAAATCGTTCCAATCAAAAGTTGCGGGCAAGGTGTAGATGGATTTGGATTGTTCCAAGATAGCATAATCAATGGATATGTTTTCTGCCTTGGCATAATTTTCTTGGATAAAAGCTCTTTCATCTTCGGTATTATAACTGGAAATACCTTTGCCAAACAATTCATATTGACTTGGCTGATATTTTTTGAAAGCTTCAACAATGGTTTCCACGCTCCACATAAAAATACCCGCGTTCCAAAGAAAGTTGCCTTGTGCCAAAAATTTCTTTGCGGTCTCGTAATCTGGTTTTTCCCTGAACTGAGACACCTTTTTAAGGTTCTCGTCACTCCCTTTTTCAAATTCTATATAACCAAAACCAGTGTTTGGAAATGTGGGCTTTATGCCCAAGGTACAAAGCGCATTTTCCTTTTCACATTTATTAAAGCAGCTTATTACATCCTTTTCAAAAGCGGTTTCATCTTCTATCCAGTGATCACTGGGTGCCACGATCATTACCGCATTGGGGTTCATTTTTTGAATCTTTAAGGAGGCATACAAAATACAGGGTGCCGTGTTGCGCATGGCAGGTTCCAAAACAACTTGGTTCTGCTTTACCTTTGGTAATTGCTCCAAAACCAAATCATTGTAACGTTCATTGGTCAAGATCAAAATGTTTTCGGTGGGGATAAATTTGTTTAAACGATCAAATGTTTTTTGAATCAAGGTTTTTCCCGTCCCCAACATATCGTGAAACTGTTTGGGGTTCGACGATGTACTCACTGGCCAAAATCGGGAACCAACGCCCCCTGCCATTAAAACTGCATAATAATTCTTGTTCATTTTTTTATTTTCTGTCATTCCTGCGAACGCAGGAATCTATTCTGTTTTTTTACTAATGATGGTTAAGTCAACTTGCCACCTCTCGACTGCGCTCAAGATGACCAACTATTTTACCAATTCTACCTCTGCGTTGGGTTGGAACAAATATAATCTCCCGGTGGACAACTCCACACATTCGTACCGTTTTACTTTTTTATTTCCTTTTTTGAACAGTCTACCGTTGTACAACCTAAAAACGCTGCCTTTGGGCAATTCGTACACGTAACTGTGCTGCCTTTCTTCCACATCAAAAGCTTTTAGCGCTATAGACAATCTGGCATCGGTGCTACTACTTGCCTTTGGGTTTTTAAAATGGTTTGCAATAATGGGCAGCAATTGCGAAGGAAATACTTCTGGTCTAATAAAGGGAACCATTAAGTGCTGAAAGGTACGTTTCCATTCCAGACCATGTGGTTTTATTCGACGCCCGTATGTTTCAAAGGCCACCAAATGCGCAATTTCGTGAACAAGTGTAATCAGGAATCTGTATTTATTGAGCGAGGCATTGACCGTAATCTGGTGCAATCCGTTGGGCAACCTACGATAATCGCCATGCCGAGTGACCCTGTGGCTTACAATCTTCAAATGCACCCCATGGGTTTTGATGAGCTCAAAACAGGGGGCTACGGCAAGCTCTGGAAGGTATTTTTGAAGGGTAGTTTCCATCATTCGTCAAACGAAAATAGGCATTCGTCAATTGGGACACTCATCTATCAATCAAATTTAACATCTTAGTATTTACCATAAGTCATAGTCGATAAGCAATGAGTTCCTTGAACGACCATAAAAAATTCAGAAATCAAAAGTTAGAATGTTCGTTTATGAAACCAGTATTCAATAAAGAGGAATATGGCATATTATCTGAATATGGTGCCTGGATGAATGCACTCCACTCTGGATCAATATCTCCCATGACCCAAAAACAAAAAGAGTTTTGCGATAACATTAAAAAGCAAAAACCGCCAACCGGAAAATTTGCAAAAATATTTTGGATGTATTTAAAAAGAAAAGAGCTGCTGAAAAAAGGCAATTTGGTCAACCAAAAAATATTGGCCAAGGACGATAGGGAAGATTGGAAAAAAATCAGAAAAATGAGGTTTTGATGTTTTACAATAACGCAAAATGTGATATTTACATAGGTACGGGCGCTGGGAAAAAATTATTGAGCGATATCCACAAAGCCAAAAAATCAATTAAAATTGTTTCTCCATATTTATCTCCAGGCTTAATAAAGAAACTCATTGAACTGCATCGTTCAGGTATGGAAGTTGAACTGATTACGTCAGATATAATTGAAGATTTCCATGGCAATTATGAAAAAAATATTCACAAACTGGTTCTACAGCATAGGGAAATTGACCAAACCGCTGTCGAATCAATAAGAAAATGGAAACAAATAACCAAAATACTGTCATTAATAAACTTAGGGTTTATACTCCTCTTTATAGGCCTTATCTATTTTTTAAATGATTTAAGAGCAATATTGATTCTTATCCCTATCATAGCTTTGTCTGTGGCCGTGTTAATATACAAAGGAGAGATAAAAACAAAACGCATTTACTCATATTGGTACTCCAAGTTATTCCCATTCAAGGTTTTTATATCTACCGAAGCAAATTTGTCCCACAGCACCTTTATTCACGGAAAAATTTATCTCATAGATGATAAAATTGCATATTTGGGCTCACTCAATTTCACTAAAAGCGGAACCGAATGGAACTATGAAACTAGAGTAAGAACAATTGACCCAAACGCTATCAAATTGATAAAGGATGAGTTTTATGATTTGATGGAAAACCCAGAAATACCTGAACGGGACATTCAGTCGTGGGGACGAAAGCTATATAAAGAACCCCTCAATTAATATCTTTTGCCACGGACTAAACTAAGGCGTACTATTACTAACCTGCAACAACTTTCCATTATAGAGTTTTTGTCCGGTCAAGGCAAAATCTTTGATATATGTGGCCATTTCCAAGGCGGTTACAGGAGCTTTGTAGCCAGGAAATGCCTCTTCCAACATTTCGGTCTGTACCGCACCCAAGGCCAACACATTAAAACTTGGGCCAGTTTCCTTATATTCTTCGGCCAAGAGTTCGGTAAGGGTAATAACGGCTCCTTTACTGGAACTATAAGCGGAAAGTCCGGGAAACTTCATGCTGCCTTGCACTCCACCCATGGAACTTACGGTTACCACATGTCCTTCCTTACCCATCATTGGCAGTACGGCCTTGGTAATTTCGGCTACACCGAACACATTTACTTTGTAAACATTTTCAAACTCTTCCGATGTAGTTTCGGAAAAAGGTTTGTTCAGCAATCGTCCAGCATTGTTGATGAGCACATCCACCACATGCCATTGCTCCAAAAATTCATTCAGTTTTTGAAAGTCCGTTGAGTTGCCCAAGTCGAACGGAAAGGAGTGTACATTGGGCAGATTGAGATTTTTCACAGGCTTGTCATTTCTAGACAAAGCCAAAACCTGATGCCCTTCCCTGGCAAAAAGCTTGACCAGTTCAAATCCTATTCCCCTACTTGTTCCTGTAATTATAATGTTTGCCATAATGTATTGTATTGATTGTCATTCCCGCGTAAGTGGGAATCCGTATATATTCTGGATTTCTCACCCTTGTTCAAGGGGTTCGAAGTGATATTCTACTCATTTAATTTGATTTCTTGGTTCGGTGCATTGGCAATACTTTCAATTACTGGAATGGTTTTGTTCACCAAAGTAGCCATGTGACCGAAATCCATAAGGTCGGGCTCATCACCTACTTTATGATAGTGGTTAAAGTTGGTAAAATCAAAAGTGCAAAACGTATGGGAGGGCACACCGAACTCTTCGTGGAATGGATAATTGTCCGACCGTTGATAAAGGTTATACTCTTTTGCCGTGGGTAAAAAACCCACTAAATTCTCCTCTGCATACGTATTGCTGACCTCAGCTAAATTGGACATATCATACCCCGTTATGTACATGAAATAATCTTTTCCCTTCAAAGGAACTCCGGTCATTTCAAAATTGAGCATGGTATAAAGATTCAAATCCTGCTCCTTTAATTTTTTGGCCAAATGTTTGGATCCCAACAACCCTTTCTCTTCGGCGCTGAACAAAGCAAAAATCAGACTACGTTCGTTGGTTTTATGGGTTCCGAAGTAACGAGCCAATTCCAAAACCGTAGAAGTTCCCGAAGCATTGTCGTTGGCCCCGTTTGCAATATAGTCCCCATTTTCGGGTGCTATGGCACCAATATGGTCGTAATGCGCACCGATCAGGATGAACTCATCTTTTAAATCAGGGTTACTGCCCTCAACCACTCCTACAATATTATAAGATGCTTTTTTAAAGTTTGATAGGGTATCGCGATAGGTTTCAAAATAGGGTTTGAGTCCGTAGGACTTGAAATAGTTCTCGATATATTTTGCTGCCATTTCAATACCTTCACTCCCTGCTTCTCGTCCTTTAAGATCGTTGGAAGCCAAATAATCCATCATCTCCCCTATTCGTTCAGCATCGGTAAATGTATTGTTTGAAGTTGTGTGCTTTGATGATTCAGTAGTTTCAGCCGTTGCATTTTGAGTTAGCTGCGTAGATCCGCAATTCATTGCTAAAAGCATGACCAAAGTATAGGACAGTATTTTCATTTTTTTGATTTTTGAATTTTTTAAAGATAAAAAAAGCATCCCGAAAAGGATGCTTTTTGATTTATGTTATTGAACTCGTCTTGAGTTTCCAATATTCGCTGCAAATTGGTCTTTTGCACCCATATTTCGTCTTTTTTTTTACCTCGTAGCTCTGCTATGAGGCTCAAAAAAACCTTCATCTGGGCACAAAATCTTTAATTTTCGCTTGAATTTGACAACTCAAGACGAGTTCATTGAATGTCCCCTTCGATTGCACTCAGGGGTTACATTTTAAAACTATGCCAACATGGTAACCGGGTTTTCCAAGTATGCCCTCAATGTTTGAAGGAATTGAGCTCCAGTGGCGCCATCAACTGTTCTGTGATCGCAAGCCAAAGTAATCTTCATGGTGCTACCTGGTACAATCTCGCCATTTTTCACTACTGGTTTATCTACAATAGCTCCAACGGACAAAATTGCTGAATTAGGCTGATTGATGATGGAAGTGAATTCCAAGATACCGAACATTCCCAAGTTGGATACGGTAAAGGTGCTCCCTTCCATTTCATCTGGCTTTATTTTCTTGTTTCTAGCTCTTCCTGCCAAATCTTTAACCGCGGTTCCAAGTTGGGTCAAACTCAATTGGTCGGCAAATTTGATTACGGGAACCACAAGACCTTCATCTACAGCTACTGCCACACCCATGTGAACATGATGTTTGTACAACATGGAATCACCGTTCCAAGATGTATTGACCTGCGGATGCTTTTTAAGCGCCATGGCACAGGCCTTCAATACCATATCGTTAAAAGATACCTTGGTATCGGGCAAATTGTTGATTTGTGCACGTGAAGCCTTTGCATTGTCCATATCTACCTCTATAGTAAGGTAATAGTGCGGTGCGGAGAATTTGGATTCTCCCAAACGCTTGGCAATCACCTTACGCATGGTAGAGTTTTTAACCTCCTCTATGCTTTCTTCGCCAACAGGCAAAGCAACAGGTGCTACTGCAGGAGTTGCCTCTGTTTTATCCGCTGAAGGAGCTGATTTTGCAGCTGGCGTAAAGTTCTCTATGTCTTTTTTTACAATTCTTCCATTATCGCCTGTTCCTTTTACATCTGCCAAGTTGATGCCTTTTTCTTCGGCAATCTTTTTAGCCAATGGTGAAGCGAAAATGCGCTGTCCATCTTGGGTAGCCGTTGCTGTTTCTTCTTTTTTGGAAGTCTCTTCAGCTTTTGGGGCTTCTTCTTTGGTTGCTTCAGGTTTTGAAGCACTCTTGGAAGAACCACCTCCCGCCTGTGCTTTCAACACAGCATCAACATCGGTTCCTTCTGGGCCAATAATGGCCAATAGGGAATCAACCGGGGCGCCTTCGCCTTCTTGAATACCGATATGCAACAGGGTTCCGGAGTAGAACGATTCAAATTCCATCGTAGCTTTATCGGTCTCGATCTCAGCCAATATATCTCCTTCTTCTACTTCATCGCCAACACTTTTTAACCAGCTGGCCACGGTTCCTTCTTCCATGGTATCGCTCAATCGCGGCATGGTCACGATTTCCACTCCTTCAGGAATATCGGCTGGCGCACTCGCCGGAGCTGAACTTTCTTCGGCTTCGGCTTTGGGTTCAGAAGCATCTTCTTTCGCCGCCGCCTCGGACGAACTGCCAGAACCGTTCAATAGACCTGAAATATCTTCTCCTTCCTCTCCTATTATGGCCAAAAGTGAATCAACCGGGGCCCCTTCACCTTCCTGTATTCCGATATGGAGCAAAGTCCCTTCATGAAAAGATTCAAATTCCATGGTGGCTTTGTCCGTTTCGATTTCAGCCAATATATCTCCTTCTTCGACTTTGTCCCCTACGTTCTTGAGCCATTTTGCCACGGTTCCTTCTTCCATGGTATCGCTCAATCTAGGCATGTTGATTACTTCTGCCATCTAATTATAATTTATGTTGTAAAAATGGATAGTCTTCTTGCTCGTAAACGGTGTCGTACATTTGTTCTATTGGTGGGAAATCTGATTCTTCAGCAAATTTCTCGCACTCTTTTACCAAGTCCTTCACCTTTTTGTCGATTTTCTTAAGGTCGTCTTCAGATGCATATCCTTTCTCTAGGATAACATCTTTTACCTGAGTAATCGGATCTATCTTTTTATACTCTTCTACTTCTTCTTTTGTTCTGTAATGTTGGGCATCCGACATGGAATGTCCACGATACCTATATGTCTTCATTTCCAAGAAAGTAGGTCCGCCTCCTGTTCTTGCTCGCTCAATGGCCTTGTCCATCTCTTTGGCAACAATCGCAGGATCCATTCCATCTACGGGACCACATGGCATTTCATAACCGAGTCCCAACTTCCAGATATCGGTGGAGTGCGATGTACGGGCTACGGATGTTCCCATGGCATAACCGTTGTTCTCACAAATAAAAACTACGGGCAATTGCCACAGCATGGCCAAGTTGAAGGCTTCGTGAAGGGATCCTTGCCTTACGGCACCATCACCCATATAACAAAGGGTTACGGAATCCCTTTTAAAATATTTATCCGCAAATGCCAAACCGGCTCCCAAAGGAATTTGCCCTCCAACGATACCGTGTCCACCATAAAAGCGGTGCTCTTTGGAGAAAATATGCATGGAACCGCCCATACCTTTGGAGGTTCCCGTTACTTTTCCATAAAGTTCAGCCATCACCTTTTTTGGATCCACGCCCATACCTATTGGCTGAACATGGTTTCGGTAAGCGGTGATCATACGATCCTTTTCCAAATCCATTGCATGCAATGCACCTGCTAGAACTGCTTCTTGACCATTGTACAGGTGCAGAAACCCTCTAACTTTTTGCTGAATATATACGGCGGCAAGTTTATCCTCGAACTTTCTCCAGAAAAACATGTCCTCGTACCATTTAAGATAAACTTCTTTGGTAATTTTTTTCATCTATAGTAGTATTAAATGAATTTTCCCTTGTAGTAGGGAAGAGCAAAAATACATATATATCTGTTTTGGAAAAAGAATTGAATTAAGAATCGCCCAAAAATGAGTTATTGAATGCCAAAGGCAAAATATCGGCCACGGAACTACATTTGTAAATCGGGCCTTTTTCCGACCTGAGCAACAACGTAATTGGAGTGTTTTGCTTTTGTTCGTATTCTATAATGGACTGTCTGCAATTGCCACAAGGAGCTGCTGGAACCCCTACCTTATGTTTAGAGGACGAAGCACTAATGGCAATGGATTTAACGGCCACCCCAGGATATTTGGCACCTGCATGGAAAATGGCCACACGTTCGGCACAAAGGCCCGAAGGGTACGATGCATTTTCTTGGTTGTTGCCAATGACCACTTCCCCGTTTTCCAACAATACCGCCGCACCCACTTTAAACTTAGAATAGGGCGCATACGCATTCTCCCTGGCCTTGGCAGCGTCTTGTAACAATTTTTGGTCGTTTTGTGACAACTCGTTTTCATTCTCATAAATGAGCAGTTCAAAACCAATTTTCTTTTTTTCCATCTAAACTTGGGTGTATTCAAAAATAAAAAAACCTGCCCAAGGGACAGGTTTTTTCCTATTTATTTTATGCTTTCTTAATCATTGTAAAATTCTTCTCCCAAGTTAAAAGTGAGCGAGAATCGCAAGGTGTTTTCCAGTGGGTTTCTAACCTGTGAGGTTGAGAACAAATAGGAAAGATCTATTTGCGCTGATTTAAACATGAAGCCAGCTCCGAGCGTAAAGAACTTACGGGAACCTTTTTCTTCACTTTCATTAAAATAACCGCTCCGCAACATAAAAGCTTCTCTGAACCTATATTCTGCACCAAGTGCCCAGGTTACTTCTTTAAGTTCTTCCCCGAATCCATCCGGCGCATCACCGAAAGATTCAAAGACTCCCTTGAAAAATCCTATTTGCTGGTATTCATTGTTATCATCCGAATCAATATCCCCATCTCCATCAAAATCTCTTGGTGTGGGCACCAAAAGTTTATTGAACTCTGTATTGATGGCCAGCACATTGTCTTGGTCGAAGATAAAATCAAATCCACCACCGAACTTTAGGTTGGTAGGCAAAAAGTTTTCCTGTCCGCCTTCATCATATTGTATGGAACCCCCCAAATTGGAAATATTAAACCCAGCTCTCCAACGTCCATCAAAATTACTATAAGCTATTTCCGGAGATCGGTAAAAACCCGATACATCTACTGCAAAGGCATTGGCCGCCTGAGAATCTTGTATACCATCTTGAAACCTGAGATTGGAACTGATAAATCTACCTGCCACGGCCATGGAAAAGGTTTGGCTCAATTTTAAGGAATAAGAACCATCCAAGGCAAATTCGTTGGGCTTCACCAAAGTGGCCTGCTGATCAAATGTTTGCCTCAATTCAATCTCTCCCAGACCAAAGTAACGGATACTAAAGGCGAAAGCACTCCTATCATTTAATTTGTTATAAAAGTTGGCATTTAATAAGGATACATCGTTTACAATGCTTTCCAAATACGGGGTATAGCTAACTCCAATACCCATTTTTTGAGTGGCAAAGGCATATTTTGCAGCGTTCCATTGTTGGGAATACACGTCAAAAGAAGTGGCAACGCCCATATCTCCCATACCGGAAGCCCGTGCATCGGCAGCAATCGTCAAAAATGGTACAGCCGTTGTGATCGCCCTTTCTTGCTGAGCGCTAAGTTGTGCTGCCATGAACAGGAAGGCAACCACTATCAATAACTTTTTCATTCTAAAATTTTAGCATTTAGTGTAGTCTTGGTTCCAATAAAAAGTTTTGGAAGCAATACAAATTAAACGGTCTTTTGCCTAAATTCTTATATAGGAACACATATTTTTTAGAGTTAATCGTCCAAAACACTACTATTTTGGTTAAATGGTAAAATTAAGGTCGAACATCTTACCCAAACCGTTAAAAGCCAATCATCTTATACTAATTTACCCCCTTCTCCGTTACAGAAGTGTAGCATGTACCAATTATCACATTGCTAGAAATATTTGATGAGCACAAAATATAATGGCAAAAACACCGTTTTAATGCCATTGAAGGATTTTAAAAATCAAAACAAGTCGAAGTTACTGAGGGTGTATAGCCCTGAGTTTTAAAGTACTCAAGCCCAAATTATGAAAAAACACTTAATTAAAGTTGTACTTTCTTGCGCCGTAGTGATGGGAGGTTTTTCCAGTTGCAAAAACTCCTCTTCATCCAAGAACGTCTCCAGAGCCACCGGTTGGAAAATTAATGCCAAAGAAGGGGGATTTCAATACAATTCGGATTTTAAGGAGCAAGAAACTCCTCCAGGAACCGTATTTGTAGAGGGTGGAACGTTTACCAAAGGTAAGGTCCAAGACGATATAATGCACGATTGGAACAACACCCCGACCCAACAACACGTGCAATCCTTCTATATGGATGAAACCGAAGTGACCAACGTAATGTACTTGGAGTACTTGGATTACCTCAAAGAAGTTTATCCTCCGGACAACCCCAATTACGCCAATATATACAAAGGCGCACTACCAGATACCTTGGTTTGGAGAAACCGATTGGGCTTTAACGAAACAATGACCAACAACTATCTAAGACACCCTGCCTATGCAGAATATCCCGTTGTGGGTGTTAATTGGGTACAAGCTACCCAATATGCCGAATGGAGAACAGATAGGGTCAACGAAGTAATGCTGGAAAGAGAAGGGTATTTGGCCGAAGATTCCAAATACAAAGTTCTAAACGGCGAAATTGAGGGCACTTTTAGTACCGAGGCTTATTTAAACAATCCAGAATCTGTTTATGGTGGTGAAATAGATTCCCTGCAAGGAAAACAAAAGAAAGACTCCATCAATGCATTTGCCAAAAGAAGTAGCGGCATAATAATGCCAGCCTACAGGCTACCCACCGAAACCGAATGGGAATATGCTGCCCAAGCTCTTGTTGGAACCAGAGAATACAACAACTACCGAGGTAGAAAAAAATATCCATGGGAAGGTGATTACACCCGTAACGGACAACGAGTAGGTCGAGGAGATCAATTGGCCAACTTTAAGCAAGGTAAAGGTGATTACGGCGGTATTGCCGGATGGTCCGACGATGGTGCCGATATTACCGGAGAAGTCAAATCCTATAAGCCCAACGATTTTGGACTTTACGACATGGCCGGAAACGTAAACGAATGGGTGGCCGATGTGTACCGTCCCATTGTTGATGATGAAATAAGCGATTTCAATTACTACCGCGGAAACGTTTTCATGAAAAAAGCTATTGGCGAAGATGGAAAAGTCGAAATATTGAGAGATGAAATAGTTTATGATACTTTGCCCAATGGTAAAATCGTGGCCATCAATCTTCCAGGAGAAATCAAAGAAGTTCCTGTTACAGAAGAGGAAACTTATCTAAGAACCAATTTTGACAAAAGTGACAACCGTGGTTTTAGAGATGGTGACCCAGGATCCTCCAGATTCTTTAGCCGTTTTAGCGATGAAGAGGACAACCAAAAAATGTATGATGCGCCCAAACATTCGGTAGAACGAAACGAAGAAGGTGAATTGGTCCGCCAATATGATGAGTCAAACTTTAGAACCTCATTGATCAACAACGAGGTCCGTGTATACAAAGGCGGATCATGGAGAGATCGAGCTTATTGGTTAGATCCTGCCCAGCGTAGATACTTGCCACAATATATGGCAACAGACGATATTGGCTTTAGATGTGCCATGTCCCGAGTTGGGTCCAAATCCAGAACCAAAAAAACGGTACGCCATAAAAAAGCGAGATAAAAAACTTCTTGAGTATTTTAAAAAACCCCGGCCAAAAGGTCGGGGCTTTTTTTTATCTTCGATTTATGACAATAAAAGAGTTGCATGCTCTATTTTTAGAGCACCCCACCATATGTACGGACACCCGGAAAATCACCGAAAACTGTCTGTTCTTTGCCTTAAAAGGGCCAAATTTTAATGGAAATGCCTTTGCACAAGAAGCTTTGGACAAGGGTACAGCCTATGCCATTATTGATCAGGAAGAATTTAAAACTTCGGACAGACTGCTTCTAGTTGACGATGTTTTGGCTACCCTGCAACAGTTGTCTACCTATCACAGGAACTATTCCAAAGCAAAAATAATATCGCTAACGGGAAGTAACGGGAAAACCACGACCAAGGAACTCATTAGTGCGGTAATCTCGAAAAAATACAAGACTATTGCCACCAAGGGCAACCTCAACAATCATATTGGAGTTCCATTGACCCTCTTATCCATTGAAGAAGATACCGAAATGGCGATTGTGGAAATGGGTGCCAATCACAAGAAAGAAATTGAATCACTCTGCGGCATTGCCCAACCCGATTTTGGATACATTACCAACTTTGGCAAAGCCCATTTGGAAGGTTTTGGAAGCATTGAAGGAGTGATCCAAGGCAAAAGTGAGCTTTACGATTATCTTAAGGCCAACGATAAATACATCTTTTTAAATGCAGATGATGACGTTCAGAAAGAAAAATTAAGTACTTACACCAAAAAGATGGGCTTTAGCACGAGCGACCATCAATATTACAACATCAAATTTTCCGGGGTTCACCCTTATGTCTCATTAGAGGTAGAAGGAACACAAATACATACACAATTGGTGGGCAAATACAACTTTCCCAATTGTTGTGCGGCGATCCTAATGGGCAAATATTTTAATGTTCCTTTGGAAGACATTAAATCGGCCATTGAAAGGTATCAACCACAGAACAATAGATCACAGATACTTTCCAAAAACGGTTTTGATATTGTACTTGATGCGTACAATGCCAACCCCACCAGCATGAAAGCTGCCTTGGAAAATTTCAGTTTGATGAATGCCGACCGCAAAACCCTTATTCTTGGTGATATGTTTGAGCTTGGCAATACCGCTTCTGAAGAGCATCAAGCTATTGCCGAACTTGCAAAAGAATTGGGTTTTGACGATGCCTATCTGGTCGGGGAAAATTTCCATGACACTAACACTACACTGAATAAGTTCAAGTCTTTTGAAGATTTAAAAGTGCATCTTTCAAAAAAACCTTTAAAAAAAGGAGCTTTACTCATTAAAGGTTCACGCGGAATGGCATTGGAAAGAGTTCTGGATCTTTTATAAGAAGAAAAATTGTGGGATATACTGGATTCGAACCAGTGACCTCTGCCCTGTCAAGGCAACGCTCTAAACCAACTGAGCTAATATCCCATTACAAAACGGGCTGCAATATCGGAAATTAATCCCAATCTCCATACTCTGCCGAGTTCTTTGATGTTTCGTGCAAGGTAATATGCAACATTTGCCCCTTTTTAAGTTTTGGTTTTAGAATATCATATATAACTTTTACGAAATACTCCGTTGTGGGCAGTAAATTTTCAAACTCCGGACAATCTTCGTTCAGGTTCTTATGATCAAACCTGTCCTCCACCTCATCTTTGATCAATGCACCCAATTCCGCAAGATCCATTACAAAACCAGTATCAGGATCAACCTCGCCCTTTATTCTTACCTCAAGATCAAAGTTATGACCATGAAAACTAGGGCTGTTGCATTTACCAAACACCTCAATGTTCTTTTCCTTGCTCCATTTGGGATTATGGAGCCTGTGAGCTGCATTAAAATGGGCTTTTCTACAAATCGTGGCAATCATACTGCAAATTTAAGTTCTTTTTCTTCAATCGTATTTTATTGATTCAAAAAATTATGCAAAAGGATCTTCAAGATTTCCATTTCGAATTGAAATTGACCAGTGTTCTTGTTAACTTTATAAAATAGGCCAAAAGCCTTCAACTTTACACATCAAATAAAATATACACTATGAAAATTACCTATTTAGGGCATGCGACCTTTTTAGTTGAGATGAACGGGAAGAATATTTTATTCGACCCTTTTATTACTGGAAATGAAATGGCCTCCGATATCAATATTAATGACCTTAAGGTCGATTATATTTTTGTGACCCACGGGCACCAAGACCATGTTCTGGATGTGGAAGCCATAGCCAAGAACAATCCTAAAGCATTGTTGATATCCAATTTTGAGGTGGTTAGTTGGTTTGCCAACAAAGGCATCAACGGACATGGCATGAACCATGGTGGTAAGTTCAAATTTGACTTTGGCACCGCCAAATATGTGAATGCCATCCACTCCAGCATGCTGCCCGATGGAAGCAATGGAGGCAATCCAGGGGGATTTGTGCTCTGGGACGATTCGAAATGCATATACATTGCCGGGGACACTGCCTTGACCAAGGATATGGAACTGATTCCTAAAACCTGCCCAAAATTGGATATTGCAATTTTACCAATTGGAGACAATTTTACCATGGGTTACGAAGAGGCAACCATTGCCAGCGATTTTATTGAGTGCAACCAAATAATAGGATGTCATTACGACACCTTCCCTCCTATTAAAATTGATAAAACCAAGGCAGTTGCATATTTCGAGAAAAAAGGAAAGAAATTGATGCTTCCGGATATTGGGGAACCCATTACCGTTTAAAACAAAAAAAGCCTCCGATTTCTCGGAGGCTTTTTTTTTGGTGGGCGCTGAGGGATTCGAACCTAATTCGCCAACCCTTATGTTTATTACGTTTTTCCTTGCCTATGTTTTTGTTACTAACCGAATTACAGATAATTTATAATACTCTACCTTCGTAGACTATAAAATTAACCATAAAATATTAAACCGGCTTTTAGCGTGTCATTTTCCTTTTAAAAATTAAGTGGGCTGCTCCAATATGAAGTAGCCCAATTTCCTTTTTATTTATTTTTGCTAATCACCAATTCATAAACACAAGGAATTACAATTAGGTTCAAAAGGGTCGCAGATAGCAAACCTCCCAAAATGACCACGGCCATCGGGCTTTGTATTTCACTGCCTGGCTGGCCTCCTTTCAAGGCCAAAGGAATCAATGCCAACCCTGTGGTAAAGGCCGTCATCAGAATAGGGTTTAACCTATCCAATGCCCCGGTTTTAATCAGATCTATTCCTGTTTTCCCTTCTTGTCGCAAATCTTCGTATCGAGATACCAAAAGAATACCATTTCGGGTTGCAATACCGAACAAGCTTATAAATCCAATGGTTGCTGCAATACTTACGATTCCAGATGTGAAATACACGATTAAAATACCACCAATCAATGCCAGAGGCAAATTGATGAGCACCACAAAGGCCAATTTTACATTTTTGAACTCATAATACAGCAACAGGAAAATGATACCAATGGCCAAAAATGCAGTGACCAATAACAATTGAGATGCTTTGGATTCACTTTCAAACTGTCCGCCATATTGTACACGATACCCTTCAGGAAAGTTAATGGTACTGTTGACCATGTCTTCAATCTCGTTTACAGCACTTCGAAGATCTCTGCCCTGTACATTGGCGGCAATCACAATCTTACGCTGGACATCTTCTCGACTGATAGTATTTGGGCTGCTTACAGATCCTATGGTCGCCAATTCACCCAACACGGTCTGTCCTCCATTAGGAAGGCTTACCAAGGTATTTTTGAAGTTCTCAATATTATCACGAAAGGGTTTTTCGTAGCGTACCACCAAATCGAAATATTGTTGGCCCTCATAGATTTCGCCTACTTCCTCACCAGCAAACGCAATGTCCACTTGTTCCATCAAATTGCCAACTGTCATTCCGTATGCTGCCAATATTTGGCGTTTGGGTTTGATCCGAATTTGGGGAACTTCTATTTGCTGGTCAACCGCCACGTCTGCCAATCCATCAATGGATTTGATGTTTTGCTCCACCTGTTTTCCCAATTCAAACAAACGTTGTAAGTCAGAGCCAAAAATTTTGATCGCAATATTGGCACGCGTTCCCGATAGCATATGGTCTATACGGTGTGCAATAGGCTGCCCAAGGGTAATGTTAACCCCGGGCACCACACTCAATTTGGTACGGACTTCCTCGAAAAACGTTTCTTTGGTTTTACCATCCAATATAAATGGCACATCAATTTCGGCAGCATTGACCCCTTGTGCGTGTTCGTCCAGTTCCGCTCGGCCAGTTCTGCGGGTCACCACTTCAACTTCGGGCATTTCCAACAACAAGTTTTCTATTTGTTTCCCTGCCTTGTTACTTTCTTCCAGAGACATCCCGGGAGGACCAACCGCACTGATCACCAATGAACCTTCATTGAACTCGGGTAAAAAACTCCTTCCCAATTGGGTTGCCAATCCCAAACTCAAAACAAAAGCAATCACAGTTACACCTATCACCGTCTTTGGGAACTTGATCACCTTGTCGAGTGTGTTTGCATAACGTTTTTGAAGCCATTGTTCCACTTTTGTGCCCTCGGCTTGCTTGTTCAACAGCTTTTCGTTGTTCAGCAAATACGAACATAATACCGGGGTTACTGTAACCGCAACAATCAAAGACGTTAATACGGATGTTACAAAAGCAATCCCGAGCGGTTGTAATAATCTACCTTCCATTCCACTCAAAAAGAACAGAGGCACGAACGAAACAATAATGATTAAGGTCGCTATGATGATGGAACTACGAATTTCCACAGAAGCATCCCGTACCACAGTAATTACCGATTGCTGTACTTCTTTTGGTAAACGGCTGTTTTCACGCAAACGTTTATACACATTTTCCACATCTATAATCGCATCATCCACCAAAGCACCAATGGCAATGGCCATACCGCCTAAACTCATGGTGTTTATGGTATATCCCATTAGTTTTAAGATGATGATTGATACCAATAATGAAATAGGAATGGCCAACAACGAAATTACCGTGGTACGCCAGTTCATCAAAAAAATGAACAATACAATAACCACGAAAAATGCACCTTCCAATAAGGTCGAATTTAGATTGCTTATGGAAGCCTCAATAAAATCGGATTGTCTGAAAATCTGACTTCTGATTTCCACGCCTTTTGGTAGGGTTTTCTGCAAATCTGCAATAGCCTCATCCAATTGTTCGGTCAATTTTAACGTATTGACATCGGGTTGTTTAGAAATGGTCAAAATCACTGATTCCTTCCCATTCAATGAACCATCTCCAATCTTGTCCGATGCCCCGATCTGTACGGTGGCGACATCTTTGATTTTGATGGTCTGACCGTTGATCTGTTTTACAACAGCTTCCTGTAAATCTTCCAATGCATAGGCCCTACCACTACCTTTGATGATGTATTGATTGCCGTACTGATTCACAATACCACCAGGAGCATTTACATTGGCTTCCTTAACGTGCTCTACCAGTTCTGACAAGCTCACGTTGTAGTGCTTCAGCTTTTCGGGATTGGCAAATACTTGGTATTGTTTGTACTCACCACCAATAACCACCACATTGGCGATACCGCCTATTGCTTTGATGCGTGGACGAATCGTCCAATCGGATAGGGTACGTAATTCCATGGGCGACAAACTATCAGATGTTACTCCCAATAGCATAATCTCTCCCATAATGGATGAAATGGGGGCCATGGTTGGTGCACCGATACCTTCAGGCAGATTTTCACGCACCATCGGGATACGTTCACTTACAATTTGCCGTGCCCTGTATATATCCGTTCCCCATTCAAATTCAACCCAGACAATGGAAATACCCGCTGCCGATGACGAGCGAATACGTCTTACATTGGGCGAACCGTTCAGGGCGGTTTCCAATTGATAGGTTACCAGTTTTTCCACTTCTTCCGATTCCATTCCATGGGCTTCGGTAAGAATGGTTACCGTAGGTGCTGTGAGGTCTGGGAATACATCAACATTCATTGTTTTTGCATAGTACACTCCCAATACACTCAACACTACGGCTCCCAACAAAATCAGCAAACGATTATGTAGGGAACTATTTAATATTTTAGTCAACATAATTTTTGCTTTTTAGTGTTCATGGCCATGTGCAGGGGTTGTTCCTGACATGGAAGCCATTTTTACCTGATACGCACCTGTGGTTACCACAACATCACCAGCTTCCAAACCTTTTAAGACCTCTACATTTTCACCATTGCGTTTACCTATGGTAATTGATCTCCGTTCAAAGCTTTCTCCCGAAAGTTGCACCATAACCGAATAGTTACCGTAATCTTCCAGTAAGGCCGATTCGGGAACAAGTGTGGTTTGTTTACCATCACCCATTGCAATCTGTACTTGGGTTAAACTACCGTCTGGAACTGCAATAATGTCGTTCACTCTGGCAAATACTGAAATCAATGGACTCTCCATTTCCACATCTTTTGAAATGGATAGGATTTCACCATCTGAATCTGAAATGTTTTTCCAATCACCAGTTTCCGTTTGATACCATAAACCTTTGATATTTTCCATGGTCAAACCATAGGTGGGTGCAATCTGAGATTTCAATACTTTTGAATCCTCTGTTGCCACACTGATCAATACAGCTCCCTGCTCTACATAATCACCATTGGCCACATTTACAGATCTTATAAAACCATTAAAAGGTGCTCGAATCTGTTTGCTGTCTCCCGAAACTCCCGAAGCAATGGATTGATATTCTGCCTTTGCTATGGCATAATTACTTTCCACTTTTTCAAATGCAGCCTTTGGAATTATTTTACTCTCGTAGAGTTCCTTTTTTCTGTTGTATTCCGATGCTGCCTGATCATAATTAGCCTTTGCTTTGGCCACCTCGGCACTTAAATTATTGGATGCCAAGCCTTGGCTGCTCACGTTTAATAGCAATTGTCCTCTTGTTACCTCCATACCCTCGGTAAGGTTTAAAGTTGAGAAGTTGATGGTTCCATTGGCCGTTGCCACCATTGTTTTTAATGCCCCTTGGGCTGGCTGCCAAACCCCAGAGGTTTTGATAACATCATATATTTCACCTTTTGTTACAGGTTCAGTTTGGAAAGCTGTTTTCCAAGCCTGTTCTTTCAAAAATGAAATGGATCCATCCTCTCCCGCTTCACCCAAAGCTTCTTTGGCTTCGTCCAAACTGGCATAGACCATAATATCCTCGATTACGATTTTATCAGTGTATTGCGGGGTGGTAAGATCAAAAATCAATTGATGTTCCCCAGATCCTGTGGGCTGAAGCAGTGGAGAAAATATACCTGGTGACGAGGGAGCGTCCGCAGTTGACCGTATTCCTTTTTCTCCTTTGACCAGACTTACCGTAACCGAACCTTCCCGTACTGGCTGATGTTTGTCCAATACAGTAAAATGTGCGGCGAACTTGCTCGGTTGTCCAACAATCAATGCTGGGAACTCTACAAACAGTTCGGTGTCATCTGTCCAAATGGTATAATCCAAACGAGGCGTTTCATCCCCTACATGGCTGCCATCTGGGTTATGGGCATGATCTTCTTCGTTATTTTGTTTACAAGCTGTTGCCATTAAGGCAAGCACAATTATTAAATACTTTTTCATTGAATTGTTTTTTAGTGATCGTGGTGTGTTTCTCCGTCCTCGTGGGTATGGGTGCCCTCTTCAGTTTTTACGGAGTCCTTATCCATGGTAAATTCCTCTTGTTTAACTTCTTCCTGTTCGTGCTTATGGTCTGCACCTTCCCCATGGGTATGTCCATGGTCGTCTTTGGGTTCTTCTTTTTTGGTGTCGCGACATCCTGTAATTCCTATTGCAATGATTACCATTGATGCCATTAAAATTTTTGATACTGTTTTCATCTTTTTGTTTTTTAAGGTGTTACAATTGATGTATTAATAATTGTGCTTGTAATTGCTGTAATTGTTTTTCCATTTCCAACATCCTATCGGTTGCATCCCGATAAAACTGAACTTCCATATAATATTCCAAAAAGGAATATTCCCCCAGACTATAGGCTTTAAATAAAAGTGCTTCGCTATCTAGGTTGGATAGGGTTTCTTGATATTCGGTGTATTTGTTGAACAACAAAAGGTACTGGTTGTATTCTTGTTGAAATTGTGAATACATCAATGCCCTTGTTACTTCTGAATTGGTTTGCTGATACTCAAAGTCGGCCTTCGCCGCCTTGACTTTGTTTTTACTGTTCCATAAGGGAATGGACAAACCGCCAAATACCCCAGAATAATCATTGCCATTCACACCTTGGTAGTTATATCCCAATGAGATATTAGGAAGGACTTTGTTCTTTTCCAGTTTGACGTTCTGGAAAGCAGAAGCTTCATTAGCTTGAAGTTCAGTCAATCTTGGGTCATTGGCCAGTTTTTCACTCCAAATTGTCTCAATGCTTTGTAATTGGACAGGACTGTCCAACTGCAAATCATTCATTTCAATGGATTGGCCACCATTTAGCGTTTGCAATTCGGTCAGTTGGTTTTGTATATCTGCTTGTATCTGTTCCACAACAAACTGTTCCTGTATCCAAGCTACTTTAGCCTTGTTGAGATCCAAAATTCCAACCTGTTCCTTATTGTACATTTCCTGGATTTGTTGGAAGACCTCCAAACTTTGGGTTTTCCGGACCTCTTCAATCTCCAGCCTTTTTCGAAGCATGTTCAGATTGATCAAACCCTTCTTCGCATTCAACAATATTTCTTGACGCTTTTTGGTATACATCGCTTCCAATTGATCCTCTTGAAGCTTGTTCCATTTATTGCGTGCCAAATACACTGTGGGAAACTCAAAGGATTGTGATACTTCAAATTCTGAATAATCGTCCGATTGGTGTTCACCAAACGGTAAATAATACCCAAGAACTTCTGGATTCGGTAAATTGTTGCCACTTTCATTTAACAGTTGCTGCCCATTGATATATGACTGGTAGGCCTTCAACTCTTTATTGTTCTGTTCTATTTGGCTTAGTACTTTCTCCATCTCAGTGGATTGTGAAAACACTTTACCAAAAAACAGGTATACGCAAAGAGCGCATACGAATTTAAATTTCATAATGATTTTGTTTAGGTTTATCAAAAATTGAGAAACAAACAAACTGATCCAATTACTAGTGGAATCAGTTTGCCTTCTTGATTAACCTAATGAAGGGGGTCCCCGGAGTGAATAATTGAATAAATACGCTTTTCGAAGCTTGTCTGGTGGATGATACCATTTCTTAACTATGGTATCTGATTTATAAAAAGTATAAATGACCAGCTTAGGAAATCGCGTTTTTGCTATTAATTTTTCTACGGAAACTTTTTCGACTGTTCTTTGCTTCAATACCAATATATCGGTCGTGGTATTGGTATGGGCATGCATTTCAAAAAACCAATCCAGGAATCCTTTTGTTGGATTTTCTTTTTCCGTTTCATCGGAATGATGGTCGTGATGGTTATGTGCCACATCATGACGATGCTCCTCTACATGTTGATGATGCCAGTGTGGTACTACTTTGTGCATCAAAAGCATACTGAGTATCCCCAGAAAGAAAAGTGCCTTTATGTTTCGGTATTTTCGCATCTGATTCAAAGATAGGAAACTATATAGAATCCGTGAAGACGTTTTTCAGTGGAATCTATGTTCGTTTTAAACAAAATGCTCTCAAAACCTTGGTATGAAATAGAAATCGATATAAGGGCGAACGCAACGAAGTGGAGTGCTGCAAGCCCCAAATCTTGCCAAACTAACCTTACTGAGCGAGGCAATTTTATCTATTAACGATATAGTCTCCTCATCATTTGAGGTAATCCAATGGTCTGTTTGCTTCACGTCTATATCGTTCCAACCGCCCTTCCGTTATTTCAAGCTTCAGATAGCTTTTCCCAAAACTGCTCTTGACCACCTTGACATTATCAAGTATACTATTTAAATCCGATTGGAGCGAGGCCGCCTTTTCCTCCAACCGATCATACTTGATTTTCGGAACAGTTACTTCACCCTCGAACACTGGGTCTGGCTTTGGTGGATTCTTTTCGATCATGTCCTCAAGAAAATCATCCCCATCTTCATCATTGTCCAATTCCTGATTGAACAGGGCCTGCATCATACCAATGGTGGGCAAGGTTTGGTTCTTTTCAATGTCCCTGATTATGGCAATGACCGCATCTGTCCGTTTCCTGTTTTTAATGATCTCTTGACCTATGCTCTTTTCAAATCTTTCAGATGGCATAAAACCGTGCCACTCAAAAAAGTCCATTACCATATCCAAGGTATGGGAATAACTCTTGCCCACTTTTCTTGAAAAGACCTTGAATCTTAATAGTGTCCTTTTCTTTATTCGTACTGCTCTAAAATCGTCCATAATACATGTTTTAAAGGGCTCAATTGTTACAATTTTGTTCAGTAATTACATGTACTTTCAACGTTTTTGCAACAATAAAAACCGTAATCTCTGAATTCAAACATTTCCAAAAACCCTTACAAACAGGGCTTTTCCGAAGGAAAATGAATCAATAGCGCCGCTTTAGCGCGCTATCCTCTTGCTTTTCAACTTAGTGTCGCCAAGGCGACGCTAAATAGAAAACTTTTGCCAAAGCAGGTTGTAGATTGCGCCCTATCAGTTTTTTGCTCAACGCTTATCTTCCCGAACACTACAAAAACCCGATAGGAACCAAGCGCAAAAGTCTGGGTAAGATTGGGACTAAAAATCTTCGATAGTTTCGGCACCCTAATCATTGCAATGAATTCTCAAGGTTAAAAGACAGAGTTACCAAACTTCTCGTTATCATCAATTGAATCTGAGAAATTAGATTCCAGAATTGATTCCAAACCACTCATATCCTCACTGATTTTTTTATCCAAGACCCGCGCATAAATTTGGGTCGTGGCCAATTCTGAATGTCCTAATATTTTGGAAACCGTCTCGATAGGTACTCCATTGCTTAATGTAATGGTGGTGGCAAAGGTGTGTCTCGCCATATGGAAAGTTATGTGTTTATTGATATGGCATGAATCCGCAATCTCCTTCAGATAGCTATTTAATTTTTGATTGGAAATTCTGGGAAATAATTTATTTGTACGCCTTTTCGGATGATAGTGATATCTCTTAACAATCGACAATGCCGGTCCCATTAAAGGCAACTTGAAGCTGTTCTTGGTCTTTTGTCTTTTTGTACTTATCCAATGCTTTCCATCGATACCCAATACTAGATTGTCCTCATTAAGGTTCATTATATCACAATAGGCAATGCCCGTGTAGCAACTAAAAACAAATAAGTCTTTTACAATTCGTAACCGTTCAATCTTGGTTTGGAAATCCAGAATTTTACGTAATTCTTCCAAGGTCAAAAAATCCCTTTCCTTTTTCTCCATCCTAATCTTAAATTTTTGAAAAGGATATTTTTCTATCCATTCATTGTTTACAGCCATTCTGACCATCTTTCTCAAACGTTGGATATGTTTCATTGCTCCGTTGTTCGAAAGTCTACCATGATGGTGAATAGGGTGTAGTTTTCGCAAGTAGGTCTCGAAACCCACAACAAACTGATGGTTGAGCTGTGACAATCTGTAATCATCACATTTATAGTGCTTCTTCAGATAGCCCAATAAATACTTCTGGGTGGTTTTATAATGGCTCAGGGTCGCTTTACCCAGATTATGTGCGCCATGGAGGTTATGGTGCTCAAATAGGGCTGTTAACGTCATTTGGTTCTCATCCTCCCCGAAATACTTCGCCTTGACCATTTGCGGTGTAATGTGGGTTGTTTTGGATCGTAATTCACGGTAGCATTGGAAAAGTTCGGTTTCAACCTCCATTAAATAGGCGTTGATTTCCTGCGCTTCCGTTGTGCGCCCCAGAACCCTCGATCCCTTTCGGTCCCAACTTTCTGCAGGAATGGTGTATTTGAGACTCATGTTAACTCGTTGTGAATCAACGGTGATACGGGCATAAATCTTAGCGGTTCCGTCATTCCGCCGGGCAGTGCTTATCCAAAAACTGATTGAAAATGTAGACCGAGTTCTCATAGGTTTTGTGTTAAATTGAACGAAAATCACCTACGAAAGTCAAATACTAAGTGTCTGTAATATAGTTATTTACAATCTTATTCGGTTAACACTTTGTTGAAAAAATTTTACTAACCGAATTGCAAACCAAAACATACTAAATCAAACCAATTCAAATGAAGGCCATAAAACGTCAAAACCTTGCAAATCAATAAGATATGCAAGGTTTTGTTTTTATTTAAACTCTAAAAGTGGGCGCTGAGGGATTCGAACCCCCGACCCCCTCGGTGTAAACGAGGTGCTCTGAACCAACTGAGCTAAGCGCCCATTATTTTCCGTAATGGGAGTGCAAATATAAGACTGTTTTTGATTTATAAAACAAAAAAATGAAAAAAATTACACAACTTCAGCAACAACAAAAGTACTGCCACCGACATAGATCATATCGTCGCTTGTTGCATTTTTCAACGCTTTGTTCAATCCTTTTTTTACAGACTTGCACACCTTCCCCTTAAGCCCTTCTTCTTGAGCAAGTTCCTCTAGCTGAACAGCATCCATGCCCCTTGGAATACTTGGCCTTACAAAGTAATACTTGGCATCTTTGGGGAATAACGGCAAAACGGACTTTACATCTTTATCTTTAACAAATCCAAGGACGATATGGAGTTGATCATACGATTGTTTTTTAACTTGCTCCAAAACCAACTGAAGACCTTCCTTATTATGTGCCGTGTCGCATACCACTAAAGGATTGTTTTGCAACACTTGCCATCTACCGAGAAGTCCTGTATTTTCCACAACTTTTGTGAGTCCGTTGCAAATAGCTCTTTCGGGAACTTCAAAATTCTTTAACTGACCAATACATGCCACCACTCCGTTGATATTTTTCTGCTGATATTCACCCAACAAATCCGTTTTGTATTCCACGGACGATGCTGCATCCGCAAAGACAATGTTGGATCTTCGCTGATGAGCGATCAGGTCAAAAATCATTTTTGTCTCTGGTTGCGTCTCGCTAATCACCACAGGAACCTTTGGTTTAATGATTCCCGCCTTTTCCAAGGCAATTTTTTCCAAAGTATCTCCCAAAAACTGGGTGTGGTCCATTCCAATATTAGTGATTAGCGACACTTCGGGCGTTATGATGTTGGTAGAATCCAAACGTCCTCCCAATCCTACTTCGATTATGGCTATATCCACTTTTTCTTCCGCGAAATAGCCAAAAGCCATACCAACGGTCATTTCAAAAAAAGAAAGCTCATGGTACTCAAAAAAGGGTCTGTTCTCCTCAATAAAATCCGTTACAAATTTCTTACTGACAACCTTACCATTTATTTTGATGCGCTCCCTAAAATCCTTTAGGTGTGGTGAAGTATAGAGCCCAACCTTATAGCCAGCCTCCTGAAGAATGGAAGCCAACATATGGCTACTGGAACCTTTTCCGTTGGTTCCGGCAACGTGGATACTTTTGAATTTTTTCTCTGGATTGCCCAATACATTGGAAAAGTGGATGATGTTGTCCAACTTGGCATTCAATGCCACGGCACCTTTTTGCTGGTACATCGGAAGCTGTCCGAACATCCAGTCCAACGTTTCTTTATAGGTCACTACTGCCCCAATTTAAAGTTGACGACCACAAAACCGATTTGCTGAGCAGGCGCATTGGAATCCGGGTTCCACCTATGGAGAAGTGCTGTTTTCCTGGCTGGTTCCAACAGACATTGAGCATTGTTGGTAGTGCCCTTTACACCGGGTTCAGCCTTGATTACCTTACCTGATCTGTCAACAGTTATCCTTACCACAACGCGGCCTTCTTCATTGCACTCCTGTTGTACCTTTCCTTGGTTGGCCAACGACCTACCACTAAGTCCATAACCTCCCGTTCCGCCGCCACTGCCGGGCGCACCATAATAAGAGTTAGCGTATGGGTCGCCATCGGGCTGGCCCTTGTCACCGGCACGATCATCATCACCTTCGCTGCCTGTGGTGGTTCCGTCCGATTTTCCGATACCACCGATTAGGGCATCTACGCTCTTTTTCTTAGCTTCCTGCTCTTGTCTTTTACGCTCTTCGGCCTCCCGTTTTTCACGGGCAATCCGCTCAGCTTCAGCTTTGGCTTTTTCTGCTTCCTCCTCCGCTTTACGTTTGGCTTCTTCCTGTTGTCGCAGTTTAATGGTTTCCTCGTCATTACTTGTCAATACCTCTTCAACAGGGGCTTCCTCCACCACAGTTTCTTCGGGTTGGGCGGGCTCTACCTGTTCTTCGGGCTCTGGCTGGTTTTGAACCTCTCTCGGTTCCGATCTTACTCGCTCCGTAGGTTGTACCTCTCCACTACCATAATCCATGGTTCCGAAATTGACAGCGATACCATTTTCAATAGGTGGGTCCAGATAGGTCAATCCAATATAAAAAAGCAATAGGAGCAGTGCGCTTAACAAAAGTGTTGTAAGCGTGAAGGATTTTTTCTTGTGTCTCGTATCTAAAAAGGACATTATTTTGGCCGCACTGCCAAGATAACCTTGTAACTGTTCCTGTTGGCAATGTCCATTACGTTGACCGCTTCTTTAATGGCCACGTTTTCTTCTGCTCTGAGGATGATTGTCGGCTTTTCTTGACCTTCAAGTGCCTTTTTTAATTCAATTTCAATGTATTCTTTGTTGATCTGCTCGTTGTTCACAAAATATTTCAGATCCTTGTCAATGGTAACCGAAACATTCTGTGTGTTCGTCGATTTACCCTTTGCCTTTGGCAAAAGCAAATCCAACGCGTTCGGTGCATTGGACGTCAACATGAAAAACACCAACAACAAGAACACAATGTCCGTCATTGATGACATGCTGAATTCCGGGCTTATTTTGTTTCTTCCCTTCAGTTTCATAGCCAAAGGTTTATATAGGTTCGTTCAAAAGATCCAAAAACTCTACCGCATTGGCTTCCATTTGATGCACTACCTTATCGGTCCTGTTCACCAAGTGGTTGTAACCAATGTACGCGATAATACCAACCACCAAACCGGCAACCGTAGTGGTCATTGCCGTATAGATACCAGATGCCAATGAACCCATTTCTGCCTGCCCTCCACTACTTGCCATTTCGTGGAATGCCAAAATCATACCAATTACGGTTCCCAAGAAACCGATCATTGGTGCAGCGCCGGCAACAGTGGCCAAAACACTTACATTCTTCTCGAGCTTGTACACCTCAAGTGTACCTGCGTTTTCAATGGAAGTGTTAATATCGTCCAAAGGCTTGCCTATTCTGGCCACCCCTTTTTCGATAAGTCGCGCTACGGGAGAATCCGTTTGGGCACACAACAATTTTGCTGCCTCCAGTTTGCCATTGCTTATATGATCACGAATCTGGTTCATGAAGTTCTTATCTATCTTGGACGCCGCCTTGATGGCAAAAATGCGCTCAAAATAAATGTACATGGCTACAAAAAGGAGCACAAAGAGCACCACAATGATTATAACGCTCCCTGCCCCTCCATTTACAATAAGGTCTATTACGGATAAGGTCTTTTCCTCGGAAATAGAAGCTGTTGCCTCAGCACCTTCCGTTACTTCTTGAAAAATATTCATATAAAATCCCCAATTTTAAGTTGCAATTATAACGGAGATTTTTGAACTAAAGTATTTTTTAGAACAAATATCGCATCACCATAAAGCAAATTGCTCCGGCAATGAACCCTAAAAAGGCCAACCATGATATCTTTTTAAGATACCAGAAGAAGTCGATTTTCTCCATACCCATGGCTACAACACCTGCTGCCGAACCAATTATGAGCATACTTCCACCCGTTCCTGCCGAATAGGCGATAAAATGCCACAATTGGTCATCCATTGGCTCGGAGAACATTCCCAAACTAGCGGCCACCAAGGGCACATTATCTATAATTGCAGAACCAATACCCAATAGTACAACAACCAGGTCGGAAACTTGTGTACCAGCCATTTCTGTTCCTATCAATGGCATTCCTTGCTTCAATCCTTCGGCAAAGTTGAACAAGAGGCCGAGAGATTCCAAAGCCGCCACGGCCATTAAAATACCCAAGAAGAACAAAATACTGGGCAATTCTATCTTGGTAAGGGCACTATGCACCGGACTGTGATGTGAATGCTCATCGCTTTCTTGGTTTATGGACGATATAGCGATTTTCTTGTTACTGTAAATTTCAGCAAAAGTAGCCACTACTGCCAAGGACAACATCATCCCTACATAAGGTGGCAAATGGGTTACCGTTTTAAAAATCGGCACAAAAACAATGGCCGCCAAGCCCAAATAAAGCATTCTGGGCCCATATTTTGAGTTTGTTCCACCATCTTCTTCATCCACATCAATTTCTCCTTTGAAAGCCGGGAGATAGGATGCAATAAAAGAAGGCACAAGCATACAAACCAAAGACGGTATCAATAAGTGCTCTATGAGCATGGCTGTGGACACCTTATCGCCGATCCACAACATTGTGGTGGTAACATCTCCAATCGGTGACCAAGCTCCCCCAGCGTTTGCCGCAACAATGATCAAACCTGCGTACCACAACCTTACTTCTCTGTCCTTCACAATTTTTTGAAGGATGGAAATAAGTACAATAGTGGCCGTAAGGTTATCAATGATCGCGGATAGTATAAAGGCCAAAAATGAGAAAATCCAAAGAATCTTCTTTTTGCTCCTTGTTTTTACAAATGACTTTATGGTGGCAAATCCATCAAAATAGTCTATAATCTCAACGATGGTCATCGCTCCAAGAAGAAAAACCAAAATCTCTGCAGTTTTACCTAAATGGTGCAAAAGGGTCTCCTCCATGAGTTCCATCTTTTCCTCGTGCCCAAAAGCCCCGAAGTTTTCCAACAATGCATGATTGCCAGAATCGAACCATGTGGTAAAGCCATCTATTCCAAAAGCCATCAAGGCCCACAAAATGGCCATCATGGCCAAGGCCGGAATAAGTTTATCTATTTTTAAATTATGTTCTAGGGTAATTGCCAAATATCCAATTACAAAAATGACAACTAAAAGGGTCTCCATGTTAAGTTTGGTTTAATTAAGGAATAATATTTTATGAGTAGTTATCTGTGCGGCTAAAGATATTCAAAATGAATATTTCCGCATAATCTTATTGGTATAAAAAAATGTGAAAGAGGAATACCGGTTTTCAAAAAAATATTTAAAAATTCATACATTCTCATTTATTTACACTTATTTGTATAATATTAATATTGTAAAGCTATATTTGTAGGTAGTTTTTAAATATTATTCATTTTTATGGATTTCACACTTTCCGAAGAACAATTAATGATACAACAAGCGGCAAAAGATTTTGCCCAAAATGAGCTTTTACCCGGAGTAATTGAGCGTGACGAAAGCCAAAAATTTCCTAGTGACCTTGTTAAAAAAATGGGGGAACTAGGTTTTTTAGGAATGATGGTCAGTGAAAAATATGGTGGAAGCGGCCTTGACACCCTATCTTACGTATTGGCCATGGAAGAGTTATCGAAAATTGATGCCTCCGCTTCGGTGATGGTGTCAGTAAACAATTCTTTGGTTTGTTGGGGACTGGAAACCTACGGAACAGAGGAACAAAAAGAAAAATACCTGACCCCATTGGCCTCGGGAGAAATTATCGGTGCCTTTTGCCTCTCCGAGCCTGAAGCAGGAAGTGATGCAACTTCCCAAAAAACAACAGCCATAGACAAAGGCGACCATTACCTATTAAATGGAACTAAAAACTGGATCACCAATGGGAACCAGGCCGAGGTTTACTTGGTAATTGCACAAACGGACAGAGAAAAGGGTCATCGTGGCATAAATGTCTTGATTGTAGAGAAAGGCATGGAAGGTTTTGACATAGGCCCCAAAGAAAATAAACTGGGTATTCGAGGGAGCGATACACACTCCTTAATGTTCAACGATGTAAAAGTGCCAAAAGAAAACCGTATAGGCGAAGATGGCTTTGGGTTTAAGTTTGCCATGAAGACCTTGGCAGGCGGAAGAATAGGCATTGCAGCACAGGCCCTGGGCATTGCAGCTGGGGCATACGAACTGGCACTGCAATATTCCAAACAAAGAAAAGCCTTTGGCACAGAGATTTCGAATCACCAGGCCATTGCATTTAAATTGGCCGATATGCACACTAAAATACAAGCAGCACGCCATTTGGTCTATCAAGCCGCATGCGATAAGGATGCAGGAAATGATTACACCCTTTCCGGCGCCATGGCCAAACTATATGCTTCCGAAGTTGCAATGGAAACCACTGTTGAGGCCGTGCAGATTCATGGCGGAAACGGATACGTAAAAGATTATCACGTAGAACGCTTAATGCGGGATGCCAAAATCACCCAGATTTATGAAGGCACTTCCGAAATTCAGAAAATCGTTATCTCAAGAAGCATTCTTAGCGATTAAAGCAGTGCCCCTCTCAAGATTAGGGGGTCTTATTCCTTAAAGTGCTTTTTATATTTAACACTCCCTATTTTTAAGGAGCAATCACCCTTGAACACACTTCAATTACACAAAGCACTCTTCTCTGTAAAGGGGAAGACATGCTTTATTTATTCAATTTGAGATAATGATAATTTAACATTCCATATATTTTTAAATTGAGTTTTTTTTAACCTTCGAAACATTACGTTGATTATTTATCTGATAATCAACAAAAACCTTATAATTTATATATCAATTTTGATATTTTTGAGGAAATACGTTAATGATGAGATTGGAGAAACAAGGTTTATACTTACCAGAATTTGAGCATGATAACTGTGGTGCAGGTTTCATCTGTAGCCTAAAAGGAATTAAGTCCAACGACATAATACACAAAGCCCTCGAAATTCTAGATAAATTGGAACACAGAGGTGCCGTGAGTGCCGATGGGAAAACTGGGGACGGAGCAGGAATTTTGATTGATATACCCCATGATTTTTTCGTGGACACCTGCACTTTTGATCTACCAGAAGCAGGAGAATATGCCGTAGGAAATGTATTTCTACCTCAAAAGCAAAACCAGCGTGATTTTTGCATAAAGGTTCTTGAAGAAAATATAGCAAAGCAAGGGCTCCAATTATTAGGTTGGAGAGATGTACCCGTTAACCGTTCCGTTCCAGGGCGGATTGCTGCCGAAACCGAACCCTATGTAATGCAGGTTTTTGTAGCCAAAGGGAAAGACTTGGACGATTTTCAGTTCAACCTTAAACTTTTTATTGCCCGTAAAATTACAGAGCACACTGTAATTGAAAGCAAACTATCGGAAAGGGATTTTTTCTACCTGCCCAGCCTATCCACTAAAATCATCATATTTAAAGGACTTTTGGTGCCAAAGGATATAAGCAGGTATTACGAAGATCTTTTAGATCCACGCGTTGTTACCCGCTTGGCATTGGTACACCAAAGATTCTCCACCAACACATTCCCAATGTGGGATTTGGCCCAACCTTTTAGGTACATGTGCCACAATGGAGAGATCAACACTTTACGAGGAAATGTTTCCCGCATGCGCTCACGCGAAGAATTGATGGAAAGTGACTGGTTTGGTGAAGACATTAAAAAGATACTTCCCATTGTATTGCCAGCCAAGTCCGACTCCGCCAGTATGGATATGGTGGTCGAGCTATTGCTGATGACAGGTCGCTCCTTGCCCGAAGTAATGATGATGCTGGTTCCCGAAGCCTGGGAAAAAAACCCAGATATGTCCGAAGCAAAAAGGGCATTTTACGAATACAACTCCTGCCTCATGGAACCATGGGACGGACCGGCATCCATACCCTTTACGGACGGAAATTATATAGGTGCAGTACTCGACAGGAACGGACTACGTCCATCAAGATATTCAGTTACCAAACAAGGATATGTAATCATGTCCTCTGAGACGGGGGTCGTTGATTTACAGCCTGAAGATATTGAATTCCATGGCAGGCTGGAGCCCGGAAAAATGTTCTTGGTAAACATGGAAGAGGGAAGAATTGTAAATGATGAAGAAATAAAAGAACATATTGCCAAAAAGCATCCATACAAAAAATGGTTAAAGGACAACTTGGTACACCTAAAAGAAATACCATATAATGATTGTCCTGTTTTCTTTGGCGAATTCCCTTTGCAAACCCGAAGAACAGCCTTTGGATATACCCAAGAAGACATCAACACCATTATAATGCCTATGGCGGAAAATGGTAAGGAACCCATTGGTTCCATGGGCTCGGATACCCCCATTGCCGTGCTTTCCGAACGTCCGCAATTGATCTACAATTACTTTAAGCAACTTTTTGCCCAGGTAACCAACCCACCTTTGGATGGCATTCGGGAAGAATTGATTACAGATATTAGTCTCACACTTGGAAGCGACCATAACATTTTTGATTTTTCGGAATTGCACTGCCGTAAGCTAAAAATCCAAAACCCTGTTATTTCCAAAGAGGATTTGGACAAAATCAAAAATTACGATGCCAGTCCGGATTATAAGGTGGTATCCATTTCAATGTTATATGAAATCAACAAAGGTCACAACGGACTGGAAGAAGCTTTGGACTCCATCTTACAACAAGCATCCGATGCCATTGATGATGATGCAAACATCATCATCTTATCGGATAGAATGGTGAGTGCCGAAATGGCTCCGATACCCGCGCTCTTGGCATGCTCCTATGTAAACAGCGGCTTAAGAAAATTGGGCAAACGCTCCAAATTAAGCATCATCATCGAATCTGCCGAACCACGTGAAGTGCATCATTTTGCTTTGTTGTTCGGTTTCGGTGCAAGTGCCATCAACCCCTATTTGGTAAACGAAATCATTGGGGAGCAAATCGAAGAGAACAACATTACCGATTATACTTTCGAAGAAGCAGTCAAAAATTACAACAAGGCCATCGGTAAGGGGATACTCAAGGTAATGAACAAAATAGGGATATCCACACTTAACTCATACCGGGGATCACAACTTTTCGAATGTATCGGAATAAATACCACGGTTGTGGACAAATATTTCCCAAACACCCCGACCCGTATTCAGGGAATCGGGTTGTACGAAATAGAGAAAGAAGTAACCAAACGCCACAAAAAGGCGTTCCTATCACAGGAAATAGCAGCCAATCTCGATATTGAGGTCGGTGGAGAGTATCGATGGAGAAGAAATGGCGAGAAGCACATGTTCAATCCATTAAGTGTCGCCATGCTTCAAAAATCGGTACGCAATAACGAGCCGGATACTTATAAAGAGTATTCCAAACTGGTCAATGAGCAATCCAAACACCTAATGACCATCCGCGGACTGTTCGAATTCTCGAACTACGACCCTATTCCCATTGAGGAAGTTGAGCCTTGGACAGAAATTGTAAAAAGGTTTAAAACTGGGGCCATGTCCTACGGAAGTATCAGCAAGGAAGCCCACGAAAATCTTGCGATTGCCATGAACCGAATTGGAGGCAAGAGTAATTCAGGTGAAGGAGGAGAGGATTCGGCTCGTTTCTATAAAAGTCAGACCGGTGACTGGAAAAATAGTGCCATAAAGCAGGTGGCCTCAGGTAGATTTGGGGTAACATCCAACTACCTAACCAGTGCACAAGAAATACAGATTAAAATGGCTCAGGGGGCAAAACCAGGTGAAGGTGGTCAGTTGCCAGGTCCAAAAGTAAACCCCGCCATTGCCAAAACAAGGAACTCGACCCCTTATGTTGGGTTGATTTCTCCACCTCCCCACCACGATATTTACTCCATTGAGGATTTATCACAGTTGATCTACGACTTAAAATCTGCCAACAGAGAGGCAAGGATCAATGTAAAATTAGTTTCCGAAGTTGGTGTGGGAACCGTGGCGGCCGGTGTCGCAAAAGCCAAGGCAGATGTTATTTTAATCTCAGGATTCGATGGAGGAACTGGGGCATCACCTTTAACCTCTTTGAAACATGCAGGACTTCCTTGGGAACTTGGAATTGCCGAAGCCCAACAAACTTTGGTGTTGAACGACCTACGCAACAGGGTAACCTTGGAATGTGACGGACAGTTAAAAACTGGTCGCGATGTTGCAATCGCATGCCTTTTGGGAGCAGAGGAATTCGGATTTGCCACGGCTCCGCTTGTAGCTTCTGGCTGTGTAATGATGCGTGTTTGCCATTTGAACACATGCCCCGTGGGCATTGCCACGCAGAACCCTGAACTTCGCAAAAAGTTTGAAGGAAAACCTGAGCACGTAGTCAATTACATGTATTTTGTGGCCCAAGAGCTTCGTGAAATTATGGCCAAACTTGGTTTTAGAACATTGAACGAAATGGTGGGTCAGGTTCAGAAATTGGACAGAAAAAAGGCCATTGAACATTACAAAGCAGCAGGTATCGACTTGACACCAATTCTTTACCAAGTTGATGTACCTGAAGGAACCAAGTTCCACAATACGGAAAAACAATATCACGAAATAGACAAGTCCATAGAATTTGAGATCATAGGCAAAGCCCACCCTGCCCTATTTAGAAAGGAAAAAACCACTTTGGATTTCCCTATCTACAATACAGATAGAGCTGTGGGAGCCATTATTAGTAATGAGATTTCAAAAATTTATGGAGCGGACGGCTTACCTGAAAACACCTTGAGATTGAACTTTACAGGTTCCGCTGGGCAAAGTTTTGGTGCTTTCGCCACTAAAGGACTTACCATGGTGGTCAACGGAAACACCAACGATTATCTTGGAAAAGGTTTGTCAGGTGCCAAATTGGTCATCAAAGTGCCATTTAAGTCAACCATAAAACCAGAGGATAACATTATCACAGGAAATGTTACCTTATATGGTGCCACTTCGGGTGAAGCCTACATCAACGGTAAAGCAGGAGAGCGGTTCTGCGTAAGAAACTCAGGGGCCAAAGCAGTCGTTGAAGGAATTGGCGACCACGGATGTGAATATATGACCGGTGGCGTTGCCGTTATCCTTGGCTCCGTTGGAAGAAATTTCGGTGCTGGTATGAGCGGTGGTATCGCCTTTGTTTATGACAAAGACAATACATTCAGACAAAACTGTAACGGGGACCACTTAAATCTTCTTCCTGTTGATGAGGACAAAGACATCAAAGAATTGAAAGATTTGATAGAGAACCATTACAATGCCACCTTAAGTCCTTTGGCGCAAAGTATTCTTGAAAATTGGGAAAAATGTCTTCCTAAGTTCATTAAGGTATTCCCAGAAGAATACCGTCAAGCACTTATTAGATTAGAAGAAGAAAAAATGCAAACCTTATAATTTGAGACATGGGAAAGATTACAGGATTTTTGGAATATGACAGAAAGGACGAAGCATACGCCCCTGTCAAAGAACGTATCAAAAACTATAAGGAGTTTACAAAACCTTTAAAGGAAAGTGAATTAAAGAACCAAGGAGCCCGTTGTATGGATTGTGGAATTCCATTTTGCCATAGCGGATGTCCTTTGGGCAATTTAATTCCCGATTTTAACGATGCAGTTTACAAAGGAAAGTGGGAAAAGGCTGCCGAGATACTTCATTCAACCAATAATTTTCCAGAATTTACAGGAAGATTATGCCCCGCACCATGCGAAGAAGCATGCGTACTGGGAATCAACGAGCCAGCCGTTTCCATTGAAAACATCGAAAAAAACATCGTAGAAACAGCCTTTAAGAACGGATGGGTAAAGCCTGAAGCACCATTGACCCGAACCGGTAAAAAAGTGGCCGTGATAGGCTCTGGACCAGCAGGTTTAGCTGCCGCTCAACAATTGAATCGTGCAGGCCATGCCGTTACTGTTTTCGAAAGAGATGAAAAACCTGGGGGCCTTTTACGATATGGCATCCCAGATTTTAAGATGGAGAAAAACGTCATCGACAGAAGACTTGAGGTAATGGAACAAGAGGGCATTGAATTTAAAAATGGGGTTCATGTTGGAGTGGATATTACTGCAACGGAACTTCAAAAAGAATTTGATTCCATTGTACTTTGTGGAGGAGCAACGGTTAGGCGTACTCTTCCCGTTCCTGGTGCAGATGCCAAAGGAGTAGTTCAAGCCATGGACTTTTTACCCCAGAACAACAGAAAAGTAGATGGAATTCCATTTGAAGGAGAAGAAATTTCGGCAAAAGGTAAAAAAGTAATCGTTATTGGTGGTGGAGATACGGGCTCCGATTGTATCGGTACTTCTATCAGGCAGGGAGCTACATCCGTTACCAATTTTGAAATAATGCCGAAAGGAACACCGGACCGTCCCGAAGGACAACCATGGCCATTTTGGCCCATGCGATTGCGCACCAGTTCTTCACATAAAGAAGGTGCCGACCGTGTATTCAGCATTTCCACAAAAAAATTCAATACCGACGACAAAGGCAATTTAACAAGCTTGGTAACTGTAGAAGTTGAATGGGTCAAGCAACCTGGCCAACGCCCTATGCTCAAAGAAGTAGAAGGTACAGAGAAAGAATGGGATTGTGATTTGGTCCTATTGGCTCTGGGCTTTACGGGTTCGGAGACCACGGTTGCTGATCAACTACATCTTGAAATGGACCCAAGAACCAACATTAAGGCTTCTGCAGCCGATTATAAAACCAATGTTCCCGGAGTTTTTGTGGCCGGCGACCAAAGAAGAGGACAATCACTTATTGTTTGGGCCATTTCTGAAGGAAGGGAAGCCGCACATTATGTGGATACATATCTAATGGGAAAATCGGATTTGCCCTTAAAAGGCGAGGGAGATTTACCCAGAGTATAAAAAAGCACGTAAATCTCAACTAAACTTACGTGACTCCTCTAGGCTTTTGCTTAGGGGAGTTTTTTTATTGTTGTTGATGTGTTTAATGTTAACAATCCCAAGTAAAAACAAAAAAAGCCCCTCACAAATGTGAGGGGCTTCAAAGAAGGCGGCGACCTACTCTCCCACCTGGTGTGGCAGTACCATCGGCGCAAACGGGCTTAACTTCCCTGTTCGGAATGGAAAGGGGTGGGCCCCGTCGCCATGGCCACCTAGATCTTAAATATCTTGAATGTTCATGATATGACATATTATGGGACGGACCTTGCGGTCGTCAAAAAAGAGCCAACGAAGTTTGTAGTTTTAAGGAACCGCCGAGAGGGCGGTCGCGCAAGCTTACGGGCAATTAGTACCGCTCGGCTGCATGCATCGCTGCACTTCCACCTACGGCCTATCGACGTGGTCATCTCCCACGGCCCTTTAAAGAGATCTCATCTTGTGGCGGGTTTCGCGCTTATATGCTTTCAGCGCTTATCCCATCCCGACTTAGCTACCCGGCGATGCCCCTGGCGGGACAACCGGCGCACCAGCGGTCGGTCCAACCCGGTCCTCTCGTACTAGGGTCAGCTCCACTCAAATCTCTAACGCCCGCAGTAGATAGAGACCGAACTGTCTCACGACGTTCTGAACCCAGCTCGCGTGCCACTTTAATGGGCGAACAGCCCAACCCTTGGGACCTTCTCCAGCCCCAGGATGTGACGAGCCGACATCGAGGTGCCAAACCCCCCCGTCGATGTGAGCTCTTGGGGGAGATCAGCCTGTTATCCCCGGCGTACCTTTTATCCTTTGAGCGATGGCCCTTCCATGCGGAACCACCGGATCACTATGCTCTAGTTTCCTACCTGTTCGACCTGTATGTCTCACAGTCAAGCGCCCTTGTGCCATTGCACTCTGCACACGATTGCCAACCGTGTTGAGGGCACCTTTAGAAGCCTCCGTTACTCTTTTGGAGGCGACCACCCCAGTCAAACTACCCACCACGCACTGTCCCCCGCTAGGGGTTAGGCCCCGATCAAACAAAGGCTGGTATTTCAACAACGGCTCCTCCACGCCTGGCGACGCAGATTCAAAGCCTCCCAGCTATCCTACACATTGTTTGACCAAGGTCAATACGAAGCTATAGTAAAGGTGCACGGGGTCTTTTCGTCCCACTGCG
>NZ_JACESV010000006.1 GCF_013911645.1 Allomuricauda sp.
ATTTGTTAGGACAGCCTCTACCACCAAAGCAGCGGTTTGTTCATCTTCGGCAAGCGTATCAAGTTCGAGTTCGTCCAAGCATGCCCCAAGACAGAACAATAACAATATTGGCCATGTGTGTCTTAACAGTTTCATTCTTCCCAAAAATCTGGTTCTACATTACTTCCCAACAAGGTGCAGTCTCCACATACTCGGGGCACAAAAACATAAGGGCCAGGACATGATGCATTGGGCACCAAATTTTCGTCATAGGCACCAAAATAAGTGACCGTACCATTGTCCAATCTGCTCAACAAATCCTCTGGGCAGGAAGGGGGAGGTGGTTCATTATAAATTCTTGCCGTCATAGGATTACAGTTAAAGGGGAACTCTGGCAGTTCTTCTTCCGAAAAGAAATCATCAAAATTGAAGAACAGTCGTTGGTCCGACACCCCTACAGCTTCTACATATCCCAAAACATTTTCACTTGTCCCATCCTTTCTATGCACATTGGCATAGATGGCACCAGGTTGTATTTGGGAAAATATATTATCCGATTGCGAAAAACTTTTCAAAGTCTCATAAAAAGAATAGGCATCGGCTGACTGGACCTGTTGCTGCACCAGAATACTATAGCGTTCCGAAATAATAAAATTGTCCTTACCAATAAACCGAATCATGTGTTTGGAAATTGACCTATCGGGACTACCTGCCGTACTGATTTGCTCTATGGTCGTGGATGGAACAGTATTGTAGCAGATCCGGTTCTGCACTTCCCGTTCCACTATCTCCAGATTATATTCAGGGGGAAAGACGGAATTGTCATAACCGGTGAGCTCAAAATCCACGGGAAGCCAATTTGGCGCCACTATCTTATAAGTTTCCTCATAGGTATAGCGGTAAAACTGCGTATTTCCTTGCTGGGGTTGACTATCTACATAAATGGCCACACCTTCCGCTCCGCTATCGCTTATAGCTCTTTCAGCATACACATTGGTCAATTGCGAGGTTCCCTCTACAGTTAAAGGGTCAGAGGCATATTCCCTGCCATCACTGGTTGTAATATCCAAGGTATATCCAACTCCCATTTCCAACGCAAATTGTTGATTGGAGAGGTAGATGCCATCATCACCTTCGGTAAAACCGTATTCGGTACCATTGTCGCCCAATACACGGACCGTGGCACCGCCTTCCATATCCACGGAATCAATGGGGCGACTGCCCAAGGGAATGTATGGATTGTAAACGGTATCGGTCTCGAGGTCCAAACGCAGGCTGCTTCGGCTCAGATACACCTTTTGGGTAATCATTTCATTTGTTAGGACAGCCTCTACCACCAAAGCAGCGGTTTGTTCATCTTCGGCAAGCGTATCAAGTTCGAGTTCGTCCAAGCATGCCCCAAGAGATGCCAGAAAGATGATTCCCAAAATAATTAGATATGAACCTTTTTGAAATTTCATCAAAACTTGAAATTATAGGTTATGGAGGGTATGGGCATTCCAAAAATGGAGCTTTGCAATGCTTTTACTTCACCATCATCCGTCACAAAAAAAACGGAGTACGGGTTGTTCCGGCCCAGCACATTGTACACCTGAATGGTGATAAAACTATGGGCCAATTTGTTCTTTTTATGGTTTCCTTCAATATTGATGCCCAAGTCCAAGCGATAAAAATCGGGTATCCGATATTTGTTACGATCGCTAAAAGTGACATAATCGGCATTATTGAACCTAAAGGTTCCCGTAGGGTACGTAATAGGTCTTCCCGTTTGATATACAAAATTCATGGATACACTATACCTTCTCGTAAACTTGTAATTGGCAATGACACTCAGGTCGTGCGGTTTATCAAAATTGGATGGGAAAAACTCTCCGTTATTGATACGTTCCTCACTCGTGTCCCCATCAAATCTATATTTGGAGCGAGAATAGGTATAGCTCAGCCAACCGTTCAAGTCGCCTCTGTTCATTTTCAGCAAAAATTCAACACCATACGCTTTTCCTTCACCCTGAAGCACTTCGGTCTCCACATTTTCATTGAGCAATAAGTCGGCCCCGGTTTTAAAATCGAGCACATCGTCCATTCGCTTGTAATACCCTTCCAAACTCAACTCAAACATATTTTCGTTGAAATTTTTAAAGAATCCGAAGGTTGCCTGATATCCTTTTTGGGGTTTGATGTTCAAATCCGAAAGTTTCCAAGTATCAATCGGGGACACTGTTGTATTATTGGAAAGCGTATGTATAAATTGATACGAATTATTAAAGCTTGCCTTAACCGAGAAATCTGGGGTAAACAAGTATCTAGCAGCAACCCTAGCCTCTGGTCCCCCATACGTTTTAATAAATTCACCGCTATCATAGCTTATAGTGTCCTGTACAGTGGATTCGCTTCGTGGTGCACCCTCTTGGTAGGTATTCTGTGTTGCTTCCCCCATGGCCGCATAAAAAGCATAGCGGGCTCCCACATTGATCAGTAGTTTATCGGATATTTTAAACTCGTCCCCAATAAACAAAGCTCCTTCCAATGCCTGTTCTCGGTCTATGGTTATAGGTTCTACATTGGAATCATTGCCTTTGGGTTCAATGCTCCCGGGATCTACGGAGTAATATTTACCCGATATGCCATAATCGAGTGTATGGGCATCGTTCAAACGGGTGTTCAACCGATACCTTAGCTCTGATTCATTGATGGTGTAGTCCAGTTCAAAGTCACTGCTCCCCTCGTCATCGTAATCAATCCCAAAATTATAGTTGCTGTTACTTGCCGTGAGCACACCTGTACTTTTTTCACTCAGTTTATGTGCCCAGCGTACAGAACCCAAACGGTTGCTGTAATTGTAGAGCGAATCGGAAGTGATGCTAAAATTGTCCTTGCTATAATAGGCGGTACCACGAATTTCGCTGTTTTCGCTGAACTTGTGATGGTACTTTACTATACCATCAAAAAATGACGCCTCACTATTGCTCAAGTCTTCATCATCCAAAGCTTTCAATATCCAATCGGCATAGGCTCCCCTACCTCCAACAACCAAGGAAGAAACCTCCTTTTTTAACGGAATTTCCAAAGCCAGATTTCCGGTAATTGGTCCTATGGAACCCTCTCCAGATATTTTTTGAGTATCCCCGTTCTTTGTTTGAATATCGAGCACCGAAGAAAGTCGCCCGCCAAATTCAACAGGTGGCGCCCCTTTATAAATGTTGACTTTTTCCGTTGTGAACGGATTCAATGCTTGGAAAATCCCAAAGAAATGAGTTGGGTTATAAATTACCGCGTCGTCCAACAGTACCAAGTTTTGGTCGGTTTTCCCCCCTCTTACATTCAGTCCCGAAGCTCCTTCGCCGGCCGAGGAAATTCCAGGTAATGCTTTGGCTACCTCCAAAATGTTTCGCTCTCCCAATACCAGAGGTATGTCCTTGGATTCTTCGGAGCTTATCTCTTCGCTACCGGAAACTGCTTCTTCAACATTGCTTACGGCATCTGCTTCGACCACAACTTCCTGCAACTGCTCCAAGCTCTCCTGTAATTGAAGGTTCAGGGTACCGTCGTTGTACATGATAACTTTACGTTCCGAATCCCTTATTCCCATGGCACTAGTAGAAATAAGGTTATAACCAGCCGGTAACACCAACTCGTACTCCCCTTGCTCGTTTGTGACGGTTACACCACTTCTACCTCCCACTCTAATGGCCAAATCAGGTATAGGAGCACCTGTTTCGGCGTTGATTGCCCGCCCAGACAATCGGTAGGTTGGCCTTAAATGCTGTTCATTGGCTCTTCCTATTCGAACAACTGGAAGTTTTTCAGTGGTCTGGGATACTTCATCATTATAAAATGTGGGAGGAGGAACATTTCTTTTATCTTGCACAACCGCTGTACTTCCCAAAGTGTCCTTTGTTTGATAAAAACTAGGGGGAAGTTCATCGTAGATAACCGTGTTCTGTAACAAAAACACCCTTTTTTCTTCCTCAAGAAGATAAAAATTCAATTGAGTCTCGGATAGGACGACTTCCAAAATATTGGAAATAGTAGCCTCTTGAAAGTTTTGTTCCACCTTTAAATCTTCAATCCAGTCATCTAGGTAGAAAAATGAATAACCGGATTTGTCTTCCAATTCCTTAAAAAATTCAGAAGAAGTTTTAGATTCACCCGAAATTGTTATGGGCACATTTTGTGAGAAAGCAAATTGCACCACTAAAAGTATGGTCAATAAACTTCCTTTCTTTATCAAAGAAGAACGAGGTTTAGTAAAATAAGTCAATGGTTTGTTGAATTAGCTTGCTACAATTTAACAAAAAATTAATAAGACAATGATATTATCTCACTAAAAGCCCATTAACTCTTAAAAAAATAGAGGTCTTCTAAATTCAGCAGCTTGAAATTAACAGTTCATCAAAATTTTTGGGCCCAATTTAAACAGCAAATAAAACAATCTCAATTGATGAGTGGAAAATGTATCACCTACGTTTGAACGCTGCCTCTTTTTCGACTTATTCCTGCAATGAGTCCAGCACACGTTGTGCGTTTTCCAATTCCCGTTGCATTTTCTCGTTCTCCAAAATATATTGTTCTTGCAACTGATTGATTTTTCGTTCAAACTCGTCGGCAGGGACATATTCCGGCTCCAAGAAAGTTTCTTTAAAAATACTGACCAATGTAAACAAAAAGCTAATCGTCACCGCTACTATAAGTCCTACGAGCATCACTTTTTCCCGTTTCAAATCAGGAGTGTTCTTCTTCAATAGTTTTCTTTCCTCCTTGGTCAATTTTGGCGTACCCGATAACTGCCCAAGAAACGTATCCCATTTCTCTTCTTCCTTAACATAGAGGTTCATGAATCCACCTTCATCCAAAAAATCTTCGGTATTGGGCGTAGAGGCCAACATAAAAATGTCCATTCCATTGCCACTCATTATATCCAGCAAATTAGGGTCGTAAGTTTGAATTTCCTGCACCAATTTTTGAGCATATTCCAGACTATAATTGGGTCTTAAAAATTCATCATAAAGGGTTTGGACTTGGAAGTAATCGTTTCGCTCCAAAGCATATTCCAAAAAACGGTCTTTTAATTCAGCCTTAAAAAATTCACTCATTTTTCAGAATGGGTGGTTAGTGGGTTGGTTTTTGGTTGTTTAGGCTAAATGTAAAGAATTGGGACGGTAAGATATTCTAATTTAAGGTAAACAATACATGGACTTTAGTTTTGAAATATTGTTATATCGGTTTGAGATGGAGAACTTTTGCTGGAATTGGCAAGTTAAACAATTTCGGCACTTAGGCCCGCCTGCAACAGCTTGCTACATTTAGGCTTTAGGGCAGCATACTCTCCCGTTTTCACGGTACACTTCCCTTTGTAATGCACAATCAAGGAGCATTGTTCGGCCTGTTCGGGCGTATGCTCACAAACATTGATCAGTGTTTCAATAACGTAATCAAAGGTATTTACATCATCATTAAAAAGAACTATCTCGTGCTCATTTGTGGTCTCTTCATCCAGAAGGACATCTTCCAACTCTTTTTCTTTGGTTCCCATAATCTCTTGGAGTTTACGTCTTTCTAATTTACATATTTTGCTACAACCCAGTTATTCTTCTCAATATTTTTTTCAAATTGCAAACCGTAGGTGCCACATTTTGAAGAAATTGCATCTAAATCCTCCAAATAGAAGCCACTTAAAAATAAGAAACCTCCCTTTTTTAAGCAAGTTGTGTATATAGGAATATCTTCCAATAAAATATTCCGGTTGATGTTGGCCAGAATAACATCATATTTTTTGCCGTCCAGCAAACTACTGTCGCCCTGAAAAACTTTTATATCGGCACAGTCATTCCGCTCTACATTTTCCTGGGTATTCAAAAAACACCACTCATCAATATCAATGGCCTCCACTTCGGTAGCTCCTTTCTTTTTGGCCAAAATGGCAAGAACACCTGTTCCGCAACCCATATCCAAGACCGATTTTCCTGAAAAATCCGTATCCAGAATATGTTGCAACATCATGTGCGTGGTTTCGTGGTGGCCGGTGCCGAAACTCATTTTCGGCTCTATGACGATATCATAATCAACCTCAACGGCCTCGTGGAAAGGTGCACGAACCATACATTTTTCCCCTACTTTAATGGGATGGAAGTTCTTTTCCCATTCTGCGTTCCAATTCTGCTGTTCAATTTCTTTACTGGTCCAGCTTATCTCAAAATTTGGATTTTGAAATACGAACAAGTCCTCCAACGCATCATCACGCCATTCGGATTTTAGGATGTAGGCCAAAAGCCCTGTTTCGTTTTCCACAAAACTTTCGAAACCCAATTCCCCCAACTCCGCAATCAAAATATCTGTTGCGGGCTGGAGCGGGTCAATCTTAAAATCGTATTCGAGGTAGATCAAGGACATGGTTTAAATCGCCTTGATGATATCCGTGAAATCGCTAGCCACCAAAGAAGCGCCACCGATCAAACCACCGTCCACATCCGGCTTTGAAAATATCTCGGCCGCATTGGCAGGCTTTACACTTCCTCCGTACAAAATGGAAACATCTTCGGCAATGGAAGCATTGAATCCTTCGGCAATTGTTTTTCTGATGAACGCGTGCATTTCCTGAGCCTGCTCCGGACTTGCAGTTTCACCTGTACCAATGGCCCAAACCGGTTCGTAGGCAAGTACTATTTTACTCCAAGCGCTGGGATCCAAATCAAAAAGGGCGTTTTTCAATTGGCTTTCCACAACAGCAAAGTGCTTATCTGATTTTCTATCTTCCAGCTCTTCTCCAAAACAGAAAATAACCTTCAAATCCTTCTCAATGGCTGTTTTTACTTTTTTGGCCAAAAGAGCATCGTCCTCACCAAAGTAAGCACGCCTTTCGGAGTGGCCCAAGATTACGATATCCACACCTAAACTAAGTAGCATATCTGCGGAAATTTCTCCTGTATATGCACCACTTTCGGCAAAATGCATATTCTGTGCAGCAACTTGAATTTTGGAATCCTGAAGTGCTTGTTGTGCAGCTTGGAGGTTTACAAAGGTCGGTGCTACGATTACATCGGCATCGGTATCTGGTAGTTTGGCGGAAAGCTCGGCCAACAATTCCTCCGTTTCTTGAAGGTTTTTATTCATTTTCCAGTTTCCTGCCACAATCTTTGTTCTCATGTTATTTGTTATTATGTTATACTGTTTGGTGTTTCGATTCCTTTATGATTAGAAAGTAAGTTCATCAAAATCGTTGTAGTGTACTTTTTGCTGAATGGTTCCTTTGCTGAGCACCAAAATAGCCGGATTGGAACGCACAATGGTCTTCAATGTGGTCTCATCTGTAAAATAAAACTCAAAGTCCAGTCCGTAGGTATCTATCAACGTATTGGCCATATCACTGCTCGAAGCGGACATCCCAATGACTTTGTATCCTTTTTGTTTTGCTCTATCGACTGTTTTCTTGAGCTCAGGATAAATTTCTTTTTGTGCCGCCTCAATTTCTTCATTGGTTGCACCTGTGGTCAAACCACCTGTTTTTCTTAAATCATAGGCTATCACCATCACCAATTTATCTTCTTCCAAAAGTTCCGGTGCATAATCCTGACCTTCTTGTTCTATGGTAAAATCGTGGATGGGAGGTTCGTATCCGGCTTGGATTTCTGTTGTTTGGACGTCTATGAATTCCCCGTCCACCGATGGATAATCACCTTCGGTAACATAAATTTGTTCTTCTCCATTTACCTTAAAACGCCAAGCATACTCGTAAATGGGTTTCGGTGCATCTTCGGGAACGGACATTCCTTCTTGGATATTTGCCCCAATTTTATAAGGCCTAAAATCTACCGTAGGTAAATGGGCCAAAACATGGTTGGCGAACAAAATACAGGCCAAAAGTGCCACTCCCCCAACAATCCAATTGGTTTTGGGACTGAACAAGGGTTTGATATATTTTCTACCAAAGAACAGTATCAAAATAAACACCAGCAAAATCACATCCTTGGTGAAGGATTCCCATGGTGTTAGTTTGATGGCGTCCCCAAAACAACCACAATCCGTTACCTTATTGAAATATGCTGAATAAAAAGTCAAGAAAGTGAAGAATACAATCATGAGCAAAAGACTCCAAACTGTGAATTTGGGTTTAAACCCTATCAAAAGCAACACACCTAAAATCACCTCAACAATCACTACAAAAATGGAGATTCCCAATGCCAAGGGGGTTAAAAAAGGTAAGTCCAGCACACCTGGGCTAAAATATTCCTCCAATTTAAAGGAGAAGCCCATGGGGTCGTTCAATTTTATCAGTCCACTTATAATGAACAACACCCCTACTATAATTCTTGATATCCAAACTAAATATTTCATATACTATCAAAATAATTTTTTCAAGAAACAAAAAACAAATCCAAAGCACCAAATTCCAAAACCCAAATTCCACATTTCAAATGCCAAATGCTAAATTTTCTAACGCTTAACCTTATTTAGAATTGAAGATAAAATCCTTCTCAATTCCAACGATTCTTTTATTAAATCTTTGACCAAATCATCATCGGGATTCATCTCTTTTAGCAATCGCAACCAATATCCAGATTCTTTCGCTTCTTTTCTGGCAATTCTCAATCTAAATTGAAAATCCTTTTCGCCTAATTTTTCATTCGCCTCAATGTAGTTCGCACCCACTGAACCAGATGATCGTATTAATTGCTTTCCATCTTCCAAATTACCAATGGAAGCTTTCAATGATTTTACATATTTCCTACAATCCTTTGCAAAGTCAAATGTCCTTTCTTCCAAGTCATATTTTTTATCGGAGGGCATGTAATATTTGTTATTTGGATTTTGGTGCTTGGATTTTGGAATTTTCGCTCAAGTGTATGAGCGCAAAAACTGCATAATTAACCATATCCTGATAGTTGGCATCCACACCTTCACTCACCAAGGTAGCCCCTTGATTGTCCTCAATCTGTTTTACGCGCAACAACTTTTGCAAAATCAAATCAGTGAGCGAACTCACCCGCATATCCCTCCAAGCTTCGCCATAATCGTGATTTTTGTCTTCCATCAATTTTTTGGTGATAGCGACTTCCTCATCATAAAGTGCAATGGCTTCGTCGGCGGTTAGGTCCGGTTGTTCCACTACCCCTTTTTTAATCTGGATAAGCGCCATAATGGAATAATTGATAATTCCGATAAACTCGGAACGCTCATCTTCATCCACTTTTCTCACCTCGTTCTGTTGTAGGCTTCGAATGCGCTGGGCTTTTATAAAAATCTGATCTGTTAATGACGGTAACCGTAGGATTCGCCAAGCTGTGCCGTAATCCTTGGCTTTTTTCAAAAACAATTCCCGGCAGGTTTGTATCACCTCATCGTATTGTTGGGAAGTATGCTGCATGTATTGTTGCTAATTTGCGTAAATTTCGTCCAACTTGCTTGTGCCCAAAAGCACTTTGCCAAAGATAATGAAACCCAACAAAGCAGATATTTTTTATGACCATAAACTGCAAAGGTGAACTTGTAGACCTAAAAAGGCCCAAAGTAATGGGCATCCTCAACCTTACTCCAGATTCTTTTTTTGATGGTGGAAAGTACAAGGATGAGGGTTCCATACTCACGCAAGTTGAATATATGCTCGGCCATGGTGCCGCTTTTATTGATATGGGCGCCTATAGTTCGCGACCTGGTGCCGAACATGTTCCAGAGGATGAGGAATTGCGCAGAATGGTTCCCGTTATCGACCTTATCCTGAGAAGGTTTCCGGACACCTTAATTTCTGTGGATACATTCAGAAGTAAGGTGGCTGCAGAAAGTATTGAGCATGGTGCGGCCATTATTAACGACATTGCCGCGGCAAATTTGGATGATGAAATGTTTGGAACCATTGCCAAATACCAAGTTCCGTATATTATGATGCACATGAAAGACACCCCACAATCCATGCAGAAAGAAGCTGTCTACGATAACTTAATAAATGACCTCAGGTTTTATTTTTCAGAAAAAGCCCAGAAGGCCACTTCCCAAAAAATAAATGATATTATTATAGACCCAGGCTTTGGCTTTGCCAAGACAACGGAACAAAATTATACGCTTTTAAACCATTTGGATATGTTCCAAACCTTTGGTTTGCCTATTTTGATAGGGTTGAGCAGAAAATCCATGATCTACAAAGTGTTGGAATCATCCCCACAAGAGGCTTTGAACGGCACCACGGCCCTGCACACCATCGCCCTTTTAAGGGGTGCAAACATTATTCGGGCCCACGATGTAAAAGAAGCTACGGAATGTGTTAAACTTGTGGAGGCCTTAAAAGAGAACGCACTCTAATTTGAGGTTCTCCTATTTTTGCTAATTTTACAAAAACACTGCGGTTGGATTTTTTAAATTTTCTCGAGTTCAAGATTACGGATATTATCGACATAGTCCTCGTGGCCGCACTCCTGTATTACATTTATAAACTGGTCAAGGGCACGGTGGCCATCAATATTTTTATTGGGATAGTGATTGTTTGGGCGCTGTGGAAACTAACCGAATTGCTGCAAATGAAAATGATCAGCAGTATGGTCGGCGGCTTTATGAACATTGGTTTGATTGCCCTGATCATTGTGTTTCAGCAAGAGATTCGAAAGTTTTTGCTGATGATCGGCTCCACCAACTTTGCCTCCAAACGCAATATTTTTAAACATTTTAAATTCCTAAAGCAAGAGGCCATTGCCACCAATACCGATGTGGATGCCATAATTGGTGCCTGTGAACGCATGGGCAGTTCCAAAACGGGGGCACTGATCGTAATTGAACGCAACAATTCCATGGATTTTGTAAAATCCACCGGAGATGCCATGAACATAAAGGTGACCCAACCTATATTGGAAAGCATTTTCTTTAAAAACAGCCCGTTGCACGATGGAGCCATTGTAATCCAAGATAACTTTATTACCGCCACAAGAGTGATTCTACCGGTTTCCAACGACCGAAACATTCCCCTCCGTTTCGGATTGCGACATAGGGCTGCCGTGGGAATCACGGAAAAAACCGATGCACTGTGCTTGGTAGTGAGCGAGGAAACAGGTTCCATATCCTACATTAAAAATGGGGAGTTTGTTCCATTTAAAGGAAGAGAGGAACTGATACATCGTATTAAAAAGGATTTGGAGCAATAAATCCAGATTAAGCCACCTCCTCGGCCAAAAATTGTGCATTGTACAAATCATTGTAGTAGTCTCCATTTTTTAGGAGCTCTTGGTGCATCCTTTCCTTGCAATACCCAGTAACGCAAATCCTTCGCCTCCTGTTGTAACAGGGTCTATATCGGAAAGATAAAAAAACTCATATTTTGTAGCACCTTTTTTCTTCCCTTCTTCAAAATTGTTATCTGTCAACTGAAAAGGGGCTTTTATCAATTCATATAGGCTGTTCATCAATTCAAAGAAAATTGAACGATTTGTTTGTGTTAATATTGAGTTAACCCATAAAATCTTACCTGACATGAACAATCCATATTACAGATTTGCATACACAATTCTTTCATTATCCCTTTTTATGGTACAAAGTTGTCAAAAAGAGGATTATATGGGTGAAGTCGAAACACATGACCGGATTGCCCAAATCGAGGAAAATTTTAACACCGGCAAGTTGCTAAAGAACCCTTACGAAATCCATACTTTTAGAAGGGCCTATCAGAAAGTGCTGGACAGTTTGGAATATGGGAGTTATGATACAGGGAAAGGATACAACAACCTTAAAAAAAAGAAAAAGGATACTAGTGATATACAGCCCAATTATCTGTATATTAAGTTCAGTCCCGAATCGGACGCACAGGAAAACAGATTAAGGAAACATCGCAAAATAATTTGCCTTGATTACCCTTTTGAATATGAGAACGGAGAGCTTTATCATAAAGAAAACCCGCTAGGGGAAGGAGAAAGATTGTCCTATTACACAAGCATCCCCATAGATGCCAAATATCCTAAAAACATACCCCATACCATACTCCAAGAAATGTATCTTCCTGAAAAAGATGAAACCTTAAATGACACCAAAACATCTGGCAAAAAGACCTTACGCGGTCTTGTTGATGATGAAGTGGATTTTATGAACCATGCTATAGAGCAAGCGTATGCCGATACCGATAATGAAGATTTGTTGCCAGAACCTCCTTTGGACAAAAATGGTTGTGAAACCTGCTTTTTGGGAATAAATTTAAGGGCTAAATGGCGACCCAGCGGCAATGTGAAAATTTTTGACGACAATATGGGGACATCCACGTATACGGTGAAAGAGTGCCAAACCTCCTATATCTACGATTATTCATCGTGCGACAATAACTTGAAAAGTAGTGTGGAGACAGGAAAGTTAATAATACCGGAACAAAACCTTTGTCCCCAAAAAATTGAAACAAAAACTTGTAAGAATGTCACCAAAACCCGGAATGGCAGTTATGTGCCCATTAATGGTGCCAATATATTGATACGGGATACATGGACCTTGGATCGCGCTATAGCCGATGCTCAAGGAAATTTTAAACATAAAGAGGTTAGGGCAAAAGTGAGATATGTGATCAAATGGGATCGCTTTGAGTTTAGTATTCGGGACCATTCAGGTTTAACACAGGCAGAAGACAAAGGCCCAAAATTGTACAAACAACCTTGGAACCTTAAGATAAACGGAGGGAGAATGAAGTACAGGGGGCAAATATTCCAAGCGGCCATGCATTTTTACTATCATAACATAGGTGGGTTGACCAGACCGCCGACAAACGGGTTTTGGAAAACCCAAATCAAAATCGCAGCCGTAGAGACCAGTCAAGGCCCATCATCTACGAAAATGCAGGTGGGTCATGGTACCTTTGGCATAGTGCCCCATATAAAAATTAAACAATATGGTGAGCCTTCCGAGGAAATTTATGGCACTACAATACACGAATTGGCGCATGCTGCCCATTGGCGTATTGATCCCATTTCTTGGGATGATTTGGTTGAACAAGGATACATTTATAATGGAGGAAGCAACAATCCTGGCCCAGCAGGAGCAAGTGCCCGCCGTCTCATGGAAAGTTGGGCAACGGGAGTGGAAATTTATCTTACCAATATGCGGTATAGAAGACTGGGACCGAATAGTTATAAATATAAAACTACAAATCTTCAAGAGAGACCGATTGATAATGGTGGGAGTATAGTAAAATTTTACACAACAACGTTTTATGATATGTATGATTCTTTTAATCAAAGGGATGAATATGGCATTAAAGTTCCAATGGACAGGGTTTCAGGATTGACTTGGCCGAATATGGAAAAATCCTTGATTGGCTCGACCAGATGGGAGGAATGTAGGGAAAAAAATGTTGCAATCTCTGGACAGTCCTATAAAATTCGAGAATTGTTTAATAACTGGTAAATTTCCGATGATGAATCTTAAAAAAATATTGTTATATCTAATTGTCCCATTTCTTATAATTTCTTGCTGGCCCAGGGAAATGGAGGAAACAATTAATCTAGTCATAAACAGTGATTTGGATAACCGTGTAGATATGAAGTTTTTTAGAAATGGTCTTTCAAGTGAGCGGAAGACTATTTCCAAAACGGGTCCGGGAGAAATTTTCAGGGATGGAGACACAGATATGGGAGTGCAGATTCACGGAATTTTTCAAGCAGACTCCATAGAGTTGATTTTTGACAATGAACGTATTGAAACGCATAAACTATTCTACAACGAACCTGTTGGTAATAGCTTATTTGATTTTAGTTCCTATCAAAGAAAAGGGGACACCTATACCTACACCATAGATACCAAAAATTACAACAACGCTACTCCATGCAATGGACCTTGCTATTGATTATTTGTCAAAATGAGATATCCAATTATTGGAATAATAGCTTTTATGATTGTTTTTGGATGCACTCCAGAACAATCCACAGTTTCAGAATATCAAATTGAAAATGGTCTGGATATTCCAATAAGTGCTGCGGTTTTTTAGAAATGGATTTCCTAGTACAACAATGACTTCTGTTACCCTTAAAGATTTAGGGGCAACATTTAAACAATCTGGAGAAACCTTAGGGTCAAATACGACTCCTTTTGATGTATTCGATGCTGACTCAATTTCAATAATTTTTAATGAAGAAAGAATACAAGGGCATAATTTGTTCGAGCCAAAGGGGTTTTCATTGTTGAATCAGCAAGATTACCAAAATATGGGCAATGGCAAGTTTCTGTACTTGATAGGCCAGGATAATTATGATGCATCGGTTGCTTGCGAAGATAATTGTAGTAATTAAGAGATGGCCCGTTACTCCAAGAAAGCGTTTCTTCTGTTCATTTTTGCTCTCCTATGTTCTTGCTGGCCCAGAGAAATCGAGGAAACCAGTATAATTGTAATAAACAATGGATTGGATAACCGTGTGGACATGCAATTTTTTAGAAATAGTATTCCCAGTGGGCCGGAAATAGTTTCTAAAACTGGAAAAGGGGAAATTTTTAGAGGGGAAGACACGTCCACTGTTGTAGTCATTAACCAAATTCTTCAGGCCGATTCCATTGTATTGATTTTTGACAATGAGCGTGCTGAAACACATTTTTTGCATACTGTGGTGCCTGTCGGTCACAGTTTATTTAATAATGATTCCTACAAACATGACGGTAACACAAGTACCTATACTATAGATGCCAAAAATTACAACAATGCGATTCCCTGCGATGGGCCTTGTAATTAAACTTGTAAGAACGATATTGACCTTGATTACCGTACTGCTGGCAATGTCTTGCTGGCCCAGGGAAATGGAGGAAACTGGTATTATAATTATTAACAACGGATTGGATAATCAAGTACAAATGCGCTTTTTCACCAATGGTCTGCCGAGTGGACAAAAGATGGTTTCTAAAACAGGAAAAGGAGAGATTTTTAGGGGTGAGGATACTGCTAGGGTAGTCCTGACTCACCAAATACTCCAAGCCGACTCCATTGTCATGGTTTTTGACAATAAACGTCTTGAAACTCATTTCCTTTATACAGTGGAGCCAAAAGGCCACAGTTTGTTTAAAAGCGATTCATATACACATGATGGTAACACAAGTACCTATACTATAGACGCCAAAAATTATAACAATGCCATTCCTTGTGATGGGCCTTGCTATTGATGATTTATAAAAATAAGACAATCAAGCCACCTCCTCGGCCAAAAATTGTGCAGTGTACAAATCGTTGTAGTAACCACCTTTTTTAAGAAGTTCTTTATGGGTGCCGATTTCAACGATCTTACCGGCATCCATCACAATGATCTTGTCGGCTTTTTTGATGGTCGCCAAACGGTGTGCAATGATAATTGAGGTCCTCCCTTCGGTAATCTTATCGGTCGCCTGCTGTATCAGTTGCTCAGAGTACGTATCCACGGAGGATGTAGCCTCGTCCAGAATCAAAATACTTGGATTGCTTACATAGGCGCGTAAAAAGGCAATCAACTGGCGTTGACCACTGGAAAGCATGGTTCCCCGCTCTTTTACATTGTATTGGTAACCTCCCGGCAAACTCGAAATAAATTCGTGCACGCCAATTTGTTTGGCAGCTGCTTCAATCTGTTCGGTGGTAATGGATTCGTCACGAAGCGAAATGTTATTTGCAATGGTATCGGCAAACAGAAAAACATCTTGCAGTACAATCGCAATATGGGAACGTAGTGATTTTAAGGTATAGTCGTCCAAACACACATCATCCACCAAAATTTTTCCGGAACTGATTTCATAGAATCGATTGAGCAGATTGATGATGGTAGATTTACCTGCTCCCGTTGCACCAACTATGGCCACTGTTTCCCCAGCTTTCACTTTGAATGAGATTCCGTGCAGTACTTCTTCATCGGGCACATAACCAAAACGGACATCTTTAAATTCAATATCGCCTTTTACGTCTTCTTTCTCAACGGTGCCATTATCATCAATATGGCTGTCGGTATCCAAAATTTTGAACACACGGTTAGCAGCTACCATCCCCATTTGCAAGGTATTGAACTTGTCCGCAATCTGACGAAGCGGACGGAACAACAGGTCCATCAAGAAAAAGAAGGCCACGATGGCCCCTTTGTTGTCCATCCCCACATTTTCTATATTCTGAATCACACCGAAATACACCACCAATCCAATACCAATGGAGTTGGAAATTTCCGCTATCGGAAAAAATATGGAGTTGTACCAAACCGTCTTCAACCATGCATTCTGATGCTTTTCGTTGATGACTCGGAACTTTTCTTTTTCAATTTCCTCTCGGTTGAAGAGTTGAACAATCTTCATTCCCGCTATGCGCTCCTGCACAAAGGAATTTAAGTTGGATACTTGGGCACGTACTTCAACAAAAGCTACCTTCATGGCTTGCTGAAAGAGACGCGTAGCAATCAAAATAACAGGCATAATGGCAAACACAATCAAGGCCAGTTTCCAGTTAATGACCACCATAATGATGGCTGCCGACAACATTTTAAGGGCATCGGCCACAATCATAAAAAATCCCTGACTGAATATTTCCCCTATTCGCTGCATATCCGCCACCGCCCTTGTGACCAAAACCCCGATGGAAGAATTGTCGAAATAGGTCATTTTAAAGCTGGTCATCTTCTCAAAAAGATTGATTCGGATATCGCGTATTACAGACTCTCCGAGTAAGTTCGCGTAATAGTTGAACAACAATTGTGTGGTTACCTGGCCCAACAAAAAGGCCAACATGTACAAGACGTTCTGAAGCAGCTGACCCGAGTCCTTATTTTCCAAAGATTGATTTATGATGGTTTTGACCAACAACGGAATCCCAATAGCGAAAGCTGCGGACAGGATGGCCACAATGGCCACCAACCAAAAAATGCCCCTGTAGGGTCTGGTCCGTGAAAAAACCCGTTTGAACAATCGAAAATCAAACGCTTTTCCTACATCATCCTTTTTGCTCATCAAAAATTTCTTTTGGATATAAAACCTTGGTCAAATATAATCCTTTTGCCGGGACAGAGACGCCTGCCTCTCCCCTATCTTTACTTGCAATAATTTGACGGATCTCTTCAGGGGGCATTTTCCCCATACCCACATCCAACAAAGTACCTACCACAGCGCGGACCATATTTCGTAAAAACCGATCGGCGGTTATGGTGAACACCCATTTATCACAATCAATTTTCCAGTGAGCTTCGCGAACATCGCAATTAAACGTTTTTACATCGGTATTGGATTTGGAAAAACATTCAAAGTCGGTGTATTCCAACAATATTTTAGCTGCCTTATTCATGGCTTCTATATCCAACGAATGTTTTACAAAATGGGCATGATCAAAAAGAAATGGATCTTTTTCTTTCACTAACCAATATTCGTAGGTACGTTGCACGGCATCAAACCGAGCATGGGCTTCAATAGCAACTTGATGGATTCCTTGCACCGCAATATCATCTGGCAAAAAAGCATTCAACCGATATATTAAGTCATCTGTATCGGAGATGGGCTCAAAGTCAAAATGGCCAAACATCTGCCTTGCATGTACACCGGCATCGGTTCTACCGGCTCCCACCACTTCCACCTTTTTACGTAAAAGTGTGGACAGTGCCTTTTCCAAAACCTCCTGCACGGTTATGGCGTTCGGTTGATTCTGCCATCCGTGGTATGCCTTACCGAAATAAGAAAATTGGATAAAATATCTCAATGTGATCCCTTACTTTTAAGCCCATAAAGATAATTCAATCCTTTCCAACACAAATTCAACCTTAAGGTTTTAGCATATTTTTAGCGAAATGACAAAAATTTTATTGCTTTCCGACACCCATGGCCACATGGACAACACCATTTTAAAGTATGCCGCACAGGCCGATGAAATTTGGCATGCTGGCGATATTGGAAGCATATCCGTAACCGACCAACTAGAAGCTCTTAAACCTGTTCGAGGGGTACATGGGAACATTGATGACCATGTGATCCAAAAAGAATTTCCAGAAAACAACCGGTTTATGTGCGAGGGTGTGGATGTATGGATCACCCACATTGGGGGTTATCCCAACAGGTACGATGTTCGGGTACGGGAAGAAATTAGAAATAATCCACCTAAACTTTTTATTTGTGGCCACTCCCATATTTTAAAAGTGATGAACGATAAAAAATTGGGGGTTTTGCACATGAACCCAGGAGCTTGCGGCAAATATGGTTTTCATCAAATGCGTACCATGCTTCGTTTTGTGATCAATGAGGATAAGATTAGCGACCTTGAGGTAATTGAACTGGGCAAACGATAGCACAAAACATAAAAACCCCGGCCTAAGCCAGGGTTTTTTCGCACTAATACTACTAAGATGTTAGGTTCAACGTAAGCGATCAACAGATTTTACAAGATCTTCATCCTTTTTGATAGCCCTGTTGGCCAGGACAAGAAAAACGATAGAAAATACAGGAATCAGCATCCCAATACCCTTCTCAGAAACCACAGTTTCTCCGGATAGGCTTAGTGATCGATAAACGAAAAATCCTAGTAAAAAAAGGTTCAATATCATATTCAATCTGTTTACCACAAATTGATTTTGTCTTTTCTTGTACATTACAATCGAAACTACGGCCAAGACGGTTACCACATAAAAAACCAAGCTTACAATAACTTGATCTTGGGCAAATACTTCTCTTCCGCCTACTTCCACCCATAAATTCAGAAAAAACGGAAGTATGCCCGATATAAGGCCTACTATCAGTAAAAATAACGTTTGTATCCGCTGAATCATTGTGCAAATTGATTTCGAATGCCAAAAATAGGCGTCTTTTTGATAAATAAGGCCTTATTCTTGAAAAATTATTTGTAATATTGTCTCGTTATTATAAAGCACCTACCTCGGAATTCTTACTCCAGTAGTATCCAAAGATAACTTTACTTCAAATTTTAGAATAACACAAGTTTAACTTATTCCATTACTTAATGTTCGAGATTTCAGATCTAAAAGCTAAAAAGCTTCCTGAGTTGCAAGAAATTGCAAAGGGTCTTAATGTTCCCAAATTCAAATCATTGAAAAAATTGGACCTAGTATATCAAATACTTGACGTTCAAGCATCCAACCCTAAAGCCGTTGCAGAAACTGTTACAGCAAGCGCAGACGAAAAGCCAGCGCCAAAACCTAAAAAACCCAGAGCTCCTCGCCCTAAAGCTTCGGAGACGAAAAGCACAGAAGGTGACGCTCCAAAAAAAGCACCTCAAAAAAGAGAGCCCAGGAGCAAAAAAGAGGACTCCAAACCTCAAGGAAAACCTCAGAAAAAGGACAACAAGCCACAGGACAACAAGTCTCAAGACAATAAGTCCCACAGTAGCAGTAACTCCCAAAAGAACCAAAACAACAGGAGAAACAACCAACACAACAAACCACACCACGATAAAAAGAACAGCAATTTTGATAAGGATTTAAAGAACAGGTACAAAGAGCCTGAATTTGAGTTTGATAGCATTATTGAAAGCGAAGGTGTGCTGGACATTATGCAGGATGGTTACGGATTCCTACGGTCTTCCGATTACAATTACCTGTCTTCTCCCGACGATATTTATGTTTCACAATCACAGATAAGATTGTTCGGACTTAAGTCCGGGGATACAATTTTAGGAAACATTAGACCTCCAAAAGAGGGAGAAAAATATTTTCCGCTGATCAAAGTGAACAAAATCAACGGATTGGACCCACAAGTGGTTCGAGACAGGGTAGCTTTTGAGCACCTTACCCCATTGTTCCCTAAGGAAAAGTTCAAATTGGCGGAAAAACAAAGCACTATTTCCACAAGAATTATGGACCTGTTCTCCCCTATCGGGAAAGGACAAAGGGGAATGATCGTTTCCCAGCCCAAAACGGGTAAAACCATGTTACTTAAGGATATTGCCAACGCCATTGCAGCTAACCACCCCGAGGTATATCAAATCATTCTATTGATCGATGAGCGCCCCGAGGAGGTTACCGACATGCAACGCAACGTACGTGGTGAAGTAGTTGCCTCTACCTTTGACAAGGAAGCCACCGAGCACGTAAGAGTAGCCAACATTGTATTGGAAAAAGCAAAACGATTGGTGGAATGTGGTCATGACGTAGTGATCCTTTTGGACTCCATTACGCGTTTGGCCCGAGCCTATAACACCGTACAACCAGCATCTGGTAAAGTATTGAGTGGTGGTGTGGACGCAAACGCACTACATAAACCAAAACGTTTCTTTGGTGCGGCCCGTAACATTGAAAATGGTGGATCATTATCCATTATTGCAACGGCCTTGACCGAAACCGGTTCCAAAATGGACGAAGTTATCTTTGAGGAATTCAAGGGTACAGGTAACATGGAGCTTCAGTTGGACAGAAGAATCTCCAACAGAAGAATCTTCCCTGCCATCGACCTTATTTCTTCCTCAACACGAAGAGATGATCTGTTGTTGGATGAAAACACCATTCAACGTATGTGGATCATGCGCAAATATCTTGCAGACATGAACCCTATTGAAGCAATGGAGTTTATGGAGCAACGTATAAAACAAACCAAGAACAACGAGGAGTTTTTACTCACCATGAACGAGTAAAACCCCACAACACTCCATATCATAATGTTTACAGGCCCTTCAAGTTTTTTGAAGGGCTTTTTGTTGAGCCAATTTATAGAAAAGGCATATCTTTAGTCCGGTTTCCTCAAAAACTGAACATTAAATACTTAACTATGAAAAACAACCAAAAGGCCGTAATTGCATTTTTTGGGGCCATATTACTTTTACTTGGAGCTTGCCAACAAGGGCCCAAGAAAGATGAACCAACCGAACCAGAAGAAGTTTTACCGCCCGAAGGCATTATTTCTTTAGAGGAATCCAAATCACTCTACGATAATTACACCAAGAACAGGGTAGGTGTAATCGAAGAATATGAAATGGAGCGATATCCTGACAGAAAGCATATTCCCGCTCGCTTTACATCCTTTAGCTATGCAGACATAAAAGACTATATGGCCTACGTAGAACAAGAGGCCAAAGAAGCTGGCGTTGAAGTTGCATCGCTACGTCTATATTTTGCCAATTATCCGGATAAAGAAAGGTTTCCCGACGGAAAAAAAGTTGTACATCCAAGGCAGAATTCTATTTTTTTAGTCCCCACCACAATTATTGATGGCAAAGAACTCGGATTCTATATTGGTGCAGACGGAAAGGCAAAACCAATAAAAGGTGTTGTGGGCAACTCGGAAACAGGTGAAAAAGATGGAACAAACACATCCCAAGCGGGTTTTGCCCCATCACTCTTTCAGGATGACATTAAGAGTTTGAACCTCAACCACGGAGGTTCAGGACCACCCCCTTACACCGACTTCTAAAAAGTATGTTTGAAGAGCTCTTTAAATATCTGACTGAGCATTTTTATGTACCACTATATCTGATAACTTGGGTAATATCGATATTTCGGTATCGTAGGTATTTCGACACACCGCTTAAATATCTCCCAATGATAATCATTTATACTTTTTTCACAGAGCTCTTGGGCGTACTGATTAAATACAACAACAATTTTCAGTTTTTCTCTGATGGCAGATATGCTTGGCACAATGTTATAATTTATAATGTTTACCAAATTGTGTTTTTTATTTTCTTCTTTGAGGTATACCGAAAAGTGGCCCAGAATGGAACGATCAAAAAACAGATTCGTTATTTAAGTATTCTTTGCATACTATCTTATATTGCCAATGCAATAATCTACAATCCCTTGCACAATCAAATGACCTATGGCCATATCATAGGCTCTCTCATGATGGTCTATGTCATTATTCAATATTTCAAGGAAAAAATACAAGAAGAAAAGACGCAACCATTAAAATTCAATCTAATGTTTTGGATTAGTTCGGGTTTGATGGTTTTTTACACATTGTTTCCCATAATTTCTGTAATCTATCTGTTAGATCTTAATATAGGCATCCAAATTTATTTTAGACCATTATTGTTAACATCCATAGCCTTAATGTATGGACTTATCATTTTGGGCCTGCTCATAGGAAAAAGAAAAGCATTCAGGTAAAAAAAGCCTTCCAAGTAAAAATTTAAGCCTCCAACCTCGAAGGCTTTTATTTCTTATCTTGATTTACCTTTAAAAGCTTTGAGAACCAGACAGCAACCAATAATGGAAGGATTTTACAACTTTATTACCGAACAATACATTCTTCCATTCTATCTTATCGTCTGGATTGTGTCCATGGCCTGTTACCCATCGTATTTTGACACCCCACTAAAGTACTATCCCATTTACTTAATGTACACCTTTCTCACCGAACTATTGGGATACTTCATCAAACATTTTGACGAATTCCAAATAGTGGATGTTGAAAAGTATAGTTGGTACAACGTCATTATATTCAACATCTATTCCGTGATTTCATTTTTGTTTTTCTACTATATCTACTGGAAAATGGTTCAAAACAAAAAACATAAAAAGTGGATACAAATTGGGGTCTTGGCAAGTATTTCCGGTTATGTGATAAGTCTATTTTTTCAAAATCCTTTGTACAGCAACCTTTACTATGCCGATATGATCGCTTCCTTTATTTTACTTTTTAGTATATGGCTTTATTTTAAAGAAAAAAAGAGCGAACCTACACCCTACCCCAAGAAATACAACCTCATGTATTGGATGAGTTTGGGATTGATAATCTTTCATTCCGTTTTTCCATTTTTGTTTTGGGTTGGATATGAAGCTCCAAAAATTTGGGTAGATTATCACTTTCGGAGCATATTAAGAATATTGATCCTGATCATGTACGGCACTTTTTTGGTGGGCGTACTTATTCATAAAAGAAAGGCTTTCAGGTAAGATTGTTAAAAATAAAAACGCCCCCAATTTGGAGGCGTTCAGAATATTGTGGTCAAACTAAAATTACATTGCTGCAACTTGAGTCATCAATTTACTCTTAAGGTTTGCGGCCTTGTTATTATGAATGATATTTTTCTTGGCCAATTTATCAATCATACCAACTACGGTAGGCAACAAAGCCTCAGCAGCTTTTTTATCTTCCTCGCTACGTAATTTTTTGATGGCGTTACGCACAGTTTTGTGCTGGTACCTGTTACGCAAACGTACTGCTTCGTTTCTTCTGATTCTCTTTAATGCTGACTTATGGTTTGCCATTGCTTAAATTTAATTCTTTCTAAATCCTTTTGTTGTAGCCCGTAGGGGAATCGAACCCCTGTTACCAGGATGAAAACCTGGCGTCCTAACCCCTAGACGAACGGGCCATTATTTCAATTTCAAAATTTTAAGCTACAAAGTTAAAAAAATAAGCAGCTTTTTAGCCTAAAACTTTTCTTCGTAGCCCGTAGGGGAATCGAACCCCTGTTACCAGGATGAAAACCTGGCGTCCTAACCCCTAGACGAACGGGCCGTTTGGTTGCATAATTGCGGATGCAAAAATACAACTATTTTTAAGTCTTGCAACAGTAATTATTATTTTTTGCAACCTACCTAATAGGCCTTTGCAAACAACACCCGCTGAACAGATGGTTTTCCTGTTACAATACACTTTCCTTCCTCCTTTTCTGCATGCAGTGGAATACAGCGAATAGTGGCTTTGGTCTCTTCTTTTATTCTATCCTCTGTCTCCGTTGTTCCATCCCAATGAGCCGAAACAAAGCCACCCTTATCCTCAATAATTTTTTTGAACTCATCATAGGAATCCACCTTGGTGATATGGTTTTTTCTATAATCCAACGCCTTGTTAAAGATGTTCTCTTGGATTTCATCCATCAGGGAAACCACCTTGTCCACAACTTCATCGGCCTTTACAATTTCCTTGGACAGGGTATCCCTGCGAGCCACTTCAAAAGTTCCATTGGCCAAATCGCGCTGACCTACTGCCAAACGCACAGGAACACCTTTTAATTCATATTCATTGAACTTAAATCCGGGCTTGTGCGTATCTCGGATATCATATTTAACTGTTATGCCCCTATCACGCAATTCTTTTACCAATGGCTCCACTTTCTCCGAAATAGCGTCCAATTGATCCAATCCTTTATATATAGGGACAATTACAACTTGAATTGGCGCCAACTGTGGCGGCAATACTAGACCATTGTCATCGCTGTGGGTCATTACCAAAGCTCCCATCAATCTTGTGGAAACACCCCACGACGTGGCCCAAACATACTCTTGCCCACCTTCTTTGTTGGCAAACTTTACATCAAACGCTTTTGCAAAATTCTGACCCAAAAAGTGAGAGGTACCGGCTTGCAGGGCCTTTCCGTCCTGCATCAATGCTTCTATACAATAAGTTTCTTCCGCGCCTGCAAAACGCTCGCTCTCTGTTTTGGTCCCCTTTATCACAGGAACGCCCATATATTTTTCAGCGAATTCCGCATATATGTCCATCATAAGCTCCGCTTCTTCCAAGGCTTCTTCACGAGTGGCATGTGCGGTATGCCCTTCTTGCCATAAAAACTCAGCAGTCCTCAGAAAAAGACGCGTTCGCATTTCCCAACGTACCACATTGGCCCATTGGTTGATCTTTAAGGGAAGGTCTCGGTAAGATTGAATCCACCTTCTGTATGTATCCCAAATAATGGTTTCGGACGTGGGGCGAACAATCAGCTCTTCTTCCAATTTTGCATCTTCGTCCACCACAATGCCACTTCCATCCTCGGCATTCTTCAATCGGTAATGGGTAACAACAGCACATTCCTTGGCAAAACCCTCTACATGACTGGCCTCCTTACTCAAGTACGATTTTGGTATGAACAACGGAAAATAGGCATTCTCATGACCTGTCTCCTTGAACATCTTGTCCAACTGCCCCTGCATTTTTTCCCATATGGCATATCCGTAGGGTTTTATCACCATACATCCTCTAACTCCCGAGTTTTCAGCCAAATCTGACTTTACGACCAGTTCATTATACCATTTGGAATAATCTTCCGCTCTACTCGTTAACTTTTTACCCATCTATTGTAGTTTGGCACAAAACTTGCGACTTTATTAATAAAAATGATTGGGTAAAACTAATTATTTTTAGTATGTTCAACAATAAAAATTGCGCCATGTTAAAGACTTTACTCCATAAAAAATTACGAATCCCGTCCATTTTGATGGTCAGTGCCATCTTTATGGCATCTTGTGGTTCTTATCAGCAAGCTTCTTATTACGATGATGGCATCTATTCCACCAACAACCGTGTTGTCGGGGTTGAAAAGAAAAATGCCGAAGCAGTAAGAATTGAAGAACAGGAGAACAACATTTACGGCGATTATTTTGGCGACAAAGCAAACGAATACGGTGAAATTTTGGATAGCGAAGTTTTTACCGATATAGACAGTTATTCGAGTCAGGCCCAAAACGACACCATTCCTTACGGAGAACAAACCGATTACATTGCCTATAATAACAACTATAACGGAAACCCTGGTTGGGGCGACAATCCTACAAGCATTTCCATCAACGTTTACGACAACAGTTGGGGCTGGGGCGGCTATTATGGTTGGAACGACCCATGGCTATGGAACGGATGGGGATGGAATGCCGGCTGGGGCTGGGGAGGCCTTGGCTGGGGATGGAACAACCCATGGAGATATAACCGTTGGGGCTGGGCCGGGTATTACGGCTGGGGATACCCCTACAACGGATGGGGCTGGGCTGGTGCTGGCTTCGGATGGGGTGGATACTATGGCTGGGGCGGCTATTACGGTGGTTATTGGAACCGCCCATACTATAACAGAGGATACTATGGCAGAAACTACGCCTACATGTCAGGACGGAGAGGCTATGCTTCCCGTATTCCAGGAACTACACTAACATCTAGATCAAGCGGATATTCCTCTAGGTTCAGAAACAACAGTGGACGTTCCAATGGAACAGTTTCCAGAAACAACGGCTTGGCCAACAGAAGAAGTTCCAATGGCTACAGTAACAGGTCCAACGTTAGAAGGTCGGTAAGCGCAGACGCCGTTGCCAGAAATAGAAACTACAGAACAAGTAGAAGCACAAGAACTTCCCCAAGTTACAATAGAAGTTCAACAAGCTCACGTCGTTCCTATGGGACAACTCCTTCAAGAAGCAGCCGAAGCTACAATAGAAGCAGTTCTCCCTCATCCAGAAGCTATAATTCTGGACGAACCACTAGGAGCTATCAATCCAGAAGTGCTACGCCAAGTAGAAATTACAGTCGTTCTTCCAGTGGGTCAAGCTCCAGAAGTTACCGTAGCAGTAGCTCTTCAAGAAGCAGCAGGTCCAGTGGCACCTACCGAAGCTCGGGAAGTAGTTCTAGAAGCTCAGGCGTAAGTAGATCTTCTGGAGGTGCATCACGTTCTTCCGGAGGTAGAGGTGGTAGAGGCGGCAGACCATAATCCACAAACTATTTTGATTAATCTAAATCATAAGAAATGAAAAGAATCTCAACTTTCATAATGGTATTGGCATGCACTTTTGCAAGTGCACAGACCATTGATGATGTATTGCGCTACAGCACGGAAAACATTCAAGGAACCGCAAGGTTTCAGGCTATGGGCGGTGCATTTGGAGCCTTGGGCGGTGATTTATCCGCACTAAATGTAAACCCAGCAGGTTCTGCCGTATTCAATTTTAGTGAATTGTCCATAACGGGTTCCAACTATCATAGAAACAACGATGCCCTTTATGGCAACACCCTAAGCAACACTACTGCCAACTCTTTGGATTTTAACCAAGTGGGCGGGGTGTTCGTATTCAATTCATCTACCGATAGCCCTTGGAAAAAAATTGCATTGGCCTTCAATTACGATATGGTGCAAAATTTTGACAACGAGTTTATTGCATCCGGAACAACATCCGTGGGTATCGACAATTATTTCCTCAACTTTGCACAAGGTGAACCCCTAGGGCCACTGCGCACACAAGAGGGTGAATTTATTGAAGATGCGTATTTGGATATCGGGGCCAATCTAGGGTATTCCGCACAGCAGGCTTTTCTTGGTTTCCAAGCAGGAATCATTGAACCTGTTGATGACGTTGATGAAAACACCTCTTATTTTTCCAATGCGCAATATAGCAATGTCAATCAACGATATTTACAGAATACATCGGGATACAATAGCAAGTTCACTTTGAATTTTGCCAGCCAATATAAAGAAGATTTGTATTTAGGTGCATCCGTAAATTTCCACAATGTACTGTATGATAGAATTACCTATTTGGACGAGGAAGGCTATGATGCGGAATCGCCCATCCAATACACATCTTTCGACAATTTATTGCACACGGAAGGTTATGGTTTCTCCTTCAGCTTGGGAGCCATTGCCAAATTGAATCAATCCATTCGTGTGGGCGGTAGTTACCAATCGCCAACATGGTACACTTTGACAGATGACACATCACAAAGAATCAATTCCAATTTGGCGGTATCGGATATTGACTTTATCAACTTTGGTATTGTAAACCTTTATGATGAATACAGGATAAAAACACCTGAAAAATACACAGGTAGTGTGGCATTGGTTTTTGGGCAAGATGGACTTATCAGTTTGGATTACTCCTATCAAGATATGTCCAAAGCAGAGCTTAGACCCACTTCCGACCCTAGTTTTGCCGCAGAGAACGATTTTATTGCAGGTACTTTGGGTGCGGTCAACTCCTACCGTTTAGGAGGTGAATATAGGATAGACCAAGTTAGTCTTAGGGCAGGTTACCGATTTGAAGAAAGCCCTTATGCCGACAGCGATTTTGTGGGCGACCTCAATGGATTTTCCGCAGGTATTGGTTACAATTTTGGGGCAAGTCGCTTGGATTTGGCCTACAGTAGAACCGAGCAAGATGTGAATTCTTATTTTTTTGATGGAGGGATTGATAGTGCTGCCCTAATAAGCAGAATAAACACCAATATCTCTCTAGGGTATACTTTAAAATTCTAAAGCACAGAAAAAGAAAATATAATACAAGAGGCTGTCCAAAAGCAATAAAATTTTGACTTTGTCAGGTTGAGCGCAGTCGAAACCCCTTGGTTATCAGCTTGACTTAGGTTCTCGACTGCGCTCGAACTGACAGATAACAAGCTTTTTAGATTGCCTCTTTTTTATCGAACCAAAGAAAAGTGCCGCCGAACAGATTTGGCCACTAAAATGCCCTCGTCATCACGCTCATACTCCAAACGGAACCAGTAATCGGAGGAAGGCATATCCCTACCATTATAGGTTCCATCCCATCCTACGTTCACATTAATTTGTTTTAAAAGCTTGCCATAGCGATCAAAAATGTAGACCACAGGGTTTGTTAACTCCTCTACCCCGTAAACAGTCCAATTGTCGTGAAATCCATCACTATTGGGCGTAAAGAATTTTGGATACCCCACCACCAAAAACTCTTCGGGTTCCGACATTCCACAACCATTTTTATCGTTAATGACCACAGTGTTTATTCCAGGGGGCACATCCCTAAAAACAGGATCATCCTGAAATTCCCCCCCATTAATGGCATATTCATAGTTGCCATCCCCCACGGGAACAATTTCCACATTGTATGGGTCGGTCTGGTCACTATTCACAAAATCGTCGATTACCCTAACTTCATCCAGCTCTGGAGTGCCGTAAAAAGTTATCAAAACATCATCGTTATATGTTTGTCCCAAATTATTCTCAACAATAACATAATAGCGCCCTGAATTTGGACTAGTAACAACATACTCCGTTTGACCAGGACTTGTTGGCAAGACCTCTAAATTACCGTTATCTTCTCGATCAACAATCCAATCTACTCTACTAATATTTGGACCAAATGGAGAATTCAAAGCTGACAAAATGATATCCGGATCGCCTTCACAAGCAACAATATCAAACCCTAAAAATTCATCCCTAAGTGTACAATCCAAGGCACTATCCTGATCCTCATCTACCGACGTTCCGGTAAAGGTCAGCTCAAAAGATTCCGGTTCTTCATCAAAATTGGTGTTGTAGTTATTAATATAGAGGTAATAGATTTCTCCTTCCCTAACATTCACCCATTCGTCATAAGTGTTCTGACTCCCCTTTACAAAGGGTGCTCCTTCCCGCCCATCTACGGGGTTTACCCCAATCCCTGTAAAGCCCGTATCGTTGTATTCATAGTTGCATCGGATGGGCTGCGCGCTTCCATCACCGATTATGGTACAGAAATTTTCATTGGAAGTTTCATCAAAAGGGCCGTACAATGCAAAATCCCACTCTGCGGTAATTGGGCTGCCGGGGTTTACGGGCAATGCTTCAATATCAAAACCAATTTGTCCATCGACACCTGCTCTAAATACATACCATTCCGTATTGTTCTCAATATTGGCCGAGCTCACACTTCCTTTTTCCAAACAGCCTGTTTGGGTGATTACCTCTGGATCAAAATCATCAATATCACCACCGCCATCGGTAGTTCCCAAAATGGGTTCATCGGCGCAAACGGGTATGGCGGTTCTGCAATCTGGTGAGTTTTGGGCGCTAACTACTTGAAATAGAAAGAAACAACAGATAGCACTGAATAGAGCTCTCATAGAATTTGGGGCTAGTGGTTACGCTACTTACACCTCATATAACTCTATTAATTATCCTTTTAGTATGTGTTTATGCAATAAAATTTGATGCTGATCAATAAACGGCCAGCTTGTTATCGGCGAAGGGAAAAATGGCTTTGTAAATACTTGGCATAAGTTCGGTTGCCATCATCATCCACATAGGATAGTTTGAACCAATAATCGGTGGATGGCAATGGCTTGCCTTGAAAACTTCCATCCCAGCCCGTATCAAACTCGTTCATCTGCTTGATGAGCTTACCATAACGATCATAAATCGTAACAATCGGCGAGTTTAAGGTAGAAAGCCCCTCTATCTGCCAAGTTTCGTTCAATACATCGCCATTTGGGGAGAAAATCGCCAAATATCCAACCACTACAATATCTTCTTCGACCACCCCGCAACCATAAGGGTCGCGCATTCTCACGGTATGCACACCTGGTAAAACACCTTCAAACATATTGCTGCCCTGGTATTCGCCCCCATCCATACTGAACTCATACGCACCATTGTTTTCCGTATTGATGGTTACTGTATTGTTGGCGCTCATATCGTCAATATCAATACTTGAAATCTGTGGCATGGTTGAAATTTCTACGGACACCGTCCTACTCGTTTCGCAAACAATTCCATTGGATTGATTAGTTACTGTTAACGTATATTCTCCCGCATCGGACACCGTTATGGATGGGGTTTGCTCTCCCGTACTCCACAAATAGTTATAATCGGGATTGGACTGTGTTTCCCCTATTTCTATACTTCCAACAGCTTCGCAAATGACCACTTTCTCATCAAAGCTCAACACAGGTGCCTCTATAGCATTCAAAGCAAAGCTTTGGGATGCATCATAACAATCAGGGTTTGCCAAGGAGGTGGTTCGAACGTAAATCGTATCAGAAACACCTGTCAATATATAGTGTTTTTCCAAAGGATTTATCCCTGCTTCGGCATCGGTCTGTGAGTTATGGTAGCTGACCACAAAATCATCTTGATCCATACCACCCAATGCCTCATAATTTTTACTGTTCAAATCAAAGGTCATATCCGCTTCGTAACAAAAAGTTTCATCCGAAACTGTTCCTGTAATCGGAACATCATTAAAACCAACCTGCACATCGCTTACAATGCTTTCTGTGGATGTAGCGACCACAACACGGTACTGACCAGAATTTTGGACAGTATGTGTTGCCCCATTGACCCCTGCGATTAATTGATAACCACTTCCCGAGTCCATATACCATTCGTAATTCATGGCCCCAGAGGTAGAGGCATCCAAAACTACACTACCGCCCTCGCAAGCAGCAATGGGCGGCCCCAACAAATTGCTTACAATGGAACAATCCAAGGCACTATTGGGGTGGTTTGCCCAAATATTTCCCGTAAACTGAATGGAGAATCCAGAATTTATATTGCTAAAATTATTGATAAAGAGATAGTAGTCCTCTCCTGCTTCCACTTGAAGCCAATCCTCATAATGCACCGAATCCTCATCGCCCGTAGGGTCTTCCCCTACACCGATGAAGCTGGTGTTTTCACTATTATCAAAAAAATTGCAGCGAACTGGCTCTCCCAAATTACTGCAATCACTGGCACGATACAGGGCAAAATCCCAATCTTCGTTACTATTATGACCAATATTAAAGCCCAACTGACCAGATTCAGCGGTTCGAAAACGGTACCAAGCTGAATTGGATTCAATTACACCCGTAGTAGTCTGTTCCAAGCATCCACTGGAAGCCGCACCATTAAAGTCATCAGTCCCAAAACCATTTGTTCCGCCATTTATGGGCGTATTGCTGCATATAGGAACGGCATTAATACAATTTTGGGCCACCTGCGCTTGCGCAGTTTGCCAAAAAAGCAACAACAGTAAGGTCTTGGCAAAATGTTTAATCATAAAAGACTGTAGGTTTGGATATTATAAAAGTACCGTGGTACTTGTCTTAACAATAATTTATGTTGTCAAACCTCGGCAAGCAGATGTTAAATCCCTCATTAATGTATATCTTTGCTCTCCTTAAGCAATAGCTATGAAACTAGAGCAGGCATTGGAAGAACAATATGAAGAAAGAGGAAACGACCACGTAGGTTCCTCATCGGACACACCTTTAAGAGAAGATGCTTTTGTATTGAGCGATGAAGAAAAGATCGAAAGAATACAAAAAAGCGTAAGGGAAATTATGCTTACCCTGGGTCTCGATTTGGATGACGACAGTTTAAAAGGCACACCTAAACGGGTGGCTAAAATGTACGTACAAGAAATTTTTGGCGGATTGCATCCCGATAGAAAACCAAAATCCTCAACGTTTGACAATAAGTACAAGTACGGCGAAATGTTGGTGGAAAAGAACATTGTGGTCTACTCCACTTGTGAGCACCACTTGTTGCCCATTGTTGGGCGTGCGCACATTGCCTATATTTCCAACGGAACGGTCGTTGGTCTTTCCAAAATGAACCGTATCGTGGATTACTTTGCAAAGCGTCCGCAAGTTCAGGAACGGATGAACATCCAGATTGTAAAAGAGCTTCAAAATGTGTTGGGAACGGATGATGTTGCCTGTGTTATCGATGCCAAGCACCTTTGTGTAAATTCCAGGGGCATACGGGATATTGATAGTAGTACCGTAACCGCTGAATATGGTGGTAAGTTTAAAGACGAGGCCACAAGAAGGGAATTTTTGGACTACATCAATCTCGATACCGAATTTTAAACACCAACCGTTTAAATGCAATTGTACAAAGACCAATCCTTACGAATTCATAATTCACTTACTGGGAAAAAAGATGTATTCAAACCTATAAACGAAGGCCATGTGGGCATGTACGTTTGCGGTCCCACCGTTTATAGCAATGTGCATTTAGGCAACTGCCGCACTTTTATGTCTTTTGACATGATATTTCGCTACTTTAAGCACTTGGGGTACAAAGTGCGCTACGTCCGTAACATTACCGATGCAGGGCACTTGGAAAACGATGCAGACGAAGGTGAGGACAAAATAGCCAAAAAGGCCAAGTTGGAACAAATTGAACCCATGGAAGTGGTTCAGCGCTACACCGTGGATTTCCATAATACCCTACAGCAATTCAATCTTTTGCCTCCAAGCATTGAGCCCACGGCCACCGGCCATATCATAGAGCAAATAGAAATCATCAAGGAAATACTTGAAAAAGGATTCGCTTATGAGGTAAACGGTTCCGTTTATTTTGATGTGGTCAAGTTCAACGAAGACCACGATTATGGCAAGTTGAGCGGCAGAAAGTTGGAAGATATGATTACCAACACCCGCGAACTCACTGCCCAAGATGAAAAAAGAAATCCACAGGATTTTGCCCTTTGGAAAAAAGCAGAACCCCAACATATTATGCGCTGGCCATCGCCTTGGGGAGACGGCTTCCCGGGATGGCATTTGGAATGTACGGCCATGAGCACCAAATATCTGGGTGAGACTTTCGACATTCACGGAGGCGGAATGGACCTTAAATTCCCCCACCACGAGTGTGAAATAGCACAAGCAGAGGCCAGCACAGGAAAATCTCCCGTTAATTATTGGATGCATGCCAATATGCTGACCTTGAATGGCAGAAAAATGTCCAAATCTACGGACAACAACATTTATCCTGCTGAGATTTTTAGTGGTGACAATAACATACTGAGCAAACCCTACTCACCTTCCGTAGTCCGATTTTTTATGATGCAGGCACACTATACCAGCATCTTGGATCTTAGTGATGAAGCCTTGCAAGCCTCCGAAAAAGGGTACAACCGTTTAATGGATGCCCTGGACAGCATTGACAGCCTCAAAACCGGTGACAAATCTGATTTTGATGTTGCCGCATGGAAGCAGAAATGCTACGATGCCATGAACGACGACTTCAATACCCCCATTTTGATTGCACAATTGTTCGAGGCCGTAAAGCACATCAACCAAATCAAAGAAGACAAGGAAACTATTTCTGCGGAAGACAAGGATATTTTGGACAGCACACTAAAAGCCTTTGTTTACGATGTTCTTGGCATTGAAAATCAATCCATGACCAAAGATGATTCCAATACTTTTAATGGGATTATGGAATTATTGATCGATATTAGAAATGAGGCGCGTGCCAAAAAGGATTTTGCCACTTCCGACAAAATAAGGGATCAATTGGTTGCCTTGGGCATTCAAATAAAAGATGGCAAGGACGGCACTACGTTTAGCGTAAATTAATACAATCGTTCCTATCAAGAAATTTCTCTTGTGGAGCTTTAACATACTGAAACATGAAAAAAATATTGATAGCACCATTTGTACTATTGGTCAAGTTTTATCAATATTTTATCTCCCCTATGTTTCCATCAAGCTGTCGTTACTCCCCCACCTGCTCGCAATACACTTTGGAAGCTTTAAAAAAGCACGGCCTGTTCAAAGGCGGATGGCTTTCCATCAAACGTATAGTAAGCTGTAACCCTTGGGGCGGGAGTGGTTATGACCCTGTACCTTGATGAAGTTCAAAAATCAAGTTCAAGTTCAAGTTCAAGCTCAAGTTCAAGTGCAAGTGCAAGTGCAAACTTCCCACTTCGGGCATCAAGCATCAAGCATCAAGCATCAAGTACCAAATTCCAAAAAACAAACTCCAATAACAAAATAACTCAACAACCTGAAAGAGGGACCTTAGGAGTGTTCCTTGAGGTTGGTTTTTATATTCCAAGCCCTAATTTTTCCGTTTTGACACGAATTGACTCAAATCTCAAGTTCAAGCTCAAGTTCAAGTGCAAGTGCAAGCTTCCCACTTCGGGCATCAAGCACCGGGCATCAAGCACCGGGCATCGGGCATCAAGCATCAAGTACCAAATTCCAAAAAAACAAATTCCAAAAAAACAAACTCCAATAACTCAATAACAAAATAACCCAGCAACCTGAAACCAAGAACGGTAAATGGAAGTTAAAAAACTTAGCCTTCATACAAAGTACAACATATATGTCATGGAGTAAAAAGGAGGCTTAAAAAGTTAATAGTGACCAAAAATCCCACAAACCAACTGCCCAAACGCCCAAAGTAGTTATATTAGTCCCAAAATTTATTTAAATGTACTTTCTAGGATTTGACTGGAACCCCGAAGGAACCCTTTTTAAACTGGGTTTTTTACAGATAAAATATTACAATCTACTATGGATCGCAGCCTTTATCCTTGGCTGGTTCATTATGAAAAAAATCTTCCTGAACGAAAAGAAATCCATGGAAAAACTGGATTCTCTTTTCATTTATACCGTGGTTTCCATAATGTTGGGAGCACGTTTGGGACATGTGTTTTTTTATGATTGGGACTATTACAAGGACCATTTGGCAGAAATTCTTTTGCCCATTCGCGAAAGTGCGGACAGTTCACTCTTTGGCATCATCAATGGTTATGAGTTTACCGGATTTACAGGATTGGCCAGTCATGGAGCAACCATAGCTGCCATTATCGGCATTTGGCTGTACACCCGTAAATGGAAGGACATTAAAATGCTTTGGTTGTTGGACAGGTTGGTTGTCCCATCTGCCATTGGAGCCGCTTTTGTAAGATTCGGTAATTTCTTCAATTCCGAGATCAACGGAAAAGTAGTGGACAAATCTTATTTTTTGGCCACAAGGTTTATCCGGGACTCGGATGATATGCCGGCATATCAAGCTATGGCACTCACCAAGGAACAAAGCCCTAATGCCGCTTACAAAGCCATTCAACATAACCCGGAATTCTCAGAGATTTTACAATCCATTCCCTATCGCCATCCTGCCCAATTGTACGAAGCGATTTGTTACATATTTGTGTTTATAGCCTTATACCTTTTATATTGGAAAACAGATTGGAAGAACAAACCGGGCTTTCTCTTTGGTTTGTTCATGGTGCTATTGTTTGTAGTTCGATTCTTTGTGGAGTTCTACAAGAAAAGTCAAGGTGGCTTTGAAGATACTTTGGGAATGCTCTCCACAGGACAATGGCTCAGTATTCCAATGATATTTATTGGCATCTATTTTATGCTTAAACCACCCCCTGTAGAACTTTAATATGATGTACAAATTTGGAAAAATAGTCCTTTTGGTTTTAGTCCTTGTTCTGGTATCGTGCAAAACGGAGTCTAAACAAGCACTTAAAACAGAATCCATATCTTTTACCAAGGAAGGGGACCTCGCCGTGATAGCTACGGAAACTGATTCCATAAAGGCAAATTTTGATATAGAGATAGCAGAAACGGATTATGAGACCAAAACAGGGCTCATGTACAGAAAATCCATGGAAAAGAAGCAAGGAATGCTGTTTATACAGCCTACCGAATCCTTGCAATATTTTTATATGAAGAACACAGAAATCCCTTTGGATATCATTTATATTAGCCAGGCCCAAAAAATTGTCAGCTTTCAAAAAAATGCAAGACCGTTTGATGAAAACACCCTACCCTCCAATGCACCTGCAAAATATGTACTGGAAATAAATGCAGGACTTTCGGACCAACTAGGGTTGCAAGTGGGTGACAGTATTAGCTTTTCACGTAATTAAATGCCCAAATATCTACTAGAAAACCAAGCTTCGGAGCGATTGATCTTTCGAAAATTGAAAGCATCGGATTTTGATGATTGGTTGCCCTTTTATCACAATCCAAAATCCACACGGTTTTGGGAAGGGCTCCCCACAGACCCCGTTAAAGCTTGTCGAGAACAGTTCAATCGGGTTTTTGAACGTTATGAGAAGGATCTGGGCGGGATGAATGCCCTAACTTCAAAAGAATCGGGAGAATTGGTAGGAATCTGCGGCCTGCTTGTCCAAACCGTGGATAATGTACGAGAATTGGAGATCGGTTATTCCATACTACCAAAGTATTGGTTGCAGGGCTACGCTATAGAAGCCGCCCAAAAATGTAAGAAATATGCCTTCGACAATAGCTTTTCGGACTCTTTGATCTCTATTATTCATGTGGACAATATACCATCCCAAAAAGTTGCCAAGAAAAATGGCATGTGTTTGGACAAAACCACGACCTACAAGGATAATCCAGTCCATATTTTTAGAGTGAATCGAGGATAATCGTATTTTTGGGCCAATACCATTTTACCACATGAAGCTACCCAAAAGCTACGCCATCCTAACACAAAACAATTCCAATACGAAGCAATTGGTGCATAACCTGCTCCGCAACCAACCTATTGATGGTTTAAAGGAACTACAACCATTGAACGGGCTGCTTTTTTCACGGTCAGAAATCAATCGGTACATGGATGAAGAAGAACGCCATGAAATCAAAATTTTGACCCAGAAAAGTGACCAAGCATTAAAAACCATGAGCAGCGGCGAACAAAAAAAGGCCTTGCTCAACCATTTACTGCAACAAGATCCTGATTTTATGGTATTGGTGAATCCTTTTGATAATTTGGATATGGCCACACAGACCAAGTTGAAAGAACAGCTTTTGGATATTGCTTCCAGCAAAATTCTGGTTCAATTGGTGAGTCGATTGGATGATATATTGCCCAACACTTCCAACTTTTTTAAGCTTGATGGAGGTAATCTTCATCAATACGATTCGCCCGATGCTTTTTGGAACGAAAACAAAAACGAACCTATCAGCTTTAGCGGCAAGATTCCACCACCTTTATCCCCGATTAAAGTCGAGGGCACGGAATTGGTCAGTTTTAAAAAAGTATCCGTCAGTTTTGATGGGCGTCAGGTTATAAACCAAATCGATTGGACCATCAAAAAAGGAGAATTTTGGCAATTGATCGGCCCCAATGGCAGTGGAAAATCTACCCTCCTATCTATGGTTACTGGGGACAGCCATAAGGGCTACGGCCAAGATTTGACGATTTTCGGACAAAAAAAAGGGAGTGGCGAAAGTGTTTGGGACCTTAAACAAAAAATCGGCTATTACACCCCTACCATCACCAATACCTTTGGAGGATATCACAGTCTGGAAAATATGATCATCTCCGGGCTCCACGACTCCATTGGGCTTTATGTACAACCTACGGACCGTGAAAAGCAATTGGCCAACCAATGGCTTGAGCTTTTACAACTAAACGATAGAAAAAACGATCACTTTCGCGACCTAAGTACCGGTAATAAGCGTTTGGTTATGATGGCGCGCTCCATGGTAAAACATCCACCATTACTTATTTTGGATGAACCTACGGCAGGGTTGGATGATACCAGTGCGAATCTTTTTGTGTCCTTGGTAAACAAAATCGCCAAAGAAAGCGAAACCGCTATCATTTTTGTATCCCATCGTAAAGAGCCAGAGCTAGCTCCAGAGTATATTTTTGAACTACATCCGTCGGAAAAAGGCTCCACAGGTATCACTTCCAAATCATAAAAGTTTCACAAACAAACACTTAACCCACCCATTCATTTTTTTGTTATCTTATAGGGAATTCAATCATTAACTTTCCCTTAAATGCAAAAAATAAATGTTAAGCCAGGTGCCAAACTTGCAGATTATAAGGCGTACGGATCCCTTTATTCTTCTGTGCTGGATTTTATGGAACAGGCCAAGGAGCCTATTGAATCCCTTAGGGGACGAACCATTTGGATGATAAATTCCACTGCCATCGGTGGTGGTGTGGCCGAAATGCTACCTAGTCAAATGCGGATACTCCGCGAACTTGGTGTATCTATCGAGTGGCTGGTCATCGAAGCCGAAAAAGATGCATTTTTCGATTTGACCAAACGTATCCACAATGCTATTCATGGCAGTGGTAACGGAATTTTTACTGAAGAAGACCGAAAAATTTATGAAGAAGTCAATCAAAACAATCTTTCCAAAGCGTTGGAACTGATCAAGGATGGCGATATTGTTGTGGTACACGACCCGCAACCTATGCCATTGGCCGCCATGATAAAAAAGAAAAAGAACGTTTCCATTATTTGGCGGTGCCATATAGGGCTGGAAGATGATACGGAAATAACAGATGCTGTTTGGAAGTTTTTGGAGCCGTATACCAACGATTACGACCATTTTGTATTCAGCCTTCCTGCTTACGTTCCAAAGCCTTTAAAAAACAGAGTTTCCATTATACCACCGGCCATTGACCCCTTGAGTCACAAAAACCGTGAACTTCAATTGCACAAGTGTATTGGTATTTTGTATCAATCCGGTGTTTTGGATGACCATAAGGCCATTTTGTACCATCGATATGAGCATTTGGTGAGAAAGGTAATGCCCGATGGCTCTTTTGATGTGTTGGACGCTGGTCAAAACTTGGACTTGATTTATCGCCCCATCGTGACAGAAATTTCAAGATGGGACCGACTTAAGGGTTTCAAGGAATTGATGGAAGCCTTTATTCAAATGAAATTGGACAATAGGAAAAATGGTGACCCAAAAAGTCTAGGGTACAAACGCATTGAAATGACACTTTTGGTATTGGGTGGACCAGATCCAGCTTTTGTATCCGACGACCCAGAGGGCAAAGAGGTGCTAAAAGAACTTACGGAAACTTATAAAAAAGTGGACAGCAGCATGCAAAATGATATTGCCATCTTATTGCTACCACTGGACAATCCAAAGGAAAATGCTTTGATCGTGAATGCACTCCAGCGTACATCCAGTATTATTGTGCAAAACTCCATTCAAGAAGGATTTGGACTCACTGCCACAGAGGCGATGTGGAAAAGAAAACCTGTTTTGGTTTCCAACGCCGCTGGACTCAAACTTCAGGTGGTCCACAACAACACAGGACAAATAAATCCTGACCCCACAGATATTGAAGGTTTATCCAAAACCTTGGCCTATATGCTCAACCACCCCAAAGAAAGGGATAAATGGGGCTTTAACGGTCAGCTTCGGGTAATTCAGAACTTCACCTTGTTCAGCCAATTGCTATCGTGGTTGGAAACATTATCGACCAACAAAACATAATTATAAAAAAGAAAGGTCCTCAAAGTGAGGACCTTTATTATAAAGTGTAATAAAAAAACGAAAAACTATGCTCCTGTAGCAGCAGCAATTTTCTTCTTTAATGAATCGAACATTACCGGTGTTGCGATAAATACGGAGGAGTATGTACCCACAATTACACCAATGATCATTGCGAACATAAATCCTCTTAAGCTTTCACCTCCAAAGGTAAAGATGGCCAACAACACAATCAATGTGGTAAGGGACGTATTCAACGTTCGGCTCAAAGTACTGTTTAAGGCATCGTTGATGTTTTCACCACCTTTAAACCCTTTGAGAAGGGTGATTTCACGGATACGGTCGAATACTACCACCGTATCGTTCAGGGAATAACCGATTACCGTAAGAATGGCCGCTATAAAAGCTTGGTCAATTTCCATATTGAAAGGCATAATGCTTCCAGTTAAGGAGAAAATGCCCAGTACGATCATTACATCGTGGAATACCGCTGCAACGGCACCCAATGAGAATTGCCATTTTCTGAATCGTAATAAAATATAAAGAAAAACTACCGCCAATGATCCAATAATGGCCAAAAAGGCATTTTTCTTGATATCATCCGCGATGGTCGGTCCTACTTTAACGGATTGCAGGATACCTATTGATTTTTCGGAAGCACCCACTGTAAAATCTTCAAAAGAAGTGCCGTCTGGCAAATAATTTTGCAGCGTGGTATAAAGCATATTTTGAATTTCGGTATCCACCTCAACTCCTTCTTCATCTACTTTGTAGGGCGTAGTAACTTTTATCTGGTTGGCATCTCCAAAAGTCTTCACATTGGTTCCACTACCGAAAACCGTATTTAGTTCAGAAGCAATTTCTGATGGGTTGACCGCTTTTTCAAAACGAATTTGATAAGAACGTCCTCCGATAAAATCAACCCCTTGATTCAGTCCATTTGTAAGCAATGAAAAGGTGCTCACGGCTAGTAAGATTCCGGAAACAACATAAGCAATCTTACGCTTGGACAAAAAGTCAATATTTATTTTGGTGAACAGGTTCTTGGTAATTCCTGTACTGAAATCCAGCCTGCGTCCTTTCTTGTTGGTATAGGCCTCGATCATCAATCTGGTCACAAATATCGCTGTGAACAAGGAAGTAACAATACCGATCATCAAAGTAGTGGCAAAACCTTTAATGGGTCCTGATCCAAAAATAAACAGGATAATCGCGGTCAATCCAGTAGTAATATTGGCATCCAAAATGGAGGACAAAGCGTTTCCAAAACCATCTGCAATGGCTTGTGCCTTTCCTTTTCCGCGGGCCAATTCTTCTTTTACCCTTTCAAAAATAAGTACGTTGGCATCCACCGACATACCTATGGTCAAAACAATACCTGCAATACCCGGTAAGGTCAATACTGCCCCCAAACTGGTCAACACCCCAAAAATCAATAAAATATTGAATATCAATGCAATATCAGCAAAAACTCCAGCTCTTCCGTAGTAGAAAATCATCCAAACAAGCACAAAAGCCATAGCAATCATAAAGGACATAAATCCACTATCAATAGCTTCTTGTCCCAAGGACGGACCAACAACTTCAGATTGAATAATATCGGCCGAAGCAGGAAGTTTACCTGCGCGCAATACGTTGGCAATATCTTTGGTTTCGTTTACGGTAAAGGTACCTGTAATTTCGGAACGTCCTCCAGAAATAGGCCCTGAAGAAACACCTGGTGCGGTGTATACTTTATTGTCCAAAACAATGGCAATACCTGTTTGGTTGTTGTACGCATCTCCCGTCAACTCCTCCCACTCTTTGGCACCACGGGTATTCATCGTCATGCTAACGGCTGGTTTGTTGAACTGGTCAAAGGTATCCTGTGCATCAGAAACTACGTCTCCACTTATTCTTGGAGTACCTTCCCTGTTGGATTTCAACGCATACAGATCAGCTACTTCAGAATCCTTGGCTGGACGCTCCCAAAGAAATCTGGTAAATTGAATATCGTTGGGCAACAATCTTTTGATTTCCGGCATCCTCAAGTATGCACCAAGCTCGGCTGTGTCGGAAACCATGGCACGTGCAATGGCATGACTACCTGGATTGGCAGGAAGTAGTTTACCCAATAATGGATTGGCCTCTTGGGTCATGTCCAAGGAGTCTTGGGATACATCCGAAAGCAACGAATCAATTTCCGATTCAGGTTTTGACACCTCTTCTTCCTTTGCCTCCGGTTTCAATATATCTTTTAAACGCTCGTTGGCATTTACCAAAAAGTTTCCTATGCTTTGGTTGCTCTGTGGGTAGGTTTCCCAGAATTCCAATTGTGCCGTGCTGGACAACAATTCTTGGGCACGGGCAATATCCTTGGCACCTGGAAGTTCTACCAAAATTCTTCCTGAGTTTCCTTCTCTTTGAATGTTGGGCTGGGTTACCCCAAATCCATCGATACGTTCACGAAGCACCTCAAATGCAGAAACAATGGATTCATCAATCTTTCTTCTGATGATGGGTTTTACCTCATCATCCGTCATTTGAAAATTGACTTCATCACTTAGGCCTTTATTGGCAAAAATATCGGGCGATGCCAATTTGGTATCTCCTTTAATATTATCAAAGGCATCAAAGAACAACTCCAAATAGGTGTCATCACTATTGGTCGATGCTTCATCGGCATCTGCCAATGCTTTGTTGAAAACAGGGTTTTTGGTATTGTTGGCCAATCCTTTCAAAATATCCTTTACGGAAATCTGCAAGGTTACATTGATACCTCCTTTAAGGTCCAATCCCTTGTTCAACTCTTTTGTTTTGGCATCCTCATAGCTCGTAAAGCCCAAAACAGTGTTGTCACTGATGGAATCCAAATACGATGCCTCTAAAGCTTCACGCTTTGCAACATAATCTTCCTCAGCTTCCGAAATTTGGCTAACTGCGTATGCTTCAGCATCCTTCTCCAACTTACTTGTAATGAAAGTATAGGATAACTGATAGATGCTCACCAAGCCAAAAAGGATCGCGAAAAGCCTTATAATTCCTTTATTCTGCATTGATTGTTAATTTTTTAGAAGTTTTCTTAAACAGCGTGCAAATATATCATTTCCGATAAGATTTGACAATAGAAATTGATGTAATTGCAATTACAGTTGACGGTTATGCCCTAAAAATGAAATTGTCATTCCGGACAAACCAAGAAATCTCCACCTAAATTGATGGGCAATTTCATTATGGTGATGTCCAAAATGACAATTTAGTTGGTTGTTATTATGATAGCGTTTAAACCTCTAGCAGTCCGTTGGTTTTTTTAACGCCAGCCGCACTTTCCTGCATTTTGGCCTTTTCGGCATCGGACAGTTCAATTTCGACGATTTTTTCGATTCCGTTTTTGCCCAAGATCACCGGTACCCCGATGCAAATATCGTCCAAATCATACTCGCCCTCCAAAAGGGTGGAACATGGGAACATCTTCTTTTGGTCGCAAGCAATGGCCTGGACCAATCCAGAAACCGCTGCCCCTGGGGCGTACCATGCGCTGGTGCCCAATAATTTGGTCAATGTGGCTCCTCCTACTTTGGTTTCTTCCACTACCCAGTCCATTTTTTCTTCCGATAGAAATTCGGAAACTTTTACACTGTTTCTGGTAGCATGCCCGATCAAAGGTACCATTCCAGTATCGCTGTGTCCTCCTATCACCATACCATCTACATCAGATATCGGCGCTTCCAAAGCTTGGGCCAATCTATATTTGAATCGGGCACTGTCCAATGCACCGCCCATACCAATAATCCTGTTCTTTGGCAATCCAGTGGCCTTGTGCACCAAATAGGTCATGGTGTCCATTGGGTTGCTCACAACTATAATGGTTACGTTTGGAGAATGCTCCAAAAGGCTGGTTGCTACCGTTTTTACAATACCTGCATTAATTCCGATAAGCTCTTCGCGGGTCATTCCGGGCTTACGTGGTATACCCGAGGTAATCACTGCGATGTCGCTATCCGCTGTTTTGCCATAATCGTTGGTGCTTCCCGTGATTTTGGTATCAAAACCGTTAAGGGAGGCCGTTTGCATTAAATCCATGGCCTTTCCTTCGGCATATCCTTCTTTGATATCCAATAAAACTACTTCTGATGCAAAATTTTTCATTGCTATGTACTCAGCACAGCTTGCTCCAACTGCGCCTGCTCCAACTACGGTAACTTTCATTTGTATAGATTTAAATTTTAGTCTTCAAAAATAAGGCATTTGGCTCAGAAAAATGCTGACTTTTACCAGTTTTAGCCAGTTCAAGCATTCAAAACGTACAAAGCTGATGTTCGATTAAAATAGGGGAAGAAGATTCATTAATCCCCAAGAACACAAGAAATGCAAATATTTTATCTTTTTTATGCAATAGTTTCCTACAAACTTACGTTCTAATAGTCCCAATTTTAATTTAACCTACTTGACCCATGAAAAAGCTCTTTTCATTGTTGTGCATTGTTGGCATAATTGCCATAAGCAACTGTACTCGAGTACCAGAAAACCACGACCCTATTTTGGGCATCTGGGCAAAAACAGAGTTATCTAGCATTGAAGGCAAAAGCGCCGGCACCGTTCGTGAAGAATGGATTTTTAACGATGTATACCTGGGCCGGTACCAGAGATATTCCGATTCCGAATTGATTTTTTATACTGACTTTAAATGGTCCGAAGACAATGGGACCTATTCTATTATATATGGCGACCCTCAAGTAACGGATATTACCGTTAGTTTAAAAAAGGCACAGGAACCTGAAGTATTAACCTTGGACAATGGCTCGGTCTTCGCCACCAGGGAATAACGTGAAGACTACATATATGAAAATAGGAGGCCCCGGAAACGGGGCCTTCTTTATTTTTATTGGTTGGTTGATTTGGTTTTTTTCTATCTGAATCCAAAATTAACACCAAAGGTGAAAGTACTGAATTCAGAAATATTGTATTCTGCGTTGAGTCTAAAGAAGCCCAGCTTTAATCTTGTACCCAAATTGGCCGAAACTCCGCTTGCATTTTTGGAAACGGAGAACGGATCTTCCACTGTCTCCGAAAAGAAAGGCCCGTTGGCTTGGTATGTACCCAACAAATCAATGTCCGATTTACCTGTAATGTACCCCAATCCCCCATAAAAGTTGATCACGGGTATATTTTTAGTGGAAACCACAGCGCTGAAATTCCATGTTTTGAAGGATGCATCAATACGTTGGTTCTCACCTTCGATAAAATTAGAATCCGTAAAATCGTATTCTCCGTTCAAGTTGGTATAGCCGATTACCGCCGAGATGGCCACGGGCAACATCTTGTCTGCCGGTAACATTTTGGTAAAGTCATATTGCAATCCTGCACCGAAGAGGCCAATTTTTGCATCGTCATCAAACTTGATCTTGGGCAAAAAGCGTGCTTTCACTTCCAAACCTTTAATCAAACCAACGCTTCCTTGAAGGTACCCTGATGGGATAAAATTGAGGTTTTCAGCCGAAAGACCCGTTGGAAGCTCAAACTCCTCGCGAAAAACTCCACTTTCATCTTCAACAAAAACCTCCACGCCTTCAATATCTCCCAAGCCCGTGGCTACCATTCTCGCCTGACCGGGGTTATTTACAAAGTCCAGGTTTTCATAATCGGCAGGGTCTAACAAGAATGCCTTTTTATCGTCTTTATTCTTGAACCCGGTCATGTTTCCGATTATGGAAATTTCAAATCCCCCCAAAGGTTTGGCTTCGGCGGTATTGTACCATCCATTGGAAATACTATAGATGGATGCTTCTGACACAGGGGCCAGATATGCATTGGCAAATTGTTCGGCATCTGCCACACCTGCGACAAAAATATCGTTCAAGTCCTGGGCTTTTCCCATGGTTACAGAAACTAGCGCTAGTACTAAAATTATTCTTTTCATAATGTTGAAATTTTACCCAAAACTAAAAAACTCGCCTTTGAGGGGCGAGTTTTTGTTGTGAAATAGCTATTACCTATGCATCTATATTCGCATAAACGGCATTTTTCTCTATAAATTCACGTCTTGGTGGTACTTCATCGCCCATTAACATGGAAAATATTCGATCAGATTCCGTAGCATTGTCAATCTGCACCTGACGTAATTTTCTAAATTCCGGGTTCATAGTGGTATCCCAAAGCTGCTCGGCGTTCATTTCCCCAAGACCTTTGTATCGCTGGATACTTGCCCCGCCGTTCATTTCTGCATTGATTGCATCACGTTCCTTATCGTTCCAAGCATATCGTTTTTTGGCCCCCTTTTTTAACAAATACAAAGGTGGAGTGGCGATATAAACATGGCCACCTTCTATCAACTCCCGCATGTAGCGGAAGAAGAAGGTCAAAATCAAGGTTTCAATGTGACTACCATCAACATCCGCATCACACATGATCACTACTTTATGGTAACGCAGTTTTTCAAGGTTCAATGCTTTACTGTCCTCTTCGGTCCCAATAGTTACTCCAAGAGCTGTATAGATATTTTTGATTTCTTCGTTTTCGAAAACCTTGTGCTGCATGGCTTTTTCCACGTTAAGGATTTTACCACGTAATGGAAGAATGGCCTGAAAGTGTCTGTTTCTTCCTTGTTTGGCCGTTCCGCCTGCGGAGTCCCCCTCAACCAAAAACACCTCACATAGTGTAGGGTCTTGCTCGGAACAATCGGACAGTTTCCCGGGCAAACCACCCACACTCATCGGGTTCTTACGCTGAACCATCTCACGGGCTTTTGCAGCGGCATGCCTAGCCTGTGCAGCAAGTTTTACCTTCTCCACAATTTGCTTGGCATCATCAGGGTGCTCCTCCAAGTAAATGGTCAACATTTCGGATACGGCCTGACTAACAGCACTAGTTACCTCTCGGTTACCTAACTTGGTCTTGGTTTGACCTTCAAACTGTGGTTCTGCGACTTTTACAGAAACGATTGCAGTCAATCCTTCACGAAAATCATCTCCTGATATTTCGAATTTCAACTTGTCCAGCATTCCCGAATTATCGGCATATTTCTTTAGCGTGGATGTTAATCCTCGTCTAAAACCAGATAGGTGGGTACCCCCTTCGTGGGTGTTAATGTTATTCACATAGGAGTGAAGGTTCTCGGTATAGCCCGTATTGTAGACCATGGCCACTTCCACAGGAATGCCGTTCTTTTCTCCTTCCATGGAGATTACATTCTGGATCAGCGGCTCACGGGTACCGTCCAAAAACTTGATAAATTCCTTTAGCCCTTCTTCAGAATAGAATGTCTCGGCTATATATTCCCCTTTTTCGTCCTTATTTCGTTTGTCGGTAATTGTTATGGTAACTCCCTTGTTCAAATAAGCAAGCTCACGCATCCTATTGCAAAGGGTTTCATAACTATATTCTGTGGTCTGGGTAAAAATGGTACTGTCCGGAACAAAAGTGACTATGGTACCTGTCTCATCACTTTCGCCAACACTTTTTACAGGATAAAGGGTTTTACCTCTCTCATACTCCTGCTCCCAAATTTTTCCATCCCTATAGACCGTAGCCTTCAATTTTGATGACAAAGCGTTCACACAGGACACACCCACACCGTGAAGTCCACCCGAAACCTTATAGGAATCCTTATCAAACTTACCACCGGCACCGATTTTGGTCATAACGACCTCCAATGCGGAAACACCTTCTTTTTTGTGCAAGTCCACAGGGATACCCCTACCGTTATCCTGTGTAGTTATGGAGTTGTCTTCATTGATGATTACATCAATTTTATCGCAATGACCGGCCATGGCCTCATCAATGGAGTTATCCACTACTTCGTACACCAAGTGGTGCAAACCTCTGACCCCTACATCTCCAATATACATGGAAGGTCTCATACGCACGTGTTCCATTCCCTCAAGGGCCTGGATACTATCCGCCGAGTATTGTTTCTTATTAGCTTCTTCGCTCATATATTTATCGGTATTTGGCTCAAAATTTCAAATCCTACAAATATAATCAATACCCTATGCAAATGGTCTATAAGAGCCTGTTGAACAGTCTAAGTTATCAACAAATCCTGTGGAAAAGCACACATTCCCCATCATTCATTTTGAAGTCTCCCCCAATAGTTGGTTGGTCAATAAACTTTCTTTTGGATAATGGGCTCAAAAACGTGAACAAAGTAAACCCTATTGTTTACCCAAACAAGCATGGATTTTTCGGATTTGACAAAAAAATTTGATTTTTTTTCAATAAACGATATGTTTACCGAATATATAAACTCAAATTTTACATTATGAAGAAATTTTTATTTATGCTCGTGGCAACAATTGGATTTACATTTACGAGCAATGCACAAGACGGAACACAAACAAATCAAGGAAGTTGGCTTATTGAGGCAAACACTGGATTTGGCGGGGATGGACTTACAGGACATTCAGCCAATACCGGTTTTTCACTTGTTTCGTCAGATGGTTCCACAATATGGAGCATTGGTGCCGAAGGGGGATACTTTATTGCAGATGACTTGGCCATTAAAGGAGGACTGGGCTATTCAGATTACGATGGCTTGAATATTTTCTCTTATAAATTGGGAGCTAAATATTATGTCATCAGTACTATCCCCTTCCAATTGGATATCACCGGTGCCAGTATTCAAGATGCTCCTGAAAGTCCACTTTGGTTGGGCTTACAAGGTGGATATGCCATCTTCCTTTCCAACCATATCAGTGTCGAACCCGGACTGCGCTACAACATGAGCCTCAATGAGGATTTTACCGATGAGGGCATATTTGAATTTCGAATAGGTTTTGCCCTTCACTTTTAATTGAATACAAAACTTGGACCCCAACAACTAAAAAGCCCCTTGGATAAGGGGCTTTTCGGACTAATTAAAAAATGAAACAAGTTAGCTTTACTGCTTCATATCGTTTGGTTGGTTTAAACGGGGGTTATTTCACATACGCATCGGTATGGACCTTAGCCACAGCCCTACCGGATGGGTCGTTCATGTTTTTGAACGCCTCGTCCCACTCCAAGGCAATCTTGGTACTACAGGCCACTGAAGGTTCTTGTGGAACACTCAATGCTGCTGCATCTGATGGGAAATGACTTTCAAAAATGGAACGATAATAATATTCTTCTTTCGATGTTGGGGTTTGAATCGGGAATTTGAAATGGGCATTCTCCAACTGCTCATCCGTAATTTCCTCTTCCACCAAAGCTTTCAAGGTATCTATCCAGCTGTATCCCACACCATCTGAAAATTGTTCTTTCTGTCTCCAAGCTACACTTTCGGGCAAATAATCCTCAAAAGCTATACGCACCACCCATTTCTCCATACGCTCTCCGTTGATCATTTTGTCTTTTGGGTTAATGCTCATTGCTACATCCATAAACTCTTTATCTAAGAAGGGAACACGCCCTTCGATACCCCAAGCGGCCAAAGATTTGTTGGCCCTAAGGCAATCGTACATGTGGAGTTTATCCAGTTTTCTTACGGTTTCCTCGTGGAAATCCTTTGGGCTTGGTGCCTTGTGAAAATAAAGGTATCCGCCAAACAATTCATCTGCCCCTTCACCCGACAGCACCATCTTGATGCCCATGGATTTAATCACCCTTGCCATTAAGTACATTGGAGTCGAGGCTCTTATGGTTGTAATATCGTAAGTCTCTAGATTATATACAACATCTTTTATCGCATCCAACCCTTCTTGAATGGTAAATTTGATTTCGTGGTGTACGGTTCCGATATGATCGGCCACTTTTTGAGCCGCTGCCAAATCGGGCGAACCTTCCAACCCTACCGAGAAAGAGTGTAGTTGTGGCCACCAAGCATCGGCAGTATCTCCGGACTCTATTCTTTTTTGAGAATATTTTTTGGCTATGGCCGATGTTACGGAAGAATCCAGCCCTCCCGACAACAGTACACCATAAGGCACATCGGACATTAACTGACGGTGCACGGCTGCCTCCAAAGCATCTTTGATTTTTGCTATACTGGTCTCGTTCTCCTTTACGGCATCATACTCCATCCAATCACGCTTGTACCATTTTACAAACTCCCCATCGGAGCTATGCATGTAGTGCCCTGGAGGGAATAATTGGATTTTTGAACAAGTCCCTTCCAAAGCCTTCAGTTCCGAAGCCACATAAAAAGTCCCGTTCTTGTCCCAACCAATGTACAATGGAATTATACCCATGTGGTCACGAGCAATGAAATATTCATCTTTTTCTGAATCATAAATGGCAAAACCAAAGATTCCGTTCATTTCATCCACAAAATCAGGGCCCTTTTCTTGATAAAGTGCCAAAATAACTTCACAGTCGGATTGGGTCTTGAAATCGTATTTCCCATCAAACTGTTTTCTTAGCTCTTGATGATTATATATTTCACCATTGGCGGCCAGAACCAATTTTCCATCCGCACTCAACAGTGGTTGCTTTCCCGAAGCAGGATCTACAATGGCCAACCTCTCATGGGCCAAAATGGCTTTGTCATCGGAGTAGATACCACTCCAATCTGGCCCACGGTGCCTTACTTTCTTCGACATCTCCAGCAATTGGGGCCTTAGTACTTCTGTACTTTCTTTTACATCAAATGCGCAAACAATACCACACATAAAATTAATTTTAGTAACAATTTTGAAACAAAAGTGGCTTTAAATATTATTAAACAAAAGTATTATCATAATTTAGATGACATTTATTAACTTTAATAGGATAAAAACAATGTAATTGTAATTTATATTGAAATTTATTGTTTAAACCCGAACGCTTTGTAAGGGTTATTTAAATTTCTCGTCTGTATATTGGAACAACATTTAATTAACTAGTTTTGAAAAGAACTTAAATCACAATCATGAAGAAATTAACATTACTACTTTTAGTGCTTTGTACCAGTTTGGTATTTACTACAGATGCCATTGCCCAGAAATTTAGCGGACTTGACAAAAGTCCAGCCGACATTGCCTACTACCCTGCCAGCTCAAGGGAAACCAATAAAGCTGCCCGTGTTATTTATAGCCGTCCACAGTTAAAAGGACGTAGCTTGGCAGAACTTGCCCCTGTTGGCAAGGTTTGGAGAACCGGTGCAAACGAAGCAACAGAAATTACGTTTTACAAGGACGCCAATGTTGGTGGAAAAACCATTAAAGCTGGGTCCTACGCTCTATTTACCATTCCTGGTGAAGATGAGTGGACCGTTATCTTGAACAGCAACCTACACCAATGGGGCGCTTATTCGTACGATAGTGACGCCGATGTGGTTCGAGCTACTGCAACAGCCTCTAGCGATAGTGAAGCATTGGAAGCTTTTGGTATTGCTTTTGATGATGACGGAAATATGGTTTTGGGATGGGGAACTACGCGAGTTACCTTGCCTATCAGCTACTAAAAAAATTAGTTTAGACAGTAGAAAAGCCCCGTTTTTCGGGGCTTTTTTCTATTGTTCTTTCATCGCATAATGCTTCAACAAAAGAGGATTGATAGATTCTTCACCATCTCCTTCGACTGCGCTCAGGGTGACAGTTCAGGATAACAAAGCAGTTTTATTTCTTCTGAACACCACCTAGGAAAACCTGCTCTGCCGTTACATTGGGAATCTCTTCCGCAGGTATGGTCATAATATCATCGCTCAGAATAACGAAATCAGCAAATTTACCTGGCTCGATGCTCCCTTTTTCATCCTCCTCAAAATTGGAATAGGCCGCCCAAATGGTCATACCCCTCAAAGTTTCTTCCCTGCTTATGGCATTCTCCATTTGAAAACCGCCTTCGGGATATTGCTCCACATCTTGGCGGGCCACAGCTGCGTAAAACGTTAAAAACGGGTTTACCTGCTCTACGGGAAAATCAGTACCCAAAGCCACCAATCCAGCCTTGTCCAGCAAATCTTTATACGCGTAGGCACCCTTGACACGCTCTTCACCCAATCTATCTTCTGCCCAGTACATATCGCTGGTAGCATGGGTAGGCTGCACGGATGGAATGATGCCATTTTCAAAATAATCGAAATCGGATTGCGAGATTACCTGCGCGTGCTCCACCTTCCATCTGCGATCCGTTTTACCTTCCAAAGTCTTTTCATACGCCCTTAGCACCACAATATTGGCAGAATCCCCAATGGCATGGGTATTCATTTGGTAGTCGGTCGCAGCTATTCGCTCTGCCAAGGCTTCAATTTGGTCCACAGGGGTTACCATAGCACCAAAATGTCCGGGCTTATCGGAATAGGGTGCTCTCAAGGCTGCCCCTCTTGAACCCAAGGCACCATCGCCATATACTTTTACGGAGCGAACATTCAATCCCTCTGTTTTGATGATGCCTTTTTCCAAAAAGTAATCAAGGTTCTCGGGATAGTTGGACACCATGGCATAGACCCGAATGGATAACTCGCCTACCTGCTGTAGGCTATCAATCAGTTCAATGATATCTCTGGACAAACCGGCATCGTTTACCGTGGTCAATCCATAATCCAAAGAAATCTGTTCTGCATCTTTAAGTGCTTGTATTTTTTGCTTCAAACTGGCTGGCGGCATCACCTTGTTGATCAAACCCATAGGGTTATCAACCAAAACCCCGGTAAGTTCACCGTCTTCTTTTACGATTTCACCGCCCTCGGTTTCGGTATCAGCAGTTATGCCCGCCATATCCAATGCCTTTTGGTTCACGAGATAGGCGTGGCCATCAATACGCTCCAAAGCCACTGGAGTATCAGGAAAAATTTCATCCAGTTTATCCTTGGTGGGGAATTTCTTGACTTCCCAATCGTTCTGATCCCATCCCCGGCCTAGAATAAAGCTTGATGGACGCTCTTTTTGAAATGCCACCACTTTTTCCACTACTTCATCAAAGCTTTGGGTGCCGACCAAATCCACTACTTGCTGATTTTGACCCAACCCATAAAAATGGCAATGGGCATCAATGAGACCTGGAACAATCGTCTTGCCCTCGGCATCCAATTGCTTTTGGGCAGTATATTTTTTAGAGATTTCCTCCGTTTCGCCAACCGCAACAAATTTTCCGTCTTTGATGGCCACAATGGATGCTGTGGAAAAGCTATCATCTACTGTATAGATGTTTGCATTGGTAACTATTAGGTCTACCTCTTCTTTAGTAGTACAAGAAAAAACTAAAGCGGTGCTGATAAGAAAAAAGAACTTTTTCATTTTTGATGGTTTCCACCAAAAATAGAAAATACAGGGATAACGCTATCGAGTTTGCCCGCATAAAATTTGTCCGAATACTATTTAAAAATCAAACTTATACGATACACCCGCCAATGCTTGGAATCCCTGCACCCTAAAATTGGCCCAACGCTGGTAATTGTTGTTCGCAATGTTCGAGGCTTTCACAAAAATGGACAATTGCTCGTTGAACCGATACCCCACATAGGCATTGGCATCAAAAAAGCCGTCCAAAGTGACCGGTGTGTACACTACAGGCGGATTTGCTATGTTTATCGGACTGATTGTTGACAATAAAGCATCCCTTTCCCCAACATAAAATAAGTTGGCACCCATATACCACTGGTCTGTTATTTGATAGTCCATGAACAATGACCCCTTGATGGATGGCAAGTTCCAAGCCGGGTTATCCGTTTCGGTGTCATAGTCGTAGAATTCTGCATTGACGCCCAAAGAAAAATTACGGTTCACATCCACATTGATTTCCCCGAAAACGCCCAAGGTTTTTACATCATCATAAAAAACCTGAAAGGAATTACCGTAGTAATAGCTTTTCTCATCTGTACGGGAAGTATTTACAGTATTCTGATAGAAAAGCGGTTTTCTGTTTTCTGCCATATAGGAACCTTTGATGTTGTACCCCACATTGGAGGTTAACTGGCCCTTTAGTCCCAAATATCCCTCATACTGCTGGTCGGTCGGAACAATATCCAAAGTCGGAGACACATAAGGGTTGTCATCTACAAAATCGTGATAGGAGTTTTGCTTCAACTCTCCTTCGATTCCCCCGTAGGCAATCACATTTTCGTCCATAACGCGGTATGAAGCAGTCACAGCGGGATAAATGTAAAAATTGTTCTCACTGTTTTCGATATCCAATCCGTAAACGATATTGGCTCCCAAGTTCACCGTTAGGTCATCACGCAAAATCAAAAGACTTGGAGTTACCCCTGCTTGTAGATTACTGTAATTCTTTTCGCCAGGGTTATCCACTTCGGAAATGGTTCCATTTTTAAAACTACCGCCTACATAATCCACTTTGGCAGAAATCGTGATCAATTCCTCCGTAATGGGAAGTTCAAATGTTGGGTTGATCACTGCTCGGTTCTCTGCGGACTCGGTAGCGTCCCAAAATCGTCTCAACAATATATTTCCGCTCTTAAAATAGGAATCTTCCATGTTGAAGTGTGCCTTGGCCTCCGCATTGAAATAATTTTGCTGCTCGTCCATGGCATTGATCTCATCCTCACTGAACAAATCACTCTGAATACCATACCAATTGTAAAGCTGGTGTTGTAGCCCAATGGCCGCACCCCAATCCATATAACGGTCCTTTTTGGTATAGGAAGCATTCAATTTGGTGTCGTAAAAATCAGTTTCCAAGGGTGTAGAGTCCAAATCGCCACGTGATGAGTTGTGGGAAAGACCAAAATCCAACAGGTCTTCTCCCCTGTTAAAATCCCTACTGGTATAAAAATCCACCAAAGCGTTGTTATAATTGCCCAAACCAACCGATGCGTACGAATTGTACAAGGTGGGCGGCGGTGTTCTTTCAACTCCAGATGCCTTGCCCTTTGCAGGTGTAAAGGTTGATGCCACTGGAACGGAAAATATGCTGTAATTGATTTTTTTCTTTTGAAGCACAATGGAATCGTTCAAGGATGGAGACGACTTAATCTTAAAGGCATCCGAAACGGTAGGGGAATACGGTTTTACCACCGTTACCGTTTCCGTACCAATGTTATCTTCTTCTTGGGCGATAACGGCTCCACAAAGGCTCAAAAAAAGTAATGAAAATATATAGGTTCTCTTTTGCATTTTGTGTCTCGTTTAGTTTTCGTTGGAGTCTACGGATGAATTGCTTTCGGCTTCTTTGGCTTTGATCGTGGCCAGTTCATTTTCTGCATCCGAAACGATTTCCTCAAATTCGGCGAAATTGGAAATGACACTTTCCAAAATGTAGGTGGCCTGAAAGGCATCTCCCAAATTATAGAAATTCTTGGCCATGACCACCAAGCCTTTTCCTGCCCACTCTTTGTAGGCCGCATAATCCTTGGCCAATTTTTGAACGGACTCATTGGAAGCTTCATAGGCCTGCTCCTTATTTTTAAAATAGGCATCGTAGTACCAAGCTTCGGCAGCGAGTTCTCCAGAAGCTATCTTCTTCACATCTTGGTAAGCCGTTTTTGCCAAACTTTCATTATCGGTGGCAATGGCAGAACGCGCTATCATAATCTGCGCATCACTCTTGATGCGGTCATCAATTTTAGGGGCGTTCAACACTTTTTCGGCATAAGCTATGGTCTGCGAGTAATCCTTTTGCCCGTAATACCCTTTCATCAAATTGGATTGGGCAAAGGTTTTGTTCTCAGAAATATCTGCGGTACTCTCCAATCTTTTCAAATACGGAATAGCACTGTTGTAATCTTGTTTTTCAACATAAATTTCACAAACACGGGTCAAGGCTTGTTCGGTGTATTCGCCATTTCCTCCATCGGCAACCGCTTTATATTTTGGCAGGGCCTTATCTTTTTCGCCATTGGCAAAGTAGAGTTGAGCCAGTGCAAAGTTCGCGTTCTGTGCATGCAATCCATTCGGGAATTGGTTCAGGTAATCTTCGTATCCTCGAATGGCGGCAGTTGTTTTTCCTTCAATTTGCTTCCTTTCTGCGGATTCAAAGCTGGCATTGTCAAGTTCCCTATCTGTTACCTCAACAAAATCCAAGTTCCGCGCCCAAGCGGCATATTCGCTTACCCGACCTTCATCCACATAAACCAATTTGGCAGTAGCGACGGCTTGTTTGGCTTCTTGGGTGTTGGGATATTTTTGAACCACTTCCTTGAGTTTGTCCAAAGCTTGCTCGTTACGACTGGAATTGTAATAGACCAATCCAGAACGCAGCAATCCGCGTGGCGCAAATCTGCTGCCCGAGTATTCATCCACAATACGGTCGTAGGTTTGAAGCCCTAAACTTTCTTGGTTATTGTTGATATAGGAATTACCCAATTCAAACAACGCATCGTCCCGTAGCGATGAGCTTGGGTACATGGTCAAAAATTCATTCAATCCATCAATTTTTGCTGAATTGTTGCCCAAAAAGCCATCGCAAAGTGTTTTTTGGAATGCTGCATAATCCCGCTCGGGACCGTTCATTTTTGATGAAGCATCGTAAGCCTTCTGCGCCAATTGGTATTTGCTGGTCACAAAATAGCTGTCCCCCAATCGCAGATATCCATCATTTTTTCTTTGGCCGTCAATAGCATTGGAGTTGACCACATTTTTAAAATAGGATATGGCATTATTGTAATCTTTCAATTTGAAATAGGAATATCCCAAATTGTAATCCAATTGATCATATTCCGGAAGCGATTTTGCCACGGGTGAATTTTGAAACTTAACAAAATCGACCAAGGCCTCCTCGAAACGGTTTAACCTGTAGGCAGATTCTGCCCTCCAGTACAGGGCGCGAGCTTCAAAATTGGGGTTTTCCGCACTTTTTAAGGATTTATCCAACCGTTCCCAAGCTCCTTCGTAATCACCATCTATAAAAAGTTCAACGCCGCGATAGTAGGCCACTTTTTGATAGGTTTCTTTGCTCGCGTAATTTTGATTTTCCTCCAAAAGCTGCATCGCACCTTCAAAATTTCGGGAGGTAATGTAGGAGTCCACCAAAAGTTCTTGAATTTCCATTTGATGCTCATCTTTTGGATATTTTTCCAGATAGGTGGTCAACACTTGGGGAACGGGTTCGTAAGCATTGCCTATTTCGTAGCTCAAACGGGCATAGTTCAACCAAGCATCTTTTTGTATTTCTGGACTGAACTCCATTTGAGAAGCATTTCGGAACGCATTCAAGGCTTCGGATTTTTTATCCAACTTTAAATAGCACTCCGCCAAGTGATAGTATGCATTTTGGGAGACTGCATTGCTTCCGCCCACAATTTTATTGAATTGCTGGACGGCTTTTTGATAATCGCCCAACTTGTAATGGCTGTACCCCAACAGATAATAATCGGTATTGTTCCATTTGCCACGTTTGCCCTTGTATGCCTCCAAATAGGGAATGGCCTCCGCATATTGTTCCAGATTGAAGTAGCTCTCGCCAATAATCTTGTTGAGTTCCGAAACTTCTTGACGATTGGATTTTGGCAATTGCTTTTTGGCCATGGCGATGGCTTCCTCAAATTTTCCCAATTTAAAATTAAGGTCGGCTTGATAGTAGGACAGCTTTTCATCGAGCAATTCGGGATCCTGAATTTGGTCGAACCGGGCGCTTGCAGAATTATAGTCGTCCTGCTCATAGGCGATGTACCCCAAATAATATTTGGCCTGTGAACCATATTTTTGGGAAGTAGTGACCTTGTTCAAATAACGTTCAGCTTCCTTTGGACGTTTAGATGCGTACAAAGCGTATCCGTTGTTAAAATTAAAACGGTCGCGCTCCGAATACGGCATGGAGTTTTCGTCCACCTTTTTGTACCATTTTAAAGCGTAAGGGTATTTTCCCGTTTCAAAATAGTAATCGGCCACATCAAGAAATGCAGAGTTTCGCTTTGTGGATGTAGGATAACGTTCCACAAAATCTTCCATCATTTTATCGGCTCCACGCTGGTTCAGTCGAATTGCGGCATTTGCGGCATAATATGCGCTATTGGCTTCGGTTTCACCATCTTTGGTATTGGCCTTTACGGACTCAAAAATGTTTTGCGCGGCTTGGTACTGCTCATTATTATAGAGCGCCAAAGCATCTTGATAGGCTTTGTTTTCGTGGGTATAGATCTTGGTTTCCTGTGCAGAGAGCACAAAAAAGCTTCCCATTAAAATGGGAAAAATAAAGAGGTTTTTTCGATTCATAGTGTTCTACGCTGTTCTCGATTGACTTTACTCATAACGTCAAAATTAAAGCCAAAGTATATTTAAAATGTCATTTGCCGAAATTTACGGATATCTGCTTGTACAACATCCATTTATTGTTACTTTTACCACCAAGTTGCCAGACAACCTCACTGGCCGATCGTTTCAAAACACATATTTAAATACAATCCGCCTTTTGTTCAAGGAGATGGAACCTGTTTTTGAAACAACAAATTCAAACCTCAACATTTAGAATTAAAGCATTAACCCCTTCAGCTTTGAAAAAAGGGCAATCCTAAGATTGTTCCAAGTGTTCAATGTAAATTTTTTATTATGACCTACTTAATTATTATTGTGCTGGTCTTTTTGTTGCTCTTCATATTTATATACAACAATCTGGTCAGCAAAAAGAACAAGACCGAAGAGGCCTACAGCAGCATTGATGTAATGCTCAAGAAAAGAACGGACCTGATTCCGCAGCTCGTGAATACCGTAAAAGGCTACATGAAACACGAAAAGCAGCTTTTGACGGACATTACGAAGTTAAGGCAGCAAATAGTCGATCAAAAGGTAGACGATCGCGAGAGAATACAACTCGAAGACCGGTTGGGCGATAAATTGGGAAAACTCCAAATATCCGTTGAGGCCTATCCAGATCTTAAGGCCAGTGAAAACTTCCTTTTGTTACAGAGCAGTTTAAATGAAGTGGAGGAACAACTTTCCGCGGCAAGACGGTCTTACAATGCAGCGATATATGCTTTCAACACCGCTTTGGAGATGTTTCCATCCAACATTGTTGCCAAATTTATGGGATACACCCAAAAAACCATGTTCACCATAGAGCCTTCGGATGCCGAAGTTCCTAAGGTTTCAATCTAAAACTAGCGTGTTATGGTAGACTTTAGTAGCATTAAAAAACAATTGCTCCCCTTACTGGAAAAAGCTGAACCGCTCAGAAAAAAATATCGCAGATACAAGACGGTAAGTTCCCTATTTATGCTTTTATTTTTAAGTAGCATCATAGTACTTCCGCTTTTATCGTACTTGTTCAGTTACAATTTTATCGAATGGTTCGGGGGTATGCACCAAAATGAAATATGGCTCACATCCCTGCAAATGCCAATGTTTTTTTTGATTGGTGTTTTCTATGTTATCTATGCCATGGCCAACTCCCAAAAAAGAAAATACATGGCTATTGAGAAAGAAATCCTGGAAACCCTTTTGGAAAAAATTGTGCCCACATTCCATTTTGATGCAAATAAGCAAATTGATGTCCTGGAAATAGCAAACAGTGAGTTACTGTCGCAGCACAATCCATTTGTAAAGGACCAAAGTCTAAACCAAGTCTACAATATGAACCAAGGAGTGCTTTCCGGAAAAGTGGGCAGTACTTCCATTTCCATGGGCAATGTTAAGACAGTTGGGCTACAAGTTAGCCCCTACCTTATGTACATTCCCTTCTATGCACACATATACATGACATACACCTACCTAAAGCCTTGGTTAACAAAAGAGAAAAGTATCGACGAAATGGGAAGCGGCTTTACTGGAATGTTCGCCACTATGGATTTCAATAAAAAATTCAATGGTACCACCGTTGTACTGCCCGATCAATATGAAAAGAGGATTGGGTACATGGCCAAGACCCTACAATCCATGAACTTGGGACGAGACCAATTGGTGAACATGGAAGATACCGAGTTCGAAAATGAATTTGTGGTGTACAGTACCGACCAAACGGAAGCACGTTACATCCTATCGCCCTCCTTAATGCAGCGCATCATAGCTTTCAAGAAAAAAGTGGGGAGTTCAGTGCTCATGTCGTTCAAAAACGACAAGCTTTACATGGCGGTACAATTGCCCCATGGTTTCTTGAGCTTACGGCAGAACCAAAATCTGGTCACCTCCAACGTACTTGAGCTTTTTTATGAAGATATTACAATGGCCATAGGTATTGTGGAAGACCTTAACCTGAATACCAAAATCTGGAAAAATTAGTGAGATACACCCAAAAAGCCATGTTCACTCTTGATGCTTCGGATACCGAATCTCCCAAGGTATCAATCTAAAAATAACCTATCACAGTGGACTTTAACAGAATAAAAAAACAACTGCTCCCTTTGCTGGAAAAGGCTGAACCAATTAGGAAAAAGTATTATTGGTATAAAGTGGTAAGTTCCATCTCTTTGCCTCTTATATTCGTAGGAACAATAACCTATCCACTTTTTGGGAATCTGTTAAACGATAAATTGGCCGAATGGACTGCTAGCATGCCCAAAAGCTCTCTATGGATCATGTCCATTAAAATATTAATATTTTTCATCTGTCTTGCTTGTTACGCCGTTTTTGCAAAATCCTACTTCCAAAGAAAAAAATACCTGACCACGGAGAAACAAATCCTGTCGAGCCTTTTGAAAAAAATTGCCCCCACGTTTCGATATAATCCAAAAAAACAGATTGGTGATCGGGAAATAGTAAACAGTGAATTGCTGGCAAAGCACAACCCTTTTGCAAAAAACCAAACACGTAAACAAACCTTAAATATGAACCAAGGAGTGCTTTCTGGCAAAGTAGGCAGTACTTCTATTTCCATGGGGAACGTGAAAATTATTGGGACGCAAATGAATCCTTACCTTATGTACATTCCCCTCTTTTTACAGTTTTATATGGTGTATACCAATTTAAGACCCTGGTTTAAAAAAGAGAATAGTATCGAGGAAATGGGAAGTAGCTTTACGGGAATGTTCGCCATTATGGATTTCAACAAAAAGTTCAATGGCACCACCGTTGTACTGCCCGACCAGTTCGAAAAAAGAGTGGGGTATCTGGCCAAGACCCTACAATCCATGAACCTGAACCGGGATCAATTGGTGAACATGGAGGATACCGAGTTCGAGAATGAATTTGTGGTGTACAGTACCGACCAAACGGAAGCACGTTACATCCTATCGCCCTCCTTAATGCAGCGCATCATAGCTTTCAAGAAAAAAGTGGGGAGTTCAGTGCTCATGTCGTTCAAAAACGACAAGCTTTACATGGCGGTACAATTGCCCCATGGTTTCTTGAGCTTACGGCAGAACCAAAATCTGGTCACCTCCAACGTACTTGAGCTTTTTTATGAAGATATTACAATGGCCATAGGTATTGTGGAAGACCTTAACCTGAATACTAAGATTTGGACGAAGTGATGCCTTTTATTTTTCCAAAAAATAAGCTTTAACCATAAATTTTGATGTTGATCGCTTAATTTCAAATACTTTTGTGTAGCTTTTGAATTGAAATTATGCCCGAGACCATTGTTAAATTACAGGACGTAGCCGTATTCCAAAACGAGAACTTGGTTCTCAACAATATTGACCTTGAGGTTAAAAAAGGGGAATTTGTTTATGTGATAGGAAAAACCGGTAGCGGTAAAAGTAGTTTTATGAAAACGCTTTATGCGGATCTCCCGTTGAAACAAGGTTCTGGGGAAGTTGTAGATTTTGACCTAAAAACACTCAAAGAAAAAGACATTCCCTTTTTACGCAGAAAACTGGGTATTGTTTTTCAGGATTTCAAGTTACTGCCAGACCGAAACGTTAACAACAATCTCCGCTTTGTACTGAAGGCGACCGGATGGACGGATGCTTCCAAAATGGACGAAAAAATTGAGGAAGTACTGAACAAGGTAGGCATGAAAACCAAAGGTTTCAAATTCCCGCACGAACTTTCTGGCGGGGAACAACAACGTATTGCCATTGCCCGTGCCCTTTTGAACGACCCAGAACTTATTTTGGCCGATGAGCCCACCGGGAATTTAGACCCACAGACCAGTGTAGAGGTAATGAAAGTATTACAGGATATCAACCAAAACGGGCGCACCATCATCATGGCCACGCACGATTATGCCCTGATCCTAAAATACCCACACAAAACCCTGAAATGTGATGGCAGTAAAGTTTTTGAAGTCATTCAAAAAGCGATATAATCATCAAAATATACATGTAGCTCATTGATTTTCAATTCAATTACCTGATCACCAAAAGTTTTTGTTACTTTGTTCAAACTAATATTGCTTCCTATATATGGAAATTCTTGGTATAGATATAGGCGGATCGGGCATAAAAGGTGCCTTGGTAAACGCCGAAACCGGTGAAATGTTGACCGAACGTTTTCGAATTCCAACCCCAAAATCAAAAAAACCAAAAGACATGGCCAAAGTGGTGGCCAAAATTGTGGACCACTTTAATTATAAAGGCCCTGTGGGCTGTGGTTTTCCATCCATTGTCAAAAATGGGATATGTAAATCTCCGGGAAACTTAGACCCAAGTTGGGTCGGCGTAAATATTGATGAACTTTTTACCGAATACACTGGTAATGAATTTACTGTTTTGAATGATGCAGATGCTGCCGGATATGCCTCTATGAACTATGGGGTCGGCAAAGGAAAAGATGGATTAGTGGTTATGATCACCATCGGAACCGGATTGGGTAGCGGCGCTTTTTACAACGGCATACTTATCCCAAACTTTGAATTGGGCCAGATTCCTTACAAGAAATTTAAGAAGATTGAAAAATGGGCGGCTGCGTCTGCCAAAGAAAAAGAAGATCTCAGTTTTAAAAAATGGGGCAAACGCTTCAATAAGTTTTTAAAATTGGTGGAACTTATTGTTTGTCCAGATCTTATAATCGTTGGGGGCGGAACCTCCAAAAAATGGGAGGAATTCAGTCATCACATCAAAATTGAGACCAATGTGGTAAAGGCCGAACTTATGAACCACGCCGGAATTATTGGAGCTGCCGTATCTTGTTTACGTGAGCAGCACCATGGACATTTGCATTAATTTTTAGGATTCGGGGCTTACGGTGTCAAGATTTTCACAGTTATTCGATGCAGAGCCAATGGTTTTGCACGAATTGCACGAATTTCTCCAATAATCTATTTTGTCAGGAAGATTCAATTGTTATTCTTAGATTTCTCACGTTCGTTCGAAATGACGTCGCATTTGTCATTTCGAAATGAGGAACGCAGTGACGATTGAGAAATCTATTTGTGTTTGGGATTTCTCATATTCATTCGAAATGACACAAACCACCAAAAAGACAACCAAGAACTATCAAAAAAAAGAAAAGCGAATGAAGTATGCTACTCCATCCGCTTTATTCAAATGTCAAATTGAATTATATCTAAACTACTTTGTTTCTTTTTCTGTCCACCTCTTTTAGGTATATTTTTCTAATCCTCAAGTGGTTTGGTGTTACCTCAACGTATTCATCCTTTTGGATGTATTCCAAAGCTTCTTCCAAGGAAAATTTGATAGCTGGCACAATCTTGGCCTTATCATCGGCCCCGGAAGAACGGACATTGGATAGTTTTTTGGTCTTTGTAACGTTCACTGTCATATCATCTTGACGAGAGTTCTCACCGATTACCTGACCCTCATAAATATCCTCTCCTGGATCTACAAAGAATTTACCTCTATCCTGAAGTTTATCAATGGAATAAGGAATGGCTGTTCCGTTTTCCATAGACACCAAAGAACCATTCAATCGTTGTGGAATATCACCTTTTAAGGGTTGATACTCCAAAAATCGGTGCGCCATAATGGCCTCACCTGCCGTAGCTGTCAACAATTGGTTCCTAAGACCGATGATTCCTCTGGAAGGGATAATGAATTCACAAACCATTCGGGAACCCCTTGCTTCCATACTGGTCATTTCACCTTTTCTGATGGATACCATCTCAACAGCTTTTCCCGATACTTCTTCCGGCAAATCAATGGTCAAGTTTTCCACAGGCTCACATTTTACACCATCAATCTCCTTGATAATTACTTGTGGCTGTCCAATCTGAAGCTCGTAACCTTCCCTACGCATGGTCTCGATCAATACGGAAAGGTGCAATACCCCACGTCCGAACACCAAGAATTTATCGGCACTATCGGTTTCTTGAACGCGAAGTGCCAAGTTTTTCTCCAATTCTTTTTCCAAACGCTCCTTGATGTGACGGGAAGTAACAAACTTTCCATCCTTACCAAAAAACGGACTATCGTTAATGGTGAAAAGCATACTCATGGTAGGCTCATCAATGGCGATAGTCTTCAATTTCTCGGGATTTTCAATATCGGCAACGGTATCACCGATTTCAAATCCTTCCATACCAACAATCGCACAAATATCTCCTGCAGCTACTTCCTCAACTTTTAAGCGACCAAGACCTTCGAACGTATAAAGTTCTTTGATTCTGGTCTTCACAATGGAACCGTCTCTTTTTACCAAAGAAACCTGTTGTCCTTCGCGAAGGCTTCCTCTTTGCAATCTACCGATAGCTATTCGCCCCGTGAACGAAGAAAAGTCCAACGAGGTGATCAACATTTGGGTTGTACCTTCTTGTGGTTTAAATTCAGGAACATGCTCGATGACCATATCCAACAATGGCTCAATGCTTTCGGTAGGCTCTTTCCAATCCTCGCCCATCCAGTTGTTCTTGGCGGAACCATAAACAGTTGGGAAGTCCAATTGCCATTCTTCTGCACCCAATTCAAACATCAAATCGAACACTTTTTCGTGCACTTCCTCCGGGGTACAGTTTTCTTTATCTACTTTGTTGATTACCACGCAGGGCTTCAGACCAAGGTCAATCGCTTTTTGAAGCACAAAACGGGTCTGTGGCATTGGGCCTTCGAAGGCATCTACCAGCAACAAAACCCCATCGGCCATGTTCAAAACACGCTCGACCTCTCCACCAAAATCGGCGTGACCAGGGGTATCTATAATATTGATTTTAGTGTCTTTGTAAACAACGGAAACGTTCTTGGAAACGATGGTAATGCCGCGTTCCCGTTCCAGGTCGTTGTTGTCCAATATCAGGTCGCCTTTGTTCTCGTTATCTCGGAACAACTGGCAATGGTACATAATTTTATCGACCAAGGTAGTCTTACCGTGGTCTACGTGCGCAATGATAGCAATGTTTTTGATTTTGGACATAACCTAAATTTTAAGCCCGCAAAGATACTGCTATTTTTTGTTGTGCAACACACCTTAATGTTATTTTTATCTTATTGATTTAGTGGGAGTTCCGAAATTCTATCCCCTGCTCACAACCCAGCCGAGCTTTAAGGCAAGAAAAATACCGAAGTTGCTTTCAAATTCATCAAAGAAATAACCGGGGCCAACCTCGAATCGAAATTGCAGTCCTTTCTGACCTGTACGCTGTAAGCCATAAACAGCACCTATAGCTCCAAAGTAATCGGAAACATGGTCCAAATCCCCGATTATTGCCTTACCTCCTTGTATGGCGATGGTGGGAGCAATATAGTTTCCCGTATTACCGGCAATGTTTTTTCCTTTTGCCAGTCGTCTAGCAAAATTATAGTAATGCCGGTATTGTAGCCTCCCGATGGGGTATATTCCAAATCCACTTTCCAAAAAGTCTGATTCCCGGTACGCAAAACCCATGGTGGCCTCTGCCACAATAGTCGAATTTTGAGAAAGTCCTTGTTCGTAAATAATGCCTGGCAGCAGTACATTTAGGGTAAGTTGATGATTCTCAACATTCTTTCCAGATTGAGCGATTGCAGTGACTCCGATAGATAACAATAAAATTAAAGAAGAAATAGTTTTCATAAATGGTTAGTTTAAATTGTTTCTGGTTGAATCAAATACCATACCGAAACAACTCTACAAACCAACACACCAGCGTTTTTCGCTTATAATCCAACCAATACTCAGGTTCACCACGGGTTGAATGGTTCCTTTGAACGGCCCCACATAATAGCCCGCACCCGCATCTATAGAGAAACTAAACCCCGAATCATAACTACGCTGAACCCCATAAACCAGTCCGCCGTAGCCGTGAATACCATCCACTATTTGCCCCTCCACCAAACGGTCTCCTGGAGAAAAGATGGCCGCAGTTGGTGCAATATAATTTCCCGAATTTCCATAAATGGATCTTCTGCGCCTTTCTCTACTATTTAAGTTGTGGTAATATCTGTTCTGAATGGTTATGGCGGGGAAAAAATCGAAATCTTCCAACGGTTGTGAGCTGGCAGGTTCCAAAGCCGCTTGGTACGCCACCCGAATATCCAAAGTACTGTTTACGCCCAGGGCCATTTCGTACTCGACACCAGGATTGATGGCATTGAGCTTAAACTGACGGATTTCGCAGTTTGTACCGTATTGGGCATGCATAAAAAATCCAGATGACAGGAATGCCAAAAGTAGTAAGCGACGCATTGTAGGTTAATTTGGTAATAGTATAACCCCAACTTCATCAAAATAGTATGTTTATATGGCTTAATTTAATCAAAGTATGAATCTTTTTTCTTTCTTTTGGTAGCTACCCAGCCAAAAGTAAAGTTGATTAGGGGCCCATAGCCATCGGGTACACCATCCCCTTTATAATATCCAGCACCTATTTCCAAGTTAAAATTGAATCCTTTTTCGTAGGTACGTTGAATCCCGTAGACCATTCCGTAAAATCCAAGATTAAAATCGTCTGGACCTTTCACATCCGTAGAAATCCGTAATTGCGAAAAGAAGATAGCCTGTGCTGCAGCAATATAGTTGCCCGAGTTGCCCGAGGTATTTTTGTCCAGCCTCTCCCTCCTATTAAAATTATGGTAATAGCGGTAACGATTATTGGATGCCAACCCGAACACGTAGCCTTCTTCATAAGTTGCAGTGGCCAAACCTAAGTTGGTAGAGATACTTTGGTTTTTAAAAATACCTAGCTCATACGTAAAACCGGGGCTCAACAAATTCAATTTAAATTGATGGCGCTCTAAATGCGCCAAATCAAAAGTACCGCCCCGTTCCTGCCATTGTGCATGGGAAAAAGAAGAAATAAAACATAGGATAATAAAAACGAATTTAAACTTCATGGTTGATGGTTTATGTAGATAAATCTAAAAAGGATACCACCGTTTAATAGTATATTTGTGCAAACTTTAAGAAATGGACATCACCAAAATTCCACAGATAAAACACACGGACAGCGATAATTTTTTCTTGCTGGCAGGCCCCTGCGCCATTGAGGGAGAAGATATGGCCATGCAAATTGCTGAAAAAGTGGTCGGTATTACGGACAAACTGAACATTCCGTATGTTTTTAAAGGGAGTTTTAAAAAGGCGAACCGAAGCCGGATTGATTCTTTTACTGGAATTGGCGATGAAAAGGCTCTTAAGATCTTGAGAAAGGTTTCTGAAACCTTCGAAGTTCCTACGATTACAGACATCCATGAAATTTCTGATGCCACAATGGCCGCAGAATATGTGGATGTACTCCAAATCCCTGCCTTTTTGGTGAGACAAACGGATTTAGTGGTAGCTGCTGCCGAAACAGGCAAAGTGGTCAACTTGAAAAAGGGTCAGTTTATGAGCCCTGAAAGCATGCAACACGCCGTAAAAAAAGTAACGGATTCCGGCAATGAACAGGTTTGGATCACCGATCGCGGAACCATGTTCGGATACCAAGACATGATCGTGGATTTTCGTGGTGTGCCCACCATGAAACAATACGCCCCGGTGGTACTGGACGTTACACATTCCTTACAACAACCCAACCAATCTTCGGGAGTTACAGGTGGAAGACCTGCCTTGATCGGAACTATGGCACGAGCAGGAATCGCAGCAGGTGTTGACGGACTTTTTATGGAAACCCATTTTGATTCAGCCAATGCCAAAAGTGATGGCGCCAATATGTTGGATTTAAGTTTGTTGGAGAAACTTCTCACGGATTTGACCGCCATCCGAAAGACCATCAATTCACTATAACCACGCTTTAAATTGTTAAAATTTTGATTTCATAACTTTGAAAATCAACAATTTAAATCACTTACAAAAACTTTATTTATAATTAGTCTAAATATTTTTTGCTTGATTTAGCAGTGGAACATACATTTGCAGCTCAAACTTATTTAGACCAATTACAAATAAAATGAAACATATATTACTCATTCTTAGTTTCGCTGCTTTTTTCACTTCTCAAGCACAAACTGGAAACTTAAAAGGAAAAGTAACCGATCAAAGAAACAACCCACTTGGCAATGTCAATATTGCGGTGTCCAACACCAGCTTAGGTACAAATACAGACTATTCCGGGGAATATGAAATTTCCAACCTCGCTCCTGGCTCCTACACCTTAACGTTTTCGATGGTAGGTTTTGGCACACAGAACAAAACCGTAACCGTTTACGCTAATCAAACCACCAACATACAGACCATCACTTTGGTGGAAAGGCAAGAACAGCTCAATGAGGTTGTAGTTGAGGGTAACCAAACCAACAAATTCTCGCGCAAAGCAAGTGTTTATGTCTCAAAAATGCCCCTCAAAGACATCGAAAACCCTCAGGTTTACAATTCCATCTCAACGGAGTTATTGCAAGATCAAGTAGTTACCAATTTTGATGACGCCCTTAAGAATGCCCCTGGCATCGATAAACTTTGGGAATCTACGGGAAGAGGAAGCGACGGCGCTGGTTATTTTTCGTTGCGTGGTTTTGCTGTACAGCCCACAATGATCAACGGCTTGCCCGGTTTAACCAACGGCAGCCCAGATCCAGCAAATATTGAATCCATCGAGGTAATCAAAGGTCCTTCCGGAACTTTGTACGGTAGCAGCCTTATTTCTTACGGAGGTTTGATCAACATCAACACCAAAAAGCCATATTACGGTTTTGGTGGGAATATCTCCTATACTTCTGGCAGCTACGGATTGAACCGTGTAAGTGCCGACGTAAATACCACATTGGGCGACCAAAACAACATTGCGCTTCGTGTAAACACTTCATACCATACCCAAAACAGCTACCAAGATGCTGGATTTAGAAAGTCCTTCTTTTTTGCGCCATCCTTGGCGTTTCAGGCCAGTGATAGACTTTCTTTCAACATCAACACCGAATTTTATAATGGTAGGAGCACCAATCAAACCATGTTGTTCCTAGATCGTGGTTCGCCACTACGTGTGACCAACTTGGATGAATTGGGTTATGATTTTAAACGTTCCTACACCAGCAACGACTTGTATATCGATACACCAACGTATAGTCTGCAAGGCCAGATGAACTATATTTTGAGTGATTCCTGGACCTCCCAGACGGTAATCTCAAGATCCAATGCAAAGTCAGACGGATACTACTCTTACTTGTACGAAGTAACCACAACGGCAGAAGGTCTTTCAGAAAACCCTATTTCCGATGGTATTATTTTGGCACGCTACACAAGCAACCAAAATTCCGAGACGTTGGGAACCGACATCCAACAAAACTTTATCGGAGATTTTACTATCGGAACCATGCGCAACCGTTTGGTCGTAGGATTGGATTACCTTAAAACCAGAACCATCAACAACAGTACGGGCTATGGGAACCAAGGTTTTGTCTACGTAGGAAGAAATGTAGATGAATTCCAAGCGGTGGTTCCAGCTCTTCACAATGCTTTTGGCACTCCCATGGGAACAGGTTTGTACGATTCCGGTGTGTTGACACAGGCAGGTGCCGACGCAGGGATAGCAACTTTGGCCAATCCGGGAGCACAATTTAGCGAGGCTGAACAGGAAATTTTCAGTGCCTATGCCTCCAACGTGATCAATCTATTGCCAGAATTGTCCGCAATGGCCAGTTTGCGTGTGGACCGTTTTTCCAATGACGGGTACAATCAGACCGCCTTTTCACCAAAGTTCGGATTGGTTTATCAGCCTATTTTAAACAAAGTATCCTTTTTTGCGAATTATATGAACGGGTTCAGCAACGTGGCCCCTGTTACTGAATTATCAAATGGAAATACATCCGTGAGAGCTTTGAACCCAGAGCACGCCAACCAGTTTGAGATGGGTACCAAGTTGAACTTGTTCAACGATAGGCTTTCCGCAACTTTCAGCTACTACGATATTAGCGTGAGTGATATGGCACAACGAATCGATACCGATGCCGACAACTATTTCTATACTCAAGATGGAGAACAGACCAGTAAAGGTTTTGAGGCCAGCATAACTGCCTCTCCCATTGATGGATTGAACATTGTGGCGGGATACAGCTACAACGACAGCAAATTAGTAGAGGGAGACGCCAGCTTTACCGGTTTTAGATCAGAAAGCGCAGGCCCCATGAACTTGGCCAATATTTGGGCCAGCTACCGATTTACACAAGGCACATTGGAAAACTTTGGCCTTGGATTTGGAGGTAACTACGCCAGCGAGAACAAAATCTTCAATAGATCCAATGGTACGTTCGCCATTGATGAGTACACCATTCTAAATGCATCAACCTTTTACGATGCAAGGGATTTCAGAATCACTTTGAAGTTGGACAACATAGCCAACAAGGACTATTATAAAGGTTGGTCCACCATCAGTCCGCAAAACTTGAGAAGTGTTTCTGCCAACTTCACTTATAAATTTTAAAAAAACAAGATGAAAAAACTAATCGCAACCCTATTACTCATCACTTTGCCCGTATTGTCGGCCTCCGCACATTACCTGTGGATTGAGACCAACGGCAACGGAAAACTTGGTCAAAAACAAGAAATCCGTGTACATTATGGCGAATACACCTATGGTGTGATTGAAAAAGTGAAGGGAGAAGCTTTTCCCTTGGTTTCAAAATTCACATTATGGGTCATTGCTCCGGATGGCACAAAAACTGAATTGAGCACCGAAGCTAAGGAAGACCATTACCTTGCCAGCTTTACACCATCACAAAACGGCGTGTACACCATCGCATTGAACAACAATGAGATTGATGTGATTGATTATACCGAATACGACTTCGGCATTTTCAAGACACACTATCATTCAACGGCCAAGGTTCTAGTAGGAACAGATGGTGACACAAAAACCGCAAATCCTGAAGGAATTGTAGTGAAGCAATTGGAAAATGATGGGGAGGAAATCAAGCTTCAAGTAGTGTACAAAGGAAAGCCATTGGCCAAAAACGAACTTAAGGTCTATGTTTCCGACCTTTGGTCCAAAACATTGTACACCGACGACAATGGAGAGGTTTCCTTTGCCCTGCCATGGAACACCAAATACATCGTGGAAACCACGACCAAGGAAGAAATTCCAGGCACTTATAATGGTGATGACTACGAATTTATTTGGCACTGCGCCACTTATTGTATAAAACGATAACCTATGGCCACCGGGATTAGCTTTCTCACTTTTCTAGCTTTTTATCTACTGTACTGCACATCCCAAAAAATGGCTGCCGTAGATACACTAGGTTTGGAGAAATGGACTGGCACACATAAAAGAGCATCTCAATATGCCAGTTTGGCCCTAATGATCTTATCATTGGGGCTTAGCTGTTTTTACTGGGGCATTGGTTCGGGCACGTTCACCTTTTTTATCCTTTTGATGACGGTTGCCAGTTTGGTGATACTCTTGGCACCCTTGAAGTTGTTGAATTATCGCTTTTTGGGCATCCTGTTTTTATGCTTCATACTATTCGAAACGCTATTGTTTTAAACTATGCCCGCCAATAAAAAATACCTGACTCCATCACCATGGCAACGATTTGCCAAAATATCCGCCGCCATATTTGGTGGATTTATTGTTGCGATTATGTTTCACATGGCTTTGGCCAGTTGGTTCAACCATGTAGCCGTGATCATTACCAGTACATTTTCGGCCTTTGTTTTATGGGCGGTTTTAATGGTAGTTGCCTTTATGGGCAAAAATGGCTGGAAAGTTTGGGGCATTTATCTTTTGGCCAGTATAGTACTCGGCGTCGCATGCTATTTCGGAAACCAAACCAACCCGATTATATAAAACTATGGGAAACCGTATCTACAATATATTGTTCCACACACATACCGTAAGCGGTATTGTAATCAGCGTTGCACTTTATGTAATTTTCTTTACAGGTTCTTTTTCCTTTTTTAGGGACGAGATCGCCAATTGGCAACGTGGGCACACCGTAAGCCAAGAAGATGCCTTGCCCAGTGACATCGACGGTCACCTTAATGATCTTTCCGAAGCATATAACCTGTACGGTCGTGATGTGGAACTACGCCATTATTACAACGAGAGAAGTATTTCTGTTAACCTAGGTGCATCCAAAGATTCGTTGGCTTCGGAAGATGATCGGGCTCCTGTATTCTTTTATTTGGATCCCGTTGCCAAAACCAAAACGGAAACCTATGCGGACAACTATCATTTGGGGGAATTCCTGTACCGCCTGCACTTTTTAGATCAAATCCCCTACCCCTACGGGAGATATTTGTCGGGGTTGGTGGCATTCTTCTTTCTATTTGCCATCATCACGGGAATTTTGGTACATTGGAACAAGATCGTTTCCAAATTTTACACCTTCCGACCTTGGGCCAAGCTCAAAACCATGTGGACCGATGCCCATACAGCCTTGGGAGTGATAGGGTTCCCGTTTCAGTTCGTATATGCGGTTACCGGAGCTTTCTTTTTGCTCAAAGGTATTTTGATTCTTCCGGTTGTGATGGGACTATATGATGGAGACCAGAACAAATTGTACGAAGACCTGGAATACAACCATCCAGTTTACGAATTTCAGAACGAAAAATTGGCCAACACCATCAATTTAGACCAATATGTGGATGAAATGAAGGCAGATTGGGGCGATTTTAGAGTGACGGAAACCCACATTTTTAACTACGGAGACAAAAATATGCATGCCGCCATCAGCGGATATCTTGGTTACAAAACCAAACTGAATGGTTTGGGATATCGTATTTATAAAGTAGCAGATGGCTCTATTGCCCAAGAAAAGGTACCCACCACCAACAATTCGTACTTGGATGGGGTAAAAAACATGATGTTCCGCCTACATTTTGGCGATTACGCCGGTTATGGGTTACGTGTAATGTCTTTTATTCTTGGGTTGGTATCGTGCTTTGTTATACTCTCAGGAATTATGATATGGTTAGTGGCACGGGACAAAAAGAACATCCCGGAAAAGCGTCGTAAGTTCAATAAACAAGTTGCCAATTGGTATATGGCGATATGCCTTAGCTTGCTTCCCGTTACCGCTTTGGAATTCATTATTGTAAAGTTTCCACCAGAAGTGAATATGGGTTTTCTCTACCAAACGTATTTCCCCATCTGGTTGGTGGCCACGGTGTTCTTTATCCTTAAAAAGGATATCGCCTTCACCAACAAATGGACATTGATTTCAGGAGGAATTTTGGGTTTATTGGTTCCGATCGCTAACGGAATTGCCACGGGAAATTGGTTATGGACAGCCTATCAAAATGGACATCAGCAAATTCTTTTGGTGGATCTGCTATGGTTGCTTTTAGGTATTGTTTCCCTTTGGATTGCCTTCTTTAAACTGACAACCAAAAGGTCCGAACTGGTTCCGAGCAAAAGCTAGCTCTTGTAAAATCCTTTGTGGTTAACGGATTTGGCTTCTTGTAATAGTTCAACAACAATCTTGCCGTCAATTTCGTCCATATTAAAATACCGTAGGGACTTCATTACTTTTCTGCCATCGGTCACCAATTTATCCAAATGGACGGTAAGGTGTGCCGAATTCCAAAGGCACATATCCACATAGCCTTTTTTTCGGGAGGCGTTGAAGTAACAGAAGGGTTTATCGTTCAAGTAATAGAATGGCAACCTATATTTGAAGTCCAGCCTTACCTCGGGCACTGTGGTTTCTACCAACACTTGTAATTGGATCAAAATGCTTTTGAACGGTTCGGGTTGATTAAGAATGTAATCTTCTGCTGGGTTCATATACAATTTCCGTAGCGGTATCCTATTTGCTTTTGAATAGTTTTTTTACCAATTTCATTAAAAAAACAGCTACAAAACCTATGACCAGCCCAACCAGAAAATCTTTCAATAAACTGGGGATACCAGGAAACAGATGATGAAGATAATCTATGTTGTGATTGAATATTCCCCCAGACACCAATAGCAGGGCCAGGGTACCCACAATAGAAAGGCCCTTTATGATATGGGGCAGTGCATTCACCAATACCCCGCCCACTTTGTCAGAGAAACTATCGTCACGGTCATTGAGACGAATAAGTCTGTACCCATAATCGTCCATCCGAACGATCAAGGCCACAACGCCATACACACCAACGGTGGCCAACAGTGCCACCACGGAAACGGTTGCAATTCGAATGGTCAGCGTTTCGTTGACCACGGTGCTCAATGCAATGATGACAATTTCAATGGAAAGGATAAAATCGGTAACAATGGCCTGCTTTATTTTTTTTTGCTCCAGTTCGGGCAATTCCTCTTCTGGAATATCAATAGGGTCTTCTGCATGGCCTTCCTCCTTACGATGAAAAAAGTACTCATATATTTTCTCCGCTCCTTCATACGCAAGGTACACCCCTCCTAAAATAAGTATGATTGTAATTGCTGTGGGGAGATAGGCACTCAATAAAAATGCGATGGGCAAAATAATTAACTTATTCAGAAAAGAGCCTTTGGTTATGGCCCAAAGCACCGGAATTTCCCTGTTGGACAAAAAACCAGTCGCTTTTTCGGCGTTTACCGCCAAATCATCACCCAAAATGCCTGCTGTTTTTTTTGTAGCAACTTTACTCATCGTTGCCACATCGTCCATAAGTGCAGAAATATCATCCAAAACAGCAAAAAAACCTGAAGCCATATATGTGTTTTATGGTTAAAGAAACTTCATTGATCGGAAGCAAAATAAACAAATCGAAGCATATTGGTGTATTAAAAAATCTAAAAATACTTTGATTGCCATGTTATTTAACTCCTTCCAAGGACAATAAAGTGGTAACCCAAACAATTACAGAGGAAAAGAAGATTCCTATGGTATTGGCTGCAAAGGCCTCCCGTTTTTTCATTTTGAAAAGGTACGCCGCTATACTGCCCGCATACACCCCTGTGCCAGGCAAAGGAATCATCACGAACAGGACAATACCCAAAAAACCAAACCGCTGTACCTTTTTTCCAGACCCTTTCTTGGCCCTTTGGCCCACATAAACAGCAGATTTCTTATAGAATCGCCATCTGATCAAATACCGATTGATGTGCTCCAAAAAAAACATCATAATAGGGAACACCAATACATTGGCCAAAAAACAGGCTATAAAAACCATATACTCGTTCACCCCTTGGTACATGCCATAGGGTATGCCAACTTTGGCCTCCCCAAAAGGAGATAGGCTCCACAGTATTGCTATGATCAAATCTTTATGCAAGGAATACCAATTTTTACAACCGACAAACCTAGTGAGGATTTTACTTATTTCCACTTTTGGAAACCTTAAATATTTATTAATTGTGATTTCCGAACAATACCACCAATACCAAAAAACATGTAACTACTTTACCCTCAGGTTAACAGTTTGTAAAATATACTTCTTGCGATTGAAGCATATTATATAGTTTTATAGTTTTGACAAAACCATCAACATGAAATTCCAAGCTTTTTTTGCCTTATTTCTCGTAACCTCCACTCTATTTGCACAAGAGCATTCGCACCAAAGTTCCAGAACCCTTGTTTTTCCTGATGTACCTGGATACAAAACCTTAAAGACAGACTTGCACCAGCACACTGTTTTTTCAGATGGCAATGTTTGGCCCAATATTAGGGTAATGGAAGCCCTTCGGGATAATTTGGATGTGATTTCGCTTACCGAACACCTTGAATACCAGCCCCACGCAGCAGATATTCCCCACCCCAATAGGAACAGATCGTACGAAATTGCACTTAATGAGGCCAAAGACCATGATCTGCTAATTGTTCATGGGTCCGAAATTACCCGCCAGGCACCCATGGGGCATAGCAATGCCATTTTTATAGCAGATGCCAACAAACTTTTAAAAGACGAGGCCGAAGAATCGTTTGCAGAGGCCAAAAAGCAAGATGCCTTTGTATTTTGGAACCATCCCGCATGGTATGCCCAATCGCCAAGTGGAAACCCTGTTTTAAGCGATTTTCAAAAAGAGCGGATTAAAAAGGGAGAGTTGCACGGTATTGAGGTCATCAACACCGGGGATTATGCCGAAGAATCATTAGCCCTAGCCCTTGAAAATAATTTGACCATTATGGGCACCAGCGATATACATGGCCTTATTGATTGGGATTATGTAGAAAAGGGGCACGACCGCCCCATAACCTTGGTTTTTGCCAAAGAAAGGTCTATTGAATCCTTAAAAGAAGCCTTATTTGCAGGAAGAACGGTCGCTGTTTTTAATTCGCTTTTGGTTGGAAAAGAAGAAAATCTGGTTCCTTTACTCAATGCTTCATTACAATTTGAAGAAGCCAAATACATTGACAACACTTCCATTTTAGGGATTACCTTAAAAAATGTGACCAGCAGCGATTTGATATTCGAAAACCAAATGCCTTACACCTTCTATTCCAGTTCGCCGGTTTTTACAGTACCGGCCGGGAGCACCAAAACCCTACAGATCAAAACGCTGGAAAAAAAGGCCGACCTAAAAATAAAGCTCAAAGCATTAGGGGCTTATACTGCTCCCAAAGAGCATCCGATCGTTACTTGGGATATTAGATTGGAGGAATAGTTTAAGCTACAGAGGAAAAAGAGGACCCGTTGATTACCTGGTCAAAGCCTGTCAATATTTTGCTGACGTACTCTTTTGGGGTTTTATCTGAGATAGACACCCATTTTTTGTCCACATCAACATTAAAGTGAAAACAGGAAAAGTCTGTATCAACATCCAATCGGGACAACAGGAATCGCATGATTCTAGGTCTGAGGCTGTATTCCAAATCGATACAGATTCTTTGCATTGCTGGATTGTCATCTCCAGAAAACACCCAATTGAACGTCACAGGCTTTTAAGGATTAGGACATACAATATACTAAAAAGCAATGCATTACCAACCTCTGGAAGGTATTTTTGGCTAAAAGGCTATTCTTTTCCGTCAACATAATCTTGAAGATAGGCATACCGAGGGGTGAGCTTTCCATTTTGGGTCATGCGGGCCCGATCGAGAATCCCATCCTTATCGTTGTTAAAGAAGGACGGAATTACATGCTTGGAAAATGCTTCTCCAAAACCTACGCTTGCATCTCGGGGCAATTCACAAGGCAAGTTGTCCACGGCCATTACGGCAATGGCACTTTCATTCTTAAAGTCGGTTTCCGTTTCGGATAAGGGGTCGTACCCATAAATGGGTTCTGCTATGGTAGACGGGCGAATGGTTGAAGCCACAGGACCATCGATATCGCAACTGATATCGGCCACTACTTTTATGTTAAAATCGGGGTGCTTAGCATCCTCACGAGTATATAAATAAGGGGCTCCATCCCCATAAAAATGACCTGCTATATAAAAATCGGTCACCTTGGCAAAGCGGAAAAAGTCGGATTCGTATAATTTTGGGTTTTGGAAAAAATCGGCTTTACTGCCTTTGGTTCCATCTTTACGTTTGGTGTAATGGGACACATCTATTTGGCAATAGACAGGTTCGTTGAATGTGTCGGATAAGTATTCGCCAGGAGCCACTTGCTTTACCCCCATGGCATCGAGCATTTCCTTCGCGCCATTGCCCACTCTCCCTTTACCTGTCAGCAATATTTTGATGCTGGGAAGTTCTATCTTTTTCAATTCGACGATAAGTGCCTGTTGGTCCAGAAGTGACTCGGCCTTGGGCAATTGAAACAAATCGTATTTAAGACCGTACGCCCTGAATCCATTGTAGGCACCTACGATGCCAGCATATCTGCCAAAGGCCACAAGTCTACTCCCTTTTTGGTTCGTTATCACTTCGTGATCGTACAATTCGATGTTCTTCTCCAAAATGGCTTGAAGGAGTTCGCGGTTATAGGGTTGTTTTTTAATGGTATGGGAAAAGAAAAAGTATTTTTTATGGGGAATCAATGCATCGATAGGTACTTCCTTGACACCGAGGAGTACTTCACATGTCCCCACATCCTTGACCACATTTAGGCCTTTATCGGCATATTCTTGGTCTGAAAATACCCGAATAGGTGATGATTCGACCAAAATTTGGGCTTCCGGATATGTGGAAAGGACATTTTGGCATGCTTCTGGGGATAGCACTACCCTGCGATCGGGCGGATTTTTACGTTCCCTGATGATTCCGAACTTCATATATGATTTTGGTATAATTGTTGACCAAAATAAGAGTAATAGGCAGGGTAAGCAAACTTTTTATTGTTTGATGGATATAAGTTACCTTTGCCGACCGCGTTAGGCATTTCGACTGCGCTCAATGTGACAAAGGTGGTTTACAAACCAAAATTTGCGTTAGGGATAGAGGCAGGTACCTTGTACGGCCGATAGCCCGACCGAAATGTTGCGAAGCAATGTTTTGGTAACGCCCGTATTGCGAAAAGCGTTCTTTGATAAAAAAGTGAGAGATTCCTGCCTTCGCAGGAATGACATTATGGGGCCGACCGGTTTTGACAGCAAGACCAATGGCGATGTAAGCATGTCGAGCGCTGGGATATAGCTCGTAAATCTCATGTTTCACACTTTTAATTGGCGAAAATAATTACGCTCTTGCCGCATAATCTGAATTATAGTAGGATGTGCCTCGTCCCTACAAGGTAGGGAAGCGAGATGTTCCTGAATAGCCCTTGTTGACGGCGATTCGTTTAGGAGCACCAAAAAAGTCAACACAAGGGTGTCCGTTCGCTTTGGCGACACCTCTAAAACCTAAAGAAGCTAAGTGTATATTAGGCCGTATCTGGTCAGGTATGCATCGAAAATTAAGCAGATACTAAGCATGTAGAAAGCATGGTTATTGCTTGTTTGGACGAGGGTTCGAATCCCTCCGGCTCCACTAGAACACCATCAAAACACAACAGCAAACCTGTAAAATACTGATTTACAGGTTTTTTTGTTTTATTTAGTTTCATTTGATATCAAATAATAGCATTAAAAAAGTGACTTATTCGGTGAGTATATTTTAAATCAAAAAACACTCACCGATTTCCTTGTAATCAATTGATTTTGTGTTAAATATAAAAATGGTATTTTTCTTTTTTATATCTTTATTTCTGTTAAAAAAGAGACCAAAAATGAGCCATTCTTTCTCACAGCTATTTTATCTTAAAGGAAAACATTTTGAAAAAGACGTAAAAGTCCCTATATACCTACGTTTAACGGTAAATGGACAACGAAGCGAATTAAGCGTTTCACGAAAAGTTGACCCACAAAAATGGAGTGCTAGGATGGGGAAAATGAAGGGAACGAACTTTGAAGCAAATGAATTGAACCAGTATTTGGATACTGTTAGAAGTAAAATAAATAGAATCCACCGTCAACTTGTAGAGGACAACAAACCCTTCACCTCATCAGATGTGAAAAATTTGTATTTGGGCAAAGGTGAAAAACTTAAAATGCTCTTGGAGCTCTTTGATGAGCATAACCAACAAATGAAGAAGCTGATTGATATTGAATTTGCACTAGGTACTTACAAGCGATATAATACCACAAGAAACCACGTTGCCGAATTTATCAAAACCGAATCAGGTAAATCGGATATTCCCGTCAGGGATGTTGATTTAAAATTCATAAAGGGTTTTGAATTCTTTTTGAAGACAGTTAAAAAATGTAACCATAATTCCGCTTTAAAGTACATAAACAATTTCAAGAAAATCATTCGAATGGCCGTAGCCCATGAATGGATCAATAAGGATCCCTTCTTCATTGATGGAACCCTATGGATTAAGTCCAAGCGTACCAAGACAAAATCCAGATTGGGTATTCCCCTACTCCCAACCGCATTGGCTATTATCAAAAAATACAAAGAACACCCTAAAGTCATGAATGAAGATTGTGTGCTTCCTGTTTTGAGCAACCAGAAGTCCAATGCCTATTTAAAAGAAATTGCTGACCTATGTGGCATAAAAAAGAATCTCACCACCCATTTGGCCAGACATACTTTTGCTACTACCGTGACCTTGTCCAATGGAGTACCCATAGAAACAGTGGGGCAAATGCTGGGACATAAAAATCTTCGCACTACTCAACATTATGCCAAGATTATTGATAGAAAGGTGAGTGAGGATATGGCAGCCTTGAAAGGAATTCTTGCAAAAGAGGGAAGTAGTATAACCAATAAACATGGCTTATCATAGTGGCAGACACATCCCGTTAAAAGTATTATAGTTGATTTTCATTTTTTTATACCGCTAACCCAGACTGGTTGACCGAACCCTGAACCGTGTTCAAATCGGCACATTCAGAGGTAAAACTTATGGGAGTTTTACACCAATAATTTAGGCATTTATTTGACAAACAAAAGTGATTGTACGATTTTTGTCATTCGTGGATTGTAATGGTGCATTCAAGTCTTCCTATAGGATTATTCCCTTAAAATTTCAAATAGGTTCACATTTAAGAACAAATTCTCCACACCTACTTTTTGGGATTTCAGAACACCAATTTTTTCCAATTCCTGCAAATATTCAGCTGCGGTCTGTCTTTTTGCTATGCCTTTGTCCACAATGAACTTTACCTTACAGTAAGGTTGCTCAAACAATAACTCGATAAGTTCTTTGGAATAGACCCGAGCAGGCAATTTTTCCTTTGCAAATGAAATGGTTTCCTGCATTAGTACATTTATGGTGTTTATTTTATCCAACGTATAAACAGCTGTTTCTTCAATCCCCTTCAACATGAACAATATCCATTCCTCCCAATCATGATTTTCGGTGACCCTTCTAAGATTTTTGTAATACTTGTTCTTATTGTCGATGATATATTTGCTCAAATATAGAATAGGCGCATCCAACAGTCCTTTTTCTACCAAGTAAAGGATGTTCAGAACACGGCCCGTCCTGCCATTCCCGTCTGGAAAAGGGTGTATAGCTTCAAACTGGTAGTGCATGACAGCCAATCTTACCAAATCATCCAATCCATCATCTGCGTGTATAAAATCCTCTAAATTTTTAAGTAAATCCCTGATTATTTTTTCGCCCTCCGGAGGAGTATAGATTGTTTTACCGTTGTTTGTAATACTGGTTCCTGTTGTTTTTCGTATACCTGCACTGTTTTCTTTAATGGTCTGTACAATTGAAATAAAAGTATTGGTCGACAGGGGACGCTTGCCCAGATTGTTATACCCTTCCCATAAGGCCTGTCTATATCTCAAAACTTCCTTTGTTTGGGCATCGGTAATATTTGTGTTGGCGGTAAAAGCCTGATATAAGTTGTCTTGGGTGGTAACTATGTTTTCAATCTCGGAACTATCCTTGGCCTCTTGTAAGGTAATAGCATTGACCAGCATTGACTGATTTGGAATTTCATTGGCCCTTCCCTTTAACTCTGCCAATACTCGTGTTGCAGAAATGCCTTGCTTCAGAACCTTTTTGGTTTCAAGCTCATTTATGGGTGGCAACAGGGGTAAATCGTTATATGCTTCTTTTGGATTGTACATGATTTCGACAAATAGATAAAACAATGTCGATGATATCGACATAATGCAAATATATGTCGATATTTTGTATTTTTATCGACATATGTTGTTTTTGTGATAAAAATCTCCAATTCCGGAAGCCTCATTTAAAAATGAACATTGGGAATTAATTGGATTAGCCGGGTAAACTGAGCCACCCACGCCGAATGAATGTGAGCAGTGTAAATCAACTAATTGGACTTGTGGATGGAACGGATGATTGAGACTACTAAAAACGGAAAAATTGAGACACCCAATATTCGGTTGTAGTGATTTGAAAGTTAAACTTTTGTATTAAATTGTGGTGTGCTCAAATTTATCCGGCGAGGGCGGTATACTATGTCTGGCATCCCACCCAAACCATATTTTTTGAATTCACCGATTTGATTAAAGGATTGACTTGAACCCTATTGAAAAAATGGGGGGCATCAGCTTTCAAATACGCCTACAGCTTCCTCAAAATCTTCCTTGATAAATTCCCAGTGCTTTCCTCGTAAACAAATTTGGTCAAAATCAAGTCCCTATCGTGACCATAGGGGTATCGTTGTTTATGTAACTCCAACATATTTCCGATTCCATAATCGGGAAGGAGCTCGTGAAGGTCCCAAAAATCCTTTTTCGTCCTTCCCGTTGGATTACGTCCAGTTTCATGGCAATGATTTCTTCAATGGTGGCCATACGAATTCCATCCTCAATCTTTACGGGCGCAATAAATGTGTCAGTGTAAAATACATCCAACTTGATGGCATGGTTCCTGTCCATGCCGATGAGATAAGATTTTCCCATTCCAGGAAACAAATCCCAAATGTCATCCACATATGCAAATTCGTTGTCCAAATAGGTATCGATAACCCCAAAATCAATGGATTCATAAGGACTATCGGTAAAAAGGTCTAGATCCACCGATTCCCGATGACCCACCTGCAGACTAAGGGAAGTTCCGCCCACCAATCGAAAATCCCCAAATTCATTTGTGCTCATCAATTTGACAAGGCTATCTTTAAGTAAATCATTTACGGTATTGTAGTACAGCATTGTAAGGCCTTAACGCTAAGGTGAAGAATGGTTTTCTTTCAAAGAGTTGGCCACGGCGGCTACTTTTTTTGGACCGTAAAATCGGGATATTTCCTTTTTCTCCTGGACATTACCACGTTCGAGAACACGACGGATGACCGCTTTGTAACGCCCTTCCCAATCGATGCTCTCGATATCCGTATCCCAGAACAAGGATTTACGCAAAATCGAGAAATCAGGCTTCCTTCCAGGCATCCCTTCCTTCTCTTTTTTAATGTCGTAAAATGCCTGTAAAAGAACCAAACTGCCTTCCTGCAATTCCAGCTTATCCTCAATCTTAAGGGCCAATGCCGTGTTCAAGTCGCGCTTTCCCCTTATAATGGCATTGAGGGTCTGCGGATGCTCCCCTAGCCCTATGGCAAAGGGACGTTGTTTAAGGGACCGTTTTTTTAGCTCCCTCTTGAGTACCCGACCCGGGTGAATTCCCTGATATTTTTCAGCATACGAGTTCATACAATAAATATAAACAAAAATGTTTACATTTTAACACGAAACATATCCTTCCACGAATCTACTTCCAAGAGAATTCGACCTTCCTGCCCCATTTAGTTCCTTACAGTTACAGGACCAGTTTTTCATTATCTCCCAAAATATATTTCGGAAATATATGCACAAACCGGTAGCTGTGGCAAGGCTTTATAGAAAAGGAGATCTTATATTTGTACAAACCGATTAATAGCCATTGTTGATAAGAAGCCTTTCTATTTGGATTTCCGTTATTCTCCATTTTGGGAGAGTTACAAAACAAAAAAAATCTGTTCAACAACCCCCAAACAGTAGGGCCCTTTTTAAATCACCAACTTTTTGTAACGAAACCTTCCATAGAAAAAATCACGCATTTGCAAAACTTTGAACGTTTGTTTATCTATCCAAAATTCGCTCCATTGTTTTTCATTGTGGTCTATTTTCAGCACCCAACAGTTGAATTTTACAGCATTGAACTCTAAAACTTCTTCTCTCACTTTTTCATATACATAGTATTGAGGTGGTGTTTTAGAACCGGGATGGTAAAAATTAAGCACAAATTTTTCCTGCTTTTTTAAAGGCAACATGCTCAGAATTTCCAGGTCTAATTCCCAATTGAAAGCTAAGCCTGTACCTTCCATGCTAAAGGCTTCAACATTATGTTTTAAAGTGTCTGCATGAGAATGTATGCTGTTTTGTTCAAAGCTGTAATAGGTCTTTTCAGGCTGACGTTTTTCAAATGAAGTTTTGATAATTTCTTCGGTTATCGGTTTAAAGTTTTGATCGACGTGAATACTATACTTGTAAACATCTTTTACACCATGTCTTGTCCAATCCAAAGTGTAGGATCCGTCAGGTTTTTGTTGAATTCTTCTATCCCAGATTTCAAAATTTTGCTTTGTAGTGCCGGATTCATTTTGAAAATAAACCGCATAGGTATTTTGTCCTAAGTAAAGTTGTTCAGACTTTAGTTTGTGGTTTTGGGTGTTGATGCTATCGGTTTGGCTGAAGGAAAAACAGCCTGTCAGCAAAATTATATATTGTACTATTTTATTCATGGCATTAACTTTTATACTAAATGATTTGTCTTACCTTGAGGAGGTACTCATTTGTTTTAAAACAGTATTGAGATAATTCAGTGTATTATTCTCGTAGGTCTTACGGCTTTGCTCCACTTTATCAGCTATTTGTTCAAAGCCTTGTTCTATATCATTTTGGTCTATTACGGCACCATTTCTGAGCACACTGTAAATGTTTGAAGTTTGGGTAATATCTTTCAAAGGGTTTTCGTTTAGAATCAATAAATCTGCATAATAACCTGGTTTTATCAATCCATATTCATCTTGTAATCCCAGAATTTCAACAGCATTAATAGTAGATGATTTGACAGCATCTAATGGATTTAGACCCAATTCTTCAACTAATAACCTAAGTTCATCATGTAATCCTGCTCCGGGTATAATTCCCGTTACTCCACAATCTGTACCTGAAATGACTGCACTATTTTCAGCAATTTTTTCTGCAAAAGACCGTAAAGGTGTGATGAGACTATCCCATTGTACGGGTTGCTCCAAAGCTTGTATAGCAAATTGAATATTCCATTGCTCTATAAGTGTTGGTGACAGGTATTTTCTATAGGTAGGTTTTTGATTTAAGGTATCATTAAGCAAGTCTATCAATTCTGATTTTGGCCTAAGCCTGTATTGATTTGTAGCTAAAAGCGTCGGTGAAAAAAAAGTTTTGCTCTGTTTGATGGCAACGAGTATATCTGTGACCTCTTTTTCATTGGCCTTTAAAGCTTGAAAGAAAACATCATGCTCTATAGACTTAATGTTTTGCTCAACAGCAAATTCAATTCCAATATTTTGATCAATATGTCCGGTAAATGGTAGGTCGTATTTAGCGCAGGCTTCAGATATGGCTTTAAATATTTCCTGTGATTTTACAGTTCTTACTTTTATAAAATCTACACCGACTTTATGTAGCGAATCCACAACAGCATACGCCTGGTTTTCCGTATCAATCGCTATTCGGTCTTCAACATAGTCAGGACCAAGGATTTGTTTGTAAAGCCCGTAAAATCGAGGAGATTCTAAAATTGGTCCTGCAGTTTTAATCTTTGGAAAACGAGTCTCTTCAGAACTATTGCCTTTGCTTCTCCAGGCTTTCAGTTCTGGCCAGTTTCCACCCATATCTCTTACACCGGTAACGCCATTTAATACAAATAGGGGTATAGATTCCTCCCCTATCATAGAAAGATGTACGTGCATGTCCCAAAGTCCAGGTAAAATATATTTACCGGAATAATCTATCAATTTTGTGGCATCATATTTTCTGTTGTTATCGTGCGGAAGGATGCTATCAATCTTATGGTTCACAATAAGAATATCCATGGCATTATTTACTTTTCCTGTTTCAACATCAATGATATTGACATTGGAAACTACAAAATCAGCTTTCATTGTTTTAGTACATCCAATCAATGCGATAAGGCCTAAAAACAGCACTAACATTTTAGAATTCATAAACTTATTTTTAATTGATTTTTTCAGTTAATGATGTTTTCTAAAGAATTCTGTAATTTCATCATTGATCTTTTTGTCTGTCCCATGACCTATGTTTTTGTATGTTTTCATAATTGCAGGAATGCCACTTTTCTCATAAATCTCAATTGAATTATGCCATCTTGTAGGCATCATTTCTTGACCAAGGACCTTATAAACTAAAGCTCTTTCTGTTATACTATACCCGTCATCATACAAAACAGCGTCATTTGTATCAAGTTCTCCCATAAACCATAATTGTGGAAGCTTTTTAAACGTATCAATACTAGGTTTTATGCCTGTAACACTATAAACATCGGCGATACCAATTGGGAATTTTAGTATATCATTTTCAATTTTATTTTTGGGCGCTATCAATAAGCCATTCAACCCACCAGCAGCAACAGCTTTCAGTTTTTCCGGATGTAACATAGAAAAACGATTTGCAAATGTGCCAGATGCAGAAAAACCAGTCATAAAAAAACGGTCATCAATATTAATTCCCATTTTAATCAGTTCCTTTCTAGCATTTTTAACCATATGTAATAGCTGTAAATCTATTCGTTCAATATTATTGTTCTTTTGATTAAATGTGTCGCTATCGAAAGCATGGGTATAAATTTTCCAGTTAGTTTTAGAACGTGGAAAAACAGGAACTAATAAAGGTGTTTTTAATTTTCTAGAAACATAGTTTCCTAGAGAACTTTTAGAGGCAGCTTGCTTAGCATTCCGTAGATGATCGAAAATTGAATCACTGGCTCCTGTATTTGAGGATTCAACTAGTAACGTATTAATATTATTAAAATCTAAACCTTTTGGAAGGTAAATGTAATAACCAAAATTAAAGCCTTCTTTTGGGTTTGCTTTGAAAAAATAGGTTGAATCTAATTTAAATTCTGGGTTTGTTTGTTTTTCATAGGCTTCGCATTTATTAATACTAACTATGAAAAGAAGTAAAGCTGTGAATATTTTTACATATTTCATTATGGAAAAGTTTATTGTTTCTATTTGATGATTTTTTCTAATCGGTTGTCATTGTGGCAGTAACAGTTACTAAAAATGAAATGGCACTGTTTTAATAAATGCAAGGATTTAGTGATAATCTGGATGTATTTGTGATGAATAGTAAACTTTTTGTTCCATTTGTAAATAATCAACTTTTCTTCGATTGAATGAATTTCATAACAACTTCTCGAAATTGCTCGGGCTGGTCCAAAAAGGACTCATGTGCCGCATTTTGAATAATTTCAAGTTTTGAATTCGCTATCAGTTTATGGGCATCTTCCATTTCATCCGGTACTGATATCGCATCATATCTGCCGGTAATCAATAAAATAGGCTTTTGGATCTTAGGTAAAATAGCCCATAGTGGTGTTTGTTTATTTTCGTCCCATAACTTTTTTTCCGCATACCAAAGTTTATCACCTACAAACTTATTGTCCTTATTGTTCAAGTACTTGATGGGGTTATAGGGCCGAGCAAAAACAGTTTTGAAAACCATACCTAAACCTATTTTACGCTTGGTCGGATCAAAAGCATAGTCAACATATGCATTCCACCTCTTGGAATCTTCTGCCGTGTGGATAGAATCCCTATCCATCATCCACTCAAATGCCTCTTCCCAATAGCTTGTATTCATATTATGGGCCATTTTTTCCAGAGCTAAATTTTTGAGATATAGTGGACGGTAGTAATTGTACCTTTTTGAAGAAAAATCTGTGGTAATGGGCGTATTAAAAGCTATACCTCCTGCGACAAAAGCACTTTCTTGGGGGTATCTACCCAATGTTTCCAGCACATGCCTACCCCCATTGCTGTGACCAAATAGATATATCCTGGCATTGAATCTTTCTTTCAAGGATTTCGCAATCGCTATGATATCCTTCAGGTTTTGAATTTGATTTATGCTAGCAGTATCTATTTTCTTTAGTGGTTTATTAAGACCTCTTTGATCAAAATATGCAATGGCAACTTGCTCTTCCAATGTTCTTTTCCATTTCGGATAATTGGAACGTCCAAAATCGATTCCATTTTCTGCATCACCCCCTTGTACATACAATAGAATGGTCTTATCATCTAAGTTTCCTCGAACAAATACCGGTAAATTTTTAGAGGAAGGTTCCACATAGTAAAACGCTTTGATGTGTTGAGCTGTAGCTACATTACAAAGCAGGAATATTAGAAATGTCACTATACGTTTCATGTTATTTAATTAGGGTTGTTAATGATCAATTTTAATTCCGTCAATTTTTCTAGGTTTCCAGTAAGGATCTTTTTCCGGTATCCCTTTTGTATTAAAATCGTGCAGCCAATAACCTGTAAATGCATTGTCTTTTAGGGTTACATACAAGTCAATGAACATTGGGGAAACTGCTATTAAGTGCACTTTATCTCCTTTAATAGTTGAAACTGTAATGGGACATGTTATCTTTTTTTTGCTTCTTTTAAATGTAAGTGAGCCAGAGATGATGGCATTGCTGTCCAACGTAAGCTGCAACATGCCCTTAGTGTCCTTATTTCGTAATGAACTTGTTTCTATTTGCCATGAACCCAATAGATTTTCTGTTTGCGTTTTCGTGAACTCCTTTTCTTCCAAAAACAATTCGGCAATACTTTGTGCCTCCCTGGCATTAAAAAAAACATGATCGCCCGTATTGGCCAGATAGGCAAAGACCAATTCTTCTTCGGGGTACATAATGAGATGGGCTACGCTTGTTGGCAAAGATCCACTATGAAAGACCACTTTACTTCCCAGCCGATTCACACCGGTTTCCCAACCCAAGCCGTAATAGGTTTTGGTTCCATTGTTAAGTTGGCATGTACTGGTCAACAGTTCTCGTGTTTCTTGGTTTACATACTTATCGCTAATTAACATATCGCCCATCTGTACTAAATCATTAGCGGTTGATAAATAGCCTCCGCCGGCATACATAAAGCTTCTATTTTCAGCGGGGGCAAGCTTTCTCTTCTTATCGTACACGTAGAATTTGGAGGTGTTATCAACGCTTTTGTCTGGATAATCAAAAGTTGTATTGCCCATTCCCAGTTCACTCCATGTATTTTCCATCAGGGTAAAGAACGATGTATCCGATGCCTTCTCCATCACTGCACTTAAAAGCACCCAACCATAACTTGAGTATAGATATTGACTGCCAGGTTCAAATAGTAAATCATCATTTTGAAAGTTTTCCAATGACGCCATTACAGTATTATAGTGCTTAGTGTTAAACTCAGGGTCACTCTCATTATAGTGCCTAATACCTGAAGTGGATGACGCTAAGTGCCTTGCCGTTATCACAAAATTTTTATCCGGGAAAGTGGGCAAATACGTTCTTATATCTTTATCCATGTCCAATTGATCTGATTCGATCAGTTTGCCCAAAGCCATAGCTGTCATCGGCTTTGAGACACTGGCCACCCTAAACTTTGTAACGGCAGTTACCTTTACCTTATTTTCCAAATCGCTTACCCCAAAACCTTCGGACCATACCAACTGACCTTCGACCATCACGGCTACTTGGCAACCAGGTATATTGGTTTGCTCTCGATGGGCTTCAATTAAAAAGCGTGCCTTATCTATTGCTTTCGTATAGTTTTGTGCTACAATGGCGTGTAGCCCCAGCAGCAATAGGCCAATGATCGTTAAGGTTGTTTTCATACTTTAAAGACTGCTTTTTATGAGGGTGTCGTTCAACAATCCAATGGTGATACTATCTTGGTCCATAAATTTGGAAGCATTCAAAAAATAGTCACAATGCGATTTGAAGAGCTCTTTGGGCGTGAATCCATTAATGGATTTCAGGGTATCCCCTATTTTTAGGGGTATGTCTTGATGTATACGATTGACCGTCCAAAGGGAATCATTGAGTATGCCCGGTATAAACTTTTTGGGTTCATCCAATGTAATGGGTGACATTGGAACCAAGGTGATCTTTTCATCAGTGTAGTTGAGGTAAACTGTAAAATGCTCAAGTACATCATTGCCTAAAAGGGCCTTGTTTAAAGAAGAAAACTCCACTGGAATTTTACTTTTACTATTTCCTAAAGTGACCTCTAAGGTTTTTAACTCCAGGGTGTCCAGATTACTGCCAAAAATCCCTGAAATGGATTTGTCCAAGAATATTTCAGACCTGGTATTATCAAAAAGTTTAGCATACTTTTTAGGTAATACCAGCCCACCATTGTAACCTACATCGAACAATACATTTTCAATAGTTTTTCCATCAATATTGATTTCAATTTCTGGTATGCCCGATAGAAAGCCCGTACTAAAGTTGATTGCGCTATTTATCCCTGCTTCTTCCCCTTCAAACGTTTCATTTGAAAAATAAAGTCGCTGTTTTTGATAATCGATTTTCCAGTTCTGGAGTTTTATAAGATTGGCACCTATAATACCATGCTCCGCCAAACAAGGACTATAAGATTCTTTGGCATAACGTAATTTTCCGGCAGCTATGTTTTGGTATGTTGTATTGGCCAATCTGATTTTATTTGCAGAAGTCATCTCTACCTTCCGTGTAATGCCCTGAGCAGTACTATTGCTCTTAGTAAAAACCGTTGGCAACTTTAAATCATTGGCCAAGTGTTTTTCAATTTTCGTGTAAAACGCTCCTGTATCAAAAATGAATTGATGCGGCTCTTGGTTATCCTCCAAAGAAGCATCGACCACAATGATTTTTTTCTTGTATGTAAAACTTATACTATCCACATGGTTGCTTATCACATCGGATTTTGCGTTCATGTTTATTTGGGTTACCGTGTTGCAGCTAAGACAAAAAGCAACAAGTAATACGAAAAGGATTCTGACTTGATGTTTCATTCTTTATCAGGGTTACTTTATGCTATTGAAATGTTTTCGTTCTATTTTCCTTTGCCAAAAAATCAACATGGGAACACCGATCAGGGATGGCAGTGCAAAGGCCAGGAAGGGATTCATGACATCGTACCGGGTAACAACCGTGGATAAAAAGGCCGTGAGGGTGGCAATATAGCCCCCCATCATGTTTCCAATATGGGATAAATACCAATGATAAGCCTTCTTTGGCTTTATAATGAATGGGTGCAGGTTAACATAGGAAATCAATAGCCCGCCAATTCCAAAACCCATGGATAGCAGGGCACCACCCGAAAAGGGACCGTTCTTTGATAGATAATAAATACCCAAGCCAACAAAAACAAGGTTTGCAATCGTATTTACAATCCCTGCAAACCAATCGAACCATTTTGGTCTTTGGCCTTTGTGGAGCTTTTTTAACCGAAGTATACGTACCCCACAAAAAACACTGTAGTAGCTTAGAAATGCGATTAAAAACAGAAATCTATTGAATTTATAACTCGCTACCGCGATACCGGTCACAAAAACCATCGTCATTGCCAGAACATAAATCCTTCCCGATTTTAGGTGAACGGATTTTCCCTTTTCACTTGCAATGGCAACTCCGCCAGTGACCAAAGCAATGGCACCAACAGTAATGTGTAAATACAAAACAAAATCCATCAGGGGCGCTATCATAAATTTGCAGATTTTACGCAAATATGACATCCAAGTTTAAGAATGGTGCAATGGTTTTAGGGGTATGGTAAGGTTGGGAAGTATATGTTATGAATGGGAAGGTAATTTTCCTATTGAACCAAAAATGATTCAAGCGCTTTAATTTTTGTTCGAGATACATTAATGGTTTCATCACTGTTTGCAAGCTCTAAACTTAAACCTCTCGCATTACCATTTATGTTGGTGATGAAACTTTTATTAACGATAAATCTGTTGTGACATCTAAAAAAGTTTTCCTTGGGCAAAGAGGTCTCAATATTTTTTATCCTTTGCCGTATTACTTTTTTAGCAACATTATGTTTATTCTGATAGTGGACTTCGATATAATTCCCTTCAGATTTGATAAACATGATATCCTCGAATTTTAGCTGTAGTTCGATATCGTTATTGTCCGATCTGAACAAGATTTTTTCTTCGCCTTTTGATTTCCCCTTTTTAATGATAGAGATTTCCTTTTTTAATTTTTCGGACAGTTGGTTTGCTTTAAGGAATTGTCTCTTTTGATAATTTTTTTGCTCTATAAGAATAGAAACAACTATAGGAATAATGCAAATCCCAAAGGTTATTTTCGCTGTTCTAAAGAACACGTTCAGAAATATTTTAGAGGGGTTTATACTATCGTATTGATACATCACTACGGCAATAAAGACGCATGATATGGTCAAAATGATCACTGATAGTACAAAAACATACAATAGGAACTCTTTGCCTATGGTCCAGGTGTCTTCGCTCATATGGCTTGGCAACAGTTTTTTTAGGCCGATGATACCAAAATGAATTGAACCGGCTATAATTACGGATATCACCAGAGCAATGACAACCCTTTCAAGAAAGTCAATCGTTGAGAATCCCAAAGGGGCCAAAAAAATAATTAATATAAATGTGATGATGGAAGGAACCCAAACACTATAGCGATTAAATATAAAGGGGTATGGCTTTTTTAAAAACTCAGGTATCATAATGATTCAAAATTATCAATATAATTTTTATCGTTTCATCATTTACCTTTTCAGCTTTCTGAATTGTTCCCACCTGTATCGATCCCAACTTTATAGGTTTACGTTTTCCCTTCAATCACTCCATCCTGAGTAGTTATCCGGGATTTCCGGACATGCAACCTTTCATCGGGTTCACCTTCTTTAAAAATGGTTACCCCATTTGCCCATGTGTTAACCATACGGTATCTCGCTCAAATTGAACAGTAATTTGAGTGGAACCATCAATAGCTTGGTAAATCTCTATATGCTTATCCGTAAACATATAGTTTTTAAAGGATACAATCAGCTTTAAATATTTTTTTTAAACACTATCAGTAGTAAGTTATCGTTTATTTGAACTTTTGTTGGACATCTTTCTAATCACACTCTCCCATGGTGTAATCACCTATGTTATTACATAGCACAGTTGAAGGATTAGGGGTAAGTTACCCCATTACATCCACAAACCGGATTGAGCTGCAGTTTTCTTTTCCAAGTTCTTCACAGTCTTCTTTACCGCACCCAAAAGTCGAGATTACAAACAGAAAAAGAATTGTAATTGTTTTATGTAGTTTAAAGATTTTCATTTATAATCTTTAAGTGTATTCTAATTCATAAATTGGTCTTCATCAATGTCCATCGAACCCTTATAAGCTATAATCAATCCATCTATTTACTGTTACTTGGAAGGGTCTATTGACATGAGCCAGCTAGTTTTCAATGAGATTAATTCGTGTGAACTCAAAAAACTGAGCGCATATGTTCTCGGTTTCAAAGGTCTCGAAAGCATAGCCATCAAACACAACCCTGTTTCCATCTTTTTTCAATTTCTCGGGGAAGTTACAGGCCCACAAAAGCCCGATGGTCAAACCCTCAATCTCACCATCATACGCTATAACATATATAGAGTTACAAGCCAAGGGCTTGCCCGAATCGGGAGCTATTACAGTGCCAGTACTATTGGAAACGGTCGTTGTCACCCTTCTGTCTTCCTCTTGAAAACACGTTGGTCGTATATCATCATCACTGGAACATGCATAAAAACCGCCAAAAATAAATACAACCAAAAAGACCAGTCGTATAGTAAACATAGCTCAAGAATTTATCTAATTGTAAGCATTTAACAAGATTATGGGTCAATCGCCAAAATAGTCCCCGAAAAAAAATCCATCAAGAAAAGAAACGGTTTTTCCATACCCTGTTTCCATTCAAATTTCTGTCCACACCGGTATTCCATTTACCTTGTATCGATGCAATTCCACTAGACGAGTAATCTTCTTCTATAAAACTATAAGCCCAATCTTACTCCTGATAAAGGATGGTTAAAAAACTCGCTTAATGGAAACAATTTTAATGTAATTCGAGTTAAAATCAAAATTTTTTTATTGTTGTTATATCAGTTTCATTGACTGTACCTCGCTATGAATTCGGTCAAAGTTCGACTTTAATTCTTGAGGTGTTTTTGGCATCGGTTCAGGTAGGCTTTGTACCATCCTAGGCTTTTTAAAGCATACTTTTTTATCCTTGCCATCAAAAAACACCACAAATTCCCCCTGCCTCAATCCATAGAAAGCATCTGCTCGTGTCTTGGCCACTTCCCGTTCACTTTGCGTCACCCGGGTATCGAAATTAAGGTTATAGCCTTTGTTCACGCTCTTGGACTGCTTTTTTACGATTTCAAAGAAGCGTTCATAGTATTTAGCGGTATCCGGGTCATTGGCCTTGCCAAAAAATTGGTAGGACAGATTGCTCAATATGGCCTTACTGGCCTTGTCCCCGTATAGCATATCATTTTGGATCTTGTCCTGGAGCACATAGACCGTTGCTATATCATAGCTCCGCAGTGTGGCCGGTATCCGATGCATATTTAATAGACGTATAGTGGAAGCCTCTTCGATAATAAAAAAAGAGGTCAATCGGTTCCGCTCGCTCATCTGTTTGGAAATAGTATGAATGACTGTGGCTATCACGGGAGACAGGGAGGTTTCTGTTTTTGGGTTGTTCACTATGGAAATGACCGAGGGGTTTTGGGGATTATTGATATCCAGAGGGACCTCATCCGCAGAGAGCGCCATAAATATTTTCCGGGTACTGATTTTTTTAAAGGCATTGGCCAGGGTACTTTTCACCCCTGCGGTCTGCCTATCGGAATCGACCCCGCTTATAAAGGCGTCGGCCATGGCCTTGGAAGTCAGGTCGGCACTTAAGAAACGTATCAACTGCTCCGTATCGAGGTGTTGGTAGAGTGCAATCATATGGGGAATGGTACAATAGTCCTCAAAGTCCTCCTTCAAGCGCCAGATCAACCCTCCTATCAATCCCTCCACCGCATCCTGAAAGAATTTGGAAGTACCGCTGCTACCACTTTCCTTGAGCTCCAGAAGGTTTTCCAGAAGGACGCGGGAGATTTCATGGACACTTTCCTCATCGGGCAAATAACGGGGCGCAATGGGATTGACCCGATGGTAAATGGGGTCAAAGGAAACGATATGGAATTTCCGATCGGTGCCCTTAAACAACGGATAGGCCATCTCGGTAATCTCAAAATTCTTGTAATCGTGCATCACTCCACAAAAGCGATGGGCCGCAAAATGTTGAAAGAGGTTGTGGACGATGCTTTCGGTCTTTCCGCTGCCCGCTGCCCCGATAATGGAAATACCCCTTCGGATATTGGACAGTACCAACTTGGTTCCCTTCGTCTGCAACACCAATCGATATTTTTTATCAAGGGTATTGGCTTCCTTGTTTGGGATGAAAACATAACATAGCAAATTGATAAACGCCCAAGGCAACAATAGGTAGAGCATTACCCTTAGGAAAACGTTCATTTCCAATAGAAAGAAAAGAGCTGTCACCACTCCAAGGACCAACAGCCAAGACCCGATAAACCCATAACGGAAGTACTTGACCAAAAGAAAAGAGATCAAGCTTCCCAATGGAAGCACCAGCAAAACCATATGTATAATGGAAGCAGTCAACATCCTCTTAGATTTCAATGCCCCCTGATCGGATGGCCCGTTCGACACCTTGTTTGAGCTTCATCAGGGTCTTATAGGCCAACTGCACCTTGTTGGTTGGGATGTTGGGGATGGTTACTCCCCCTTTGCGCAATAGTTTTAGGGCCAGTTCCTTTTCGTTGTTGGGCAATCCCATCAAAAGGGTCACAAACTTTTTGGGATCCTGTCGGTATAGCTTTTTCGTACCATATTTTTCCATGAAGTTTCGGTCATAGGCGAACATGCGGTCAAAGGTCTTTTCCGCAGCTTGGTAGAATTGATCACGGTGGAAGCCCTGTTTGACCTTTTTGCCGTGGAGGATGGTTTCGGAGGCCTTGAACTTGCTCCCCGGGGACAGGCTGTAGGTATTGGTCACATCCTTTCGGCTGACGATGATATGGATATGGGACTGTGCCCCTTCCTTTTTCATCCCTTCTACAATCATTTGGCCGTTGATCTTATGGGGAGCCTCTTGGGTCAAGCGATGGATTTCCTGTTGAATGGTCTTTGGGTTGCCTTGTAGTGCACCCCGTTCCACCTTGGCCAGGTCATTACGAAGTTTGGCGATCTGTTTGCGGTACGGGGCATTTTCCTGCACCTGTTTTTCAAAGCCCCGAAAGCTGCGTTCGTGTTCGATTTTCGCGTAATATTTGATGTCATCGACAGTGACCGTTCTATCCCGATAAAAGGAAGCGGCATAATCCTTCATGATTTCCCGGGTGTATTTTCGCAGCGCTTTTGCATCATTGCTGATCTGTTTGAGTTCCCGTTGGCTTGGACTTACCACAAGGGAATAGAACTTGGGTTCGTGCTTCTTGAGTTTGGCGGTATTGCCATCGATTTCCGATATGACCTTTTCTGGTGGTATAGCATTTTCGGTTTGGTCAAAAAAGGTCTCCTGCGCCCCTGGTTCCACCTCTAGGTTTTCTTTCTCCAAATAGGCCACATAGTCCTTTACGCTACCGTGATAGGTCTCAAAGCCTTTTCCGATTTTCTGTGCCGTGATAGTGATGTACATGGTCATAGATTTTTAAGGGTTCGTTTATAGTTTTCCAGTTCCCCTTCGGTGATGTCCAAACGGAGATAGGGTTTTCCAAAAGCGGGTTTTATTAGGGTTGTGTTTTCGATGAGATACTGGCTTTCCCTTTGGAGCATTTTCAATTTGTCCTGGAGGTGCTCGTAGCGGATTTTGGGAACGCTTATCTCAATTGGGGTTTCCTGTTTAGAGGAAGGTGGTTCCACCCGTGGTTTTTCCTGCTTGACCTTTTGTTCGAGCAGGGCTTCCAGAATGGCATTGGTGGGCTTGGTCTGTGTGATCTCGATATCCCGGATAATGGCGATGGATGCCTCGGTACGTTTGATGGAAGTCTCTGTAAGTTTTTGGTTTTTGATGATTTCCTGCAAGACACTTTGATCCATGCGGTCCGTAGGAACAAAGCCATGCCACTCAAAAAAGTCCATGACAGCTATAAGCGTTTCCGTGTGGGATTTTGCCGTTTTTTTAGAGAAACTGCGGAACCTTGTGGCCACCGCACTTTTAATATTGATGGCCGAAAATCGATATGTTTTTCTGTTCCGTTTCATGTTTTACAGCAACTTTTTTCAATCTTTTCAAGGGTTTCAAGAGGGTTTACAGCAAACAAGGGATGTCGAATACATCATCCCATCCTTGAATCCTCCAGTATCTATGGGCTTTGCGGAGCAAATGGGACTTGTAGCACCGCCTTGGCGTGCTACCCTCTCGCTATTCCGTTTCCCCGCGCGCTCGGGGAAATCGCCCTACCTATCCCAAGGTATAGGCCTTGACAGCTAAGGAAACACCAATACGGAATTTTAAGAGGTTGAAGAGGCTGGTTTTGGAAAAAATTCAAGGAAAGCGTCCAAGGGCTGTATATTTTCAATGAAAAAGGGAACCTATGTAGTTCCCTTTGCTAAAATAGTGGTGCGGCTCTTTTAGCTACAACAGCCCTTGATCGGCAAAACTGAAGTAGTCCCCATTGGGGGCGATGATGATATGATCGAGGACCTTGACATCGAAGAGCTGGGCGGCTTTTTGAATCTTTTGGGTAATGTCCCGATCCGGTTGGCTGGCCTGCAGTTTCCCACTGGGGTGGTTATGGGCCAGCAGGATTCCTACGGAAAGGGTCTTGAGCACTACGGCAAAGAGGATCCGCAGATCCACCAAAGTTCCCGTGATCCCGCCCTGTGAGATTTGGTAGATGCCCTTGACCTTGTTGCTATTGTTGAGCAGGACGATCTTAAAGGATTCGTGTACGGCGATTGTATCGGTATTCCATGTTTGGTAAAGCAGTTCCGCAGCATCCTTGGAGGATTTTATCTGTTTCCAAAAGGGGGCGGGGATGCGTTCTTTGTATCGGATATGGATTTCATTGACTTGTGTTCCCATGATGATGGTATTAGGGTGATAAAAAAAGAGGGCGGAACTGGGTTGATTGCCCCACCCTCTTAAGGCATCGACCTGACCGCATTAGGCGGTCTTGGCCGTTTTGGAGCTCTTGGCCTTGGCAGGCGTTTTAGGCGTATTTCCCTTTTGGGGAGTTGGCTCGGCTTCTTGGGATTCCTTGCCTCCCAAGAGCAGGATCTCGGTGGCCACGATCTCGGTCACATAGACCTTGACATCCATCTCATTGGTATAGCTTCGGGAGACCAATTTCCCCTCGATGGCAATTTCCTTCCCTTTGTGGGCGTACTGTTCGATGACCTCCGCCCTTTTGTCCCAGGCCACCACGTTGTGCCACTGGGTGGATTGTACCTTTTCCCCTTGGGCGTTCTTGTAATACTCGTTGGTGGCCATGGCAAAGCGTACGGTCTTGCTACCGCTTTCCAGTACGGCCACTTTGGGATCGTTTCCGATGTTCCCGATCAATTGGACTTTGTTTCTCAATGTACTCATGATTAAAAAATTTAAAGATTAGAATTATATGAAGCCCTATCCGTCAGGGCGTTGAAAACTGATTTACTTATTATATCCAGAGCGTTTTCCTTTTTGTTCGTTTTTAACTTTTGAAGTGCTCCCGTTTTATTGTTTTCGTATGATTTCATCGTTCTTGGTTTAAATGATTTACTTCCCATAGGGCCGTCACGTATCCTTTTTGTTGCTGATCGTGGTACAACCTCCAGGCTTGTACAAGGGCGTATAAAAAGCGAAGCGGCTTTATGCCGCCCGCAAGGCTGGATGTTGTTGTTTTGCCGTCAAAAAGGAAGCACGGACGGCTTGGGCAAGGGAATCAAGAACGGGAAATGCGAAAGGAATGGGAGCCACGGAAAAAACAATGGAAATACACGGAATTTAATGCTTATTCCCAACAACAAACACAGCGAAGATTTGATAGAAATGAGACCTATTGGGATGTATGTACCCCAAACACCCTTTAGCCATTAAGTAGGGTATCAAGTGGGCATTGGGCTAAGGAGTGTGGAATATGAGGGTAGATTTTCAATAGCACGAACCTAAAAATGTACTACTCTAGCATCTGTAATGGTAATAAAAGCCATCAAAGTCAAATTTGGACAACCTTTATCTGAGCAGAACGATTTAGAAAAAGGTATCCTTCCTTTTAAAGTTTTTAGATGCATTTCACGATTTAAAAACCCTCCCTTTTCATATTATCATATCGCGTTGGAAATAGATCAATATGATTCAGGAAAGATCGAAAAAATGGTATTACATACGGAAGCTACCTTTGATTATTTGGTTTACAGACCATTTTTTCAGCTACCGATACCGAGCCTCAGTTTAATTCGAGGGAGCACTTTAATTATTAATGATACAATGAACATGATATGAGAAAAAGATAAGGCAGTCTAAGCCGTAAGGTAATTATATGAAGACTTCGAAAGTAAAAAATATTCTTTTACCATTTATGTTGCCCAACCATACTCGGACAATTAATATTTGGTCCCGTTCTGATAAGTTCAAATCGTTTCTAATCCAATTCATTTTTAAAAGATCGCGAAACCGGAATACTGGTTTTCTCCATAAGCGTCAATGAATTGTAACTTCTTTGTTTAATAAAATTTATATTCACAAGATAGGATCTGTGGCATTGTATAAAATTTGGGGGCAGCTCTTCCTTAATTTGGTGAAGTTTCCCCCTCACATAATGGTTTTTACCATCACTGGTAAAGATATTTAAGTAGTGGTCATCGGCTTTGATATACATCAAGTCACTTATATATACTCTAGCCTTATCCTTGAGGACAATATGATTTTTAATGACTATTCTTTTTAATTCATCAATCTTTTTTGAGGACTCTCTTTGGTCTATTTCAAGGTTCTTGAAGCGGACACCCAAAATGGCAGCAAAAACTACGGCTTCCAATAAGGCACCTACATACAAAAAGAAGGATGCATGAAGGCCAAATCGGTCCTCAAAACCATCGAAGCCATAAAAAATCTGAGCCAAGTAGGACAAATTAGCGAAACAGAAGAATAATAGGGAACCAAAAACAAATAGGGTAGCCACCTTTGTTTTCAACCTCAAAAACTTGACATAACTGACTAGAGCAAAAACTGAAAAAAGAGGGGATAATAACATGAATGCATGTTTTTGCGCACCATGTCCCCAAATACCCAACAGGAAAACCAGAATAAAGATTCCTAAAACTAAAATATTCCTAGCCCAAACCAATACCTTATCCCATTGCGGTATCTTTTTAGGGGTATCAAGCAGTGCCCGCGCAAAGGATATATAAAAAATATAGGTGGCCAGATGAACACTGGGGCTGCTCATGATATGTATGTTCCTGTACGGACCAGGCAAAAGGCCTTGACCCAAAAAAAAGAGAAATAAGAAAAAAAAATAAAGGGAATAATATAAAAATTGCTGGTTCCTATTAATCAGGAAGATAATTAAATGGTAAAAACTAAGGATAAAAATTGATCCTCTGAGGTAGTTATAAAAATTCGAGTAAATATCCCCTAGCATCCTTACAAATCAGAAATTTTGTTCCTTAAAATTCCACAGATATACTATTGCTTGAAAAGTTACCGTTTTTATCATAGGCGATAACCTTGAAATAATACATGGTATTTGGTTCAATAGCTGTAGTGGCGGATGTTTGGTCGGTTTCTGAGATTAATTCATCAGGTGGGTCATTTAGTGAAAAGAACACGTTATAGTAATTAATGTCATTATCCAAATCCGTGCTCTGCCAAGAAAGTGTAACAGTATTGTCTCCATTGTTATTTACTCCCAAGTTGGGTGGAAACGGAACATGGTTCTCTTCGGACAACCCTTCAGTATAAAAGGTGAATTCCTCACTGGTTTTGGAATTGCCGAACCCATCGGCTACAGTTATCTTCCACCGATATAATGTTCCAGGCTCTAAATCTAAGATAGTCGAAGACGCCCCTGTCAATTCTGTAAATTGTGTCCCTGCTACAACATCCTCATATTCCAATAAAAATGAGTTTACACCTTCCACATCTTCCCAGTCTAGTTGCACACTTATCAGCCCCGAAGCCAATTCTGTACCCAAACATTGGGAGTTGTTTTCCGGTAAAAGCAGGGTAACTGCTTGCAAATCTACATTGGTTTCGAACTTTCCTTCACAACCTGTCAAAAGGATGAAGAATAAACTAACGATGATAGTATTCCTATAATATGAACCCATGAATTTATTCTTTAACAATTTTAAACGACTTTATAGCATCCAAGCTATTTGATTGGATTAAGTAAACACCACTTGGTAGGGTTGACAGGTCGATGGACGCCTTTCCTGAAATTATCTCCAACTCAACTTGTTTGACCATTTGACCACTCAGCGAGTAGATATTTAGTCTCCCTTTTTCATCTGAAGTAAACCCTTGGAAATTCAGTATGTCAACCACTGGATTTGGATAAATAGAAATATCTCCTATCTGGATTATTTCTGCATAAATCCCTTGACAATCGGAAGAACCCGATATACTAATTTCATTTTTACCTTTCTCCACCGGCACCGTTAGAATTTCTTTCCCAGTGCTTTCCATACTGAAACTATATTGTTTTTGGTTTACATAAACTTCATATTCCTTACTTCCATCTACTATAAATCGGGCCTTCAGGTTCCTTGAATCTATACCTTGGGTCGTGGCCGATATACGATCGTATGTTTTAATCTCAACTCCAAAGCAACGTTCAAAATCTGGGAGTTCACCAGTTGTAATACACACTTGATAACTTCCTTGGGCCAAATTGGTCGCGACATAGTCATTGCTAAAATTCGCTGTGCCCACTGGATTACCATCCAAACTTACTTCGAATGTATACTGCTCGTTATCGACGCTTACTTCAAAACTACCATTGCTCCTGTCAGGACAAGTTTCACTCAGTACCAAAACGGAAATATCTTCCAGCCCAATGTCCAATCCAGTTTCTGGACAACCATTTTCATTCGATATACCTGCCTCAAGTGGGCAATTATCCATACTGTCGGGAACACCATCATTATCATCATCCAAATCAGCATTATTTCCTGTTCCATCGCCATCGGTATCCGTGTCCTCACTGTCATCCCTAGGAAAAGCATCCTCCGTGTCTGGTATGCCATCACCATCATCATCCGTATCACAGAGATCTCCAATACCGTCACCATCCAAATCAGCTTGGTCAGCATTTGCCGTGTTAGGACAGTTATCTACTACGTCAAGAACGCCATCGTTATCAGAATCCGAACCATTTGCAGCGTTATTATCGATTATCTGCCCCTTTACTTGTGACACCGGAATAGTAATATCCGATTCGTTGGTTGTTATTTCAACAATAAAGGTCTCAACTTCTTCCTCAACAGTGTCGTCTATAATCTCAATCTCAAAAGTTGCCGATGATTGTCCAGGTTCAATAAATACGGTATTGCCGATTTGGTTTTTTAGCCCATTTATAAAATCAGTTCCCAATTCCGCAGATGTCCCACTTGCACTTTCAGACAAAGACACATCAAACCCAAGACTATTTTGTGTGCCATTAGTTGCACTATTTCCATTATCATCTCCCAAGCCCAAAGCGAATATGGCATCTTGAAGACCTTCTGCCCCATCTTGGATTTTCGTCAAGATAATATGGTTGTCATTATCGGCTATCCCCAATTGGGCACTCGGCAGTAACCCATTTATGTCCACAAAATAGCCATCCCCTTCTTGTATTTCCAATCCAACCGATTCCAGACCTTCAAAAATCATGTCATCTATTGCACTGATTGAAATTTCCGTGGAAGACTGCCCATTGGGAATAATCCTATTTCCACTTAGGCTGAAATCGGTTCCTTGCTGAGCTGTACCGATGTCCAACCAATTCAATTGGATGTCCTGCCCGCTAGTATTGGTCAAGGCATTCCCATTCCCGTCAGTGAGCGAAATGGTAAAAACTGAAGGAATGCCATTTTCATCGATGTTGTTTCCAGCGGCTACCTCAATTCGGAAATCATCTTCAATAACATTGTAAGTGTAAGTGAAGGACAAATCCCCTGGAACTAATGGGAGTTCAGTAGAATTCGATGTCACTTCCAACACAATGGATTCATTTCCTTCTATTTCGGTGTCGGCTAATATAACCAGACCCGGAACAGGAATTGGATTGTTGCCATCATAGGTTTGTGCAGGTATTTGAATGGTAAGTGGTTGCCCATTATTAAATTCATAGTCTGAACCTGCAACGGCAGGATTACTGAAAGAAGCATTGCTGGTCACATCCGTAATTTGAATAGTTGTTGGAATGGTCACGGTACCATTTAGTACCAATTGTGGATTTGGAAAAGCAAGGTCTTCGAGCATCGACTCACTTGAAACCAAAAATGCTACACTAACTTGGTTGGGGGCAGCAGAACAATCTTCCAAAAATTGTGTCCCCGCATCATACTGCCAAGTTGATGAGACATTGCCCACGGTGGCCCCATCAACTTCAACGCATGATAAATCCGGGAAATTGCCCGTAATGATAACATCACTGATGTTTCCATTATTTCCATTTTTTAAATTTAATGAGGTTAATGGTACACCTCCGTTCGTACCATTGTATGCCAAAAATATTCTGTCAATATTTGGACAAGCGGAAAAATCCAACGAAGTAATCCCTGTGTTCTCGCCCTCATATGTAGATAGACTACTGGATGTTCCACCGTCTTGCAAACTTGTAAGGTCTAAGGTAGTAAGGTTGGGGTTATTTCTAACGCTCAGCGTTTCTAAGGTTGTAAGATTCGTGATGTCCAGACTTGTCAAATCATTGTCCACTACGGAAAGCCGTTCCAAGTCTCTTAAAAAAACAGACAAGGGCAAATTTTGCAAGTTGGGATTCCCTTCGATCTCAACATTGACCAAAGCCCTATTGTTCAACTGTAAACCATTAAAGGTACCAAGTGACGTCCCTGCGACTCTCAGGGTTTTGAGAAGAATATTTTCATCCAATTGAAAACTGGTAAGTTTTGGTAAATTCTCTACAATCAAATCAGTTGCCCTGATATCAAAAATCGTCAAATCTTCAAGGTTGGACCTATTTTCCACGGCAAAAATAGTTAGGTCCTCCCCTGCCACTTCCATGGAGGTCAGTGGAGAATCATCTGCCGGTAATACCAGGTTCGAAATAGTATTGAATCTAAGGGAAAGGTTTTCTAAAAAATCATTGGTCGATAGGTCCAAAGAAGTCAATTGGGTTCCCTCAATTGCCAGAAACCTGATACCGGTATCAGAAACATTGAGACTGCTCAAGTCAGGATGGTTCAAAAGGAACAATGATGCCAGAGGATTTGAACTCACATCCACGCGTTGAAGCCTTGTATTGAACTCCAAGTTTAAATCAACAATACCATTTCCAAAGACCTCCAGTACCTCCAATGCCACATTGTTGACCAGATTTAATGCATTTAGACTACAGGCATTGGCGTATAGTTCCCTGAGTTGAAGGTTTTGGCTCAAATCTATGGTGCCCAGATTGATTTGGTTAACGTTCAGAACCTCCAAATCGACAAAATCCTGAATTCCCTCCATGGAATTGATGAACAAGCGCTCCACATTGACATTGGTCACCCCAACTAGGGCCGAAGTGAGCACCCTGCCATCGTTCGGGGTGGCATCAATCCCTTGATCGACCAGATACTGTTCAAAAACAGTATCCGGAATCAAGGTGTACTCGGATGTACAATTGGCTTGGTACGAGGCCATATTATCTTTCACCCAACCCGTGGGCGATGTTCCAACTATTGAAGCATCGACCTGTATACAACTCAAATTGGGGTTGTTCTCCAGTTGAAGGCTTGTTATCGAGCCATTGAAGCCATTTTGAACATTGGCCTCTGTTAATGCACCATTATAACTGTTGTACGCGCTTAGCCTTGTCATATTTGGATTATTGGAAATATCAATTGTTGTTAAACCAGACCCATAGGTTTCCAATATCTCTAGAGCAGTTAAACTGCTCACATCGATATTCGAGAGCGATTCATTCAGTTGCACCCCTAAATAAGTTAAATTAGGCACGCTGCTTAAATCCAAATTGGAGATACCGGAATCGGCCAAAAGCAAGGATGTCACATTTTGTTTTCCCGTAAGGTCTAAGGAAGTAAATTGGGTTCCCCTTGGTACCAGGGTTATATCCTCTAAAAGATTATTAGTACTTATGTCCACCCCACTCAATTGGGGAGCATTTATAATGGATAGACGTACCAGGTTTGGATTTCCCGAAAAATTGATTTGTGGCAAGGAGGCCGCTTGATCGTTAATTAAGCTGAAATCTTCCAGTGCCGTAAAGTCCTGTATTCCTGCAAAACTGGATATATTGTAATCAGAGATATCCAATGTCGTTACTGTATTGATGGATGCCGTAGGTACCCTACCGTCAATGGTAGGGTTTGTGTCAATTCCTTGATCGATTAGGTATTGCTCAAATATAGGATTTGGAATTTCAGTATATTCAGTAATGGATGTATCCACGAATATCTCTGAGGACAAGGAAACCCTATTTCCGTTTTCAATGCCCGTACCACTAACCAATAGTTTTGAAGAATCAACTAATTGAACCGAGTTGAGCTCTACATCATTGAGTCCAAAGCTTTGCTCCAAAATACCGTTGTTGGCAAATGAGGCGTCCATTGTTCCTGTATCATCAAATACAGCAACAAAACCATTGGTGCCGCTTGTACCTACGACGGCGAATTTATTTCCTGCCAAATATTGAATTTCATAGGCGCTCAAGTTTGCATTGGCAAGCCCCAGATAGAGGTATGAGTTGGTGCCAAAGGAATTGTCCGGTGTGCCATCTGAATTGTATTTTCTCACCTTTACCCTATTGCCCGATATATTCTCATTACCCAAAACCAAAAAACTACCGTCATCGTAAATGATGAAATCCATTGCATTGTTGGAACTTGCGGTATAGATATCCGATGCCAAAAAATTGGTATCTTCAACACCATTGGGATTAAACTTTTTGAGAGCAAAAGTTCTGGATGTACCATTGATCAATTCACCACTCACATAGATGTTCCCATCATTTCCCGTTTTAATTTTTGAGGGAACAAAGCGCCCACCGGAAATAGTTGGCCTTACTATGCCATTAGTGCCAAAACCAGTATCCAGAAGCCCTGCATTTGTTCCCTGTCCCAAATAACGGGCGATAACAAATTCCGAATCACTGGTTCCTGCCACCACTAATTTTGTTTGGCCATTATCTTCCATGGCCGTAACGGATGAGGCAATATCATTGCTTCCATTGTTGATATCAGTCTGGACGATATCATTTATTGACCCACCAAAATCTATACGTGTGAATGCCCCGTTTATGTTTTCCGTAAGTCGGGCCAACATAAAATCATTGTCACCATTGGTGTTGATCACGCCGACACCTATTAAATGTTCATCAGAAGATGCACTACCAGAGTTATCTTGGTAATATGCACCATGGTTCAGCTCCAAATCGACCAGGGTGGTCGCGATTTCGCCTATGTTCCCAATTCCACCTACACTAGGATTTACTGCTTGGATGTATTTATATCCGGTCAACGGTTGCTCACTCACTGCTATTACAGGAAATGGGTATGGAGTACTTCCTCCGGATCTCTTGGTCAGAATACTTTTGATAATCTTATGTTTAGGTTCCAGTATATATCTTCCAGAACGGTTGCCAAAATTTGGATCGGGCTGGGTATTGGATTGCAACCTGATCATAGTCAATGTGAACGTATACCCACTTGTGGAGTCATAAAAGTCAGCTGTACTACTGTAACCTACCCCAAGCACTTCGGCATTATCCATTTTGAATCCCTTGACCAAAAAATCTTGGTGGCCTAAAAAATCAAAAGGCTCTGATACGCCATCAGGGCTAAAGGTATTGACCAACCCACCATTAGGCCCTACTTTTCGAAAATGAAAATCATTCCATCTGTTATCAGAACCATAGTATAAAATTTCTCCGTTGGCATAATCCAGAAAATTGTCTTGAATACTGTTAATGGAACTTCTGAAAATAGAAAAACCGGAGTTAAATCTCCCAAAATCGCCATAGCTCATATCATAATCTCCAAGATTTGTATTGTACCGTCTTAAAGTCCCGCCATAACCGACCATGATACCATTTGGGCTATAAATCGCTGCTCGTTCACCAATATCAAAAGGACCGGAAAATAAATCGCCTGTATGTTCAATTATTGATAATTTCCAATTTCTTATACCAGATGGTTTATGCACAACTGCGTAGCCACCTACTCCGTTAAAAGTTTGCTTGTCAACTGAGCTTATAGATCCTACTAATTGGTCGGTAAGGCCATCATCCGAAAAGGTAGGGTCAAACTCACCATTTGCAGTCAGCTTTAAAAGATAGCTGCCACCTCCGCCTCTTCTATTTAGCGGAACAACAATCTTATAATTTGTAGGAAAGGCAATGGGACTCAGAGCCAATCGGACGTCCTCGGCCAAATCTATTGTAGTCGTACCATTTACCCCAAAGGAAGTATCCAACTTGCCTTGTGGGTTATATTTTACAATTTGTGGGTTGTTCGCCTGATCTTGTATTCCAACCACAAAAGAGCCATCGGGAAAAGCATCGAGATATTGTGCTGTAAGTCCATTGGCGATATCGACGTCATTAACCACAACCATACCATTGATTCCGAAATTTTGATCTAAGGTACCGTTATTATTAAATCTTAAAACAACTTCAAGGTCTCTGTTGAAATCATTAAATTGACCAAGCACGGTTATCATATAATTTTCATAGGCAGCATCATAGGTGGTGAACCTAATTTCTTTTAAAAATTTGGTGACCACTCCATTAGCACCATAATTGGGGTTCAGTTCCCCAGGGGTCTGGCTGCTTCCTGTGTAGGAAACAAAAATCAATAGGATAAATAGTAGTTGTTTTTTCATTTCGACTTGATTTATTGACTACAGTCAGTATCTCCTTGGTTAAAGTCAGTTCTTACAACGGTCCCCGTTGTTCTTAGGTTCCATACCTCTTGGGGCAAACATTTCAAAACATTGTTTCCAGAAAGGTTTAAAAGTGAAAGATTATTCAGGCTTGCGTATTCAGAGGGTACACTTCCAAAGAAATTGACTTGTAAGGCCAGCGTCCCCAATTTTTGTAAATTTCCAATTCCTACTGGAAGCGTCTCCAATTCATTAAAAGGTATAGTTAGAAATTCGAGGTTTTGTAAGAGGCCGATACTTTCAGGAATAGTGGTGAGTTCATTTTTTTCAAGTGTTAACCATTGTAAAGAACTTAGGTTTCCGATGGTTTGTGGAAGCTTAAGCAAATTGTTGGAATTAAGATCCAAATATTCCAAACGGGCCAAATTGCCAATGGATTGAGGAAGTTCAGTTAGTAGATTGTTTTGAAGGGTAAGTCGAGTAAGGTTTTCCCAGTTGCCAATGTCGGCAGGTATGTCAACAAGTTGGTTCTCAGTTGAACTGAACTCTTCAATTAAGGTCCAATTACCAATACTTTCCGGTAAACTGGATAAGTTATTTCTATCCAAATAAGCTGTTTTAATTTTTGTTAGCTTTCCTATTTCATCAGAAATGTATGTTAACTGATTGTCGGCTAAGTCCAATAACTCCACTTCAGTAAGAACTCCTATGGATGAGGGAATGATGGACAAATCTTTAAAAGACAGATCAAGAACTACAACTCTATATGCTGTTATGTCTGCGCCTGAACCACTTGCGGTTGCTCCAACGGATATTAAAAATTGAAATATTGAAGAATCTATGTTATCCCACCTCGGATCGGAAACATATAGGTTATTGGCTTCATAAATTGCCTTTAATGCTTGAACATCTTCAAATAGCCCTGCATTTTCAGAGGGTGGTGAATCATCATTTGCAGTATCACAAGAGATAGCTATTAATAAAAGGACAAAAAATAGTTGTATTTTTTTCATAGTTTAGTTTTTTAATCAATTCTTATCAACCCTTCAGCATTACCTATGAAGAATTCCAAATCATTGGCGTTCAATTTGAAAACACGCCCGGAAAATTCGAACACGGTCGCATTCTCGCTAACATTAACAGTACCTTCTTTGAAATAGGCGTCTTCGTTAATGCTCAATAGGTCCGCATGGAAAAAAGAAATATCCACATACTCACATTCCCCATTTACAATACTATAACGGTCATCCTGTAAGTTTTCATTGTCCGATGCAATTTCCAATTTCATTGAATTTTCTCCATCAAAACCATTGTAGTTAAAACCAACAGTGCTGAAATATCTGAAACAATCTGTGTCGAAAGTGGATTCATAAGACTGGAACAGGTCATCAAACTCGAGAATCTGGGAAGTTGCTGTGATTTCAATATAGTTGACAAGGTCTACTTCGGTGCTTTCTGTACAAAGCGATAGAAAGAAAGTAGTGGATAAAATGGCTATAGATGAGAGTTTCATGAATGTGATTGTTATTGTTTGCAATTGCCGCTTGTCAGTTCTTCAAAAGTTGGATTGTATAGATTATTAGTAATTATTGAATTATTACTTAGGTTTGTGAAATCAGTTTTTAAATCACAGTAATCATTGAGCAGTGGATTACGATACAACAGTAATGTTGTTAAATTTAGATTGCTCATTCCATCTCCTAGTCCTTTTAAGGAGGTAAGATTAGAATTGTCGTTTAGAGCTAAATATTCAATGTTCCTAATGGAATTTAGTCCCTCTAGATTAACAACCTTTCCGCAATTGGCTAGTCTAAATATTTCTAATTCTGACAGGTTTGATAGTGCTCCTAAATCATTAAAACTTTCACAATTTTGAACGCTAATAATATTAGGGCTCAGATTACCAATACCTACTAGATTTTTGATTTTTGAGCAATCACGGATAGATAAACTACCCAAATCAGATATACGGTCTAAGCCATCAATTGTTTCAAGTTCAGTACTGTTAATAATAACAAGTGAATTTAGGTTCGAAAGACTATTGAAAAATGAAATGTTGAGATCCCTTTGTTGTATTTCGACTAAACTTATACTTTCCAGAGAAGTAATTGAGTTGGAATTTAATATAGAGTTAATTCCATTAAAAGCTTCGTAATTAGGAGAATCAAGGCGTAATGAGTTAAATGACGCTTTGTTATTGAAAAGTAGGTTTTCTAAATTTCCTTCAACCCAAAAAGAATCGAAGTTAATAGTGTTGTTTGTATTAATAAATAGTTTGTTCACATTGGCCAGTCTGATTCGATCTATACTTTCTATGCCACTTAAAAAATTAATATTTAAATCAGAAATATGGTTTTCTATCCATACTGAGGTTAATTTAAAATTTGTTAGTTCTCCATAAACAGAAATATCCTCTAAAACTGGATTTTCAGTAACGTGTATAGATGATTCTGAGACTATGGAATTATTATATGCTGTTTTTAGAATACTAATGTTATTGAGACTATTGAAAATTTTTAATTTAGGATTATTGTGAAGGTTAAGGCTTCCAACAGCTATTGCCGGATAGTTTTCTAAGGAATTGAAAGCATTGAAAATTTCTAAATTAGGTTGATTTTCGATTTTGAAACTTATAAATGGGGTAGATGCGTTGTTAGCGTTATTTGAAGAAGTTTCAAAACTCATAAATGTTTTTATCTCTTTGACATTGTTGAATGAATTGATTTCAACGATTTTAGGATTATGGCTTCCATATAAAAAGCCATCTATAACTTCTCCTCCTGGCAGGTCACCAATAATTCTCTTAAGATTTTCATTATTATCAATTAATACTATCCCTTTGAATTCTTCAAGTGAATATAAATTTTCAAAATTTAAGACCCCTCCATTATACCCTGATACAATGATTTCATCTAATTGCTCAAGACTTGCCAATGCACTTGTTGGAGTCCAATTTGAAGGCAAATAATTTTGAATTTTTAGTGAACCTATTTCCTTAATTGAGTTTAATGGCGTAAGGTCTACATTTTCTGTACTGGTAAAGGCTAATAACAAATTGCCAACCTTATTAATAGAGCTACAAGACAAGTCAGTAATATTCTCGTTGGTCACAATTAGGTTTTGGATTATTCCTTCTGTTATTTCGAATTCACCTAATTCACTCTCAGCATATAAGTCATCACTGTCATTATCATTTGTCTTAACCTTCCAATAATATTTTTTCCCTACTTCTACTGGTGTGTTATTGACAAAGGTGATTTCATCTGGATTATCAGAATAATTGTATTCAATTGAAGCATCCATCTTCATTTCCTCAGGACTCTCTCCTATAAATAATTCATAAACTATTATGTCCTCATTTTCGGAATCGGAATCTATGCTTTTTCCAATTTGAAATTCAATTTGACAGATTGTTGGATTGATTGATAAAAGGCCATTGGTTATGCCATCATTTATATTCGGACTTATTAAAGTTGCTGCACTGGGCGCCACAGGCTCATAGAACCCAGTAGAGGTAAACTCACCCACGGCATATTGATCCGTCTCTTCATTGCTGTTTTCCTTGTGGTAAACCTTAAGGTAATGGTTGTTGTCTCCTCTTTTTGGGGTCTCATAATTCAATAAATAAATGCTATTGGCGTAATTTTCAATTTCGGTTTGTATCAACCCAAAGTTTTCATTGACACTTCCAATAGTTTCAGATGGGAAATAGAAGTACTCACCAAAAAGATTTTTGATATTGTCTTCATCCAAATCTGCACTACTTAAACCTACGACATAAGCGTTTTTATCGATAAGTGCTTCTTTGGCTGCTGTGAAGGTATTGCTCGCCTGGGTATCATCCCCATCGGTGAATATGATTAGATTACCAACAGTCACTTCATTCTCAACAAAACCATTAGTGAAGGAATTTGCAGCGGTCACCACAGCTCCATAAAAATCGGTGGAACCAGTTCCCAATTGTAGATTGTCAATAGTACCTTTCAGCTGTTCCTTATCTGTTGAATAATCCTGTACCAGCTCGGTTGTGGAGGAGAAAGTATAAATGGCTATTTCCTGGAAAGGCAAAGCCCCATCAATTAAAGTCTTAAGTTCTTCTTTTAGCGTTACAAAGTCAGTTTGTATGGAATTTGAAACATCTATCAAGAGTGCCGTTCTCATTTCTAATTCAAAGGAATTTCTATCGAACAAGGTCGCCTTGGATTCATCGATCGGACTTTCTTCATCATTTTCGGTAATACGCAAATCTTCAATCATTAAATTGGGCACACCTCTGAACATACTATCAGAAACTTGAAATAGCACGTTCACATCAAAAGGGTCAGCAGTAGAAGTTTGATAGGTTGTGAACCGATAAAAATCCGTAGGAGCAACTTCTTCACCCGAGTCACTGTTATTGCCTGAATCATCTGGGTTATCTATTACTGTTTCTTCGTCATCATCCAATACATTTTCATCAATAGGGGTTTCTGTTGTAGAACATCCTATTATTAAAAACAATGTCAAAAACGGTATCAATTTGTGCAATGGGGCGCAGTAATTTTTTTTCATAATTATTTTCTTTTGTAATGTAGAGGCGCCTTAAACCCCATATAAAAATTCGCTGTTTGGGTACTTGTTGTCAATACGTTTCCTAGAATACTTCCTGAACCTAATATCAAGGGGCCGAGTTTTACCCCAACGCCCATACTGTACTTGCCCAAAGTGCTATAGCCAATGGGCAAATAAAATCCCAGTTTTCTTCGTTCAAAACGTGGTGTTAGGGAGATTAGGTTTAATCTATTGTTATTAAAGAATTTGTCTTTGTTGACCAAAGTTTGGTTTACATCCAAATTCAAATACAGGTCCGAGGTGAATTTATAGTCAATGTTCACATTGAGGGATGTGGGCAATGCCGTGGTAACATCTCCTGAATCGCGTATTTCCGGAAAGTTGTCCTCAATGGCCAAGATGATGTCATCTTCGGCAGCTGCTACATCAATTGCACCATTCAAAACGTAACGTTCTAGCACAATATCTCTATAGGTAATCGCGCCAAAATCCAAAAGGGAAACTCCTAACTTAAACCTGTAGTTGTTTACGGCATCTGGATTTTCCCGGCCATTGAAGGATTGGGAAGAGCGTGTCCTAAATTCATATACAAACCCAATATCAAAACCAATGCCTGGAGCCAAATTTCTAAAGAGGTCATGATTCTCCAGCGTATCTTCAACATTGGAAGTATTTGAAAAATCACCGTTAAGCTCAACGGTTTGATTGTCCATATTAAGACTTCCTGATAATTGTGTAGAGTATACTTGTGAAAAACCAAAACCTGCCAAGAATTTTACGGTTATTCCACCTTTTAAAAAATTCCTGTTGCGGTCATCAAACAAAATTCTCCCATAACTCACACCGATTTCGGCCCAAACGTGTGAAGTACCATCAAAATCATTTTGTTGGAAATCGAATTCGGTATCCGGAAACCCATCAAGCAAGGCTTCAAAAAATTCTCCATTGAAATTAAGATAGTTGTTTATGGCCCTTACTCTTGTGATCAAACCAATGCTTTGGTTTTGTTTGAACTTGAACATAAAGGAGGGTCCCAAAACCTCTAAGTTCGCCAGGAGGTTGTTGCTGTCGGAAGGATTTTTATCCAGCCCCAAGAAATCACTGCCCTCCACGAACTCGCTGATGTTGTCCAAGGATAGGCTTACATAATCATTGGCCCCGAGGACACTCAGTGAAAATAAATTGATGTCGGCCCTGATTCTTGCATCTGCAATGTTCCCGGGATTGCTCAGAACCCCGTGAAGGCCACTATAATTGTCGGTATTGAAACCTAAATACGATTGGCCATATGTTGCAAGACTTATGCCACCTATCAAGAAAAATAGTTTCATCCTAAGGACCGCTGTATTCATTTGTTTGGTATGAGGTTACGGAAACCAAACTAACTGAATATCAATGTGTTTTTATGAAAAATGTCGTGAATGACAGGTTTTTTATCGTGAAATACAGTTAGCCGATTCTATGGATGTAAGCTAACAGTAAAGGGAAAAGGGGTCAATACGCCAAAAGGCCTATTTATAGGAGTAGAAAAGCCCTAGCCACTTTCTCAAGGTCGGTTCTTTTAGTTGTGCCCAACTTTAAAAATATGTTTTCGCAGTGTTTTTTGACGGTCTTTTCCGATATGAAGAGCGAATGCGAAATCTCCTTCCTTGTTTTTTCCTTGCCCAGTTCAGCCAAAATTTCCTTCTCCCTGGACGTAAGCGTATTAAATTGGGTGAAGTATTTGTTGATAATCTTATTGATACCAAATAACTGGTTTACCTTGTTGGTCAAGTATTCAATATCATTGGGGAAAAGTGAGATGGAAATAAGTTGGTTTTCATTTAAAATCTTGGTCGAAGTAAAATGGTATATATGGTTATCGTCCTTATGGTATTGCCAATCTTGAAAGAAAGGGACAACCTGGTGAAAATCATCCTTCGCCAGTTCGGTCATTAATTTTGGATAAACGATTTCACGCGTATGTTTACTTTGATGTTTTTCAAAAATTGAAGCGCCCATTTCCTCCAATTCCTCAAGGGAGTAGCGTAAGATTTCTTGTCCCCTTTTGGAAATATACTCTATGGCTAAATCCTCTTTAGAATTAACATGCATTATTCCCGGAATTATATCCGAAAGGTCATCCAGCGATATCGTTCCATTATTGATGAGTTTACTTAACTTGAATAATTGTTTCGGTTGATCGTTTAAAAATTCCTTTTCAGTCATTTACTAAAAAAATTATGAATTATGAGATACAATTCGGTTATGATGTACTTATCAAAAAAGTTGTTTTTAAAGTAACCGAAAGGCATCAGCGATTTTCTTGATTTCAGTTCGTTTACTTGTACCCAATTTCTTGAAAATATTTTCACAGTGTTTTTTAACTGTTTTTGGGTCTATGAAAAGCATTTGGGAAATTTCCTTTCTCGTAAACTCTCTACCGAGATAATTAACTATTTCCTTTTCTCTTTTAGTGAGGAACAAATATTGCTGATAATACCGCTCAAATATTGCATTGATTCCAATAATAGCGTTTACATTTTTAGATAATTCTTTTATTTTTTGAGGAAATAGAGTAATGGAAATCAATTGATTATCATTAAGTATCTTACTGGTGGTATAGACTAAAAAAGGATTGTCGTCTTTATCATGTCTCCAATCTTGGAAAAAAGAAACTGAATTATCATTTTCATCCCTTGATATCTGTTCAAAGAGCTTGGGATAGGTAACATTCAAAGTATAGTCACTTTGATGTCTTTGAAGCACCTCTGCACCCAACATATCCAATTCTTCCATTGAATACCTTATGATATCTTGTCCCGTTTTGGACATATACTCCAATGCCAAATCATCACGGGAATTAATATGTAACATACCTGGAACTATTTCAGATAGGTCATCTAAGTCCAACAGACCTTTCTGAATCAATTGACTTATTTTATAGAGTTGTTTGGGCTGGTCGCTCAGTTCTTTGTGAATCATGAAGTTAATGGTTAGTTTTTACTTTTTGAATTTAAGGATTTTTTATAATATACTCAAAATGTGAGTATTGCGGTATATTGACGCGTTATTTTGGATGCCCAAGGTCATCAAAATCAATAACCTTTCCGACTATATAATTTCTTCGAGGAGTTACTGATTTAAGGAGAATGTTTCTTAGAGACAGTAGCGGTAAAGTGAAATTTCTTAAACCCATGAAATTCAAAAATAGAATCATAATAAGCCCGAATCTTCACATCACTTTTGCATTTACCACGAATTGATTTTCTAGTTTTTGACAAACAAGTATCAACAAAGCGCAATATGATATTTATTGAGGTTTTTCGGGATGTTCGTGCTTTTTGGCGTTACCTTTTATGTTACAAAGAATGCTAATTATTAGGGTCTATTGTTACACGGATGGTATGGTTGGGTAAGGGCTTATAAACTTCATGCTGAAGAATAAAAATATGTTCATTTTACCGCTTTTAGGGCACTACTGTTTTCTTGTTGGTCATCCAAGATGTTTAAGGAGCTTCCATTAGGGTTCCCTTAAACCTGCCCTCGGTAATTCTTAGAACATATTCAATGCTCTTGCCAACCTCGGCCTCGGGAAACAGTTCCAGCTCAAAGCTTCCGGTCAAGGATTTACTGGATTGGTCATAGGACTCCACCACAAAGGTGGCTGTTTCGGGTTCCTGCAGGGTATATTGCGCCACAATGGCATCCCCACCTAGGGTATCGTAGTATAGACCATTTTCCTTGGCCAAGGTATAGCTGCCCTCACCCTCAAACTTCACCTTGACCATCAAAACCCCATTGTCGAGCCCTTCCCCTATGGCCAAAAAGACCAGGGTACCGTTCTCCATCAGCTGCAGTTCAGTCCTGCCTTTCCAGAGGACATCGTCCTTTTGGGCCACGAACGTGTTCTCGGTCAAGGTAATTTCGGAACCATCATCGGTATCGCATCCAAGAATGAACAACAAGATAAATGGAAGCAGGTATAGCAATCGCATGCGTATCATTGGGCTTTTTACTATTAGATGGTGGGATGGTGGATGGGTTGCTTCTATTTCGGTACGACTATCTGTAGCTTGTCCAACGACAAAGTTGTCTTGAAAATTCTCAGCCAGCAATGTAACCAGTAGGTCCATGGGGTTAACCAAGTTCTCCCTGACAACCTGCCCATCTGGTTTTCCTTTGATGGGTTCTTTCATCGCATTTAAGCTGGTTAAGTTGCAGAATCGTCACTATCCTTTTAGTTTCGGGGTGCCTTCCTATGGGAGCGGATCATATCCACTACAAGATTCCTTGAGGTTTTAATAATATGGCAGCCTGCCATCCCATAACCGGAAAAACGAATTCATTTACCGGGTCAGTTGTCGGGTGCAAAAAACGGGCATGGCATACCACCTTCGCCGGGAAAAAATGAGCATAGCATAGTAACCAAAATAATGACCTACAACCTAGTACAACGAAATATTGGGTGGTTCAATTTTGCCATTTTTTGTGACCTCAACCATCCGTCTCATCCAGACCGTATTTGTTTTAAACAAATATTTTCCATCAATCCCTTCCCAATGGTACAATTATTTCCACATTTGTTCCTTTGCCCACTTCCGAATCTATGTTCAAGTTTCCATCGATACTTTCAACCATTTCAGCCACAAGTCTGAGACCCAATCCATATCCCTTCTCATCGGCTGTGCCACGGTCTTCTTCCAACCCAAGACTCCTTAAGTTTTCCAATCGGTTTTTTTGTATCCCCTTTCCGTTATCCTGCACCTCTATGAAAAGATTTACCGCTTCTTGTTTCTGTACAATATCAAGATTAACCTTTATGCACCCTTTCGATGGTGTAAACTTTATGGCATTGGATATTAGGTTCCCTGCAATGGGGAGCAACTTCTTCCTTGGAAACCTGCGGTTGTCTTTTGCTTGGTTGAAAATAACTTCGAAATCAATATCCTTGTTATGGGCTGAAAGTGCATAAAATTCTTCCAGATGCGTTTTTAATTCGGGAAGGGTGAAATAGTTTTCTCTTGAATGCTGCTTTGCTCTTTCCAATATATCATCGGTCAAATCCAATAGCTTGGAAGCGGAGCCTTTGATCATTTCCATATATGTCTTGAATTCATCCTCATCCAAACTTACATTTTCAGTGCTAACGGCAAGGGAAAGGATTCCTCCCACTGGCCCCCTTAGATCATGGGCCAATTGATTACGCTGTGTTTTCGCTTTTCTAAGTTCCTCATGGAGTGCCTCCAATTCTAATTTGGCTTCCATTTTTTTTACGATTTCATCGGCAATGAGTTGAAGTAATCTTTTCCCGTTTTCTGAAATTGTCTTTTTCTCCTAATCCAACACACAAAGGGCCCCGATATTCTCACCTGTCCCCACCTTTAATGGAATGCCGAGATAGTAGCGAAATCCATTATCTTGCTTCACATAAGGCTTGTCGCTGAACCGTTCATCTTGGTCAAGACGTGGTACTTCCATTAGGTTGTCCGACCCAATCGTATATTGACAAATGGATGCTTCCCGATCCATTTTAAATATCTCCGCATTATACCGTGATACGCTCCATTGCGAATGGTTGTCGATTATATTAATAAGAGAAATATCTGTGCCAGCAATGTTAGCCGCCAGCTCAACAAAATTCTTGAACTCTTCCTGAAGGCTCGCATAATCAAAGTCAAATTCACTTAGTTTTTTAATCCGCTTATATTCATCAACATTTTTCATATTTCCAATGATTGGTCCATTCTTAATTCTGGGCAAAAATAAAAGAATAGATATTGACTTCCAATTGGACGTATAGCCTTCATAAGAATAATTAAAGGGCGGTCGTAACTGTGAACATCGATGGATTGGAATACATAGCATTGGATAAGTAACGGTCCTTCTCCAACCCATCGATAGGTAAGATGCTGAGAAAGTGAATCAAGAAAGGATTTGAACCATTAAATCATAGTTCAATGGCTTTTCCAGGTAATCTTTTATCAACCTATGGGACTTCGCGGTTTCCTTATCGCTTGGGTCCGTCGATGAAGTCACAATATAGACCTCAATTGAATAACTTCGAGCCAAATCATTTTCTTCAAGGGCATCCATGAACTCCCATCCGTTCATTATAGGCATATTGATATCCAAAAATATGATGTAGTGGATTTTCTCCTCGGCATTGCCCTTGAGAAAAAAGTCCAAGGCAGTTTTTCCATTGGCATAGGTATTGACCTTGAGGTCCGGGGCGGCCTTTTCTATCAATTTTGAAGAAACCCAGTTAAAGGTGGGGTCATCATCGACCAGTATAATGATTTTTTCCATGTTCAAAATTATTCAAATTCATGGTCGTATTGGTTTCCTCCACGATTTTTTGGATGATATGGTCCAATTCATCGCCCGACGCCTTTATTTGTTCGAGCAGGGCCGGTAATTCCTCCTTTTCGGCACAATCCAGCTCCAGCATATGTATGATGGACAACAGTCGTGCCAATGGTGCCCGGACGACATGGGATTGGGTCCAGGCAATTTTTCTCAATCTGTCGTTCTGATTTTCTATGGTACTTATATAATTGTGTTTTTCCGTTACATCATTGGAAAGGACCAATAGTACACTCCTTCCTTTATATTCTATATCACTGCTAAAAATCTCGACGGAAATTTCCTCTCCCGATTTCAATCGATGAACAAAAATTCCAGCGTAGTAGTTGCTCCCCCTAACATCGCGATTTTTCAAACTTTTTTTTAAGTGGTCCACATGCTCCTTTGGACGTATATCCATTATGGTCATTTTCATAAACTCGTCGAAGGAAAACCCATACTTGATCAATGCGGCTTGGTTGACGTCCAAAAAAGCAAGGTTTTGAGGGTCATAGATCCACATGGGCTGGGGGCTAAAATTGAACAAATCCTGATATACCTTTTTGTTTTGCTTTAATCGGGCGATATACCCTTTTCGTTCAATGGCGTAGACAATGGCTTTATAGAGTACCTCTGGATTGATCTCGTCCTTGATCAAAAAATCGGTCACCCCTTTGGCCAATAGCTTTCGGGCCATATCAATATCCGAATATCCGGTAAGTATGATGATTGGTATGCCCGTGGAGCGTTTTTGCAATTTGGACACCAATTTTTCCCCGCTGCCATCCGGCAATACCAGGTCTAAAAGAATAACATCCGGTGTTTCCACATTGCTGAGCCCCACTTTTGCCTCTTGGTAGGATTTTATTTGTGTGACCTTAATAGCACTGAATTTTTCTAGCAAATAGTCATCAATCAACAAAAAGTCCCCGGGATTGTCCTCGATGACCATAATAGAAATCGGATGGTTGTCCTTTCTCATGAAAACTCGGTTTATGGGCTCCTATAGCGCCAACTTGGCCAATTGGAGCCAAAATTCCTCAATTTTTAATATGACCTTCAAAAAATTCTCCATGTCGATCGGTTTGGTCACAAAGCAGTTCGCATGTTTCGCATAGGCCTGATCAATATCCTTTTGTCTCGAGGATGTAGAAAGCATAATGACCGGAATTTTTTTTAGTTCTGAATCGCTCTTTATCCAATCGAGCACCTCTATTCCATTCAAAATGGGAAGATTGATGTCCAAAAGTATGAGATTGGGGAGCTCCACCTCTTGGTAGATACCTTCCCTTGATAAAAATTCCAAAGCTTCCTTGCCATCCCGCACCACACTGATGTCAGTATTAATGTTGCTTTCTTCAAAGGCTTCCACGGTAAGGACAATATCGCCCTCATTGTCTTCCACCAGCAGTATATGTATACTTTCCATTTCATTTGTTTATTGTAAAGTAAAAACTGCTGCCTTTTCCGATTTCGGACTCCACCCAGATTTTACCTCCCCATGATTCCACATTTTTTTTGGAAATGGCCAACCCCATTCCCGTTCCACCATAAGCCTCCCTACCGTGCAACCGTTGAAATATAACAAAAACTTTTTCAAAGTACTTGGAATCGATTCCTATTCCGTTGTCCTGTACCCTTACCTCCCAGTGACATTCCCTGTCCATAACGGATATCTTGACCTCTGGGGGGACACCCTCGCGGGAGTATTTTATCGCATTGTCCATCAAACAGTGAATTGTCTGAACCAATGGAGCCCCGTAACAAGTGACTTGGGGAAGGCCTTCGGTGTTGATAGTAACAGTCCTTTGCTCAATGAGCCTGGCCCGTAATACCTTGTACTCATCCATTACTTTGTTAAGATCTATCGTCTCCGCAGACAATTCCCCCCGCCCGGCACGGGAATAGTCAAGCAGGTCCAAAATGATCTGCTTCATCCTGCTTGCTCCATCGGTGGCAAAATGGATATATTGATGGGCTTTTTCATCCAATTGGTCGCCGTACTTGCGCTGCAATTGATTCAGGAAACTACTGATCATCCGCAAGGGTTCCTGAAGGTCATGGGAGGCCACGAAAGCAAACTGTTCCAATTGGTCGTTGGTCCGTTCAAGATCCGAGATGTTTTTTTGGAGGGTTCCATTGAGTTCTTCAAGTTCCTGCTCGTATTTGATCCTATCGCTAATATCGGTCGTTGCCCCTACCATCCGTACCGCATCCCCTTTGCTGTCCCTAATGATAGCCGCCTTATCAATTACAGTTTTGATGTTCCCTTCATGATCTAGAATCCGATAGTCCATTTCCCAAAATTCCCTGGAGGTATCATGCAGTGCCTCACGGACACTGGAACGTACCATGGGAAGATCTTCTTTAAAAACCGCTTCATCCCAAACCTCTTCCACTCCCAATTTTCCCACAGTTTCCGAGCTGAACAACTTCTTAAGACCGTTGCCCCTGAAAATGACGTTTTCTTCTATGTCCCAATCCCAAATGGCATCCTTGCTGGCCAGGGTCACTTTTTCAAAACGTTCATTGGCCCGTAAGACTTTGATCTCAGCTGTCTTTTTCTCACTGACATCTTTGAAATAGACCGAAAGCCCATTAGGACTAGGGTAAGCAGTCACTTCGAGCCATTTTCCCAAGGGCGGATAAAACTCCTCGAACGATACTTTTTTCCCGGTCTCCATAGCCCTTTGGTGTTGTCTGTAAAATTCAAGGTTGACCGCATCCGTAAATTCCTCCCAAAGGTTCTTGCCCAAGATTACTTTTCGCTTTTTTTTCAGTATCCGTTCGGCCTGTCTGTTCCAGTAGGTTACAATCCAATGCTTATCCACTGTATAAAAGGCATCCCCGATGCTGTCGAGAATTTCGTCCTTCTCTTCATAGGCTTTTTTTAGCTTTCGGTTGGCCTCAGAAGTTTCTATGGCACTTGACACGTCGGATGATATGGTCTTAAGGAAGGAAATGTCATCACCACTCCATGTTCTTTCTATGGTACAATCATCAAACCCTACAAAGCCCCAGAATTTTTTATCAACCTTTATAGGGAAAACCAAAATGGATTTAATGCCCTGTTCAAGTAGCAACCTTTTCGTATCGCTATCCTGCATCTCCCTGACAATGGCCTTAAAAGGATTGTTTTGTGAGAGTGGTTGCATAAAATCCTGCACCAAACTAAAGGGAACGTTCTGAAGCAAAGGATTATTGATTTGTGAGGACATCCCTTCCTTGCTCCATTCCAGGCGCTGACTGGTCTCAAGTTCCCCGGTTTCCTCATTGAAGGAGTTTTGGAAATAATATATGCGATCCACATTCACACATCGCCCTACCCTGGCAAAGGTTTTGTCGATCACCTTGAACCAATCTTCATAATTGAGCAATTCACTGTTCATCTCGGCCAAGATATCCAGTTGTTTGGTCTTGTACAGGATTTTTTCATCGGCCCTTTTTCTTTCGTCTATATTTTTGAAATAGACCGAAAGACCACCGTCATTGGAGGGATAGGCGTTGACCTCGTACCAAGACCCGTTTTCTGGATAATGGTATTCAAAGCTCTCCGCTTTGCCCTTTTTGGCGACCCTTTTATATACAGTTTCCAATTCGGTTCCCAAGGCAGGTGAAAACAGCTTCCAAAGGTTTTTGCCCAATACATCATTCCTTTTCCTACCCAACAAATTTTCAGATTCCTTGTTGAAATAGGTAAAGTTCCAATCGTTGTCCACAGCATAGAACGCATCCGAAATACTGCCGAGAATTTCCTGGAGACGTAATTGGGTGGTTTTCATGGTATGGATGTCTTGGATACTTCCGTATATTTTGGTGCATACCCCTTTGATACGCTCACTTTTTCCAATGATCCTAACCCATTTTTCCCTTCCCGTCCCTGTTATTAAAATGACCTCCGCATCAAACTCTTTCCCTTGACCTATGAGGTCATTTATGGATTGTTCCAATCCATCCCGATACTTTTTGTGACAATACCCCAGACCCTTGGACAATGAGGCATCTTCCGTATCCTCGATTTCCATGATTTCTTTGGTCATGGGCGACCAATACATCCGTTCGGTGTTCCTTTGTTCCAAAAAGTCAAGCTCCCAACTCCCTATTCTCGCCAGTTCAGAGGTTTCTTCCAAGAGATAGGAAAGTTTCATCTCCTCGGTAATGTCAAAGATCATGGAATTGAAAACAACTGTCCCATCAGGGAGCCGGTGAGGAGTACCATAGCCTTCATGCCAGCGAATCTGTCCATCCGGAAGTACGCTTCTCCAACGACTGTGCCATTGGGTAAGTGTTTTGATGCAGTCTCGGATTTCCCCTTGGAGCTTTTCATAGGCACCGCCCTCCCTAATCTGGTTCCAAATGGGTTCGGTATCCATCTCGCATGCTTCGGGGGGCAATCCCCACACTTCCATGGATTTTTGGCTGACTGAATTCAGTCTATCTGTACCATCGGGATAAACAATATATTGGAAGGCAACGCCCGGTAGATCATTGGTGATGCTCTGGAGCCTTTGCTCTGTTTTCTTTAAGTTGGTGATGTCTTGAAAACTCCCAAATAAACGAATGTACCTATCCCCTATCATCTCGGCCCTTCCGATGGCCCTCACCCATTTTTCGTTGCCTTCCGCCGAGATAAATGCGGCTTCATAATCAAAGGGGGCTCCTGTATTTAGTACCTGTTCAATTATCCTACTGACCTTTTCCCGGTAATCTTCCCTATAGAAACCGATGGCCTCCTTTAATTTCGGCTCGTAGCTTTCCGGATCCGTCTCATAGATCTGATGCACCCCTTCGGACCAAATTATTCTATCACTGACCAGATCGATCTCCCAACCCCCAATTTTGGCCAAATGGGAAGCATCGTCGACCAAATGGGCCAATCGTTTGGAATCTGTAATGTTTTTGGCCGTGGCATAGACCACACCGTCCTCTACCAGCACTTTCCAATGCCAATGCAACCAAATGACATTTCCCTCCTTTGTGATGTAACGACTTTCGTTTTGTTTGATATTTTGCCCATTCATTATTTGCTCTCTCATCGCATCTGAGGATGTGCGGTCCTCGGGATGGACAAAATCCATATAGTTCGATTTCTGGATTTCGGAAAGCTCATAACCCAGCATTTCACATCCAACCTTGTTCATTTCAAGGAAACGTCCCTTAAAGTCAAGGGTACACACCAAATCGGGCAGGGTATCCTTCAAATGTTGAAGATCATCCTCGATTCGTTTTCGATACACCTCAAAACCGATATGGGATTCCAATTTGGCCAATGCTGGATACTGAAGTTTGATATCCTTCTCTCCCTGCTCGCTCCCAATGATCAATACCCCTACAATGGAATCCCCGTGCTTTAATGGAATCCCCAAGGCAGACTTTATGCCCGAAAGTCGAGCAGCTTCATTTCTTATAAATTGCTTGTTACTGCCCAGGTTGCCCCAAAGTACCATTTGCTTGGTGCGCCAAACATCCCCGACCAGTCCACCATCAAAGGAGGTTTCGGTAAAGCTACCGGTATGTTCGTAGAATTTTTGGCCCGCCGAGATCCGTGAATAGGATGAACATAACCTCAGATTTGCTTTGTTCAAATTGGGCAACCAAATTTCACAAAAGGAATATCTCCCATAGGACGTTATTAACTGGCAGCTAGACCGCAATGCAGCTTGCAAATCAAGTTTGGTTCTGAAGGCCCCGCTGATTTTATCCAAAAGCTCCTTTTCCAAGCGCTCGTTCACTCGGGAGGTCACATCTCTTTGAATCGCAATATAATGTGAAACGGTTCCATTATTATCTTTAACCGGCGAAACAGCAATATTGATATAAAAAGGTGTTCCGTTCTTTCGGTAATTGGTAAGGACGACCTCTGATGATTCCCCTAGGAGCAATGCGCTGTTGAGCTGTTCCAATTCATTTTTATCGGTCTTGGGACCTCTTAGGATATCGGGTGTTTTCCCGATAAGTTCCACCTCCCTGTAACCTGTCATTTGGGCAAACGCCCTGTTGACATATAATATCTTTGGGCCGGGCCCTTCCAAAGGCCCCGCTTCGGTGATCATGATGCCATCTGTGGAGTGTGTCACTGCACTTTGAAGCAGTCTCAAGTGCTCCTCTTCGTTTTTGATAAATGTAATGTCCTGAATGGAACCTTCAAAAGATACGGGCTTGCCCTCAGGTGTCCGGTTCAATTTACCACGCTCACGAATCCATCGCATCCCTCCCTCTGGAAGCATGACACGGTGGACAAAATCCATTTGTCTTTCCCCGTAAAACAAAGCATTTAACTCATCATTAAAAATCTTTTGGTCCTCTATGGGCAAACAGTTGAATATATTTTCAACCGTCAGTTCAAATTCGTCCCGCTTTCTTCCCCAAATGTCAAAAACACTATCGGAGAGGGTAAGGGACGATTTTTCAATATCATATTTCCAATATCCCACTTTGGCGATTTGGGAGGCTCGCATTTCCTTAACATCGTTGGGCGAGTATAGTGTTCCCTCCCCCTGGTCCTCGTTGATTTCCTTGCCCGTTACCATGATACAATTCCTGTTGCCGAAAACAACGCGCTGAAAAAAAACTCCAAGTTGCAGGAGCTCTCCGGATTTTCCTTTGACGCAAGTCCTCCGTAGACCGGAGCAGTCTTCCATTCCATTGGAATTCAAATCATGACCCACATCACCTTGCACTATATCCTGAACCTTCAGGGACAACAATTCTTCCCGCTCATATCCAAGGAGTTCCAATGCCCTGCGGTTGGCCTCCAAAATTTTATTGTTCTCAACGGCATAGATCCATGTAGGGCAAGGTCCTAGGTGGAACAGTGTGCTGTAATCGTTCATTTATGTCAAGGTCGGTTTTGGTTGATTTTTGTTGAAAATACACATTATTTTATATTGTTTCAGAACAATCAAGTTCCAAAAAACATAGCAGGTTCGCGGCTTTGCCTGTAATTCACTATGAACCATCGGTTTATCGATAGTTTGCGCTCACACCACTTCGGAACCATATTTCATTCTTAAATCGATGATTATTTTAACAGCTGAAAATAGCTATCCAATCGGTTGCTATTGTATTATTTTTCTTACCATTGTTATATGGAAAACGATAGCGCGACAAATTTATTTTTATGACTTAACCGAATTTTAGATGTCATTTTTGAGGGATTCCAGCTATGAAATGCATAGGCTTGATATGCTTTTCTGTCCAATAGCCAGAGAGCTGTTGGGACTATCGTATTTACGCCACCATATATGCAGTAAAACAAATTTCCCCGAATCATGAAACAAAGGCCTCTCCCTACAAAAAGTTCACTGAATTTTGGACAAAGACCGTAGCACCATGGTTAAATCCTATTTTTAAATATTTTTGCTTCCCAAATGCTAACGATGAAAAAAACCTGCTTACTGTTTCTGTTTTGTTTGACTTCAATTGGTAACACCCAACATATTGAGGTTCGATTAACGAAAGTTGACCAATGATATTCTTACCCATGACTTAGTAAAAGCTGATACTTAGGATTTTTCATCGGTCTCAATTCCATGTCTATTTATCCGATTTGATATTTGATAGGAAAAGGATAAGGAACCATTCCATTATCCATCTGCTTACCCAATAGAGTGGACATTGAAATTTAAATGCATTAAATCCGGACTATATCCTCAACCGCATAAAAAGCTCATGGGTATTGTTGTCCAGGCCATCAATGGGGTTTTGGATGGAGGTCTCATAGGCATAACCCAAATTGAACCCGTTGCTGATATTGAACAGGAACAGTCCACTGATGCTCTCGTCATACCTATAGCTGGCACCGAACTCAAAGCGCTCGCCGAAGTCCAGGATTCCCGTCACTTCGACGGATATGGGGGAAGCATCGACGTAGCGCAACATCCCCATGGTCTTCAAATCCAATGTTTTCCCCAAGAGAAAGGTGTAGCCGCCACTTAGGTAGGCATGCATACTGTCCACGCCAAGATAGGCGTTGCCATCGCGTTCTTTTAGACGTTCCGGGGTCAACAACTTTGGTGCGGACAGGGATGCAAAGTACCTGTCGTGCTTTAAATAGACCCCGGCACCAACGTTCGGCGTAAAACGGCTATCGTAATCCACTAGTGCACCATCCTGTCCCACACCGTAAGTTACCAATCCCTGGGTATTGGCATCGTAGGAGTTTGCACTTCCTTTGATTCCAAAATATAGGGTGTGTTCCTCATCGAGTTGTATGTTGTAGGACACATCGATGGCCATCCATGTTTGCTGTTCTATAAAAGTTTTATCGTTGAGAATGGAAACCCCCAGACCGACATTTTTTCCGACCGGCATCCCAAATATGGCACTTTGGCTTTCTGGGGCCCCTTCTATTCCGGCCCATTGGCTGCGAATTCCCAAGGAGAATTCGGCAGCCTCTGAGCTTCCCGCAAAAGCAGGGTTGTAAATATTCATGTTATAGCGGTAAAAGGTATAGTTGGGGTCCTGTTGAGCGCTTGCTTTAAAGGAAAGCAGAAGAAACAGGGCCACTAGTTGTATATAATTAAAAAGTCTCATCGTTTTGTATGGTGTTTTTTGTTCTGTTGGTATCAATAATTGATGAAAATCCATCCCTGAAGCGGCGCACTGCCGTCCCCTAGGTCTATGATGTATAGGTATGATCCCGCAGGAAGCTTTTCACTTCTGCCCTTATAGAAGCCTTTCCAGTCATTCTTGTATGACCTTGTTCCAAATACCTCATGTCCGTAACGGTTGAATACCTTTACAAGGTTATTGGGATAGTTTTCAATGCCCGGAACGATCCAAGCATCGTTGTTGCCATCACCATTTGGGGTAAACGCTTGAGCCGGGACAATACTAGGTTCGCTATCCATTGGGAAGTCATCCTCACTGTCCGGGACGCCATCATTGTCATCATCCCCATCTCCATTGTCCCCGATTCCATCACCATCGGTATCGGTATCCTCGGAAGGATCTTTAGGGAAGGCATCTTCCGTATCCGGTGTACCATCGTTGTCATCGTCATCATCGGCATTGTCGCCCGTTCCGTCCCCATCGGTATCGGTGTCTTCCGAATCATCCTTCGGGAATGCATCTTCGGCATCAGGGGTACCATCATTGTCATCGTCGGGGTCGGCATTATCGCCCTGACCATCCCCATCGGTGTCCACACTCTCGTTGGGATCGTTGGGGAAAGCGTCCTCGGCATCGGGAACACCGTCATTGTCGGTATCGGTGATTTCCCCATTGGGATAGACATCCTGATCATTTGGAATTCCATCTCCATCAATGTCATCATCCACATTATCTCCCTGGCCATCACCATCGGTGTCGGTATCCTCCGAATCATCTTTCGGGAAGGCATCTTCACTGTCAGGGGTTCCGTCATTGTCATCATCAGGGTCGGCATTATCGCCTTGACCATCCCCATCGCTGTCCGCACTTTCATTGGGATCGTTGGGGAAGGCGTCCTCAGCATCGGGAACACCGTCATTGTCGGTATCGGTGATTTCCCCATTGGGATAAACATCTTCTCCGTTGGGGATACCGTCCCCATCTATGTCGTCATCGTTATTGTCCCCCGTACCGTCACCATCGGTATCGGTATCCTCGGAAGCATCTTTTGGGAAGGCGTCCTCGGCATCGGGAGTGCCATCGTTGTCATCGTCCTCATCGGCATTGTCGCCAGTTCCATCTCCGTCAGTGTCGGTGTCCTCGGAAGGGTCCAATGGAAAATCATCCTCAGCGTCAGGTGTGCCGTCATTGTCATCATCATCATCAGCATTGTCCCCTTCACCGTCACCATCGCTGTCCACACTCTCATTAGGGTCATTGGGGAAAGCATCCTCGACATCGGGAACACCATCATTATCATCATCGGGGTCAGTACTGTCCCCAATACCATCATTGTCGTTGTCCAGGTCATAATAGGTCCCGTTGACAAAGCCCAAGGGTTCTGTGGGGTTACCTGCCTCGTCCCTTGCAATACCGTACATATCGTTGAAGAACATCAGTTCTCCGGGCACCAACGGGGTAACGGGAATGTTGTAGACCAATCCTGGGGTGACCTCTTGGAGTTCACCGAAAGAAGCCATGGGCTGTCCGTTTCCATCCGGGGCAATAATTACTGGGTTTGGAGCCAGATCGAACACAGGTTCAGAAAACTGTAATTGTATGGTAAAGGGTCCCAGATAAACGGATTCATCAATAATCAGGCTAGGCTGCGGGCCTGTGGTGTCGATTGTTACCAAAGATCCGTCGGTTGTTGCCGTTGCCACCAAATTATCAGTGGATGGATTCGCCGTTAAAGTGAAACCAACAGGGCCTTCCAACATAGCATCATTTACTTCTATCCATCCCAAATAGGTGTTTTCTCCGATCAAAGCACTGTCATCGAACATAATGGTGGTACCAAGGATGGAAAGGGCCACCTCATCCATCGCTTTGTTGAAACCAAACTCCACCGATATCCGGTCACCCGATCTGGCCAATTCGGGCGAAGCATTGTTTGCATGCATTGTGATATGGGTGAATTCCAAATCCGTAACAATCGTATGATCGGTATTCACTGCTTGTGCCGAAGGATTGCCCGCTGCATCTTGATATAACAAGATGACGTCATAAGCAACACCGTGCATCAAAGCACTGCTGCTCGCTGAAACCACTTCTGTGGCCGAGGCAAGATTTTTAGCATCAACAACTATAGTGTTCAATTCGTCGACCAATGGATTTTCCAGTTGCAGCGTAATGGGGCTGTTGGAATCCTCGACAGAATTAAAAATAATTTGCACACTGTTGGCCAATGGGGTTTCGGGTACGTAGTAATGTATGGTCAGATTGTCATAAGATGTCCCATCCGAAGCGGGCAATAACAAGGATGGTGCAGTGGTCTGCGTGTCCGCCAACGGATTGGGATCCTCGCTATCCAATAGCAGGTCGTTGTCATCATCGGTGTCGGCATTGTCACCAATACCATCACCATCGGTATCGGTATCTTCGGTAGCATCCAATGGGAAATCATCATCCACATCTGGAGTGCCATCGCCATCATCATCCGTATCACATGCATCACCTTCCCCGTCGCCATCTGTATCCAATTGGTCGGCATTGGAAATCGCAACACAGTTGTCCGTATCGTCCCGAAAACCATCCCCGTCAGAGTCGGGAGATAGATAGGTAAAGCCTGATAAGGCAGCGGTTCCAGCCGCATTGGTGACCACAACATCACCAGAAGTTCCTTCATCGACCACAGCACTTATTTGCGTTGAAGAATCCACTGTGAACGAAGCGGCCGAAGTACCACCGAAGGTCACATCTGTAGCTCCATCCAAATAGCTTCCCGTTATGACAACCGTATCACCTGGCTCCCCGCTGGTTGGTGTAAAGCTGTCAATAACAGGAGGATTGTCATTAAAATCTATTCTCGCGTCTGCACTATAGGGACTTCCTAAACCTGAATTTTCCACAATGGAGGCATTTCCCCTTGCAAAAGCGGCATTGGTAAATACAAATTGAAGATTGTTCACATCATCCCTATCAATATGATCAGTGGCATTGCCGGTAAAGGTCAATGTTGCTTCAATCGATGAATCAATGGTAAATACAGGGGTCAACCCAGCTGGAAGATTGGGAATGTTGACCTGTGCAGCAGTCAGTTGACCGGAACCTAAATCCACGAAGGTATCGTTGGCCAAAAGAAGTTTCAGTGCTTTTGAATTGTCCAGGCTTCCGTCATTGGTTGGATTCTCGGTATAGGAAGCGCCAAAGGAATATTCGAAAATGGTGGAATTGGACTGACCAATTACGAACATCCTATCATTCGTTGTATTGAATTCCACATCGTAAGGGGATACATCTTCTGAAACGGTATAAGAATCAGCTAAAGCTGCTGAGTTGATATCAAAAGCTGGGTCAAGATCATACTCATAAACGGTATTGGTCTGGTCCCCCATGAGATACATTTTTTTTCCTGCCTTACCAAAGGTGATTCCGCGAACGGAGCCATCCTCGATTATTGTGTAGGTATTGGCCGTAACAGAAGCTGTGCTAATGGAGAACGGTGTGGACAGGTCATACACAAAAACCGTATCTGAAAAATCACCGACCATATACATTTTGCTTCCATCCAAATTGAAATCGAAACCAAAGGGGTTCTGTTCCTGGGCAGTAAAAGAGAAGGCACCTACATAAGTGGCCGTAGAAATGTCGTATGCCGTTGATAGGTCATATTCCTTCACGTCATTGTTGACATAACTTCCCACGTACATTTTTGACCCATCCGTGTTGAATTTTATTTCAGATGGATTGGTCGAACTGACCACATAGCTTTGCAAATATATAGCGGTCTCCATATTAAATGCCTCGGTCAATTCGTATTGGTCAATTTCTTGGGTACCGTCCGCGCCCAAAGTATACAGTTTGGTTCCGGAGGAATCAAAGCCAAAGCCCAAAGATCCTGTTTGATTGGGGGAAAGGTCCAATGAGCGCTCCAAGGAGGCCAAAGAAATTCCAGCAATATAGGAAAGTATAGGCTGCTCGATGAAGGTAAAACCACTAAGGGAATCAGTTCCACCAGCAGTGGTCACCTCCACATTTCCGGACGCACCGGCATGGCCCACCACGGCGGTAATTTGGGTGCTGGAATCCACGGTAAAGGACAAGGCGTCTATGCCACCAAAGGTGACTTGGGTCGCGCCATCAAAATTGGTTCCTGTGATCACAATAGTATCTTCCTGTCCTGCCGCAGCAGGGGTAAAGGAATCAATTGTGGGTTCTGGTAAGGCCGTGACCTCCTCAATTTCAACATTGGAAAGGGCCCTATCAATAATGACCAGGTCATCGATACAGCCATTAAAATATTCCCAGGTCGTTGGGGACAGATTGTATCCGTTGGTAAAGGCAAAACCCAATTGATTGAAGCCCATATCCAAGTGGGCTACGGTTGCCCCTGTTGTATTGGCTTCCAAATTACCATCCAAATAAATGGAGACCGAATTGGTACCTGCAGTGAGGTCCACTTGATGCCAGTTCCCATCATTGACCGTCGTTGTTGAAATGGCCTGTAGACTGGTACTGTTCGAGGTCCATAAAGTACCTTTCAGCTTACCATCCGAAGTGACCATTAAAATGGGTATCCAATTGCTTGGGCTATTGGAAGTATTGGCCTCGACATTTTGATATCCCAAAATACTTCCCGATGTGCTTGTTTTAAATCTCAGGGAGATGGTAAACTCAGTAAGGCTGCTTAGCAAATTGTCAGGTAATTTGACAAACCCGGGGCCATTGTCAAAACAGATAGCCTGCCCTTGGGCGCCTGTTTCGTAGGTAACCGAGTTGACTTCAGTACCATCATGGTTGTTTGCTGTGGCATCATTCGCATTGTTCTCAAAGTCGTATTGGGCCACTTTATAAATGAATCCCGAAACGGCATCACTTCCTGCGGGATTGGTGACCGTAATATCTCCTGAAGAGCCCGCACCTACCACAGCCGTAATCTGAGTGTCTGAATCTACGCTAAAGCTTGTGGCAGCGGTTCCACCAAACTGCACTGAGGTTGTGCCTGTAAAGTTACTTCCCGAAAAGGTGATGGTTTCTCCATTGCCCGCAGTTTTTGGTGAGAAGTCCACTATTGTAGGAGGTGAAAATATGGTTACCGATCCCACGCCACTGACAGCGTTCCCACAGCCACCATTGGTCAATACCGCCCTAAATTGGGTGTCGACGGCAATATTGGCATAAGCATAGGTGTCCGTGGTATTGGCAATATCCGACCAAATAATCCCATTGTCGGTGGATTGTTGCCATTTGGTGATACTGCCCGTATAACCCGTCAAGGTCAAGGTTCCCGAATTCGTGGAGGACCCATGGGCAGCGGAGCTTACCTGTCCCCCCACCGGGGCGGTGCCACTGACAACGGTAATCTCCTTTGATGCGGAGGCCACGGCCGAGCCACAACCGGGCACTTGAACAAAAACCCGATAATAATAGGTTCCCGTAGTGCTTATGGTCTCGCTCAAGCTTGTGCTGGTATTGGCTATATCCGTCCAATTCACATTATCCGTGGAACGTTGCCATTTTTGCACCTCCCCCGTTTGGCCGGATACAAACAAGGCCACATCGGAACCTGCACAAACGGTAGTGTTCTCTGCAAAAACGTTGCCCGCATTGGCTTCTTCCACATATATGGGTGTGCTTGAGGTCACAAGGCCTGTGCATGTGCTCGGGGAAGTAGAGTTGACCACTGCACGGTAATACATGGTCTCGGAAATATTGGCTACTGTCAAGGAAGTCGATGTATTGTTGATCGTGGTCCCTGTGGTAATGAAATTATCCACCGAACTTTCCCAACGCACCACCGAACCCACTAGGCCCGATAAGGTAAGGGTCGTTGAGTTCACTCCAGGGCAGACACTTACCCCGCCACCAGAAATGCTTCCGCTGGGCGCGCCTTGTACGGTAATACCCTTGGTGAAATGCGGGGATGCCAGTATCTGGTCATTGGGCATATCCCCGAACTCCATGATTCCCTTAATATTGATGGAATTCGGAAAATCATTCCAATCACCTGCAGTACCCGCGTAAACATGTCCGTAATGTTCTGTACCAGAATTATTGGGTTCACCAGTTCTCCAATTTTGGTAAACGCCGGTTATCCAACCCGCATCGCCATTTGTCGTGGTCAGTTGGGTCCCTTTCTCAGGTCCGGTCACCCAATAAAATTTGCCTTCGGCGGCAGTTTGGTCCCCGTAAAGCGTATAGCCCACAGCTTCATTGATCAACTGATAGTCATCGGAAGCCCCCATCCATGAGTTTTCCCCAACCAGTCTCGACACAAAGGTATTTTCCGCGGCATTGGTAAGGGTAACCAAGTATCCCTCCCTTCCATAATAGGAGGTGGAGGATGAAGTGCTTTTGGCCGATGTCCAGCTTGAGGTAGTGGCCGTCAAGCGATAATAATGTCCATTGATGGGATTGTAAAAGGTTTCCCCTGCGACAAAGGATACCTTTCGGGTCTCGGGTGAACAGACACTTCCCGTCGTTATTGTTATGGTCCGCAAAAAAGCTTGCCATTCACTGGCCGTTTTGGTGCCCTTGAACACAATCGATCGGGTATTGCCATTCCATCCGCTAGTGGTCACACCCGATGGAAGTCCTCCCATATAGGATAAAATGTCGCTGGTCGAGTACGAGTCGGTGATCGAAATGGTAAAATCCGTGATGTCAGCTGTAGCAGATACGGTGAGTTCAGGTGCCACAATTGTTGCCGTACTGGAAGGGATCGATGTTGGTACATCCCCTCCGGAAACCGTAATCTGTGCATGTAGCAGGATTCCATTGAACAATAGCATGGCCACTAAAAAGATCTTCGGCCACATGTGATGACTCTTTGAACCGGCTTTATTGAATAAAACTTGAAAGAATCTATTTTTTTGTTGGTTCGTTGGTTGGTTTGGTTTCTCCATTTTTGGTATTATAGTTTAACAAAGGCCTGTAGTAAGCTTATTTCATTTTTTTGTGGTCTACCATTTATGGTTTCATCATATTCAAACTTTGAGCTTGATGATGCCACAGTTAAATACTTACCGATTTTGTAAGAAACGGATGTCTTTGAATTTTATTTAAAAAAAATGGCCCGGAATTGATATTTGTCAATTTCCCATATTTTTTTATGGAATACCACGAAGTAGTTTACCCCAAAAATGGCGTGTTTTGCACTTAATTGTGCATCAAAATTAGTTTCTGCCAGTAATAGCATTACAAGAGGTCTGGCCCTTTGGGCCGGTAGAAAGGGTAGCGTATTCTTCTTTAAAAATATCCTATTTTGCAACGGGTATAAACAGGGCAGCTACTTCCAATACTCGGTGGAGACATCCCATACTTTTTGACATCGATTAATTATCATAATGGACATCTTCAATTCAACTGGATTCAAGATGATTCCCTTGGGCCGGGGTTACGGTTTGTCCTTTTTGATGACCCCAGTAAACAACCCTTCCAAAAGATCTTCATCCAAAGGCTTCTCAACAAAGGATTCAACAATGTTACATTGCAGCGCCCTAGTTTTGTCCAGTGGGTTTATGGATGAGCTCAAAACATGAATTTCAATGGAACGACCATCTAACTTGGGTTCCAATATTTCAAGAAATTCCCACCCGTTCATCATAGGCATGTTCAAATCCAAAAAGACAATAAAACCTTTTTGTTCATTGTCCAAAATATACTTTAGGGCATCCCCTCCATTATAAAAAACAGTTATTGAAATTCCTGGGAACTTATACTCGATAAGATCTTGGTTCAAAAAATTTGTAATGGCATCATCATCAATCAAAAGTATTTCCTTGTCCATTGTGCTATTTGCTTTCTGTTATCTCTATAATTTTATGTAATTCTTGATCTATCTCATTTACTGAGATAGAAATCATTTGAAGCAGATCTTCTGTAGGGATTTTCTTGTCACCTTGGAGCCTACTATGCTTCAGCAACGCCATTATCCGAGTGAGCGGACCGCGGACCGCGTGGGATTGCCGCCATGCGATTTCGGTCAAAACCTTATTTTGACTTTTAATGCGTTCGATCTGGTCGATGGATTTTGTCATATCCAATACACATCCGATAACCTTGATCAAACCGCCATCCTTCCCTCTTTGTGTCCGGTATTTGTCCACAACGTACTTGATCGATCCATCGGCTCCAATCACACGGTATTCTATGGAGCCATCAATACTATTTTGGTGCATAAATGATTCTTGAATCAGTGTATCCCATACTTGTGACCGATCCTCTTGATGCATTTTGGCAAACCAAGTGTTTTCCCTGGTAAACGGTTCCTTTATTATTTGTTCCTTGCCATCTTCCTTGACATGACTATAGTGCATGTAGCCCTCCTTGACATTCCATTCCCAAATGACTTGGTTACTGGCCAACATGGCCAACAGAAACCTATTGTTGCTCACTTCCAATTGTTGCTCATATTCCTTCCTTTCCGTAATATCTTGAATGGTCCCCTCAATATGTGAGGGCTTCCCATTTTCACCTTTGATCATTTGAATTTCTTGATGCACCCATTTAACAGCCCCTTGAGCGGTGATAATCCGATGTTCAAATGCCTTGATTTCCCCAGGTTGGAGATGGTTTTTGGGGTCGTCTTCCACAAGATACCTATCATCCGGATGGAACGTCCTGATCACATTTTTATGGGTAGGTTTGAAATTCTCCGGGATATATCCATGAATGGTATAGACTTCAGGGCTCCACTCGGAATCTTGAGAGTTCAGGTTTCTATACCACCAGCCTAGTTTACCCAATCGTTGTGCCTGTTGAAGTCTTACTAAAGTTGCTTCCATATCAATTTCCGCACGTTTGAGCTCCGTAATATCCTTGGCCACCGCGAATATTAGATTTTGATCGCGCTTCAGGGTAGTTGACCAAACAAGCCACCGTTCTTCATTGGTCGCTGTGACCATTCGGATTTCATTGTCCATTTTGACATCGGTAGTAATCCCATCGATAAATTTTCGGACTATTTTCCGTCTATCCGATTTATGTACAAAACGATTATAGAAAGCTCCCGTAAACTCTTCCTTGGAAAATCCGAGCACCTTGGTACATGCATTGTTCACCAATTTGATTCTTCCATCATATCCTATCACGCAAAAGGGATCTGGTGAAATCTCAAAAAACTCCCTGTACTCCTCCTCCACCATCTTCTGACCGATCACACCGCCCAAATCAAGACCCAAGCCCTCAATACTCCGTATGGTCAATCCCAGTGAATCTTTTTGTTGGTCAAAGAACAGGATTGCACAACCCATAAACGCTGTTCCATGCATTATGGGCATACCGGCCACTGTCTTCAATTCGGTTGGAATTGTTCCCTTTGCTCCATCAATTGTATACGGTCCCATATCATAAGCTTTTGGGAAGACCAAACCTTCCCCGGAAGTCCTTGGCCCATCTCAAAGTGTCCAGGCGTTTCTTCCATACCAAGGAAAATGTTGCCATCCTTCTTCTGGAAATAACTGGAATTCAAGTGCAGAACTGTTTCATCCTTGGATTTTATCCATATCTCACTGGCCAAACAATTTGTGATCTTACCGATTTCTTCTTGCGCGTAAACCAATAAGTCTTCCAGGGTACTCGACATCCCCAGTCTCTTTGAAATGGATAGGACCAGTTCCTTTCTAATTTTTTGGGAAACCTCATCCGTAACATCTGCTTTGTTCACAACAATACCCTGGATATTGGGATCGGATAACCGATTGGTTATGATGGCTTCCATCCATTTCCACTTACCTGTAGAGCCCTTAAAGCGATAAAGTGACATAGCCATATTATCCCTGCCCAAACTCTTTTTGAACGCTTTCTCCACTTTGGATATATCCGATGTATGGACATGATCAAAATAATTGGTTCCAAACAGTGAATCCGGCTCATAGCCCAAATGGCTCTTATAGGTTGGAGAAGCATAAGCATATGTCCCATTAACATTCAATATGGAAATAAAATCCGTGCCATTTTGCACTAAAGACCTGAACTTTTTTTCACTTGTCCGCAACTTATCCAAGGAGTCCGACTGATTGATCAGATGTGAAAGATTGGATGCCAACACATGTAGTACTTGTTGTTCCTCTCCTGTCCATTCGCGCTCCTCGTGGCAATCCTCAAGTCCTATGACACCCCTAACTTTTTTGTGTACTATGACGGGAATCGCAAATAGGGATTTTATCTGCCGGGATTTAAAAACATCCTTTTCGGAGGTGTCCTTCAATGCTGAAAAGTTCTTTTTTAGTTTACGGCCCTTTCTGATAGGTCCCAACAAAAGCTTCAATAAGGGAAAAGGGAGATATTCTTTACAAAGACCCATATCACCATCACTCCTTACCTGCCTTACTTTGTACAATCTCAAGGTTATGGAGTCATCCAGTACATCACTTTGCAGGAAATATGCCCGATTAATTTTTAAGTTTTCACATAGAATCGAAAAACACGCATCCAATGCCTCTAGCCAATTTTCGTTCCTTATCAGATTATTGTTTATGTCCGTGATGCATTGGAATAACCTTTTATGATAATATTGCTGTCTTTTACAATCAGTGCTATCAGAGATATCGATTGCCGTGACCAACTCAGCTTTTCTTCCGAAATAGGAAATCAAGCTCCCTTTCAGTTGAACAGGAAAGACGGCCCCATCCTTTTTCCGATGCCTAAAGTAACCTTCCTTAAATGCACCGGACCTATTTTCTATATGGTCGATGGCGGCAACCAATTTCAATACATCTCCTTTGGGTCTTATATCCTCTAGGGTCATGGCCAGAAATTCTTTTTCCGTATAACCGTAGCAACGGACAGCCTCCTTGTTTACCCTGAGAAATTTTAAGCTGTTCACATCATAAATCCACATGGGATTGGGACAACATTCAAAAACAATATCCTCTAAAGGATTAGAGGCATAACGATTGGGGAACATTTATTCTTGGTTGATTAAAAAATAACGAAACCTAGTTGTCAAAATTATTCAGGACAACAATTTTTTGTTCTTATCTAAATTCAGGTTAAAAATAATTTTTTCTTATGATATGTGTAATATTTTTTTTACAATAAAAAATTTAAATAAAATGTTAATATTTATATATTCGCCCAGGATATACAAAGGACAACATCCCCACTAGCTTTTATATATCCATACATTTATTTTTTTGGGGGTAATTTTGACAATCTTAATAAACTACAAGGAAAATGAAAAACGTCAATATATGGTTGATAGACGATGATGAGGTATATGTACATGTAACCAAAAAGGTTTTGGACCATCTATCCGAGAATATTGCTGTCGTTTCTTTTGATGATGGGGAAAACGCGATAACGCAATTAAAAAAGTGTATTCAAGAAGACTTGGAACTGCCCGGCATCATACTGTTGGACATCAATATGCCAGTTTTGGACGGATGGGGCTTTTTGGCCGAATTCCAAAAGCTCAAGGCTAATTTAACCAGTTCTATAAAAATTTACATGGTAACTTCATCGAAAGACCAACGGGATCGATCCAAGGCCAAGGAGTTTAAAGAATTAAGTGATTATTTGGTAAAACCCGTTTTTGAAGATCAACTCGTTACGATATTGACCGACTGCTATGGGGATGATTGGTAGAAAAAACTATGTTCTGCTATTGGGTTTTTAAAGGGTCTCTCGAAAGAGATTTTCCTAGATCCATGCGTTAGGCAGAAATGCCGGAAATAGCATGTCAAAATATCAATAACTAGTTGAGCAACAAGCTTCTAAAACAAAACTTGCGATTGTTCAAAAAATCCACTTTTAATTGTTTTCTGTATCCGCCCTTTCCTGACCAATTAAAAAAGCAATTCTGGATATGCTTAAAACTTTTCGATATATTATTTTCGGGAACCGAACAAATTAATTTTATGTTGCCTAAAAGGAATACAGAGAAAAATCTATTTATCATTTTATACCTCAACTCCATATACCCCTTGGGCCCTGGTCTAAAGAATTATCTTGCTTAGCATATCAAAAGTTGTTCCTTCGAAAAAAACCAACTTGTCAGCAAAGCTGGAGAAATTTGCAATCGTCTCTATCTTATTAAAAAAGGAATGGTCCGTGGTTATTTTATAAGTGACGGTAAAGAATTAACAACTTGGGTGGACGCTGAAAATGAGGTATTCACCTCCATTACCGGTTTTTTTAGAAATGAGCCTTGTCAAGAAAACATACAAAGCCTGGAAGAGACCCATTGTGATTACATGGAATATGAAGACTATAAGTATTGTTTAAATAATTTTCAGGAAATGCAACACATCAACCGTATCCTGCTAGAGGAATATTATATCCTTGCCGAACACAGGGTTTATTTGGCAAGAATTCCCAATGCCCAAAAGAGGTTGGCCTACTATATGGAAAACATGAAACCACAAATTGTAGAGCGAATCCCACGAAAGCATTTAGCGTCATATTTGGCCATAAGACCTGAGACGTTATCCAGACTCTTGAAAGAAAGAGATTAAGCTTTGCTCCCTACTTGCGTTCCACCAACAATTTCTTTAAGGGAGAATTCATCTAAGAAGAGTATTTAGTAATCCCCAGACACATAGATTTCATCCTATTGTCTTGCATTTCTGTTAAAAATTTCCCTCAAATTGATATATGTCAATTTCCGGAACTTTTTCTAATACTAAAAAAAAACACTTCCCGTTTCTTATAGCGAATGAAAGAAAAATTGTACGCAATTAGGATTTGAATTGTGCGAAAAACAATGAAAAAATCCTTTCAAATAAAAATAGTTCCCTAGCAATATGACATAAAAATACATTTCCCGACCCATAATATTTTTCAAGCAATCATTGGCGACCTGATTTAGCAAACCTAAATCCAAGGCAAAAGAAAAAAAGCTGCAAACAGGCGGCCAGGATTCCTTATGCCTTTTCCGAACAACATTAAAAACAATAAAAACCTAAACTAGATTAACAAATGAAAACCTTTTTTAACCAAAGAAACATCCTCAGCTTCCTGCTCTTATTTTCATTGACCTTGAGCGTCTCCATGGCCCAAACGGATGAGGTTGTAATATTGGATTCCGACTTTCCCAATAGCGGAGGGCTCATCGCTTCCTTACCTGTAAATGTTGCACTAATCGAGGCCAAAACATCTGTTACCTTGGCCAAAACCCTAAAGCAGGCCTTGGCCAACAACCCTAGTGTCAAAAACATTCATCTTTTTGCACCATCTTCAGATGCATCCATCGATTTTGGGGGGCGGTCCTACACGGCAGCAGCTTTGGGGCAGCAATTGGATCCATCGGATTTCAGCGCCAACACGGGTGTTACCGTTTTTGTATACTCCTGCTCATTGGCCAAAAACGCTGCAGGGATATCCCTTTTGGAAAACATAGCCTCTGGAACAGGTTTCAACGTGGCTTCCAGCTCAAGTTGTGACGAAATGGGAGAGGAAATGACCTTTGATTTTTCCGTAAGGCCCTTGAGCAATACCAAGACCATTTTCGATTAACATAGCCAAAATCCAAATACAAATTTGACCAAAATGAAACAGATCAACCTTCATTATTCCCACTTCATCACCCTATTGTTTTTTGTGCTGGGATGGGAATCCATGTTCGGCCAATCGGTAAACATGGAAGTACAGCAAGGCCCCAATATTGATGTGGTGCTGACGGTAGGTATTACCGATGAAAATATAGATACGTTCGAAGCGGACCTCGGAGCTGCCTTGGAAAGCAAAGGTATCCCCGCTGACAAACTCTATGTACAGGGTTTTGAACGAACGACCATCTCCTCCAACTCAGAGGATGCGGCTGCAATCTTTAACAATTGGACCCGTTGGGGCTATAACCCGGAGACTTGGGAATTTGTCGATGCCGACAAGGTCATCAGGCGGGTAAACAACGATAAATTGGCCGGTTTCTACGATCCCGTTTTCGATTCCTCCAATTACACCATGGAAGTGGATTTCAGGACGACCAATACCGATAATGATGATATGGGTATCAACTTCGGTATTCCCAACTCGCCCATTGGTGCCTACCTGTTCAACCTTTCCGGGGCCGATAGAAGCTTTAGTACCAATGAATTTATTCCAGGAGACGGTTTTGCAACAGGTCTTTACCAAATCACCAGAAGTGATGGAAACTCCAATCCCCAACATTATATTCAAGGATTGCAGTCAGCACACTCAGTTATCTTTAACCCAAACCAATGGTACCATCTAAAACTAGAGGTCAAAGGCAACAGGGCCAAAATTTGGTTGGACGACAACCTGTTGATCGATTATACGGCTCCTTCCGAAATAGGTGGCAGTTATGGGTTCTTTTCCAACAGTCAACCCTACGCCACCTTCAAAAACATTGAAGTGACCTCTTTGACCCTTAAAAAGTTCAAGGACGTACTTAGGGAGCCTCAATGGAGAAACAGCGCTATGCGATTCAATGTGAACCTTGATGATCAGGAAGTTGCTGATTTCGACAATGACCAAGATCTGGCCGAAATATTGATGCGCACCATCAATGAGGACATTCACTATATCGGGTGGGGATTGAACGACAACCAAGCCCAGTTCGAGCGCTTTGTACAACAGAACAATAACAAGGGAACCTTTGTTAACCGGGATATGGGAAGCTGGTCCACTTGGATGGATGATATGGCCCAATATATTTATGAGCAATACCAGTTGCTTACCGTGACCGAAGGGGACTACTTTATTGCTGGGACCAGCGTTGAAATAGCCGTTGATCCTTCCGAAATGAAAACCAGTACCGCCAATGCAAGTTATCCGAGCGGTAGATGGAAAATAACACATGATGAAACCTTCTTCCCCAATAATCAGGGAAGAGTTTCCTGGAGCGGTCTTTATTTGGAAGATGTACCGGAATTCTATGAAAAACCAGGAAAGTACTCCTTTACCTTCGAAGACCTCCCCACCTCCCCCACTACCCTGTATTTCCACAGAAAACCAGTGGCGAGCTTCTCCTATAGTTCGGACACCGGCGTGTTCAATGATACTTCTTACGACTTGGATGGCGGTGCCAACAATGGCATTGCCCAGACCGAATGGAAATGGAAACCCGTGGATGCTGCGTCCACCGTAGGCTGGACGAACGGAATGTTCGATAAGAATTCCGCTGCCGATGGAGAGTATCTGGTCATGCTGAACGTACAGGACCATCAAGGGGTGTGGAGTAGCCCATCAAGTGCCTATATCTTGGTGGACAGCAGCAGTTCATCAACCAGTGAAGACCTGCCCGTAGCACAGTTCAATATTCAACCGGATGCACTGTTTACCTACTCTGGCTCCATGAATATCAATATAGAAAACAACTCTATCGATCCTTACGGACGAACACTTTCCAACGAGGAGTGGATCGTGACCCAAAGGGTGTTCGACAGCGAAGGGAATCCGACGGATACCGAAATCCACAACTCCACTACCGAGATGACGGATTTCTCCACTTACAACAACGTAACCGCAGAATACATCATTAGCCTTCGTGTACAGACCAGTACAGGGGTTTGGTCAGAGCCGTTCTTTCGAACGTTGACCATTACCCACGATATTACCGAGCCTACCTTATCGGCCACACCGAATAGCGGATCTATTGATACGGACACCGATATTCTGTTGACCTTTCAGGATGAAAATGATGGAAGTGGATTTGATGTTCAACGTTATGTTTTGATTCAGGACAGCAATCCACCGGCATCAGACAGCAATTTGTGGACCTCTTGGAGCAACAGTCAATCCAAGACCACTTCGTTTTCCAATGGCGGTACGGGATGGTACATCCATGCAGAGGCGAAAGACAATGCTGGGAATACCGGAACCGAATCCTTTGGTCCGTTCGACCTGGCCTTGGTGGTCGGTGCAAAGAACGATTTGGCCGTATTGGACGAGGATACCGTATCCGACCCTATCGATGTTTTGTACAATGATGTCTACGACACCAACAATACACCAACGGTAAGCATCATTACACAAGGAGCCAAAGGTTCCGCAGTGGTGGATGAAAACAATACAATAGTCTATACCCCAAATGAAAACGAATTTGGAAGTGATGCCGTCATCTATGAACTGGATGATGCAGGAACCAAGGTAACCGCAACGCTAACCTTGTCCATTACCGCTGTGGACGATACCCCGACAGCGGTAGCAGATTCCTTTACTTTGGATGAAAACGCCATCTTAAACGATGATGTCTCCACCAACGATGTTGAAGTGGACGGTGATGATAGAATTTACCACATCATCTCAAACCCATCCAGCGCAACCTCTTTTACCTTTAATGCTGATGGTACTTTTACTTATGAGCATAATGGCGATGAAGCTGCAACGGATAGTTTTACTTACAATTTCGAGGATGCTGTTTCTTTTTCGGAGACAGTGACCGTCACTTTGAACATCACCAATGTGAACGATGCTCCAGAAGGTGGAGATGTTACCTTGGAAGTGGTTCAGGATTCTGGATATACCTTTAAAACAGATGATTTTAACTTCTCCGATGCTGATCCAGGCGACACTTTTAATGGCATACAAGTAATCTCCCTTCCGATAAAAGGTACTTTGGAATACAATGGCTCTCCCGTACAGTTAAATGATATGATCGATGACGTAACCCTACTTGTCTTCACAACGGCAGATGGGGAATACGGCGCATCCTATTCCTCTTTCTCCTTCAAGGTAAAGGATGGTGATGATGCCTTAAGTGCCGCTACCCATACAGCAGACATCAATGCTGCCCAAGATACTGATGGTGACGGAGTGCCCAACGAAGATGATGAAGATGATGATGGGGATGGTACACCTGACGCTGAGGATGATTTCCCATTGGACCCTTCCGAGGACACCGATACCGATGGTGACGGAACCGGCGACAATGCCGACGAGGACGACGACAACGACGGCACACCCGATGCCGAGGATGATTTTCCATTGGACCCTTCCGAGGACACCGATACCGATGGTGACGGAACCGGCGACAATGCCGACGAGGACGACGACAACGACGGCACACCCGATGCCGAGGATGATTTTCCATTGGACCCTTCCGAGGACACCGATACCGATGGGGACGGAACGGGTGACAATGCCGACGAGGACGACGACAACGACGGTACACCTGATTCTGAGGACGATTTCCCAAAAGATGATTCCGAAGACACCGATACCGATGGTGACGGAACCGGCGACAATGCCGATGACGACGATGACAACGACGGTACCCCTGATTCTGAAGACGCCTTCCCGAAGGATGATTCTGAGGATACCGATACCGATGGTGACGGAACGGGCGACAATGCCGACGAGGACGATGACAACGACGGTACTCCCGATGCCGAGGACGCCTTCCCAAAGGATGATTCGGAAGACACAGACACGGACGGAGATGGAACCGGCGACAATGCCGATGAAGACGATGACAACGACGGCACTCCTGATGCCGAGGATGCCTTCCCGAAGGATGATTCGGAGGATACCGACACCGATGGTGACGGAACAGGCGACAATGCCGATGAAGACGATGACAACGACGGCACTCCTGATGCCGAGGATGCCTTCCCGAAGGATGATTCGGAGGATACCGACACCGATGGTGACGGTACGGGAGACAATGCCGATGAGGACGATGACAACGACGGTACTCCTGATGCTGAGGACGCTTTCCCGAAAGATGATTCCGAGGATACCGATACCGATGGTGATGGAACCGGGGACAATGCCGATGATGATGCCGACAACGATGGCACCCCTGATTCGGAAGACGCTTTCCCGAATGACCCTAACGAAGATTCCGATATAGATGGCGATGGTGTTGGCGACAATGCTGATACCGACGACGACAATGACGGGGTTACAGACATCGATACGGACGGAGACGGCCTAGGTGACAACGTTGACAACGATGATGACAACGACGGGATACCGGATGATCAAGACGATTTCCCTAATGATGCATCCGAGACTATTGATACGGATGGAGATGGAACTGGTGACAACGCCGATACCGATGATGATGGTGATGGCTATTCCGACGAAGTGGAATTGGCCGAAGGAACCGATCCTTGGGATGCATCCAGCACTCCTTTGGATACCGATGGCGATGGCATTCCCGACAGTATGGACGACGACGACGACAATGATGGTGTTGCGGATGTGGATGATGCGTTCCCCACAAGTGAAGAACCTTCATTGGTACCCGCTCAAGCTTTTACCCCTAATGGTGATGGCAACAACGATGCTTGGATCATTCCCGGAATCGACAACTACCCCAACAATGTAGTGAAAGTTTACAACCGATGGGGACACGAAGTGTTCGGTACCAGATCCTACCGAAACAACTGGGAGGGCTTCTATAAAAACAGAAGTGAAAAGCTTCCTGCGGGATCATACCTATACATCATAGACCTAGGGGACGGCAGTGCGCCGCTTCAGGGATGGATTTTCATCAAT
>NZ_JACESV010000007.1 GCF_013911645.1 Allomuricauda sp.
GACGACGACAATGATGGTGTTGCGGATGTGGATGATGCGTTCCCCACAAGTGAAGAACCTTCATTGGTACCCGCTCAAGCTTTTACCCCTAATGGTGATGGCAACAACGATGCTTGGGTCATCCCCGGGATAGACAACTACCCAAATAATGTGGTGAAAGTCTATAACCGATGGGGGCACGAAGTGTTCGGCACCAAATCGTACCGGAACAACTGGGAAGGTTTCTACAAAGATAGGAACGAGAAACTCCCTGCCGGATCGTACATGTACATCATCAACTTGGGCGATGGCAGTGCGCCGCTTCAGGGATGGATTTTCATCAACTATTAATACCAACAGAACAAAAAACACCATACAAAACAGATGAGACTTTTCAATAACATACAATTACTGGCCCTGTTCCTTGTGCTTTCCTTCTCGGTAAGCGCTCAGCAGGACCCCAACTATACCTTTTACCGCTACAACATGAACATCTACAACCCCGCCTTTGCCGGAAGCTCGGAGGCTGCCGAGCTCTCCTTGGGCATCAGGAGCCAATGGGCGGGCGTTGAAGGTGCCCCCGAGAGCCAAAGTGCCATTTTCGGCATGCCCATGGGCAGGAACGTGGGGCTTGGCGTGTCCATCCTCAACGACCGTACCTTCATAGAACAGCAGACCTGGATGGCCATCGATGTTTCCTACCACATCCGATTGGATGAAGACCACAGGCTATACTTTGGGATCAAGGGAAGTGCCAACTCCTATGATGCCAACACCAATGGCCTTGTCACCTATGGGGTTGGCCAAGATGGAACCCTGATGGACTACGATAGCCGTTTCACCCCCAATGTAGGGGCAGGGGTCTATTTAAAGCACGATAGGTATTTTGCATCCCTGTCCGCTCCCAAACTACTGACCCCGGATCGCTTGCAGGAACGCGATGGAAATGCCTATTTGGGAACCGACCGCATGCACGCCTACCTCAGCGGGGGATATACCCTTCTCTTGGGCAAAACCTTGGACCTGAAGACCATGGGGATGTTGCGCTACGTGGATGCCTCCCCCATATCGGTGGAACTGACGGGTATCCTGGACTTTGGGGAACGCTTTGAGTTTGGCGCCAGCTATAGGTACGATGAAAGCATCAGCGGACTGTTCCTGTTCAATATCAACAACGGATTCAATTTGGGCTATGCCTATGAGACCTCCATCCAAAACCCCATTGACGGGCTGGACAACAATACCCATGAATTGTTTATGAGATTGAGGATGTAACAATCTCAAAATCAATTAATACTGTTATAAGTGATAAATGCCCTTGGCTAAAAGGGCATTTTTTTTGCTTAAAAATGAATTTAAAATAGCAAATACTATCTTCATTCCCATATTTAAATCTTTTTGGCACATCTAGTTCGTCCACTTCAATTCACTGGTAATGAGGAGGCATATCTTCATTATTTGCCAGTGCTTAAATACAAGAGGCGTTATAGCAATCACTTAATGGAGCACTTAGGCTTAGCTCAAATGCTTTTTCATAAAGTCCGGATTAACTTCTATAATCTTTAGCAAGGCAAAGTTTCCACCCCCTATTAATTTTGAGTAATCTGAAGTATTTTGAGAAAATCCTTTTAGCGTTGTTAAAATGATTTGAGGAAAAATTATTGGGTATTTCATAGATGCATTGATTTGTAGATACCCTGATTTTTAGGACAGTTTTTCTTAAGCAAATCTGACTGTTGAAATCAAACTTTTGACCATTACCAAACTGTAATATTTTTTGAGAGGCTTACAAAACAACTAAAAAAGCTGTTCTACAATCCACAAACAGTACCCCCCTTTTAAATCACCAACTTTTTGTAACGAAACCTTCAATAGAAAAAATCACGTATCTGCAAAACTTTGAACGTTTGTTGATCTATCCAAAATTCACTCCATTGTTTTTCATTGTGCTCTATTTTCAGCACCCAACAGCTGAACTCTTGATCATTAATGGACAGCTTTTCCTCTCTTACCTTTTGATACGTATGGTATTCAGGTTTTGATTTGGAACCCGGATGATAAAAATTAATATCAAATTGATTGAAGTCCTCAAATGGCAACATCCCAAGTATTTCCAAATCCAATTCCCAGTTGAAAGCCAAAGCAGTATTTTCCATGGTAAACGTAGCTTGTTGTGCTTGACGGTGTCGTTGTCCGTATAGACCTTATTATCTTTAAAATGATAAAATTTGCGCAGCTCACCTTGAGGGCTTTTACCCAATGTACTTACTACAATTTCTTCTGAAACAGGCTGAAATCTTTGACCTACTGTTATCTTATAGTCGTGGAGTTCTTTATAGTTCTGTCTTACCCAGCTAATGGGTCATTTTCACTCATAGGATTCTTAGTTCACAAAAAAATCAAGTTTAAATACTTGCATTTTGTCTTATTCAAAATATCTCAGTGATTTTAACAGGTCTATTCTCCCTGAGTGATTTGATTGCTGCCAGACCTATTTTCAACGATTGAAGTCCATCATTTCCATCAACTGGTGTCTTGTCATTATTTTCAAGGCTCTTTGCAAAGTCACAGATTTCGTTCTTGTACGCTTCCCTATACCGTTCCAAGAAAAAATGTAAAGGCAAGGCTGCATGTATGCCCTTATCGTTGTACAATTTATGAGAATCCATAAAGTTGTTATTGGACTGGACCATGCCCTTGGATCCAAACACCTCCACCCTTTGATCATATCCGTAGGACGCCTCCCTACTATTATCAATTACGGCCATAGTACCATCGGAATAGGTAAGCGTTACCACTGCAGTATCTATATCACCTGCCTTGCCAATGGCCTCGTCTATAAGAACGGCCCCCTTGGCGTATACCTCCTCTACTTCCTTATCGACCACAAAACGGGCCACATCAAAATCGTGAATGGTCATGTCCAAAAACAGTCCACCCGATTTTTCAATGTAACTTATGGGCGGGGCCCCGGGATCCCGGCTGGTAATCTTGACCAAGTGGGGCTGACCCACAGCTCCGGTCTTCACTAAATCCTTCACTTTTCTGAACTCTTTGTCGAACCTACGGTTAAAGCCCAACATGAGCTTGACCCCGGCCTTGTTCACAATATCGAGGACCTCCACTACCCTCTGTAATGATAGATCGAGGGGTTTTTCACAAAAGACATGGATACCGGCCTTTGCAGCCATCTCCACATAATCTGCATGGGTGTCGGTTGGTGAGCAGATCACTATGGCGTCTATGGGGGTCATTGTCAACATTTCTTCGAAGTTAGAAGCAATGTACGGGATGTTCTTGTTCTTGGCATATTGTCTGCCCTCTTCCAAGGGATCCATGGCCGCGACCACTTGTACCCCTTCCATTTGGCAAATGTTGCCCAAATGAATCTTGCCTATTCTGCCTAAACCGGCAACGGCGAATTTTGGTTTTTTCATGAATTTGATTTCTATAAACTATAATCCCAATGTTATAATATAATCCCTATTTGACTTGGCGCATGCTTTTGGGTTTCCCATGCCCGGCAAAATATCTTGTTCCACTACAATCCAGTCATCGTATCCGGTTCGGCACAACAAATCCACAATTGCTTTAAAGTCAATATCTCCTTTGCCCAGTTCACAAAAAACTCCTCTTTTGAGCGCATCGAAATAATCCCCTTGGGCCTTTCTGGATCTCTGGGCAGCTTTGGGGTCATAATCCTTAAAATGAACGTGCCAAATCCTATCCCTATATTTTTCCAAAGCTTTTATCGGATCCCCACCTCCAAAGGCATAATGCCCCATATCGAGGCAAAGTCCGATCAGTTCGGGATCAGTAAGTTCCATAAGGGTATCTATTTCTTCAGGAGTTTCCACATAGCCAGCACAATGGTGATGGAAAACCGTCCTTATCCCGAAAGTATCTTTCACGGCCCTCGCAATTTTTTCCGCCCCTTCGGCAAAAACCTGCCATTGTTTTCGATCCAACCCCATTTCGGGGGTTATCCTACCCGCATTTTGGGTCCTTTCCAATATCGAGGCATTGTCGTCCGCAAGAACGATAAAAGCATCACCATACCCTGCATTGTACATCAATTCGGCCACGCGCATAGCCGAAGCCTTCCCGTTTTCATGCTGATCGGCTTTGACCAGCGCAACGGGCACAAATGCACCGAGAAGCTCGAGTCCACGCTGGCTTATCTCATTCTTCAAAAGCGCGGGATCTGTGGGCATATATCCCCAGTCGCCAAGTTCGGTGCCCAAATACCCCGTTTCCTTGATCTCGTCCAAAACCTGTTCAAAACCTATTTCTTCAGATTTTTTTTCGAGATCGAATTCCAGAGCCCCCCATGAACAGGGGGCATTTGCTATCTTGATCATTTGTTATCCTTTAAAATTTGCGCGACCAAATATTTGGCCAACGTTCTATGACCACCTTGGTCTGTGTGAAAAATTCAATGGCATGCTTCCCTTGGCCGTGCAGATCGCCAAAAAAGCTATCCTTCCAACCACTGAAGGGGAACTGGGCCATTGGTGCCGCTACGCCTATGTTGATCCCGATGTTTCCTGCATCAGCTTCGTTCCTGAATTTTCTGGCATTGGCACCACTGGTCGTGAAAAGGCAGGCCATGTTCCCATAATTGCCATTATTGACAAATTGCAAGGCCTCATCAATGTTCTTCATCGATATCAAGCTCATCACAGGTCCAAAAATTTCAGTTTGTATCAACTCTTTGTCCAAAGCCACATTTTCCAAAATGGTGGGGGTTATAAAATTTCCCTTTTCATATCCGGAAATCGTTGCATTTCTACCATCCAACAAAAGTTTGGCCCCTTCGTCCACCCCTTTTTGGATGAGTCCTTCAATCCTTGTTTTGCTTTCTGGGGTAATCACCGGTCCCATATCCACATTGTCCAGACCATAGCCCGTGGTCCTGTTCTTTACTGTTTCATAAATGGAATCCTTGATCTCCCCTTTTTCATCTCCTACAGTGATAATGGTTGAAGCGGCCAAACACCTTTGTCCGGCACATCCATATACTGAATCCGCAATGATCTTGGAAGACATTTCAATATCCGCATCGGGCAGAACCACAACAGGGTTTTTAGCTCCGCCCTGCGCTTGAACCCGTTTTCCATTGGCCGTTCCCTTGGAATAAATGTAACGGGCTACCGGGGTACTTCCCACAAAGCTTACTCCTTTTATGATGGGGTTTTCCAATATTGCATCTACGGATTCCTTTCCTCCGTGCACCAAGTTCAACAACCCGTCCGGAATATTGAGCTGATCGATCAGTTCAAAGACCTTCATCATGGTCATGGGCACTTTTTCCGATGGTTTTACGATAAAGGCATTCCCCGTGGCAATGGCGTAGGGCAAAAACCAAAACACGATCATTCCCGGAAAGTTGAACGGAGTGATGCAGGCCGCTACTCCAAGTGGTTGGCGGATCATCATCTCATCGATACCCGTGGCAATGTCCTCAATGACATCCCCTGCCATGAGCATAGGAGTGCCACAAGCAACTTCCACATTTTCTATGGCCCTCTGGATTTCCCCAAGCGATTCAGCCCTGGTCTTTCCCGATTCGTTGGTAATGACTTCTGCCAACGCTTCCCGATTGTCCTCCAATAAGGTTTTGAGCTGGTACAGTACCTGTGTTCTTTTCATCACGGGTACTTTGCTCCATTCTTTGTATGCTTTATGTGCGGCCTTGGTCGCCCGATCTACATCCTTTGCGGTATCCGTACCGTAAGGGACCTTTGCCAAAACTTCTTGATTGGCCGGATTATGTACCGCTATCGAATCTTTTGATGCGCTTTCGGACCATTTTCCGTCAATGTAATTCTTTAAAATATTCATTTTCTTGTTATTAAGGCTATATTAAAATAATTCTTTTTATTATGAATTGCTTCCGAGCAATATGTAAATCAGTATGGTGACCAAGCAAAGTCCAATGGACATGGCTTTGGTGTATTTCCATGAAACAAGGCTCACCGCACCCACATCCACCATGTCGTATGAGCTTTTTCGTGGATAAAAATGGGAGACCACAAACATGACGGCCACATTCAGGACAAACTCAATACCCCACAAATGCACGAAATGGATCCCGTGTTCCGTATAAATCCACGACATAAAAATGTAGAACAGAAGCCCAAATATCAATGCCGCCTTCGCCCCTGTGGCCGAAATGCGCTTCATGAAAAACCCTGCCAACAAAATGGATGCAATAGGGATAAAATAGATACCGTTGAGCTCTTGGAGCAATTGGTAAAGTCCGTCCGGTGCATTGGCCATCATAGGAGCCGCGAATATGGCTACCACCGCCAAAATTGCCGATGTGGCCTTGCCGACTACCACAAGTTTGCTGTCACTTATATCCTTATTGATGTGCTTTTTGACGATGTCTATACTGAACAGCGTGGCCACAGAGTTGAGTACGGAGTTGAACGTGCTCAATACAGCACCCATGATGACGGCCGCAAAGAAACCGATCAGCCATGTTGGCAACACCTTTTTTACCAGTTGTGGATAAACACTGTCCTGGTTGCCATAATAGGCATCCTGAAAATAATAGTAACAGATTACCCCTGGTAACACGATAATCAATGGAATCAAAATTTTGAACAAACCCGTGAGCAAAAGACCCTTTTGGGCCTCCTTGAGGTTTTTGGCTCCCAATGCTCTTTGGACAATGGTCTGGTTCATACCCCAGAAATACAACTGGTTTATGATCAATCCCGTGAACAGCACTTCAAACGGCAGTACGGAATCGGGTGCCCCAACGACATTGAACTTTTGAGGTGCAAATTCATATACTTCGGTTAGACCATGCAATACATTGCCATCACCTATGGCCATCAGGGCGAGGAAGGGAATGAGCAAACCGCCCAACAAAAGGCCGAACCCGTTGATGGTATCGGAAAATGCAACCGCTCTCAACCCCCCAAAGATTGCGTAAATAGATCCTATGGCCCCAATGACCACCACGGTAATCCATAAGCCCTGTGTCTTGTCTACCCCCAAAATTTCCGATACGCCAAAAAGGCTCTCTATACCAATGGCACCGGAATACAGTACTATGGGCAACAGAGTGACCACAAAAGAAAAAATCAAGATGATGGCCACTAATGAACGTGTAAAACTGTCAAAACGGTTCTCCAAAAACTGGGGAATCGTGGTGAGTCCCATTTTAAGGTATTTAGGTACAAAAAACACGGCTGCCACGACCAATGCTATGGAAGATGTCACTTCCCATGCAATAACGATGAACCCGTTGACGTATGAATTCCCGTTCATGCCGATCAAGTGCTCCGAAGATATGTTCGTTAAAAGCATGGAACCAGCAATCACAGTCCCCGTAAGGCTTCTTCCACCCAAAAAGTAACCATCTGATGAACTCAGGTTGGTTTTCCTTAGACTGTACCAGGTAAAGAGTGCAACTCCTCCCGTAAAAAGGACAAACGATGCCAGCATGATTATAAAATCTGAATCCATTGGTTTGGTTGGTTTAATTGAGAGGGGTTATAGGTAATATTTTTGGGTCTTCTTATTGTTTTGATAGGTTTCAAAGGATTCTTTGACAGCGTCTTTTTCAGACACTTCGGCCACGGCAACATCCCACCAAGCAAAACCTGGCACCCCTTTTTTTCGATCCACTTCAATGTAGATCAAAGTGGTCCTATCAATGGTCTTCGCTTCTTTTAAGGCCTCCTTGAATTCGGCCACGTTGGATGCTTTTATGACATAAGCGCCCATGCTCGCGGCATTCGCCACATAGTCCACGGGCAACAATCCGCCATCAAGCTGATCCGTTGCTTCGTTTCGATATCGGTAGTATGTGCCAAAACCTTCGCTCCCCAAAGAAGCAGAAAGAGAGCCTATACTGGAGTAACCATCATTGTTCAACAAGATAATGGTAAGTTTTTGCCGTTCCTGAATGGCAGTGACTATCTCCTGTGACATCATCAAATAACTGCCGTCACCCACCATCACATAGATTTCACTATTAGGTCTAGCCATCTTGGCACCAAGGCCACCCGCAATTTCATAGCCCATGCAAGAGTATCCGTATTCCAAATGGAAACCTTTCGGATTCCTTGTGCGCCATAGTTTATGTAGATCACCGGGCAGGCTTCCTGCTGCACAGAGCACAATGTCCTTGGCCTCCGAAAAATTATTCACGGCACCTATGACCTCGCCTTGAAAAGCGGGTGTTCCGTTTTTTTCCGCATATATTCCGGATACAAAATCATCCCAGTTTTTGTTGAGTTCCAATACTTTTTTCCGGTAGGGTTCCCCCACTTCAAAATCTGAAAGTTGTTGATTCAATTCTTCGAGAATCGCCTTGGCATCTCCCACCAAGGGAAGGGCACCGTGTTTGAAAGAATCGAATTCCGTTACATTAATATTGATGAAACGGACATTTGGATTTTGAAACCCTGATTTGGATATGGTGGTAAAATCACTGTAACGGGTTCCTATGCCTATGACCACATCGGCTTCCTTGGCCACTTCTATGGCTCCTGGGGTTCCCGTAACACCGACTGCACCCAAATTTTGGGGCACATCATAGGGCAACGATCCTTTTCCCGCATAGGTCTCTGCTACCGGAATTCCTGTTCGGGTGACCATTTCTTCCAAAACATCTGTGGCACCGCTATAAATGGTCCCTCCCCCGGCAACAATAAACGGTTTTTTGCTCTTTTTAATGAGTGAGACGGCCCGTGCCAATAAGCTACGATCAGGCAATGTCCTACCTATTGTCCATATTTTTTTCTCGAACATTTCAGATGGAAAGTCATAAGCCTCAGCTTGGACATCCTGTGGAATGCTCAAGGTTACCGCACCTGTCTCCGCAGGAGAGGTCAATACCCGCATGACTTCAGGTAGGGCCGTAATCAGTTGTTCTGGCCGGTTGATTCGATCCCAATATTTTGAGACAGGCTTAAAACAATCGTTTACAGAAATATCTTGCGTAGTATTGGATTCAAGTTGTTGCAGTACGGGAGCCACTTGTCTTGTTGCAAAAATATCCCCGGGGATGAGCAGTACAGGAATCCGATTTATGGTCGCCAAGGCTGCGCCTGTGACCATGTTTGTTGCTCCAGGCCCTATGGAGGTGGTACAGACAAAGGTTTCCAAACGGTTCTTAACTTTGGCATAGGCCACTGCAGAATGGACCATGCCCTGCTCGTTACGGGCCACATAAAACGGAAATTCCGGGTCTTGGTGGAGTGCCTGCCCGATTCCTGCTACATTTCCATGTCCCAGAATCCCAAAACATCCGGCAAAAAACTTGTGCTCCCTGCCATCCCGTTCCACGTATTGGTTCTTAAGGTACGCGATGGTCGCTTGGGCCACTGTCAATCGTATTGTTTTCATTGATCTTTCTCTTTTTGGTTGTACTTAAAAGTGCACCTTTTCACAATCCGTTTCATCTGTCCTTGATTGATAGTGCACCTGGCTGTTCCATAGTTCAGAAACCGCCCTTGTCCTCTATAAATTTCAGTGATTCTTCCAGGGTCGGCATAAAATTGGCACACCCATTTTTGGTCACCACCTGTGCTCCGCTGGCATTGGCCATCCGGCATGCTTTGTACAGGTCCCAGCCTTGAAGCAGACCATATAAAAAGCCGCCTGCAAATGCATCACCCGCCCCCAATACGTTCAAGACCTCTACCGGAAACCCGGGCACATCTTCCCGTGAACCATCTTTTGAATAGATGCTTACCCCTTCCGAGCCCCTTTTTACCAAAAGCGTCTCAATTCCCGAAGAAAGCAACCATGCTATTGATTTTTCAATATCCCCTTTGATTTCGGGTGCCGATATCTGTTGGTGTTTGATGACCACCTGTGATGCCTCGCTCAGAGTAGCCGCAAGAATTTCCTCTTCGGTACCCATCGCGATCTTGACTTTGGGCAAAATGGCTCTTACGGTGAGTCCAAAGGCACGGTAGTCATGCCACTGGTCTGCCCTGAAATCGAGATCCAAAACAATATTAACATTATGTTTTTGGGCTATCTCGGCGGCAAAAAAGGTTGCGCTCCTACTGGGTTCAACGTTCATGGCCGTACCGTTTATGAGCAATATCTTATGATCTTGTATGTTGGCCTTCAGCACATCATCTATATCGACTTGGCTATCGGCCGCATTATCGCGATAATAGACCAAGGGAAACCTGTCGGGAGGTTCGATGCCCAAAATGACCGCACTGCTTCGTGCTCCATTTTTGACTGGGATGCAGTCTGTGTTCACCTTTTCCTTATTCAAAAAGTTGATGATGAATTCACCAACTTTGTCTTTGCCCACTGCGGTAAGTAGGCTGGGTTGGAGCCCAAGGCGGGCACAGGCCACCGCTATGTTCAGCGGAGAGCCTCCCACAAAGGCGTCAAATCCTTTGATATCATTGAATGGGTAGCCTATGTTCTGCGAATACAGGTCTATGGAAGATCTTCCGAACGTAATCACATCGTATTTCTTATTGCTCATCTTTTAGTGTTTGTTCATTTGTGCGGTAACCAAGGGCAACCTATTGTCTTTTGTTTTCCATGAACCATAGATCCACTCATGATCGGGATCTGTGGTATTGGCCAAGCACTGGTCGGTACCGGCCAAAAAATTGAGGTAGTAACAATGGAAACCATGTTCTGCCACTACTGGATGAAATCCCTTTGGAATCATAACCACATCATTGTGGCGTGGCCTTACTATTTCGTCCAATGAACGGTCTGCCGTATATACTTGTTGAATGGCATAAGCCTCTGGTTTTTGGAATTTGTAGAAATAGGTTTCCTCTTGAACGGGCTCCAATACATTTCCTTCTACATCTAAAATTCGCTCATCATGCTTGTGTGCGGGGAAGGAACTCCAATTGCCCGATGGGGTGTACACTTCTCGCACCACGATCTTACTGCATCCAAAACCGGGCGGCACCAAGTCGTTGAACTGCCTTGTTGCGTTGTCCCCACCAAAAATTACCGTGGGCGTTTCTTCGGGCGTGACAAACTTTGCTGGATATTCCCCATCAGATTTGCACCATCCGAAGGCAATATCCAAAGTATCGCTCGTTGCGGTCAGTTCAAACCTACTGTCCCTTGGAATGTAGAGGGTGTGTGCTACTCCGCTGAACACATCTTTCCGCCCATTCCTCGTTTCCCATGTTCCCTTATCGCTCTTCACTCTAAAGTTTCCGCTCAGGAGCACAATAACCATTTCATTGTCTCCCGTACTATGTTCCCAGTTCTCTCCCCTTCTCATTTCCCTGGCCCCAAAACTCAGATAGTTCCAATTTGCTGTCTCTGGAGTTATGCTATGGTATGTTCCTGGTGTTTTAAGGGGTTTGACCAATAAATGGGATTCTTTTCTCATCTGCTCATTACTATTTTGTTGTTTGTCCTTATTCTTTCTGCCTTGCCAGTGGCTCCCAAAAGTTCAAATTTTTGCAACATGAACTTTTCGTATTCTTGTATGTATTCCTTTCCGGGCAATATTGGGTCGAACAAGTCTGGAGTCTGTTTAAAAAACTCCCGATGCACCCTGGCCCAGAGCAATCTGGTGTCGGTCGCAATATTGATCTTGCAAACACCGTACTTTATGGATTCTACTATCTCTTCCGGAGAAACACCCGCTGCTCCCTCGGTCAACTTTCCACCTGCTTGGTTGATCCGTTCTATTTCCTCTACATTGACGGCAGAGCCCCCGTGCAGTACAATGGGGAAACCGTTCAACCGATCCTGTATTTCTTTTAGTATATGGAATTGGATTCCCTGGCCTCCCGAAAATTTATAGGCCCCATGGCTGGTCCCGACCGCTACGGCAAGACTATCACATTTTGTGGCATTGACAAACACCGCCACTTCGGATGGTTGGGTGTAGCAGGAATGTTCCTCTGCAATGTCGATATCGTCTTCCACACCTGCGAGCACACCCAATTCAGCCTCCACGACCATATTGGCCTGGTGGGCCTTTTCCACCACGGTACGTGTCCGCACCACATTGGTCTCAAAATCATCGTGGGAAGCATCGATCATCACAGATTGGTACTTTTTCGAGTTAATGGCGTCAAAGGCATGCTCTTCATTGCCATGGTCCAAATGAACGGCATATACAGCCTTGGGATAGATCTTTGCCGCGGCATCGATCATGGCGGACAACATTTTTGCATGGGCGTAGCTCCTTGCCACGGGGGTCAACTGCACTATAAAAGGAGCATTGGCCCGCTGTGCGGCACTAAAAAGCCCGTGCACCTGTTCCATTGTAAAAACATTTACGGCCGCAATGGCATATTTGCCGTAGCAGTCGTTAAAAAAAATCTTGGGAGAAACAACCATGTCCTTTTATTTTTTTAGTGGTCAGACAAAAGCCTTAAACCGAGGTTAAAAGAACAAAAAAAACGCTATGCCCGAAAGCATTGGGGCGAAAACTCCATGCAAAGGTTTGCATGAAAACCACATCAAAATCAATCGGAAATACCGACCGAATCTTCTCTGGAGGATGCCCTTACAACCAGTTCCGGCTTAAATACTTCCATTCTGAATTCTTCCTTGGAATTTTTGTTTTTAATGCGTTGCAACAATATCCTGGCAGACAACATGCCCAAACTGTACACCGGTTGCCAAACGGTGGACAATGCAGGGGAAAAGTATAAGGAATGGGGCTCATCATCAAAACCGACGATTGAAATGTCACCAGGAATAGCCAGTCCCATTTTTTTGGCCACGTGCATGGCCGAAGCGGCTATATTATCATTAATGGCAAATATGGCATCTGGGGCATCCTCAAGTTCCAGTAATCTCTTGGTGGGTTTGATACCATCTTTATGGGAAAAGCCCTTAACGTGTTGGATGTAGTCTTTTCGTAAGGGCACCTTGTTCTTCTCCAGAGCATCAAGATAGCCTTGGAGCCTATGCTTTGTGGTGCTCAGGTTCAAAGGGCCGCCCAAATGGGCTATTCTTTTGCAGCCGGAACGTATGAGGTATTCCACAGCTTGTAATGCCCCGGAATAATCGTCCACCAAAACCTTGTCGCTTTCCAACCCTGGGCAGTCCCGATCAAAAACCACCACGGGCACATCGTTCCTCTGCAAATTCTTGAAATGGTCAAAACTCTTGGTTCCTGATGATGGGGATACCAAAATGCCATCCACGCGCATCTTGGACAACTTCTTCACCAAGGTGACCTCTTCTTCGTAGGATTCATTGGAAATACAAATCATGATATTGTATTCCGTTGGTCCCACCACATCCTGGATGCCCGTAATAATAGCGGAAAAAAAGTGACTGGTTATTTCGGGCACTATGACCCCTATAGTATTGGATTTTTTTTGAAGGAGCCCCAAGGCCATGGGATTGGGTTGATAATCCAGTTCCTCGGCCAATTTTTTGATGGCTTTCTTGGTATCGTCCCCGATAGCGGGATGATCGTTAAGAGCCCTTGAAACTGTGGAAGGGGCAAGGTTGAGCTTGGCGGCAATATCCTTTAAGGTGACACGTCCCTTTTTCATAGTGGATAGGTATAAATCTTTTCTTCATCTGGTTCTTTTGTACTTTTCAACCCTGAACAGGTACAACTATTAAGGGTTGGAAGTGACCTGTTAACAAAATACAATTATTTTTTCCATTACGCGTCCACAGATTTGGTTACTGCAAATTTAAAATCGTAACGTATTGATTTTCAATGAAAAAATATTACCTATCTAGATGTCTTTCAACCAATCCAAAAGAAACTGGCCCCATTTTGCAAGTCTACCCTTTTGTAGGGCCAGGGCAAATCCATGTCCGCCATACGGGTAAATGTGCATCTCAACCGATATCCTTTTGTCCTTGAGTGCCTTGACCAGCTGAAGGCTGTTTTCCAGCGGGACCACTTCGTCATCGGCGCTGTGGAGGATAAATGTGGGAGGCGTGTTTTCCCTTACCTGTAATTCATTGGAATAGTGCTCCACCAAATCGTCGGAAAGCTGCTCCCCCAACAAGTTTTTCTTTGAACCGTTGTGAGTGTAGTCTTCTTTCATTGTCACCACTGGATAGATAAGTGCCATGAAATCCGGTCGGTTCTCATCTTCAAAGTGTGTCCCAAGTGTGGAGGCTAAATGCCCTCCTGCCGAAAAACCCATTATTCCGACCTTGTTGGGGTCAATTTCCCATTCTTCCGCATTTGAGCGGAGCAGTTCCATTCCCCTCTTGGCGTCCAGCAATGGGGTGAGGTGCGGGACCTCATTGGATTCGTCCTCAGGCAGTCTGTATTTTAGAACGGCCGCCGCTATGCCATAGCCATTGAGCCATTTGGCAACATCCGTTCCTTCCTTGTCGTAGGCCAACACACCGTATCCTCCCCCGGGACATATCATGACCATCTTGCCTGTTTTGATGACGCTGGATGGCAAATACACTTCCAAACTAGGCCCTATGACTTTTGAAATCACCCTGGCCTTTGGATTCTTTTGTACTTCTTCGAGATTTGATTCTTTGGCATTCGGGATTTTTCCTTCCCAGAGGGGGATAATGTGGTTTTGGGCCATACACAAATGGAATGACCATAAAAATAGTATTGATACAATATATTTCATTTTCCTAGTTTTTGTCGACCATCAACTGTTTTGCGCATTTAAATTTTACTGTTTCCTATTGCTCTCTGGATGCCCTTTTTCAATCGCAGCCAACGACTTTTTCCAAATCGTTCTTTACTTTCTGTTGTTCCACATAGTTGGTGTACAGGCCTTCATATGGCCTATCGGAAACGGCAAACATGACATCGGTGCAACGGATATTGTCGTACTGACCGTCACCCGATGCGCTTTGCATGTGGAAAATCCGACTGATGTAGCTGTCGTCTTTTGCATCAATGAACGCCCCGATATCATTGCCATAGTTCCCAGGGTTTCTCCAATCGGGCGACACCAATTTGTTGTTTTCCCTGTACCGTCTGAGTTGGAGGAAGTTTTCTTGCAGTATGCCATCAGTTGTGGCAAAGGGCTGAAAGTTGTTGGTGTGCTCACTCTTGGTTATGTTGTTGTTCGGCTGTATATAGAGCACCACTTTTCCGAGCAGCCCCCCTTCCTTCGACCCGTTTTCGTCCATAAAGTACAAGGTCTTGCCATCAACAATCTTGTTTTGATCCACCAGATCCTCATTATGGAACCCGCTGGAACTATGGTACCTCAGCTTGTCCCCAAACTTGTCCTGCATCAAACGAATGATGCTTTGCCATTTGGCATTTGCCATCCATTGTTCGTACTCCTTGAGCTCTGTCATAATGAACAGGGGTTCGTGCTCTGGGTTGTCATTGCTCCAATTGGAGATATATGTTATCCAATCTTCCAAGAAAACGGACGATGGATTGTCCACGCTTAAATCTACCTCATCTCCTGGGGCATCATGTCCTAGAACAAGTTCCCCTATCGCTATAGACATCAATTGGACGGATGTATCTTTTTGTAAAAAAAGGTAATATCCATTTTCAGATGGGTACATACCCGCTTCTGCACCGGACAACATATCAGATTCATTGTTGTACTCATTGACCAAATTAGGCTTGCCATTGTCCATGATCAATTGCGAACCCTTTACATCACCATTGGCGCCATAGGAGTTCACAAAGAGTTTTCCATTGGTGATTGAAGCCTGTACCGTGCCAGTGAGCTGGCTTGATGTGCTTGTTTGGTTGCCGTTCGTTGTCCAAGTGTTTCCATTGGTATCGACCGATTCGACCTTGAAATTAGTGACGGTATTTACATTGTGCCTAAACATGTAAAGGTTGTTATCCTGCTCAAAAGGATACAGGGTTTCATTGGAGGGAACGGAATTTTGTTCATAGCGTGTTTCTCCAAGGGCAACATCTCCACCATCAAAAGAGATGTCGATAATCTTATAGGTGGTACTGTCCTTGGCATGCACTGCTGTGTAGGCTGTATTGTTGAACACAAAAGTGGACAGGTTCACATTGGTGTCCCCTATGTTTCCTGAATGCAAGGGAGTCAGTGAAGTGCCATTGAAACTGTAAATGATAAAGTCACCGGCCAATGGTTCGTATCCAAAAATATATAGCCCGTTCTGAAAAGGCAGTATTGAAAATTTCCTATCGACTTCGTCCAAACCTTCTCCTGTATTCTGGTAAACTATTTGTGGATTGCCATTGTCCAGGCTGAATATTTTGATACTGCCCCCGATTTTTGAATAGGAAAGGATATGTGGCTCTCCCATGTAATCGAACACGGTAAATCCATCCACTTGCTCGGCCCAAGTTGTCTGCAAGGCTTTTTGGGTATGGAAGGTGAACAGGTCGAATTCAAAAAACCTGAGCCCCCTTTCCAATTGTGTCTCGATTCCTTCCCTTTTCATCCCTCCAAGATTTCCTGAATAGGAATTGTGGGTCCCTGTAAAGAAAAACTGCCTATATATGGCGGTCGTGGAATCCGTAACAACAGGATCTGGATCTGGATCCGGATTCTGCCCCTGTTTTTGGGGGTCTGGTTTCACAGCGGGTTCTCCGCTGTCCGATGAGCAACCGTAGGCCACAAAAAAGCCCAACAATGCGATACTGAAGAGAGTTGATCTTGTCATACAACTAATATAAAGTATAAAAAGGGACCTGATCGGGTCCCTTTTCAATTAAAAATAAATCCATATCAATTATCCCTGTTGCAGAACTCATTATTATCTGTTTTGTCAGCAACAAAATTGGGTTTATAGGCATCTTCCCATTGGGGTGCGTCGGTATCAAAATCGTAATTGCACATTACGTTGCTCACGTCCCAACCGGAAAGGTCTTGGTTGAACACCTTGTTTTCTTTGAACAGGTTCTGCATATTGACCACATTGCTCACGTCCCAACCGGAAATATCTTGGTTAAAGGCGCAATTTTCACCACCGAACATGGTTTCCATGTTGTCCATACTGCTCAAGTCCCAATTATTGATCGAGGGATTGTTAAATCCGCTGTCCTTGAACATGTCCCACATGCTTACTACCTTGCTCATATCCCATGCACTAAGGTCGCCGTTGTAATCGGATTCCCTGAACATCTCACGCATGGTAATCACATTGCCCAATTTGTCGCCCCAACCCGAAAGGTCCTGATCAAAGGCATCGTTCTGCCTAAAGGTGGACTGGAAACTGGTCACATTGGAAACATCCCAATCACCAATGGGCTGGTTGAACGGGCAGTTCCTGAACATGTTTTTCATGGTCGTGGCACTACTCACATCCCATCCGGATATGTCTTGATCAAAAGCGGTATCCCTGAACATGGTCTCAAAAGTGGTCACATTACTTACGTCCCATTGATCTAAAGGCTGGTTGAAATTATTGGCCTTATAGAACATGTCCCACATGCTTGTGACACCGCTCACGTCCCAGTGGTTGATATTACTGTTAAAGGATGTGGCTTCCCTGAACATTTCCCTGAAATTGGTGGTTTCACTTAGGTCAGGGGCATCTTCTGCTGTTATCTGCAGATTGGTGCACTTTCTAAAATAACCGCCGTCATTGCCCAACTTAACTTGTCCCCAGTTGGTGATGTCGATGATGTTTGCCGCACTCTCCTTGGTCATATCAAAGTTGAACCCATTGATTTCTCCCCAAACAGTGACCGTATAGTCACCGGCCTCTGCGTAGGTGTGCGTGGCAGACTCAAGGTCGTAGGTGGCCACTATACTTTCCTGCCCATCGCCCCAGAATACTTTGAAGTTGTAGGTCCCGGTCTCTATAAGTGGAAGGGTTATACTGCCATTGGCATCCACTCTCCAAACGGACACAAATTCATCATCGGACTCAAACGGTTCCAATACTTTTAGATTGATGGTGTATTCCTCTTCCAGCCCAAATCCGGATACCAAAAGGGAGGAAGTCCCAGTAGAAAAACTTTCCCCGGATGCGGGCGAGGTTGTGATTCCATCCTGCAAATGGATGGTGAGCACCATGTCACTGGCATCACAATTTTCCGGAAGGGAAGCTGTAATGCTTCTGGAATAATTGGTAACAGAAACCTCAATATCTTCCTCAATACAAGGGTTTTTGGAGGCTTCTATGATTATGGAGTCGATATAGACGTCCCTGTCGTCAAGGGAAAAGTCTGTACTGTCCACATCACAGGAACTGAGTGCAGCTCCGATAAATGCGATCAATAGGAAAAATTTATAAAATCGTTTCATTGTTTGTGTTTTTTTTGATTAATAGCCGGGGTTCTGTTCCATATCCGTAATATCAACTTCAGCCTGTGGAATAGGGGCCAACAATCTTATGGGGTCAACAGTGATACCTCTTCCTTCCGTTTGGAAGAAACTGTTCATAGTCTGTATGGCTTTGCCCGTTCGCAGTAGGTCGTACCAGCGGTGGCCTTCACCTGCCAATTCCAACCTTCTTTCGAAGGCAATGGCATTGCGCATGCTTGCTTGGTCGCTTGCAGTGGTGTTGTCCAGACCTGCTCTGTTCCTTACCCTATTGAGATAAATCTCCGCAGTAGAGGTCTTGTTGTTCTCATTGAGGCATTCCGCATATAGTAGCAACACATCCGCATACCTGACCACAAAGTGGTTGTCCCCACCATCTTCCCTGTTGCTGTTGGGTGATGGTGTCCATTTGTTGATATAGTACACATTGTTGGATTCGTTGATCAAGTTTCGACGAAGATCTTCTGCCTCGTATAAATTGTACAGGGAACTTTCCATGGCCATGGCCCCCATGCCCCCTTGGTCATCAGGTTGGGTAAATATGTAATAGAACCGGCTTCCTTCACTCATTCCATCTAAATTGGAAGTGTACTGAATACTGAAGACATCTTCATCGTTGCCTTCATTTTCCACACCAAAAAGGCCATCAATCGGAGCAAGGTCATATTTTTCGGAACCCACGATGATTTCCAATTGTGCCTCTGCTTTGCCAAAGTCCCCTAGTCTCATGTAATGCTTAGCAAGAATGGCACGTGCTGCATATTCATTTGCCCTGCCCACGCTATTGGTTTTTGGCAGAAGTGTTATGGCATCCAACAGGTCTGCCTCGATTTGCGTATAGATTTCAGACACTGGGGTCCGGACATCATCAAACGCATTGGTAGGATCGTCCACCTCCAAAACCAAGGGAACATCCCCATAGATTGTTGTAAGCTGCTCATATAAAAATGCTCTGATGAATTTCATCTCACCAATCCTTATACTTTTCAAGGATTCACTGTCATATAACACATTATCGATTACATCCAACACGGTATTTGCATATAAGATGCCCTCATAGGCATTCTCCCATATACTCCCAACAAAACCAGTGGTGCTGATCCATGAAAAATCTTCCAAAGGTCTCGCACCTCCATTGGAGTTTGGAGCTTGGATATATGCATTGTCAGAAGGAATCTCTCCCCACAGTATCATGTAATAATCATAGAGTGCCTGTAACTCATTATATGTAGCGGTCACTGTCGATTCAACATTTTCCTGTGTGGTGTAATAGTTGTCGGCCAAGATGCCTGTTTCTGGAAATTGGTCCAGTTCGTCTTCACATGCAAAGCATGAAAGCATTGCCAAAGTGTAAATATATATTCGTTTCATAACCATAATTCTTTTTATTGGAATGTTAGATTGATGCCCGCAGAAATGAGTCTGGGAACTGCCGTTGTGCCAAAAATATGTCCTCTGTTCAGTGGGTTGCCCGTGTTGCCTCCATCAGGGTTCATTCCCCTGAACTTGGTCCAAGTGTGCAGGTTATTGGCAGAGACATATACGCGTAGGTTCTTTAGGTGCAACTGTTCCAACACGTCGGAAGGTATGTTATACCCCAACTGTACGCTTCTCAATCTCAGGTAATCCGCATCAAGTACGTTGTAATTGGTGGGGTTTCTACTGGCAGACCTTGTAGCGGTGTTGCCATAAGCATCGGGAGGGGCTAAAAAACCATCCGGATTATGTACAGGGTCCCAATAATTGTTAAAATAGTGGTAGTTGGTATTGGTAAACGCCTCCCCATACTCCAAATATCTGGAAGTCATCTCATCAAAGGCCATTCTTCCCACGGTTCCATTGAAGTTCAAGCTCATGTCAAACCCTTTATAGGCGAGGTTTATTCCAAAACCATAGGTTACTTCGGGGTTGTAGTCGCCCAAAAGCACCCTATCATTGGCATCAATAGTATCGTTTCCATCCGTGTCTTGGAATATGTAGTCACCCACTTCTGCAGATAGGGTAGTATTCTTTCTATTGTTATATTCAGCTACTTCTTCCTCGGATTTCAAAATCCCGATGATCTTATAGCCATAAAGGTTCGCCAAGGACTCCCCTACCCGGGTAATGAACCTTTGATTTCCTCCTTCGAACAACTCGTCGGCACCTCCAAGGGAAAGAATCTCATTATTGTTGGTTGCCAAATTGGCATCAAAGCCAAAGCTTAGATCCCCCAAGTTGAAATTAGATCCGCTGAGTTGGAATTCCCAGCCCTTGTTTCTCATTTCCCCAATGTTCTGAAGAGAATTGTTGAAACCAGTATGTTTGGGTACCGGCCTGTCCAACAAAAGATCGGTAATGTCTGCTACGTAGTAATCGACCCCTAGCCTGATTTTGTTGAAAAAACTCAAATCCACACCAAAGTTGTTGGAAGTATTAGTCTCCCAAGTAAGGGCATAGGATGGGGCACTGGACGGGGCGGCACCGGGATGGAGCGTACCATCATAGGGATAGTCCCTTCCTGTGCCAATGGAGGCATACTGTGCATAGTTGCCAATCTGATTATTCCCTGTTTGCCCCCAACTATATCTCAATTTTGCAAACGTGAGTATATCATTTTCCGGAAAAAAGGATTCATTGCTCAACACCCAACCTGCGGAGAACGAACCAAAGGTTCCATACCTATTGTCCCTTCCGAATCTGGAGGAACCATCGGTACGTATGGATCCCGATAGGAAATAGGTATCCTTGTAATCATACATAATCCTACCAAAATAGGAGAGCTGTGTCCATCGGCTTCGTGATGCCCCGGCCGTCTGCACAGTAGAGCCATCTATATTTTCAATGATATCGTTTGGAAAATCGAACCCGTCAACGGACAGTCCAGATGAAGAGCTTTTCTGAAAACTTTGTCCTGCCAATGCATTGAACGAATGCTGGCCAATATCGAAGGTATAGTTGGCCGTGTTCTCTATGAGAACATCCCCCTGATCGCTTCTGCTTTCCGACCCCTGCTGAGGATTTCTTTCACTGATCAATTCACGGTATGCACCGGTGAGCATTGGCGCATACTGGTCGGTAAACTTGTAGTCTAACAGATAACCCAATGAGGTCTTTAGTTCCAGATTGTCTATAGGCTCATAGGAAAGATAGGCATTTCCGAAAGTCCTGAACTCTCTTCTATCATACTTGGACAATTCTGCCATGGCCACAGGGTTTTCTTGCAAGTTTGCATTATAGGGCCTGTTTGCACGAATTTGTGCCTCAATATTGTACCCGGTTGGGTGCGAATCGTCATAAGCAGAGAAAAATGGGTACATATATACCATGGCTCTGCCTGCTGGATCTATAGGGAACCTATATTGGTTACTTCCATTGGTAAGTCCTCTTTCAGAATAGTAACCGTTCATGTTTGCCCCGAACTTCAAACGTTCACTCAATTTGGTGTTGAACTTGATGTTAGTGGTATAACGTTTTTGGTCTGCAGTAATCACTATACCTTCCTCATCGGTGTACCCCAATGATACTGAATAGTTGGTGGCATCGTTCGAACCCGATACATTTATATGGTGGTTCTGTACTATCCCTGCCCTGTACACAGCATCTTCCCAGTTAAAATCCATTAGACCCTGTTCGTTATTCAGGTACGGAAGGGTATAATCCAATAAAAGTTCCCGCACGTTTGCTCCATTAGCAATACGCTGTGCCTCTGTGTCATTAACACTAACATTGCTATGGTTTTTCAGATATGCGTTGTTTCGTCCGTCCCTAAAGAAAATGGCCGCATCATAAGCGTTCAAAAGGTCGTATGTCCCGGTACGTTCTTGTATCCCGGCCACGGAATTAATCTGAACTGTCGTTTTTTTGCTCCGTCCCTCTTTCGTTGTAATCATGATAAGCCCGTTGGCCGCCCGAGATCCATAAATGGCCGAAGAAGCCGCATCTTTTATCACATCAATGGATGCAATGTCATTGGGATTGATGACATTGAGGGAGCTTCCTTCTGCCAACGGAAAACCATCGACCACCACGAGTGGGTTTGCGCTTCTGGTAATGGAGCCCGCACCCCGTATGGTTATAGTATTACCATCCCCAGGGTTTCTTGCGTTGGTCAAAATGTCAACCCCAGGTAGTTTTCCTACTATGGCCTGGTCGAAGTTGGCGTTGGAATACTCCTGGATACTTTCTGCATCTATACTGACCACCGAGCCAGTGATTTTTTCCTTGGAGCTTGTCCCATAACCAATGACCACCACATCATCAAGAACATTGCTGGCCTCTTTCAAAACAAAATCCAGGGTGAATACAGATGGGCCAACAGTTTTTTCCATTGTTTCAAAACCCATATAAGAAGCCACCAAAACAGGTGTGTCGGAACTGGTTTCAATGGAATATTCCCCATTAAAGTCGGAAATAGCCCCATTGTTGGTTCCCTTCTCCACAACACTGGCCCCTGGAAGGGGGTACCCATCACTATCGATAACAGTACCATTTATTTTCTTTTGGGCCCACGAAACCGTGGTAAGGCCAATTAGAAAAATTGTTACCAAAAATTTAAATTTCTTCATATTAGGTTGATTATAATTGTTAATTCGGCAACCAAATAACAATAAAAAAACGATTTCGTTAATACGCCTACATCAAAACTTTATGCAAAGGTTTGCATTGGTTAACCTTTAATTTGCAAGCATTTAACCGCTTGTTTATCCCCTATTTGAAAACATTTTATAAAGGGTGACAACAGTCTCTGCAAGGAGTGTGAAGGTACCCCCTTCCAACTCTTTGATCCTTAGGGGTTGCAACACCTTTTTTTGTGCAAACCTTTGCACAATATTTTTTTAAAGAATGTATTATTTGTCGTTGTTTTGAATTGTCCAATTTTCCCAACTGGGTCTGTGGATGAATCTATCCTTTATAAATGATTTCTATGCACCTTACATTGCACAAGTACAAGATTTCCTTGCTCCATTTGGTCGTTCTCATTGGTGTTTTCCAATTCCAGTCCAACGTCCATGGCCAGAGCATCCATTCACACAATGATTATGAACAGGCTGTTCCTTTTTGGGATGCTTTTTCTGGTGGTCTCCAATCTTTTGAAGTGGATGTGTTTCTAAAAAACGGAGTATTATACGCCACTCATGAGGAATCCGAAATAATCGAGGACAGGAACATTGAAAATCTTTATCTCCAACCTATACAAAAGGCCTTGGCTCTGAAACTTGGGAATCAAAAAGCCATCCAAGTGCTCATCGATATCAAATCCGAAGCGGAACCGACTCTGCAAGAATTGATCAATGTGTTGGAAAAATACCCGGATATCATAGGGAACAACAATATCACCTTGGTCATTTCGGGAAATCGTCCGCCCGTCGAAACCTACCCAAACTATCCACCATACATCAAGTTTGATTATCAAAGCTTGGAAAACTTCAACAACGAGAAACTTTGGGACAAAGTGGCTTTGATCAGTCTCAACTTCAAGAAGATTTCTCCTTGGAACGGGTTGGGAAGACTAACCTCAGATGACCTTGACAAAGTAAAGACCATCATCGATAAGGCACACAGCTATGGAAAACCTTTTAGGTTTTGGGCCACTCCCGATACCAAAACGGCTTGGCGGGCACTTGCTGATCTTGGAGTGGATTTCATCAACACGGATATGCCCTTCGTTTGCATCGATTTTGTCAATTCTTTGGAAAAAAGGAGATACGGAAACAAGATTTTCTCTGAAGTTTATACTCCCCGATATACCGTAGATCAAAAGGAAAAACCGGTGAAAAACATCATATTGTTCATCGGCGATGGAAATGGGTTGAGCCATATCTCTTCAGCAGCCTTGGCCAATGGGGGGGCATTGACCCTGACACAATTGAAGAGCATCGGTTTTCTGAAAACTGCCTCAGCGGATGATTTCACCACCGACTCGGCTGCTGCGGGCACTGCTTTGGCAACCGGAAGCAAGACATACAATCGTTCCATTGGGCTCGATACCTTGAGGGAGCCTCTGGTAAATATTCCCGAAAAACTAGCCACATCTGGCTTTATTTCTGGTTGTGTAACCACAGACAAGTTGACCGGGGCCACACCAGCTTCCTTTTATGCGCATCAGGAAGACCGGTCACAAGTAACCTCCATTGCAGCAGATTTGTTCAATAGTGAGCTTTCTCTATTTGTAGGGGGAGGAAAAACTGATTTTGAAAACAAGGAAAACCTAGTTGGCTTCACTCTAGTGGATCATATAGATGATATTGGTGATTCTGACCATGAGAAGGTCGGTCATTTTTTTTCCAATGGCGATGTGCCAAGTGTTCTGGAAGGAAGGGGAGATGCATTGGCCAGGGCGACCAAAGGAAGCATCGATTTCCTAAAGGCAAAGAACAAACCTTTTTTCCTGATGGTGGAGGGTGCAAAAATAGACAAGTATGCGCATAAAAAAAGCGTGGCGGGCATTGTAAGTGAGGGGATAGATTTTGACAGGGCCATAACGGAGGCCATAAAATTTGCCGATGTTTCGAAAAATACACTAGTCATTATTACCGCCGACCATGAAACCTCTGGTTTTGCCATTCCACAGGGCAATCTCAAAAGCAGGACCATTGAAGGGGATTTCACCACTTTTGACCACACTGCGGCCATGGTGCCCATTTTTGCCTATGGTCCACACTCCCATGAGTTTCAGGGTGTGTATGAAAACAATGAAGTTTTCGATAAAATAATGAACATCTTGAGCATATACCTTGAATGAATTTTTAACGATTAGTTTAGTTAGCTTTTAGATGCTGATGTTGAGAGAGCTTGGGAACAAAACCGTTCCCAAGTTTTCCCAATTATAACCTGTCACCACTAGCTAATAGATCAGATTAGACTCGTCACTTTTCCATGGCCTTTACTACTCCCTTCAACTACCCTCCACTTTGGTATTCGCTATCTAGGAGTAAAACATTCTGCTTTATTCAACAAATCTTGACTCATAAAGTTGTAAATGACAACACACCATCGGGCATGGTCTCCGTAAGCTCCCTTTTCTTTCTAAATTTTGAGCGTAATTTTATTTTATGAAAATTCTATTGATTGAGGACGAACTATAGGTACAAGGCACATGTCATATTCTATTTTGTGAAAAATGAGAAAATATTCATTGTAAGAGTTTTGGGCGGTCGGATGGATTTTCCAAAACACCTTAAGTAAAGTTCAAATAAACGATTCCCAATTTATGAAATCAAATACGCTAGCCTTATTTTTAGTGTTTTCCATAGTAATACTTGGATGTACCACCAAACCAGAAAAAGGTTTTTTGATCAATGGCAGAATAAGTGGATTGGACAATAGATATATTTATTTAGTATACGGAAACAAAATCGATAGCTCAAAAGTTCTGAATGGTTCATTTTATTTTGAGGGGAAAGTTTCCTATCCTAAAAAATCTGCATTATATCCAGACTTACCATCCTCCAAGGAACAAATGACAATTGGAGTCTTAATGCTGGAAAACAGTGAGATAGATATTGTGGCAAGATATTCCGAAGGAATGACAAGTTCAGGACCAATCAAGTTTTTGGATATTGACAGTATCAATGGATCCAAAAGCCAAGTTCTTAAAGACCATTTTGAGGGAAAAATGCACCGTACCGTTTTTGAAGAACCAAATGACAGTATTAAGACTGAAACATTGTATGATAATTTGTTTGAGTTTTTATCTGCAAATCCAGAATTAGAATTGAGTGGGGAATATTTGGCAGATTACAGCACTCCTGGATATAATCTGACTAGCGACCAAATAAACAATCTTTTTGTTCTTTTGGATACCAGTTACCAAGACGAGCAAAGTTTGGAAAAAATAAGTAAAAACATAAGCCAAAGGAAGCTATTGGAAATTGGCAACACTCCACCTAACATTGTTTTGCCTGACATGGAAGGCAACCTGTTGGATAGAAAAACACTAAAGGGAAAGATTGTTCTATTGGATTTTTGGGCTTCATGGTGCGCTCCATGCAGACAAGCAAATCCAGAACTTTTGAAAATTTATGAGAAATCAAAAGATAAGGGGTTTGAAATTTTGGGAATTTCAATAGATGAAAACTCCCAAAAATGGAAAGAAGCGATAATAGAGGATGGTATTAGCTGGTTGCAGGTTTTGGATTCTTTAGGAGAAACTAAAAGAACATATAATTTAAATTCCATTCCATTCAATATACTATTAGACCGTGAAGGACAAATTATGACAGTTGATGTAAACCATGTCGAATTAACTAGAATCTTAGAAACCGAGCTATGATAAACAATAGCTGACCAACCTATTAGCGAAGAGTAAATTCCACTATAAATTTTAAAAAGAGCCGTACACACCACTGGTGGTGCGAAAAAGTGTTATATTGCATCACAAACATAGGTTTATGGAAACAGTTAGAAAGTCAATCACTTTTACAAATCAACAAGATAGTTGGATAAAGCTTAGGGTTCAATCAGGTGACTTTACCAATGATAGTGAGTATATAAGGGATTTGGTAAGAAAGGACCAAGAAGAGAACATGAAACTCGCGGAGCTTAAGGCCGCAATTGATGATGGATTGCAAAGTGGCAGAAGTAATCTCAAAATAAGTGACATTATCGCAAAAGTTGATAATGGGGAATTATAATTTATCCACCAGGGCCCAATACGACTTAGTTGGCATTTATAAATATGGTATAAAGTTTTTTGGCCCTCAACAGGCCTCTAAGTATTTATTGGATTTGGAAAGTTTTTTAGAGGAACTGTCCGAACGCCCAGAATTGGCCAAAGACGCATCGGCCATTTCCGGTCCTTTAAAATACTACAGCTATAAAGCTCATGTTATTTTCTACCAATTTGATAGTGTTGACGAAATTTTTATTGTCAGGGTGTTGGGCAAACGCATGAATTTTGTTGAGCATCTTTAAAGTTTATAAAAACGATTGAAAAGTGGCTAAAAAAAGGGCTGAACATATTATTCACTGAACCCAGTCAGGTCACTTTTTAGCAAACCATAAGAAATTAAACCCTGTAATTTAAATTACGGGGTTTTGTGTTTTTTAGACCTATCTTAATTTGATATAATATGGTTTAAAAGGGTTCACAATACGATCTAAGATGGTATGGATTATGGTTTTCCCTACAAAAAATGATGAAACCTTAGTGACAATCAATAAAATGTATTTGCTTATTACTGTTTCACGCTATATTTTAACGAGCTGGTAAAAAAGAATGGTATTGGATTATTGTCTTTTCAATTAAAAAATGTGTTGGCCATATTTGCCATTTCCACTTATTAAACCAAAAAGTATGCAGATATAATTTAGTCCAAGTTGGTACCAGATAACCGACCACGAGATGAATTGATAAAAGAGCCCCTGTTTTCTCACAAAGGAAGATGGAATGATAAAAACCACAACAAAAACAATGAACCCCCAATTAGAACCTTTTTTTGACCAATCCATGGATTGTCTCTGTATTGCAGACTATAATGGGTATTTTGTGAGAGTGAACCCTGCTTTTATAAAGCTATTGGGGTATACCGAAGAAGAGCTGGGCTCAAAATTAATTTCCGAATTCATCTATCACGAAGATAGGGAACGAACGGCCGCTCACAGGGAAGAACTAAAAAACAATGTTCCACTGGTGAATTTCGAAAACAGGTATGTGTGCAAATCAGGAGCTATTGTCTGGCTACATTGGACATCCATACCGTTGGAAAATGAGCGATTGATCTACGCCATAGCCAAGGATATTACGCATACCAAAAAACTGGAAAAGGAGCGCATATTGCATTTAAGTCAACTGTCCAAGGTAAATGAAAAGCTTAAACAACAGAACTATAGCACCTCACACGACCTTAGATCGCCTCTTAACAATATGCTGTCCCTGGTCAATTTATTGGATTTGACCAAAATTGATGATGTGGATACCAAAGAAATACTCAGTCTAATAAAACTATCCGCCGAAGGATTGAAGAATACCATGAACGCATATATTGATTCCTATTCCGAAGAGGACGTTCGGAATATGGTGTTGGAAGATGTCGATTTTAAAAATGTTTTTGATAAGGTCCAGAACTCTATAAGCTCACTTATACAAAGGGCAGGTGCCAAATTCCACATAGATTTTAGTGCCATGCCTAGTGTCCATTTCAAGGATATTTACATGGAAAGTATTTTTTTGAATTTAATCACCAATTCCATTAAATATGCCAGACCCAGTGTTCCTCCCATCATCTCAATAAGCACAGCACAAGAAAATGGGAAAAAGAAACTAACCTATACGGACAATGGTCTTGGCTTTGATATGGAGAAAGTAGGCACCCTTATTTTTAAGTTGAACGAGAAATTTCATGGTAACGAAGACAGTAAAGGTGTTGGCTTATATTTAGTCCACGAACAAGTTACCAGCCTTGGAGGAAGTATTTCGGTGGACAGCAAGGTTAACCAAGGGACCACCTTTACGATTCTATTCAAAGCGTGAGCCCCCTCGCTTGCAAATTGATCGTACCATCTACTTTGTTTTCCAAACCAATTACGATAATATTCGGGACATTTTTTCCAAAAAACAATTGAGAAATGTCATTTTAAACCTATTTGATTAATCTTAACTTTAGTTGAGTTTAAAAGGATAATCATGCTAAATTCTGAGAAAATAGGAAACGAATTCTACCAAAACCTTGGCAAATTGTTTTATGCAGTAGCCATGGCAGATAACAATGTAAGGCCCATCGAAATAAAAAGGTTGCGGAAATATGTTCGGCAACATTGGCTGGATATGGATGAAATTGAAGATGAGTTTCATACCGATGCCGCCTATCAAATAGAAATTGTTTTCGATTGGTTAAATGGAGAGGAGAAAGATGGTGGAGAATATTTCAAGGAATTCAAGGAGTTTTATAAAGAACATCCCGAAAAATTCACCGAACCTATCAAAAAATTGGTTGTTGAAACCGCCGAATCCATAGCCAAATCTTTTGCTGGAAAGAACAGATCGGAGATGTTGGCTATCTTTAAGCTCAAACAGCTCTTTAACCATTAACATGTCTTTGGAAAAATATATAGATCACACCAATCTAAAACCCACCGCCACCCATGCCGACATAACAAAGTTATGTAAAGAAGCCATTGAACACGGTTTTTATGCTGTTTGTGTAAACGGATGCCATATACCTTTGGCCACAGAAGTTTTAAAAGGAAGTCAAATAAAAACGGCTGCCGTAATCGGTTTTCCCCTTGGGGCCATGTCTACCAAGGCAAAAGTGTTCGAGGCCATGGACTGCATTAAAAATGGTGCGGACGAAATAGATATGGTAATTAATATTGGATGGCTTAAATTAAAAGAGGTTGATGCTGTTAGAGATGAGATCAAAGCGATAAAACAAGCGATTGGCAGCAATATTTTGAAAGTGATCATAGAAACCTGCTACCTGAGCGATGAAGAAAAAAAACTTGCCTGCACCCTAGCGGTTGATGCAAAGGCGGATTTTGTAAAAACATCCACTGGGTTTGGAACCGGAGGTGCCACTTTGGATGACGTGGCACTCATGAAAAGCGTTGTGGGCAACAAGTTAAAAATAAAAGCTTCCGGTGGTATAAAAACAAAGAAAGAAGCCCTACAATACATAGAACTTGGGGTATCTCGCATAGGAACCTCATCAGGCCCTGCTTTAATTGAACAATGATAAATTAGGAATGAGCACCCATATAGAAGCCAAACAAGGAGAAATTGCAGAAACGGTACTCATGCCGGGCGACCCCTTGCGGGCCAAATGGATTGCCGAAACTTTTCTCGAAAACCCGTTTTGCTATAATAAAATACGCGGAATGCTGGGCTACACAGGTACATACAAAGGCAAACGGATTTCTGTACAAGGTAGCGGTATGGGAATGCCGTCTGCCATGATCTATTTTCACGAACTCATCAACGATTATGGAGTAAAAAACATTATTCGAGTGGGATCTGCAGGATCCTACCAAGAAGATGTAAAACTCAATGATGTGGTCTTGGCCATGGCCGCTTCCACCACTTCGGGCATGAACAATTCCAGATTTATCAACTCGGATTATTCCCCAACTGCCGATTTTGATCTATTTATAAAAGCCGTTAATTATGCCCAAAAAAACAATATCCCCATAAAAGCGGGCAATGTGCTTTCCTCGGACGAATTTTATAATGACGACCCCGAAGAATACAAGCTTTGGGCCCAATACGGTGTGCTTTGTGTGGAAATGGAGACCGCTGGGCTATATACCATTGCGGCAAAATATAACATTAAGGCTTTGACTATTTTAACCATCTCCGATTCCTTGGTAACGGATGAAAGGCTTTCTGCCCACGCACGGGAAACAACTTTTAAGGATATGGTAGAAATTGCCTTAGCGGCTGCTTTGCCCTAAAATTAGGCTTTAGGCTCATCATCTCCGGCAAAAACATAATCCTTTCCCACAGGCAACTCAAAAAGCTCCAAAGAAAAATAAGGTAGGGCAGCGAGCAAATGGTCAAAAATATCGGCCATCACATATTCGTAATTTTCCCATCGCTTATCCGAACTAAAGGCATATATTTCCAAAGGAATACCTTGCGGAGTAGGCTGCAACTGCCGTACCATCAAGGTCATTTTCTTGTTTATAGCGGAATGATTTTCTAGATAATTGGTCACATATTTTCGGAAAACGCCAAAGTTGGTCAGGTTTCTTCCGTTCACCAATAATTCCTTGTTAATTTTGTTTTCTTCATTATAGGCCTTGATCTGTTCGTTTCTTGTACCTATATAATTTTCTACCAGTTGGATTTTTTTAAGCTTTTCTATTTCCTCTTCAGATAAAAACCGAATACTCTTTTGCCTAATAATCAACGACCTCTTGATCCGTCGTCCACCCGAAACCTGCATGCCCCTCCAATTCTTGAAGGAATCCGAAATAAGGGCATAAGTGGGTATGGTGGTTATGGTCATATCAAAATTTTGGACCTTTACCGTGGCCAAGCTAATCTCCACAACATCACCATCGGCTCCATATTTTTCGAATGTGATCCAATCCCCAATACGCACCATATCGTTAATGGTAACCTGAATACTGGCCACAAAACCTAAAATGGAATCCTTAAAAATGAGCAGTACCACTGCGGAAGCAGCACCCAATGCGGTAAAAAATTTCCAAACCGTAGTATCGGTGACAATAGCAAAAACAGTGAGCACCCCCACTACCCATGCAAAAATCATGAATACCTGAACATAACTGTTTATGGGCTTGTCCTTAAACTTGGGACGGGTTTTTAAATACCCATTGACACTTTTAAAAAACTTCCGAAGTATAATCAGAGTCAAAAAAACGAAAAGTATTTTAATGGTCTTTAATGCGATTACCCCAGCATAATCAAAATCTGCAAAGGCTATCGGAACAAACTCCAACAAGATTGTCAAAGGAACAATATGAGCCACATACCGGGGCACTCTGTGCGCCACCAAAAAATTATCAAAATTGTTGATGGATTTTCTGGCCAATCTTACGGACAAGGCACGCAATACTTTCCAAATGAGCACATCCAGCAACAGTACTAGTACAAGAACAACAAGCATAAGTACAAATACGTTGATGTAAGCAGCCAAGCCTTCGCTCATTCCTGTCTCCAACAAATAATTGTAAAGCAAACGACCCAGGTCTTTGTCCATAGTTTCCAATTGAAAGAAATACGGTACAAAATTACAGAATCTAATCTTGCTCCCAATATATGGGGGTCATCATTTTATCCGAGAAAAGCAGGTTGTATGATTTGATAAGGTTTATCAAAAAAACCAAAGGCATTACGTGCCTAAAATGCCTTTGGTTCTATATTTATTTCAATACCTCTAATATTTTATCGAAGATATATGTGTTCTCATAAACACCGCTAAATTTTTTGGCTCCGGGCCCATAAGCAAACAAAGGCACCATAATTCCTGTGTGGTCAACGGTTAAAAAATCACCTTGCACGATACCATCTTTCATGCTGCCACCAACTATTCCAAAACCAGAAGTTTCGTGATCAGCAGTGATGATCACCAATGTATTTTTGTCGGCATCGGCAAATTTTAATGCCTCTGCAATGGCTTGGTCAAAATCCAACATTTCCCGGATTATGTCGCCAGTGCTGTTGGAGTGTCCTCCATTATCAATTTGGGCACCTTCGACCATCAGAAAAAATGGATTGTTTTTGGCCCCCAGAACAGTTAGAGCCTTTGCAACACTTTTTGGAAGTGCATCTCCCCTACCATCCGCGATAGACGGAGCTTTATTGTCGCCCAAATAAATAGCTGTCGGTCTTTTAAAATCGGAGAAGTGTTCCAGTTCCTGTTCGGAAAATACCGCTTCAATGTTTTTTTTGTTCTTTTCCCCACCCGCAATAAAAAAGTCCAATGGACTGCTTTTTAAATCCTCTATCAAGCCTGGGGTATCATCTCGTTCAACCCTATGGGCGTAGAATGATGAGGGCGTAGCTCCATAAATGGCATCCGTGGCAACTATCGCCGTATTGAAACCCTTTTTGCTCACCATATCCACTAAATTTGTCAGTGGTTCAGCCTGTGATCCTGTGCCTATGGCCCGGTTGTTGGTCTTTCTACCTGTAGCCATGGCGGTAGCTCCAGCGGCAGAATCGGTGATTAAATCATCATGTGAAGCTGTTTTCACCAATCCTATGTTTTTTAACCCTGTTACACTTAGTTTACCCCGATTGGCAATCATGGCCGAGCTAATTTGCGCCAATCCATTGCCATCACCTATCATTAAAATAATATTGGTAGGCTTGGTATCGGTATTGTATGCATATTTGGGTCGGTACACCTCAACTGTATCCTTTAATGTGAAGGTGTTTGCGTCCAGTTTATCCAAATACTGTTTGGCCAAGGCCGGTCTGTCCGTATTGATATAATCCACACCCAATTTTGCCAAACGTGCCCAAGCTGTTTTGGTATCCGGTGTGCCCCAAAATTGAAATGGTCTTCCAGATGTTTTGGCTTTGGCTATGGCCTTTTTTGCTTTCTCCAGATCAAGGGCGGTCATTCGTCCGTATCCATTCCATACAGAATAGTTTTTGTAACTGGAACTGATCAATGCAACTTTGCTTAAATCCATGTGTTCCAACTCGTCCAAATTCTGATGGTCGAACCAAATAAAACTTGGGTAATTTTTGTACTCTTCTGGTTTAGGCCGATTGCCAGAAATCACAAATTTGATTTTGTCCGCTTTGATCAAATTTGGGTAAGATCGCAGTATTTCTTCCAATTTTCCCAGTGTGGCATATGCTTCGGACTTGATGTCGATAAGCAATTGAAGTGGCCTGAGTTCCCCTGATCTTTCCAAACTACTGAGCCTGTTCAAATACAGCTTATCAAAGGTTTTTCCCTTGACTATCTCATCTTCGGCATGGGTAACATAGAGGGAGTCATTCCTTAAAAACACATCGGCCTCTATGGATGATGCCCCATTGCTGTAGGCATACCAAAATGGCAGTTTTTGGGCATAATCGTTATGGGAGTGGACTTTATAAACGGTCTGGGCAAAGATTTTTCCCGTAACGAAGAAAATCAATCCAACTATAACTAAAAAGGCTGCTCTCTTTTTCATTTTGCTTGATTTATGGCATTGATCATTTTATGGTAAATCTCGTTGTTTTCATAGATGCCCTGGAAATTGTCCGACCCCTTGCCCTTGGCAAAAACAGGGATTAATTCCCCGCTATGCTGATCGGAATTGAAGTAAACGGTCACTTTTTCGGGCACTTCCCTTTTTTTGCCCGTACTTTTGTCCACTTCATAATGTTTGCCAATACTCACTCCTCCTGTTTCATGGTCTGCCGTAACCACCAGCAAGGTATTCGGGTTGTTTTCCACATAATCCAACACAACTCCCAAGGTCTTATCAAAATCCAACACTTCGGATATCATCATTTCGGCATTTTCTGCATGTCCGCCCCAATCAATGTACGAGCCTTCGACCATCATAAAAAATGGCTCCCCTTTTTGATCAAAATAATCCAAGGCCATGGTAGTTGCTTCGGATAAATAATTGGCCCGCCCATCAATTTTTGAGGGAATCCCATCATCGGCCAAAACATAGGCATTCCTTTTGTCCTTCGCGGTTTTTGATAGTGCCAAGGTATCCAAATGATAGTTTTTGTCCTTTAATTCCTCAAAAAGATTTCTTCCATCGTTTCTTTTATTGAAAAACTTTCTTCCTCCGCCCGCAAAAAAATCAACTTCAGCCTCAATCAACTGTGAAGCAATCTCATTGTGCATGTCACGGTCGGTTACATGGGCATAAAAGCTCGCAGGCGTTGCATGTGTAATTGTGGTAAGACTGATCAAGCCTGTTTGGTATCCATTCCCCTTCAACTGTTCCAAAATGGTTTCTTGCGGAAGCGAATCAACAGATACCCCAATGGCCCTTTTATAGGTTTTCTGTCCGGTTGAAAAGGCGGTGGCCCCAGCGGCCGAATCGGTGATGGTATAATCCGTTGCCGATGTTTGGTGAAATCCAATTTGCTTGAACCGTGAAAAATTGGGCAGGCTATCGCCAAAATAATAGGCCGTTGATACTTGTGGAACACCCATCCCGTCGCCTATCATAAAAATAATGCTCAGGGGCTCTTCATTGATGGATTCTATAGGTTTTTCTTCTTTTTTTGATGTGGTACAGCCCAAAATCCATAGAACGGCCAAAGATGCAGCAGCTTTTTTAAATGAAATTTTCATGAATCTGTTCTTTTTCTTTTATAACATGTAAGCGGCAAGTGGATAAACCAACCTGCCGCTTAGCTAAAAAATACACCCTACTAATAACCTTCATTCTGCTCCAAATACCCTGCAACATTGGATGCGCCATCTATGGCGTCTTGTGGAATCGGGAACAATCTGTGATGAACGTTGTCATCTGTTTTTTCGGTCCAAGTATCTTCGTAACGACCAAACCGGATTTGATCGCTCCTGCGGAAACCTTCCCAGTACAACTCAAATCCTCTTTCACGGAACAAGATATCCAAATCGATAGCGGAAAGTGGTTCCGGAGTCTGCTCTGGACGTGCCGTTCTGGAGGTTCTAACTGTATTTACATCAGCCAGAGCACCGGCATTATCACCTGTCCGTAATTTAGCTTCTGCACGCATCAAATAGATTTCGGCCAAGCGCATCAAAACAAGGTCTACGCTACTGTAATTGTTGCCATTTGGCGAGGTACGGCTAAACTGGTATTTGGATACGCGGTAACCGTTTTTGTGCAATCTGCCTTCGTTGGAGAAATCCACCTGCAAGGTATGGTTCACATAATCCACATCCTTATCGGGACCATTCCCTTTTCTTTGGATTACCGGATAAATACGGTAACCTTCGTCGCAGGTGTAAAAAGAGCCGTTTTCGTCTTTGCGCGGCCCCCAAATTACACCTCGGATAATTCCCCTGTTGATTTCAAAATCTTCAGCGGACATGCAGTAGTAATGATCTTCATCATTTTCCGGTGAAACACCCGTCAAGTCCCTGAGCTCTTCAGGGATAATCTGGTTTTCCTGATAAAATCTGGCATCGGCCTCCGCCGGGTCAACATCGCCGTAGGCATCTACCCAGGTCTGATAAAAATCCGGGGTAATGGCCGGCCCATCGGTACCATCTGCGCTGGGGTGTTCCGGTCTGGGATACCAAGATCCCGCCAACGACCAATAGGCCCATCGGCTGTGCTCCCTGTTCATCACGCCACGTTGATCCAAAGCAAAGATCAACTCTGGGTTGTCGTGGTTTTCATCATTAAAAAGCTCAAAATACTCTGGGGACAAGGAGTACATTCCGGAGTTGATGATATTGTCGGTGTACTCAATTACCTTGTTCATATCTTCTGAGGTAAAATCCGGTGTTCCGTAGGGATCGCGGTACACGGCAGCATTTAGGCTCAATCGGGCCAAGAACCCCCAAACGGTTGCTTGTGTTATTCGTCCCGGGCCTCTACTGGTATTGATCACATCAACAACTGAAAGCAGTTCATTTTCGATGTAATCAATGGCATCTTGCCCTCGGATCACTTCTGAAAGCTCACCTGAAGTTTCTTTCTTAAAAGCCAATCCCCAACTATCCAAAGTAAGCATGTTCAAGTAGGCCCTTAGGGCAATCATTTCATATAGCCCCCCCTCTGCCTCTACGTTTCCTTCATCCGCAAGGGGTTGTAAAACATCAATTGCCGTTATTGTCCTGGATATGTTTCGTGTCACTTCGTTCCAAGAGCTTCCTACCAAACTATTACTTGGAGCAATATTGTGGCGATGTACTTCTAAAAACTTCCCATTATCGTACCAGTCGACCCCACCGCGATAAGGTAATATGGCCTCATCGGACGGAATTAACTGCAATCCATAGTAATTGGTGTGCCTCCAAGTCCAAGAAATTTGCCCATAAGCCGGAGCAATGGCCCCGCTTATGGCTTCTGCCTGTCCACTACCTTCCAGGGATTCGTCGATAACTTCTTCTTCAAGATCGGTACAGCTTACGTTTGAGAGCAAGCCTATTCCAAATAGTGCGATTATTATTTTATGCTTCATTTTTGAAGTGTTTTTTTTGATTAGAATGATACGTTTAAGCCAAATACAAGGGTTCTTGTTTTGGGATAATTGAAGTAATCAATCCCAAAGGTCTGTATGCCGTCTATAGTCAAGTTTGAATTGATTTCCGGGTCAAAACCGCTGTAATCCGTAATCACAAATAGGTTTTGCCCCGTTATGGAAAAGCGAATCGTGTTTACCAATCCATCAAGACCGACCAATTCCGGACTAAGGTTGTAACCCAAAGTGGCATTGTTCAACCTCAAGAAATCACCGTCCTCCAAATATCTGGTGGATACGGCATTGGAGTTGGTGATATCCTCATTGGGAAATTGCGTGGCAATGGAGGTCGTGTTAAAGTTGGAACTTAAAAGCCCTTTACTGAACAACGACATTGCGGTGTGGTTGTACACCTTGTTTCCAGAAACCCCGTTAAAGTTCAATCCAAGATCAAAGTTCTTATAGTTGAAGTTCAGATAAAATGCATAGATCAAATCCGGCAATGCACTCCCCACTACTCTCCTATCTTCGGACAAAATACTCAGGCCATCATCTCCGATTCCCAAGAACTCCTGCATATAATAAGCTCCTATTGGTTCACCATTAATGTTTCCGTTAATGGTTGCATCGGTCTGACCCGCTCCTTGTGCAGCTCCCGTGGTCAGCACTTCGTAGGGTGAGTTGGACACTTCGTTTTTGGTATAGGCCAAGTTACCGCCGATGTTATAGGAAAAATCCTTGCTGTAATCGCTGTGGTAATCCAAAGCAAGTTCAAAACCGCTGTTCTTAATTTCCATATCGGGAATATTGGTCCAGTATTTATCGGTAGGTTGAACAGGGTCGGCCGGGGTTACTTCCAACAAAATATTCTCAGAAACTTTATTGAAATAATCCAACGTACCGGACAAGCGATTGTTGAACAGTCCAAAATCCAAACCAAAATCCAATTGCTCGGATACTTCCCATTGGATGTCGGGATTGGCCAAACGGGTAAAAATGGTTCCGTAAGGGTAATCGGCCAAGGTCTTTTCGTCGCCATTGATGGGGTAGGAATCATTATTGTCCCTACTATCGGTGAAACTTCTTTTTGTAATTTTTGATGGAATTTCTTGATTACCGGTTCTACCCCAACTTGCCCTAAGCTTTAAATTATTGATGGTTGTGTTCGAGCTCAAGAATTCTTCGTTCATAATGTTCCAACCAGCGGCAACGGAGGGGAAATATCCATACTTGTTGTTCCCACCAAACTTGGATGACCCGTCCGCCCTCATGGTGGCGGTAAGCATATACCTGTTATCGAACACATAATTGGCCCTACCAAAGAAAGATTGCAGCTCATTCTTTGTGGCATAAGTATTCATAAAAGTTGGCATATCTTCAGAACTTATCTGATCCTGATATTTTGGGTCGATACCATTATCGGAAAAACCCTCCATTTCAAAACTCTTTTGGTGGACAAAGGTTTCTTGGTACGTATGCCCGACCAAAAAGGTAAAATTGTGTTTATCGGTCATCAAATTATACGTCAATGTATTCTCGATAAGACTGTTTTTGTTGGTGGTGTAGATACTGTTCAGTTCTCCCCTTATGTAATCTTCCAACAAAGAGTAGGGCTTGTACTGTATATCCCTTTGTGTAGATGAGTAATCCACGCCCAAGTTCAACTTATAGGTAAGCCCATTCACAATTTCCACGGAAGGTGCCAAGTTGGCCAGAATACGATGGTTCACGGCATCATCACTGTATATTTGCTCTCTGGTCAAGGGATTGAGCATATTATCCAACAAGGTTGGTTGCCCATCGGTGTACAATGGTAATGTTGGGTTCAGCTGAAGCATGTCTCCCACAATGGCCCTTGAATCTGCGCGAAGGTTCTCGGTCCTGGTAGCTGTCATATTGAACTCGACCTTTAAACGATCGTTGAAAGCCCTTTGGGTCAAATTCAATCGACCTGAATAACATTTAAGATCATTGCCCCTAAGAATTCCTTCTTGATCGTTCACCCCCAAGGATGCTCGGTAGGAGAATTTTTCGGATGCGCCGCTCATGGCTAAATTCACATTTTTGGTAAACCCCGTTCTGCTAAGGGCATCCTGCCAATTGGTATTGGCACCTCCGTCTTCCAAATTACCTCCGGTAACCACAACTTCTTGTCTAAAGCGATCAGCCGAAAAAACATCAACTTGGTTAGCCAAGGTTGAAAACCCGGTGGATACGTTCAAATCCATGCTGGTTCTTCCGGCCTTGCCCCTTTTGGTGGTAATTACAATTACTCCATTGGCTGCTCTTGCACCATAAATTGCTGCGGCAGAGGCATCCTTAAGCACATCTATACTTTTTATGTCCTGTGGGTTGATGAAGTTCAAGGGGTTGGTCGGAACACCGGTGCTCGTATTGTCCAAAGCAAAACCATCAATTACATAAAGTGGTGTGGTGCCCGAACGAAGACTCCCTACACCCCTGATGATTACATCCTGTGCTGCTCCCGGTTCCCCACTAACGTTGGAAATGTTCACGCCCGCTACTTTACCTTGTAAAAGCTGTCCTGGGTTCATCACGATTCCTTTGTTAAAATCTTCGCTGTCCACGGAAGCGATAGAACCAGTCACATCGGTTTTTCTTTGGGTGCCATACCCAACAACAACCACATCTTCCAACATGGTGGCATCCTGCTCCAACTGAATATTGATGGTACTGCGGCCATCTACGGAAACTTCTTGGGGTTTGTACCCCAAATAAGAAATTTGCAGCACGGCATCACTTTCAACATCAATGGAAAAGTTTCCATCAAAATCGGTAATGGTACCGTTGTTTCTACCTTTTTCCATTACGGAAGCCCCTGCCAAGGGTACTCCACTTTCATCGGTAACTTGGCCCGTAACGGTAATAAAAACCACTTCCACCACTCTTTTTGGGGCCTTTGGCCTTACATCAATGGAAATGGTGTTGTTTATTCTTCTAAATGTAAGATGGGCATCTTTGGCCATCAATTCCAAAACAGACCTCAGCGACACATTTTGGTATGCAATATCGTAGGTGTTCTGTAACCTATCCACTTTGCGGTCGTACACAAATTTAAAATCCGTTTGGCCTTCAATTTGTCTTAGCACATCTACTACGGTGGCATTGTCCATGGACAGGTCCACCTTAAAACTTTCCAAGTTCTGTCCTCTGACATCAGCGGCCAGCACTGGGTTCAGAAGTGCCAAAACAATCAGAAAGCAAAATGTATGGAATGTCAACTTGATTAATTGTTTAATAGTTAGTGAATTCATAATTTCACATAATGTTTAAATGGTTATAAGTATTTGTAATTATTGAACTATCGACAGCCTGTTTCCGCTCGCCAAAGTGTTACAGGCTGTCTCTTTTTAATTTGTTTGCTTTTATGTCATAGTAATGCTGTTTTTTGGTTTGAGTTGGTTTTAGTCAGTACATTTTCCTTTTAATTGGATTTTATTTTTATCCAAAAATTGATAGCGCAATCCGTTTTTAGCATACACAATGCTTTCCAGAATAGCATCCAATCTTTCGTTATCGTATGTTGCGGTGATATGGCAATTGCCAATGGTATTGTTATCAACCACAAAAGTTACTCCGTACCAGCGTTCCAAGGTCTGTAGCACTTTGGACAGTTCTGCGTCATCAAAATGAATGATGCCGTCTTTCCAATGTAGAAATGAGGCAATATCTATCTTTTCCTTGGAAATGGATTTTGAATTTCTATTGAAAATACCCTGCTCATTGGGCAACAGGAGTAGTTCGCTTTCTTCTGAAGCTACTTTTACCTTGCCTGTTGCCACTGTTATTGCCACTTGCTGGTTTTCTGGATAGGTATTCACATTAAAAGAAGTACCCAGCACCGTGGTTGCCACCTCGCCCGATTTTATGATAAAGGGTTTATCCAGGTTTTTAGCAACATCAAAAAAAGCTTCGCCTTCGAGTTCCACTTCCCTTGTATCGCCTTCAAATCGTTGCGGATATTTTATGGTACTGCCAGCGTTAAGATATACCTCGGTACCATCGGCCAAAACAATGTGTAGCTTTTGTCCCCACTCCGTGGTTTTGGTAATCTTGGCAATGGGTTCCACCACTTCTGTTTGATGGGTAAAGGTGTAGGCAAAATATCCAAGTCCAATCAACAAGGTTAACGAAGCCGCCACGCTGCTCCATTTTAGTATTGGCCTTCTTTTGGAATTATTTATATGTTTGGCCAATTTTTGACCTACCCGCTTCTTTTGTTTTGGATTTTTAAAAACGTTTTGATGGTTCTTGAAAAGCAACTTATGGTCAAACTCCTCCAAGAGTGATTCCTCCTTTTTGGTAATGGTACCATTCAGGTATTTTTTCATCAAAACTTTGATCTCATTTTCAGTCATTGTATGTCCGTTTCAACTACAAGTACCAGAAACGTACAGGGACGCACACTCGAAAAATCTGTTTTAATGATTACTTAATAGTACAGGAAACCTCTTAACCTTAAGCTAAAAAACCCATCATTTAAAGGAACAATGATTTAACAATGGAAAGGTCTTTGCGAAGCCTTCGAAGTGCAAAGGAAATTTGATTCTCAACCGAGCGATGGGAAATGTTCAGTCGCTCCGCGATTTCCTTATTACTGATGTTGTGTATCCGGCTCAACCTAAATACTTCCTGACATCTTTGAGGAAGATTGGACATACTTACATCAATACGTTCGGTAAGCTCCATAAGGTCTTCTTCCAACTCCATTTCTGGGGCTATATAAATCGAATTGGCAGCCTCAATCTGTGTTTTGTTAAACTTGGTATCCCTTAAAGTATTGTAACATTTATACCGAATCGCTTTGAAGAGATATGACTTAATATGGTTTACGTCTACAGTTTCCCTGCGTTGCCAATAATCGATCCAGATGTCCTGAACCAAATCCTTGGCCAAGGAATCGTTCATTACCAAAGACGCTGCGTAAACGTACATGGGCTCCCAAAGCATGGAGAACAGACTGTTAAATGCATTCCTGTCCGAGGCTTTGACCCGGACAGCAAGTTCTTGCTGTGCTTCATTTGTATGGGGGTGTTTCATCACGGACAAATTTCATAAAAATAAGAGTGGACGGATATTATGATATTGTAAACTTTACGAAAGCTTGTTCTCGTGTTGGTTTTAAAAACCATCGACCATAAAAAGCCATTAAAATCCTTCCCTTTTGTCCAAAAAAATTATATTTGCACACCTAAAATTCCAAAGGCCCACGTGGTGGAATTGGTAGACACGCTACCTTGAGGGGGTAGTGTTCGTAAGGACGTGCTGGTTCGACTCCAGTCGTGGGCACAGAAGAAAACCGCAAAATCTTGCGGTTTTTTTGTTTTCAAGGCTACGGATAGACTTCTATTTTTAGTCATTCTTTTTACTTCTGCTTTTTTTATTTATTTTCCGAGTAATTCCTAATCAGTCATAGTTGAATACTTATCCCTTATATAAACGATAGGCATGGATGCACAAGTATCAAGTGAAATTTCCATGTTTTATGGATGGTGGCAGCTTTCGGTATGCCTTTTTGCATTTCTTTCCCTAATGGCCATTTGGTACCATATCGGGAAAAAGCAAAATGATTATGGCCCTGTATGGCTGGCCCTTTCGGTGCTTTGTTGGGCGTTTTCTGGGCTTGTGGAAATTGTGTACCTCAACAATAATGGTTTTTACCCTCATTTTAAAGATGGCCTTAGGAGTATTCTATCATTGACCAACAGTTTGTTTATTTTGATGGCCCTGCCTTGGTTCAAATATTTGCCCAAACAATTGGCTCCTTTGATAAAATCGAAGTTTTGGCCCTACATCATCGGTATTCCTTATGCATTTGCACTGTTTCCTACCCTGTTCAAAATGTTTTTGGTCCGTGAAGCATACGTCATCAACGAGCTGGATGTTGTTTATGCGCTGTTGACCTTACTATTTTTAGGATTTGTTCTATGGGAATCTTTTATAAAAAGAAGACTCCCCCTCTTGGGTTGGTTGGCATTGATCACCATTTTGGTAACGTTGATGGCCCAGATGTACAAATTGATGGACAGCACCATCAATCTGTTGTTGTTTTCCGCTATTTTCAAAACTTCCCTGATCATGCTGTTCTTTGCCCTGGCACTAAGCTGGGTAAAGGAACTTACCGAAACGGTGATACCAGGACCCCATCAGCTAAAACTTTTATTTGGCAAAACCGATAACCAAAAAAGCGGTGGCGAAACCTCCGTGACCTTGATCGGGTTTGCTGGCAATAAAGATAGAATCGTGCGGCTCACCCCTGCCCTCTACCGCTTGTTGAGAACATTTGCCGAACGCAAACTAAATTCAACCGATAATTGGTTGGAAATAAAGCCCAAAAATTTTGAAGCCTCAAAAAATTACGACATTAACGACCACAATGAGCTTAAAAGGTTATTGGAGGCGCTGCTTAATGGACTCTTCGGCAAAAAGAATTGGACAAGGGACAAACACTATAATCCCTTAAAAAATACATTGTTCGAAATGTCAGAAAACAGGGAAAGGAAAATTAGACTACACATTCCAAAAGAAAACATACGCATTGAAAATGAATGACTTAGCTTTTATTTGTCAGTTCTTTGGTTACTGACATTTTGAGATTCATTCCGACAATTCCCAATAAGTTCAATCCAACAATCGAAATTCAGGCAAACTTTCGACTATGGATAAAACTCTTTTGTACATCACATTATGTATTCCAAGCAATGCAATTTTAGCATCCACATCCGAAAAAGGTCTGGACGAAAAAATAAATGAAGCCTTTATGCCCTTTGCTGTATGGTGGGAAAACCTGATTTTGGCAGAAATCCCCATTTTCGGGCATGGCATTCCAATAATCCTTATCATTCTGATATTGGGGGCTCTGTTCTTCACTCTCTACTTTGGATTTGTCAACATCCGTCATTTTCCAACAGCCATACAAGTGGTCCGTGGAAAATATGATGAATTTGAAAAGACAGCCCCCAAACCAAAACCACAGGTTTATGAAGTTGATGGTGACTTGGTGGATACCATTAAAGATGAAGGACACTCGGGAGAGGTAAACCACTTTCAGGCCTTGGCCACCGCAGTATCAGGTACTGTAGGTCTGGGCAATATAGCCATGGTTGCCGTGGCCATTTCCTTTGGAGGGCCCGGAGCCACTTTTTGGATGATTTTGGCCGGGCTGCTTGGCATGTCCACTAAGTTTGTGGAATGCACCCTTGGGGTAAAGTATCGAGATATTGATACTGATGGAAACGTATATGGTGGTCCCATGTATTATTTGTCCAAAGGGGTAAAAGAGCGAGGGTTTTCCCGCTTGGGCAAATTTTTGGCCGCCGTTTTTGCCATACTCTGCGTGGGGGCTTCCTTTGGTGGTGGAAACGCTTTTCAAAGCAACCAGGCCGCCGCCCAGATTATAGAACGTTTTGGTTTGACTGGTGATGCTACGGGGAGCATCATTGGCCTTGTTTTTGCAATTTTGGCGGGAATTGTAATCATTGGTGGAATCAAACGCATAGCCAAGGTTACGGAAAAAGTGGTTCCCTTTATGGCCATACTATATGTGGGTGCTGCACTGTTCATCATAATTTCCAAAATAGAATGGGTCGATGATGCCTTTGCCCTCATCATAAAAGAAGCTTTCACACCCGAAGCAACAATTTCAGGTGGATTTGTAGGGGTTATGATCCAGGGGTTTAGAAGAGCTGCCTTTTCCAATGAAGCGGGCGCAGGCTCTGCCGCCATAGCCCACTCGGCCGTGAATACCTCGTTCCCAGCGTCGGAAGGACTGGTTGGCCTGTTGGAACCTTTTATTGACACCGTTTTGGTGTGTACCATGACAGCCGTTGTCATCATCCTCTTTAACATGGACGGTGTTTTTGTATATGGCAATGTAGTAGAGGGCCAAGCCTTAATGACTGATGGAAGTCGATTGGGCGGGGTCAACATTACATCCCTGGCTTTCGAAAATTCCATTAACGGTTCTTCCTGGATCCTAATGGCCGCTGTATGCCTGTTTGCCTTCAGTACCATACTATCTTGGTCCTATTATGGGCTACAGGCCTGGAAATACCTTTTCGGAAGGGGAAAAATGGTTGACTTAACCTATAAAATCATATTCCTCTTGTTTACAGTGCTGGGTGCTGCGATAACCCTGGATGCAGTGATAAAGTTTTCAGATGCCATGATATTGGCCCTGGTATTCCCAAACATGATCGGTTTGCTCATCTTGTTCCCCTATGTAAAAAAAGAATTCAAAGGCTATATGCATTTGATTGCCAAAAAATCAGCATTTAAAAAAGATAATGGCAAGAAACACCTATAAGAGTTTTTTTCCAAGGGAAAATCCTGTCTGCCTTTAGGAATATATCAAGAACAAGGACTTTGACGTTGAACTCTGCAATCCTTTATAACTTTTTGAGGGTTAGTGCAAATTTTATGATAAAAATCTAGGATGGCATCTATTTAATCGTAAATTTGTTTAATCTTTAAACGTAAAAGATGAACAGTGTAAAAACTTCTTTTAGTATTCGGGATATGGAGAACCTTTCGGGCATAAAAGCCCACACCATCCGAATTTGGGAAAAGAGATATAATTTATTCCGTCCTGAAAGAACGAACACAAATATCCGGACATACAACATTACCAGTCTACAAAAGTTATTGAACGTTACCCTACTTTATAACAATGGGTACAAAATTTCCAAAATCGCCAAGTTAGGGGATGAAAAAATACCGGCATTGGTCAATGAGATTGTTTCGCAAAAAAGTGAAAAGAACCACATACTCAATTCATTGAAACTATCGATGCTCAATTTTGACCAATCACTTTTTTTGAAGACCTACAATGGGCTCATGGAGGAGAAATCGTTTACCCAAATCTTTAACGAGGTCTTTATCCCCCTGTTGAACGAACTTGGATTGTTGTGGCAAACCAACACCATAAGTCCGGCCCACGAGCATTTTATATCCAACTTGATCAAACAAAAAATATATATCCATACCGAGAAGCTTCAATTTGAAACTCCCGCAAAAAAAGATGAAGTATACGTTCTTTTTCTTCCTGAAAACGAGATACACGAATTGGGGCTCTTGTACATTAATTACCAATTGGCCCTTAACGGCTACAAAACCATATATTTAGGACAGACCATGCCGGTGGAAAGTCTTGAGGATTTACTGAAATATTACGATAACATCAGGTTTATTTCCTACTTTACCGTAGCACCCACCAAAGATGACATTGATGATTATTTTAAACGATTCCGTAAGGTGTTAAAAAAATCGCCCGGTTCCAAACTTTACGTTTTGGGTCATCAGATACAAGAATTTGAGGATGAGCAACCTTCGGGTCCCATCAAAATATTTAAATCCATTAATCAACTGATAGAATCGCTTTAAGTCCAAATGGAAAAAGTAATTGTCATCGGTTCTGGTTTTTCTTCCCTATCCGCCTCATGTTATTTGGCAAAAGAAGGATTTGAGGTGGAACTATTCGAAAAAAATGATACCGTGGGCGGCAGGGCAAGACAATTGGTCAAAGATGGTTTTACCTTTGATATTGGCCCAAGCTGGTATTGGATGCCCGATATTTTTGATAAATTTTTTGCTGACTTCAACAAAAAGACCTCGGACTATTACCAGTTGGACAAGCTAAACCCCGCCTATAAAATTTTCTTCGAAGACGACGTGATCACCATAGGTGACTGTATGGATAAAATATGCAGCGAGTTCGAACGCATTGAATCGGGAAGCAGCGTACATTTGAAACAATTTATAGCCGAAGCCCAAGAAAATTATAATATCGCTATCAACAAGGTGGTGTTGAGGCCAGGTCTTTCCCCTTTAGAACTTGTAACCAAAGAAACCGTTTTAAAGGTTGACCAGTTTTTTAAAACCATAAGTCAACAGGTGCGTAAACGCTTCAAAAATCCAAAGTTGGTATCCACTTTGGAGTTTCCCGTACTTTTCTTGGGAGCCAAACCCAGCAAAACCCCATCCTTCTACAATTTTATGAATTTTGCCGACTTTGGTTTGGGCACATGGCATCCAAAAGGTGGTATGTACGAAATCATCAAGGCCATGCAAAGTCTGGCAGAAGAATTGGGCGTAACCATACATACCAATAGCCCCGCAACACATATTCTAGTATCCGATGGAGAGGTCTTGGGCATCAGGAGCAAAGGGGAAAATCATCTTGGTGATTATGTGGTGAGCGGTGCCGACTATCATCATTCCGAAACTTTATTGGATAAAAAATACCGACAATATTCCGAAGAATACTGGAACAAAAAAACTTATGCCCCTTCCTCTCTGCTGTTCTATATAGGTTTTGACAAGAAATTGGAAAATATTGAACATCACAATTTGTTTTTTGACACCGACTTTGAAAAACATGCCCAAGAAATCTATGATAATCCCCAATGGCCCAGCAATCCGTTGTTCTATGCCAACTTTCCGTCGGTAACCGATGCCACAATGGCGCCAAATGGTAAAGAAACAGGTTTTTTCTTGGTGCCCATTGCCCCTGGATTGGAAGATACACCACAAGTACGTGACCAATATTTTGATATTGTAATGGACCGATTTGAAAATTTAACCAAGCAAACTGTAAAAAAATCAGTAATTTTTAAGGAAAGTTTCTGTGTAAACGATTTTGTGGAGCAGTACAATTCCTATAAAGGTAATGCCTATGGCTTGGCAAACACGTTGCGCCAAACCGCTTTTTTACGACCTAACCTCAAAAGTAGCAAAGTAAAAAAATTGTTCTTTACCGGTCAGTTGACCGTTCCCGGCCCAGGGGTACCACCATCCCTGATCTCCGGAAAATTGGTGGCTGATTTAATCATTAAGGAAGTAAAAAGATGAAAACTATTTTTGACGAAGTATCCTACAACTGCAGCAAGGTCGTGACCCAGTCTTACAGCACCTCTTTTTCGTTGGCCACCAAAATGTTGGCACCGTCCATCCGTTCCGATATATACAATATTTACGGTTTTGTACGTTTTGCCGACGAAATTGTGGATACCTTTCACTATTACGACAAGGCCAAATTGTTCAATGCCTTTGAAAAAGACATGGAACGGGCCATTGATGACAAAATTAGTTTGAACCCTATTTTGAATTCCTTTCAGCATACCTATCACAAGTATGACATTCCGCATCATTTAGTAGCGTCGTTTATGAAAAGTATGCGCATGGACCTTACCAAGAAAAACTATGAGACTTTTGATGAATACCGTGAGTATATTTATGGTTCTGCCGATGTTGTTGGTTTGATGTGCCTTTGTGTATTTGTAAAAGGGGACAAGGAAAAGTATGAAAAATTGAAAGAATCGGCCATGGCTTTGGGTTCCGCTTTTCAAAAAGTGAACTTTTTACGTGATCTAAAAGCTGATTACGAGCATTTGAACCGGGCCTATTTTCCGAACACCAACTTGATGGAACTGGACGAGGAGTCCAAAAAGCGTATCGTAAACGAGATCAAGGCCGATTTTGCGCTTGGGTACTCAGGAATTGTACAGTTGCCCGAACAAGCCAAGTTTGGAGTTTATACCGCATATAGATATTATAAAAAACTGCTCCAAAAATTGCAGGGCACACCTCCGCTGGAGATCAAAAACACTAGGATCCGTGTCCCCAATTATCAAAAATTTGGGCTGTTGGCACAATCGTATGTAAATTATAAATTACAATTGGTACAATGAAAGTAGCACTTTGGATATTGATATTTTTGGCAACTTTTTGCTTTATGGAGTTTATGGCATGGTTTACCCATAAATACGTAATGCATGGTTTTCTATGGAGCCTGCATAAGGACCACCATAAAAAAGATCATGATTCCTGGTTTGAGCGGAATGATGCTTTCTTTATTTTTTACGCCGTCGTTAGCATGACGTTGTTTTACTTGGGCAGTTACACCTCGTTTTGGTATGGATGGCCGTTAGGATTTGGCATTTTGGCCTATGGCATTGCTTATTTTACAGTTCACGATATATTTATTCACCAACGCTTTAAAATATTTAGGAATGCCAACAATTGGTATGCGCGAGGAGTACGTAGGGCGCACAAAATCCATCATAAACATTTGGGTAAAGAAGATGGGGAATGCTTTGGAATGTTGGTCGTCCCTTTCAAATATTTTAAGAAGAAATAATAGCTATTCGGAAATCAGCTCGTCCAACAGGCTACGGGTCTTGTCGGAATTCCAATTGGCGGCCCCCGTTTTATCCACTACTACATTGCCCTTTTTATCAATAATATAGGTTACGGGAATACTACTACTTTCCAACTCCTTTGGTGTGGCCGATGCTTGAAAATATACAGGTAAATCATACCCTTTTTTCTTTAGAAATGCCTCAACTTTTTGTTTTTCATCATTGGCAACAAAGGCAAAAGTGACTTTATCTCCATAATCTTCGTAGAGCTCCACAAAACCCGGTAGTTCGGCCACACAAGGGGGACACCAAGTTGCCCAAACGTTCACCAAAATAACTTCCCCTTGTTTTGATTGGAGGTTGGTTGATTTACCCTTTAGATCAACAAGGTTCCAGTTATAGTTTTTCAACCTAGTTTGTTCATCCTTGTCAACTGTGCTTGGACTGATTACTGTGGCAACGATTTTATTGACCCATACCCGTGGATAGAAGCCCAAAGGGGTAAAAAGTATGAGCACTATGGCCAAAATCCATATAGCGTTGCCGATCTGTTCCTTGGTGATTTTCATTCTGCGATTAACCGTTCTATTAATTTATAAACTTTATTGGTGCTCCAATCCGAAATTCCTTCTTCGTGAATCACAATGCTTCCTGATTTATCGATCAAATAGGAAGAAGGTACCTCGCTGGGATCAATGGGCATTTTTTCACCTATGATCAAATAGGTTACCGGAAATGTAAATTCGTGCTCTTCCATAAAAGCCTCAACAGGTGCTCTCTCCTCATTTGTGATGATGTAGAAATCAACTTCACCTTTATATTTGTCGTACAATTCCTGAATACTTGCAAGCTCTGCTTCCGATGGCAATCGCCATGAAGCCCATAAGTTGATGAAAATTACCTTTCCTTTGGATTTTTCAAAGTTGAAAAAGTTCCATTCTGCATCTTTTAGCTTCCAATCGTAATCGGTGATTTTTTGTTGCTCGCCCTTATCTATGATCTCAGGAGAAAATGCAAACGCCCTGTTCAACCAAATTTTCCCGTAGTAACCGATCGGGGTCACAAAAAACGATAGGATAAAAAGAATCAATACAACATTGAGAATGGTCTTTTTATTGATCTTCATTGAAAATTATTTATCAAAAATTAAAAACTCCTGACATCTTTTACAACATCAGGAGTTTTTACAGATTATATTAGATACAATTAAGCATTCTGCTTCTTGATCAAGTTCAAGGCCGAACCTTCGTTGAACCACTTGATTTGCGCATCGTTGTACGAATGGTTTGTTACGATGGTATCCTTACTTCCATCGGCGTGCACTACTTCGATGGTCAAAGGTTTGTCCGGAGCAAACTCTGCTGCATCCACAATGTTGAACGTATCGTCTTCCTGAATCAAATCGTAATCGTCCTCATTGGCAAAGGTCAAGGCCAACATACCTTGTTTCTTAAGGTTGGTCTCGTGGATCCTTGCAAAGGATTTTACCAATACAACGGCAACACCCAAGTGCCTTGGTTGCATGGCCGCATGCTCCCTTGATGAACCTTCACCGTAGTTGTGGTCTCCCACAACAACCGTCATGATTCCTTTTTTCTTGTATTCACGCTGCGTATCTGGAACACCTCCGTATTCACCGGTCAACTGGTTTTTTACAAAGTTGGTCTTTTGGTTGAATGCATTTACAGCACCAATCAAAGTATTATTGGCAATATTGTCCAAATGCCCTCTGAAACGCAACCATGGTCCTGCCATGGAAATATGGTCAGTAGTACATTTTCCAAAGGCCTTTATCAACAATTTCATACCCTGAAGATCGCTTGCTTTGATGGGCACAAATGGCTCCAACAATTGCAAACGCTCAGAATCCGAAGCCACTTTTACCTCTACTCCACTTCCATCTTCCAACGGGTCTTCATAACCGTTTTCCTTAACTTCAAAACCTTTTGGTGGCAATTCCCATCCTGTCGGTTCATCCAACATTACTTCTTCGCCATCTTCGTTGATCAACTTATCCGTTAAGGGATTAAAATCCAAACGACCTGCAATAGCGATTGCAGCGGTCATTTCGGGCGAAGCTACGAAAGCGTGTGTATTGGGGTTTCCATCGGCGCGCTTTGCGAAGTTTCGGTTAAAGGAGTGAACGATGCTGTTCTTTGGTGCGTTCTTTGGATCTTTATAACGGGCCCATTGACCTATACATGGTCCACAAGCGTTAGTAAAGATTTTGGCATCCAATTTTTCGAATATCTCAAGGATACCATCACGCTCCGTAGTATATCTTACTTGTTCCGAACCTGGGTTGATACCAAATTCAGCTTTTGTCTTCAATTTTTTATCCAAAGCCTGTTGTGCAATAGATGATGCTCTCGACAAATCTTCGTAGGAAGAGTTGGTACAAGAACCTATCAATCCCCACTCTACAGCCAAAGGCCAATCATTCTTTTCTGCTTTTTCCCTCATGGTACCTACTTCGGTTGCCAAATCCGGGGTAAATGGTCCGTTGAGCAAAGGCTTTAATTCAGAAAGGTTGATTTCGATTACTTGATCAAAATATTGTTCTGGATTGGCATAGACCTCTGGGTCAGCGGTCAAATGTTCTTTAACTTTATTGGCTTCATCTGCAACATCGGACCTGTCCGTAGCTCTTAAATAGCGCTCCATGGACTCGTCATAACCAAAGGTTGAGGTGGTTGCCCCAATTTCAGCACCCATGTTACAGATGGTTCCTTTACCAGTACAGGACATGGAAGTGGCTCCTGGGCCAAAATATTCAACAATAGCTCCGGTTCCACCTTTTACGGTAAGAATTTCGGCCACTTTTAATATAACATCTTTAGGTGCTGTCCAGCCAGAAAGTTTTCCTGTTAATTTTACACCGATCAACTTAGGAAATTTAAGCTCCCAAGCCATTCCCGCCATTACATCCACAGCATCGGCCCCACCAACTCCAATGGCCACCATTCCCAATCCACCGGCGTTTACCGTGTGGGAATCGGTTCCAATCATCATACCTCCGGGAAATGCATAATTTTCCAAGACAACTTGGTGAATAATACCTGCACCTGGCTTCCAAAACCCAATTCCATATTTGTTCGATACAGACCCCAAGAAGTCAAAAACCTCTTTACTGGTTTCGTTGGCGTGCTTTAAATCCGTGGCTGCGCCATCCTTGGCTTGGATCAAGTGATCACAGTGAACTGTTGTAGGCACCGCTACTTTATCCTTGCCCGCCTGCATAAATTGAAGCAAGGCCATTTGCGCCGTTGCATCTTGACAAGCGATTCTATCGGGTGCAAAGTCAACGTAATCCTTGCCTCTTACAAATGCTTTTTCGGGTTTACCGTCCCAAAGGTGGGAGTATAAGATTTTTTCGGAAAGTGTAAGGGGCTTGCCCACCAATTCACGGGCTTTTTCCACACGTTCCCCTATGGAAGCGTAAACGCCCTTAATCATGTCTATATCAAATGCCATTATACAATTGAGTTTTTAAGATTTTCGTAATTCGGTAAATTTACTAAAATGAGAAGTAATTTGGAATTAGAATCGCACTAAATAAGTGTTGACTTTCTTATTTTTTACAATAATTCCGTGATAATTTTTTCCTCATTGATGCCTTCAGCCTCAGCTTTGTAGTTTTTTAGTATCCTGTGGCGAAGGATTCCCAAGGAAACTGCTTTAACATCTTCGATGTCCGGAGAGAACTTACCATTGATTGCTGCATGGGCCTTAGCTGCCAAAACCAAGTTCTGTGACGCCCTCGGGCCTGCTCCCCAATCAATATAACTTTTTACGTAATCGGATGCACCTTCTTGGTCCGGCCTTGTTCTATTGACCAACCTAACCGCATAATCCACAACATTGTCCGGCACGGGAATACGTCTTACCAAATGCTGTACTTCGATGATTTCGTCGGCATTGAAAAGTGTGTTTATCTGGACCTCATCATCTGCAGTAGTGGATTTCACCACTTGGATTTCCTCTTCGATCGAGGGGTATTTCAGCTCTATGGCGAACATAAAACGGTCCAATTGCGCTTCGGGCAATGGGTAGGTCCCTTCTTGCTCTATCGGGTTTTGTGTGGCCAGTACAAAATAGGGCCGATTTAATTTGTACTGTTTTCCTGCAATGGTCACAGCTCTCTCCTGCATGGCCTCCAGCAAAGCTGCTTGGGTTTTTGGCGGTGTACGGTTGATCTCATCAGCCAAAATGATATTGCCAAAAACCGGTCCCTTAATAAATTTAAAGTTTCGGTTTTGGTCCAAGACCTCACTTCCTAAAATATCGCTGGGCATTAGGTCGGGCGTAAACTGGATTCTTTTAAAATCCAGTCCCAAGGTTTGTGCAATGGTGTTGACCATTAAGGTTTTTGCCAGACCGGGAACACCGATCAACAAGGAGTGCCCCCCCGTGTAAATGGATAGTAGTATTTGCTCGATCACTTCATTTTGGCCCACAATGACCTTGGCAATCTCTTTTTTTAAATCTTGGTGCTTTTTTACCAGATTTTCTACTGCAACTACATCCGACATACAATTATTCCTTTACCCAGTTGTTTGCAAAATCGCAGTTCCTACTTTCGGAGTCAACATGGATATAAGTATCCTCTATATGTTCGTCCATCCATTCTTTAATGGCCTTGAATTGTTTTTCTCGTAGTGCCAGTTCCTGGATTTTCATGTAGTCTTTTGCAAAATCTGCCTCGTGCTCGTCATAACGGTTGGAAATCTTCATGATTTTGAACTTGGGAGCTCCTCCTCTTTGGTCATCTTCACGAATGGGACGTGATATTTCACCATCCTTTAAATCCCTAACTTGATTGTATAGTGTTGGATCCATTTTGGTCAGCTCAAAACGGGAATCAAAGTTTACTGGGTTACGGAGCAATCCACCATCGAACTTGGTCTCTTTTTCGTCTGAAAAGTTCAATGCAGCCTCTGCAAAGGTGTATTTGCCATCCAAAATTTGTTGGCGGATAGTATCCAATTCATTTACGGCCTTATCAATAGCACTTTGAGGAATTTTAGGAATCATCAGGATATGTCGAAGATCCAACTCTTGTCCCCTGATTTTTTCTATATAAATAATATGATAGCCGAAACTTGTTTCAAAGGGCTCCGATATCTCCCCTTCTTGAAGACTGAAGGCTACATCCTTAAATTCCTTTACAAACGGAGTTTCTTTCGTCATACTATAAAAACCTCCTTTGGATTTAGAACCTGGATCTTGTGAATACAAAATTGCCTTTACATTAAAGCTAGCATCGTTTTCCAAAACGTCCTGACGAATTTCCTTTAACTGGTCAATGACCTTTTGTTTTTCCTCTTCCGGGGCCTCGGGCTGTTTTACAATCTGGGCAATTTCCAGTTCTGCCCCAAAAACAGGTCTTTCATCTTCCGGAATTTTATAGAAAAATTGGCGAACTTCTTCCGGGGTCACTTCAATCTCTTCAACAATTTTGCCCTGCATTTTTTCGGAGAGCATACGCAGTTTGTTGATTTCAAAAAGCTCCTCGCGGAAACTTTCCATATCGGGCTTTTTATAGTAGCTCAGCATTTTTTCAACACTGCCTATTTGTTGGGTAAGTTGTTGTATCTGCTGATCACTTTGGGCGTTTACCATATCGTCGGACACCAATAAACTATCCTGTACCGCTTGGTGGGCGTACAATCTATCCTCCATAAGTTTGCCCAATAGGTTGCATCGGGTAACATCTTCGGTGGATGCCCCTTGATTTTGAAGGTCTATCAATGTTTTATCTATATCCGATTCCAAGATCACGTAATCCCCGACCACGGCGGCAATACCATCCAATTTTACTTTTTTGGCGTTACTTGTGGAATCGTTAACGCCCAATGCTTCGTCGGCTTCCTGCGCTTGTACCATACCGAACAGTGCAAAAAATGCAATAAAAAGTCCTTTAATTTTCTTTGTCATAAACCTCAAATTCATTCTTCTTAATAGCTTCATCAATAATTTCGGTTTCCAGTTTTTTTATGTAGTTCAACCGTCTCCTGTTCAATATCAATTGTTTGATGTCCGGCTCCACATAATCAAAAGGAGCTGTTTCGTTGACTTCCAACACATTGGTCACCAAGCCCAAATATACCTCTAACGAATCTTGTAACTCAAAAAATTGTGATTTTTTTAAGTGGGTTTCCTCATTTGCCCGCGTTAAAGGCGGGATTTCCTCGATTACCCGTGATGCACTTATCCAAATAGAATCATTAAAATGAATTTTTTTGAACTGTACCGCGATGGAATCCAAATATCTTTTATCCGAAACGTCCCAATTTTTTATTTTGGCCTCTACACCGTCCCTGTCCAAAAACTTTTCGGACATGCCCACAAACCTGAGCTGCACCAATTTTTCGTTTAGTTTGAAGTTTTCCTTCTCCCGCTCGTAAAACTCCTGTAGCTGTGCCTTGGTAACGGAAGTGTCCTGGGATTGGTTCACCAATGCCTCTATATAAGCCCTTGTGTAGAGGTCGGCTCGGTAATCGGACACCAAACGGTCAAATTCGGCCAACTTTTCTTCGGGCAGATTTATTTTGGATTTGGACAACAATAATTGCTTCGATGCCCAATTGTTGATATAATTGGCGACAAAAACGGTACTATCCTCCGCTGTCATGTCGTCTCTGATCAAGGAAGCAATGTCCTCTTTGTACAAAAAAGTATCGTCCACCCTTGCCAAAGGTTCCTTCTCTTCTTCCTTGTTGAACATGCCCTCGCAAGAAGAAACGAGTATTGCAATAAAAGTGCAAAGAAGGAACAGCGTATTTTTTTGGTGCTTAAGCATTTCGCAAAAATAACAATTACAAAATCCCTTACAAGAAGGTTCTAATTTCATTAACAGATTTTTTTAGTTGGAGATAGATGCCAGAAATTGCTACATTAGTGCAAAACCAAACCAAACATGAAGTACACTACCGAAATTGTTGTTAATGTCCCAAGGGAAGAATTCATCAAAAAGATGGACGATCCCGAAAACATGAGGCATTGGCAAAGAGGTCTTGTAAACTATGAGCAACTATCCCAAAACCCTGGACAGGAAGGTGCCCAAATGAGTCTCAGTTACAAAATGGGCAAACGAGAAATAACCATGGTAGAGACCATCATCAAAAGAAACCTTCCCGACGAACTGCACACCATTTACGACACCAAAGGCGTGCATAACATTCAAAAAAATTATTTTAAGGAAGAAGGGGGCAAAACCCGCTGGGTTTCCGAGTCTGAATTCCAATTTTCGGGATTTGGCATGAAAATTATGGGGCTTTTTATGCCCGGGGCGTTTAAAAAACAATCCTTAAAGTACATGCAAGACTTTAAATCCTTTGCCGAAACCGGCAAATCCGTAACCGACTCATAAAAACCATGGAAAAGCTTTTGGACAGAAAAATAAAGATTATTTGGGACTTTAGAGGCCCCAATGCGGCCCATGTCGCCGAACACTATTTAAAACACCTCAAAGAATTTGTAGAGGCAGAGGAATTAAAACATGACCTTTCCGGAGTAGAACATTATAGTCCCACCCACAGTATTGCTTTTTTGGTCGTGGCCGAATTTGAATTAAAGGAGGCAAGGGAAATTCTGAAACCCCACAGGGGCCAGGTATATACGGGGGAAATTTAATCTTTTTTTCATGAGGTCCAGACTTGGGATATTGAGTTTACTTGTATTGGGGCTCTCCTGCTCCAAAAATTCATCTACCGACCCTTTGATCCAAGTGCTTTCTTCCGGGAATGTCAAAATTAGTAGGGTAATGGACAATCTGGAGGCACATGAAGTCCAAATAAGATACACCCAAATAGACCGAAGCAACGACAACATCGTTTTCACAGATTACGATTTTCAGGTTGACAAAAGCAACTATTTTTATCCTGCAAGCACGGTTAAATTCCCCGCTGCGGTGGCCACTCTGGAAAAACTCAACGAACTTGACTCACTTTCCCTAAACACCCGGTTTTTTGTTGAAGGTGATTCCGTAAACACAACATTCGCAAAGGCCATTTCAGAAATTTTTGCCGTCTCGGACAATGCTGCAAACAACCGATTGGTAGAGTTTTTAGGGCAAGACGACTTGAATAAAAGGATGCAAAGGAGAGGCGTTTCGCCCATTCGGATAGCCCATCGTTTATCTACGGACAATGCTGATGATGTAACTACCAAACCATTGGTTTTTTACCTTAACGATTCCACGACCTCATTGAGCAAACCCATTATAAATTCTCCGATAAAACCACTTGAACTAAATAGGGCTGAAAAAGGAAAAGGTTTTATTTCTGATGAATCTTTGCAAATGGATCCTTTTGATTTTTCGTTGAAAAATTACTATCCCATCGAGGCACAGACTGCACTTTTAAAACGTATCATCTTTCCTGAAGCATTCCCAAGGGAACAACGTTTTAACCTAAGTGAAAGCCAACAAGAGTTTGTGTTGACCGCCATGCACACGCTTCCACCACAATTGGGTTATGATCCCGATGAGTTTTATGATAGCTACGTAAAGTTTTTTATGTTTGGCGATAGCACCGAGCCCATGCCCGAACACATAAAAATATATAACAAGGTGGGGTACGCATACGGCACGTTAACAGATTGCGCCTATATCAAGGACACCAAAAACAATGTTGATTTTATGCTCACGGCAACGATATTGGTCAATAGTGATGGTATTTTTAATGATGATGCCTACGAATACGACGAAGTGGGCATTCCATTTTTGGCACAATTGGGTCGGGAACTATACAAGTATGAGCTAAGTCGGAAACGTTGATCAGCTCCCTTTCAACATTAAACTACTTTCTTCTAAAGGCAACCAAAGAGTCCTCCCCCAACCCCTCCAACGGAGGGGAGAATAGTTCCTCCCCTTTGGGGAGGTTAGGTGGGGACAAAACGTGAAAGAAAAAAGACCAAAGTCTTCACCTAAAGGCGAGGGATTTACCTCCAGATTCATACATTAAGAAAAGAGGGACATTGGCCCAAGAATCAAATTCTTTTCGGCAATATCCCACCTTCCGGACTAGAAGAATCCATAAAAGTCAAGAAACCTCATCCAACCATTTCTGGTTGCATGTTCCAATTTTCGTTACCCAAGAGTACTTGGTCAAAATCTATACCTTCAATCGGTTTTAAGGTTTGGCTTGCTGCATCCCATTCTATTTTCCTTCCCAACTTCCAGGATAAACCTGCCATGTGGGCAGAAATAGCCTCATCAAAACCTTCTTTGATGCCGCAGCTTACGTTTCCGCCGTTTTTTATAACACTTAACCATTCCCTCATGTGCAAAAAGGTAGAATCTACACGAACCCCATCAATATAAGTCCACATTAGGCCTTTATCGGCAAAGTACTGCGATGTTGCCGATGATACGGCATCTGTTGCATTCGCTGCTGGGTCGTATTGGTAGATAGGTACGTCAGGTCTCATTTTTTCCATTTCCAGCATATCGGCATATCGGGTAGACGCCCCATCGGGCCAAACCGTTAATCTATTGCCCAGTTCCATAGTGGCATCGTGCCCCATTAAAATAGTGGGGCGGTTGAAACCGTTGCCCAAGGTAGCACTATAGCAAAAGGTCATTCCTTTTTCCTTGCCCTTGGTTTGACTACTTCCTGTACTGAAATCGGGGAATTCCATATTCACTTGAATCACATCGGGAACATTACGGCCATCGTTATGGGTATAAATTCCACCTGAAGCACTTACCGAAGCTGGAATTCCCATATTGAGGACGCAGTTCAAGCGGTCGTAATCGTGCGTCAATAAATCCCCGGAAAGGCCAGAACCATAGGCCCACCATTTACGCCATCTAAAAAAGTGGTTTTTGTTGAACGGCACCTTTGGTGCCGACCCCAAGAATTGTTCCCAATCAATGGTATCGGGACTGGCTTTTTCGTGGATATCGTAGTTCCATGCCCCGTTGTCGTCGTTCCTGTTTGTGTTTGTCTGGATCAAGGACACATGCCCCAGCGTTCCTTTTTCCACAATGTCGCGGGCCGTGCCAAAACTCAAGGTTTGCCTATGTTGGTGTCCTACTGCAAAAACCGCATCGGATTTTTCGGCCGCTTCACGCAAGGTATAGGTCTCGCCAACGGTATGCGTCATAGGTTTTTCTACATACATATGCACATTATTGTTCAATGCTTCGATAGACATGGGAGCATGCCAGTGGTCCGGGGTAGCGATTACCACGGCATCCACTTCGCCACTTTGGATCATATCCTTGTAGGTCAAATATCTTTTTATTTGATTATCATCCGTCGAGAAGGAGTTGATGAATTTTTCGGCTCGTACATCGAATACATCACAAATACCGACCAACTTTACATTGAGCCGTTCTTGTTTCTCAAAATCTTCCAACCTTTTATTGTTCGGGTCTTCTTCGGCTTCCAAACGCATTTCTTCTTTCCATTCGTCCGTGGCAAAGCCCAATGCCCTGGTCAATTGTTCCCCTCGGATACCAAAACCTATAATTCCGATTCGAACAGGTTCACCGCCAATACCTGGAACCGCAGGGGGCAATGATGGTTTTATATTAAGTTGTTCCAATATTTCCGAGCGTTTATTCCTAGACCCCACAGAGGTCGCAGCTCCTGCCCACCATACAGCTCCGAGTATGGGCAGGCCTCCCAATCCTAGTAAAAGGTCTCTTCTAGTCCATTTCATTGTTCCTGAGTTTTAAGTTTGTACTTTCTAAGGTAATCCAGACCAAAGTATTTGCCTGTTGGTAGTTGGTAAATCACAATACAGGCCACAAGTTCAATCAAATTCTTATTGATCAACCAGTAGTTTCCTTCTGCGTTCATTTGTGTTAACCCGGGAAATGGCGGATGGGCCAAGAAATACAATGCCAGCAGGCCAATGCCCACAATGGCCCCGATTTTTTCAAAGATTCCAAGGGTAAAGGTGACCCCAACCACCATAAGGGCAATAATGTTCAAAGTATCCACCCAACCTATGGTTGCATCGCCGATCAACATGGTAAAAAACCACTCAAAAGGTCCTTGCGCGGTTGCCAAATACCCAAACGATGTCCATTCGGGATTGTACATCTTCACCACACCTTCAAATAAAAAGTGCCACCCGATAAAAATACGAAGCAGGGTAACACTTGCTTTCAGTTTATTTTGATTTTGGTTCATAGTTATATAGTTAATTGCAAACAATCGTTGCTTCTGATATGTTTTAGAAATCAAGAATTGGGAAATGACACAGCTGAGCTTTTTTATTTTGAAATACTAAAAGTACCTAACACCACCACCAAATACCATGACAAATGTCATTTTCAAGGATTAGACCTATTGCTTCTGTTTAAACATCAAAATCGTGACTTTAAAAAAATGGTTGAAAAGAATTTTCATCAAATAAAAGCATGTTGAGACAACACACCAAACTGTGCAAGGCAGAACAAGTGTATTATGGAATCACGCGCCTATGATGATAAGAAGAAGAATATTGCCCTAAGCAAAACCCTTATGCTGGTTCACCGAACAAATCGTAGTCCGAAGCGTCCGTGATTTTGATGTTGACAAAGTCACCGATTTTCACGTAATGTTTGGTCGCATCAATAAGCACTTCGTTATCTACATCGGGAGAATCAAACTCAGTACGTCCCACAAAATGATTCCCTTCTTTTCTATCGATAATACAACGGAAGGTTTCCCCGATTTTCTCCTGGTTGAGTTCCCAAGAAATTTGGGACTGGATTTCCATGATAATATTGGCGCGCTCTTGTTTCACCTCTTCGGGAACATCGTCTTCCAAATTGTAGGCATGGGTATTCTCCTCATGACTGTACGTGAAACAGCCCAAACGTTCAAAGCGCATTTCTTGGACCCATTGTTTCAAGGTCTCAAAGTCTTCCTCTGTTTCTCCTGGGTAGCCAACGATCAATGTGGTTCTAATGGCCATTTCGGGAACGGCTTCCCTAAAATCTTGCAACAACTTCGTCGTTTTGGCCTGGGTAGTACCGCGTCGCATACTTTTAAGTATGGAGTCGGCTATATGTTGAAGTGGAATATCAATATAATTACAGATTTTGGGCTCGTTGCGCATCACCTCCAAAACATCCATTGGAAATCCTGTTGGAAATGCGTAGTGCAAACGAATCCATTCAATGCCGTCTACTCTGGCCAAGGCTTGGAGCAGCTCGGCCAAATTTCTTTTCTTATAAAGGTCAAGACCGTAGTAAGTAAGGTCTTGGGCAATCAGAATCAGTTCTTTGACCCCATTGGCCGCCAACTTTTCAGCCTCGGCCACCAAATCTTCAATAGGTGTGCTCCTGTGCTTGCCTCTCATTAATGGAATCGCACAGAACGAGCAAGGCCGATCACAACCTTCGGCAATTTTAAGATAGGCATAGTTTTTAGGTGTAGTGGTCAAACGCTCACCAATCAACTCGTGCTTGTAATCGGCACCAAGCGCTTTCAACAAATTGGGAAGGTCACTAGTCCCAAAATACTCATCCACATTGGGAATTTCTTTCTCCAAATCTGGTTTATAGCGCTCGCTCAAGCAACCGGTCACAAAAACTTTGTCCACATCTCCGGACTCTTTCTTTTGAACATACTCCAAAATGGTATTGACGCTTTCCTCCTTTGCATTGGCAATAAATCCGCAGGTGTTGATCACCACCACATTGCCTTCTTCTTCGTGAGCCACCTCTTTATTGTTGGCACGCAATTGTCCCATCAACACTTCGGAATCGTAGACATTTTTGCTACAACCCAAGGTCACCACATTGATTTTGTTCTTTTTAAGCGATTTTGTGCGCATAGTTCCTTAAAATGGAGTGCAAAAATACAATAACACAAAGCATTACAATCACTTTAGTGTATAATTTTAGTAAAGGAACACGTATCGAAATTAGATGAAAGCCATACCTAGACACTTAATCCTGATACCCTTCCGGGATTTTTCGGGCCTTGGTCAGATTCTCAAAAGCTTTTCCCATCCGCAATAAATGGGCTTCTGAAAAAGGTTTCCCGATAAAGGTCAAGCTTTCCGGCTCGCCATCGGCTTTGTAACCCATCGGGATGGTCAAGGCGGGGTATTCGGCCACAGCGGCGTAACCCGCGTGGTAATTGTTGATGCTCAACACGGCATCAAGCTGCTTTTCTTCCATGATATTGAAAAAGGCCCTACCCGATTCCCTCAAATCTTGCTTTATTTTTTCGAATTGTTCTGCCGTGGTCGAATCGGCCAAAATACCATCAAAACGTGCTTGCCCGTAGGGTATTCTAACCAAAGAATCTTGATTGTTGAATGTAACCACATCTTCTACCGATGCTACTCTTACAGCGTCCCTATCTTTCACCTCAGCGTTTAAATAAGCAGGTAAATCCTCTTTCATATCCAAATTCAACAGCGTAGTGAAACCTTCCAAAGGAATACTTTCTGCTTCAAATGCAACTATTTGAGCACCAGCTTCTCGCAAAGCTTCCACATTGGCAGCATAAATGGAGTCCCCCTCCATTAAGTTTGTCATCACCCCAAGACGAATTTCATTGAGGGGCTCTGGATTCATCCAAGCGGATAAAATACCCGGTTCCGCAGTCACTGATTTGTAGTCTGCTTCATCTTTCCCCAACATGGCATCCAACAGAATGGCATTGTCCGTCACATTTTTAGTCATGGGACCTGGGGTGTCCAAGGTACTCGATATAGGCACAATCCCTGTTCGACTCAATAAGCCAATGGTCGGTTTTAATCCCACTACAGAATTCTGACTGGATGGGGAAAGTATGCTTCCTGAAGTCTCGGTTCCAACTGCACCCACGGCATAGTTGGCCGCTGTAGAAGTTCCACTGCCCGCGCTGGAACCACCCGTATCAAAAATCCTTCTTCCGTAGGGATTTAAGGTCTGTCCGCCTATGGCGCTCTGGCCATTGGGACATACACTACAAATAAAGTTAGCCCACTCACTTAGGTTTACCTTACCTAAAATTAATGCTCCCTTTGACTTTAGACGTTCCACGATAAAAGCATCATCGGTCTGGTTTTCTTTGAGAACAATGGCACCTGCTGTGGTTTTCATTTCGGAGGTTCCTATATTATCCTTCAATAAAATGGGCATTCCATAAATAAGATGATGGATCTCCTTGCTCTCATCCAGTTGACGGGCTTCTTCAAGCACCTTTGGATTCAATGCAATTATGGTGTTTAAGGTGGTTTTGTTCGGCAACTCGTATTTATAAATTCGATGTAGGTAGAACAATACCAAATCTTCGTAGGTGAAAGTTCCATCATCAATATGGTTTTGAATGGTTGGGATATCCTGTTCCAAAACCAAAGGTTTCATTTTTTCGTATTGCGCTTCGGTGAACTGGGATACTTCGTCATACAGAGGAAGAAACACTTCGTTCTTATCCAAGACCTTGCTCTGGATGAATTTATAGCGCATCCTCTTGTTCTCGTGATCTGCATTGGCAGCAACCTCAGCGGAATCGTTATAGGGTGTCCAGAGAACAATATCCTCCTTGGGTTCAGCATTTTTATCTTTACAAGAAATGAATCCTCCGATGAGTAGAAAAGCACATAGAAAATATCTGAACATGATATTATATTTTGAAGAATGAATCGACAAATTCATATTTATTGAACACTTGAAGATCTTCGATACCCTCACCTACACCAATATATTTTACGGGGATCTGGAATTGGTCGGAAATTCCGATGACAACCCCACCTTTTGCTGTTCCGTCCAACTTGGTTACGGCCAAACTGGTTACTTCGGTGGCCTTGGTAAATTGTTTGGCCTGTTCAAATGCGTTCTGTCCCGTAGATCCGTCTAGCACCAAAAGCACCTCGTGAGGCGCGTCGGGGACTACTTTTTGCATTACGCGCTTCACTTTGGAAAGCTCGTTCATTAGATTGACCTTGTTGTGCAGACGCCCTGCGGTATCCACCAAAACCACATCGGCGTTTTCTGCTACGGCGGAATTTAGGGTGTCAAAGGCAACGGAAGCGGGGTCACTCCCCATTTTTTGTTTGATGATGGGCACATCCACCCGTTTTGCCCAAACTTCCAATTGGTCTATGGCGGCGGCACGGAAGGTATCAGCAGCACCCAGCACCACTTTTAGCCCTTTTGCCTTAAACTTATGGGCCAATTTCCCGATAGTGGTTGTTTTTCCCACACCATTTACGCCGACCACCATAATCACGTATGGTTTTTTATCCTGTGGAACTGAAATTTCGGTATCCTCGCCCGAGTTTGTTTCGGAAAGCAAACCTGCAATCTCTTCTCGAAGAATGGTGTTGAGTTCATCGGTGCCCATATATTTGTCACGGGACACACGTTCTTCGATTCGGTCGATTATTTTAAGTGTAGTATTTACGCCTACATCGGAAGTTACCAAAACCTCTTCCAGGTTATCCAATACCTCATCATCCACTTTGGATTTACCTGCAACGGCCTTGCCCAGTTTACCAAAAAAACTGGTTTTGGATTTTTCGAGCCCCTTGTCCAAGGTCTCTTTTTTATCCTTTGAAAATATATTTTTGAATAAGCTCATCCTGTGTTCTTTGCTAATGGTCAAAGATAGGAAAGTAAGGGGAGTTTTGTTAATACAAAATTTGATCGGGACGGATTACCCTTATGATTGTAGTAGAGGCTGGTAAAATACAAAATCAAGAAAATAAAAAAGCCGCTAAAAAGCGGCTTTAATATTGTTGTGCAAGGAAGTTTTTCCTTATTTGCTATTCAACCAGTCATTTACCATTTCTGGTGGCATTACAGACTCTACAAAAGTGTAAGCTCCAGTTTTTGGAGATTTCACCATTTTGATGGCCTTTGTCAATCTTTTGGATGATGACTGAAGCGTTGCTACTGTTTTCTTTGCCATGGTTTATATTTTTTTTGCTATTTACTTTGTAAAAGCTATTATTTAATTTCTTTATGAACGGTCATACGCTTAAGGATAGGATTGTACTTTTTGATCTCCATCCTATCTGGCGTGTTCTTCTTGTTCTTTGTGGTAATGTATCTAGAAGTACCTGGCATACCAGATTCTTTGTGTTCTGTACACTCTAAAATTACCTGAACCCTATTTCCTTTCTTTGCCATTGTATTGTACTTATAATGCTTTTACAACTTACTTTTTGGAATTGATTTCCTTCAAGACAGCAGAGATTCCTTTCTTGTTGATGATTTTCAACCCACGGGCAGAAACGTTCAAGGTTACCCAACGATCTTCCTCTGGAATATAAAATCTCTTCTTGGAGATATTCGCATCGAACCTCCTTTTGGTCTTATTGATAGAAAAGGAAACGTTGTTTCCAAACATCACCTTTTTTCCTGTTACTTCACAAACTTTAGACATCTCCCTAACTATTTGAGTGATTTTATTGAGGCTGCAAATTTATACCATTTTAATGGGACGTACAAAAATCTTTTTCAGAAATTTAAAATTTCTTTATACAAGAGCTCAAAAGCCTTGTTTACAGACTTTTTGACGACCCTTTCCCTGTGCTTGCCCATCACAAATTTTTGGGCAAAAGTAGCCTTTGGCGTGCTTATTCCTATGTAAACGGTTCCAACATCGGCATCGGAATCCCCTTTGGTGGGCCCTGCGTTGCCTGTAGTGGCAATCGCAAAATCGGTTTCCAGCTTTTTCTTCACATTATTGGCCATGGCTATGGCCACTTCTTCACTGACCACGGAATGTTTATCTATAAGTTCTTGTGGCACGTCCAACAATTTCACTTTCATCTCGGTGGCATAGCACACTATACTTCCCTTAAAATAATTGGATGCTCCCGGAACTGCGGTAATTCTTTCTGCAATACTGCCGCCCGTAAAACTTTCGGCCGTGGACAATGTCATTTTTTTATTGGTCAACAAAGTACCGATTTGTTTCTCCACTCGTCCATCTTCCTCCTCCTCACCATAAATGATATCGCCGATCAAAGGATACAACTTTTTGACCTGTTCCTCTATGCCGGCCATTAAGGCTTCTTTATCCGTTCCTTTGGCAGAAAGCCGCAACCTTACGCTCCCAAGATTGGGCAAGTAGGCAAACTTTATAAAAGATGGTAGATTATTCTCCCAATCCTCCAGTTTTTCCGCCACGGCACTCTCTCCCATACCATAGGTCATAATGGTTTTATGAACAATATGGGGACGTTCGTATGCTTCAACAATTTTGGGCAATACGGATTTGGTGATGAGATTCCTCATCTCGTAAGGTACACCTGGAAGTGAAACAAAGGCGGTCTTCCCTTTTTTTATCCACAAGCCAGGAGCGGTACCAAATTCGTTGTGCAGCACCGTAGCCTTGGATGGAACCATGGCTTGCTCCCTGTTCAAATCAGAAATAGGGGTGGTAATATATTTTTTGAAAAGCTCTTCAATGTGAGACAATACTGAATCGTCCCGAACAAGTTCGTCCTCAAAGAACTCACAAAGGGCGTGCTTGGTCACATCATCCTTTGTGGGGCCCAAACCACCCGTAATGATGACCACCGAAGAACGTTCCCCTGCTTCTTTTAAAGATTTGAGTATATGTTCCCTATCGTCTTGTACGGAAGTAATTTGATAGACCGAGACTCCAATTTTGTTGAGTTCTTTGGATATGAACGCTGAATTGGAATCTACAATCTGGCCAATGAGAATTTCATCCCCAATGGTAATTATTTCGGCTTGCATCTATAAATTGAAGTCGTTTTTCAGTTCGGTGACCACTTGGAGCACATCCTTTTTAAGGATGGGAAATTTTTCCTCTATTTCCTGCATACTGCCTGTTGTTTTGCCCAAGGTTTCTATTTCGAGTGCCTTGGCCCTTGTTTGTTCCATGCCCAAAATATCCACGTTGGGTTTAATTTTGTGCGCCAGCTTGTATATGTTTTCGTAGTCCTTACAGCTGATTGCCTTTTCAAGGCTTTCCAAGTCTTCTGGAACTTCTTCCAAAAACACAGAAATTACCGAGGTAATGAAATCCTCATCACCTTCGGCCATTTCATTTATTTTATCGAGGTTGTAAATCATTATCTTACATTAATATCAAACAATTGCTCTCCTTCCAATGTACCGACAAGGTAGTCATTTGGGCTTACTTTACCAACACCGGCAGGCGTACCGGTAAAGATAATATCGCCCTTTTTCAGCATAAAATACGTAGATACATACGCTATAATTTCATCTATTTTCCACAGCATTAAAGAGGTATTCCCTTCTTGCATTTTTTCTCCATTTTTTGACAGTGAAAAATTTAGATTGTCCAAATCTTTAAATTTGTTTTTGGACAACCACTTGCCTACCACGGCCGCCCCATCAAATCCTTTGGCCTTTTCCCAGGGCAATCCTTTGGATTTTAATTTGGATTGAAGGTCTCTTGCCGTAAAATCTATACCCAGCCCAATTTCATCATAATACTTGTGGGCAAATTCCTTGGAAATATGTTTCCCCACCTTTTTGATTTTCACCAGGACCTCTACTTCATAATGTACATCTTGAGAAAATTCGGGGATATAAAAATCTTGCTCTTTGGGCAAAATGGCGGAATCAGGTTTTATAAAAACCACAGGTTCATCCGGACGTTCGTTGTTCAATTCATCAATATGATCAACATAATTGCGTCCTATACAAATCAGCTTCATAATCTGTTATGGGGGGTTAACGCTTCTTATCTTAAAATTTATTGTTGAGCTTGCTCAACTTTATTTGGGTAAGTACTTTTTTGGTGTACAGCGGGAAGTCGGCGTTCAAAATCCAACCAAAATATCCTGGTTCTTTTTCCATGACCTCATCCACTGTTTTCCCTTTGTGCTTTCCGAAGGAAAAAATAGGGTTGTCATTTTCATCCACACCGATAAAACCTGCAAAATCAAGATTTTGCTTTCGGGTAGTGAACTCCGATAGTTTTTTAACATCGTTTTCCAGTTCAGGGTATCTTTCCAACTGTGCGAGCAAAACTTCATAAGTGGCCATGGTATCGGCTTCGGCACTGTGAGCGTCGTCCAAATTCTTATCACAATAGAATTTGTAGGCCGCTTCCAACGTTCGCTTTTCCATCTTATGGAAAATGGTCTGGACATCTACGGAAACCATGCTCTTCATATCAAAATCCACATCGGCCCGGAGCATTTCCTCCGCCAACAGTGGAATATCGAACCTGTCGGAATTGAAACCTGCCAAATCACTATCACGGATCATGGCATAAATGTCTTTGGACAACTGTTTAAATGTGGGCTCGTTGGCCACTTTTTCATCGGAAATTCCATGAATGGCCTCAGATTCTGCCGGAATCGGCATTTCTGGGTTCACCAACCATGTCTTGCTTTCCTTGTTTCCATTGGGAAAAACCTTTAGGATGGATATTTCAACTATCCTATCCTTCGCTACGTTGGTTCCCGTGGTCTCCAAATCGAAAAAGCAGATAGGTTTGGTCAATTGTAATTGCATGTGGGACGTTTTAAATAAAATTCACTGGGCTTCTAAATTAAGAATAGTGAAAAGAATATGAACGGTTTTCCGTTATATTTCCCTGTTTATGTCCCAAGCTTCCAAATAATCGGCCACGGCTTTTACAAACATACCCCCCAAGGCACCATTTACAACACGGTGGTCGTAACTGTGTGATAGGTACATTTTACTGCGGATACCAATATATTCTCCTTGATCGGTCTCGATGACTGATGGCATTTTTCTGATGGCGCCCAAAGCAAGGATTCCCACTTGTGGTTGATTGATGATCGGCGTTCCGAAAACACTTCCGAAGGAACCGACATTGGTTACCGTGTAGGTGCCATCTTTTACCTCATCGGGCTTCAACTGATTATTTCTGGCTCTACTGGCAAGATCGTTCACGGTTTTGGCCATGCCTACCAAGTTCAATTGATCGGCATTTTTAATCACGGGAACTATTAAATTGCCATCAGGCAGGGCCGCTGCCATACCTAAGTTGATATTTTTCTTTTTAATCACCTTGTCCCCGTCCAACGATATGTTCATCATTGGATATTTTTTAAGGGCCATGGCCACAGCTTCCATAAATATGGGCGTAAAGGTCAGTTTTTCCCCTTCACGTTCCTGGAATACATTTTTTACTTTATTTCTCCAGTTCACCACATTGGTCACGTCCACTTCCACAAAACTCTGCACGTGTGCGGAGGTAGATATGCTCTCCATCATGTGGTGGGCGATCAGTTTGCCCATACGGGTCAACGGGATTACCTCATCACCGGCTCCTACTTGCACTTTGGACTCTTGCGGTTTTACCGGAGCCTGTTTTGGAGGCTCGGGCGCAGCGACTTTTTCTGTTTTGGTTTCGGGCTGGGGTTTGGATTCCACTTGCTGCTGCCTTCCATTGGAACGATTTTCCAAGTAGGCCATAATATCGTTCTTGGTGACCCTGCCTTCTTTACCGGTACCTGCAATCGCCTCCAATTCGTCCATGGAAATATTTTCTTCTTTGGCTATGTTTTTCACCAAAGGTGAATAGAATCGTTCCGAATTTGAAAAATCGGGTGCTGGGGAGGAAACGGATTCTTTCACTCCTGCCATTTGGGCTTCCAATTCCCTTGCTGGTACTTCTGCGGTTTCCTCTACCACCATTTCATCATCGGAGGTGTCATCCGCTACTTGGTCAGCTTCACCTTCTATTTGGATTACGGCGACCACTTCACCAACTTTTATGACATCATCTACATCGAACCGCTTTTCCAACAACACGCCATCCACTTCGCTGGGAACTTCGGAATCCACTTTATCGGTGGCAATTTCAAAGATGGCCTCGTCCATCTCAATGGTATCGCCCACTTCCTTCAACCAGTTGGTCAAGGTAGCTTCTGCAACACTTTCTCCCATTTGCGGTAATTTCAATTCAAATTTTGACATATTCGTATTTATCAAAGTGATTTTGATTTGTATTTTACAAAAATACTAAAGAAATCGACTTATTTTTGATTTATGTTCATTAATTCGCTTTAATCGAGCTTTCAAAAGGCACTCTATTGATGATGCTTCTTCCCAAAGTTACCTCGTCTGCATATTCCAATTCATCCCCGACCGAGATACCTCTGGCAATCGTGGAAGTTGTGACCTCCAGTCCGTCCAATTGTTTATAAATATAAAAATTAGTGGTGTCGCCTTCCATGGTTGAACTTAGGGCCAAGATCAATTCTTTTACGACCCCGCTCTTTACCTTACTGACCAACGATGCTATATTTAGATCTTGTGGACCCACGCCTTCCATGGGAGATATTTTACCCCCCAGTACATGGTATAGGCCGTTGTACTGTGATGTATTCTCAATGGCCATTACATCCCTGATATCTTCCACCACACAGACTATGGTTTCATCCCGTTTGGGATTGGCGCAGATTTCGCACAGTTCGGTATCGGAAATATTGTGGCAGTTTTTACAAAAATTGACCTCGCTCTTCAATTTTAGCAGGGCATGTGCCAACAGTTCGGTCCTTTCTTCGGGCTGTTTTAGCAAGTGCAATACCAACCGTAATGCCGTTCGCTTACCGATTCCCGGCAATTGCGACATTTCGTAAACTGCATTTTCCAATAGCTTCGATGAAAATTCCATAGCTTCAATTCTACTACAAAATTACGATTTTAGTGTTACCAATTTACTTTCGTACTTTGCAAATCAAATTGCAAATATGTCAGCCACACAAATTCTGTTGCTTATAGGTGCCTATTTCTTGGTACTTATCCTTATTTCTTACTTTACTGGCAAAAACGATTCCAATGCCGACTTTTTTAAGGCTGGAAAGCAATCCCCATGGTACGTTGTTGCCTTTGGAATGGTCGGTGCTTCGTTATCGGGTGTTACTTTTATATCGGTTCCCGGATGGGTGGGAGATAGCCAACTGACCTACATGCAAGTGGTTCTTGGGTATCTTTTTGGCTATTTTGTGGTAGCATTTGTATTGTTGCCCCTGTACTACAAACTGAACCTCACCTCTATTTACGAGTATTTGCATGATCGTTTTGGAAAAGTAAGCCACCGTACCGGGGCGTTTTTCTTTTTTATATCCCGGGTTTTGGGTGCAGCTTTTAGATTGTATTTGGTCGCCATTGTTTTACAACAATTTGTTTTTGATGATCTAGGTGTCCGGTTTGAGTTCACCGTAGTGATTTCTATTTTATTGATTTGGCTCTACACAAACAAAGGGGGAATAAAAACCATTGTTTGGACCGATACCCTACAGACACTTTTTATGATTTTGGCCGTAATCCTTTCCATTGTGATGATAAACAAGGAATTGGGATGGAGTTTTGGTGAGTTCTTGGCTTCGGAAGAATTAAAGAATTACAACGACTTTTTAATAACGGATAGTTTTTTGAACAAAAGTTATTTCATTAAATCCTTTGTAGGGGGAATGTTCGTGACCATTTGTATGACGGGTCTGGATCAGGATATGATGCAAAAGAACCTCACCTGCAAATCCTTGAAAGATGCTCAAAAAAACATGGTCTCTTTCAGTTTTGTGCTGGTAGGCGTCACATTTTTATTCATGTTGTTGGGAGCTTTGCTTTTTATCTATGCAAAAAGAGAGGGTATTGGAATTCCATTGATGGACGGTACACCAAAAACGGACTTACTGTTTCCTGAAATTGCACTGAACGGCGGCTTGGGTCTAGCCTTGGCCATTACTTTTATGCTTGGATTGATTGCCGCCGCTTATAGTAGTGCCGATAGTGCCCTTACCTCCCTGACCACATCTTTTTGTGTGGACTTTTTAAATGTTGAAAAAAAGGAGGAGAAAGAGCAAAAGCGCATCAGAAAACGCACCCATATTGTAATGAGCGTAGTGTTGGTAATTGTTATTATCGCCTTTAAGTACATTCTTAGCAGCAATGTTATTGATAGTCTGCTCACTGTGGCCGGTTATACCTACGGTCCTTTATTGGGACTTTTTGCCTTTGGCATCTTCACCAAGCATAAGATCAAGGATAGTTATGTTTGGATAGTTGCACTAGCTTCGGTGGTCACCATAGTTTTGGTTGCCAGTGTACCTGCAGATTACTTGGGAGGGTATCAGGTTGGCTATGAATTGTTACCACTCAACGGATTATTGACATTTATCGGTCTTTGGCTGATCAGGACCAAGGAATCCAAGCCAAAAACTAGTATTGCCCAGTAGCCAACAGCACCAAAGTACAGGCCACCTCCACCCCAATCCCTGCGTTTTCAAGGATTTTGTAGAACTCAGGGTTTTCGGTACCCGGATTAAAAATCACCCGTTTGGGTTTTAAATCCACGATCTGTTGATAATATTCCTTTTGATTTTTGGGGCTTAAATATAAAGTTACGGTATCAATATTTTGAAAATCACCCAAGTTGTCTTTAATTTGCACCCCAGATACAGTTCCCCCACGTATCCCAAATGCGGTTGTTTCAACATTGTTGTCAACCAGTCTACGAATTGCTGTGTTGCTGTATCTTCCCGGGTTTGTAGAAGCCCCTACGACAAGTGTTTTTGACATTTGTTAATTTTTGTGTTAAACTTTAATATAGACTGTAACTTTTAAAAGGATAACTCGTCTATTATTCATATATTATATTGTCATTGGTAAGACTGTATTTTTATAGTTAATGGTTAGTGTTTAGTATAGCTTATCAATGTATAACCCCGGTATTTTTACCGGGGTTTCTTCTTTTATAGACTTGCCGCAATTGCCCCTCCAATCCAGAATACCTTACAAAAATGGGCAAAGCCATCATATTTTATGTTAAGGAATGTTAAAATAATTTTCCTCTGTAACATTCTCCGGTATCGGGCGTCTTAAAGGTAACATCAATCAATCGAATCATCAATCAAAAAACGAACAACTCATGAGACATGTGAGCATTCTTTTTGCACTTTTGCTGTGCATTGCATCCCCATTTTATTCTTTTGGAAACGATCCCGATACGGCTTTAGGCTCGGTTAACGGAACAGTCGTGGACAACACCAGCAAACAACCTGTTGCATACGCGGCGGTAGTCATCAAATCCGAAGATGGGTCAACGACCATAACTGGCGGCATTACTACCGAAGATGGAAACTTCGAAATTGAAAAGCTGCCCGATGGTACCTTTCTTTTTGAAGTACAGTTTATTGGCTACAAGACCTACTCCCAAAAACTGGTTATAGCCAAAGGGAAACGGAACCTGAACTTGGGAACCGTAACCTTGGAGGAAGAGACCAAGGAACTGGAAGGCGTTGAGGTAGTGGCCGAACGAACCACCATAGAACAACGTGTGGACAGAAAGGTAATCAATGTAGGGAAAGACCTTACGACCGCAGGCGCTTCGGCATCGGACATTATGAACAACATTCCATCCGTTAATGTGGATTCCCAAACAGGCGATATTACCTTACGTGGAAATTCCAATGTACGGGTCATGGTCGATGGAAAATTGTCCAACGTGCCCGTTGCACAATTGCTCAAGCAAATTCCGTCCACATCCATAAAATCCATAGAACTGATCACCAACCCGTCTGCCAAGTACAATCCCGAAGGGATGAGCGGCATCATCAATATTGTTTTGCACAAGAATGCAAACATTGGCTTCAACGGAAACGTGAATATGGGCCTTACCAAAGGTATCGAGGCCAAATTCAATAGCTCCATTGATTTAAACTACCGCAATGGAAAATTCAACTTTTATGGAAATTACGGAAACAATATCGGTAAATGGGTCAACGACGGAAGCATTCTACGCATCGGGGAAAACTCCCGCCAAAAATTTGATTTCTTCAACAACAACAAATCCCACCTCTATAAAGTGGGGGTCGATTTCTATCTGAATGACAAAAACACCATATCCTTCTTTACCAATCAAAACATTTATGAAGGAGAAGGAGATGGCAAAACCCAAGTCTCGTATTTCAACAATCCATCCAGAAATGTGACCCAATTGTTCTTTGACGACTCCAACAACCGTAGCGAACAGTACAATTTTGACTATAAACTGGACTTTAACAAGGAAGGGCACAACATAGAGCTGGAAGTAGACCACAACCAGTTTGAAAGCGAACAAGATGCCGATTTTAGCTCCACTGGAGCATCTACCTATCCGGATTATATGGATTTTGTGGATACCGAACGTACCCAAACTACAGCCAATTTAGATTACGTGAATCCGCTGGACAGTATTTCCAAGTTGGAAGTGGGGTTGCAATCCAGAAATTTTGAGACCAAGGTAGATTATTCGTCCACTGGCCAAACTTTTAATTCCGAAGGAAACTTGGTACCCACACCATCTACCAAATTTGTATATGATATGGATATCTATTCCGCCTACGCTACTTTTGGACAGTCCTATGAGAAATGGTCCTACCAAATGGGTGTTCGGGTAGAGGATGTGCAGGTAAAAGCGGATACCAATGCGGTACGCTCCTTCACGGATAACTATACCGAAATATATCCTTCCGCTTTCGTAACATACAAGCCCAACGAAAAAGACCAGATACAAATTAGTTATAGTAGACGAGTGGATAGACCGGGGCTACAGCAAGTAAACCCCATCCGAGAGTTTGCCACTCCTTTGATATCTTCCTTTGGAAACCCAAATTTGGTTCCCCAGTTTACAAGCTCCTATGAAGCCAATTACACCAAAAGAATCAAAAATGGTAGTGTTACGGGCGGTGTTTTTTACAGAAGCATTTCCGACGAAATCAATAGGGCCATTTATATAGACCGCCTGGATTTGAACAAGACCATCCTCACTTTTGACAATTTTGATAAAACATCGGCTTACGGAGTCGAGTTATCATCCAATTACCGCCCCGCAAAGTGGTGGAACATTAACGGTAGTTTCGACCTTTTCTCGCAGACGCAAAGAGGTATTACGGAAACGTTGAACTCCACGGACCCCAACCCAAGCGAGGACGATATTGTTGAAGAAAGAGTGGAGGTCGACAACACGGCCTGGAACCTTAGAATGAACAATAGCTTCACCGTGACCAAAAAATTGACGCTACAAGCCTTTGGCTTTTACCGCGGACGAAACAAAAGCATACAGTTTGATGCCCAACCCATGTATTTTGTGAATTTGGGCGCACGCTACAGCTTTGCCGAGGGCAAGGGAACCCTTAGCTTAAACTACAACGATATTTTTAACACCATGCGCTTCGCCTTTGAAGGTGATTACCCCTATGCGCAAGAAGGTGCCTTTAACTGGGAAAGCAATAATGTATACGTTGGTCTATCCTACCGATTTGGAAGTGGAAAAAACCGCGCCAAGCAACGCAAAAGAAGGGATGACAACACCAAGCAAGGTGGCGGTGGAATCCTTTAAAATATATTGATGCTTCATATTCGAGTGTTGGTTGGTTATCTTGTGAGAGCATCAATAAAAACCCCGATCCTAAAGGATCGGGGTTTTATTTTATACTTCCCGTTGTGCATTTTTGATAAAATTCGTCATTTCGAGTGGATTTCACGACAGCATGAGTGAAATTTGTATCGAGAAAAAGAATTTTTATCTAAAAAAAGTTCTCGATACGATTTTTCGTTTCTCAAAATCACTCGAACTGACGCCTAGAACTAAGTTTTATGCTCAAAATGCACAATGAGCTTTATACTTATTTTTTATTGTGACGATATTGGCTACCACCGAATGATCACACTACCCCAAGTAAAGCCACTACCAAAGGCGGCAAGCACTACCAAATCTCCTTCTTTGATTTTTTCAGCTTCCCATGCCTCTGTTAAAGCAATCGGAATGGATGCTGCCGTGGTATTTCCGTATTTCATGATGTTGTTGAAGACTTGGTCATCCTTCAAACCAAACTTCTTTTGGATGAATTGGGAAATCCGCAAGTTGGCCTGATGCGGAATCAACATATCAATGTCCTGAGGGCCCAGATTGTTTTTTTGCAAACCCTCCATAATCACTTCACTAAAACGGACCACTGCATTTTTAAACACAAATTGTCCGTTCATATAAGGATAATACGAAGTATCTTCAGGGTCTGCATCTGCAATAATATCGTTCACCCATCTTTTGCCCATTCCGGGCGCAATCAAGGAAAGTTCTTCGGCATGTTGCCCTTCGGAATGTAAATGGGTGGAAAGAATTCCTTTTGAAGTATCTTCTTCGCGGGTTAGCACGGCAGCTCCTGCACCATCCCCAAAAATTACGGATACGCCCCTACCCCTTGTTGTCATGTCCAAACCATGAGAATGTAGTTCAGAACCGATAACAAGTACATTTTTGTACATACCACTTTTTATGTATTGATCAGCAACGGAAATTCCGTAGACAAAACCAGAACATTGGTTTCGGACATCGAGTGCCCCTATAGTTCTTTTTAATCCCAAATCGCGTTGTACCAAAACCCCTGGGCCAGGAAAGTAATAATCGGGGCTCAGTGTGGCAAAAACAATGAAATCTATTTCATCCTTATCAATGCCGGCACGTTCGATTGCCTTTTGGGCCGCTTTTACCCCCATGGATGTGGTGGTATCTGTACCCTTTACAACATGGCGCCTTTCTTTAATCCCGGTACGCTCCTGTATCCATTCGTCATTGGTGTCCATCACTTTGGACAAATCGTCGTTAGTGACCACATTTTCAGGGACGTAAAATCCCAATCCTGATATTCTTGAGTTATACATTATAAAGTGCTTAATATTGAATCTTTAAAAAGTCCTAGGCTAATTAATGGAAAAGTAAAAAATATATCCCAAGAACTGGATATTTATTAAGAAAATTAGTCCATATACTTTTCAAAATGGTTGACCTCGACCTTGGCTTTTAAATCATGCAAGAGATTATAAAGTCCAAAGAATGTGCGGTTTATGTACAGGAAATGTTTCGAACCTCGATTTCCATTCATTTTTCGAATTTGCTCATCCTTGGAATAACGTTCACTGAGATTGGCAATTTTCGCCCAAAAGCCTTCATCCCCGAAATCGAAAGTCTCTTTGTGAAAAGGTGAGGTGAAAATCGTAAGCATTTCCTTGAACAAGGCCTTAAAAAATTGCAGTTCTTCTTCGGAATCGGTGGGTGTCAGGATTTCCAATTCGTACAGTTTCTCCATGAAGATTTTATCGTTATTGATATTCTCTTCTTTGGCCAATTCAAAATAGGGCACATAAAAATCGTCCGGTATTTGTTTGATACATCCAAAATCAATCGCAATCAACTTACCTTCGGAACTGACCAAAAAATTACCTGGATGCGGGTCGGCATGCACACGCCTTAATTTATGAATCTGAAACATGTAGAAATCCCAGAGTGCCTGACCCAACGTATTGCCGACTTCAGCATCGAAATCGGTTTGGGTAAATTCCCCCAAATGGATTCCCTCCATCCAATCCATGGTCAAGATGCGTTCACTGGATAGCTCTCGATAGTATTTTGGAAACTGCATGTTCGGAATAACAGTGCAAGCGGTGGTAATTTCATCACTTTGCTCCAGTTCCAAAATATAGTTGGTCTCCTCCACTAATTTGTGCTCTACTTCCTTGAAGTATTTTTCGGAATCCTTGCCTTTTAAATTGAACATTTTTATGGCCACTGGCTTTACCAGGGCCAAATCACTGCTAATGCTTTCGGCAACTCCTGGATATTGAATCTTAACGGCCAGTTTTTTACCATCCTTTTCGGCACGGTGCACCTGTCCAATGCTAGCTGCATTAACGGAGTCCTTTTCAAACTCATCAAAAACATCCTCTGGATACTTCCCCAAATACTTTTTAAACGTTTTACGAACCAAGGGAGCGGACAATGGTGGCACGGAAAATTGGGACAGGGAGAATTTTTCCACATAGGCACGGGGAAGCAAGTTCTTTTCCATACTGAGCATTTGCGCCACCTTTAGGGCACTGCCCTTTAAACTCTTTAGGCCATCATAAATATCCTCCGCATTGTCTTGATTCAGTGTATCTCGGTTGGTCTGTGGGTCAACCAGTTTTTTGCCGTAGTATTTCACATAATTGCCGCCTATCTTAACGCCAGTTTTAACGAGTTTTCCAGCCCGTTCTATTTTTCCAGTGGGAATCGTATCCAAACTTTTCATGTGTTCTATGCGAATTTTTCCTTATAGAGGAATTTTCCAAAGTCCACTATTTTTTCCAATGGTGTACTTTCAAATATTTGAAAAATGGTGGTTACTGACTTTTCGATGGCGATATCTGTCTTTTCCAAGCCAGGGGAACCGTCTTCCATCCAGAATTTTAAAATGAACAAAAACTGTAGCCAAGCACCTTCCGAGAACAGCGGTGCGTTATATTTAAGGATTTTGAGGTTTTTTTCCTCGTTTCGCTCTTCAATGAGCGTAGATGCAAAATCCTTGAACTTTTTCCGCACCCCCTTTAATTGGCCCAATCCTTCCAAGGAATATTTATGCTCCTTCATTATAAATAGCACATAACTCCTGTTCAAGGTCAAATTCTCAAAAAAGGTGAAGAAAAAAGTAAGCATCTTCTCCTCATTTGTCATGGAAGCATATTGTTTGTTCTTCTGCATTACCCCATAACTATTCTCAAAGAATTTGTTCCAAATGGATTGCTGGAGCGATTCAAACGAACCAAATAATCCATAAAACTCCTCTTCTTTTATTTTATGCTCCTTACAAAATTTAAATACCGAGCTTGGTACCTTTTCATGTTCCAATACAGACTCCATAAACAGGCCTATAATTTTATCTTCGGTAATCTTGGATTTACTAGTATTTGCCATTTTGGTATTTTTTTATGAGAGATTAAAGGGTGGCGAGGTGGCACAATCAAACTTTTAAAGAAAATGCACTTTCGAGCGAAAGTGCATTTTCACAACCTAACCAATAAATAAACAAACTTGTTATAGTGTTACTAGTTCATAGCAATTTCATCCTATAACACTGTAAATATACATATTTTGTTTAATCTTTTTTAAACAAAAATAAACAAAGTTATGTTAAAATTCAGCTGTTGACATTATGATAGTTAAATGTCAGTTTGTCATATTTAACGTTCTGGTATTTTTTTTGACTGGAAAAGGGGTAAAGAAGAATAAAAAAACAAAACGATGGCTACAGGTAAAATCAATGTTTCAGTAGAGAACATTTTTCCCTTGATTAAAAAATTTCTGTATAGTGACCACGAGATTTTCTTGAGGGAGCTTATTTCCAATGCTACGGATGCAACCTTAAAACTAAAGCACCTTACTTCCATTGGGGAAGCGAAAGTGGAATACGGCAATCCCATGATCGAGGTTAAGGTGGACAGGGACAACAAACGCATCCATATTATAGACCAAGGTATTGGTATGACCGAGGAGGAAGTGAAAAAGTACATTAACGAAGTGGCTTTTTCGGGTGCCGAGGAATTTTTGGACAAATACAAGGATGCCGGTAAAGATGCCGGTATCATCGGGCATTTTGGCCTTGGTTTCTATTCTGCCTTTATGGTCGCGGAGAAAGTGGAAATCATCACAAAAAGCCATAAAGAAGAACCGGCAGTGCACTGGACCTGCGACGGTTCTCCCGAATTTTCCATAGAACCGAGCGACAAAACGGAAAGGGGAACGGAAATTATCCTGCACATAGCCGAGGATTCCACTGAATTTTTGGAAGATGCGAGAATCCGTGAACTTTTGACCAAGTACAACAAGTTCATGCCCATTCCGATTAAATTCGGAACCAAAACAGAAACCCTTCCCAAACCAGAAGGTGCCAAGGAGGATGACCCTGCGCCAACCAAAGAGGTGGACGACATCATCAACAACCCAAATCCTGCGTGGACCAAGCAGCCCAATGATTTAAGCGAAGAAGATTACAAAAACTTTTATCGCGAGCTATATCCGATGCAGTTTGAAGAACCCTTGTTCCACATCCACTTAAATGTGGATTATCCGTTTAATTTAACGGGTATCCTATATTTCCCAAAGCTGACGAACGACCTTAGCATACAAAAGGATAAAATTCAGTTGTACCAGAACCAAGTGTTCGTTACCGATAATGTGGAAGGCATTGTTCCCGAATTCTTGACGATGTTGAAAGGGGTTATTGATTCACCCGACATTCCTTTGAATGTATCCAGGTCCTATCTGCAAGCTGATGGTGCAGTGAAGAAAATTTCTTCTTACATCACCAGAAAGGTAGCGGATAAATTGACTTCACTCTTCAAAAACAACCGTGAGGATTTTGAGCAGAAGTGGAACGACATTAAAGTGGTGATAGAATACGGAATGCTTTCCGAAGATAAATTCTTTGACAAGGCGGACAAATTCGCACTTTACCCATCGGTTGATGGAGACTTCTACACGTTCGAAGAACTGGAAGCCAAAATCAAGGACAACCAGACCGATAAGGATGACAAATTGGTGGTGTTGTATGCTTCGGACAAAGAGGCACAACACAGCTACATTGAAGCCGCTAAGAAAAAAGGGTATGAAGTACTCTTATTGGATTCCCCCATTGTACCGCACTTGATGCAAAAATTGGAAACCTCTAAAGAAAACCTATCGTTTGTTCGAGTGGATGCCGACCATGTGGACAACCTCATCAAAAAAGAGGATACGGCCATTTCAAAACTATCCGAAGAAGAAAAAGACAGCCTAAAGGCTGATTTGGAAAAAGTGATTTCCGATAAAGGATACACTATCCAGATGGAGGCCATGGAGAGCAGTGCTTCTCCGTTCATAATTACCGAGCCCGAATTTATGCGCCGCATGAAGGAAATGCAACAAACCGGTGGCGGTGGTATGTTCGGTATGGGCAATATGCCGGATATGTACAACCTTATCGTAAACACCAATCACGAATTGGTCAGCGAGATCTTGAACACCAAGACCGCAAAGAAACGGGAAAGGTTGATCAACCAATCCTTGGATTTGGCCCGCCTGTCCAAAGGTTTGCTAAAAGGCGAAGAGCTTACCAATTTTATTGCGAGGAGCTATGATATGATCAAGTAAGATCATTCAAAATAAATTTTAGGTAAAGGCAGTCCATTATGGTCTGCCTTTCTTATTTTTAGCCTTATGGAAACTCCTTGGCACCTTTACCTAATGTCCGGAATGTATACGGTTGCAGGTTTAATGCATTTTATAAAACCAAAAATGTACATGCGCATTATGCCGCTGTACCTGCCCAACCATAAACTTTTGGTATATATAAGTGGCATTGCTGAAATCCTGTTGGGCATTGGAATATGCTTTGAAGCTACCCGAAAACTAAGCGTATTTGGAATAATTTTGATGCTGGCAGCGTTTCTGTCCGTACATTTTTATATGCTTTCCAGTGAAAAAGCATCCGCAGGTATTCCCAAATGGATTTTGATTCTTCGGATTCCTCTTCAATTCTTTTTGATGTATTGGGCGTATTACTACGTCAATATCTAAAAGGCAGTTCGGTTCAAGTACTTTTTTAACCAAGTTACTTGGGCAAAAAACATAAGGCCCAAAAATAGAAAACCATACACCATTACTTTGGAAGAGGTGTAATTTTCCATCCACCCCCAACTATTTTTAAACCATGCTTCCATCTGAAGGTTCTTGAACCACCCTTGGCCATCATCAAGGCCAAACCGCATCCCTACTAAAACCAATATGGCAACAAAGGCAGCAAATACAAGCGACAAAACCCTGCCCGACAATATGGGCTTGTATTGAAAAACTTCATTGTGCGTTTCAGTTTCCAATTTTTGCAGCACATTTTGGGTAAAATCCAAGGAAGGGGATTCCAATGGAGCATCTTCCATGATCCTGTCCACAAAAACTTCCCATTTTTTGTCCTCGTTCTTATCCATTGCCCTCCAATATTTCTCTGTTCATATTTTTTTCCATGATTCCGGCCAATTTTTTTCTCGCCCTGAACAACCTAACCTTCAATGTATTCACGGAAAGATTGGTTGTCTTCCCTATTTCCTGCAAATTCTTTTCCTCAAAATAAAACAAGGTAAGGATTCCTGCATCTTCCGCCGATAATTGTGATAGGCATTGACCAATTATTTCGCTTCTTTCCTCCCTGACCATTTTGTCCAACGCAGTATCCATTTCCGAATGGGCAACTCGCTCGATATGGTCCAAATCGGTATGAAGCCTCTTCCTTTTTATTTTTTTTAACCTGTCCAAACAGCTGTTGTAGGCGATTCTATAGACCCACGTTGAAACTTTGGAATCCCCTTTAAAGCTGGGCAGGGACTTATATACCTTAATGAATACATCTTGCGCAACCTCTTCTGCCTCCTCCCTGTTGCCCAACATTCTTAAGGACAAAGTAAAGACCAAATCCTTATAACTGTCCACAAAATCGGAGAACGCCCGGGTATTTCCCTTGCATATTTCCGAAATCAGTTCCTTTTCCTTGTTGGTCAGCATTGCTCATTGGACGCCAAAAGTGCAGTTTAGGTTACACAAAAAATAATATTTTTAAATTATGTAACCTATGTTAGAAAACTGTCGTCATAGGTTATGAACAAAAAAATACGAATAATTATTAAAACGAACAGTTATGGGATCAGAAGTAATCATTTTACCAATAATTTTTGGAGTCATCTTTGCGATTGCCTACCTCTATTTTTCAACAAGAAACAAAGAGCGATTGGCTTTAATAGAAAAAGGAGCGGATGCCAGCATTTTTGTCCGGGGAAAACGGGAAGGTGCAGCACCTTTCTGGAAAATCATCATCCTTAACCTTTCTCTACTACTTATCGGTATTGGAGCAGCCATTTTTGTAGCCTCTATTTTGGTATACAGTTTAGGGGTTGATGATGAAGTAGCTTACCCGGGCACTATCTTCTTATTGGCCGGTGTTGGACTTATGGTAGGTTTTAACATGACCAAGAAATTGGAAAAAGAGGATTAAAGAGTTTAGTAGATTCCCGTTTTCACGGGAATGACAGTTTCTATGGAAACCCCGATGCATGCATGTGCGGAATTCTTTTTGATTAAACCTTTTTACATCAAATTTAAATGAAGAACCACCGCCACAAGCGGTGGTTTTTTATAACTTGCCATTATGAAAGTTATCTCTACAAACCTCGGCAAACCCACAAAAATTATTTGGAACGGTAAAGAGACCACAACGGGTATTTATAAGTTCCCAGTTAAAGAGCCGCTCTTTTTGGATACGGAAGATGTGCATGGCGATACCGTTGCAGACCGAAAGTACCATGGTGGTATTTATAAAGCCTGTTATTTGTTTTCTGCGGGCAACTATCCCTATTGGAAAGCAAAATATCCCCATTTGGAATGGGATTGGGGCATGTTCGGAGAAAATTTGACCATTGACAACTTGGATGAATCTCAAATACGAATAGGCAGCATTTATAAACTAGGTTCTGCGCTGGTCCAGATAACACAACCAAGGGAGCCTTGCTATAAACTGGGTATTCGATTTGAAGACCAAAATATACTGAAACAATTTATAGACCATGGTTTTCCCGGAACCTATGTTCGCGTTTTGCAACCGGGCACAGTACGTGTTAGTGATTCCATGCAACTGGCAGAAGCGTCCAAAAACCCTTTGACCGTTCAGGAATTCTATACGTTGATTTTTTCCAAAGCAAAAGACCAGGATGTTTTGGAGCTGGCCTTAAAAAATGAAGCACTCCCGCTGAACAAAAGAGAAAAACTTAAAAAATGGTCATAAAAAAAGGGGGCTCTCGCCCCCAATGCACATAAAAATTAACTAAACAAACTATCTTACCTCCATAGTTTTCTTGTAGGTTCCAAATTTGTCCACTACAACTATGGTATATTCATCTTTAAAGGCTTTTTCAAAGTTGAATGCTTTTTCAACAACGATGTCACCGTCGATAGCTTCATCAAAAACTAGTCTGCCTTCGCTATCGTATACCTTTAAAAGCACCTTACCTTTAGAAATGTTCAAAAGGTTCATCATAATTTTTTGGCCTTTCTTTACAAATACAGGGTCAAGGTTAACTTTTACCAAATTCTTTTCAACCTCGTACTTGGCTACTACTTTTTTACCAAAATCGGTTGTGTTTCCGTTAGCCATTCCCAAAGAGGATATCAAAAGGACTGCTACTACTGTTAAATTCTTTACTACTTTCATAACACTTCGTTTTTTTAAGATTACAGTACAAATGTATGCTGAATTGGTGCACAGAAATACCACCATCTTTTCCAGTTTATGTGCTATATTAACATGGTAAGTGTTTTAACATAGTATTAATGATAAAATAGCATAACTTTAAGTTAACATTGTAGATATTTGCACGGTAATTAGTTTTTTACCTTTATGGTATTAAAAGGAAAAATTGCGCTAAATGATCCAAAAACCTGCATTTGAAGCAATAGCCCCAAGTTTTGGCCACTCGTTCGCGTTTCAAAAATTCAACGCAAACAATGAGAACAAGAACAATGGTTGGCATTACCACCCAGAATTGGAGTTGGTTTATGTGAACGGAGGGTCTGGCAAAAGGCAAATAGGCAGTCACGTATCTTATTATAGGAACGGGGACCTTATCCTTATTGGTTCCAATTTGCCGCATTGTGGCTTTACCGATAAGCTTACCGGCAACAAGAGTGAGACTTTGGTACAGATGAAGGTGGATTTTCTGGGAAGTGATTTTTTCAATATCCCTGAGATGAAAAATATTCAGAAATTGTTCGAGGTTGCCAAAGGGGGCATCGCCTTTTCTGGAAAGACCAAAATGAAAGTTGGGGAAAAAATGGAAATCCTGGAATACCAGACAGATTTCCAAAGGTTACTGTCCATCCTTAATATATTGAACATTTTGGCTACCTCTACCGAAATGAATGTTTTGAACGCTGAAGGATTTTCCATTGAGACCGAGGTAAAGGACAACGACCGTATCAATATTGTCTTCAATTATGTAAAGGCAAACTTTAAAGAGGACATTAGCTTGGAGCAAATTGCCGATATAGTGAGTATGACGGTACCTTCTTTTTGTAGATACTTTAAAAAAATCACCCACAAAACGTTTACCCAGTTTGTTAACGAGTATAGATTGGTACATGCCTCCAAACTGCTGGCGGAGCAACCCATGAGCATTACCCAAGTGTGCTATGATAGTGGCTTTAACAACTTCTCGCACTTTAATAAGTCCTTTAAGGCGTTTACCGGACAAAACCCTTCGGAATATAGAAATCAACTGAAAACGGTATTGCAATCCTAAGCTCTTACCCGAACACTTCGTTTAAGACCTTGGCCAGCCGCAATCCTCCTTTTTGGAGCTGTTGGAACAATAGATGGTTGTATTCGTAGGAGTAACGGTATCCCAATTTATCGCCCACTTCAACAGATTCGTATAGTGCTGCGCATATTTCGTGGGATTCATCGACCCAATCATAAATGGTTCCCTCTTGGATTTTTTTACGTTCCTTGCGGTTCACATCACCTAGTTCAGATGCCAGTTCTGTATAGGTCATCCCATAAGATTCGATAAGGTTTTTGTCCCATACCCGGTGTAAATTGCTTCCTTCGCCAAACCACTGTACTTGAATGTCGTTACCTCCTTTGTCCTCACCCCTGCTCGCGTGCATGGGCTGGTGCAGGTCCCCAATAAGGTGAACCAACATTTTTAAATGGAAAACACGATCTTCCCGCGTATTTTTCTTATCCTTTACCTTGGATATACACTCCTCGATTGCCGTAACAATATCACCATGTTTGCTTTTTTTCGAATCCTTATAACTCGTCCCCAATGGGTAGTTGACATAATGCCATGCCGAATATTTTGAATAGGCCCTGTCCGCTTTTATATCATCCCCAAACGTGGAGACAAAAGCCAAGCTATGACCATCCAACAAGTCGTTCAAAGCTCTTTTGGCCTTTCCTGTTATATATTCTTGTGCAATTTGTCCAGTGACCCGGTGTCCAGTTTTCCCCCAGATAGTATTACCAAAAACTATAAAGGGAAATAAAAGCAATAGCAATAAGGTTTTTTTCATTTTTTAACGTCTTTTAGAATAGAAGGTGGTGATTATAAAACAAATCACGGCTAATTTTCAGAATGTTTCACCAAAGAGCAATCTAATTCAAAATTTTAGGGTTTTTTTAACTACCTATCCTGTAATTTTGTTAAACCAACTAAACTAAACCAATGTTAAGAAAACTTTTTGTACTCGCTACAATCTTGCTTCCTATTACCCTGTTTTCCCAATCCAACCCTAAAACCTTTACAGTTAAATTCATAAACGATATCATTAAAGTAGATGGTATCTTGGATGAAAGTGTCTGGGAAACTTCAGAAAGTGCCAACAATTTTCATCAATATTTTCCTTCGGACACCACGCTGGCAGGACAACAGACCGATATTAAGATGGTATACAACAGCACTACACTCTATGTTGGCATTAGATTGGACACTGAAGGGGACAACTACGTGATTCCGTCTTTAAAAAGGGATTACAGAGCAGGCGGCAATGACAATATCAGTTTAATGTTCGATACCTTTAATGATGGGACCAATGCTTTTCTTTTTGGTATGAACCCCTATGGTGTTCGGAGAGAAGCTTTAATCTCCAATGGTGGGTCCGGCCCAAGCGGTTTTACCACATCATGGGACGTAAAGTGGCAAGGAGAGGCAAAAGTATATGATGGATACTATATCTGCGAAATCGCAATACCTTTAACGTCTTTCAAGTTTAAGCAAGGAGAGACCAAATGGCGTTTCAACAGCTATAGGTTTGATATGCAGACCAACGAAACCAGTACTTGGATAAAAATACCCCAAAATCAGCTCGTGTACAGCTTGGCGTTTATGGGCGATATGGTATTTGAAAAGCCTTTAGGAAAATCCAGAACTCCTATGGCCCTTATTCCTTATGTAAACGGCATTTTCGGAAAGGACCATGAAAACAATGAAGATCTGAGCAAATTTGATTTTGGTGGGGATGCAAAAATTTCCATAGGCAACGGCATGAACTTGGACGTTACCCTAAACCCGGATTTTTCGAATGTAGAAGTAGACAATTTGATTACCAACGTTTCCCGTTTTGAGGTTTCGCTGCCCGAAAAACGCCAGTTCTTTATAGACAACAGCGACCTTTTTGGTTCTTTTGGAAACGAAAGGGATGCCAACCCCTTTTTCTCTCGAAGAATAGGGATTGCACAAAACGCAGACGATGAAACCATAGAAAATGGCATCGTGGGCGGGATAAGACTAAGTGGAAAGTTAAATAAAAATTGGCGGCTTGGTCTGTTAAACCTTCAAACCGAAGAAGATAAGGAAAACGAAATCCCCAGCAACAACAATACGGTTTTTGCACTTCAGAAAAAAATGTTTTCCCGTTCCAACCTTAGTTTCATTTTTGTAAACCGTCAAAGTTTTGGGGATTACGATTTTCTTGAGCAAACCGACAGGTACAACCGAGTGGTTGGGATGGACTATAATCTGGCATCGGTAAACAATACTTGGACAGGCAAGTTTTTCTACCATAAATCCTTTGCCCACGATATAGGGGGCCGCGATGCTTCGGGAGGTCTAGATCTACGATATAACTCCAGGTTCCTAAACTTTGGGGTTCGTGGAAATTTTGTGGGCAACGACTTCCGTTCAGATTTGGGGTATGTACGCAGGCAAGATATTGTGGCTGCAAGACCTTTTGTAGAATTCAATTTTTGGCCACAAAAAGGAAAACTAAATTTTCATGGGTTCCGGTTCAGCCCCAATGTAATTTGGAGACCTACCCTAGATTATATGAACACAGATTATGCGATTTTTTCCAGTTGGCAAGCCAAATTTAAATCACAAGAAGAATTTGCTGTCAGGCTATTCAATCGTTATACATACCTTACCGAGACTTTTGATCCAACAGGTACGGACGGGGGCACCGAACTACCTGCCAATGTAAGATTTTATTATACCAGCTATGAAATGGGGTTTCAAAGCGACAGGAGACGGGTATTTTCGTATTCGGTACAACCAGGGTATGGAGACTTTTATAACGGTACGCGGTTTGTTTTGGAAGGAGACATGAGCCTTAGACTCCAACCAACAATGCTGTTTTCCTTGGGTCTAAACTATAACAGCATTAAACTACCGCAACCCTACGAGAGCGAGGACCTTTGGTTGGTGAGCCCCAAAATAGATATAACCTTCAACAAGTCTGTTTTTTGGTCCACACTGATCCAATATAGCAACCAACTGGACAATTTAGGGTTCAATTCGCGTTTACAGTGGCGCTTTGCTCCCCTGTCCGACCTATTTTTGGTGTACAACGACAATTATTTTGTCAATTCCTTTATGCCTCGAAGCCGTTCCATTAATTTAAAGTTTACGTATTGGTTAAACATCTAGTAAACATTAAATCCCAATAGTGTTTTGTTCATCGGTTTTACTTTATATGCCATCAGAATAAGAAGGATGGGATCAGTAACATTTCAAAACCTTAAGTAGCTAAACCACCACCCCGACGATTTTCCTATATTTGGGCAATTAGCTTACAAATTCTATGGACCAACTACCTTTTACCCAAGACACCGTCATATTTGGACTGCTTTGCCTCTGTTTAGGTTTTGTTTTCTACACCTCTTCCATTAAAACAGGGTTTTGGGGCAAATTTTATCGTGTGATCCCTACGGTACTCATGTGCTACCTCTTGCCTGCTATTTTGGCCAGTGTGGGCATTATAGACGAGTCATCGTCCAACACTTATTATGTGGCCAGTCGCTATCTTCTGCCCGCAGCTTTAATTTTGATGACATTAAGTATTGACCTAAAAGCCATTATGAACCTAGGTTCCAAAGCATTGATTATGTTTTTGACCGGAACCGTGGGCATAGTAATCGGCGGGCCAATCGCCATATTGATTGTTTCCATATTTTCTCCCGAAACAGTCGGTGGTGTTGGACCAGATGCTGTTTGGAGGGGACTTGCCACCATCGCAGGAAGCTGGATCGGGGGTGGTGCCAACCAAGCCGCCATGCTCGAAGTGTTCAAATACAATCAAGAAAGTTATGGGGGCATGGTACTTATTGATATTGTGGTTGCCAACCTATGGTTGGCCATCATCCTGTTGGGGGTGGGCAAAACGGACAAAATTGACCGTTGGCTCAAGGCCGACACCTCATCCATTGAAGCGCTCAAGGTAAAAGTATCTACCCACACTGAAAAAATTGCAAGGGTCACCACACTCAAGGATTTCATTATGTTGTTGTTCTTTGCATTTGTGGGAGTGGGCGTAGCCCATTTAACTGGACACCATTTTGCCGGTTTTTTACAGGATAATTTTGAGGTCATCCGAAATCCGCAAAAAATATTGTCCTCCCTTGGGTCTGAATTTCTTTGGATGGTTGTTTTTGCCACCGCTATCGGAATCGGTCTCTCTTTTACCAAGGCCAAAAATTATGAAGGTGCCGGAGCCAGTAAAATTGGCGGCATGTTCATTTATATTTTAGTGGCGACCATCGGAATGAAAATGGATTTGGGCAAAGTACTGGACAACCCGGGGCTTATTGCCATTGGACTAATTTGGATCACCATCCATGCCGGGCTGCTTATTTTGATGGCGAAAATTATAAAAGCACCTTTCTTTTTCTTGGCCGTGGGCAGTCAGGCCAATGTAGGAGGGGCTGCTTCTGCTCCCGTTGTTGCCGCTGAGTTCCACCCTTCCTTGACCTCTGTGGGCATTCTTTTGGCTGTTTTTGGCTATGTTGTGGGTACGGCAGGAGCCTATTTATGCGCTTTGTTGATGGAAGTCGCCTCAAATGTTTAAATATTTTCAGAAGATTATGCATATTTGCCGAGCTAAAATTATATGATGAAGCGGATTTTGTTTGTATTGCTTGTTGGAATTACCGTACTGTCCTGTGAACGGCCTACGGAAAACACCATGACCGTTAGTGGAAACATTAAAGGACTTAAAAAGGGAACCCTTTATTTACAACAATTCAAGGATTCCACCTTGGCTGTTTTGGATTCTTTGGAAATAAAGGGAGACGGGGCATTTAGTTTTTCGACCGAGGTGGCCGAACCAGAGATATTTTATCTCTACCTAAAGAAGGAAGACAATAATGACATCAACGATAGAATTACCTTTTTTGGAGAGTCGGGGAACATTGTAATCAATACGGCTTGGAACACTTTTGATACCAATGTCGAAATTTCAGGTTCCAAATCCCATGAAAAGCTCTTGGAGTTTTACGAAATGGCTTCCAAATTCAACATCAAGGAACTAACATTGGCGCAACAAGCTTCCACACCCGAATTACAGGAAGATTCCGTTGCTTTGGACTCCATTCAACGATTAATGAACCAAAACATGATCAGCAGATACCGATATGCCCTAAATTTTGGCCTCAACAATGGAGATTCTTATGCCACTCCCTATATTATGATGACAGAGGCCAGCGAGGCAAATCCAAAGTATTTGGACTCCATCTACAAAGGATTGACCCCAGAGGTGGCTGCATCCAAATACGGAAAAAAATTCAAAGAATTTTTGGATAAAAATAATTAGGCTTCAAGGCTATTGAGCTGTTCGACCAATTTAGTGGCCTTTTCCTCCAATTCATTTCGTATGGACTTAAAGTGGGCTTTAGTGTCCTCTATCTTTTTTTGATTGATTTTATCCATGAGGTTGTCGTACACCTCAATAGCTTCGTCTATGATTACGGTTCCTTCTTCAGATTCTTTGTTACCTGAACCGGCTTCCCATATATAAACAGCCTCAATAATGTCTCCCAAGACATAATTGACATCTTTTTTTAAATCACGAATACTTGGCATAATGCAGCAGTTTTGTTTAAAGATAGTATTAAATGGTAACTTCTAAAAGTTTAGCTCCTTGGGTATCAATATCTACATAATTACTTGATGCAGCAACAAGAACAGTTTCCCCTTTTTTAATGGATGCGCTTCCCCAATCGTTGTTAATGGTTGCTTCTCCACCAACGCACATATAAATTGTAAAAGAATCCCTATCCGTTACATTTTGCTTTAAAGGTTGGGCCAACTCCATAAAATTTGTTTTAAAGTAGGGGCAATCCACCATAGGGTTGACAGCATCTGGCAGTTTCGGATAATCTATCTTAAAATCATCCTTTTTTTCATAGTCGATGGCATCAACGGCCAAGCAAGTGTGTAATTCCCTTAGGTTTCCATCCTTATCCTTTCTGTTGAAATCGAAAACTCTATAGGTAATATCGGAAGTCTGCTGAATCTCTGCTAAAAGCACACCAGCCCCAATGGCATGGATTTTTCCCGTATTGATAAAGAAGGTATCCCCTTCCCCTACTTCTTCATAGTTCATCAAATCGGTTAAAGTGCCCTCTTCAATACTTTTAATGTACTCTTGTTTTTCTACATCTTTGTTGAAACCCACAATCAGTTTAGCGCCAGGGTCGGCATCCATAATGTACCACATCTCCGTTTTTCCAAAGGAATTGTGTCGTTCTTTGGCCAACTCGTCGTTGGGGTGCAATTGTATGGAAAGGTCTTGCTTGGCATCAATAAATTTGATGAGTATGGGAAATTCGTTCCCAAAATGTTCCATAACACTCTTTCCCAAAAGTGCTTCTCCTTGTTCATTCATCAAATGTTGAAGCGAAGTTCCCGCCAAGTCCCCATTGGATACTTCAGAAATATCGCCATAGACTCCGGAGAGTTCCCAGCTTTCGCCAGTAATATCGCTTTCAATGGGCTTGTTTAAAACATCTTTTAATTTGGTGCCTCCCCAAAGTCTTTCCTTAAGTATCGGTTTAAATTTTAATGGATATAGGCTCATCTTATCCTGTATAGGTTACAAAATTTCGAGGGGTTTCATAGAGTACTACCTCCAACTCCTTATCTTTACTTATATGGGGCCTTAATTTATTCCATATAACTACCGCTATGTTTTCGGCTGTAGGGTTTAAATTCTCGAATTCTGGAACATCCAGGTTCAGGTTTTTATGGTCCAGAGCTTCCTCCACATGTTCCTTGATCAATTCCTTGAGGACTTTTAAATCCATAACAAAGCCAGTTTCCTGATCAATTTCCCCTGTAACACTGACTATAAGGTCGTAATTATGTCCGTGAAACTTTGGGTTGTTGCATTTTCCAAAAACAGCATTGTTTTTTTCGTTATCCCAATCTGGTCTGTACAATCTATGCGCGGCATTGAAACTGGCCTTTCTACTTGCTTTTACTTTCATTGTGCCTGGGTGTTTTGCATAAGATGGTCGTAGAAACGTTCAAAAATAATTTTGAACCATGCGGTGTACTCTTCGGGGTTTTCTGCCATATCCCTTTTAATGTCTTCAGGATGCATCCATTTCCAATCGGCAACTTCATCTGGATTGATATTGGGCTCGTTTTCAAAATATCCCACCATCACATGGTCGAACTCGTGTTCGGTAAGGCCATTGTCAAAAGGGGCCTTGTACACAAAATTGAAAAGTTCCTTGAGTTCGGTGGTAAAGCCCATCTCTTCCATGAGCCTGCGTTTACCGGCATCAATATTGCTTTCTCCTTCCCGTTGATGGCTACAGCATGTATTGGTCCACAACAATGGGGAATGGTATTTATCCTTGGCCCTTTGCTGGAGCATGGTCTCTCCCTTGGCATTCATCACAAAAACCGAGAATGCCCGGTGCAGCAATGCCTTTTCATGGGCTTCCATTTTGGGCATTAAACCTATGGGTTCGTCCTTTTCATTTACAAGTATCACATTTTCCTCTCTCATTTGGTAAAAATATGACCTTTGCGATAAAATAACGGGAATAGGTATTTAAATTCTTCCTAAAAGAAACGTGGGGATTTCATGTTTCCGATATTTCTGATAAAATCATACCTTAAAATGATTTCAAAGGAACCATCGTTAAAGGTGGCCGCTCCAAGTTCCGATATCTCACGGTCATAGGCGAGACCAATCATAAATTGATCGGACAACATGAAGCCCATAAGTCCACTAAACGCGGCATCCCAGCGGTAGGCCACCCCACCAATAAATTTTTCGTTCAACATAAAGTTGGCGGAGAGATCCACTTGTAATGGTGCCCCTTGTACCGTTTTGGTCAAAAGTGTGGGCTTAAACTTTAAAGATGGGTTTAGATCCCAAACATATCCAGTAATTAGGTAAAGGTTCATCTGTTCCTTGGCCGTAGAAGCCGAGGATGAGTCAAAATGGGTGGTCTCCAACATTCTTGGAGCCGAAATACCGGCATAAAATTTATCGGTATGGTAGTATACACCAGCCCCAATGTTCGGGGAAAATTTATTCTGAATGTCCTGTTGTGATCGTAGTTGTGGATCCACCTCGTACTCATCGAGTTCGGAATAGCGTATGTCCAACATGTGTGCACTTGCCTTAAGACCAAAACTCAATTTACCTTCATCTGAAGTTTGTATGGTATAGGAGAAATCCACATCAAAATAGGTCTCGGAAGTAGGCCCGATCTTATCGTTTACAATAGATAATCCCAAACCAACACCACGATAACCAACCGGTGTGTGAACATTTAAGGTTTGGGTCTCTGGTGCTCCATCGAGCCCCAACCATTGGTTACGGTACAGGCCTGCAATGCTCAAGTGACCCCGTGAACCTGCATAGGCCGGGTTAACACTTACCGTGTTGTACATATATTGGGTGTACTGTGCATCTTGTTGTGCATATATGCTCGCCACACCAAGTAGAAACAGCACAAACAACCATTGCATTTTTCCTTTAAACATCTTTTTCTCCACAGTAACCATTCTTTATCTGTTTATGTATAGATAACCTGAAATTTGTTTCATGTTTCCATTTTGATCCTCATAATCTATTACGTAGAAATAGGTGCCAACTGGTAATTTGTTATCCTTATCCACGGTAACCCTTCCTTGGGAAGTACCATCAAAGACATTACCGCTGGTATTATAGGACTTGGTCTGGAAAACCATTACCCCCCATCTATTGTAAATTCGCACGGTGTTGTTCGGGTAGTTTTCTATATATTTTATGGTAAACACATCATGTACTGTATCACCATTTGGTGTAATTACATTGATTGGGTCGAGTTCTTCTTCTGTATCGGTCAACTCACCCAAGTCTTGATCTAGGTAATTTGGAATACCATTTTCGTTGGAATCATCGTTGGCATAGTTTCCATCCATATCCAAATCTTCATCTATGGTTTCGATGCCGTCATCGTCATCATCGGAATCCCTAAAATCCGGGATACCGTCGGAATCGTTATCTGGTAAGGTTGTACTTGGGTCATCCATTTCATCGTTTACATCAATGTCGATTACTGTTTCCCCTTCATAACCATCGTCCAAACCGTCGTTATCCTTATCGGAACCGATTAACTCCACATCTGCAATACCATCATGGTCATGGTCGTGCCCTTCAATGGCATCGGGGACATTGTCGTTGTCGCTATCCTCGTCCACATAATCTGGAATACCATCATTATCGGAATCAAGAGGAATCAATCCCACATTTCCATCATTTTCATACGCATCGTCCAAACCGTTACCGTTTTCATCCGCTAAACTTGGGGCAATGTAACCCAAGACAGATTGCGCTTCAATATTATCAGGAATACCATCATTATCACTATCAATGTCCAAATAATCGGGTATGCCATCTCCATCGGTGTCCGTAGGGTTGGTTGATGGGTCATTATCGTTATCGGCGTTCAGGTCTTCAAAACTGTCCACAATACCATCATTGTCACTATCCAAGTCAATTCCTGAAGGACTTACAATAACCGTGATTGTTGCCGTACTGCAATTTCCATTCGAATCACATAGGGTATAATCAAAGGAATCCGTGCCTGTGAATCCTGAATTTGGTATGTAGGTAATATCATCATCCGAGGGGTCACCAACCGTGCCATTATCATTTAAAACAACGGTTCCGTTGGATGGGTCTGTAGCTGTGATAGAACCTGTAGTAGGTATATCGTTATCATTGGTTCGCCAAGAAACAACCGCTTCCACACCTATATCGGTAGATACCGAATCGTCGTTGGTATCCATAATGGGAAGCACATCCACAGTAACCGTTGCAGTGCTACAATCCCCGAAAGAATTGCAGATGGTGTAGTCAAAACCATCTTTTCCGTTATAATCAGGGTTCGGTGTATAGGTCAAGACATCATCGGTCGGGTCATTGGTGGTTCCATTATCATCAATGTTCACTATTCCGTTTGATGGGTCAGTAACCGTCAAAGTACCTTCGGTTGGTACATCGGAATCATTGTCAAATATGGGCACAGTAATAGAAGTATCCTCATTGACCACGATCATATCATCAGTAAGGCTTGCTGCCTGACTCATACACACCACCGTAAAACGTGGCAGTTCTGTACTATTGCCGATTTTTGTAATGGTGGCTACATACCTCATTACAGTTTGGGTACTTGTAACGGTAGGTCTGGTTTTATCGCCGCTCAACGCAGGACTCCAGCTCACGGTAGCCCCAGAAGGTACACTGGCAGAAATATCCAAAACCACCTCATTATTTGGGGCTTCGCAATCGGTTAAAATAAAGTAGCCTGTTGCATTGGAGCCACAGAGTGTACCATCATAAGTTGCAAAATAAACGCCTGGTTGTGTCGCTTCATAAAATGAATTGGTTCCCAAAACGGTTCCCGTGTCCGATGCCTCAAACCATTGATAGTTATATTCATCACCAGTATCGGGTGCTTGTAGCAAGAATTGTGCATTTGCAAGGTTCATTCCCATAAAGAAAATGAACAGTCCAATGAGTAAAGACTTATATGAGGTGTTTGATTTCAAATCTTTTTGAGTCTTTATCGTTCTTATTTTACTACAAACACTACATTGATCAATGCATTATAATCAGATGGTTGACCTATGATATCGTAAGTAAGAACACCATTCGCATCAATACTCATATTATCAAAAACCGTTGGGTCTGCATAGGTCACATAATAGTATAAATCTGCGGCAGCATATGTGGGTACCGCAGCAGGAGCACCTGTACTGGCTACAGCTGGTGTACCATACTGAGCAACATATTGGGCATATAGATCTACTGTACGTCCAATTCCATTTGTCGATGCATCTATTGCAATGGATGGCGGATAAAAAATCCTTGCCGCTTTGGATGTAATTGGTGCTATTGCTTGAATTACGTCTTCGACTTTATCTTCTGTGGTTCCATCACCATCCACATCTACTGGTGAATCTGAATCCACTTCTGATGCTTTTTGATCATCTGTTGAAGGGTCGCCATTACACACATATTCTGTGTAATCAACTTCACTAACATCTAATGTTCCATTATTATTGTCGTCAATTCCAGTTTCGACTTTTACTCCTCCAGCTGTACAGTTAAGCCCTGCGGGTTCTGCAGTTGTAACAACTAAATTAGCAAGTCCATCAGGACCTTGTTCACCTATAGGGCCTTGCTCTCCTATTGGGCCTTGTGGACCTTGTTCACCAGTTGGACCTTGCAATCCTACCGGACCCTGTTCTCCTTGTATTCCTTGGGGACCTTGTTCTCCGACCGGACCTTGCGGACCTTGAACGCCGGGATCACCCTGTGGACCCTTGTCACCGGTCTCTCCCTTATCTCCCTGAAGACCTTGTGGACCTTGGATACCGGGGTCACCTTGCGGACCTTGGATGCCGGGGTCGCCCTGTGGGCCTTTGTCACCGGTCTCTCCCTTATCGCCTGTTTCTCCTTTATCGCCGACAGGGCCTTGCGGACCCTGTATGCCGGGGTCGCCCTGGGGGCCCTTGTCGCCTGTCTCTCCTTTGTCACCGACGGGGCCTTGTTCTCCCATTGGGCCTTGAGGTCCCTGTATGCCGGGATCGCCTTGGGGACCCTTGTCACCGGTCTCTCCCTTATCACCTGTTTCTCCTTTGTCACCGACGGGACCTTGTTCGCCAATCGGGCCTTGAGGTCCCTGTATGC
>NZ_JACESV010000008.1 GCF_013911645.1 Allomuricauda sp.
ATTTGCTAAATATTAGTTTTATACATCTTAAAGGTAGTGAATGGAGATTTAGATAACTCCTGAAGCTACCTTTAGGTTTAGTTCAACAATGCTAACGTCTGTGCTAAACCGAACATTAACGCATATTAACCCGTAACTGACGGTTATACGAGACCGTTGTGCGTCATTAAAACCAACCATTCAAATTAATCGAAATTATGAATAAAGAACATGAATTTATTTTAGACGTTAAAAAACAATTAGATAAAACTGATTGGAATTTTGAAAGAAAAGACATAATTGAAAAAGCAGTTGAAAAGCTGCGGGACAAAGGCTATTCGAATTCGGAAATAAGAAAGATTTTCGAAATCGAAATAATCAAGGAACAGGATAATAGTCAAATGGTTACAAATAATTCACGCTACCTTGACCTACTAGATGAAATTTTAAACAGCTAATCTATGTGTATGCAAACTTGGACAATGATTGGCGGACTTTTAGCTGGGATTGGTGGAATTGGTACTGCAATTATTGCTTGGTATCAATTATCCAATTTAAACAAAAGCCTTACTGCAAGTAATTTAATGACAATTTTCGAGATTGAATTTGAGCTTAATAGACGAAAAGAAAGGTTATCGGAAATAAGAAAAGAGAACGAACAATTACTTTTTAAATACAAATCCAAAAAACCAAGTGACGAAGAAAAAGAGATTTTAAAATCATTGGACGGACACAGAAAAGAAGCTTACGAAAACTATTTAAATGTATTTGACCGACTTTGCTATTTTGTTTTAAAGAAAAAATTAGACGAAGAACATTTTAGGCTAGAATATAGGGATATGCTCTTTAAAACTGTTCAAGAGGACAAAGAGGGAGCTTTCAATACTGGAACTAAATTTCGGAATATGGAAAAGTTGTTTAACCAATGGAAAGAAAAATAACGAACGCACAATAAAGTCGGCTATAGTTCATTTCTACGTAGTTTCACTTTCGGAAAAACTACCCGTCCGTGAGTGGTTGTTGTTTATTTATTAACTTTAATGCTTAACCATCGCAGCAAGCCATAGCCGAGGAACTGTGCCCAATTTGAAAAAGCCAACGCACAAGCAAAGAGTGCTGAAGCACATATTGCTTCTTTCCCTCCCTACAGACTGAATTGCTAACTATAGTGTGTAGTATAAAATGAATACTATAAATAGCTTTGTGCATACTAAAAGTAGCAGTGATTTCAGATTCAGAAATATTAAAAAAGTTTGGTGAACGTGTTCGACAATTAAGGAAGCAAAAGGACATTTCACAAGAAGAACTTGCTCACAGAGCGGATTTACATAGAACGTATATCGGAATGATAGAACGTGCTGAAAAGAACATTACCCTTCTGAATATTGAAAAAATCGCTGTTGCGCTAGACGTTTCTATAAGTGAACTATTAAAAGTTTGATATGCCGAGAAAGCGACTTTCAGATTTTAAAGACTATAAAAAAAAAGACCTATTAAAGGTTGTTGAAGATCAATCGGGTGAAGAAACAAGTGATTCACTTATGGTAGTAGCCGATAGAATAATAGATATTCCAGACTATTCATGCTCTATAAATATTAGAAAAGGGGAAGACGTGATTGACTTTATGACCAAATGGACTATTAAGTTTATCAATGGCTACAAAAATAGACCGTCCCTAAGAACAAGCAATCCCATTGGAACACAGCATGACCCAATTTTAGACGAAATTATTTCAGCCCGTATTAAGAATACTACTGAAGACCTTGAAGCCATAAAATATGGACATAGGCTATCCATGTCAGCGGAAAACATAACAGGATCTCTTCTAGAAGAGTATATTGCGACCGTGCTGATTAAGTATGATTGGCATTGCTGTTGGGGGGAAACGATGAAGAGTATCGACTTTTGTAATTCCAATGGACAGCTTCTACAAGTCAAGAATAGCGACAACAGCGAAAACAGTTCGAGCAAAACGGTACGTGATGGAACCGAAATTCAACATTGGTTTAGAAGATTTTCAAGGACAGGAGACACAAATTGGCCAGCACTTAATGAATTGGTGGGAATTAAAAAAGACTCAGAAAAGCTATCTGAAGACTCTTTCCGTAAATTCGTTAGAGACGCTGTATCTAATAACCCCGGTTCAGTTTTTCTTGAAGAAGAAAGCCCTTGGTATGGAGAAGATCAAGAAAACAAAGAAAGTTGATTCACTTCTTTTTCCTCAATGAGTTTTCGACTTCTACTCAAGAAGTCTTGAATAAACTCTTGGTCGGCTGTCTTTAAATATCTAGAATATTTAAAATTTGGCAAATTCTCTGAGACTTTACCTTTTTCAAGTTCCAAAATTAATCGACCAATAGCTTCACCAACACTAACAGGAACTGCATTTCCTATTTGCTTGTACTTGTTAACAATGCTGCCTTTAATTTCCCAACTATCAGGAAATTCTTGAATTCGTTTATATTCTTGAACACTTAGTGGCCTGTCTTCCTCAGGGTGCCCCAAATCCGTAGCAGGCATTGCAGGATGAGTCACTAACGTAGGAGAAGGTTTATCCCAGTCTAACCTTCTAAAAAAACCTGTTTTTCCACCGCCTAAATGATAGGATTTACCCAAAGCCTCTTTTTGTATTTCTTCGCTTAAATCTCTCCAATTTTGTCCTGCTTTGAGCATTCTATAATATTTCAGACGTTTTTCAGGAAATTTAATAAACTCCGTATTGCTGCCATTTAGGTTGCCAATAGCTCGTTTTAACGTGTTCCATTCAGGAAGTCCAAAATCTCCATTTTGAGCATGGGTGGGTTTTAAATACGGAACCTTTTCATTAACTCTTGAGCAAATAATGATTACTCTTTCTCTAACTTGTGGTGTTCCATAGTTTGCTGAGTTATAAAGATTAAATGAAAGCTGATAACCAGCTGCTCGCAATCTATTGTATACATAAAACATTGTTGCACCTTTAAGCTCTTTAAGCTCAAATGGTAAAAATTCCTCTTCTTCGGGCTTTAAATCAATATCATAGGCAGCAGATAAAAGACCTCTGACATTCTCAATCACAGCGAACTTTGGATTGATATTTTCAATTACCTCAATGAACTTAAGAAAAACATTTCCCCTATCATCAGCTAGCCCCATTCTTTTCCCTGCTGAACTAAATGCCTGACAAGGTGGTCCACCAACAATCAAATCAACTTCTTCTTTTGACTTAAGACCAGCGTATTCAAGAATTTCTTCAGTAGTATAAAATCGGATATCTCCAATTAATCCTATCTCAGGATTATTAGCAAGAATAGTCTGTCGACTTGCCTTATCAATCTCACAAGTTAAAAGAGTTTCGAATCCAGCTTTGTGCAAACCGATATCTAATCCCATTGCACCGCTAAAGAAACTTAGAACATTAAAGTTCTTCTTTTTGGGTTTTATCGTAGATTTTTGATCCTGCATACTGCTAATTATAGTATGCAAATATAAAGACAAATATTGACTCTTCCAAACAATCTCCATACACATTGTCAATTTGCTACAATCCAATTCTTAATCCTAAAATTGTCAATAAGTACAGCTAAATTTACAGACAGAAAAATAAAAAACGGGGCACAGCATTGTAAAATGAAATAGTGGGTGAAGTAATAAATTCAAGGTCTGTGCATTTAATGATCCCAAAAAACGTTAAATTTTTTGTGCCAAAATAAAAAAGTTTGGATTCTGTACCTATTCTGTACCCATGGCAAAAAAGAAAGGCCCCCGATTTCTCGGAAGCCTTGTCTGCTCTAGTAGCGGGGACTGGACTCGAACCAGCGACCTTCGGGTTATGAGCCCGACGAGCTACCTACTGCTCTACCCCGCGATATATGTTGTTTGTTTCTTTTAGAAACTTGGTTTTCAATAAAAATGCTCAGTTTGTGTAGGTACCCTGCCCTGAGCTTTGTCGAAGGGTACTGCTCTACCCCGCGATGTGGACGGCAAATATACAACGGTTTTTACATCATTTCCAAACTTAAACCCAATATTCCTTTTTCCTTAACGTCAATCCCGCCCAAAATCCATAAATTCGGCCTTTTTACCTTATGGACAAGATTAACGATTTTATATCCTCACTTTTGCCCTACACCGAGTGGCCTATGTTCATTCTTCTTATTGGAGGTGGGCTATTTTTGGCGTTTTATTCCAAATTTGCTCCTTTTCGCCATTTTGGTCATGCCATTGCGGTGGTTTCTGGCAAGTACGACGATAAAAATGCAAAAGGTGATGTTAGTTCGTTTCAGGCACTATCCGCAGCTGTTGCGGCCACTGTTGGACTGGGAAATATATCGGGAGTGGCCATTGCCATTCACGATGGAGGACCAGGTGTGGTGTTTTGGATTTGGATGACTGCCCTTTTGGGTATGGGAATCAAATTTTATTCCGGTAGTTTGGCCATTATGTACCGCGGCACAGATTCCGAAGGAAAAATGCAGGGCGGCCCCATGTTCTACATTACACAAGGAATGGGAAAATGGGCAAAGCCCATGGCCATTTTTTTTAGTGTCTGCGGATTGTTCGGATTTTTGGGGGTTTTTACCGCCAATCAGTTTACCGAGGCCTTTATGGGCGTGGTTGAACCTCACGAAACGATTTGGGCGACCAGCGAGTATAATTGGAAACTCGGAATTGGTTTTTTCTTGGCGATAATTACATCCATTGTAATTTTTGGTGGACTTTCTAAGATTGCCAAAGTAGCATCCGCCATTGTTCCATTTATGGTAGGGATTTACCTGTTGGCGGTCATTTTTGTGATGGCAAGTCACGCAGGTGAAGTTTGGCCAGCGCTAAAAATGATATTGGTCGAAGCCTGGAACTTCGACACCATGGTTACAGGAGGATTCTGGGGCTTGGTGATTGTTGGGGTCCGTAGAGCTATGTTCTCCAACGAAGCAGGTTTGGGTAGTGCACCCATGTACCACGGACAATCCCGAAATGATGAACCTGCCAAAGAAGGGCTTGTGGCGATGTTGGGCCCGTTCATTGATACGATTTTAGTATGTACCTTTACCGCCGTAGTCATTATTTTGAGTGGTGCTTACCTAGAGGATGGTAGCGGAATCACAATGACAATGTCCGCTTTTGAAACAACCCTTTATGGCATCGGAGATATACTGCTGATGGTGATTGTGGCCGCATTTGCATTGTCAACATTGTTCACGTATTCCTACTATGGAGTAAAGAGCTTGTCATTTTTGACGAATGCAAAAATCGGAAAATGGTATAATGTGTTTTTTATCATTATGATAGTTTTTGCTGCAATAGCATCATTAAAATTGGTAAAAAACCTGATAGACCTCTCTTATGCACTCATGGTTATACCCAATATGATCGCTGTGTTGTATCTTTCACCAAAGGTGAACGCAGCATCCAAACAATATTTTGAAAAAAGAAAGAAAGGTGGCGCATAAAGCAGGATTTGTAAATATTATAGGTAATCCCAATGTGGGTAAATCTACATTGATGAATGCCTTTGTGGGTGAGAAACTTTCCATTATCACCTCCAAGGCACAGACCACCCGTCACCGTATTTTGGGCATCGTGAATGGAGATGATTTCCAACTGATTCTCTCCGACACCCCAGGAATCATAAAACCCGCATACGAGCTGCAAAGCTCCATGATGGATTTTGTCAAATCCGCTTTTGAGGACGCCGATGTGCTGTTGTACATGGTGGAAATTGGGGAAAAAGCCCTCAAGGACGAATCTTTCTTCAAAAAAATACAGAACAGCAAGATTCCCGTTTTGTTGCTCCTCAATAAAATTGACAAATCCGATCAGCAGAAGTTGGAAGAACAAATGCAATATTGGCAAGAACAACTGCCCAATGCAGAAATTCATCCCATATCCGCTTTGGAAAACTTTAATGTTACCGAAGTGTTCAACCGTATTTTGGAACTCTTGCCAGAAGCACCTCCATTTTATCCAAAAGATCAAATCACGGACAAGCCCGAACGCTTTTTTGTGAACGAGACCATTCGTGAAAAAATCTTGCTATACTATAAAAAGGAAATTCCTTATTCCGTGGAGGTAGAGACCGAAGAGTTTTTGGAAGATGAGGATATTATCCGTATTCGTTCCGTAATCATGGTGGAACGAGATACCCAAAAAGGAATCATCATAGGGCACAAGGGCGCTGCAATTAAAAAAGTGGGGGTGGAAGCCCGCAAAGACCTCGAAAAATTCTTTGCCAAGCAGGTTCACATCGAACTCTATGTAAAAGTGAACAAGAACTGGCGCAGCAATTCCCAGCAGCTCAGGCGTTTCGGGTACAACGGCTAAGGTTCGTCGTTAATTCTTTCAAAAGGAGCAATGGTGTCCCTGACAAATTGTTTCAACTGGTCCATTTGTGGTTTCCCTTTGGCTCTTCCCAAACGGCCAAAGGCATAAAGTGAGAACCAAATCACTACCAAAAAGAACATACCCACCAACCAAAGGGTAATATCCTTGCCCAAGGAATAATTGGAATAGGCAAAAATCCCCATGATGATAAAAATGGTGCCCACACCAAAATGGAGGAACATAAAAAAGGTCCAAAGCGTGGGATTGGGTCCAAAGACGCCACGAATGTTACTTATACCTTCCTCGTAGGACGAAAGTTCCATATGAAGTTGCGGTGTCCAAAAGGTAGTTTCCGCTTTTTTGAACTTGACAAAAATATGCTCATCCATCCTTTTGATCAAAAAAGGACTACCCGAAGCATCATCAAAAATTGACTCCAATTGTTCTAAATTTGCCCTTAGGGAGACACGAAAACGGGGGCGTAAAACTATCTCGTTGGTCAAGTCGCTCATAATCATTTGAAAATGATGAAAAAAGGTATCATTTTTTCTTCATAATAAATGGTATTTTTGCCAAAAATTAAACCTAATGGGAGCTATCGTAGCCATTGTAGGAAGACCCAATGTTGGGAAGTCCACCTTTTTTAACCGACTTATTCAACGCCGTGAGGCGATAGTGGATGCCGTCAGTGGTGTTACACGCGACCGTCATTACGGCAAAAGTGACTGGAATGGCAAGGAGTTTTCCGTCATTGACACTGGTGGTTACGTTCTGGGCAGCGACGATGTTTTCGAAAAGGAAATCGACAAACAAGTGGAATTGGCCATTGATGAGGCCGATGCCATCATTTTTATGGTAGATGTGGAATCTGGCGTAACAGGAATGGATGAAGATGTTGCCAAGCTATTGCGCAGAGTAGATAAGCCTATTTTTTTGGCGGTAAATAAAGTCGATAATAGCAAACGTATGGCCGATGCCGTAGAATTCTATTCCTTGGGACTGGGTGAATACTACCCCCTGTCAAGCATCAATGGTAGCGGTACAGGAGAGTTATTGGATGCCCTTGTTAAAGTACTTCCGGAAGAGAAAGAAGAGGAAAGCGAATTGCCTCGTTTTGCCGTGGTAGGTAGGCCCAATGCAGGGAAATCATCCTTTATTAATGCATTGATAGGAGAGGACCGCTACATCGTAACCGATATTGCGGGAACTACACGCGATAGTATCGACACCAAATACAATCGATTTGGTTTTGAATTCAATTTAGTGGATACGGCTGGTATTCGACGTAAGGCCAAAGTGAAAGAAGACTTGGAATTTTACTCCGTAATGCGTTCCGTTCGGGCCATTGAGTATTGCGATGTTTGTATTGTGATGTTGGATGCGACCCGAGGATTTGATGGACAAGTGCAAAACATATTTTGGTTGGCACAGCGCAACAACAAGGGAATTGTGATTTTGGTGAACAAATGGGATTTGGTGGAAAAAGAAACCAATTCGGTAAAAGAATATACCGCCAAAATAAAAGAAGTGATTTCCCCTTTTGAAGACGTGCCGATTCTTTTTGTTTCCGTGCTAAACAAACAACGGATTTACAAAGCGATAGAAACCGCTGTGGACGTATACAAAAACCGTTCAAAACGTATCCCGACCCGCAAATTGAACGATATAATGCTTCCCATTATTGAGAAAACACCACCTCCATCTACCAAAGGGAAATACGTTAAGATCAAGTTTTGCACCCAATTGCCCACACCATATCCGCAATTTGCTTTTTTCTGCAACTTGCCCCAGTATGTGAAGGATCCTTATAAACGATTTTTGGAGAATAAAATCAGGCAGAATTTTGACTTTACAGGTGTTCCGATGACCATTTTTATGCGGAAGAAGTAACTATTCGTCCGAAGCTGACCGTACTTCCACCACTTGTTGAATTCGGTTGCCTTGATTGTCAACCGCTGTTAAGGTATAGTTGCCAGGTTTAATGTCTAAAATGAGTTCGTGGAAATTTTCGGTCTTGCCTACAAAAATCTCATCCAAATACCAATAAATAACAGCATCGGATTGTTGGTGTGCCAATTTTAGTATGATTTCTGATGTTTTGTTACCCAAATCTTTTGGGAGCAGAACCGCCTCGTTTTTTTTCGGGTAGATGAATTCCATCAAATTGTTTTCCAATGTGGAACAACCCTCCAAATAAGGTGGTAAAGGTTTGTAATTGGGATTGGAAGATGCATAATAGTATTCCAAAATAGGAGGGAGTACCAACCAATTTTTGGCCACTATATCATCCAACGGATAACATTCCGAATTCACCCTAAATTGTTCTGAGGCATCCAAAAATACCTGTTCATGATAGGGACAGGGACCGCTTCGGGTGCCGTGGGTGGGCACCCATTCTTTTTTGATGTCATCACAGTACACCGAGGCTCTATATCCGCTTTCGGCACAAACCTCTAATTCAACAAGATCATCAAACGGTTCTTGGAACCAACCGCTAGCTGGAAGTGCATCCAACACATCAAAAAGTAATGGAGCGGCTGCGCTGATGCCCGTAAGCCCGGGTCGGCCCTCGCCATCAGCATTGCCCGCCCAAACACCAATGGCATATTTTGGCGTAACCCCTACGGCCCAAGCATCCTTAAAACCAAAACTCGTCCCGGTTTTCCATGCAATGGGCTGGGAGGAATCAAAAAACTGCCAATTTTCATCGCCTTCAGGTCGGTTGACCTCATACATCGATTGAAAAGTACTGAAGATGGCTCCTGCACCCAAAACCAATGGGTCAAACTGTTCTTCCCCAAAATCTTTGGACTCATTTTGCAAATAGTTAGCTTCTGTAAATTCTTGGTTCCTGTAGGTACTGGAATGGGTCAGAAAATAGTTTAGACTGGAAGCCATCGAAGCATAAGTGGAAGTCACTTCCCAAAGGGAACTCTCGGCACCACCAAGAATCAACGATAACCCATAATAGGAAGCGGGCTTGTCTAACGACTCCATCTTCATTTTGTGGAGCTTGTTATAGAACTTTTGAAGCCCGTATTCCCGCAACAATCTAACCGCTGGCACATTCAGAGAGCGGGAAAGTGCTTTGCTGGCAGGCACGGCACCTAGGTGTTTTAAATTAAAATTTTGTGGATTGTATCCGTTGATTACCGTTGGAACATCTTCCACCAAACTGTTTGGGAGTAATTGTCCTTCATCCAACAATGAAGCAAACAAAAAGGGTTTTAAGGTACTGCCCGTACTTCTTTTTTTAGTGATGATGTCCACATAATTGGCGTGTGTCTCATCCGAAGGAGAATTTCCTACATACCCAAGCACTTTTCGGGTTTCCACATCTAAGACCAAAATAGCCAAATTGTGGATTTCGTTGCTCTGCAACTGCCGATAATGCCTTTCGGCCAAAAGATTCAATCGCTGCTGTAATGGTTTTTGCAATGAAGTGGTTATACGCTCGCCCGGATGCTCGTTTCGGATACGTTCTGTAAGATGGGGAGCTATATCGGGCAGTGGCATTGGCTTTTGCGGAAGCGGTTCGGCAATGGCCAATTCGTAAGTAGTTTGGTCGATGATTTCTTTGTCCCACAATTTTTTCAATAATCGGTTTCGTTTGTCCAGAAAGGTTTGTTCATTTCTTCCGGGGAAAATCAATGCCGGGGCATTGGGTAAAACCGCCAGGGCAGCCGATTGCCCCCAGCTCAATTCGTGGGCAGGAATCCCAAAATAACGCCATGCAGCCGTCTCCAACCCTACCACATTGCCCCCGTAAGGTGTGTGGGAGGCATAGCGTTTTAAAATTTCCTCTTTCGAGTACCGAAATTCCAGCCGAGTTGCCATAAATACTTCGATGAGTTTTTCCCAATAGGTTCTGCTTTGATTTTTTCTGCTCAAACGGATGACCTGCTGAGTGATGGTGCTGCCACCCCTTCGGGTTTCCTTGGTGAGGTTGTGCCCAATGGCCTTGATAATGGAAATTGGGTTAAACCCAGGGTGACTATAAAAATACTCGTCTTCAAACAGTAAAATACTCTGCTTGAAGCGTTCCGGAACAGAGTCCATTTGCGGGAACCGCCATTGACCATCATCAGCAATGCGAGCACCGATTAGGGAGCCTTCCGAACTGTCCACAACCGTTGAAGTGGGATCTTTAAAAAGATTTTTCGGCAAGCAAAACAGCCATAAAATCAATACAATGGATAAAAGGATAACCTTGATTCGATGTTTTAAAATAGTTTTTTTTAGGGCTGATAAAAAAAACTTCATCCACACCAAACTACTGAACAACTTTGACCCAATTGCCCTTGTTTCTAGCATAATAAGTGTTATCGTACATGGCTTCTACTTGTGCTCCGGGCAAATAGTATTCCCCCAAAAACGAAGCGTTCAGTTTTATGGTGAACGTTTTCGACTTTCTGCTATCAATATCAAAATACAAATGGGTACGGTCGTCCCTGGTATCCACATAATCCGCTTTTGAAGCATTAGCGTTGCTGCCTCCAGCAAATGAAGTGTCCACAATTTCCCATCCACTGGGCACGATATGGGTGAGTGCTACATTATCGATATAATCATCCGAACCATTAAATATTGTAATCTGAGCTTGAAACTCTGTTCCCTGTCTCAGTTCATTTATATTGACGGAATTGCCCAATGGATCTTGGTAGTTCACGGACAACCTTAGGTTTTGTTGTTGTGCCAACTCTTCGCCAACGGGTAATTTTCCAGTTTGGGTAAGGGTCGCGTAAATGATGTTTCCTTGATTGTTTTTCAGTTCGATTTCCTCTTTAAAGGAAGTCACGGAAAGTTCCCGCTGTGCTATGGCCCTATCGGTTTTGATATTAATGTTCTTTCCATTGTTGGTAAAGGTAAGGTCGATGGATCTTCCCCCATTCTTCATCACCATTTTGGACAAAGCCAAGAGAGCAAAAGCTGTTTCTTGGGTGCTATACCATTGCTGTGATGATAAATTTTTGGCCAAGGAAACGGCCAGTTCCCTTTGTTGCGGGTCACCCAAAATCACCATGGTTTCCAGCGCCATGGCACGGTTTCTGAAAACCGAACCATAGGTTCTGTAATTGTAGTTATTGGGTTTAAAGTTGATGTTTGCCTTTTGGGCAATGGCTTCTGCCACCTCCTTTTTCCCAACAAGGGCATAAGCGGCGGCCAATCTCCATTTGGCTTCATTGCTAAGATTTGCGGTTTCGCGTAAACGGTTCATTGCGGCCAGTTCAGGTTGTTGTGCCAAGGCCAATGTGTACAATCGATATGCTTGTGAAACATCATCGTTGTAATAGGTGCTTTGGTTACTCCATTGACGCGCCGCATTCTTTTGGTATCTCAACCAATTGCTCAAGAATGTCAAAGGAAGTTGGTATCCTTCTTTTTTGGCTTCCAACATAAAATGCCCGGCGTAGGAAGTGCCCCAATCATCGGCATGGCCATAACCGGGCCAGTAGCTCAGTCCGCCATTGGGAATCTGGAAATCACCAAGTCTGTCGATGGCAGCTTTGATGTTTTTCTCGACGTCTTTCTTTTTATCAAAAGTGATGTCCAACACATCTGCCAAGAACAATTGTGGGAACGCTGTCGAAGTGGTCTGTTCCACGCATCCGTGTGGATAACGTAACAAGTAATCCATCCGTTTGGAAAAATCCATCGGGGGTAGTGTGGAAAACTCAATAAACGCTGTATTGGTGCCCGATGTGCCAAAAGTTTCCATCGAAATGGTCTGCGAACCATTGGCATCCAAAGTGTACAATTCACTTTTTGTGGTGATGGGGTTCGGGTTTTCCACATCAATTTCGGTTTCGTTACTGGCACTTTCCCCAGCTCCCGAAGCGGTAACTTTTATGGTTTGGAACGATGAAGTTGGGTTCACTTTAAAATCAAAATTCACGATTTGCTCCCCAACGGCATTAAAAGTGATATTTTTTGATGTTCCGTTGATGGGCTCCAAAGCTTTTCCAGCATCAATGGTAACTTTTACATTTTTTACCTTGGGTTCCATGGCAAAAACGGTCACTGGGATGGTTACTTTTTCACCAGGGGATAATTTTCGTGGAATGGAAGTCAAAACCATCAATGGTTTGCGCACTGGAGTTGTTTTTTCAGCATTTCCATAGGCACTGTTTGGGTTTCCGGCAACGACCATGGTTCTTACGGAGCCTACATAATTGGGCATATCAATGGTGTGTGATGCTTTTTCTCCTCCCTTTAGGGTAAATGGCCCCAAATAAGTGACTACAGGTTTAAATCGCTGTGCTTTTCGGTTTTTGGCACCAGCACCAATACCGCCACCGCCAATAGCGTAAATATTATCCACACTCACGGAATAAGCTCCCATCACATCATCAAAAATATCAAAAGTCTTGACGCCCAATGCTTGTCTGGCATAAAACGAACCGTGAATATCCGGTGTGCTAAATTGGGTAAGGTCCAAAAGTCCTTCGTCCACCACGGCCAATGAATAGGTCATCGGTTTTTTACTGGTTTCAGAAACGGTGACCTTAAACGGTTTTTTAGGCTCCAAAACATCGGGCATACTGATTTGTGGTTCCAAAAGGGTAGCCGGGTTTTCAACCAATAGCGGTACCACGCCATACAACCGTATGGGAAGATCGTTTTTTACTTGACTGTGGGGTTGCAACAAGGAGATGTTGACATAGGCATTCGGGGCCATTTCAGCAGTTATTGGAATGGTTGCCTTGGTTTCTTTGGATGAGGTCTCAATCCATTGTTGTGATAGTACTTCGGTTCCATTTTCTATGCTTATTAAAGCACGTCCGCCTCTATCTGATGGGAAAGTGACCATAGCTTCTTCACCCAAGGTGTATTTTTCCTTGTCGGTGGAGAAAATCAAAATTTTGGAGCTTTCTGCATCTGCGGATGCGGGCCTTCTCCACCAATTGCTGTAAAAATAGGCGGTACGGCCTGTGGCGTGTCCTGAGACTTCGTCAATAACACGAATCAAGAAACGACCTCCCTGCTCATCGGGAACATTGATGTTGAAATTGCCCTTTCCTTTACTTCCGGTCGTAATCTCCATTTCCTTGAAAGGACGGTGTACAGTAGCATTTTCATAGCGGGACAGATTGTCGTAACCTCGGTTCCACCACCAGCGCCATTCGATTTTGAATACTTGTACTTTTAGCTTTCTATTGGATGATGGATTTCCTTGGGCATCCACAGTGACCACATCAAAGGTGTTGTTGTCATCCGTTAAGAAAGAGCCGTATTGTTTTGCTTTAGGGGAACGGAGTCCCACAAAATTTGAAAATGGGGCCAAATTCTTGGAGAACACATCAATGGAGAAATCACCTCCACCCTCAAAAACTTTGGTGGTGAAAGTTGCTTGCAACATTCCCGGTGCATTCCCATTTATCTCTATTTTTTTGTTGATGTCCAGCTCACCGTTGGCGTCCAACTTGGATGAAATCCACTGCAATTCGGTCTCATTGAAATCACGTGATGGGTCTTGGAACACATAATCTTTGAACTTTGGAAAGGCCATTGAAGCTTGCTTCAAAGTAGCATTTATGTCAATTTTCAGGTTACGGGCAGGAGCTCCGTGCAGCCACTTTACGGTTGCTTTTCCGCGATTGAAAGTATTTGCTTCCAGTACTTCGTCATCAAAAGCAAAATCCACTTTTAATCGGTTGGGCTTTACCGTGGCCACTTTTAAGGTTTTACTGAATTGTGCACCGCCCACAATCACTTTGGCCGACCAATTTCCCGTTGGGGCGTTAGCATCGGTCGGGATAGGGAAATAGTAAAAATTCTTTTCTTTTTTAGTATATAAGCCATCAGAAACTGGGGTACTACCTTCTTTTAAAACATTCCGCTGTACCAATTTCCCGCGGGCATCGCTAACTTCCAAAGTAACCGGGTGCCCTTTGGGCAAAGGATTGGCGTTATCGTCCAGAACAAAGGTCAAATGTATGACATCACCGGGTCGGTGGACACCTCTTTCAGTATAGATGAACCCTTGCAATCCTTTTTGGAGCTGCTCGCCAGAAACATCGAACTTGCTGAGGGATAATGCGTTGCCATCTGCGAGTTTGGCGTAGGCGAAATTGTTGTTGTGCTCGGCCACGGCAAAGGCAATGCCCTTGTCGCTGTCATAAACGGATAGGCCTTTGGTATCGGTAGTGGTCTCGCCGATAAGTTGTTGTTGGAAATTATACAGCTTTATTTTGGCGTCCGCTACGGGTTGTGTGGTGAGCAAGTTGGTCACCGCAAAGTGGTGTGAGTGGTTGCTTCCTTTTTTAACGATTAGCCCCAAATCGCTTCCCAATAGATTGGTGGCGGCTATTCTATCGTAATTGTAGTAAGCGGAATGACAGGGGTTGTCACGCTCTTCCCAATTATAATCATAGTTTCTGTAATTGTAGATTTCATTGTCCCAATAGCGTTCTTCTTCTGAGGCTTCATCAGAACTTTGTTCCAATGCATATTCGGTTTTTGATTCTTCGGTTTCTGCACCATCACCACAATCGTAAGAGGTGTGTTCTTTCTTAAAGCTGAATTCGACCCGATACAATGAACCGGGATGAATTTGAATCAATTTGGATAAATCCAAACCATGTGCCTGCCAATAACTGGTGTTTTTATTGCCATCTTCGGTCAGGGGAATAACTTTGTATGCTACTCTTCGACCCACAGGCCTGAAATCGGGATTATAATTTTCTGTTAAGTCATAATTTTGGAGGTATTGCAGCATGTTGTTTTCATATACTTGGATGACGCGAACTTCAACTGCGGTAAGATTGACCGTTTCAAAATATATGGGTGTTGATGCCGCATTGGGCAAAATGGTTCCTTTGGAAATGAGTCGTACGGCAGGTTTTAATTGCTCAAAAGAGACCAGTTCAGAAAAGTTGTTCTTCAGAGTAAAACCATATTCGCTTTTAATACCTTGAAATGCATTGACACGAACCTCTCCCAAAATTCGGTTGGAGGGATAAACACTCAAAACGTTTCCATTGATTTCGTAGCGCAAACTTTCGGCGTTTTCAATGGTTACCAGACCGTTTAGGTTTTGGTCTTGCTTCAAGGGTTCGGAAAAATTTAGGGTCAATACAGCATTTGGAGCGGATGTTGTTTTGGCATCAACAATCACAAATTTGTTTTTACCTGGAATCGGATAGGTTTCGGAGCCTTCGTTTTCAATATTGTAAGCTTTCCCCGTCCAATTTACGGTCAATTTACTATCGGCTGTTTTTCTGGAGATACTATCAATCTTAAAGCTGTAATATTGTGCATTGTCCGAAGTGTTGTCCCATTTTACGGAAATGTTTTTGTCTCCTTGTTGTACAGAAAGCACCAAGTTTATTTTTGATGCCTCCAGAATATCGGAAGCATCCAAAGTGCCGGTAACATATTGCCAATCCTTACTATACGATTGTAAATTGCCCAGATTGATTTTAAAATTCGGCGCAATGGTCTTAAAACTGAAGGTGTAGGTTTTGAACTCGTTATCAATATCTTCAAAGAGTTTGTTCAGTTTCAGGCGGATAGTGTACTCGGTATTGGGTTTTAAATATTCCGAGGGCTGGAATATGAGCTCCCTTCCGTTTTCTATTATGAGCTTTCCATTCACCTTTGGTGAAATGTCCAAATATTTTGATGGTAACTCTTGAGTCAGTTCAAACTGCTCCAATTGTTGGGCCAAGGCAATGGTGATGGAGGTGGAAATACTTTGGTTGCCGTTGGTGTGATAACTTATGTAGTCTTTGAACTTAAAAAGGTTGTCGGTTTCGGAAGTACCGTTCTTTTTTTTACAGGATGCTAAGAGAATAAGTAGGGAAATGAAGAGCGTTTTGAATGACCGGGACATGAAAAAGGAGTGTTTTTAATTACTATTAGCAAGATAGTTAAAATTGAACATCAGAGCCATGTTACTTGATGGATAGTTGGATTGAATTTATAAATGAGGCCAAAGGCTCATAATAAAAAAGATTCAAGGTTTATGAGGCTATAACTTATGTACTGGAAATGTAGAAAGTAATGGAAAGCGGCAGAGCGCCATATTTTTCCAATGTGTGGTCATAGGGAATATTTGCCTCCACACCTTCTATTGAGGTATAGGGACCGCAACATTCTCCTTGCCTAAAACTTGCGTTGAAACTTACAAATGATGACTCACCGTCTTTAATATTTATTGTGAACGATTTTTGACCGAATTCTTCGGTTGAAACCGGTACGACAATAACCATTCCTGTGATAGGGTATTGTTCTATAGAAAATGTAACGTTTTGGTTTTGTTCATTCAAAATTTGTATGGCTCCTGAATCCAAAGCTCCATTGGCTAGTAAATTCTCATCGTTTTCCAGACTTAAAAACGTTAATCGGATGATGTCTTCACCAACAAAGCAATCCACTAAAGAACAATCTATTGAGTTGTCATCTGATTTACACGATAAAACGAATACTGAAATGAATAAAAGCAGTAGTTTTTTAGACATGAAGTCTTTTTTTTAAAAAGATGAAGATATGCCGTTTTGGTTGCTTTGTTTTCGACTACCATCCACCGGAAGCACCGCCGCCTCCAAAGCCACCGCCACCGAAACCGCCACTAAACCCACCTCCACCACCGAGGCTTCCGCTACCAAAACCACCTGAAGAACCTGAGCTGCGACCCATATTGCTGAGGATGATCATATCCCAAATGTCAAGTCCGCCGCCCCTGCGACCACCTGGACCTCTGCCGCCTTTGTTTTTACGGCTCCATAAAATAATGATGATGATAATAAAGATAATGATAGGGAAAAGGGCGTCAAGAGGGAATTTTTTACCACTCCCAAAGGTACGGTCTTCGGTAAATTCGCCCGTAAGGACTTTAAAAATAGCATCGGAACCTTTGTCCAGACCACTATAATAATCCCCTTTTTTAAATTCCGGGATAATCACGGTTTCGATTATTCGTCTCGACATTAAATCGGTAAGACGGCCTTCTACGCCATAGCCAGTGTTGATGGCAATTCTACGGTCGTCTTTGGCCAAAAGTACAAGCACCCCATTGTCCTTGTCCGCTTGTCCAATGCCCCATTTTTGTCCCCATTGTGCCCCTAAAAAATTAATGCTTTCACCTTCGGTGGAACTAATAATGACAACCACTATTTGTGTTGAGGTACTATCGGAATACTGAACCAGCTTTTGTTCCAGTGCATTGCTTTGCGATGGGGATAGCAGGTTCACATAATCGTAAACGCTGGTTTGTTTTTGCGGTTTTTCGGGTATGGTAAACTGCCCCCAAGCAAGGGAAACGTATAAAAAAGCCAGAAATAAACTACCCTTTGGATATCGCATCGTTCAGTTCATTGGTGTCGTTATGGTTCCATGGAAAGTGGGCTTCCAGTTCTTTGCCTGCCATAAGGATTCCCTCAACGATACCTTGTTTAAAATCCCCTTTTTTAAAATGGGATGCCATTACATCTTTGGTGGTGTCCCAAAAACCTTTGGGAACGGCCCTGTCAATACCTTCTCCACCGTAGATCACAAATTTTTTATCGTCCACAGCCACATAAACAAGTACACCATTTCCTTCTTTGGTGTTGTCCATTTTTAGAAAATGGAAGATTTGTTGTGCCCGGCTAAAATGATCTATTTTGGTGGAGGCTTCAATATGTACCCGTATTTCACCAGAAGTATTTTTTTCGGCCTCAACAATGGCCTCAACAATTTCCTTTTCTTCCTCGGCGGTCAAAAACTCTTCTACGTGCGACATCATTTAATTGAATTCAAAATCCACTTCGGGAACATCTTCCGAACCGGCATCTGATTTGAAAAGGGCCATCGGGTCAAAATTGGCCATGCTGGCCACAATATTGGTCGGGATTTGCTGTATTTTAATATTGTATTCCCCGGCCAGATCGTTAAAACGGTTGCGTTCTACATTGATTCTATTCTCTGTGCCTTCCAATTGGGACTGTAGTTCCAAAAAGTTCTGATTGGCCTTTATATCGGGATAGCGCTCCACGGTAACCAATAACCGGGATAGGGCGGAGGAAAGTCCTGTTTGGGCCTGTTGAAACTCTGCCAATTGTTCGGGCGTAATATTGTTGGCGTCTATACTGGTTGAGGTGGCCTTTGCCCTTGCTTCGATAACGGCCGTTAGGGTTTCCCGTTCGAAATCGGCGGCGCCTTGTACTGTTTTCACCAAGTTCCCGATCAAGTCGCTTCTGCGTTGGTAAGAACTCTCCACATTGGCCCATTGCTTAGTGGCCTGTCCTTTCATGTCGACAAGCTTGTTGTTGGTGCTTACGTACCATCCTACAACGATTACCCCTAAAATCCCCAGGGCAATAATGGCTATAATACCTTTTTTCATTTTCTATTGGTTAAGTGTTTATAGTTGTTCTTTTATTTTAAGGAGTTCCGCTTTTACCTTTTGTAATTTTTGAATCACCTCAAAATTGGAAAGGGCTTTTTGTTTTTCCTCTTTCAGATGGATTTTGGCACCATCCAAAGTAAACCCTCGCTCTTTTACCAAATGGTAGATCAACTGAAGGTTTTGGATATCCTGCGGTGTAAACTTACGATTGCCCTTGGCATTTTTTTTGGGTTGGAGCACGTCAAACTCTTTTTCCCAAAAACGGATTAGGGAGGTGTTTACCCCAAAGGCCTTGGCCACTTCGCCAATGCCATAATATCGTTTTTCGGGTAGGTCTACGTGCATTAATCCAGTGATTGGTTCTCTTGATTGGCCAATCTGAGCATATTCTCAAATTCTTCCGTGGACAAACTTCCGTAGTAGAAGTTAATGGGGTTGATGCGTTCCCCATCCTTAAATATTTCGTAATGGACATGGGGTGCCTGGGAACGTCCCGTACTACCAACAAAGCCGATAAGGTCACCTCTTTTTACTTTTTGGCCAACAGTAACATTGTATTTGCTCATGTGCCCGTACAGTGAGATGTAACCGTAGCCATGGTCAATTCGCACATGTTTTCCATAACCGGACGACCTATTGTCGGCACGTACCACTTTTCCATCACCGGAGGCATATATTGGAGTGCCTCGTGGAGCGGTAAAGTCCATGCCCCAATGCATTTTACGTGCTTTGGTAAAGGGGTCCGATCGCCAACCATAACCAGAGGCCATTCGGGTAAGGTCTTCGTTGCTAACGGGCTGAATGGCCGGAATGGCGGCCAGTAACTTTTCCTTTTCTTCCGCTAATTTGGCAATTTCATCCAACGATTTGGATTGGATTACCATTTGTTTTTGGATAATGTCCAATCGTTTTACTGCATTGATGATGATTTCCGAATTGTTGAAGCCTTCAAGGTCTTTATAGCGGTTGACACCCCCAAAACCCGCTCTACGCTGCTCTTCGGGTATTGGGTTCGCTTCAAAATATAATCTGTAAATATTGTTGTCCCGATCTTCAATATTGGCCAAAACCTGTTCCATTTGGTCCATTTTCCTGTTCATGATATCAAACTGAAGTTCATAATTTCGAACCTCGCGTTCAAGGGAAAGTTCCTTGGGCGTATTTACCCATCGGGTGTTCAAAAGAATAATCAGTCCAAGGAAACCGAACAGTGCGGAGCCCAGCAAGAACAAGAAAATATTCCTGTACTTTTTGGATTTCTTCGGCTCGATCTTTCTATAAGAAAGTGTATCCGGATCGTAATAGTACTTAACTTTAGACATGAATGGATTTTATCCTATTTTTGCTCACTCATTTTAATCAGAACAAACAAATATAAAAATTGTTTTGCTTAAAGTGTTAAATTTAAGAAAACCCTAGGAATTCAATGACATCCCAAGAAGTTAGAAACCAGTTTTTAAACTTTTTTAAAGAAAAGAACCACAAGATTGTACCATCGGCACCCATGGTAATGAAAGACGACCCTACCCTGATGTTCACCAATGCCGGTATGAACCAGTTTAAGGAGTACTTTTTGGGGAATTCCGTTCCAAAGAGCAAAAGATTGACCGATACCCAAAAATGTCTTCGGGTGAGCGGTAAGCACAACGACTTGGAAGAAGTTGGGAAGGATACCTACCACCACACCATGTTCGAAATGTTGGGGAATTGGAGTATTGGGGATTATTTTAAAAAGGAGGCCATTGCGTGGGCATGGGAATTGCTCACCGAGGTATATAAAATTGATAAGGACAGTCTTTACGTTTCCGTTTTTGAAGGAAGCGGGGATGATGGATTGCCATTGGATCAAGAAGCTTACGATCTTTGGAAGGCAATTGTACCTGAGAATCGAATTATAAAAGGAAACAAAAAGGACAATTTCTGGGAAATGGGCGACCAAGGCCCCTGCGGACCCTGCTCCGAGATTCATGTGGATATAAGACCCAAGGAAGAAAAACAAAAAGTGGACGGAGCTTCGCTCGTAAACCAGGACCATCCGCAAGTAGTGGAAATTTGGAACTTGGTTTTTATGCAGTTCAACCGTAAGGCCAATGGAAGTCTGGAACCCCTTCCCGAAAAGCATATTGATACCGGAATGGGCTTTGAGCGCTTGTGCATGGTGCTTCAGGGCGTGCAATCCAATTACGATACCGATGTTTTTACCCCGCTGATTCGCGAGGTGGAAATCATTACAGGGAAAAAATATGGCAAGGATGAGCAAACCGATATCGCAATCCGTGTGGTGGCCGACCATGTGCGTGCCGTGGCATTTTCCATTGCCGATGGGCAATTGCCCAGCAATACGGGAGCAGGTTATGTAATCCGAAGGATATTACGCCGTGCTATTCGCTACGGATTCACCTTTTTGGACACCAACAAACCATTCATCTACAGATTGGTCAAGGTGTTGGGCGAACAAATGGGGAAAGCGTTCCCGGAGTTGAAGGAGCAATATCAACTAATCGAAAATGTGATCAAAGAAGAGGAAAGCTCATTTTTGAGCACTTTGGAACAAGGATTGGTGTTGTTGGATTCCGTGATAAAATCCTCCAAGGATAAAACCATAGCAGGTACAAAGGCCTTTGAGCTGTACGACACTTTCGGGTTTCCCATAGATTTGACCGCTTTGATTTTGGAGGAGAAAGGGTATCAACTGGACACGGAAGGGTTTGAAAAAGCCTTGAAAGCCCAAAAAGACCGTTCCAGAGCTGCTTCCGAAGTGTCCAAGGACGACTGGAACGTTTTATTGACCGATGCTGAACAAGAATTTATCGGTTACGATAGCCTCGAAGCCAATGTGAAACTGGTAAAGTATCGTAAAGTGACCAGTAAAAAGGAGGGAGACCAATACCAATTGGTGTTCAATCTTACCCCATTTTACCCTGAAGGCGGTGGTCAGGTTGGAGATAAAGGCTATTTGGAAGCTCCCAACGGCGATGTTACTTATATCATTGACACCAAAAGGGAGAACAACGAAATCGTTCATTTTGCCAAATCGTTGCCAAAAGAAGTTTCGGGAACCTTTAAAGCCATCGTGGACAAAAAGCAACGTTGGAGAACGGCCTGCAACCATACCGCTACGCACTTGCTGCACCAAGCCCTGCGCGAAGTCTTGGGAGCCCATGTAGAACAAAAAGGCTCTGCTGTGCATTCCAAATATCTACGATTTGATTTCTCCCATTTTTCAAAATTGACGGTGGAGGAGCTACGGAAAGTCGAAAATTTCGTCAATGCCCGTATTGATGGACATTTGCCTTTGGAAGAAAACCGCAATGTTCCCATGAAAGAAGCCATGGAGCAAGGGGCGATGGCACTTTTTGGTGAAAAATACGGCGATACGGTCCGTACCATTCGTTTTGGACAATCCATTGAACTTTGTGGAGGTACCCACGTAAAGAATACCGCCGATATTTGGCATTTCAAAATAGTTTCCGAAGGAGCCGTTGCCGCTGGAATTCGAAGAATTGAGGCCATTACTTCTGATGCTGTTAAAGAATTTTATTTCAACAACAATCGTATGCTCTTCGAGATCAAGGATATGTTGAAGAACTCGCAAGACCCTGTAAAATCGGTGGCCAGTTTACAAGAAGAAAACCTTGCACTTAAAAAACAAGTGGAGCAATTGTTGAAGGATAAGGCCAAAGGACTCAAAAACGAACTGATTTCAGAATTGGAAGAAGTGAACGGAGTCCAATTCTTGGCCAAAAAAGTGGATTTGGATGCAGGTGGCATCAAAGATTTGGCTTTTGAAATAGGAGGTCAGGTAGATAAGTTGTTCCTATTGTTGGCCTCTGAAAAGGACGGAAAAGCCGTTTTGTCCTGCTACATTTCCAAGGATTTGGTGGCAGAAAAGGACCTGAATGCGGGAACCATTGTCCGCGAACTGGGGAAATACATCCAAGGTGGTGGGGGAGGACAGCCGTTCTTTGCTACTGCGGGTGGTAAAAACCCTGCTGGGATTCCCGATGCGCTGGATAAAGTAAAAGCTTATGTATCTTAATTAATTTTATTATTAACCCAACCTCTCTTGATATTATGTATGAAAAAAATCTTATATATATTTCTGATTTTTCAAGCCTGTGCTGAAAATGAGAGCAAAACAGAAGAGGGAAGGTCGTTTGAATCTGAAAAGGTAGTACTATCAGTTGATGATTCAATTAAAATTGCAGATTATTGGCAAAAGGCAAATAAAGTTCCTGTATATTCTGTGGATAGGCAGCGCTATTTGGATTCTGCTTTGATGATCAAACCTGATTCGGCCTATTTCTGGCAGCAGAAAGCAATGCCATTATATAAGGAACGTAAGTTTTCTATAGGAAAGCCCTTTTTGGAAAAAGCAGTTTTGTATGACCCGAAAAGATATTTGGATTACAGTGGGTTTATGAAATGTCTTTTCTCCAATGAGTACCAGGAGTCAATAGATGAACTAAAGCTGGCAAAGGAAAAGTTTGGAGATGGGTACGTGATGGACCATACTTATAATTTTTATATAGCATTGGATTATTTGCAATTGAACCAATTTGAGAATGCTAAAAATTACCTCCTAAAAAGTAAAGAGCAGCAATTCAAAGATTTCCCTAACGAACCTCCTGAGGAAGCATGCCATTATATGGATTGGTTTTATATGGGAGTAGTTGAATATGAACTCAAGAATTACGAAAAGGCAATCGAAAATTTTGATATGAGTTTAAAGGTTTATAAAAACTTTGGTGATGCTTTTTATTACAAGGCCATATCAGAATATAATTCTGGGAAAAAGGAGGAGGCTGAAAAAACAATCGAATTAGCATGGGAGAACAACCAAAATACAATTAATGAAGATCAAGTATATTATGTTGTTTATCCTTATCAAGTGTTTCATAGGTTAAGTCCGAGGTCTAGAAAAAAATAGATGTCAAATAATGGAATTACAAACCAAGATGCCTTTAACACCCAGCGATAATCCCATCGACTATCAAAGTAAGATGGTGCTTTTGGGTTCCTGTTTTGTGGAAAATATGGGTAATAAGTTGGACTACTTCAAGTTCCAGCAAATGCAAAATCCCTTTGGGATATTGTTTCATCCTTTAGCGATAGAAAATCTGGTTCAACGAGCTATTCAAGAAGAAACTTATGAGAAAGGAGATATTTTTGAGCAAGATGGCATCTGGCGTTGTTTTGAAGCCCATTCCAATTTACGCTCCGAGGATTCATTGGAATTGTTGCAACTCCTCAACCAAAGGTTGAAAGAAACCAAAATAGGGTTGGAAACTTCATCGCACATCATCATCACCCTCGGAACTGCATGGGTGTATGAGCATCAGGATTCAAATAAAATAGTGGCCAATTGCCATAAGGTGTCCCAAAAGCAATTCACTAAAAAATTGTTGAGCGTAACCGAAATCGAGTCCAGTCTCAATAATTTGGTGGGAATGATTCGCAAAATGAATTCCCTTGCACAAATCATCTTCACCATTTCGCCCGTTCGTCATGTAAAAGATGGTTTTGTGGAAAACCAGCAGAGCAAGGCGCATCTGTTTGCTGCCCTTTATCAAATAATAAAAGGACACAGTGTGTCCTACTTTCCATCCTATGAAATTATGATGGACGAGTTGCGCGACTACCGTTTTTATGACAAGGATATGGTGCATCCTAACGAACTTGCCGTCGATTACATTTGGGAAAAATTTAAATTGGTCTGGATTTCATCAAAATGTTATGCTGTTTTGGATAAGGTGGATGCCGTTCAAAAAGGATTGTTGCATAGACCATTTAACCCCGATTCTGAAGCGCATCAAAAGTTTAAAACATCGCTCCGCACAAAAATTACGTATCTTCAAGAAAGGTATTCTTTCATGAAATTTGATTAAATGAAAAAAGTTTTAGCAGGAGCAGTAATTGCCTTGGCCTCGGTTTTGATCTATAAATCGTGCACCGATGACCGAGAGCAAAAATCCATTCTTGAAGAAAACTCCATGCTCATTCAGCAGGAATTGCGAAACGTATCCAAATTGGTGGTTTCCGAAGGGCATTTTGCCGAAGTCTACAATTACAAAGATTCCAAAGAACTGTTCGGGCCGTTGGTAACCGCACACAAGAAAGCATTGGTTGTGGTAAATGCTGACGTTTCCATTGCTTATGATATGTCCAAAATAGGCTATGAGGTGGACGAGGGGAATAAATTGCTGAAGATTACACAAATTCCAGAGCCAGAGATAAAAATAAGTCCCGATTTTGAGTACTACGATGTTACCGCAGATTACTTGAACCCCTTCAACGCAGGGGATTACAATGCCATTAAGCGCAACGTGAATGCTTCCTTAATGAAGAAAATAGAAGCTTCCTCTTTGCGTTCCAATGCGGAAAACCGACTGGTCAGCGAACTGTCGCGCATTTTGGTGCTCACCAATACCATGGGCTGGACCTTGGTCTATGAAAACACTCCTGTTGAAAATGCCGAACAGTTGAAAACTTTTTTGGATTAAACTGTCACAGGAGAAGGTTAGGATTAACTTACCAAGGCCGTATCCACCAGTTGGAGACCATCATCAATTAAATGGCCTACCTTGGGGTTATCCCGCTTAATGTGTTCCAAGTGTTCCAAAATCTCTTGCTGATACTCTTGATTGTTGTCCTGTTTGGCCAGTTCGTACAATTCTACGGGCAGTAACCAATCTTTTGGATGTTCTTTTTTAAGGGCTTGGAAGACCTTGTTTCGTGAAATCGTGATGTTTTTTCCTTCCCTAAAATGCCTGATTTGTTCATAATACCGCTCCAATTGCAACCTTTTTTCGTCTTTTTTGGATTTTATGGCGCTTTCTGTAATCTGATGGCTGGTTAGGTCGAAACTATTAAGGTCTGCGGGACCATTATAAGCTGATACAATGTGTTGGCCAACAGCCATGTGGTACAATTCCCATTCAGGTTGGAATAAGGTTTTATCGTTGTGGGTAACCGTGCAATTTTCAAAAGTGATAAGAATGATTTTGCCCATTAAGTTTCGGGTGCCCGTTACTATGGTTCCTTCCACTTTGATGCCGCCTTCGAACTCCAGGGCAATTTGTTCCCCTTCATAAATTTTATAGGCTTTAAGGTCGCGTGGCCCCATGTCTTCAATGGCAATGTTGATGCCTTTCAACTTTCCGATAGGTGAACCAAAACCATCGGCATGGTGAGCAATACTGTGCCCGACCAATTCTTTTTCACGATAGGCAAGGGCCGTGCCGCCCTTGGTTTGTATATAGATAGGTTTCCCGTCGTTTTCAATTACATTGTTGAATTCCCCGGAGATTTGCAGTCCCGTACTCAATTCGATGGTACCGAGCGCTTTGGAACCAATCAACTTTTTGATGCCTGAAAGCCCTCCTGTTCGCACGGCCATGGTATTGGCAAAATCTTCCAAAACCTGACTTAAAAAAGCAAAATCGGGTGTCACAAAAAGCTGTGGTTGTGGTTTGGTGATATCAAACTCGGTGCGGGCCGCTTCAATGGAGTATGGAATCTTTTTCACTTTGTCCGTCATGCACCACGTACTTTCACCAATGGACGAAAGTAGCCCTGCTCCATAAATTTTTGGGTTGTACACCGTGCCGATCAAACCATATTCCACGGTCCACCAATGTAGGTTTCGTATTAGGGCCATTTCACTGGGTTCCCCCATATTTTCTTGTAGTTGCTCAATATGCTTTTCGGCTTCTTCTATTTCACTTTGCGGGGTGCCATGTGCTTCTTTTATTATGGAAAGATGTCGCACCGCATTGTAAAGTTCATAATCCTTGGCGCTGGAAATGGCCTTGCAGCCAATCTCGCCAAAACGGCGTAAATATTCTGCGTATTCTGGATTGGCGATAATGGGAGCGTGTCCGGCACCTTCGTGAATAATATCGGGTGCAGGGGTATATTCTATATTTTCAAGTTGTCGAATATCCGAAGCGATCACGAGCACATTGTAGGCTTGGAACTCCATAAAGGCAGAAGGTGGGATAAAACCATCGACTGCAACGGCAGCCCAACCAATTTCTTTGAGGATTCTGTTCATGCCGTACATATTGGGGATATGATCTATGGAAATCCCTGTCTTTTTCAAACCATCCACGTATGAGCTGTGGGCCACTTTACTCAAATAATCCACGTTTTTGCGCATCACGTAGCGCCAAACCGCTTGGTCAATGGCCGTGTACGCTTCATAATTTTGTGGTTTTATGAATTGTTTGAGATGCTTCGGTAGTTTGTCCAGTATAGGATTGGATTCGTAGCTCATGAGTCAATTTTTGTGCGACTTAAAGATATGAAATAGAGCGTGGATTTTCTCTTAAGGAAAGTTAAGGGTAATAAAAAAGAAGTTGTCTGAATGGGTTTTTATTGTCAATTCGAGCGTAGTCAGTCGAGAATTTATGGCGTTGATGCCTTAAAAAGGTTTCGCCTGCGCTCAACCTGACATTGTTTAATTCATTCAGACAATCTCTTGTAGGTTTTAGTTGGAGGCCACTGTCATTTGCGGCGGGTACTCTTCCAAAATCTGCGAAACAAATTCTTTGATGCGTTGCTCTTTCTTTTCAATGTTTTTGGTATTGTTCAGTGTACCTACGCCACGACCTTGCCAAACCAGTTCTTTTTTATTGGCATCGATCAGGTCGATGTACAAAGAACCTTCGGTACGGGTGCTAACATTGTTGCCATAGCCTCCCCAGCCCCAACCCCAACCGGGACCCCAGGCCCATGGGCTGTAGAATCCGCCCCAGCCCCAACCGAAGTTGTTGTAGACGTCCACACGTTCGCGCTCTTTGGTAAAAATGCTGATCAATACATCGGGGTTGTCGGATTTGACAAATCCACGAGAACCCATTTCAGCCTCAATGGCCCTTAAAATTCTTTTCTTGTCCAAATCCGAAATTTGGGCTTTATCTATACCAGTTTTGTAAAAAGCATAGCTTTTATAGGTGTTAAAGTCAGCTTTTTGGTCGTAATCGGAAACCACCCGTACGGAAGTACAGGAGGCCAACAAACCAAAGGAAAAGACAATCAGTGCAAAACGTTTTAAACTTTTCATAGTACTTTTTTTAATTTCTTGAGATATGATTAAATAATCTACAAATATTATGCCGAATGCCTAATTCTGGGTGTTTGTTTTGGCATTATATCCATAGGGGCAATGGCGGCAACCACTTTCGCAACAATAACCACGTTTTAGGTGGTATTTTTCGGTAAACACCCTATACCCTTGTTCCGATACGTAATAATCACCCTCTTCCAAGGGAATGTGCTCTTTCATGTGGTTTGCGCCATTTTACTCTATAATCGAGATTTAAACCTAACTTCCATCAGGCAAGTTGCTCCGATTCCTCATGGGGTTGCCCAGAGGTAGTTTACTATATAAATTTACGGTTTTCGCCGGAATAGAACGAAGGTTTTAAGACTTTCAAAACAAGGTTATTCACCGAAAATGTTGATGGATTTCTCCTAACTATCCAATTTTGAGCACTTTTTGCAGTTATATTTGTTAGACTAACCAAAGGAATGGGATCAAGTGATACTAGTCTTTAAACATTTCTTCTATAAAAATTATGTGGGTCTCTCGCTATGGCCTTTCATTATCCTAAAGGAAGATGCTCTAATGGCCGACGAGGTGCTAATTAACCACGAACGCATTCACTTAAAGCAACAGCAAGAACTGCTCATATTGCCGTTCTATGTGCTCTATGTTTCGGAATGGTTGTTTCGTACCGTCCTTTATTTGGATAGTTACCGCGCTTACCAAAACATCAGCTTTGAGCGTGAGGCATACGCCAATGAAAAGGATATGCAATATCTATCCAACCGCAAAACCTTTGGTTTTTTACATTATTTGACGCGATAATTTTTGGATTGAATATTCACAATCAGCATATAGATATTCCTCTTCTCCGAGAAAAGGGAGTTACCCTCAACATCAAAAGGGAAGATACCATCCATCCCTTAATTTCGGGCAATAAATACCGTAAACTCAAATACAACCTGCTCGAAGCCAAAAAAAGAGGTAAAGATACCCTGCTCACCTTTGGTGGAGCTTTTTCCAACCATATTGCGGCCACGGCCTATGCGGGACATGAACAAGGCCTAAAAACCATTGGCGTGATTCGGGGCGAAGAATTGGAAAACAAGTGGCAGGACAACCCGACCCTAAAATTGGCCCACGAACACGGAATGCAGTTCCATTTTGTATCCCGAAGTCATTATCGTCTCAAAAGTGAAGCATCATTTCTTCAAAATTTAAAAGAGCGGTTTGGGGATTTTTACTTGTTGCCCGAAGGTGGAACCAATGCTTTGGCGGTAAAGGGATGTGCGGAAATCTTAACGCAGCTTGATGCAAAATTCGATTACATCTGTTGTGCGGCGGGTACAGGCGGCACCGTGGCAGGTCTCATCAACGCATCCCAACAGCATCAAACAGTTTTGGGGTTCCCCGCGTTAAAGGGAAATTTTTTAATCGAGGAGATTCGTACATTTGCCGATAATAATCGTTGGAGACTCGTAACTGATTATCATTTTGGGGGCTATGCCAAGGTGGATTGCGATTTGGTCGGGTTCATTAACCAATTTAGGAAGGAAACTGGGGTTCCCTTGGATCCTATTTACACGGGAAAAATGCTTTTTGGTATTTTTGACCTTGTAAAAAGGGATGTTTTTCCACCAGAAACCCAAATCTTGGCCATCCATACAGGGGGATTACAAGGAATAAAAGGTATGAACCAAATACTGAAGAAGAAAAATTTACCGTTATTGGAGGTATGATCAGGCGAATAATATATGTATTGATTGCGGCACTTTTGCTCTCTAGCTGTGGTGCCAAAAAAAGAAGGTCAACCCAAAGAAAGGGTGCGCCCGTTGTGGTGAACAGCGAAAGACCTGCCACCAGCACTAAGGATTTAGAGACCGAAGAGGTGCGGGATCTGTATCCCATGCCCGAAGATAGGGGGCGTTTTGAGCGTTTTCCTATTTCCGATACCAAAGATTATATCGAAACCTTTGCCGAAATTGCCCAGTACGAAATGCGTGCCTTTGGCATTCCCGCCAGTATTACCCTGGCCCAGGGTATTTTGGAAAGCGGCTCTGGTAGAGGCGAACTTACGCTAAAGACCAACAATCATTTTGGGATCAAATGTCACACGGGTTGGCAGGGCGAATTTGATTTTCATGATGATGATGCCAAGGGGGAATGTTTCCGCAAGTACAACCACCCGATGTACTCCTTCCGCGACCACAGTATTTTTCTGTCCACGCGTTCACGCTATGCGTTTTTGTTCAACTACAAACGGGACGATTACAAAAAATGGGCACATGGACTTCGACAAGCGGGGTATGCTACCGATCGCAAGTACCCACAAAAGTTAATCTCCATAATAGAGAACTACAATCTTTATGAATACGATGAAGCGGTATTGGAAAACGGTTTGCCCATAGTGCGCGAACCCAGACAATACGAAATATTTACCCATACCGTAAAAAGGGGCGACACCTTGTATGCCATTTCCAAACGCTACGATATTTCGGTAGATGAGCTTCGCCGCCTCAACAATTTAAATGATAACATTATTTCCGTAGGGCAGGTGCTCAACATTCGGGTGACGCAGTAATTGTGCCCTGAGCATAGCCGAAATGCAGGAATGACAAAATTGACTTCCAAGAAAGTATTATCCTCATTACCTTTGCGGCACGAATGTCATTCCGCACGGATGCTGAGCGTAGCCGAAGCACGATGCGGAATCCAATTGGTTGTACAATGGATTCCTGCTTTCGCAGGAATGACAAGCAATAAAAACAGATTCCTGCCAAAGTTTATACAGTGCATAGCCTTAGTGCAGGAATGACAAAATTGACTTCCAAGAAAGTATTATCCTCATTACCTTTGCGGCACGAATGTTATTCCGCACGGATGCTGAGCGAAGTAGAAGCACGATGCGGAATCCACTTGATTAAAATGGATTTCTGCGAACGCAGGAATGACAAGTAAGAGAATAATAAAAAAGATTCCTGTCGGAGTCTATGCTGAGCATAGTCGAAGTACGGGAATGACATAGAACATATATGATTTACCAACGAAGCAGCACCTTGTTTGCAGAGGCCAAAAAATACATCCCTGGAGGAGTAAACTCACCTGTACGAGCGTTTAAAGCGGTGGGGGGCGACCCTATTTTTATCAAGGAGGCCAAAGGCGCCTACCTGTACGATGAAGATGGCAACCAACTTATCGACTATATTGCTTCGTGGGGACCCCTTATTTTGGGTCACGCGTACGAGCCGGTGATCAATGCGGTAATCGATAAGGCTAAAAAGGGAACTTCCTTTGGAACGCCCACCGAAATTGAGACCGAAATCGCCAAACTGGCGGTGTCCATGGTGCCGAACATTGATAAAATCCGTTTTGTGAACAGTGGTACCGAAGCTTGTATGAGTGCGGTACGCCTCGCGCGCGGGTACACGGGCAAGGACAAGATCATCAAATTTGCAGGTTGCTACCACGGTCATTCCGACTCTTTTTTGATACAAGCGGGGAGTGGTGCCGTTACCTTTGGTAGCCCCAACAGCCCTGGTGTAACGCAGGGCACAGCTAAGGACACACTACTGGCCGATTACAACGATTTGGAAGGGGTAAAAGCCTTGGTGGAGGCAAATAAAGGTGAAATTGCCGCCATTATTTTGGAACCCGTAGCAGGGAACATGGGTTGTATTATCCCTAAAGAAGAATTTATACAAGGATTGCGCGATCTCTGCACCCAAGAAGGCATTTTGTTGTTGTTTGATGAGGTAATGACTGGCTTTCGTCTCGGAAAAGGAGGCGCACAGGAAGCCTTGGGCATTGATGCGGATATTGTAATGTTCGGAAAAGTGATCGGGGGTGGATTGCCCGTAGGGGCGTTTGCGGCCCGAGCCGAGATTATGGCGCATTTGGCCCCCGATGGACCCGTGTACCAAGCGGGAACCTTGAGTGGAAACCCTTTGGCCATGAGTGCGGGACTGGCCATGCTTACCGCGCTGAACGATAAGCCTGAAATTTTTACCAGCTTGGCCGAAAAAACGGAGTATCTGCACAAGGGTATTGCCATGGTATTGACCAAAAAAGGGATGCCACACCAAATTAACCGATATGGCAGTATGATCTCCGTACACTTTACGGACGAACCGGTGGTGGATTTTGCCAGCTCGGCAAAGGGTAACAACGATACTTTTAAGAAATATTTCCATGGAATGTTGGAGAACGGGGTGTACTTACCGCCCTCTGCTTTTGAAAGCTACTTTTTAAACGATGCCCTCAGTTATGCCGATTTGGATAGGACGATTGAGGCGGTAAACAACGTATTTTAAGCTGCCGTTTCGAAGAAGCGTAGCGGCGAAATCTAAAAGAGGCACTTTCCCAAAACACCCCTAAGGTCCCCTCAAGGGGACAATGGTACAGTGTCAGAAATGATGAATGGGAGCGAAATGATGGCTAAGATTTAGTTGGTACCAAGAGTTCCCGTACATCCACGTCCAGTATCTTGGCGATTTGTCGCAATACAGGAATGCTGGGCTGGGCATTGTTATTGCAGTAATTGGTGACCACTACGTAGCTTTTACCGATTTGCTCCGCTAACCACGTTTGGGTTCTACCTTGTTGTTTCAATACCTCTTTAATTCTATTCATAAGGAAAAGCGATACATGAACATATTACTTTGTAATATGAAATTGTACCATATCACAAACTGTTTATTTATCGTATAGCAAAATACAATACTTTAAAATGTTGTGAAATAATATAAAACGATATAAATTTATATTGAAATACAATAATATTTATTTGTAATGCATAGCAAACCCTTAGCAGTACGGCTTATACAGCAAGATTTAAAACATAGCCAGCTTACGGAACATTTAAGGCAAATGGGTTTGGATGATGGCGGGCTGTATGCTTTGGATTTGATGACCATTGTAGCCGAGCTTATGGAAGTGCCACCCAAGAAAATGGAAAACTTTGTAGAAATCTATGGTAGTTGCTTGGATAAAGCTACTGAGTATCCAATTACTTATTTGGGAGAACATCTTTTGCCTGTTGCGGAGTGCTGTTACAAAAAATTGTCACAGTGTTTGGAGTGCTGTTGATTCCCGCAAACACGTGCGCAGGCATTTTTCCTAACGGTTTATGGATGGTGCGTAGCCACAGGGTATGCACTATACATTTTGGTTAAGGAACGTAATTAATTTATTGTTGTAAAATCAGTTACGATATTTGTTATAAATTCATTAAATGTGTTTTCAAGTTTTCTGAATTCTGCAGTTTTTTCGAAAGAAGCCCAACATTTTGACAAAGCTGATTTTTCATCAGAAGCCAACCCTTCATTTACCATTTCTAAGAATAAGGTATGATGGTCACTTATGGTTAATGCAGACTGAATAACAGAATTTGGGTTTTCGTCTAAATAAGCTTTTACTAGAAATTTTTCGGGTGCTGTGAATGGGTATAGAAAAAAACTTTTTTCATTAGGATTGTTGTGATATTTAGAATAGTCTGGTTTATTTTTATAATCGCCATCGAAAACACAAGCATATCCAATCTTTAGTCTCATTTGAGGGAAATTCTTTTTGTGTCTGTCATAATCGTTCTTAACCATATTTGCTGGTCCCGATTCAATAATATTAACAAGCCTATCAAAGTACTTATATTTTGAGTTTAGCTTCATTAAAAGTTCTCTCAATATAAATTTTGCTATATCATCTTCACAATAGAGATTTAACAATGGATATGCTTTTGAATCCATTTTAGAAAAAGCAGCATTTACTGAAATTTTACTAATACACTTTGTTTCTCCACTATCTTTAGGTTCTATGAATTTTCTACATTTTGAATTAAATGCGGAAATTAATGTAGGGGAATGAGTTGTTATTATGAATTGCTTTTTGTCTCTCCAACTATAATAATGTATAATATCCGCAATTCTTCTTTGAATATAAGGATGAAATCCTGCCTCTATTTCATCAATTAAGATTAAAGAGTTTTTAGGACTGTCAATTATTTCTTGTAGGATATTTAACACTGATTCTTCTCCTGATGCAGCGTTGTAGCTAGAGTAATCTTCAATTCCATTTTTTAATAGAAATGCCTTCTTGTTAATATGTGAGCCAATCTCATATATTTCAATAGCATTTGGTAATGAAAATATGTATTGAAATGATTCTTCTACTTCTGGACTTACTCTTGTTTGAGGTGCAGATAATATTTTTCTTAGTAAACTATTGGATACATTTCTAGCAGGTAAAATTCTCTCTAAATCTATAAATCTCACATCACGGTTTCGGATTTGAGCATTTTTTCTTTTCGGGTCTCTTGACGCCTTGCCAACTCCACTCCAGGACTTACTTGTATGTAACCTTCTTGATTTTCCCTTTCTTGGTTCATTTCCAACTCTCCATTCTAATTGATATTCGTAGTCTCTAGTACTAGTTTCATAATTCGTAAATTGAAGTACATCTTTCCAAGTATGTCTTCTCAATGTAGATGTCGGCTTGGTGGAATCGATACGTAAAAAATTATAGTGACTACAAGCAATCAAGAGCAATATGCTAGTTTTTCCAATCTTATTAGTTCCACTAATTACGGTTATTGGATGTTCAAAATTTATTTCAAGATTCTGAATATGTCTAAATTCTGAAATTTTAATTTTCGTGACGAAATGAGTAAAACTATTTTCGGCATTATTAAAAACAGAAGGGTTATAATTCAGTAGTTTTTTCTTATCCTTTTTTAAATTTTGTAATTCCAAAGTTTACTTTTTTATGTTGCCTAACTTGTTTATTGAAGCATAAAGCATATCGCTATACACCCAAATCGGGAGGTAGCCAATGTATTCATCTTTATTTATGCAAAGCATAAAAGGTTGCTCTAAAGTTCTTGGGGGAGGGGCTGCGAATCGCAAATTACCAAATGTTAACAAAATGCCATTGCGCAAAAACCTCAAAAAAACTGGGGATTTTCTACAATTTGCAGTGAACAGTTGACATTTGTCAATAAACAATGAGCAATTAACAGTTTACAATAAACAATAAACAGTCACCAATGAACAATGAACAATTTAGGGTGAAGGGTGAAAAGGACGAAGGGTAAAAGTTAAAAGGTTTACGGGTCAAGGGTGGGGTGGAAGTTGAAAATTAAAAGTTGAAAATGACCTATGCTCTGTTAAAATTTGGCTTGTTTTCCAAACACCAAACACCAAACACCAAACACCAAACACCAAAAGTCATTTCCGCTTTTTACCACGTCCCGTCATGGTGTCCATTAGGCCTTCTTTTAGGTTGATCCATAAATAATTAAAAAAGGATTTGTCCTGGTTGCGTTCCACTTTAAAATTTCCGTGGCGGAAGCCGTCCTTGTCCGTTTTGTGACCATCCTTTGCAAACAGGTTTACCACAGCGGTGAGCAACTTGTTTACGCCCAAACGGTCCTTTTTTAGCACAGTGAACTCAAATTTGTCGTATTTCATCTTCATATCGCCCTGCGATTCCTGCTCGTTCCCGCTAATGGTAAAAAACATTTGTTGTATGGTGCCTTTTACCTCGGCATTGAAATTGCTCTTTAAAAACGGACTAATACTTTCCGATTCAAAATTTATAAGGGAACCTGTAGCCAAAAAATCGTTGGACTTGCTCAGGGGATCAAAGGACCAATCCAAGGTAAAGGGGCCATTGCCCATGAGCTTGGCATTTGCATTCACGACAACCATACCGCTGCCTTTGCTGTGCAAGTTGTTTATGGTGGCTTCAATATCCGTAAAGCTCAGGTTTTTGGGGTCTACATCGGCTTCCAAACGCTCCTCGTAGGTAACCAGTCCTTGGGAAATTTGAATAAAATCCACCTGAAGGTCCAACTTAAGGTCGCGCAGTGCTTGATTGTACAGTTTTTTGTGTGTGGTATCGTCCGGCAACAATTTATCGCGGTACACATGAAAAACCGGTTCCTGCAATTGTATATGGCCCAAGTGGAAATAGGGAAGCTCGTTTTCCATGCCAAAATCCCAATCTTTTAAGATTAGGTTGTCAATGGTGAGGTCGTAATGGTCATGTTCGTGGGGAAGTCTTTTGGAAAGTTCCGCTTTGTTATACTTACTACGCAATACCACTTGCTGAAACAGGCCATCATATGGGTTTAATTGCATTTGTTGAAACTCGATAAATTCCAACGGACCTAAATCGTAGTACCCTTTTTCGGCATGGAGCTGGTATTCACCATAGGTAAAGGGAATATTTTGTGTAGATGTCTCTTGGTTAAAGTTGATATCGGAAAGGGTAAATTCAATGCCTTGTAGTGTGGCCAAGCTATCCGATGTTTGGCTCAGCATCTTAAAAGTTCCTTTATGGACGCTAAAGTTTTCAATATTGATGTTTTTGGATGGAATTTTTCCTTTCTCTTTTGATGTGCTATCCTTTTTCCTTTGATGATAGGTGATACTGGGCGTTTCCACAGTAAGGTTGGCAATGGTAATATCGCCATTTTGAAACAAGGGCAGATAGTGCAAACCGGAAACCGTAACGGATTTCGCTTTAAAATCGATGTCTTTTTTGGGAGAATTGCCAGACACATCGGTTAAACTAATTTTGCCCAAAAGTACGTTGGTGCTCAAATTTGCATAGCTGAAGTCTAGTTCTTCGGGCACGTTATCGTTTAGTACCGCTTTTATTTTGTTGGTGAAAAATAGTTGAGCTGCCACACCTGCCAAAATCAACAGTAAAATGATTCCGACCGCAATTTTTATGTAGCGTAAAACTTTTGATTGCGGCATAGCTATTTTAATGGTGTGTTTTTTTTCTAGTTAAAGGTTAAGACCCTGCCTTTGCCGGCAGTCAGGCCTGCAAACTTGCCCAACGGTAGTCAGATTTTATTGCAGTTACTTTAGTTTCTATAAATTTTATGCATAGTCCCCTCTCCGGTCTCCCCAAGGGGAGAAGTTTCCCTCCTTTGGAGGGATTAAGGGAGGACTTGATACCAGATGGCAAAGAATTTCATTCTTTTCTTTAAAACTATGAACTTCAAAACTATAGTGGTTTATTATATGTACGTTTGGGAGTAGTGGGTTAGTCTTTTTCTTCTTCTTCTTTCAAGAAGGACATAACTTTTGAAGGGGTATCTATTTGAATGACGTTATCTCCGTTCACCAGTATAGGTTGGGTTACCACCTTGGGATTGTTCACCAAAACTTTGAGCCAATCCTCATCGCCATGGAGGTCGTGTGTTTTTCCGTATTCCTTCATAAAATCCGGATGCTCGATATTGATGAGTTCCTTAATGGGTTTGTCCAATAGCTTGGCAAGTTCGGTCCATTGGGTGCCCGTTACCTTGGTCTTCGACAAGTCCACATCCAATATTTTTTTCTCGGAAGCTTTTAAATAAGCCAAGGTCTGCATGCCCACACTGGTCTCTGCATTGTAAAAAAGCTTTATTTCCCGTTTGTTTGTTGATATTACTCCCATATCGTCCTTCATTTAAATATCTTTTACTATAAAATAAAATATTTATGATGATAGGGCTTAACCCAATCCATTTTTTTCGTGTCGTAAAAGAAGATAAAAAGACGTTTAAAGTTGCTCCTTAATATATAGATAGCACATGCCCGAAAGTATGGCCAGGCCAAAACTTAGAAGGGTGCCGATAAGGACGTATTCCGTTAACTTTCGGTTTTTTCCCTTGTTAAGGTCGCCAAACCGAAACACGGATTTTGCCGTGATCAGTAAACCTATCGCGGCCCATTGCTGCATCAAAATAAAACCAAATACAAAGAGTCGTTCTAGCATACCAATGTAGGTCCCGGCATTTTTAAGGGAGCCACCTTCCCCAGATTCGTCGTCCTTGGCAACTTCATCAATATAAGGGGCCAACAACATCCGCATAACAATACCGGATACGTAAGTGACAAAGACCAAAAACGTAATCAATAAAAGTGAACTTTCAGTAAAAATTGCGGTACTGTCCAACGAAAAGGGAGATATCCAGTACAACACTCCCCCCAGCACCAAAAGGTGCAGTACTTGGTCCGCCACAAAGAGCCAACGGTAGTTTTTTGGGTTGCTAAGGTGTAGTTTCCCCAAGTCTATTAAATAGTGGGTCGCAACAATAAAAAGGATGGCGCCCACGTGTTGAAATTGCAATATGATCAACAGCACCAATACGTGTACTCCAATATGAAAGTATAGATATTTGGATTTACCCTTCTTAGCTAATTTATGCGCTACCCAATGTGCGGGTTGTAGGACAAAGTCTCCCAAAAAGTGGGCGAGTATCAATTTTAGGGCTAAAAGCGTCATAGTTGTGCGAGTTGGGTTCTGTAAAAATGAATCATTTTTTGGACTTCATCAAATCCTGCTTTGTTTAGCTCTTCACTAATGTTCCCTTGAGACTTGTTGAGTATTGATGCCAGCTCCTTTTGATTCAAATCAGGGTTTTCCATGGCGGTTTTTACCGTTTTTGAGATGGCCGGGGTCCAATTGTCCATAGTCAAAAGAGCCAGTTCTAGGAGCAGGTTGATGTGTTCGTCGAATACTTTATTGGGTGTTTTTATGGCCAAGTTTAGTTTTTTGAGGTTTTCGAAACATTTACCTGAATGTACAAAAGCACCGCCATTGGACTCCGTTATTTTTCCTGCATCATACGTTTTTTCTCCCAGACCGATTGCGATGCGAACATCCAATCCGCGTGTTTGCTTAATGCATGCCTTTATGTACACCGATGCCTCCAATGCCCGTTCCGGTGCCGTCTGCAACTGAAAACTGTCTCCCCTGTATATTTCCCATTCCGTGGGCTCTTTACCATAATGGCCCAGGGCCTGTTTTAGCACGGGCAGCCATTTGGCTGTTTTGTATTCTGTTGAATTTTTGATATCCCCTGTAAGAATAGCAACCATTTTTTCTCAATTTAGAGCAAATTATCTGCTTTTTAACAGATAATTTAAAATATCTGTTAATTGATGGATAATCAAATATATCTGTTTAATAGCAGATAATCAAATATATCTGTAAAAATGCGGATAAAAAGAAACCGCAACCATGGCGGATGCGGCTTCTTAAATCAACAAAAAACACTATCCTCTTCTCCCTCTCTCCTGCATTTTTTTATTGCCGTGGTGCATAGACTTTTTGCGATTGTAAAATTTTTTCAAGTCTAGTTATTGGTACTTGTACGGTACAATCTTTTGTCGTTTTACCGACTCAAGGTGTACGCTTTTCTTTGTTCTACCTCTTTATCCTGATATTGGGTCTTTTTCCAAATCAACCTCATGCAGCATGTTTTGTGGTGCCTTGGTAAAATTCAATGTTAAGGCGGTGTGCTCTGTTTGTGATGGGGCTACTTTATTCGGCGCTTAGTTGGGGATAGCCAATAACTTTTTATGTTCGAGCTTTAATGATTTATTCTTTGGACAAAACCGTGTCCAAAGTTTTGGTCATGACAACGTAGTTCGTGAAGCCTTTAATCTCTCATTGAGGGTTTTATTCCCCGACGTTCTAAGTCGAAATGAATTAATCTTTTTTCGTTTGAATACTTTGTGGGCCTGCCTTTGTCGGCAGACAGGCTTGCCCCGTGGTAGTTGATTAATAAATAGGGGGAAGTTATTTGTTTTCTTCTTCCAAATCGTCTTCTATAGACTCATCAGTATAATCGTCGGCATCCTCGAAATGGGTCTCGACGTAAGTTTTTGAATTGAGTTGATCTTGGAAATCGTCGCGCTGATCCATTACATAATATAAGGTAGCTGCAGCCACGAAACAGGAAAAGTAGATTAAGCTTTTTGTTTTGTAGTTCATGATGTGAGATTTGGAATTACTAAAGTAATCAAACCGAATGGGAATCTCAGCGATTTGTTGTGAAACGGCTATGTTTGGATGTGTATGGGAAAAAAAACAAGGTGTAACCGATAAACGAATCGGCTACACCTTTACAATTTGTACTTATCTAAAAAAGTATTTATCTAGTAGGCTCCAATATAAGGTCTATACGTTCCAGGGCATCTTGCAAATGGTATCGGCTCATGGTATCGGATATCCGGGCGAGGCCACCTCTAATATCTCTTTTAAGGTTATTGAGCTCGGCGCGCGCCACCGAACGAATATCGGATTGGCTTGTATTGATGGGCGTGGATTTTCTATAACCGCCAAAATCAGGCAATTTATCTTGATCATCCGCTGTCATCAAATATTCCAAACGATCAATATGTGCTTTTTGAAGGTTTCTTCTATAAGTATCTATTGTTTTGCCACTTCGGGTCTCGGACCAGATGCCCCTGCGGAGGTCGCGCATCATTTCAACCAAACCATACGCATCATCACCGTTCAAGGTCTCATTTTCTATAATTCGTGCCAATTTGCCCAATTGCAGCATGGTGTTCAAGTAGCGTTCTTGCATGGAACGGATACGCTCCACAGACCCCGAATATTGAATTTTGTTGAAAATATCCTGGTCAATCAACCACTCAGGAGTCTCGAACAACTGTTCCTGCATAAAGGCCATACAATTTTTTTGATGCGCTTTGCTCACATGGGTATAAACGGCACCTTCTTGATCAGCGGTTTTGTGATACTCGTAAACACCTCCAATGTTGTTGGAAACGTGCCCCATGTATCTTTGGAACTGTGCGGTCACATGTCCGTACATGGTTTCCAGATCATCATAGTTTTCACCGTCCTCGGTAGTCCAATCGATTAATTTGGGAACAATACGCTTTAGGTTTTCAATGCCGTACAAACTAGCTTTAATGGCATCGTCCCCTAAATCCTCGGTTTGGGAGCTTGGATCGTGAATGTCGCCCACTTGTTGGTGACCAAAACGGTACATGGGATCTCCGGCATGTTCCAAAATCCAATCATTTAGAATTGGTTTTTCTTCCTTTGCGGTTTTGTCCAAAATAGGTTTGTATCCCCATTTGATGGCATATTTATCGTAAATGCCGATGTTTGGCATTAAAGCTACACCTTCGTCACCAGGTTGTGCCACATAGTTGAAACGGGCATAGTCCATAATGGATGGAGCCGTACCATATTTTTGGGTGAAACTGGCGGAACGCAAAGAATCTACGGGATAAGCTACACTACTTCCCATGTTGTGTGGCAATCCAAGAGTGTGCCCCACTTCGTGGGATGATACAAAGCGTATCAAGCGGCCCATAATCTCCTCTTCGAACTGTGTTTTTTGTGCATCGGGATTAATGGCGGCAGTCTGTACAAAATACCAACCGCGAAGCAAGCTCATTACATTGTGGTACCAGTTAATGTCGGATTCCAAAATTTCCCCGCTCCTTGGGTCGCTCACGTGCGGACCATTGGCATTTGGAATAGGGGAGGCCAAATAACGTACCACCGAATATCTAACATCCTCTGGGGACCATTCCGGGTCTTCTTCGGGTGAAGGTGGGTCTTTGGCAATGATTGCATTTTTAAAGCCAGCTGCTTCGAATGCAACCTGCCAATCCTCAATTCCTTGTTTTATATAGGGCACCCATTCTTTGGGAGTTGCACGGTCCACATAATAAACAATGGGTTTTTTGGGTTCTACCAATTCGCCGGCCTTGAATTTTTCAATGTCCTCATCTTTAACCTCAAGTCTCCAACGATCCAAGTAGGTCACGGTTTTGCTTTCTTGGGCATCCAATCCGTAATCTACCTGCCCTCTGGCGAACCAACCGACACGTTGATCAAAATAACGACGCTTCATGGGTTCTTTGGGCAATAAGATCATGGAATTGTTGATTTCCAAAGAAATGGAACCCAAGCTGGAATTGCTCGGCGGGTCGCTGGACAAATATGTTTTTACATGGCGTGCCTCAATGTTCAAGGGATAACTTTTGATGGATTCGATATAGCTTCGGTCCCCATCCATACGGGTAACTTTAAATCTTTTTCTGTAACCATTGGGAAAACCAAGGGCTTTTACATCCTTGGTGAACAAAGGGTCTATTTCTATTACCGTTGCAGGGTTCAAGGAATCTTTTTTGTTGATGGCCTTGATGTCAAAAGAAAAGAGTACGGGCTCAAAGTTGGAGTTGACCACAGCTTCGTGGACAGGCAATGAATCCGCAGCCACATTTTCGTAAGAAGCTACACGCACCAATACTTTTTTGTCCTTTTTTTGCCAACGCAGCACTTGTGTGTTGATCTTTCCCCCACCAAAACCAATTCCTGTGGCAGTTTTGGAGATTCGGCTCACCATGAGCATTTCGCGATTGAACAAGGAATCGGGGATTTCGTAATAATGTTTGTCATCTACGGTGTGTACGCTAAAAAGGCCTTTATCCGTTTTTGCATCTTTGGTAATTACCTTGTCATAAGGTTTAATATCATCCGATTTGGACTTATCGTCCTTTTTTTGCTCGGTGTCCTTCTTTTTCTTTTTGAAAAGTTGGGCCTCCGTGGTTTGGAGGGTTCCCAGAAGAATAACAACTAAAATTAGTCGAGGTAGTAAATTTTTGATCATTATAGGTTTGTTTGAATAACTAAGAAGATTCAAAGAACCTAAAATTCGTGAGAACTAACTGTTAAATAAATATTAACGGTCGTTTTTTTAACGGAATGCCCCAACCTTTGGGAGTCCTGTCTTTTACTGATGGTTTGAGCTGTATTGCCCCGTATTGCTGGGCTCAAGGGGTGTTTAATTTTTGTGAAAAATTCCTAAATACTGTAACATTTTGCAACTAGGATAGTCTTATAGGCATAACATCAATCATAAAATTCAATCAAAAAATGAACAAGTTATTATTAATTTATGGTAGTGTATTATTAAGTAGTACCGCCATAGCCAACGATCAGCAAAATACCAAGGTTGTCGAGGTGCAATCCGAGACTTCAGGTAGTTTAGAAACCAGTTTAACCACATTGAACATTAGTGCTGAGTTAAACGATTCAACTTCAGAGATGGCAGGTTACGCCTTGTATGAATTGAATTTGAACGAAATAGTTTATTTAGAGGAAGAGCCAGAGGTTGACCTGGGTTTTGATACAGCAGATTATCTTCCCGAGGGCTTCGACCCTCACAAAAACTATTTTGATTTGAATTCCATCATATACTTCGAGAACAAAGTTGAACCCGCGCTAGGTTTTGATACCCAAAAGTACTTGCCGGAAAATTTTGATCCCTACACAGATGTGGTGGATGTACATGCTATCAATTACATGGAGGAAGAGGATATGGATTTAGGTTTTGATACCAAAGATTACTTGCCCGAAGGTTTTTCTCCTTATGAAGTATATGTGGATTTAAAGTCAATTCCTTATGTAGAGGAGGAAACTGAACTTGTATTGGGAGTAAACAGCAAGTATCTATTGCCAGAAGGCTTTGATCCTTACACCGATGTAATTGCAGTCACTTCCGTTAACTACATGGAAGACGAAGAAATAGATTTGGGTTTCGATACCTCTAAGTATCTCCCAGAAGATTTTGACCTATACTCAGGGTCAATACAGTAAAATGTTCATCATTTTACGAATTATTTGAGTTAGCTATAAAAACCCCTCGAACGAGGGGTTTTTTGTTTGGTAGCATATTCTTGTTAATGAAAACTTATAAATGTCTGGTTAACAAAAAAATAACATCATCTTTTTAGACGGAATTATTTTTAGTAAAACGATTTTTAGAATGCAGATTATTCAGCCTTTTGTGGGTTTTACTAAAATTTTTGCATCCTTTATGTGCAAACGCACAACAAAGAATCATTTACGGGGTTTAACTGTTGCGTTAACAAAAAACTAATTACAATAAAATTCACAAAAAAGGGTTGTAACTTTGTACCTAGCAAAGAGTTACGTTCCACTTGTGCAAAAGTGGGTAGCGTTGATTAAGTTAGTTTCTTACATTTTTTTGAGTTAGTTAGTTTGTGAAAATGCCCTTCCGCCCGGAGGGGCATTTTTTAGTTTAGAACAATAGCGGAATCACAAACTGGAACACCAAAATAAGCAACACTACTGCAATCAGGTTGAGCAATACACCAACACGTGCCATCTGTGGAATTTTAACATAGCCACTCGCAAAAACAATGGCATTGGGCGGTGTGGCCATGGGAAGCATAAAAGCACAGCTACTGGCAATGGTTACAGGAATCAATAAATGCAACATCGGAATATCCAGACCAATGGCTATACCCGCTACCACAGGAGCCAGAACGGCCACCAAGGCAACGTTGCTCATCAACTCGGTCATAAACAACATTAGAAAAATCAAAAGGGCAGCGGTGAACAAAATACTTATTTCGCTTTGGGCAATGCCATTGGCAACCAAATCCACAATACCACTAGCGGACATGCCTTGGGCCAGGGCCAGTCCCCCACCGAACAAAATCAATATGCCCCATGCCAGTCTGGAAGTATCTTTCCATACAATGATAAAATCACCTTTTTTGATGTTGTAGGGTATGGCGAAAAGTGCAATGGCTGCAAAAATACTGATCATGGTGTCGGTAAGTCCCAATTGGGGAAGAATGCCATTGATCAAGGTTCTAAAAATCCATAGAAAGACTGTTACGCCAAAAATAACCAGCACCATTTTTTCCTTACCGGAGGTCGGGCCAAGTTTTTTCAGTTCAGTATGAATCACTTCTTTGGAAGCATTGAATTTCAGGTCACGGTTGGGGAACATCCATTTTACCAGTACCAAATAACAAATCCCGACCATGATGATGGAAAATGGCAAACCTATCGTCATCCACTTTAAAAATGAAATTTCTGTGTTGTATTCATTCTCCAACAGTCCTATCAATACAGAGTTTGGCGGTGTTCCGATTACTGTGGCGATTCCTCCCGCATTTGCGGAAAAGGCGATTCCCAGCATGACACTCAGGGCAAAATTTTGATCGTTTTTTGTAAATCCATCTTTATCGTTGATCAATAAATTAATAACGGAAATAGCTATGGGCAACATTACCACAGTACTGGCCGTATTGCTGATCCACATGCTCAAAGTGGCGGTGGCGATCATAAAGCCTAAAATCACCTTGTTGGGGGTTGTGCCAGTCAATCTGATAATATTTAGGGCTATTCGCTTATGAAGATTCACCTTTTCCAGTGCCAACGCCATTACAAATCCTCCAAAAAAGAGGAAAACAATAGGGCTGCCATAATTGGCTCCTACCTCTGCAATGGGTAACACCTTTAAAATAGGTAACAAAAGTAAGGGTAGGAGTGCGGTAACAGAAATAGAGACCGCTTCGGTAATCCACCAAATCAGCATCCAGGCCGCTACAGAAATTACAGGATCGCCTTTTTCCGATATAAGTTCAAAGGGCAGAAAATTCAAAATGAAGAAGGCAACCGGTCCTAGGACCAGCCCAATTTTTTTGCTTAGTTCCATTGGGGTTCTAAGCTAGGATTTTTTGTTAAAAGATAAAAATAAAGAAGCCCCGTGATGGGGCTTCAGTATCAAACATCTATAAAATGACAGCTTTATTTTATCTTAAAGGTCAACCTTCCAAAAACATAACGTCCGTTGGTTCCAAATTGAACGGACCTTCTGGAGTAGATAAACCGTCCGTCCGATCTAAAGGCAGGGTCGTTCTTGTCCGGATAAACATCCAGCAGGTTGTTTGCTCCGAGCGGGACGCTCTCGCTATTTGAGAACTAGTCAAACAGTATTAGTGTAATAATGAAGACTACAATTATTATAATACTTAAAACGAAAAGTAACTTTTTGTTACCATACAGTAGCTCCAAGATAATTTTCAAAATTTCTTCCACTTCCTATTTTTTTAAAATAGGTCTTATTTCTCCATCCTCATAGTTGTCCTTACTGATTAACTGCCCATTGACAGTAAAAGAGAACTTTAGCCCATTTGATTTACCACTTTTAATTTGGCTTATTGATTTAAGAGCTCCATTTGGGTGAAATAAGATTCTATAACCATTATCCTCGTTATCATATATCCTAAATGTTTTTAATAGCCCATTATTGTAGTGGCTTGTCAAAATTTCTCCTGTGTCTTCACTCTTTAACTGCTTGATGTATTTTGGGGTCAAGTTTTTATTAAACTGAATTAGTACCCCATGGTCAAGATTGTTCCTGTAGCTTTTAAACCCTACAATTTTTCCATCAGCATTATAATGAACTTCCAATCCATTCTTTAAACCATTCAATAACATTACTTCACTTTCAATTGTTCCATCTAGTCGATAAAAAATGAGTGTTTCATCCTTTATTTTTCCAATTGTTGAAACATTACCCTGATAATCAAACTTCACTATGCTATCACTTAATTTACCTTGTTTCCAGAAGCATACTTCTTTTAGTGTCCCATCTATGCGAAAGGTAGAGTCCAATCCATTCATTGCCCCATTTGAATTAAGAGTGTATTTCCGTTTTAAAACATTGTTAGGATAATATTTTTCAATTATTGTATCACCATTATAATTACAACTAACTATTATAAATAACACGAATGCCGCTATTTTAAGTGATGCTCTCATACCCTTCTTATTGTCTTAATGGATTGTCGTATCTTCCGAATATATGGAGTGTTTCTCCATATTGGGTGCCATAGTAAACATATTTATAGTCCCATAATGGAAATCTAGAATCCGAAACTTCTGTTTCTAAAGTATTAATTGTTGTTTTTTCATAGAGATTCAAGTTAGTATAAATCATAATAACATCATCTAGGGTCTCTGAATTTATCATTGTATAAAAATCTTCCCTAACATTATCCCATTTTATCATATTATCAATAGCCCTTCCATCACTTTCAAAATCTGAGAAAATTACTTCCACAAGATCCCCAAAGATTGGAAGAGCTTTTAATCCTTCCATTTCAGCTCTAGTCATACTGCTTATAGCTGCTGCTGGGGATATAGGGTGAGAAGCCATTTTGTTAGCTAGTTTAGCAGGTATTTTCAATCTTTTCAGTAATTCCAGTTGTTTGGCTTTACCTAACCCTTTAAAAGTCGAATAAAATGCTTTATACTTTATTTTATAAAGTGCAGTGGGGTCTTCTCCATATCCAGTTATAAAATTGAAGCTCTCCGTTTCAAAACTTAGTTTCATCACATCGCCAGTTATGCTTATTCCAAATAGTTGATATTTGGGTATTTCAGAACTTAAACCGTCCATAGCAATAGTGGCAATCTCTTGTATCCGCTCCCTTCGTTCGGCATCAGCAGTGGAAATGGCCTCTATTTCTTGAGAAGAAAGCGTTTCATTGGAAACTATGTTCCCCTCCTGTTTCAAAGCTTCTAGTTCGTCCTGCAACTCCTGTGGTAGATTTTCCTTGTTGGGTATTTGGTCTATTTGCTGGTCTATGGTCACCTCTAAATTATTGATTTGGGAGATGATGCTTTGTTGTTCATTAAAACCTTGAGCCTCAGAAAGCTCAGTTAAGAGCTCTTCTTTTCTAGAGAAAAGCTCGGATAACAATTGACCTATATCCTCAATCGCTTCATCCACATCCACGATACCCGACCTATTCGGGTCATAACTTGTCTCCACCATACCCTCCACCAATTGGTAATCGGTATTGATCTTGATGTTGTCAAACTCTATTTGTATTCGACTGAATTTGCCCACGTTTACAGCTCCTTGGGTCACTATATTGGCCACATCGACCGCTTCCTTGATACTTTCCAAAAAAGGCAGGGTGATATATCCCCAGCCCGAGAAATGGCCATTGCTTCCCTGCACTTCAACCACGGTAACAGGAAAATCCCCCGCCATGAACACCTCGTTTACCCCTAAATTCAGCAACGGGTCTTGGTTGGCAATCTCCACTTCGGGCGGGATGCCACAGTTGTAGTAGGCCATCTCGTCCTCGGTGGGGGTGGTAAACTCGTGTATGGCGGAATAGGCGAGTCCAACTCCTCCGCTATTGGGGGAAGTCTGGAGGGGGCCACAATCGCCGCCCACACGGAACTCGTAAACAGTGCCCACCTCCAAATTGCGGATGGTGGCCTCGTTTCCTTGCGACCACAAACCGAACCAATCGTTGTCCCCATATCCTTTTTTGCGGTACTGCACCCTGTAGCGCAGATGTTCCCCCATTTGCCAGTTGATCTTTACCGTTTGGGAGTTCTCGGCCTCGGACAGCACAAAACGGGGCGGCGGGCAATCGGCCCGGTAGGTAAAATGGAAAATTTCGCTCAATCCGTTGTTTCGGAACAGGCTTGTGGTCGTGATGCCATCGCTCACAAAGGCCCTTACCTGCCAACCATACGTTTTGCCTTCCAAGAGTTGCATTTGGGCGGGCCCGTAGTGCAGGGTGTTGGCATAAGTGGTGGTCTGGTACAAGGGCGGACTGGCCAAAAAGGAGGCCTGTGGGTCCATGCCCGTGTCCCAAAGTTCCTTTAGGGTAAACTCGTACTGTACCGCAGGGGCATTGATGTGCCTTGGGGTCCAATTGAAAATGATGTTTTGCGGCTCCTGTGCCGTTACCAGATCGCCACGGAAGGGCACATTGAGCAGGGGCGGGTCGTTCAGCACCAAATAGACATTGGCGCAGCTACGGTTGGATATACGCTGGCCCGAAAATTGGTCGTACACCTCAAAACAAAAACGGTACTGCCCTTCGGGCAATTGTTGGCCATACTGTTTGGGGGTTATCCCTACCAGATTGTTCAGGTTGAAGTAGGGTTGGATATCAAGGTTCGTCAATCGTTGGTTGATGCCTCCGTCCAACACAATGGGCACCGCACCGGAAACAAAGTCCACCGATTGGAAATTGATGCCAGGACCTTCGACGAACATTTTCAAGCGAACCTGTCGTCCAGATTCTTGTGCATCCTTGAGCAATAGGTTGACCACCAGTTTTTCTTGGGTCGTTGTGGTATAATCGGATAGTTTAAAGCTGTAAGGCGGTACCATTTGCGGAGTGACCTGTACGGGGTAAATCTGGGCTAAAACTTTACCTCCTCCCATTAGTAGCTGAATAGTGAATAGGACAAAGACGAAATGCTTTTTAAAATATGGTGTTTTCATAAGTAGGTATATTTAGGGGCAGGTCTTGGGAAGAGCCGTATTTGTTCAATTTTTGTTGGATGTCCGAGTTCTTGTCACTGTGAGAACCCGCCTACCGATTCGGTAGGCGGGTGAAGGGTCAATCAAATGTCTCAAATTAAAAACTATCCTATTTTATCTTGAAGGTCAACCTTCCAAAAACATAACGTCCATTGGTTCCAAATTGAACGGACCTTCTGGAGTAGATAAACCGTCCGTCCGATCTAAAAGCAGGGTCGTTCTTGTCCGGATAAACATCAAGAAGGTTGTTTGCTCCGAGCGTGAATCTTGTATTGCTTGAAATATTATAACCTATGGAAAGGTCAGTGATTACTTTAGCGCCAAACGTATAATCAATAGTAGGATCATTTTCGTTGGTAGCTTCCCTTACTTCGCCAAAGTAGCCATTCCTCAAAAAGAAATTCCAGTTGTCACCCACTTTTACATTGTGGGAAAGATTTCCTTTGGTAGTTGGCACGGCAGATTCCAAATAAATTCTACTGGTAGGGTCAAAATAGGTGTCGCTCAAGCCCGCATCGGCAATGGCTTTAGGAACTTTAACCTTTTCCACACTTGTTTCAGAAAAGGTAAAAGCCAAGGTGTTTGTTAATGAAACATTATCTGAAATGTTCGCTTTGTGGTCAACCACAAAATCCAAGCCCAAGGTCTGTGTATCTACCGAATTGGCAAAGAAAGCTGCTTGGGTGGCGTTGGCTTGTTGGAACAGGTTGGCCAATTCTGGATTTCCGTTATCATCAAACTGTCCGGTAAGAATCACACGGTCATCAATGTTGATGAGATATCCGTCCAAAGTAAATTTAAGATTGGCACTGGGGACTCTGGCGGTAAAACCCGCGGTGGCTCCAATGGAAGTTTCTTCTTTGAGAGGCTCAATGCCCAACAGACGGGCAACCCTTGAGGTGTTGGGGAAAATACCGACCTCGTTCGGAATTCCACCATCAAATAATGTTGAGGTGGAGCTATAGTGGATTTGGTGCAGGGAAGGGGCCCTGAACCCGGTCTGTCCGCCACCCCTAAAGTTAAAGTTGTCCGAAATTTTGATTCTAGTGGCCAGTTTATAATTGAGGGTTCCCCCAAAATCGGAGAAGTTTTCATAACGGATCGCCCCGCTCAACAAAATTGATTCGGTAAAATCGGCTTCTACATCAAAATATCCGGCAATGGTATTTCTATAGGCATCTACCTCATTGTCCGGTTTAAAACCGGGGAATACTTGTATGCCTCCTGGTCTGGAACTACCAAAAAAGTCCGTGGGAACAACTGAGTTGGGGTCGGTTGGATCGTGAGGATTGCCCAAAGTATTGTACTGCGTATAAGAAATCTCTTCACCCGCGACAATGCCGTAGTTTTCCACGCGATACTCAGCACCAAAGGCAATGTTCAAGCCCGCCATGGTGTCTTCATAAAAGCGACTCATATCAAAATTGGTGGTGTTCTCGCTATAGTTGAACCCGCCGGAATTTGCTTCAAAAGGGGTGGAGTTGCCCATGGAAGCATTGTTGGAGTTGGTAACGTAGTACATGAATTCGTTTTTTCCGTACGAATTGCTAAAATCCATATTCCAATCGCCCAACATTCCCTTAATACCAAAGGCGGCCGATTGGTCCATAATGTTGGAGTTGATTTCCGGTAAAAAACCATTGGGATAGGCCGGGGAATAGGTTCTGGATTGATTCGGCAAGCGATAGAAACCAGCGGCTTTACCATTTTTAAAACTCAACCCACCAAAACCGTAGAGTTCCAGATTTTCGTCCAATGGAATGGAAAGGTTGGCGAAAAACTGAGCGCCCCTTACTTTGGATTGCCCTACCTGCATATTGAAGTCGCTTCTTTGTAATCCTCTGGCCAATAACTCAGATTCTGTAACATCTTCACTCAAGATTCCCTGCAATTCTTCTTTGGTTTCATCACCGTTTAAAGTAATTCCTGCTGTGCCTGCATATTGAAAAATATCCGTTATGTCATCATCTAAAAGAAGCGATGTGTCATAGTTGTCGGCAGCAGCAACTCTCTCAATGGAGTTATAGGCATTAAAAATGGAACCTTCCCACTCTTGCATACGGTTGGTGGATCCTCTGTGGTTAAAATTCCCCGTAAAATTGATGAATCCACCATTTTTTCCAATAGGTAGGCCATAATTCAATCCGAGGCTTACCTTTTCTCCATCCACATTTTTGTCCGGACCGTGTTCGCTGGTAAAGTTGGCCCCTGTATTGACATCCACTTGCAATTCGTTCACGTTGTTTTTTAGCACAATATTGATGACCCCTGCAATGGCATCGGAGCCATACTGGGCGGCTGCACCATCACGTAAAATTTCTATTCTTGCAATGGAGTTGGATGGAATGGTGGTCATATCGGTACCCACGCTACCACGACCAAAGGTCCCGTTCACGTTTACGAGTCCTGTTTTGTGCCTTCTTTTACCGTTGATGAGTACCAAAACCTGATCGGGCCCAAGTCCACGCAAGGAGGCTGGGGCAATGTGGTCGGTTCCATCGGAAATGGATTGCGGATTGGAACTGAATGATGGCGCCGCATAGTTCAGAATTTCAGTAACGGTGACCTGTGGAGTGGATTGTGTCAATTCGGTGACATCCAAAACATCTACGGGAACTGGGGTGTCCGTTGCCGTTCTGTTGGCATTACGGGAACCAACCACTACAACGTTTTCCAGTTCGAGCCCTGCTTGTAGCGTAATGTCCAAGGTACTTCCGGTTACGGTTGCTTCTTGGGCGTTGAAGCCAATGTACGAAAACACTAGAATGTCACCTGTACTTGCTTCAATGGTGTAATTGCCGTCAAAATCGGTGACGGCTCCCGTTGTGGTGCCCTTTACTTGGACCGAAGCTCCCGGCAAAGGTACATTTTGGTCGTCGTAAACGGTTCCGGTTACCTCTTGTGCCTTGCCAGCAAACGATACCAACAGCACAAAAAGGAATGTTAGTTTCATTCTTTTCATATAAGTAGATTTTAGTAAGATTATTGGGGTAGCTGCTGGAAATTTTCCTCAGAAAAGAGGAAAACGGTGGAAAGATAGGATTTTTTTTAAAAATGAAAACCCCTGAACTTGATTTAAGGTTCAGGGGTTTGCGTATGATTGGGATGGAACTTTCTCGGATTAACCCGTATACTTCACGAGCAGGGCGTCTTCCGTTTTTTCTACTTTGATAAGTCCATGTTTTGTAAGGCTTTTGGTGCTCTTGTCCCATTTTTTACCGCTCAAACCAGCTTTTGCTTTAAGGTCGGCCAATGGCATTTCGCCTTGTGGCTTAAGAATTTCAATGATTGTTTTTTCCTCTTCGGTAAGCTCCACTTGCTTTTTCTCGGGTCGCATTTGCGGGAAGAACAACACTTCTTGAATGGATGAGTTGTTGGTCATCAACATCACTAAACGGTCAATTCCAATTCCGATACCCGAAGTAGGAGGCATACCATATTCCAAAGCACGCAAGAAATCTTGGTCTATGAACATGGCTTCATCATCCCCTTTTTCGGAGAGTTTGAGCTGCTCTTCAAAACGCTCGCGCTGATCAATGGGATCGTTAAGCTCGGAGTAGGCATTGGCCAATTCCTTACCGTTTACCATCAGTTCAAAACGCTCCGTAAGCCTTGGATTGGTACGGTGCTCTTTGGTCAGCGGGCTCATTTCTTTCGGATAATCTATAATAAAGGTGGGCTGAATGTAGTGGTGCTCACATTTTTCACCAAAAATCTCATCGATTAATTTACCGACACCCATGGTCTCATCCACTTCAATGTCCAATTTTTTGGCCACTTCACGAAGTTCATCTTCTTCCATTCCAGCCACATCGTAACCGGTATGGATTTTAATGGCCTCCAAAATAGGAACTCTTGGGTAGGGAGCTTTAAATTCAATTTCGTGCTCACCCACTTTTACTTTGGAGCTGCCGGTAGCATCAATAGCTACTTTCTCCAATAGTTTTTCGGTGGTATCCATCATCCAGTTGTAGTCCTTGTAGGCCACATAGAGCTCCATTACGGTAAACTCTGGATTGTGGGTGCGGTCCATCCCTTCGTTACGGAAATCTTTAGAGAATTCATAAACACCATCGAACCCGCCCACAATCAATCGCTTCAAATAAAGCTCGTTGGCAATTCGCAGGTACAAGGGTACATTCAATGCATTGTGATGCGTTAAAAACGGACGAGCCGCCGCACCCCCCGGAATGGGTTGCAAAATGGGGGTTTCCACTTCCAAATATCCTTTTTGGTTGTAGAACTCCCGTATGCTGTTGGTGATTTTTGTTCTTTTGATGAAAGTGTCCTTTACGTGAGGATTCACGACCAAATCCACGTAGCGCTGACGGTAACGAAGTTCCGGGTCGTTGAAGGCATCATATACTTTTCCCTCGTCATCTACCTTTGGTAGCGGCAATGGTTTTAAACTCTTGCTCAAAAGCGAGAAGTTCTTCACCATCACGGTTTTTTCGCCTACTTGCGTAGTGAAAAGCTCTCCCTCTATACCGATGATGTCCCCGATGTCCAACAATTTTTTGTACACATCGTTGTACAAGGTTTTGTCGTCGCCCGGGCAAATTTCGTCACGGTTAAAGTAGATTTGGATACGGCCCTCGCTGTCTTGAAGTTCGGCAAAAGAGGCTTTTCCTTGAATTCTGCGCGACATCAATCTACCGGAAATTACTACTTTCTTTCCTTCTTCAAAATCATTCTTGATGCTCTTGGAAGTGGCATCAACAGGATATAATGCTGCGGGATATGGGTCGATGCCCATTTCCCTGAGTTTGGTCAATTTTTCCCTTCGAACGATCTCTTGTTCCGATAGTTGCATAGTCTGTAAAAAATTTAAAGCGCAAAATTACACTTTTGCGCTTTAAATCCTTGCCTTGGTCAAACTTAATATGCATAATTGGGCACATAGTCCTTTTTAAATACAATTTGGGCCATGTCTTCCTCCAAAGTTTCCAAAGGACTTTCCACAATTCGGTTGACTTCTTTTCCATCTTTAAAAAAGATGATGGTCGGCACTTTTATAATGTTCAATCCTTTCTCTTCTCCGGTCGGACTGGTTTTGTAGTGACCTTTTCGGTAATCCAAGGCGATGATTTCCAGTTGATCCATCGGAAAATCCGCCGCTTCCAATATTTTGATGAATCTGGGACTTTCCCGCTTACTGTCGCCGCACCAGGTTCCCAAAAAGAGTTTGATGTCGTATTCCGCTAGCTGTTCTTTGAAAAGTGCAACCATGGTTTCGTCGGGATGATAGCTGTTGTACCTGTTTTGAAACCAGTTGTTGTAAGGTTGGGATTGCAACCCTTCCAAATTGATTTGCCCCACCAAAAATTGTAAGCCGTTTTCCGTTTTGATTTCCTTGTTGAATTCTTGAGCCGAAACACAGAAAATGCATAGCATAAGCAAAGCGGTTAAAACTTGTTTCATGATTTTATGTGATTTATGGTTAGGTGGCCAAATTCACTAAAATCGATGGTTGAAATGACTTTTACGCGTTGGAAATCGGGACTAGACCGGGGTTGAAATTGAAAAATGGCAGGGAAAATCAAAACACCTATAAAAAGCATAACGCTATTATTTGTATAGCATAATGTTATTTTGTATTTTGGTCATTAAAATGCTAAAATGATATTGTCATGGAAACTGTAAAGAAGAAACAGTTTCCTTTTAGGTTCGATGAAGAATTGATCGAGGCTATTAAGGAAAAAGCAAAAGCACAAAAAAGAAGCCTGAACAATTACATAGAAGTGCTTCTTTATAAGGATGTTGGGAACATTCCCAATGAAGAGACCAAGAGGGCCATTGAGGATGCCAGAAATGGCGATGTTGAAGTTATCGACAACCTTGATGGTTGGCTGGATGAATTATAAGTCCAATGTTCAAGATTGTTGCTACCAGCAGGTTCAAAAAGGATTTAAAAAAAATCAAATCAAATAAAAGTGATTATGATTTGGTGGTAAAAGTGCTTAAACTACTTAAAAAAGAGGGTGTTTTGGGAATACCAAAAGAAATGAGACCGCATAGGTTGCATGGCAGGTATAAAGATAATTGGGAATGTCACATTAAACCCGACCTGCTGATTATCTGGATTCAGATTGATGCCGACAATGTAATCAGTCTAGTGCGGGTAGGCTCCCATTCGAAATTATTCAGATAGTGTACAGATTCAAGTCCATCCAATATAGGTTGGTGATTAAAAAGTAAACACATCCCTCTTTTATTTTTTGAAGCGGACAACCATCTCTTCTCGGGAAGAAACGCCGAGTTTCTTGTACAAGTTATTGATGTGTGTTTTTATGGTGCTCACGCTCACAAAAAGTTCTGAGGCAATCTCTTTATTGGTCTTGTTCTCCAGCATCAAGTTGACAATTTTTTGCTCTTGCGGGGTTAGCTTTTCAAGTAGTTGGGAGGTGTTGCTCTTTTTCTTTTTTCCTAGGAAAAACAAAACATTGCCCAAAATGGAAACAGCCAAAAGGGCAATTATGGTCCTGTTCCATTTGGATGATTTTGGTCGATTGAAACTGGCCAGTTCTTTGTCGGTAGTAATTTCGGCTTGGTATTGATGCGTGAATTCTGCCTCGGGGTAGGTGCTGGCCAATCTTTCGGACAAGTTTTCGTAATACTCATTGTTCGTAAGGTCTTCCAAATAAAACCTAAAGGTTTCGTTTCTTTTGTCGGACAAAAAATCATAAATGTAAAGCTCTGCCAAAGGTTCGTTGGTGTTCTGTCCAAAGCTGTGCAAGTTTTTAAACCATTTAACCAAGTTCAATTTTTTGTTGGTCTCGCTGGGATAGTCCCCAAAATCGTAGGCCATGTGCTCTTTTAACCCTTCAATTTCCAATAACAGTCCCGAATTGGGGTTTGTGGAAGATATGGTGCAGAGCGATTGGTCTTCAAAAGAAGTAGGGAACTCGAGCGTATCTTTGTTGTTGGCTATAAAAAGCACGTTTTTGCTGTTATTGCACTTACCCAAAAAGTGATTGGCGCCCGTGTTGTCCGAACAACCGTCCAAATGAATGCGATAGATTCGGTTTTGTTCGTTGAGATTGTTTCCTTCAAAATAAAAATGGCCCAAGGAATCCACCTTTGTCTTTTGAACGATTTGGTCGAGGTACACACGGGAAGATTTACGGTAATCCTCCACCAACGATAAGTAAATGGCATTGCCTGTATTTTCCTGGGAAACCTCTCCAGAAAAACGGTATTGCCCCCAAAGGGCAGATGAGTTTATTGCTAATATGATAAGGACAAAAAACCGCATTTGATATCCGATTCGGGCTAAAAATAGTGGTTTTTATGTAACAAAAGTGTTATTTTAACTACTTATAGGTATCATCAATCAAAATCAAAAAAAATGAGTTTCTGGAGAGTTTTGTTGGCCATACTGTTTCCGCCTTTGTCAGTTATCGGAAAGGGTTGTGGCTCTATTCTTATTGTATTACTTTTAACCCTTTGTGGATGGGTTCCGGGTGTAATAGGAGCCCTGGTTATTTTAAACAACACTAACTAAAAATCTTATGAAAAAAATCCAAATCTTGTTATCGGCAATGTTGGTTGCCCTGACCTACGCATGCAATTTTACGGAGGAAATCCATCTGAAAGAAGATGGTTCGGGAAAATTGTCCATCAATTTTGATGGGTCCGAACTTATGCAAATGGCTGGCGAAGAAATGGCCAAGACCAACGAAAAGCCCGTAGATTCAATTATTTCCTTTAGAGAATTGTTGAAAGATAAAAAAGACAGTATTGCCCAACTGCCACCAGAGGAACAGGCCAAATTGAAAAAATTGGAACCGTTTAACATGCGAATGGTGATGGACCCCGAGAAAAGTGTGATGATGTTCGACCTTTTCAGCGATTTTAAGGATGTAAGCGAAATGAACGATGCTTTCAGTACCTTTCAAGAAGCCAGTGCAATAGGGGGCAATGCCAATCCGCAGCAAGAAAAGATAAAACCTGCCGACCAAGCAACAGAGGTGAATTACTCATTCAAGAAAAATACATTTACCCGAACCTCCAAAATTGTGGACCAAGAGATGTTTCAGCAGCAATTGGACAGTCTGCAAGGTGCCGAAATGTTCCTGTCGGGCTCTACCTATACACTTAAATATCATTTTCCGAAAAAGGTGAAATCCACTACAGTGGAAGAGGCCACCTTTAGTGCCGATGGAAAGACGTTAATCTACGAAGTAAACTTTTTGGATTTGATGAAAGACCCCTCGGTTTTGGATCTTGAGGTGGAACTGGAGAAATAGTTTACCATTACAATGCTTTGTATCTTTGTGGCATGAACAAGAAAGTTGCCCTTCAAGATCTAGGATGTAAGGATTACAAGGAAACTTGGGATTACCAAGAAACGCTGTTCAAGGATATTGTGGACACCAAGGTGCGCAACCGACGGGAGGATGCAGGCCTTGAAACCCCAAATCATTTTTTGTTTGTGGAACACCCGCATGTGTACACTTTGGGGAAAAGTGGCGACATCAATAATTTATTGGTGGATGAAAAAGTTTTGAAAGCCAAAGGGGCCACATTTTATAAGATCAACCGAGGCGGGGACATTACCTACCATGGTCCGGGGCAAGTGGTTGGCTATCCTATTTTGGACTTGGACAATTTCTTTACGGACATTCACAAATACCTTCGTTTTTTGGAAGAAATGGTAATCCTTACCTTGGCTGAATATGGCCTAAAGGGACAGCGCTCCGAAGGAGAAACCGGTGTTTGGCTGGATGTGGGCACTCCCTTTGCCCGAAAAATTTGTGCCATGGGCGTGCGCGCGAGCCGTTGGGTGACCATGCACGGTTTTGCCCTGAACATAAATACCGACCTTGGTTATTTTGATATGATGATTCCCTGTGGCATCAAAGACAAAGCGGTTACTTCCCTGAACGTGGAACTGGGTCAGAAGGAAGTGGATATGGAGGAGGTAAAGGTAAAACTCCTAAAGCATTTTACTGCACTTTTTGAGGCGGAAATGGTTAAGGAAGGGGCTGGGGTTTAGGGCTTCGATCTCGATCTACTTTATACTTATCCGTTAATTCAGACAGTCCACCTGTCAATTCAGAGAGTGTATCCATCAATTGGCAACTTGATCTCTATATTATACCTATTACTTTTCTCATAGTTTAGTGAAATAAAAAACTATGAGTTACAATTCATATTTTGGTTATATAGAAAGTCTAGGAGGTAATGGCTGGTTAAGAGTTAAGTTAAATGATGGTTTTATTTGGCCTTTGCCCGAATTTTTAAAGGTTTTGGTCACAAAATCAGGAGATAGGGAAGAATTTGAAATTTTGGAAGGACGCTTCAATGGTAAAAAGGCGACTGTAAAGAAAAAAGGATGGCGGTGGGACCAATGGGATTGGGATATGTCTTTTTTTGAAGATGATATCCGAGAAGGCCACCCACATAGAGGGGCTGCCGAAATGAGATTTTATATTAAATCAAAAAAACTGGAAATAGACGGTTTAGGTGAATTTTACGCCAAAACACAGGAAGATAATCCACCTCCTTTAGGAAAATATGATATTGAAATTCCTTATGAACCACACCCTGGTGGGGATTATTATACAGGACAGTCAACGTATGCTAAAACTTGGTTTAGAATCGGACATTCAGGAGACAGATTCCTTCATTGTGGAAATGTATCCGCTGGTTGTATTACGGTTAAAGATATTCATAGGTGGGATGAGATTTATAAACATCTTATCATATCGAGAAAGGATTTTGATAGTATTGGAACAGTAGAAATAATAGATAAATGAAGATAGGTGTTCGTTTAATAGTTGCAGTTTTTCTTTTTTATCAATGTAATGGAGTTAGTGATTCTTCCAGCGAGTGTGGAAATATTATTAAAATCAATGAATTGGAAAAACTAAAAGTAAAAGATACTTTATCGGGTTTTTGGGCGAATACAGATTATGATCAAGAATTTGAGTTCGATACACTTAATGGGGACTTTGTAATTTTATTTTTCAAGAATATCTCTGATGAGAAGAGGTATAGTATTCTTTTAAATGAAGAGGTGAAAAGCAAAAACTTGGGGAATAAAGTAACTTCAAAAGGAGGAGATTTGATTGTAAGTAATGAGGCAAAGCTAATAAGTTTATATGGGATTGGACCGAACAAAAAAAATCAATTAAAAGACAACATACTTATTGTGGCAGATAACAATAAAGTGGTTACGGAAATTTACAAGAACGCTTGTGAAGATGACATTATAGATATTTTGAACAAGAGGAAAACTTCATCCAGTAAAAACAAAACACCCTAGCCGGCGCTAGCCTCTAGGCTCGTGCCTTGTATAAGTAAAAACAGGTTCTGCAAATATTTCTTACCTTACTACTTGCACATTTTAGCCACAGGTGGGTTCAAATCCGTAAAATAAATTTCTGTTTAGGGGGTTCCCATCATGTCGCCGATAACTAAATTCAAAACACCATGAAACAATTTATCATAGCAATTGCCTTGGCAGGAGTTTTAATTTCCTGCAAGAATACCAGTGAAAACAAAAAAGATGCAGACGACTCTGCTGTTGCGGGAACAGTTGTTGACAGCACCGATAATCAGGCTGAAACCAACTACGTTCCCATTGATTCCGATGAAGCTTTGATTGCAGTATCCTTGATGGCCGCACCAGAGGCAAGCAGATCTGGGTGCACAGTCATTGGGTATAATATGGCGGGTGAATTCGTAACACTTCGGGAAGGGGATAACGAATTCATTGTCCTCGCCGACGACCCTAAAAAATCAGGATTCAATGCGGCTTGCTACCACAAAAGCCTGGAACCTTTTATGGCCAGAGGCCGAGAATTACGAGCTGAGGGAAAAACAGGACCTGAAATCTTTGATATTAGAGAGAAAGAAGCAAAGTCGGGCAAACTGGATATGGGGAAACCGGGATCCACCCTTCATATTTATTATGGGGAAAGTGATTTGTACAACCCCAAAACAAATGAGGTTGAAGGAGCGCAATACCGTTATGTGGTCTATTTGCCATTTGCTACGGCGGAATCTACGGGGCTCCCTGAAAAACCCGTGGGCTCAAATCATCCTTGGATCATGAACCCCGGAACGCACAGGGCCCACATTATGATTTCGCCTTTACCGGATAAAAATAAGAATTGATTTAATCGAAAAGAATTCCCTGCATGCTTGCATCGGGGTTTTCATTGCAACTGTCATTCCCGTGAAAACGGGAATCCAATAATGGAATTTCGGTTTTTGACCCTGGTGTAAAATGGAACCAGTGAAATATCACTGGGGATAGTTGGTTTCAAGAAATACTTTATTAAAACCGAGGCTCGCACCTCGGTTTTTTGTTTTCAATATGATTGAAAGGAAGCTTTAAATAGGTTTTTATTCTACTTTTTCGCCATCCGTCAATTGAGAGAGGGCATCCGTCAATTTACGGTATGCTATCCGCACTATACTTGTTACTTTCCCCGCCAAAGCCGAATTAGCCTTGGTCATAATAGCATAATCTTACATCTAAAAATGAAAAAAGCAAACCTACTTATTGCACTATTGATTTGTTTTACCGCATCAGCGCAATTCGATAATGGCTTTGGTATCAAGGCTGGCACCAATTATTCTCAGTTTCGCCCAGATGTAGAGTTCAATGGTGAAAAAGTTCAGGACTTCCAAGGAAAAATAGGGTATTATGTTGGTGGTTTTTTTAATATCACTATTTCTGATAAATCATGCATAAGGCCTGAATTACTGTTGGCCAACCAAGGAACAAAAACTTCAAGTGAATTTTACGTGGAATATGTAGATTTTAGTGACCCTATAGTGGGTGAAGTTGTTACCAAGGTAAATGAATTGATGATTTTACTGCCTATTGATTTTAGAATTGAATTGGTTGAGCGTTTTTATCTGGAACTGGGCATTCAGCCTGGTTATGCGATAAAAAGAGTTGGAGTGACAAAAAAAGTCCCTTTTGATTCTTCATTGGAGGGAGAAAAGGAGACGTATTCCGATTTTGATGAATTTGATTTTGGTTTAAATGGGGGGCTAGGTTTTGATCTTACCAATCAACTGGAGTTGAATTTGAGATATAGTTATGGCTTGATAGAGAGAGACGATACTATTAAAACCTCCGTAATCAGTTTGGGGCTAGGATTTACATTATAATAAATAGCACTTTGAAATATTTCAATCATAGAAAAGGCAATATCAAGAGGAGGGTTAGGCTTTATAATTTTTTAGTTGACTCAATTGTATTCTTCATTGCTGTTGTGCTGGTTTCAATGCTATTGAAAAAGTATGTTGAAAGGGAAAGCCTTAAATACTTTATGATTCCATTATACTATGTTTATTATTTTGTTTTTGAGTCTACATCCGGTCAAACAATTGGAAAAATGATTACTAAAACTAAAGTTGTTAGTGTAAATCATTCCCAAAGGGTAGGCTTGTTAAACATTTTTTGGAGAACAATTTCAAGACTGATACCTATTGATATTTTCTCGTATCTATTTTCAAATAGAGGGATTCATGATATTTTATCTCAAACACAATTAAAGAAACTTTAAATCAAATAAACCATATAGAATGAAAAAAATGAAAAATGTAATAGCTCTAGGATTGATGGTAATAATGCTCTCAAGCTGTGCAACAATTTTTGGAGGTAAAGTAACCCAGCATCAGAAAACCAAACCAGCTCCAGGAGAACAACAAAGGGAAGTTCGAGTGGTGGCTTTAATTGCAGACCTTGTATTTTTTTGGCCAGGAGCCATAGTGGATTTTGCTACGGGAGCAATTTACAGACCGAAAAGGTAAGCTTAAACCCTGCTCCTGTCTCACAAACTAACCCCTAGACGATTATAATAAAACATCTGTAATCAGTTTAGGACTTGGATTTAAGATTCAAAAATTAATCAAACACAACCATAAATTATGAAACAATTAAAAGTTTGTCTTTTAGCCTTTTTAGCAATGGCCTGTAGCAAAGATGATGCAAGCGATTCTACGCAAACCGATTTGCTTATTGGTATATGGATGGAGTCTGGCAGTGGTGTTGTGGGCATAGATGATGGTACAGATGAGTTTTTTCCGTATGACGATTACTGTACACTTCAAAGTCGCTTCATCTTCAATAAGGATGGAAGCTTCAGAGTAGAAACATTTGATGGTACCGAAAATGATTGTTTCAGTACTGGGGTTACTACGGGTACTTGGGAAAATCAAGGTGAATCGTATCATTTCAAAATTATTACAGATACTTCGGATACATCTGATGAAGGAAATGGGGCCAACATTACTATCCAATTCCCTGATTCTGATACCATGCGCTGGATTTTTGAAAATGATTCAGAAGAAGTGGATTACAGTTTTGAAGAGTATACCCGAGTCGAAGGATAAATCCTCTTGACCATAAAAAGCGTAGAAGCAAACCTCTATTTTTTATGTGAAAAACAATTAAACAGTAACCATAAATTATGAAACAATTTAAAATTTACCTTTTGGCCCTTTTCGTATTTGCCTGTAGTAAAGATGATGCTGCATCTGATTTACCTTTGGATGAGCAACTGCTAGGTAAGTGGACATTGACCAATTACTACGACGACACTTTTTTTGTGGAAGGTGAGTATGGAGTAATAGAACAAATGGTACCCGAAGAAACGGATTATGGAATTGAATTTACCGATAACCCCAAAGAAATAAAGACTACCGGTTTTTTACGCTATTCCAGGGAAGAATATGAAATAGTCAATGGGGAAAAGGTGTTCACCGGTTCGACGGGGACGAATTTTATGGATGGAGATGATGGGGAAGGGTATCATGCGGGTACTTGGAAAATCGAAGAAAGAAAGCTTGTTGTCACCGATTCTGTCCAACAAGGACCTGATGAGTTTGAAGAGTATTCCTCAATATCATCCATAGAATTGAGCGGGGATAATTTGAAATTGACCCTGGACAACGCTCAATTTGGTTCACATTTAAAGGGAGAAATTATTATTGAATATAAGAGACGATAAAAACGCTGTAAAAATAAAAAAAACCGAGGTGCGAGCCTCGGTTTTTTTTATTTTATAAAGTAATGACCTATTTACTGTACTGGGTCAAAACCATGCTGCCTGTTAACTTTCCTTTTTTGTTGTAGGATTCTTGTTTTACCATACCAACCCCTTTGGCAAACCATGTGCGGGAAGGAAATGTTTGGTTGGCCATCATCATTTTGGTCTTCGTTTCGCTGTAGATTACATAACAGTCAAAAGTACCGGCTGGAGTGGTCACGCTTTCTTGCTTTTCCACTCTGCGGTTGATGGTCTCCACATTGGTGTTCATATTGATGGCTCCGCCCATCTTCATTTTAAGCTCCATATTGGCATCGGGCAACTCTTGTCCCACGGAAAGATTGTTGGGCAATTCCACATCGGTGCCCGACATATCCATTTCAACATCGCCCATTTGGCTGAGCATTTGGTCGTTCATCAGAGATTTAAAATCTATTTTGACGACGTTGCCATCGCAAGCAATCTCATAATCCGAAGTATAGGTGTTCCCTTTTCTGTCCACCATTTCCATCATCATCGTGGCGCTTACATTGTCGCCACTGCTTTCCACATTGGTGACTGTGTAGTTGATTTGTCCATCCTCTTTCCCCTTTTTGTTATAATTGGTGTATTGAAGGTTGGCCCCATCAACCAACGGATAGTATGTACTGCAAGTGGATTGTGCCTGTGATATGGGTGCTGCTAATGCGGCAAGTAGTAGTAATAGAAAATATCGTTTCATGTTTTATTAAAGTTTAATGAATTCAACTCGTCGGTTTTGTGCTTTGCCTTGTGAGGTGCCATTGTCGGCAACAGGTTCCGCTTCTCCTTTTCCTTCGGAGTTCAGTCGGTTCTCGGAAATCCCATAAACGGAGACCAGCGCTTTTTTAACGGCCTCGGCCCGGTCTTTGGAAAGTTTCATGTTGCTTTCGTCCGAACCATCAGAATCGGTATGTCCCACAATGTTGAGGCTCATAGCGGAATCTTGATTCAACACTTGGGAGATTTGGCGGATTATACCCATGGATTGTGGTAAGATATCCGCCGAACCGGAGTTGAAACGTATGCCGTTGGTGGAGATTTTTCCTTCGGCCATGAGTTTCCTGCGTAAATCAACACCACCTTCTGCAATTTTCAGGTTGCTGATCAATACTTGTTCCTGTCTCTTTTGTTTGTCTATACCAGTCACATAAAACTTTACATAGTTGATCAATTCTGGTTTTACGATGAATTGGGGAAGATCGGCAACCTTTATCTCGTTTAGCCAAAGGCGGTACCTGTTTTTGTTTACGGCTATGGACACATGGACCACATCCTTGTAAACCTCTCGTAAGTCTTGTTGTAAAGTGTTTTGTATGGGAGCTGGATCTCCCTTAAAATTGTTGTCCACTCTTACTCCGATTGCTATGTATTGGCAAAAGTTGAGGTTGGCCAATACATTGTTTTCGTTAGTGGTAAGTCCTGAGGTTTCGGAAAAATAGATGCCCAATTTGGCACCAGAACCCGTATTTCTGCTTAAGTTAACCACTTTAAGGTCAAACTCCATAGTAAAGTCCTCGGGAAGGGTGGTGCCCAAATTGGGCACGGTAATACTTCTACTGGCCACGGAATACCATTTGCCAGGTATGGAGCCAATCGTGACCACTTCCCCGGAACCGTTGGTATTCCATTTGGAAGGAAAATCGCCCATAAACTCATCGTTGAAGTCATCGAAGAATAAAGGTTTGTCACCTGGTACAAAATCAAATTTACTGTAGACTTCAATAGTTTTTGGACTGCCCGCTACTGGGCGGGTTGAGGTACTGTTTTCGGTATTGGTGCCCGTGGGGTTTCCATTTTCCGAAGGGGCTCCCGGAGCTTGTTGTCCTCCAGAACCCGGCTCCAAGATGCTGTCGAGTGCTTGGTCCGTTTTTTTAGAGGTTTCTCTTTCTACTCTTCTTTCAACTGTGCGTTCAGCTGCCTTTTCCGCTTTTTTGGCCAGTTTTTTAAAGAACTGAGCCTCTCCGCTGGTGCCCAGCAATAGGGCAAAGGACAAACAGTAGAATAGTTTGTTTGAGGTTTTCATTTAAAAGTGTTTTTAGTTTGTTGATAAAGCAATACTGTCCAAACTACTCAAATAAAACCCTCGTACAGACTAAAAATGTATGTTTCGTAACAATTATTGTACAGGTTGCAATAACAAAGTAAACTAGTTTATTTTGTATACGATCAGGGAGTTTTCCTGATCTTTGGCCACCAATTCCAGTCTTCTGTCATTGTCCATATCGGTAAGGTCGATCAACGAGCTGCCAAATACGGGAAAATTTGGGATGGGTTTCGCTTGGCTATCGTACAAATAGATCTGATGGTTCTGTATATCGGTAACTCCTACATATATTTTATCGTAGATGTAAAAGATTTTAGGTTTGGAGTATACGCCCAGTTCCAATTCTACTTTCTTTCCTTTAATACTGAGAATATTGTCATCCATAAAAACCAAGGTATTGCTTGTGGCATAAAACCCGTGATCGGGATTTAGGTTAAAATTGGTAGCTGTCAATTTTCCGTTCGTATCAATTTGATGCAGCACACCAGTTTTGTTGGTTACCGAGAACTTGTTTTTATACAGGAACACTTCATTGTTGGAAAAGTCTATCTTTTCAGGTACTTTAATCCGATCGCTTCCCACCCGGTGTAAAATTCTGAGGGTACTGTTGTCCTGTTTAAACACCAAGTAATCCTTGTTGCCTACCCTAAAGTGTTTGGGAGCATCCAAGATATTGCTAGGAGCATCGGTAAAGGTAAATCCGCGAACTATCTTGCCCTGATTGTTGTACATATATACTTTTTGGCCTTGGGTGACCACAAAGCGGTAATTTCGACTGCCATCATAATCAAAAACGGCCAATGGGTTTAGGTTGCCGCCTTCAAAATCAATAGTAAAAGGAGGAACTTCGTCGCCATTGCGGTCCAAAATCAAAAATTGGTCGTTTGTGGTGAAGGCGAGCTGTAGTTTTCCGTTTTTGTAAATGTCAACTTGTTCTATCTCGCCTTGGATTCTGCCGTCCAACTGTTTCGTCCAAAGTACTTTTCCATCGGTAGAGATGAGATAGAGGACATTATTTTGGTCCTGTACCACAATTTCCTGTTGTTTGGTCCTGTGGTTTTTTACAAACTGGGGGTCTGTGGCCAAATCGGTGTTCAACTCCAAAGTAAATAGGGGGGACACTGTGTTTCTTTCCTGGTTCTTTTCAATTTTTGATACCAACAGATTGAAATGCCCAAAACCATTGTCCATTACCATTTGAGATGCAAAAACCTGTTCCTTGAAATCTTTGTCTTTGATGCCCTCGAATACCTCTGGGGAAAGTTCCTGTTCGGCAAAAAAATCAATCCCCGAAGCATTGGAAACAAAAAGCATGCTGGATTCGTTCGCCAAGGATGCCTTTGCTGTTTTAAAACCCTGGTCACCGTTAAAAGAAGAAGCGTTTTTATGGTTACTGATGATGGTCTGTAGCGCTTCCTTCTCTTCCGAAAAAATAAAGCTGTTCTCCAAGATCGTGCAAAAATTGGATTGAAAATCTTTGACCAAGGGCGTAAAACCTTCTTCAACAATATTTGGATTTTCGAGCTCTATAATTTCACTGCCCTGGTAGTCCTGAGAAGCCGTTTTTTTACTATCCAAATAATCATACAAACTTTCGGTGCCATAAGATTTTAAAAGGACGACCTTTTCGTTGTTCAAATAGATTATCCCAACTTCTTCAATGGTATTGAATAGGGAATCGGTTTTCTTCACTCTGTCCAAATAGATGTTCTGGTTGTTGGCGAACACTTGGTAATCGTCAAAAGTATAGGATAGTATGGCCTGTGCAGTTAATGGTGCATAGGAAGGTGTTTTGTTGGCCAAGGGAGATGTGCCCTTGAATAAATTGATGAAATTTTTTGTGGAATCGGGAGCCATGGCTACGCCGCTCAAGTTAACTTCGTCGGAATTTGCTGTGAAATCCAAAGAAACCCAAGAAGAAAATGGATTGTCCATGGTTTTATCTTGCTCTTTTAGTGCTAACAAAGATGTATTGCCACTAGGGTTGATAAATATAGTGGCCGACTTATCGAGCGAACTTGCCTGATAAAGTTTTTTCAGCGTAGGGTCCACAGGTGTATTTTCACTAACTCTGATGAGGTTTTCCATCAGCATCATGGAGGAACTCAATAAGATGTCGTTGTTTTTCCGTAGACTATAGACTTCTAGGCCATCAAGATTGTATTTGGTTACATTGATGCCTTCGTAGGTTAAGGTTTCCACGGTTTTGTTGGACACGCTGTCTACATTGAAAATACCGGAATCATTTTTGGTGGCCAAAATATAGTCGTGGTTGTCCTTGCCTACTTCGTAAAGTGCGAGCACACAGGTTTTGTCGGTAGAAAGATGTTCCAGTCCCTGAATTTTATCGGCAACCTCTTTTATGTTGGAAAAACCCTCAATACTTTTAAGGTTGGAGTTGTTTTTTAGTTCGCTCTTAAAATTGGTCAGGTTGTTGATCTTTAAAACGAGTGAAGGATTAGGGGGCAACTGTTCCAAAAGGGAATCTTTGGTCTTTACCTCTTTTGTACAGGATGCAATAAATATGGGAAGCAAACAAAAAAGTACCTTTGATCTCATTCTTTAAGTTTGACACAAAGTTAGGATTTTTAAATATCCAGCGTCAATTGTTCGGGTAGTTGCCTAAAGCTTCTTCTGTGGTATTTGGTAATGCCGTACTTTTTGATGGCCTCCCTGTGTTCCTTGGTCGGGTATCCCTTGTTCTTTTTCCAGTTGTACATGGGAAATTCTTCATGGATTTTGGCCATGTATTCGTCTCGATAGGTTTTTGCAAGTATAGAGGCAGCGGCGATGCTCATGTACTTTCCATCTCCTTTAATTATACATTCGTGGTCAATATTGGGGTAGGGTTTAAAACGGTTTCCATCAACAATTATAAAATCAGGCTGTGGATACAACTTCTCTATGGCACGGTGCATGGCCAAAAAAGAGGCGTTTAAAATGTTTATTTCATCGATTTCATCCTCAAAAACGTGACAAACGGAGAAAGAAACTGCTTCTTTTTCCAAAATTGGTCTCAACATGTTCCGTTTGACTTCGGAAAGCTGTTTGGAATCATTTAATATGTCATTATTGAAGTTTTTTGGCAATGTAATCGCTGCAGCAGTAACGGGACCAGCTAAACAGCCTCTTCCAGCTTCGTCGGTTCCAGCTTCAAAGAAAGAACAGTAACATGATTTTAACATACTTCTTAAAAATTTAACAAATGGTTTCTGCAGAAAAACATAATTACTAATAAAAGGTTAAAAAAAATCCTACATACCCAATAAACAAGGCTTTGGCTTGCATATAATATGTTAAAATTATGAAAAATGTTGATTAATGTTGTCGTAACATACGAAGTGCAAGGTTGTTAATTTTTTTGAATATTAACTTTTTATATTGATTTTTGAGCGGACTAATTCAAAAAATGAAATAAATGAGAGCTAAGTTAGCATGGATGCTAACACCTTTCTTGGTGTTATGCATGTCTTTCTCTTTTGGACAAGAGAAAACAGTTTCAGGTAACGTGACGGACCAAAACAGTCTGCCACTTCCTGGTGTTTCCATAGTCGTTGTAGGAACGTCTAATGGTACACAAACAGATTTTGATGGAAATTACACCATCTCAGCTTCCGAAGGACAGGTTTTGCGTTTCAGTTACATCGGTCAGGCGACCGTAGAAAGAACTGTTGGTGCATCATTCACTATCAATGTGCAGATGCAGGACGATGCCCAGGCCTTGGAAGAGGTGGTAGTTGTAGGTTATGGTACCACAACAAAGCAAGCCTTTGCGGGTACGGCGTCTGTTGTTGAGGCCGAAGCCTTGGAGGTAAAATCATTTTCTAACGTTTCCCAAGCATTGGCAGGTGAGGTTGCGGGTGTTTCCGTAATCAATACATCCGGACAGCCGGGTACTACTTCCACTATTCGTGTAAGGGGTTATGGTTCTGTTAATGGTAACCGAGATCCTTTGTATGTGGTCGATGGTGTTCCCTTTACAGGAAGTATCAACTCCATTAACCCTGCGGATATCAAAACTACCACAGTATTAAAAGATGCCACGGCAACCGCAATTTATGGTTCTCGTGGGGCCAATGGTGTTATTTTGATTACCACCAAATCAGGTTCTGCCAATGAATCTTACATTGAAGTGGATGTGAAGTCTGGTTTCAACATGCAGTTGATACCAAGGTATGACGTAATCACATCTCCAGAAGAGTACATAGGTTATGTTTGGGAAGGTATTCGTAATGGTGCTGCCTTGGATGGTGAAGAAGATCCTGTTGCTTTCGCAAACGATAATCTATTTTCCGTGAACTATGTGCATCCTGGATACAATATGTGGAACGTTGCGGATGGAGGTGAGTTGATCGACCCTGCAACCAGTACCGTTAGACCGGGAGTAACAAGAAGATACACGCCTGAGAGATATGCCGATTTGGCTTTTGATGCAGCCATTAGGACAGAAACCAACCTTAGAATGGCTGGTGGTGACGAAAAAAGCAAATACTTTACTTCAATTGGGTACTTGAACGATAACGGTTACGCCCTTAATACTGGTTACCAAAGATATACGGCCAGGTTGAATGCCGATTCCCAAGTTAAGGAATGGTTGAAAGTTGGAGTGAATGCAGGATATGCTTATTCCAAAAGCCAAAACAATGGTCAGACCGTTGGTTCTGAAAACTTGTTTGAGTTTGCCGACAAAATGGCGCCGATATTCCCGGTATTCTTGAGAGATGAGAACGCCCAATTGGTGGAAGACCCAATATTTGGAGGTTATCAGTACGATTACGGTACAGCTTCTGGATTTAGATCAAGACCAAATGCTGACCAGTTGAACCCGATTGCTTCTGCTTTGTATGATTTTGTAGGTACGAACAGACACGAAATCAACGGTAATTTCTCCTTGGATATCGATATTGCAAAAGGATTGACCTTTGAAACCCGTTTTGGTGCACAGTTTGCCACTGAGCGTTACAAGTCGTTCACAAACCCATTCTATGGTGGTGGTATTTCCACTGGGGGCAGTTTGTTTCAAAGGGACAGAAATTTCTTGACTACCAACTTCTTAAAACTGTTGCGTTACCAGACTGAATTTGGCAGCCACTCCATTGAGGCCTTGGTCGCACATGAGAACAACCAGTTCGAGAGAGAGCAAAGCGTGGCCTCAAAAAGATTGGCCGTTCACCCCGATATTTATGAATTGAACAACTTTGTTGTTTCGCAAGGACCTCCTTCCGGTTTTTCCAGAGGATATAGCATTGAGTCTTACTTTGGTCAGGTGAACTATGATTACGACAAGAAATATTTCTTGACCGCTTCGGTACGTAGAGATGGTTCTTCCAGGTTTATCAACGAAAAGTGGGGTACCTTCGGTTCGGTCGGTGCTGCATGGGTTATTACCAACGAAGACTTCATGTCCGGTAACGGTGTTTTCGATTTCTTGAAGTTGAAAGCTTCTTATGGTGTTACTGGAGATCAGGCAGTAGATGATGAAGATTATTATATTGCATATGACACGTACGACATCAATAACTTGAACGATCAAATTTCACTTTCTATCAGGGACAATGGAAACCCAGATTTGACATGGGAGACCTCCAAAATGTTCCAGACAGGTGTCGAGTTTGGTCTCGGTAGATATTTGGATGGTGTTGTTGACTTCTACAGCAAAAAGACGGACAACCTGATTTTTGAGAGAAGGGTTGGACCTTCCCAAGGTATTGCAATCGTTACGGTTAACGATGGTGAATTGTTGAACCAAGGTATCGAATTCAACCTTACTAGCCACATTTTTAATAAAGAGGATTTCAAATTGGATTTCTCTATTAATGGATCCCATATCAACAATGAGATTCTTACGATGCCACTTGAGCCTTCAACTGGTGAGCCAAGAATATTGGATACATCTGCAACTCCTTATGGATATTCAAAGGGAAGTTCTATCTATGATTTCTACATCAGGGAGTGGGCTGGTGTAAATCCGGAAAACGGTGTTGGTCAATACTATCAATACTTTAACGACGCTAACGGTAACGGCACCCTTGATGATGGTGAAGACGGTATTGCTGATATGATGGCCTACATGGATGAAAATCCAGACGCCAACATTGAAAGACAAGTCACGGAAACCTATGCCGATGCAACACAGAAGTATGTAGGTAAATCTGGTATTCCTGATTTGTTCGGAGCATTCAGATTGGCAGCGCAAGTGAAGAATTTCGATTTCTCTGCACAGTTTACCTACAGTGTTGGAGGATGGGCGATGGACAACCAGTATTCTGAGTTGATGAGCGATAACTTCGGTGCGGCCTCCACAAACTTCCACAAGGATATTTCCCAGAGATGGCAAAACCCAGGGGACATTACAAATGTACCACGTTTGGATGATGCCACTGGTCAGGATCAAAGGGTAAATACCACAAGATGGTTGACAAGTACGGATTATCTTGCCTTTAACAATGCCAAAATCGGATATACGTTACCCAAAAAAGATGTTGAAAGAATGGGGATTGACAACGTGAACATTTGGTTGGCTGGTGATAATTTGGCAATCAAAACCGCTAGAGAAGGTTTTAACCCATCTGTAAGAGAGAACGGTGCTTCGGCAAGGAGAATTTATGCTCCGTTGACTACCGTGACCTTGGGTGTAAGAGTTAAATTTTAGAAAAAAAAGTTATGAAAAATAGTAATATTAAATTATCAGTTATAGCCGCACTATTATTGTTGGCAGGCTGTGGAAAGGATTTCTTGGACGAGCAACCGTCCGAGTTCTTGACACAAGAGCAAGTTGGGGAGGCGGCTGCCGTTAACCCAGCTGTAATTGAAGGAACAATTTCGGGTATCTACTCAACAATGTTCGCTACCGAAAGTGGTGGTACTACAAACCATGATGACTTTGGACATAAGGGATATGATATCTACGGCGATATGCTTTCCGGCGATATGGCACTTTCTGTAAGTACCTATGGTTGGTACAGGGCCGATATTACAGAGTTCCAGTCCACACAGGATTTTACCAGAACGAGAAATTACATGCCCTGGAGGTTCTATTTCCGTGTTATTCGCTCTGCGAACTTGGTGATCGATGCCCTGGGCGGTAATGATGTAATTCCTCAAATAGAAGAGAATAAGTTTTTGATGGGACAGGCCAAAGCACTTCGTGCCCATGCTTATTTCTATTTGACCCAATACTTTGCAAACTCCTACGACCCTTCAGCCGAAATCCTGCCTATCTACGATAGCCCGGACGACCTGAATGGGCCAAAGGTGACTACTTCGGAGATTTATGCGCTGATGGAAAAAGACCTTAACGAGTCTATTTCTTTGTTGGACGGGTTCTCCAGAAGCTCAAAGGGCCAAGTGGACAAAACCGTTGCCCAGGCCATCCTGGCATATGTGCTGGCATCCAAAGGAGACAGCCATGAGGAGGTCATGGATTTGACCGCCGATGTGATAAACAATGGTGGCTATACTTTGATGAACTCGGAGGAAGTCTTGGGCGGTTTCAACGATTTGAACACCTCGGGATGGATCTGGGGCGTTGACCTAACGGTGGATGCCGGTCTTGGACTTGTTTCTTGGTGGGGACAAATGGACCTTTTCACCTATAGTTATGCCTGGGCAGGCGATGCCAAGGCTATCGACTCCGACCTTTATGCGGCCATTCCAGAGGATGATGTGCGTAAGCAACAGTTTGCCGAGCCGATCGGGGAATATACGGACTTAATGCCTTTGAATAAATTCTACCACCCGGACAGGGTAATAGGTGGTCAGGCCAACATTACCACTGATTATGTTTACTTAAGGGTGGCGGAAATGTATTTATTGCACGCAGAGGCTGCTGCCAAGGCAGGTGATGCCGGGGCTGCACGAACCATATTGAAGGATTTGCTGGCAGAGAGATTGCCAAGTACGGCCTATGTCGATGGTCTTTCGGGGCAGGCGCTATTGGACGAGATCTATCTTCAAACCCGTATTGAGCTTTGGGGAGAGGGAAAAAGCTACCTTTCTCTAAAGAGAAACCAAGGAACCGTTGTTAGGGGAGATAATCACCTTTCCAATGTGGGCGTTCCGATCAATTACGACGATGAAAGATTGACCTTTGAGATTCCTCAGTCGGAAATTCAAAACAATCCAAGCATTTCAACTCAAAACTAGTTTTGAGCTGTTATATAAGTTTTAATGGAAACCCCGCCAATTGGCGGGGTTTTTTATGCATCAACTTTTCACATTTCTTTAGTAACAAAACTTTTACCTTTGCCCAACCAATATCACGGAATGAGATTTTTAATATTGACCCTGCTTTTATTTTTTGGCCATGTCCTAATGGCGCAGCAAGACTCGCTACCGCCAACAAAACAGGCGGATTCCTTGCAACTTCAGGGTAAAGACTCCCTTTTGACCAAATCCAAGGATTCAACAAAGCGAAAATTAAAAGATAAGGGAATGGGCAAGTTGGCAGCTAAAAAGGAAGACTCCATCAGCATCCGTGATTATAAGATAATTTCCTATCAAAGGGATACTACCTATGTGGACACCACTTTAACAATAAAAAAAGAATACAAGTATAATTACCTTAGAAAAGATGATTTTGAGTTGATGCCTTTTGCGAATATGGGACAACCTTATAACGAGCTTGGCAAGAGCTTTTTAGGAACATCCTATTATCCCCAAATAGGAGCTACAGCAAAACATCCGGGATATTTTGAAAAGGAGGACATCAACTATTATAACGTGCCTACTCCGATGACGGAGCTTATGTTCAAGACAACCATGGAGCAAGGACAGTTTTTGGATGCATTGCTTACCTTTAATGTATCCAAGCGATTTAACGCATCCATAGCCTACAATGGTTTTCGCTCATTGGGAAAATACAGGTATGAAGAAGCTCAGGACGGGAAGTTTAGGGTAACCTTTAATTATCTCACACGGAATGAAAAATACGGCCTTCGTGGACATATAGCGGCACAAGAGATGCAAAGCGAAGAAAGTGGGGGGCTGTTGGATAGAACTCAGTTCGAAGACAATTTGCCCGATTTTCAGGATAGGGCAAAAATCGATTTACTGTATACCGATGCCAACAATCGAATATTGGGAAAGCGCTATTTCCTGGACCACCAATATAAATTGGTCAACCACAAAAAAGATTCAACGGACAAAGAACCAACCATCTTGGTCATCGGACATGAGTTTAGTTACGAATCCAAAATATACGATTTTGGACAAACCCGACAGAATGATGCATTTGGTCAAGATCCGTTTTTAACCCCAATTGAAGATAGGGCCCGGCTTAAAACGATGTTCAATAAGGGAACAGTGGAGTTTTCAAATAGAACCTTGGGCAGATTGTCTGGTAATATAAGCCTGTACAACTATAATTACTTTTTTAACAGTCTTCTTATAACTGAAGAAGAAACCATTCAAAACAAATTGAAAGGTGAGGAAATTTCGGTAGGAGGGTCATATAGCAACACTTTGGGGCCATTTTTTCTAAAAGGCAACGTAAACTACACTGTTTCCGGAGACCTTACCGGTAATAATTTTGATGCCATGGCGAGATATCGGTTGAATGACAACAATTCAATAACGGGCGCCATACATATTTCTTCACGGATGCCGGACTTTAATTATTTGCTCTATCAAAGTGATTATCGCAATTTCAATTGGCAAAACAACAACACTTTCGAAAAGGTGCAAACACAGAGTATCAAGTTTGGTTTCGATTCAAAATATTTTGGTCAGTTGGAAGCAGCGTATAGCGCAGTGGACAATTACACCTACTTTGCATCTACCGCAAGTGAGGAAGAAATAGGATTGGGGCAAGAAACTGCTTTTGTAAGGCCTTTTCAGGAAGCGGGAACCATAAATCACCTAAAGGCGAAGTATAAAAAAGAAGTGAAGTGGCGAAAGTGGGCCTTGATGAACACCATAATGTATCAGGAGGTGACCCAAGACAATCAAGTGCTCAATCTTCCCCAAGTGGTTACAAGGAACAGTCTGTACTTTTCAAGTGATGTATTTAAGAAAGCTATGTTCCTGCAAACAGGAATAACCTTTAAATATTTTACATCATATAATATGAATGCCTATAATCCCTTGTTGGGCGAGTTCTATATTCAGAATAACGAAGAATTGGGCGGTTATCCACTATTGGATTTTTTTATAAATGCCAAAGTAAAGCAAACCAGAATCTATTTAAAGGCAGAACACCTTAATTCCATTTTTTCAGAACCAAATTATTACTCCGCACCAAATTATCCGTATCGCGATTTTGTGATTAGATTTGGGTTGGTCTGGAATTTCTTTTCGTAAAATTTGATAAGAAACAAAACAAGGGAATACTGAAAAACAAGCACTTATAATTTAATTGATTTTTTTTCGAAAAAAATATCAAAAAACATTTTGTAGAGATAAAATAACGTGCGTATATTTGCACCCGCTTAGCTGATAAGGCAGGGCGTTTGCGAGAGGAGATTTGGATTGAAATTCTGGGTTTTTTCGAGCAAAAAAGATTAAAGAAGTTCATATACATATTGTAACGACAGCGTAAAGAGAATAAGAACCATTTTGATGCAGGGACTCGGATTTCCGGGTGTCGTACAGACATTCAAGGAAATACAATGAAGAGTTTGATCCTGGCTCAGGATGAACGCTAGCGGCAGGCCTAACACATGCAAGTCGAGGGGCAACACGGAAAAGCTTGCTTTTCTGGTGGCGACCGGCGCACGGGTGCGGAACGCGTATGGAACCTGCCCCTGTCAGGGGAATAGCCCAGGGAAACTTGGATTAATGCCCCATGGTATCGTCATATCGCATGATATGACGATTAAAGATTTATCGGACAGGGATGGCCATGCGTACCATTAGTTAGTTGGTGGGGTAACGGCCCACCAAGGCAGCGATGGTTAGGGGCCCTGAGAGGGGGATCCCCCACACTGGTACTGAGACACGGACCAGACTCCTACGGGAGGCAGCAGTGAGGAATATTGGACAATGGGCGGGAGCCTGATCCAGCCATGCCGCGTGCAGGATGACGGCCCTATGGGTTGTAAACTGCTTTTATACGGGAAGAAACGCACCTACGTGTAGGTGTCTGACGGTACCGTAAGAATAAGGACCGGCTAACTCCGTGCCAGCAGCCGCGGTAATACGGAGGGTCCGAGCGTTATCCGGAATCATTGGGTTTAAAGGGTCCGTAGGCGGGCCTGTAAGTCAGGGGTGAAAGTTTGTGGCTCAACCATAAAATTGCCTTTGATACTGCAGGTCTTGAGTCATGGTGGGGTCGCCGGAACATGTGGTGTAGCGGTGAAATGCATAGATATCACATAGAACACCGATCGCGAAGGCAGGTGACCAACCATGTACTGACGCTGATGGACGAAAGCGTGGGTAGCGAACGGGATTAGATACCCCGGTAGTCCACGCCGTAAACGATGGATACTAGCTGTGGGGACTTCGGTCTCCGTGGCCAAGCGAAAGTGATAAGTATCCCACCTGGGGAGTACGTTCGCAAGAATGAAACTCAAAGGAATTGACGGGGGCCCGCACAAGCGGTGGAGCATGTGGTTTAATTCGATGATACGCGAGGAACCTTACCAGGGCTTAAATGCAGGCTGCATGGGGTGGAGACACCCCTTTCTTCGGAC
>NZ_JACESV010000009.1 GCF_013911645.1 Allomuricauda sp.
TTTCCCTGGGCTATTCCCCTGACAGGGGCAGGTTCCATACGCGTTCCGCACCCGTGCGCCGGTCGCCACCAGAAAAGCAAGCTTTTCCGTGATGCCCCTCGACTTGCATGTGTTAGGCCTGCCGCTAGCGTTCATCCTGAGCCAGGATCAAACTCTTCATTGTATTTCCTTGAATGTCTGTCCGACACCCGGAAATCCGAGTCCCTGCATCAAAATGGTTCATTCTTAATTCTACGCTGTCGTTACAATATGTATATGAACTTCTTTTTCAAAAAACCGAGTCAATCTTCTTAAAATCAATTTTCTCAGTCTTAACCCTTTACCTCGTTGGCAAAGCGGCTGCAAATTTACAACTGTTTTCTTAACCGGCAAGCTTTTTTGAAAAAAAAGTTTCAAAACATTTTCTCAACCTCAAAAACAATCTTTTTACATGAACTTCCCGTGGAACACCTTAGTGTTTTTCGGGCTGCAAATGTAAAACGCTTTTTTGGATTACACAATGCTTTTTTTGTGTTTTTTTCAATCTTGTCGACTCATCAAAACAATATATCAATAAGCTTATGAACTCATCGAAAAGCTAGCGCTTTGCTGTTTTCGGGCTGCAAATGTAACATCATTCCTAAAACAAACAAGAGCTTTTTTTGACTTCTCTGTAAATTCACTTTCAACTCACTGAAAGCGAAACACATAAAAATACAACTTTTTTAAAAAGTACAAAAGCACCTTCCCTTTTTCTATTCTTCAGTCTAAAAACCAATTGAACCCTCATTTATTATTGCAGAAAATTAATATATATACAAAAGTAAGCCTTGTAGCATCTATACAAGGTATTATCTTTGTCCTCTCGATTATAAAAAATAGAAGTTTAAACAACATGATAAAGATCACACTGCCTGATGGTGCTGTAAAAGAAGTTGAAAAGGGAACTACTCCTTTTTCCATTGCCCAAAGTATTAGCGAAGGGCTTGCGAGAAACGTTATTTCTGCAAAATTTAATGATACCACGGTTGAAACCACCACACCATTGACCGAAGATGGCAGATTGACTCTTTATACTTGGAACGATGATGAAGGCAAAAAAGCATTTTGGCACTCCACCTCCCACGTTGTGGCCCAAGCATTGGAGGAACTTTACCCAGGCATAAAGTTAACCATTGGTCCCGCTATAGAGAATGGATTCTATTATGATGTGGATTTTGGCGATGAAACGATTTCCGAAAAGGATTTTCCGAAAATCGAGAAAAAGGCATTGGAAATAGCCCGAGGGAAGCACGACTATACCATGAGAAGTGTTTCCAAAGCGGATGCCCTTTCCTATTATAAAGAACAAGGGAACGAATATAAGGTAGAGCTCATTGAGAATCTTGATGATGGGACCATAACTTTTTGCGACCACAGCACCTTTACCGATCTGTGCCGCGGAGGACATATTCCCAATACAGGCATCATAAAAGCCATTAAACTATTAAGTGTTGCAGGTGCTTACTGGAGAGGTGACGAAAAAAACACCCAGCTGACTCGTGTTTATGGCATCTCTTTCCCAAAACAAAAGGAGCTTACGGAATACCTTCAACTTTTGGAGGAGGCCAAGAAAAGAGACCATAGAAAACTAGGTAAGGAACTTGAGCTCTTTACTTTTTCACAGAAAGTAGGTCAAGGACTTCCTTTATGGTTGCCCAACGGCGCCGCACTACGTGAGCGTTTGGAACAATTTTTAAAGAAGGCCCAGAAGAAGGCGGGTTATGAAATGGTGGTTACACCACATATTGGTCAAAAGGAACTTTACGTAACTTCCGGCCACTATGCAAAATATGGAGAGGATAGCTTTCAACCCATTCACACCCCAAAAGAGGATGAAGAGTTCTTGTTGAAACCGATGAACTGTCCGCACCATTGCGAAATATACAACAGCCAACCTTTCAGTTATAAAGATTTACCAAAAAGATACGCCGAGTTCGGTACCGTATATAGGTATGAGCAAAGTGGTGAATTGCACGGTCTTACCAGAGTGAGAGGGTTTACCCAAGATGATGCCCACATTTTTTGTACGACCGAGCAGCTAAACGATGAATTCAAAAATGTGATCGACCTTACCTTATATGTATTGAATTCGTTAGGTTTTGAGGATTTTACCGCACAAGTATCCGTCAGGGACTTGGAAAACCCCGACAAATATATCGGCAACACCGATGATTGGGAAAAAGCGGAACAGGCCATCATTAACGCGGCGGAGGAAAAAGGCCTGAATTATGTGGTTGAAAGTGGTGAAGCTGCCTTTTACGGTCCAAAGTTGGACTTTATGATCAAAGATGCGCTCGGCAGAAACTGGCAGTTAGGAACTATTCAAGTTGACTATAATCTTCCTAAACGTTTTGATCTTACCTATAAAGGAAGCGATAACGAATTGCACAGGCCCGTGATGATTCACCGCGCACCGTTTGGAAGCATGGAACGGTTTGTGGCCCTGCTACTGGAGCATACCGGTGGAAACTTCCCGTTATGGTTGATCCCAACGCAAGCTATCGTTCTGCCCGTCAGTGAGAAACACGAAAAATATGCGGAAAAAGTTTTAAATTCGTTAGAAAATCACGAAATTCGCGCGCTCATTGATAACAGGAACGAGACGGTAGGGAAAAAAATCCGTGAGGCAGAACTCAAAAAAATCCCTTTCATGATTATTGTTGGGGAACAGGAAGAAGCGTCTGCCAGCCTTTCTGTAAGGAGACATGGCGGTGAAGATTTAGGAAGTTTAAGCGTAGATGCTTTTTCAGACTTGGTAACTACTGAAATAAATAGTACCTTAAAGTCGTTCTAAAAAATTAAGTTTAATTAAAAAGTTTACGTCATAGCAATTAGAAGAAGATTTAGACCCCAACCTAGGAGGGAAAACAAAAACCCTCACAACATCAATGAAAAAATAAAGGCCCGAGAAGTTCGTCTTGTCGGGGACAATGTTGAAATGGGTGTTTACCCCATTTCCAAAGCAAGGGAAATAGCCAACGAACAGGAATTGGATTTGGTAGAGATTTCGCCAAACGCAGAACCTCCTGTTTGTAAGGTAATGGATTATAAAAAATTCCTTTACGAACAGAAGAAACGTGATAAGGCCATGAAGGCCAAAGCAAGTAAAGTTGTAGTAAAGGAAATTAGGTTTGGACCACAAACGGATGACCATGATTACGAGTTCAAGAAAAGACATGCAGAAAAATTCTTGAAAGATGGTGCCAAACTAAAAGCCTATGTGTTCTTTAAAGGACGATCGATCGTTTACAAAGACCAAGGCGAAATATTATTGCTCCGACTCGCCCAAGAACTCGAAGAGCTTGGAAAGGTAGAGCAAATGCCTAAATTGGAAGGCAAGCGTATGACCATGTTCATCGCACCCAAGACAAACAAAAAATAAAAACTGAACCCTGGTTCGGTATAATAAGCGGAGTTAAATACTAGGAAAATGCCTAAGATGAAAACAAAATCCAGTGCCAAGAAGCGTTTTAAGCTTACAGGAACTGGTAAAATCAAGAGAAAGCACGCTTTTAAGAGTCACATTTTGACTAAAAAATCCAAAAAGCGCAAGCTGAAGTTGACCCATTCCACTTTGGTTCACAAAGCGGACGAGGACAACATCAAAGAACAATTACGTTTAAAATAATTGTTCAACCGGTACATTATTTATTAACCATGGAGTCGGGCCCAAAAAAGTTCTCAATAATTGAGACGCCTGCTACAAAAAAATGACACATTATGCCAAGATCAGTAAATTCAGTTGCTTCACGAGCTAGAAGAAAAAAAGTGATGAAGCAAGCCAAAGGTTACTTTGGAAGACGTAAAAACGTTTGGACAGTAGCCAAAAATGCGGTAGAAAAAGCAATGCTTTATGCTTACCGCGATAGAAGAAACAAAAAGCGTACTTTCCGTTCCCTATGGATTACCCGTATTAATGCCGGGGCTAGAATGCACGGAATGTCTTACTCTCAATTTATGGGTAAGGTTAAAGCCAATGGAATTGAACTTAACAGAAAGGTTCTAGCGGATTTGGCCATGAACCACCCAGATGCTTTCAAAGCAATCGTTGAAAAAGTAAAGTAAAAAAGTTAATATAAACTTACCCCGCTTATTTAGATCCCGCCTTGTGCGGGATCTTTTATTTTACAAAAGGTTTAAAACAGCTTGACACGAATTACTCAAATTGTCTCGAATGATTATTGCCCAAATGCAGTAATGATCAACTTCCTCCCCGATGCATGGTCTCGATGCTCGCATAGATAAATTCCTTGCCAAATTCCCATGTTCAACCTACCTTGTGTTATTGGAATCTGCACAGAGGCTCCCATCAAGGAAGCTTTGATATGGGCAGGCATATCATCGGGGCCTTCATAATTGTGCACATAATACGGTGCATTCTCTGGAACCATTTTATTAATGTGGCTCTCAAAATCAGTTCGTACCGTTGGGTCGGCATTTTCATTGATCGTCAAGCTGGCCGAGGTATGCTTAATGAACACCTGTAAAAACCCCGTGTTTATATTTCGAAGTTTGGGAACAGCATCAATTATCGTGTCCGTAATCAAATGAAATCCTCTGGAGTATGGGCGTAACTGTATTTCTTTCTGATAAAAATTCATAGACAAACAAACCTTTCCCAACGAAATTAATATAAAGTTTACCAAAACCGGGGTTCAGTTCCATGAATAACAAATAACTTTGCAGCTTAATTAGTTGAAATGGACTTATCACAAATAAAAATGGTTGTTTCCGATATGGACGGAACTTTGTTGAACTCCAACCACGAAGTAAGCCCCCGATTTTTTGAAATCTACGAAGAACTCAAAAAGAAAAACATTGCCTTTGTTGCCGCAAGTGGAAGACAATATCACAGCATGGTAGACAAATTGGGGTCCATCAAAAATGAAATCCTCGTTATTGCAGAAAATGGCGCCTTGATAAAAAAACAGGAAGAAACCCTGCTCACCACTCCAATCAACAAGTCGGAAATAGACCGTATTCTTGACGCCGTGCGTCCGTTAGAAAATGTACACCCTGTGCTGTGTTGTCAAAACAATGCTTTTGTGGGCGGTGATTCAAACGAATTCTTGGAAATGCTCCGCGAGTACTATTCGGAGTTCGAAATTATTGAAGACCAAAAAGAGGTTGATCAAGAGGTGCTGAAAATAGCCATTTACCATTTTGAAAACTCTGAAAAGCACATTTACCCCAATGTAAAGCACTTGGAGGGGGATTTGAAGGTTAAGGTTTCTGGTGCCAATTGGGTAGATGTCTCCGATTTGAATGCCCATAAGGGATATGCCCTAAAAAAGGTGATGGACGATTTTCAAATTGCATCCCACGAAATTATGGTATTTGGTGATTACAACAACGACTTGGAAATGTTGGAGCTATCCGACTATAGCTTTGCCATGGCCAATGCACACCCCAATGTTTTAAAAACCGCCAAATATACTACTCACAGCAACGACGATTTTGGTGTGGAACGGATTTTGGAGAAGTTGCTTTAGTCACACTACCCAATCTATTTATCTTATTCTGAGTGATTTGCTTTTTCAAAATTTGTACCTTAATGGGCAAACAACAAAAGTAACGCCATGGCACCTTTAAAAAAAGAAGATATTAAGCAAGAGGTCTTTGACCTATACGATAAATACGCACACAACCAGTTGGACCGCAGGGAGTTTATGGAAAAACTTTCCGTTTATGCGGTTGGCGGAATTACCATGGCTTCGTTGATGAGTTTTGTAATGCCCAATTACAAGGACACACTCACCGTATCGCCCAACGACCCCGATTTGGATTCCAAGTTTATCACCTACAATTCGCCCAAAGGAGGTGGCGAAATTAAAGGATTGTTATCCAAACCCAAGGAGAGCAAAGGCAAAATGGGCGGTATTGTCGTAGTTCATGAAAACCGAGGTCTAAACCCCTATATTGAAGATGTGGGACGAAGAGCTGCCAAGGCAGGTTTTATTTCCTTGGCCCCGGATGCCCTTACGCCACTTGGCGGGTATCCAGGCAATGATGACGAAGGCAGAGCACTCCAACGCCAACGGGACCGTAACGAAATGTTGGAAGATTTTATCGCAGCCTACGAATATCTCAAAAACCATGAGGATTGTAATGGCAAAGTGGGGGTTGTTGGGTTTTGTTTTGGTGGATGGATTTCCAATATGATGGCCGTAAAAGTTTCTGATTTGGCCGCGGCAGTCCCTTTTTATGGCGGCCAACCCAAAGATGATGACGTAGCCCAAATCAATGCGCCGCTATTGATTCATTATGCGGGATTGGATGAAAGGGTAAACGCTGGTTGGGAAGATTATGAGGCTAAATTAAAGGAACTCGACAAAGACTATGAGGTTTATTTTTACCCCGATGTAAACCACGGGTTCCACAACAATACCACTCCACGTTTTGATAAAGCATCAGCCGATCTGGCATGGGAAAGAACCGTAGCTTTTTTTAAGGAAAAGCTGAGCTAGAAACCGTTGCCTTATATGCATGGTTGCTCCTGGGTATTAAAATAATTAAACGACAATCAAAATACAGCATATTTTTATAAATTGCCTTTGCATAGCCCTTAAACTTAATCAACATCATCTCTAATGAATAAGGGCGAAATCAAAACGCATATCCATAATCCGTACCGTTTTATTGAACGTAGAAGGACAAAGCAGGAATGGAACACTTTTCTCAAGTCACAAAATTATCCGCTATACTGGGGTTTTCGAGAACTCAAACTAGCATGGGCCTTTCAGGGTCTTATCGGAAAACCTATTTCCGGTTTTGCCCCAGACCATGATTACATCCCCTATGTTTATGAACCTTATTTAACTGATACTGACCTATCTCTTAAGGCCTCGCTCATCAATTCAGAAAAAAAACCGATGGGGTTTTATTATAATTCCAAGATAAAAGGACATTGGGCCATAGTGAAACTGGACAGCAAATATTGTACGCTGTCAAAAGACGAAAAAAGTTTGCTCCTAAAACATGGACATTACATCAGAAACAAGAAGGAACTCATTATAGACTTGGAAAATGCCGTTCAAATTGCCGGAAAAAGTGATAGCTCCAATTTTAGAATCATTACAAGAATCAGTAATAAAAATGATGTTTTCACAGCACTTTGCCAACTCTTTGAAATCCCCGATTCAGAAACCGATTATTATCCAAGGAACGCTTTGAGGTATGCTTTTACCAACAACGGCACGCTTTACGAACCCGCTAAAGAATGGCTGGACAATTGGGTGGAAGACACCGGTTTAAAAACACACCTTAGCTGCTTTATGGAACAAAAGCGAGGCTTTCGGGACACTAGGGACATATACTTGACCTGTCATTATCTAAAAAGCTGGAATACGTACCTTGAAAACGGAGACAATTTTCCATACGGATTGGCTGCTTTATCTTATTTAAACGGTACCAACTGCTTAATGGGTTGGGAATGGGAACATGGTGACTTGGTCGAATCCAAAGCGTTGATTCAGGTGAAAAAAGATTAAGTCTTTTGCTTTTTCTTTCTGGCAGCGGGAAAGAGAACATTGTTCAGAATCAATCGATATCCCGGCGATGTTGGATGTAACTCCAATTCTGTTTTTGGATCCCCTACCCTATGCTGGTAATCTTCAGGATCATGGCCTCCATAAAAAGTAAAAAATCCTTTTCCTTTTATTCCATGAATATATCGGGCTTCTCCATTGATTTTGTTCTCACCCAATACCATAACCGTAGGTTTCACCTGATTTCGGGTATAAGCGGTGGTCTGCCCCATAAAACCTTTGACCAAACTGGTATGGTTTTGGGTCAACATCGTGGGCACAGGATCCCATTTTGCCGAAAATTCCATTAATGAAAAGTAATCGGATTCCCTTGGAACATTGGCCCGTTTGTTGGTCATGTCTATCGAAGAGAACTCATATCGGATAGGATTTCGTTCCAACGTAAAATTGGTAAACGCAAACGTATTGCTAAAATCAAGTTTAGATTGATAATTCGCATCCGAAGGGTCACCATCGAACATCGGCTCGCAGATATCCACTTCCTCTGCTGCCAGAGCAATATCAAAACTATCGGTGGCCGAACACATGGCGAACATAAAGCCTCCACCAATCACATAATTTCGAATTTTTAAGGCCACGGCCAATTTCTCATCCGACACCTTGGAATACCCCAAGCTTTGCGCCAGCTCTTCAGCTTTGGCCTTGTCTTCAATATACCATGGAGCAGCTCGGTAATGCCCGTAAAAGCGTCCATACTGACCTGTAAAATCTTCGTGGTGCAGGTGCAACCAATCATATAGTGCCAATTTATCTCCTAATACTTCAGTATCATAAATAGTGGTGTAAGGTATTTCGGCATAGGTGAGCACCATGGTAACGGCATCGTCCCATGGTTGGTTCCCCTTTGGGGAATACACGGCAATTTTCGGTGCTTTTTCCAGAATAACGGCATCTTGGTTTTGGGATGGGCTGCTAATGTCATCCAAAATTTGTGCTGCCTGCCCATCGGAAAGTACTTCAAAAGAAACGCCACGGATTTGGCATTCCTTGCGTATGGCGTCTCCATCGGGTAACATAAAAGAGCCGCCACGATAATTGAGCAACCATTGTACTTTTTGCTGTTTGGCAAGTACCCAATAGGTGATTCCGTATGCTTTTAAATGATTTTTTTGTCCTTCGGCATCCATTGGGATTAGGATTACGGAGGCAGAAGTTTTTAAGAAAAAAAGAAAGAAGCATACAATAATGAGATTTCTCGCATTCGCTCGAAATGACATCCACTGTATTATTTTAGAAAGGTACATCATTATCCGGGTCATCGTCACTGTTCATTGCGCTACCAAAAGCATCGTCCGTACTTGGAAGGTTTGGTGTTGCAAAGGGGTTTTCTTCGTCCGCATTCATCTTCGATTGGAATTCGAATGGGGAATCAAAGTCATCCAAGTTATCAAATTTACCCAGAGCGCCCACAAATTTTAACCTAATATTTTCCAAACCTCCGTTACGGTGCTTGGCTACAATAAACTCTGCTTGACCTTGTGTGGGAGTACGCTCTTCATCGTCCCACTCGTCAATTTTATAATATTCGGGCCTATAAATAAAGGAAACGATATCCGCATCCTGTTCAATCGCTCCCGATTCCCTCAAATCCGAAAGTATGGGGCGTTTGCTTCCACCACGTGTTTCCACGGCCCTGGATAACTGCGAAAGTGCAATCACTGGAACATCAAGTTCTTTGGCCAATGCCTTTAGGTTACGTGAAATGGTAGAGATTTCCTGTTCACGGTTTCCTCCTTTTTGACTTCCTCCAGCGGTCATCAACTGCAAGTAATCGATGATGATGAGCCTAATATTATGTTGCGAAGCCAATCGCCTTGCCTTGGCACGAAGGTCAAAAATGGACAACGAAGGGGTATCATCAATAAATAAAGGTGCTTTTTCCAAAGTCTTTACCTTCACGTTCAATTGCTCCCACTCGTGTTTTTCCAATTTACCGGTCCTTAGTTTTTCGGAAGACAGTCCTGTTTCAGAAGAAATCAAACGGGTAATCAACTGTACGGATGACATCTCCAAAGAGAAGAATGCCACCGGAATTTCCGAGTTCACCGCAATATTACGAGCCATGGACAGCGTTAAAGCTGTTTTACCCATACCAGGCCTTGCAGCAACAATGATCAAATCACTGGGTTGCCAACCCGAGGTAAGCCTGTCCAGTTTATCAAAACCGGACGGAATTCCACTAAGTCCCTCTTTGTTAGAAATTTCCTCGATTCTCTTTTTGGCCTGTATCACCAAATTCTGGGCAGTTTCGGCGGATCGCTTTAAATTTCCTTGGGTAACCTCGTACAATTTTGCCTCCGCATTGTCCAAAAGGTCAAAAACGTCGGTTGCATCGCTGTAAGCCTCCTCAATAATATCGTTTGATATTTTGATCAGGCTTCTTTGTATATATTTTTGAAGGATAATCCTGGCGTGGAACTCAATATGTGCGGATGAGGCTACTTTTTGGGTCAGTTTTATCAAATAAAAATCACCTCCAACGGCTTCTAGCTTCCCATCCTTCTTTAGTTGCGCCGAAACAGTTAATAAATCCACTGGTTCGGAAGATTCGAACAATTTAAAGACGGCCTCGTAGATATATTTGTGGGAGTCCTTGTAGAATACATCGGGATGAAGAATATCGATCACTTCATCCACGCCTTTCTTGTCGATCATCATGGCTCCAAGCACAACCTCCTCTAAATCAACTGCTTGTGGAGGTATTTTACCTCTCTCAAGATTGATAAGGGCAGATTTCTCCACACGATGTCCTACAATGGGGCTAGGTTTTTCCATGAATGCGAAAGTAGCTAATTAACCTTTAGTTAACTTTAATTTAGACGAATACGATTTCCACAGGTACTTAACAATTTAAATGTTGATAACTTCTAATACCTGTTAATAACATAAAAAAATTCGGGGATATATCCTAATGAAAAAGGGGAGCCCCTGAAAAACAAGAATTATTCGCTGAAAACACCCATATCCGCATATTTTTCCATGCGGGTTTTCACCAATTCTTTTGGTGATAACTTTTTGAGTTCTTCAAAATGGGAAGAAATTTTGTCTGCGACCGTTTCAAATGTTTTTTTTCTGTCGGTATGTGCTCCTCCAAGAGGTTCTTTTACGATTTCATCGACCAAACCTTGCTTTTTCATATCGGTTGCGGTCAATTTTAAGGCTTCGGCGGCCTGTTCCTTATATTCCCAACTCCTCCATAGGATGGATGAGCAAGATTCCGGGGATATTACGGAGTACCATGTGTTTTCCAACATCAATACCTTATCTCCCACTCCAATGCCCAAAGCACCCCCCGAGGCTCCTTCTCCAATAATAATTACGATGATTGGGACTTTAAGGCGGGTCATTTCCAAAATATTACGGGCAATGGCCTCTCCTTGACCTCTTTCCTCTGCTTCAATACCTGGATAAGCACCCGGGGTATCCACAAAGCATACCACGGGAATCTTGAATTTTTCGGCAGACTTCATCAATCTTAGCGCTTTTCGGTACCCTTCTGGATTGGCCATACCAAAATTACGGTACTGTCGGGTCTTGGTATTATATCCTTTTTGTTGGCCAATGAACATATAGCTTTGGTCACCAATTTTTCCCAATCCGCCCACCATGGCCTTGTCATCCTTTACATTTCTGTCGCCATGGAGCTCCAAAAAGGTGTCTCCACAAATGGCGTTGATGTAATCCATAGTGTAAGGCCGACTGGGGTGTCTTGACAACTGTACTTTTTGCCAAGCGGTAAGGTTTTTATAGATATCCTTTCGGGTCTGCGCGAGTTTTTTTTCGATTTGGGCACACGTTTCTGTAACGTCTACATCACTTTCTTCCCCAATCACCATACATTTTTGAAGCTGTTCTTCAAGTTCTTTGATGGGGAGTTCAAATTCTAGATATTCCATGGGAAGTCTTTTATTTTCACGAAAAACAATGGGGACAAATATATAACATTATGGCATACTCCCATGAAACATACAAGTCTTTTAACTTCAATAACATACGCTAACATTACTGAATTATCTCTTGGCTTTCATTAGCATATAAACGGCAAAAACACCAAAAATAAGGTTGGGAATCACCACTGCCAGCAAGGGTGAAAAACCGGATTGCTCTGCCAATGTTCCAAAAACCTTGTCAAAGAAGATGTACACAAAGGCCACACCGATACCAAAGGCCAAATTTAGCCCCATGCCACCACGGCGTTTTACCGAGGAAACGGCAACAGCTATTACTGTAAGAATGAATGCCGCAATGGGAAGCGCCCATCGTTTATATTTTACCAATACGTATGCATTGATGTTGGACGCGCCTTTTCTGCGTTGATCTTCGATAAAGTCGTTAAGCTCAAAAAGGTTTTTGGTCTCGGCCACATAGGAAACCGGGGTAAGATCATCTATTTGAAAGGAGAAAACCGTATCCAACCTACGTTTTGCGTTGATGTACTCGGTTTCGTTCCTCACCGTACGTTTTTCATAATTGGTCAAACGGTAAATACTGTCGTCTTCCACCCATCTTATATTACTTGCGGAAATTTTGTAGTCCAACTTTCCGATGGAATCAAAATGCTCGTAGGTAAAATTATAACCTATTTTACGGTTGGGATCAAAACTGCTCACATAGATATAATCCTGCTCGTTCAATTGGTTGAAGATATTTTCCGTTACCCTGGTCTGTTTTCCTTTTTTAAAGTATTTGTACTCAAACTCGTTAAAACCAATACTGGCATGGGGCACTATGAACATCCCCATCATAAAAATAAGGATGGCCACCAAGGTAGCCCCCACAAAATAGGGGCGCAAAAACCGCCAAAAAGAGACACCTGAACTCAAAATCGCTACAATTTCCGTGTTACTGGCCAGTTTGGACGTAAAAAATATAATCGATAAAAAAAGAAAAATGGGCAGCAATAAATTCCCGATTACCAAGGTAAAGTTGCCGTAGAAAACAATCACTTCTGCCAATGGAGCTTCATTGTCTATGATCTTACCGATTTTTTCCGCTAGGTTGGCCATAATCCCAATAGGCACAAACAGCAAAAGCATCCCCATAAAAGTAATCAGGTAGCGTTTAAGTATGTATCTATCGAGTATGGTAAACATTACAGTCTTTTATCCATTTGGTTGACCATTTTGGTCTTCCATTCCAAAAAATCTCCGGCTAAAATACGTTCTCTTGCCGTACGTACCAACCATAAATAAAAACCAAGGTTGTGAATGGTGGCAATTTGCTTGCCCAAATATTCATTGGCTGCGAACAAATGCCTTAAATAGGCCTTGGAATATTCGGTATCCACAAAAGTGATACCCATTTCATCAATAGGCGAAAAATCGTTCTCCCATTTTTTATTTTTGATGTTGATGGTTCCGTGGGCCGTAAACAACATGCCATTTCGGGCATTGCGAGTGGGCATCACACAATCGAACATATCTACTCCCAACGCAATATTTTCCAAAATATTGATGGGTGTACCTACCCCCATAAGATATCTCGGCTTATCTTCCGGAAGAATATCGCAGACCAATTCGGCCATTTCGTACATTTCCTCGGCAGGTTCACCTACCGAAAGTCCGCCAATGGCATTACCTTCTGCCTCTACGGAGGCAATATATTCCGCCGATTGTTTTCTTAAATCTTTATAGGTAGACCCTTGAACAATAGGAAAAAAACTTTGGGAATAACCATATTTAAACGGAAGCTTTTCCAAATGGTCGATGCACCTGTCCAACCACCTATGCGTCATGTGCATGGAGCGTTTGGCATATTGGTAATCGCAGGGATAGGGCGTGCACTCATCAAAAGCCATAATAATGTCCGCACCTATGGTGCGTTGTATTTCCATTACGTTCTCCGGAGTGAAAAAATGACGAGATCCATCAATATGGGACTTAAACTTAACGCCCTCTTCTTTAATTTTTCTATTATCTGAAAGCGAATACACTTGATAACCCCCGCTATCCGTCAAAATAGGACGGTCCCAATTCATAAATTTATGAAGTCCACCGGCTTCTTCCAGTATTCCAGTACCCGGTCTTAAGAAAAGATGATAGGTGTTCCCTAAAATAATATCAGGATTTATTTCATCTTTTAATTCCCGTTGATGCACCCCTTTTACCGAGGCAACTGTGCCTACGGGCATAAAAATAGGGGTTTGTATATTTCCATGGTCGGTAGTCAGCTCCCCTGCCCTGGCCTTGCTTTTGCCGTCCTTTTGTAGTAAGGTAAAATCCAATTGTTCGTTTTAGAACCGCAAATATAACTAACTCTGTTTCGTTGTTCCTTAACAAAAAAATAAAGTTTCTGAGCACAAGTCATTTAACAAATGTATAATCAACACTTGTTTTCTACGAATAATGCGATTACATTTGATATCTAAATTATTGACACGATGCCGAACACGCAAGAATTACAGGACCTGGTAGTACAGGTAAGAAGGGACATTTTACGAATGGTCCATAAGGTAAATTCGGGTCACCCAGGAGGTTCTTTGGGTTGTACCGAGTTTTTTGTAGCACTCTACAACGAAGTAATGGATTTAAAGAAAGGGTTTGATATGGACGGGATCGGAGAGGACCTCTTTTTCCTTTCCAACGGACACATCTCGCCCGTTTTTTACAGTGTTTTAGCCCGAAGAGGTTATTTTCCCTTAGAGGAATTGAACACTTTTAGACTGATAGATTCCAGATTACAAGGACATCCGACGACCCATGAGGGATTGCCGGGGGTACGCGTGGCATCTGGGTCTTTGGGACAGGGAATGTCGGTTGCCATTGGCGCTGCTTTGGCCAAAAAATTGAACGGTGACGATCATTTGGTATTCAGTCTCCACGGCGATGGGGAGTTGCAAGAAGGCCAAAATTGGGAGGCGATCATGTACGCAGCTGGCAATAAAGTGGACAATTTAATTTCCACCGTGGACCGTAATGGCCAACAAATCGACGGCGCTACCGAAGATGTACTTCCAATTGGTGATGTTGCCGAAAAATTCAGGGTATTTGGATGGGATGTTCTGGAAATTGAAAACGGAAACGACCTAGAGCAGGTTATTGCAGGCTTAAAAGAAGCCAAGAGCAGAACTGGAAAAGGGAAGCCGGTATGTATTGTTATGACCACGGAAATGGGCAATGGCGTTGACTTTATGATGCACACCCATGCATGGCACGGCAAAGCGCCCAGCGATGAGCAATTGGCGACCGCATTGGCACAAAATCCAGAAACTTTAGGCGATTACTAATCATAAGAAAAAGAGAGAATGACTAAATATACAGATCAAGGAAAACAAGACACCCGAAGCGGATATGGCGCGGGAATGACAGAACTGGGAAGGACCAATCCCAATGTAGTAGCCTTATGTGCCGACCTTGTGGGGTCTTTAAAAATTGACACTTTTATTGAAGAAAACCCAGAACGTTTCTTCCAAGTAGGTATTGCAGAGGCCAACATGATGGGTATTGCAGCCGGTTTGACCATAGGAGGTAAAATTCCTTTCGCTTCTACCTTTGCAAATTTTGCGACTGGTCGTGTGTACGATCAAATCCGCCAATCCATCGCATACTCCGATAAAAACGTAAAAATATGTGCTTCGCACTCTGGTTTGACCTTGGGCGAGGACGGTGCCACGCACCAAATTCTGGAAGACATCGGTTTGATGAAAATGTTGCCCGGTATGACGGTCATCAACCCCTGTGATTTTAACCAGACCAAGGCAGCCACCATTGCCATAGCGGAACACCATGGCCCAGTTTATTTGCGCTTTGGACGCCCCAAAGTAGCCAATTTTACCCCTGTGGACCAAAAATTTGAAATCGGTAAGGCGCTCATGCTCAACGAAGGTACCGATGTGACCATCATTGCAACAGGACATTTGGTTTGGCAGGCACTACTTGCCGCTGAAAGCTTGGAAAACCAAGGAATTTCCGCAGAAGTAATCAATATACACACCATTAAACCCTTGGACGATAAGGCCATTTTGGATTCTGTGAAGAAAACGGGTTGCGTGGTAACGGCGGAAGAGCACAATTATTTGGGCGGACTTGGTGAAAGTGTTGCCCGTGTGCTGGCCACCCACCATCCTACCCCTCAAGAGTTTGTGGCAACACAAGATACTTTTGGAGAGAGTGGAACGCCCGATCAACTTATGGAGAAGTACGGATTGAACAATAAAGCCATAGAAGCCGCCGTTTTAAAAGTGTTGAGACGTAAATAGTTTCAGCTATCTCCTTTGGAGATATTTCAACTTTATAAAATAGACACTTATGAAAAAAACACTTTTAGTAGCTGTATTTGCCTTAATCGGTGCTGCAGCGATGGCACAAAGCGGTTCAGGATTCGGTATTAAGGCCGGTTTATCCTACAACAAGAACGGAGATTTGGTCAATACCGTAACAGATGCCGTTGATGACCCTGAGGGCAAAGCTGGCTATCATTTTGGTTTTTGGGGCAAATTGGATTTCCCTAAAATCTATCTAAGACCAGAATTGGTGTATTCCAAAACCAAGAGTTCTTATGACATCAATGGAGACTCACAGGATTATGATGTTTCCAAATTGGATATGCCTGTTCTTTTAGGGTACAAATTGATCGGTCCTTTGCACATTTTTGCAGGGCCTGCTTTTCAATATACATTGAACAATGATTTTGACGATATTGAAATTGAAGATGTAAAAAACGACTTTACCGTAGGCTTAAATGCAGGTGTTGGGGTAAACCTTGGAAACATTGGTTTAGACGTTAGATATGAAAGGGGTTTCTCTGAAAACGAGGCTCAATTTATTGACACCGAAGTGGCCAATGTTGAGGGAAGGATAGATTCGAGACCTTCCCAAGTTATTTTTGCGCTATCGCTTAAATTGTAACATATCATTAAACACATGAAAAAGCCCCGCTGGATGCCAGCGGGGCTTTTTATATGCTATTCACTTATTCACTTTGCTAGTTACCTGAGTTCGATTATTTGAAAGTTGTGATTCAAAATCGTCAGTTTGAGTAATTTTCAGTGGTTGAGCCCTTCGTCTATGCTCAGGATAAACTAAAGTCGAAAACAATGATTTAAACCCAAAAATACCACTTCTCGATACGCTTCGCACTCGAAGTGACGGCATTTTTCAAGGTCAGAAATAATAATCGAACTCAAGTTAGTTGGAATCTGGATCCAAGTAATCTGGGGTTCCATCTCCATCGGAGTCTGGAAAAGTAATCTCGCCATTTTCAATTATAATTTCATCTCGTGTTAAAACACCGTCTCCATCATCATCTGCATCTAAATAATTAGGTCTGGGAGGAACATTAAACGGTTCTTCATCAGCATCCGTATTGTCATCCAACAGGTATCTGTTATTGTTCAAATCCTCTTGTATGGATGGAATACCGTCATTGTCACTATCCGTGTCTTCCACAAACAATCCAAGCTCGACTTTGAAGAGTACAGGTGCATAAGTGCCAGCAGCACCAACCGATCTATTAAATGCAGCCAAACCTGACGGCATTACAATAATTCCAATACCTCTATCCAAAATTTGGTAGGTGCCATCTCCATTTTCAACAACCTGACCAGGTGTTCCCGCCTTCATGTTGGAAATACCATCCCCATATCCTCTAAATTGAGATGGCAATACCTGCCAAGTAAAATCCTGATTTTCATCAAATAAGGTTCCATTCAAAGCAGAACCTTGATATCTGACCAAAGTCGAATCTGCATAGGTCGGACTTCCTCCCCCACCTTCCAAAACTTCAATATAATAATAGGTGTGGGGAATATTTTCTTCTCCAGCACTTAATCCCAAATGGCTGGAAGAAACATTTAACGTTACCGAAACCGCACTTTCCATCATTGGCTCTTTGTTCACATTTTCACCTGCTATGGTATCAATCACGATTTTATAATCAAATCCTTCCGGAGGATTTTTAAATTCTTCATAATTGTAAAAGTGGGTGTTCAAAAACTCCCTAATGGTTTCATCATCTTCAGGCGCTACATCGCTCAATAAGCTTGGGGGCACCTCTACAACACCTCCATCATCATCCTTTTTACAAGATAGTAGTGTGACCGCAAAACATATCAAAACTAAAATTCCGTACCTCATCAAGTCTGTTATTTAGGCGCGCAAGATACAATTTTCCATTATTTTTGCTTTGTCCATTAACAAAGATTTGCGAAGACCATGCGAATAGACAAGTACCTTTGGTGCACGAGATACTTTAAAACCAGAAGCATTGCATCCAATGCTGTAAAAAAAGGACACGTTAAGGTGAACGGTAGCACCGTTAAACCCTCACGCGATGTTTACCCCATGGACAAGATTGTTGTACGCAAAAACCAGATTGATTACCAGCTTACCGTTTTAGATGTTCCAGAAAGCCGTGTTGGGGCAAAATTGGTCGATATTTACCGAAAGGATACCACCCCAAAAGAGGCCTTTGAGCACAACGAACTGCTCCAATATGCCAAAAAGCATTACCGAAAAAAAGGTTTGGGGCGCCCCACGAAGAAAGATCGTAGGGATTTGGACGATTTTTTGGACGAATCGGAATAAACTGTTTTATATCTTTGAATCAACTATCGAGCACTATGATAAACCGCATCCTTACCCACGATCAAATACAACACATCACAAAGCGAATCGCTTACCAAATTTATGAGACCAATGTGGACGAAGAAGAAATCGTAGTTGCCGGAATCAATGGTGGAGGAGAAAGTTTTGCCAAAAAAATAATAGCTGTCCTAAAAAAGATTACGGATGCCAATATTATTTTGTGCAAAGTGGACATGGACAAAAAGAACCCATTGAAAAGTGGGGTCAGCACCTCACTTTCGGAGGAAGAATACAAAAACAAATCCATTGTTTTGGTGGATGATGTATTGAACTCGGGCACGACCTTGATCTATGGCACCCACCACTTTCTTAAAACACCGATAAAACAACTAAAAACTGCTGTACTTGTAAACAGGAACCATAAAAAGTACCCGATCAAGGCTGATTTTAAGGGCATATCGTTATCCACATCCCTGAGCGAGCATATTAAAGTGGATTTTGAACCCAAGAACAATGCGGTTTATTTAGAGTAGTTCTTTAATCCTAGCAACAACAGCTTCAGCATCCAGATCATTACAATCCAAAATATGTTTTGCTTGTAGATAATAGGGCCTGCGTTCAAAAAGATGTTTTCCTATAAATTCAGGTAGTTCCTCGTCGACAATATTTTTCACCAAAGGCCGATCATCTTTTTCCTTTGAAATCCTTTCCACCAAGTTCGGAATACTCAGGTTTAAATATATGGAATGGTCAGATTGATTCAATATCGTTGCCATATTGGTTCCGTAGCATGGAGTTCCCCCTCCCGTTGATAGGATAATGGATTTTTCTTTTTCCAAAACCTCGGCTAGCATTTGATGCTCCAACTTCCTAAAAAATATCTCCCCTTTTTCAGAAAATATATTTTTAATGGATTTTTTTTGATGTTGCTCGATATAATCGTCCAAATCGACAAACTCGACCCCTAATTGTCTGGCCAACAATCGTCCAACGGTCGACTTTCCACTTGCCATATATCCCACTAAAACAATTTTCATATTGAAGAATTTTATCCGATTTCAAAAAAACACAAATTTATCATTAATTCACCTTGGAAAATAGATTATTGATGTTATATTTGCACCCGCTTAGCCAAACAGCTAGGCACAACTTGAAGACCTGATAGCTCAGTTGGTAGAGCATCTCCCTTTTAAGGAGAGGGTCCTGGGTTCGAGCCCCAGTCAGGTCACTTTTGAGCTTTCAAAAATATTCAAAAAGTCTGTAAATCGTTGATTTACAGACTTTTTTGTTTTTATTGATTTCATTTGATATCAAATTTTACCATTTATCGCGGTGCGCAATTCGGTGCGCACTTTTTGAATCCGCAAAAATGGCACCTGATCAATGTTAAAAACGCTCCGAACATTTTTATTCAAATGTTCCGGAACAAAATTGAATCAGTAAATCGATGACAAATGGAAACAAACACTTTCGCTTCAATCTTCTATTTAAGAAGTTCCAGATTGGACAAAAATGGAAAAGCTGGTATCTATTTTAGGATTACCGTAAACGGTAAAAGGGCAGAAATCAGTATCCAACGAAAAACAAATCCTGAAAAATGGTGTTCGGCCAAAGGGAGGATAAAGGGCTCCAGCAAGGATGCCAAGGAGTTGAACCACTACATGGACCAGTTGGAATCCAAAGCTTATGAATTCCATTCAAAGTTGGTGGTCAAAAAAAAGCCTTTCAATGCCGAGACCATCAAAAACAAGCTTCTCGGCAAAGGAACTGCCCACAAAACCCTCCTTGCCATTTATGATGAACAATGCCCAAATCAAAGAGTTGATCGGATCTGATTATTCCTATGGAGCCTATCGCCGACACGTACGCACAATGAATCATCTTGCAAGCTTTATCCAAAAGGAATATAAAGTGTCCGACCTATATGTTATGGAGGTAGATTTAAACTTCGTCAATGGATTTCACCATTATTTAAAGACCCAGAAAACCGGCAATCAGAATACGGTTACCAAATACGTGGTCAACTTCAAAAAAATCATGAGGATGGCCTTTGCCAATAATTGGGTGAAAAAAGATCCTTTCTATTCTTGGAAGGCCGAATGGAAAAAGGTGGAAAGAGATGTCTTGACCGAAGCAGAACTTAGGTCCCTGATCGAATTGCAGCTCGAGTCAAAAAGCTTGGAGCAGGTAAGGGATATTTTTGTTTTTTGTTGTTTTACGGGATTGCCTATGTTGATGTCAAAAAGCTTTCAAACGACCATATAGTCCATGGCATGGAAGGTAAGCGATAGATCAAAATCAAAAGGGCCAAAACAGATTCATTGAGCAGCGTGCCGTTGCTGCCCATCGCTGAAAAAATATTGCTCAAGTACAAAGACCATTCGCAAAGCTTTCTTACAACAACACTACTACCAGTGATCAGTAACCAAAAGACCAATGCCTACCTAAAGGAAATTGCTTCTGCCTGCGATATCAAAAAGAAGCTTACCTTTCATTTGGCACGTCACACATTTGCTACCACCGTGACCCTATCCAATGGCATATCCATTGAATCGGTAAGCAAGATGCTCGGGCATCAATCTTTAAAGACGACCCAAATTTATGCCAAGGTCATTGACAAGAAATTGTATGATGATATGAGCATACTTAAGGGAAAGTATTAGTTGTGAGATAAAGTTAAGTACGGTGTATTAGGGTTTCTCTGGAAATGCTAGACTTAGTTTAATTAACAATAACTGGTATCTCAATATATCCATCCCCATACCACTTTATAACCAAAGGCTCCTGCGCATCTTGGATAGTTTCTTTGCTGACATCCTTGCCCGTTCCATAATTTATTTCCGTAAAAGGCTCTTTGTTTCCGTTGATAACCACCACCAACCGACTGCCCCTGCTTATCTTTTTACTGGTCATTCGCACAATGCCAAAAGGAAGTTTTGTTTTTTCACCAGGGGTCAACAATTGTCTTTTCTCCAGGCTATTTGCAAAACTTGCCCTGGCCTTATAGGGTAAGGTCAGGGCAAAAAACTTCCCGTCAGGGGTCTGCTCAAACAAGACGACGGTATAATCAAAATCTTTTTTATTGACCGATACCGAGATTTCACCTCCAAACGAACCGTTCAATTCAACATCGGATCCAAAAGGTTCTGTGACCAAGGAAAAACCGTTCCCAACCATAAGGCTATCGCTTTTAATGGTTCTCCAACCACTTGAATTCCAAGTCAAGTTGCTCCGGTCCGCAAAATCTATGACTTGCTTCAAATACGCATTGGCATCCAAAGATTTGTCGGAGAGTGTGTAATGTTCATCCTTTCCATTGTTTCCTGTTCCGAACAGGGATGCAAAAGTCACCCCCGAGCGCTCATTGCCCAAATAATACGTCAATGTGTCATTTGCCATGGTCCGTAAAGAGGATGCATGGCCCCATTTGTTAGCTCCCATAACCTGGAAATTAATTTTGTCCTTTAACAATACTGGCTTCGGCTTTCCCTTTAAGATATAATCAAACCACTCAAATATTAACTCAAGGATGTCGATTTGAGCTACAGGGTCAACGTCATACCCAAAAATGTGACTACTGGGTTTTTCTTGGGCCCCAAAATGGGTGTAAGGTCCTATGACTAGATAATGCTCCGCATTTCTATTGTATTTGGTATGTTCTTTCAAATAATACTGGGTTCCCACCTGCCCACCATCATAGTATCCCGTCGTGGCCAAAACAGGAATATCAATATGGGCGAACTCTTCGTTGTAAGGCATCATATGTTGCCAATAGCTATCATAAGTTGGGTGCAGCAAACGTTCCCGAAATTGAGGATTAGGCAATCCATCCAGACTATCCATGGCACTATACGCCGCCCCAGTTTCATACCATTTCATGTTCAAGTTGTGCCAACGCTGCCCATTGTTGTACAAAGTGGTGTCCAAATACTTATTGTTCGACACATAATGATGCCAGGGATAATGAAAGTTCCAATGGACGCCATTCTCCATAGGTTCCGCAATACCGGGCGCTGCGGAGACCGAAGGAACAATGGTTTTTAAGGCAGGATGTACCTTGTTTTTTACAGCCGCCCATTGGGTAAAGCCAACGTAGCTTCCACCATACATCCCTACTTTTTTGTTGCTCCATTCCTGTTTGCTAATCCAGTCGATGACCTCATAGGTATCTGTCGTCTCATATTTATAGGGTACTATCGAATCAGGGCTCAGGCCCTTGCCACGAGTGTATGAAACTACCCCCACATACCCATGGTTTGCAGCCATTTTGGCTCTTTTCAAATCGCTTTTGCGTGCATATATCGTATGGAACAATACGGCTGGACTTGGTTCCGAAACCTCAGCATTTCGAACTACTATGGCATGAATTTTTGCTCCATCACCGGTTGAAATCAAAATACTGTCCTGAACCAGGTATGTTTTGCCATCTTCCGTAATCGCTCTTGGGGTTTGAATAGAGGATTGTTCCCGGCAAGAGACTAAAAAACAGGAGACCACGAGTGCAAGGATGATTGTTGTTTTGATTGAATTTTTCATTTTGATTGATTTTTAGTTCAGGACATAACCGTCCCAAATCAATATGTTTTTGCTATTCGTTATATTGATTTGATTGCTTGTGAAACCGCTACAAACTGTTCCGTTTTTTGAAGGTTACCGATTGCCTACTTGATAGATCAACAATTTCCCCAGTGGTCAATACGAGTCGTAGTTTGTTATTAAAATAGGACTGTATTTCCTTGATGTATTCCGTGTTGATTATCTGACTTCTATTTGCCCGAAAAAATATTTTCGGGTCCAGTCTCTCCTCCATCTGGTTCAACGAGCGTTTGATCATGGGCTTTTCAGTGCCAAAGTAAAGTCTGGCATAGTTGTCCATGGACTCAATTAAACTTACTTCTGACAATGCAATAAAATAAACCCTTTCGCCATCCTTGATAAAGATTTTTTGATGACTTGCCAAGGGCTCCCTCTGCTCTTCTTCCTGCTTTTTGAACTCCAGCTTTACTTTTTCGATGGTTTTGGAAAAACGTTCTTCCCGAAGCGGTTTCACCAAATAATCCAGGGCATTTACCTCAAAGGCCTGCACTGCATATTGATCATAGGCGGTGGTGAATACTACTTCTGGAACAGTCCCCAACTCCTCCAACAAATCAAAACCTGATTTTCCGGGCATATGGATATCCAAAAAAATGATGTCAGGCTGCTCTTTTTCTATCAATGCTTTGGCGACCTCCACATTGTTCGCTTCTCCTACAATGATAAATTCAGGATAGTTTTCCAGTGCCCGTCTAACTTCTTCCCGAGCCAAGCGCTCATCATCTATGATTAAAGTTGTATACGTGCTCATTAGTTTTCGATTGGAATCATTAATGTGGCAACCACCCTGCTTTCCGAAGGTGTTTCAACCTTAAACCCAGCCCTGCCCTCATATTGCAGCAAAAGCCGTTCCCTTAGATTTTTAAGCCCTACTCCCGAATCTTCTCCTTTGGAAAAAACCCCTGGGTTTTTCACCTGAACTACGACATAATCTTCCTGTTTTTGAACTGAAATATCCACCGTACCTCCTTGTAATTGTTTGTCCACCCCATGCTTTATGGCATTTTCAACCAAGAGTTGGATACTCAGTGGCGGAACCTTTACATATTCCAAAGCAGGATCAATGTTGAATGTAACGGTTAGGCGTTCCTCAAACCTGAGCTTTTCCAATTCCACGTAATCTTTAACCAAATTCATTTCTTCGGCTACGGTAATACTCAGATGCTTCTTCTCATAAAGTGATGTACGCAACAAATCGGACAACAAATCGATAGCCCTTCGTGCCCCTGTGGGATTCTCGAGAACCAATGCCTTTATGGAATTCAGGGAATTGAACAAAAAATGGGGGTTGAGCTGTGCCGATAAATTATCCAACTGGCTTTGTTTTGCTATAACGGAAAGCTGGGCATTGACCTTGGTGGTGTTGACTTCCCTAGTATAAAAATGATAGGCGTGATAGGCCAATACCCAAATAGCCATATGCCTCAAGCCAGTGATCAAAACCGGGTTCCAAACCAATACATTCTCCGTAAAGGTATTGCTATCATTGACCCAATACATATAGGCTGATGTTTTAAGATTCATAATCTGCATGAACAAAACGGACAAAACCAAAATGGATGGTATGATTCTTACTACCAATGGGTTAATGCCCAATTGATTCCATTTAAGTCGTAACGCAATAGCCCTGTATGCGTGTGTAAGCCCAATACAAATGGATACGTCAAGCACGTAGTTGATCAAGGCTTGGGGAACCGAAAATTGATCCCTGTCCAATGCAATATAGAACCACAACAAGGAAACAACGCCCCAGCCAATAAGTTGGCATTTCCAATAAAGGGAGAGTCCAGTATTTCTGTTTGAAGTGTCCACTGCTTTATTTGATCGCTGTCGATTGTATATTATGAGGATTCCTACTCCGCTTTTGAATAGCTGGTCAATTCATTGGTATATAGACCATAACCATCATCATTGATATGCTTTATGTATGTTTTCAATTCTGGGGAATACCACCAAATATCGGTCATCTCTCCCTTAAAACCTCGAGAGTTTGTTACAATTCCCTTGTATTCGATTTTGTAGGCCATGAATTTTCCCGCTTCCACATGCATTTCTTCAAAGGAAACCACTTCAACATTTTGACTGGTCTTTCCTTTAGTACCTTCATTATTTTCCCATTCGGCCTCATATTTCCACTTTTTACCAACCTGCAAAGGCCAATTTCGGAAGGGCGTACTGCTCTGGTTTTTATTTGGTGCAATTGGAATTTCGAGGGTATCGGCCCCATTCCATAACCCCAAAGTTCCATTGTATTTGACAACTTCTTGAATATCCTCTCCTTCTGCCCGAACTTCCCCTTCCACTTTGCGTTCCCATTTCCAAGTCCATTTTTCACCAATTTGGTAATCCTTTACAATGGGTTCATTGGTTTTTGTTGATGCACAACTGGCTAACATCAATGCCAATGTTAGGCTTATCATTACCCTTTTTCTCATTTCTCTGTATTTAAGATTGATACCTATTTTTATGTTTCATCGCTATGATGAACAATCAGGATACAAAGCAATAAAAAGGGTGCCGTCCAGCCTAGTAAAAGTACATGAGCGCAGTTTTAAGGGTTTAAATGTTAGAAAAGACCTAACTACCCAGAAACTATGGTGATGTAGCCTTCCCTAAAAAAGGAAAGGCTACATTTTCAGGGAAGGCTACACGACATTTTCTGGACGCTCTCAAAACTTTTTTCAAAACGCCCTGTAAAATCTGTTTGTCGAGACTAAGGTGGATACGCCAGACATAGTATACCATACTGGCCGGATAAAATTGAGCACCCTCGGGACTAACACAAAAACTTGATTTTCAAACCACTAAATCCAAATAATGGATGGTTAAAATCTTCCGCCTTTGTGGTCTACACTACCCAGTACATTCAATTTTGACAAGTAACTAATATAAAAACCCGAAAAGCCAAAGCGGTATTTTGTTTTGGGAGCCATACAATATATTATCAGCCACGACATAAGAGTTCGCCACTGTCTTTATCTGTTTATGGCCTTTCCCTTTGCCCCCAATCTCAAAGGTGAATTGACCATCAACCAAAAAGTCGCCTAAATCGGTATACCCAAGCGAATGCCGATAGCTTAATTGATTGGAGAAAAAAGTTTCCCTAAGATTCCCTATGTTAGCATTATTCCATGCCAGTAAAAAGATTAAGTTAGTATTGTCCAGATAAACCTTGGAAGGTTTCTGGAGCTTGCTGATACCATGGGCGTCTTTATAAAGGTTATGGGTCAGTCCGATTTCATCCAAATAATTTAGATAGGACAATAAGGTTGCCCTATTAATGCCGATCTTATCGCTCAACTTGCTTACATTCGGAACAAATGGAACGGATTCGGCTATGATCACCAAAAGCTGTTTCACCTTGGTCACATAGGCCATATCCACGTTTCGCAATAATGGCAGTTCAATTTCCAGAATCATGTTCACTACTTCCCCAATGCGCATTTCGTTAAGGTCGAGCCCTTCCCTATAAAAGGGATAATATCCATGTTTAAGGTAGCTATCAAAATATTGAAATGGCTTTATCTTGTCATTGATTTGTTGAGTCTCTTCAATATGGTTTTCCAAGATTTGATCAAGGGACAATGGTTTAAGGAGAGTTCCCGATTCCACCCCGATATATTCCCGGAAAGAAAAACCTTGCATGGTATAAACCACGGCTCTTCGGCTTAAATCGGCACGAGCATTCAATATTTCAAGAAGTGAAGGTCCCGTAAAAACGATTTTTAGGTTTGGGTAACTATCATATATATTCTTTAGTTCCTGTGCCCACCCGAAATATTTGTGCACCTCATCCAAAAAAAGATATTCCCCCCTGACGTTCAAAATCGCGGACCAATTCGATAAGGGAATGGTGATTGAACCAAATGTCATCCAAGCTCACATATAGTGCCTGTCCAAGGGAGCTGCTTAGGTTCAACTTGATATATTGTAGCAAAAGTGTGGTCTTTCCAATACCTCTTGCTCCTTTTATACCAATCAGCCTCGCTTCCCAATGAATCTCATCCATAATCGACCTAACGAAATCGGTGGAAGTATGTTTTAACTTTTGCTGAAATTGCTCAAATAAAAAATCCATTTTGTTTACTTTAACAAACAAAATCAGTTAATTCTTGTACACCGCAATAAACAAAAAGGATTAAATTGGTTAGCCATGCGAAATTACATCTGAATTCCTTCAGGAACTTTAAACTATCCATATCATATCCACAAAGGGTTGGGACAGAGGTCGGAAACCATGTCATCACAGGATTTGAGATGGTTTGATTTGGGAACATTTTTTTATAAGTTGGTTAAGGGAACAACATAGGATGTTTAATTCAAGTACTTTTAAAAAACATTTTTTTCTATTGAACTTTTTAAATCAATAGTTTTCACTTATTTGTTTTATTTTCTTACATAATATTTTGTTGGATTTTATGTTATCAACCTATATTCATCCCAGATGCACAAAAATATGTATCCCCCTTATTTTTTGTGTATCCAAGTCAGGTATGTAATGGGGGAAATAAAATTTTTAAAACAGAAAAAATGAGACAACCCAACGTATGGCCAGTGGATGGAGAAATTTGGGGAAATTTACAGTTGGTTAAGGTTGTTCTGTATTTTGGAATACCGAAAAAATGATGATGACACTTTGGAACGCCTACAAGAGAAAAATCAACCACAATTGCAACCCCGCCTCTGCAGAGACTGGAGAGACCGTAAGCTATTGGAGAAATACGCTATTTTCAACCACAATGATGTTTTTATTGCCTCTTTGTTTAATTGCGTTGCTTCCGTCACTGCTTTTGATTACGTATGAAAACAAAGAGTTCATAACACTTTTGCATTTTACGACTATTGGTGTCATGTGCTTCATCGCATTTGCACCTAGGGTTAAAATAACGACGAGAAAGCTGATTTTCTCATTCACTGTATTTGTTTTTGCCACCATTCTAAATATTTTCACTTCTCCTTCTTCTGGTTCTGTTTTGGTCTACTTTTTGGCAGCATGTATCTACTCCATTATTATTTTCGATAACAAATATGCATTTTGGTGGAGTCATATTGTGCTGTTCATCTCTGTCTTGTTTGGATTTGCCATACACTTCAAGTTAACAGACTTTAGCCACAATGTTGATATGAGCTCTGTTAATGAATGGGTTGCGGTTAGTGCCAATCTTGTCTTTCTCTGTTATCTTTCATCAGCTCTAATCCCCAAAATATTTGGTGGGATCGAAAACCATATACAAGAACAGATCAGGTTGAAAAGTGAACTTGAAAAAAGCAAAATCGCTTTGCAGACCAAAAATGAAGAACTTGCGCAGTACGCATATGTTGCTTCTCACGACCTGCAGGAACCCTTGAGAATGGTCAGCAGTTTTATGGAAAAACTGAAACTGAAACATGCTGATAAACTGGACGATAAAGGACTCCAATACATTCATTATGCTACAGACGGTGCCCATCGAATGAAGCAAATCATTCTTGACCTGCAGCTCCATTCTGAAGTAGACAGGCCCACAGAGCTGAAAGAATCCGTGGACCTGAATGAAATCGTTTCAGAGTTTTTACTGTTAAGAAGAGATTTGATCAACGAAAAAAAGGCGGTCGTCAATTATGATAAACTGCCTGAATTGGAAACCTACAAAGCTCCTGTCGCCCAACTATTTCATAGTTTATTGGACAACGCCTTAAAATATACAAGGGAGAATGTGCCCCCTGTAATTACCATTGAAGCTGTAAATAAAGGAGAGTTATGGAAATTCGCCATAAAAGACAACGGTATAGGGATTGATGAAAGGTTCTTCGACAAAGTGTTCGTTATTTTCCAAAGGTTACATAATAGAAATGGGGATGACGGTACCGGTATTGGCTTATCGATTGCCAAAAGGGCGGTAGGTTTTTTGGGGGGAGAAATATGGATAGAGTCCAAACCGGAAGTAGGTTCTACCTTTCATTTCACAATTTCAACCACAATAAATCATAATGTTTGACAAAAAATTTAAAACCGGGTCAGTGTAGCCAAAAATGGCCGAACCATTTATAGTATAAAATTACTGTTGCACAAAAAGCGTTTCGGGGGAGTCTTTGGCCATGAGACCGGAGACACTTTCCATGTTAATGAAAGAAAAGTTGTAGGCCAAGAATTATGTATTATTAACCTTTTGTGTTATATTAAAAAAGAATTTCAGAGGTATGGATATTATCCTAAATCCGGTTTTCTTCAACATAGAATAATCCCTTTCCCTTCTTTAGACTACTTTTTCTGACTCATAATCCACTACATTCTTGTAAGAAAAAGACACTAAATTGATATTTATCAATTTCCCATACGATTTCTTAAAATAAGATTATATAACCCCCGTTTCTTAGGTGAAGAATAAGAAAAATTGTACAATTTATATATGTTTGACTGTAAGAAAATAGTCAATTCATTGCACCGAAAAAAGAAACGATTTAAACAGTTCCCACTTATGAGATAAATCTACTAAACACTACACAGAACAATTTTTCCAGTTTTTACTGATGTCCCTTGCATCATAACGGATTTTGGGACGTCCCTAAAATTGCCACTATTCAGGAGGCATGGCCTAGCTATGTCCATTCTTTCCTGGATTTGGAATCAAAAACCCAATTAAAATTTAAACGTAAAACCAAAATTATTAACCAATGAGAAATTTTATGTACAGGAAAATTTTACCAATCTTTTTTTTCCTATTCGCTTTTTTAACTACCGGAGCTATAGCCCAGTCAGATGATGTGGTGATTATAGATTCTAAGTATTCACAAAGACAGGAGATACTCGATAGCCTGCCTGCTGGTACCACAGTTATTGAGATTAAGGCAATAAGCAACCCTTGGAAATCCATCCGTGAATATTTGGAGCAAAATCGTTCCAAACAAGTGGTTCATTTGTTTGCAAACACAAATTACAACGCAGTGAAACTAGGGGGCAAAACCTATGACATAAATGCTGTCGACCAAGAGTTTGAATTTTCCATGCTCGAAGGACTCTATCAAGGAAGCCATATCCAACTTTTGATTTACGACTGCAACCTCGGTTCTAATCCGGAAGGGATGGCGCTTCTTAAAAAGATCAGCGACAAATCATATTTCAACATTGCGGTGCCCACCAATTGCAGTTCCGTTTTTGGAGCCGAGTTGGTATTTGATCATACCACAATGGACCAACCCATAAGCAATTCAATATTTCAATAGATAGACCGACCATGAAACAGATCTCAACAAACGTATTTACATTTTTGCTGCTGTTCCTATTGCATGGGACAGCAAAGGCCCAAACGGTGGATATGACCGTGCAGCAGGGGCCCAATGTGGATGTTATGGTGACCGTGGGTGCGGCCAACCAAGACCTTTCCACCTTTGAACAAGACCTTGAACAGGCCATGCACCTCAAAGGTATCCCTTTGGGAAAACTTAGGGTAGAGGCTTTTCAAAGAAGTTCCATCTCTTCCGATCAAGCTGATGCCAGCGATATTTTCAACAGTTGGAACAAAATGAACTTCAATGGAACCGAACCCCCGGTGCACAATTCCTATTCTGGGGATTATTTCTCCTTTGACTCCGGCACCAATCAAATATTGGCTGATTTTGTGAACCGGTACAATGGTTATGGCTATGCCATGTACGACCCCACTGGGGATGTATCTGACGGAACCATTTCGGCCACCTTCGGACTTTCCGGCGCACCTTACACACATGCCGAAGTAGGTTTTATTTTCCGAAAGAAGGACAACCAGAATTTCTATGCCTACATCATTGACAACCATACGGCCTGTGGAAACCTGATGAACTATGCAAACGGTGATGGATTCCCCGCAGAGGCCATTTTGAAGCGGGAGAACGGTGTCACCACCATTTTGGCCGTGAACACCAATAGCGGAAGGGCCGGAACCGCACCTTATGGCTGGGACGGCAATAGAGCCGATATGTTCGGGGCTTTTTACAATGGCCAGAGCATTGACTTTAAAATTGAAATGAGCGGCGATAATATCAAGATCTCCCGAAGAGGTGGGGGCGGAAACGCCGGAACCGATTGGATACAATCGTTTGACATTACCGATACCTCATTTCCTTCGGGAAGTTATGGGTTCTATGTTCATGAACAGCAAAATGCCTATTTCAAAGACATCGAGATCGAAAAATTGGAGCTCCGTGCATTCAAGGATGTGTTGAGGGAGCCACAGTGGCGAAACAGTGCCCTTAGGTTCAACGTCAACCTTGACGACATTGAGGTAGCTGACTTTGATGTGGATACCGACCTCTCCGAAATTTTGATGCGGACCATCAACGAAGATATCCACTACATAGGTTGGGGTACCAATGCCAATGAGGCGCAATTTGAACGTTTTATAGCCCAGAACAATAATCAGGGAACCTTCATCAACAGGGACAGCGGCTCCTGGTCCTCATGGATTGACGATATGGCCCAGTACATCTATGAGCAATATCAGTTTGGTACCGTGACGGCAGGTGAATTCTTCATCGCGGGCACCTCTGTGGAGATCGATGTAGATCCGGCCCAGCTGAAAAACAATACGGCCAATGCAAGCTATCCCAGCGGAAGGTGGAACATCACCCATGATGAGACCTATTTTGACAACAACACTGGAAAAGTCTCATGGGATGGGCTTTATTTGGAAGATGTGCCCGAGTTTTATGAAAAAACGGGAAAATACTCCTTCACTTTTGAAGACCTGCCCACAGCACCCACTACCCTTTACTTTCACCGGAAGCCCGTGGCCAGTTTTACCTATAGTGGCGACACAGGATTCATAAACGATACCTCTTATGATCTGGACGGTGGTGCAAACAACGGTATTGCCCAATCCGAATGGAAATGGAAATCGGTTGACGCTACCTCGACCAACGATTGGAACACAGGGATGTTTGACAAAAATGCCGTTCCCGAAGGCCAATATCTGGTCATGCTAAAAGTACAGGACCACCAAGGAACCTGGAGCAAGCCATCCAGTATCTACGTGGAAAAAACCTCTGCTTCAGGCGGAGCTGAAGACCTGCCCATTGCGCAGTTCAACATCCTTCCGGACATGATCAACACCTACACCGGGAACATGACCATTGCCATTGAGGACAACTCCGTAGACCCCTATGGAAGAACACTGTCCACACAGGAATGGATTGTCACCCAGCGTGTTTATGATTCAGAGGGCAATCCAAGCGACACGGAAATTTACAATGCGGGCACGCCCATGACCGATTTTTCGACCTATAACAATGTATCTGCGGATTATATCATCAGTCTAAGGACACAGACCAATTCAGGCGTGTGGTCGCTTCCTTTCTACCGCACATTGACCATTGTTGACGACAATGCCCAGCCAACGGTAACAGCTGACCCATCCAATGGAAATTTGGATACAGATACCGACATTCAATTGGTATTTCAGGATGAAAACGGTGGCAGTGGTTTTGATGTACAACGTTTTGCCAAGGCACAAAGTGCCACACCGCCCGCATCAGACAATGCCGCATGGACCTCATGGAGCAACAGTCAGTCCAAGACGACCTCATTCTCTTCTGGCGGATCGGGCTGGTACATCCATGCAGAGGTAAAGGACAACGCGGGCAATATAGGAACAGCCAGTTTTGGACCCTACGATGTTACCTTGGTGGTGAATGCCGATGATGATCTTGCCATTTTGGACGAGGATACCACATCCAATCCCATAGATGTACTCTTCAATGATGTGTACGACACAGCATTAACCCCTACGGTCACCATTACCGTGCAAGGAACAAAGGGGAATGCCGTAGTGAACGGTAGCAACCAGGTGGTCTATACTCCAAATGCGAACGAAAGTGGAACGGACACTGTCACTTACGAACTGGACGACCAGGGTCAAAAAGTAACGGCCCAAATTACCCTGTCCATTTTGCCAAAAGACGATTTGCCCGTTGCCAATACCGACAATTTCAACCTTGATGAAAATGGTACCCTATACGAGGATGTCTCTACTAACGATATCGAAATTGACGGTGATGACTTGTTATACCACCTTATCGATGGACCTTCACATGCCGAGTCGTTCACGTTCAATCAAGATGGAACCTTCTCTTACGAACATGATGGCAGTGAATCCGGCACAGACAGCTTTACCTACAATTTTGAGGATGCCGTGTCCTTCTCGGAAACCGTGACCGTAACCTTGATCATCGACAACGTGAACGATGCACCTGAAGGTGGAAATATCACCGTGGATGTAGTGCAAGACCTAGGGTATGCCTTCTCAACAGGAGATTTTGCTTTTAACGATGTGGATTCTGGTGATGGTTTCAACGGAATTCAGATTATCTCTCTTCCTGCAAAAGGCACTTTGACCTATAATGGAAACCTGGTTGCCATCAATGATTTGATCGATGATGTGTCCCAATTGATCTATGCAACAGAAAGTGGGGAATACGGTGAAAACTATGCCTCTTTTTCATTCAAGGTAAAGGATGGTTCCGATGCGTTGAGCAATGACACCTATTCCGCAACCATCACAGCCGCACAGGATACAGATGGTGACGGCATACCCGATGAGGATGACGACGACGACGACAACGATGGAACCCCTGACGATGAGGACGCCTTCCCAAAAGATGATTCCGAGGACACCGATACCGATGGTGACGGAACGGGCGACAACGAGGACGATGACGATGACAACGACGGAACCCCTGACGATGAGGACGACTTCCCGAAAGACCCCACCGAGGATACCGATACCGATGGTGACGGAACAGGGGACAACGAAGATGACGACGATGACAACGACGGAACCCCAGACGATGATGATGCCTTCCCGAAAGATCCATCCGAGGACACCGATACCGATGGTGACGGAACAGGGGACAACGAAGATGACGACGATGACAATGACGGAACGCCCGATGATGAGGACGATTTTCCTAAAGATCCATCCGAGGACACCGATACCGATGGTGACGGAACGGGCGACAATGAAGATGACGATGATGACAATGACGGAACCCCCGACGATGAGGACGACTTCCCGGAAGACCCCACCGAGGACACCGATACCGATGGTGACGGAACAGGGGACAACGAAGATGACGACGATGACAATGACGGAACCCCAGACGATGAGGACGACTTCCCAAAAGATCCATCCGAGGACACCGATACCGATGGTGACGGAACAGGCGACAATGAAGATGACGATGATGACAATGACGGAACCCCCGACGATGAGGACGACTTCCCGAAAGATCCATCCGAGGACACCGATAC